>OZ244864.1:0-1790000 GCA_965221195.1 Candidatus Poriferisodalis sp.
TGCGGGTCGCGGAGGTCATCAAAGAGCACTCGCCGCCGCACATGACCCAAGACGAAATAGACCGCGCCATAGACACCATCACAGCGCCCTACCCCGAACGCACGATCCGGACACTCACAGCAGCCCTCAAAAGCTCCAACAATCCCTCAGAACAGGCCACAGAAATCCTGCGAGTCATCAAAGAACTTGGCCTCGAACCGTACATTCCACCAAAACCACTGCCCGAAATCACACCCAACGATGTCTACTGCGTTACCTGGCTTGCGCTCACCTAAATCACTGTGGCCAGGCGCCTTCTGTGGTCAGCTGCGATGCAGATAGTCGGGATCGCGACGGCTAGCAAACCACTCAACCTCATCTGCAAGCGCTGGATGCGCATCGAGACCACTGTCTGGCGCGATGAGTTCAGCGGCGGCATCGCGGGCGGCCTGCACCCAGTTGCGGTCGCGCACCAGCGACGCCAGCTTCAGATCGTTACGCCCCGACTGCCGTTCATCAAACAAAGTGCCCTCGCCGCGCAGTTCAAGGTCGCGTTCGGCTAGCTCAAAACCGTCACTCGTTGCCACCAGCGCAGCAAGACGTTCCTCCGCCACAGGCGTGGGATCTTCATCGCTCACCAAGTAACACCTTGACGCGTGGCTTCCCCGACCGACCCGCCCGCGCAGCTGATGCAACTGCGCGATGCCGAAGCGGTCGGCGGAAAGCACGACCATCACCGTGGCATTGGGCACGTCAATGCCTACTTCAATGACGGTCGTTGCCACCAACGCGTCGATGTGGCCCGAACGAAACGCGGTCATCTCGGCTTCTTTGTCGGCCGGTGGAAGGCGTCCGTGCAACAAACGAACTCGCATACCTGCCAGCGGCCCAGCTACCAGTTCTGCATGCATCTGCTCTGCTGAGCGCGCATCAAGACTCTCGCTCTCGGTGATGAGCGGGCACACCACATAGGCCTGTCGGCCCTCCTCGATCTCGCTGCGCACTTCGGTCCACATCACCTCTGTGGCAAGCGGGCCGCGGACCCACTGCGTGTGGATCGGCATGCGTCCAGGAGGGAGTTCGTCGAGCACAGAGACATCCAGATCGCCGTACACCGTCATCGCTGCGGTGCGAGGGATCGGCGTTGCAGTCATCACCAGCAGATGCGGAATGCGGCGGTCGGCGCGACCGCTCTCGCGCAATCGAGCCCGCTGGGAGACACCAAAACGGTGCTGCTCGTCTACCACCACAAGACTGAGCGAGCTGAACTTCACCGACTCTTCAAGCAACGCATGGGTTCCGACGATGATGTCAGCCGCTCCCGTGGCGATCTCCACGAGCACCTCACGGCGCTGCGCTGCCGAACTCGATCCTGTAAGCAGCCGCAGACGCAGCGGACGACGGCCGCCAAGCCGAGCTTCATCGGGTACCTCTAATCCGTCGAGCAATGACCGCAGGGCGATGTGATGTTGCTCGGCCAACACCTCAGTCGGTGCCAGCAGCGCACCCTGGTGGCCGTTTTGGACAGCCACAAGCAGAGCATGCAGTGCCACCAAGGTCTTGCCAGCACCAACATCACCTTGCAGGAGTCGGTGCATCGGACGCACCGTGGCAACATCGGCATCGATCTCTGCCATGGCACGCTGCTGCGCGTCGGTTAGCGCATAAGGAAGCCGCCCACGGAAAGCCTCCATGAGACTGCCCACCGGGCGGTGCGCAACACCCAGCTCATGGGCCTCTCGCGCTAAGCGCTGAGAACGCAGCAATAGCTGCACCCTCAGCAGCTCGTCGAACACCAGTCGGTCGCGCGCCGCCCAACGGTCGCTCATCGAGAGCGGGTCGTGAATGTCAGCGAACGCTCGGCCGCGCGCAATGAGTCCGAACCTTTGGCGCAGCGATGCCGACAGTGGATCGGCGATGCCGCGAGTTTCACAACGCCGCTGTGCCTCCGCTATCCAGTTCGCAACGTCCCAAGTCACGATGCCGACAGTCTCAGACTGCGGGTAGATGGCCACGATCTTGCCTGTGCGGTCGGACTTTGCGGTGGAGCCGTCGCCCAGCACGTCAACCACGGGGTTGGTCATCTGCTTGCGCCCCCGGTAGTTCTCAATTTTGCCGAACAGCGCCACGGTCCGCCCTTCGCGAAGCTGACGCTCACGCCACGGCTGGTTGAAAAACACCGCGCTCAGCGCGCCGGTGGCATCCCCCACATCAACGCTCACCAACCGCCGCCCGGTGCGCAGAGGACGGGTCGAGACCGACTGCACGTCTGCGACGACCGTGATCTCCGATCCAACCTCGGCTTCACTGATCGGTGCTTGGGCCGTGCGATCGACGTAACGCCGTGGGTAATAGGTCAACAAGTCGAACACGGACTCAACACCCACCTCGCTGAGGGCTTTGCGGCGCTGAGAACCGACCCCGTTGAGCCTTTCGACACCTATGGCGTCGAGTTCGCGCAGCGTCAACGGAGCTTTCGCTGCGGACACTGGGCTACCAGAAACCGGGCCATCAGAAACTGGGCTACCAGAAACCGGGCCATCAGAAACTGGGCTGCCAGATGTCGGGCCACCAGAAGCCGGACTGCCAGATGCGTCGGTAGCGCCAACGGCCCCCGTCATGTGAGGATACGCCGCCCCCGCAGCTTGGCCTGCAGCAGGTCGGCTACTGCGGTCGGATTCATTCGATGCCGAACAGGTACGGGTAGTGATCTTGGCCGCCGAAGTGTCGCTCGACTGCAACAGCGGGCCAGTGCTCGGTAAGCCACGACATCACCTCTTGGGTCTGCGCCTGCTGAGCCTCGGCGCCTTCGATCAACGTGAGGATTTCGTGATCTGGCCCCAGCATGGCCCCAAGCAGTTCGACGGCAGCAACGGCCGGGGTCTCGCCAGAGGCTGCGATGCCGTCGCCGTTCAGGCCAATCCATGCTCCGGCAGCGACGTGACCGGTCGGCGTCGCCGTGTCTCGCACCGCTTGGGTGATCTCGCCTGCCAGCACTGCGGCCGCAGCGTCGCCCATCGAAGCGGCGTTGGCATCTGCGCCGGTTGCGGAATCGAAGCCGATCAAAGCCGCAAGACCAGCTGGCACCGAGGTGGTTGCAACGACAGCGACTGTCTTCGATGCATGATCGCCGGCTTGCTGAGCAACACGAACGATGTTGGAGTTGTTGGGTAACACCACGACCTGCTGCGACGGCGCTGCCTCAACCGCGGCGAGCACCTCAGCAGTTGAGGGGTTCATCGTCTGCCCGCCGGTGACAATGCCATGACAGCCCATCGAGACGAACAACCGGTCGAGCCCAGCGGACGGTGATATGGCCACCACCGCGCATTCGACCGCAGGCTGCTGCGTCGCTGCCTGGCCTGCGCCCGCACTGTGCTGACTGGACTGGCCTGCGCCCGCACTGTGCTGACTGGACTGGCCTGCGCCCGCACTGTGCTGACTGGACTGGCCTGCGCCCGCACTGTGCTGACTGTGTGGGCTGTGCTGGCCGAGTTCGGCGACTTGATCATGGAGATCTGTGATCTGGATGCGATGCGGACGACCGGCATCAATTCCTGCCTCAATCACCGGGCCGATGTCGTCGGTGTGGATGTGGCAGTTCCACAGGCCGTCTCCGCCCACCATCACAATGGAATCACCAAGCGAATACCATGCAGTCTTGAAGTCTTCGATGTTTTCGTCCGGCGCAGCGAGCAAGAACATCACCTCATAGCGAGTGGCCGACAGATCATGCGCGTCGTGACTACCTCCGTGACCGCCATTGAGGTGTCGGTGCAATTCTTCACGCTGCTCAGCTAGGGGATCAGTGGCGGCGCTGTGCAAGTCGGCACCGGCGTTCCCGTGGGCAATCACCGCCTCTACTTCCGCAGGTAGTTCCACCGAGTCGGGCAACGGGCGTCCGTCGATAACACTCAGCATGGCATCAAGCAGCAGGAGGTAGCCCGCCGCGCCGGCGTCTACGACACCAGCGTCGGCCAGCACCGGCAGTTGCTGCGGAGTGGCCTCGAGCGCCAACTGCCCAGCTCGGCGGGCGTTCTCGAGCACCGTCGCCAACCCAGTGTCGTCGTCGCTGAGCGCGCCCAGCGCGTGCTCGGCGGCTTGTGCCGAAGCGCGAGCAACGCTCAGAATCGTTCCTTCAACAGGCCGCATGACTGCGCTGTCTGCCGCCGTGCTCGCAGCCACGAGGCCTCGAACTAACTGCTGCGCATCGATCGGTGGCTCAGCCTCGAGATGCTCATCGCTCAGCGCCAACGTGGACGCCAGCCCGCGCAGCAGTTGACTAACAATCACGCCGCTGTTGCCACGAGCACCCATGAGCGCGCCGTGAGAGATAGCACCGCATATCGCAGCGCGGTCTGTGCCCGAGGAATCCAGCTCTTCGCACACAGCAGCCAGTGTCAGGGCCATGTTGGTGCCGGTGTCGCCGTCGGGCACTGGGTAGACGTTGAGCCGATCAATCGTGATGCGGTGCTGGTCGAGCGCGGCACGGTAGACCCGCATGATCTCAGCCAACGCATCTGATCCGAGCACGTTCAGCAGAGATGCTGCATTGCGCTGTTTGCCGTCGCTCATAACAACCGAAACTACAACGCGCGCCGTCGGCGGTTGCTAGCTTTCGGTGAGCCGCGCAGCCTGCAACCGCAGAGTCGCGGCTCTCTGGACACGGGAGGCGCGCGTGCAAGGCGTCATCAAGTCGTATGACCCAGCTTCAAGGGTCGGCGTTGTCACCGACGATGTAGAGCGCGCCGAGTACGAGCTGGCGCCAAATGCTTTGGAAGACTCCATCTTCCGAATGTTGAGGCAGGGCCAGCGAGTGATATTCGACCTTGACGAGCGGGGGCTGGCAACACGGCTTCGTCTGGGGTCAGAAGTTGACTTGGGGACACCTGACTGGATTACCGCCGGGGGGAAAACAGCTTGATCTGAGTCCGATGCAGCCGCATCGACCGAAGAGCAAGATCTGCAACTCAATGTGAGAGCGAGTACGAGACTCGGACCCGGAGGACATCTTGCCTGCTACTGACAACCACCAGTTGATCGAGTGGGTCGATCATTGGGCCAGCGTGCTGACACCCGATGCCGTCCACTGGTGCGACGGCTCGACAGCCGAGTACGACCGTCTGTGCAGCCAGATGGTCGAGTCGGGAACGCTCATCAAACTCGATCCCCGCACCCGTCCCAACAGCTACCTCGCTCGCTCGGATCCCGCCGATGTCGCGAGAGTTGAAGACCGCACATTCATCTGCAGCGAGAACGAACTCGATGCGGGCCCGAACAACAACTGGCGACAACCCGATGAGATGCGCAACGAAATGCTGAGACTCTTCGGCGGATCCATGCGTGGCCGGACTATGTACGTCGTGCCGTTCTCGATGGGTCCACTCGGCAGCCACATTGCCCACATCGGAGTGCAGCTCACCGATTCGCCCTATGTGGCGGCCTCGATGCGGATCATGACCCGGATGGGCCAAGCAGCACTCGATGTGCTCGGCTACGGCGAATTCGTGCCGTGCGTCCACTCGCTCGGCGCGCCGTTAGCGCCGGGGCAGGCCGATGTGGCTTGGCCGTGCGACGCAGACAACAAGTACATCGTCCATTTCCCCCAAACACGCGAGATCTGGTCGTACGGCTCCGGTTACGGCGGCAACGCACTGCTGGGCAAGAAGTGCTTCGCGCTGCGTATCGCATCGACGATGGCCCGAGACGAGGGCTGGCTGGCCGAGCACATGCTGATTGTGGGCGTGACACCGCCCGATGGCGAGACGGTGTATCTGGCCGCTGCTTTCCCTTCCGCTTGCGGCAAGACGAACATGGCAATGATGATCCCCACGCTTCCAGGCTGGAAGGTGCGAACCATCGGCGACGACATTGCGTGGATGAAGTTCGGCGACGACGGTCGTCTGCACGCCATCAATCCCGAGGCCGGCATCTTCGGCGTTGCCCCGGGCACCGGCAGCGACACCAATCCGAACGCACTCGGCACCATGTGGGGCAACTGCGTATTCACCAATGTGGCCCACACACCCGACGGCGATGTCTGGTGGGAAGGCCTCACACCGGAGCCTCCTGCCGATCTCATCGACTGGCGCGGCAACAAATGGTCAGCGTCACAAGGCACACCCGCGGCACACCCCAACGCTCGATTCACGGCCCCTGCCGCTCAATGCCCCTCGATAGCACCCGAATGGGAAGACCCCGACGGTGTGCCAATCTCTGCGATCCTCTTCGGTGGCCGACGCGCCACCACGGTTCCCCTCGTGGTTGAAGCGTTCGACTGGGAACACGGGGTGTTCTTAGGCTCGCAGATGTCGTCAGAAAAAACCGCTGCTGCGGCAGGAACCATAGGTGAAGTGCGACGCGACCCCTTTGCGATGCTGCCCTTTTGCGGGTACAACTTTGGCGACTACTTCGGGCATTGGCTTGACATCGGCGCAAAGTCGGGCACCCGACTGCCGAAGCTGTACTACGTCAACTGGTTCCGCAAGGACGCCGACGGCAAGTTCATCTGGCCCGGCTTCGGCGACAACTCCCGAGTGCTCAAGTGGATTGTGGAGCGAATCGCTGGGCACGGCGAAGCAGTGCCTTCTGCAATCGGCCTAGTGCCCCCACCCGAAGCGCTCGACACCAGCGGGCTTGACCTCACCGATGCCGAGATAGAGACACTGCTTGGTGTCAACGAAGACGATTGGCGGGCCGAGATCGACATGATCGAATCGCACTATCGAGAACTCGGTGAACGTCTCCCTCAAGAATTGCGCAAAGAACTAGACCGTCTAGAGCATCGCCTCGGCTTCTGAAGGGGGTGGGTTTAGCTGCCGAGGAACATGGCTCGTATAGCTAGGCCCATGATGAACAGCGCGCCTAAGCCAAACAGTTCGTAGCGACGATGTTCGAGTTGTTGGCGGTAGCCGATGACGAACGCAACCGCCACAGCACAGCACACGCCGTAGAACACATGAAACGCTGGTGCCTCCACTGCCGCTGCTCGCATCAGTATCACCCCGACAGTGAGCTGAACGAAGACCAATACCCAAGCGCCGCCTAGCAGCCACCACATGCTGCGGTGCCCCAAGCCTTGCCATTTCGCAGCGGCGAGCGCCCACAGCCCCGCTGCCCCGTTCGACAGCACCAGCGCCCACCCGAGTGCAAGATGGATCGTTGACCAAGCTTCCGCGTTCATGTCGATGCAACAGCGTTTGTGGACACCAACCAAACCGCTGACGCGGCAACTGTGCCTAATGGTCTCACCGCTGACGCGGTGACCGTGCCCAATGGTCTCACCGCTGACGCGGCAACTGTGCCTATTGGTCTCACCGCTGACGCGGCAACTGTGCCTATTGGTCTCACCGCTGACGCGGCAACTGTGCCCAACGGTCTCACCGCTGACGCGGCGAGACGTGCTCAGTGAACAGGTGAATGAACATCAAGAGGTTCCGTGCGTCGCCGTGCCCGTTCGCCAAGTTGATCTCGCCGGGTCGGCGCGCTTCTATCTCGCTCAGTTTCATCACGTCAAGCGCTCGCAGCAGCCCGACGGGCGCTCCCGCTGAGACCAGTTCGCTGATATCGCGCACCAGATGACGGCCCCGCAAACCTTGGGCTTGGATGAGGCTGCGCAACAGCAGCCGTGCAAGCGCGCAGGCACTGGCTGGCGATATCTCCGTGACAGCAGCCGCTTCCTCATACAGCGGAACCAGCTTGCGGTCTAGCCCTGGCGGGACGCTGTGCTGTTCATCGCTGCGTGGCAGGGGGGTGGATAAATCGCGGTGTTCCGACTCCGGCATCGTGGCCATCGTGACAACTTCGCCGATCCGGCTCAGGCGACTGCGCCGGTATCGCGCAACTTTGCGATGTCGTCGGGGTCGTAGCCAGCGATTGCCAACACTTCATCTGTGTGCTGGCCTGGCTGTGCCGGCGGACCTTGCACGGCTGGCGAAGTTCGGCTGAAACGCGGTGAAGGACTCGGCTGGGTCACCCCGGCCACCTCGCAGAAGACGTCGCGGTGGACGTTGTGCGGGTGTACAGGTGCCTCAGCCAGTGTCAGCACTGGCGCGAAGCACACATCTGTGGCGTCCATGATCTCGCACCACTCGTCGCGCGTCTTCAACTTGAAAACCTTCCCAATGCGCTCTTTTTGCTGCGGCCATTGACTTCGCGAATGCTGCTCGGCAAACTCCGGGTCTTCGTTGAGACCGGTGAGACGAAGCAGTTCCGCATAAAACTGCGGCTCAATGGAACCGATCGAGACGTAGTTGCCGTCGGCGCATTCGTACACGTCGTAGAAGTGACTGCCGGTGTCGAGCAGGTTCGTGCCGCGCTCGTCGTTCCACACGCCCAGTGCTCGCATGGAATGAAACATCGCCATCAACGTCGCAGCGCCGTCAACCATCGCCGCGTCCACCACTTGGCCCTCGCCGGAGCGTTGCGCCTCTACCAGCGCGCAGGCCACACCGAACGCCAGCAGCATGCCACCGCCGCCGAAGTCGCCCACCAAGTTCAGCGGAGGTGTCGGCGGCTCCCCGCGGCGACCAATGGGGTCGAGCGCGCCTGCCAAAGCGATGTAGTTGATGTCGTGCCCAGCGGCTAGCGCGTACGGCCCTTCTTGGCCCCAACCGGTCATCCGGCCATAGACCAGCTTCGGGTTGCGAGCCAAGCACTCGTTCGGGCCGATGCCAAGCCGCTCGGTGACTCCGGGACGGAAACCTTCGATGAGCGCATCTGAGCGTTCGGCCAGTCGCAGCAGCACTTCGACCGCGTCGGCATTCTTGAGGTTGAGACCGAGCGAGGACCGTCCGCGGGCGAGCACATCGATCGGCGGGGTCACCTCGTTTGGGTTACGCACCCTGTCCGCGCGGTCGATACGGATGACCTCTGCACCCATGTCCGACAGCATCATCCCGCAAAAAGGGGCTGGTCCGATGCCTTGCAACTCAATCACTCGAACGCCTGCCAGCGGCCCTGTGCTCATCTTCGCTCCCGAACTTGATGATTCCTCAGTGAGTTAGTTCCTCAAGAGGTTGTTCGCTTTCAACGCTACTGCGCGTCGAGGTGGGCCTCCGCAGGTTCCGTCGGTGGTTGCAAGTGAGGTGGTTGCAAGTGAGTTGGTTGCAGATGTCGGCGGCTGATTGATTGCAGGGTCGCAAGGTCTAGCTTCGCCTTCGTGAACGACTCGGCAGCCGAACCGCACGCTGCTTTGGCACTGCCATCCGATGACGGGCTTGATGTCGCACAGCGTGCCGCGGTGCGCTCACCCGCAGCAGCGCTGCTGGTAGTCGCAGGTCCGGGCAGCGGAAAGACGAGAGTGCTGACCCACAGAATTGCATGGCGAGTCGCGACCTCCTCAATGCGGGCGCGTCGCGCGGTGGCCGTCACTTTCACCCGCCGGGCCGCCCGAGAACTCCAGTCGCGCCTGCGGCAGCTTGACATCAACGACATGGGGCCGGTAGGCACATTCCACTCTTTGGCGTTGGCGCAGCTGCGCCAGTACGACCTCGACCACGGCCGCGCCGAGCGGAAGATCCTGCCGAACCGTGCTGCGCTGAGTAGCGAGCTGGCAGAACATCTTCAACGCTCGTACAGGTCTCGGCAGCCGATCACCGTCGCCGTGGCGTTGCGGGAGATCGACTGGGCCAAGGCGAGCGGCCTGTCGGTTGCTGAGTACCGCGACGGCCCTGCCACGCGTCGGCTGGGGCCGAATGCAGGCTCCGCAGCAGCAGATTTATACCGCCACTTTGAGCGCCTCAAGTCGCGCCGGAGGATGCTGGATTTCGACGACTTGCTGGCCGAGTGTGCTCGTCTCATGCGCTGTGATGAGCACTTCGCCGACGCGCAGCGTTGGCTTGGGCGGCACTTCTTCGTGGACGAGTTCCAAGATCTCAACTGCTTGCAATGGGATTTGCTGTGGGAGTGGCTCGGCGGCGCACAAGCAGTCCAAAACGGCGAGTCCGACATCTGTGCCGTCGGCGACGCAGACCAGGCGATCTACGGGTGGAATGGTGCCGACAGCCGCTACCTAGCAGAGTTTGACCGTCACTTCACCGACGCGCAGATCGTCCGGCTCAGCCTCAATTACCGCAGCCAGCCGTCGTTGGTGTCCGCAGCGGCAGCAGTCCTAGCCGACCCTGGCGACTCGGACCTTGGCGACTCGGGCCCTGTCGGCGGTCATGCACAGACCCCGGCGCGACCCCACGAAACGCCGCTGGCGCCAACCATCACAGCGTTCGATGATGCCGAGGCCGAGGCTGCTGGCATTGCACGCTGGCTGGCCGACCGTCATCTCGGGACGACACGCTGGGATTGGTTCGGTGTACTGGCACGGACGAATGCCCAGCTCACTGACATCGGCACAGCTCTCGACACCCATGGCATTCCCTACCGGCTGGGCAGCCAACGCAACCAGTTCTTAGAACTGCCTGCCGTGCGCAAGTTGGTCGATCATCTGCGCGGCACCGGCGCAGGATTTGGGGCCGCTGTCCACGATCTGCGCGCCGATGCGCCCAGTTCTCCCGACCGTCTCCACTCAGACCCGGCGCTGATGCGAGTGCTGGACTTAGCCGATGCCTACCTAGCAGAAAAGAGTCGCTTATCGGGGCGGTCATCACAGGCCATCGGCGCGACCGGGAACGACTTCGCAACATGGGTCGAACTGTTAGCCAAGAGCCAGAGCGCTCTGTCAGCGGACATGTTTGACATGGATCGCTCCGGCGTTCTGTTAGACCCACGCGACGGCGCTGTGACGCTCGCAACCTTCCACGCTGCCAAGGGACTGCAATGGCGCCATGTGGTGATCGCCGGCACCGAGAACGGCTTGGTGCCGCTGCGCCCCAACGATGCCGAGGAGCGTCGGCTGTTCTACGTCGCCGTCTCGCGGGCTAGCCACACGCTCCATTTCACTTGGGCGCGTCACCGCCCCGGCCGCAGTCACACGGCTGGCCCTCAGAGTCCGTCGCCGTGGTTGTCGCTGATCGAAGGGGCCACAGCCGAGCCGGCACCACTGCCCCGCAAGGAAGCATCCGCTGCTGTGGCCGGTGCGCGAGCTGCGCTCGAGGCGACCCGTGCGCCGTAAAGATGCCTCAAAGAAGCTCTGTCGCAGAGCCCAGAGAGCCAACATAGAGAGCCAAATCAAAGAGTCAGATCGGCAAACACCACAGTGTGATCCGAAGGTTTGTCGCCTTTTCGAGCGTTGCGATCGATAAGACAGAACTTGGTGGCTGTCACGACCGGCTCAGTTGCCAGCAGCAGGTCGATGCGCAATCCGTGCCGCTTGTAGAAGGCCCCGTTGCGGTAGTCCCACCAGGTGTAAAGGCCCTCGTCCTCGTAATGTTCGCGGAAGATGTCACGCAGACCCCAGTCGCACACTTTGGCTAGGGCGTCACGTTCGCGTTGAGTTACGTGAGTGCGCGGCTCGGGATTGTCGGGATTCCACACATCGCGGTCGTCGGGGCACACGTTGAAGTCTCCGCCGACCAGCACCGGCTCAGTCGGATCGCAGATGGCCCCAAGATGCGTTCGTAGCCGACCCAGCCAGTCCAGCTTGTAGTGGTAGTGATCGTGGTCTACCTCGCGGCCATTGGGCACATACACAGAACTCACCGTCACACCGCCGCAACGAGCCGAGACGATCCGAGCATCAGGATCTGGCTCGCGGCCGTCGGCGAATCCGCTGACGGGATCGTTGAGGCCCACCCTCGACAGGATCGCCACGCCGTTCCAGCGGCCCTGCCCGTGATGGGCAGACTCGTAGCCCTGCGCCTCGAAATGCCGGTGCGGGAACTGCTCGTCGG
This sequence comes from Candidatus Poriferisodalis sp., assembly GCA_965221195.1. GTDB lineage: Bacteria > Actinomycetota > Acidimicrobiia > Acidimicrobiales > Poriferisodalaceae > Poriferisodalis. The sequence continues at coordinate 11,763 of OZ244864.1, forward strand.
CCATCTTGGTCTCTTGCAACAAGAGCACGTCAGGCGCTGCGTAGCTCAGCCACTCATCAACCCGCCCCAATCGGGCGTTGAGGCTGTTGACGTTCCAAGTGGCGATCCGCACGCCGGTGACGCTAACGGACTCTTTCAGCGGGCGAACGGCTTGTAGTTGATGGGGGAAGGTCCGGCCTCGGTGCCCAGTGAAAAGCCAAGCTCAGTGAAAAGCCAAGCTCAGTGAGAAGCCAAGCTCAGTGAGAAGCCAAGCTCAGTGAGAAGCCAACCAGAGTTTCGAGTTCGAGCAGTGCCGCGTCGGGATCTGTCACTTTGATGGCTTTCATGCCCATTGCTGCAGCCGGCTTACAGTTGATGCCCAGGTCGTCCAAGTACGCCGTACGGGTCGGATCAATACCGAGTCGCTCACAAGCCATCTTATAGATGCGGGGATCAGGCTTACGCAACCCAACTGCTGAGGACTCAATCACGACACCGAAGAGTTCCATCACCTCGGCAATCGCAGTCGCTGTGTCCGAATCCCGGGCCATGGCGGCCCCATGACCGGTTTTCACGTTGTTTGTTATGCAGCCAACCGGCAGCCGTGCCGCCAAGATGCGTAGCGCTCGAACCATTTGCGGCCGCAAGCCACCGCTGAGGCACGCCAGCACCTCCGTGCCGGAGACCGAATGGCCAAGGGCTTGGGCTTCCGCCTCAAACAGATCGGCGAACTCTGAGACGGTCACCTCGTTGCGTTCAAGCTTGGCCCAGGCATTGGTGTTGGGGTTGGCGGCGTTGATCTGCCGGATCGTGTCACGGGGCACACCGATTCGGTCTTCGTAACGGTTGAAGGCCCTAAAAGGGCTCTCGGTGATGACTCCCCCGAAGTCAAACAGCACCGCGTCCACTGCGGCGAGCGAGCTTGGAGACACAGCAGGGCACACTACCGGGGCTGGGCTAGCGGTTAACGCGACCAGCGAGCACGCTCAAGATGTCTCCGCTGATTTCGCGCGTAACGCGCGTGACCTGCACAAACTAGCAGAGATTGGACAGAGATTGAACAGAGATTGAACCAAGGTTGGGCAGAAATTCGCGCTATTCGCGCGAATATGCACCAATTGCGCGCGAGCGTTCGATAAAGTCCGGCCATGGCCAAGGACTCACCGACGTCAACATCCACCGTCTCGACGGAAACTCGCGCAAACAAGAGCGCAAAAAAGAAATGGAAGAGCAGGGCTGTCTCTCGCACGGTCGAAGCGGGCAACGCCGCGTACTGCGCCGTATGCGACGAACTGATCAAATTTCAAGCGCGCGTGCGCGCAGAACAGATCATCTGCAACGTGTACGTGAAGAACCGCTGGGATCGCGTCGAGCACTATCACCCGGAGTGCTACGCCACCGCTGGCGCTCCCTACGGCGAACCCGACGGCTAGTCGGCAAATTTGCGCTGCTAGCTAAAATACAGCTCAGCTACAGCACTTGGCTCAAGAACAGTTTGGTGCGCTCTTCGGCTGGCTCAGTAAAGAAGTGCTCCGGCGTGCCCACCTCAACGATCTCGCCATCCTCCATGAAGATGATGCGATCGGCCGCTTCGCGCGCGAAGCCCATCTCGTGCGTCACGACCATCATGGTCATACCCGAGCGCGCCAGTTCCTCCATCACGTCAAGAACTTCTTTAATCATCTCGGGATCGAGTGCGGAGGTGGGCTCGTCAAACAGCATCACCCGCGGCTCCATGGCTAACGCTCGCGCAATCGCCACCCGCTGCTGCTGACCCCCAGACAACTGGCCGGGAAACTTCTGCGCCTGCTCGGGAATGCCCACACGCTCCAAGAGTGCCCGTGCTTGCTCCTCAGCCTCAGGCCGAGGCTTGCGGCGAACCCAGATGGGAGCCAGCGTGATGTTGTCCAACACGGTCAGGTGCGGAAACAAATTGAACTGCTGAAAGACCATGCCCACTTCGGAACGGATCTTCTCAATGTTGCGCAGGTCGTTGCTGAGTTCAATGCCGTCCACGATGATCTGACCGCTCTGGTGGGCTTCCAAGCGGTTGATGCAACGGATCCATGTGCTCTTGCCCGAGCCCGAAGGTCCCAGAACCACAACGATCTCTTGTTCCTTGATGGTCGCAGTGATCCCGTTGAGGGCTTGGAAATCGCCAAACCACTTGTCAACGCCGCGGCACACGATCATGTCGTCTCGCGCTGCTAGGTCCTCCGACACCGCAACGGTGGCATCGCTGATGCTCATGTCCTGCCTCCTGTGGCCGCGCTTGGCTTCACTATCGCTCCCCCACACCGAGTCGTCGTTCGAGTCGCTGGCTTTGTTTGGACAAGATGTACGCAAAGACCCAGTACACGAGCGAGACGAACAGCAGCCCTTCTCGCTTGATGCCAAAGAACTGCGTCTGAGCTGGGATAACGCTGTTGGCCATGCGCAAAATGTCGAATACGCCGATGATGGCCAGCAGTGAGGTCTCCTTGAAAGTGGCGATCACTTGGCCCACCAGCGGCGGTATCGATGCCCGCAGCGACTGCGGCAAAACGATGAACGTCGTCCGCTGCACTGTGCTCAAACCCACCGCATCGGAGGCTTCATACTGCCCTCGACGAATCGATTGAAGGCCGCCGCGCACGTTCTCCGCTAGATACGCCGCAGAGAACAACGTGTAACCGAGCGTGGCGGAGGCAAACAGACTGATTTCCATGTTCGCCGGCAAAAAGAGCGGCAAAATCACGACGAAGAAGATCAAAATAGTGATGAGGGGCACGCCGCGTACCACCTCGATATAGGAGGTCGCCATGACCCGGAAGATCGGCAACCGTGAGGTGCGGGCCAAGGCCAGCAGCACGCCCAGCGGGAACGAGAGCATGAGCGTGAACACAGCCACCACCAGCGTGACTGCGAACCCGCCGATCAACGCCTCTGTCGGAGTCTCCACCGTGGAAGGCGTATTCATGACCGTGGCGAAGTAGTGAAAAACAGCCATCAAAACCAGCCACCCCACGACGAGGCGTCGGCGCTTCTGCGTCTCTCCAGAAAAATTGTGTGCAAGCAGCGCCACTGCAGCCAGCAGAGCGAAACTGATGCGCACCTTTTGGAGCATCGGGTACCAACCCACGAACGCAGCCAGCCAATTGAAAGCAGCAACGCCCAGCAGCGCCACCGCAACGATGCGTCCGAGCTCGCCGATTCCTTCCTTTGTCAGCCACCACAACACGATGCCGCCCGCAATGCCGAAGATCAGCGCCAAAGGCACATCTACTTGTGCGATGCGGGCCCAATCAAGGTCAGGGTCGCGCAGCACTACCCAGTAGAGAACAAACGGCGTCGCCAGCCAAGTGAGATTCACGACAATGCGCAGACGAGCCAGCCAGTACACATCGGTATGTGACCGCAGCCAACGCCCCGCCAGCAGCGATACAACTGCCAGCACCCACATGACCGTCCACGGCAGCTTGGTGGACATGGCGACCGTGCGTCCATGTTCGGCAATGAACTCACCGTCAGCGAAGGCGTAGTGGCCCCACGGGTAGATCCACCCGGACCCCACGGGCACAACCAGCGCAACAAGGACAACGTTGAGTGCATCTACGGTACGCGGTGATCCGTCGCTGCTTTTGTGAAATCGGCGCAGCACCAGCGCGATGGCGGCCACTGTGCCGACAACAAGCCACCACCCCCAACGGTCAGACATCGCCTCCGCGAAGGACTGCCTCACGACGGCGTCGCCTTCTCGCACAACCTCGCCGTCGGCGCCAATCAGCACCGAAGGCTCTCGCAAGACGATGCCAACGGCAACAGCAGCAGCCGTGGCCAGCAGCGCATTGGAGATTTTCCGCAACTGCAGGCCGTCACCTTGACGCGCGAACAGGCCCAGCGACAAGCCTGCAAGTCCCATCACGATGCCCACGCAAACCCACACCCGCACATACTGCTCTTCGGGGTAGGCATGGGTGAAGATCAGTCGCAGGTTTGTGCGAACAGCATCCCAGCCCCGCTCCTCGCTGAACACAAAGTTGAGTAGCCCGCGTACGGCCAGCAACACAAAGAGGCCGAAGGCGACGGTCAGGAACGAGTTGAAGGGGTTGGGAAAGAGATTCTTTCGTATCCACTCCCCGGGTGAGCGGTAGGTCTGCGTTGTGGGCCGGGTGACGACCCGCTCAATGACCGGCTTGTCCCCTCCCACAGTCGGCAAGCCTTCGCCGTGATCCATCTCAGCGCTCCACGATCCGCATTCGGACGTTGAAGAAGTTGACAACAACGGAAATGGTCAGCGAGCACGCCAAGTAAAACAGCATCCAGATGGAGACCACCTCGAGCGTCTTGCCCGTCTGGTTGTAGACGGTCTGGCCCACTTGGACTACGTCGCTGTAGCCGATGGCGATTGCCAGCGAAGTGTTCTTAGTTAAGTTGAGGTATTGGTTCCCCAGCGGAGGCAGGATCACTCGGAACGCTTGGGGCAAGATCACCCGGCGCAGCATCGTTGCGCGCCGCAAACCCAGAGCCAAGGCGGCCTCGCTCTGACCCTTCGGCACAGCCAGAATTCCGCCCCGCACCACCTCAGCGATGAACGCTGCCGTGTAGAGCACCACGCCGAAGTACACCGCGGCTAGTGCTTGCCTTAAGTTGAGACCGGCTGGGCCGTAGTTGGGGAAGTTGCCGAGCTGTTGAATGTCGGGACGGTAGGCAGCGAAGGGGCTGCTCGTGCGGCCGTCGCCGAACTTGTCGGCAGCAACCTCAAACAGATCCCGCCCAGAGTTGATGATCCAACTCGACAGCCCAGGCCAAATCAACGTCACAAACCCGATCACCAGCATCGCCCCGGCACCGGCGAAGACAATGCGAAACCAGTCGTCGTCAGTGAGCTTGGTCAAGCCTGCTGGCGTGCGGTGCGTGGCTAAGAAGCGTCGGATCCATTGAACGGCTACAGCAACAGCACCCAGCGAGATTGCCGCTTGGGCGATGCCCGGTGTCAATGCGTCAATGCCCGCTGCGATGGCATCAAAGACGGCGCCCACCCACCCCAAGGAAGGATGAGCGAACCAACCGACGACGGCGAACAGAGCCACTACCGCAGCAAAACTCAGCCAAGGGTACGTTTGGCGACCCGTCAAGTCGCGGCGTCTGCTCTGACGGCGCAGTGCCAACCGCCCCAACACTGCGCCCACGATCAAGAAAATGAGCCACTGATAAAAGCCGTCGCCGATGGTCACCCGCGGAATCGACACGCCTTTGTTAGAGATGTGGAGCCAGCCATGAATTGGTCCTTGGTCAATGGACAAGCGAGGCAAGCTTGCGATCACAACGAAGATCAAAATGATCTGAACGAGCAGCGGAATATTGCGCAATGTCTCAACGAACACACTGCTCGTGCGATTCACGATCCAGTTGCGCGACAAGCGCCCAACACCAACCAGAACGCCCAAGATTGTTGCCAGCGCAATTCCGGCCACTGCCAGACGGATGGTGTTGACCATGCCAGCCCACAACGCCCGGCCACTAGTGGCAGGATTGGTGTCGATCCCTGAGCTGAGGTCGGCGCCCAGCGCAGTTCCCAAAAAGCCATACCCAGTGGCAATATCTCGTTCTTCAAGGTTGTTCTGCGCCTGCGAGGCCAAGAAAAACAGCCCCAGCAGCACGAGCGCAAGTCCGACCACCTGCGAGAGCCACTTGACCACCGTGGCGTCGCGGTAGAACGGCGGGCGGGTGCCCAAAGTACTCAGCGATGTCGTTCCCGCTGCGCTCAGCTCATCGCTCACTGCGGCTCACCATACGCGAAACACGTCAATAGCTCGTGACCCATGAGTTCGTGACGCATGGCTGGCTGCCGCCGAGCGCAGTCTCGTAGCCGCCAATCACTACACATAACAACTGCAGCGAAGAGACCGCACAAAGCCCCCGGTTGACATGAACCGGGGGCTGTGCGTTGGTCTGTGTTGGCCGGGTCAGTGCCCGGTCAAGCCTGTGGGCTCAGCGTGCCGGCGGAGCGTAAATCAAGCCGCCGTCAAGCCAGCCTGCGTTGGCTGAACCTGCACGCGTCAGCCCGACGCGATTGAGGTGCCGGGAGTAGATCTCGTCGTAGTTCCCGACCTGAGCGATGACGTTGTAGAAAGCATCGGCTGAGAGGCCCATAGCTGTCTGCTTCTCCCCGTCGCCGCCGAGCAGGCGAATCGCCTCAGCGTCAAGCGAGCTGCCAGACAGCATTGAGTCGACATTGCTTGAGGTGATGCCCTTCTCATCAGCGATGATCGTGGCATAGACCGTCCAGTTGACAACATCAGCGAAGCGCGACTGGTTCTGGCCGTACGTCGGACCGAGCGGCTCCTTGGAGATTGGTGTCGGCGGGAAGATCACCCATTCCTCGTCGTCAGGCTCCTGGTTGACCTTGCGGCCGACAAGTCCCGAGCCGTCTGTTGTGACAATGTCACAGCCACCTGCGATGAACGTATCGGTGACGATGTCGAAGTCCTCAAAGGTGTTCAGCTCAATCGTCACGCCGGCTGCGTCGGCGGCATCGGCGATGTTCTGCTCAGTGGTAGTACCAGCGTTGGTGCAGACTATTGAGCCGTTGATGTCAGCGACCGTAGAAGCTGAGCTAAATCCGTCGCTTGCGCGAGCCATCAGCTGCTGACCGTCGTAGTACGTGGTGGGGCCGAAGTCCATGCCGACCTCTGTGTCACGGCTCTGAGTCCAGGTAGTGTTGCGCATCAGAACGTCGATTGCGCCGGTCTGCACAGCGGTGAACCGCTCCGCCGCAGTCAGCGGGGTGAACTCCACTGCATTGGCATCGCCGAAGATGGCTGCGGCAACAGCACGGCAGAAATCGGCATCAAACCCGGTCTGCGAACCGTCGGGCTGCGTTTCTGAAAACGCCACAGCAGCACCAGACACGCCGCATTTGAGTCTGCCTCGGTCGATGACCGTGTCGAGCAGATCGTCAGAGGACTGCGTCAGTTCGACCTCCGTAGCCTCGGTCTCTGCCGCTTCCGCTTGCGTCGTCGCTGCCGGCTCTTCGGCATCTTCGTCAGAGTCACTGCCGCAGGCAGCTCCCAAAAGAGCCAACGCCGTCAGCATGACGCTGACGCGCAAAGCAAATCGCCTGTTCATGTGGTTTGTCCCTCCGTGTAGGAATGCGGGAGTGCCGGACAGGGCAGCGGCCGTAACAGTAGCTGCCTAACACTCTCCGTCAGACAGTGAGGCTAGCCATCGCGGCGCGCTACATCGGCCCGCATGCTTCAAATCCATGCATCAAATCCATATGTCAAATCACAGTAGAGCGGCAAAGCGGCACACTTGAGCGATGGCTTACCCCGCCGACCACGCCCTCGCCGCGAGCGTCGCTTCTGAGACCGGAGACTTGCTAGTAGCGACGCGAGAACGGCTCTTCGCTGCTGGTGCAAGCACTTGGGAAGTTCGCGACACCGGCGATGCCGAAGCTCACCGGCTCATCGTTGAGCGCCTCAGCGAAGCTCGACCCAACGACGCAGTCCTATCTGAAGAAGGCCATGACGATCTCACCCGCCTCACAGCGGAGAGAGTTTGGATCGTCGATCCACTAGATGGAACGCGGGAATACTCCGAGCCGGGGCGCACGGATTGGGCCGTGCATGTAGCCCTCGTTGAGAACGGCGTGCCGACGGCAGCGGCGGTGGCGTTGCCTGCAATCGGGCGGACGCTGTGTACCGAACCCGGGCCGTCGCCGCCGGAGCCCCACGACGGCCCGCCCCGCCTAGTTGTCAGCAGGACGCGCCCGCCCGCAGCCGCCGTCATCGTTGCCCGAGCGCTCGACGCCGAACTCATGACCCTGGGCTCAGCGGGCGCCAAAGCCATGGCCGTTGTGATGGGAATGGCCGACATCTACGCCCATTCAGGTGGCCAATTTGAGTGGGACAACTGCGCGCCTGTTGCTGTAGCCCAAGCCGCCGGGCTGCATACGAGCCGCTGCGACGGCTCAGAACTGAAGTACAACTTCGCCGACCCGTGGCTGCCCGATCTGCTCATCTGCCGTCCCGAGTACGCAGATGAGGCGCTGGAAGCGCTGCGAAAAGTGATCGAGGGAGAAAGCCCCTAGCTGCTGGGACTGGCTACTGGCACTGGCTGCTGGCTACTGGGGCCGGCTGCTGGCAACGGTCGGGTCGTTGGGTTAAACCCTGCGGTGGCTCACACCTCAAGAACGGTGATCGTGCCCGTATCACCGTTCACCTCAACAAGCGCGCCGTCTGGTATGCGTTGCGTGGCATCGGTGGCAGAGATGACGCAGGGCAGGCCCAGTTCGCGGCTCACGATGACCGAATGACTGAGCGCTGCGCCGACATCCACCACAACAGCGCTGGCGCTCACGAATAGCGGTGTCCACGAAGGATCGGTGAGCGGCGCAACGAGCACATCGCCAGGTGACAGCTTGGTGGGGTCACTGCTGTCGAGCACTACCCGTGCGCGCCCGCGAGCGATGCCGGGACAGCCAGGCAGCCCGGTCAGCACCTCGGTGACACCAAGAGCGGGTATCTCAACAGCGCTGCGGAGTGGCCAAGAAGACACCGGCGGCGGATCTCCGACAATGACGAAAGGCTCCTGCCGCAGGTTGGCCTCATCCCAACTCGCTTGTCGCTCTGCGATGATCTCGGCCCAACCGGTCGGGTCATCAAGCATCTCGTGCAATTCGGACATCCGCAGCATCCCAAAATCGGTTGCCGCCGCGAACTGTCCCCGCTCAAGGAGGCGGCGGCCCAGCACCCGCCAAGCAACACGGCACTCGTTCACAAAACGCACGCAGTTAGTTTTTGTGCGCTCTCGCCCGGGCAGGTAGACCGCTGCAGCACCCAGCGCCAAGTTGAACTGCGTCTGCGTCTGGGGGTCGGCTTCGAGCGCTGCGGATATCTCTGCTGCCAGCGCCTCTCGCTGGGCCGCCAATTCGACGCGCCGCAATGCGGGCTCAGCATCGGCGGGGGCCAAGCGCATCCGGTCGATGGCGGCGAGTGCGATGTCTGGGTCGGTCTCCCAAGTCGGGCAGCTCATCTCCCATTCGTTCGGTCCCCGTGCACCGAACTCATAAAGAAAAGAATCGAAAGCTTCATTGAACGCGGTGATGTCTCCCGACGCGTCGTTGGGGGACGCTGCGGCCAAGCGATCAGCCAGGCCCGCCGGGCCGTCGTCGAACAACTCAGTTAGCACCCTCGACGCAGCGACTTGCCGACCGAGTTGCCACATCGCATCTGAGGGCGCAGCGGATGCCACGTCGCCGTAGCCGGCCACCAACTTGAGCGTGTCTTGTGGCCTGCCCAGCGCTGTGCAGACCTGTTCCAGCGCTCCCAACGGCACTGCTGCCAAAAACGAAGTCTTGAGGTGGCGTCCGAACAGCAGTCGAAAGCCAGTGTTGTCGCCGTAGCCCGATTCCAAGAAATCGTCGATCCACTCGACAATCTCGTGGTCGCCTTTTAGGGCGAAGTCGGGCCGTTGAGCGCGCAGCTCGGCGACCCTGCGTTCATCTTCGAAGGTCTCCGGCAGCTCCGGCGCAGCGAACATCATCAAGAGGGTCTCGCCGATGCGCTCTTGAGCTTGCGGGCTGTCGTCGTCGGGATGAGGCTCATAGGGCGGGATGCCCGGCTGCTCACCGAAGAAAGTCCGATCGATCGTGTCCACATCGACGCCAGGAGCGCGGGCACCAAAGACCCGTCCGACCGACGCGTTGAGGTAGGCGTAGCCGCCGAAGACACCTAAGAAGACGCAGTTGTCGGGGTCAAACTCGTCGTACTCAAACGCGCCCATCTGCACGTAGGCATCGCGGAAGCCCATCTCGCCCATGCGAACGCCTTCGCTGTTCTGGAACGCGAAATCGAAGGTGCTCATTCTCACCGGGTCGGGGAACACCTCGCCGACATTGGCTCGTGTCCACAGTGGGTAACGCTGCGAAGGCTTGGTGCCGATGAAATAGCCCCCGCTTCGATCCGTCATATCTGCCATGGCCCCTCCCAAAGGTCGCTCAGCTGTTTAGGCACAGCTTCGCGCGTCGCCACAGCGAAGCTTGCCACCTTGACGACAGCGGAATGTGCCGGGGCGGGCGACTCAGCAACCCACCCAACAAGAGGGCTAAATACAGCGGGCCGGGCAGCCGCTTCCCCCTAGTGGCGGCTGCCCGGCCGGGCCGTGGCGGTGATGCTAGACCGTCACACAGAGTCTGCAACCATGCAGACTCTGCAACTCAGCGGAAGGAAGCCGATGCCGGTAACTATTGAGCACTACCGGGATCTGGGCGAGTTCACCTACGGTGCCTGTGAGCAGGTAAGCCCTCTCATCCGTCGGGTTATTTGCGAGAACCCAACGCCGTTTACCTACCACGGCACTGGCACCTACATAGTCGGCCGCGGTGAGGTCGCCGTCATCGATGCGGGCCCTCCGCTGGAAAGCCACCTAGATAATGTCTTGGGGGCACTCGACGACGGCGAGACCGTTAGTGCTGCGCTGGTGACACACACCCACAGCGACCATTCGCCGTTGACACGCGATCTCATTGCTCGCACCGGTGCGCTCAGCTACGGATACGGCCCTCATGGCAGCGTGCGGATACTCGATCCGGATGATCGTGTGGATTTCTCCGAGTACATCAGCACCGAAGAGCAGCAGAAATACCAAACAGAATTCGACGCGCTGCCCGAGGAACTGAAGCGGGAAGGCGCCGACACAGACTTCGTCCCCGATGTGGCATTGGCCGACGGCGACATCGTTGTAGGTGACGGCTGGACGCTATGCGCTGTACACACACCGGGGCACTGCTCAAATCACCTCTGTTATGAGCTACGAGAAGAGAACGCTCTCTTTTCGGGCGATCATGTGATGGGCTGGGCAACAAGCGTTGTCGGACCACCTGACGGATCGATGCGGGACTACCTCGCCTCGCTGACAAAGCTGTTGGACTTCGGCCACGAGCGTTACTGGCCGACCCACGGCCCACCCATTGCTGAGCCGACGTCCTACGTGCGCTCGTTCATCGCTCACCGCAACGACCGTGAGCAGCAGATCATCGAGCACCTGCGCCCCGGTCCGTGCCGCATCGCCGACTTCGTGCCCAAGATGTATGAGGCCTATGACAAGCGGCTGTGGTATCCCGCAGCCAGCTCGGTGTACGCGCACATGCTGCACCTCGTTGAGAGCGGCCGGGCTCGTGTCATCGACGGAGATGAGCCGAAGCTCACCTCGGTGTATGAGCTGACGGCGGCTGCCTAGTTCTGTGCGGCTGGTCATCGCTCGCTGCACAGTCGATTACTCAGGTCGGCTTGACGCGCACCTTCCGCTCGCAGTGCGGCTGATCATGGTGAAAGCCGACGGCTGTGTGGCCGTACATGCCGACGGCGGTGCCTACAAGCCACTGAATTGGATGAACGCCCCGAACCGACTCGTCTGCGAACCCGATGTATGGCGCGTGACGAACGAACGCGGTGAGCGTCTGGAGATCCGCCTAGCAGAGGTGATCAGCGACACTCACTATTCCTTGGGTACCGACCCAGGTCTGGAACGCGACGGCGTCGAGGCACATCTGCAAGAGCTTGTGGCCGCGCATCCTGAATCGCTGGGCGACCGGACCGTGCTGGTGCGCCGTGAGTACCCGACCGACATCGGCCCCGTCGATTTGCTGTGTCGCGGCAGCGACGGCAGCACCCTGGCAGTGGAGATCAAGCGGCGAGGCGAGATCGACGGCGTTGAGCAGTTGTGCCGTTATCTCGAGTACCTCAACCGCGATACCCGACTGGCACCGGTGCAAGGCATCTTCGCCGCACAGGAGATCAAGCCTCAGGCGAGGGTGCTGGCATCGGACCGGGGCATCCGCTGTGTTGTGCTGGATTACGACGAACTTCGCGGCCTACCGAGCGATGCCCTCAAACTGTTCTAGCCCACTTATAGTCCGCTCGCTGCGAGCGGCGGCACCAATGGGCACCGACGGCTAGACGCAAGCGCCTAGGCGTACGTGCAAAGTCCGTTGTCGATGACCACGCGTGCTTCGTCGGTGTCCTTCTGGGCGATGGTGCGGTAGATCGCCCTACCTTCACCGTCATCCCATACTTGGACGGTCAACGCGTCGCCCGGGAACACCGGCGCAGAGAATCGAGAGTCCATTGAACGGAAGCGCGACGGGTCGCTGTCGCAGAGGGTGTGCAGCAGGGCCCGCCCTGTGAACCCGTACGTACACAGCCCGTGCAAGATCGGCTTGGGGAAACCGGCGAGTTCTGTGGCGAACCATGGGTCGCTGTGGAGCGGGTTGTAGTCGCCGCTCAAACGGTAAGTGAGGGCTTGGTCGGGCCGCGTTCGGTAGACGACCTCGTAGTCGGGGTCACGGTCGGGCGCGCTGACTAGCGGCGCCGTGCTTCCCGCTTCGCCGCCGAAACCGCCGGAGCCGCGGATCACGACCGAGCTGCGCAGATCAAACAAAACATCGCCGCTGTCGGGATCGACTGCTGAGGCCTCGGTGTCGATGATGGCGTTGCGACCTTCGCCCTTGTCCCACATGCCCGCGATGCGGTCGGTGATCTCCACGCTGCCCTCGGTCGGAATCGGACGATGAACGGTGATCCCTTGACTGCCGTGCAGCAGCTTGCCCCAGTCGATCTCGCCCGCTTGGGCCAATGCGTCGCCTGCGCCGAAACCGATCACGACACCTTGGGTTGGGAACGCTTGGTGGGTGAAGTTCTTGGAATTGTGAGTCGTGAACTCCAGCTCAGACCCGAACGGATCCTCAGCGCCTGCGCCTATGCCCACGGCGTACAGAAGCGAGTCGCGGAATGTCCACGACCTCGTGGTCGGTTCGCCGGTGGTGCCGACCGCGTCTGGATTGAGTCCCATACCTGCCGTCCTTTCAAGTTGCGTAAGTCTGTGTGAGACAGTGACAGTCTTGCAGGATGCAAGCGGCTTCGGCTCAGTCGGCTAGGCCGCCGTCGGCTGGCTCACCGTCCATCCCGCTGTTGAGGCGGGCGTTGCGCACAAGCTGACGAGCCGCCTCGCCAATGCGCTCGGGGTCGTCGATGGCGTCCACTGTCGGGCCGCGCTCCCAGCCCTCAGCGACGGCCAGTAGCCGTCCTGATGCCTCAAAAACCCGGCCGCTCACGCCGGCTGAGTCTTGGGAGCAGAGCCAAGTGACTATCGGCGCGATGTAGCGCGGATGCATCAGAGCTTGGTCTTCCTGCGATGCCTGGCCCATGCCCAAGTCCTCGGTCATGCGAGTCAGCGCACCAGGCGCCACTGCGTTGACGCGAACGCCGTAGCGGCTCAGCTCCCGCGCTGCGATGATCGTGAAGGCCGCTATGCCCATCTTGGCAGCGCCATAGTTGGTTTGCCCCGGGTTGCCGTAAATGCCCGACACAGAGGTCGTGTTGACAATCGAAGCGTCTACCTGCTCGCCCGCCTTTGACTTTTCCCGCCAGTAAGCGCTAGCCCAGCGTGCGGGGGCAAACGTGCCTTTGAGATGCACCTTGATGACTGCGTCCCATTCGGCCTCGGTCATGTTGACGAGCATGCGGTCACGCAAAATGCCAGCGTTGTTGACCACTGCATGGAGATCGCCGAAGGTCTCAACGGCTTGGTTCACCAGTCGTTGAGCGCCTTCCCAGTCGGAGACATCGTCGCCGTTGGCAACAGCCTCCCCGCCCATTTCCGCGATCTCTTCAACCACCTCATCAGCGGGACCGATGTCGGCGCCTGTGCCGTCTCTGGCACCGCCGAGGTCATTACAGACCACCTTGGCCCCGCGTGAAGCAAGCATGAGGCAGTGCTCACGCCCGATGCCCCGAGCGCCCCCCGTCACGATGACGACCCGACCTTCGCACAACTTGCTCATGGTGTCCTCAGTTCTTTTCCTGTCGTTTGCATGCTGGTTGCTTACATTTTGTTCGGTAACCCGATGCTACCCGTACCCTCAAATCTTGTGAAATGGCCATCGTGGGCACCTAAGTGGTCAATCATCAGCGCGGCGGCCATATTGGCAGCATCCGTTACCGCAACAGTCATCCTCTCCATCGAAAGTTCCTCCGACACAACCGCGCCGACAGCGACCGACGCAGGGACGCCAGCTCAAACATTTTCATCAGCTCCGGCTGCACAACCCGGTACGCCCACCGAGACGAGTCCCGATGCATTGCAGCTGCGCATCGCCCGGCTTGCTGCAGAGTTGGCTGCCACGCCCGTACATGTACGCACTGAAGTCGGAGAGGCACAGCTGACAGTCGCCGACTTCGGCATCAAGCTCAACGGCGAGGCCACCTTCCGCGCTGTCCACCAACGGCGCTCACAAGGCGACTGGTCGGACCAAGATTCAGCGACCGAGTCGTGGTCGGCGCTGTCGGTCGATCCGCTGCCTTCTGAGCGTCGATACCAAGTCGATCGGGTTGCAGCCCGAGCCTTGCTGCGGGATGCCACCGAGCTGGGTGTAACAGCCATACCCCCGGTCATCGTCGTCGTCAACAACAGCCTGGCCGTAGACCTCGGCCAGCCCGGTCAGCTCATTGATGTCGATGACGCCGTTGACCAGGTGCTTGAGGGCATTGCACGCACGATTCCCCGCATCGAGATCACTGCCAAGTTGCGCCAAAGCCGAATGCTTGAACTCACACCCGAACTGCAACGGGCCGTCAACGAAGCCCAGGCGCGATACGGGCGCAGCCTTGTGGTGACCTACGGCGGCGTTTCTCACGAGTTAGCACTCGAAAGCATCGCTGATTGGTTGACGCTGGATCCGGACGAATCGCCCCCGATGATCAGCTTCAGCCACAGCAGAGTCAGCGCGTACCTTGAAGAGGTCTTCGCAGCACAGTCCGCCCCGGTCACCACCGCTGCCATGGCTGTGGTCAACGGCGTACCGACGGTGATGGCAAGAGACGGCAGCGAGACCTGCTGTGCAGACGAAGTCGCCGCCGAGATCGAGCAGGCCTTGCTCAACGCAGCGGCGAACCCATTGGTGCTGCCCGGGCGCCCGGCGATTAGCCGAGAAGAACAGGCCTACTTGGAATCGCTCGGGATCATCGAGCTCGTCGGCAGCTTCACCACCATGCATGAGTGCTGCAAATCCCGGGTGGCCAACATCCAGCGCTTTGCGGATCTGATGCGTGGCGTGATAGTTGCACCCGGCGAGAGCCTCTCGCTCAATGGCCATGTCGGTCGGCGAACCGAGGAAAAGGGTTTCGTGGAAGGCGGTTTCATCGAAAAGGGTGTCCTCGTTGAAGACATCGGCGGTGGTGTGTCGCAGTTCGCCACGACGATCTTTAATGCGCTGATCCGCGCCGGTATGGACATCGACGAGTACCAGACACATTCGTTGTATCTCAGCCGCTACCCCTACGGACTTGACCCAACCATCTCCTATCCCAAGCCTGACCTGCGATTCACCAATCCCACTCCTTACGGAATCCTTATCTGGCCGAAGTACACCGACACCTCCATAAGCGTGGACATCTACTCAACTCGCAACGTTGAGGTGTCTATCGGAGAGCCCGAAGAAGAGATGCGGGAGTTCTGCCAACGTGTCCGCACAGATCGCAGGCGGGTGTTCTCAGACGGGACCGCCCAAACCGACACGTTCTGGGCGCGCTACCGGCCCGAGGAGGGTCGCAACTGCGACGGCACCCGTTCGGTGCCGCGGCGCTGCGTTGACCCGCTGGGGATATCTGGGGAGGCTGCCGATGTAGCGCCCGATGGAGAAGCGCCTGACGAACTGGCCGAAGACGGCAGCGAACGCGCCGACGGGACCATCGTCATGTGTCCGCCAGTGGAGTGCGTCGAGAAGCCCGGTGAGCGCGATTCGGAGCTGCCGCGATATCCCGACGATCCGTGCCTCGGCGTCGACCTTGAAGAACTTGCGCGCAACAACGACACCGAAGGCGATGCCGAGACCGACAGCGGCACTAGCAGCGGCACTGGGGGCAGTACTAGCAGCGGCACTGGCAACGACAGCGGGGGCAGCACTAGCAACGGCAACGGGAACGGCACGGGCAGTGGCGAAGTTGACTCGGGCGACGGCACTAGCGGCAGCGACGAACGCCCTGGCGGCGGCAAGCCTGCAGGCCCCGACGGATCGCAGAACAACCCGCCCAGCGACAGCAACCCACCCAGCGACGAGGCAGATCTCGGCGAGACCAGCGAACCTAGGCGGTCGTGAGTCTGTGACCGCAATTGACGTTCTGGTCGTGGGTGCCGGCCCGGCGGGTGCGTCTGCCGCAGTGTGGGCGAGCCGCGCTGGCCTTGACGTGATGATGATCGACCGAGCAGCACAGGGACGTGACAAATGTTGCGGCGACGGCCTCACCGCACTGGCACTGCGCGAACTGGAGTTATTAGGGCTGCGGCCCGCGCTTGTGGACTCTTGGATGCATGTAGAAGCTGCGTGCGTCCGTTCGCCGCAAGGTCGCATCACCCGCCTGCCGCTGCCAAGCGGTCAAGGACAGTTCGCCGCTGTCTGTCGTCGCACGCAACTTGATGCCGCGCTGGTGGACCTCGCTTCCGCGTCGGGTGTTGAAGTTCGGCTCGGCACTGCCTTTGCGGGGTTCGCCGATACCGGCGACGGCGCGAGTGCCGCAACGGTTTGCCTCAGCAATGGCAATTGCACAAAAACTCGGTTCGTCGTTGCTGCGGACGGTGTCTATTCTGCTGTCCGCAAAGCGCTCGGCATAGGCCCCGCCCGCTACCGGGGAGACTGGCACGCATTCCGCGGCTACCTGCGTTCAAGCGGCACAGCAGCCCGCAATATGTGGGTGTGGTTCGAACCAGATCTGCTGCCGGGCTACGTCTGGTCGTTCCCACTAGGAGACGGACGGGTGAACGTGGGTTTCGGCATTCCACGGCGCCGCAGCGGTTCAACGAACAGCACCGGCACGCTCGTCGGCAGTGAGATAGCAGCCACTTGGGCCGGTCTGACTGAGCGGCGGCACATCGCTGGCGTGCTCGGCGCTCACGAACCCGACGGGCCAGTACGAGCGTGGCCGATACCCGCGCGTTTTGGCGAACTGTCTCTAGCGCAGGGGCGGGTGCTGATATGCGGCGACGCTGCCGCAGCCGCGGACCCGCTGACCGGTGAAGGCATCGGCCAAGCCATTGGAATGGGACGCATGGCAGCGAACGCAATCGCGCGCGGTGGCCCCCCGCACAGCGTCACTGCCCGCTACGAGATGAGTACACGCACCGAGTTCGCTCTCGATCACCGGCTGGCACGAGGCCTCAGCCGAGTCTTGGCCCACGAGCGACTAGCCGAATTTGCACTGGGCACGGTCGCCACAACAGGCTGGACGAAACGCCAATTCGCCCGCTGGATGTTCGAGGACTACCCCCGAGCAGCATTGGCAACGCCCCGCCGGTGGAATCGAGCCATAACCAATCCGCGAGGCGCTTTTGCACACGGCACTACCGATGTTGCAGTTGGGCCTGCGAGTTCGCCAAGCTAGGTGAGTGGCAGACCAAGTGGCAGACCCAGTGACGGACACATCTGCGTTAGACGGCTCGTTTGAGCCGAGCCGAGACAACCGGCATTGCCGCTTCAACCGCGAGCAGTGGGCGAAACTGCGCGACGCCACTCCACTCTCGTTGACCAAAGAAGAACTCAAAGCGCTAGCCGGGCTCGTTGAGCCGGTGACGCTCGACATGGTGCGAGACATCTACCTGCCCTTGTCACGGCTGCTGAATCTGCAAGTCGCCGCAAAGCGACAACTCCGCGCAACAACTGAGGGCTTCTTCGGCAGGGTGCTGCCCCCAACTCCTTACTTGATCGGCATCGGCGGCAGTGTCTCTGCCGGCAAGAGCACGACAGCGCGCATCCTCCAAGCCGTCTTGGCCTCTTGGCCCGATCATCCCGAGGTCGACTTGGTCACCACGGACGGATTTTTGATGCCGAACGCAGAACTGACCCGGCGCGGCATTCTTGGACGCAAAGGCTTCCCAGAGTCGTACCGCCGCGGCGAACTACGGGACTTCCTGCAGCGCGTCTCAAGCGGTGAGCCCGATGTCGCCGCGCCGTTGTACTCGCACATCATTTACGACGTCACCGACAAGGTGCAGATCGTCAACCAGCCGGACATCCTCATCGTGGAGGGCTTGAACGTACTGCAAACCGGTCCGCCCTCAAACACTCCCTTCGTCTCAGATTTCTTCGACTTCACCATCTATGTGGATGCCGAGGCCGAAGACCTTGAGGAGTGGTATGTCGAACGTTTCCAGCAATTGCGCAACACAGTGTTCCGCGAGCGCTCTGCGTATTTCGCACAGTTCGCAGATCTACCCCATTCCGCTGCGGACGCTGTTGCTCGCACGATCTGGCGTTCGATCAACTTAGTGAACCTCCAAGAGAACATCCTTCCCACACGCGCACGAGCTGATCTGGTGCTCGCCAAGGGTCACGACCACGTCGTCGAACACGTCGAACTCCGATACCACTAGCCCCCGACCACCCGATGTCCCCGCAACGATGTGCCGGCAATCCAGTGAGCGCAAGTGAACCTTCCTGCTTTTGACCAGCCGACCACTGCCCCCAAGACGGGATGCACGTTCTGCTCGATCGTGGCGGGTGAGATTCCTGCGCTGCGCTTCTATGAAGATGACCACGCCGTGGCGTTCATGGATCGACTGCCGATGACCGTGGGCCACTGCTTAGTGATCCCCCGGCGTCACGTCACCGACGTCTGGGACCTCACCAACGAGGACGCAGCGCATGTGATGCAGGCGGCTCGACGGGTGGCGCTGCTGGTGCGCGAAAGGCTCACACCAGCAGGCGTGAACCTGCTCAACAACAACGGCGCAGCAGCGGATCAGACGCAGTTCCACTTCCACATGCATGTGATTCCCCGCTATGGCGGCGACCGACTGCTGCGCCCGTGGGAGCGATTGTCAGCTCAGGTCGGTGGTATCGAAGAGGCCTACCAGCGGCTGCGCGCCACCGAGCCCGAAGCTCAGACTGCCGTGGTGCCTCCGAACTAGCGTCAGACACCATGAACGACCGCTACAGCCCTTTTGACGCATTGCAGATCGAGGGCCCCGACGACGAGGGCGTGCTGGAGATCGTCATCGACACACCGGGCCGCCTGAACTCCGTGGACGCCTCTAAGCACCAAGCCCTAGCCGACATCTGGCGGACGGTCGACACCGATCCCGACACCCGCGTAGCAGTGATCCGTGGCGCCAACGGCACCTTCTCCGCCGGCGGCGACCTCGGCATGATTGAGGAGATCATGGACGACTTCGAGACTCGTCAGCAGACCCTGCGTGAGGCCCGAGACATTGTCTACAACATGATCAACTGCTCCAAGATCATCGTGTCAGCGATTGAGGGTGTTGCGGTCGGCGCTGGATTGGCAGTAGCGCTCATGGCCGATATCTCCATTGCCGGACGCAGCGCCCGCATCACCGACGGCCATACGAGGCTCGGTGTGGCTGCGGGCGATCATGCTGCAATCGTGTGGCCAATCCTGTGCGGCATGGCCAAGTCGAAGTACTACCTGCTGACGTGCGACACGATCACCGGTGCCGAGGCCGACGAGATGGGTCTCATCAGCAAAGCTGTTGACGACGACGCAGTTGTCACCGAGGCCTTTGCGGTTGCCCGACGGCTGGCCAAAGGCAGCCAGAGCGCCATCCGCTGGACTAAATACAGCCTGAACAATTGGTTACGTATGGCCGGACCCATTTTTGACACCTCTGCGGCTCTTGAGATGCTGGGCTTCACCGGACCCGATGCACGCGAAGGCCACGCCGCCATCGTCAGCAAGCGCCGTCCGAACTTCGCCTGAACTCAGCACAAGAACGAACAATCCCTACAAGCATCAGATGCCAGACGCAGGACAAGTCGATACGGGGCGATGCAGGGCGCTGCGGGGCAACGCAACGTAGTGTTCACCTCAAAGGTAGCGTGACCACGATGGGCAGGCGCAAGCGTCGGATACCGGCGGCGCGGACGAAGCAGATGGGCTTCGAGCCGGTCGTAGCCGGACATGTCTCGCCCCGTCGTTGGGTGCCGGACCACATTCCGTTACCGCCCTACGCGCTCAGCGGCCAATCGGGGCCAACCCCGCAGGGCGTCGAGCCCTGCGACCTCTCAACCATTGAAGCGATGCGGCTGGCGGGATCGGCGGCGCGTCGGGTGCTAGCAGCTGTGGCAGCAGAAATTGCGCCAGGGGTGACAAGCGACCATCTTGATGAGGTCTGCCACGAGACGTGTGTCGCCGAAGGCGGCTATCCGAGTCCGCTCAACTACAACGGCTACCCCAAGTCGCTGTGTACATCAATCAACGAGATCATCTGCCACGGCATACCTGACGACCGGCCGCTGAGGGACGGCGACATCGTGAACTGCGACGTGACAATCTTCGTGGGCGGCGTCCACGGCGACCACTCTGAGACGTTCGCTGTCGGCGACATCGACACACCCTCGCAACGACTGATCGAGGTGACGCGAGAGTGCATGTACCGCGGCGTTGCCGCGGTTCGGCCAGGCGCTCGGGTACGCGACATCGGCAAAGCCATCGAAGCCTGCGCGCAGGCCGAGGGCTACGGCGTCGTGCGTGAGTTCGTCGGCCATGGCATCGGGCAGATCTTCCACCGGCTCCCCAATATCCCCCACTACTACGACCCTGCAGCGGGCACCGAACTGCTTGAAGGTATGACGTTTACCGTGGAGCCGATGATCACCATGGGCGCGCCGCGCGCTCAGCTTTGGCCCGACGGCTGGACTGCGGTGACTGCTGACCGCAGCCGCACTGCCCAGTTTGAACACACCGTGCTGGTCACCTCCGACGGTGCCGAACTTTTGACGGTGACCGAAGACGAGCCACAGCCGTTCCTAGAAGGCCCGATGCAGGCACGCTTGGATCGGGTCGGTTGGCCTCAGCAGCTGAGCACCGCGTCGGTGCGGACTGGCTGAGTCATGTCCTGGGTGCGCGACGTGGTGTCTGCTACGTGTGCAACAGCGGTGCTGAGCCTCGCCGCTGTGGTCGCCTCAGGTTGCCAGAGCGAGCCAGAGGCCGAGCCGATCCCCACGACGCTGCCCGTGCTGACCACTTTGCGGCCACAACTCACTACCACGACCATCGCTCCACCGCCGCCACAGCGCCGCATCTACGTGGTCCAGCCCGGCGACACGCTGGGCAAGATCGCTGTCGGGTTTGATGTGACGGTCCAAGCGCTCATGGACGAGAACGGCAAAGAAGACACGCTGCTGCGCATCGGCGAGCAGCTCGTCATACCGCCGACGGTCGTCGGCGCCGATAACTCCCAGTGAAGAACTCCCAGTGAGGGTGGCTCATGCGGCGTTGAGACGCTGGTGCAGAACCATGAAAACAACTGCCATGGGCTTCGCCGCCGCTGGGGTGACGATCGGCTGCTCGCTGCTCGACAGTCCTACACGCACCGTGATCTCTGCATCCACGACGACGCCGACTTTTGCGCCCGCAACCACCACCACAGTGCCGGACCTGCTGAAGCCATACACCGTGGTGCGGGGCGACACGCTCATCGGGATCGCCGATCGGTACGGCATTCACCTCAACGACCTAGTGCGAGTCAACAACATCGCCGACCCCACCAAGATCTTCGTCGGACAGGTTCTCATGATCCCGCCGCCGCCCGACCCTGACGCCGGGCCTGCGCTCACCATCGCCCCTGCCACCGATCCCATCCTCCCGCCGCTGCTGCCGACCACAACGGCACCGCCGACGCCGCCGATCACGCTAGTGAGATCTCAGTGATGGCTGCCTCGTCGCTGGACGATCTGGAGCCGACTGGGCCGACTGGTTCAACCGGTCCGACTGGTCGGCTGAGTTTCGGTGTGGCGCAGATCGCACGCTTTGACCGCGCCGTCGATGGCTGGTGGGAAGCTCTGCGGGGGCACAAGCTGATGGACCGTGTGATGTACGGAGCCTCCGAGGTGGGCGAGTTCAGCCAAATCTGGCATGTGCTAGGTGCGCTGGGTGCGTTGGGGCCGCGCCGGGAAGCCTCCGATGCAGTGCGCTTCAGCGCACTCATGGCGCTCGAATCGCTCATCATCAACCAGGGTGTCAAGCGGCTGTTTGCGCGACGCAGACCCGGCACAGCAGCAGAGAACCCAACCCAACACCGGCTCCGCCAACCAATCACTTCGAGCTTTCCCTCCGGCCACGCCTCAGCGGCATTCTGTGCTGCGGTCGTACTGTCACAGAGGTCGCGGCTGGGACCCGCCTACCGGCTGGTGGCTGCCACCGTGGCGGTTTCACGCATCCACGTACGGCTGCATCACGCCAGCGATGTCATCGTTGGGGCGGCACTCGGTGAAGCCATCGGGCGGATCGCGGCTCGTCTTATGCAACGCTGACTATGCAGCGCTGAACTATGCAGCGCAGATTATGCAGTGCTGAAATCAGGCGCGAGCGACACCGGGGCTGTCTTTGGAGGCGACGGGAGCGCCAGCAGCAGCCTCATCGCTGCGGCGCAGCAGAGTGCGCACGTCAAGCAACACATCGGTGACCTCCACCGAAGAGAGCAGCTCACGGCTGAAGAAATCGCCCAAGGCGTGGTCGATCACTTCGAGAGCATCGGAGATGATCTGGGGCTCAGCAGTTTGAGTCGGCTCGGTGGTTTCGGTCATCTGCGCTTCCTCCCCCGCGTTCGGCGCCTTCGCAGGCGACTCCGCCGGTTGTCGCATTCACCCTATCTCGCACTAGCTGCTCGTTAGTGTCAGTCAGCGAACTCCACCGACTCGGTGGCAGCGGTAACTCCCACAGGGCAGGTCTGGCCGGTGCTACCTAAGCCGCAATAGCCCCACGGGTTTTTGTGCAAGTACTGCTGGTGGTAGTCCTCGGCGTAGTAGAAGGATTCGCTCAGACAGATCTCAGTGGTGATGGTCGCCAAACCGGCAGCGTCAAGAACGGTCTGGAACATCTCTCTCGATGACTCCGCAATCGCCAAGTGCTCCTCGTTGCGAACGTAGATACCCGAGCGGTACTGGGTGCCGATGTCGTTGCCCTGCCGCATGCCCTGAGTCGGGTCGTGGCCTTCCCAGAAGGCCTTGAGCATCATTTCGAAGCCCGTGACTGCCGGATCGAACACTGCAAGAACAGCTTCGGTGTGGCCAGTCAGACCCGAACACACCTCCTCATAACTGGGATTCGGCGTGGTGCCACCTACGTAGCCCACGGCCGTGGTGTAGATGCCGGGAAGCTGCCAGAAGAGACGCTCGGCACCCCAGAAGCAGCCCATGCCAACCACGATCTCTGCGAATCCGTCAGGAAAGGGAGGTGTCATAGGCGTGCCCAGCACAACATGCGCCGGTGCGACAGGCATCGCTTGGCTGCGTCCAGCCAGCGCATCGGACGCGTCCGGCAGTTTCAATTTTCTTGACCACAACGCCACGGTGCTTCCCCGCTTTCTTTTGCCCCAACAGACTCCAACAAACGGTAGTGGCAAAAGGGGTAGCGGCAAAAGACAGTGCCTCACACAGCAACCCAAACAGCAACTCAGACAGCAACTAAAGTCCGCGTGCAGCGTCTTGCGGCTCCCCGAGGAGGCATCGCCCATGAGGATCGCCGTTGATTTCCCGTCCATCGCCTTCCGAGAAGGACCGAAGCGCGTGCTTGATTTGGCCAAGGCCATTGAAGACCTCGGGTACGACGAGATTGCCGTCTTCGACCATGTGGTGATGGGGTACCCGAGTGAGGGGCGCCGCACGATCTACCCGGCCGACATACCGATTCTCGAAGCGTTGATGCTGTTATCCAACTTGGCGGCAGTAACCGAACGGGTGACGCTCGCCACCGAAGTGCTGGTGCTGCCCCAACGCCAGCCCGTGCTCGTGGCTAAGCAAATCTCAACGCTTGACACGCTCTGCGGTGGGCGCGTGCGGTTGGGCGTAGGCGTGGGCTGGCAAGACTCCGAATACGACGCGCTAGAGGAGAACTTCACCGACCGCGGCAAACGGATGGACGAGGCCATCGATCTGCTGCGCGCCTACTGGGCCGGGGGACGCATCGGGTTTGAGGGCGTCTACTACCGCAGCCATGACATGGGCATGGAGCCCGTCTCCCCGCAAGGTGCCTCGATTCCGATCTGGATCGGCGGCGACAGTCCCGCTGCGCTGCGTCGCACCGCGCAGAAGGGAGACGGCTGGATGGCAACCGGTGTGAGCGACGAGCGAGCGCTGACTTGCATTGGCGAGATACGCCGCCAAGCCGAAGAAGACTTCGGACGAGATCCCGACTCCATAGGCATGCAGATGATGCTGGCACCGCCGCCGCGCACCGCCCAAGACAAAGCGTTCTACACCGACCTCGATGCCGTGGCCGAGCGGGCAGCGATGATCAACGGCTTGGGTTTCGATTGGGCCTCAGTAAATGCGACCGCCATCTTCCAAGCTGGTTCGCGTTCGGTCGAAGCCATGATCGACCGGCTCGGTGAAATCATCACTCGCATCCGAAGCGAGATGAGCTGACCACGGACACTGCAACAAAAGGGACCGGCAAAAGGGACTGGGACATTGTTAACAACAGGGGCAACACCATGACAGAGCCGCAACTCATCATCGACAACCTCAAATCTTGCTGGGCGAGCTGCAATGAGTTCTACGGCTCACTGGAAGGCGATCAATGGCAAACGCAGTCGCATTGTCCCGACTGGACGGTTCACGGCGTGTTGGCGCACCAAGTTTCCGTGGAGCAAGCGCTGTCGGGCTGGCTGCCCGAATCGGCGGAGACCCCACCACCATTCGGAGATATCGCCGGATACGTCAGCGCAGCAATGGCTATGAGCGGACCGTCCTTGGCTGCACTCGCCGCCGATGTCTGGGCTGAACGTGCCACCGAACTCGAAGCGCTCGACGACGAAGTGTTTGCCCGGGGCTCAATCACCCCGGTGGGATCGGCTACCTACGGACGGTTCATGGAAATCCGCGAGTTCGATCACTGGATGCATGAACGCGACTGTCGCACACCGCTTGGGCTGCCGACCGACAACGGCGGACCATCTGCTGAGATGGCCCTGAACGAAGTGCATCTGTCCATCGGGTACATCGTGGGCAAGCGAGTGGGGCTGGCAGACGGCGCCAGCATGAAGTTTGACATCACCGGTGCCGTGGAGCGCAACATCTACGTTGAAGTTGAGGGTCGCGCCCGCGAAGTTGAGCACATCGACAACCCCGACGTGACACTGCACTGCGACTCGATGGCATTCATGGACCTCGCCTGCGGGCGTATAGACCCCGAAGGCCCGATCTCTGCTGGACTGGTGAAGTGGTCTGGTGACGAAGCGATCGGTGCCCACGCTGCCCGCAATCTGCGTTTCACTATGTAGCCAGGTAGCCAGCGGCTCTCTGAAGTGGATTCGGGGCCGGTGGTACGATTGAGCCATGACGGCTATCAAGCTCAATGTTGAGCCGCTTGATGCCTGCTTCGGAGCGTGGGTACACGACATTGAGCTGCGCTTCATTGACGATGCCACGTTTGAAGCACTGCACGAGGCGTGGCTGGAGCACGCGCTGCTGATCTTCTCAGGCCAGTTCTTGACCACGGACGAACAAGACGCATTTGCACGGCGTTTCGGCAATCTGGAATTCAGCGCAGCTCCAATATCCAATGTTGGCAAGGACGGCAAGGTCCGTCACGAACCCAACGACGATCTGGTCAAATCGCTGAAAGGCAACTGGGGCTGGCATCACGACAGCACATATATGCCGCTGCAGGCCAAAGGCGCTGTGTTCACTGCCGAACTGGTGCCACCCGATGGTGCCGACACCGGCTGGGCCGACATGCGGGCGGCCTATGAGTCGCTTTCCGGTTCGGATCGTGAGTTGGTGCATACCCTCAAAGCGCACCATTCGCTCTACTACAGCCAAGGGCGAGCGGGGTTACTGCCACAGCAGAAGGAAGACGGCAGCTACGGCCTGTACGGCTACCACAACATGGATGTCTCGGTGAGGCCGCTGGTGAAAGTTCATCCCGACACCGGGCGCCCGAACCTGCTGATCGGCCGTCATGCACATGACATCATCGGCATGGACCCAGAGGAGTCCACGGCGCTACTGGACCGGCTCAACCACGAAGCGTGTCAACCACCGCGCGTCTACCAGCACTCTTGGACTGCGGGCGATGCGGTGATCTGGGACAACCGTCGTCTGATGCATAGGGGCGTGCCGTTCAACTTGTCCCAGCCCCGCAAGATGTGGCACACACGCATTGCCGGCGAGATGGTCAGTGAGCTGGCGGCAAATCACACACCAGAATCTGCCGGTTTCCAGCACGAGCGCGAGCATTTGCTCAACTCGGGCTAGCAACTGCGCTGGCCTGCGGATCTGTCAGCGACCATCCGACGGTGAGAAGAGCAAGGCAATATGGGGCAAAGCAATATGGCGCAAAGCAATATGGCGCAAAGCAATATGGCGCGCACGTCGATTGAGATCGAAAGCTTCCAACACGCCAACCCAATTCCCGCTGCGACACGGATCGGGCCGTTCGTCACGAGCAGCATTACGCCGCCAACCAATCCAGGTAGCCGCGACATCCCCGACACCTTGGAAGAGCAGATAGAGAATCTGTTCACTCACGTCGGCCAGATGCTCAAAGGCGCTGGAGCAACTTGGGAAGACATGGCAAAGATGACGTTCTACGTCACCGATCCTGCGGCATCACGCCTGGCACTTAATGGGCCATGGCTGGAACGGTTCCCCGATCCCGCATCGCGACCTGCTCGCCACAACATGCGGGTGGACAGCGGCGGACCAGCGCAGATTTCCTGCACTTTTGAGGCCTACATCGAAGACTGAGGGTTCCCATTTGCCCCTGTATCACTCTTCGGCATCACTGATGCCCCTATATCACTCTTCGGCATCGCTGATGCCCCTGTATCACTCTTCGGCATCACCGATGCCCCTGTATCACTCTTCGGCATCACCGATGCCCCTGTATCACTCTTCGGCATCACCGATGCCGAAGGTGATCTGGCCGAGCGGGCCGAAGTCGGCTACTACGGTGTCGCCGGGGCGAATCGTGCGGGCGCGGATGAACGAGCCGGACAGGATTGAATGGCCTGCCGACATCGTCACGCCGAAATCGTGGAGCTTTCTGGCCAGCCATGCCACTGAGTTGACGGGGTTACCCATCACAGCAGCAGCCGTGCCAGATTCTTCTAGCTCACCGTTGATGTACAGCGCTCCCCCGAGGTGTCGAATGTCGACCTCATCAAGACGCTTGGGCCGACCGCCGACGATGATGAACCCGCAAGAAGCGGCATCAGCGATGCTGTCAACCACGCCCGCTTGAGTGCTGCGACGGTTGTAGCGCCGATCCACCACTTCAATGGCGGGCACGATGAAGTCGGTCGCCCGCATGACATCTACAGCGTTGGTGCCAGGGCCGCCGAGGTCGGACTTCAGTACAAAGACGAACTCAATCTCAACGAGCGGCACATTGAGCATTGAGGCCGGCACGATTGAGCCTTCGTCAAGGAACCAATTGTCAAACAGTGTCCCGTAGTCGGGCTCAGTAGCGCCCGTGGTTGAGCGCATGGCTTTGGAGGTCAGTCCGACTTTGTGACCTTTGATGATCCGTCCCGCTGCCACCTTGGCGTCGGTGACGTACTGGCCGATGGCGTAGGCATCTGCGATGTCTGCGGCGGGGTAGGTATCGGTGATCGGATCGATCCACTCACGAGTGTTCTCCGCATGCAGCAAGGCCGTAGCCGCTGCACGTCGCTGCTCTTCGGTCATCGCCATGTTGTGCCCCTCGTCTCAAACGCCCCGAAGCGCCGCTGCGCCAACCAGTCGGCAACGTTAGGGCTTGCGTCGCCCAACAGTTGAGCCAGCAGCGACTCCAGCAGGGCCTCGGCCCCTACCCGGGGATACTCCCCCACCCTCACCCCGCAAATGCGAATGGCAGAATAACTGGACAGAACTGACACTTGTTGGCTGTCGAATTGTACATCCAATTACTGTTCAAAAACAGCAAAAAATATCAGACAAAATATGCATCAGAATGCTGCCAAAAGTTACATTTCGAGCTAGGATGACCAAATGAACTATGTCGAGCGTCAAGCACAACAAGGACTCTCTAGCGCTCTCGACACGTTCCGGGTCGTAGTGCTGCATGGTGCGCGGCAATGCGGCAAAAGCACGCTGGCGCGGGCTGTGGCAACCGAGCGAGGCGGCACCTACACCACACTTGACGATCCGGTGGTCCGCGCCGCGGCCCTCGAAGATCCACTGACATTCCTGCTAAATCAGCCGCACCCGCTGGTGGTCGATGAAGTTCAGTTCGGTGGCGACCCGCTGGTGCGGGCTGTAAAGATGGTGGTAGACCAACATGTCGAGCCGGGACGTTTCCTGCTGACCGGTTCCACGAACTTCTTGACCGTGCCGACCATCAGCGAATCGCTGGCAGGCCGCGCGGCGATTGTTCACCTCTGGCCGTTGTCTCAATCAGAACTAGCGGTGCATGCTTTTCGAGCGGGCGGCGACAGCGGAAACGACAGATCCGGTCACCTTGTTGCTGACGCTGCTGATGGCAATTCCGCAGCAGCATCTTGGTTCCGAGGCAAATTCCGACTCGGCAGGTCTGCAGACACCACCCGCGACGACTACTTGCGCCGTCTGTGCTGCGGTGGCTACCCCGAACCGTTCGACTTGGAAGGACAAGCGAGGCAACGCTGGTTCGACAGTTACGCAACCACGGTACTGAACCGCGACATCGTGGCATTGGGCTCAGTACGTGCGCTGCCAGCGATGCAACGCCTGATCCGTCTCGCTGCTGCGAGCACCGCTTCAGAGACGAACCTCGCTGATTGGTCCCGGCAACTGAGCATCGATCGGCGCACCGTTGAGAGCTATCTCGGCTGGATGCGCACCGTCTTTTTGGCACATGAACTGCCGGCTTGGACGCGCAACCAAACTCGTCGGGCTATCCGGCGGCCGAAGCTGTACATGGTCGACACGGGTCTCGCCGCGGCATTGCTGCGGGTCAACGCTGCTGCGTTGCGTCATCCCAACGCCACGATGACGGGTCCGTTGGTCGAGACCTTCGTGGTCAACGAGATCGCCCAGCAGATATCGGCATACAACGAAGCGATCGAAATGCATCACTTCCGCGACAATGCGGGACGCGAGGTCGATCTGGTGCTTGAGCGCCCGGACGGTTGTCTAGTTGCTGTGGAGATCAAAGCGTCGGCTTCGCCTGCGCCGTCTCAGATGAACAATCTGAAATGGCTACGAGACCACATGGACAGAATTGAGCCAAGATCGTTCGCAGCCGGCGTGCTGCTACACACAGGCAGCCAAGCGCTCAAGCTTGGCGACCGCATGTATTTGCTGCCGATCGAGCACTTGTGGGTGCCGTGACCACGCTGCTCCTCAACCTGTTCGGTTGTCAGATGGGTGAAGGGTGGCCTGGGGCTGGTGTCAGCGAGCCACGTTCGCAGAAGGCTGACGTGCTTGAGCACGTCATCTGTCTGGCCGCCGTCACCGCCGTGAGTCGAGCATCATCTTGCCGCTGCTTCCGCTATTTCAGCGGCAATTTGCGTCGGGGCATCTCCGCTCACACCACGACGGTACCGCGCAAAGCGGAAGACTTAGTAGTTGGGGTTGCCCCATGTCCGTCGAAGACGATCTCCAACAGCGGCAAGCGGTCGAGCTTGCGCGGGAACGGCTGTGAGCGAGAAGCAAAGTTGCCAGACTTGCGCCCCAGTGAATTCAGCGAGCGGAGCGGCAGGTGAGCGAGGTCTTTGACTTGGATACCCGGCGCGGCCGCCGAGTCAACGCATTCATCATGACGGTCATCGTGGTGTCGATGGTCACCTTGGTGGCCGACACGCACTACACGGCAGCTGACGGCGGTCTGCCGAGGTGGCTGTGGACTGTAGAACTGGTCATCTGGGTGCTGTTCGCTATTGAGTACGTGCTGCGCATAGTTCTTGCGCCTTCGAAATGGCGATACATCTTCTCGTTTTATGGCATCGTTGACCTGCTAGCAGTGATCGGCGGCTTTGCAAACGTGCCCGCAGGCACTTCGCTGCGGCTGCTGCGTTTGCTGCGCGTGTTCCGTGTAGTGAAACTGGTGCGCGGCAGCGCAGCTCTCGACCGCTTCCGCGCAGCTTTCCGCGACATCGCAGATGAGTTGTTGGTGTACCTGTCGGCTTCTGGGATATTGATGTTTATTGCATCAGTGGGCATCTACGAGCTTGAGAACGACCAGCCCGACACCTTGTACGTCAGCATCTTCGACAGTTTCTACTGGGCAGTGCTATCGCTGACAGCCGGCGCTGAGGGCTATCAACCAGCCAGCTTCGGAGGCAAGCTGCTCAGCATCTTCATCGTGCTGATCGGCCTCGGCGTGGTCGCCGTTCCGTCCGGCCTGCTGGCCTCCGCGCTGTACAAACACGACTCCCAGAAACCCTGAATAGGCAGTGCACAGTTGGCACGAACACACGTTCTGGGCAGATGCTTACGATCGGCGTCGGCACAAGTCCGTGCGACGCAGCAGGTCACGATGGGTCTTCTTGAGATTCCCTGAGAGTCGAGTCGTGTACACCTTGCCTCGCGGCGACGAGACGATCTTCGGGTTTGTGAAGTCGTCTGACAAAGACGCGTCGTTGGTGAAAAGAAGGCGAGCACCCGAGACTGTCGCCAGTGCAACGATGTGTTCATCATCTGAAGCAAGCACTGTCGTCTTGGGGGATGCCTTGAGGCCCCGCGCAACGCGATCAACTTCGTCGCAATCCACCGTCGTGAGCCGCCCAGCTTGCTGAAGTTGCGTGAGCCATCGACGCATACGCTCTCCCGCTTCCGACAGTTCCCGGCTCAATTGTCCACCTACTACCATCGGGATGCTCCCGTCGTCGATCTTTTCCCGAAGTGCCTGGCCTGCGGGCGTGCCGCCAGACTCCCAAAGTTGGTTGACGACATTGGTGTCGATGATGGCGCACACGCTTCAGGTACCAAACGAGCGCTGGAGTTCGTCCAAAAAGAACTGACGGTAGCCAGCAGGTGCATGTTGGATGTTTCCCAGGGAATCCACGGAAATCGAATGCAGCCGCACATCGAGACCGCTGCGCTCAAAGAACACAATGGAGACATCCTCCGGCGAGAGACCGCCTCGCTTGTCTCGCACAGCCATGCGAACACGGTCAATGATGAAGTCGCTGTGAGTCTCAACGACGATCTGTTTGCGGTAGCGGCCTCGCTTCGGCTCTGCGAGGTCGCAGAGCAATGAGCCGAGCGATGCCTGCGCCACGGGATGCAGATGAACCTCAGGCTGCTGCAAGAGCGCAGTCTGCGGACCGTCAGGCCTCAACAGTTCGGTGATAACAGGGAGCACTTGACTGATGCCGTATCCCACATCAACGAGGTTTCTGTAGGGACCTTTTCTGCCGTCGCCGAACTTCCGCACTTGGATCTGGAAGGGCGCAGAATCGCTGCTGCCGTGGCGTCGGATCCTCAGTTCGTTGAAGAGATCTGCCGAACTGCCGAACTGCTCGAGATGCGCCTTCAGAGCCGTCCATTTTTCAGGCGTTCGTCGTTCCATCTGCGCCAGGTAAGTAGGCACCGCGTCACCGAAGGAGTCAACGGATATGCGCACCGGGTCGTAGGTTCGCCGAGGCTGCGAGCGGACGGGGGCACTGGCGAATGGGCGCTGTTGCCCGGCGCTGCGAGCGGTCCTGCCGACACGCCGGAGCAGGGACAGTTCTGACTCAAGCCTGGCAACGGTCTCTTCGTCTATCTCTGGGGAGTCGCCTATGGGCTGGATGTCCCAACGGCCCGAGCGTCCGTCACGAAGCTCGAACCGAAGTCTCATGCTCAACACATCTATGGGCACAAGAGGTTCCTGCGGCGCAGGCTGCACTGGCAGCAGCAACTGCGGGCTGCCAGCGAAGCGCCAAGCACCGTCAGGCGTGCCGATATCGAACGACTCTGGTTGATCGTTACGCGTCTGATGCTCAATCCAGAACGCCGGCTCATCGTCGGCGTCCCGATTGGCAGAGACTTCGACTCGTCGGCGCACCGGTACTGGTGCAGACCATTGCTCTGCGAACTCGGCTGTAAAACGGAGCGGACCGCTGACGCCACCGTTGCCTCGTCGTCTCGGTCTTTCGACCTCAAAGCAAGATTCGAAAGTCGTTGCTCGGCTGCCTCGCGCGCCGCGGTGGTGGGCGATCTCTTCAAAGCTGCCCAAGTCGTAGGGATCTTCCTTGAAGTCGGGTACTTGTTCGCCGTAAGCCACGTCCCACATTGCACGAACCATGGCCATGAGAGAGGTCTTGCCGCTGCTGTTTTCGCCGACTAGCAGCGTCAACGGCGCAAGGCGCGCTGTCTGAGCCTCGTCACCGAAACAGCGAAAGTTGCGCAGGGTGATCGATCTCATTGCTCACTCATGTTCGCTGTCGACTGCGCTGTTCACTGCCGAGATCCTACGACTCAAGGGGGGCAACGAGAGCACTCGGCGCGGGGCGTGCGGCGGTGTAGCCAGCACATCAGCGCTGCAGCATTTTAAGCACTGTGAGCTTGCTGTTGTCTCCGAGTGGCTGGATGCCTTGGTCATTGTCCCAGACACCGGTCGATGCGTCAAGTACGGCGTATATCCGGTGCGCCACTTGCAGAACACTGTCGATGCCTGTCGGCCAGTTGTGATCTCTTGCACATGCTTGGAACTCTTCGGAATTGGAGTGGATATGGCGCACCCACCGCTCTAGTGCTGCCGGTGCTAGCAGCGAGTCAGATTTCTTGCTGTTGACGCTCCGCGTCGTCATGACAAAATTCTCAATCTGTGAGAGACGAACCCGCGACCACGGCATGACATGATCTAAAGAGCCACCAGCAGCAGATATTGGTTTGTCTGTGAATATGCATTTACCACGCTGAATCTCGATGATGCGCTCACGCATTTTCTGAGGCGGCATGATCCTCTCGCGGCCGAACAAATGCGAATAAACGTCGTCAACCGGCAACTTGAGTTGCTCGTGGTTGATATTCACGACTGCCTGCGCAAACCTAAACTCAACCAAAGGTCGAAGGATGCCGGCGAAACGCGTGAGACTTTCCACAACGCCTGGCAACAGTTTCAGCCCCGAGCGATCCAGAGTCATCTTGTACAAGAATGGATCAGGACCGCCTGGCAACTGCTGAAGCCGGTGTACAGGGTTCTTGAGCAGGAATGCTCTAATGCGATCGAGCGCTTTCTTTAGTGCCTTGTTCCATTCCAATTGCCACTCGCAGTTAGCGACTTGGTGCTTGACGATGTCCAGCGGCAGGCCTTGTAGGTCGACCCGCTGGCGATCTGCCAGCAGACATCGAAGCCTATGGATTTCCTGCATGACTACCGTGTCTGTGGCTTCCGAGCCATCGTTGCGCTTTTTGCGCACCGAACTCTGACGCAACACGACATCGCCATCGGGTCCCGCGTAAGGGCGTGCATGCTCCCAATGAATCTCGAGGTATCGCTCAGCTATCTGGGCGGAAGTGATGATTGGCGCCTCACCGTCAACTGTTGGGGCCAAGTCCAGCAACGCGAGAAGAAGTCCGAGTTTGTTCGTGCCTGTCATGGACGCACGGTCGAGCACCTCTAGAACGCCCTGAACCGGGTCCAGCCGCGCCGACTGCTCAAGACCTTCGGAGGTCACTCAACCGACGGTAGCGCGGTGGTCGATTCACCGCAGGCACGACGCTGTCATCCACCCCGGCTGCATTGGAACTTGACGACAGCGTTGTTGCCGCAGCTATCTCTGCGCGCTGGTCCTAACGGTGCTGCGTCGGACTCCGAACGCCCTCCCAGCGCCCAGGTGAGCCGCCCCCAAAGAACGCTAATAGGACAGAATAGAACGCGAATAGAACAAACAACGCTGCTTCATCACTCGAAACCGCAGGTCAGAGCGTTGTTGCGAACATTTGTAGGTACCCCTAATAGAACACGAATAGAAATTGGGCAGAACAAACCGAGCATGATGGGCGATACTGGTATGCGATGACACCCGCCGTGCTGGAACGGGCTCACGGCACGGCGCGGTGGGAACTCGAAGCATCGGGTCTTGGTTTCGAAGCCATAGACGAACACGAAGTGCAGCAGTTTCGAGACGACGCCATAGCCGCGGGACGTGCAGCGTTTGATGCGAACGCGCCCGTCGTGGATGTGCTGAGAGCACTCAACCTTATGGATAGCGACGGCATGCCGAACCGTGGCGCCATTGCTTTATTCGGCCACACCGAAGCTCTTGGTGGCTCCTTCCCGTCGGTCGGCTGCAGGCTTGTGGCCGTAGACGGAACGGAACTCGGCGACGAGTTCCGTGACGATTCGCTCCTCAATGCCAACCTGTTCGCATCCTTGCGTCACTCGATGGCCTTCTGCAATGAGCACCTCCATCGTCGAGTCCGCGTCGGCAATGAACTTCAGGCCGGGACCGATTCCGAGATCCCAGGCGCTGTGGTACGAGAAGCGCTGGCAAACGCGTTCTGTCACCGCGACTACACCGTAACCGGACTCGTCCAAGTGCATGTCTTCAGCGACCGACTCGAGGTGTACTCCCCTGGCCAATTGCACTTCGGACTCACGCTGGCAGATTTATACAAGCCACACACCTCGCACCCATGGAACCCGAACATGCTCGGCTGTCTCTACCGTCGAGGCATAGTTGAACAGCTTGGTTCTGGAACCCTGCGAATGGTGCGTTTGTGCGCTGAAGCAGGACTCGGTCGCCCTGTTTTTGCTGCCACAAACACGTCTGTGTCATGCAGCGTGCCAAGGCTAGGGCGCTGGCTGGCACCCGGCGGCACCGGCGTTACACCCAGCAGGCTGGAAAACGCTGTTCTGGCAGTCCTGTCCAATGGTCCTACGGCGCGAGGAAGACTCGCTGACGATCTTGGGGTCAGCATTTCCGAAATTCGCGAAACACTCAGGCACCTTCGGGACCACGGTCTCATCCGCGTGGAGGGACACGGGCGTGGAGCTCGCTGGTGCTTGACGAAGAGCTAGCCGGAACGCCCTAAAAGAACGCTAATGGAACAGAATAGAACGCGAATAGAACAAACAACGCTGCTTCATCACGCGAAACCGCAGGTCAGAGCGTTGTTGCGAACACTTGTAGGTACCCCTAATAGAACACGAATAGAATTTGGTGGGCAGGTGCGTACGGCGCAGACGCAGCCGTTGCGATTCCGCAACAGATCGCTATCGCGCCGGGTTGCGGAAAACCTGCTCTGCGTGCCAACTTCGGTATGGCTCGGCTACCTCGTCTTTGCCGTGGCGCGGAGGCAAAATTTCTCGGCCGGCGAGCGAGGTCACCATCGCCTCGGCTGCGCTGTCTCTGCCAATGAAGTGTGCGGACACCATCACCTCGCGCTCGGCAGTTAGGCCCAGCACACCACGGTCGAAGAGTTGGTGATGCATCGCGCACAGGCTCAAGCCGTTGGGGATCTCGTCGGGACCGTCCTCAGCCCACCATTTGATGTGAGCCGCCTCCAGCCCGACGGTGGTGCTGTCGAGCCGACCGTCAAAGCCGCACATGGTGCATCGGTACTCGTAAGCACGCAGCACCTTTATGCGGAACTCGGGATCACGCCGACGTTCGGGAATCGGAAGTTCGCGAGTGCGCTGCTGGGCCAGCAGCGTCTCGATCCCGTCGATGTCCAAGCCGACGCTCGCGCAGATGATCGGGTGCAAGCTCTCGGGCCAGTTGGAGACCAGCAACAGCCGGACGGCTGCGAACATTAACGCTGGATCGTCAAGCAGCGCCGAGGCGAAATCTGGTGTAAGAGAACCTACAGCCTCCATCTGGCGGAGCTTGCTATCACTGGGCTGTTCTGACGAAATCGGCGCTGTAGAACTCACCGACCACAGGCCGTCATCGTTTTGGAGTCGCCAGAATGGCTGCTCAGGATGCTGAGTTCTGCGCTGTGGCCCGAATTCGTCCAGCCAGTCGCGCAGTTTCGGACCTACGTGTTCGTAGGCCAGTCGCGAGGTGCGGTCGCTGTGCAGTTGGGCAATGGCGTGCAGCAGGAGGAGCGGTTTGTGAGGCGCCCGCTGGTCTCTCCGCTTCCACTGATTGATGCCAGCTAACCGCGCCAGCCAGTCTGTCGATTCCCCCGCGCCTTCAGCCGACAACCCCACGCCCACCATCGTATGTCGGCAAGCTCCACCGACAATCGCGCACGGGTAATCATCCGAGCAGTTCTTCAGCAATCTGCCTGTCGTACCGCAATCTGTCTATCAGCTCGTCGAACGTCAGCGACTTGCGATCCAGCATCGGCTGTAGCCGATCCTCCACAGCGTTGACACATGTGAGGTAATGCACATCAACTGGTTGCGTCTGACCGATCCGAACTACACGGTCTACGGCTTGTGCATTGGCCGACGGATTCCACCACCGATTGATGAACACAACCTGCGTTGCTTCGGTAAGCGTAAGCCCCTCACCGCCGACACGCGTTGATGCGGCCAGTACTGCACACTCCGGGTCGTGTTTGAACTTCGCGACGGCGCGCTCGCGCGCTCCCAGAGATTGCTCGCCTATCAAGACTTGGCAGCCAATTCCGTCTCGTCGTAGTCGTTCGTTGAATTTTCTCAACGGTTCAATGGTGTATGAAAACACTACGGTTTTGCGATCTTCCGCAGCAGCCGCCCTAACTAAATCGCTAGCGCGGTCAAGCTTCGCACTGTCACCCGAGACAGTGTCAAGGTCGCAGATTGCGCGCAAACTGTTAAATAGCTTGAGACGTCCGCCCGGGCTATACGAAGATGATCTCCGAAGAGCCTCTCGGTAAGCAACGCGCTGCGCAGGCAGTAAATCACACTCGACAGTGCGCTCACGAGCGGTCGGCAACTCAGGAAGCACCGACTCTTTGATACGCCGTAGCAAAAACGGGCGAACCCGACTTCGCAGGATGTCGAGGCCGAGTCGGTCATCGTCAACTGAGTAGCGCCGAGGCTCAAGCAGCGACAGCAGACAAGCTAAGTCGGCAGCATCCCGTTCTACCGGTGTACCGGTGAGCAACCAAAGCTGATCCGAATCAACTCGTCGGATTGCTTGACTGACCTGAGATTCGGCATTGCGCAGTCTATGCGCTTCATCTGCGACGATCAGTTCAGGCGGATCCCGTTCGAGATATTGCGATAAGTCGCGCATTTCTTCATAGCTAGCAAGAATAACGTGAGATCTCGTCAAAATGCCTCGCCAAGATAAATCTGTGAAACCACGATCACGAATGCCCGACTCTTCGGCCGTCAATTCCGGTGCCCACTTACCCAATTCTGTCTTCCAATTGACAAGCAGTGTACGGGGTGCGACAACCAGGCACGACCGAAGACGATCAAATCGATATAAACGTCGAAGGGCGGCAATGACTTGGACGGTCTTACCAAGGCCCATGTCGTCAGCTAGTACCGCGCGTTCATTTCGGAGTAGAAAAGCAACTCCTTGTCGTTGAAAACGATACAGACGGTCTTGAACATGATGCGGCAACAACAGAGGCAGTACTGGCGCAAGCGATTTATAATGATCTCGCTCACATCCCGGCTGAGGGTTAAAGTGCCAAGATACCTCTGTTTTTTGGTTTCTCCCAAAATGACGAGCTAGAGCAGCGTCATTCTGTAGAAGCCATTGCGCCGCGGTTTTCAGCCTACGCTCGCCTACAGTGGACGCTATTGTCTCGCCCATTTTTGTCACCGCTCGCAAAGCG
Organism: Candidatus Poriferisodalis sp.; assembly: GCA_965221195.1. Classification (GTDB taxonomy): domain Bacteria; phylum Actinomycetota; class Acidimicrobiia; order Acidimicrobiales; family Poriferisodalaceae; genus Poriferisodalis. The sequence goes on from OZ244864.1 coordinate 49,372, forward strand.
AACACAGACTGCTTTTCGTTCGCCATGAGCGTCGCAACTAGCGTTACCTTAGCAGACGATAAGAAGAAATCAGCAGCGACTGTCTTAATTTGTGCGGACAAGTCCAATAAGCCTCTAGACAAAACAATAGCAAGATGTTGAGAGGAAACAAACTAGCTTGATTCGGAACTTGAAATCTCTGACTAAGGCAGATTGCTCAGACGCGTACACCCGATTCAATCTGGTGCCACATGGAATCGACTTCTTGAAACGCGTCAAGTGGCAGCAACTCACGCCAAACCGATCGCAAACCCAACCGGCCCGTCAGTTCATCTTCCGACAATTGGTCTAGACCAAGCTGCCAACGTACAATCCGACGCGCCACGCGCAAACGTAGCTTACGGTCCTCATTTGCGATCCTCCAGTCGTCGTTCTCAGTGCGTAAAAGCAGTAGATGCCTCCACGGTGGTTGATGCGCTGACCAATCCACCATCGTCAGAGGATGCAACGCACGAGCGGCGGCGGTGATGTCTAGATCACTGGCATCACGGGGTCGACGGCTGAGTTCTTCGTCAAGCAGTTCTCGCGCCAGTTCTACAAGTAGTTCTTGAACGATAGGCCAGAACAACACGTTGTCCTCAGCGTCGTCTACAGAATCAGCATTGTGATCTCGCATGTTAGAGGGGTCTTCACGCAACACTGGCAAAGCGAGGATTAAGCTATCCCAGCAGCGGAATAATTCATCAGTCAGAGCATCGATCTCTTCTTCCTCAGGCCGAAACCTAATGTACTCAGTCAATCGTTCGTTGGTAACTCCCCACCCGCGATTACGGCGTTGAGGTGTCATAAGAAATTGTCCGTTCAGTTTATAAAGCATTTCCAAACTAGTCCAATGACTTGATCCGGGTGACACATTTGATCCCGGTTGCATCTTGACACGGCTTGATTCGAACTGATTGCTGCCGGAACGAAAGAACTCATGCTCAGTGACTAATCTTCGAGTGGCGATCGCAATCGTGTCATCTTCGTCCATAATTACATTTTCAAATTTCGACATGGACTTCGCATACCGATTGAGGTGACCAAAAAGTCGTCGATAACGAACAATAAACTCATCAGTATCCTCAAGCATGCGTGGCATGACTATAATTACGGATACCTCCTCGTTTTTGAACCCAGACGGTTCAACATACTCCGAGTCGCCTTCGACCAACGAACGAATCGCTGCCAAACGATGCTGTCCATCTAACGCGTAATAGATCTGCTCGCCATTAAACGTCAGAACTCCAAAGGCTTCAGATAACTTACGATCTCCGCTAAGGATCTTGAATTCTGGTATCTCTTCAATGCTGACGGGATACCATTGAGGCTCGCCCTCTATCGCAGCAACGACGAGAGAGTTGAAGAATCGGTCCTCATGATTCGCCAGATAACTTGCGATCTGACCGTGTGCTCGCGATCGATTGAGTTGGCGTTGAATGGCATCAGAGAGGAGATTCGGTCCGTGAATCTCCTCTGCGAACTTGACGTTTTCCGCCAGTTCGCGCATTGTCATGCGAACCATGAAGTAGTCCCAACGACCCATCTTGGCACGAATAGCCGGATATATCTGTGTCATTCCAATTGCTCCTATTGATTGAAAATCATCATTCTGGCGGCCCTAGATCCGCTGAGGGGGCCCCACACTTGCAACTAATGGTTGGCCACGGGGCGAATTTCGATTCGCTGGCGGTCTCAAAAGTTGAATGAGTTCTGTTTCAACAGATGTAGACCAGGCGGAACTTTGCTTACTGTGAATAGTTGGGACCACAGCAAAAACAAAATTCAAGTCGCCAAATATGGAATGACACCGCCTAATCAGCGGATTACGAGAGACAGGTTGTGCGTGCTGCAAGAAACGGTGGCGAAGATTGTCAGAACGACCCACGTACATAGCATTCGCAAGCACAGCCGGCAGTTGGTATCGATTAGCAAGAGATTTGCTCGCGGTCGTCAAGAGATATACACCGGCCTGAGTGGGAACGCTGTCGCGATTGAGTTGATCAAGACGCACCTGTTGCCAGTGGACCTCTCGCAGCACCTCGGCTGCATGTTCCCACGCATCGCGCTCAAGTGACCATCCGTCGAATCTCACTGTGCTACCCAGATCTCTCAGGAGCGCTCAACCTTGCACGAAGGGGAGGACGCGTCCTTACACCGCTTTGGCGTTTAGTATCTGGTCGCAAGGACTCTGCACTGCTTTGATGCCTCGATCCACCCGGGTCAGTACCAGGTGAATTAGTCTTCAATTTCTTAAAAGACACCTCTCCAGTGCCATGAATCACCAGATTGACTCGTTCCCCACCTTTCACCTGCAACGCTTCCAAAGCCGATGCAAGCCGACCGATTTCGGGGCCGTGCATAGCTGTCGGGCGCCATATAACAGACACATCGCTGCAACCCACCGGAAACCGCACAGACGCAGTGGATTTCTCCCCAAAATCTACTCCAAGCGCAATCGAAACCTCAGGGGGAACACTTGGCAGGCTGTAACCCCTCAGGAAACGACTCTCGACACTAAAGGTCCAGAAGGGATCGTCTGCGTCAGTAAAACCGTCCGCTACATCTTCGAGCGTACCCACAGGACCGGAGTAACTATTAGCCTCGCTAACCCATCCATGCTCAACTCGGAAAGCTGGAGTCTGAAGGTATGCCCAAACACTTGATTCGCGAACCCCAAACAGACGCGGAATCTCATCCAACAATCGACTTAGCCTTGTTGAGCCACCGTCCTCGTTGATGCGTTGCAGAATTTCTGCGGGTATTCCCTCATAGACATCGTCGACCCACTCTTCGAAACCCCAAGTGGTCTTGGAGGCACGGACCACGCCGTCCAAAGAGGCTAGAACAGCATCTACACGGAACATCTTTCCATCGATCTCTGACTTGAGTTGGTCTTCGATTTCCGCTTTCGTTGCCGACCGACCTATCGCTCTCAAAGCTGCTGCGACTTGCACTTGTCGAGTCGATGCAAGCACGAGAATGCCGCATATTCGCTCTAGTCCGGCTACCGACAACAGTTCGTTCCAGGTGTCACTCCATCTTTGGCCCAACTCTGTCTGACGCAGTCGCGCCTCATCAATGCATCCGAAATCATCGCTGAAACCGCGCGCTTTTATGACAAGTTGGCTCGCAGCATCAACAACCCTAGGACTTATCCAGATGCCGTGGTTTTCTTGGTATCTTAGTTCCATCTTGAGTTGCCGAGCGATGATGCGACTGGCGAGATTATCGCTACCTCCGGCGACGGCTGCGACAGCGCTATGAAACTGATCGTCGTTCACAAAATCGCCCAACCACTCCTTTAGTGGAACAATCACTTGTTGAATAAATGGGCCTACTGCGTCGTCGATCTGTGAACGCAGTTTCGATTCAATGCCGCGGATGCGTTCTCCGGTCAGACCAACCCGGCGGCCGATCTCAGCCAACGTGACCGGTTCAGCGGCGACAACACGGGCATTGAGAACAACCACTGCGACTTCGCTGGCATCTGCTATGGCATCCCCGACGGCACCAATTGCTTCTCGGATGACGTGAGCGATTTCAGAATCGTTGTCGGGTCGGAGTGCTGACGGTGTCACCAAGTCGGACAGTTCGTCGATGCCGTCAGGCAAATGTCCGCCAACGCGCTGCAACTGTCCGCTAGTCATAGGGCGCACACGGTGCATTGTTCGGCTGAGTCTTCTTCGTCGAAGGCTTCAGCTAGAACTTCAATTAGTGGGATGTTGCGGCGGGTGGTGCTTGCACGAGCCAAAGCGGCAGCGTGGCGGTCTAGGATTTCGCTACGTCGGTCTCGCAACTGCACTAGAGTTTCGCCGCCGCTCCATGTGTACTGGCGCCCTGCCATGGCACGGTCAGCGAAATCGGCGTTGCCATGGACACCAGCATCGAGCAACATTTTCTGTTCTATGGCGACAGCGCGCTCAAACAGTTCCGGATGACGATCCGCAAGGCCGATCCACTCAGCTTTGCGCTGATAGAAGCAGAAATAGCAACCTGACCTTGTCCGCCACTCGTAATAGGCGGGCAAACCAATGCCAGCGTCCTCAAGGATCTTCATGACACCGTCGTGATCGATGTCATCTTCAACGAACGGGAACCGACTCTCGATATTGGGCTTGGTGGAGATGTAACCCTTGCGGTTCGCTTCGTCAGCGCGGATGGCAACGTAAGAGATCGCTGGCTGGTCGCCAATCCACGCCTCAATGGGCTTGATCTTCATCACTTTCGTACACCAGCGCATCTGCGGTGACGGCAAGGCGCCTCGAAACACCTCAAACCAGTGATCGAACCCGCGCTCAGAGTTCAAACGCACGATCGACTTGCCCAAGATAACTTCAAGCCGGGTCAGGAACTCGTACGTCTCAGGAAGTTCGGCGCCCGTGTCGCAAAAGAAGTACTCCATCTCGGGCACACGTTCACGCAAATACAGCGCCAGCGCACTGGAGTCTTTGCCCCCAGATATGCCGCAGATATGGCGAACTGGTTCCTTCACTGCACACCTCCGGCAAATCTGGGCGAAGGCAGATCAGCCTCAGTAAGACCAACACTTGATTGAGCTAGCAAACGTTCCGCCAGAATCGCCAATACGGCGTGGTGGGCTCGCTGTGATGACCCGACCGCCCCGGCAATCTCAACCAACAAAGCATCTACCGCAGGCTCCACATAAGACCGCTCATCGTGGGCAACACCCACGAGACGAGCTTCCTCGGCACCCGTTGGATCAGTGACAGACACGCGTAATGCCTCAAATGGCAGACCGTCTGCTGCGCGTCGTTCGGCGTGCAGCGCCCTCAGCCGGTTGAAGGCTGCAAGCCTCTGTGGAAGCAGAGCGCGCAAGGCGGCGAGGTCTCGATCTGTCCACTCGCTAGGTGCCTTGCCTGCGAGCACAGTAGCGACCGATGCCATCCAGTCGTGATCGTCGTCGTAGACATCGTTAGAAAGCGCCAGCACGAAGCTGCGCATCTGCGGATCAAGCACCTCATCGACAAGTCCGACCGCCGGACCAGACACCGCGACTCGGGAACGCTCGCCAGCAGCAGCGAGCAGGTCGTCGCAGAGTTCGAGAACTAGTTGGCGGCAGCGCCCCGTGAGTTCGTCAAGGCTGCGCGAGAGGTCATCCGCGAATACGTCATACAGCCCCCCCCCCCCCCCCGCAAATCTCTGAGGAACCGTCGCGCGTGCTCAGCGCAACGGCTGGAATCGGAGCGTAGTTCAGCGCCTCAGGCAGTGACTCAAACAAAAGCACATCCGGCTCGGTCGCCTCAGTCAGAGCATCGCGCACTGCGAGCGCTCTGTCGCTCAAGTGTGAGGTACAGCGGGTCCAGTTTTCGAGCCTGCGAGTCCGTGCAGCAAAGTGCCGAGTCACTGAGAGCACATTACCAACCCGCTGATTACCGATGCCCGCTTCGATATTAAATCGGGCCGCTAACGCATCAAGAACCGCCGTACGCGGACCCGAGACGTTTGCGAAATGCTTGACCTCGAAATGCTCAGGATTGCGAACCATTCGCTCAGACAACTCAGGTGAGAGACCAAGCTGGAAAGTGCCGTGCTCATAAATCGCCATCCGGTCGGCACGAGCCAAAAGCGCGGCCGTGACGATGACGGGAATAACGCCGGCCTTCACGCCGTACGGGGGAGAAGCCAGCTTGGCGTACAGATCCCGGATGTTGAGTCGTGACTCCTTAGCTGACTCAAACGCTGTTTCGATCGCTTCCCAGGCCGGTGCGAGGCGAATCTGCTCAGCCTGCCCGACGCTCTGTGAGGCTTTGTTGTTACTGCGGATGCGCGGTTTGCCGAACACCGGATCGGCCCCGGCCCGGTCGAGACGGTGCAGCCCTGCGTGCTTCAACCCAGCCTCATACATCGCAACTTCGGGTCCGTAGCCCGTCAAACCGAGCCGTTGTTCGTTACCGCTCTCAATCATCGCTTCAAGCAGTAGCCGGCGCGCTTTGGCACCTTGTGAAGTCAGCTCCGAACGGTTCAGCATCTCGTTCGGCACGCGCGGTGCCATTGTGTAGGCAAGGTCTGCCGCCTGGGAGAGCGGTGCGCTACCACGCCCGTGTTGCAGCACAATGCCTGCGCCACCGTCAAGCAGATTCCAGCGGCACGACTCAGCGCTAAAAGCCTGCGACACAGCCGCATCGAGCTGCGAGCGTGCCAAAGCTAGTCGCTCACCGATTTCACGACGAGCCACCCAATCGGCTTCTACCTGTGGTGCGGCTAGCACCTCAATCAACGCGGCAACCTCTTTCGCAGCGCGATCAAGCTCACCAACATCGGCGGGCTGAGCAACCACGACAGGCTTAGAACGCAGATGCCATTTCGGACCCGATGCGCTGTCGGTGTGACCAGCCAAAGCGTGACCAGCCAAGGACAGTGCCGTGTCGGACAGCCTTGGGGTTGCCCCATCAGTGCTGGTGAGGAGCAAGAGGTCGCCGTCGGCAGCGTCAAGTGCAGCAGACGGCTCGACAGTCTCATCGCCATGGCAGAAGCGGCACCGAAACAGTCGTACGACATCGTTCTGCGCGCTGTGCCGCGCAGCCACAACAGGAGCCAGTTCGTACACAGTGCTGAGCACTTGGCACAGCGATTGTGTGGCAATGCGGTCATGCGCCGCTGCCGTTAGCTCAGTGACGTTGACATCGGTGCCTTGCCAGATTCGGTACTCGTCGGCAAAGGCCCGGTAGGTCACCAAACCTCGTTCTTGGAGGCCCGCAAGCGTCTCGGGAGTCGCCGGATCGACGAGGCGCAGTACCGACGCGCTGGCCCTCACGGCGCCCGATGCCGACACCAAATTCAACAGAGCGATCGATTTCGCTACACGCTGTTCCGTACCGGCGAGCCCATGTGCATCACGCAGCCGGCTTGCAATTTCGATCCAGCGTCCCGAGCGCCTGGCAATGCTCGCACCTGCGCCATCGGTGCCCATGAAATAGTCGTACACAGCCTCAAGGCCGATCGACGGAAGCTCGCCTGCGGTGTCTATCTCGATTCCGGATGCGAGCGTTGCGACAGTGCCCGCCTCGGGGCCAGCCAAAAATGAGAACAAGGTTCGCTCGTGCTGGCCGAACCGGTTACACAACTCGGGCAACACCAACGTCGAAACTGGGTGCAGCGGCCAGCACGCCGCTATCGCAGCAGGTTCGCTGAGATCGGCTATGCCCGCTGAAGCCAGTGCCTGCGCATGCGACTTGGCCCACGCGTCAACACGCGGGCGAAGATTGTCGCTCGACTCGAACGCTTGAGCAATCAACGCGCGAGTCTGCACTGCCGACTCGGCGAAGGCGATATCAACGAATCGGCCTTGCACTTTCGCCCAGTCGCGACGGCGGCGGTCATCGACATCAGCGAGGTATTCCTCAAACGACAAATGCTGAAGCGTGATGACGAAGATCGGTAATCCGGTGCCCTGACCTGCTTCGGCGAGTCGCTGCAGGAGGTAGGTGTCGCTCGATTCGTCGTCGCGTGCCGCGTCGAGGTTCTTGCCGAATTCGTCGATGACAATGAGCAACGGTGCCTGAGCGGCCATGCAGCTTGCGATGTCCACAAGTTCGCTGACCGACGGATCAACCGGGTTCTCCTGCTGATGGACGCGTCGTTGCGCAAGCTTGAACAGCGACGAGGCCCCGAACTCAGCCGAGCCGGGAACCTTTCCGTGGCGACGTACCAAAGCGCGATGCAGCCCGCGAAACACAGTTCGCGCCACCGGCTCACGATCTGCAGTGACGAGCGCCCGATAGAAGCCATGGGAGGGGACCCGGTGGTTCGACAGCGCCGCAAGCACTGCATCTTTGGCGGCCGGTGAGGCATCTGAGATCTTCACAAGCGCACGCTCACGGGCGGCACCCGAAGGGCCGAACACCGCATCACACAGCAAAGCCAGCGACGACTTCCCCGAGCCGTACGGACCGGTGACCGACCAGGCACCACCGGCGGGTCCCAAAGCCGCATCGGTGAGGCGACCGACCACGTCAAGCGCCCGAGCCGTAACCACATACCCATCGAGGGGTTCTGTGCTCTGGGTATCGCGCTCAAGATTTACCGATCGAGCGAACTGGCGCCGAACACTGAGCACGTCAGCCAGCGTCGTCACCGCTCTGGGCCCCTGCTGCGTTTCGCCTGAAAGGAGTCAAGGCGGGTCAGTACGTCTTGCCGCTCTTGTGGGCTGGCAGCACCCGAACCGTCTTGGCGTACAACCGGTTCATCACCTTGGGGCCCTGCCACAGGATCATCAGGTATGACACCAAAATGCTGGGACAGCATCTCAGCGGCGACCACCGCAGCTTTTCGGGTCCACGACAGCTGGGGTACCCCGGTCGGGGCAGCCAAGCCCAGTGAGTGAGAGGCTTCGACCGTCGGCGCCAATGCAGCCAAAAGATCGGCTGTGCTCAGCTTGAACACGTTCGCCGGTGAGCCTCGTTCGGCTACAACTCGTTCGAGCGTGATCGTCTGGCCGGTCGTCCCGCTGCGCGCTATCCAGTCGAGCACAGCATGCGTTGCGACTGCTGAAGCCAGCGTCGGCTTGGGACCCAGCTTGTAGCGATGGGCACCAGTCGCTTCGGAACGACCAACCAAGCGAAGCTCGCGCAGCGGACAATCGGCAGCATCGTCCATCGATTCACGACCGAGGGGTGCCGTCGGCGCATAGGTACGCATGAACGCACTGAGGTCTTTCCCGATAGCGGACTCGCTTGGCGTCTTCCAGTCAGGCACGGCGCGCAGCTTCGTGATGACCGTCCTGCTGAGGTCCTCGGGCGCGAACTCAACCGCGTTGAAATCGCAGAGCGCCAGCCACCAGACCGGCAAGCGGCAAGGCTGAGCCAGCATCCGCCAGTGCAACAGCCACAGCGTGGCTGGGTCTTCCATCCACCGGTCCCAGCCGCCGTCGCCAAAGAGAGCCTCTCCGAAACGGGTCGGCACCACGATGCTCGGCTTGCGACCCGATGATGCGTCGGGATCGGACACTTCAGTAACGACTTTCGCCGCCAATCCCCAAAAACGAATCGACCGGACCATGTTTTTGCCTACGCCCAGCCGTACGGGAGCATCTTCGCTGGCGAACACACGCGGGTCGCTTTTGGCCGCTACATAAGCCTTGCGGAACCAGCCGTAGCGAGGGTGGAAGGTTTCGTGGCGTGCGAAGACCGGCAGCGCGACGTCGCTCAACTGCATGTCATGCCGCCTCGCAGGTCATGCGACGAACATAACGAACGGCTGTGACAACCTTGCGGGCAGCCGCCTCGATATCGGTGGCAGTAGTGAAGCGGCCGAGGCTGAACCGAGCCGACTCAAAGGCCGCTTGGGGCTCAAGGCCCATCGCTGTCAGCACGGGCGAGGGCTCGATGGCACCGCTGCTGCAAGCGCTGCCCGCCGACGCTGCGACTGGGTCTATGTTCACCAGCACTGCCTCCGCGTCAGCACCGCAGAATCGCAAGTTCGCGGTGTTGGGCAGGCATCGGTCGGCATCGCCGTTGCGCACGATGTCTACGAGTTCGCCCTCTAGTGCAGCCACGAAGCGGTCACGCAATGCGCCCACCCGCTCGGCTTCGGTTGATTGCTCATCGCAGGCGATCTCAGCCGCCACGCCCAAACCGATGATGCCAGCAACGTTCAGCGAACCGGAACGGAGACCGCGTTCGTGACCACCGCCCCACATCGTCGGACACAAAGCAGCGAGAGCCTTGCGGGTGCCCACCAGAGTTCCCACACCCGTCGGGCCGCAAATCTTGTGGCCGCTGAGCGAAACGAGATCGCATCGCAGTTCGGTCATGTCGAACGGCAGGCGGCCCAACATTTGCGTGGCATCGCAATGAAACAACCCGCCGGCTTCGTGAACCAAGTCGGCTATCTCTGCGACCGGATTCACGACACCCGTCTCGCTGTTGGCGGCCATCACCGACACCAGCAGGTCGCCATTGATCGCATGCAACGTGCTTGCCAACGCCTCGGGGTCAACGAAGCCTCCCGGTGTCACAGGGACGACCCGCAGATTGCAACGTCTGACCGCGGCGAGTGCCTCGGCTGTCCGACTCACAGATGCGTGCTCGACCGCCGAGATCACGAGCGTCGGTGTGACGCGACTCTGAGCCCCAGTGCTATCCGCAGTGTTATCTGCAGCAAACCCACCAAGAGCCAAGTTGTTGGCTTCCGTTGCGCCAGCAGTGAAGACCACACCCGCTGGCTGGCCGCCCACTAGGTCAGCCACCTGCCTGCGAGCCTTGCCAACCGCAGCACCCTGCCTTTGGCCGAACCGGTGCGCCGACGATGCGTTGCCAAACCCGTCAGTCATGGCCTTCGCCACTGCTTCGGTCACCCGCGGATCACAAGGTGCGGACGCGTTGTAGTCGAGATAGATCTCGTTCACTCAAGACCCCGAGTTGATGACATCACCAGCGGTGCGGCGAGCCTAAATCAAGCACCCCTTCAGTCAGCGGACCCAACGAGCACCGCCAGCACTGCCTTTGCACAATTTTTGCATAATATAGCAACTCAACTGCGTTATTTTACGCAACTCGTTGATTTTTGCACTACTCTTGCTGGTTGTGAACGAATACCTGCCCCGGCTCGTTGACACGCTCTTGCGAGACTATCTCGCTGAGTTGCCCGCTGTGATGCTGGTAGGCCCGCGCGCGTGCGGCAAGACCACCACGGCCGCACGATTGGCGGGCAATGTCGTCCGCCTTGACAGCGACGCGGCCGCTGCATTCCGCATTGATGCCGATGCCGCGCTCGCAGGGCGCCCAGAGCCGGTTCTGCTTGACGAGTGGCAGTTGGTGCCCGAGGTGCTCGGAGCGGTCAAGCGGGCCGTTGATGCCGAGCGTCGGCCCGGCCGATTCGTGATCACCGGTTCAAATCGCCCTGAAGGTGCCGACCACACTTGGCCCGGCACCGGCCGCGTCGTGTTCGTACACATGGGCCCGCTCACCGTGGCCGAGCAGCACCGACATCACCCTGTGCCTTTCATTGACCGTGTGTCAGCGGGCGAACTCTCCTTGAGCGGCGATACGTCAGCGCTTGATGTGCGCGACTACTTGGGCTTGGCGCTGCGCGGCGGCTTCCCCGAGCCGGCGCTGCATCTCAGCGATGACACAGCCCGAGCATGGCTGGAGAGCTACGCCCACCAAGTCGCGTTGCGAGACGCACGCACTCACAACGAGGCGCCTGATGCTGTTCGGCTGGGCCGTTATCTAGAAGCCTGCGCTATCAACTCAGCCGGCACCGCTCACCACAAGACCATCTACGACGCGGCCGGCATCAGCCGTCAGACCGCCATTGCGTACGACTCGCTGCTGCGCGCACTCATGGTCATTGACGAACTGCCTGCATGGTCGTCGAATCGGACCAAACGCCTCAGCCGAACACCAAAGCGTTACGTGATCGACTCGGGCCTGCTAGGAGGCATCCTGCGCGTCGGCATTGACGACGTGCTTGCATCGGGTGACCTCATCGGCCGATTTATCGAGACATTCGTTGTGGCGCAGCTTCGGGCCGAAGCAGTCACCTCCCGAACTCGCTACCGCCTGTCGCATCTGCGTAGCTCCGACGGGCGACACGAGATCGACATCGTGGCCGAACTCGGTGCGGGCCGCATAATCGGCATCGAAGTCAAAGCAGCAGCAGCCGTACACCGATCTGACGCACGCCATCTTCGATGGCTCCGCGACCAACTCGACGACCAGTTCGTAGCAGGTGTGGTGCTGCACTCTGGCCCAGATGTCTTCGAGCTCGACAACCGCATCTTGGCCGCGCCTATCTCCACGCTGTGGTCTTGACCTTGACCGCGCCCAACACAATCCTCGGCTGGGCACCAACCAAGGCAACTGGTGCACTCGTGCTGGGCGGGCCACCAAAAAGACGACAAATGAAAACAAGGGATGCGCAGCAATGGCAGGAACCCGCTGCAATGCGCGCCTAGGTTCACAGACGAACCCAGCGCAACAACCCAGCGCAACAACTAGCGCAACAACTAGCGCAACAACCCAGGAGGGCGAGTGAGCGAGGCGACTGACGCACAAGAGCGAGAGATGATGGACTGGCAACGTTACGGCGTGGCCGTGCGTGAACTGGCACAAATGATCGCCGACGATGGCTACCGGCCTCACATGATCTTGGCCATCGCCCGGGGAGGGTTGTTCTGTGCTGGATCGCTGGGCTACGCACTGTCTGTCAAGAACATCTTCGTCATGAACTGTGAGTACTACACCGGCGTTGATGAGCGCCTCGAAGTACCGATCATGCTGCCGCCCACCCCCAATTTCATCGACCACCGCGACTCGGACATTCTCATCGCCGACGATGTGGCAGATACCGGCCACACACTCAAACTGGTGTACGACTTCTGCCTGCCGCGGGTGCGCAGCGTCCGCACCGCGGTGCTGTACGAGAAACCGTGGTCAACGGTCAACTGCGACTGGGTGTGGCAACGCACCGACCTGTGGATCAACTTCCCGTGGTCTACCGAGCCGCCCATCGTCACCGCCGAACAGGCCCGCGCCTGAATCCGAGACCGGCCGGGGCCTCGTCTCTCTACGAAGTTGTCTCTCAACGAAGTCAGAGGCGGCGGGCATTCTCGTGTGCCGCATCGTGGTCGGAGTCGTGATGGTGACCGTGATGGCTGTCTAGGGGAATTGCGCCGCCGTGATGGATTGACGGAGCACCGACGACACGCTGTCCGCAACCGGGATCGCCTGCGTCATGAGCGTGGATGCTCTCCATAACGAACTCGCCATCGGCATCGTCGCCAGTCACCACTGTGCCCCCGAACGTCGTAGTCAAATTCGCGTCAGTGAGTACCTCTTGGGGAGACCCATCGGCGAGCACCAGCCCCTTCAGCAGCAGCACCCGGTCACAACGACGTGCCTCCTGCAGATGATGCGTTGACATCACCACGAGATGCCCCGCTGCACGCTCGGCCTCGATCACCTCGAGAATGGTCGTCTGGCTCGGCAGGTCTAAACCGGTGATCGGCTCATCAAACAACAAACAGTCGTAGTCTGACGCAAGCACCATCGCCACCATCACTCGCTGACGCTGCCCCCCAGACAGCTCCCCAAAGGAACGACGGCGCAGGTGGGCCACGTCGAGCCGTTCAGCCGCAACGCGAACTGCTTCCCTATCGCTGCGACGAAACCGCTTCAGCAGTCCGCAACTGCGGTAGCGCCCGATAGTCAGCACTTCTTGCACCGTCATCGGCATGAAGGGATGCGGCTGATGGTGCTGACACACAAACCCCACTCGGATGTCGCCGAGAGTCTCCACCCGACCTGACGTCGGTCGTTGCAGCCCGCTGAGAACCCGCAGCAAGGTGGTCTTGCCGCTCCCGTTGGGGCCCATGAGCGCGACCGACGTTGCGCTGTCGAGCCTTAGGTCGCCCGTTTCGAGTACATGACAGGACCCGAATGCGACACGCACATCGTGGAGATGAAACAGGACGTGCCTCACTTGAGTGCTGAAGGTGCTCGGGACTCAAGCCCCGATAGGGTCATTGAAACTGGTTCTCATTCCTAGAACCTAGGGTGATGCTAGAGCACCAGCAAGGCTCTTGTACACCTGATTCGTACCAAACCGGAGGCACAAATGGAAGTCGCAGCGATCTCACGTCCGCAAAAAGGACGGCGCATCGGCAGAACTGGAGTGGTAGTAGCTGCTGCGGTGCTGTTCGCGGCAGCGTGTGCAGAATCCGCTAGCGACAACGAAGAAGTCAGCACTGAGGCTGCATCGGTTGCAGCTGCCGACACATCCACAGAAGCCACATCCACAGAAGCCACACCCACAGAAACACCGTCTGGCGTGCCCGCTGTGGTCGCCACCACAGGCATCTGGGCAGATGTGGTCAGCAACGTGGGCTGCGAGAACAGCGTTTCGGTGACCTCCATCATCCCCCAAAGCGGCGATCCGCACACCTTTGAGCCATCGTTGCGAGACCGCGAGACGATGGATGAAGCCGATCTCGTGGTTGCAAACGGTCTGGGTCTTGAAGAACGCCTCACCGACACGTTGGAGGCTGTTGCCGCAGAGGGCGTGGAAGTGTTTGAGGTGGCCGAGCACATCAACACCATCGAATTTGAGTTCAGTGGCGGGCACGATCACCATGACGACCACGGCGATCACAAAGACGACGACCACGACCACCACGAAGAAGACACCCACGACGACCACGACCACCACAAAGAAGACACCCACGACGACCACGACCACGACAAAGAAGACACCCACGACAGCCACGACCACCACAAAGAAGACACCCACGACGACCACGGCGATCACAAAGACGACGACCACGACCACGACCACGACCACCACGAAGAAGACACCCACGACGACCACGAGGGACATGACCACTCTGGTGGAGACCCCCATTTCTGGTTTGATCTGCAGCGTGTCGCAGGCATGTTGGGCGAACTCGCTGATGAACTAATCCATGCCGGCGCCAATGCCGACACTGTCAACCGATGCCTTGAGGCCTACCGCGGGGCGCTAGAAGATGCCGATGCCGAAGTCGCCGAGATTCTCAACGCAGTCCCCGCTGATGGTCGCATCCTGATCACCAACCATGACGCGTTCGGCTATTTCGCCGATCGCTATGGCTTTGAGGTCGTAGGTACCGTCATTCCTTCCCTCTCAACGACAGCAGAGACCAACCCCGCGCTGCTTGAGGAACTCGCTGAGATCATCGAACATGAGGGAGTGTCTGCGGTGTTTTCAGAGACGACGCACTCTGACGACGACATCCAAGCTCTAGCAACCGCCGCAGGTGACGTCGCTGTGGTGTCGTTGCTCACGGGCAGCCTCGCACCCGAGGGCCAAGAAGGTGACACGCTCATCGGAATGCTGCGGTTCAACGCGCGCGCAATAGCCAATGCATTGAGCTGAGAGGCGCATTGAGCTGAGAGGCCACACCACAACCACTTCAGCCAGAACTAGCTGTAGCCAGCCATAGCCAAGGGCAAACTGGTCGCCGAACCGCAGGGGGGTGACATGACGTTCCTCACCGATCCGGTGGGCTGGTGGATTGAGCCGTTCACTTCCAACCCCTTCATGTCCAAGGCATTGGCCGCGGGGCTGCTCGCTGTGCTAACGACCTCCATGGTGGGCACTTGGGTCGTGCTGCGGAGCCTGAACTTTCTCGGCGACGCTTTGGCGCACGGCGTGCTGCCCGGCATCGCAATCGCTTTCATCGTGGGCTTCGACACGGGCCTTGGAGCGCTGGCCGCGGCGATTGTGATGGTGAGCGCCATCTCGTTCATTCCGCGCATTTCGCCACTTTCCGAAGACACCTCTATCGGAGTGCTGTTCGTAGGGTTGCTGGCGCTCGCGGTGGTCATCATGTCATCGGGAGCTGCTGCTGGCTCCGGTGACATAGACCGCTTCTTATTCGGGTCGATCACCGGGGTGCGCAACACCGACTTGACGCGCCAAGCAGTGATTGCTTTGGTGGCTGTCAGCGGTGCGGTTGTCTTCTATCGAGCGTTCTTCGTGATGACATTCTGCGAAGTTCAAGCAGAGCTGGCCCGAATGCGACCGCGCCTCACACACGTTGTTCTCATGGCGTTGCTGGCCGTCACCATCGTGGGTTCGTTTGAGGTAGTAGGAAGCCTGTTGGTTATGGCTTTCTTGATCGCTCCCCCAGCGACGGCCTCGATGTTTGTGCGGCGTGTGCCACTCATCATGGTGACATCGGTGCTGGTCGGTGCCGTCTCAGTCTATGTCGGGTTGTTGATGAGTTATCACCACCGGCTCGCGGGAAGCGCGTCAATGGCGTTGACTGCGGTAGCCATTCTGTTCGCGACGATGCTGATCAGAGCACTCCTAGGCGCCCTGCGGCCGACACCCCCCAACGACACGCTGCCTGTGCAAATGCTGGCCGATAGCCGCTGATCTGCTGTCTGCTCCCACCAGCATCAACTGCCAATCACAGCTCGTTACGACTCGCTGCCAGTGAAATCGTCGCCAGTGAAATCGGTGTAGACGGTGGGGTTCTCGAGATTGGCGAGTTGCTGGTTGCGGTGACGGATATCAGTTAGCAGTTCTGGGTGCGAAAGCACCCAAAAGCGCCGCTCGTACATCGCCTCAATGGTCTTCGCTGCCACCTCGGCGGGATCCATGCCTCGCTCAAGAGCCGCGGCGATGCCGGCATTGCGACGGCGGGCATCGGCGGTCTCAGCGGACGCTCCGCCGTCGGGCATCGGGCGACGCTGGCGGCGGAGTTCGGGCGGTCGGTTGCGCTGCGCAGTGGCGATATTCGTGCGCACCACACCCGGGCACAGCACCGACACACCCACATCGGCATGGCTGTCTCGTTGCATCTCGAGATACAGCGTCTCCATGATGGCCACCACGCCGTACTTTGCAGCGTTGTAAGGGCCGAGCCCCGGCACCGACATGAGCCCTGCTACCGACGCAGTGCTCATGATGTGCGATTCTTCTGCTTCGATGAGGTGGGGCAAAAAGTAATGCACGCCGTGGATGACGCCCCACAAGCAGACATCAGTAACCCACTTCCAGTCAACGAGTTGCTGGTTGCGGATGAGTCCTCCCCCGCCGACACCGGCGTTGTTGCAAACCATGTGAACGGCACCGAAGCGATTGAGCGTGGCTTGGGCAAGCGCGCTTACCGAGTCGGGGTCGGTCACATCGGTGATGACACCGAGCGTCTCGACGCCGCTGTCGGCGACTTCGGCTTCCGCCTTACGCAGCGGGGCTTCCTCGATGTCGGCTAGCACCACGTTGGCACCTTCGTTGGCAAAGGCCAAAGCCAGCGCCTTGCCGATCCCTGATGCAGCGCCAGTAACCACCGCTACCCGTCCGGTCATGGTTTCCATATCTGTCCCCCCCTGCCTGGGTTAGCTCGCTGCCTGAGTTGGCTCAGACCCAACGCTCAGGCGTTGAGGTGCTCAAATCGTTCCATCACGTCGAGATATTCGCTGATCATCTCTTCGACGACCCGCGTGGCTGAGATTGACTCGTTGAGTTGACCTACCACTTGGCCAACGAAGTAGTTCGCCAACTCAACCGCGCCTTTGTTGGAGGGGTTCATCGCGGCCCGGTCGATGCGGCGGCTGGCATTGCCCACGAGCATCGGTTGCAAGGGCATCGGCAGCGTGCCGGGTGAGTTCTCGCTTTCCCACTCATCGGTCCATGCCGAGCGGAGCTGGCGGGCCGGTTTGCCGGTACGAGAACGCGACCTCAACGTGTCGGAGGAACCTGCGGCCAAGAACTTCTCTTTCACCACCGGATGCGTCTCGGCCTCGGTAGTGGTGAGCCAGACCGACCCGCACCACACGCCTTGCGCGCCAAGCGCCAATGCTGCCGCTACTTGGCGTCCGTTGCCGATGCCGCCGGCGGCGAGCACCGGTGCTGGGGCGATGGCATCAACCACTTCGGGCACCAGCACCATGGTGGCGATATCGCCGGTGTGGCCGCCGGCTTCGTGGCCTTGGGCTATCACGATGTCAACACCGGCTGCGACATGCCGCTCGGCATGCACTTTCTTGCCGGCCAGAGCCCCCACGAGAACGTCGTTGTCGTGCGCCCGTTCGATCATGTCAGCAGGCGGCGGACCCAGCGCGTTCACTGCCAGCCGGATCGGGTACGAGAACGCCACATCCATAAGCGGCACTGCCTGCGCGTAGGTCATCGGCGGCTCGGCATCACCCGCGATTGCACCCGGCTTGTCGTCGGTCGGCAGCGGCGGTACGTCGTAGCGCTCCATCATGTCGTCCAAGAACTCGCGATGCTGCGGCGGGATCATCGCCCTGAGGTCTTTGACTGTCAGCTCACCCTCGGCCTTGCCCTCGTACTGGGCGGGCACGATGATGTCAACCCCGAAGGGTCGTCCGCCAACTTCATCACAGATCCAGCCCATGTCGATATCGAGCTGGGTGGGGGTGTGGCCCGCCGCGCCGAGCACGCCGAAGCCACCTGCCTTGGTCACGGCCGCTACCACGTCAGGGCAGTGGGTGAAAGCAACGATCGGCACATCGCAGCCCAGCATCTCGCACACCGGTGTCTTCATGCCTCGAAACTAGCTGCGCGCAGTGTGCCCTCGCAGCGGCTGCGGTATGAGGCGGCTGAGTTATTGGGTGACTGGTTTATTCAGCGGCTGTGGTGTGGGGCGGCTGTGGTGTGGGGCGACGGTTTGGTGAACAACGGTGGCAGGATGCACAAATGAGCAGTTCGGGTGCCATTAGCGCAGTAGGCCACAGCTACGTGGACGCCGAGACCAAGACACGCCTTGATGCATGGTTCCCCGAGGGAGCGACGCAAGACTCGCCGCCAGTGCGGTCATGCCTAGCGGTTGAGTTGGGCGTGAACGTGGGCGAAACGGTTACGGTCACCATTGACGACCTTGATGCGCCACCGACGGACCTTGCAGATGCCTACCTGCGGCTGCATCTGCTGAGCCGTCGGACGATCAAACCCCACGAAGCCAACCTCGACGGCATCTTCGGTCTGATGACCAACTGCGCGTGGACCAGCGCCGGCCCGGCTCTGCCAGAGCGAGTTGACAGGCTGCGAGATGCGGCGGCGGCGCTGAGCCAATCCGTCACCGTCACTGCCGTAGACAAGATTCCCCGCATGGTCGACTACGTGATACCTACGGGTGTGCGCATCGGCGATGCCGACCGAGTTCGGCTCGGCGCGCACCTAGCAGACGGCACCACCGTTATGCATGAGGGATTCGTCAACTTCAACGCTGGCACGCTGGGCCCCGCGATGATCGAAGGGCGCATCTCGGCGGGTGTGGTGATCGGGGCGCATTCCGATCTGGGTGGCAGCGCGTCAACCATGGGCACGCTGTCGGGCGGCGGTAGAGAACGAGTCTCCATCGGGGAGCACTGCTTGCTGGGTGCCAACTCAGGCATCGGCATTGCGCTCGGCGATCACTGCACGGTGGAAGCCGGCCTCTATGTCACCGCAGGCAGCCGGGTGACCCTGCCTAACGGGTCGGTTGTCAAAGGCCGGGACCTCTCAGGACTCTCAGGCATGCTGCTGATTCGCAACAGCGTCACCGGCACCATCGAAATGCGAGTTGCCGACTCCCAACGCTGGGAAGGCATCAACCCTGAGCTTCACAAGAACTGAACTGTCGCGTCCACCGGCGACCCACATACTCAGGCCTCAGACCTCAGCTCTGTTTCACCTTCAGCACTCCACCCTCAGCACTCCACCCTCAGCTCAGCTCCACTTCGGCTGGCGACGCTCTGCGAACGCTGCGATGCCTTCGCGGCCGTCGTGAGTTGCCATGGCACCGGTGATTGTTTTGCCCTCAAACTCTCCTGCGGCTTCGAGCGGCGAGTCGATGCCGGCGTAGATCACCCGCTTGGCGTGGCCCAGTGCCCATGCCGGCCCATCGGCCAATGTCTGGGCCAGCTCAGCGGTGGCCGAATCGACCTCGGCATCGGGCACCACCCGATTGACCAAGCCCCACTGCTCGGCTTCCTGCGCCGACAGCACGCGATTGGTGAGCGTCAAGTCGAGCATCCGGCGCAACCCGATGTGACGCGCCAAGAAGTACGACGATGTGCCGTCAGGTGTCATGCCAGCACGCGTGTACGCCATAGTGAATTTCGCAGATTCGCCCGCAACCACTAGGTCAAAGGAGGCGGCTAGCGACAATCCGGCACCACCGACGCTTCCTCCCACACCTGCCACGAACGGCTTCGGGGTGCGATTCATCTTGTTGATCGCCCCATGCAAGTCGATGATCATGTCTGAGGCAAGCTGCGGCAGCTTGTCCCCTGCTGCGTGGAATTCCTTCAGATCGCCGCCAGCGCAAAACACCCGACCTTCCGCAGTAACCGACACGGCCCTCACCGCGTCATCAAACTCAATCTCGAGCATCACCGCTCGCAGTTCGCGCGAGAACAGCGAATTCACTGCATTGGCGCCCTGCGGGCGATTGAGCCGCACATGCGCCACCCCGTCGCGCACGTTGTAGATAATCGTCTCTAAATCCATGCCTGCTCCTGCCGATGTTGCCCGTGGCCGATGCTGGGCCTTTAGCCGATATTGGAGAGATTACGCGTTGCGCTGCTGGTCTTTCCGGCTCCTCAACAACGAGCCGCAGGCGAAAGGTCGCGCGCAGCCTGGACTTGGTCGATCCCGCCGAAAGCCATGATCGAGATCGCCGAGACATCAACGCCGTTGGCGTGATACCGGTCTATGTGTTCTCGACAAGCTTCGGGCGGGCCATGCACGAGCAGTTCGTCAACAAGGCCGTCGTCGATTGCCTCAAGAGCGCCGCGGCGGTCGCCGTCGGACCAGCGTTCCCACATGGCAGCGAGTCGTTCGCTGCGTCCTAACCATCGGTGGAACTCGGCGTACACCGGAACGTTGAGGTAGGCGGCGATGGCTCTCTTGAAGCCAGCGCGGACGGCATCGGTATCGGCACTGGGGCACACGAAGATGCGAGCGACCACCTCTTTGCCTTCGCCGGCTTCGTCCACGAAGGGGCGGACGGTAGAGACATCGTCGGCGGAGAGCCAGTTGATGATGGCACCGTCGCCTTCGCTACCAGCTAGCCGCAACATGCCAGGTCGCAAAGCTGCAACCAGGATGGGAGGCTGGATCTCGGGTGGGCGGCCAAGGCGGAAGCCGTCAACTTTGAAGGTCTCGTAGGTCTCGCTGATCCGTTCTCCGGTGAGAGCTTTGCGCAAGAACCGTGTGATGTCACGCGTTCGCTTGAAAGGCTCTTCAAACGGGATCCCGTTCCAACGTTCGACGATGACGTTGGACGAAGCACCGATGCCCATAGCGAAACGGTCGGGTGCTGCTTCACAGATTGCTGCCGTTTGCTGGGCCAGCAATGCGGGGCCTCGGGTGAACGCCGGAATGATGGCTATGCCCAGTCGCGCGTTGGGCACCCATTGGCTCGCCAGCACCAGCGGGGTGAACCCGTCTGTGCCATCAGCCTCTGAACTCCAGAACTCGCTGTAGCCGAGATCTGCTAATTCGCGGTAAAGGTCTGCTTGAGCGTGGAGAGGTGCGTCAAAGGGAACGGTGATGCCATAACGCCAGTTTTGCGGGTCGTTGGTCACACCAATGAGGCTAACGAGCCACAGAGAAGCGGTTCGGTGGCGAGCTTGTCACACCCCTTGGTCACACTTGTGACATGTCAGAAGAACACCTCACAGCTAAACAGCTTCGGTTGGTGTCCACTAGCCGGATACCTCACCGACTGAGCCAGGCAACGCGTCAAGAAGGCCTGCGAGGCGTAGCGCGGGCGCGTGCCGCTCTGGCTACAGCAGCGCACCACCCCACGATCAACAGCCACGCCGCGTGATGTCAAGCCGCGTGGAGTGGGCCGCTGGAGGCGTGCTGACAAAACTTGGCCAAGAACCATGGCCAGGTTGCGGCCGACGACTCTCGCGCGGCTCTAGCGCGGTGGTCCTGCGAAAACGACAAGGCCGACTCATGGCGCATGATCTAAAGTGCCAAATATGAACAGCACTCCTAGCCATGTCCACCCTGACGACATCGTCATCGTTGATGCCGTGCGATCGCCGGTCGGTCGGCGCGGCGGCGACCTGAGTGGCATCCATCCGTCTGACTTGCTCAGCGATGTTTTGACTTCGCTGGTGAAACGCACACAGATCGACCCGGCCGTTGTCGGCCAGATTGTCGGCGGATGCGTTAGCCAAGCCGGCGAGCAGACAGCCAATATTGCGCGCACAGCGTGGCTGGGTGCCGGGTATCCCCTGTCGGTTGCAGCTACCACGGTTGATGCGCAGTGCGGCTCAAGTCAGCAAGCCACGACGCTGGCATACGGCTTGGTGCGCAGCGGCGTGGTTGACTCGGCCATCGGTTGCGGTGTCGAGTCGATGACTCGCAATCCGATGGGCTCGAGTTATCGGAAGGGGCAGCGCACCGCGACTGCCCGCTACAAGGATCACTATGAGTACACGACGCAATTCCAAGGCGCCGAACTCATGGCGACGAAATGGGGCATCAGCCGCGAAGAATGCGACAACTTCGGTTTGCGCAGCCAACGAAACGCCGCTCGTGCGTGGGACGAAGATCGCTTCGCTACCCAGATCGTTGAGATTGACGCGCCGGTGCTCGACGAAGACGGTAAACCCACCGAGGAGATCCGCCATGTCGTGCGCGACGGCGGCATCCGACCAACGACGTCTGAAGGCCTCGCCGGACTCTCTCCAGTACTTGACGGCGGTGTCCACACAGCCGGTAGTTCCTCACAGATCAGCGACGGAGCGGGTGCTGTTCTGCTGATGCGCGCCGAACGGGCCAGCGAACTTGGCCTGCGGCCTTTGGCCCGGATTGTTGACACCTGCTTGGTCGGCAGCGACCCCGTACTGATGCTGACCGGTCCGATTGAGGCAACAAAGCATCTGCTCGAACGCAATGGCATGCAGATCTCCGACATCGATCTGGTCGAGATCAACGAGGCGTTTGCTTCAGTCGTCTTGGCGTGGCAGCGCGAAGTGAACCCCGACATGGACAATGTCAACCCCAACGGCGGCGCAATCGCGCTGGGTCATCCACTGGGCGGAACCGGCTCGATCCTGCTCACCAAAGCCGTACACGAACTGCAGCGCGCCGACAAAAGCACCGCCATGGTCACTATGTGCTGCGGCGGTGGACTGGGCACAGGGACCATCCTCGAGCGTTTGTGAACCGTAAGCGTTCACTTGTGCCCCAGCACTGATCCTCGACACTGATCCTCGACGTCATTGCCTCGTAAGGTGGACCCCGTCAGCAGTCAGCGCACTAGCCACAGAAGTGGCCGCGTCCGCAAAGGCCTGCGAGCGCGGACCCCGCTGCAGATCGCCGCATTCGCTGCTGTGTGCTCAACCGCATGGATCGGTTGGAGTTACTTCGGCCCAAATGAGGCTAATTCGCACGAGAGAAATTCGCACGGGAGAAATTCACACAGTGAGGCAGCGGTTAAACAAGTAGCGGGCGGCTTGGGAGCAAGCACGGCATCGGCAGTTGCGGTTGACGCTTCACTGCACGCCGATGAAGCTGCGCTCACGCCGAACGCCACCGTGCTTGAGGTGATAGACGGCGACACGATGGAAGTCGATCTCAACGGCCGCCGCGCAACCGTGAGATTTCTCGGTATCGACACGCCTGAGAAGACCGGGGGCTACCTACCGGCCGAATGCGGCGGCGATGCCGCTACGCGGCGGACCGCTGAGCTACTACCGCCCGGAACAGAGGTGCTGTTGCAACGCGATAACGAACTCTTCGACCGCTACGACCGGCTTCTGGCTTACGTCTACCGAGCTGCAGACGGCCTGTTCGTCAACCTCTATCTCTTGCTTGACGGCTACGCCGGAACCATGCATTTTGAGCCCAATACGCATCATCGAGATGTGCTCGATGCCGCCGAGGCGGATGCCCGGGCTGCTGATCGAGGCATTTGGTCGAACTGCGGCGGGCCGGACCGGATGCTGGCAGGCAACAGTTAGCTTGTGGGCGTGGCACCGCTGGCGGAGCGGCTCGGATACGACGCTGGGGACAGGCTGCTGATTATTAGCGTGGCGGGACTCGGCGGCTGTCACGCCATGAACGAAGGTGTCTACGCAGCACTGCGAGACGGCTTGGCGACCACGGGGACGCTGCTGGTGCCCTGCCCGTGGTCACGCGAGGCGGCCGCCCGATTCCGTGGCGAGGATGTCGGCATCGCGCTGACCCTGAACGCCGAATTCGAACTGTACCGATGGGGTCCGATCACCCAAGCGCCGTCATTGCTCGACGGCAACGGCGGGATGCCCGGCACGGTGTTTGATGTCTGGGATCACGCTGACATCGACGAGGTACGCCGAGAATGCCGTGCGCAGATCGAGCGGGCGATTCTGTGGGGATTCGATGTCACTCATCTCGACAGCCACCTTGACGTACTGAGCGTGCGGCCCGAGTTCTTCGATGTGTACTTGGATTTAGCCGTCGAGTTCGGGCTGCCGGCGCGGCTGATCGATACTGGTGCCCGACAGCAACTGGGTTTCCCTCTTGAAGATCTAGTCGCAGCCGCAGGAGTGGTCACACCAGACAGGGTGATGCGCATTGCACCAGGCGCAATGGGCCGTTATCGCCGAATCGAGACGCTGGTTGACTCGCTGACGCCCGGGGTGACCGAGCTGCAGCTGCAGCCTGCTGCGGACCTGCCCGAACTGCGGTCACTGACCGCCGACTGGGGCTCTCGGGTTGAGGATCTGCTGCACTTGTGCAACAACGCCGAACTACGCACGCACATACACCGCAGCGGTATCCGGCTGATCGGTTACCGCGAGCTACGGCAGCTACAAAGGGCCTCCACAGACCAAACCGCAGAGAATCTAACAACAGCGACCCAAAAGAGCCCTGAGTCTGCTGCTGCTGCATCTGCTACTGCGTTACCCACAGCTCCCCGCAGTGCTGCTCCCTAGCTCTGATGTCCGCTAGCTCTGATGTCCGCTAGCTCTGATGTGCGAGGGTGCCGGCTGCTCGCCAAGCCGGCAGCAGCTCCAACCACAGCGCCATGTCGCCGGACACCTTGAGGTCGCCTGCCATGTAGTGCCGTGCGGGATCGGCACGGCCGCATACTGCATCGGCAGCGAGCTGCCACGGTGCTTCTAGGGTCAGGTCGGCTCCTTTAACAGCGCCACTAGATGCAGATGCCAACACCCCAGACTCAAATACCAAGCTGGCATTGACCTTGCCGTCGGGGCCACCGCTGGTTTTGATCACGACGGTGCCCGACACGCTTGCTAAGGGCTCTTGGCGGCCTTGGGTCCAGGCCGCCAAGAACTCGTCGTCAAGAAAACTCACGGACGCAGCCCAGCGAAGAGGTCGTGCTCCATCGGGTCGGTAGGGATGCGCGACTCAACGAGCATGTGCTCCTCATAGGGGTGAACCGCATCGGCGACATCATCAGGCAAGCCGAACCAGAAAGGCGAGTCGGGATCGACTTGAGTGGCGTGAGCCAGCAGTGCCTTGCGTCGCACCGAGTTGTCCACCTCAATAACGGCGGTAACACGATCATCGCGACTAGAGGACCCCAGCCATTTCTCGTCGAACGGCGACTCAAGGCCGAGGTCTAAAAACGCCTGGTGAATAAGCCGCATGCGCTTGTGAGACCACACGGGCGCATACATCTTCATCGGCGTGAAGGGCGGACCGCACTCAGGATGCCACGTAGAGGTGCCGGCATGAGCGAACGCGGGAATGCAGATGGCTGTTACCTGCAAGTGGTCGGGATGGGGGTAGCGGGACTGCACCAGCGGATAGGTAAGCATCACTTGCGGCCGCACCCTGCGGATAATCGTCACCAGCCGCTCCACCGCCTCTTCGAGATTGGCATTGGCGAAAGCGTCAGGGTGCGCGTTGGCCTCAGCTTCAGCCATGCCCGAGTCGCGGTAGCCGAGCATGACGACCTCGTCGTAGCCAATAACCGACGCAGATGCATCGAGTTCGGCACGACGGACCTCGGCCAGGTTCTCCCTTATGTCCGGTCGATCCATGGCCGGGTTCAAGATTTCGCCCTCTTCGCCGCCAGTGCAGCACACCAGCGTCGTGCGGATGCCTTCGTCGGCATACCGTCGAATGGTCCCCGCGCCCTTCGATGCCTCATCGTCAGGGTGGGCATGCACGGCAAGGATGGAAAGTTCCGAATCCAACGACATCGGCGGTCAACCTATCGGCGTCAGCTCAACTAGGCCGGTCTCTTCATCGATGTCGATTTCGTAGCCGCATATGGCGGCTAGCCGGTCGCGTCCTTCCTCAGGACCCGATGCCAGCAGCTCGTCACCAACCCGCAGACGAACCGTACGCGGCGGGTTGTATATGTAGCTCGCAGCTCGGCGCACAGCCAATACCTGATAGCCGGGGTCAACAGCTAGGCCGAGCGATCCGAGCAGTGCGTCGTCTGCTCTTGATCCGGGCGCAACGGGCACCTGCACGACAATGTCTTCGGTGTCGCCGAGTGCGAGCGCGAGCACCGGGTGGATGTCTTCGTCTTCAAGTACCAGCGAGGTGACGTTGCGGGCCTGATCGCCGATGTCTTCGGCGGCTTCTGCTACATGCAGTAGCCCGCGTAGTGACGCTGGGTTGGCTCCAGGAGCATTAGCCATGTCCGCAGCCGCACGCAGCACCCACGTCTGCATCGAAACTTTCATGCCGTCGAGCCGCTCCTGCATCGAGCGCACCTCACGAGCGAGCGACAGATCGTGCAACACCAAGGCCGAATACGCCAGCCCGATAGCGGCCTCCGACAGATTCTTCATATCGACCAAAGTGTCTACGGCGCGGTCTAAATCGCTGAGCGCATGCACATCGTCAGGCTCGGGTGGATGCCAGCGCTCCATGGCGGCCAGTTCGCGCAGACGCACGATGCCTGCGGGATCGCCACGCATGAACAGCACATCGCTCGGCTCAACGATGCTGTCGCCGCCGACATCGGTGATCCAGCGGCGGCCGCGCTGGATCGCCACCACTCGCATACCAACGGCCACGGGCAGCTCCAAGTCGCGCAGAGGCCTGTTCGCCAAGTGACTACCTGCTGCAACTACCAGCCGGTGCGACACTTCGGCCGCTTGGGCCAAATCCACGATTAAGGCTCGGGGAATACCCAAGTGGTGCAGCACGATCTTGGCGATGTCCACTGCGGCGTTAGCGATCTGCTCAATGGAAGACACCACCTGCAGCACCGAACTCATGCTGGCCACCTCGCGCGGATGACGCACGGCCAGCATCGCCAACGAGCGCATCTCATGCACAAGCGCGGACATGTCCTCTTCAAGGCCCAGCACGGCATCGGCCATGCCTTCGTCGTCGAAATACAGCGCTGCGTAGGCCAAGTCCACCATGAGTTCAGAGGCATCCTTGGCTTCTGAGAGCATGGATTTCAGGTTGCGGGGTTTGTCTTCGGGGTCTAATCGCATTTCAGATCGTCAGCAAGCAACGCGACGAACTCCGTTCGTCTCGGGGACACGATGACATCGCCGCCTCAAGATTAGGCAGAGTAGGCACAGCGGGAAGCGACAGGAGAAAGAAGGAGAAACAAGGGGAAAGAAGGGTCACGACAGGCCTACCCAACTAACGGCGAGCACGAGCGCCGCTGCGCCCGCAAGGTCAACGGTGCTGTTGACCAGCGGGATGCCGTAGGTGTCGGGGTCAACGCCTAGGCGGGTCGCGGCCACGGTGCCGTAGTAGGCGATGACTCCCGCCAGCGTCGTTGCGATCATGCCGCCTATAAGGGAGATCGTCACCAAGCGCAGCACTCCTGGCGAAGAAAGCGAGAACAATACGCCAAAGACGCTGGCCAGCAAACCATTCAGCACGAAGACGGGTGCTGCCAAAGTGAAAGCGAACATGATGTCGAGACGCGCGCCACGCTGAGGCAGCGCGCGTGGCTCAATGACACCTAGATGCAGCTTGGTTGACAGTCGGCTCGACAGGATTCCGCCTAGAGCACCGGCAGCCGCAAGACACGCAGGCACCAAGATGAGCACGGCGCGCTTGTCGGCAAGATCCTCAAGTCGATGCTCGATGACGACACCAGCGACGATGAGCACCCCGCCGCCGAAACCCAGCACCGGAATCGACTCAAGCAAGATCTGCCAGAGATGCTCAAGCTTCGAGCGCCACGCCCAAAACATCGCAGCAGCGGCTCCGGTGATGCTGACAACTGCAATAGCCGGCGTGACGACAGTGATGCCAGCCAGATACGTCGCCAAGAACAACGCCGGCAAGGTGACCACATCGCCAACCGCGGAGATGAGCGGCGCGCTCACATTGTCCAAGTCCCAGCCCCGGCGCGCGGAACTCGCTGCGAGGCCGAGCGTGACAACCAGCACCACTATGGAGGCCAGCTGGGCGCCGACGACCGACACCACGATGAGATCGGTGAGACCGATGATGCCGGACAGACCGAAGACCGGTGCCACCACTTTGGCCATCACACCTAGTGCCACTGAGGTCACCAACGTCAACACGGCCGCGGCCATGACGTTCTGACCCACAATCGTGTCGCTGCGAGCCGTAGCTCTGAACGTTCCGGCGTGAATGGTGGTCGCGAGACGACTGCCCAATGCTCCGAAGATGTCGCCGCGCATGCCAATGGCAGCGGGAACGAGCACAAGCAGGCCCGGCAAGCGCTCAAGCGTGCCAGTCACCGCCGCGAGCAGCACGCCCGCAGCCGTGGCGGTAAGGCTGCTGACCGCTAGCGCAGTGAGACTCTGGCGGGTGCCTGTGACATCAGGACCTAGCAGGCCGCGCAGAAAACCCAGCGGATGCAGCCGGTCAACCGCTCGCAGCGGAGAGCGGTTAGGCACCCGTTTCAGCGAGCGACTCTTCAACAAGCGACTCAAAGTAGGCCGCAAGGTCGGCGGGTTGGACATTGCCAGCAAACCGCAGAACGACCTCGTTGTCGGCATTGACGGCGACCAGATAGGGCACCGACTGCAGGCCGAAAGCATCTGCAACCGACATCGTCGGCGTGTCAGCGACGACGGGATGTCGCCAGCCCTCATCACTCAGCCATCGCTGCGGTGGGTGATTGCCCCTAGTGGCGTCCTCAAATACCGACACTGCATAGAAATCCACGCCAGCGGGTAGTTCGTTCGACTCCAGCCAGTCAGTTAGTGCCGCTACTTCTGCTTGGCAGTGGGGGCACCAGTGGGCATAGAACGCAACAACCATCGGTCGTCCTTGGCTGGCGATCTGCACCGCATCGCCCGTAAGCAGATCGGTGCCAACGACAACCGGGGGTTCGCGGCCGAGGGCCGGATCGCCTTCTGGTTGCTCGAATTGGGGCAGCGCAGTGCCGGACACTGTGGTCGGCCTCGGGGCATCGTCAGGGGCGTCGTCAGCAGTGGAGCCTGCGGCCGCTGGATCGGACGTGGCCGCAGCAGTTTCGTCAGGCGCAGTGACAGCCCCGCGTATCTCGTCGGCACCACAGGCCGCTAGCAGGCCCGCAGCACACAAGAGGATCGCCCCGATCACCACTCGTCGCATCGACCGTCGCACAGGCCGCAAGGCTAGACACGACAAGAAATGTTGGTGGCAGACTTAGGCCGTGGAGACCCGTCAACTCAAATCGACACCCGGCTTCGTCATCTATGACTTGCCCGGTGCCCGGCACTACGTAGGAGAGGCCCGCCTCGGTAGCCGGCTTATCCCCGGCAATGCGACAATGCTGGTCCGCCACATCACCTATGTGTTCGCCACGCTTGAGCAGCAGCGCAGCGGGGCCAGCATCGGCTTGAAGTCCGACCTGTCGGAAGCAGCCGCGGCAGTCGATGCCCTAGCAAGCGAACTAGCTGACGATTTCAGCTCCGGTCGACTCTCTACTAGTCCGGGCTTGCGGCTGAACGCCGACCTGCTCGCGCCTGTGCTGGCTCACGATCAGCGCAACCTGATCGGCAACGAAAACCGAGGGGGCATCTCACTCAACGACGAGCTCATCGGCGTCGGTGCTGTGACAGCGGCAATCGGCCTAGTGGGCGACCTTGAAGCTAAGCGCATCGCTATTGAAGGATTCGGGCCAGCTGGCCTCGGTATTGCGCGAGAAGCTGCAGCGGCCGGAGCGGCGATTGCCCGAGTCGCCACAGCGAAAGGCTGCGCGGATGCCCACAGTGACGGTGGCCAGCTCGATCCCGTGGCGCTTGAGGAAGCTTGGCTGACGGACGGCGAGACATGCGTGGCTTCGCTGTCTCCCAACAATGAGCCTGCCAAACAGTGGACGGTCTACAAGGACGACGTTGACGTGCTGTTCTGCGGATCGAGGCCCGGCGCGCTGTCTGGTGAGGGCGCGTCGATGGCAGGCACCACACCGGTCGTTGCTTTCTCAGCGGCTGCTGTGTCGTCCAAGGCGCTCGCCGTTCTGCGCGCAGCGGGCACACCCGTTGCAGCAGATTTTGTGGCCGCCGCAGGGCCGGCGTTGGGCTGGTGGGCCGATGGTGCGCTCACGCACGACGACATGCGCGCAGCAACCGTCGACACGGTGGGCGCTGTGATGTCTGAAACTGTCGAACATGACGACGGCCCGTTCATGGCCGCCTGCTATCGAGCTGAGGCTTTTCTGCGCACATGGCAGGAAGAGCTGCCGTTCGGCCGACCGCTGGGCTGATACTTCGCTGGGCTGACGCTTCGCCGACTCCTCCCCCAAACGTAGCGGCTCGCCAAAGCTTGGCTGTGTGTACCCACTCAGCGTGTCATCGCTAGCAGGTCGCCAACGTCGTCAACTTCCGCGATACAGCAGAGACGATCACCAAGCCGGGATGCCCCCGCTTCGCCCAATACCGGTGTCGCAAGAGCATCGAACTTGGCACGGAGCTTCGCGCTCTGCTCGTTGAGATCAGTAGCAGGCCTGCTGACATCGGCGGCGGCGGTGACCACGCCGGAAGCGGCGCGCACTGCGACCTTCGTCTCCATGACATGCAACGTTTCGTCGGTCTCAATCACGACGTTAGGAATGAACGACTGCACGTCATCTCTTTTGATTGGGCCATCCTCAAAGGTCGCTATAGCCGCTGTGTCGGCCCCGCAGACAAGCAGCGCCTGGGTGCCTCGCAGGCTGAACTTGGCCTCGAGGCCGGTGGTCGGGTCGGCGATCCCGCACACGTCAAGGATCGAGGGGTTGACGGTCATCGTGATGCTGCTGATGTCGCTGGGGTCAACACCACCGTCGATAATCGATGCGGTGGCCTCAATCCCGGCGTGCGTGAGGTGGCAGGCAGCGTGATGCTTGAACAACGTTCGGGTTGTGGCCCATGAGCCGTCAAGCTGAGCTATCCGCTCAAGGTTCAGTGCGCCGTTGCCAGCGGCCTGGGCGAAGCCTTGGTTGCCGTCAATCGAGCCGGCGTTGGAGGTGTAGCCGCGTGCGGCAAGGCGTGCTGCGAGCAGGCCGCGTTCTGCAGCTTGGCCAGGATGCAGCGGTTTGGTCATGGTGCCGAAGTTGGCTTTCAACCCCGATGCGTTGCTGGCCGCTATCCCCATTGCTGCACCGAAACCGGCATGGTCAAGTCCGAGCAGCCACGAGGATGCGGCGGCGGCACCATAGACCCCGATGGTCGCAGTGGTGTGCCAGCCCCTGCCGTAGTGCTCGGTGCCAATCGATGTGCCGATGCACGACTGAATCTCCATTCCGACGACGTAAGCAGTGACCACATCGGCACCGGAGCGGCTCTGCGACTCCGCAAGCGCTAGCACTGCGGGCAGCAACGGCACAGTCGCATGACCTCCCATCACGTTTGAAGTGTCGTCAAAGTCCAGTGCGTGGCCGGCAGCCCCATTAACCATTGCAGCGCGTAAGAGATCGGCTCGCAAATCGCAGCCGACAAGCGTGCAGTCGCCTGTCGGCGAGGCGAACTCGTCTCGCAGGATTCCCGACAGCGGTTCCCGGCTGCCGGCTAAGGCGCAGCCGAACCAGTCCAAGATGCATTGGCCTGCGACCGTGCGGACATCGTCGGGCAAATCGTCGAAACGCACAGCACCGAAGCGTTCCCACAATCGGTCGGTCAGTTCGCTCATCGTGTCATCTCCTTCGCAGCGGCCACCAGCGGCAGCCGAACCTCTCGCTGCGTCCGGCAGTCGGGCCGAATACAGCGAACCAGCGCCGACCAGCCCGACTCATTAGTCAACTAGCCCGCATTGGCGGGCCCGGTCAAGCACCACTTGGAACAGCCGCGTCGTGGCGGCATCGATCATCATCCCATTGAAGTTGGCTGCGCCGTGGCCTTCCGCCTCGGCTTGCGCGACTGCGTCGATTGCGCCTTGGGCTTGTGCTATCTCGGCCTCGGTGGGAGCGAAGACTCGGTTGGCGATCTCGACTTGGCTCGGATGAATGCACCATTTGCCGACACCGCCCAGCATCGAGAACGTAGCTGCGCTGTGCTCATAGCCCGAAGGGTTGGCGAAGTTCGCGTATGGACCGTCAATCGCGTCGATCGCTGCGGCTCGGCACGCCACGATCATCCGGTTACGGGCGTAATGCCAGATATCGCCCGAGTACCGCAGCGCCCCGTTGTCATCAGTGACACCGATGTGTCCGAGTCGCATACCTTGGCTGGCGGACAGGTCACCCACGCCGAGCGTGAGCGCTTCAAGCCGAGGACTGCAGTGAGCGATCTCGTCAACGGTTTGTAGCGCCTCGACCTCTTCAACGAGACATTCGATGCCGATGCGGCCCACTTCAAGGCCCAGTTTGAGTTCTAGTTGCGTCAGCAAGTCGTCGACAAACCACACCTCGCGCGGGCCCTTGATCTTGGGCACCATGATCACGTCGATGTTGGGGCCGGCCCCGGTCACGATTTCGGTGATGTCATCGGCGCACCACTGGGTGTCAATGCTGTTGCAACGGAACGAACGGATCTTCGTGCCCCAGTCGAGTTCGTTGAGTCCGGCCACAATGTTCTTGCGCGACGGCGCCTTCGCCGCCGGTGCGACCGCGTCCTCAAGGTCGAGGAACACCATGTCGGCATCGGATGCCGCCGCCTTGGCGATCATTTTGGTTGAGTGCCCCGGCGTTGACAGCTCAGAGCGGCGGACTCGGGTGAACTTCTGACGTTCGTAGCTAGACATGAGATTGATCGGTTCCTTTCGGGATGGTTGGTGGGATGGTTGGTGGGAAGGTTGGCGAGTTCAAATAATCAGGTCGTCAGATAATCAAGCGCGGTTAAGCGCGCAATCGGGCAGCGGAAGTGTCACAGAGGTAATCAAGGGCAGGCACCGGATCGAACCCGCCCGGGTCAAGCAGCCATTGGTAGCCAATGCCGCGCAGTGCCGACACGACGAGCGTGCCCTCTGCGTCGGGCACAGCATCGGCACGAATACTGCCGTCACGCTGGCCCCTCACTACGAGGCGAGCAACATCGGATCTGAAGCCTTCATGGAACTTCGCAAAGCGCCGACGAAGATCATCGTCACTGCCGACCGCTTCGAACATCAAGGCGTACAGCACCCGCAGAGCCCCCGGATCGGCGGCGGCCTGGGAACGGATCGCGCCGATCAGGATCGTGATCGATTCAAGGCCCGGCTTGCCCCGTGTGCGCGGCAGAACGTTGCGGTGACTCCACCCATTGACGATCCGGTCAATGAGCGCCTCAATCAGGCCATCCTTGGAACCAAACCGCGCCGACACCATGCCTCGGCTGTAGCCGGCCCGATCGCCGATCGCCGCGAACGTGAGCGCCTCAAAGCCACCCTCAGCAATGAGTTCGCCGGCTGCTTCAAGCAACGCATCGGTCGACCGCTTGGTGCGCTGCTGCTGCTTGTTGGGTTGAGGCACGGTCAACGCGACGCCCTTGGAGTGCTGTCGGACTCGCCAAGTAGCTCATCACGGTGCTCGTCAAGGATGGGAGGACGGCGATAGATGCCCGCCGGGGTCGCGCTGAACCGCAGTGGCGTGTTGGGAAGCACCGCCGGTCGGTCCGAGCCAGGGTGCGGGACTGCCACCAGCATGTCGCGGGCCTTGACGTGTTCGCTGGCGAACAGCGCAGGCCCGTCGTTGACGGGTCCGACAGGGACCTCTCCGCCAAGCAGTTCGGTGATCTCGGCGGTGGTGTGCGAGGTGGTCCACTCAATCATCAACTCGTTCACCAACTCGCGGTTGCGTGCCCGACGGTTCGGCGTGCGGGTGCGGTCGTCGTCAACTAGGTCGGGGCGCCCCAGATGGCCGCACATGGCCTTCCACTGGTCGCGGGTCAACGCGGCAATGGCACATCGCCCGTCCGCTGTTGGGTACACGTTGAACGGCGACAGCGACGGGTGCTCGGTGCCGCGCGGTGCCTGAATCTCGCCTGCGTACGCATAGCGCCAAGTGACCGACTCGCACAAGGCCATTACCGCGTCAGTCATCCCGACATCAACAAACTGGCCCTCGCCTGTTCTACGAGCGTGGTGCAAAGCGCCGAGCACGCCAATGGCGCACATAGTGGCCGGGTACATGTCGCCGACTGACGGACCCGAGGCAACCAAGTGCTCGGGGTCTGTTCCAGTGCAGCTCACCAGTCCGCCCATTGACTGAGCCACCACGTCAAAGGAGGGCCAGTCGGCATGAGGACTTTCGCCCGACCGGGGGTCGCCGAAACCGCGTATCGCTGCGTACACCAGCGACGGGAATCGCTCATGGAGCATCTCCCACGGCAAGCCCAGACGATCCATCACCCCGGTCGTGAAATTCTCAACGAGCACATCGGCATCTTCGAGCAGTACCAGCAGCGCCTCAACTCCCTCAGGTGTCTTCAGATCGATGACGACAGCGCGCTTGTTGCGGTTGATGCTGGCGAAGTAGCCGCCGAAGTACCGGTCGGTGTCGTCTTCGTGAAAGGGGCCGCCGAACCGCGACATGTCGCCCGACGGCGGTTCTACTTTGATGACGTCCGCGCCCATGTCCGCCAAGATCATTGTGCAGTAAGGGCCTGCCAGTGCTTGGGTTACATCAACGACATGCACATCTGATAGCGGGCCGGTGCGCGCCGACGCCATCGGTCCCGCAACCTCAAACGCAGTGCGGTGATCCATCGTGGCCTCCTAGCGCACTTGATGTACTTGGTGTACTTGGCGTGCTTGCACGGCTACCGCTCCGCCCAGTGCGAGCGACGCTTGACAAGCACGATGCGCTCAAGTTCGCACACCACATCGCCATGCTGATTCGAACCCCAGTGCTTGAAACGCACAAGACCAGCATCGGAGTGGTCGGGCGAATCGTCAACACTGAGCACTTCGGTGTAGGCCGAGATCGTGTCGCCGTGATGCACCGGCTTGCGGAAGCGCACCTTGTCGAGACCAACCTCGGCCAAAGCGTTCTCGGCGGTGTCTTGGCTCGCAAGACCAACGGTCATCGAGCCGGTTATCAGCCCGAAAACCAAACGCCCGTCGCCGAGAGGTGAACCGCGCATGATCTCTTCGTTCCAGTGGCCTTGGGCCGTGTTCATCACTTGCTTGGTTACGAAGTTGTTCTCCACTTCGTCGATCGTTGCGCTGCGAAAGTGCTTCATGCGCTGACCTACCTCAAAGTCTTCAAACCAGTTGCCGTCGCCGGTCAGCGCAGAGATGGTGTTCATCGTCGTGTCCTGCTATCGCAGCGGGGTGGGAGGCAGCAAGCAGTCCGACACCAGTCGCAGCATGATCTCCGATGTGCCTTCGAAGATCTTTGTCAAACGAGCATCGCGCCAATAGCGCTCAATGGGAAAGTCGGTGGTGTAGCCAGCGCCGCCGTGGATCTGAAGCGCCTCAGAGGTCACCCGCTCCGACATCTCCGAGGCTAGGTATTTAACCATTGCGCCTTCCATGTCCGCAGAGGTGGTGTCGGCATAGCCGCCTAAGTCGGTATTGGCAGCCACTTGGTACATGAGCGCACGGCAGCTTTCGACCTCTGCTGCCATCTTGGCGATCTTAAAACGAGTCACTTGAAAGTCGCCGATGGGCCTTCCAAATTGCTCACGTTCTTGCACGTAGGCCACCGAGTCTTCAAGAGCGCCTCGGGCCAGGCCGATAGAGCGGGCCGCAGTGTGGATCCGCGGCACTGTCATGCCCCGAGCCGCGGCGATGAAGCCGGCCTTGCCATCGTCGGGCGTTGAGCTGCGCTGTTGCTGCTCGTAGCCGATAAGGCCGTCGTCAGGGACGAAGCAGTCATTGAACGCCAGCTCGTAGGTGTTCCAGCCGTGATAACCGATCTTGCGGATCGGGTTCCCCTCGCATCCGTCGGGAAACTCGCCGGGCTGTTTGTGCAAAATAAACCGACGAATCCCCTTGTGACGATTTTGCGGGTCGTACCGGCTCGTGCGAGCCACGACAAGGATGGCGTCAGACTGATCGGCGAAGGTACACCACATCTTTTGGCCGTTGAGTAGCCAGCCCCCGTCAACCTTGTCAGCCCGAGTGCGGATGGAAGCGATATCAGAACCAGCATCAGGCTCGGACATTGCGAATGAGCCAAGCCATTCGCCGCGGGCGGCCATGGGGTAGTACTTGGCCTTCTGTGTGGGATCTAGCACCGCGGCCATGCCCGAACGGGCGATGATCGACGCCACAGACATCCACGCGCGTGCCAACTCCTCGGTGATGAGTGCGTACTCAAACACCCCCAAACCGAGTCCGCCGTAGCGTTCGGGCACCAAGATGCCGAAGAAGCCGAGGTCGCCCATCTCGCGGCGGAGTTCGTCAGGGATGAGTCCGTGGGAGGGGTCGAGTTCGTTGGCAACCGGCAGCACTTTGTTCATGGCGAAGTCGCGAGCCATCTCTTGAATCGCTTCGCGCTCGTCAGTCCGGTACGCCGCTGGGATCGGTGGCCGGGGATCAACTATCTGGCGCGGCATGTCAAGACTCCCATATCAAGATTCCCCTGTATCAAGATTCTTTCGTCTCGCGGCGTTTGACCACGAGGTTCGTTCTCTCGTAGTCCACCACCAGTTCGCCGTACTGGTTGCGGGCTTCGGTGCGCCAAGTGACAATGCCAACGCCCGGCCGACTGTCTGATTCACGGGTCTGGGTCACCACTGATGAGGCGGTGAGCGTGTCGCCCGGGTACACGGGGCAGTGGAACGTCACATTCTCCATTCCGAGGAACGGCCCGCCTGTTTCGCTGAGATCCTCCACCGACAGCCCGACGACGGTACACAGCACCAGCATCGGGTTGATCACCACGTTTGGGTGCCCATGCGCCCGCGCGAACTCAGTGTTCAGATGCATCGGATTCCAGTTGCAGGTGGCGGTGGAGAAGATCGCGTTGTCTGCGTCGGTGAGCGTGCGGCCCCAGTGATGCGGCAGGTGCTGACCCTCTGCAAAGTCTTCAAATTGGTTGCCCTTCGCCACCACAGGGAAATCTTCGAAGTTGATGTCGCCGATGCTGCTGGTTTTGCTGCTCATTGATGATGACCCTAGCACATGCAACATTATTTGTCGAATGACTAACAACTTGTTACGATTCGCTCGCACAGGTGCTGAAAGGCGCTGAAGCTGCGAGCCGGTGAAACCGTTGGCCGCATAGCGACAAACACAGCGACAAGCACATCAACAGGCACAGGGGGATGCTGTGGCATTGCAAACAGAACTGCAACCGGGGGATGTCAACTTGGCAAGCCAAGCAGACATGATGCGCATCGGCAGTGCGCCTTATGACTATTTGGAGATGCTGCGGCGCGAGGCACCGGTGTGGTGGAACCCGCCGCCGCCGGACGACCGCCTTGCGAACCCGTGTGTCGGCTTTTGGGTGCTGTCTCGCTACGACGATGTCAACACGGCCTCAAAGGACCCGCAGCGTTTCTCGATCTGGGAGAACTCAGCGCTGTGGGTGGATGTCAGCCAGACACCCGCTGACCTTGAAATGCAGCGCGCGGGACTGCTCGGCATGGACCCGCCCCAGCACACCGCGTTCCGGCGTCTGTTGCAGCCCGGATTCACACCACGGCGCATCGCAGCGCTGGAACCGTTCCTGCAGTCCGAGGCCGCCAAAGTGATAGATGAGCTAGCCAGCAAAGACCGCGCCGAGTTCGTGTTTGAGGTAGCTGCGGAGTTGCCCATGATCCTGCTGTGCCAGATGATGGGTGTCCCCCAAGAACAGCGCCGCGAGTATCTGCGAATCGCCAACGACATCGCAAACGTGGAATTCAACGAGAACTTCGAAGCTTCCATGTTCGAGCTATACGTGTTCCTCGACACGCTGGTGAAGAACCGCGGCGACATCGAAGACGACACGATGCTGTCGAAGTACACCACGGGCGAGGTGGACGGTCGTCCATTAACCTCCGATGAGATCACCCAGTTCTTCGTAACC
Source organism: Candidatus Poriferisodalis sp. (assembly GCA_965221195.1). Lineage (GTDB taxonomy): Bacteria > Actinomycetota > Acidimicrobiia > Acidimicrobiales > Poriferisodalaceae > Poriferisodalis. The sequence continues at coordinate 87,113 of OZ244864.1, forward strand.
CTGTCGCTCGCCGGCCACGAGACCACTCGCAACACCACTGCTCATTTCTTGCGACTCATGGACGAACACCCCGACCAGAAAGCTTTGCTGCTAGAGGATCTCGAAGGGCGACTGCCCAATGCCATCGAAGAGGTGCTGCGTTACTCGCCGCCGGTCATGCAGTTCTGCCGCACTGCTACCACCGACATTGAACTTAGGGGAATCACCATTGGCAAAGGCGAAAAGGTGTACCTGTCGTACGTGTCGGCCAACCGAGACGAGGATGTTTTTGAGAACCCCAACCAGTTTGACATTTTGCGCCCCAACGCTGCCTCGCACTTGTCGTTCGGGGCCGGGCCGCACTTCTGCCTCGGCGCCGCTGTAGCTCGCACACAGTTACGCATTCTGCTTGGCGAGCTGTACCGGCGACTGCCCGACATCGCCCTCGCTGAGCCCTACGTACCCACGGGCAGCGTGTGGTTCAACGCCATTACCGCTATGCCCGTGCTTACCTGCCCACACAGCACTAGCTGAAACGTCTGTTGTTCAAGCAGTCTCGCCAGCGCGGGCCTGAATCTGGTCGAGCACTCCCAGCAGGTACTTCAAGAAGGCCTCGGGATTCTCTTGCATCGCAAAGTGGCCGACACCGGTCATCTCTGCAAACGTCGAACCGGCAATGGCTTCGTGGGCTTGGTGACCGAGTTCTGTGCTGCCCGACCAGTCGTACTCGCCGCTGAGGATGTGTACGCCGACTTGACTGGTGTCGATCTGGTGAGCCGTTTCTCGCAAGTCGTACTCAACCATGTAGTAGTGGAGATCGCCGCGGAACACCGGCGGCCACGCAGCCGAATACACATGCGACACCTCCTTGACGTACTCAGTAGGGGCATCTGGACCGCACAAACTCTCCATGAGCCGAGCTTTAGCCCCGCTACCGACGGACGGATGCCACGCTGCGCTGAAGCCTTCCCAGTCGCCCCCGACATGCAATGCACCTCCAATGGAAATCACAGCCTGGAACTTCTCTGGATGGTTCAACGCCAAGTCGAGGGCCAGAAGACCTCCGACTGAGCAACCTATAAATACAGGTCGCTCAAGGTTGAGCGCATTGCTCAACGCCAGAGGAACTTGGCGCAGGAACGCACCCTCAAGCAGGTATTCCTCGCCCCACCACGGGAGTCCTGGCGGCGGCAGCGACTTGCCGTGGTGCGGCAAGTCGTAGGCAATCAGACGGAAACGGTCGGTGATCTCAGAACACTCAAACAGGTGACGCCATTGCAGGCTCTGCGCTCCGGCCGTGTGTTGAGCCAACAGCGGGATACCACTGCCTGCCTCCTCGTAGTACAGCCGGTAGTCGGTGCTGCGGCCCGAAGAGTCAGCAAGTTCGACATGCACATACCGGCCGAGGGGACTGTCGTGGTACGCGGTGCTGGTGCTGGGCGCCGCTGTTGCTGTAACAGCCTCTGGCTGGTCATCATCAGCCCTTGGTTGGTCATCATTGTCAGACGGACTCAAGGGGTTTGCAACTTCGCGCAGGATTTCTGCCGCTCGTTCCAGTGCAGGCAGGTACTGCCACTGCGTCAGTGGATCGGGCGCACTGGCGTTCAATGCGCCGATCAACGTCATCGGTGCAAGACGCCCAAACCGAGGTTGCGGACTAACTAGCAGCGGTGCCCAGTCCGTCTGCGACCCGGTGACGGTGATGACGGCGGCATCACTCGCATCTGGCGCAGCGGCAGTGACTTCGCCGCTAACTACGGTAAAACCGAGCGAGTGTTCGCCAATTTCCAGTCGAATGCCTCCGTCCCAGTGGCGGCACGCCAGTGCCAATTCGGCGTCGGCTATGCATGCTTGGGCGAAAACCTCTTGTGTGGGTTGCAGTTGTTGCGCACACGAATCTGTTGACGCACCAGTATCGGCAACTGCGTCGGATGGGTTTGACTCAGACATGATGCTCCTTAGCTAGACCGTTGCAAAGCAACGAGAGGAATCTCCCGCTCAACTGAGGCTTGATAATCGCCGAAACGCGGCATCGCCTCACACATAGAGGCAAAAGCGGCGCCGCGTTCGTCGCCTTCGAGAACTACTGCGGTAGCAGCGAATTTCTCGGTGCCTACCTCGACGGTCACCCTAGGGTTCGCAACGACGTTGTAGTACCAAGAGGGATGGCGTTCGTGCCCGCCGGCCGATGCCATCACAACGTGGTGGCCTCCATGAGGATGAAAAGTTAGCGGACAGGTGAGTTGCCGTCCGCTGCGAGCGCCAGTCATCGTGAGCAAGAGCATCGGGTTGCCCTCGAACATGCCACCACAGCGCCCTTCATTCGCCCGGAATTCGGCAGTGATTTGCTCATTGAACGCCAGCACTTGGCTGTCTTGCATTCCCTTCATTGACATGATGTGCCCGCTCCCGCCGCAATCGATCAACCAGCAGATTCTAATGGCTGGTGAATTCACGGTTGGTGAATTCACGGCTGGCAGGGGTTATACGCCGGATGACAGCCTTCGCCGTGGAGGTCGGCTTCAAAGACGGCCCCAAGATCTTAACTGGCAGTGTCGTCGGCAATGTCATCGGCAGTGTCACCGGTGGTGTCATCGGCAGTGTCATCGGCAGTGTCATCGGTGCCTGAGTTCTCGCCATCATCTGGGATTGCGGGAGTACCGACGATGACGACCTGTGCAGGCGTGGGTGTCGCAAAATCCAGTTCGGCCTCGGAGCACGAGTTGAGCCGTGCGCTCAGCGAGAGCTGTTCTGCGGGATCGATTGCTAAGTCCCAACGCGACTTCACGGCGACCCAGTCAGAGGCGTACCGACAGTGATACTCATCAAGCGGCGGCCACCAGTCCTGCGGATCCGCGGCGCCCTTGCTGCGATTGGTAGAAGCGCTCACGGCGATGAGCGCGCGGGGATCGTCGAGGTCGTTGCTGAAACGAGTCCATGTGTCCGCCGACCACGCATGCCCGCCAGACTCCCACGCCTCAGCCAGAGGCACCAAGTGGTCGATGTCAAGGACTGTCGCAGTTGACACCACCACGCCGTCGTAGGCGGATAGCCAAGTGCCATCAGCGCGACGCTCTTCGGCCAGTACCCGATCCCGCGTCGAACGCCCGTCGCTGTACAGCCATCCATCGAAGACTGCCTCGCGTTGGTAGCCGCCGCGATGCTCTGACTCCACTCGCAGACGCTCGAACAACCCGATAACACTGCGGCGACGCTCAAGGTCAGCAGCCTCAGCCTGAGGGTCGCGGACACTTGCTTGAGGAAACGTGGTCTGGGGAAACGTGACCTGCGGTGCCACAGTCGGTGATGTCCCCGTCGGCACTGTCTCTGCCGGTACTGTCCCGGTCGGAACCGTCCCCGTCGGCACTGTCTCTGCCGGCGCTGTCTCTGCCGGTACTGTCCCGGTCGGCGCTGTCTCTGCCGGCGCTGTCTCTGCCGGCGCTGTCCCGGTCGGAACCGTCCCCGTCGGCACTGTCTCTGCCGGCGCTGTCTCTGCCGGCGCTGTCCCGGTCGGAACCGTCCCCGTCGGCACTGTGACCTGTGTAGGGCCGCTGTCTGCGTCACCTGTATCGCGTTCGGCATCAGCGGTGCTGTCGTCGGTGCCGTCCGGCCTAGCAGAGTTGATGTGTCCGGCAGAGGTGTCGTCTTGCGTTCGGAGACCTTCGACTCGGAGATCTTCAATGTCATCGGGAGCGCCTGTAGTGACGGTCGGTTCATCAACGATCAGTTCATCGACAAGCGGTTCATCGACGATCGGTTCATCAATGAGGCCGTCGGTGGAGAAAGTCCGAGATGGTGCGGTTGTTGGCGTCGGAGTGGCATCAACAATCTCCGACGACGCACTGCACGCTCCGATCAGTGCTCCGATCAATACAGGAATGGTCAGCAGCAGCCAGAGGCTTTGCTCTTTGGCGCGAGCGGTTGCTTTCGGACCCCGAGACATGATGAAGATGTTTGCTCATATTGCCCCTACAAGACGATGCTGCGGTGGATGCAGATGACTCGTCTCGTGGTTGCGGCGAGATGGGTCTTGAGTCCTCGCCGACCTGCTGCTGCCATTAGCCGGTGGGCTAAGGTGTGGCTGTGAACGGGGCTGCGGTGACAGGACGGTTGGTTGTAGTGACCGGCGCCGGCAACGGCATCGGTGCGGCACTGGCCCTTGAAGCCGCCCGGCGGGGTGCAAACGTCGTTGCAGTGCTCGATATCGACAACGACGCTGCTGATCGTGTGGCCGCTGAGGTACGCACCGAAGGTGCATCTGCCGTAGCGGTTCGCTGCGACGTGACAGACACCGACGAGCTAAATGGCCTAGCCGACGAGTTGGTTAGTGCCCACGGAACTCCAGCGCTGGTATGCGCCAACGCCGGAGTGACCCCAGCAGGAAACCCGCTCCTAGAGGGTGAAATGGCAGATGCACGCTGGGTCATGGAAGTCAACTTCTTCGGCGTGCTCTCCACTGTGGCCACATTCGGCCGTCGCGTCGCTGCGGCTTCGCAGCCGGGATGGCTGCTGGTAACCGGTTCGGAACATTCGCTCGGGTTCCCGCACGCCGGTGTGGGTGTCTACACCGCGTCCAAGCACGCCGTGCTGGGCCTGTGCGAAACACTGAGAGCCGAACTGCCCGCCCACATCGGCATCAGCGTGCTGTGTCCCGGCCTCACGTCAAGTCGGCTGTGGGCATCGGGTGCCCAGCGACCCGATGCTTTCGGCGGACCGAGAGAACCACAAGCCATCGCCCAAGCCATTATTGAGCGCGGCATGTCGGCCGGCACCGTTGCCGAGCGAGCCTTCGACGGCATAACCAACGGGCAGTTCGTCATCCCAACGCACTACAACGCCCGTGCCTACGCCGATGCCCGAGCGAACGAAGTCAGCGCCGCGTTTGACGTTCTGAGCACCATCGACACCTCAAGCTGGGATGTCTCTGAGACAGCGGCAGCCGTGCTGGCCGATCTCGCCGCGCCTGCCGACGCTGCCTCCGACCATCCCGACGGACCCTCACCCGACGGCCCCTAGGCCAAGAGCTGCGCTGGTACTGCGGCTGATTTCGCAGGGGGCTGATTGCGTCAGGGACTGATTGCGCAGAGCGGCTAATTGCGTCGGGCTATGGGTTTGGCGGCAGCATCTCAGGAACAGACGGTGGACTGACCTGCAGCGTCGCAAGCTCGTCTTCAAGGCGTTCGATGAACTCGTCGCCCCGATCTTGTTGCAGCGCTACGCCAAAGAGGATGCGGCGCATCACGAAATCGGCTGTCGAGGATGTGCCAACGTAGACACCCGACACCCGCTGGCGGTTCTCTACGGGCATCATCACCACCCAAGAACTGCCGACCTGCTCTGGCGACACTGACACCAACTTGTCCCAGCGGAACTCCCGGGTGTGCAGATTCCCCCGAAAGACCGCGCGCTGGTTGGTCACCACGAACACGCCTTCGCCGTCCTTCCCGTCAATGATGCGGGTCTCCTCGGGCGCTTCGGTGATTGCGCCGCGATGCACGCTCGGCCGGTAGTACACGCCTTTGGTGATCTTGATTGACAAGCCATGGGAGTGGCCCCCGTAGCGAGTCTTGGGGGCTCGCCGCGTCTCCGTGAGCATCGGCCCATTACACACCAGCAGGACTTCCTCACCCCGCTTGGTGATGATCGGGCACTCTGCTGGGTCGGACTCGTCGGCGAGGTCTTCATGGGAGCGGTATGCCTCGATCTCGTCGGCCAATTCGGCGCATTCCTCTTCCCACTGGTGGCGACGCTCAAGAGCCTCGCGGTGGGCCCGCTCCAACGATGCGCGCGCTTCTGCTTCGGGATCACCCAAGAACAGCTTCTGCAACCTTTTGAACACCATGATCACTCCTCGCTCAAGGACCGTCTCTGCTCAACCCGTCGCTGTTCAGCACCGACCCTGCGTCCATCTTCGCATGGCGCTGTGACACACACGAGCGCCGAGGTGTTGCCGGGACAGTGCTGAGGCGGTGTTGGGACAGTGCTGCAGGGTACCTTGCCTCCATGAATGAGGCCCCCATGAACGAGACCCCCACTACCGGGGGCACTTCAGCTGCCCAATCCAGGACTGGCCAATCCAGATCTGGCCAATCTGCCGGATCTGACAAATCCGGATCTGCCCAATCTGCCGGATCTAATCAATCTGACAGTGTTGTGGTCGGCTCACTGCCCGACGGCGTAGACACAGCCGAGCTGTTTGCCTCTGGGGCCGCTAGCGCGGTCGAACTGCTTGAAGAAGCCATCACCCGTGCCGACCGCCTGAACCCCCACATCGGGGCCATCATCGGGCGGCTCGACAGCGAGGCGCGTCAAGCTGCTGAACGGCTCGATGCCGGACGCAGCGCAGCAGCATCGGGCGGCCCGCTGGCAGGCGTTCCGTTCTTGACCAAAGATCTGACCTGCACCACGGCAGGCCAGCCGTACCACGCAGGCAACGCAGCGCTCAAGGAGGCAGGGCACGTTGCATCAACCACAGCTCATCTCGCTGCCATGTTCGCCGAGTTGGGGCTCGTTAACTTCGGGAGAACCAACACACCCGAGTTCGGGCTCACCATCACAACAGAGCCGCTGGCCTACGGGCCGACGGCCAATCCTTGGGACATCGACTATTCGGCTGGCGGCTCGAGCGGAGGATCCGCAGCGGCAGTGGCAGCCGGCATCGTGCCAATAGCCCATGCCAACGACGGAGGCGGCTCAATCCGCATTCCTGCTGCGAACTGCGGCCTTTTCGGGCTCAAGCCGAACCGTGGGCGCGTGTCGCTAGGACCAGAAGGGGGCGACGGTTGGGCAGGGTTCAGCGTGGACGGCGTAGTGAGCCGCAGCGTCCGCGACAGCGCCCGTGTGCTTGACGGCATCAGCCGACCGTGGCCCGGCGACCCTTACTGGGCACCGCCGCCGAGCGGCACCTTCGAAGCTGCAGCCCAGCGAGCGCCGCAGCCGCTGCGGATCGGCCTGTGTCCGCAATCGGGATGGGGCCCGACTGATCCCGACTGCACTCAAGCAGTCAACAACGCCGGACGACTGCTGGAAAGCCTCGGCCATCAGGTGGACTACTCACAACCCGACGAGTTGTTCGATGACGACATACTCGATCACTTCCGCACCGTTGTGGCAGCGTGCAACGCGACCGCACTCGGGGTCTATGAGGCCGCTCTGGGCCGGACGATAAGCCGAGCAGACACCGAGGGTGACACTTGGGCGTTGATGCAGATAGGCCGCAGCGTTAGCGGGGTCGGCTACCTAACGGCGCTTGAGAGGTGTCACGCATGGACCAGAGCATTGGCCGCATGGTGGGGCACCCATGACGTGTTGGTCACGCCGGTCATGGCTGAACCCCCGCCCCGGCTCGGGGAACTGCGTGATCCCGAGACTGGACGCGGTCGGCTTGGTGAGCTTTGGCATTTCACGCCGCAGTTCAACGTGACCGGGCAGCCGGCGATGTCGGTGCCGCTGCATTGGACAGCCTCCGGTTTGCCCGTTGGCGTGCAGTTCGTTGGCGCACATGCCGGCGAGGAGACGCTGTTGTCGTTGGCGGGCCAACTCGAACAGGCAGCGCCGTGGTCGGAGCGCACTCCGCCGTTGTGGGCCGGAAGCGACTGAGGCCACGGTTTTGCCGGGATGGCTGTTGATCGACGCTGCGAAGATGCCACGGCGCTAGCGGCGGCGTTCAGCGCTGGCGAGACCGACCCAGTTGAGGCCATGGGGGCCGCCCTGGACCGGATGGAGCGACTGAACCCAGCGCTCAACGCAGTAATCCACCCGCGCCCGCAACGAGCGCTCCTTGAGGCAGGCGAGGCATCTCAACGCTGGGCTGAACGGCGGGCTGGCAGGAACTCTGGGGTCCCTATGCCGCTGGACGGCGTTCCGATAGCTATCAAAGACCTTGGCTGCGAGCAAGCGGGCGAGTGCTATCACGTCGGTGCTCGTTTTCTTGTCGATCTGGGTTGGCGCGGGAGCGTCGATAGCCATCTGTACCGACAGCTGCGGCGCACAGGGCTGATCTCGCTGGGACGCACGAACACGCCAGAGTTCGGCACCACTATCACCACAGAGCCCGCCACCTACGGCGCTACTGCCAACCCGTGGGCACTCCACCGCTCGCCGGGCGGTTCGAGCGGCGGCTCGGCCGCGGCAGTGGCAGCAGGAATCGTGCCGGTCGCTCACGGCAACGACGGGGGCGGCTCAATCCGCATTCCGGCCGCCGCCTGCGGTTTGGTGGGCTTGAAGCCCACACGGGGCCGCGTTTCGACTGCACCTCGGCTAGGTGAGCATCGAGGCGGCTTCGCGGTGGACGGCATGATCACGCGAACCGTGCGCGACACTGCGGCCTGCCTCGACATCATCAGCATTCCAGCGCCGGGAGATCCCTACGCCGCTGCGCCGCTAGGGCCCGACGAGTCGTTCTTTGATGCGCTTGCGTTGGCCGCAGCAGTGCCGTCGCTACGCATCGCTGTGTCTAGCGGACCGCAAGGTCGTGCTAGCGAACCAGTCCGGCACGCGCTCAACCAAGCAGCAACACTGCTTGAAGGATTGGGTCACTGCATTGAACCCGACATTGCGCCCAAAGGCTGGTTCAGCCCCGAGTTCGCCGACAGCGCCATTGTTGTCCGCACCGTCGCCATGGCCACAGAATTGTCGGTATGGGGCAAGCTCCTAGGTCGCACGGTGACCGCCGACGACATCGAGCCGGCCAACTGGTGGTCAGCAGAACTGGGTAGGTCACTGCCGGCTGTTGCATACCTCGGAGCGCTGGAAGAACTCGCTCGTTGGCGTCGGCAGGTGATGGCGTTCTGGCAGCCCGACGGCTTCGATCTGCTGCTAACTCCGGTGCTCGCAGATGTCACACCTGAAATCGGTTACCTAGCAGACCCGGCCGACGGCGCCCGGCGAGTCGCAGAACTGGCCGCCTTTGTGAATCAGGCCAATATCAGCGGTCAGCCAGCCATCTCACTGCCGACAGCGCATGACCCTTTCGGGTTGCCGCTGGGAGTCCAGTTGCACGCCGGGCACGGAAAAGAGCAGCTCTTGATTGCCGTGGCCCAGCAAATTGCTGCTGCAGACGGATTGATCCCGCTCGGCGACCTGCCGCACACAGCTGCACCGACTGACGCGAACTCCCCCGAGGTGGCTCGTGCCCCGCAATCACGTCAAGAACAACAACAAGAACAGGAACAACAAGAACAACAGAGAGCGACAGGGCCGTGACACCCTCAGAGCGAGCCCTCGTTCGGGCAATCGAACTGCTCGGCGCTGTGGGGGTGACCGTGTACTGCGCGGTCGTGGTAACCGATGCCAGCACGGTCGGTGCACACCGGCGCATCATGGCCGTCCGGGTCACGGCCTTCGCTTTGGGTGCTGCGCTGGCCGTCGCTTGGGGCATCGGCTGGCTGGCAATCGTGGCAGCAGCCGTCGCCCATCAGCTGCTGTTCAACGTGCATCGGTTGCTCGCGGCTACCGACGAGGGCTTGGTGCTCGCCGACATCGGCTTTCGACGGGCTGCGATTGTGGCTCGCTGGCGCGCAGGCGCCGATGCCGATGTGGTACTGCGCACCGACAGCCCACGAGTAGAGGTGGCTATTGAGGCATCGCTTGATGGCAGCGGTGTCTCACAAGCTTGGACGGGGTACGTCAGCGGGACCGACCTCAACAGTTTCGAGAACACGATCCGCACGGCTGGCGGTGAGCCGTTACGCCGCACAGCAACAGACTGACAGCACAGGCTGGGTAGCACAGGCTGGGTAGCACAGGCTGGCAGCACAGGCTGGCAGCACAGGCTCACGTCCGCCGAGCGACACCTACAGACGCGCGGCCTTCGGTACCGTTGACGACAAGTTTCGGCCGTCGCCTGCGGCGGTCAGTGCTCTATGGCGCCCTCGGCACCGAGTCGGCGCCGGGTCGGCTTCAGCGAGGACGCAACCGTTGCAGACTTCAGCCACACAATCACGCTCGAACTCGGCACACTCGAACTCGGCACACTCCAACTCGGCACGCCCGAACTCGGCACGTCGGCTGCGGGCACGCCGCTGGGTCGTCGGATTGGTGTTGGCCCTGGCAGCGGGCACTGTGCCTTTCAACTCCGGCGATGTGCAGGCGCAGTCATCTAACGGAGAGGTATCAGATGAGGAGATGGCTCGCCTCTGCGCGCAAGTGGCTCGCATTAGGGCCACTCAGTCCAATGTGAGCAGCGCCGACCTGCGGGAGCGTCGAGAGCAGCTAAAGCAGGATCAAACAGAGCTTGAAGCGGCACTTCAAGAAGAAGAACGCATCCGCGAGGAAGCTCAAGCAGCGGTGCTCACCAAGGTTGGCGAAGTTGACATCGCTACCGCAAATGTGAACGAAGTGCTAGAGGCATTCGATCAACTGAAGCTGCTGGTGAACGGTCAGCGCGCCGACCTTGACCAGGCCGAACTGGAGCTGGCGGCGGCTGAGGCATCTGTCGAAGCGGGAATCCAACGCGTCTTGTCGCTTGACGCACAGAACGCCGAACTGGGCGAGCGAGTGGTGGATCTCATCGTGCAGACCTACATCGGCCATGACGCTTCTGTGGAGGGTTCCTACGGCCTTGTGCGGACCGGGGACATCTACGATGCCGCTCGCATACGGGTGCTGATCGGTGCCGCGCTGGGCGATCTTTCCGTGACCGGCGACGAGCTGCGTGCTCTGGGTGTAGACGCAGAGTTGGCAGTGCGAGAGTTCCAGCGCGCCGAGGAGCTGCGCGACATCCGTCGTGAAGAATCCGCACAGGCGCTAGAAGACCTCCTAGAGGCCGTGGAGCAAGAAGCGATCCTGCTCGAAGAGTTGGAGAATCGGCTCGACAAGTTGCTGATTGAGCAAGTGGTACTTGAAGAGTGGGATGCTGAAGCTGCTGAGGTGGTCGCAGCGACAACCAACCAGATCGCTGGCTCCATTTCCCAGCAGCAGCGCATCTCCACCGAACTCAAGCGCCGTGGCGATGCGGAGCGCTGTCGTGCATGGCAGGCAGAGCAAGAAGCCAAGCGGCGACGTGAGGGCATTGCCGGGCAGCCGACCAGCAACAGTTTCGACCGCAGCGAACTCACTTGGGTAGGTGGGATTCAGGTACACGAATCGATCGCCAACAACGTGCAAGCACTGCTAGAGCACGCTCGGCGCGACGGCATCAGACTGACCGGGGGTGGCTACCGCAGCGGTGCTTCGCAGATCGCGCTGCGACGGGCCCATTGCGGCACGAGCGAGTGGGCGATCTACCGGAAACCCTCCTACCAGTGTCGGCCGCCCACGGCCCGGCCCGGGCGCTCCATGCACGAGCGCGGCTTGGCCATCGACTTCGTCCACAACGGACGCTCAGTCACCAGCCGCAATTCCACCGCATTTCGATGGCTGAGGGCCAACGCTGCGAGGTACGGCCTGTACAACCTGCCCAGCGAGCCGTGGCATTGGTCCACCAACGGCAACTGACGCTCAGCAGCACCCGGTGACGCTCAGCAGCACTTGACTTTTGGCTACAACTGGCTTTCAGCAACTCAGCAGCTCAACGGCTCAACGACTCATTTGGGCTGGGCTGCAACGGCCAGATTGTCCGCGAGGGCATCAATTTCCGCTAGGGCGGCTTGGAGGTCTTCGGCTATCTCGGCGGCCAGCACATCTGGGGTCGGCAGGTCATCGGCATCGGTGAGGCTCTCATCGCGCAGCCAGAACAAGTCAAGGCTGACCTTGTCGCGGGCGATCAGCTCGTCGTAGGCGTAGCGCCTGAACCGTTCCGACTCGGTGCGCTTGTGGCGTGAGTTGGCCCGGTAGCAGGCAACGAAATCGTCTAGGTCGCCCCGCCGCAGCGGGTTCTGCTTCAGCGTGAAGTGCTGGTTGGTGCGCAGGTCGTACACCCATAACTCACGCGTCCACGGGTTTTGTGCCCCCTCGCGGCGACGGAAAAACAGCACGTTCGCTTTGACACCTTGGGCGTAGAAGATCCCCGTCGGCAGCCGCAGCAGCGTGTGAACCTCGCAGTCGTGGAGCAGTCGGCGGCGGATCGTCTCGCCTGCGCCCGCCTCAAACAGCACATTGTCTGGCACCACTACAGCTGCTTCGCCACCGATGCGCAGAAGGTTCACGACATGCTGAACAAAGTTGAGCTGCTTGTTGCGGGTAGTCGCCCAAAAGTCTTCCCTCTCGTAGCTATTTGATGATGATCGACCGAATGGCGGATTGGTCAAAACCATGTCGAACAGCTCGCCGGGGGTGTCCCGCAAAGCGTCGTCCACTCGGATTGGTGAGTCAGACTCGGGGCTCTCGATGCCGTGCAGCAGCATGTTCATCGCACACAGACGCGCTGGCAAATCGGCGATCTCCCAACCTGTGAATGCACCTGAGCGCAGATGGGCGACCTGTTCGGGTTCTAAGTGCGGGAACCGTTCGACAATCGATCTGTATGCACCCAAGAAGAACCCGCCGGTACCGCAGGCCGGGTCGCAGATGCGATGGCCGGGATCAGGTGCCACCACATCGACGATGGCATTGATGAGCGCTCGCGGTGTGAAGTACTGCCCTGCTCCTTTTGCGCCCTCTTGAGCCGTCTTTTCGATCAGGCCTTCGTACGCGTCGCCCTTGAGGTCGGCGTCGTAGCTCATCCATTCGTGGAAATCGATGAACTCTTTGATGAGCTGCTCGAGCTTGGCCGGGGTCTGGATGCGATTGCGAGCCTTGCCGAACACCACGCCGAGCATGTCCTCGCCGCGGCCCAGCACCGAAAGGCATTCGTTGTAGTGGGCCTCAAGATCGGCACCCGAACGGCTCAGCAACGATTGCCAGTCGTGCTCCACCGGCACGATCCGGTCACCGCCGAGCATCACATACTGCTCGTCAGCCATCTTCAGAAACAGCAGATACGTAAGCTGTTCGAGATAGTCGCCGTACGACAGACCATCGTCGCGCAACACATCGCAGAAGTCCCACAGCTTCTGCACCAACGCCTTCGGGTCGTGCGCGGACATCGGCTCACGCTACGCCACGAGGCCTGCCAACAAACGAGCCTTGCCGACAGAGGACAGTCTGTGGACCATCGACCTCAGGTGGGCTCGAAAGCACACGCATTCGGGTTAACCGTCGATCCCCGTAGGCAGCATCGATCGTGCCCAGCGCTCGAAGCTCACAGCGACGGATCTATCGCATCGTCGATATCAGACCGGAACCGGGCGGGATCTACATCGGGAAGTCGGCACCAACGCTCAAGCAACGTGACGGCATCGAGCGCCCGGCGAGGCAGTGGGCGCAGTTCTGCCACTGGCCGACCGGACCGTGTAACGGTGAGTCGCTCGCCCGCCTGAACACGTTCGACCACCTCACCTCCATTATTGCGAAGCTGTCGAATGTTCACCTCGTCCATCACTTTATTGTATTACCTGTGATGCGACTTCTCACCGACTAGGCTATGGTCGCCAAAAGCATGAAAATAACTTGAAATATATCTAAATTGGCAACAATATCCAGGCAATAGCCAGCCTCCACAAGCGCATCGCAAGAATGCGCCGCAACCCCCAAGGCGTCTCTTGGGCTGAGCTCGTCGGTGTCTGCGATGCGCTGTTAGGCAAGCCTGCACGCATCACAGGCAGCCACCGCATCTACGATGTGCGGTGGACGGCATCGCGTCTGCTGGTCTTACAGCCGCGCGGCTCCAGCGCCAAGCCGTACCAAGTCCGCCAAGTGCTCCAAGCCATCGACGAACTGGGAAGCCGCAATGGTCACACTTGAAATCCAAGACGCGTACCGCTTCTGGACAGAATGGTCCGAAGAGGATCAAGAATGGGTCGGCCTGTGCGATGCCTTCCCGCTCATGAGCTGGCTGGAACCCGAACGCGCGGCAGCCGAGGTCGGCATCCGATCGGTCGTCGCTGAGGCGATCAAGATGCTGAAAGTCGAGGGCAAGCCGCTGCCGCCGCCATCCGGACCGATGAACGGCAAGCCGTAGGATGTCGGCTTGACAATGAAAATACAGTGAATAGCTGTGAGTGACAGAACCACGATTCATTTCTTGATCGTCTACGACCATGAGGCACGCAGACAGGTCAGCATGACCACCTTCCGCGACAGCAGATCAGCAGTGGCGGCCTACGACGCAACGGAGCAGGAGTACGAGGATCAGCCTCGGGTTGAGGTAGTGCTTCTCGGTTCGCACTCCGAGGACTCCATCCGGGTCACACACCCTGTCTACTTTCAGTCGGGCCCGCTCAACGCGGACGAGCTGTTCAAGCCGTTCAAGGACCTACTCAAGCAGGTCTGAAGCGCGCAGACCCCAGAAAACCCAGCCTCGGCAACCAAACATAAGACCAGCGCGCACACCGGTACCGTCAACACGCTGGCAACATACCCACCGTATCCATCTAGCAACTAGACGGGGAAAGACGCCTAATTGCCTTGGCTCCTCAGTATGCAATGAAGTTAGCTTGATGCAATGCCTCGTGACTTGCCCCCTGTAGAAGCCACTGCGAGCAATCTCACTGCCGTTGACTTGTTTGCCGGAGCTGGCGGCTCAAGCCAGGGACTCCGAGATGCAGGCTTCCGCGTGGTGGGCGCAGTAGAGAACGACAAGGATGCTGGGGCTGCGAGACAGCGACGACGAGCGCAATGACCTGATCGCGCAGGCGTGGCGCTTCGCAGACGAGCTTTGCCCCGCAGCAGTTTTGATCGAAAACGTCCCCGGCCTGGCCCGCGACTCTCGTTGGGATCAACTGCACGACACCGCCATCGCACGCGGCTACAGCTTCGGCTCGTGGACAGTCAACGCCACCGACTTCGGTGTTCCCCAGCGCCGCCGTCGGCTGATTGGCATCGCAGTGCATCACCCAAGTGTCTCGTTCCCAAGTGCGTTGCCCGACCTACTGCCCCACTCGTTCGAAGTCGCGCCGCCGCATGCCAGCGACGTGATCGGTCAAGCCGGAGATATTTCTACCACCACGGACCCGCTGCATAGGGCACGAGTGCCCACGCCGAAGGTCCTTGAGCGCATCCGCCACATACCAGTCGGCGGCAACCACTTCGACCTGCCCAACCATCTACAACTCGATTGTCACAAACGGCTGCGCGACTCTGGACGCTCAGCCGCTACCGGTCCTTACAGCCGCATTGCGTTGACCGGTCCCGCCCCCACCATGACTACCCGCTGCACCACGCCGTCATGCGGCCGATTCGTACATGCGACATGCACCTATACGACCCAGACGGGCAACCCCTCTCCAGCGGTACTCGCATCACGTTGCTTTCGCTTCGTCCGCGCCGTGCGTTGAACGATAGCCAGTTTCGTCGGTCACTTGCTCGACGTTTCGCGCTGGACTCGGAGCAGATGCGCATCGTTGTCAACGGCGAAGACATCGGTCGATTCGATCTCGATTTAGACATAAAATTCCCCAAAGAGAACCATCTCTTGGATGATGTGCATGTGCATCAAGACGGCTGGGGAGAGTCAACAATCGACGGAAGACCCGTGCGCTGGTGGGTCGGCTTCACAGAAAAGCCACTACGTGAGAAAGAACTACAAGGCATTTCGGTACTAGCGCGCGGCAAGCTCGTCCAGCGTCCGTTTTTCTTCCAACAGACGGCCGGTGCAGAAGGCCAGTTAGGACAGGAATATTCGGTCGGCGAGGTACAGGCCGACTGGTTGGACGAAGGCCACGACATCGAAGATGATCTGATTCAAGCAAATCGCGACCAGCTGCAACTCGCCGATGTCAAAGACACCTATCTGCTTCGCGCCGAAGACTACCGCGGTCAAGGAACATTCTCAGCCGACTTGTTTTCGGCATTGCAGGAATGTGCAGACCTGTACCAACATGGCCTGCTTAATTTCGGCGGTGAAGTCGTGTTCGGTCTCACCGATATCAAGCCTGCATCAATGCAGCTGCAAGGTGTGGGCGGCGTGCTCCATCGGCTCATGCGGCTTCACGAAATACCTCAGCAAGACATCTCCCCCATTGCACACCGATTGGGTCCTGACTAGCCTTGGCTGTGGGTCACCGGCGGCGGTAGTTGAGCAGTGACGAGCGCCCTTCGATGGCGACGACTGTGACCAGCAGCGCTGAACCATCGGAGTCTTCAAGCCGAAGCTGCTCAGTGCCGGGGGCGAAGCGCACTGGCTGCTGCTGGCCGCCATTGATCGCGACGTTGCCCGCATACAGGTAGGTGCGGTCGTAGGTGTCACGGACGGGGTTCAGCAGGCCCGCCAAGCCCGGTAGGTGGCCGGTGGACTCGGCGAACACCGCCGACCCGCCGTCGGGCGTTGCTGTGAGTTCTATAGCCAAGGCTCGCTCCGCAGGCACCCAACCACGCTCTACGTGGGCGGCGCAGCCCTCGCTTGCTGCAAACACCGTCATCGGCAGCTCGGCCGAGTGCAGTTCGAGTCGCGCTTCGCCGTGTGCGTCGGCCACGGCGCGCTTCCATGTCTTGTTCGGAAACAGCGCCAGCACGGTTGCCCCCTCCAGCGGCACCCCAGCGCAACGCACCGTGACGACAGGGGTCGCAGGCTCTGCCGGAAGCGGTGCAGCGGGAATGGTCAGGCACAGCTCTTCGCCGTCGAGCAGCCGCCATGTCGGCAGCTTGCCGGTGAGCGCCTCGGTCTTGTTTCGGATGATGGCCACACCGTCGCCGCGGCGCTCCATGAAATAGCTCCGCCCCGCAGCGTCGATGCCGCTCGCGTCGAGCCGTCCGAACACCGACGTAAGCAGTTCGTTGCGGGTCGCCTGCCGTTCCCCCATGCTGTCGATGCTCAAACTGTTCGGCAACGACCCGGGCGAGCACAGCTCGAGACGGTCTGAATACATCGACAGGCGGATCCTGCCCGAGTGCAGCGCATAGTCCCGGTGAACCACGGCATTCACCATGGCCTCGAAGACCGCTGCGAGGCTGTACTCGGGCATGTCTTGCCTCGCAGGTGTCTTGCGGGCGCTGACGCGCATGTTCCGCTTCACGAAGGCCACCGCATCACGCACTTGGCGGTCAAGCGGCCCGCCGATGTCCTGGGCGTCAAGCTGCCCCGACGCCCGGTCTGCGCCGCGGTAATGCACTGCTGAGATCACCGCAGTCGGAAGCAACTCGGCTGGCTGGCGCACGCACATCAGCAGGCCTGCCACCGAGGCGCGCTGCGCACCGGTGTCGTCTTGGGTGAGCAGGCCCAGCTTGGCGAGGCCCACCTGCGGATCCGCTAGGCCGGCATCGCTGAGCAGCGGCCGCCACAGGTCTTCCTCCAGCGTCGAGAAACCGGTTTCAGGCACCGGCTGATGGTCGAACCCCACAAACCGGGCCTGACCGCGGCGCTGCGCCAGCCGCAGCCGCTCATCGGGTGACATCGGCACTTTCGCAGCACCGACACGCTGAAACGCACCGCCCGGACCGTCATGCTGAGCGTCGCTCTGAGGCACGGCAACCAACAAGAACGCTCGACTTTGCAGCTCTCTGCGATAGGTCCGCACACGCACCGGCGGTTTGATCGAGTCAGTGCTCACATTCCGCACCATCAGCTCGACTGCGTCCAACTGCTCTCGCGACACGCCGACCACGTCACCCGCATCGGTGACTCCGAGCAGCAGCACTCCACCATCAGTGTTCGCAAACGCCGTTATCGAATCAGCCCAGGAATTTCGCTGGTGAGATACGACATCGGCACCGCGGAACTCGACCTCTTTGAACTCCCATCCGCTGTCTTCACCCAGACGAATTTGACGCTCGATCACTTCGTCGGGAAACGGCACCTCAGGCTCTTGGCCGACCCCTGTCACGTCGTCGCTCATCATGCACCTGGCCCGTTGCTGACTGATCTTCTGATGCAGGTCGTGTCACCGGCGGAAGTTGCGTTGTCGTTCATGATGCGCTCGCCTTGATGCGTTCCAGCATGGCCGATGCCGGCTCGTCGGTCGGGTCTTGCGGCACAAGGCGACCAGCAAACGCCGTCATTAGCACCGAGCGCCGCGTGGCGTCGAGCTTTTTCCTCGCTGCTGCGACCGTGGCTGCGGCAGCGTCGAGGCGGGAGAAGTGCTCTTCAATGGCAGCCACAATCCGCTCCTGCTCAGCCCGCGAACAGACGTAGACGGCTGTCGAAAGGAGATCCTTCCTCTTGAGATTGTTGATGTTCGTGCCCGCCGCCGCATTGCGCCACAACCTCCTGACGCGATCGCCTTGGAGCCAGTACGAGAGAAAAGCGGGTTGAATGCCAGAATGAGGACGCAGCACTGCCATAAACGCGCCATGCGCGCCAGCCCAATCCTTCCTGACCAAGGCCGACTTACCGACAACGGAAAGGCTGCCGCTTGATGTCGCGATGAGTGTGTCACCTTGACACAGGTACTGCTCAAGGGCAACCCGCTCAGCGGGGACGTAGACCAAGTCCTCATCAACTCGGATTCGGCCGTCCTGCACATTCCCCGCCCGAACTACCGGAATGAGACCTACGTCGGGCTGACTTGATGCTTCGTGCTTTTTGAACGTGACACCACGAACGAGCGTGGCTACATCACCGACCGTGGTCTGGACCCAGCCGGGAGGTAGTTCTGTCGTCACGCTGTGGAGGTCTCGATCACGCGGCGAGCGGGCTGACTTGATGCTGCGCGAATCGGCGATGCTGTGAAGCGTTTCCGAGGCCGATTTGTCGGTTGGATCTTGGGGTACAAGGCGACCGGCAAACGCGGTCGCTAGCACCGAACGGCGCATGAGCTCGATCCGCTGCTCCACTCTCCCCAACGACTCCTCGGCAGCGTCGAGGCGGGAGAAGTGCTCTTCAATGGCAGCCACAATCCGCTCCTGCTCAGCCCGCGGTGGCACCGGCACCAACTGTTCAAGGATCGGCCCAGACTTGGCGCGGGTGTGAGAACCCGTCGCCCCTTCAACGGCCAGACGTATCCAAGCTCGGAATCGGGGAGACGAGAGGTAGTAGCGCAAGCACGGGGCCATCTGCGGCTCGTGCGGCCGCAGTACCAAGTACTCCGTTGACGCAACCTGCGGAAGGCCTGCGCTAGGACCAACAATCCACACACGATTTATCCGCGGGTTGATCTTGCAGAGAAGCACATCGTGCTCCTCAACCGGACGTTTACCGCTCTTGACCGACTCACCGTTGACCTGCTCAGGCAGCCCCGTCGCAAACGCGGGCACACTGTAGAGGTCGAAGATGGTACCCGGCTCCGGTGCAACTTGGCCCCGGACTTCTGCCCCTAAATCGCCGAGTCGCACTCGCTCCCAGCTGGGAGGCAGTTCTGTCGTCACGCTGTGGGGGTCTCGATCACGCGGCGAGTGGCTTGACTTGATGCTGTTTGGATCGAAGATGTCGTGAAGCATCTCCGTGGCCGATTTGTCGGTTGGATCTTGGGGTACAAGGCGGTCGGTAGCAGGAACGCCTGACCCCAAACTGCCGACTCAATACGGTTGAGGCGGGCAAGCGACCACCCAGAGAGCAATGCGCCAGAGAGCAATGCGTCGGTCACGCGGCCAGCGGCTCGATCAAGACACGGCCACCACGCTCGATATCCAAGTGCAGGCTGTGGCCTTCGAGCAAGGCCATGCCTACGAGCGGTGCGGACGCTGATTCATCTACGGGAATCGCCATGAGCTGACCACCCCAGAACAACTCGGCATCGTAAACATCGAATGCAATCTCGCTGCCATCTGCCAACTCAGCAATGCTGGGGTATTTGTAACGCAGGCCAAGTGCGCCCACCTCGGCGGGAGGCAGAGTCAGGAAATCGCTGTAACCAGTGTCAACGACGGCATTAATGAGACTCCGCCCTCTAGGACCCTGAATCTCGAGGGTCACAGTGGCTTCTAGCCATGCGCTGACGCGACCCTCGATCATTCAGAACTCCGCAATGGGCTTCCGCCGAGCCTGATGAGCGCCCGGTAGCCGACACGCAACATAAAGGCATTACGCACATCTGGGTACCGCTCATGCAACTCATCGATGGAAACACGGCGCGTATCGGCAATCGTCCAGCAACCAGTATCAACATCGATAGATACATAACGACCGTGATGGCTCTCATCAAGCGTCGGTTTGATATCACGCTCGTAAATCTCAGTACCACGACGAATAGTCTCGGAACGAACTGTATCCGATGGTTTCCGCGCCGGCGCTGGCGCCGTCTCCGAACTCAACCCAGCCCGATCACCCTCAGCCTCGCTGCGGCGAGACATCTCAGAGGGCTCGGTGTGTGGTGCGATACGAACTGTCACTATCAATGTCTCCTTGCACTTGAACCTTGCAGCCCAGCGTAACCCTCAGTGGTCGGGCGACTCCAAACGATTTTCTCCCCCTGAGCGTCACAGCCACCGAACCGACCCCGCCAGCCAGGCAGCAAACTGGTGAGCTAGGCGGCAAGTGCTTGGGTGAGTTCGTCGAGCAAGGCGTTGAGTTCATCACCGAAGAGTTGGCGGGCTTTGCCGAGACCGCCTTGAGAACTGAACGGCGGCGCCGTCAACTCCTCCGGCGCAATGCCGAGGTTGGTGGCGATGCGGTCCTTGACAAGTTCCAGGTACGCGGCTTGCTCTTGGGTGAACGAACGGCCAGCGTTCGACTGATGCAACATCCACGCCTCAAAGCGCTCACTGACCAAATCTGGATACGACACCAACATGTCGGCCTCACCGAGCGTGTAGCGGACAAGGCTCACCAAATCGGTATTGACTCTGTGGCCCGAGCCGCGCACCTTTGAACCGTCGAGTGTCTCATACGCCCGCCACAGCACATCAGCGGTCCAGCGATGCGGCGGCCGCTTGATGGCATTCGCCAGATCCTTGATGTCGTCGTAGCTGAGCCCGCCGCCGTACGGCTGGCTGTACAGCACTTGCAGCGCAGTGATCTCGTCTTTGTGGTAGTCGATGAACTGCCGCCACGAGGCAACTTGGGCCTTGGCGCGGTCGGTGGCTTCACGGGAGAAACTGTTATCTATCACCCGGTCCTTCGATGCCGTGTCGATCATCTGCTCGTAGCTGCGCCGCACCTCGATCAGCTTCTGTCGCAGCGCTGAGTTGCTTGCCAGCGGCTGCAGCGCCTCGCGGATCATTGCCTCCCCAGCCGCTATGACCTGATCGGGCGTCGGCCCGCCTCCGGCCTCGGCTGCGGCGGCTTCGTGCTGGCAGTCAACATCTAGCGCGTCCACCATGGCGCGCACGAGGTCGGTCAGCCCGACCCCTGCCGCCGCTTCCACCTCGGCTCGGTCCGCTGCGGTCATCCGCTGGTTCAGCCGGGCAAGCCGAGATGCCACCGACGACACCACATCGGGATCGGTTGACCCTAAGCCGATCTGGTTGAGCAACCGGTCGAAGCTCACAGTTTTCTTGCGTTCGAGAGGGACCGTGTCGTGCAGGTCGGCTTCGGTCACCCCGACGGCATCGACGATCACGAAACGGTCCTTGGCGGCGGCATCGGGTGTGACCGCCCGCAGTTGGTCGCTGTCGATCACCCGCACGCCTCTCCCTTTCATCTGCTCAAAGAAGTTGCGGCTGCGCACCATCCGCATGAACACCACGCACTCAATTGGTTTCACATCAGTGCCAGTCGCGATCATGTCCACCGTCACAGCTATGCGTGTCTCATAGCTGTTGCGGAACTGGGCCAGCAGCTCCTCGGGCTTGTTGCCCGCATCGCCGGAACGGTAGGTGATCTTCACTGCGCCTTCGTTGCCGAGCCCGAACTCCTGTCGAACTACTTGAACGATGTCGTCAGCGTGGCTGTCGTCTTTGGCGAAGATCAGCGTCTTGGGGATGTGCCGCAACAAGCCGCCGTCGCGGCGCTCACGGTCGGCAAACATGGTCGGCAGCGAATTGCACAAGGTGCGCACGACGGTGCGGATCTGATCGGGCGCCACCACCTGCCGGTCAAGCTGGGCTGCGTCATACGCGATGTCTTCGTCGATTTTTTCCAGTCGGTGCTGGCGTGTGTCACGGTCGCGGAACTTGGTAACGAACTCGGCGGGGACTGTGCCGCCGTACTCGGTGATCTCGGTGCGAATGCGGAACACATCGAAATCAACGTTCACGCGATCGGCCACCGCTTGGGCGTGCCCGTAAGACATGACGAGGTTCTGGTCGAAGAACCCGAACGTCTGCTTGCCGGGCGTAGCCGTCAGACCCACAAGGAAAGCGTCGAAGTACTCGAGCACCTGTCGCCACACGCCGTAAATGGAGCGATGGCATTCATCGATGACGATCAGGTCGTACGACTCAATCGGCACCGCTGGGTTGTAGGCGACCTCAACTGGCTCAGACGGGGCAGTCTCAAAACCGCTCTTTTCGTCGAGAGTTTCGTCTAGGTCGTATCCGTCGCCTTCGTCGCCCCGCAGGATTGAATACAGTCGCTGGACCGTGCAGATGTGGACCTTGGTGGCCGCCTCTGCCGCCATATCGAGCCGTGACGACGTGAGGTGGCGGACGTTATACAGCTCGGTGAACTTGCGACCGTCGCCCGGGGCGGTAAACCCCTCAAACTCCCGCAACGCTTGGCGACCTAGGTTCGCCCGGTCAACGAGAAAGAGAATCCGCTGGGCTCCTGCGTATCTCAGCAGGCGATAACAGACGTTTGCGGCTGTGAACGTTTTGCCTGAGCCGGTCGCCATCTGAATCAGCGCCCGAGGGCGGTTGTCTTTGAAGGACTGCTCAAGATTCACGATGGCCTCTGCCTGAGCAGGCCACAGGGTCCCTGCGGCAGCGTCGAGCCCCGCCAGCAGTCGGACACCGGCTCGCAGGCCGGGTTCGCGGCCATGCCCCTCGGCATGATCTGCCAGCCAGCGCGCCAAGGTCTCAGGACGGTGAAAGGTGAACACGCGGCGGCTAGCGGGCACCGGATCTAGTCCGCTCGTGAACCGTGTCTCGGCGCCGGTCGATTCGTAGCCGAACGGCAACGCCCCATCGATCTCAACAGCGGGCAGCATCTGTGGGTAAGCGGCCTGATACTTGCGGGTCTGTGGCTCGACGCCGGTTAACGTCATACCCGCCTTCTTGGCCTCGATGACCCCAACCGCCTGGTTGTCCACAAACAACACATAGTCGGCAGGACCGGCAGTCGTAGGCACCTCACGCACCACAACGCCTTGGGCCGCAGCCACCGCCGCTGCCTTGTAATCCTGCACCAACCAGCCGCAAGTTCGCAGCTGCTCGTCGATGTCTCGGCGGGCTAGCTGCTCAGGTGCCAGATACTCGCTCACAACGTTTCCGCACCTAGCACCGTCGCCGTGCACACCAGCGACCATCGTACGATCTCACAGCCACCCAAGAACGTGTCGCTTGTCAAGCCTGCCAGCAAGCTCAACGAGGTCTTCAGCGGAGAGGTAATCGACGCTTTCGTTCACTCGCCGAGTCGCCGCAGCGCATCCGCGTGACGATCAATGACGAAATCGGCTGCTGCCACTACTCGGTAGCGATGGGAGACCTTGGCCACGTACTCGCGCAATGCACGCCGAGCTGCCTCTTGCATGGAGGTGCCGTCAAGTGCGGCCCGCTGACGCAACGCTTCCTGCTCGTCATCGGCTAATCGCAGAGTCATCGCCATGGCCCCAACGGTATCAATCAGGTATCTGCACTCAGTTCGCGACATGTATGTCACTAACGGCGCGGCTTCAACGGCGCTGCTTCTCAGAACAGAGTCGCATCAAGCCTCGGTTGCAGTTGGGCGTACGTCGCCAACGCAGCCCGATGCATCGGCGCGGGATAACCCTTGTTCGACTCAAAGCCATATGGCGGAAACTCGCTCGCCAGTTCCGGCATGATCTGATCTCGCACCACCTTGGCCATGGTCAACGCTGCTGCAATCGAAAGACAGCGACAGTCGCCCTTGGCAAGTGCAGTGCTCGCACACCAGCCCACGAAGTTGTGACTACCGTCAACTACGGGCGGTGGTATTTGAGCAGTGACGAGCTTCCTTGCGCCACTCTCCCCAACAACCCAGCCGGGGAGCAAATCCGATCGCGCAACGTAGCGACCACTTGTAGGGGCGCGCAGCATGGCAGTGAGGCTGCCGCTCGGTGAGGCCGCGTATCGTAAGCGTCATGCAAAGATCGGGACATAGGGCGGCAGAGCAAGCTGGACAACTGTCGTGACTGGCGTTGACCAAGGCAGGGGGGGGGGGGGGGACCGTGTAGCAGTCGGATTCGCGATGGTCACTGCTGCGGCGTTGCTGTTCTCTCTGGTACCCGTCACGATCGACAGAGCCGTCTCTGATGCAGAACCGACAGCTGCAAGCCTAGGTTTTCTCTTCGGTTATGTGATATCACTCTCAGCGGACCGTGCGCGATTACGGAGCCAAGTCAGGCAATTGTCCGACGGAACAGTAGATGTGTCAGCCATCGCTGTGTGGCGGCATCTCCGGCTCCACCCAGGAAAAGCACGAGTGGCTGCCATCAGTGTGGGCTTGGCAGGTGTTTCCGCGCTCGGGAATGTTGCATTCGCCTCGGCAACGGCACATGTTGACGCATCAGTCGCAGCGGCGATGTACGAGGCGTGGCCGATCGTGTGGCTGATGACAGTTAGCAGAATTGACCGAGCTTCCTACAGCAAGCCGAACCGTTGCAGTCGCACTTCTGGCACCTATCTGCTGATGGCACTTGCTGTACCTGCTCTCGCTCTGGTAGCAGCCTCGGCAGGGACTGCCGACACAGCCGAGGCGCACGGCGGCTTCCCGCTGCTCGGGGTGTCTTTGGCGGTTGTTGCACCGGTGCTGGCGGCGTTGGGGGCAGGAGCGCTGCTGTTCTCAGATCGCGTGCTCTACAAAAATGCCTCTAGCACCGACGGCGTTGCAGTTCTTGAGGAACAGTGGAAGCCGCGCGGCGTGCCGTTTGAAGAAACAGAACTGGCAGGTGCCCTCAACAGCGTGATGAACCGCACTGCACTAATTGCGGGACGCTGCATCACCGCATCGGCGCTCATTCCGGCTGCATTGCTGATAAGCGATTTTCGTTCATCGCATTTCTGGACAGCTCTCGGAAGCGGCTTGATCATCGGCGCGCTACTGAATGGGCCAGCGAACATCATGCTTCATGAGGCGCATCTGCGCACTACTCGGCGGGAGATCATCTCGTTGCAGTATTTGGCGCCGTTGTTGGCGTTGTTGTGGCTGGCGTGGTGGACCGGCATAGAAATAGCCCGCTGGGACTGGCTACTAGTTGGCGCCCTGACTGTGGTGGCAGTGAACCTGCTGATCAATCTTGACCCAGAAACAACCGCCACTAGGACAGACGACGACTCTGCCACCACCGAAACCGCGCCCAATAGACCCGATACACCCGACACAGCGCGGGCTGGCATTGGCCGACCCGTTGGCTACCTTGAACCTGAACTTGAACCTGTCACTGCGGGAGTAAGTGAACGCAACAGCCTGCGAGCGCTGGTCGTCACCATGCTCACCGCCGGCGGGTTCGTGCTATTCCGCCCAGAGTTGATTGACGATGCCCGGCTGATGTGGCTGCCCGGCAACTACTGGGCCGCCCTAGCAGTCGCCGCTACCGTGTTCGCGTTACTGCTGGCGTTCCGACTCACCCGCATTGAGACGTTGCTAGCGGCGGAAGATCTACGCACGCTCAGTTTGGTGCGTCGCATTGAACTGCTACCCAACACATGGTTCGGCAACCACCGGCCCGAACAGCGAACCTATCTAATCGCCTGGGTGAGGCACCTCAATGCCGCTAGTCGGCTCAGTGAGTACCGGCGCTGCTACAACCAAGCCCACAAGGCACTTACCGCTGTTATCACCCGCCGTAACAAAGCAACAGCTGCTGCGTCGGGGTCGGTGTTCAGCATCGAAGAACGCGCCGAGTTGGCTGCTATCTGTGCCGATCTTGACAGTCTGGCCTTAGGACGTCAACAAGCCCGCGAATTCGCTGAGCGTGTTGCTTTGTGGCTTATCGGCGCGGCGGTTATCGCGCTCAGCGTGCTCATCCCAGCCGAGGAGGGTCCCTGGGCACGATTCCTGGCCGACAGTCTCGCTGTCACTCTCACGTCGGTCGTTGTGTACCTGCTCGCTCACCTCGCCGACCTGCGACGCAGCCGCAGCGACCAACTCCTCATCGAACACCCCGGCCCCAACCACCCAGACTGGAAACACCTCCCCCAAGGGCTGTATGTGCGATTCCGCGACCAAACTGACACATCCGCCCAACGCATAGCCGCAGCAGTGCTTATCACCGGCATCGCCACCGCTATCGGTGCTTTGCTCGCCTGGTCACGACTTGGCGGCTAACACTGACCCGCCGTATCATACGCGGTCATACGCGGCGCCGGCGGGTGTGTTCCAGTGACACTCAGCGTCAAAGTATCGCTGCTGTCGGTGTTTGACCAGCAGCAGTCCGCCTGTTTGATCGGCAGGGCCCACGAGTTGGCGCATCAGCCACGGCATCGCCCCAACTAGACGGTCCCGCTCCGAAGCTATGCGGATGATCGTTCGCGTGGGGCGCTCGGCGCTGTCGGCCAGATGAGACGGGCTACACTTTGGCCGTGGACAGCTTCACTTGGACAGACACAATTCAGATCGTGGTTGGATTCGGTGCCCCGATGGTGGCGCTGTTCCTCGGTTTCTGGGCGATGATGCGGTTTAGTTTCAAAGCAATGGCAAGCGAGATCAGCAGCAGCTTCAAGGCCATGGACAAACGGCTCGACAGCATGGACAAACGGCTCGACAGCATGGACAAACGGCTCGACAGCATGGATGCCAACATCGCCTACCTCGGGCAGCAAGTCGCCGGAGTGAAAGAACGCGTCGCTTACATTGAAGGACGCCTCGGGCTTCCCGCCCCGGACCCTGAGCAAGCCTGACGAAGACATCAAACCAGCAACAATCTCATTGAGGCCTTTCGCGTTTGTGTGGGATGGGGGTGGGTGAGGCCTGCTACTTACCCAACCCCCACCGAAACCAGCAACCCAAAACCCACACATTCGCGAAGGCTCAACTACATGACGATCTGACAACTAAACAGGGGAAGGTGCCAACAGGGGTAAATGCCGTGGGTACCACTGGTTTTGTTTGGGCTGGTGGTTGTGTGGGTTAGTCGTTGTCTTTGATGGTGATGGTGGCGGTGCCGTTGCCGATGGTGGCACCTTGGGGGTTAGATAACACGATTTGGAATGTTTCGTTGGGTTCTTTGAGGTTGTCGTTTTTGATGGTTACTAGGCCGATGTTGCGGGTCAGGCCGGGTCGGAAGAAGATTGTTCTGGTGGTGGACACAAAATCGGTGCCCGCGGTGGCGTGACCGGGGCTGTTGCCTGTGGTTTCAATGGTGTAGGTCACTTGTGTTGGTTTGTTAGACGATTTGTTTAGGGTGATAAAGAAGAAGTAGTAGCCGCTGCCTTCTGTGTAGGTACCATCGGTTACCGAAAACGCTGGCAAGTTCGCTACCGGCGGTGGGGGTGGTGGTGGGTTGTCGTTGTCTGTGACATTGATGGTCGCGGTGGCGGTGGAACTGTCGGGGTTATAGTCGGTGCCGTCGGTGATGGTGGCGGTGACTGAGCCGTCAGCTTCGTCGGTGCTGTCATCAGTAGTAGCAACACTCAACGTGGCAGTGCCACTGGTGGGAACCGTCACCGTGTGAGTGCCCGCGGTGGCACCGTAATCACCCGACACTGTCACATCCACAGTGACATCCAACGGCGCTGTAGGCGCTGGAGACGCGGTAAGTGTGAACACCGCATCACTGCCTTCGGTGATGTCTGCGCCTGCGGTGACACTCACCACCGGATCAACCGGAACCGGATCAGCAGGGACTGGATCAACTGGGACTGGATCAACTGGGACTGGATCTGCGGGGGGTGGGTCTGCGGGGGGTGGGCTGGGGTTGTTCTCGTTGCTGGTTTCATCAGTGCTGGTCTCGTCGCTGGTTTTATCTGTGCTGGTGTCGCTGCTGGTTTCGGGAGTGGGTTGTGTTTCGAGGGCTGTGAGCGCGTCTACGACTGGGTCCCAGCGGATGTTCCAGAATGTTTGCGCGTGCTGTGTTGCTTCTGTTGCGGTCATTGCTGTGCCCGAGAACCCGGGCACAGTCTCACCGAACGCCACCAGCACTCGCTTCCAACGATTCACATGCGCATCACCATTAGTGGTCTCCGCCGCGTAACTCTGCACATCCGCGATCAACTGCGCTGGCACTGTGTAAACCGGTGTCTGTTGTTGTTGCTGTTGCGTATGTGTCTGCGTGGTCTCGGTCTCAGTGGTCTCAGTCTCGGTGGTCTCGGTTTGTGGTTCAACCGTGCTGGTACTTTGCTGGCTGGGGCTTTGTTGGCTAGGGTTTTGTTGCTGTGATTGGGCTTGTACTGCTTGGGCTGTTTCTAACGCTGTGAGCGCTGCTGCTACAGGGTCCCAGCGGACACTCCAGAACGTTTGCGCGTGCTGTGTTGCTTCTGTAGCAGACATCGCTGTACCTAAAAAGCCTGGCACAGTCTCACCGAACGCCACCAGCACTCGCTTCCAACGGTTCACATGCGCATCACCATTAGTCGTCTCAGCCGCATAGCCTCGCACATCCGCAATCAACTGTGCTGGCACCCTATACACACCATCAGACTCAGAACCAGACTCAGAAACTACCTCATCTTGGGACTGCTCACCTTGCACAGACTGTGCTTGTGGGCAGGCTTGGCTCGGATTCAACATCTTCACATCAACAACCGGACCAAACTGCGCTAACAACGTCTTGAATTCAGTACGTCCAGCGAATTGCCTGACGCCACCCAACATATCATAGACCTGATTAGCATCCTGGCTAGCTACAAGCTGAAACGAAAACTCAATCGGATTATTCCCAACAGGAGTGTTCCGGTCCGTAGTAAACGTAACCTCATGCACCCGCTCACCCGCATGCGAGCCAATCGGAATAGCCAACCCAACATTACCATTCAAATACGTCTTAGTGCCATCCACATCCAAATACGGAACACTCAACCGTAAACGAGAATTCTCCGGCCCAGTGTTATGCCAACTAGTACCCCTAGTAGACACCACCCACACCTTAGGATTCGCAACACCATCAAACTGCCAATTCAGTGTTCGAATCCTAAACGTGCCAGTCTTACCACACGGCACAGTAATCACCCGAGTACCAATCACATTCCTCACATTATCAGCGTTCTCAATAAACGCAGCAGCCCCACCCCCAAACTTCGCTGAACAATACCGACCAGGCAACCCATACCGAATAGTCCTTGAAACGATCCTCCAAATTGTGGTACCACGCACATTTCCCGCCTCTTCCACCTCTCTCTTTTCAAATTTACCCTCATTCAAACGACACTCATAAGCACTAGCATGCGACGACAACGGCGGCGCACCAACCAACACAGACACCGGCCACGACGGCTCCTCCACCACATACACCGGCGAAATACCATACATCGGCAATAAGGCACTTGAGAGACTTGGCGTACCCGAGCCACCATTCATCGGACCTGATGATCCATCACTCCCACCACTCACGACATTCAAAAACTCGCCCAACGAATTGCCGGAACTCTTCGTGCCATCTTCGTTTGTACCTGTCCACACCCTCTGATTACCAGACCGGCTACTCCCCGACTGATCGCGTCGATCGCTCAACGCCCAATTCTCCCAAGCAGAAGACCAAAACCCCTCCCCCGCAGTGCTCCCATAATCTTGACTCACACGCGCCCCACCCAACCAATACACCGGCGCCACCACATGAGCAGAATTAGTCGGATTCATACGCACATGATCACGCGCGTCCACCGACGCAGTAGACCCTACCGTCCGATACGCCGACGAATGACCACGAATAGCAACATGGCCACTAGCCGCCAAAGCTTGCAAAGTAGAGTCATAAGCTCCGATATCTGTTGACCCAGCGTGACGCGCACTCGACGTCACAAACAACAACCGGAATTTGTCACCCGCTCCAAGACCGCTGGGAATCAACACCCAATCACCGGGCACAGTAAACGTACCGTCCCCATTATCAACAACTGGCGGAGTCTGCGCCCCAACACGCCCACCCCCACCAACAACAAAAACAACCGACGAAACAAGCGCAACCGCCAAGGCCGCAACAACAAGACGGCGCGCAGCTAACCGAAACCGCGCCCCAACATCAACAACAAAGGGGGGGGGGGGGGGGGGCAAACATGCGAACCCGACGACGACCTAGACAACATGACTCCATGCTATAGCAGACCCGCACCAACAGCGCAAAGATCCGACCCCAGAACCAACGACCCGACCTGCCATACCCGCACACCAACCCACGCCAATCACCACAGACAAACATGTACCAGTCACCGCTGCCCGCACCCACTACCTCGCAGCGCAAGGATCGCCGACACCATCGGCGCAGTTTCTCAGAACAGGGTCGCCTCAAGCCTCGGCTGCAAGCGGGCGTACGTCGCCAGTGCTGCGGCAGTGTCAGCGTGCCCGGTGTTAGGCACGGGCTCAACATCAGGCAAGGCATCGGCGAACGACCAACTCAGACGGTGAAGAGCACACGGGCCGTGCGTCGCCAACGCAGCCCGATGCATAGGCGCGGGATATCCCTTGTTTGACTCAAAGCCATATGGCGGGAACTCGCTCGCCAGCTCCGACATGATCCGGTCTCGCACCACCTTGGCCATGATCGACGCTGCTGCAATCGAAAGACAGCGGCGGTCGCCCTTGGCAAGTGCGGTGCTCGTGCGCCAGTCCACGAAGTTGTGACTTCCGTCAACGAGAACCCGGTCGGGCTGGACCCCGAGCACGCTGAGAGCACGCCGAGTAGCGAGCCGCAGCGACTCAGTCATACCCAAGTCGTCACACTCAAAAGCAGTGGCATGACCGACAGACCACGCCCGGGCCCAGTCGGCAATCCGACCGAAGAGTTGTTCGCGTGCAGCGGGGCGAAGCTCTTTGGAATCACGGATTCCGTTGACGCGCCCCCCGCGCGGCACCACCACCGCGCCCACGGTCAGCGGGCCGGCCCAAGCCCCGCGACCCACCTCATCGACACCGACAACCGTCGCCTCGCCCGCTTCCCAACAGCGTCGCTCGAACGCAAGGCTGGGCCGCGCCGTCATGGCTGCGAACCTAGCCGGGGACTCTGGGACCCTGTGCCGACCCAGTGTCAACCTCGTTCAGGTCTCGGGCTGGTCCCGGGCTGGTCACAATGCCAGCTACAGAGCCAGCTACAGAGCAGACGGTGAAGCGAGAAGTGCCTCGCCATGCCAGCCCATTGCCCCAAAAGCCGGATCCAGCCCCGGAGCAGTCACCACGGGTGGGTTGCTGCTGCTGTCGTGAGGAACTACTTCCCACAGCAACGCCGGTCGCTCACCGTGCCAGCGCAGCGCCCAAGAAACAGAGCCGATACGAGTCGGCACGCCATGGACCTCCACCGGCTGGCCCAGCCACGCCATCGGCCAATGTGCAGCGAGCCGCAGCGTCGGCGGCTGCGCTTTGGCCAAAGTGCCGTCGTCGGGTACGTCCACCACCAAGCGCAGCAACGTCCGAACGAACAGTCCGCCCACCACAAGGTCATGCCCTGTCCCATTGGTGCCGGTACGCAGCTGCGGGTGCATAAACGTCGGCCAGTTGAGCGTCGCAGATGACACTGAGACCAGTGCCTCAACTCGCTCAAAAGCACGTTGGGGCGCAACTCGGGCCTCTGCCAATGCCAGCAGCGCGGTGGCGACAATGTCGTGACCACACGACGCAGCGGTATCAGACACGAAATCCGCAGGCGTGCCGTCAACGAGTTCGGCTGCAACAAACGGCAACGGCGGTGACCAAGGCACTGCAGCATGGATCCACAGCCCGGTGTCGTGGGACAGCCATTCCCAGCGCTGACTCGGCGTCGCGAGTGCCCCATCTCCCGATGCCTCCCACGGCAGACGTGCCCACCCATCACGGTAAAAAGACTGAGATGCCGATGCTCTTGCGGTGTCGATGGGGGTATGTGCGCTGCTGGGGTGGCGGCGGTACCGAGCACCAACAGGGGCTGCCACGTCAACCCGCAGCGCCTCAGGCAGCGACATTGCCTCGCGCCACAACGCGCTCGCCGATCGCGCCGCGCCGTTTCGCAGCAACAACCGATAGCCGGCCCGCAGGCCCTCGCGAACAGCCCAGGGCATCTCTCGCTGGGCTGCGTTGCGGCTCAGTAGCCATCGTGCCGCCGACGCTGCGAACTCGCCGATGGCTTCGGCGAATGCCGGGTCGGGATACAGCGACAGCAGATGCTCCGCAAGTACGAGCGATGTACCCGTGACCGAAACACCCATGCTGGAGGTTTCGCCAGAGGGCAACTGCACTTGGGCTTGGCGCAGCAACAAATCTCGAACCTGCTCGGGCGAACCCGACTCGATGAGCGCCAGCAGCTGCACCAAATCATCACCAGCGAACTGTGAACCAGCAGACAACGCCGAGACGAGCATCGGACCAACAACGCCGGAACCGTCATCGAAAGGAGCCGTTGCGAGCAACTGTGCCGCACGAGCAGCCAACGCAGCGTCGGTTAGGCGGCCACTGGGCAATTCGAGACGGCAACCTGCATCAACTCGATGTCGCCAGCCATTCGCCACGCGGTCCAAGCTGGGCACTGCGTTGAGGACAGCAGCACTGAGCGCAGAGTTGGCTGGGAGGTTCCCATCGAATGCTGAGCCTCGCCCAACAACGGTGGCACGCAACGTCGCACCAGCTACCAGTGGAAAGACCGCTGCAACATTGGCCAGACGCTGCGGGCAGGCCACCGAGACCAGATCGCGCTCGGTTTTCGGCATTCGCTCGGTCTGTGAAATCGACGGCGGCTGGGGTTGCGGCGTTGTTGCCGCAGACGCGCTGGGCGAACTGGTCCCGATGCTGACCGGCACGCCGCGCTCAGATGCTGCGGAAGCATTGGCATTGAATTGCACAAGAGCAGCAGCGCAGTCGGATCCATGACTGCCGACGACCACATCGGAGGGCGCGCGGTCGATGATCACCACCGCATGGCCCAACTCATGAAGAAACCCATCGTCAATCGTCATCACCGGGCCGTCAACGGATATCGCGTCGATGCCCCACATGGTTGACGGTCCCCAAATCTCGCCGTCGGAATGCTCGAATGCGCCCAAGTGGTACGGCCGCACCGCGAGAGCGATCGCCACCGGCGCGGGTGTGCGATTGGCGATCTCCACCACAAACACTTCGGGCACTGCGCTGATGTCATCTTGAGGCACCTGGCTGGCGCGCTTGGTGACATGCCGTTCGGCATCGTCAAGCCCAACGGCAGCACCCCGAGCCGCCGAAACTCGATGCACGACTTCGCCGCCGCCGACGCGCAGCACAGTCTCTACTGCGGGCATGCCATCTACCAATCGCTGCCGCACAGACGACGCCCGCGAAGGGAAGACCCATTCCTCGCCGGCACGCACCCACCAATCCAGCGACCATCGTCCGAACACCACTAGCCCTCGCGGATCCACCTCGGCTCGGTCGGGGGTTTCGGGAAGCCCGACGGTCGTCCACGAACGTCTGAGCGTGTTCGCAAGCAAGAGCGCTTCAACAGGGACATCACGGTTCCAGTAGCGGACCTGACTCGGCGCCGCAGAGCAAACAGTCGAATGTGGGTCTCCTTGGTGCTCGGCCCACCATGGTCGCACCCAATCAGAAGGCGGCTCAGCGGAAAACGGCAGTCGGGGGTGGTCTGATCGTGACCTCGCCGACCGCGCAAACCTGCTTCGAAGCCAGCGAAGCGAGCCCACCTGCGGTTCGGTGCCTTCCCTTGATGCGGGCCGCTCGCAGTTGTCGTCCGCTTGCTCACCGATACTCACCGCTCTGTCCTAGCAAACCAGCAACAACGAACCTCGTCGGATGCTGCTCGCGGACTGGCAAGGCCGCAGTGTCGCCTGCCGATTCAGGCTCGGCAACAACACCGCCATACACTCACCGCGGGTGACTCCTTGCGGCACTTCGACTGGCGTCATGCCAACGGTGCTCATTCCTGTCAAAGGTTTCCAGTTGGCCAAGGGTCGCCTTTCCGAACGTCTCGGCGAGGCTGAACGCAGCGAACTGGCGCGCACCATGGCAAGTCGGGTGGTCAAGGCCGCTGGTTCGCTTGACGTGCTGATCGTCTGCGACGACGACGACGTGGCCAACTGGGCCCGCGCCACGGGTGCCGGAGTGATGTGGACCGAAGCCGACGGCCTGAACGCAGCGATCACTGCTGCAGTTGCCGCACTCGAGACAGCGTCCGCCGCCGATGCCGACCCCGGCCACGTCCTGATCGCCCATGCCGACCTACCGCACGCCGAGACGCTCGACGGGCTGGCTGAAGTCGGCACGGTGACCGTCGTTGGAGATCGGCATCTCGACGGCACCAATGTCATGGCACTGCCCCTGCGAACGGGATTTGGGTTCCACTACGGACCGGGCTCTTTCGGAGCTCACTGCGCCGAGGCCCTGAGATGCGGACTCGACTTGCGCGTCCGACGGGTTGCTGCTCTGGAGTTCGACATCGACACACCAGACGACCTAGATGCCGCGGGCCTTGGCGCGCTTGGCCTTAGCCATGCCCGCTGAGCTTGGGCGCTTGGGCGCTGGCTTCTCAGCAGACCTGCCGGTGCCGGCTTCGGCTCTGGTCGTCGCCGCTCATCCCGACGATGCCGAATTCGGTTGCGGTGCCACGCTGGCCAAATGGGCGGCCGCGGGCACCGTCGTGCATCATCTCGTCTGCACCGACGGTTCGAAAGGCACTTGGGACCCCCACTGCGACCAGGCGGCGCTGGTACGACTCCGCCAAGACGAACAACGGGCGGCAGCAGTTGCGCTCGGGGCCACCGGCGAGACTCGGTTCGGCGGCCACGTTGACGGTGAGTTGAGCAGCGACTTGGTCACCAGAGCCCAAATTGCTCAAGTCATCCGCGAGCTGCGGCCTGCCGTGGTGCTTGGTCACGATCCGTGGAAGCGCTACCGACTGCACCCCGACCACCGCCATGCCGGGCTACTCACGGTTGAGGGCGTGGTGGCAGCGCGGGATCCGTTCTTCTTTCCCAACCAAGGCCTTGCGGCGCACCGGCCGGACGAACTGCTGTTGTTTGAAGCCGATGAACCTGACCACGCCGAAAACGTCGATGGCTGGACCGCAACCAAAACCGCCGCGCTGCTCTGCCATCGCAGCCAGTTCGTGACCACCCATAACATCACCGATCCCTGCGATCACACCCAAATGCAGCGCTTCGCCGACTGGGTAGATGCGGTGGCGGCGGCCAGCGGCCAACAAGCTGGCCTCGCCTGCGCTGAACTGTTCAAACGCATCGACAGTGTTTGACTAGCAGTGTTTGACTGGCAGTGTGCGGGCTAGCCCACAGTCGCTAGAGAGCTGTGTCGATCTCGTCGTCGTCCCAAAAACCAGCCAACGGGGTCACAGCCCCCTCGGAGTAACCGGCCAGACGGTCCGCAGCGGCATCGTCGAACAACTCAACGACATCGAAGATCGCCGCTGGTCCAAGCGTGCGCAAAGCCCGATCGCTCTCACTGCCCGGTCGGGGCAGATGCGGAGTCAGCACCAACAGTCGGGCATCGGGTTCGGCTGCAATCAACACCGACGCCCGGCCCAGTGTCTTCCACAGCGTCTCAGCGCGCAGCAGGCCGGGGCGCACCGTAGTACAGGCCCCTGCCACCTCCACCCACCATTCCTCGCCGCTGCGTCCTTGCGCCAAGAAGCTGAACTGCACTCCTGAGCCTCGTAGCTTCACAGGGCCTCGGAGAATATCGAAGCCCTGCCGGGTTAACAGATCGGCGGCAATGTCATGCACTTTGCGGCCCGACCCAACAGCTTGCGGGGCAAATGCATCTGCCGTGATCGCATCGGAAGCAACCGGCGAGGCCTGGGCGCGGTCGAACAGCGGCGGCTGCGTGACGGGGCGCTGCCGCCGCCGCCACGACAAGCGTGCATGGGCGACACGCGAGCGAGCCAATTCGACATAGTCAGGGTTCAGGTCGTATCCCACCGGCCAGCGGCCACACAGCACACTGGCGACCAACGTCGTCCCCGAACCCATGAACGGATCCAGCACCAAGTCGTCTTCGTAGGTGTACAGGTCGATCAGTCGGCGCGGCAGTTCCAGCGGGAACGGCGCGGGATGCCGCACTCGCTGCGCGCTCTCCGGACCCATATCCCACACGTCAAGTGTGGCCTCCATGAACTCGTCGGTGGACAGGCTGCTGCGATGCGGCAGGCTCTCCGCTCGGCGCTGCGCTGCCGAACGGGCCCGGTCGAATCTGCCCTTGCTGGCGATGACGATTCGCTCAGTGGTATCGCGCAACGTCGGGTTGGAAGGACTGCGAAACGAACCCCAAGCGCACGATCCGCTCGAACCTTTGCTCTTTTGCCAGACGATCTCGCCACGCAGCAACAGGCCGAGATCCTCAAAGATTCGGGCAACGTCGCCCGAGAGGCTGCGATACGGCTTGCGGCCAAGATTGGCCACATTGACAGCTATGCGTCCGCCGGGTTCGAGCGCCCGCACGCACTCGGCGAAGACATCGCGCAACATGTCGAGATAGTCGAAATAGCTCGTCGGGATGCGACTGTCAGCACCCGCCGCGAACGCGTCCTCGTACGACTTGCCGACAAAATACGGCGGTGAGGTAACAACCAGCGCCACGCTTGCGTCGGGCACCTCGGCCATGCGGCGGGCATCGCCGCTGAAGCACCCGTCGCCGAGACGCTCTAGCAGCGGCTGGTCGAAACCTGGGCCGCGACCAATC
The DNA here is from genome assembly GCA_965221195.1 of Candidatus Poriferisodalis sp. GTDB lineage: Bacteria > Actinomycetota > Acidimicrobiia > Acidimicrobiales > Poriferisodalaceae > Poriferisodalis. The sequence continues at coordinate 123,735 of OZ244864.1, forward strand.
TTGTCGTCCAAAGAAATGATCGGCGGTGTGAAGCGGTCGTAGAACGCCGACGCGTCATGGCCTTCTCGCCGGGAGGCTCCGAATCTCGATGTCGCAGTGCGACGAGCGGACGGCGCAACGGCATGAGTTCCACCGCGCGGCCTGCGGGAAGACATTTTTTGCAGAGTACCGCAAATGGCTCACAGAGAACAAACGCGCGCTCAGCGGGATGGACACGGGCCGCACCGATGGCCGCCGCCTGTGGCATAAAAAACCGTCTGGTTGAGCGCAACAGCATCGTCGCGCACACCAACCACGGTCGCCTCGACACTCTGGCGGTAGGCATCTCGTAGATAGATCTGGTCGGTGCGGTAATCGGCATCAGATTCGGTGCTCATCATCGCCGACGATACGTCGCGATGACCCGATGTTGCTAGGACTTGATGTCGCTGGGACCGTTTCTGCCCAGCTACGCGTTACTGCCCAGCTACGCCGTGTATACCGTCAGTCTGAACCAGGAACGCCGTAGAGCTCCAAGATTGATGCCGCTGCGGTGCGACCCGCTGCAGCTAGCTCAGCTGGCAGCTGCGCCGCGTTGACAACGCGAGTTTGCGCCCCGAGTCGCAGCAGCATCTGACCGAGCACACGCGGGCTGCGTATCGCATAGGTGACGACAAAACGGTCGCCGTCGGGATGCACCCTAAGAGAGGGGTAGGCCTCTACCTGCCACAAGTCGCTGCGGGGAATAGACAGCACCACATCGACGGTCTCGTCGGATTCGGCAGGCGCTACTGCGATGGCATTCCCCGTCTTGAGGTCGCGGCCATGCGGTTGGCCCGTATCGCTGCACGTCTCGATGCGGTCTACCCGGAACTGGCGCAGGTCCCGACGCATGTGGCACCAGCCCCTTAGGTACCAGTGACCGTCAACCAGCACGAGTCCTAGCGGATCTACTTTGCGCTCGGTGAGCGCGTCAGCAGTCGGTGTGTAGTACCCGATGCTGACTGTGGTCTGGTTTTCCAGCGCCTTACGCAGAATGGACACAGACATCGGCAGCGGCAGGTCCACTGAGACCCGCACTCGCTCACCGTAGGCAACACGCAGCTTGTCGAGCGCAGTCGCCAACGCACCAGAACGGTCAGCGCCACGAATTGCCAACGCGGACTGGCCTGCCACAAGGATCCCGAAAGCTTGTGGGACCGACAAGTTGAGCGGGCGGTCCAGCATGGCGCCGGGTTCAACATGAACCCAAGCCTCTGCCGCGTCGTCGTCTCCGCCGAACACCACGATGCCGAGGTTCTCATAGGCACCCGCCCCGGCGGTCTCGTAACACATGGCTGCATACAGCAAGTCGTACACAGCACTTGGCTGCATCTCAAACTGCTCGGCGATGTCGGTAATGGTGGCACCGCCCCGCTCAACCACCCACGGCACAATCGCCAGCAAACGCTTGACCTTCGCCTGGGTGCCGGCTTTCATTTTGCTGCTTCTTCGTCGTGGGCCAAAGCGCTCAGCCAGCTCACGATGTCGGCGACAGCTTCGGGTGGCGACTCCACCACTGCGTGGCGACCCATGTCAACCAGCCAAGTGCGAAATGCCGCTCGGTTACGGACCCTCGCTTCGACGGTCACCGATCCATCTTCGTGCCGCGCTGCGATCTTGGCTCGCTCAGCCGTTGGCTGGCTGGCCATGACGGCATCAATCCGGACCCGGGCCACGAAGTCGTCGCCGAAATCGATTTCCATCGGCTCCGACGGCAACAGGCAAGACACATCAACGGCGGCCCGTCTGAAGGCACCTCGCTCGCCGACCTTTAACTCGCTTTCGATGCGATCCACCCGGAAGGTCTTGGCCGTGCCCGCTTCGATGGCAGCGAGATACCAATAGCCAGCACGGCACAGCAGGCCCAGCGGTTGGGTGTCCCGCTCGCGGCCGCCATAAGAGAACCGAACCGGTGCGCGTTCTGCGGCAGCCGTCGACAGTGCGAGCAAAAGTGCGCTGGCTGCGCTGTGGCCCGCCGCAGCAGTGGTAAGCGTCAACTTTGCACCAGGTGACGGTGACTCTGGCTCGTCTTCCCACAGGGCATCGCCACCGCTCGTGAGCTTGGCTACCGCCTCAAGATCCCAAGTCTCGCCGATGTCCACCCGATCCGCCGCGAACCGCAGCGCAAGCTGCTCATCGGAAGTGAGCCGCAAATCGGGCAAGAAATAATCTTGAGGTCGGATCGTGTACGACATAGCGCCGTCTTGTTCGGTCGTCTCGGCAATACGCACGCCAAGATTGCGGATCAGTGCCTTGTCCCTTTCAAACGATGTGCGGGCACTGTCCAGCACGCGTCGGTCGGTTGTGCCTTCAGGGGCGTAGAGCCCGGTATCGCGCCATATCTCCTCACGGGTCTTGGGCACATCGCGGGCGAGCAGGTACATCATCAGTTCCATCACGCGCTCGGTTGCGTCCGGGCGTGCTTTTGTTGCCACCTGAGGGAGTGTAGGACAGCGATATCAAACGGTCGGCTGGCCAGAGACGGCCAGAGATGGCCAGGTCAGCAAGCGCCGCCTTGTTTATCCGCAGACTTGTTTATCCGCAGACTTGTTTATCCGCAGAGCGGAGCGCCGACCAGACCCGTTCAGGAGTCAGCGGGAAATCATCCATCCACACGCCAGTGGCGTCGGCCAACGCTGCGACCACCGCCGGCGCATAGGGAATCACACCCATCTCGGCCATCCCGCGGGCACCAAAGGGCCCGAGCGGGTCTGCTAACTCAAGAACCACGCTCTCGGTGGTCGCGGGGATGTCGCCGATGCCCGGGATCAGGTAGGTGCTGAACCGGGGATTCAGCAGGCGCCCGTCTTGGCTGCGCAAGTGCTCGCTGAGCACATGGCCATGTGCCTGTGCGACAGCCCCCTCAATCTGGCCCACAACAAAACGCGGGTTGATGGCCCGTCCGACATCGTTGGCGCTAATCACCCGGTCGATCCGTATGTGTCCGGTGTCGATGTCAACAGTCAACTCAACATGCTGGGCGACGTATCCGTAAGAGAAGTTCGGCGTGCCCTCGCCGGTCTCAGGATCTAACTCGGTGGTTGGCGGCGGTATGAACCGGAAGTGCCCAATCGCCGGTCGGTCTCCGTCACGCCACGCCTTCTCGGCTTCCTCGGCTGCACCCAAAATGGAGTTGCCAGCCATCCAAGTCATGCGCGAAGCCGAGGCGGAACCAGAGTCACCCGACGTGCCGGTGTCGCTGAAGCGGCCCACCACCGCGGAGGGATCAACCCCGGTCGCCTCAGCAGCCATCTGCAAAAACACAGTGTGAGCGCCCTGTCCGACATCGGCACCTGCATGAGAAAGCTCCACCGATGCGGGTGTCTCATCGCCCGGCTCGCCGTGCAACACGATGGTTGCCTCGCAGCGCTCGGGAAAGCCAAACGAGAACCCGACATTCTTGAAAGCGCAAGCGAAACCGCGCCCTCGACGCAGCGACGACGGCTTGGCGGGCAACGACACGAAAGGACTGAACGATGCCAGCGGCTCTGCGCCGTTACGGGACGGATCTACGGGGCGGGCAGCGGCCTGCGCGCAGGCTTCAATCACTTCAGGCATCGTCACACCGGCAGGCATAGGCGTGTGAGCGATGCTCGGCGATCCTTCACGCAACGTGTTAACACGACGAATGTCGATGGGATCCATGCCCAGCGCTTCGGCCAGCTTGTTCATTTGGCACTCCGCTGCAAAAGCTGCCTGCGGAGCACCAAACCCTCGAAAAGCACCACCCGGCGTGGCGTTCGTGTACACAACGTGGGTGTCGATAGCGGCATTAGCTAGCTCATAAGGCCCACCGAGGCCGAGGTGCAGGTTCCCCATCACCTTGTTGGATGTGTAGTTGTAAGCACCGGCATCAAGCCATGCCTCGGCTTGGGCTGCGGTGATTCTGCCGTCGCGGGCTGCGCCCCAACGGGCCCAGATTCGTCCGCGATGCCGCTTGTGATGGCCGACGATGGACTCTTCACGCGACCACTGCATGGCCACCGGACGGTGGATGCCGCGCTCAGACAGACGGTACGCAGCCAGCGCCAAGACGATCTGCATAGAGGTGTCTTCGCGCCCGCCGAACGCGCCGCCGATGGCGGGATAACGCACCCGAATGCGTTCCTCGGCTAAGCCGAGCGCGTGCGCGATCTGCTCGCGGTCTTCGTGTACCCACTGTCCCGCAATCTCGACGTTCACGATGCCCTCAGCATCAACCCACGAAGTGCCCGCTTCGGGCTGCAAGTACGCATGCTCTTGGTACGGCACCTCATAGACGTTCTCCACGACTGCCGCAGCTTCGGCGAAACCAGCAGCGAGATCGCCCTTGCGGGTGCGCATCGACTCATACAGGTTCGATCCGGCACCGTCGTAGGCGTGGACGAGCGGAGCGCCGGGCGCAAGAGCCGTGTCTATGTCGGCCACGACTGGCAGCAGATCCCACTCAACGTCGATGGCGGCAGCGGCTTCGCGCGCTGCGTCAAGACTCTCAGCAACAATGAGCGCCAAGTGGTCGGCCTCCCAGCGAGACACATCGCAATGCACCAAGCTGCGGCCGGTGTGGCTGAGACCGATGAAGACCGGTTGATCGAACTTGGTCAGCCCGTACTCGTTGCAGGGCACATCGGCCGAGCCGAGCACCGCAACAACGCCGGGGGAGCGTTCGGCTGAGCTCAGGTCGAGTCTTCGCAGCCGGGCATGCGGCTGGTCGGTGAATACGGCGAAAGCCCACAATGCGTCGGCAGGAATACGGTCGGCTGGGTACCCAGCCAGCCCTGAGACCTTCGCCGGCCCATCAGCGCGGGGCGGCGACTGGCCCAAGCCGCCCGCCCCAGACGCAGTCATTTCCAGTTCGATTGCTGCGCCGGGCACGCCTACGGCTGCACCTTCTCTCACGACAATTCTCCCAAATCAGACCCAGCCGCTGCTACGCCACCTGCACCAACCGAAGCAGTTCGCACCGCTGCTGCACCAACCGAAGCAGTTCGCACCGCTGCTGCACCAACCGAAGCAGTTCGCACCGCTTCGATGATCGAGCAGTAGCCGGTGCAGCGGCAGAGATTGCCCGACAGGCCGCTCGTGATCTGCTCAGCAGAAGGATCTGCGAACTCTTCAAGCAGCGCCACAGCGCTCATCACAAAGCCCGGTGTGCAGAACCCGCACTGCGCCCCACCCGTCTCCACCATGGCCTGCTGGAAAGGGTGAAGCTCGCCAGCGGGCGAGGCGACACCTTCCACAGTGGTGACGGTTGCGCCGTTCGCCCGGCCAGCGGGAATCAGACAAGAGAACACCGCAGCCCCGTCGAGATGAACCGTGCAAGCCCCGCACTCCCCTTCCGCGCAGCCCTCTTTGGTGCCTGTCAGCCCCAAGTCGTCGCGCAGCCAGTCCATCAGCGTCTTGCCCGCAGCACCCGAGGCGCTGCGTAGCGCCCCGTTCAGCGTCACCGTCACCGTGTCTTGAGATTCGGCCAATACCTTTGACGGTGGCCGCTCACGGCTCGTATTCACTGGCTGGGCCAATTTCGACTGAGCCAACCTCGACGGGGCCAATCTCGGCGGGTCGGCGGGCCACTGGTCGCCTTCGGTGCCGCTGTGCAGCGCCTCGACGGCTCGGCTGACGACAACGCCGACGGCGTGGGTGCGGTACTCGGCGCTTCCTCGGATGTCGCCGATGGGGCTGGCCGCCCGACAGGCTGCTGCGACAATGTCGTCGCTGGCTTGCGCTAGGTCTCGGCCTGCGGCCAGCTGAGCCGCTTCGGGCACAGTGATGACGGTGGGTGCAACGCTGCCTAGGGCTACAACAAGATCGCTCACCCGACCGCTGTTGAGTTCCGCTACTACTGCGGCATGCACCACCGAGATGGCTTGAGCTCTGCGCAGGCCGAGCTTTACGAACACACCTCGACGCTCACCAGACCGGTCGCAGGCATCAAGTGCGTCGAAGGCCACTGCGGTGACGATCTCGTCGCGCTCAACCACGGTCTGGCGGAAACCGACAAAGAACTCGGTGATCGGAACGGTGCGCTCTCGGTGGGCCGATGCCATCGTGATTTCGGCATCTAAGGCCATCAACGCCGAGATGGTGTCGTTAGCGGGACTCGCGGTGACAATGTTCCCCACCACCGTGGCCCGGTTACGCAACGGCGGCGAACCCACCTCAAGACAGGCCTGAGCGAGCGGCAGCCCAGCGGTGAGCATCGGTGCCGAAGCGATGACATCGGCGTGGGTCACCAGCGGGCCGAGCGTGACACGGCCGCCGTCATAGGAGATCTGGTCGAAACCGTCCAGTAACGAGATGTCGACGAGCAGCTCCACTCCTGAGCGCGCTCCCCTAGACAGCTCGAGCATTAAGTCGGTGCCGCCGGCAATCAGCCGCGCCGCTTCGCCGTGGGATGCCAGCAGCTCAGTTGCCTCGCCGAGCGACGCGGGGGCCACATAGCGACTCGGCAACGGAACGGCCTTCTGTGATTCATGCAGTTCAAACATCTGGCGTACAAGGGTGGCAGATGCGAGGCCGAGTGACGACCCCCAATTTTCTCAGGGGTCACAAAGCGGTGCCAGCAGGTGTCGTTGCACCTTGCCGAGCGCGTTGCGAGGCAATGCCGCTACGCGGCGGGTACGGCGAGGACGCTTGTAGTAGGCGAGACGCTCGCCTACAAAGTCCTTCAGCTCGTCGTCGCGGAAATCTCGGTCGGCGACGACGTAGGCCACCACGACCTCGCCCCACTGCGGGTCTGGCTCGCCCCCGATAGCGCACTCGATGACATCAGGATGAGAAGCAACAACCTCTTCGACTTCGCGGGGATACACGTTGAAGCCGCCGCTGATGATGAGTTCTTTAGCCCGTCCCACAATTCTCAGATAGCCGTCATCCCACACACCAAGATCGCCTGTGCGGAACCAACCGTCGTCGAAGGAACCTGCATTGTCTTCAGGTCGCTCCCAGTAGCCCAAGAACACGTTGGGTCCGCGCACCAAGATCTCCGCAGCACCAACACCGCCACCAACACTGCTTTCGTCACTTTTGGCATCGGGGTCATCAAGGCAAACTTCCACCCCTGGCAGAGGGAAGCCCACTGTTCCGGCCCGTCTCGGCCCCTCATAAGGGTTGGACACCAGCATCACCGTCTCAGTCATGCCGTAGCGCTCAATGACGTGCTGCCCGCTGGCTCTGTGTACAGCGTCATGCAGCTCGGCCGACATAGGCGCCGAACCCGACACGCACAGCCGCAACGCCGACAGTTCCGCAGCACGGGGCGAGGCCACGAGCCGGGAGTACATCGTCGGCACGCCAAAGAACATCGTGGCTTGGTGTTCGCGAATCGCATCCAAAACAGCGTCGAGCTCAAAGGCCGGCAACAGCACAGCTCGAGAGCCGACGGCAAGCGTCCCGTGCAGCCCCACGCCGAGACCGTGCATGTGGAACAGCGGTAACGCCAGCACCAACGTGTCGCCGGGAGTCCAGCGCCAAGCCAGCTCCAACGCCCGAACCGAAGCCAGCAGGTTCGCATGGGACAGCACCGCTCCTTTGGGACGCCCGGTCGTGCCGGAGGTGTAGCCGATAAGCGCTGGCTCATCGCCTGAGCGTCGACGAGCCTGCTCAGCGAATTCAAGGCCGCTAACTTCATCGGCGCGGTCGCCATCAATGCTGGGCAGTCCAGCAGCATCGAAATCACCGATCAGCACCGCCGGGTCTGCCGCAGCGATCCACTGCCTCCACTCCTCAGCGCGGTCGGCATTCTCAATCAACGCCGCCACAGGACGGCAGTCCCGCACGACACCGCCGACTTCATCGGCGCGGTACGCACTGTTCAGCGGGACTACCACTGCCCCGATTCCCAACAACGCGGCGTGAGCCGCAACCAATCGAACCGACGACTGGCCACTCATCAGCACACGGTCGCCAGGCGTAATGCCCGCAGCCACGAGACGTCGTGCCACTTGCCCGCTGCGTTCTGCCATCTGAGCGCCGGTCACCCAGCCGTGGGTTTCGTCCCACACCACTCTGCGCTGAGGATCGGTCACCCAATGCTCCAACCACACGGCCACAAGCGTCCCCCCGGCGGCCAGATCGACATCGAGCGCACGATGGGACAAAGGCAGATGGCGGTGCCATGCCGGTTCCGACGAATCAGTCATCCCAAGCCGCCGACTTGAGCCAACCCAAGCGCATCAACGGGCGCTGCCCAACGAGAACCCACCTCAGCAGATCCCCTAATTTTTGGCCTTGCAACAGTTGAGATGGCCGAGGCTGGCATGACCGAGGCTGAGATGGCACAGCGCACCCCCAACGGGATTCGAACCCGTGCCGCCACCTTGAGAGGGTGGTGTCCTTGGCCGCTAGACGATGGGGGCCTGTAGAGATGCCGAGGGTCAGCATAGTCGCAGCTACAGGCGGGCCAGCGGGCCAGACCGCCGAGCATCACTGGTAATCGCAGACCTGACATGGGAGCGGGGCAGATCAGCTGGCCTTGTATCAGCTGGCGTTGGGTGGCGGCCAGATCTCAGTGTCAGGGTGCAAGCCGTACCAGGCAAACCAAAACGACTGTGACGACACAACGCGCGGCAGCGTGAGACTGGCATGCTCGCGTCCGTCAATAGCGCTGACACGCAGCACATCATGCAGCACTCCTGCGGGTGCCACCTCAACGGAAGCACCGTGATGCCATGCCGCAGCGGGCACTCCTTCAATACCGGCTGCGCTGTACACGCGGGCACCGCCCTGGTTGGGCACGATCACGAGCGGCTCAGCACCGAGGACGTACACGAACGGTGTCGCTTGTTCCAGCGCAGCAAGCTCCAGCGCCAGTGCGTGCCCGCCGCGGTCAACTGTCACCACCTCGTCTTTGAGGGCGAAAACATCGGGTGTTTCAAACGTCGGGAACCACAGCTCTTCGCTGGCGTAATACAGGCGATAAGCCGCACCGGGGGTGTAGTCGTAGCTAATCGGCGGACGCTCTGGGAGTTCGGGAAAGTAGGTCGGCGGCGGCACGTCAAGTGTAAACGTGTCAGGGCGATCTGCCAGCCAGTCCGACCAGCGCGTCGTCGCTACCGGAAACTGCTCAAGCTTCGTCCCCGCGAGCGGACCGGCAAACGCCGTACCCGATAGGTGGTTCCACAGACTCTCTGTCTCGTTGTCGATCATGATCTTGTTTGAGTCCATTAGCAGCCCCGATGTCTGGAACGTGAGCACGTCGCCGTTCGGCAATCGACGATCAAACATCAACGCTGTCAGGCACAACGTGCAGTAACCGAGCGCCACCGGCACTGCGGCGATGACATCGTTCGCAAGCTCGTGGCGCGCCAAAAAACGAACTGGATAGGCACCAGCTTCATCGCCTATCACAACACCCAGCACCAGTTCCTCGGGTGTCATGAAATCGGCTTGGGCCGGGGTCAGACGCTGGGGGTTGTTCAACTCGGGGATGCCGCCCCGGCGCACACCGCCCCACTGAATAGCTGCGAGCACCACCCGGTCGTTGACCTGTGCAAGCAGTTCGTCGTACTGCGGGTCGAGGTAGCCAAGCAGCGCTCGCTTGAAAGTCCGGTAGCCCTCGCCGGGATCGATTCCTGCAGAGCGGAACCAAGAGCCGTATCGAACGTAGTCGGTGCTGAAATCGCCGGAACTCTCTACACCTGTGAGCAGGGCCAGTGCCCCCATTGACGCGTCCCACACTTCGCGAGCACCACCGACACGTAGAAGATCAAGCACCCAAGGCACCCAGCGCTGTTCTCCACTCAGCCCCATCTCTTGGGCAATGAGCGCCGCAAAGGTGGTATTTGAGCGCTGTTGGAACTCGTCGATCTTCTCCAACAGCGTTAGTTCGAGAAACGGCCGTCCGCTCTCGGTATCCGGGATGAACGGCTGTGTGGATGGTGTCGACGGTGTCGGCTGTGTCGATTCGACGGTGGTGTCTTCAGCCAAGGTGGGTGCTGGGGCAAGATCGGCAGCCGATGTGGGTGCCACCCGTTCAGCAGTCGATGAGCAGGCACCGACGAGTATGCAGGCAGCAATTGAGGCGCAGACCGATCGCCGCATACGGAGCGAGCCTATGGCCCACCCGAGAACGCACGCGAAGGGGCCGACGGGTGGTCGCCCGTCGGCCCCTTTCGGTTACCGACCTAACAGTCGGCTTTGCAGATGCTTTGCAGATTTGCATTGGTGCGTGCGCCCGCGCATCTTGCGGACGCAGCAATGCAAATCTCGTCCTAGCAGCCTTCCCCGGGCACCCACACGCAGTTGGCCGACCTGCCGTTCACATCGACAATCTCGCCCTCAATCTGCCATGTCTGCGAAGGCTCATCGAACCGGCTGAAGTCAGAACCCTCAACAAAGTAAGAATCAGCCGAACCGTTGAGTTCCGCCGCAACGCCATCGAGCAGCAGTGGGTGGTAGATGCTCAGCGAGCGCACCGCCAAGATGAAGTTCGTCCGGTTTAGGCCACCCGGCAGCTCCGAGGCGATCCGCAGCGACTCCACGTACGGATAGCCATGCATGTAACCGGTGCCGTTCAGCGAGTTGGTTATGTCTAGGCCGCCCGATGCGAGGTTGTCATTCAGCCATGCGATGAACGCCTCGCCAGTGTACTGCGCATCGGTGGTGTCCTTGGTGCCACCGCCGACGATCATCCAACCATCAGAGGCCTCACCGCCCGGCTCCATGTAGTTACCCACGGCCTTGCACACCGAAGGCATGAACAACGCGCCACCCCGATCGTTGATGTCATCAATCAGACCGTTACCACCTGCCTCTGTGATGCCCTGCACACACGGAGCACCCGCCGTCATCGAAATGAACACATCAGGATTCTCCGCCTTGACATTGGTCATCTCATTCGTCAACGTCGGCGCCGCAGGATCATGCCGCACCGGCACAAACTCGCTCACCACATCTGGATTCCTCTCAACCCACTCGTGGAAGCCCAACTCATAAGCCAGACCGAAGTCGTTATCCATCACCAAACCGGCCACCTTGACAGGCAACTGCTCGGCCATGTTCTCCCGAATCCAAGAACCCCACAAGATCGCCTCAGTTGAATACGACAACTGCAGACCCGTGGTCCACGGGTAGTTGTCCGGGTCGCCCCAAGCCGGGTGACCAGTCACCACGAACGGCTGCGGGATGCACTCGTTGTTCAGCGTCCCATACACAGCCAAAGTGTTCGGCGAACCCAACGTCATGATTGAGAACACGTTGCCGTCCTGGATCAGCTCGTCCACGAACTCAATCGTCTGAGCTGCCACATAGCCATCGTCACGGACAATCAGCGTCAGGTCACGCGGCGAGCCGTTGATCTCAATCGGATCGTTCGCGTTCACCCAGTCGAAGTAGTTCTGCATGCCAGCGGAAATCGCGCCGTAAGCGGCGAGCGTGCCCGACTGGACTGTCGTGTTACCGATGCGGACTTCGCTGCCGGTGATGCCAGTGGTATTCGACCAGTCCGCCGGACACTCGTTCAGATCAATCTCGAACCCAGCCGGACCCCGAAGAACATTGTCAGCACCAACACCACAGTTACCACCGTTGTCCACATGCGCACCAGACAACGCACCCACAATCTCCGCACGACGCTCAGTGGCCGCATCGAACAACGAGTCAAGCGAGGAACGATCAATCGACGCAACATCAAGAGACGAAATCGCGACATCGCAATCCCCCACCTCGACCATTACCTCCTCAGGTTCCTCATCTTCAATGTCCTCGCCAGCCACAGCCGCCTCAAGATCCTCCTCAGCCGCGCCACCGACCTCCTCAGGCTCCTCGTCCATGTCCTCAGCCATGTCCTCAGCAGGCGCAGCAGTCGCCTCAGTCGCTACCTCACCGTCGCCCTCATCAGCATCATCATCACCACCGCACGCAGCAGCAACCAACGAAAACGCAAACAACAACGCCAACAGACGCCAAACTCTCTGTTTAGTCATTTCATACCTCCCAAAAGGTGTACACAAGAACCACGCCCTCTGCGACATAGCGCACACGTACATGGCGCATGTGCGAGTGGCACCGAGGCTGTGGCTGCGGCGCAAGGCTAATCCACAACAGCCCCTTTCAGAACACACCGAGGCCGACGCGGTGGCAAATGGTCCGCGAATGCTGGGGCGCGCCTCCTTGCAGAACGCGAAAGGGGCCGACGGGTGGTCGCCCGTCGGCCCCTTCGGTTACCGACCTAACAGTCGGCTTTGCAGATGCTTTGCAGATTTGGGTTGTGCGTGCGCCCGCGCATCTTGCGGACGCAGCGACGCAAATCTCGTCCTAGCAGCCTTCCCCGGGCACCCACACGCAGTTGGCCGACCTGCCGTTCACATCGACAATCTCGCCCTCAATCTGCCATGTCTGCGTGGGCTCATCGAACCGGCTGAAGTCAGAACCCTCAACAAAGTAAGAATCAGCCGAACCGTTGAACTCCGCCGCGATGCCATCAAGCAGCATCGGGTGGTAGATGCTCAGCGAGCGCACCGCCAAGATGAAGTTGGCCCTATTCAGCCCGCCCGGCAGTTCATTGGCGATCCGCAGTGCTTCCACGAACGGGTAGCCGAACTGGTAACCGGTGCCGTTCAGCGAGTTGGACGGATCCAAGCCAGCCGCATCGAGGTTGTCATTCAGCCATGCGATGAACGCCTCGCCGGTGTACTGCGCATCGGTGGTGTCCTTGATGCCACCGCCGACGATCATCCAACCATCAGAGGCCTCACCGCCCGGCTCCATGTAGTTACCCACGGCCTTGCACACCGAAGGCATGAACAACGCGCCACCCCGATCGTTGATGTCATCAATCAGACCGTTACCACCTGCCTCTGTGATGCCCTGCACACACGGAGCACCCGCCGTCATCGAAATGAACACATCAGGATTCTCCGCCTTGACATTGGTCATCTCATTCGTCAACGTCGGCGCCGCAGGATCATGCCGCACCGGCACAAACTCGCTCACCACATCGGAGTTGCCCTCGGCCCACTCGTGGAAGCCCAACTCATAAGCCAGACCGAAGTCGTTATCCATCACCAAGGCGGCCACCTTGACAGGCAGCTGCTCGGCCATGTTCTCCCGAATCCAAGAACCCCACAAGATCGCCTCAGTTGAATACGACAACTGCAGACCCGTGGTCCACGGGTAGTTGTCCGGGTCGCCCCAAGCCGGGTGACCAGTCATCACGAACGGCTGCGGGATGCACTCGTTGTTCAGCGTCCCATACACCGCCAAAGTGTTCGGCGAACCCAACGTGACAATCGAGAACACGTTGCCGTCCTGGATCAGCTCGTCCACGAACTCAATCGTCTGAGCTGCCACATAGCCATCGTCACGGACAATCAGCGTCAGGTCACGCGGCGAGCCGTTGATCTCAATCGGATCGTTCGCGTTCACCCAATCCAGATAGTTCGCCCAGCCAGCGGCGATAGCGCCGTAAGCGGCGAGTGTGCCCGATTGAGCAATGGTGTGACCGATGCGGACTTCGCTACCGGTGATGCCAGTGGTATTCGACCAGTCCGCCGGACACTCGTTGAGATCAATCTCGAACCCAGCCGGACCCCGAAGAACATTGTCAGCACCAACACCACAGTTACCACCGTTGTCCACATGCGCACCAGACAACGCACCCACAATCTCCGCACGACGATCCGCCGCCGCCGCGAACAATGTGTCAATCGAGGACCGATCAATCGACGCAACATCAAGAGACGAAATCGAGACATCGCAATCCCCCACCTCGACCATCACCTCTTCAGGTTCCTCATCTTCAATGTCCTCGCCAGCCACAGCCGCCTCAAGATCCTCCTCAGCCGCGCCACCGACCTCCTCAGGCTCCTCGTCCATGTCCTCAGCCATGTCCTCAGCAGGCGCAGCAGTCGCCTCAGTCGCTACCTCACCGTCGCCCTCATCAGCATCATCATCACCACCGCACGCAGCAGCAACCAACGAAAACGCAAACAGCAACGCCAACAGACGCCAAACTCTCTGTTTAGTCATTTCATACCTCCCAAATAGGTGTACACAACAACCACGCCCCTGTACCTACACGTACCTACATGTCTCCCGGCAAGCAGATTCAGATACGACGCGGTCGGTAGGCAAACTACTCTGCTGTCAGAGACAGCGCCTGCGTTAGGTGTGTCAATCGCGAGTCAATCGGCCGAGCCGTCACTGTGTCGCTGATCGTCGCCTCGTGGCGGCCCAATGTTCGTACGGCCCAGTTTTCGTACGGCCCTGTGTTCGTATGGCCCAGTGTTCGTAGGTGTCAACGCCGAATACGTCCCACCATCGCTGAGGTGAGTCCTGCGGGGAAGACGAAGGTGAGCGCAATCAGTGCGACACCGAACAGAAGTCGTTCATCGTCGAGAAGGTCGAACACCTCGCTGAGGGCACCTAGGCCATCAAGACTTGCGAGGCCCGATCCCGCGTTCGCAGCGACCTCGCGAATCACAACGCCCAAGACGGAGCCCCAAATGCTGCCGAGCCCGCCCAGCACCGCCGTTGCATAGAGCACCAGCGACTCCTGTGGCGGGAATGACTCCTGCGAGGCGAACGGCACGAGGACTACTAAGAGCCCTCCAGCAAGTCCTGCTATCGCAGCACTGATAGCAAACGTCGCGAGCCGGGTGGTGACCAAATTCACGCCGTACACCGCCGCCGCGGTGTCATCGTCGCGAACAGCGCGCATCGCCCGACCCGGTCGGCTGTCAACCAATCGGTACACCAGCCACAGAGCCACCGCCACAACGGTGACGCAAATCACATAGCGGTACAGAACATCAGACCAGCGGCTCGTACCGAACCAAACAGGAGCGGTCATCTCGGCATCCACCGTGCGTCCGCTGACCCCGCCCGTGAAGCCTGCCATCCGTTTGGACAAGGGCTGGAACACGATGGCAAGGCCGAGTGTCACCAGCGCAAGGTAGATGCCTTTGATACGCAGCGTCGGTAATCCGACCACCGCACCGACCGCTCCTGCGAGCACTGAACCGGCCAGAATCGACACCGCCCAAGGCAGGCCCAAGTCGGCTGCTGCGTAGGCGGTGGCAAACGATCCGACCGCCACGAAGACACCATGTCCGAGGCTAATCATCCCGCCGTAGCCCGTGGCAAGGTTCACACCCAAGACTGCGAGCACCATGACGATTGCCTTCGTGTTCTGCTGCAGCTGAGTAGCTGTGCTGACCAGCGGCATCACCATCAGCCACGCTGCAATTGCCGCAACGCCGATCCAGCCCAGCAGACTGACGCGACGGGGCGCTCTTGGAAGAACACTCGGCCCCGAACGGTCAACGGGACCCACCTGATGGGCACCAGCGGTTGGCTGCGGCGACGCAGCCACCGCGAATACGCTTTCTTCGCCAGCAAGCTCGGCCTCGCTTCGGCGCGGTATGGGGGTCGGCCAGTTGCTGTCGCTCACACCCGCTCCGTCCGCCGTGTGCCAAACAGACCGGCAGGTCTCACCACCAAAACAGCCACCATGACGACAAGCGCCGGTAGGACGCTGAGTTCGAAACCGATGAGCGGAACGTACGCCGGGATGAGCGTCTGACTCAACCCGATCACAACACCTCCTATCACTGCGCCCCTCGGTGAATCGAGGCCGCCGAGTGTTGCGGCTGCAAACGCGTACACAAGCACGCGCAGCATCATCGTCGGCTCCAACAAGACCGAGCTGGCGCTCAAACCAGCAGCAACGGCACCGAACGCGGCTGCGAGCATCCAACCCAGCATGAGCGTCCGGCCACTGCGAATGCCGTTCAGTTCGGCTGATTCTCGATTGAACGAAACTGCCCTGAACGCAAGACCGCTGCGCGTTTTTTGCAAGAACCAAGCCAGTGCCATCAACAACACACCCAAGGTGATCCAAGCTCCAACAGCGGTGTGTCGGAGCCGAGCACCAGCGACATCAAGATAATCACCGGCTGCATCCGGAAACAGAGACGGCATCTGGCGGGGCGCTGTACCCCACCACTGCTCAACGAGCGAATTGATAGCCAAGAACAACCCGATCGTGACACTGACCATCGCCAATTCGGGAGCGTCACGTAAAGGGCGAAACATGAGTCGCTCTGTCAAACCTCCTGCAATAGCGCCAAGCACAATCGCTGCGCCAATGGCCACTGCTACCGGATACGGCGCCCCAACGGCCGATGCAATCGATCCGCCCGTCAGACCAGGTGCCGCTCCGGTGAGCAGCACGAAAGCTACGTAAGCCGAAAATGTCGCCATCTCGCCTTGCGCGAAATTGAGCAATCCGGTGGAGCGGTAGATGATCACGAGCGCGAGCGCTAACGACGAATAGATGGCACCGTTCGTCAAGGCATCAAAAATGCGCTGCAAGAGCAGCACTGCGTCCATGTCATCCCTCAGATCCGCGGCCGGTGTGTGCCGCTCTTCACGGAGATGGATTAAGGCGACGCAGTGGCGTCTTGGCGTTCGTCCGTTGACGCATTGGTCTGGGTGGGATTCGCGTTTGAAAACACGAAGTATCGCAAACCCACGAATAGTGTGACGGCAATAGATGCAAGGCTGAGCACCAGCGCTAGCACACTCTGCGACGACCACCCGATCAACCACCATCCGACCGGTGTGTCACGGGCTGTGACTGCTTCAGACGCAATCTCGCAAAGTTGATCCACGGACCAGCCGTTGAACTCCGTCCCGACACCGGAAGCGCAGAACTCACCGGCAGTACCCTCAAAATCGTTGTACTTAGCCGCCTCAGACACCAAGGGGACCACCGGCCGCTCTCGTGCGCCGTCTAGCACAACGGCTTCGCGCGCCAAGTGTCCAACATGGTGCGCTCGCAACGCCAGATTCAGAGCAAAAGTTTTGATGTAAGCAAAACTGAGAACACCGATGATTCCCGCGATTTTGGCCTGCAAGGAGACTGATGCCGAATTTTCACCTCGCAGACCAGCTTGGACGGCACGTCGCTCGTTCAGCGAGACGAATACGACGACCGGTGCCAGCACGACGATAACGAATCGCAGTATGAAGGCCAAGGTTCCGACGATGAGGTTGTCAACATTCATCAAAACCCAGCCGCCGATCAGCAACACGGGGCCGATGACAGCCAACCTGAGTGCCCAAGTCGATCGAGTTGATGACGGACCCGGATCAAGTTGTCGCAGTGGTGTAATGGGATCTCCCGCCGGTGTTAGCGGCACGACCCGAATGATTCTTTTCTGCGCCGACGCGATCATGGAAGCGATGCCACCGGGCGCGAAGAAAGTGAACAGAATCAAGATCAAGCCGAAGATGGCTGCCGATAAGGGACCATCACCATCAAGCGTGTAGAAACCCATCGGAATACTGATCCTCTTGGTGAGGTCCCGAACCCAGACCACAAAGAGGCCGCCGAGTACTGAGCCCTGCAGCGTTCCGACACCGCCGATGACCAAGCCGATTATGAGATCGATGGCGAGCAAGAAGGTAAAATCTTGCCCTGCGACGAAGCCTTTATCCAAAGACCACAGAAGCCCAGCGAGCGAACCCAGTGAAGCGCTCAAGGCAAAGTTGACGGTCTTGTACATCGGCAAATTGACACCGTAGACGGCGGCACCAGCTTCGTTGTCGCGGATAGCCAACACCGCTCGACCAGCACGACTACGCAAGATATTGCGCACCAGCGCGAAAGTCACTACCGTAATCAACAAGATAATCCAGTATCGGTAAGCATCGGCACCGCGGGCGCCGTCTACTCCCGGTAAGAACTCAAAGTAGCTAGAGAAGCCATCAACTTGGCGGTCAACCTCTTCCTCAATCTTTTTGCCATTGGGTCCGCCGGTGCGTTCTGCGATGCCCAGTTCTTCAATGTTGACTAGCGTCGGGAAAACTGCCGCTTGCGCAATAGTGACCAAGGCAAGATAGAGCCCTTTGACGCGCAGCGCAGGGAGCCCAACAACGACCCCCACAGCAAACCCCAACACCAGCACCAACGGGATAGCCATCCAGAAATCCCACGACTCGTCTTGGACCATTGACGCACTGACGAATGCGCCGATCCCCATGAAAGCGGAGTGACCCAAAGCGAGCATGCCGTTGAAGCCCACCACCAGATTCACCGCCAAGATGGCGACCATCATTACGATCGCTCTGTTCATGCGACCGATCTCGAATGGCTGCAGCACTAGCGGCACAAGAATGGCCAGAACCACTGCATAGCCCCAGCACAAAGTGTTCCACTGACGGTGCTGTTTGTCGCCTTTGGAAACGACGATCAACGGCGAACTCATAGATCAACGACTCCCTTCGATACGTTCTGCTAGACGCGCTCGATGCGGCGAGTTCCAAAGAGGCCCGATGGCCGGAACAGCAGGACGACCAAGATCAACAGGAACGCCGTGGCGAGCTGCAAGATGGAGAAGAACGCCCAACCCATGACTTGGACGAAGAACCAGCTCACGACCACTCCCTTAATAAGTCCAACAACGATGCCGCCGATAATCGCGCCACCCAGACTGTCCAGACCGCCGAGCGCGGCACCGGCCAGTGCGTAGATGAGGATGAACTGCATCATGTTTGGGCTGACGCCATTGAGAGACGGTGCCACTAATGCAGCACCGAGGGTTCCGAACACAGAAGCCAATGCCCAACCGAAACCAAGCGTTCGACCGGTATTGACACCGACGAGCCGAGCCGATTCGGCACTCGATGAAACAGCGCGGAAAGCCAAGCCCACCTTGGTCTTGCCAAGTACCACAAAGAGCGCCACAAGCGCCAATGCGAGTGTCAGCCATGTGCCAAGCGTGCGGTAATCAACATTGGCGTTGAGGATCGTCCAGTTGGTGCGGCCTGCGAGTTCGCAGGTTGTCGCATCTGTAGACCCCGCAGCCGCCTCAACGAAGTTACCCGCAGACACTTTGACGCACGAGACGGTTCCGTCTGCGGCTTCTTTCAGTTCTTGGCTGCTCGGCAGCCAGCTCGGAAAAGTGCCGAAAGGCTCGTTCACCGGTCGCAGCTGGTAATCCCATATGTCACCGGCGATGGCATTCACTATTAAAAACAAGCCGAGCGTTATCAGCACCACCGGCAGATGATCGTCGGGGTCGAACGGCCTCACCAATGCGCGCTCTACACCAGCTCCGATCACGGCGCTGATCAGCATGGCTATCACGATCGACAACCACAGCCAGAGGCCCTGCTCAACGTTGAGCACGTACATCAAAAATGCGCCCAGCATCGCAAGTTCGCCGGTAGCAAAATTGATGAGAGTAGTTGCTTTGAAGATCAGTACAAGTGCCAGCCCAACCGCTGCGAAGACTGCACCCTCGCGCAGGCCATTGAAGGCGAATTGCGGCAGTACGTCCCATTGCCAGTCCATGATCTTGCTCGCGTCCCTTCGCTCTAGGCGCCCAAGTACGCTTCCTGCACAGCAGGATCGTTCTTGAGCTGTTCGGCTGGTCCATGCAGCGCGATCTCGCCGCTCTCAATGACGTAGGCATAGTCGGCCATGTCCAGCGCCAAGTTGGCGTTCTGCTCAACGAGAAGCATGGTGAGTCCGGTTTCTTTGTTGAGCTGAACGAATCGTTCAAACAGGTCCTCAATGATGAGCGGCGCCAACCCCAGAGAAGGCTCGTCTAACAACAACAGCCTCGGTCGGCACATCAGCGCACGGGCGACGGCCAGCATCTGCTGCTCGCCGCCTGAGAGCGAACCAGCGAGCTGCTCACGGCGCTCCTCAAGTCGTGGAAATATCTCAAACCAGCGGTCAATGTCGGCATTGACCTCTTTATCTCGCCGAATGTAGGCACCGATCTTGAGGTTGTCCATGACCGAGAGTTCGGGGAAAGTCCCTCGTCCTTGAGGCACATGGGCGACACCGCGCCGGACAATGTCAGCCGTCTTGGCACGGGAGATGTCCTCGCCTTCAAGCAAGATGGTGCCCGAAGTCGTACACATGTTGCACAGGGACCGCAGAGTCGTGGTCTTGCCTGCGCCGTTAGCACCAAGTATTACCACCACACTGCGATCCTGCACCTCAAAATCAAGGCCGCGCAAGACTTCAACAGCGCCGTAGCGCGCATGCAGGTTCTCGACCTTCAGCATCATCTCGGTCATGAAGAACTCCCCAAGTACGCCTCGATCACCTCTGGATCGTTCCGCACAACATCCGGGTGGCCATCGGCGATTTTGCGGCCGAAGTTGAGCACAACGAGGTGCTCACTGATGTTCAAAACCATACGCATGTGATGCTCCACCAGCAGCACCGAAAGGTTGTGCCGATCTCGCAGGTCCTTGATGTCTTGGGCCAGCGAGTCAACCTCAGCATGAGTGAGACCCGAAGCGGGCTCGTCCAGCATGATCAGGCGCGGCTTGGCAATCAGGGCTCGCGCCAGCTCAATGCGCTTAAGCGTGCCGAAAGGCAGACCAGCAGCGGGGTGGTAGGCGTGCTCCTCAAGACCGAGTTCCTCAAGCGCTTCCCAAGCTCGGCGTCTAAGTTCTTTCTCCTCGTTGCGGGTCCCAAGCCGGAACGCCGCAGTGAAGAAGTTCGCCTTGGTGCTGGTGTGATCGCCAACCATCACGTTCTCGATCACAGTCATGCCGCGCCACAGAGCGAGGTTCTGGAACGTGCGGTACACGCCGACACGGCTGATCCGGTGCGCCGACAGAGCGAGCAGGTCGTGCCCGTCAAAGGTCACCGATCCCGCCGTCGGGTCGTAAATGCGGCTGACCACGTTGAACAAGGTGGTCTTACCGGCACCATTCGGTCCGATGAGGCCGAGTATCTGCCCCTCATCCAAAGAGAACGACAAATCGTCTAACGCACGGATGCCTCCGAACTGAACCGAAATGTCTTGGACTTTGAGCAACGCCACGCGCCGGTCCCCCTTGGTCCGTGCCAATCCAGAGATCAGCAGCGGGCAAGTTAGCAGGTCGGCTCGGCTTCGCGACTACCCCAAGGGATCCCGCGCCAACCGAGCCAGCCAACGATGCTACGCCGCGACTCGGCCACGAACACAACTTCTGCCAAGATGACCCCCGTTTTTCTCGGGAGGACCCTGTGAGCGCCGCGCCAACCAGCTAGCCAAGATGCTGACCGACAACGGACTCGCAACCGGCTGGTTCGGGGAGGAGGACTCGAACCCCCAATGACTGGACCAGAACCAGTTGTGTTGCCAATTACACCATCCCCGAGGGTCCCCTCAGGCTAATGGCGCAACACTGTTCAGCACCGCAACACAGCACCGCCCTGCACAGCACCGCCCTGCACAGCACCACACTGTGCAGCACCGCCCTGCACAACACTGCCCTGTTCATCACCGCACTGCACAGCACCGGGATGAACCGCGGCAGGCCTAGGGGTTCAACCCACCGACGGGCGAGCATCACGTAGCCGCTGCTGCGCCGCGTTGAGCCGTTGCAAGACCGTCTGTTGTCCCAGCAGCTCAAGTGACTCAAACAGCGGCGGTCCGACCTTCCGGCCGGTGATCGCAACACGAACAGGGGCCTGCGCTTTGCCGAGCTTGAGACCGAACTCTTCCCCAATCTCCTTCAAGCAGGCATGCAGCGCATCGGCCGTCCACTCCGCTTCGCCGAAGGCAACCAGCGCGCGCGCGAGGATTTCGCCGGCCGGTGGCGCCAGTGCAGCATCCCAGTCGTCAGGGTCTATTGCTGGCTCCGCGAAGAGAAAGGAAATACGATCCGCAGCATCGGACAGCAGGCGAGTGCGCTCACGGATCAGCGGAGCGACGGCGCTCAGCTCGGTCACGTCAAGGTCAGCGCCCCATTGCTCGGCATTCACCCACGGCTTGATTGCGGCAGCAAAATCTGCGTCGCCAAGCCCACGTAGGTACGTCGCGTTGATCGCGGTGAGCTTGTCTGTGTCGAACATCGCAGGTGCCGCATTCACGTCGGCAAGTTCAAACAACTCGACAATCTCTGTGAGCGGACGCACCTCAATGCCGTCTGGTGGTCCCCAGCCCAGCAGTGCCAAGTAGTTCACCATGGCATCCGCCAGCACGCCTTGGTCGCGGTAGCTCGTGAGCGCCACGTCGTCGCGCCGCTTAGAGAGCTTCTTTCGCTGTTTGTTGACTATGAGCGGCAGGTGGGCGAACGTCGGCAGGTGGGTTGCGCCCAGCGCAGCGCGCAACAAGATCACCTTCGGCGTCGTGTTCAGCAGATCTTCGCCCCTGACGACATGGGTAATACCGAGATCGAGGTCGTCGACGGCGTTGGCGACAAAGAACGTTGCGCTGCCGTCGCTGCGTCTCACCACGAAGTCTTTGATTGGTGCGTTGGGAAACTCAACGCGTCCGCGCACGATGTCATCGAAGGCAGTCACGCCCTCACGAGGAACGGCAAACCGCACGGCGCCATCGTCAAGGTAGGCCTGCCCGCTATCGAGCCAACCCTCTATGGCAGCGTCATACAGATCACGTCGCTCGCTCTGGAAGATCGGATCGCCGTCGAAATCAAGTCCCAGCCAGTCCGCCATCTCGAGGATCTGTTCGATGTGAGCGGTAGTGGCTAAGTCGGCATCTGTGTCCTCAATGCGCAGTACCAATTCGCCGCCGCAGTGACGGGCGTACAGCCAGTTGAAAAGTGCCGTCCTAGCGGTGCCAAGGTGGGGGAATCCCGTAGGGGCCGGTGCAAAACGCAACCGCGGAACCGACGCCGTCGCCGTGGGCCCAACTGCGCTGCTTGTGGGGGGAATCGGGCCGCCTGTGCTGGCGGTGTCACTCAGCACTGGCCAGTGCTGCAGCCCGGATCCGCGCTCTGTGCTGAGTCAGCCGAACAGACCCAGCGGCCTGCCGGTCTGCCAGCCGACGCAAGCAGTCGCTGCAGCGGCGGGGTGGATAGGTCAACCGGGAGAGGTTCTAGATTCGGCCAGACCGGTGTCTGAGGCGCTGCCGCTAGCACTGCGTCCACGAGCAGTTCGTCAAGTCCAGCGCCAGCACCGATGGCCTGTTGAAGGTCGTATCCCAAAACGGTCAGTTCCACGACGCGGGTCCACAGCAGTTCGCGTAGCCCGAGACTGAAACCGGCTCCGGCATCGAGTCCCGCACAGACCGCAAGTACCGTTCGCACGCTCTCGATCACGAGATGTGTCGGATCGGGACGATCCGCAGTTCTCCCGCCGAATTCCCAGTGGGCACCTAATGCGGGTCGGAGAATCTCGACCGGTGCCGGAGGTGGCTGACCACTCATCCGCGCAGAGGCAGCGAGGTTGCCGTCGGCGGCGCGTGCAAGCAGATCGGCCACGGTGCGAGGCTCTAACGGCTGCGACAGCGGCATTGCCATGTGCTCCCAAGCGGGCAGTCGCATCCGGGCAGCAAAATCGCTGCAAGCACGGCGATGCAGCCGCAGCAGCTCTCGGTCAGTCTGCGCGGTGGACACCGCGGTCGGACTCGGTGTTGAGATGAGGGCTGTATTCATAGCTGCTGTATTCATAGCTGCTGTCTGGGCCTCGTTCATGGCTGCTGTATTCATAGCTGCGGATCCCTCGTCAAGCTCAGCGGATCGGCCTCGTACCTGCGTTTCATCTCCTGTGGCATCAGGGCCAGCACTGCAGCCGGGACGCAAGCGACCAGCTTGCGGACGCGGTGGTAGTGATGTGCTTCCCCGACTCCTTCAAAGAGCCGCTCACGACGCGTGGTCAACTTTGCCGGCGGCTGATGATCTAGGAAGCCGAACGCCAGATATCCGGCTTCAAGGTCCCACACCACCGGGGCCCGTCCAAAGATTGAAGCGCGCTTCAGTGCTACGGCCACACAGCCTGCGTCTACGTCGTCGCGCTTCTCACGCTCAGTGAGGCAGACCCGTCCGTCAAAGAGGCGTATCAGTCCGTACGCGTAGCCTTGGTCGGGGCCTTGATGTCCCCGCAAGGCTCCGGTGGGCTGAGCACCAGACAATTCGCCCCTACGAGCGGCCGCCCAGCGACGAGGCGTGACATCGGGCGAGGAGTACGAACGGACGACTGCAAGCGGTTCGACTCGAATGTGGCGCGGCGCAGCCATTGCTGGAAAGTCTAGAAAACGTCAAGTGTCGTCATGGCTTGGACCGTCACGGACTGCACCGTCACGAGCTGTGCCCTCACGAATTGGACGAATTGGACTGTCACCGTTTGTAATTGTGGCCGAGGCGGTGCCGCATCAGCGCGTAGATCATCGAGTCGCGCAGGGCAAGCCACGAAGCCTCAATGATGTTTTCTGAGACACCGATGGTGGTCCAGGTGGCCTCGCCGTCAGTGGAGTCGATGAGCACACGCGTGACAGCTTCGGTGCCCCGGTGAGTATCGAGCACCCGGACCTTGTAGTCCGTCAAGCGAACTGCGTCGAGTTCGGGATAGTCGTCTCGCACCGCCTCTCGAAAGGCGTTGCCGAGAGCATTCACCGGGCCATTACCTTCGCCGATTGTTGCACGCCGCCGGTCGCCCACCACGATGCGCAGCGTGGCCTCGGTGTCGAACTCGGCTTGGCGACCGCGCTCTACGAGCACCTTGAACGACTCCACTTTAAAGAACTCAAATGTTTGCCCAGCGGCGCGCCGTAGCAGCATCTCAAGCGAGGCATCGGCAACCTCAAAGTGATAACCCGCATGCTCAAGCTGCTTCAACTCGTCCACCACATCAGACATAGCGGACTGGTCGATTTCGATGCCGAGTTCAGCCGCTTTCAGCTCCACCGACGCACGCCCCGAGAGGTCGCCGAGCAAGAACCGCGTGCTGTTCCCGACGGCTGCCGGATCGACGTGCTCATAGCTGTCGGGGCGACGCGCAATCGCACTGGTATGCAGCCCAGCCTTGTGGGCAAAAGCTGACGCCCCAACATA
Organism: Candidatus Poriferisodalis sp.; assembly: GCA_965221195.1. Classification (GTDB taxonomy): domain Bacteria; phylum Actinomycetota; class Acidimicrobiia; order Acidimicrobiales; family Poriferisodalaceae; genus Poriferisodalis. The sequence goes on from OZ244864.1 coordinate 148,485, forward strand.
GGGCTGCTGGTGCTGAGACGGCATGTTCATCAGTTCAGCGACGTGATGAGACACCGCGGTGAAGCGAGACAGGCATTCGCGCGGCACGGTCTCTATTCCCATCTTGAGCGTCAAATTTGGCACCAGCACGGTGTTGTCGCAGTTGCCTGTGCGTTCGCCGTAGCCGTTGACAGTGCCCTGCACATGCGTGGCGCCGGCAACCACGCCGGCCACTGCGTTGGCGACTGCACAACCGGTGTCGTTCTGGGTGTGCATGCCGATCTGGACACCGTCGAAGTAGCGGACCACCTCGCGCACGGCTAGGTCCACTTCATGAGGCAGCGAGCCGCCATTGGTATCACACAGTACTAGGCAGTCGGCACCGGCGACAGCAGCAGCTTCGAGCACTGACAACGCAAACTCTGGGTTGTTCTTGTAGCCGTCGAAGAAATGCTCCGCATCGAAGAAAACACGCAGCCCTTCCCCCTTGAGGAACTTGACCGAGTCGCCGACCATGGCGATCCCTTCACTGAGCGGCTGCCGGAGAGCTTCGGTGACGTGATAGTCCCACGACTTGCCGACAATGCACACCACCGAAGTGCCGGCTGCTGCCAGCGTGGCCAGCGTCTTGTCGTCGTCAACACGCCCCTGCGGCCGACGGGTCGAACCGAACGCCACCAACGTGGCGTGCTCAAGTTTGAGTTCGGTGGTGGCGCGAGCGAAGAACTCTTCGTCTTTGGGATTCGAGCCGGGCCAGCCGCCTTCGATCCATTGCACACCCAAGGCATCAAGCTGACGGGCCACCTTCAGCTTGTCGTCTGAGGAGACCGAGATACCTTCAAACTGGACACCGTCTCGCAGTGTCGTGTCGAAGATCTCGACTCGCTGCGGCCACGACGGATCCCGGACACCCTCGCGGACGAGCAGTGCCGATGCGCCCGTGGTGGGCGTTCTGGGATCTGTTTCATGGTCTGTGTCAGAGGCGGTCATTGCTGCTGTGTTCCTTGAGGTACTGCTGGGGTTCTTGCCTGGGTTTCTTGCCTGCGTTCATTAGTTAGGGCTCTCATCTTTTTGAGATGCCGGCCAAGATCGCAGCGGCGATCTCTTCAGTACCCAAGTTGAAGATCGAATCGTCGGTGATGACCGCTTCACACGCTGATCGCACGCGTTGGGCGCAGTCGGTCTCGCCGAGGAACTCAAGCATCAGAACCCCAGATAGCACCGCTGCGATGGGATTCGCTCGGCCTTTGCCGGCGATATCAGGCGCTGAGCCATGCACCGGCTCAAACAACGAAGGACCCGTGCGGTCGGGGTTCAGGTTGGCCGAGGCGGCAAGCCCGATGCCACCCGCCACTGCACCACCGAGGTCGGTGAGGATGTCGCCAAACAGATTGTCTGTCACGATCACCTCATAACGATGCGGATCTTCGATGAGGTGGATGCATGCTGCGTCCACATGGTTGTAGGCGATCTCCACATCGGAGTACTCAGACGCCACCTCACCGAAGGCCCGCTCCCAAAGGTCACCGGAGAACGTCAGCACGTTGGTCTTGTGTACGAGCGTCAGGTGCTGACGTTGACGCCTGCGAGCTTCCTCAAAGCCGTAACGGATGGCGCGCTCGGCTCCCATGCGGGTGTTAACCGACCCTTGCGTGGCGATCTCGTGAGGCGTTCCCTTGCGCAAGAACCCACCCTCGCCCGCATACGCGCCCTCGGTGTTCTCGCGGATCACCGTGAAGCTGTGACCGTCGGGAAGGGTGAACGGGCGCAGGTTCACGTAGAGGTCAAGTTCGAACCGAGCCTTCAGCAGCAGGCCACGCTCAATGATGCCCGGTGGCACATCGGGAGTGCCAACTGCTCCGAGCAGAATCGCATCGTAGGTACGCAACTCGGCAAGAGTCTCGTCATCAAGCACGGTGCCGTCACGCAGGTAGCGCTGGCCTCCAAGGTCGAACTCGGTCGTGGAGATGTCGGCGCCGGCTGCGGTAATCACAGCGAGCGCAACCGAGATGACCTCAGGTCCGATGCCGTCTCCGCCGATGACTGCAATGCGATGAGCCACTTTGATGCCCCTTGCTAGTTTGAGTGCTGATTTGAGTGCGGGTTCAAATAATGGTTTGAGTGTGCCCAAAGATGGCTTCGGTAGCCTCACGCAAGTGTCCGAAGTGCATCACATCTCCGCTGCGACTCGTGATCGCCTGCACGCCGAACTCGCTGATCTGACCGGTCGCGGGCGCATCGACATAGCAGAACAGATCGAAACGGCTCGCTTGCTCGGAGATCTCTCCGAGAACGGCGACTACCACGCCGCCAAGGAGGAGCAGGGCAAAATGGAAGGCCGCATCATGCGGTTGAAGTCCATCTTGGAGAACTGCGAGATCGTCGCCGATGTTGACGACAAGTTCGACAGCAGCACGGTTGCGCCGGGTTTGATCGTTTCAATCCGCTTTGAAGGCGACGACGAAATCGAGCGGTTTCTCTTCGGTTCAATCGAAGAGCGCAGAACAGGTCTTGATGTGGTTTCTCCCGGCTCGCCGATGGGCCAAGCACTCAAAGGCGCTCGGGTCGGTCAGAAGGTCAACTACGAAGCGAACGGCAACCAACTCAGCATCGAAGTCACCGCTATTGAGCCATGACCGGCTCGGTTCTTACACGAAGGCATACCTAGCCGGGTTGTACGGGTTGCACGGGTTGTAACTGTATGGACGGCGGGCGCAGACTGGCCCTGTGACCGACACCAACGCAACGAAGCCGCGCACACTCAGCGAGAAAGTCTGGGACCATCATGTGGTGCGGACCGGGGACGGTCAGCCCGATCTCCTGTACATCGATCTGCATCTCATCCACGAGGTGACCTCACCGCAAGCCTTCGACGGTCTGCGCATGTCCCAACGAACGGTGCGTCGTCCCGACCTCACGGTCGCTACCGAAGACCACAACGTTCCGACTGCCGATCTGCACCTACCAATCGCTGATCCGGTCTCGGCCAAGCAGGTGCAGGTGTTGCGCGCTAACTGCGCCGAGTTTGGAATCACGCTGTACCCGATGGGCGATCCGGGCCAAGGCATCGTGCATGTAATCGGACCCGAGCAGGGCCTCACGTTGCCCGGCATGACGGTGGTGTGCGGCGACAGCCACACCTCAACCCACGGTGCATTCGGCGCGCTGGCTTTCGGCATCGGCACTTCTGAAGTGGAGCATGTGCTGGCCAGCCAGACGTTGCCGCAGAGCCGGCCTGCCACGATGGAAGTGCGCGTTGACGGCAAGGTGCCGCCGGGTGTGACAGCCAAAGACATCGTGCTTGCCATCATCGGCAAAATCGGCACCGGCGGCGGCATCGGTCACATCATCGAATATCGAGGATCTGCGATTGAAGCCTTGTCGATGGAAGGTCGGATGACGGTCTGCAATATGTCGATAGAAGCGGGTGCCAAGGCCGGCATGATCGCACCCGACGACACCACGTTCGCGTATCTGGCCGGCCGTCGGCATGCCCCAAGCGGGTCTAGCTGGGACGCTGCGGTAACCGATTGGCGCTCGCTGACCACCGACGACGGTGCAGTCTTCGACCGCTCAGAGGCCATCGACGCGGCGTCGCTGCGTCCGCACGTCACTTGGGGCACCAACCCTGCGCACGTCATCCCGATTGACGGCACTGTTCCGGCACCCAGCGATTTCGATGACCCTTCAGAAGCGACGAGCGCCCAGCGGGCGTTGGACTACATGGGACTGGCTGCGGGCACCCGGCTTTCAGACGTGAAGGTGGACACCGTCTTCATCGGGAGCTGCACGAATTCGCGCATCGAAGACCTGCGGGCAGCAGCAGAGATAGCACGCGGACGCAAAGCGGCCGACGGTGTCCGCACGCTGGTAGTGCCCGGATCATTCGCCGTCAAAATGCAGGCCGAAGCCGAGGGCCTTGATGCAGTATTCGCCGAGGCAGGCTTCGACTGGCGAGAGCCCGGCTGTTCCATGTGCTTGGCTATGAATCCCGACAAACTCGCCCCGGGCGAAAGGTCGGCTTCAACATCAAACCGCAACTTCGAGGGCCGCCAAGGCCGAGGCGGTCGAACCCATCTGTGCTCGCCGGAAGTGGCCGCGGCAACGGCAATCGTCGGACGTTTCGCCACCCCCAACGACCTCGACTGAACGCACGAGGCCTGAACGCAAGAGGACAAGACAGATGAAACCCGTGAGAGTCCACGAAGGCCGTGCGGTGCCGCTTGACCGCTCAGATGTAGACACCGACCAAATCATCCCCAGCGATTGGCTGAAGCGAGTCGAACGCACCGGTTTCGGGAAGGGACTCTTCAGCGAATGGCGCGACGAGCGCGACTTCGTGCTGAACGATGAGCGTTTCGCTGGTGCAACGATATTGGTGGCTGGCCCGAACTTCGGCACGGGCTCGTCCCGTGAGCACGCGGTGTGGGCGCTGATGGACTACGGATTCGTGGCGGTGGTCTCGCCCCGTTTCGGCGACATCTTCGCCAACAACGCCACCAAGAACGGCCTAGTGCCGGTGCAAGTGTCTGAGCAGACCGCTGCGCTCCTGCGAGCAGCAGTGGAAGCCGACCCTGACCTGGTGGTGACTGTCGATGTCGAGCGGCTGCTGCTGAGCGTACCGGCAGCAGACATCGAAGAGACGTTCTCCATGGACGACGCAACGCAGGAACGATTCCTCAAAGGACTTGACGACATCGGCATCACACTTCGCAGCGCACCCCAGATCGACGGCCACGAAACCCGCCGCCCAAACTGGATGCCCACAACCTGACCCGCCAGCGCCCGACCCGCCAACGTTGGCCAACCTATAGGTACACCCATATCACGTACCACAAGTGAGTCATATTGTTGCAATTGGCTGTTGCAATAGGCAATTGCAACAGACTGTGCGATTGACTGCAATTAAATGCCACAGCCAATTCGGGTACGGCGGCGCTGTGTGGCTCCGTGGCTCCACGCGCGTCGCCGGTGCGCTACGGTACCGCCACGCTTCGGGTTGAACGGCTCGGGCTCAGTCGCTGCTTTCGGCGGCTGAGGGTATGCACCCAAGGGAGAATGATGATGAAAAAATGGCGTCTGATCGTTGCCTTACTGGCTGTGTTTGCGCTTGTAGCTGCGGCGTGCGCAAGCGACGACGATGAAGACAACGGCGATGACGGTGCTGCGCCTGCAACCACCGCAGCGCCCGGCACCGATGACATGGCTGACGACGACATGGACGACGACGGCGACGGCATGGCTGACGACGACATGGACGACGACGGCGACGGCATGGCTGACGACGACATGGACAGCGACGACGGCGGCATGGCGGCGAGCATGGACACTTGCAACGGCGGTGCCAACGTGGGCGGAACGCTCGTCATCGGCAGCAATCAAGTACCGCGCCATCTCAACGGCACGGTGCAGTCGGGCTACGCCACTGCTGTGCCCGGAACGCAACTCAACGCCAGCCCGCTGCTGTACGACGACGAGTACAACCCGATGCCGTACTTGGCGCATAGCTGGGAGATTGCTGATGACGGGCTCTCCGTGACACTGCAACTCGTGGAAGATGCCGTCTTCCACGACGGGATGCCCATCACCTCAGCCGACGTGGCATTCTCCGTCCTCACGGCCCAAGAGCATCACCCCTTCAAGCCAATGTTCGAGCCAGTCACCGGCGTTGACACGCCTGACGAGCACACGGCTGTCATCAACTTGAGTCGGCCGCATCCAGCGATCCTGCTGGCGATGTCGCCAGGCTTGCTCCCTGTCATCCCGAAGCACATCTTTGACGACGGCCAAGAAATGCCGACCCACCCGCGCAACACCGAAAACTTCGTGGGTTCGGGTCCGTTCCAACTGACTGAGTACGAGGCCGGCACGATCATCCGCATGGAGCGCTTCGACGACTTCTTCGTTGAGGGGGCACCATGTCTGGACGAGATCGTCATGCAGATCATTCCCGATGCCACCAACATCGTCCTAGGCCTCGAAAACGGAGAGATTGACCTCTCAGTCACGCTCGGCCCGTCGGCGAACATCCTGCGCCTGATGGACAACGAGAGCGTCACGGTGAGTTCTGACGGCCATGAGGCAATCGGGCAAGTCCAGTGGCTGGAGATGAACGTGGACGACCCGGCGCTGTCGGACCAGCGGGTGAGGCAAGCCATCGCGTACGCAGTAGACCGCGACTTCATGATCGACGCGCTCGATCAGGGCTTGACGATCCCAGCAACATCGGGCATCGTCACAGCCAGCCCGTTCCATAACTCTTCTGTCAACCCTTATGACCAAGATCTCGACCGAGCTCGGTCCTTGCTGGCTGATGCCGGTTACGGAGACGGCGAACTCAGCCTCACCATTGACTGGATCCCGGGTGCCCAGATTGTGTACGCCGAATACGTGCAGCAGGCACTTGAGGAAATCGGCATCAGCGTGGAACTGAATCCCTCCCCCGACTTCCCGACGTGGGCTGGTCGCATCGCTGGCCGCGATTATCAGATGACCATCAACAACGTCTGGAACTGGGGCGATCCGGTCATCGGCGTTCACCGCTCCTATCGCAGCGACAACATCGACAAGGGCATCTGGACCAACAACACCGGGTACTCAAACCCCGAAGTTGATCGGCTCTTGGCAGAAGCTGGACAAGAACTCGACGCTGAGCGTCGCGCAGCGCTGTACGCCGATTTCCAACAGATCATCTCCGATGAGGTGCCGATCTACTATTTGACCACCCCCCAGTTCTGGCAGGCATACAACCCGCGTGTGCAGAACCCACCGACCAACACCATCTGGGGCATGATGTCGCCGATGCATGAGGTCTGGCTGGACCAGTAGAAGCAGCGCCGCTTTCGCCGTACATCAATCTCCCCCATTGCGTATAGCTGCGCATAGCAATGCTGAGGTCCTTCACTGCCAGGATCGCCCAAGCGCTTGGGCTGATCCTGGCAGTGATGTGCCTCAACTTCCTGCTGATACACCTAACACCCGGCGATCCCGCCACGGTGATCGTGGGCGAGAGCGGTGCTGGCGACCCTGAACTCCTTGAGAGCATCAGAGAGCGGTACGGCTTGGATCGCCCATTTGTTGTTCAGCTCGCTACCTATGTGGGCAGAGTGGCAACCGGCGACCTAGGCGAATCGTATTTCTTCAACGAATCAGTTACATCGCTGATTGCGGCTCGGCTTTGGCCCACCGTGCTGCTGGTAGGCACCGCGTTGGGTTTTGCTGTTGCCATGGGGACCATGATTGGTGTTGCTACGGCGCGTCGTCCCGACAACCCGCTGAGTCACATTGCAACCGTGCTGGCTCTTGTGGGCTTCTCAATGCCGGTGTTTTGGACCGGCATCATGCTGGTCATCTTGTTTGCTTCAACTTGGAAGCTGCTGCCGGTGCAGGGCTGGCATGACGTGACGTACGGAGACGGCCTGCTAGCGAACGTCTTAGACGTAGGTGAGCATCTGATACTGCCAGCACTTACGCTCGGTCTCATCTACTTGGCGCAATACAGCCGCCTGTCGAGGGCATCAATGCTGGAAGTGCTCGAGTCGGACTACGTGCGCACTGCCCGAGCAAAAGGACTCGGTGAGCGCAGGGTGGTGTACAAACATGCGCTGCGAAACGCGGTCATACCGGTGGTAACGGTGATAGGCCTGCAATTCGGTGCGTTGTTGTCGGGTGCGTTGCTCGTGGAGACCGTCTTCAACTGGCCGGGTTTGGGCCGCTTGGCTTTCGACTCGATCCTGCGCCGAGACACATCCGTGCTGCTTGGCGTGCTGCTGGTGTCGTCGGTCATGGTGATCGTGGCGAATCTGCTGACCGACCTGTTCTACACCGTCATCGATCCGCGCATCCGACTGCGGGAGAGATCCAATGCCTAACAGCGGCACTCAGACTGACCCCGTTGAAGGGGACGTAGCTGGAGCGTCCGTTGCGGCTGACAACGGTCTCACCGCTGCTGACGTATCCCATGACACCGTTGCACCGGTGCGGCCCGGTCGTGAGACTCTGCGGCTGTTCGTACGCAACAAGGCTGCTGTGGTCGGCGTTTTGATGCTCATAGGTGTCATCTTTATGACCTTCGTCGGGCCGATGCTGTACGACCAAGACCCCAAAGACATAGTGGCCCGACCACTGATCGGGCCGGGCGAATTGACCGAGGCCCAGCTGGGCACCGACTACTTGGGGCGCGACGTACTGGCCGGGGTCATCAACGGCGGCACCACCAGCCTGACGGTGGCAGCGATGGCTGCTGCGATGGTGCTCGTGATCGGCATAAGCATCGGTGCAGCAGCTGGCTATTACGGCGGCTGGGCAGACAGTGCGCTCATGCGTTTCACAGAGTTCTTCCAAGTGCTGCCGGCACTGCTTTTCGCAATGGTGGTGGTGGCACTGTTTGAACCGTCGATGTGGACAATCTCGTTCGCCATTGGCGTCGTTGCGTGGCCGGGCATCGCTCGCATCACCCGCGCAGAGTTCCTGAGACTGAAGAATCTTGAATTCGTGCGGGCCGCAAGAGCGCTGGGCGCAACAGACTGGCGCATCATCCGCAGGGTCGTGTTCCCCAATGCATTGCCGCCGCTGATCGTGTCAGCCACGCTGATCATGGGCACTGCGATCCTGTTTGAAGCGGGGCTGGCGTTCTTGGGACTCGGCGATCCCAACAGCACAAGCTGGGGCCTGATGATCGGCCTCAACCGCGGCAACTTCCTAACCGCTTGGTGGTCAGTCACATTCCCTGGGCTGGCGATCTTCTTCACCGTGCTGAGCTTCAGCCTTATCGGTGACGGTCTACAAGACGCCTATAACCCGAAACTGCGCGGGCGCTGATTGATGAGCAGCACGGCCAGCGCCAACGGCAAGGACGACACACCGAGGCTGCGCGTACGGGGACTGACCGTCGCTTTCGACGACTTCGTCGCCGTGCAAGACGTGTCGTTTGACCTGCACGACGGAGCAACCTTGGCGGTGGTCGGCGAGTCAGGCTCGGGCAAGTCGGTCACGGCGCTGTCAATCATGCGACTCATTGAGATCGGCACCCGCGCGCAGATCCGTGCCGGCGAAGTGCTATTCCGCCATGACGACGGCAGGGTGGAAGACCTGCTGCAGTTGCCTGAGCCGCAGATGCGCTCCGTGCGCGGCGACCGCATCTCGATGATCTTCCAAGAGCCACTCACCAGCTTGAACCCGGTCTACACCGTCGGCAGCCAGATCGGTGAGGCCCTTCGCCTGCATTTGGGCATGAACCGACGCGAGGCTCGCGAGCGCACCTTGGAGATGCTGAACCGAGTGCGCATTCCTGATGCCGCCCGCCGCATTAACCAGTACCCGCACGAAATGTCTGGCGGCATGCGTCAACGAGTGATGATCGCCATGGCACTGGCCTGCGACCCGGCGATCCTGATCGCAGATGAGCCCACCACAGCGCTTGATGTCACAATCCAAGCTCAGATCCTTGCCTTGATGGCCGAGATGCAGCGCGAGACCGGCGCAGCAGTGCTGATTATCACCCATGACATGGGTGTAGTGGCCGAGATTGCCGACAGGGTGGTGGTGATGCAGCGATCACGGGTGGTTGAGCGCGGCGATGTCGGCGACATCTTCGAACAGCCCCAAGAGCCTTACACGCGCTCGCTGCTCGCAGCGGTGCCGCGTCTCGGCTCAATGGCAGGGCTGGAACATCCGCATCGCTTCAACCTCATCGATCCCGATGACACCGATCCCGACGACGCCGAAAGGGCCAACGCAGTTCGCCAAGGAGCTGGGGGCTGATGGGCACCAACGGCGTCGGTGGGCCGATCGTAGAAGTTGAAGCGCTGACCAAACACTTTCCTGCCAGCAATGGAGCCCGGGTGCATGCTGTGGAGCAGGTCAGCCTCAACATCGGTCGGGGTGAGACTCTTGCAGTGGTGGGTGAGAGCGGCTGCGGCAAGTCAACGTTGGCCTACCTCATCATCCGTCTGTTGGATCCCACGAGTGGAACGATTCACCTTGACGGCACCGACATCACCAGCCTCGGACCGCGCGAGCTGCGCCCGCACCGGCGCAAGGTGCAGATCGTCTTCCAAGATCCGTTCGCCAGCCTTGACCCCCGCAGGACTGTCGGCAAGGCCATCGCCGAGCCGCTGGAGATTCACCGTGCAGTTCCTCGCAACGAAATCAACGATGTCGTAGCCGACCTGCTGAAACGGGTGGGCATGTCGCCCGACGACATGCGGCAGTACCCGCATCAGTTCTCAGGCGGTCAACGCCAACGGATCTGCATAGCGCGAGCCTTGGCGCTGCGGCCTGAACTGGTCATCGCGGACGAGGCGGTCTCGGCTCTGGATGTGTCGATCCAGGCACAAGTGATCAACCTGATGATGGATCTACAAGAGGAAATGGGTCTGTCGTACCTGTTCATCAGCCACGACCTCGCTGTCGTGGAACGGATCGCTCACCGGGTGGGTGTGATGTATCTCGGTCAGATCGTCGAACTGGGACCTCGCCGGGCCGTCTTTGAGAACCCGACGCACGCCTATACCCAGAGGCTCCTTGATGCCGTGCCGATCGCTGACCCTCAACGCCGCCGGACTGACCGGTCGGTGCAGACCGACGAGGTGCCGAGCCCGGTCTTTGAGGCTGGCACAGCACCCGAACCCGTGACGCTTATCGAGATCGAAAACGGACACTTCGTAGCGCAAGCCTCAGACGACCAGCTCGGTACCTGACGGCCTTCACACAGAGCCCGCCCGCAGCGGCACAGCAGGAGCAACACAACAGGAGCAACACTGATGGAAACAGATGTATCGGCCAACATCAACGACGCACCGTTCGTGATCTACCCGGCCCGTCGAGTCATCACCATCAACCCTGCGTATCCCTTCGGTGAGGCAGTGGCGGTAGCCGGTGAGCGCATCTTGGGTGTCGGCAGCGTTGACGAATTGGCGTCGTGGGGCAAGCACCGAATCGACGATTGTTTCTTAGAGCATGTGATCATGCCCGGCTTCATCGAAGCTCATTGCCATGTCATGTCCGGCGGCCTGTGGAACTCCACCTACGTCGGCTATTTCGACCGGCGTGACCCACAGGGACGAGAGTGGCCCGGCTGCACGTCGATCGACGATGTGCTTGAGCGGCTGGGCAAAGCCGCTGCGGATATGGACGACGAATCTGAGACGCTGCTGGCGTGGGGTCTCGATCCGATCTATTTCCCCGGTGAGCGTCTCGTGGCCAGCCATCTCGACACCGTGACGGGTGACCGGCCGACCTTAGTGCTGCATGCCAGCGGGCACTTGGCCACCATCAACTCGGCGCTCATGGCTCGATGCGGCATTGACGAAACCGCCACCAGCCCAGGTGTCGCCCGAGGTGGCGATGGGCTGCCCAACGGCGAACTCCACGAACCCGCCGCGATGATGCTCGCCGGCGATGCATTCGTAGACATGATGAAAGCCAACCGCACAGAGCAGGCTCGCTGGCGCTACGCCCACGAAGCGCGCAATGCAGGACACACCTTGCTGACCGATTTGGGTACGTCGCAGCTCTGGGAGCAGGAGCAACTTGACAACTGGAAGAAAGTAACCAGCGATCCCGACTATCCGGCCAGAGTTATGGTTGCCATGTCGAACCTGTTCGGCGCTGTGGCTGACCCCGCTGAACTAGCCGATCTGTGCGTACGGCTGATGAGCGAGCAGACCTCAAAACTGCGTTTCGGCATCGTGAAGCTGATCTTGGACGGTTCGATTCAAGGCTTCACCGCCCGGATTAGCTGGCCGCATTACTACAAGCCGCCTGCGGGGCACATCGGCAACGGCCTGTGGTTGACAGCGCCCGATCAAATGGCTGATCTCGTGGAGCCGTACCACCGGGCAGGACTCACCGTGCATTGCCACTGCAACGGTGACGAGGCCTCAGAGGTATTCATTGACGCCATTGAGCAAGTGCTCGAGCGTTATCCCCGCTGGGATCACCGTCACACCGTGCAGCACTGTCAGCTCACGACACCCGACCAGTATCGCCGCATGGCAGCGCTCGGCATGCATGCCAACATCTTCTCGAACCACATCTACTACTGGGGCGATCAGCACCGGGACGCGACCGTGGGGCCTGAGCGAGCGGCGAGAATGGATGCTTGCAGGACAGCTTTGGCGAACGGCATCAGCTTCTCGATCCACTCGGACTCGCCCATCACGCCGCTCGGCCATCTGCACACAGCATGGTGCGCGGTTAACCGGGTGACAGCGTCGGGGCAGGTGCTAGGACCCGACGAGCGGATCGGCGTGCCTGACGCGTTGCGGGCTATCACCATTGAGGCGGCCCGGCAGCTCAAACTAGATGGAGAGATCGGCAGCATCGAGGCCGGCAAACTTGCCGATTTCGCCGTGCTGGAAGACGATCCGCTGAGCGTTGACCCGATGGCGCTGCGTGATATCGGAGTGTGGGGCACCGTGCTGGGCGGTGTGTTGCAGCCCGCCCGCTCCAGCGAGGAGTGAACCGGGGTTTCTCGTACTCGGCAGAGCTACTGCTGCTAGATACCGCTGAGAGATACTGCTGCGGGGCTGGGACTTGACCGGCGACAACGTGAACGGACAGCACGAGTGACGACTGAGCAGCGGATTCGGGTGACAGTTATAGGCGGCTACCTAGGGGCCGGCAAGACAACCCTGGTGAACCACATTCTGCGATCGGTCAACGAGCGAATCGCTGTCATCGTGAACGATTTCGGGGAGATATCAATAGACGAGGATCTCATCGTCGCGGCCGACAGCGACAAGCTGACACTCGCTAATGGCTGCATCTGCTGCAGCCTGGCAGAGGGATTCGCTGCTGCGCTCAACACCATCCGGTCGTCTGGCGTGCCACCGGCGCGACTGCTCATCGAGGCCAGTGGAGTCGCAGATCCGACCCAGATTGCGGCTTACGGCCACACGCCCGGTCTGGCTCTGGACGCAGTCGTGGTGATGGCCGATGCCGAGCAGGTGCGGCGGCAGGCCAACGACCGCTGGGTGGCCGATACCGTGCGGATTCAACTAGCGGCGGCAGATCTGCTCGTGGTCAACAAGATTGACTTGCTCAAAGCCGAATCCGATATCGAAGCATTGTGCGAATGGCTGGCAGGCATCGCCAGTCGGGCATCTTTCGTTCGCTGCAGTCGGGCAGCAGTGCCCATCGACATGCTGTTCGGGCCAAAGGTTCCAGACGACGGCGACAGCGAAGAACGTCCGCAGAGCGGTCGTGAGATACCCGCCGAATCTGCACAAACAGCAGCAGATCTGTTCGAGTCGCAGACGGTCGAACTCGACGCTGCCGTGCCGATGCCGACCGTGGAGGCGCTGCTCGACGGGCTGCCTGACGGTGTCGCCCGCCTCAAGGGACTGCTGCCAGTTTCGGAGCCGAATGGCGGGGTCGCGATCTATGAGGTGCAAGCTGTCGGCGCTCGCGCCTCGATCAACCGGCACCTCGACAATCAGCGTCTTGGGGAATCAGGCGGGCCGACCCGACGCTGGGCCGTCAGCGTCATCGCTCACAAGGGCACACTGCCCGCTGACTGGCTGCACGCTTGGCGAGAGGCATCGGCTCAGTGACCGCGGACTGCGTGATTGCGGTCCGGCTCAGTAGCGGCAGTGCCGATAGATGAGCTTTCGGTGGCGCACCTGTTGTCTCGGTGCTCATGTTCGGCGGTCTTGACTCGATGCGGCGCTCACGGGCCGTTCGGGCTATACCTGCGCCTGTCGGCGCGGCCCCCAAGCATCGGATCACAAGTTGACGGCGTGCGGCACAGGCTCACCGGCCAGCGCCAGGTTGACCTGTTCGGCTATCTGGACACCCGCTCGGTCTTGCGCTTCGGGGGTGCTGGCGCCGAGGTGCGGGGTTGTCACTACGTCGGTTCGCCCGAACAGCGGGGAGTCGGTTGCGGGCTCGACGGCATAGACATCGAGCGCAACGCCGCCCAGACGGCCGTGTTCGAGAGCCACCGCAGCCGCTTTCTCGTCAACAATGCCACCACGAGCCGTGTTCACCACCAGCGCATGTGGGCGGCACTTGGCGAGGTTCTCTGCACCGAAAAGGCCAGTCGTTTCCGAGGTCCGCGGCATGTGGAGGCTGATGATGTCTGACTGTGCCAAGAGATCATCGAGCGGCATCATCTCGACCCCTGCGGCTATCGCAACCGACGCGTTCACGTACGGGTCGTAAGTCACGAGCTTGACGTCGAAGGGTGCGAGCCGTTGCGCCACCAGCCGGCTGACACGTCCGAAACCCACTAACCCCACGGTCTTACCGCAGATTTCCATTCCGGCCCAACGGCTGCGCTCCCATCGGCCTTCAGCCATCGCTTGATGCGCCTGGGGCACATGGCGAGCCAGCGACAAGATCAAAGCGATAGTCATTTCCGCGGCCGACACCACGTTGGACATCGGCGCATTGCAGACGATCACGCCCCGCTGCGTCGCCGCGGCTATGTCTATGTTGTCGAGGCCCACTCCCGCTCGTCCAACGACGATCAGCGCGTCCGCGGCTGCGAGAAGCTCTGCGTCGACACGGGTAGCCGAGCGAACGATGAGTGCGTGCGCTCCGGTGACGGCTTCACGCAGTTCGCCTGCGCTCAGCCCGGTGCGAACGTCTACTTCGTGACCTGCGGCTCGCAGCAAATCCAAGCCGGCATCGGCAATCGCTTCGGCAACTAAAACTTGGCCCATGTCACCCGACCAGATCCGCTATGCGGCTGATTCCCTCAGTGAGGTCGTCGATGCCGAGAGCGAACGAGAAGCGGGCATAGCCGGGAGCGCCGAAGGCCTCGCCCGGCACAAACGCAACTTTTGCCTGCTCCAGCACGGCAGCCGCCAAGTCGAGTGTGGAGTCAACGTGTACACCGCCGAAGCTACGCCCCAGCAGTCCTTCCATTCTGGGGAATGCATAAAAGGCGCCTTCGGGTTCTGGGCACTCAACACCCTCAATGGCGTTGAGCATCTCGGTGATGCGCTGCCGTCGGTCATCGAATGCCGAACGCATCTGTGCGACGGCTTCGAGATCGCCAGAAACTGCGGCGAGTGCGGCTGCTTGGGCAACATTGCAGACGTTGGAGGTGGCGTGGCTTTGCAGGTTGGTCGCAGCGACGACGACGTCTGGAGGGCCGGCCATCCAGCCGACCCGCCAGCCGGTCATGGCGTAGGTCTTGGCAACGCCGTTCAGCACGACACAGCGGTCGGCAACTTCGGGCACCAATACCGGCAGCGAATGGTGATCGGCATCGCCGTAAACGAGATGCTCATAGATCTCATCGGTGATTACCCACAGGTCGTGCTCAAGCGCCCACTGGCCGATGGCGGCGATCTCGTCGCGCGGGTACACCGCACCTGTCGGATTGGAAGGCGAGACGAACAGCAGCGCCTTCGTTCGTTCGGTGCGTGCCACTTCGAGTTGGTCCAAGCTCACTCGGAAGCCGCGTTCGATGCCGGCGAACACCTCGACCGGCACCCCTCCGAACACTCGGATCGCTTCGGGATAGGTCGTCCAATAGGGCGCAGGCAGCAGTACTTCGTCGCCGGGGTCGACCAGCGCAGCCATCGTGTTGTACACCGCTTGCTTGCCGCCGTTGGTCACCAGATACTGGCTGGCATCCCAGTCGAGACCGCTGTCGCGCTGCGTCTTGGCGGCCAGTGCTGTTTTGAGAGCAGGCAGACCACCGGCGGGCGAGTAGCGATGGTTGGCTGCGTCGTGGCATGCCGCAGCAGCAGCCTCGACGATGTGCTGCGGTGTCGGAAAGTCGGGTTCGCCAGCGCCGAAGCCGATCACGTTCTCACCCGCGGCTCGCAGCGCCTTGGCCTTTGCGTCCACGGCAAGGGTCGCTGAGGGAGTGATCGCCGCCAGCGCGGACGATACTCGTGTGCTCATTGGGGTGTCTCCCGTCTGCTCGTCTGCTCGCTCAGGGCAGCCGCAAGCACCCGACAGTCTCGCCGCTCAGCGGTGCCGTCGGGCGCAATACTGGCAGGCAATGACTAATTCTGCTTCATCAATTTCGATTCCACGCGACCTGCTGCCTGCCGACGGGCGGTTCGGCTCGGGCCCTTCCAAGGTTCGGCTCGAAGCCGTGCGCGAACTCGAGGCCCGAGCGCACGACTACCTCGGCACATCGCATCGCCGCCCCAGTGTGCGCTCGGTGGTGGGCCGACTCCGCGCAGCGATGACTGAGCTGTTCGGACTCAATGACGGATGGGAGGTGCTGCTCGGCAACGGCGGCAGCACCGGATTCTGGGATGCCGCAGCGTTTTCATTGATCGAACGCCGCGCTCAGCACTTGGCCTTCGGCGAGTTCTCCGAGAAGTTCTCAGCCGTCACCGCTGCTGCGCCCCATCTGGAGGACCCGGTGGTGATCGCGTCGCCGTATGGCAGCCATCCGATGCCTGAGCCCGCCGACGGGATAGATGTGTACGCGCTGACGCACAACGAGACTTCTACTGGGGTGGCGATGCCGTTGACGCAGCCTGGGCTGACGCCTCTGAGAGACGGTCGGGAGGGCGCTCTGGTCTTGGCCGATGCCACGTCGGCTGCCGGCGCAATGACTTGGGACCGAGCCGATGTCGATTGCTACTACTTCGCTCCGCAGAAGGCGTTCGCTGCTGACGGCGGGCTGTTCATTGCGCTGTGCTCGCCGCGCGCACTTGAGCGAATCGAGAGGGTCGACGCTTCGGGTCGCTACAAGCCCGCCACGCTCGACTTGGCAATCGCAGCCCGCAATTCCCGCCAAGACCAGACCTACAACACGCCTGCTTTGGCCACTGTATTGATGACAGTCAGCACAGCGGAATGGATGCTCGACAACGGCGGGCTCGCCTGGGCCGCGTCACGGTCGGCAGCATCGAGCGGCACTGTCTACAGGTGGGCCGCCGAACGCGACTTCGCAGCGCCGTTCGTGACAGACGAGGCGATGCGCTCTCCCGTGGTCTGCACCATCGAATTCGACGGCGTGAGCGCCGACGACATCGCCGCAGCGCTGCGCGCCAACGGCATCGTCGATACCGAGGGTTACCGCAAAATCGGAGGCAACCAGCTCCGCATTGCTGCGTTTCCCGCCATCGAGCCTTCAGATGCCGAAGCTCTCACTGCCTGCGTCGACTACGTCGTCGAGCGTCTGTAGCGCCGCCGACTCAGCGGCTCGGCGGCCCAAATCAGTCGGCTGCCCAGTTAGCCAACAGTACAGATCAGTCCACAGCCCAGTCGGCGGAGAGCGCTTCGGCTTGTTCGAGAACGGTCTGGATGGCGCGTTCTTGCTTGTCGGGTGGGTAGCCGTGACGCTTAAGTATCCGCTTCACCTTGACACGGATGCCAGCGCGGACGTTCTCGCGCAGAGTCCAGTCGATGGTCACGCTGTTGCGGACTGAGGTCACGAGTTCGCGGGCGATGGCTTGAAGCGTCTCGTCACCGAGTACCGCAACGGCGCTGTCGTTCGTTTCCAAAGCGTCGTAGAACGCCAGTTCGTCGTCGGTGAGACCGAGCTGCTCGCCGCGCTGGTCAGCTTCTCGGAGTTCGCGCGCCAGTTCGATCAGCTCTTCGATGATCTGGGCCGCTTCGATACCTCGGCTCTGGTAGCGGCTGATGGTCTCCGCGAGCATGGCCGCGAACGACCTGCCTTGAGTGACGTTTCGTCGCTGGCGCTGACGGACTTCGCTACGCAGGAGCTTTTGCAGCAGCTCAACGGCAAGATTTCGATGCGGCATGCCGCGGACTTCGGCGAGAAACTCTTCTGACAGGATCGAAATGTCAGGCTTATCGAGACCGGCAGCTTCAAAGATGTCAGTCACTTCGCCAGATGCCACGGCGCGAGAGATGATCTGGCGGACTGCGTGGTCAAGGTTGTCGCGAGTCCGTTCCTCATCGGGTGATCGTTGCATCAGTCGGCTGCGTACTGCCTGGAAGAAGCCGATGTCGTCCCGGATGGCGATCGCTGCTTCGTCTGGCACAGCAAGCGCAAATGCCTGAGACAGCTCGCGAACGGCGTGGGTGAATCGGTTCTTGCCGTCGGATTGCGCTAGGACATGCTCTTGACCGGCGGGCAGCAACGCGAGACGTTCAGTGGGCGTTCCCTTGGTCCACACCGACCAGTCAAAGCCATGCATGATTCCTAAACACACGTCGTGTTTCTCACGCATGGCCGCGACCGCGGCAGCACGGTTGATGATCGCCTCTCCCTTGCCGCCGCTTCGTGTGTAAGCAGCAAGCGCCTGACGCAGCTCGTGCGCGAGACCGAGGTAGTCAACGACAAGGCCGCCCGGCTTGTCACGGAAAACCCTGTTGACGCGTGCGATTGCCTGCATCAGTCCGTGGCCTCGCATCGGCTTATCGATATACATCGTATGCAGACTGGGTGCATCAAACCCGGTGAGCCACATGTCACGCACGAGCACTATGCGGAAAGAATCGTCGGGGTCACGAAAACGATTTGCGAGCAACTCACGGCCCGACTTACTGCGGATGTGCCGTTGCCACACGGCCGGGTCTTCGGCTGAGCCGGTCATCACCACCTTGATCTCACCGCTGGCATCGTCGTCGCTGTGCCATGACGGCCTCAGCCGTACTAGCTCATCGTAAAGATCGACGCAGATGCGCCGACTCATGCACACGACCATGGCCTTGCCGTCCATGACATCGAGGCGGCTCTCGAAGTGCTCGACGATGTCGGCTGCAACGAGCGTGATCCGGCTGGGCGTTCCGACCACGGCTTCAAGCGCCGCCCACTTCGTCTTCAGCTTCTCGGTCTGGGCCAGTTCCTCGCCTTCGGTTACGGCTTCAAAGTCAGCATCGATGGCCGGTTGTTGGTCGGGGTCGAGGCTGAGCTCCGCGAGACGGCTCTCGTAGTAGATGGGAACCGTGGCTTGGTCTTCGACGGCGCGTTGAATGTCATAGACGCTGATGTAGTTACCGAAGACGGCACGGGTGTTGGCGTCGGTCTGCTCGATTGGTGTGCCGGTGAAGCCAATGAACGATGCGTTCGGCAGCGCATCTCGCATGTGCCTCGCGAAGCCGTCGATGAAGTCGTACTGGCTTCGGTGTGCTTCATCGGCGATCACGACGATGTTGCGGCGCTCTGAGAGCAGCGGGTGGCGGTCTGTCTGCTCGTCGGGGAAGAACTTCTGAATCGTCGTGAACACCACTCCGCCTGATGCGACTGACAGCTTGGCTCGCAGGTCAGATCGGCTCTCGGCCTGTGCGGGCGGCTGCCGCAAAAGGTCTGAACATCGTGCGAAGGTGGCGAAGAGTTGGTCGTCGAGGTCGTTGCGGTCGGTCAGCACGACGATTGTGGGATTGCCCATGGCTGGCTCACGGATGATCCGTCCGGCGTAGAACGCCATGGTGAGCGACTTGCCTGATCCTTGGGTGTGCCACACGACGCCGACGCGTCCATCATCACTGCTGGCCTGTTCGGTTACTGGCGCTTCGGATGCATCCGGTCGCCCGCCGTTGAGTCCGATTCCGGCAGCGCGCAGTGTCTCGCCTACGGCGACCTCGACAGCGTGGAACTGGTGGTAGCCAGCGAGTTTCTTGACCAGCCTGCCGCTGCCATCATCGTCGAACACGACGAAGTCGCGAATCAGCGAGCAGAGACGTTCCGGGGCGCAGACGCCTCCTAAGAGCACTTCTAGCTGAGGGTTAGCCGCCTCTGCAGTCTGGTCGCCGTCGATGGTGCGCCACGCTTTGAACCACTCACGCCCGGCGGTGAGCGTGCCGATCCGCGCTTCAACGCCGTCAGAGACGATCAACACTTCGTTGAAGGCGAACAGGGTCGGCAGTTCTGATTTGTAGGTCTGAAGCTGCTGCCACGCCGACCACAAAGTCGCTTCGCGATTCGTCGGACTCTTGAGTTCGACAATGCCCAGCGGCAGCCCGTTGACAAACAGTGCGATGTCGAGCCGTCGTCGGTGCTCGCCTTCGGTCACCTTCATCTGCCGAACGGCGAGCCAGTCGTTGTTGTGCGGATGGTCGAAGTCGATGAGACTTGCCCGACCGCCTCGGGTGCTGCCGTCGGCGGCTGCGAACTCAACGGCGACGCCATTAGTGAGCATCTGATGGATCGACCGGTTGCGTGCTTCCAGCGTCGAATCGACCGGCTGGGTCAGTCGTCGGAAAGCATCGTCGCGGGCTGATGTCGGCAATTCAGGGTTGAGCCGTGCCAGCGCGGAGCGCAGCCGCTCTTCCAGCACGACGGCGCTGTGATCGGCACGCTCACTGCTGCCGTCGTCGGAGATCAGATCCGCACCAGCGACGACAGTCCAGCCAAGGTCTGCTAACCAGCCAAGAGCAGCCTCTTCCACTTCCGCTTCATCGACCCCGCTCACGCCGTGGCCGCAGTTCCACCCGATGCAACGCGAGCAATCGCGTCAAGCTTCTCGGTCACCTCGGGATCGATCTCTTCGAGCGGGATGTGACCAGCGAGTTCGTAGAAGCTGCGTTTGAGCATCAGATTAGGCAGATCAAGCTTCTTGAAATAGACCGCAAACAACGGGGTGAGGAAGTCGTCGCTGACCTTGGTGTTCGGGTCCCACGGCGAGACTTGGCGCAGGGATTTCAAGGCTGATTCAATCTCGGCTATGGCATCTCGCATTGCGCTGAGACGCTTGTGGGCATCAGCGGCTTCCCACAATGGGCCGACGGCAGCGTTCCGAGCCGTGGCTTCTGCAAACGCTGCAAGGGTGGCTGGCGTACACAGATAGTTCTCGATCTCGCGGCGCTGCCACTCAAGACACTCAAGGCCGTTGCCGCCCCCATCACCGGGCGATTCGTCGAGCAACACGATGCCGCGCAACTGCGGCAGAGCTTCTTGCAGTCCGAAGAAATGACGCTGGGCGTTCGCGACTTGGTTGCCGACGTAGTACACGAAAGGCCGTGCCAGCACATCTGCGGCGGCGCTATGGCCGAGCCGACCGGCGAATGCCTGCAAGATCGCCAGATCGGTGGAGCCTTCGAGATACAGCACCCATCCGGCCTGCTCGGCTTGGGCGTAGTGCTCAAAGCCGATCTCACGCAACGACTTGAGCAACTGGCTGCCACGGTCATCGATGCGATGCGGCGACCCGACGAAGGCAACCACAGTGTGATTCCCGGCTGCCTCGTTGAGCAGCACCTCAGAATGACTGGCAGCGACAATCTGGCTGCCGGTCTCCGCAGCAACCTCGTTGACAACGTTATAAGTCTGTCGCTGCCGGAGTATTTCGAGATGCGCGTCGGGTTCGTCTAGCAGCATCACGGCGCCTTCGTTGGCGTACATGTACGCAAAGATCAGCAGGGTCTGCTGCAGCCCTCTGCCGCTAGATGACAGATCGAGCCAAGTGCCTCGCTCGCAATAACGCATCGTGATCTCGCCCCGGGTATCGACATAACGCGGCACCTCTATCACCACACCGAAAAGACTGTTGATGCGCTCGACAAGAGCCTCCCAGCGGTCGTTGTGTTCCTCATTCACTCGGTAGCACAGGTTTCGCAGCACCTCTGCAGTGCGGCCCTCACCGACCCGCACGTCAACAGCACCACGGTCAAGCCGCACCTCGGATGCAGCGAGCCCTGACATGGGCGGCAAGAAGGCGATGTCAACTTCCGCAGCTTCCGTCGGCACGGGTATCCGATCTGTGCCGTCACTGCCATCAACACGGAGCGGGCGACAGTAGAGCGACTCCTCGTTGGCATAGTCAAATTCCAGCCCGCAGCGCCATTCCCCGCCTCGTCCGACCCCGTCAACGATGATCTCGACCCTGACGTTCTCGGTGCGCTGCTTGCCCTCGTCACGGAGCGCGTTGCGGGTGCGCAGGTCATGCCACAGCAGGTTCGCGGCCGGCACCGGCATCGCCACCAAATCGCGTCGATTCACCGCAACGCCGGGTCGCTTCTCAGGCGCCGACGCACCCGCACGCTTCTCATTCCAACGACGAAGCCCCGCATGCCACAATGCCAGTGCTTGCAACGCCGAGGTCTTGCCTGAGTTGTTCGGACCGATCAGCACGACGGGGTTCGCCAGTTCGACCTCGGCGTGGTCGAAGCGCTTGAAGTTCCGAACCGTCAATCGCGTCAGCACTACAACACCTCCGAGCCTCCGATCCGAGCCTAGGACTGGGGCCGGCACCGGCGGCTTGTCATGTCTGGACCAGGTCGGGCAGCGTTCTCTTGAGGAACTGGTAGTGGAGGTTGAAGATGGCGAGGGACAGACATGAGCAGGCCGATCGTCAAGGAAATCGCCGAACGCCGTCTCAGCACTTTCAGCGATGATGAGCGAGCAGACTACGAGGAAGGCCGCCAAGCCACCGAACTCGCCTTTCGGATCGGCGAGTCCATTCGCGAGCTTCGCCTAGCCGCAGGCCTGAGCCAAGGAGCGCTGGCACTTTGAATGGGAACGAGCCAAGCGCGAGTGGCCCGCGTCAAAGCCGGAGTGGTCGCCACAACATTGTCCACGCTCCAGCGTGCAGCCAAAGCATTCGACGTAACACTCACTGTCGAATTCACAGAACAGTAGGATCGGTCTGTTCTCAATCCTCAGCCGGTTCGCTTTGCGCACGAACCCCACTCGCCTGCACCACGAGGCAGTCGTGATCTGCAAGAGTCCGACACAACGACGTCAAGTTCTTGAGCAAGTGCTGCTTGGCCTTGAGCGGGTCGTCAGTCGCAATGGCGATCAACGCAAGACCCGCTTGTCGTGCAGTGATCTGCAAGTCGGCCTGTGACAGCGAGTCCCGACCGAGCAAGACAACTCCGGCAAAACTTTCATCGGCGGCGGCCCGAATCAAGCCTACATCTGAGACTCCTCCACCTGACCAGCGCACGAAGTCAATCGCCGTGCCCCCATGTGCTGCATGAGCCTCGAATCTGAGGCTCTGCGGCAGCCGCGAGTCGTACAGCAGTTTCATCATCAAACGGCGGTGAGAAGCCGGTAGCCGATCTCTACGACATCGCCGAACGACTCGTGTTCAAGCTCAGGGTAGGCAGCGAAGATCGCTTCGCTGCCGCCTGCTCGGTCCAGCGAGGCTAGATCTTTGGCAGCAATCCGCTTGTCGGTGAGATGCGGAGTGCCGTTGAGGACGATCGGATTCAGAGTGCTGTTGGGACTGGTGTGGAGCAGACCGGGTGCGTTGCCGCCGCCGATGTCAAATGGCCTGAAGGCTGAGTCGACATCGGTGACTGGCAGATCAAGCGCCATCTGACCGGTCAGCACATTCTCGAAACCCTTGCCACGATCCACCATGACGCTGCCGTCGGCTGTGACGCCGAGCTTGACAGCATCACTGTCGCCTTCGAAGGCCGCCAGCGAACTGACGACCTTGCTGGAGACACGACCGGGGGTGCTCATTTTGAGATAGGACCAAGTGCGAACCGCAACGACATCGCTGAACTTCCAGCGCGGCACACCGTTACGACTTGGCTGGAGCAGATCACGGCGCCCTAGTTCGTTCAGCGTCCGCGATTTGGTGCCAGCGAGGAATCCGGCTTCGCGTGTTGAGTACACACCGGCGTGAAAAACCTCGGGTGTCCACAGTTCCAGAGATGTGGACAAGTCATCGTTCGGTTCGGGCACCCTCAGCTCACCTGTCAACGCAGAATTGAGCTTGCGCATCAGTGATGCTTGGTCGGCATGGCTCTCAGGCAGATCATCGTCTTCGGGCACAATGATCTGGTCTTCGGGGAACTCTGGGAATCGGTTGCGGACTCTGCGGCGAGTTTCGCTGCTGCACACGAGCGCTGTCTCTGGTCCGAACCAGAACGGCACTTCATCTGTGGCACCGAGTCGGCGTGCGGTCGCACCGGCGCGATCAAGCCGCACAGCCTGACGCAAAAGAAGATCAGATCGCAGACCCGTGTCGAACACGACGACGGGCGGCAGCGGAAATCGGGGCGGTTCACTGCGATTTCCGGGCCAGCAGATGTCGTACAGGCGCTCCTCATCAATGCCATCTGGAACCGCGGTCGCATCCAAGCGAATCTGGATGGGGCGATCATCTCTGACTTGGTCGAGAATCCGCTGCCTGAGCGAAGCGTCCACTGCTGGATTGGCGGTCAGGTCCGCAGCGCTGAGCATCAATTGGCGGTCGTCCAACACCATCGCCAGATCAAGTACAGCTTCTGCTGCCTCAAAGAAATCGAATCGAGCGGCGATCTCGGCCGCGAAGCGCAACCGGTCAAGATCGTGGCGCAACAACGGCAGCACGCCTGAAACAGCCTCCGGCAGACACTCAGCTTCCGTAACAGTGAGATGTTCGACCAAATTCGCCATCGGCTCAGTCGCGGACTGCGTCCACGAGTTAGCGCTCCCGAGGACTTGCAGAACAGCCTCATAGAGGCCGGGCGTCGGAGACATCACGGTCGCCATTGCACGCCTCCGAGGGCTGCGAGCGGAATGCCGCGGTCGATGCGCTCACCCGGCACACCGCCCGGCGTCCACTGCAAGAGCCTGGCAGAAACCGCGTCGATGCCGCGCGGTTCTCGCAACTCAACCCCATGGTGCAGGAGCAGTGCTTCGGGAAAAACAAAGACAACGAACGGCTGCACGCTTCCGCGCAACTGCAGCCGTCGGGCGATGGCCCCTCTGGTCAGTCCCGTGAGATGCTCCAGGGGCACGAGCCATGAGAACTCTGCCGGGATCAAGATGTCAACATCGGAGAGGTCAGCGCGGGCCGCTGCAGCCGGGTCCGGTTGTGATTGCAGGTAGCTAAGGTACGCCTTGTGGTCACGTCCGAAGTGTGCCTTGCGGTCGCCCCGGACATGGTGGCGCCAGAACGTTTCCACGGACACACAGCGGGCATAGTCACACTCTGGCCGGCGCAAGGCCAAATCAGGCAGCAAGCGCTCTCGCAGATTTTCGAGACGCTCATAGGCACGCCTGGGCTGCTTTCGGGCCAACCCAGTCAAGGTCGCTGCCTCTCGTCGCGCGTAGGCAGGCAGTGCCGTGTCGTTAACCACGATGTCAACCAACCGCTGCGTTTCTGCTGCGACTTCAGTCACGGTGCCAGTGTGTCACGGTCAGGCCTCTTGACCGTCATAGTTTCCTTCGCCGAAACGTGAGAGTTGAGATGCTGGGTTCGGCGGGCTTCGGCGGGGTCAGGATCCTGCTGTTGACCCGATAATCACCAACGCAGTGCATCCTGCCACGATGCTTGACGACACGATGCCGCAAACCAACCCGGCGATGCGCATCCCCTCACCCCGCCTGCCACCGAACTGTGTGTCCTTCTTCGCCGCAATAGCGAGCGCAATGCCGACAACGCCCGCAATGCCCCATGTTATGAATCCGCATATCCCACACACCATCGCTGCGATAGCCAGACCGCTGTAAGGAGCGTCCCAGTCCGGCTGCACTCGTCCGGTTCTCCGCGTGCCCTGCACTCCGTCTTCTGGAGGCTGCACAGGACGCGGGGCTTCAGGCACAGTCATTCTCCTCCCAGTGCGGAATTCGCGGCAGTGGCACCGCCAGCACCACCGACCAAACACTACTATACGCCGCTGAACTGCACGTTCTTGGCAGAACCTGAACTCACCGTCAAGTCCACCGATGCACTGGGTGGGACAAGTACTGCCTCTGAGTGTCGGGCAGGACTGCTGACAATGGGGTTTGCTTGAGCGGTTGGCGCAAGACCTGATCAGACAACCGCACGCGTGCGTTCTCGGATTCGCTCGAAAATATTGACGTTCTGCCGACCACGATCCTCAAGCTCGACTGCTAAGGCGTACCGCTGGCGGTCGTAGCCGGGTTCTGCTCGCTTAGCCCACGGCTCGTTGATGTGGGTCATGACGAGGTAGAACGTCTCCCCGTCGTCTGGGTCGAGGGAAGTTGCAGCCGACGCTTGCCAGCGTCGCACTTGCAGCGTCGAGTACAGCACCGCCTCCGAAGATGGCTTGAGGCTCTTCACTCGACGCCGGTCACTCGGAAGGATCAACTTGTCGCCGCTAACAGGTTGCTTCGCCATGACTGCTCGCAACTTCGCTAAATAGATCGCCCGATACAGATCAACCTTCATCCGGCTCGCCAAGTACTCGCGGCGAAAGCGGCGGGTCGGCGGGTCGTACGCGAGCGCTATCGAGATCGTACGTTCCGACTTGCCTCTGGCGAACTCTTCGGGTATCGGGATCGGATGGATGACGCTTGTGTTCGTCTCGATATCTCCGTCGTAGGTCATCACGACTCGATATTGGAGCGACTCGACAGCCCGTCGTTCATCCGGCAGTCCGTAGCCGACCAGCCGCAGGTGTTTTTTGACCTCTGCGGCTTTTGCGCTGCTCTTGGCTTGGTGCGGCTTAGGCACTCGTGCGGACAGACCCAGCAATGCTCGGGTAAGATTGGCAGACGCGTCGGGATATTCATCACGCACAACCGCTGCGATTCTGGCAACACGCGGCGCAGCGAACGAAGTTCCGCTTGAGGCGTGGAACAGATCGGGAAACGCAAGTGACACGGCTGCAACTCCCACATTCGACTCTGAGAGCGTTCGCTGCGACAACCTGGATTGGCTCACCAAGTTGCCCCCATAGTGAACAAGGTCAGGCTTGACAGATCCTTTCGGGCGGAAGCCAGGGCCTGAGCGAGAAAACGGCGATACCTGGTCAGTCTTGGCCACTGCACGAAGCTGTGGCGGCGTATCTCCGTCGGAATGAGCGCCCTGACTAGATCGTGCGATACTGCCCACGGTGAGACAGTTCGCCGCGATTGCGGGTTCTGCCACTCGGCATTCGTCGGTGAGCAGATGAGCGGGGTGACTCGCATGCAACTGTTCGATGTCTGGAAGGAGTTCCTTACCCACGTTTCCTGAGGACACCACAATCACAACGTCGAGTTCTCGCGCAAGATGATCCAGCATCTCGGTGCGGTGATCGACATGCGGCCCGGCGTATCGAAACCGATCAGCAAGCGAGATGTTGACTACTCGGGCACCTCGGCGGACGATCTCGCGAATTGCTGACTCAAGAACCCGATGTTCGGGTGTAGCTGTCGGAAACGTCGCTGTGCCCGAACCCGACTGGTCCTCGACTACTCGTGCTGCGATAACCCGTACCGGCGGAGGTAACGGCTGATCGTCCCGTAGCGCTTGCTCGAAATCTCCATACGCCGCGAGGCCTGCGACCATAGTCCCGTGGGTTGTAGAAGGTGCCCACACGCGGCCGGAAGGTATTTCAAAAGTGTCAACGAGACCTTGAAGAAGTGGGTGTCCTTTCTGTACACCATCGTCGATCACACCGACAACGCCTGATCGAATAGGTGGCTGCTCGACTGCGTCCAAAGCCGACTGGCCGATCCAATCAGTGGGAGACAGGTACGGACTTGACGGCACACGAACGCGCTCGACTGCTGGAAGCTCCAGTAGAGCGCTCAAGGTCGTCTCAACTATCGATGCCCGTACCAACAGAAACGCTGGCTGCTCATCTGCCGCTAGTTCTTGTTCGCTCAGCAAGCCCCGAACTGATTCGAGACGTTCTCTGGCCTCCGGTCCGTCTGCTGCGGGCCACAGGTGAATGTCGACAAGCAGAGGGAACGCAAGAACCTGGCCAGATTCGATGCCTGGCCCGCGACGATCCTCAGGGCCATACGGCTCGATGCCTTCGATTTTCTCGAAGACAGACTTTCCTGCCTCGCTGCTCTGGTAACGCCGCAAAGCCTCACGGAACGTCGTGGCGTTCTCATCGTGGGGCAGCACGAAGTAGTCCCATCCCGAAGACTCGCCAAGGTGTTGGAGGCCTTTGTTGCTGAGATCTGTCTCCGTCAATCGTGAGACAGCCCGAATCTTGAACACTCGCCTTGGGTCGATGCCGCCTACCCGCACGGACACTTGGGGTGCATCGAAGACCACATCAAGCTCTTGCCGAAGCCGGATGCCATGCGACCGGTGCTCGCGGGGCGGAGGGCCGCTTGTGGGTGCGGGCAACGAACGCCGTGAGCCGACTTCGTGAGGTTCGGGAAGCGGAAGATGTCTCGGCACTGGCTACCAGCGACGCCGTTTCGTTGCTGACACTGCGTCTATGAGGTCGCAGACCGTCACTGTTGACCGGTTGTCTCTCACTGCGATCCGTATTGCTGTCCATGCCGTTGCCTCGACGGCTGCATGGGGCAGGCCGCGCAGTTCGATACCCATCTCGTCGATCGGCAGAGGTTCGGCCCTCACATGCTTAAGGCCTCGCCGCAGCAGCGAGCGGATCTCTCTGGCTGTCGGCATCGGGAACTCGACCACCTCGTCGAAGCGCCGCCACAGGCCCCGATCCAAAGTCTCTTCGTGGTTGGTCGCGGCGATGAGCAGACCAGGACCCGTGTAGGAGTCGAGCAGCTGAAGAAACGAGTTCACGACGCGTTTGATCTCTCCGTGCTCGCTGGGATCGCTGCGCTCGCGTCCGAGCGCATCGAACTCGTCGAAGAGCACGACCCACTGAGCGGAACTTGCGTACTCGAATATTCGTCTGAGGTTTCCTGCTGTCTGCCCCAAGTACGACGAAACAATCGCGTCAAGCCGAACCACCACCAGCGGCACACCGAGTTCGGCTGCGAGGGCTTCAGCGGCGGAAGTCTTGCCGCACCCCGGCGGCCCGTAGAAGATCACTCGATTCCGGCGAGGCACACCGAGTGCTTCGAGGCGGCCCCACTCGGGGACTTCCTTGGCAAGCTCGGTCAGCGTTGAGCGCACCGCTGGGCGAAGAACGAGATTGCCGAGGTAACGCCCTGGGTGCTGCACGGTGGCGAGATCCCAGCCTTGGTCCGGATCGGTCGGGGGCGGCACCAGCCGCACATCACCGCTCCCGATGTCGAAGGACTCGCCGCTGGCCAAGATTTTGCGTAGGTCACGGGCAAGCGCCACATGGTGTCGCGCCTCGTGTTCTTCGATGATAGTGTTGGCTGCCCGGCGAAACGCCAGCTCGTCGGCGTTGCGGAACGCTCTGAACAGCTCTTTCAGGTCACGTCCTGCCACGGCACCCCTCCGGTCTGTGTCGCATTCTCGGTCCTGGCACTCCGATGTTCAGTCTGCTGCGATGCCAGACCAGAAAGAGCATCAGCACGCGACTGCCTCCACGGCCTCGGGCAGACGAACTTCGCCAGAAATCAACTTCGGCAACATCGTGTCCCGCAACGCTTGGAGAGACACACTCTGAGAGGCAGATTCCGAGCCTCGTTGGAATATCGAGGTCAGAATGGGTGCAATCGCGGACATAAGTCCATTAGGCGGCAATGCAACCTGAAATTGGCGGATCACCTCTGCCGACACACGTTGCCGACCGCTGCTTCCGACCATATTCGCAACGGCATAGTCTCGAAAGTTTGACTGACAAGCAAGGAGATAAGAACTCTCCGGTGGCCAAGGTGCGCGGGCGCGGAGCACTAGTAGTTCAGTGGAGCCGCAACCAACTTCATCGCTACCGAGAAAATCGACGAACGCAGTCTTACCATTCTCTAGACAGGGTGTAATTCTCGCTACAAGTGCGTCACCGTTTCTGTATCGACAGCCAGTTGCCTTGTCTCGATAGACGCGCTCTCGGACGAAAGGACCGTTAATCGGGATAGATGCCATGTCGACATACCGGTACTGTCCAGAAGAATCACTCTTACTCTTCGGATTTACGTCCATTACTTCAGATAGTGGCCCGACGTGCCAAGTAGCAGGGATGGGGCCGAGTTCGGAATCTACTAGGCGATCGGGGAAGAGGTCGTAGAGGTGGGCGGGGAGGCCGGGTAGGGACTCACCTTCTCGCCAGCGCCCTTCCATCTTGGCGCGGACTAGCTCGAAATCAACAAACCACGACTTGAACAGCGCCTGCGCCATTTCTTCCAGCGTGTCACACATCCGCCGATTCAACTCAATCCTGTCATCCAAAGCTCGCAGCACACTTGCGATACGACGCTGTTCGCCAAGCGACCCAAGAGCGACTTGATGATTGGCAACAAACTTCCAATCCGCGCGCGGCATCCGCGTGCCTTCGGAACTCGCTATGGCCTGATCCACAATTTCCGGGGATGCCATCAAATAGAAAAGGTAGTCTTGTGATACATCTTCTCGGGAACGCAAAACCCAAATGTCAGTTGAGCATATGCCAGTGAATTTGGATTGTACAACTTTGCGAAAATAGGGTCTCAACTTGCCAAAGAGAACATCCCCAGATTTAAATTGTGATTTTGCACTCGTGACTTCAGTGGAACTGCCCACGCTTGTCAGTTGAAGAGAGTTCTCACCGATGTGCTCAAGACCTATGTAGGGCGTTTCATCCAGGTTGACGGGATTTACTGAGTCTCGCACTAAGTAAGCGCACTCACCAAGTGCTACAGTTCGCCACTGATCCTTCTGAGAAGAGGATTGAAGTGTTACGTAATGTTTATCTATCTCTTGACGGAACTCTTCTGGAATCTTGTCCCAGTCGAGCACATCAACGCGAAACGGCAAATCGGATTCTTCTAGCGCCTCACGAAGTGTGGTCAGGGCCAACTGGCTCGCGGCGCTCGCACCCACAACCGCCAGATCGAGATCGGAATGCTGACGTGCTTTCCATTTCACACGCGAACCGTAGGCGCGGACCTCACACTCGGGTACGTGCTCACCCAAGAGTCTGACAACAATTTCCCGGTGCTTCGGGTCGAGGTCTACGGCTTCGTATTCCGCCACGACACTCCCGTGAGCCGTTCATGCAGTTTTATTGCGTCACAAATGAAGCGCGGAATGATCTGCAAGCAGGCTTCAGCTTTCTTGCCATCGTAGTCGTGCGACGTACTGTTGCGTGCATTGTTGTATTCCATCCAGTCCTCAACCTCACCGCCTAACAGCTGATTTTCTGCGGCAAGATTTAGTGTCGGCTTAGGGCTGTTAGGAACCTCAACCAACCCTAATTCTTGGACGAGGAAGCGGCGAAGCAACTTCCAGCTGGTATCAAAACATGTCTCGAAACGCTGAATGACCGATTCTTGCACTCCTTCAAGAATCCAATCTGGCTGGTCTTCGATGTCTTGTGCAAGGTGGCGATGCTGTTCTTCAAGTCGCCGGAGTGACAGTGTGAACTTGCTGTAGTCGATCCGCTCTTCGTCAGCGTTGGCCGTATCACCGGTCACCCTGCCTCCTTCAGAAGCCCAATGATTGCAGGTTGGCCTCAATCTGGGAATCTAATTTCGCGCCTTCGGTCTGCTGGGTGCGCCAGTCCGCCGCAAGACGTGTCATCTTGTCGGCGAACGGCTCGCCGTCGTCGGGCTGCGGGGCCACGCCCACATAGCGGCCGGGTGCCAAGACATACTCGTGAGACTGCACGTCGCTGACTGGAACGCTCTTGCAGAAGCCCGGCTCGTCGGCGTAGGCAGCAGCCTGCTCCGCATCGGCGCTGCGCCAAGTGTGATACGTGCGAGCGACTCGAGCAATGTCTTCGTCGGTGAACTCCCGGTGGGTGCGGTCGATCATGTGGCCGAGCGTGCGAGCGTCGATGAAGAGAATCTCGCCCTGACGGTCGCGCAGTTGCTCGCTGCCCGAACGGTCCTCAGCCACGAACCACAAACAAGCCGGGATAGCAGTGGAGAAGAACAGCTGACTCGGCAGCGCCACCATCGCATCTACCAAGTCGGCATCCACCAAACCACGGCGAATCTGCGCCTCGGCCTTCTGACTCGAAGTCATCGAGCCGTTCGCCAGCACGAAACCGGCTATGCCGCCCGGCGCCAAGTGATGCACCATGTGTTGAATCCACGCGTAGTTGGCGTTACCCGGCGGCGGCGCACCGAAACGCCAGCGACGGTCGTCGCCCAAGCGGTCACCGCCCCAGTCGGAGACATTGAACGGCGGGTTTGCCAAGATGAAATCGGCTCGCAGATCGGGATGATGGTCGTCGTGGAATGTGTCGCCGTGAGCGATCTGGCCGCCGATGCCGCGGATTGCCAAGTTCATGCGAGCCAGACGCCATGTCGTGTAGTTGGACTCCTGGCCGTAGACCGAGATGTCGGTGCGCGCCCCGCGAGGGTGCGAACCACCGTTACCGCCGCCGTTGCCGTTCCCATCGGCGTGGGCCTCGATGAAATCCACCGACTGCACGAACATGCCCGCAGAGCCACAGCACGGGTCGTACACCCGGCCTTGGTACGGCTCGATCATCTCCACCAGCAGTCGCACCACGCAGCGGGGGGTGTAGAACTCGCCGCCGCGCTTGCCCTCGGCGTCGGCGAACATCGACAAGAAATACTCATACACCCGCCCGAGCACGTCACGGGAGCGGGCTGCTGCGTCGCCCACCGTGACATTGCCCAGCAAGTCGATGAGCTGCCCAAGCCGCTGCTGGTCGAGCGCAGGACGGGCATAGTCCTTGGGAAGCACGCCTTTCAGCGCCGGGTTCAGCGCCTCCAGTTCGTCCATCGCCCGATCCACTATCTGCCCGATGTTGGGCTGGCGGGCCTGCGCTGCAAGCGCGGGCCACTGGGCGGCAGGCGGCACCCAAGCGACGTTGCGCCATCGGTACTCGTCGATGTCATCGGGATCGGCACCCTCGTCGATCTCGTCCTCGAGTTGCGCCCGCACTTCCATGTGGGCATCGGACACGTACTTCAAGAAGATCAGCCCGAGCACCACATGCTTGTACTCCGAAGCATCCATCGTGCCGCGCAGCTTGTCGGCAGCGGCCCACAGCGTTCGCTCAATGTCGGCGAGATCGCCGCCGACTCGCTCTTCGTCAGTGCTCGTGGCAGGCATCCACCGTCTCCATGCGGCGAAACCTCACGCCTTTACTACGAGGGTTCCAGCGGCTTTGTCGTGCCAGCCTTGGTAGACGCGATCCCAAGACGCGCTGACGTAACACAAGAGGGACAAAATCACACCTATGAACGGGATGACCACGGGCAGCGCAGGGATCGCCCATCGACCGAACGCTTTGCCCCATCCGGGCAACCCGCCATGCGTCGCGTGGATCACTCTGACACCGACGAGTCGCTTGCCCAAGGTTCGACCCCACACAGCGGTCTGCACCACTTCGTAGCCGATGCCGACGAGGAGACTAATAACGATGCCTGATCTGTTGATGCCTGATGCAGAGAAGTCATTGAGGTCTATTTCGTCGCCGGACAGCAACACAGTGGCCAGCAACAATCCCACAACGAACAGCAAAACAGCCAAGATGATCACATCCAGCAAGCGGGCAGCGAACCGAGCGCCGATACGCGCTAGCTCAACGGTCTCGCCCGTGGCTAACTCGGCCCAGCCAGTTCGCCGTCTGCCGTCAAAGGCCGATGCTTCACCGAAGTCACTCACGGTTAACCCCAAAATGTTCTTGCTTCGTCAGTTCACTGGTGAACCTAGCGCAGTTCTAGTTGCGTGACGGATTATCGGGATAGTTCGCGAGCAGGCGGGTCGGTGAAGGCTGACGCGCCAGCACGTCATACCAGAGCGTGGTCGCCTCAGCGGTGAGGTCGCCGGCAGCAGAATCGAACACCCACCAGCACCCTGCCTTGAGTTCACGTTGTAGTTGGCCGGGGGCCCAGCCGGCGTGGCCGCGGTAGACGCGTACTTCGGCCACAGCAGCATCAAGATCGGACGGATCAGCAGCGAGATCGACAAGCCCGACGCCGCCGCTCACGGCCCGCCAAGCGCCTCCCGCATCGGACAGCCTCACGTCGGAATCGAAAGATGGCTCCGGCTCAGCAGCCGACGGCTCAGGCATCGTGCCCAAGGCCAGCAGACCCCGCGGTCTGACAGGTCCACCGATCCCGACTGCTGCTCCGTCGGAGAAGTGGGTTGACCAACGCGGAACGGCCGACGCACACGGAACGTCCGTGACACGGTTGATGACGACCCCCAATGTGCCCGCTCGCTGATGCTCGATCACGAACACGACCGTCCGCTCGAAGTTGCGATCGGGCCACCGCGGAGTCGCAACTAGAAGATCGCCTGCAGTCGGCACACGCAGCGGCACTGGGGCGAATTTAACCACACCCCTATTCTGCCGCAGGCTTTCGGCAGTTCAAGAGACGGCACCGCCTGATGCTGCAGTAAGGCGACTTGTCCAACAGCCTCGTCACCTCGGCCTCGCTCACTCCTGCACAAGCACCAAACCCGAGCCTGCGCGATGAACGGTGACACAGGACAGCGGTACCACCCCACAGACAGCGGAGAGCCAAGTGCTTATTTCTCTGGTCGGTGCGTAACACCGAGTACATCCAAGAACTGCCGCAGGCGCATCCACCTGATCTGCAACCTGTCGCATGCAGTTGCAATAGACAAGTTGGCGCGATCGATCACGTCTTCAGTAACGACGCAGACTGTTGTTCCATCCTGTTGGAGCTGCCATGCAAGGCCCACAACGTAGGGATCTGCGTCTTCCTCCTGCTTGGAACTGTCTGGCAGATCGGGCACTTCAGCCAAGACTTGACGCATGCGGTTGAGATCGACATCTATGGGCAGAATTTGCGCTTGGCGGGCATTGGCAGCCCAAACGCCCGGTGCGTCGGGATGCTTCGCATCGGCCACCTCTCGATAGACCTGACGAGGTGATGCCAGTTCCCCAGCGGAAGCCATGTCGCGCATACGCATCAGAAGAGCCCACTGATTAGAGACACTCACGGCTTGCTTGATCTCGATAAGCGAAGAAGCATCGACAACCCAGACATCGGGTTGACCGGGCCTGTGCGCGGCCTGCTCACCCACCGGAAGTGATCGCCGCCAGTTCTTCCACCTCATTGGGCGACAGGTTCAGGTAATCGGTGACATCCCGAAGATTGAACCGACCGACCTCAAGTGCCTCCAAAATCGTGCAAATAGTCGCTTGTCCTAATTCGCGCCTGCGCCTGTCGATACGTGTCTCGCCGCCCCCACCGCCGCTCTCGTTCCAGTCACGGCGCTTCGGCCACGCTGCGAACTTGCTGTACAGATCCCCAGAACCGAGACCGATGTCGGTGAGCCTGATCGCCATGGCGCGTCCGCTGACGCGAAACCGGTTGGCTAAACGCCTGACGGCAGTCAGCTCCGAAGCAGGACACCCCGCAGTGACCCCATAACTCGCTGCAACTTCGGTGAGAGCCTGCTTCGGTATGAGGAAAGAAGCTGCGAATCTCTCGCACCAGCGCTCGACCGACACGTCACCTTTGACCGGGTCTACGAAGTCTCTGCAAGCAGCGACGGTCCTGCTGAGCAGGTGACCGTATTCATGCATCAGGGAGTAGCTGCGGACCGTCGGGTGATACGCGGAGTTCACCACGATGAGAGGCGCGTAGTCATCCCAGAGACTGAAACCGCGCACTCCTCCACGCCCTAACGACGATTGCTGAACAAAAATGCCTCTCCGTTCGAGCGCGGCGCACCACGCTCGGAATGCCCGGCCGTCAGTCGTCCACCCCAACTGTTCTTCGATGCCCGTTTCTGAGACAAGGCGGGCATCTTCGCCCGCTGCTGATGCGTCATATCCCGGCTGATAAGCCGACAGATCTATAGGAGGGCTACCGCGGTCGCGGATGTACCAAGAGAGCACCGACTGATGGCGTTGAGCTCGACGGACAGCACCAAGATCCTTGCTGCCCAACGATTGCCCACCCAGACCAGGTGCAGACCGGAGACTGGGCGCAACAGATTCGGTTTCGGGTGCAGACGGCAACAAAAACACAGCCGAAGGTCGGCGCAGAGTCTTGGCAAGCTTGGAAAATTGGCCTCTCGTCGGAGCCTCCGACTCAACTTCCCAACTCTCAAGCTTGCAAGGGGGAACACCGATCACATCAGCGAGAGCGGCAACGCTCAAGCCCGCTTCACAGCGCGCCCAACGAAGCACGGAACCCGTGATGGGAACAGAACGAGTCACCAACATTCACTCACTTCTTCTCAGAACGGTCCAGATACAGCAGTGTGCATCATGCGTTTCGCTTGCGCCAGAACGACGGCAGCCAGCCAAGCCAGCAAGGCTGTTGCGCCGATGAACTGATCGTCGACACGCAAATTGTGGCAGGGCAGACGGCACTTGTCCTTGGGCCTGGCACTGCGCTCAGGAGACGGCACCGCCTGAGGCTGCGGTCACGTCTTGGCGGCCTGCGGTGATCCACGGCATCATCGCCCGCAGCTGCGCGCCGACCTGCTCGATGGGGTGCCGTCGGCCTTCTTCAACCAAGCGGCGATAGTTCGGCAGTCCGTTGCGGTTCTCGTCGATCCATTCACGGGCGAAGGTGCCATCTTGTATCTCAGACAGGATGCGCTTCATCTCTGCACGGGTCTCGTCGGTGATGATGCGCGACCCCCGGGTCATGTCCCCGTACTCGGCGGTGGTTGAGATTGAGTAGCGCATGCCCGAGATTCCTGCCTCGTAGATGAAATCGACTATGAGCTTCACCTCGTGCAGCGTCTCGAAATACGCCGATTCGGGCTGATAACCGGCCTCTACCAAGGTCTCGTACCCCGCCCGGATGAGCTCGGTCAAGCCGCCGCAGAGCACGACCTGCTCGCCGAAAAGATCAGTCTCGGTCTCTTCGGCGAAAGTAGTCGTAAGCACTCCCCCGCGTGTGCCGCCAATGCCCTTCGCGTAGGCCAACGCGTCCGCTAGCGCGTGCCCAGTGGCGTCGCGGTACACAGCGACAAGTGCCGGGACGCCGCCGCCTTCCACGTAGGTACGCCGCACGTTGTGCCCAGGTCCTTTCGGAGCAATCATCCACACGTCAACGTCGTCAGGCGGGCTGATCTGCCCAAAATGGATGTTGAAACCGTGAGAGAAAGCAATCGCGTTACCTGCTTGCAGGTTCGGCGCAATCGACTGGTCGTAGACGGCCGCTTGGTCGGTGTCGGGCAGTGCCATCATGATGATGTCGGCTTCTGCCGCGGCAGCCGCGACATCGGCGACTCGCAGACCTTCGGCTTCCGCTTTCGGACGCGACGAAGAACCGTCTCGCAGCCCGATCACAACATTGATGCCGCTATCGCGCAGGTTTAAGGCGTGAGCGTGACCTTGAGACCCGTAGCCCATGACAGCCACGGTGCGACCAGCGAGCTGGCTGAGATCGGCGTCTTCTTCGTAGTAAATGGTCGCGGGCATCGTTGCTGCTCCTTGTGCAGTCTTCTGTGCAATTTTCTGTGCAATCTGAGTTAGCGGGAGTCTGCCAGTCTCAGTCGTTCTTGTCGATGGTGAGCCCAGCGGCATCAAGAGCCCGCAATGCGATGCGGCCGGTGCGCTGCAGCACATGTAAGCCGAACGGTCGCAGCTGGCGCTCACACCGGTCAAGTCGGTCCGGATGTGCGCTCACGCTCACAATGGCCTCACCGTCGGCGTGGTCGAGCACTTCCCCGCCGTACTCAGAGATCACCTCAACGACCGCCTCAAGATCAGCAGCGCCAACACGGGCCAGCATCAGCTCCCGCTCAATCGAACCGACGGGAGGCAGTTCGCTGATACTGATGACGTTGACCAGCTTGTCGAGCTGCTTTGCGATCTGGTTGACATCTGTGTTGCGGACATCAACCACGATCGTTACACGGCTGTAGGCAGGATCGGCAGTCGGGGCCACTGCCAGCGAGAAAATGTTGAAACCACGTCGGCTGAACAGCCCAGCGATACGCGCTAGCACGCCAAACTTATTCTCCACAATGGCTGCGAGAATGTGCAGGTCAGATTCCTGCGACAGGCTCACGACGGCCCTACCACCCTGCGCGCCGCTCACGACGGCCCTACCACCCTGCGCGCCGCTCACGACGGCCCTACCACCCTGCGCGCCGCTCACGACGGCGCTGTGCCCTTCAAGACTGCATCGGCGTCGCCTTCGGG
Source organism: Candidatus Poriferisodalis sp. (assembly GCA_965221195.1). Classification (GTDB taxonomy): domain Bacteria; phylum Actinomycetota; class Acidimicrobiia; order Acidimicrobiales; family Poriferisodalaceae; genus Poriferisodalis. Next base: position 186,129 of record OZ244864.1, read on the forward strand.
ACCGAGGATGATGTCGTCGTTAGATCCGCCGGCCGGCACCATCGGGTACACCTTCTCTTCAGTATCCACACGGAAATCGATCACCACAGGGCGGTCATTGACGGAGTTCGCCTTGTTGATCGCAGGGACGACCTCCTCAGCAGACTCAACTCGAATGCCAGTACACCCCATCGCTTCGGCCCAGCCGACGTAATCGGGATGATCGGCACTGAGATACACCTCGCTGTAGCGCTTGGCATAGAAGAGTTCCTGCCACTGGCGCACCATGCCCAGATAGGCGTTGTTCAAGATGGCGACCTTGACGGGGATGTCTTCAGCGCTTGCTGAGATCAGCTCCTGGGCCGTCATCTGGAAACAGCCGTCGCCGTCAATGGCCCACACGTTCCTCTCGGGCTGTCCGACCTTGGCGCCGATAGCCGCCGGCACTGCGAAACCCATCGTGCCAAGGCCGCCTGAGTTAACCCAGGTGTAGGGATGATCAAACTTCCAGTACTGGCTCGCCCACATCTGGTGCTGTCCCACGCCGGCCACAACGATGGTGTCGTCTGGTGTGTGGTCACGCAGTTGCTCTACCACGAACTGCGGCTTAAGGGGATGGCCGCTTGACGGCTGGTCGTATCGCAACGGGTGCCGCTCCTGCCAGCCCGAGATCGTCGATTTCCAAGCGGAACGGTCGGCCATAGCCGAAACGGAATCGCAGCCATCGCTCGGGCGCAGTGCCTCAATCAGTGCTTCTACTGCCAGCCGGGCATCACCGGCGATTGCCACATCGGGCACACGTACCTTGCCGTGCTCAGCTGGGTCGATATCAACATGGATGACCTTGGCGGCCGGGGCGAAATGCGCCGGGTTGCCCGTCACCCGGTCATCGAAACGCGCCCCAAGGTTGATGAGCAGATCAGACTGCTGCATCGCAGTCACAGCCGAATAATTGCCGTGCATGCCCGGCATTCCCAGACACAACCGATGCCGGTCGGGGAAGACGCCGCGGGCCATCAACGTGGTGACGACATGGATGTCGCACATCTCGGCAAGCTCAAGCAGTGCCTCGGCCGCCCGCGCCTTCAGTAGTCCGCCGCCCGCATAGATCACCGGACGCTCCGCTGCGCGGATCAGCCGTGCCGCCTCGACGATGACAGTCGAGTCAACCTCGCAGCGAGGACGGTAGCCAGGCAGGTCAACAGCGCTCGGCCAGTACCACGTCATCATCTCGTTGCTGATGTCCTTGGGTAAGTCAATCAGCACAGGGCCTGGGCGGCCTGTCGTGGCTATATGAAATGCCTCGGCCACGATGCGCGGAATGTCGGCCGCGTCGGTTACTAGATAGTTGTGCTTGGTTACTGCCATCGTGATGCCCGTCGTGTCGCATTCTTGGAATGCGTCTGATCCGATAGCAGTCATGGCAACTTGGCCAGTCACAACGACCATGGGGGTTGAATCCATGAACGCATCGCATAGCGGTGTCACGATGTTGGTGGCTGCCGGTCCGCTGGTGACCATCGCCACGCCGGGCTTGCCAGTGACCTGCGCGTAGCCCTGGGCCATGTGGCCTGCGCCTTGTTCATGGCGCACCAGAACATGACGTATCGGCGAGTCAAGCACTGGGTCGTACACGGGAAGAATCGCTCCACCGGGCAAACCAAACACGACTTCGACACCGCTCATCTCGAGACTTCGCATCAACGCTTGAGCGCCGGTTAGCTCCATCTGTTCTCTCCCGAAAAACCGTTTCCCTAAAACAAAAGAGCCTCCCGAGCGGGAGGCAGGGCGAGCGCAGGCAAACTGGCTCGCCTATCTGAGTACCCCTACGGCAATGCCGAAAAGACTCGCAACTCGGCGTGCTGGCGTGCTCACCCCTTCATTGTGGCGGATATGTTTGGCAGCCGCAACCTTGTCGGTGTTGATCTGTTCGATGTTGATCTGTCGTTTGACGACCAGTCGACCCCGATGAGCGGGCAGGCTTCAGATCTTGTGCGAAGGTCGGCATAAAGCTGTACGCCGCGATCTCTGCACAAGAGACAGTCTTGCCTGCACTGGCCCAAGCTTGCCTACATTGACCCAGTGCAATGCCGTCGTCTGTTCAGCATCGCAACCTGTTGTCTTGTCGCTGCGGTTGGCTCTGCGGCGGCAGGATGCACGCAGGCCACAACCGAGACCAGCAATGATTCTGCTGAGAACATCAACAACGTTGCAACCGGTGTGGACGATCAGGCTGCGGCTTTGCCGCTCACTCAGACTCCCGAATACCTAGCATCCAATACGCCCTGCCCTCCGGGCCTGCCCGAACTCGGCGCTGTTGAGCTACACGAAACGGCGCCAGAGCGCACCGTGACGCTTCTGCCATTCCTGCAGCTTCCAGAAGCCACCGTGCTGGCCTTCGACCCGGTCGCGCCTGCGTCGCGTTCGGACATCGGGGGTTTCGTTGGCGACCGTCAAGGTCGCATCTGGCGATTTGAGACCGACACCACAGGAGCTGGCGAACTTGGAGTTTGGCCGACTGCGGATTTCTCCTCAAACACCACCGCCGAACACGACCAAGGCTTGGTCGGCATGACCTTCGGTCCCGATGGTGCGCTCTGGATAAACAGGACCGACGAGCGCGGCGACAGCGTGCTAACAGCACTGACGCCGACCGCTGACGGCAGGGCGCTGGAAGACGACCACACCGACGTTCTGAGGGTGTCCCAAACCAATGCCCAACACAACGGCGGCGCCTTGCAGTTCGGACCTGATGGGCTGCTGTATGTGTCGTTCGGCGACGGCGGTGGCCTCGGCGACCCGCGTCACCACGGCCAGAATCTCACCACGCCACTGGGTGCGATCCTGCGTCTCCAAGTCAACGACAACGGCAGCTCCGACACCGATGACTGGCAGGTGGTGCCCGCGCCGGGCAATCCTGATCTCGGCGCCGGCAGCGACCCGCGCATCTGGGCATACGGCGTCCGCAACCCATTCCAGATGTCTGTAGACGATGAGACCGCCACGCTGTGGGTGGCAGATGTCGGCCAGCAATGCGTCGAAGAGGTGACCGTGCTCGAACTTGACGAAGGCGGCGCCAACCTCGGCTGGAACTCCTATGAAGGCAGCCGTCGCTTCGTCGGCGCCGAACTCAACAGCCACCGCGGCCCTGATCTGGAATATCGGCACGGACGAGGTCTCTGTGCTGTCATCGGCGGTCGGGTCTACCGGGGCAGCGAACTGGACTGGCTCACCGGACGGTATGTGTTCGCCGATCTCTGCGGGGGTGACATCTACGCGGCTGATGTTGCGCTCGGAAATCAGCCCGATGAGGTGTGGCATCTCGGTGTTGACACGCAGCGGCCGGTCGGGTTTGCCGCCGATGCCGCCGGGGAGCTGTATGTGATCGACATCGAAACCGGCGTGTGGCGACTCACCGGCTGACAGTGTTCCGTCGCACAAGCTACGACCGGGAGATCCTGCTGCTCGCAGTGCCGGCGTTCGGTGCGTTGGTGGCCGAACCGCTCTACGTCCTCACCGATCGGGCGATTGTCGGAAGGCTCGGCACACCCGAACTCGCCGGGCTTGCTATTGGCTCTGCTGTTTTGCTTAGCGCGCACGCAGTGATGATTTTTCTGGCGTACGGGACAACTGGGCTCGTAGGCCGCTTGGTTGGCGCCGGTTCGCTGCGGCCCGCAGCCGAGCAAGGCATCGCCGGCATGTGGCTCTCAGTCGGGTTGGGTATTGCGGTGAGTTTGGGCATGTGGGTCGGTTCGGAATGGCTGGTTGGTCTGTTCAGTCCTGCGCCCGAAGTGGCGGATTTGGCGCTCACTTACCTGCGGATCAGTCTTGTTGGCTTCACAGCTTTGCTGGTGGGAATGGCAGCCACCGGCTATCTGCGCGGCGCGCAAGACACGATCACCCCGTTGGTGATCGTGGTGGTCTCCGCGGCAGCGAACGTGTTCATCGAACTGGTGCTGGTTTTCGAACTCAACATGGGCATTGCCGGCGCAGCGTGGTCGACCGTCATAGCGCAATGGGGGGCGGCTCTCGCATTTGTGGTTGCCGTCGGTCGTCGCGCTCGGGCGGCAGGAGCGACGCTGCGTTTAGTCACTGCCGCTGCACGCCGCTACGCGCGTGTCGGCGCCCAGATGTTCGTGCGTACTGCGTCGCTGAGAGTGACGTTCGTGCTGGCCACGGTCCTCGCCTCACGCATCGGCACCACCGAAGTGGCAGCCCATGAAGTCAGCCTGCAGGTCTGGGCGTTCTTCTCGCTTGCCCTTGACGCAGTGGCAATCGCCGGTCAGGCCATGGTTGCAAAGGAACTCGGTGCCAGCCGGCCTGACGTGGCACGGGCCGCCGGTGTCCGGATGATCGGCATGAGCATCCAACTCAGCATCGTCTTCGCAACGGCGGTGATATTGCTGCGAGCGCCGATCGCCAGCGTGTTCAGCACAGATCCCGATGTGGTGTCGCTTACAGGGTTCCTCCTGTTGTTCGTGGCTTTCGCGCAGCCGATCAATGCCGCTGCGTTCGCCTTCGACGGCATCTTCATCGGTGCCGGAGATTTGGGTTTTTTGGCTTGGGCAATGGTTGGCGCTGCTGCAGGCTTCGGTGTTGCCGGGGTCGCCGTGCGCCTAGGTGACTTGGGCATCGGCTGGGTATGGGCGGCGCTCGTTGCGTTCATGTGCCTGCGCGCCGCCCCGCTGTGGCTACGTTTTCGCAGCGACACTTGGCTACGCACCGGCGAGAGGTAAGTCTCAAGCCGTCGGGTCGGTCAGGTGTTGCGGCGGAGGGTGAGGAGTTGGGTGATGGCTTGGCCGTCGGCTTGGCCTCGGGTGGCCTTCATCACCGTACCCACGAAGACGCCGGCCACCTTGGCTTCGCCCGCGCAGAATTTCTCCCACGCCTCAGGATTGTCTGCGATGGCCTGATCGACCAGCGACTCCAGCTCGTCGGTGTCCATCGCCTCAAAGCCCATCTCGGCGGCTATCGCAGCAGGGTCAGTGGCGGAACCCCCGCCGCTGTCAGCACCGCCATCGACGTTGCCGTCGGCAGCTCGGGCAGCCAGAGCGCACATCTCAGTCAGCACGGTCTTGGCTTGCGTCGCCGTGAGCTGCCCAGAGGTCTCCATCTCAACCAACGCCGCAAACTGGGAAGCTTCGAGCAGTTCGGCTCCCTCAAGCGCCAGGTTCTGCACGGCATGGGTGACGGCGCGGCTTGCATCGGCGCCGACAGCCACTGCGCCGAGCACTACTGACGCTAGGCCGCGGCTGGTGATGACTTGGGCATCAGCAACATAGGCACCCAGCGCACAAAGGCGCTCACGCACTGACGCCGGCAACTCAGGCATCGCGGCACGCACTCGCTCAATCCAGTCGGGGTCCGGCTCAAGCGGAACGAGGTCGGGCTCGGGGAAATAGCGGTAGTCGTCTGCCTCTTCTTTGGACCGCAGCGGGTGAGTACGCCCATCAGTAGACCAGTGCCGCGTCTGTTGCACCGGCTCGTCGCCAGCCTCGTACAAACCGATGTGACGGCGGGCTTCGTAGTCGATGGCGTTGCGCAGCGAACGCAGCGAGTTGAGATTCTTGACCTCGCAGCGTGTGCGCAGCTCAGCCGATCCGGCGGGTCTCACGCTGATATTCGCGTCGACGCGCATCGATCCTTCCTCTAGACGGGCATCAGAAGCACCAAGCGCAAGCAGGATTGCACGCAGTTCCTCAACGTACGCACTGGCCTCAGCAGCCGAGCCGATGTCGGGCCCCGAGACGATCTCCAGCAGCGGCGTGCCTGCCCGGTTGTAGTCGACCAGCGCCCCGACGGCACCGTGGATGCGGCCCTCAGCACCGCCGACATGGGTGGTCTTGCCGGCGTCTTCTTCGAGATGTGCCCGCTCGATGCCCACCCTGGGGCCGCTGGGTACGTCCAGCCAGCCATCCGCGCAGATCGGCTGGTCGTACTGGCTGACTTGGTAGTTCTTGGGCATGTCGGGATAGAAGTAGTTCTTGCGGTGAAACACTGACGGCCGAATCTCGCAGTTGAGCGCAAGTCCCACGGCGATGGCCAGTTCCACCGCACGGCGGTTCAGCACCGGCAGCGAGCCAGGCAGACCCAAGCACACAGGCGTAATGTTGGTGTTCGGTTCGTCACCGAACCGGCTAGGTGCCGCGGAGAAGAGCTTCGTCTTAGTCGCCAGCTCGACATGGACTTCAAGCCCGACCACGATGTCCCACTTGGCGGTCATGGTGCTGCGCTCGGCAATGAACCAGTCGCCAATGGTGGTGCCGCCAGCTTTGGCGCAGCACGTTCGATCGCTGCCGCCACCGTCAGCATGGTCTCCTCCCCCAGCGTCGGTGCCATCACCTGAACGCCTACCGGCAAGTCGGCTGCGCCAGTCCCAAAAGGCACCGATATAGCCGGGTCTCCCGACAGGTTGGAGGGGATCGTGCAGGTGTCGCATCGATACATGGTCATCGGGTCGGCGCGCTCGCCGAAACGAAACGCCACGCAAGGCGAAGTAGGTGAGAGCAGCACGTCGTAATCGGCATAGGCAGCATCGAAATCTCGCCGCGTGAGCATGCGAACCCGCTGCGCCTTGCCGTAGTAAGCGTCGTAGTAACCCGCGCTGAGAGCGAAGGTCCCCAACATGATGCGTGCTTTGACCTCATCGCCAAAACCCGACCGTCTCGTGCCTCGATTCATCTCCTCTGCGTCAGCGCCGTCTATGCGCAACCCGTAGCGCGTCCCGTCGTAGCGAGCCAGATTCGATGAGGCCTCCGCGGGCGCGATGAGGTAGTACGCCGTAAGTCCGTACGTGACAGCAGGCACGGAGGCCCATCCGATAGTTGCGCCAGCAGCTGCGAGCGCGTCAGCCGCGCGTAGCACTTGCTCGGTGACATCGGTGTCGATGCCAGCCAGTAGCTCAGACTCGCAGGCACCTGTGCTGAGGTCGTTCGGGGAACCACCGATCAACTCGCTTACTAAGCCCACCCGCAAACCCTCGACGCCTCGCTGCACTGCGGCACCGTAGTCGGGCACAGCAGACGGAATCGAAGTGCTGTCGGCTGGATCGTGGCCGCTGATGACCTTGAGTGCAAGGGCCGCATCGGCCACATCAGCGGCGAAGGGGCCGATCTGGTCAAACGAGCTGGCAAACGCCACTAGCCCGTAGCGACTCACGCGGCCATAGGTGGGTTTGATGCCGACGATGCCGCACAACGAGGCCGGCTGGCGGATGGAACCGCCAGTATCTGAGCCGAGGGCGAGCGGCGCAAAGCCGGCCGCAACAGCAGCAGCCGAGCCACCGCTGGAACCTCCCGGCACTCGGTCTAAGTCGTAGGGATTGCGGGTAGGCCCGAATGCGGAATGTTCCGTCGAGCTGCCCATAGCGAACTCGTCCAAATTGGTCTTGCCGATCATGACGGCACCGGCATCTGACATCGCCTGCACCACCGTGGCGTCGTAGGGGGGGAGCCAGCCTTCGAGCACACGCGATGAGCATGTGGTTGGCACACCTCGCGTACACAAGTTGTCTTTGTAAGCGACGGGGACACCCGCCAGCGGACCTGGATCGCGACCTGCAGCTACAGCGGCATCAACGGCCTGTGCGGTTGCACGGGCAGCCTCCGCTGTCACGGTGTTGAACGCATGCACATCACCGTCGTGGGACTCAATCTGGGCGAGGCATTCTTCTACGACATCAGCAGCGCGACGGGTGCCCGAGCGCACATCTTCGGCCAGCGCGCGTGCGGTGCTCATTGGGATGACGCAGCGCATGCCATGGGTCACTCAAGACTCAGTACCGAGCACCGGCGGTACCTCAAAGCGGCCCGCTGAAGCGCTAGGCGCTTGAGCCAGCACCTCATTGCGGTCGAGGGTCGCCGCGGCGGTGTCTTCGCGAAAGACGTTGCGGAGCGGATAGGGATGCGCCAGTGGGGGCACGTCAGCAAGATCGAGGTCTTCGAGTTGACCAGCGTGGTCCAAGATGCTGCCGAGGTGGTTCGTGTAGTGCTCGATTTCGTCTGAGGTGAGTTCGATGCGAGCCAGTCGCGCCACATGAGCCACCTGTTCTGCGGTGATCGCCGTTGTCGCTTCTCCCATGGCAGGCGGCAGCGTACCGGCGCAGCATTAGCGAGGAATTCGTCGCCGAGCAGCCTCAGCAAGCACCTCGCCTGGGCGGGTGGGGCTAAATAGCACCCGCGACACGCGACGCACTCGTGTGGTGCCGGTCGTGCGGGGCACCAACTCAACCTCGGCGCTTAGCTCTGCCAACAGCACAACACCGAACGCGTTGCCACTGAGGTCCACAAGGTCGTGAGCTTCAATATCTATGTCAGCCCGAGCAGCACCGAGCGCTGCCACATCGGCTCGCCTCAGCAGAAACGGCTCTTGGGTTGCCATATGGTCATGCAGGACGAGACCGTTGGGAACGAAGACAACCCAGCGGCGAGCGAGTTGATGGAGCGACCGGAAGCCCAGCGCTGCAACAGCGAGTCCCGCAAGAGTCGTCGCCAATGCCCAGATCCACTGCCCGACAGCCCACAGCACCAACGGAAGCGTCACTGCGGCGACGACAGCAGTCCACACCAGCGGAATCGGCGCGATGACCAAAATGAACGGCGCGCGCAACAACATCCGCCGCTCGTTGCCGTAGCTGAGCCCGTCAACCATGGCGTTCGCGGTTTCGGGCAGCAGCGCTACGGCTCCGGTGAGGACTGTGCTGGCAATAGCCGTTGCCGCACGCAACGCTTCGAGGTCGCCATCGGCCGCAGCGGCAGCCACGGCCGCTCCGATCGCTACTCCGACACCAGCCGGCGCAGCGATGCGGACGACAGTGAGCGCCCAAGGCCGCCGCACGAACGTCGCCATCAACACGAGTCCCCAGCCAGCCCAGAGTTCGACGCTCAAGACTCGGGCCGTCACCGGCGAATAGGCACCGAGCGCATCTGCCGCTGCTGCCCCAACGCTCCACGGTGCCGCCAGCCACAGCAGCCGCAACAACCACAGAGTCGGATGAGCTCGCAACGACGCCCGCACCCCATGAGTGTGGCGGCACAACCCGATGCGCGCGGTTTCCATTCTGCGATGGCTCTGACGGCTCGCGTCGCATCGTCGCTGCGTCGCCGCTGCCTCGCCGCCGCCTCCGGTGAGCGAGGCGAATGCGCAACACCCCTTCAGTAGCGTCGCTCTCATGAAGCCAGCAGACGCAGCGCTAGCAGAGGCAGAGCCAGCAGACACAGGGCCAACAGACACAGGTGGGACTGACTTGGCAGTGACCGATATCGCTTATGCAGGCACAGTCGGTGCGGATTGCCAGCACAGCGACCTGCGGCGCATGCGGCACCTTGTGGGATTGGTCAGCCGCTACGCGGTTGAGTACTACTGCGACAGCGCGCCGACCGTGCCCGACAGCGACTATGACGACCTGCGCCGTGAGCTGGCCGAACTAGAAGAGCGCTATCCCGCCGAAGCAGACCCCAATTCGCCCACTCGGTGGGTAGGTGCCGAGATTTCAAGGCAATTCGAATCGGTCGTTCACTCCAAGCCGATGAGGTCACTCGACAATGCGATGGATCTTGACGAGCTGAACGCATGGCGCGGACGTGTCATGCGTGGGATTGCGGCAACACAAGGGGACCGGGCACAAGGAGACCGGGCACAAGGAGACCGGGCAGATGCCCAAGTCTCTGGGCCACCACCGAGATTCATCTGCGAACTTAAGTTCGATGGGTTGGCTGTCTCGCTGCGCTACGTGCAAGGTCGTCTCGATAGTGCAGTGACACGCGGCAACGGACGTGTCGGCGAGGATGTCACCGCCAATGTCCGGACCATTGCGGACATTCCCGAGCATTTGCAGGGCGATTTCCCCGATGTGCTCGAAGTCCGGGGCGAGGTCTACCTGCCGATCACCGAATTTGAGGCACTCAACCGCTCCCAGTCCGCAGCGCGGGAGAAATTCATCGCCAGTGAACCGACCGCAGCGCAGACATCGCGAGGTCTGGCCGCTAAGTGGGAAGCAGATCCGAAAAACAAGCTCATAGCAGCCCACGCGCAGTACCCCGATTACCGCAACCCCCGCAACACTGCTGCTGGCAGCCTGCGACAGAAAAACCCCAACCTCACCGCCAGTCGCAACCTTTCGTTCTGGAGCTACGACCGTGGGGAGACAGGGGAGACAGGGGGTGCTCCGCCTGTTACAAATGCGACCGACCTGTTCGCGTACTTCGCTTCACTCGGCTTGCCAGTCAATCCTCACATCGCAACATTTGAGGATTTCGACGACGTCGTGAGGTACTGCCGACAGTGGGAAACAGACCGCCACCGACCCGACTACGAGATCGACGGGGTTGTCGTCAAGCTCGACGACTTGGCGCTGCGGGAGGCGCTGGGCGAGACCAGTCGGGCACCGCGCTGGGCTGTCGCCTACAAGTTCCCCCCCGAAGAACGCACGACACTGCTGAGACATATAGAGGTCTCCATCGGCCGCACCGGACGCGCAACGCCCTTTGCCCGTTTAGAGCCAGTGATGGTGGGCGGGTCCGAGGTGAGCGTGGCCACACTGCACAACGCCGACCAAGTCGCCGTCAAGGACGTACGGCCCGGCGACACGGTCATCGTCCGCAAGGCAGGAGATGTCATTCCTGAGGTGGTCGGGCCGGTGCTAGCCAATCGTCCCGGCGGTTGTCACGAATGGACTTTTCCAACCGAGTGCCCCGAGTGCCAACAACCCCTCAGACGGGAACCAAGCGACGCAAACACTTATTGCCTCAACCGCAGGTGCCGAGCGCGTCTCACTGAGAGCATCAGGCATTTTGTGAGCCGAGGCGCTTTGGACATTGAAGGACTAGGTGAGAGCACAATTGCGGATCTTTTCGACCGCAAGTGGGTGCGCGATCCAGCAGACCTATTTGAGATCCGCGCAGAAGACCTCGCCGCCGATGGCGGCTTGGCTCATGCTGGTCGTCCCTTCAACCGGCCTGCTCGCAAGCAGTTCGCAGACCGGCGGCGTGGGGAGGCGCCGTCACAAGCGTCATCGCCATCACCGTCATCGCCGTCGGCGAGTCCTGCGAGCACACCGCAGCGGTACGGGTACGGCGGCGTGCTGATGGGCGCAGCACCGGAATGCATCGCGCTGGCATCACTCGACCCGGCAGTAGTTGACGGCTTGGAAGGTTTCGGATGGAAATCAGCCGGCGATGTCGTCCAGAGAATCAGTGAGGCCCGTCATGTTCCTCTAGAACGCCTGCTCATCGGACTGGGCATCGAGCATCTCGGGCCCACAGCGTCGGAACTGCTCGCACAGCGCTACGGCTCACTAGACGCAATCATCAACGCAGGCATAGACGAGTTGGAGGAACTCGACGGAATCGGACCTGTCATAGCAGCCAGCGTGGTCGACTTTTTCGCCGACAATGTCAACCGAGACTTGGTTGGCAAGTTGCGGTCCGCAAGGGTGCGATTCGACATCGTTGACACTGTTGACACTGCTGAATCTGGCGGCCATGTAGTTGAGATTCCGCAGGTGCTAGCGGGCCGATCGGTGGTGATCACTGGCAACCTTGACGGCTGGTTCATCGGTCGCGACGAGGCAAAGCGAGCCGTTGTCCAGCGAGGCGGCAAATCCACATCGTCGGTGAACGCAAGCACGTATGCGCTGGTCGCCGGTGAACGCGCAGGACAGGCCAAGCTGAATCGAGCGGCCGAACTAGGCAAGCCGATCCTCAACGAAGAGGGGCTGCGCGCATTGCTCGCCACCGGCGAAATCGATCCGGCAACGTAAACCCAAGACGGGTGAAACTCTCCATCCCCCAACTGACGAATCGGCAAACAGCAAATTGCCCGTGTTTAGGTGTACTGGGCGGCGGCTTGGCGTTCGAGCCAGCCCAGCAGGATTGCTACCGCCCGCGGGTCGTGACGGATGCGGTGATCGGCACCTTCAATGAGGCGCAGTTCTGCGTTCGGGTGACCCGAGGCGAGATGGCGTGCCTCCGCATAGGGCACCTGACGGTCGTTGATGCCGTGGCAGATCAGCAGCGGACGGTCAGCCAGCCCGCTTACAGCGTCCATCGCCCGGTGCTGCTTCAACTCGCGATTCCAGGCACTCAGCGAGTACGGGAAACCCTCGGTGCGGATGACACCCACGTTGCGGCAATGCTGCAAGAACGCTTTGGGGTCGCTTGCCCAGTCGTCAAAATCTGCCCTAGGTGCCATTGCCGCCACGCCGCGTATGCGAGCATCCTGCGCCGCCGCCAGGATCGCCACCGAGCCTCCGGTCGTTGAACCCACCAGCCACACACCGCGACAGCCCACTGACAGAACATGTGTGACCGAGCGGCCAATGTCGTCTATCCAGCCGAGCAACGAGAAATCGCCTTCGGATTCACCGCAGCCGCGCATGCTCACTGCGAGGACGGTCCACCCTTGAGCCTCGGCGATTCGCTCAGCAAACAGCTGATAGGTGCGATTCGGCTCACCGGGTCGCTGGATCGACGGGAAGCCGTGGCAGAGCACCACGGCCGGCCCGCTGCGGACGGGACGCTTCGGACGCACCAAAATCGCCGCCAGGCTCGGGTCGCCCTCACCCTCAATAACGATCTCGGTGACGTCGGTGCTCACGTCGCTGCGCGGTGGCGATCTGGCGCCGTTCGGAGCGTCATCGCCGAGCGCAGCGCCATTGCCTTAGCGCCATTCCTAGCAACACAGACTAACGACACGGACTAACAACGCAGACTAACGACACAGACGCGACAAGCGGTAACCACGGTTACGCGCCTCAGCTAGCTCGTCAGGTCCGAAGGTGGCAAAAGCCTGAGCTTTAGCAATGTCGGCAACTGCATCTGTTAGCTCTTGCGCTGCTGCTGGATCGTCGGGTTCACATTTCATGTCGTAGACGACCTGATTGCGCTTGTCGCCCACGAACCGACGGCCGATGAGTTCCCTCGGAATGTCCATAGCTCACATTCTGCCGTCGGGCGGCACCAAGGCGGGGTTCAGCCTGTGACGCTGCGTACGGCCGCGAGCGCTCCGATGCGCTGCAGGTAGTCCATGTGCGCGTCGCTGACGGCAGTGACTTGTTCAAGCGTGACTTCGTGACCGTCACGACGGAGCACTCGGTAAAGATTCGTAGGCGAGGCACGATCCTTGAGTACCGACTCGGTCAAAGGATCAGACACAGCATCGGCAGGCGGGTCGCTTGCGTCGCCCTCTGAGGGTGCGGGCTCGAACTGCAGTTGGTTGAGATGCGCCCGCAATATCACCTCAAGCCCTGCGTTATCTAGATCGGCTGCGATGTCATAGGGCAGCAGATCACCCACGTACAGCGCTGCCTCGGCGAGTCGCCACACGGGTTCGCGACGCTGGCGGCCGAGCAGATGCGCCTGTGAGCCCACCGCGCCCGCAGCTACTACGAAGCCGATCACCAAGGAGATGACGAGAACCGCGATGACCACGGGCAGCTCCTGAAGGTCAATGTCCAAAGGGGCTTCTGAAGAGGTGGCCGAAGCAACGCGCCGACCGTTCTGAGGGTTTCCCTGATGGCTTCGGCGCAGTATCTACAAGCCGATGCGGTCTACAAGCCGATGCGCTGAGCCAGTTTCTCCCGGTGGTACGCAGGATCGCCGAATATCAGCTCAGAACTCTTTGCACGCTTGAAGTACAGGTGGGCAGGGTGCTCCCACGTGAAGCCGATGCCGCCGTGAATCTGGATGTTCTCTGCGGCGCAATGAAAGTAGGCCTCAGAGCAATACGCCTTAGCCAGCGACGCCACCGACGGCAATTCTTCGTTCATTTCCGACGCGCACCACGACGCGTAGTAAGCAGCCGACTTGGCCGACTCAACTTCGAGCAGCATGTCGGCGCACTTGTGCTTGATGGCTTGGAACGAACCGATCGGGCGCCCGAACTGCACCCGGTCCTTGGCGTACTGCACTGCCATGTCAAGCACGAACTGGGCGCCGCCCACCTGCTCGTTGGCCAATGCGACAGCGGCTAGGTCAAGCACTTTGTCTATGTACGCAAAATTGTCGGTGTCGCACAGGTGCTTGGCGGGCGTGTTGTTGAAGGTGATGCGGGCCTGCTTGCGGGTCTGGTCCATCGTGGCGAGGTTCTCTCGGCTGAGGCCTTCCGCGTCGCCTTCCACCGTGAACAGATGGATGCCGCCGCCACAGCGCGCCGCTACCACGAACAGGTTCGCTGTGCCGCCGTCGGTCACAAACATCTTCTCGCCCGAAATGGTGGCCGAGTCGCCTGTGTCGGAAGCCTCTACTTCAATCCCCTCAGCATCCCAACTGCCGCTCGCCTCAGCTAGTGCCAAGGTGGCGATGATCTCACCCGACGCGATGGCGGCGAGCAGTTCTTCTTTAGCTTTCTCGTTCCCTGAGTGCAAGATGGCGTTGCCGGCGAGCACCACCGTCGAGAAATACGGCGAGCACAGCAGGCTGCGACCCATCTCTTCGAGCACGATGCCGAGTTCCACGTAGCTGGCTCCTTGCCCGCCATATTCCTCAGGAATGATGAGCGCCTGCAGCCCTAGCTGTTCAGCCATCTGCGACCAGACCGCCGGGTCGTAGCCGTCGTCGGTCTCCATGAGTTCCCGGACGGTGGCCTCAGAGGACTTGTCTTCCAAGAACGAGCGAACGAAGTTGCGGAGCTCTTCCTGCTCCTCGGTGAATGCAAAGTTCACGGACACTCCTCTGGGCCGACGCAGCCTGCAAATAGACACATCACAGGCACCGACACAATAGCCGTTGTAGCCATTCGGTCATTTGGGTCATTTCAGCCATCTCAAACCAGTCAGTCAAGACAGCCAGTCAAAACAGCCAGCCGAAGTTCTATCACTCAGACGCAGATTCGGCTCATCGCTAGCAGATGAACGTCAGCTAGAGTCCTGCGCGTGAGGCGATTGATCGGTCGTCCGGGTGCCGGGGTGGGTCTACTGGCGGGCGTTGCGGGCGCGGCGGTGGCCTTGGCGTTCGGTGAGTTGGTGGACGGACTCGTTGATGCCATCCCGTCGCTAGTGGTTGCAGTCGGTGAGGCATTGGTGGACTATTCCCCCGACTGGGCCGTCAGGCTGAGCATCGAGCTGTTCGGTGAGAAAGACAAGGCCGTGCTGGCAATCGGCATCGTCGGTGTCTCGTTGATCGTCGGTGGACTTCTCGGTGCCTGCGCGCTGGTGCCGCGTCGGCGTTGGGTGCCCTATGCGGGATTCGCCGCGTTCGGTGTGATCGGCGGATGGACGGCCGCTCGCAACCCCATGAGCCCGTTTATCGGCTCTTGGCTCGTGGCGTTGGCGGCGGCGGCACTCGGTGCCTTCACGCTCATGATTTTGCTGAGACTCGCTCCCTCCCACTCCGAAGCAGGCGGCCCTGAGGCACACCGAGCCGGCGAACCACTTGAGCCAAGCGGCGAGCCAAGCAGCGATAGCGATGCGGTGGCCAGCACCGCAGCCGGGATCGGCAGCGTGCCAGATGCCAGCCGTCGTCAGTTCTTGCTCGGCATCGGCGGTGCTGGTGTTGCTGCGGTCGGCCTTGTGGCATTGGGCCGGAGCGTGCGCGGCCCGTCGGCGGCGGAGACCGCCCGAGCCAGCATCGACCTAGGCACCGCTGGGCCGACTGCCACGACAGCAGCGGGCGGCACAGCTCCTGGCGCCGGGGCGACTGCGACCACTGCGGCTGGGCCGTCGGTGGCCGCCCGAGTGGCTGCGCTCGACACCCTTGACGAGATCGGTGGCATTTCGAGCTACGTGACACCCAGCAGCGACTTCTACCGCATAGACACCGCACTGACCGTGCCCCAGGTTGACCCGGCGAACTGGAAGCTCAGCTTCACCGGCATGGTTGACCGGCCCTACGAACTGACGTTTGATGAGATCTTGGCGATGGACTTGCAAGAGCATGTCATCACGCTGTCGTGCGTATCGAACCGCATAGGAGGCCACCTCGTCGGCAATGCGGTCTGGACCGGCGTGCCGCTCGTGGACTTGCTTGAGCGAGCGGGCGTGCAAGACGGTGCCGATCAAGTCGTGGGTCGTTCGGTTGACGACTGGACAGCCGGCTTCCCGACACCGGCGCTCTATGACGGTCGCAATGCCGTTCTCGCCGTCGGCATGAACGGCGAACCACTACCTACACGGCACGGCTTCCCCGCACGTCTCGTTGTAGCAGGGTTGTACGGGTATGTCTCAGCCGTCAAATGGATTGAGGAAATCCACCTCACTACTTGGGATGGCTTCGACGGCTACTGGGTACCTCGGGGCTGGTCTAAACGAGGGCCGATGAAGACCCAGAGCCGCATTGACGTGCCGGCCAGCGGCGACCGACCCACCGCCGACGCCGAGACTGCCATAGCCGGTATCGCTTGGGCACCGACACGCGGCATCAGCGCAGTTGAGGTCCGTATTGACGGCGGTTCGTGGCAGCAGTGCGACCTCGGCGAGGCGCTAGGAGACGAGAGCTGGGTGCAGTGGTATCTGCCATGGACGCCTTCAGCGGGCACGCATTCGCTGCAAGTGCGAGCCATCGACGGCAGTGGCATGACCCAGCCCGAAGGACCCAAGGATGTCCGGCCCGACGGTGCCGAAGGCTGGCACCGCATCACCGTTCAGGTAGAGGCAGCCTGATCACAACATCGCCTGTCCGCAACAGCCTCAAACAGCCCAGTCCGCAACAACCCAGCCTCAAACAGCCCAGCCTCAAACAGCCCAGTATCACGCTCGCTGCGGGCCTGCTCTTAGGATGCAGCTATGGCACTGCACTGGTCCGCAACCGGCATCGAAGTCCACAAGCATGTCGTCCGCCCGGTCGACGGCGATCTGCCTCACAGTTTTCCTGACGACTTCGACAACAACGTCTTCACCGTCCGCTGCACCGAAACCGGCGAAGCGATGCTCATCGATGCTGCGAACGAGCACGAACGTCTGCTTGAGGTGTGTCGCACGCTCGGAGTGACGCTGGTCGTGGAGACACACGGGCACTGGGATCACATCCAAGCCGTGCCGGCTGTGCGCGATGCCGGCATCGAAGTAGCCATCACCGCTGAGGACTCGTCGATGCTGCCCAGCTACGACCTCATTTTGGAAGACGACTCTGTGCTTGAAGTTGGTCGGCTGCGCATCCGCACTATCCACAACCCGGGTCACACTGCGGGGTCTATGAGCTTTCATGTGGAGGGCACACCGCTGCTGTTCACCGGCGACACGCTGTTCCCGGGCGGGCCAGGTGCCACCGGCTTCGGCGGCGATTTCGATCAGATCATTCGCAGCATCGAGGATCGCTTGTTTGCCGTATTTGAGGGCGACACCGTGGTGTTGCCCGGCCACGGACGCGGCACCACCATCGGCAACGAGTCGCCGCATCTCCAAGAATGGATCGACCGCGGCTGGTAACCCCGTGAAGCGGCCTGCGCCAAGAGAGTGGCCTTATCGATGGGACCCACTTAGATGGGTCTCACCATCGCTGTACCCGATCTCTTCGTCATCGTCGGGTTCGCCGGATGACCAGAACTCTTCTGGTGTTAGCCGGTTGCTACGCGTTTGGCTAGCGACCGGAACGCCATGAAGAAAGTCACTACTGCAAGCCCGGCGATTGCGGCTGCGCCTTTGGCAATAGCTGCGCCATCCCAGCCCTGAGACAGGATTGTGCGCATGCCCTCAAGCAGGTACGTAACTGGGTTCCATGCTGCAACTGCGCGCAACCAACCCGACATCAACTCACGGGGCAAGAACGCGGGTGTCAAGAACGCGAACGGGAAGAAGATCAAGAACGCTGAGTTGACCGCAGCAGGATTGCCGGTACGTAGAGCAACGGTGTAGGGAAAGCCGGTGAAGGCGAGACTCCACGCAACCGACAAAAGCAAGAAAACGACCAATCCCAAGATGCCGGTCTCAAACCACACGCCGAAGATCAGCCCCATGACAATGACGAAGAACGCGAGTCCGAGCGCCATCACGATGTCTGCCACCATCAGCCCCAGCAGCAGGGTGGATCGCCGTATCGGCGTCACGAGCATCCGATCTAGATAGCCAGACTGAATGTCAATCACGAGCACGCTGGCACGCGAGATGCCAGTCACAGCGAAGATGATCGCCACCGGCAGTTGGAAGGCCCGGTAATCGGCCACTCCTGCTGACCCGCCTGCGGCGGCTCCCGCTTCGACGAACGGCTCAAGCGCTCCGACATTCACGACGAAGAAAAAAATCGGGATTACTAGCGCCGGTCCCACGAATTCGGGTTCGCGCAGCACGCTGCGCACTGCACGTCGGGCAATGGTGGCAATGTCGGTCAAAAAGCTGACACGGTTCGTCAGCCCGCCGCCAGCCATGAGTTTGCCAGCTGTGAGTTTGCCAGGTGTGAGTTTGCCAGGTGTGAGTTTGCTGGTAGGCACAGTCATCTTCCTGCTTCCGCATCTGTCGGCTGGCCATCTCGATTTTTGTCGTCGATTTCCTCGGCTGCGGCTTCCTCGGCTGCGGCCATGCGATAGCCGGTCGCTTGGAGGAAGACATCGTCGAGCGACGGCGTGCGTACCGTCAACGCTGTCGGATGGACATCGGCGCTCGCCAGCGCCACTGCCACCGCACCGACAAGTCCGGCACCGTCGGATGTCGAGATGGTGACACCACGTCTGCCCGGCGTCACGCTGCCGATTCCATGCACTGTCGCCGCTGCTTCCGCTGCCCGGCTGATGTCTTGAGGCTCAAGGTCCACCACGACGACATCGGATCCGACGGCTCGCTTCAGCTCCGTAGGCGTGCCCTGTTCCACGATGCGACCATCGGCCAAGATCGCCACCCGGTCGGCCAAGGCGTCTGCTTCTTCCAAGTATTGGGTGGTGAGGAAGACGGTCACCCCCAGCTCGCGGTTGAGCCGTCGAACCTCCTCCCACACTTGTGCTCTGCTCACTGGGTCGAGTCCCGTGGTGGGCTCGTCCAAGAAAATCACCTCGGGCGCGTGGATTAGCGAGGCTGCGAGGTCTAGTCGCCGCTTCATGCCGCCGCTGTACGTGGCAATGCGGTCGTCAATGGCAGTTCCGATGTCAGCGAGATCGATGGCCTGTTCGATGGAGGCCAGCCGGTCCGACGAGCGCAGCCCGTACAGACGGGCCTGCAGGTCAAGGATCTCACGGCCCGTCTGCTTCTCGTCCAACGCAGCTTCCTGCATCGCCACGCCGATGCGAATACGCACCTCGCCGGGATCTTTGTTGACGTCGTAGCCGGCCACCCTTGCCATACCCGCGGAAGGGCGCAGCAACGTACACAGCATCCGCACTGTGGTGCTCTTGCCGGCGCCGTTGGGCCCCAAGAATCCGAAGATTTCCCCCTCGCTGACCATCAAGTCCACCCCGTCAACCGCCCGCTTGGCACCGAAGGAGCGCACCAGTCCGCTGGCTTCAATCGCCGTAACTGACCCCGACAAACCTGACTCGGACACGAACGGCAGACTACCGAACAAAGGTAGGCCCGTGCCGACAGCACCTCAATGCCCAAACCCATACCTAGACACATGCCCAGACACAGTGCGAAAACACAGTGCGGAGAGATCAACACACTGTCTCAACTGAGGTTTGGTCCGCGTCCGTGTCACACTGCTCGTCTAGTTCTTGGATATGGCCCAAGCCCAGAAATACGATGGCCTCTTGCAACGGCCCACAGCCTCTCTCGACGAAGCGACCTACATCGCGCTTCTTGAGCCCGTCACTCGATCTAAACCGAATCTGATCGATCAGTGGCTAGGCAAGGTGCATTGCGGCGACGCGTTGACCTTGATGAACGATATGCCCAGCGGTTCGGTTGATGTCGTGGTCACTTCGCCGCCGTACAACATCAAGAACAGCACCGGCAACGGGCTTAAGGACGGTCGCGGCGGCAAGTGGCCGAAGGCGGCGCTGCAAGCCGGCTACGACTGCCACAGCGACGCGATGCCGCACGACGAGTACATCGCTTGGCAACGC
Source organism: Candidatus Poriferisodalis sp. (assembly GCA_965221195.1). GTDB lineage: Bacteria > Actinomycetota > Acidimicrobiia > Acidimicrobiales > Poriferisodalaceae > Poriferisodalis. Next base: position 206,028 of record OZ244864.1, read on the forward strand.
GAATGCCTGCAGGCCATGATGCGTGTCCTTCGTGATGATGGAGCGATCTTCTACAACCACAAATGGCGAGTGCAGGGCGGCTTATGGCAGCGTCTTGCTGATGACATCACTGACGGGTTCCCCGTGCGCCAGATCATCATTTGGCAGCGGGCGGGCGGCTTCAACCACAACCCCGGTTACTTCCTGCCAACCTACGAAGTGGTGTACCTGATCTGCAAGCCAAGTTTCCGGCTTGCGAAGGGTACGGGATCGCAGGGCGACGTGTGGCGTATCCCCCAAGAGTCCCGAAACCCACATCCTGCACCGTTCCCCGTTGAACTGGCTCAACGCTGCATCGCTTCCACCACTGGCCGCGTAGTGCTTGACCCGTTCATGGGGTCCGGCACTACCGCTGTCGCGGCGCTAGCCGAGGACCGGCAATGGATCGGGCTGGAACTCTCCGAGGAGTATTGCACGTTGGCCCGCGATCGAATCGCTTCACATGGAAGCATGGCTGAGTGAGTATTCCCAGGAACAAACGCGAACTTTTTGCTGCTGTCACGGGCTTGATTGAAGTCGGCTGGCATACCATGCCAGACCGGTCGCCCTACAGGGGCACCGGCGCGCCCGGCACTTACTTGGAGCACCAACTCGGCTTTGACCCAGGCTCAGCGGATATACCCGATGCACTCGGGTGGGAGCTGAAGTGATACACACCCAGAACTAACCTGCTAACTCTGTTCCACAAGACGCCGGATAACTCGCCCGAGATCATCCGGTTCATGGTTCGCGAGTACGGCAAGCTTGATCTTCACGGCAGGCTCAGTTTTCGGCACACGGTTGATCCAACCTCGCGGTCAAACGTTCAACGCTTCACACCGGTCCACGACGCCGGAATGCTCGTGGTGCGTCTCAGGGACGGTAATGGCGACCCTGTGCCTTGCTGGTCAAAAGACACGCTGCTGGGGGCTGTGGGTGCCAAATTGAGACGGCTGTTGCTGGTTCAAGGGGAGCGTCAAGGCTAGCAGGTGCGGTTCCTGCGGGCTGATGCCTACGACACGTTCAGCCTCACGAATTTCTTCGAGGAAGTCGAACGGGGAGTCATCGTCATTGACTTTGACGCACGAGAGTCATCACCGGGCAGTCACGGAATGCGCGACCACGGCACCAAATTCCGTGTCCGCCCGGAGCACATAGGCCGCCTCTACCTCAACAAACAGCGCATCCGTTGATGGTTGGGCCCGGTAGGTAATGCGGGTAGCCGAGGTTGGCCCGTACTGCGAACTGGGCAGTGGTCGTGCTCTCCAACGCCGCATCTGCGGGGCCACACCCGCCGACCACAAGATGCTTGAGAGATTTCAGTCGTTGATCCAAGGTTCGGCACTTATGCCGAGCCCGTCGGCTATTCGGTTGGCGTACGCGTAGTAGGCGACCACTTCGGTGATGTCAAGAATGTCGCGATCACCGAAGCCGGCTTCGCGCAAGGCATCGACATCGGCATCGTTGACGGCTGCGGGTGACTCGGTCAACTTCACGGCGTAGCGGAGCATGGCAGTGCGCTTGGGTGACAGCCCAGCGGCAGTCCAGTCGTGCTCAACGGCAGCCACGAGTTCGTCGTTGTTGATGAGACGGCGCAGACCGCGCCGGTGATGGAGCACTCAGTAGTGGCAGTCGTTTGTGAGGCTGACAACCAAGGCGATGAGTTCGCGTTCGACCTTGCGCAATGTGGCGGTGCTGGCCATCGCCGATTCGTAGAGGCCTTGGTGTGCGGCCATGCCGCGAGGATTGAGCGAGTGAACAGCCAAAATGTGGTCAACCCGGCCCCATGCGGGATCCACCACTCGGGAGTGCATCTCGCCGAGCTCTCCCTCCCAGTTGTCGTCAGGAATCACCTTGATGCGTGCCATGCGCCAGCGTGACACATCTGCACCGCATGGCCATGCCACAACCCAGAGATCTATCTCTGGGTAGCTGTTCTTCGGGTAACTGTTCCCTAGAACACTGTTCTCTGGGACACTGCGGCCAAGGTGGCAAGGGCCTCTCGCAACTGGGCGTCAAGACTGCGATCCGTCAACGCACCCATCTCGGTGTCGAAGTTCTCGCCGAACCGAGGAATAGAAAGGCTGGCCAGCACTTTGATGCCGCGATAGCTGGCAAGGCGGTCGGCGGCTTGCAGTACAAAACCGGCCCCACCTTCACCGGGCGACGTTGACAGCATCACGATCGGTTTGTCGTGGTACACCCGCATGTCGATCCGCGATACCCAGTCGTAGAGGTTCTTGAACGCTGCGGTATACGAACCGTTGTGCTCGGCGAAGGAGATCAGCAGCGCATCCGCTGCACCAAGCATGTTGTAGAAGTCGTGCGCCACCTGCGGTATGCCAGTCGCCTCTTCCCGGTCGATGCTGAACAGCGGCATCTCAAAGTCGTTCAGATCAAGTGTGCTGATCTCCAGCGCATCAGCGGGCACATTGGAGATCTCGCCATCGGCGAGCAGCCTGATGGCGTACTCAACGAGCTGCCGGTTAATCGACTGACTGCTGTTGGAGGCGGCAAACGCCAAGAGCTTCATAGTGTCTCCACAAATGTCTCCAGATGGGCAATGCGGCTTGGTCACCGCATCGATCATGGCATCGATCAGGATTCGGTCACAGCGGCTTGGTAATAGCTACAACCTTGCCACAAACTTGTCACAAAACAGAAGAGGGGGAGATCCCTCATCTGAGACCATTCAGGACCGCGGCCGCAGGGCCGGGAGAACATCGACATGGCGGGTGGCTGTCTCCCAAGCGTGGGCTAGCTCCAGCACTGAACGGTCGGCGCGATGGCGGCCGACCAGTTGCAAGCCCACTGGCAGATTGTCGCCGGTGAAGCCGGCCGGCACCGAGATGGCGGGATGAGTCGTGACGGTGATGTCACTGCACGAACGCATCCAGTCGATATAGGTCTCAAGTTTGACGCCATTGATCTCGGTCGGGTACTCAACTTCAACCTTGAACGGCTGCACTTGAGTGGTAGGACACGCCAAGAATTCAAAGCCATCGCCACCGGGCGACATGAACTCGTTCATGTGGGCGAAGAGTTGGGTGTGATGGCGGCAAACCTCGGCGTAGTCGGCAATCGACATCTTGAGGCCTTTTTGGATGTTCCACGCCACTGTGTCTTTCAGTTGGTCCCGGTGGTCCTCAAGCAGGTGACCAAAACCAGTGGCGAACAGCCACGCACGACGGGCCCCGAAGACCTGCGGAGCAGCGGACAGGTCGGGCCATGTCTCCACAACATCACAGCCCAAGTCGGTCAGCACATCGGGAACACTCGCTGTGGCGGCACGCACCGCTGGGTCAACCGGCAATCCGCCAGCGTCTGGCGACCACGCCACTCGCACACCACGCAAGTCGCGCTCCAGCGAACCGGCAAAGACATCGGACGGCTCACTGATTGAGATCGGCGAGCAATCGTCGGGGCCGGCCAACGCTTGCAAATAGAACGCCACGTCGGCCACGGTCCGGCCCATCGGGCCTTCGACCGCTAGGGGAAACCAGGCATCTGGGGTAGTTGCGCTCGGCACGCGCCCAGGCGAGGGTCGGAATCCCACGATGTTGCAGAACGCAGCGGGGTTGCGCAATGAGCCGCCCAGATCCGATCCGTCACATAGCGGCAGCATCCGGGCGGCCAATGCCACTGCTGCGCCACCGCTGGAACCCCCGCATGTGCGGCTCATGTCGTAGGGATTGCGAGTGACACCAAACACGGAATTGAACGTGTGAGACCCGGCACCGAACTCGGGCGTGTTGGTCTTGCCCACCATGACCGCGCCTGCTTTGCGTTGACGTTCCACCACTAGAGCGTTGACATCAGGAACGAAATCTGCGAACAGCGGCGAACCCATGGTGGTCCGCACGCCAGCCGTCAGCGCTAGGTCTTTGTGCGCCACCGGCATACCATGCAACAATCCGAGAGATTCACCGCGTGCATGCGCCTCGTCAGCCGCTGCAGCCCGCTCGGCGGCCAGGTCCGATGTCAACGTGACGATTGCGTTCAGGGCAGGGTTGACCTCGGCGATCCGTTCGAGATGGGCTGCCAGCAATTCCCGAGCAGAGATCTCGCCTGCCGCCAGCAGGGCCGCCATCTGCATCGCAGTTAGTCCGCAGACGCCCAGATCGTCGGTTGAACTCGTGGTCACCTCTTCATTCGATCACACAAACGCATACGAGGCTGCGCCGACAGGCGCGGGCGCAGGATGTCTATTGCCGCCACGAACCGGCGAGGCCGACGGTTTGGGGCGCTGCCCGACGACGCTGAGCACCGACCGTGCCGCGGCAGGCGGAGTGCTCAGGTCGTGCTCGGTTGAGGCATTTGGGGTCGGCCATACACTTTCGCTGATGACGTTGTCCGACACAGTGCAAGAAGCCGAAACGGGCACACCTCTTTTTGAAATCGACGACTTGGCCGTACGCGCAGCCGACGGGCCTCAGATCCTGCGCGGCGTGAACTTGTTGGTCAACGAAGGCGAGTGCCATGCCATCATGGGTCCCAACGGCTCGGGCAAGTCGACGCTCGCCACGACGATCTTGGGATCGCCCGAGTACGAGGTGACCAGCGGGGAGATCCGGTTCCGAGGCGACAACATCGCCGACTGGGAACCCGACGCGCGCTCAAAGGCGGGGCTGTTCTTGGCCTTCCAGTACCCGCAGCACATTGCGGGTGTTTCGGTGCGCAACTTTTTGCGACAGGCCGTCTCTGCCCGCCGCGGCGAGGATGTGTCCGCCATTGAGATCTACGTCGCTATGGGCGAATGGATGTCGCGGTTGGGCATGGATGAGTCATTCATGGACCGCTACCTCAACGAAGGGTTCAGCGGGGGTGAGCGCAAGCGCAACGAGATTCTGCAACTAGCGCTACTCGAACCCGATGTGGCCGTGCTGGACGAGACCGACTCAGGCCTCGACATCGACGCGCTGCGGGTGGTGGCTACCGGCTTGCAGCAGGTGCGAGCCGAACGGCCGCACATGGGCGTGGTACTCATCACCCACTACGAGCGCCTGCTGGGTGAGATTGAGCCCGATTACGTGCATGTGCTCGTTGACGGTCGCATCGCGGCCTCGGGCGGTGCTGAACTGGCCACGCAGCTCGAACGCAACGGCTACGAGCCTTTTGAGCGCCGGGCCGCAGCATGAGCGCCGCCGCTACCGCGACTGCTGCCACTGCCGCCGCCATCGACAGCACTGTGAAGAAGCACTTTCCGCTGCTCGAGCGCAACATCCACGGCGCGCCGATCGTCTATTTGGATTCTGCTGCAACATCGCAGAAGCCGACGGCGGTGCTCGATGCCATGGACGACTTCTACCGAACCGTCAATTCCAATGTGCATCGCGGTGCCTATGAGATCGCCACCGCAGCAACCGAACAGATGGAACGTGCCCGGGCTGACGTGGCCCGCTTCATTTCAGCGCCCAGCCCACGAGAAGTTGTGTTCACCAAGAACGCCACAGAAGCGATGAATCTGTTGGCTCGCTCGTGGGGCAGCGCGAACTTGGGCCCGAATGACGCAGTGGTGATCAGCGAGATGGAACACCACGCCAACATCGTGCCGTGGCAGATTCTGGCCGCCGAGCGGGGTTTTGAGATCCGCTGGATCCCGATCACCAGCGACGGATGCCTCGACCTCACTCAGCTTGACCGTCTGCTCGACGGGGCGAAGCTGCTCTCGGTCACTGCGATGAGCAACGTGCTCGGCACGCTCAATCCGGTCGCCCGCCTCGCTGAAGCCGCTCACAGCGCTGGGGCGTTGATGAGTGTGGATGCCAGTCAATACGTGCCCCACCTTCCCACCGATGTGGGCGAACTCGGTGCCGACTTCATGGTGTTCACCGGCCACAAGATGTGCGGGCCGACCGGAATCGGCGTGCTGTGGGGCCGCTCGGAACTGCTTGAGGCCATGCCGCCTTTCCTCGGCGGAGGCGAAATGATTATTGACGTCACCAAAGAGGGCTTCACAGCCAACACAGTGCCGCACAAGTTCGAGGCCGGGACGCCGCCCATCGCTGAGATCGTCGGTCTCGGAGCAGCCGTTCGCTACCTCGAAAGCTTGGGCATGGAAGCCGTGCGCGAGCATGAGGTGAGCCTCACCGGCTACGCGCTGCGCACTCTGACAGAACGTCACGGCGATGACATCACCGTGCATGGGCCGTCTGAGCCCGCTCAGCGCGGCGGTGTGCTGTCGTTTGCGTATCGAGGCATCCATCCGCACGACATTTCTCAGGTACTCGACCAAAGCGGCATCTGCGTACGTGCAGGGCATCACTGCGCCAAGCCGCTGATGCGGTGTCTCGGCGTGGGTGCTACCACGCGAGCTTCGCTCTATGTGTACAACGACACTAACGACGTAGATTCGCTCAACGAAGCGCTCGACGAAGTCGGCGCGCTGTTCGGCTGACAGACGGCTGGCAGACGGCTGACGCCAACGACGGAGCAACCAACATGGCCGGGCTGGAAGACCTGTACCGCGAGATCATCCTCGACCATTACCGCAACCCGCGCAACCGCGGAGAGCTGGAATGCCCTCCGGCTCATCGCAGCGAAGGGTTCAACCCTCTGTGCGGCGATGAGTTGGTGCTGACGTTCCAACTCGACGGAGACACGGTGACCGACCTGCAGTTCGCCGGGCAAGGCTGCTCTATCAGTCAGGCATCGGCGTCGATGATGTCGGCGGCGGTGATCGGCAAGTCTGCCGATGAGATCCGCGGTCTGACCCGCGCGTTCAAGGCCATGATGTCGATTCATGAGGAATCCATCGGCGGCGACGGCAGAGAGGCGCTCGACGACGAGCCGTCAACTATCGATCCGCTCGGCGACGATCCAGACAGCTCGCAAGCCAGCGAGGTGAAACTGGGCGACCTAGAGGCACTGCGGGGCGTAGTGAAGTTCCCCGTCAGGATCAAGTGCGCGACGCTCGGTTGGAACGCCCTAGCGACCGGCCTCGACGAAGCAGCCGGTACACGCTGATTCGGACGTTACGTCGCTTGGCGCAGGTCGCGCCAGCGCCAGGGTGCGCCGTGTACCAAGAGTTCAGGATCGCCGGTCCATAGTTCGGCATCGTGCGCGATAGCTGTGGCAGCAGCAAAGGCGTCGGCGTACGACAGTGGAAACTCCGACTTGATCGTCGCAGCTTCGATGACTCGTGTCGCATCGGGAGCCTCAGTCGTGACAACGCCCAAGAGATGTGACAGCACTCGATCTGCGAGCGTGGCATCCCAGCGACGGCGAACGGAGTAGTACACCTCGCCGACATTGATCCACGACATGATTGCGTCCCCGCTTTCAAGCAACTCAGCCATCTGCCGCTCAAACGACGCTCTGTCCTGCATGAACTCCATGACAGGCCAAGTGTCGAGCACAACCGTCATCAGCGAGAGTGATCGCCTGTGTCTTCACCAGAGAGCATTGCCCCGTAGCGGACCAGACGAGCTTCGTCACGTTCGCGGTCAGCCCGTCGCTCGGCGAGCAATTCATCAGCCAAGCTGGGTTCGCTCGGCAAGATGCCGATCAGCGAACGGATATCGCCAACGCGCCGGACGCTCACCGAATCGCCATCGCACCAGAAACTCACACGGTCGCCTGGACGGATGCCCAGCTGGTCGCGTATCTCCTTGGGGATCACCACCTGGCCTTTCGGCCCCACCTTATGAGTCATACCACTTAGTATAACTGAACCGTTGTGGCTGTCATCGCCTTTTCGTTCACGCTCTGCGTTGCTCTGGGTACCGACAGCTGATCGCCGGTTTATAGTGTCGCCGGGCCGGTCGCTGGTGTCGTGCCGAAGCTGGAGTGTTCTCAGTGCCTCGTTGCAGAGTCCATGCGTCAGAGATGGTCAAATCAAGGTGAGGCGAGTGAGCCAGCGACAGTTCGTTCCGAGACACCGGGTGCTGTGGAGCGACAGCACGACCGAACGTCGTAAAGCCGAAGGCTGGGATGCCTACTATGCCAGTGCTGGCGCGTCGCTGAGATCCGTTCCCGACGAGCGCTGGGCTTCACTCGCCAACTGCTGGGTGGCGCGGTCAATGAGAGAACCGTCGCGAAATGCCGTCGGGCATCAAGCGTCGACTGCGGCCATGCGCAAACTGCTCGCACGCGGCAGCGCACCGCCTCTGCATCCCGATGCCGAGCGACTGCTGCTGGAACAGCAGGGTCTGGGCGAACATGTCATCAACAACGCCTACCGCGGCGACCTAGCACCAATATTAGATCCAAAACAGACCTTCACGAAAAGAGTGTTCGCAATCCCCGCGGTTACTGACGACTCTGATGCAGCGTTCGATGTTGAACTGACTGACGAGAACTCTCAGCCCGAGAAGGAGTTCGTCGCCCTGGTCCAAGAGCACGCTCCCCATGCCGTGAAGTGGCTCACGCCACAAGCACCACTGGATGCACTCTTGGCATCCGACGGCAACAATGACGGCTTAGACGGTCTGACGCAGGGAGGGGCAGTATCACACCAAGCCCTGCGCCGAGTCGACTTTCTGTGTTCGGCGCCCGACGCTGGCCCGTTCGTCATCGAGATCGACGGCCTTCAGCATGAAGACGAAAAAGAAATCGACCGTCGACGAGATGCCGCGTTGCTTGACATCGGCATCGAGACATTCCGAATACCCACCTACGAATTGGCTGCTGACGCAGCGAAGCGCGGATGCCTTGAGCACGCGCTCTGGAAGCTGCAGGCGCTGCCACAGCCCCAAGAGCCCGACTTTCTGGTCTGGGGTGCCGTGCAAGCACACCGGCTGATGCTCGGGTTGTGCGAGGCGATGGATGCCGGTTGGCTCGATGGCGACACATGGCACATTGAAGTGCATGATCCGACTTCGGCGGCAGTGGGGCTCGTGGGGCCCTACCTTGGGCTGGTTGACGCACTTGGCACCATGTGGAACGACGAGCTGCCGCCCCCGCAGCGCATCGTGTTCTCAAGCGGTGACGGCGCTCGCCGGTTTGTACGCACCGCCGCCGCAACGTTCGAGGAGCAGCCGACCAGTACACCTCCGTCTGACACAGCGGACGTACAGATTCGGCTCGAGTGCGATCTCACGCCACCCCAACCGATGCCGGATGCCGCCCACGACCAGACTGTCATCATCCGTTCATGCGGAGTTCCGGTTCTGCTGGCTGACGATTTTGGAAGTCTGCCCGAACGTCGCGCTGCTTTCGCGGGATGCGATGACGCGGGTGAGTCGCAGAGGGTCATCGAAGCGGTGCTGCGGGCAGTCTTTGCAAAGGAGAAGCTGCGAGAAGGCCAGATGGAGGCCGTCACTGAGATTCTTGGGGGCCATGACTGTGCAGTGCTGCTGCCGACTGGTGGCGGCAAGAGCATGATCTACCAGTTGGCTGGACTCTGCATGCCGGGTGTCACCCTCGTAGTGGACCCGATTATCGCTCTCATCGAGGACCAGATCGAAGGACTACACAGTCACGGCATTGATCGCTGCATCGGCATAAGCACAGAAAACAAAAATCTGCAGAGTGAACTTGGCAATGCCTATTTTGCGTTCGTTGCGCCTGAACGCCTTCAACGTCAAGACTTCCGAGACAAGCTGACGGAGACATGCCAGCTCGCTCCGGTGAACATCGCCGTCATTGATGAGGCCCACTGCGTCTCGGAGTGGGGTCACGACTTCCGTACTGCGTATCTCAACTTCGGAGCCACGCTGCGACGCGTATGCAAAAGTGCGGATCCACCCCCGTTGCTGGCGCTCACCGGCACTGCGTCGCGTCCTGTGCTGAAAGACATGCTGCACCAACTCGGCATCTCACAAGCGCGCGAAAACTCAGTTGTTCGCCCCAATACCTTCGATCGAAAAGAGCTGAACTTCCGGGTGATTCGCACCAACCCAGACAACCGGGCTGCCAAGTTCACGGGCGAGTTGGGTGCGTTACCCGGCAGGTTTGGCGCGAAGAAAGCGAGTTTCTTCACTCCCGGGATTGGTTACCCTGGGATCGTCTTCATTCGCACCGTCACAGGGAAGAAAGGTATCACGCCGACGTGGAAACATGTAAAAGAAATACACCCATCAGTTGTCGTATACTCAGGCAGCGCACCCGATGGATTCGCGCCAAATAAATGGACAGAGAAAAAGCGTAAGTTCGCAGCGGATTTCAAACAAGACCGAGCCAACACGATGGTGGCCACAAATGCCTTCGGGATGGGCATCGATAAGTCGAATATCCGCTGGGTGATCCACTATGGACTGCCAAGCTCGATTGAGGCCTACTACCAAGAAGTGGGTCGAGCTGGACGCGACGGTTCCGACGCGCACTGCATATGGATACTTACCGACGACAACCCAGACCTCAACGAAGAGTTACTGCACACTGGACATAGGTCGAACAGTTACGACGACCTAGACACCGCGCTGTGGTTCCTCCAACGATCATTTCCACGGCGAAGCATAGAACACGAAACGCTCCTCTCTGTGTATGACCAGTTGTCGAGCGGCAAGCAAGGTATCCCCTTGGCACAAAAAGACACGAGCAGCGACGACAGCGAACGCGCGCTGCACCGACTGGCCGTGTTGTCGTGCGTGGAGGACTACACTCTGCAAGGTGGATTCGGTAGCGTAGTAGCCAATGTACGCAGCCGTGACTGCTCTCCCGAAGACATCGTTGCGGGTCTGCTCGGTTTTGTTGAGCGGAGTGCCCCGGGCCGCCTTGAAAGCATCCGATCTGAGGCCGACCGGCACTATGACAGCGTGCGTCATGCTGTTGAGCAGTGCGGCAGGCTCCTCATAGATGTCATCTACGACACGATAGTTCAGGCACGGCTGCGCAGCCTGCGAGAAATGTGGCTGGTAGCCCGCGAAGCAGAGTCCAACGGCCAAATCCTGCGAGACCGCATTCTCTCGTATCTCAACGAGGGCGACATCTCTCGTCGCATGGAAGAACTAGCCGAGAAGACGACGTTCTCCTTCGACGATTGGCTAGACGGATGGGTTTCGCTGGGCGGAGTCCCCACCGACGAATCTTCTGATGAGGTTGCTGGTCTGTTCGTGTCTCAAAGCGATACGCAAGAGTGGCGGTCAGCAGCTGCGCGACTGCTCGGTTCTTACCCAGAGCATCCTGGGCTGCTCGCAAGCCGCGGTCTGGCGGAAGCTCTGCTGGGCGACGGCGATCTGCGCCAATTTGAACAAAACATGCAGGACGCGGTGAATTCGGCGCTGGGCGATTACGGCACCAACCACAACGAGGTAGATCAGCTTCTTGCCAAGGTGATCTGTGCGCTCACCGGACCTGTCGGCAACGACAACGAACCTGCGATGGCCGACGCAACGCTGGAACGGGCAGAACGTGATGCCAACCATCTCATAGCTGGCCTGATCGGTGCAGCGGACAGAGCCAAAGCTCTCGGCGATGAGACCACCCAATGGCTCGACGATCATTGGCATCGACACGGCGAACTCGCAGTGCTCCAACTGGCAAGATCGATTCAGTTCGCCAACGAAACCGCGAGCACGGCCTTAGCCGTTTACAGGAGAATAAATGACTGACAACGAGATCACCTTTGACGCTGTTCGTGAACGCTGGAACGAAACCATCGCCTCGCTGACGGCTCTGCGAGGACAACTAACAGAATTGCATGACTCCAAGCAGCGTCAGTCATCAGCAGCCGAATCTCTCGACTCAGCAGCTGAGGTCATGAGCAAGATCGCGACCAGCGTTGAAGGCGTAGCAACGTCAGTCGACAATGCATTGGCGCAGTTGCAGTCGGCAGTGGACGCAGCCCAAAATCTGCTTGAGGGCGAGCCACTGCGAGAGCTTCAACAGACCGTGACCGAAAAGATAGAGACTTTAGACAAGACCGTGGCCGAACAAGGATCGTCAGTCGGCAAGGACATCGACGGCCTTCGCGAGATGCTCTCCTCCAAACTGAACTCGGTCGAGAGCGATCGAGACGCAATGCAAAAAGAGCGCGACGCGCTCCAGCAACGAGTCGACGCACTCGAATCGGCCCTCTCTCGAATCCCCGAGAAGCAACGTCAGAAGCTGGATCAGAAATTCGGCTTGTCCTGAAGGAGCACCTGCGCTGCGGACTTGGCGGTGGCGGGCGGTCTGGGGTGGGCTTGTTGCGGGGGCTACCAGCGGTGGCCGGGGGGTACGCCGGTCATCCATTCGGAGATGCGGCGTGACGTGCCCGGGGTGGTGCCCGACGGCAGATCATCGGGCGCGAAGAACGCCACTTCGGCGATCTCCGCAGAAACGGACTCCTCTACACGCCAGTCCGTGACGACGAACACCACAATGTGGTCGCTGCGATTGCCGTGACGCGAGGAGTACACGCCAAGCACGTTGTGGGGTGTCTCAGCGACGACCACGCCGGTCTCCTCCCGCAGTTCTCTTGCGACAGCGTCCACCAGCGCCTCGCGGGTCTTGACACCGCCGCCCGGCAGGAACCAGCCGTCCCGGTAGGTGTGTCGCACTAAGCAGATACGGCCCTTGTGGTCTACCACCAGTCCGCGCACGCCGAGCGTGACCCGCGCGGGCCGCAAACGCACACAGAACTCAAAGAGCTGATGCACTAAGCGACGCAGACCCGGTTGCGGCGTGATTGTTCCCTCAAACGCCGGCATGGCCGGGAGCTGCGCAGACCCCGAGCGCCGCTTCAAGCGTGGCAATCGCATTGAGCAGCGATCAGCCTGCGGCGCCCGCTAGGCCGTCCATTGCACGCGCCAGTTCCGCGTCTAACTCGGTCACTCCACCGCGGTCATGCGTGCTGAGCGTCACCTCCACCGTGCTGTACACGTTCGACCAGTTGGGGTGGTGGTTCATCTTCTCGGCCACAAGCGCTGCGGATGCCATGAACCCGAACGCCTCCACAAAACTTGCGAAACCAAACGTGCGTCGCAGCTCGCGGCCTGAGACATCCCAGTCGTCCATCTCAGTGGCCAGCGCTTCCAGCGCATCGTCGCTCAACAATTCACATGCCATCGGATCACCCTCCCTGTGTATCTATGACCTGTGTGTCCCTACACCTAGTCAACACCGACTCCACACACATCAAAGCCATGCAGCACTAAGCACATATCCCAACACATGATGCCCCAGCGTTGTTCAGCCCAGCGTTGTTCAGCCCAGCGTCGTTCAGCCCAGCGTCGTTCAGCCCAGGCCGTCGAGCGGGTCCGCCCACGGATCGGCCAACGGATCATCAGCGGTTGACGAATCTGCGCCGCTGCGCCCACCAATCGACACGGCGACCCCCGAAGCGGGCTCAGCGGGCAGGTACGGCGCGTAGCCGTCGGCTTCGAGCGCCTCAGCCAGCTCCGGCCCGCCGGAGTCCACGATGCGACCGTCCACGATGACATGGACCTCATCAGGCCGCAGATACTCCAATACTCGAGTGAAATGCGTAATGGCCAGCACTCCCAGGCCGTCGTCGGTAAGTGCTTCGATGCGGCTAGCACATGCTCGCACAGCGTCGATGTCGAGGCCGCTGTCGATCTCGTCCAAAACGGCGATGCGAGGTCTCAGCACGGCAAGTTGCACGGTCTCGTTGCGCTTACGCTCGCCGCCCGACATGTCCACGTTAAGCGGGCGTTCCACCAGATCGGTCTTCAGCCCGACCGCTACGGCTTCGGCTTGGAGCCTCCGGCGCGTCCGCTCCAGATGATCCGCATCGACACCGTTGCTGCTGTCTCGCAAGGCGAGGGCCTCCGCCAAGGCTTGCGCAGCGGAGACACCGGGCACCTCCGTCGGATGCTGCATCGCCAAGAACAGACCGGCCTGTGCCCGCTGCCACGGAGCCAAGCCCAGCACATCATCTCCGTTGAGAGTCACCGAACCTGCAGTGACCTCATAACCCGGCCTACCCATGACGACATGTGCGAGCGTGCTCTTACCCGAGCCATTGGGCCCCATAACCGCATGCACACGGCCCGAGGAAACTTCCAGATTGACGCCGCGCAGGATCTCGGCGCCGCCCGCTGTGGCATGCAGCCCCTCAATGCGCAGAGTGTGGCTCGTCGGAGCGTTCATGGCAGCACTACCGCAACGTCATCGCCATTGAGGCGGATTTCATACACCGGAACCGGCACAGTGGCAGGGAAGCAGTTCGGCTCGCCGGTCCGCAGATTGAAAGCAGAGGAATGCTGGGGGCACTCAAGCGCGCACTCCTCAGGCCAGACCCACCCATCCGCCAGTGAATAGTTCTGGTGGCTGCACCGGTCACCGATGGCGTAATAGTCGTCGCCGATGCGAGCCACAGCGATGCGGTGCCCCTCAATGTCGAAACGCCTGGCTTCGCCGTCAGGCACATCGCTGCGCTGGCACAGCACAGCGGTTCGGGCTTCGTCCGTGGTGCTCATGGCAGTGCCTCCATTCGGACCGGCTCGGTCACGCGGCGATCGGAGCTGCGACCAGTTCGTCGATGCGTCTACGCACCGAGGCCGCAATGGCAGCAGAGGGCAGCACTTCGAGCACTTCGTCGAAGAATCCGCGCACGACCAGCGCCTCAGCCACTTCGGTCGGCACACCGCGGCTCTCGAGGTAGAAGCGCTGGTCTAGGTCCACAGGGCTGATTGAGGAAGCGTGACTGCACCGCACATCGTTGTTCTCGATCTCGAGGTTTGGAACCGACTCAGCCCAAGCGTGCGGCGAGAGCTTCAGATTCCGGTTGGTTTGATCCGCAACAACATGAGCCGCGTCAGTTTCGATGCGGATCAGCCCGCTGTATACCGCCCGGGCATGATCGTCGACTGCGCCTTTGAACAGCAGATCAGAGGTGGTGTGGGGTGCCACATGGGTCTGGAAGGTACGGAAATCGAGTGTGGAGTTGCCACGGCCGAAATACACGGCATCAATCTCACTGTGTCCGCCGCGTCCGGTCATGTCGGTGCTAATGCGAGCCCGGGCGTACGCGCTTCCCATAGCGACATGCCCGATCCGCAGGTTGGCATCGCGGCCCACTTCGGAGCAGTGATTGGCGATCTGCCACGCCTCAGATCCGAGTTCTTGCACAGTGAGATGACTGAGATGGGTGCCATCGCCAACGCTCAGTTCGGTGAGCGGGCAGATGAGCGCCGACTCATCGCCGCTGGTGTGATGCTCGATCACGCTGGCCTGGCTCATCGGCCCAGC
Source organism: Candidatus Poriferisodalis sp. (assembly GCA_965221195.1). Lineage (GTDB taxonomy): Bacteria > Actinomycetota > Acidimicrobiia > Acidimicrobiales > Poriferisodalaceae > Poriferisodalis. The sequence goes on from OZ244864.1 coordinate 221,121, forward strand.
CACTACCACCAGCCGAGGGAACCAAGCCAAGCCCGCAGCATCAGTATGTATATGCACCACCACGGGACCAGTCACCACTGCGCTGGGCTCGATGCGGACAGCCACAGGTGCCGCTGCAAGAGCCAGATTCCAATCGCCAAAGACATCCGGCCCCTGCGGGGCAACCGCCCCGACTAGGTCGTCGGCACCGTCGTCGATGGTCAACACGCTGATGTCGTCTGAGCGCACTTCGACCTCAACGACAGACCCGTTCGTCACGCGGATGACAGCAGCAGCATCGTCGTCGATGTCAGATGCCAAGCCGGCTGGTCCGGCCCCGCCCCCAGGGGCTGCAATCTTGTACTGGCTAGTGTCGAGGTCGTCGATCGGGGTGTAACGCCAGACCTCTTCGGTGAACGACGGCTGACCTGCAGCGAGCGCTCGTTCTGCTGCTACGCGACGACGCTCGGCGGCCTCGCCACAAACGCCGAGCGCGTGGACGAGTTCGGGGGAGAACACGCTGCGGAGGCTACCGGCGCAGCCGCAGGTGGCTAGCCGAGCGAATCCAGCCCGGACACACAAGACTGCCTAGATGCAGTTGCCCAGATGCAGTTGCGCTTAGACCTCGCCGTCCTTGCGGTCGTCGCGGTCACGGCGACGCTTAGCGCGTCTGGCTTTCTTCGCAGCCCGGCGCTTTTGGAGCTTTGCCCGCAAGCCTTTGGGCCGCGCTCGCTCGGCTGCGACTTCTTCAAGGATGCGCGGGCCTGCCGCATTCACGATGTCTTCAGCGGCATCGAGCAGGTCAGCGATGGAGTCGTCCTCACCGATGCTCGCTGGCTCGGTGGCGAAGTTCTTCACACCTAACGATCCGTGCTGCCAACCAGCGTCGAGACGGCGGGGCGAATACGACGGGCAGTCCTCAGGGCAGCGCCACGGAGCTTCAGGGGCGAGGTCAAGATTGCATTTGCGCACCGTGTCGCCGTTCGGGTACGTCCGGCTCTCGTAGTGGCGGCAGTTGGTCCGCATCGGCATGGCAGTTGGCTCCCTCAGCGCTGCGAAATCGCGTCAGCGAATGCAATAGCTCGCCGGGCCTCGTCAACGTGCAGGTTTTCGATCATTCTGCCATCCACGGTTACCACGCCACGATGCTCTGCCACCGCCGCATCAAACGCTGCGATGACCCGACGGTGGAAGTCCAACTCGTCAAGGCTCGGTGAGAAGGCCGCATTGGCAGGTTCGACTTGGCTGGGGTGGATGAGCGTCTTGCCACAGAAACCGAGATCGGCTCCTTGGCGGCACACCGCAGCGAAGCCGTCAGCGTCGCTGATGTCGTTGTAGACGCCGTCCAAGGCGGTCACACCAGCCTCGCGGGCAGCTACAAGGCAGGTCGCCAAGTGCGGCACAAGCGCAGACCTGTCAGCGGTGATCGTGGCCCGCAGCTCCTTGGCCATGTCGTTGGTGCCCATCACCACCGCATCGACTCGCTCAAAGTTCGCTATGGCGCGGGCCTCGGCGATGCCCCCGGGGGTCTCGATCATCGCCCAGATGCGGGTGGTGTCCGCAGCGCCTGCGGCTTCCAACGCAGACGACACAGCAGCCAGTTGAGTGACGCTTGAGACTTTGGGAATGACGACCGCCGACGGTGCCACTGCGCCCGCCGCTGCAATGTCGTTGCGTCCCCATGGCGTGTCCAAGCTGTTGCATCGGATAGTCAACTCGCGGTGCCCGTACTCGCCCGAGGCAACTGCGGCACATGCGCCCTCGCGGGCAGCTTCCTTGGCATCGGGCGCCACGGCATCTTCGAGATCGAAGATGAGTGCATCCGCGTTGATGGTCTTGGCTTTCTCCAGCGCCCGGGCATTTGCAGCCGGCATGTAGAGCACTGATCGGCGTGGGCGTTGGTGTGCAACGTCAGCGCTCATTGTGCGTCCTCGCTGTGTTAGGCGGCTTCGAGCCCGTAGGCAACAGCCAGTTCGGGGTCGGTCGCCGCTAGGTCCCGTGCCAGAGCCAGAACAACTCTGCACTGCTTGACCGTGGCGTCATCTTGCATTTTGCCGTCGATCATGACTGCGCCAGTGCCGTCGCCCATCTCCGTCACTACCCGCTGCGCCCAGGCCACCTCGGCAGGCTCGGGGCTGAACACCCGCTTGGCGATGGCGATTTGGCTGGGATGAAGGCTCCATGCTCCGACGCAGCCCAGCAGATACGCATTGCGGAACTGGTCTTCGCAGCCGATGGGGTCGGCGATGTCGCCGAACGGACCGTAGTACGGCAGTATCCCGGCGGTGCCGCAGGCATCCACCATGCGGGCCAGCGTGTAGTGCCACAGGTCTTGCTGGAACGACATCCGAGCTTCGTTGTCTCCTTCTGACACAGGGTCGGTGCGCACGAGGTAGCCGGGATGTCCGCCACCGACGCGGGTGGTCTTCATGCGGCGGTCAGCAGCCAGATCGGCGGGCCCCAGCGACAGGCCCTGCATACGAGGACTGGCCAAGCAGATGGACTCAACATTGGCCACGCCCCGTGCAGTTTCGAGGATCGCATGCACCATCAGCGGCCGCTCTAACCCGATGCGCGCTTCAAGCTGGGCCAGCAGCCGATCCACATAGTGAACGTCCTCTGGCCCCTCCACCTTGGGCACCATGATGACGTCGAGCCGGTCGCCGATCTCGTGGCACAGAGCCCAGATGTCGTCGAGAAACCACGGCGAGTCCAAACTGTTGACTCTGGTCCACAGCTGGGTGCGACCCGGTGCCCACGCCTTGCCCACCTCAATCAGGCCCGACCGTGCGGCCTCTTTGTCGTCAGCCGACACGGCATCCTCGAGATTGCCCAGCAGAACATCCACACCGGGGGCAATGTCGGCCACCTTGGCGCGCATCCGCTCGTTGGATGGATCGAAGAAGTGGATCATGCGCGATGGCTTGCTGGGCACTTCGCGCAGCGGCTCAGGCGCTCCCACAGCGAGCGGCGCAAAGAAGTCCTTCGGACTGCGCATCAGCCGATCGACCCCTCCATCTGCAACTCGATGAGCCGACTCCACTCAACGGCGTACTCCATCGGCAGCGTGCGGGTCACCGGCTCGATGAAGCCGTTCACCACCATGCCCATGGCCTGTTCAGCCGACAGCCCGCGGCTCATGAGATAGAACAGTTGCTCGTCGGCCACCTTAGACACTGTCGCCTCATGGCCGATTTCGGCGTCGCGCGAGCCGATCTCTTGGTAGGGGTACGTGTCTGAGCGGCTGTCCTCGTCAAGCAGCAGCGCATCGCATTGGACATGGCTGCGGCAGCCGCTCATGCCTTCTTCCACCCGCACTAGGCCGCGGTAGGTGGTGCGGCCGCCGTCCTTGGAGATCGACTTCGACACGATCTTGGAGGTGGTCTCGGGCGCTGCGTGAACCATCTTCGCCCCGGCATCTTGGTGTTGGCCATCGCCGGCGTAGGCCACCGACAGCACCTCGCCCGAAGCTTTGGGACCCATCAAGTACACCGCTGGGTACTTCATGGTGAGACGCGAGCCAATGTTGCCGTCGATCCATTCCACATGGGCCTCGTCGTAGGCAGCGGCCCGCTTGGTGACCAAGTTGAACACGTTGTTCGACCAGTTCTGAATTGTGGTGTAGGTGATGCGTCCGCCCGGGAGCGCCACGAGTTCGACAACGGCGGAGTGCAGCGAGTCGGTGCTGTACACCGGCGCTGAGCAGCCTTCGATGTAATGCACCGTGGCGCCCTCGTCGGCGATGATCAGCGTCCGCTCAAACTGGCCCATGTTCTCGGCGTTGATGCGGAAGTAGGCCTGCAGTGGCATCTCCACCTCAACACCGGGCGGTACGTAGATGAACGATCCGCCCGACCACACCGCCGAGTTGAGCGCTGAGAACTTATTGTCGCCCGGCGGGATGATGGTGCCGAAGTAGCGCTGAACGACCTCGGGATACTCCTTGACGGCGGAGTCCATGTCGCAGAACAGCACACCTTGGGCCTCAAGGTCTTCGCGGTTGCGGTGATACACCACCTCAGACTCGTACTGGGCGGTGACACCGGCGAGATACTTGCGCTCCGCCTCGGGGATGCCGAGCTTCTCGTAGGTGTCTTTCACCGAGTCGGGCAGTTCTTCCCAAGCGTCAACCTGCCCTTCGGTGGGCTTGATGTAGTAGTAGATGTCGTTGAAGTAGATCTCCGACATGTCGCCGCCCCAGTTCGGCATGGGCTTGCGCTGGAAGATCTTGTAAGACCGCAAGCGGAAGTCAAGCATCCACTGGGGTTCACCCTTGAGACCAGACATCTCACGGATGATCTCTTCGTCCAAGCCCTTGCGCGGCTTGAACACGTAATCTTCCTCGTCGCTCCACCCCAGCTTGTATTTGCCGAGGTCGATGCCGACGGCGGCTTCAGCAGTGTCGGTCATGGCCCCAGTCTAGGGCCGGTGTAGCTAGGGCCGACGTGGTGCCCCGGTGCCGCTTCGGTGACCCGCCAGCGGCGGCGCGGCAGCAAAGCGACGGCGGCGGTGCCCTGCCCGCTCAGTCACCGACCGAATGATCGGCAGCACCATCGTCCGCGCTCGAACTCGCCAGCGAGCTTGCCCACGCATTGCCGACCGCGGTCATCGAGCAAACTGAGTGGCTGCCGACCCAGCACCCCGAATCCCACGTTTTCGCGAAGAGTTCGGCTTCTAGTACGGTCGCCCCAATGAAACGTCACACTCAGACAGCGTTCTGATCAGTGAGGTACTGAGTGTCTTCGTCTGAGCCGTGGCCGTCGATGAGCAGACCGGTTGGTGCGCGAACTTCACTCTCAGATAGTGAGGGTTCTCTTTCTTCCGTCTTCGCGAGGCGCTTTGAAGACTGGGTACAGCGGTACATCAAACCTAGGTCACTCAAGGCTCAATCGAATCTCATAAAGCAACTCGTTAGCCAAAATCAGTACGGCACAAACACAGAGACCGGTCGGTTATTTTTTGAATTAAGAAAGTATCTGACACAACGTGAATTTACAAGTCTTCCTCAAAAAATGCAAGAGGTTTTAGATGGCAAGACAATCACGTTTTTGAGCGATGATACACGGCAACACCAGCGCGCGCTTGAGAAGAGCGCTGAGCGTCGTCAGCCAGAGGCGTATCGCCGTGAGTTAATGCGCGTACATGAACAAAAGAAGCAGCAAAGACTCACGCAGCAACAAGAGGCTTGGCTGCTCGAACGACGAAAAGAGCGTATACGCGCGGAAGTGGAAATTCTTAAGCGAGATACTCATAAGCGCTTCGAGGATGTCAGAAAGAACCAACTCAGGCTGCGCGAAATTCGGGAACTGAATAGGATACACACTCATCGATTTGAGGCGAGGCTCTTCTCTGAATTAAGTTCTAACTTTTTGTCTATTGAGCGCCACGTCAAGAATCAATGGTCGCCTAAATCTCCTCGCCGCATCTATCACAAGAAACTGAAGACTCGTTTCGTACAAGCTTGGGGCCAAAAGATTTTCGAGTTGAGTTTGGACGAAGAGCAAGCGGCGGCTGTTGGTGCTGTTGATGGCAATGTATTGGTGACAGCACGGGCTGGTTCTGGCAAGACACGCGTGTTGACTGCTCGTGCGCTGTTTTTGCACAAGCATTGCGGCGTGCCCGCCAATCGGATCATGCTCCTCGCATTCAATCGTCGTGCAGCATCGGAAATGGAAGATCGTCTGCGGAAATGGCTGGGTGATGACATCCCGCATGTGATGACTTTCCATGCGCTGGCGTACGCGTTGGTACACCCTTCGCAGCGATTGTTATTCGACGACAAAGATGAAGGACAAAAGCATTTGAGCAAGGTGACACAACAGGTCATCGACGAGCATGTGAGAAACTCAGAATGGGAGTCACGCATCCGGAGTGTGATGCTTGAACACTTCAAGACCGACTGGAATCGCATCGAAACTGGTGGTTATAATCTGTCCGGTCAAGAGTTCCTCGATTATCGACATTCGCTTCGGCACGAAACTCTGAAAGGTGAACGGGTCAGTAATTTCAGCCAGAAAGCGATAGCAAACCTACTCGCTGAATATGATGTCAAATACAGCTTTGACAGGCGCTGGAATTACGGCGGAAGAGCTATGTATGCCGATTTCGTCATCAAGCTTGACAATCAGGATCGGCTTTACATCCACATAGCTGATCCAAGAAACGCCCATGACCAGAACGCTCGACAAACATTGCAAGACTCCATTTGCAACAAAAAAACTGCTGGAGTCTTGCTCAAGTATGACGCTGAGGATTTACAATCGCTGGGCGAAACTCGCTTTGAGTCTTCTTTGCTATCGGAACTGCACAAGCACAAAGTCAAGCATCGACGACTGAGCGACGATGAGCTTTGGCTTGCTGTACGAGATCGTGCTCTCGGCGATTTCACCAAAGCTATGCAGAATTTCATCGGTAGATGTCGGCAACGGGCGTGGAGCTTTGACGATTTGATTCAACGTGCTTCTTACCGCAAGGACGATGCAGACGTGTCAAATTACGAAATCGAATTTTACCGTACTGGTCTCTCAATCTATAAGGAGTACCTGAGTCGGCTAGAGCGAGATAAGCTTGAGGATTTCAATGGCATCATGCTGCGCGCTGCCGAAACAGTCGGGCAGGGAACGACGAGGTTCGAGCGCAAGGGAAATGCTGGCGACATTCGAGACATTAACTATCTCCATATTGATGAGTACCAAGATTTCTCACGGTCATTCCATGACCTGACATCTGCTATGCGAGCAGCCAATCCGAACATGACCGTGTTTGCCGTTGGTGATGACTGGCAGGCGATCAACGGCTTCGCCGGATCTGATCTTCAGTACTTCCGCGAGTTCGACGAGTATTTCCCTGAAGCTCAGCACTTGTCTATCACCCGTAACTATCGCTCTAGAAAGAAAATAGTTGAGGCCTCTAATGCTCTCCTGTCTGCTGAAGACGAGACTTCCAAAGCGGTTGCTTCGGAAGCAGGTGACGTTCAGGTCTGCCTCCTTGACAACTTCAAACCGACACGCATTGAAGTTGAAACATTCGAAGCCTCAAAGCAAAAAAGTTCTTCAAGAGACCTTGAATACCAGATCGCCGTGGCCCGAATAACGCAGTGGCTTGCCAAAGAAGGCGAGGTTGCCCTGCTGAACCGGGCGAACAATCCCGACGTGATCTTCGGCAAAAATCTACAGGCAGCTCAAAAGGAACTACAACATATGCTGCCTAAAGATATTCGCGAAAACATTACTGTTGATACAGCCCACAGCTTCAAGGGACTCGAGAGCGAAGCCATAGTAATCTTAGACGCAGTCGCCAATCATTACCCATTGATTCATCCGCACTGGATCTTCGGACAAGTATTCGGAGACACGCTGGCATCCATAACAAAAGCAGAGGAGCGTCTCTTCTACGTTGCGGTCAGTCGGGCACAACATCGTATGATCATCTGCACACAGAGTTCTAAGCAAAGCCCATTTCTCGACAAAATTCAGTCGGCCTGCAGTTTCCCCAAGTTGGATCTGAACCACCTACAGCCAGTCGCAGTCGCAGCTCAAGAAATCTACGAGGTGAGAGTCTTCAACTCATTCGGTGTCAAAAATCTGCTTAAGAGAGATGGTTTCAAATTTGTTGACGGTAACAACCTAAACAGTCCCCACTGGTCGCGAGTTATGAAAGCGACAGAAGCCACCAATGAATGGATAGCAAGAGCGCCATGGAACGACGGCCAAGTGCGCATCGAAATATATGACGAGGCCGGCATGCGCATCTGGTCATCCGTAGATGCTGATACTTCCGCGCTGCCACAAGCGGAACCATTCTAAAAGAGACCGGAGAGGCTGATCGCCCAGTTGGCCGGGCCATCCCCCACGGCACACCAAGTCGACGACATCCCCGGGGGGAATGCTGGTGATGGTCGATCCGAAGCTCGGCTTTGAGATGCTTCAGCGCTGCTGAGAGCGCGTCAAAGTTGTCCTCTGTTGCTTGGATGGCCATGTCGATGTCGTCAGTTCGGTATCCGATGTCGTAATTCTGGATACCGAGGGCGTACCCGCCGACGATAACGAAGCGAACACCGAACGCTGCGAGCGTCGCTGCGATGCGGTTTAGTGCTTCGTCATGGCCTTCGCTCATCAGGGCCCTACGCGCGCGGGATGCCGACGGAGGTTTCGGCGGGCGGCAATGGCATCAAGGTGCATCAGGTCGTCGTGGCTGTCGTAGAGCTCCAAGTGAGCGAACTGCTCAAGGCCGGCGCGGTTGAGCAGGCACTCGGTGTCGTCCAACGCCAGCGAAACTCGTCCGTCCTCAATGTCGTCGAGCTCTGCAGGTGCCAACTCAACGAGAGCGGCGAACGATGCTCGACAGATACCCAGCACGCAGTTGCGCCCGTAGCGGACATTGATAGCAGCGTGACCGCCGGCATCGGTCCGGTGGGGCCACGCGGAGACTTGGCGAGCGGGCGCGGGATCAGTACCGTCCCAAGGCGGCACCGTCTCAGCGGGCGGCGCCAGCGGACCCAGCCCGAGGCCGAAACGCCAAGCATTCTCGGCATCGAGAGCCTCCCGGACTCTGTCCAAGCCGAAGTCGAAACGGTCGCGCAGGCACCCGCTACCGGTCGCAGGCTGCACACCCACGCGCAATTCAAGTCCCACGCAATTGGCGAGACGCTCAAGTGTTTCCCACGCAGGCCCCGACAGACACTCGGCCCCAAAACAGCGAGACACTCGCCGCCGACTCAGGCTTGGAGGCTGCAATCGGACACCGCCCGACCTGTTGTGTCGGTGTCTTGGCGGATGCGAGTTGTCGGTCAGGGGGACAATGCCGTTACGGGCACCACGGCGATGCCGTCGTGGAATTCGTACCCGTAGCCACCGGCGGTGATGACTATGAGCTTGGTTGGTGGACCCATGCGCGCGACATCCACCTTGTCTCGGAGCTTGCGCAGCGAATCTGCGCCCTCTAACACGAGGGCTTCGCCACCGAGTTTGATCTCGACTGCTGCCCACTGCCGGTAGTCGAGGCTGGTGAAGATGACATCAACTTCCAAGCCCGAGCTGTCGCGATAGTACGACAGTTCCCAGCCGAGCGATTGTGCGTATATTCGCAGGTCACGCAACACCAGCGACTCGAACAGCAAGCCGAAAAATTCGAGATCGCCCATCAGAGCGTCTCGATTTGTCCGCAGCGCTGCCACCGCCAGCGACGGATCAACAAAGGAACGCTTGGGCTTGCTGCGAAGCTCTGCTTTAGACCGCAGATGCGGACGCCAGCACCGCAACTCCTCAACCATGAACAGCCGACTCAGCGCTCCGAGATAGCTCTTCACTGTCTCGGTATGCAGCCGGTCACCGTTGACACCGGCATCGGCACCCAGCGTCTTCAAAGTCGCCTCTGTAGAGACGTTGCGCGCCAGCGAAAGCAGCAGCCGACGCACTCCTTCAGGATCGCGGGCGACACCGTCGACGCGGGAGATGTCTGTCCTGGCGATCTCGTCCAGATAGCCGCGCAGACGTCGCTGCGCGGTCGACGGGTGATCGCCCAGTTGGCCGGGCCATCCCCCACGGCACGCCAACTCGACAATGTCCCCCAGCCCAAGCTCCACTTCGGGTGCAGAGCACTTCTGTGAAGCCAGCAAAGAGCCCAGAGAGACGTTCCCGTTCGACTCGCCGCTTTCGTACAGGCTCATCGGTCGCATGCGTACCCGCAGCACCCGTCCCGTGCCAGTGTGACGGGTGGTGTCGTCGGGCGGATTCGCCGAACCCGTCAAGATGAACTGGCCCGCATCACCACGGTCGTCGCAGGCCCGACGCATCGCATTCCATATGTCAGGCGCAAGCTGCCATTCGTCAAGCAGCCGCGGGACAGGGCCGACCAGCAGGTCGCTCGGTGCAACCTGCGCAGCGAGACGGTTCGCCGAAGTGGCATCAAAGCGGACTTCGCTGCAAGCAAAGCGGCGGCCGGTCCATGTCTTGCCGCACGCACGCGGCCCTTCGACCACCACCGCGGGCGACGCAGCCAGCGTCTCAGCCATCTCGCTGTCGACGACCCGTCGGAGGTAGCCCGACGGCGTCAGCTCATCAGACACGAGAACTCCACACGCCGCAAGCATAAGCTCGGCAGCAGCTCAATCGCGATTTTCTGGCACTCTCAGTCGCGATTTACCGGAAGTTTCAATCGCGTTTTTATGGACTGTCAGACGGCCTGTGAAGCGCCCACCGCAGAGGGTTGCCCTGTGAGAACGCCGACGAGCAGCAGCCAGCCTTGTTGAGTGGCCCGCTCCCCGCCTGACATCGTCGCGCCCCTCAGACTGCCCTTCGTGCGTTGGTGTGTCGTGAGAACAGATCAGCTCAGCAGTGCCGGGGCGAGGCGGCGCCAGCCGTCGAAGGCAGCAGCGGGATCAGCAGCCAGTACTTGCACGCAGACATGGTCGGCGCCGGCATCAAAGTGAGCGTCCACTCGGGCCTTGATGTCGTCTTCGGTGCCCCACGCCACGATGGCATCGACCAGCTTGTCGGACGGGCCGCCGTCGGGGCCACCGTCAATGTCGGCTTGGTCGAAGCCCAGCCTCAGCAGGTTGTTGGCGTAGTTCGGCAGGCCGAGGTAGATGGCCATGTTCTTGCGGGCAAGCGTCCGAGCCCCCTCAGCGTCAGTGTCGAGAATTGCCATCTGCTCGGGGTAGAGCGCTGCGTCAGGGCCCATCGTCTCGCGGGCCACGGCGGTGTGCTCGGGCGGCACGAAGTACGGGTGGGCACCTGCGGTGGCGGTCGCTGCCAGTTCCAGCATCTTGGGGCCGAGTGCGGCGAGCACGATCTCGGGCAGTTCTTGGGGGCCATGAGCCAAGAAGCGGGCCTTGCCCATGCGTTCTAGGTACTCACGCATGTAACTGAGCGGACGCGAGTAGTCGTGCTTGCGGATGTACTCCACGAGATGATGGTGACTGACACCGAGACCCGGCAGGAACCGGTCCGGGAAGGCTTCGTCGAGAGTGCGTAGCGTGTTGGCCATCGTCACGGGGTCGCGTGCGTAGATGTTGGCGATACCAGTGGCGACCTTGATAGAGCTAGTGCCTTCGAGCAGTCGGGCGGATGCCACGAACGGGTCACGCCCGACCGTCTCTGGAATCCAGAACGCCCCGTAGCCCAGCTCTTCGGCCTCTGCGACGAACTCTGCGCCCTGTGCTGACGGCAACGCGTCAAGCACTCCCGTCCATATGCCGATGCGTCCCAAGTCAATGCTTCCCATGCTCATGAGCTGTGACCCTACCGCCACGCCACCTGCCGCGCGTCAGATACACGCATACAAGATGAAGCTTCGCGAAAACGTGGGATTGATGTTGCTGGGGGTGCCTCGCCCGCAAGGCCACTGAAAGCAAAACCTGACGCAAGCTTGCCGAACTATCATTCTGCTGCTGTAGCTCACTGGGCTCCCTTCGGAAATCTGGATCACAGCAACCCTCACCCTGTCACGAAGTCTCAACCAGCCACAGAAACCAAACCGCCGAGGAGATATATGAGTACTGAACACAAACGCTACCCTTTTGAGGAGCCGTACGGCTATGTTCACGACGTATTGCTGCGGTCGTGGTCCGATGCAGACCGATCTTATTCGTTAGCAATTTCGGCTCGGCTTGCCGACCTTCGTCCCAAACTGAACGAGCTGCGACTCAGCTACGAAAAGGACAGAGTATCGCTGGATTATTCAAACGGTATCGCCGAGGCATACCTGCTGGCATACGTACCTCACTACATGTGGCAGGCACTCAATGCACTTCACTTCTCGCGCCCGATCATTGATGCCGATCTGCTTCGCGTGGCCGTTCTGTGCTCCGGCCCGGGGCCGGAGCTGGTGGCGCTGCGCGAGTATCTGGGTCAGACTGGGTGGCAAGGTCGGCTCGAAGTCCATCTCGTGGATATCCAGATGACAGGTTGGACACCCGTGCTGTCAGCACTGCACCGTGCCGAGCCAAACCTCTTCCTGCATGATGTCGATATCGCCGACAGCATCGGGACGCTGCCCGGGGATCTCTGCGACCTTGACATTCTCATGCTACAGAACTGCGCGAACGAACTTCCTCGTGGTTTCGGCAGCCGACTCAACGAATACTTGGAACTGCTCTCGCCGTCAGGAACGCTGATCCTCAGCGATCAGAGGAACTACGACATGTGGTCTGAACTGGCGGCGGGGTTCACAAACCGGATGCGCGAAGGATGGACACACCGACGTATCGACCGTTTCGTAGAACATGTTGAGCCTCCGACGCAAGACTCTGCGCTGTGGAACTTCTTCAATACGGAACCTGATCCCGCTATGCAGCTCATGCCTCGTGTCAACAACCGCTTCTCGGTGATCTGGGCACGCAGGATGGAGACCGACTAGTGCGCTCTTCTGGCGACCCGATGTCTGAGGAATTGAGCCTGTTTGAGCGACCTGCTGCCGAAGACGTTCTGAGCGGGTGTCGCATTCTGCGCGGTTATTTCGATACTGCTGAAGCTGACCGCTATTTCAAGGAACTGCGCAACGCGGATCATTGGCGTCAGGAGACGATCCAGATGTACGGGAAATCAACACCTATCCCCCGACTGACCGCGTGGTACGGCGACCCGAATCAGATCTATACATATTCAGGAATCCGCATGAGCCCGCTGCCATGGAGTGAGGTCATGAGCGAACTCCGAAAACGCGTCGAAAAAGCCGCCGAAACAATCTTCAACTCGGCACTGCTCAATCTGTACCGCGACGGGCGCGACAGCGTGGCGTGGCATGCCGACGACGAACCCGAACTCGGCGACCAACCTGTGATCGGTTCGGTCAGCCTCGGTGCCACACGGCGATTCCAGTTCGGCCAACCCAAAGACCGCCCCTCCGTAAAGCACAGCATCGACCTCGAACATGGTGACGTGCTCGTCATGTCCGGTGACGTGCAGCAGTCTTGGGCGCACCAAGTTCCCAAAACTAAACGTCCAGTCGGTCCCCGCATCAACCTCACGTTCCGCCGCATCCAGATGTCTCACTTGGATGTCGCCTCGGTTGACGATCCGTCGTCATGACCCGTCAGTCGCAGCCACCGGTGGAGCTTGCCGCCGATTAGCGGCATCAGACATGACCGATGGCAAGCTCTGCTGGGCCGACATCGAGACGGCACCCACAGGTTCCCCAAACGCACGGTCAGTCGATGCGGCGGAGTTCGCTGCGATAGCGGACGCAGCGGTCTAGATAGCTCTGCACACCCGGCAGGATCAACGGGGCCGTGTCTGCGCCCTCGCGAATCTTGGCCGGTGTGCCCACCGCAATCGTGCCCGGCGGCACCTTCATGCCCCCCGGCACCAAAGCACCAGCCGCCACTAGAGCCCGCTCGCCAATCTCGGCATCGGGCAGCACTATCGCACCGGTGCCGATCAACGCGCCGTCATGCACCACAGCACCCTCAATATGGGCGAGGTGGCCGACGGTGCAGCGCTCCCCCACTGTGGTGGGCCGCTCGGGGGTGACGTGCAGCACGACGTTGTCTTGGATGGACGTTCCGCCGCCGATGATGATGTCGTTGTCATCGCCGCGCAGCACAGCCCCTGACCAGATGGAGGCTTGCGGCCCGATCGTCACCCGCCCGATGATGACCGCCTCAGGCATCACGAACGCATCAGGATGGATATCGGGGACATGATCGCCAAGCGCGTAGACAGGCACGCCGCCACGCTACGCATTCAACGGTCAAGAAAGCACCTAACCGGGCAAGTCAGATGGCCGGGGGCACTTCTCAGAGTTTGATTGTCAGGGTTTGATTGTCAGGCTGATAATGCGGGCTGTTGCGCGTCCAGTGCTCTTAGTGGGCACATCACTAGTTTGATGTGGTTGCTGCTGCTGGTAATGTGGTCACATGAGTATCGAAGCTGCGAACATCAGAACTGCGAACATCGGCACCGTAAACGCCGGCACAGACAGCACTGATATCGGCATCCGCGAACTGAAGGCGAAGCTGTCGGCGTGTGTTCGGCGCGCCGCTGACGGCGAGCGGTTGATCGTCACAGACCGCGGGCGGCCGGTGGCGCAACTCACCCCGCTCGACGATTCAACGCAAGACGACTTGGCGCGCATTCGGCAGGGCACCGCCGAGGGGTGGATCACTCCACCAAAGCGGCGCGGGGGGCTTGGCAAAACACGTCCGCTCTTGCTAGCAGACGGGCCGAGCATCCAAGAAATGCTTGACGAAGACCGCGGCGACTAGTGCTCTACATTGATTCAAGTGCGATGATGAAGCTGTACCGGCCTGAGGTCGGCTCCGACGCGGCGCTCAGCGCCATCATTGCCGATCCGGTGCCGGTCACCTCCCAACTCACCCAGATTGAGGTCCGCCGCAATTTCGTGCGTTATTTCGCTGGTGAGGAGTTGGTAGGCGTGCAGCGACGGCTGCAAACCGACCTTGACGAGTTCGCGTTGGTCAGTCTTGATGCACAGGTGTGCAGCGACGCTGCTTGTATTGCCGAGGCGACGCTTTGCAGGTCTCTCGATGCCATCCACTTAGCAGCCGCCCGACGGGCGAGTCCGACTGCGGTCGTGCTGACGTTCGATCAGAGGCAAGCGGACGCAGCCCGCGCCATCGGAATGACCGTCCTAGGCGAATAGATCGGCACGAGGTCGTGCTACGCGTTCACCGTCTATATCTGCACCCCGCCAGCGCAGGCCAGCCGATGCCAACCGATGCCAACCGATACGGTGCCCATTCCATGAAGCAGCCTCCCTTGGCCCCGCAACGGACCCATGTCCGGCGCCTGCACGGCACCGAGACTGCCGATCCTTGGCACTGGTTAGCTGACCGAAACGACCCGGATGTACGGAGCTATCTCGAGGCTGAGAACGCCTACACCGAAGCCGCCACAGCCCACCTAGCTGAACTGCGCGAGACGATCTTCGGTGAGATCAAGTCACGCACCAAAGAAACACACCAGTCGCTGCCCACACCCAAAGACGGCTGGGAGTACCGGGCTCGCACAGTGGAAGGCTTGCAGTACGTCATCCATGTGCGGCGGCCCCGAGGCGGCGACGACAGCGACGAAGTGGTGCTGCTTGACGAAAACGAGTTGGCTGAGGGTCACGATTACTTCGCCGTCGGCGACGTAGCGGTAAGCGCGGACCATCGCCTGCTCGCCTACACCACTGACACCAACGGAGACGAGAAGTACGCACTTACCGTGGTGGAGATCGACACCGGCAAGGTACTCGACGGCTCAGGCGTTCCTGCGCCTGCCTGCGGGCTCTTTGAACTCGGTTACGGGCTGGCATGGGCGAACGACAATCAGACGTTGTTCGCCGTGCGAACCGACCCCGCCCAACGGCCCAACCGAGTCATTCGTCACATCGTCGGTGACGATCCAGCCAACGACGTGGTCGTGTACCAAGAAGACGACGAGCGGTTCTGGACGGGCGTTGCGGTCACCCGCAGCGAACGTTTCATTGTGATTGGGTCGCAGTCCAAGACCACCTCCGAGCACCGACTGCTGGACGCCGACCGGCCCAAGTCGGCGCCGCTGCTCGTTCGGGCGCGCACCGAAGGCATCGAATACAGCGTCGATCACCAAGGCGACCGGTTGCTCATCCTCACCAACGACCGAGCAAGAGATTTCCGGCTAGTTGAGGCACCCGTGCCGAGCACTGGCGAGACACCTCCAAGCAACGCAAATCCCAGCAGCACATGGCGCGAACTGATCGGCGCGCGGCCCGGCATCCGGCTCGAAGATGTGGACTGCTTCAACGCCTTCGTCGTGGTGCATGATCGGCGCGCAGGGCTGGTCTCAATGCGGGTCCACGACACGCGCCACGCCGAAGCGGGTGAGCTGGGCCCGTCATTTGAGATCGAGATGCCCGAATCTGTCTACGAGACCTGGGGCGGGGCAAATGCCGAGTTCGGCACCCGCCGCTACCGCTTCGGTTATACGTCGATGGTGACACCGCCATCGATCTTCGAACTAGATCTCGACAGCGGCAAACGAGAACTGCTTGACCAGTTGCCAGTGCTAGGCGGCGTTGAGGTGACGAACTATCGAACCGAACGCATCAGCGCCGCTGCGCCGGACGGCACAGCAGTGCCAATCAGCTTGGTGTGGCGCCCGAGCGCCATCAGTTGGCCCGCGCCGTGCCTGCTGTACGGCTACGGCGCCTATGAGATGCCCATGCCAGCATCGTTCTCAACGATGCGGCTGTCGCTGCTGGACCGGGGCGTGTTGTTCGCCATTGCACATGTTCGCGGCGGCGGTGAGCTGGGGCGGGCTTGGTATGAGGACGGCAAACTCAAGGCCAAACACAACACGTTCGACGACTTCGCCGCGTGCGCCGACCATCTGGTTGCCCACGGCTGGGCAGACGAGTCGCGGATCTGTGCCCGAGGCGGCAGCGCCGGCGGCCTGCTGATGGGAGTGATGGTGAACCGCTACCCAGAACGGTTCTGCGGGGTTGTAGCCGAAGTCCCCTTCGTGGATGTGCTGAACACCATGCTGGACCCAGACATTCCACTGACGGTCACCGAGTACGACGAGTGGGGGGATCCGGCTGACCCCGAAACATTCGAGACAATCCGCTCGTACGCGCCGTACGAAAATGTCACCTCGGCCGACCATCCCGCATTGCTGGTGACCGCCGGGCTGGCTGACCCAAGGGTGCAGTACTGGGAACCGGCCAAATGGGTCGCCAAGCTGCGAGCCAAAACGGCATCAACCAAGCCGATCCTGCTACGCACCGAGATGGGCGCAGGCCACGGCGGCTCCTCGGGCCGCTACGACGCTTGGCGCGACGAAGCCTTCGTGTTGGCATTCATCTGCGATGTGCTCGGCGTGGCCTGAGTCGGACCAGAGTCGGACCAGAGTCGGATCAGAGTCGGATCAGAGTCAGATCAGAGTCAGATCAGAGTCAGATCAGCGCTATCACGGCTAGGCCGGCCAGTGCAGCGTTGCGAAGCAGCGAGCCAACGCCCACAGGCTTCGCAGACCAACGACCGAAGCAAGCACAGGCGGGGCGCTCATTGACCGGGCGACGCAAAGCTGCCAACAAAGCGACGCTGAACGCCGCCAGCAGGGCCAGCGCCAGCCATGTCGGCCACGGGTGGAGGGCACCTGCGGCCAGTGTCGCCCCCACAGCGATCTCTGCGGGTGCTACAAGCGGCACTAACCAAGCCGGCGCGCCCATTGCCCGCGCTGCGCCCGGCCACGACACATCACGCAGCTTGGACGCCCCCGACACCAAGAACAGCACGCCAAGCAGAATGCGAGCGGCATCA
The DNA here is from genome assembly GCA_965221195.1 of Candidatus Poriferisodalis sp. Taxonomy (GTDB): domain Bacteria; phylum Actinomycetota; class Acidimicrobiia; order Acidimicrobiales; family Poriferisodalaceae; genus Poriferisodalis. Next base: position 238,345 of record OZ244864.1, read on the forward strand.
ACCATGACGACAACCATGACTCGGTAACCATGATCCGGTCAAGCTGGCACGCACATCGGCCGACCCTCAGGCAAAGGTGCCATAACCGCCCTTCCAGAACAGCAAAGGGTCTTTAGCGCTGAGGATTTTTAGATCTACGACGCGGCCGACCACTATGTCATGGTCGCCCCCGTCGTACACAGCTTCGATCGTGCAGTAAATGTAAGCAATAGATCCGTCAATGACGGGAGCACCAGTGGGTCCGGGGTGCCAGCTCACGTCTGCGAACTTGTCTTCGGCGCGGCTGGCCATAACACCGCAAGTAGCCGCCTGATCTTGGGCCAACACATTCACGCAGAAACAGCCCGCTGCACGAATGTCATGCCACGACGAGGAGTCCTTGGTCGGCAAGAATGCAACCAGAGGCGGATCCAGCGACACTGACGTGAACGAGCCGATGGCCATGCCGACCGGTCGGCCCTCATGAGCGGCAGTCACAGCAGTGACACCTGTGGGAAAATGCCCCAGAACCTCCCGGAACAACCCGCTGTCGATGGTCGGCTGGTCGCTCACATCGCCAACCCTAGGCACCTAGCAGGACACGAGGGACACAAAGACACAAGGGACACAGGGTGTCGTGGGCGCCGAGCGACAACGGCAACAGCGCACCAGCGCGGTGGCTCGGACTGAACGCAACGGCCATAGGTAGTCTCCGGTCATGGACGCGAGCGCCCCAGATGCGAGCACAAACACCAACACTGACACCAACGCTGCCAACGGTTCTACGACGGACGTACCACGCAACGGCCTAGTAGCAGTAGTGAAGCGAGACTGCCCAACCTGCGAACTGATCGCTCCTGTACTGGCAGATATCGAAGCTCGCAGCTCGCTGACCGTGTTCACCCAAGATGATCCTGCTTTCCCTGCGTCGGTCGTGGCCAAGGTGCATGATGCCGACCTAGCGTTCTCCTGGCACCACAACATCGAGACAGTGCCGACGCTCATGCGTTTTGCCGACGGTGACGAGGCCGGTCGCATCGTGGGTTGGTCTCAGTCGGAGTGGGAGTCGTTCACCGGCCTCAACAAACTCGGCAGCGGCCTGCCGTCACATCGGCCGGGATGCGGATCACTTTGCGTTGACCCATCGCTGGCCGACATGCTTGCGACGCGGTTCGGCGGCGACGGCCTGACCGCTCGGAGAATCGAATTCGGCTCACTAGAAGACCCCCAAGAAGCCATGCACGACCGGGGCTGGTCGGACGGCCTTCCGCTTGTAGCACCGACCGCGGAACGAGTCCGGGCGATACTGGCCGCAACGACACACCACCCCGAAGAAGTGGTGGCCAATGTCGCGCCGGACCTGGCCGACTGCACAGTGGAGAAAGCCGCCATCAACGCCGTGATGGCCGGCTGCCGGCCTGAGTACTTCCCAGTAGTGCTGGCTGCGCTGACCGCCGTCTGCAATGACACGTTCAACATGCACGGGATGCTGGCCACAACCATGCCGGTCGGGCCGGTGTTCATCGTAAACGGCCCAATCGCTGGCGAGATCGGCATGAACAACGGCATCAACGTGTTCGGGCAGGGCAACCGGGCCAACAGCACGATCGGTCGGGCAGTTCAGCTCATAGTGCGCAATGTCGGCGGTGGAAGGCCCGGCGGGGTAGACAGGGCCGCACTGGGCCAGCCCGGCAAGGTGGGCTTCTGTTTCGCCGAAATCGAAAACGCCAACAGCGCCGCTGTCGGCTGGGTTCCGCTATGTACCGACTTCGGATTTGAGCCCGGCACCAACACGGTCACGGCGTTCGGGGGCGAAGCACCGCGCTCAGTAGTAGACCAACTCTCACGCGATCCCGAATCGCTGGCGCGCACGCTGGCAGCTGCGCTCAACGCTGTCCACCACCCGAAGCTGGTGCTGGGCTTCGATGCGATCTTGGCGGTAGCCCCCGACCACTCTCGCGTGTTCATCGACAGTGGTTGGACTCGTCAGCACACAGCTCAGCGCATCAACGAGCTGACAACCCGTCCGGGTGCCGAACTGGTGCGCGGCAGCGGCGGCATCGCAGAAGGCATACACGATTCCTTGGCCTCAGCGGACCTGCCGAAGTTCCGCGAAGGCGGTCTGCATTTGGTGCATTGCGGCGGCGGAGCGGGACTGTTCTCAGCAGTCATCGGCGGCTGGGTGAACGGCGATGTCGGCACTCAACCGGTCTGCGTCGAGATCGATGCCTGGCGCTAGCGCCAACACGCATCGCCTCGGCACCCCAACAGTGCTTGCGGCTACAGTCAAGCCATACTCGCCCACCGCATTCGCAGCTGGTTCGCAGCAGGGGAGAACCACATGAACGCCGTCGTGTTTGACCCAACAAATGAGGCTGCATCGGCACGCCGCGCGCGTGTGACCCGACCGGAGTCGCTAGATGGTCTGGTCGTTGGTTTGCTGGACATCAGCAAACCACGCGGCGACCATTTCTTGAACCGGCTTGAGGAACGACTAACCGAGCGCGGCCTGCGCGTTGAGCGCTACTCCAAGCCCACGTTCACCAAGCCCGCACCGGTCGACTTACGGCACGAGATTGCCACTAAGTGCGACGTAGTGATAGAAGCGCTCGCCGATTGAGGCAGCTGCACGTCATGCAGTGTGCATGACATCGCCGATCTGGAACGCCGTGGCATTCCGGCGGTCTTCGTTGCCACTGTGCAGTTCATAGACGGGGCCGAAGCACAGGGCAAAGCGCTGGGATTTGACCCCGCCGCTGTGTGGGTGGAGCATCCCATCCAAGACCGCACCGACGACGAAATGGTCGCCATCGCAGACAAAGCTTTTGACGAGCTGATCGGGCACCTTGTGGCTGCTTGAGGTGGCTGCTTGAGCCAGCGCGCAGCAAAAGACTCGTAGTACCGCTGCACCCGATCCGCCTGAGTCTGCTGCAGCATGACCTCTGAGACCAGAACCAGCCACGGGTCGCAGGTGCGTCGCCACGGTAGATCGCGCCGCTGGGACGTTCCCCACTTGAGAAGCGCGCTCTGGCGCACTGGGTCAACTTTTCTGGGTCAGCTGTCCCCGGTCAGCTTTTCCCGACGGCGGCCTCGTCACTGTAGGGAAAGCGTCGCTTGGGTGCGGCCTCCCGCTTCCAGATCATCACCTTGCGGCGGAAGAAACAGACTTCCTCGGACCGCTGGTTGAACGCTCGGGTCTCCACCGTCACCACCCCTCGGTCGGGTCGCGAACCGGATTCCCGTTTGTCGATCACTTCGGTTACGGCATAGATCGTGTCGCCGTGGAAGGTCGGACGCGAATGCGTGAGCGTCTCAACTTCAAGGTTGGCAATGGCGGCACCGCTCACGTCGGGCACGCTCATTCCAAGCACTAGCGAGTACACGAGGTTGCCTACCACCACGTTGCGTCCATGTACGGTCTCGTGCTGGGCGAACCACTCGTTGGTATGCAGCGGGTGGTGGTTCATCGTGATCATGCAGAACAGGTGATCGTCCGCCTCAGTGATGGTCTTGCCCGGCCAGTGCCGGTACACATCGCCGATTTCAAAGTCTTCGAAATAGCGCCCGAACGGGCGGTCATGCGTGGTCACTTGTGCCTCCGTTGCGGGTGCCAACTCGGCTCATCGTACGGCGTGCCGGCAATGCGAACCTGTCTGGGCAACGCAACTGCACAGACCCCGCAACTACTCCGCAACTACACAGACCCCCGAGACCGCACATAGCCGTAGTCTGTGCGCCCATAGTCTGTGCGATTGTGACGACAGCCCCAGACATGACAGCCGCTGCAAACGCACTCGCTGTCGGCAACGCCGCGGTTGATGTGGCCGCACAGCACGCAGTGGGTCTCAGCGACGATCACCAGTGCTTCCTATACGACTTGGCGCACACTGCTTCTGCGATGCGGATCGGCGACTCGCTGCTGGGTTGGGGCGCGCTGGGCCACACGGAAGCTCGACTCGCGTGTGGCTTCATCGCTGATGTGCTCGGAGAGTTCCATTCACGGCTGTTTGCGCGTGAGGCGCAGTGGGGGCTCACACCGGGGGTGCTAGACGGCACGCGCGACTTCGTGGCCACCTATCGCGACCCCGCCTACGTCGCCGCCTTGGGCAACCTCGATGCCCCCACCCACCTAGATGAAGACTTTGAGCTAGTGGCGGAAACTTTCCGCCGCTTCGGCGAAGACAAGATCGCCCCCGTGGCCGAGCACATCCACCGCCGCGACACCGACATACCAGAAGACCTCATCGACGGATTGGCCGAGCTGGGCTGCTTCGGCCTCTCAGTCCCCGAGGAGTACGGCGGTTTTGCCTCGGGCGCCGAAAGCGACTACCTAGGCATGGTCATTGCAACCGAAGAACTTTCACGGGCATCACTGGGCGCGGGTGGTTCGCTCATCACCCGACCCGAGATCCTCACTCGGGCTTTGGAACGCGGTGGCACCGAGGAGCAGAAAAAGCACTGGTTGCCCCGCATTGCTACCGGTGAGGTCATGGTGGCTGTCGCCGTCACCGAACCCGATTACGGCAGCGACGTAGCCAACTTGGCTGTATCGGCAACACCTGCTGAGGGCGGCTGGCTTATCTCGGGCACCAAGACGTGGTGTACGTTCGCTGGCCGGGCCGATGTGCTGATGCTGCTGGCCCGCACCGACTCAGACCGACGCAAGGCGCACCGGGGACTCAGCCTGTTCATCGTTCCCAAACCTCGCGCCGGTGGACACTCTTTTCAGTTCACTGACGAGCGGGGCGGCACCATTGAGGGTCGGGCCATTGCCACGCTGGGTTATCGGGGAATGCACAGCTTCGAGATCGCTTTTGACGACTGGTTCGTACACGCAGAGAACCTCATCGGCGGCGATGACGGCATCGGCCAAGGCTTCTACCTGCAGATGGCCGGGTTTGAGAACGGACGGTTGCAGACCGCAGCCCGTGCCGTGGGGCTGATGCAGGCCGCCTACGACGAAGCGAGGTCCTACGCCGATGAGCGCAAAGTGTTCGGTCAGCCGATTGCGCAGTATCAGTTGACCCAAGCAAAGCTGGGGCGGATGGCTGCGATCATCGCTGCCGCTCGTCAGTACAGCTATGAGGTGGCGCGCATGATGGCTCGGGGTGAGGGCACGCTCGAAGCCTCAATGATCAAGGCGTATGTCTGCAAGGCCGCGGAGTGGGTGACTCGCGAAGCTCAGCAGATCCACGGCGGCTTCGGCTTCGCCGAGGAGTACACAGTCAGCCGCCTATTCGTGGATGCCCGCGTGCTGTCGATCTTTGAGGGTGCCGACGAGACACTCTGCTTGAAGGTCATCGCTCGTCGGCTACAGACACAGGGCACCTAAAAGGTGCCCCCAAAAACACAGGGCACCTAAAAGGTGCCCCCAAAAACACAGGGCACCTAAAAGGTGCCCCCAAAAACACAGGGCACCTAAAAGGTGCCCCCAAAAACACAGGGCACCTAAAAGGTGCCCCCAAAAACACAGCGCACCTAAAAGGTGCCCCAGCCCGAGCGTGTTGACCTGATCGCTTTGGCAGCGAACGTGGGTGGCGGCGCAAGATAGCTTCGGCGCGTGCATCCAATTGAGCACTTGCGCTACGTGGCGCGTGCGGGCGACCTCTCCCAAGATGTGCTGGTACGCGAAACCGCCTCGGCACTTGCGGCTTTGGCCTCGGACCCACTGGAACTGGTCACGGTGTGCCGCCGCATGCTTGATCGCTACCCGGTAGCCGGTGCGCTGTGGTCGATGACCGCACGGGTATGCGCCTCGGCGCAGCCGTTGAGGGCAGCAGAGGAATTCATCACTGAGATGAGCGCCGACGGCACTGCCGACCATGCTGCGGGAACACTGGCAACCGACGCGACGGTGTGCCTGTTGGGTTGGCCCGACTTAGCGGCCGACGGCCTTGCACAACGCGCCGATGTCAAAGTGCGCATCATCGATGCCTACGGCGAAGGTGTCGGCTTGTCCCGTCGGCTCGCTGACAACGGCTGCGAGGTGACCGACGTGCCGCTCGTTGGCTTGGCGGCTGCGTGCGCGAGCGCCGACGTGATCTTGGTGGAAGCTGCGGCTGCTGGTCCTGGGGCCGTAGTCGCAGCCAGCGGTTCGCACGCCGCCGCTGCCGTCGGCTACGTGTCTGGCGTTGAGGTGTGGTGCGTTGTTGGATGGGGCCGAGCGCTGCCCGAGCAGTTCTTTGCGGCTGCGTCTGCGACGATTGTTAACGACCCTGTTAACGATCCGTGGGAGTGCGACGAGGAGGTCGTGCCGATCGGATTGTTCAGCCGCATAGTCGGACCCGGCGGTGTCGAACCTGCAGCCGACTGGCAGCGTGCCGACTGCCCATTCGCAGCGGAGTTGCTGCGCCCTCCGATTTGAAACGCCCGTATCGGCACGCCCGGCCACACACTAGGTTGAGCCGACACTGGGCTAAGCCAACACAGCGAGCCGTGGCCGCGACCTTGCGGAGCGCTAGTTTGCCTGCCGTGCTTGCTGTGCCTGCCTCTGACATCAAGCTCGAAACGATCACCGGCCACAGCCACACCTTGGCCGAGTGGCTCGTGATGTTCAACCTGCTGGCTGTAATCGTCGACCCGTACACACGCCAGAGCGGCTGGATCCTGCCAACAGCGTCGCGGGTGCTTTTCCACTACGAGGAAGCCGACATCCGTTGCGCGTTCGTGGTGTGCAGCGATGCCGACGGCGCTCGCAGCTTTTTGGGTCCGTTCGCTGATGAGCACCTAGTGCTGTTGGATCCCGATCGGGAGTTCGTACGAGCGCTGGAACTACAACAGCTCCCTGCTTTGGTGCATCTAGCTCAAGATGCAAGCGTGCTCGGCGCAGCGCAAGGCTGGAAGGCCCAAGAATGGCACGACGTGATCACAGGTGTTGAGGCGGTCATGGACTGGCGGATGCGACCAGTGATGCCAACAGTGGACGATCCAGGCAACTTTGAAGGCACCCCTGCCTTCGCCTGACACCGATACCGGTGGCCACACGAAGCAGCTCTGCTGAAAGGGACGAGGCAGGGACGGGCGGGAACGAAGTCAGAACGTCACGAAGCACCACTCATAGACGAGATCTGGGGCTTCGAGGGCTGTCACCGGAGACGCTCGTACAACAGCACAGATGCGGCCGCCGCGTAGACGGTCGATCGCTTGGCCTTCGCCGGGAGCGAACAGATACTCGCCGAGCTGAATGGTGCCCGCGTCTAGTTGACTGGCGGGAATCGGCACACCGTCGATGCTGAGTCTGGGCTCCCAGCCGGGTTCCACGCGCACCCCGACCGATGTTTGTCTGGGCACCCGCGCGTCCGGTGAGGGAACAACGGCCACCAGACCCACGGGGTAGCTCGACACTGGGTCGGCTCCGCGCGTCAACCAGACCACCAGCACCACAGCAGCGGCGGCCGCCAGCGCGCCAATAGTGACAACGGCAGACACGCCGCGTCGCAACGCCCACGGCAACTGGTGGTCGCCGCCGTCTCGTTGACTGCCGATGCCGGCACTGTTCATGTGAGATGCCCAGCGGCGGTAGCACCACCCAGCACTTCGTCGCCGTCGTAGAAAACAACCGCCTGGCCGGCTGCGACTCTGCGTTGGGGTTCCGCCCAGCGCAGATGGCCGTCTGGGCCAAGAAATGCCGACCGCGCTGCGGCGTGCGCACTGGTCTGTGCTTGTACTTGGCCGACGACGGCATCAGCAACCCAGCGGTGATCGGCCAGCTTGACACCAGGTGCCACCAAATCGGCACCGCTGCCGACGGTGACGCGGCGACGAGGAACATCCACCTCAACCGCATAGCGGCGCTGTGGCGCTCCACCCAGATCTAAGCCCTTTCGCTGACCGACCGTAACTAGCTCCACTGACGGCATCGTGCCAACGCGCCGACCGGCGGTGTCAACCAACTCGGCTGGATGCAACTCCATGCGCTCCGCTAGGAATCGCTCACGGCCCGCTGAGGCCGTGATGAAACAAACATCTTGGCTGTCGGGCTTGTGAGCAGTGCGCAAACCGAGTTCGGCGGCGAGCATGCGCAGCTCGTCCTTGCGGAACTCGCCAACAGGAAACCGCACATAGGCCAGATCTGCCGCAGACAGCATGTACAGCACATAGGACTGGTCTTTGGCACTGTCGGCACCTCGACGCAGACGGCAGTGGCCGTCTCGCTGGCTTATTCGGACATGATGGCCCGTCACCAACCGGTCGAAGCCCAAACGACGGGCACGATCCAGCAGTAGGTCGAACTTGATGTGCCGGTTGCAGTCGATGCATGGATTCGGCGTAGATCCTTGGATATGCGCGTCGATGTACGGGGCCACGACATCGCGCTCAAACTCGGCGGCGTAGTTGAACACAAAATGGTCAATGCCCAGCTGCTGGCATACCCGGCGAGCATCATCGACATCAGAGACAGCACAGCAGCCTTGGTCTTGTGGACCGCCCCACAGCTTCAAGGTCACGCCAACAACGTCGTGACCTTCGCGCTGGCACAGCGCAGCAGCAGCCGAACTGTCAACGCCACCGGACATTGCAACGAGGACTCTGCGCTTCGCGGACGACCCAAGCGGGGGTGTACTCATAGCGGCTGCTCCACACAGCGCAGCTGCTCCACACAGCGCGGAATCGCTTCGATAGCACGCTCAACCTCCCACAGTTCGGTACACCAACCCAGCGACAGGCGCAATGACCCCGCCGCTGCGCGACGGTCAAAGCCCATTGCCGCGAGAACATGGCTGGGTTCCATCGCTCCTGACGCGCAAGAAGCCGCTGCGGAAGCCATGACACCGCACCGGTCCAAAAGCACTAGTAGTGCCTCGGTCTCGATGCCATCGATCAACAGTTGGCAGATGCCCGCAGCACGGTTAGACCGCTCAACGCTCTCACTGCAACCATCGATGCGCGACAGCAGGCCGTCGGCCAGTCGTTCGGTCAGCGAAGCCGCCCGGCAGATCTCATCATCTCGTGCTGCCGTCTGGGTCGCTAACGCTGCAGCGAGCGCAGCAATACCCGCAGTGTTGTGGGTGCCGCTGCGGCGGTCGGCTTCTTGTCCTCCGCCGAGCTGCTGCGCTGCCACTGAGACACCGGAACGGACGGCTAGCAGGCCTACACCTTTGGGACCGCCGAACTTGTGGGCGCTCAGCGACAGCAAGTCAGCCGGGCGCGTCGCTTCGGCAACATCTACCCAGTTGATGCCCTGCACTGCGTCGGTATGCAGCAACGCATCTGGAGCGTGCTGACGCATCACTTCGGCGACAGCGCCGAGGTCGGCAATAACGCCGGATTCGTTGTTGACGAGCATCACCGACACCAGCCCCACCGGTGGGCCGGCATCGGGCGACAGCAGCGCAGCCAAGTGCCCCAGATCGACCTTGCCTTCGGCATCAACGCGCACATGGCGCCCACCTACGGCCTCAACGGGGTGCAGCACGGCATGGTGCTCGGTTGCCGGGCAGACAGCTGTGGTGCCCGCAGCGATGGTGACACCTCGCACGGCGAGGTTGTCGGCTTCGGTGCCGCCGCTGGTGAACACAATGCCGTGAGGGTCAAACCCCAGCACGCTCGCCGCGATCTCGCGTGCGTCATCAATGGCCGCTCTAGACGCGCGGGCCATGCGGTGAGCACCGGACGGATTGGCGAACTGCTCCTCTAAGAACGGCATCATGGCGTCAACAGCACACCGCCGCATCGGCGTTGACGCAGCGCAGTCAAGGTAGGCAGGACGCTGGCCGTGCTGGTGAGATTCCAGCCGATTCTGCACGGCGCTCATGCCGTGAGGCTAGGACAGCGCGATGAAATCGCCCCGTGGGGATGCCACACTTGCCATTGACCCCAGAACGCGCGTCAACGCGACACAGCAATGGGCCACAATGCAGCAACGGGCCGCAACGCCGCTCATACTGCATCACAGACATCAACGCAGACACCAACATCAACACAGCAGGCATTCACACTCATGGACATTGAGGTTTGCATCGACATCCCCGCTCCGCCTCAGGAGGTCTGGGACTATGCGGCCGACCTCGCCCGCAATCCTGAGTGGATGGCGGACGCCGAGTCGGTCTCTTTCACATCCGCTTCCACCGAAGGCGTGGGCACCACCTTTGACTGCGTAACCAAAGTCGGGCCGCTGAAAACCACCGACAGAATTGAGGTCACCGAGTGGGACCCACCACACACGCTCGGTATCACCCATCACGGCACTGTGACCGGCAGTGGCCGCTTCACGCTGACGCCGACCGCGGAAGGCACGCGTTTCACTTGGAGTGAAGATCTCACCCTGCCGTGGTACTTCGGAGCGCGGATTGGTCAACGCCCAGCCTCGGCTGTGCTGGAGCGCATCTGGCGACGGAATCTGCGCACCCTGAGGGCTCGGATACTTGAGCAGCAGCAAGGCCCAACCGGACACGAGCCGGGACCTTTGCTGGGCATGGGCAGCGACTCAGAAGTACGCGCGTACGGCCCACATGTCATCCGCATCAGCCGGCGAGGACGCAATCTCGCTCACGAAGCCGAAGCCATGCGCCACGTCCGGGCGTACGGCTATCCCGCCCCAGAGGTCATCTCTGTGCCCGATGAGCACTCAGTGGTGATGGAACGACTTTCGGGACCGACGATGCTCGATGATCTCGCAGCAAAACCGTGGCTGGCACTGCGGCACGCCAAGGGTTTGGCGCAACTGCACCATCAGCTCGGTGATGTGCCCGCCCCCGGTGATTGGGTCAAGGTCTCAAGCGGCACCTCCGTGGTGCATCTCGACCTTCAACCCGACAACGTCAAGCTCACGCCCGACGGTCCTGTAGTCATCGACTGGTCGAATGCCGCCGCCGGGGAAGCAGCATTCGACGCTGCGTCCACTTACGTCCGGTTGTGTACCGCCGCTCCCGACAACCATGCCGCTGCGCGTGCTGTCATCAACGCGTTCCGCACCCGCTTCGCCCGCGCCTTCTGTAAGGAGTTCGGTGCCGATGCGATCTTGTCGCGTGTACGAGCAGCGGCCGATTTGCGGCTGCTGGACCGCAACCTGAATCCCGGCGAGCGCGAAGCGGTGTTTGCGCTCGCCCGTGGCGAACTCAACTGAGCAGCTCTCACAACGCGGGCAGCTCTCACAACGGGCATCTCGCACAGCGAGCAGGCCCTCACGATGGCAGCTCCTTGCAGCGGCGCTCACGGGCTAGTTGCGCCACAGCTCCACCATTTCGTTCGGGCTCAGCTCTTCGTTTGGGCTCAGCCCAACTTCTCAGTTGGCCTCCGTGAGCAGCGCTTCGGCTGCGGCGTAGGGATCTAGTTCGCGCCGGGCGAGCCGTTCTCGCAGCCCTGCAGCAGTCGGGCCGCCGGCAAGCGCAGCCACACGCTCAGCAATCGTGACGCGCAATATCTCATCGAGTTCAGAATCTGCACGCGCAGCACGACGAGACTCCAGTTCGCCTGAGGCGACGCAATGGTCACGATGGTCACAGATGGCATCCCACAGTCCAGACGCTCCCTCCCCGGTCGTGCCGACCGATGTGAGGATTGGCGGTTCCCACTCGCCGGGTGCCGACAGTTCGAGCATCTGGCGAATGTCCCTGCATGTCTCAGACGTACCGGGACGGTCAGCCTTGTTCACCACGAAGATGTCGGCGATCTCCATCAGTCCGGCCTTGTTGGCCTGCACCGAGTCGCCCCAGCCGGGGTTCACCACGACAACGGTGGTGTCGGCAGCGCCGACGATCTCGGTCTCGACTTGGCCGACACCCACCGTCTCGATCACCACCCACGGCCACCCCAGAGCATCCAGCACTCGCACGGCCAACGGAGTCGCCAGCGCGATGCCGCCGAGATGCCCGCGGGTAGCCATCGAACGTATGTAGACGCCCTCATCGAACGTGTGGCCGGACATGCGAACACGGTCGCCCAAGATCGCGCCGCCGCTGAAAGGCGACGACGGATCGACTGCCAGCACAGCAAGGCGCTCGCCGCGCTCGCGTGCCACTGCCACAACCGCCGAGTTGAGCGTTGACTTGCCCGCGCCGGGCGCTCCGGTTATGCCCACTGTGTGAGCACTGCCGGACTGCGCGAATGTGGCCGCTCCAAGCTCGCGCGCAGCAGAACCACCACGCTCAACGAGTGACATGACACGCGCCAAGGCGCGGCGGTGGCCGGTGCGGGCTGCGGACAGCAAGTCGGCGATGTCGGTGCCCAAGGCGATTTCGGTAGATGTCATCGGCGTGCCGACGGTAGCGAGCCGCACCAAGTGGGGCACTTTTCAGTGGCGCGAGATGGCTGCCCCGAGGCCGGTGAGTTTTCCTGCCAAATCCTCATAGCCGCGGTCGACGTGGGCTGCGCCGGCAATCTCTGTCTGGCCCTCCGCTGCTAGACCGGCGATCACCAGCGCAGCGCCCGCGCGAATGTCGTGCGCACGCACAGGCGCTCCCGACAATCGTTCGGTACCGCGCACAACCGCATGATGCCCTTCAGTGCGGATGTCTGCACCCATGCGGCGCAACTCGTCGATGTAGCGAAAGCGGCCTGTAAAAATGTTCTCGGTGACAATGCCCACGCCGGATGCCGTCGTCAGCATCGTCACGAGGAACGGCTTGTAGTCGGTGGCGAGACCTGGATAGGGCAAGGTGGAGACATCGACGGACATCAGCGGGGTTGACACCGTCGCCCGCAGCCCTGCGTCGTCGGCGACAAGATGCATACCCATCTCGGCGAGCTTGCGCATAAGCATCGTCATCTGCTCGGCCGCTGCGTGGCGCAAGAAGACGGAGCCGCCACACATGCCAACAGCCGCCAAGAACGTGGCCGCCTCAACCCGGTCGGGGATAACTGCGAATCCGTCACCGCGACCACTCGGCGCCAGACGGTCCACCCCATCAACTGTCAGACGGTCAGGTGACCAGCCGATCTGCGCGCCCATCTGATTGAGGAACTCAATCAGATCGCCGAGCTCGGGTTCGCGTGCCGGATTGTGGATGACTGTGCGGCCCTTGGCCCGGACCGCGGCCATCAGCACATTCTCAGTCGCGCCGACTGACGGGTACTCAAGCACGACTTCGGTCCCTCTCAGCACATCGGCAGTCGCTGAGATGTCGCCGTGAGATGTGCTGAAGGTCGCTCCCAGACTCTCCAGCGCACGCAGATGCATGTCGATTGGCCGCGGTCCGAAGTCGTCTCCTCCGGGAAGGGCCACCCGAGCGGTGCCGAAGCGGCCCAGCAGCGGTCCGAGCACGACAATCGAAGCGCGCATGCGCTCAACGAGGTGATACGGCGCCTCGGTGTTCAGTTCATCGGGAACGTCAATGACCAGCCGATGATCGGTACGGGTCACCTTCACGCCCATAGCTTCAAGCAGTTCGCACATAAGCGACACGTCGGAGATGTCCGGCACATTGGCTAAAACGTGACGTCCCTCTGCTAGCAGACAGGCCGCCATTAGCTTCAGCACGCTGTTCTTGGCGCCGCTGATGCTGACTTCGCCGTCAAGCGCATCGCTGCGCTGGGTTACGAAGATGTCACTGTTACTAGGGTCACTGCTACTAGGCGAGGTCATGTCCACTGCAAAAGCGGTACCACAACCGGTGGCATCCGGTCTACTGCTGCTGAGATTTGAGATACAGGTGCAATGTCCCTCGGTGTGGTAGGCCCACCGCCGTGACTCGCCAAGTGCGCACCTTCATCGCAGACGTCGAAGCGGTAGGAGATTTGCTACGTCCCCGCGACGACATCGTTCTAGAGACAGATGGCTGCTGCGTTGACGGGAGTCACCATTTCGGCTTGGCAGGCGGGCCTTTCATCAGCTACTCACGCCTCGTTGACATTGCGCCCGTCAAGGCGATCATCTCCGCAGACACCACCAGCCCTGATACCGCCAGCACAGGCACCACCAGCCCTGACACCGCCAGCACAGGCACGGCATCACTGTTTGAGATCACCGAAACGGTGGAGTGGCAGCTTGCTGTGCCATGGTTCGGCCCGGTCTTCAACCTCGCCGTCCGACGTGCGATGCGAACCGGTCGAACCGGCGACGGCAGCCAGCCCCTGTGGGCGCCTCCGCGGCGATTCACTCCCCGCGCTGCGACCGTGATGGCGATGCTCGCCGCAGCAGCGATGCTGAGCGGCTACTTGGCAAATGCGCCTTCGGAGCTGAACACTTACGCGGCAGACGAATTCGGCGCCAGTCATGCCACCCAAGGAGCGCTGGGTGTTGTCGTGCGCATCGGCACCTTGTTGGCAATCGGCGTGTCGGTGCTAGCCGACCGGCACGGACGACGACGCGTTTTGGCAGCCGCCATGGGCGTGGGCATAGCGGCTGCGGCGTGTGCTGCGCTGGCGCCGAACATGGTGTGGTTGGGCGCGTTCTTGTTGGTGGGCCGCACCGCCAACGCTGCCCTCGGAGCAACCGTCATCGTGATGGCACTAGAGGAAATTCCCGCCGGCTGCCGAGCCTGGTGCCTGTCTGTGCTGGCGATGTCTGCTGCGCTCGGCGCTGGGGTGGTTGTATGGCTGCAGCCAATCTCCGATCTTGCGCCGTGGGCTTGGCGTTTGTTGTTCGCTTTCCCGCTTGTTGCGCTTGCGGCTGCACGGCCGCTGCTGCGGCGACTGCCTGAAAGCCACCGGTTCACCCAGAGAGGTCGGGGCGTGGTGCTCAGCGGCTACTGGCGGCCGATTGCGTTGCTGGGTTCCATCTATCTGGCATTCGGTGTGTTCTTGGGTCCGGTGGATTGGTTCCGCAACGAGTATCTGCGAGATGAGCACGGTTTCAGCGCCGCAATGGTGTCGCTGTTCGTGCTCTGCACGGCCACCCCCGCAGGTCTGGCTGTGTATGCAGCAGGACGACTGGCCGACTCCCGAGGCAGACGCGTCATCTTGGCGGTTGCCTCAGTGGCAGGGCTGGGCTCGGTGGTGGCGTTGTTCAACGTATCCGGCGCCGGGTTATGGCTGGCGGGCCTCGGTGGGACGATGCTGTCGGCGGGTTTGCTGCCGGCGTTGGGTGTGTACCGCGGCGAACTGTTCCCGACTGCCGTGCGGGCACGCGCTGCCACTATCACCGGGGCGATGGGTGTTGTAGGTGCCGCTGCGGGCATAGGGGCGGCAGGCTGGCTGCGCACGGCGTGGGACAGTTTCGGCAACGTGATGGCGCTGCTGTGGGTCGGGCCGTTGTTAGCTGCAACTCTCGCCGTGACATGGCTGAGAGAGAGCAGCAACCGTGAACTAGAAGAGTTGCATCCCGCCGACGCAGCGGCAGACCCTGAAGGCTTTGGGCAACCGTAAGGCTGATGGATTCATTCCGGCGGCGGGGGAGCCGGACGCTGACCCAGAGCTGATCAAGAATTGTTCGCCATTGTTAGCTGGTTTTTAGCGCTGAAAAGAAAGCTCACTGAGAAGAAAGCTGAGATGGTTGATGATCTTGAATTACTACTGCATTGCGGCTGCTGTGCTGGTGGGGACTGCGGCGGGGCTGTACACCGTGCGGTGGCTGCGTGCTGGCATTGGGGGTGGGCAGGTTGTAGGGCGTGCGGCTGGCGTGGGATTCGTCGGCACGGTTGTGCTCGCCGTCGGAGCGTTGTTCATCACCGGCCCCGACGGGTTCACGCTGATCCATGTGGCCTATGTCGTGGGAACCGTCGGGGTGCCGTTGACCGGCGGCATCGTGCTGATGGGTGCCCGAAGTCGGCCGTGGGCAGTTACCACCGTGTGCGTGCTGGCGCTGGCTGCTGCTCCGGTCGGGTTATACGCGACCTACGTGGAGCCGTTCTGGCTGAAAACAGACACCGTGTCGCTGGTGGTGGAAGGGATACGTGAACCGATCCGGATCGGTGTGCTGGCTGACTTGCAAACCACCGCAGTGGGTGAGTACGAACGAGATGCTGTAGAGCAGCTGCTGGGTTTTGAGCCCGACATCGTGCTACTGCCCGGCGATTTGTACCAGTTTGATGCTGACTTGTTTGACGCGCGAGCACCGCAGTTCACCGAGTTGATCGGTCGCATCGTCAGCGATGTGCCGCTGGTGTACTTGGTGAGCGGCAACACCGACACCGTTGCCGGTCTGCGGCGAATCACCGAAGGCACCGGCGCAAAAGTACTCGACAACAAGATCGACACATTTGAATTCAAAGGCACCTCGGTGCGCGTCGGTGGTACAACGCTATTCGGCGACGAAGAGGCCGCCCAACAGATGGCAAAACAGCTCGCTGGTGGTGGACAGGGGCTAGCTGACGCGGATGTGCGAATCCTTATCGGACACAAACCCGACGCCATCGAACTAGTACGCGAAACACCAGTCGATCTCGCGGTCGCAGGACATACGCACGGCGGGCAAGTCGCGCTGCCGCTCTTCGGCCCACCGCTGACACTAACGAACGTGCCGCGGCATGTGGCAGCAGGCGGACTACACACACTGAACGGAACACCGATCTACGTGTCCACCGGCGTGGGACGCGAACGCGGCAACGCCCCACAATTCCGATTAGGCGTAAGGCCATCAATCGGAATCATCGACTTGATTGGCAACGGCAACCCCAATAACGAACTGAGCTAAACAACTACCAACAGTGCAGCGAACTCATCTACCCAATCACAGTCACCAGCGGCACCCCACTGCAAAGAACAACAACATCGAGCAACCCAAACCCCCACCAAGGCGCGAAAACTGAAGTTCTGAGGTCCTATGACCCTCCGCCGCTACTCAATTTGGTGTCAATGCTGCCGTTGGGATCGCGTAACTCAAGTAGAACCACACTTGAAATGGCACCGATAACCCCGCGACGATAATCGTAACTTTAGTGCGCATGATCCACGCCACCGCTTGCGTTGCGGCAATCGTCAGCACAATGACAACAGTACCTGCGTTGGACCTCTGCATGCATGGTGCCTCCCAATCGCCCCCGCAATAGGCAGGCACAAACACACCTCCGCCGAGGAACCACGTGAGCGCGAGAGCACAAAAGCTCCACAACATAATCGCCAAAACTGGGGGGAGATTTTACGGTCGATTCGCAGAACGTGGTCTCGGCGCCACAGTAGGTCGAACACGGCCCACATCAGTTCCCAAAGCAGTACCAACCTAGGTTCGACTCACCAAGCGCATTGACGCAAAAAGTTCAAATAGCCGCGCCAGTTGCTGCGGCGGTGACCTTCAAGATCCCAAGAGCCTCCACCACTACCTTTCCATACTTTCGATCCTTGACAGGCCCAAACGCACGCGACGGTACCACCACAGCAACAGTGCCAAGACCTCATCAAGCCAACAACATAATCAGCCGTCTATCTCAGTCACGACCATCTTGGCGATCTCAAAACTAGACGTAGCCGCCGGGCTTGGAGCGTTAAGCACATGAACGCTGCACTGCGAAGTCGTCACAGCAAAATCGTCGTCCAGCTCACCGCTGGCGTTCATTGCCTGGGCTCGTACGCCCGCAGGCGAACGCATCAAATCCTCCGCAGTGATGTCTGGCACTAGACGCTGCAATGCCCGCGCAAAGGCTGCCTTGCTCAGCGAACGCCACACCTCCCCCGTTCCGATGAACCAGTGTTGACGCGCAAGCCGCCACAGACCCCGATTAGTAAAGTGCTCACGAAGCTGCGTTCCGCTGATGTCGCTCCAGCGATAACCCTCGCGAGCGAACGCCAGCACAGCATTAGGACCAGCGTGGACTGCACCGTCGGTCATACGAGTCAGATGCACACCCAAAAACGGAAAACTGGGATCGGGCACGGGATAGATCAAGTTCTTAACCAAATGCGAGCGCTCGGGTACCAACTCGTAGTACTCACCACGAAACGGCACAATCCGGTAGCCGTCGGACGCTCCTGCCAGCGCTGCAACCTGATCACACCGCAGCCCAGCACAGTTGACAAGCCGCCCTGCCTCCAAGTCACCCGTCGTGGTGGTCACCCGCACGCTGTTGGCAACCTCGTCAACCCCGACTACACGAGTTGAGGTGCGTATCTCGCCGCCTGCGTCAGTGATCTCGGCGACCAGCACTTTGCACACATCGCTGTAGTTGACGATCCCAGTGTCACGGACGTGCAGCGCCTCAATCCCTGCACAATGCGGTTCAAGCTCGGCCAGTCGCTTGGCATCTATGAGTTCTGCTGCGACACCGTTGCTGAGCGCACGTTCGGCCAACGCTGCCAAACGCTCACGCTCAGACTCGTCAACCGCCACAATGACTTTGCCGCACACCTCATAGGAGATGCCGTGATGTCGGCAGAACTCAACCATTGAGTTGCGGCCCGCAACCGCCATCGCAGCCTTGGCCGAGCCCGGCCGGTAATACACACCCGAGTGCAACACACCAGAATTGCGACCCGTTTGATGCAACCCAGGCCGCTCCTCGGCCTCACAGACCACAACTTTGCTGCCTGGATGTTCGCCGAGATACCGGTGTGCTGTGGCCAATCCGATGATCCCTGCGCCCACAACGATGAGGTCTGCACGACCAGTCGCAGACGAAGGCCTCGTCACTGCGGCAAAGATACTGCGGCAAAGATGCGGCAACCCGCAGGCAACCAGCCCCGCCTTATCCTCCTCACAACCAAACAGGGGGAAGTACCGTCGGCGGTGATGAATAACAATCGCAGGTTCAGCAACGAACGTGGTCGCACCGACGATCCAGACCTCAGCCGCGAAGCGCCTGATCGCAACTTGGCACTTGAGATTGTGCGAACCACCGAAGCTGCGGCGTTAGCTGCCTCGCGCTGGATGGGTCGAGGTGACAAAGCCGGCGCCGACGGTGCTGCTGTCGATGCCATGCGGGTGGTGCTCTCCACCGTGCCTATGGACGGCATCGTCGTCATCGGCGAGGGTGAAAAAGACGAAGCTCCCATGCTGTTCAACGGAGAGCGCATCGGTGACGGCACCGGTGCCCGCACCGATGTGGCTGTTGATCCGATCGACGGCACCACTCTCACTTCGCTAGGCAGGGGCAATGCCATTGCGGTGATCGCGGTCTCGCCACGCGGCACCATGCTTGATCCCGGCCCGTGCGTCTACATGGAGAAAATCGCTGTGGGTCCCGACGCGAAAGGTGCGGTTGATTTGAACCGGACACCGGCGGAGAATCTTCAAGCCATCGCCGAGGCCACCGGCCAGAGTCTGCGAGACCTCACCGCAGTTGTGCTTGACCGTGACCGTCATGGTGAACTCATCAGAGAGATCCGCGAGACTGGTGCTCGTATCAGGCTCATTCCCGACGGCGACGTGGCCGGCGCGATCTCTGCTGCCGCCAGTGAGGGAACCGATGTGCTCTTGGGCATCGGCGGCACACCCGAAGGCATCATCTCCGCAGCGGCGCTGAAATGCCTCGGCGGCGAACTGCAGGGCAAACTGTGGCCGCGCAACGACAATGAGCGCAAGGCGGCGATCGATGCCGGTTTCGACCTCAACAAGGTGTTCCACATCGACGATCTTGTCCGGTCCGACGACGTGTTCTTCGCCGCTACTGGCATCACTGACGGCGAGTTGCTGTCTGGTGTTAAGTTCACCGCGCATCGCGCAGCGACCGATTCGCTCGTGATGCGCTCGCGCAGCGGCACCGTGCGGCACATCAAGGCAACGCACGACATCGACAAGCTCAGCGCCTACGCCGCCGTTGACTTCACCTGAGCTATGTCTGAGACCCAGAATCGCAACACTGCGGGCCGGTCCGCATCAGATGTCTCCGACAGCGACGACAGCGCAGCCAACGGCGAAAACACAGCCAACGGCGAAAACACAGCCAACGGCGAAAACACAGTCAGTGACGATCTCGAAGAAGGCACAGTGGCCCGTATTGGCTTCGGTAAGGTCGCCCAGATTGGGCGTGACGGTCACCAAGTAGTACCTGTGGTACTACAAGATGCCGACAGCGACGAAGTGCTGTTTGTGGGCTACGCCAACGAGGAAGCGCTGCGACTCACGTTTGAGCGCCGCAGCGCAGTGCTCTACTCCACTTCGCGTAACGAGATCTGGCACAAGGGCGCAACCTCAGGCGACACGCTATCGCTGGTGGAAGTGCGGGTGAACTGCGAGCAGAACTCGCTGCTTTATCGGGTGCGGCGCGAGGGCAGCGGCGCGTGCCACACACGCGACGCAAACGGAATTTCGCGACCAAACTGCTACTACCGAGCGGCCGTAGACCCCACGCAGCTGCGACATCTCAGCAGCTGAGCGCACCCTTAGCAGGTGAGTGTCTGACAGTCCTGTCTAGGGACGGGCGTTGATGTAGGCGTCTACCTGCCACGCAATGGTGTCATCATCGCTGCCGGAGCCGCTCACGGCGACAGTGGCCACGAACCCGCCAGCCCCGTAGCCGCCATCGGCTAGGCCTGCCACAGCAGCGCCCGCGAGGACCTCGGAGAACTCGTCGGGGTTTGACCCGTACATCGAACGCGTCCATGATCCAGATCGGAGCACGCTCATGCCGCGCAATTTCCACTGGCCAGACTCAAAGTGCGCCTCGCCCTCGGCAATGCCCGACACCGTTCCCGCCGAGGTTTCCACCGACCACCGGGCGTTGAACGTGTGCGGACGCTCCGCGCCGGAACTGCGGTCAATCTCCAAAAAAACGAATGCCTCGTCTACCTGCCGGCGGCGCGGTGGCAAGTGTGCAAACACGCCGGGGTCGCGACTGCGGAAAGCCAGCCGGGTGCTCTCCCCGGTTAGCGGTGACTCGTCGCTGGGCACGCCACCTGACACCGGTTCGGATGCCTCCACCGCACTGGTCAGCCAGAATCGTCGGTTACCGTCGGCCACTACTGCCAACGGTCGTGATGAGCGCCCATAGGGTCCCATAGCCCGCAGATACGTTGCTTCAGTCTCCGGCAAGTCAACAGCCAGACAGCCAGGGATGGCCGGTGTTGGCTGGTGCTGCAATGTGTCAGCATCGCCCCAGTACCAACCCAGTTCTGTCAGATCGGCTTCCAGCTGTGGCGACGCGTCGGGTGATGCCTCAACTATGAGCCATCGCGCATCAGCGTAGGTGCCTCGTGGCAGACACACCAAATCTCGGCCACCAGACGCCGACGTGGGTCGAGAACCGCTGCTGCCACCGATAGGTCCGTTTGCGTCGGCCCGGTGAAACACGGCACCGTCGAAAGCCAGATTGGTGGCAAACGCTCCCACTCCTCGCCTCGCGTCGGGTGCCTTCTCGATCCGGCCCGGGTTACCGTCGTGATGCGGCGCAAACGCTCCTACCAAAGTCGGCACGGGCGGTTCGACATCTGCCAGCAGACGTCCGCTCACCAACGAAGAGGCTTGGCCGAGCACTTCGGAAGTGATCACCGCTTGGCCGCCGAACGCCAGCACCATCCCGGGAGCGAAGCACTCCCCCTCGTTCACCGCTGCTGCGTACAGCTCGGCGTCAACTGCTCCCGATCCATCAGGTCCGATGCCGCCCACTGCCTGCGAGCACAGACGGCCCGGAGCGAAGACATCCCGCAGGAATTTATCCACCGAAGCCGGCAGCTCGACAGCCCCTGCCGGTACCAAAAGCATGGGCACAGCTGCACGCTGAGGGTGGGGGCTCGCAGCCGACATCGCTGCCGCCGCCGGTCGTCTCGCCACCGTAACCAAACCCGGCTCTCTGGCATCTACCGGTCCGACAAGCCGCTCAACGGCATACGGGATCGGATCGGGCGATGGCGCCGAAGCAGCTCCGCAGAACGCTCCAGCGCCGAGAGCATCAGGCCATCCCAAAGCTCCCTGCGATCCGTCGCTCAACGCTGCCAAGCACACCGACGAACGAGCGAAGTGGTCGCCTCTGCCGGTCGGCCACCAGCCGCCGAAAATCTTGGCCATCTCGACGCTGGTCTCGTAACGGTCATCGCCGGCCACTCGCCGCATCTCGGCTTGCGCGATCTGCGCGGCGAGTTGTGCAACCGCTGCAGGCACCTGCGAGGTATCGCCCAGCACGATCAGGTGTTCCACGTCGATCAAGCTGAGCGCCACGGCAGTTTCCTCTGGCAGCTCGTCGCTGCCGTCGTGGAGCAACACCGGCACCTGCCAGTAACTGGTCCACCAGCCAGCGGCCAAAGCATCAAGGCCCACCGCCAGCACGACTGTGCGACCCAACAATTCGCATCTGCTGGCTCGCTTACGCCATTCCACCACCGAGTTGGCATAGAAAGCCGGCACCGCATCGCCGCCTGTCGCAGAAGCGTCTTTGCAGCCAATCACGTCGGTGGGAACTGGGCGGGTCCCCAGCGACTGTGCAACCAAAGCTGCCGTGCCATAGCGGGTATCGCCGCTTATTCGGAAGACCTCGTCGTAACCGATCGAGACGAGTTCGGCTTCTATCTCAACTGGCACAGCAGCAGGGCCACCCACGATGACGGCCTGCCGCGCAGCATTGCAGCCGCCCGTGCGCAGGTCCTGTGCAGCCAGCCGAGCGGCATGATTCAGCGAGGCGGCGCCGCTGCGGACCGATTCGGTCAGCAGAATGGGCGCAGCGAAGGTGTCAACCCGGGCGAAACCGCCGATGGGATCGAACAACGGATCCCTAGCAGCCACGCGTCGCAGATAAGGCTCGCTTGACAGACCAGTGGAATCTGACAGCGAGGCGGCGGTCACTGCGTCAGCTGACACATCGGATGCCACCACAATGATTGAGCGAGGGCACACGCCCAGCCCCCACCAGCCGTCAGCCGAAGCCAAGCTGCGGCCAACACCGGAGGTGGCATCGGGAGAGTCGAAGGGGTAGCCGCCGGCACCTCGCAGTGTCAGCGACACCGCCAAGGCGGTCTGGTGCCTGTCAGGTCCCCATAGACGCACTGCGTTAGGCCAAGCCTCCAGTTCGGGCACGGCTAAGAACGAACGCGGCCACTGGCGAGGCGAGACAGGGCCGTCCTCGGAGAAACTCTGCCCACCCACAGTCGGCACAGCAAGCATTGATGCCATTGCCAAAGTTGCGGCCAACGCGGCCGACCATCGAACCAGATGCCGCCTAGTTGCTTTCATCAGGCAGCATTCTGCCGCAACGATGTCACGAACCTGCGACAGCGCTCCAACGCAGCGCTCACAAAATCAGCCGCGCGCAAAATCAGCTAGGTGCTATCTGGCGCACCAGCTCTTCTGGAGCGAAGATGTCGTGCAGTGTCCATGCGATGACCTCGCGTTCGGGTTCGCGCGACTCACCGAAGTCCAGCTCCGAGTTCAGATACGACAAGTCTTCGAGTTGTGCCACCAAACGCTTGAGCGCCGAGTCGGCGCGGGTCCCACAGTTCAGAGAGCAGGAATGTCTTGCCGACCCGACGGCGGCCACGCACTAGGGCAATTGCCGCTTGGCCGCTGTCGGCAAGCCGACGCAGGACGCCCGCTTCATGCTCACGGTCTATGAGCCTTGCCGACTCCATAGTAAACAAACATAATAGTTAGCTAACACATTAGTTAGCAACCATGTTTACATTCTCACAAGATAGCTTAGCCAAGATAGTTCAGCGAGTGGGCGGGAGCATCGGGGTGTGGACGCAGTTCAATCTGGTTTTCGAGCATGCACGAGATAGGACGGCGTGAAGGTTTCTTCCTCGCCCGCTTGAACCAGCGCGTCGGCGGCTGCGTTCGGGATGCGAGACGACTCGGCGGTGGCACCGGGGAAGTACTGCGAGTAACGGCGCCTCAGACGCATCACCGGTCCGTCGTCCCGGCACAGCATAGGTGGCTGCTTGAAGACCTTGGCCTCCCAGATCTTCACATCCTGTCTCCATTGCGAAATCCAGCTGCCAGCCACATACCAAGCTGCCAACCTCGGCATCGTGGGTTCCGCGAACCAGCAGAAATTGACCTGCTGCTCAAGCGGCGCCACAGGGGTCTGCGTCTGAATGATCTCTACCTCACCGACGCCTGGAACCGAAATCCTGAAGTTCACTATGCTGCCCGCGCCAGCAAAAGTGACGCGGGTGTGGTTCCGCGCAGGCCCTATGCGCCGATCGCGGAAGTTGAGCCCAGTCTCGACATTCAGCTGCACCGAGTGCTTGTCTCGGTCGTCGTTGATGTCCAAAAGGGCCGTGTACTCAAGTTTAGTTCCGGGGATAGGAATTTGAGTGAACGGAAGGTTCATGCGCTTGTGCAGCACGCCGAAATGCGCATAATCGGCCGCGTTTTCGATGAGTTCAATGACATGCGCGCCGACGCGACCAGCGTCGTAGTCTCCCCGGAAGACGAGGCTCCCCTCATCGATCTCAGGGACGCGAGGCACCGGGTACTGGATCTCGTCGGCACCTTCACCGCAGATGTGGTACATGAATATCTGCCCGTATATCTCCTCGACAGGGAATGACACAGCCGCTGCCCGCGGCGGTGCTGCATCGCTGTAAGGAACGCTCGCCACTCGTCCGTCGCCGGTGAACTGCCACTCGTGAAATGGGCATTCGATGCGGTTGCCGCAGACGCGGCCATGTGCAAGATTCGCGCCGAGATGAGGGCAGAATGCCTCCATTGCGAAAACGTCATCAGCATCTGCAGTGCGCCATAACACCAATGCTCGGCCGAGGCACTCGAGGTAGCGCGTTTGGCCTCGCCGCAACGACTTTGAGCTGGCCAACCGATACCAACCATCGGGATACGGATACGGATAGCTCTCAAGACGCAGGGCGCTCGATACTGGTGGCTTCCGGCGCGGACGTTGACTGCTCGCAGCCCCGAACCCAAAGGCTCGAGTCCAACGACTCATGAAACAGAGTCTACAACGACGGTTTCCTCCGGCTTACGGGCATGCACGAGGAAAGACGGAGTGAAGATCCCCGCTTCGCCCGAGGAGACCAGCGCGTCTGCGGCTGCGTTCAGGATGCGAGACGACTCAGCGGTGCCATCGGGTGCGATGCGGAGCCGCTCGGCCAGCGTTGTGAACTTGGCGGTGACCGTCCTACCTACCGGCACGCGCGCCAGTGATGCCAGCGAGATGTCGCGTCCTTGCAGCGCCCGATACCACGGAAAGTCGGGGTCGCTGTCGAGCGCTCGATCGCGGGTGGAGAGGATGTCGAAACCAGCGTGTCGCACAGCCGCAACGAACTGATCGCTTGTCGGAAGGTGGGGTACCGCATTACCGAATTCAACTCTGGCGCGGATATCAACATGAGTTGGGTTCTGTTCGTCAAAGCGATCTGTCATGCACCACTCGGTGAGGGCTATTTGCCCACCCGGCTTGAGCATGCGCCAGATCTCCGACAAGCAGCGATTCCGGTCGGGTGCATGACAAATCGCCTCAAAAGAATACGCGGCATCAAAATGCCCATCGGCGAGTGGTACATCCATGAAGTTAGCCAGCAGGAAACCGCAGGTACCTCCAATTCCTTCTGTGCGACGCAACGATCGCCAGCCTCTTTCGATCTGATACGCGTTGAAGTTAAGTCCTGTGATGCTGGCACCAGAAACCTTGGCGATGTTGATCAAGGGTCCGCCGACGCCGCACCCCACATCTAACACTTTGGAACCGGGTCCGATACCGAGCAGTTTGACGATGTCGGCCTGCATTCGACGTTGCGCGTCTGGGAGACTCTCTCCGGAATTTCGCGGCGCGAAATGGAACGAACGGCCCCAGCCGTACTCGTAGAACCTCGTAACGACATCGTAGAAGCGGCTGACTATGTGCGGTTGGTTGCGTATTGCGTCTTCGCCGCCGGGAGGATCAGCTGCAACCCTCTGAATCTCTAAGAAATCATCAAGGGCTTCCCGAAGGCTGCCTCCGCTGTTCGCCTTTAAGGCTCGGTTGGTGCCCCTCCCCCCATGGACACTACATCTAGATGTTTTTGTCTCTCTCATGGCACTCTCCCCAAAACGCCCGAAGAATAACCTCTATGCACAGCGTAGCCGACGACGCTTGGGGCGGAAATGTACTTGGCTGAGCAAAGCCAAGCCGCAAACACAGCGCCTCAGGTCTATATCTCTTGGCGACTCTTGACAGAAAACTCCTCAGCGCGCCGACGGAAGAAAGTGATGCTATGATATCACTATGAGAACGGTCATCACGCTTCCAGACCACCTGCACGCCGAGGCCAAGCAGCGTGCAGCAGAGCAGGGCATCAGCTTCGCAGAGTTTGCGCGGCGACTCTTTGACAGAGAACTAAGTGCAGCAGCGCCTCAAGGCGATCTTGGCGCTATCTGCGCCATGGTGCATGGTGAGCCGTTTGATATGGCAGCCGACAGCGCTTCCATCTTGGCCGAAGCCATCACCGCACAGCACCAACAACGCCCCAGTTAGCGACAGCGATAGCGAAAAACAGACAGGAAACTGAAAAATGGAACTTGGAAGATGGAACTAAGTTTCGTTGATACTTCCGCGTGGGTTTCACTAGCAGACAGTTCGGAGGCTTCCCACACTCAAGTTGCGACAGTGCTTCACGACAGGCAGGGCGGTCTAGTGACGGCTGACCATGTACTGCAAGAAACATGGATGGTAATGAAGTACCGCCACAACCGATTTGTGGCAGAGACACTGGTCAACGAGATCCGCAGAGGGGTTGCTCGCGTTGAAGTTTCGCTGTTGGGCGATCTGGCAGTGGCCGCTGAAATCGGTGCTGATTTCAGCGATCAAGATTTCTCGCTCTCAGATCGAACCACCTGGGCCGTCATGGAGCGACTAGGCATCACTGAGGTTGTCACACTTGACCTTGATTTTCGAATCTACCGCTACGGCCCAGAACGCCGTAAAGCCTTCCATATCGCACCCTGACGGCCAACCAGCGCTCACCACCGGCCAACCGCGTCAACAGCCTCGCTAAGCATTACGCCTAAATGCGTTCATCAAGCAGCGTTCTGCCGCGCCGGTGTCACGAAACTGCGACAGCGTCGCTCGGGCGATCCATGGCAACAGTGGAGACGCAAAAAACTTTCATGGAAGAGAACCGGCGGAACTACGCCTCGAGGAGCGCCGCTGGGATAACGCCGATGCCGTCTTGTCGACGGTACGCCTCGCGACCAGTGGTAATGACTGCCGCGTCAAGCAGGTCTTCGCCCAGCCGCTCAGCGAGCCACGCCAAATGCCGCACATCTCGGTCTTTGACGACTGCTGTCAGCTTGACTTCGAGGGCTACAACTCGCCCGTCGCTGCGTTCGACAATCAAGTCAACCTCGTGCTCGCCGCCATGTGTGCGCAGATGCCCCACGCGGGTTCGATTCGCCTGTGCATAGATCTTCACAGACTGAGTCACCAATGACTCGAACATCGCTCCAAGAAGGGTCCCGTCGCGCGGCACTGCGTGGCTCGTCGCTCTGCCGTCAAGCAGCCCCGACTCATCCATGCCGAGGCAACGCAGCGCCAAGGCGGTATCAGCCAAGTGGTGCTTCGGTGCTGTCGCCAAGCGTCGAAGTCGATTGCGAGTCGGCAGCCATCCTGGCACCTCGTCTATCAACCACAGATGTTCCACCGCCCTTTTGAACGTTGCGGCGGTCGGAGGGGACGGCGATTCGCCAGAGCCGACAGCTGCTTTGCGGATAGCGGTGAGCGACGTGGCTGTGGATGTGGCTGCGGCGTAGGCACCAAGCCAACGCCGCAGCGCCGTTCGGTCACGGAAAGTTGCGCCGGTCTCGTCCAAGTCGTAATCGACGACTCGGTCCAAGTAGCCGTCCAAAAGTTCTTCGCGCGCCGCAGAGTCGTATGGCCGAATGCCGGGAAAGCCGGATCGCGCGATCTCACCTGCGTAGCCTTCCAAGGTCACATCAGTGGTGCCACAGATCTGCCCCCGCGCTCCCGACAGCAGCTCGCTAAGACGCACCGCCGGTTCGCCAAGTCCGCGCTCGGCCAAAGCGAGCGGACGCATTCTCAGGGTCACGATGCGGCCGGCCCCTGAGTGTGTCGGTCGCTCGGTCGGAGCGGCGGAACCTGTTAAGAGAAAGCATGACCCGCTCCGACGCTCATCGACCTGTCGTCGGACTAGGTCCCACGACGGCGGATACCGCTGCCATTCGTCGATGAGTACCGGTGGTTCGCCGTCCACCAGACGCGACGGGTCGCCCAGCAGAATTTCCAACTGCTGCTCGTCATCAAGCCGATGCGTCGTACGTGCGCGACGCATCGCCGTCAACGTCTTGCCTACAGCACGTGGTCCTTCAATCGAAACAGCGGGAAGCTCCGGGAGCAAGTCGTCGAGCCAGCGATCCACGATACGAGGGATGTAAGCATCAGCTCCGGCGTTGTCCACGAGCACCAGTTTTATCATATAGACGGCTACAACTTGCTGTTTTCGACGGTGCGAATCTTATCATTTCGACGGTGCGTCGGCGGATCACCAAGGCTGCCGCTGCTGCGCTCCCAAGCGATCAACGCTCCTGTGTTGAGTACTGCGCCGCTCACGCAGCAGCGTCGCCCAACAGAAGACGGGGTGCATCGGTGCGCTCCGCAGACGTGAGCGGTCCGCCGGTGTCGTCGGCCATCGCAGCGATCAGCACATCGAAATCTGCATCGGCCGCCAAGTCGAGGGCGCATATGCTCCTACTTCGGTAGGATGTCAGCATGGGCACAGCGAAACGTAAAGTCTCGATCTCTTTAGACGAAGAACTCGTCAGCGCGCTGGAGATGGAAAGCGAATCACTCTCGTCACAGGTCAACGCGGCCGTTCGAGTGGAGTTCACGCGTCGTCGGCGCCGAATACTGCTCGAGGAAATGCTGAAGGAATTCGAGCGCAATGAGGGACCGGTCGACGAGGCTCTAGTCGACAAGTACACGGCGCTGCTGGTGTGAGCCGGGCGCTTGTCTTGGATTCTGAAGCCTTATCCAGCTTGGCGAGTCCGTACGGGAAGCGCTTCACCGAGGTCAGGGCTGCTTTGGAAGCGGCACGTCGGCTGCGGCGTGATGTGCTCGTCCCTGCTGTGGTGCTCGCAGAGTTGTACCGCGGACCAAGGCTGAATCAGATTGTCGACTCTTGTCTCAGTCGCGAGACAGGTCTTGAGATTCGAGAGACAGATCGAGAATTCGCCCGTCTCGTGGGCAGTGTCCTCGCTGCGGCTAAGGCCGACTCAGATCTTCTTGTTGACGCCCACTGCGTCGCTGCCGCAATCGAAGCCGGTGGAGGTGTGGTGATGACCGGCGACCGACGCGATCTCGACCTGCTCGCAACGCCCTACCCCCACGTTCATGTGGTCCCTATCTGAAAGTTCTCTGCGCGTCCTTCAGATCTCGGTGGGGATGCGGAAGACTTTCATGACTTCGTCGCCGAGGCGGTTGATGACCTTGACCGCGATGTAGCTCGAAGCAAGTGTCTGGAGGTGCTGCTAAATGCTACTGCTGGGAATAGCCTAGAACTACTCGGCATTCTTGGATGTCAGACCACCTCGAGCCGATCTTCACGAAGCGCACCTCGCCGATGCTGCAACCACACGCGCGGTGCATAGACAAGCCCGTTGAGTTGCCGCTCCCATTGTGGCACTCGGCTCGAAATCGTGGAGGTGTGGTTGCGAAGACCTGAGAGTTGGTAGGCAAATACAACTACTTCGACACCTACCGCTTGGATTGACTGTGCTCGCTGCTGCCTGGATCGGAAGTCGCTGTCGCAAGTCACCAGCACATATTCGTTCTCAGCACACCAAGCGGCGATGTCGTAGTCGTCTGCGTTGGAATGGCCGCTGCGGGTGCGGCTGAGCGCATCCACTGCAGAAACATGAATCAAACTGTCGATGCCGACGGCCGCTCTTGGAGAAATGTTGGCATCAAGACAGAAGTGGACATCACGCAGCTTGTTGCGCGTACTCCGCACATGCCTTCACTCTGGTGACGCTTAGGTTGAAACCCCGTGCGACTTCCTGTGGGGAATCTTCCGCGAGACTGGCGACGATGGCGGTGACGGGAATTCGTGTTCCCGCCACCACGGGAGCGCCGTGGCTGATGCGAGGATTGATCTCGATCCACTGGGCGATATCCCACGAAGCAGCGCACCCACCGACGAACTGGATTTCCTCGGCGAAAGTCTTGATCGCAGATGTAATGGAACGCTGTCCTTTGCGGTCTCCCAGTATCTCTTCAGCGTGCCCTTGGAACTCCATCCAAACGCTGTGCCCGTCGGTGTAAAACGACTCATGAGCCAAAGGATGCGCAATAGCGGGAAACCGCTCGCGCACTGCACTGAGCACCCGGCGCACCTTCTGAAGCGAAGTTCCGCTGTCACGGAAACGGCACACCATTTCCAAGCCGATCAGGTCGAGAAAGCCGACCGTCGCAGTGACATCCTTGTGGTGCGTGGGTGGCCTGACAACAGAGAACCAACGACGAATCTGGGTGCGCGACACATCTCGATTCCGTTCCACGATCTGAGCTGCTTGGGGAAACGAATAGATGCCCGCCCCAATAGAAGCGGCGGCTTGCCGACGACCGTCAGTCTGCTCTTTCTCCACTGTGTCACCTCCCGTGCTGGTCCGATAGCCAGCATAAACGGATGCCTGCAGTCGCAGTGTCATGCGGTGGTGGGGATGCGGAAGACCTTGGTACATCTCCCTGTTTGGTTGTCAGGTGGATAAGGCGAGACCGTTGCCTGCGGAGATCACGCCGAGCGGTTCTCAGGAAGGTTCGACGGAGACGGCCTTGCGCGGGAAGTACAGGCCGTCGACAATGGCACGGTCGCCGAGGGGTTCAGACAGCGCGATCGTCACCGATGTCGGCGGGTTGTCGGGGCAATCCGCCCCACCGACAACCGGTACGACTGCGAACGCCACGACGACTTCATCGTCGGTCTCGGCGACTTGGGGGCCCCGCAGTGCATCACCCATGACCCGGCCGCTAGCGCAGCCCTGTTCGGTTACCAGCAGCGTGATCTCAGTGGCTTCTGGGCTTGGCAGATTGCCGGGATCAAGATGCACATCAACGCGGCTGAGACCGCCGGGCAGAACCACAGTCGGCTCGCAGCGAGACCCTGCCGCCTCCCCCGCCCAGAGCCAATTTTCGCCGCGACGCTCAACGACTGCGAGTTCTTCCCATTCGCCCCCGTCGAGCACGAACCACGCCTCGTCGTCACCGATGTACACGACCTGCCAGTCTCCCAACGGCAGCGGACGCGGCGCTGGATCGCTCTGGCGTGCGTGGAGTTCCTCACGGAACACGTCGACAGCGCGATGGTTCACCTCGTCGACCGGTTGCCAGTTCGTCAATTCCGAGTAGGGCATCGGCGGCGCTCCCCAGCACTGCACGATGGGGTCAGGATCGCTGAGATCAGGCAGCGCCATCAACGAGGCATCGGTCGCGGGCGCAACGCCGATGGCACTGTCGGTCGTGGTTTCGGCCCCAGTCGAAAGGGCTTGGTCGCCGCCATCGCCGCACGCGCTCAACACAGCCGCCAGAGCCGCCATCATCATCACCAGTCGGGCAAACAGCGCTCGCAGGTGATCTGTCTGCTGGGTCATGCCGCAGAGAGTACGCCTGTCGCGACACAATATTGACTTCGGACCTTCTCAGCAGGTCAGCAAGCTGGGCTTGGCGATGGGCGTAAGCGGTGCATCGGTGTCGTCGGCCATCGCAGCGGTCAGCACGGGTCTGCGTCAACGCGCTTGCCGAGTTCCTTGAGCAGCACGCCGAGCTGCAGTGGCAGGATGTGTCCAAAGGTGTGCGGGTCCCGGCTGGAGTTGCCGAATGCGTTGCGCGCACCGAGCTTGTTGAGTTCGGACGCGTGAGCGTCGTAGTTGAACGCGCAAGCGATCAGCACGTCGAAGCCTGCGTCGGCTGCTTCTCGTGACGCTGCAGCAAGGTCGGTGCGGGTGACGGTGCCGAACTCGGGGCCGACGAAGACCGCCGCCCTGCTGGGTGCGTCTTGCGCAGCGCCCGCTTCAGAGCCAGGCAATCCTTCGACGTACGTGCCTTGCGCGCAGATGTAGTCGCCTGGCCACGGTTGCAGGGAGACGAAGCTGATGCAGTCTGCCTTGTGGGCCTGCTGCACGCCCGCGGTGCACAGATTGTCGAGGATGATCGACACGAAGTCTTGTGGGGTGTCGGCCTCGCGGCGGGCCCCGGCGGTCGGGTCGATGAAGTTGTCGTCGGCATCGAGGCCGACGTAGCGGTGCGGGCTGATGCTCTCGACGGTGAACGGCCCGGCGACCCGCACTTTGTGTTTGTCTTCGTAGGGCTTGTCGTAGAGATATTCGAAGTCGGCTTTGGCGGCTATCGACTCATCGATTGCTTGCTGGCGTTCCAAGCGTGCTTGCCAGAACCGTTCGTGTTGCTCGGCAGCCTCAGCGGGCCAGTCGTCGGGCCGCTCACGAGGCACCTCCCACTCCAGCAAACCTCCGGCGGGAGCCTGTTCGCCCGACGGCAATACCACCGTGGCGTCGGGTGGCAAAGAGAAGTCGATCCGCTGGCCCTTGCGACCGCCCACGGTGACAGCAAATGGCGGCGACCCCCCCCCCGCAACGCAGCATTCAGATCAGCCAGCGCAGCTTCGACAGCGCGTTGACGTTGCTCGTAAATGACGTCGATCTCGGCGTTGTTGGCAATCGACCGCAGCGTGATGTGCGGTACGCGTTCGTAGACGAAGCCCTGCCTCACGTCGCCGTGGGTCGGCGCAGCCGACGGTTCAGTGTGGCTGAGGTCGGCATCCTTGTGCTGTCCTTCGGGGCTGTCGGAGAGCAAGTAATACGGATAACGAGCACCCATGAGCCGCGCTCGTGCCAACGCCAACGCTACCCGTGACGTGTCGATGGTGATCCATCGCCTCCCCCACTGCTCCGCCACATACGCGGTAGTTCCCGACCCGCATGTCGGATCGAGTACTAAGTCGCCCGGGTCTGTCGTCATCAACAGATATCGTTCGATACTTGATGATATCTGTCACATAAACGTGCCAATCGGTTGAAACGGTTGGATCACCAGACATCAATCGTTTCCTTTGTAATACGCGACTTGAATTCCGATCGAAGTTCTTCCAAGCGAAATGTCTCTACTTCGCGCCCGAGAACTTAACTCAAGTACGACTGGGCACTGAAATAATCTAGCCCGCGAGGTACGACGTCATACTCAACTAGCAGGTCGACATCGCTGTAATACTCAACTTCATCTCGCGCAAACGAGCCGAATAACTTAAGATGAATGATGTTGAACTTTCGTTTGAGTTCTACCCGCTGCTGACGGAGAGCCGTAAGAACAGATTGTCGATCGTTGGGTACTTCGCTGCCTCGTCGCAAAGCACGAACCGCTGAGGAAGAACGGCGTGGCCGACAGGTCGATCACGTTGCGCAAGCCCAGACGCCGCTGCACGGCCTCAATGCCGGTCATCCACACGCGAGCAGCCTCGGCATTGTCTTCAGCCTCCTTGCGGTCGTCGCCTTTGAGTTCTGCTTCCTCTGAGTCGTCGTCAGAGCTCGGTTTCTCCCGATAACAGTGGTGTGCCTCGTCGTTGAGCACCATCACGCCTTTGGTGCCCATCAGTTCGGGCATCACCCGCTGAAGCATTTGGCCCTCGGTCTCGAGCGTGTCGATCTCAGGGCCGTGGCCAGCCAGCAGCGCCCGGCTGCCTTTTGCGAGATTCATCGTTTGGCGCCGGATGAACGCGTGATAGTTGGTGATGACGATTCGCGCTTTGCCCAACTCGGCGGCCATGTCGGCGGGTACTAGATGGCGGCTGCGGTAGTAGCTGTCGGGGTCATTGGGCTGCAAGGCGCGAAGGCGGTCGCGAATCGGGATGCCGGGGGTGACGACGAGGAATCCGCGGGTGAACCGCGAGCTTTGGGGATGCCGCACTGCGTTGACGGTCTGCCACGCAATGAGCATGGCCATCACTGTTGTTTTGCCCGAGCCGGTCGCCATCTTCAGCGCGAGACGGTCGATATCGGGATTGGCCTGCTGGCTTGCTGCTGCGATCTGGTCTCGCAGGCGTTTTCCTGCAGCCGTGTGCGGAGCGACCTCGGTGAGCCAGATAACCGTTTCGGCGGCTTCGACTTGGCAGAAGAAAGGCCTGATACCCGGGAAGTTGAAGTGCCGCCAGTGCTTGAGCAGCCGTGCAGTTTCAGCAGTGACGTGCCCGCGGCGCTCGTCGGGTTCGCAGCGCCACTTAGCGACCTCGCCTCGGATGGTGTTGATGAGTTCTGACAACTCGTACTGCTGGCGGTCGTCAGCCAAAGACGCCGCCTGTGAGTCAAACACCAACATGCGCTGATCGGAAGTGTCTGCAGCGGCGCCTTTCTTGGCACGCCCGCGCGGCGCAGGAATCGGAGAGATGAACGACGCAGGCCGACGGCCCTCGTGCACGATGCCAGTGGGTTGGCGTTCGTCGTCAAGCTCCCAGTGCTTCTTGGGGGCTTCGTAAGGCGAGTTGAGGATCGGCTGTGAGTAGAAGTCTGGCATCTCGCTGCCACGCTACGCGCCCGATGTCACAAGCTGCGCTTGCGCTGGTCGGCTGCCTACAGGCTGTTGGCCTATGCTCGTATCGGATGCTGAGAGAGCCGATCAGGACTCGCCCATGACCGACCACGCCGAACTACTGAGCCGGATCACTGTGAATCCGGAAATATTCGGCGGCAAACCGACCGTCCGCGGGATGAGAATCGCCGCTGAGCATGTCCTCGGCATGCTCGCAGCAGGCGACTCGGCTGAGACGATCCTGCGTGAGTACCCCATGCTCGAGCCAGCCGACATCCAAGCCTGCCTGACCTTCGCATATCGCTCGCTCGCCGGAGAACACATACGCGAACGCGTACTCATCACCACAGCGTGAGATTCTTGCTTGATGTCTGCGCTGCGTCGCGCAGCCTGCATCAACACCTCACAGACCATGGGCACGACGTGTACTCAGCAGCAGAATCTGCTCCTCGTGCCACCGACCGGGAACTGCTCGATCTCGCAATTTCGCAGGAACGCATCCTCATCACCGAGGACAAGGACTTCGGCGAACTGGTCTTCGTTTGGCGCCTTGCTCATCCATGCATCATTCGCTTTGCCGACTTGCCGATTCGCGATCGTCCGACAGCTATCGACGATCTGCTTCTGCACCATGCTGACGAGATGCGGGTAGGCCAGATCATTGTGGTATCGAGACGGAAAGTGCGAGTCCGTCGCGGTGCCCAAGGGCCCCCTGACACTTGATTTCCACCCGAGATGGTGCTTGTCGTCAGTTTTCCGAATGCTTGCAGGGTCTTCGACCGGCGATGAGGAGGATCGGTGGGACTACGTCGTGAGGATTGCTGCGTAGATCACGCCGCCGTGTGTGCGACTGAGCGCATCTACCTCAGAAACGTGGACTGCGTAGTCAGCCTTAACGGATGCTCAGCTTTGCAGCGTGGATGGTTCAGTGCGTGTAGCGAGAGCCAAGCGAGGCCAGCGCTCGGGTCGCGGCGTTGAAGCCGCAGAGGCCGTGTGCTCCGGCGCCAGGCGGTGTTGAGGCTGAGCACAAATAGGCACCCGGTACGCCGGTGAAGTAAGGATCCCGAGTGAAGCGAGGCCTAAACAGCAGCTGCATGGGCGACGACGCGCCGCCCAGAATGTCGCCACCGACATAATTTGGGTTATAGACCGACGTCTCGGTCGTGGAGCGCACCGACATACCCACCACTCGCTCGGCAAACCCGGGAGCGAAACGCTCGATCTGGGCGATGATCGCCTCGGTGGCATCGCCGCCATAGGCGTGTGGAACATGGGCATAGGTCCACAGCGGATGAACATCACCCACTGAACGGCTCGGATCAGCGAGGTACTGCTGGCCGACCAGCACAAAAGGTCGCTCGGGCATCTGACCGCGGCATATGGCCAGTTCGCTGGCGAACACCTCCGCAGCGTCACCGCCCAAATGCACGGTGCCAGCATCACGAGCAGCCGACGCCTGCCACGGCACACCACCCTCAACCGCAAAATCGACCTTGAACGCCCCGGGTCCGTGGCGGAACCGCCTATAGGCACGGGTGACTCGAGGCGGCAACCGGTCGCCCAAAATCTCAGCCGCTACCGACGGTGTCACATCAAGCAGCAGCAGATCCGTCGGCGGCAGATCAGCAGCCGAACTAACACGCACCCCAGTCTCGATCCGCCCCCGGTGTGCTGTTAGCTCTGCAACCAGTGCGTTGCTGATCGCCTGCGAACCGCCCTGCGCAACGACCCAGCCATAGCGGTGGCCAGTAGCCAAAATCATGAGGCCGACTGCGCTAGTCATGGGACGGTCCAAGCGCCAGAAGGCATGCGCAGCAACGCCCGCCCACAGTGCCCGAGCTTGGGAGGTGCGCCAGAAGTGACTCAGCGTCGCAGCAGGCACCGCAGCCGCAGTCCCGAACCGGGCGACGAGCAGCGGATGTCGTGGCACCCGCAGCAGCGGCTGTGTGATGTCTTCCAGCAGCGCATCGAGATCTTCGGTCAACCAAGTGAAGAGGCGACACCAACGGGTGCCGTCACCGCCCGGTGCATCAGCATTCAGCCCTGCGAGCGGGTTCCGAGCCGACCGTGCCGACCGTGCCGACCGTCTCGACCGTGCCGACCGTCTGTCAGACGCGGTTGACGATCCACTGCTCAGGTTCTGCGCAGTCTGCTCGATGGACTGATACAGCACGCCAGCGGAGCCATCGTCGAGGGGATGCGCGCAATCGACGACGGGGGCACACCATCGCAAACCGAGCCCTGCGAGATCGAGTGAGCGCAACAACGGCGATGCCGCAGCCACTGGATGTACAGCAGAGCAGTGGTCATGCACCAAATCCGGCACGATCATCTCGGCGCTCCGGGTGCCTCCGCCAACGGTCTGCGCGGCCTCAAGCACAGTCACGTCCACACCGGCCCGTGCCATATGAACCGCAGCGGCGAGGCCATTCGGCCCGCTACCCACGACAATCGCTGAGGTCACTGGTCCAAGATCACTGGGCCGAAGTCACTGGAGCCGAGATCATTGGGGCCAAGATCACCGGCTCATTCAACCTCGACTGCACACAGCACAGACGCACCCACGCTCATGAGTGCTGCTGGGGCGGTACCGAGGGCAGAACAACACCGTTGGGTGTCTGGCGAGGGATGAGCCAGTTCCCGTCGTGATCGACGGACGGCACCTTGCGCGCATCGCCGGGATGAGGAACGCCTTGGGGCTCATAGCCCTCTCTCCGCCACGTCACCGTGTGAGGAATCGGGCCGTCAGGCAGCCACGGCTGAGTGTTGTAAGCATCGTCGTGGCGGTACCAGCCCTTCTCGACAGTGCCCAGCGCTGCATCGATCACTCGGTACTGCACGATGTTGGTGAACGCCGGTCGCGACTCGGTGAACACCGCTACCACGTCGCCCGGCTCGTACTCGCACCGCTCCTGCCACGCCGCTATCAACCGCTCGTCGAGGCAGTGCCCGTCGCCAAAATTCCATCCCGTCAGGACGTTGCTCAAGAACTCGCCCTCGCGTTGTATGCGCTTATCGAGATCGTCAACGTGACACATCAGGCCCGAGATGTGCATACGACCCATCGGATGCATCATGCGAAACGCCACCGCTTTCTGAATAAATATCTCCGAGATCTCAGGACCGAACAGCGGCTCAAGCTGATCTATCTGATTGTCGGCTGCCTTCACAATCTTGTCATTAATGCGGTCTTCGATCTCTTTGTTGCGAAGCGAAAATGTCGCCGCCGACCAGTTACCGGCGTACTGCTTCATGCCCACCAAAAAGCTCACATATTGCGGACGCAACGCACCCAACACGATGGGTGACAACGCCGCCACCAGCACCACCACCAGCAGCACCGGGTCCATGTCCCACACCGCGTAACCGTCAGAAACACCGAAGTTCGCAAACAAGAACGCAACGCAGAAGATAAAGAACACGTTCCATTCGAGCGGAACCGCCAGTGGGAACGTCGAAATGATGAACGTATGCAACATCCAGATGGACACGATGGCGATCCATGTGGCCCATCCCCAAGGAGAGAACAGCAGCACTAACGGCATGACAAGCTCGCAGGTAGTGCCACCGATGTGAGCCAGCAAATGCGTCGTACGGGCCGGTCGTATATCGCGCGGATAATCTTTCACCGTCGCTTTGCGGAATCGATCCCACACCACCCACGGTGTGTTCTGCACCATGATCGACACCGTTGAAGAGAACCCGTGCTGCATCTTCGAAAAGCCCGCACCCATCCAGATGACAACGATGAAGACCTTGGCGGCGATGATCATGTCAACAAAGTTGCTGAACAGCGAGAAGCACAACAGCGTGGGCACGTACTGCTCGGCCCGTGAAGACAAGAACACGATCTTGTCGCGCATAGCCATCAGCAAAATCAGCCCGCAGTAGATCAACACCGCCCACTGCGGCAATACGCCGGTACGCCCGTCGGGCAGCCCATCTACTTCTTGCGGCGACAACACCAGCAGCAAAATGAGGCTGGCCAAGATCAACTTGTACAGGCCAGTATCCCAAGGCGTGCGACGGTTACCCTTGGTGAAGGGAACGTGATTGGGATAAGGCGGCACACGCAAAGTGTCGTTCTGCCACCAGTACAGGATCCCGCCGATCGGTGGATCAAAATGGAAAGCCAGCGGGCCGCAGGTGGCGGCCAGCCCCATTACCTCCAGCAAGATCGTCCAAATCATCAACTTCTGATAGAGAATCGGCTCGTCCCACCAGCCGCCGATGTCGTTGAATTCGAGGCCCGCGGTGAAGGCGCCTGCCACGATCAGCCCAAACAGCGCATACAAGAAAATCTTCCACGCATAAAAAGTGCCGGTCTGTTTGGGTGTCCCGAAGCCATGCTCAACCCAGTGCAGCTGCAGCAGCTTCATCCGTTCAAAGAACGGAATCCGCGCGAACTCGTCAAGATCGACATCGGGCAGCTCAGCGGTGCGATATCCCATCGTGATTACCTCTTTCGGCGGACCATCGCCGCGTGTCGTCGCTGTCGTTCGCGTTCGAGATAAAAGTCGTCTTCGGCGGCGGTACGGGTGGAAGCAAGCTTGCCGGACAGCCGGCTCAGCTCGCGTTCGCGCACCCGCTGGCGCCTCCAAGCCTTCCTCTTGTTCTTACGCCGCAAACGCTCAATGTGATCTTCTTCTGTCTCCGACGTTCCCACCAAATAGGTCTCTTCAATTTCGTCAAGACGGCGAAGAGCATCAGCGGCGGGTAATTCCAGCAAAATCTGGCCGCGGGCCATCAGGTACATCCGGTCAGAGACACGCAGCGCCTTGCGGGCATGCTGCTCAACTATCAAAGCACCAGTGCCCTTGGTGTCTGCCACCTTGCGAATCGCTCCCAGCAGCCGGTCAACGACAATCGGCGCCAACCCGAGTGACAGCTCATCGGCCAGCAGAATCGACGGTTGACGGCTAAGCGCCCGGGCGAGGGCAAGCATCTGCTGCTCGCCACCCGACAACATGCCGCCGCGCACCCCAAGACGAGGCTCAAGTTCGGGAAACAATTCCAGCGCTGCTTCCACCGAACCGCCGCCCACTCTCAGATTGTCGCGAGCCGACAGCTTGGTGAACACCAACCGTTCTTCGGTCACTAACCCGATGCCCCCTCGCCGGATGCGCTGATACATAGGCGTGAACGTCGGCGTGTTGTCAAACATCACGATGCCGTCCACCGGTGTCAGCTCCCCGGCGATGGTGAGCAGCGTGGTGGTCTTGCCAGCGCCATTAGGACCGAGTAGGCAAACCACCTCTCCTGAGCACACCTTCAGATTGACGCCTTGAACAACTGCCCGGTTCAAGTACCCGCACTTGAGGCTGCGCGTCTGTAACAGCGGCCTCATGTGTTACCCCCAGACGACGGCAACGACTGTGACGCAGCGGCTACCACTCCATCGTCGGCCTCGGTTCCCAGATATGCCGCTACGACAGCCGGATCGGCCCGGATGGTCTCAGGGCTTCCAGCGGCGGTCTTGTGGCCGAAGTCCAGCACCACTACTTCATCGCACACCTCATTGACGAAGTTCATGTCGTGCTCAACAACCAGCACTGCCATGCCCCAATCTTGAGCCAAGCGTCGAACCACCTCGGCCAGTTCCTCGCTCTCAGCGGTGCTCAGCCCGGCGGCCGGTTCATCTAGCAGAAGCACGCTCGGATGCATCGCAACCGCCCGGGCAATCGCCAGCAGACGGTGCTTTCCGTATGAGAGGTCTTTCACGTCGCGGTGCAAGTCGCCGTCAAGCCCGAACTCGATAATCGCCCGCACGACCTCAGGCGGAAACGGAGGGCTAGCAGGCGCCACCAAGTCACGCAAATACGACCGCATGTCTTGGGGATCGGCGGCAACGCTGATGTTCTCGAACACCGTTGCGTCTTCGAACAGTTCAAGCGTCTGAAAAGAACGAGCGATGCCACTGCGGGCACGTTTGGAAGGCGACATGCGCGATATGTCTTCGCCGTCGAGCACCACACGGCCCTGCGCCGGTGTGAAGCCGCACACAGCGTCGATCAGTGATGTCTTGCCGGCTCCGTTCGGGCCGATCAGTCCTGTGATGGTGCCTGGTGCAAGCTGGAAGCTGACATCGTTGACCGCAACAACGGCCCCGTATCGCACTGTCATGTTCTCGATGCTCAGCAAGCGTGCGGGAACCTGTGACTGCTCACCAGTCGATACGTTCGGATCGGAGACATCTTTGAGTTCGATGAAGTAGGAGCGGCCCCACTTGCGGGCCCGTTTCGCCAACCGGAAGATCTTCACCCACTCTGCTGCAACGCCGTCCTTGTATCCAAGCACCATGAGCAAAATGGCGATGCCGCTGATGAGCTGAGTCCAGCGGCCCACTCCGTCCCAAGTCGATTCGAGCACTTCTTGGCTGAAGGCCGCTGTGGCCATGGTGGCACCCACGAATGCACCGAGCAGATGGCCGACACCGCCCACGATGGCGAGGCCCACGAACAGAATCGACGTGAGGTTGGTGAACGAGGGATAGCTGATCGACGTCAGCCGGAAAGCCAACACAATGCCACCGAGCGCCGCGATGGCCGAGCTGAGCGAGAAAGCAAACAGCTTGGCTTTGGGCACATCGATGCCGAGCGCCGTAGCGGCCCGCTCGTTGGTTCGAATGGCGAGTAGGCGCCGTCCGCTGCGCCCACGCCGTACGTTCGACACCACCCACACCGCTAGCAGCGCCATAGCCAGCACGAAGAGGCCGTAACGCTCTGGGTAGCGAATCGAGCCGATCTCGATGCCAAGAAGATCAGGACTGCCGACCTGGGTGCCCTGCACGCCGCCGGTGTAGGAACGGTTGCGGAACAGCATCAGCTCGATAGTCGTGCCGAGTCCCAGCGTGACAATCGCCAAATTGATGCCGCGGGTTCGTGCAGCCGGCAAAGCGAAGATGAAGCCCAGCGGAACAGCAGCGGCCACACCTACGACCAATGCCAGCAGAAATGGGATGTCGAACACCGCAACAAGTCGACCCGATACGTAGGCCCCGAATCCGGCGATCGTGTATTGAGCAAGCGACAGTTGGCCTGCGTAACCGGTGAGCAGCACAATCGACAACAGCACGATCGCTACGCCCATGGTGACAGTAAACGCGTCGATCCATTTGGCCTGCTTGGTGAGCATCAAGAACGCCACCGTGCCGACGCCGAAGATCGTCCAGTCCCACGACATGCGCCCGTTGCCGACCATCGGCAACTCGCGCAAGAAGTAGTCCCGCAGCGGTAGCGACCGGCCCCGCAACATCAGCACGGCCACAATGACCAAGAAAGGCAACGACTGACCCAACCCTTGCTGGTCGACGTAACGGCCCACGAGCGTTTGGCCGACACCCAACGCCAAGCCGGCGGCAGTAGCGACAGGGAACGAACGGAAATCGCCTACCAGCGCTGCAGCGAGAGCGGCGAGCACCAGCGATGTCATGGCCGTGACCTGCAACGTAATGATGGGCACCACCAAGATGCCGGCGACCGCGGCGATGGCCGAACCCAGCGCCCAGTTCCAAATGGCGATTGCATTCGGCGACAAGCCGATAGCCGAAGCCGCTCGCTCGCTCTCCGACACAGCTTCGGTGGCGAGGCCGAAGTTGCTTCGTCGATACATCGACCACAGCACGAGGGCGAACACGCATGCCACCCCAAAAAGGATCAGCCGGTCAACGGTGATGGCGACCTCTCCCCACAACGTCACGCGGTCGGTCGGCAGCCAACTGTCCACCTGACGTGCGTTGGAGCCGTAGCGAATGACGACCCCGGCCTGAATCAAGATGAGCACACCCAAGGTGGCGATAACGCGGATCAGCGAACTGGCGCGACGCAGCGGTCGCATGATGACCCAGTGCGTCAGAGTGCCAAGCAACGCTGAGAGCGCCACTCCCGTCAACGCCGCAATCAGAAACGGCCAGCCGGCCCTGTTGTGCAGCTCCCACTGCAAGAAGACACCGGCGATGGCAGTTGCGCCGAGGGAAAAGTTCAGTACACCGGTGCCGCGGTAGACGACTATGAGGCCTTGGGAAGCAAGCGCGTACAAGGCACCGACCCCGAAGCCCAAGAGCGCGAAGCGAATAATCTCGTCCAATACGTCCCCCGTGGCAGCGCTGTCAGTCGAACCTGCTCCGATGTCGGGGTGGCCGACGATCATTCACCGGTGCCAACCCCGCACAGGTACCTAGATTCAACGAAAAGGTCAGCAAAAAGATCAGCTTGGGTTGCCCGTAGCCAGATCGCCGACATCTTCGAACTCGGTGGTCAGCGGCACGACCTTGCCGTTGTCGAGAATGCTGAACACGACACTGCGGTTGAACAGGCGCTGATAGCCCTCAAGGCCATCGGTCCACTCTTGGGTGAAGTCCAAAACTGGGACCATGCCACCGAGATCGAGGTTGTCGGTGCTCGACGCTGCCTCAAAGAATGAGGATGCGTCGATCTCGCCGTCGATGGTCTCAGCAATCTGGGTGAAGGCCGCGAAAGCAGCCCAAGTGCCCATGCCTCCCAAACTGTTGTAGTCGTGCTCGGTGGTATCCCAGCCGCCTTCTTCGAGGGCCAGCCGGTACTCGTCCCACGGTGCTGTGGAGATATCGGGATACATGCCTGCGATGATGTCGCCGTCGGTGGATTCCTCGTTGCCGGCCGCGGAGATCTCGTTCAGGTTGCCCTGCGGACCGTACTGGCGGACATCGGTGCCCGACTGCGTCCAAGCAGTGTTCCAAGTGATGTATGGCGTCTCAGAGATGATGCCAATGACACAGTCGGCGTCGGTTGTGGCTTGGGCGACCTCTGAGGAATAGTCCTGTGCCGTCGGCGGGAGGATGATGACATCGCCGAAGCTCTGGCCGAGCGCTGCAATCGCGTTCTCCATCGGCGGCACGAATATCTGCGCACCATCAATGATGACAGCGTTGATCGCGCGGCAGCCGTCTTCAATTGCCCGTTTGACATTACCCACCCCATACATCGGCTGGTTGCCGATGGGGAACGAGTAGGGACTGGTCAGCTCCGACGGGGTGATCGGGCAGCAGGGGCCGAACCATGTGATGTCAGACTCGGCGATCACCGGCACGATGCTCTCCGCAAAGAACGTGAACGAGCCGATGACAGACACCATGTTCTCTTCAACGGCTTCGCGCGCGCAGGCCGCAGCGACGGCAGGGTCGAACATCTCGTCGCAGACGGTCACCTCCAGCGGTCTGCCGCCGATGCCCCCTCGGGCATTGATGTAATCGGCGTAGGCCTCGGCGGTGTTGGCGATGTTCTGATAGGTGGGACCTGCTGCGTTGAGCGTCGTGACGGTCATGACCTTGATTGGCTCGCCGCTCGGCGACATATCGGCAGCCGCCTGTGTGGTCTGCGGGGCAGCCGCTTCGGTCGCCGACGGTGCAGGCTCGGTAGCGCTGGCTGCGTCGTCGTCATCGTCGTCGCTGGCACCGCAGGCTGCTGCCGTCAGCGCAGCAGCAGCGACAAGTGCTGCTGTAGCCCGCCGCGTTCGGCGCCTCGGGTGCCTATGGCAGGCACTTTCCTTGGTTGACATGTGCGTCTCCTCCCCCGGCACAAGACAGAACCCTTGACGGCACTGCACGGCCGTCCCTGCCTCGTTGATGTCGTTGCGTGAGTGTATAGCGCTTCTGGGCGCCTCGCGCCGGGCTCAGGCGATTGCGAACACGATGATGGCAACAATGAACGCAACCGTCAGAGCCAAGATCGCCATCGCTGCGAAGCCGTCGCTTCTCGTGCTGTCGTGCCTTGCGCTGTCGTGTCTTGCGCTGTCGTGCGCTGAGGGATCGGTTGGGGTGCTCATGGGCTGTCGGATCATCCAGAACGGCAGTCAATGCGTTGCACCAGCACGCTAGTTCGCTGCACCTGCTGCTCAAAGCTCACCAGAACCAGCCGAAACCGTTGAGCAGGCGAGCTATCGCAACCAGCGCAGCGATCTGGCCAAGCTGGCTGATCGCACCGAGGATGTCGCCGGTGATTCCGCCGACACGGCGATAGGCCACGAAGGCTGCCGCTGTCGCCGCAGCGCTTGCAGTGCCGACAGCACTCACACCCACCGGTCCAAGCGCAGCAGCTACTAAGCAAGTGATCGCGATGGACACTAGGCACGGCGTAACCCGCAGATGCGACGAATAGCCATGCCCAAGACCGGACCCTGCCGATGCAGGCATCAATACCATCGCCGCGACAGCCATTGCCCTGCCGATGCCGTGGGCGAGGGTCAGCGCAACGATTGCGTCTCGTGCGCCCAGACCCATGACAGCGAACACTTGTGTCA
This sequence comes from Candidatus Poriferisodalis sp., assembly GCA_965221195.1. Lineage (GTDB taxonomy): Bacteria > Actinomycetota > Acidimicrobiia > Acidimicrobiales > Poriferisodalaceae > Poriferisodalis. The sequence goes on from OZ244864.1 coordinate 282,816, forward strand.
GCGTCGCCAACAGCAGTGCCAGCGTGCCGAGAGTTCCCAGTCGGGAGTCCTTCATGATCTCCCGACGCTGCTCAGGCGTCGTACCACCGAGCGCGTCGGCGGAGTCTGCAAGCCCGTCTTCGTGAAAGGCACCTGTAGCGACAATGCCGGCTGCGACCGCCGCAACTGCAGCAAGCGGGGCACCTAGCGGCGACCACGTTGCCCAGAACACCCCGCCGCACAGAGCGCCAACAAATGCACCGACGAGCGGAAACCACGGAACGCTGCGACCTAGGTCACGTTCCGCAGCGGGATGTGCGCCACCCGGCAGCCGAGTCAGAAACGCCCACGCATAACGCAAGCTCACACTGCCCCCATCACGCCTCGCAAGCTCACACTGGGCCCTCTGCGCTTCGCAAGCTCAGCCGAGACCCCACTCTTCAAAAGTGGCAACGTTGGTGACGGCCGCGGCGGCGATCCGCACGATGGGCAGCGCCGTGAGTGCGCCAGTGCCCTCCCCCAGCCGCAAATCCAGACGCACCAGCGGTTCAAGCCCGAGCCGGCTCAGCAGCTCTTGGTGACCTAGCTCAGCCGAGCAATGCCCGGCGATGCAATGGTTGAGGCTGTCCGGCGCGGCCAGCGCCAATGGTGCTGCTGCGGCGGTTCCGATGAAACCGTCAAGGATGACAGGCACCGAGTGCTGTCGTGCTGCTGCCACTGCTCCAGCGATAGCTGCGAGTTCACACCCGCCCGCTCGGCGCAGCGCCTCCAACGGCGTCACGCTGCCCACTCGTTTGAGCACGTCGCGCACAACGGCCCGCTTGTGATCAAGCGCTTCGGCCCGCACTCCGGTGCCCGAACCGGTCCAGCGGGCAGCATTCTCAGCGTGCGAGGCTGCGTCATCGACGAAGAGCAGCCCGCACACAGCAGCGGCGGCAGTGGTGTTGCCGATCCCCAGTTCACCCATCACCAACAGATCTGACCGGTCGTCGCGCACAGAGCGCTCCACGGCCTCAGCACCGGCGTTGATAGCTGCATCAAACTCGTCGGCGCTCATCGCATCATGGGTGCGGATGTTGCCCGTGGGCATCCCGACACCGACGTCAACACATCTAACTGTTGCCCCGACCTGGTCAGCCACGGCGTTGACGGTGGCTGCCCCTCGGTCCACTGCCGAGGACATCGCGGCAGTCACCTCGGCGGGGTATGCGCTCACACCTTCAGCGGCAACGCCGTGATCGGCGGCGAACACCAGCGCCGTTGGCCGCTTGACGGCGGGTTCGCGTGTGCGCTGCCAGCCGGCTAGCCATGCAGCTATTTGGTCAAGCCGTTCGAATGCTCCTGTGGGGCGCAGCACCTGCGATGCCCGATCAGCCACCGCCGCCGAAGCGGTTTCATCTGGCGACGCAAGGTTCTCCAGCATCCGGTCAAGCACCGAAAGCTGACCAGTTGGGTGCTCAGGAGATGACCGGGGGCTTGACGCAGACCTTGACACAGACACGGTCACAGTCTCTCAGACACGTCTCTTAGACGCCATGTCTCAGCACCAAGGTCAGGTTCGGCGAGTCTCAGCAGCCTGCTTGCTACTACGAGATAGGCGCGGTCGGACGCCCGGACGATGATCTGGTTCACCGATCCGAGCACATCCCGGTAGAAGCGCCCTAACGGCGTGGCAGGGACCACGCCGGAGCCGACTTCATTGGTGACGACAATCGATGTGCCATTACGCCGTTGCAGGCAGGCCGCCAGATGGCTGGCCGCTGCGAGGATTGCCTCTGCTTGCCCATCTGCTTGCGCTGCATGTGTTTCCTCTGAACACTCAGTACCCACGCATCCTTCGGGTTCCACCGCGGCTCTAGGGCTCAGCATCAGGTTTGTCACCCACATGGAAAGACAGTCAATGACAATCGTCGCTTCAGCGTCAACGCGCTCGACTGTTGCTGCGAGTTGTACCGGTGCCTCAATTGTCGTCCACGCAGCGGGTCGGTCTGCCTGATGTCGCGCAATGCGATCAGCCATCTCGGTATCGCCCGCTTCAGCTGTGGCAATGAAGACGACTTCTGCTCCCAGCGATTTCGCAGCGGACACAGCAGCGCGCGACTTTCCGCTGCGTGCGCCGCCCGTAATCGCTACCAGCACGAACCAAGCCGCATCAGCAGCGCACCAGCAACACGCCCGATCGGGCTTTGGGCAAGAAATACGTGGTCTTCGGAGGCATCACGCCACCGAAATCGGCCACATCAAAAACCGTGTTGAGCGGCACTGGCGCCAACATGACCGTGACAGGCGCGTCGGCGATGGCCACGCTCGTCGGCCGGTAGGCGATCTTGGGGTCAGAGGCGCTGGTGATGCCAAAAACCTCCGCCAGTACGAAGTCATGTACGAACGTCGCATCGAGTCGGCTAGCAGGATTTGTGCCCGACGTAGCGCCTGCCCAGGCATCAGCATCGCGGCGCCGTAAACGAAACCAATGCCCAGCCACGCCGAAGCCGATCCAGCCCGGCTCGGTTGGCCGGGCCGCGGCCGCATCAGAAACTGCGACGACATCGCAGCGGGTGTCCAGCAGGTCAACCACACGGCGAGGCATCGTGTCGAGCTGGCTCAGTTCCCGGTCAAAGCTGCCGAGGTGCAGATCACAAGCGGGCACCAACGCAACGAGCACTTGCGTAAAACCGGCTTGTCGCGCGGCGGTAACCCGATGGTGCCCGTCCACGATGTACAGCGGCCCTGGTGGATCGATGCTGATTTGGCTGGGACTCACAGCTGGCCACAGTGTGATGCGAGCTCCGTCGGTGGTCTCGGTGTCGAGCAGCGGTTCGAGCGGCGAGGCGGCGTTTGTTGCCCCAAGCGTGGCTGCGATAACACCGCTGACACTGTTTAGGTTTGGCGCAGTGGCGACTACTGGGCTTGACATGCGTCCCACTACTGCGAAGTGCGCTGCCAAGGCGTGGACGCGGTCCGGCTGGGTGTCTTCGTGCGGCCTCAGTTCGTGTTCTTCAAGGTCAACAACTCCAAGCAGAGCGTGCTGGACATGGCCGTCGGCTTCAATGCGCTGAACGTAGAGGCTGGGCGGCCCGGCGGGTAAATATGCCCCAAGTTCAATCAATCGCCCCAGCGCGCGGGCGCTGCTGTCGGCGTGCTTGCGGTGCTCGCTCGGATGGCCGAAGGCATCAGGCGGCGATCCTGCAACGTGAGCGAAGGAGTTCGGGTTGTCGGCGAGCTGCTGAGCTCGCTCGTGAGGCGTTAGAGAGTCGTACGGCGCAGGGATTACCGTTGGCGCCCACTCAGATGTCAGCACTCGAGCACTGACCGATTGGATCATCGGCTCCCCCTCCCTGACCTCGCTGTCTCGTCTGGCTGGCACTGCAGCCGCACCGCGGAGAACTCTAGGCGCACTACGACGCAACGTTGCTGCAAGCGTCCTCACAGAGGTTGACCACTGACTGAAGTCGCGATTGCATTGCCTTGATTGTACTGTTATTTCAGGTACGTTTACGGCTCTGTTTGAACAGTAAAAGGTTCCCCATTACCAGTAAGCTGGCTAGCAGCAGTATTAGGCAACAAAACCGGACCAGTTTTCTTGTTTTTTCAGACTAAAGCTATGTCTAACCGTATCCACAATACTTGCATTCGTCCGAGGCGTGAGAAATGTCGCCCCAATGACCCGAACGAAGTCAGCTGCGCTAATACGACCACTTGTCAAGAATATCAGCCATACCAAAACCAGAAGCAAACCCGTTAGGAACCTAACGATCGCATACTGCCTTGAGAAACCGCTGTCAGGCATATAGCAATCCGTTGTTTGGATAACTGGAACCGTCTAAATCAAGTGCAATCCCAACTATCGCCATTAGTAGCACACGGACTGGGAGCCTTGAGACCACGACCACTTGTGCAGTAACGCTGCACAACAATATGCGTTAATATGCGTTGCGATAACGCGTCTCTCACAACGCTCAGTGGTCGGCAAGGCACAGGCGGTGGGCTGTCTCGCGGTCAATGCGCTCGGCGATACCGAGATCGCGTCCGGCGGCAGCGTTGACCCACTCAGCCGGGTCTGACGGCACAGTCGGTGCATCAGAAGAGAAAGAAACCTCGATACCGCGCTGCAGCAGACTGGCAAGCGGCCACAGCCATTTCTGCTCGACAACTGAGAGCTGTTCGCGGTATTTCTGCGCCCGCCGCGTCACGAAGCTGGGCTGAGTAACAACCTTGATGCCGAGTCTGGCAATGCGGTCGGCTTGCTCGGGTAGCGCGAGTGCACAGTGCTCAATTCGGTCAGGCGCAGTGCCTCTGGGGCTGTGTCTCTCTGAGTCAGATGTCCGCTGCGGATGTGCTTCGAGCGCATCAAGTGTGGCCGCCAGCGTGTCGATGTCCATGACATGGACTGCCGCCGGAAACCGGCGCTCACGCGCAGCAGCAACGAACTCGGCAATGGCGCCGTCGTTATCGTGAGGCGGCATGACCTTGGCGTGGCCGATGCGGACGCCAGCGCGGATACCGGCGGAGCCCGCGGAGCCGCAGGCCGGAGCACTTGAGGCATGCACTGTGCCACCCGCTGAGTCATGCATTGTGCCGCCCGCTGAGTCATGCACTGTGCCACCCGCTGAGTCATGCACTGTGCCACCCACTGTGCCACCCACCGTGTCGCCAAAGCCCAGATCGCCCAGCGAGTCGAGCCGATGAGCACCCACCATCGCCGTAACACTCACCGACGGCACTAGGGCCGCTGCGTCGGCGATCAACTCCAGCGCATTGAGGTCATTGGTGTGCGTTGCGTCAGTGCATGCGCCAAAACCGGCAGCAGCGAGATCGGCCAGTACTCCAGCGACACCCTCCACGGTCTCACTGCGAGACGGCTGCGGCACCGCCTCAAGTAGGTCGTGGCGTTCAACCAACACACTTCCCCCAAACAGGCCTAAGGAGCGGCCTGCCGCAGAGTTGACCACCGCCACATGTCCGGTGATGTGATGCAGCACCGTCGGCACATCAAGCGTGACTGCGTCGAGTTCGTCTGGGTTCAGATGGCGGCGCTCCGCTAGCAAAGCATCGTCATAGCCCCATCCCCGCAGCCACTTGCCAGACTCCCGAGCGCCGCGCGCAGCGACACCGATCAAGTCCAGCAGCGCCGCAATCGACCGTGCGCCGCTGACATCGGCCGACCGGCGCGCAGCGGCACACGCCAGCAGATGCAGATGATCGTCGCGGTATCCCGAAACAGACGTTGCATTCACGTTGCAGGGGGCATCCACGCTGCAGGAGGCATTCACGTTGAGGCGATGGTTACTGCCGCAGCGGAAATGTTCATGCTCACAGAAACAACTGCATCCATGTAGCCGCCGACACAGCGCCGAGGTCGTCTTCGGGCCTCAAAGGCCCAGATCGGTGAGCATCGGGATGAGGTCACGTCGCAGCAGTTTGCCGGTTGAGGTGCGAGGCAGTTCGTCCATCAGATGAACGAACTCGGGGCGTTTGAACGGGGCAAGACGCCCGCGCGCGTGAGCGACGAGATCATCGCCGGTTGTTCCGCTGCCTTCTCGCACCACCGCAGCAGCCACTACTCGTTCGCCCCACTCGGTGCAGGGAAGGCCAACTACCGCCGCTTCCAAGACAGATGGGTGGTCATAGAGCACACCTTCGACCTCGTCGGGCAGCACGTTCTCGCCGCCGCGAATGATCATGTCGCCAGTGCGACCCGCTAGGAACAAATAGTTGTCGTCGTCGAGGTAGCCGAGGTCGCCGGTGTGAACCCATCCCTCGTCGTCGATGGTCACGCGGGTCTTTTCGTCGTTGCCCCAGTAGCCGTCCATCGCACGGAAGGTCTGCAACTGCACCTCGCCGATAACACCCGGCGCCACTGCCTCGCCAGTGTCCGCGTCAACCACGCGCACCTGCACGTCCTCAAGCACCTGCCCCACCGACGACAGCCGGTGCAGCTTGCGTTCTTTTTCTTCGTCAGTGCCTTCGATGCGGTGATCGTCGGGGTCAAGTACCGCCACCGTCGATGTCGTTTCGGTCTGGCCATAAGCACCGGCGAAGGCCACGTTCGGTGGGAACATGTCGATTGCTCGCCGGATGACCGACGGCGGCATCGGCGCAGCGCCGTAGGTGATGGCTTCCAGCCTGCTGAACGCCGCAGCTGAAAAGTTCGGTACTTCAAGCACGCGGGCGAGCATGGTGGGCACCAAAAAAGCGTGCGTCACTGAGTGGTTGCAGACGCAGTCGATCCACGACGACGCCTCAAACTGCGGCAGCAGCACCACGACACGTCCGCTGTAGAGAGCGTTCAGCATCGAGGTCAGCCCGGCTATGTGATACAGCGGGGCAGCGACAGCGATACGGCCCATGTCCTCACCGGTAGCAGCGTCGTTAGTGCCCATGACGTAGCCGGTGACAGCACCGTTGGTGAGCTTCACGCCCTTCGGCATGGCGGTGGTGCCGCTGGTGTACAGCAGAGCGCACAAGCCGTCGGGGTCAACGTCTTCGGGCACAGGCAGCTCGAACGCTTCGTCGCGGGCAGTGGCGTAAGACGATGGGTCGTCAACGACAAACACATGGCTCAGGTCGTCGGGCTTGTTCTGGGCGATGAGGTCGCTGTAACGAGACTCTGTAAACAACACGCTGATGCCGCTATCGCTCAACAAATGTGCCGTCTCGGTGGCACCAGCTCGGAAGTTCATAGGCACGACCGTGGCACCCACAAACGCGCCAGCGAAGATGGCCTCAACACTCTCGACGCTGTTGGTAGCGAATATGCCAACTCGGTCACCTACCCCAACGCCGAGCGTTGTCAACAACCCCGCAGTGCGTCCTGCGTTGTTGAGCAGTTCTTGATAGGTGACCTCGCGGGCTGCGCCGCCGTCAGTCTCCGTTGAGGTGTCAATCAGGATGACCTGTTCACCGGCAATCGTCGCCGGCATGAAGAGCAACATTCCCAAATTCACGTTGGTCCCCCTCTAGCTTGCCTCAGCAGATATATCAGCCTCGTACGCTGAGCGCATGAAGCGCTTCGCATCAGCCTTGCTGAGCCTCGGGCTGTTAGCAGCGGCTTGCAGCGCCAACGACGAGTCGGCATCGGCAACCAACGCCGCTTCACCGGCGACGACCGTGGCACCAGTACCGACAACCGTCGCGCTGAGTTCGGCAACACCTGCGGCGCCGACGACAGCAGCTACTGCGGCGGCAACCACTGCTGCGCCGCCCGGCGAATCATCAAGTCTGTCTGAGATTCCTTCCGATGCCGCCTCTGGTGCCCCTGGCGCTTCTGGGAATGCGGCCGATGCCGAGCCAGCCGACCGCCTCAACGCAGAAGTCGAAGCTTGGATGGCGCGCAGTGGGGTACCAGGGCTAGTGCTAGCTGTCACGGCAGGCGGAGCAGCGCCCACCACTTTCGCTTGGGGAATAAGCGACATCGACGGTGGCACGCCAATGACCGCAGAACATCATGTGCGCATCGGCTCGGTCACCAAGCCGGTCACCGCCGCCGTGGTGCTGCAACTTGTTTCAGAAGGCATCGTCGAACTCGACGCGCCAGTTGCGCAGTACTTGGGCAACAACTGGGCACCTAGCTACGAGCACGCTGCTGCGGTCACCGTTCGTGACCTGCTAGGGCATACGTCAGGATTCGTTGAGTTTGCGTTCGACCTGCGGTTCTTTCAGCAATCAGCAGACCGGCTGGACCAGCCGATCTCGCCTGAAGAGATTCTGCAATTCGCGTCCGATTACGGCCCAGTGGCCGAACTCCGAACCGAGTATCACTACAACACCACTGGCTATGTCGCGGCCGGTCTGCTCATTGAGGAACTCACTGGCAATACTGCGGCGGCTGAGCTTCGTCGGCGGGTGTTTGAGCCGCTCGGCCTTGAGCATGTCTACTTGACCCCCCAAGAGTTCCCCCCAGCGCCGACGGCGAACGGCTACGTCGGTGGAACGATCGGCTACTTGATGAGTTCGGTGCTGGGCCGAGGCAGAGAAGACCAAGTCACCCTCGACGACGCTGTGCTGTTGGACATCGGCGCTTTTCCCGACGACTTGGCTCGATCCGCAGGATGGACAGGAGGGGGCCTCGAGGCCCAGATTGGCGACGCAGCATTGCTGATCCGAGGACTCTTCGCTGGCGGCATTCTCGATAAACAGCAAATTGCACTCATGACAACCGGCCATCCCGATCCCAGCGGCGACTACGGATTGGGCATCTCAACCAGCGAGGTCCTAGGCCAGACCGTCTACTCCCACGGCGGCGGTGTGCCAGGTTTTCGGACGATTGCTGCCTACGTGCCCGAATTTGATCTCGGCATCGCTATCACCGCCAACCTGCTCGGCCTCAACGACGAAGATGATGTGGGAGCACTGCTTGAGCTACTAGCTCCAATCTTGACGACCATGAGCGGCTAGGTTTCTGGCATGACCAGCGATATGAGTACCCACACCGAGATTGAGTTCTGGGTCGATCCCATCTGACCTTGGTGCTGGGTGACGGCCAGGTGGGTCGTCGATGAAGTCGCTTCGGCGCGCAAACTGAAGGTGATCTGGCAGCCGATCAGCCTGCTCTTCAAGAACCAACCTGCCGCCGACAGTTCCTACTACTTAGGCGTTGCTCGCACACACGGCCAACTGCGGGTCATGGAGTCGATCCGGGCAGCCGAAGGCGACGATGCCCTCTTCGGCGTGTACTGGGACTTCGCCAGCCGCATTCACCACGACGGAGACCGCGATTTCGACATAGCGCAGGCGCTTGAGAAGCTGGGCATTGATCCCGCTCACGCCGCCGCCGCAGATGACGACAAGTGGGATGCCGAGATCCGATCCCGCATGGATGAAGGCTTGGCGCTCGTGGGGGAGGATGTGGGAACGCCAATCATCGCCCTTGACCGTTCCGACGGCAAGCGCGTGGGCATCTTCGGCCCAGTCATCACCCGTGCTCCCCGAGGCGAAGATGCCCTGAAACTGTGGGATGGCATGGTCGCCATGATGGACATCGACGGCTTCTGGGAGCTGAAGAAGACCCGCACCGAGCGGCCCGAGTTCGGCGAACGACCAGTCACCGCTCCACCGGCGAGCACCGTCCCACCAACGGGCTGAGTGCACCGACCGGATAAAAACCGGCGAGATAGAAGCCGTCCTCGCCAACCTGCGTCCCCCGCTAGCTGGCCGATCTGTGAACAGCGATATTCGCAGTGATATTCGCCCAGCGGCGTTCGATGGCGAGGCCGTCGTTGAGCGGAAGGTCGTTGGCGGCGCGCAGGCAACGGTGAAGACCTCTTGTCACTCGTGGGTCGATCTGTGCCAGCGCACTGGTCAGTTCTGCTGTGCGGCTAAGAAGATCGTTTGTCGGCACGACTTCGGTGACGATGCCGAGTCGGAGAGCTTCGGCTGCGTCGATGCTGCGTCCGCTGAGCACCAACGGCAACGCCGCTGCAGGCCCGATTGCCGCTGTGAGACTCTGCGTGCCGCCTGCAGCGGGCAGCATGCCGAGCTTAGTCTCAGGCAAGCCCATCACTGCGTCATCGCTGGAGATACGCAGATCGCACAGCAGCGACATTTCTAAACCAGAGCCCAGCGCGTAACCGTGCATGACACACAGGGTGGGCACCGGCAAGTTCCTGAGCGGAAGCCACGGGTCGCGGTCCCAGCGGATTCGACGCGCATCAAATATTGAGGAGGCAGTGCCGAACTCAGACAGATCGGCACCAGCGCTGAAGTGCTTGCCGTCGGCTGCGAGCACCACACACCGCACATCGGGCACATCACGCACTGCTGAGATCGCTTCGATCAAGCCGTCGCGCATCTCGAGGTCGTAGATGTTCAACGGCGGATGACACAGCGTGATCGTGGCAATGCCGTCATGGCCGAGCACCAGCCGTACCCGCTCAGCCATGGTCGTACCCCATGCAGCCCAAGCATGGAACGGCCTGCCCACGAGTCGGAACCTGATCGCGTGCGGTGCAGCAGTCGAGGCACAACCCATCACAGGTCTCGATGCCGGAAAGGATTGTGGTTACTGAACACATGCGGAGTCGGCTCATCTGCGTGTCACTCCCGCACGCGACGCAGCCGCCAGACGCGCCACAGCGCCTGCGAGCGAGACGTGCATGTGCTGGGGGGCGTGATCGGTGAGCTGGTCTGCGGCGACGGATGCCGCCTGCAGGCCGGCAAGCGGGTCTGGGTAGGAGTAGGCAGGCGCTTGCGGAACGTCGCCCGTCCAGCCAAGACCAGACATTGCGTGGACGCCAGTGCCGTAGGCGACCCAATTTCGCTCAGGCGAGTCCGGCTCGAATGCGGTGATCGCCAACGTACTCAGATGCGGATGCACAACAACGAGCTGTTGCGCCTGCAGTTCCAGGTTAGACAGGGCGCGAGGCCCCAGCGAGGTGATGAGCAGATCGGCTAATGACAGCAGTTCGTCGAGACGCCGTCGCCCTGTCGCAAACCGAGGATCGAGATCGACTTCGGTCTTGTGAGCGTTCAGCTCGTCATACATCGCTGAACCGGCCAAGCCGTCGGGCCGTGCTGCGGAGACAACCTTGTGGACTTGAGCGCCTGCCCGTCCCAGCAGTTCAGTACACAACGGGCCTGCCCACATTGAGGTGAGATCCACGATCCGTGTGCCGTGGAGACCTCCGCCACCGAGAGACGTTGGGCTAGTCGGCTTGCTGGTCTTCGCCGAAGTGGGGGACCCGGCTGGGGCAAGCGACAACCGGCGGTACGGGGTGACCGCCAAGCGCCATTCTTGTGCTGCAGCGGCGACAGTCTCAGGGTTGGACTCGTGGCGGTAAACCTCGGCGAATCGTTCCCAAGTCTGGTTGTCATCGGGGCCGAGATCCACACAAAGCGCGCCGTCTCCCCACAAAACCGGTACCGAAGCGCTGTCGGTCATCCCGAGACGCCGGGGTAGGTCGATCCAAGCGCGCCCATCTCCCGCCACTAGGAGGCCGAGCCGTTGATCCACCGCCGCAGCCAGCTCAGAGCCGTAGTCGAACAGACCCTGCGGCAGCCACCCGGTCTGTTCGCTCATAGACACAGTTTGAATTCGACCCAGCGAAGGCTCAACAATGCTTTGACCCAGTTTGATGAGCCCGACATTTGACACAGCTAACGCCCCGCACTGATTTTGACGCTTCACACAGCTAACGCCCTGCACTGATTTTGACGCTTCGCACGGCTAACGCCCTGCACTGATTTTGACGCTTCGCACGGCTAACGCCCTGCACTGATTTTGACGCTTCGCACGGCTAACGCCCTGCGAAGTCCGGCGGCCGTTTGTCGAAGAAGGCGGCGAGGCCTTCAGCGCGGTCGTCGGTGGCGGCGAGCTGATGATTGAGGTCGCCTTCGAGCCGGAGTCCGTCAGCGAGCGGCAGTTCCGAACCTCGATGGACGGCTTCCTTGGCGAACTCCAGCGCCAACGGTCCCGAGCCAGACAAGTCATCGAGCCAGCCATCGACTGCCTCGTCCAGATTGGCCTCAACAGCGTGTACCAGTCCCCAATCGAGTGCCGCAGCCGCGTTGATCTCGACTCCCAAGAGCAGCATTGAGCTTGCCCTCGCAGCGCCGACAGCGCGAGGCAAGCGTTGCGTTCCGCCCCATGCCGGAAGCCGGCCTTCCAGCGCAGCGCGCAGCGCAAAGCGAGCGCTTGAGTCACACAGACGGATATCGCAGGCCAAGGCGATCTCCAAGCCCGGTCCGGAGCATTCGCCGCTGATCGCGCACAGCACCGGGCCGCGCACAGTTGCCAGAGCAGACGCAGGATCGGGTTGGACATCAAGCGAATCGAAGCTGATGCCCGAACAGAAATCGGCGCCCGCGGCAGCGCGCAGAACCAGTACCGCTGGCTCGCGCGCCTCGCGCACCCGAGCGCACGACTCAACAAGCGCATGCGCACCGTCAAGGCCCATCTCGCCGCCGATCAGAAGATGGTCGATGCGCTTCAAGATGCCTCTGTTTGTCTAGTTGGCCGACACCGACAAATCACAGTCATCTTGACAGATCGGCACCAACGGCTTGAGCTGTGACCGTAGACCCAAACAACCAGCTTGGTTGGTCCCGCGCTGGCTTGATCGGCCTCAATCGGCCCCGCGCTGGCTTGATCGGCCTCAATCGGCCCCGCGCTGGCTTGATCGGCCTCAATCGGCCCCGCGCTGGCTTGATCGGCCTCAATCGGCCCCGCGCTGGCTTGATCGGCCTCAATCGGCCCCGCGCTGGCTTGATCGGCCTCAATCGGCCCCGCGCTGGCTTGATCGGCCTCAATCGGCCCCGCGCTGGCTTGATCGGCCTCAATCGGCCCCGCGCTGGCTTGATCGGCCTCAATCGGCCGACTTGGTCTTCTTCGGCTCCTGCAGAGCCATGTCCTTGCCGTTGCACTGCAAGGTCACAGCACCCGGCTTGGTTACCAGCACTTCAATGCCTGAATCCTCGTCTTGGTATCGCTTGCCGACCTTGAGTCCCTCGCCGCCGCAAGACGCTGAGATGTCGGCATCGCCGCCCTTGGTGACGATGACCTGCACACCACCGTCGAAATCCAAACGTTCTCCAGCCTTGGTTGCCACAACCTGCCCCCCTGATCTCATCGCGCAGATGCGGAATATTGCCAACATGAAGCTACACGTCGCGTTGGCGCATTGCTTGGCGCGGCGTTGGCGCATTGCTTGGCGCGGCGTTGGCGCATTGCTTGGCGCGGCGTTGGCGCATTGCTTGGCGCGGCGTTGGCGCATTGCTTGGCGCGGCGTTGGCGCATTGCTTGGCGCGGACGCACAGCCAGAGACGGACATCACACAACAGAGGTTGACATCGGGCGGCACGCCGCCCGTTCGGTGACAGCCAGCAACATGAGACACTCAATGCCGAGTAGGAACGAAAAGTATATTTTATATTTTTTAGTTATGTTTTATAACATTTTATGTTATGCTGCATGCGGAGTTGAGGCACCGCACACCGCGGCGTCCCGATGCTGCCCAAGGAGGAAGTAAGATGAGCGCCGTGGATACCCTCGTGACCAGCATCTTCAGCAGTGTGCTGATCGCCTTGCTAGTCGCCATGTTCGTCAGCCAGCGACGCCAGCTTGACCAGATGCGCAAGGAGATGGCAGAGCTGCGCGCAGAGTTCAAAGCCGAAATCGCAGAGCTGCGCGCCGAAGTCAAAGCCGAAATCGCAGAGCTGCGCACCGAACTCAAAGCCGAAATCGCAGAACTACGCACCGAACTCAAAGCCGAAATCGCCGGAGTCCGCACCGAACTCAAAGCCGAAATCGCCACGCAGGGTCAGTCGCTGTCGAGCGTCGAACGAGACACAGCGATGCTCGTCGGTCGTTTGCTTCCCGAAGACGAGGTGCTTGCCCGCATCACCAACAGGCCAACACCCATCGCGTAGCTGCCTTCTTGAATGCACCGGCTGTGCCCTAGGGAGGTTGTGCCCCGGGGAGTGGTCAAGGGCATGTGCATCCGCAGCGCACATATGCTGCACGCCATGACCTTGGAAGCCGAAGCATCAGCCGTCATTGACCAACTTAATGCCCTAGATCGCCCATCGTTCGAAGATGTAGGCCACGAACGCGCGCGTCAGGGTTATGAGGAGATGCCGCCTGCCGGTGAACTCGTCAATGTCGCCAGCATCGAAGATCGGACTGTCGAAGGTCCGCACGGCAACAGCATTGCCATGCGGATCTACCGACCCGGTGGCGGTGCCGCCACTGCTGCTGCCAACGGGACGCTGGGGTGCCTCGTGTACTTCCACGGCGGCGGCTGGGTCATCGGCAGCATCGAGACTCACGACCGCACATGCCGTGCGCTGACAAAGCTGGCGGGTGTAGTGACCGTGTCGGTTGACTACCGACTCGCTCCCGAGCACCCGTTCCCGGCGGCGGTAGATGACTGCTGCGATGCCACCCAGTGGACCATCGACAACGCAGCCGATCTGGGCATCGACCCGGAGCGGGTGGCTATTGGCGGTGACAGCGCAGGGGGCAATCTGGCTGCGGTGGTAGCGCTGCGGTGCCGCGACCGCGCTGCTAATGGCGAGCCGTGCGGTCGGCCAGCTTTGCAGGTGCTCATCTACCCGGTCACAGATTTCGACCGTGATACGCACTCAATGATCGCCAATGCCGAGGGCCTCTTACTGACCCGCTCGACAATGAAGTGGTTCGACGATCACTATTGCCCACCTTCGCAGCGCAGCAACCCGTATGCAGCCCCGCTCGCAGCTGATGATCTGTCGGGAGTCGCTCCGGCACTCGTCATAGTGGCTGGCCATGACCCGCTGCGCGACGAAGGTGTCAAGTACGCGCAGAAACTCGCCGATGCGAAGGTGCCTACCACTCTCATTGAGTATCCCGGCCAGTTCCATGGATTCTTCGGCATGACCCGCTTCTTGAACCAAGCACACGAAGCCCAAGATCTCACTGCGAGTGTCCTGCGCCGCACGCTCGCGCCCTCAGGCTGACGCAACCTGTTAACACCGCTAACGCAGGGTGCCTGCTGCTTGGAGTGCTGCTATCTCATGGGAGCTGAGACCCAGCACCTCAGTGAGAACTTCATGTGTGTGTTGACCAAGCGTCGGGGCGGGCGAGCACACGCCGTCGGTGCCTTCGGTCAAGAGCCAAGGAATGCCGACATGGCTCATCTGGCCGACGGCGGGATGATCCAAACGCTCGATCAGCCCGCGAGCAGCCAAATGCGGATTGGTTTCGAGCGAACGGGCGCTCAGCGAAGGAAACGCCGGAACTCCTGCTGCCTGCAGAATCTCAGTGACGTCCCACTGGTCACGCTGGCGCGTCCATGCCCCAATGAGCGCGTCAAGTTCGGCCTCGTGGGACTTCCGCTCAGCAGCGGAAACGAAACGCTCATCGCCGCGATCTATGCCGACAATGCCCGCAAGCGCTTCCCACTCTCGGTCATCGACGCAACAGACCGCCACCCAGTCATCGTCGCCGGCGCAGCGGTACAAGTTGTGAGGCGACCACAACGGGTCAAGGTTGCCCATCGGCACAGGCTGCGAACCGGTCAGCACCCACTCCATCCAGCCTTCAACGGCGCATGAAGTAGTGGCCTCCCACAAGGATGTGTCAACGAACTGACCTTCACCGGTGCGCCGCCTTGCCACCAGTGCCGCCACCAAGGCATATGCCGTGGCGATACCAGCCGCCGGGTCGCCTAGTGACACACCGAGTTCTTGGGCTCCCTCGCCGGGATAACCGGTCATCGACGCGAGGCCTGAAAGAGGCCCTGTCGTGGGGCCGTAGCCCATGTACGAACGGTAGGGCCCGTGATGGCCGTAGCCGCTGATCACGCCCACGATCACATCGGGACGCTCGCGCGCTAGCGCGTCGTAGCCCAGCCCCCACTCGTCCATGACACCCGTGGCGTAGTTGGACACCACCAGATCGCACTCCAGCGCTAGGCGCCGCGCCAGAGCGCGGCCCTGCGGCGTGCTCATGTTGAGGTTGATGCTCAGCTTGCCTTGGCTGTACTGATTGAAATAGCCGTTGGTGTCGAGTGTCGGAGTGTGTCTGCTCGAATGGGTCGGCAACCGGCGGCCCAAGTCAGGGCGAGTTGATGACTCCACCTTGACGACCGTGGCCCCGAGATGTGCCAGATGCATAGTGCAATACGGTCCGGCCCAAACCCAAGTGAAATCCGCCACCGTGATGCCTTCCAGCGGACGCTTGCCTCCAACCGGCGCAGCACCAGCAACATCAGCGGTACTCACAGGGTCCAACACTGCTGAAGATGACCTTACTGCTGAAGGTGAATTGGCGTGCTCTTTTGTCTCCGCGTGGACTGTGTTCTTCGCGACGTCGAGTGAATCGAAGGCTGAATCGAAGACAGTGTCGCTGGGCTCCCCCAGCCCGGGGGCCGGACGACGGATTGACCACCACGAACTCCTCAGCCGGAACGGCGGACCGGGCACCGTGATCTCGCCCAGTCCAGGCTGGTCGTAGGTCACAAGGAACTCACGGGCAGCCAGATGCGGGTCGGCGGCCATCTGCGCCACTGTGTTCACTGGTGCAAACGCCAGCCGCTCAGCTTGGCCTCGATGGAACAGATCCATCACTGAGTGGGCGGAGATCCATTCGCCGAGCCATGTGCTCAGCAAATCCTCATGTTCGAGGCGCCCTTCGAACGTTTCAAGGACGGACGTGTCGGCCCACTGTGGGCGCCCTAGGAAATCCTTGAGCCGTTCCCATTGGTCGGGCTCGGGGCACACCAAAAAAATGTGTCCGTCGCTAGCAGGGAATATTCCCCACGGGTTCAAGATGCGAGCACCGAGACGGCTGGAATTCTCACTCCGATAGGACCAACTGACAAAAGCCGCTTCTAGCATCCCGACTACATACGACATCTGGGCGAAGTCAATGTGCTCGCCGCACCCGGTGCGCTGTGCCCGATCGACGGCGGCGAGCGACGCGCAAGCCGCAGCGAAACCGGACTGGAACGCGGCCTGATGGCCGTAGGGCTTAAGCGGAGGCAGTTCCGGGTCGGTGACACACCCGGGGGCTAACCAGCCCCAACCGCCGCCGTGGACAATCTGCAGTTCAGCGGCTTTCCAGTCCGCGTAAGGGCCGGTCTGCCCGAACGGTGTGATCGATGTCGTCACCAGCGACGGGTACCGGGCTCGGAGCGCTGCTGCTGTCAAGCCATGCTCAGATGCAGTCGCCGGTGCGAGATCGTGGACGAACAGATCTGCTTCTGCGAGAAGTTCATTGAGCACCGCCCGTCCTTCAGCGGTGGCAAGATCGGCAACGACGCTGCGCTTGTTGGTGTTGATAGCAGCAAAGAGACCGCCAATCTCACCTACGTCGCCGTTGTCGCTTCGGTACGGCCCACGACGGCGCGCAGCATCGCCTCCCGGCGGCTCCACCTTAATGACATCGGCACCGAGGTCTCCTAGCAGCTTGGCCGTCCACGGAGCCGCCACCATCTGGCCCAGCTCAACTACACCGATGCCACTGAGACCACTCGCAGTCATCGGCGGTTACGGCCTTCGGGTCGGAACGAGAAGAACGACGACTCTCGTTGAGGTGCCGCTATTCACGGCGATTCGTGCTTGAACGACAGCCTGACTTTGGTGCGGAACGCGGCAATCTCACCGCCTTCGATGACCACATCTTGCTCGACCACTTCAGCGACACGTAAGTCTCGCAAGGTCTTGGAGGCCTCAGCGATCACGTTCTGCGTGGCCTGCTCCCAAGAGTCCTCGCTTGTGCCGATCAGCTCGATCACGTTGTACACGCTGCTCATGGGGTTTCTCCTCCAGGTCCAAAATCAGCAGGTCCCAAATCGGCTGACACCGATGCCGCCCTGCACACAAGGCACCGTGTTTTGGCACCGTGTTTTGGGCGGGTGTTTTTGGTGGGTGTCAGTTGGCCTACAGTCTGCCTTATCGAAGCACCACGGCTCACGGGCGAGCTAGCGACATACCTGACGGGTCAGCACAGTGAACAAGTCAGCACAGTGAACAAGTCAGCACAGTGAACAAGTCAGCACAGTGAACAAGTCAGCACAGTGAACAAGTCAGCACAGTGAACAAGTCAGCACAGTGAACAAGTCAGCACAGTGAACAAGTCAGCACAGTGAACAAGTCAGCACAGTGGGCAGGTCGACACAGTGAACAATTCACCGCAGCGCAGTCTCAACTCGGTCTGCAAGGTCATAACACTGGTCGCGGCAAGCTCCCTCTCTTGGGAGGATGCCGCGCGACGGGGAGTTGCCGAGGCCACCAAGACCATCCGTGATCTGTCGGAGGCCCATGTCGTGGAGCGTGACGTGATGATCGCCGACGGCGAGGTCGCGCTCTACCGAATCAAGCTGCGCCTAGCTTTTCGGGTTGACCGAATGCGCCCCGGCCTAACACCCGACGCGCCCGATGTGGAAGTGACGCGCTGGCTCATCGTGGCCAACCAAACGCTCGGTACCGGCGAGGTCGTCGCCGAGATCAACCGGCTTAACGCCATGGGTCCATGCGAGTTCCACCTGCTGGTGCCGATGACACATTCCAAGAGCTACGCCCGGGCTCGCCGACTGTCGATGATGGCAGCCGACCCAGTAACTGGCATCCCGGCTGAAGGGGTGACAGCAGTCGGCTGTTTGGGGCCCGACACGCTTGGCATGGAACAAGCGCAGAAGCGGCTCGATGCTCAGCTTGCGAAGATCGCGGCTGCTTCCTATGACGCAACAGGCGAACTCGGCGACCCCGATCCGCTGCGTGCCGTTCAAGCAGTGCTAGCGCGTGCAAGCTTCGACGGCATCATCTTGTCGACGCTGCCAGCGGGGGCATCACGACTAGTGGGTGCCGATCTACCCTCACGGGTGCGCCGGGTGACGAGGCTGCCGGTTACCTATCTGCCCGGCAAAGAACCCGGCGAGCTGTAGCCGCAAAGGTAGATCACTTCTATCAAAAACAGTAGATTGTTATTATCTAAAACAGTAGATCGCTTGAGTTGAAAATGGTAGATCATTTCTATCTAAAACGGTAGATTTGATACTGTGTCATTTGGCAATGTGTCATCCGGCAATACGGTCGAGTCCGCATCAAACTTGACACCCGCTGGATACTGCGACCGCATCGCCGAGAAGATTGCTGCTCGGATGTTGCGGACAGCTCGCGCGCTGCTCATCGAGGGGCCAAAGGGCTGCGGAAAAACATGGCTTGCGAAACGTTTCGCTCGCAGCGAAGCACTGCTCGAACAAGACCCGGCGGCATTCGCACTGGCACAGGCCGAGCCTCATCGAATACTCAACGGGGCCACCCCCCGACTGATCGACGAATGGCAGCGCGTACCAGCTCTCTGGGGTGCCATTCGGGGAGCGTGCGATGAGAGAGCGGCGGCAGGCCAGTTCATTCTCACCGGCTCGGCTACGCCATCCGATGATCTCACTCGCCACTCGGGGGCGCTGCGCATCCAACGGCTTGCGCTACGAACCATGTCACTCGCCGAGCGAGGGGTGTCTACACAACAAGTGTCGCTCGCCGGTCTCTTAGACGGTGAAAGGGCGGAAGCCAGTCCAAGCGGACACGGCGCACCCGAAGCGGTCGACGCACTCTGTCGAGGCGGCTGGCCTGGACTCGATCACGACATCCCGGCGCGTGACGTAATCGTTGCGTTGAGGAGCTACCTCGAGGACGTTGCGCGCACTGATATCCGCCAAGTAGACGGTGTCGCTCGTGATCCTGTGCGAGTGCGGGCGCTGCTGAAATCGCTCGCACGCAACGTCGGCACTGCAGCGAGCTTGAATAAGCTGGCAGCTGAGGCAAGCGCAGATGCCCCTCTGAGCCGCCATTCCGTCAGTTCCTATCTTGCAGCGCTTGAGCGGCTTCACGTTCTGGAACCCCTGAAGGCATGGCCCACCCATCTGCGCTTCAGATCGCCACTCTTGTCCAACCCACGACATCACTTCACTGATCCGTCGTTGGCTGTCGCAGCACTGCGAGCCCAACCTGAGCGCCTGATGGCCGACGCTGAGACACTCGGCTTACTCTTTGAATCGCTCGTCATCAGGGATCTGCGTATCTACTCACAGGCAACAGGGGCCGAGGTGTTTGCTTTCAGGGATGCCGCCGGGAGCGAAGCCGATGCGATTGTCGATGCCGGTGATGGTCGTTGGCTGGCAGTCGAAGTAAAACTCGGCGGCAGCAAGCAGATCGAACAGGCAGCTCGCTCGCTGCTGACGGTCCGCAACAAGATCGATGAGTCGAAGATGGGGCAGGTCGCGAAACTGGTCGTGGTCACTGCCGCCGACGGCTACGCGTACGAACGCCCCGATGGAGTCTGTGTTGTGCCGCTGTTCACCCTCGGCCCGTAAACAGGGTCCGGCACTAGCACCGGCACCATGTACGAGCGCTGCGCTTCAGTCACCGTTGACAAAGACACCTCCCTAGCAAACACGGTGCAGCAAACACAGTGGCACTAAGTGGTTTAGACGGTAGGTCACTCCATCAGCCGGTCAGTGATGATGATGTCGCGGACGCTCTTGACCTGACGCGTCGCTTCGTCCAGCACGTCTTCGTATTCCGTGCCCGTCGACAACTCAATTGGAATCCACAAAAAGTCAGACTCGCGACGACAGGGCAGCCAACCTGCTGAGTCCAAACGCCTCTGCAGCCCGCCCAGACTCACCCGTTCCTTTTGCGATATTCGCATCCAAATCGGCGTGTTGCCGCTTTGAGCCCAGTGATGCATATCCAAGCACAGGGCGATCTCGAGCAACTTACATCTGTCTTTGTTGCTGCTGTCTTCGTCGAGAAAATTGGCATAGCGGGTGTACCGGTTGCGTTGGCCTGACATCTTCAGGCCCTCCGTAGTCAACTAGTGCTCGCTCTTACCCCGACTCACCACACCATCGATCAAATCGCAAAATGACATGATCCGGCGAGGGATCGAGGCACCGAGGTCCTCTGGGTGCAACGGCGTGAAGGCAACTTGGTCTTGCTCTGCTGCCAGACCGCGTAGCTGCTGTATGTCGCCTTCAACCGACGGATCGGCGTTCTCCAGACCGGCGAGTAGCGCTTCCCAACTCATCAACGCGACACGCTTTCTGGCGGCACGGCTCTGGGTGTCGATGACATCGGCAACCCACATTTTGCGGACATCGAGACTCGGATTGAGGCTCAAACCGGATGCTTCGGCGAACTGTCGCTCGATCTTGATCCGCAGTGTCTCGTGACGTATCAACGGGGCTACGAACAGCAGCATCGCCGGGCCGTCGCTCGGTAAGTGTCTGATATAGCCGCTGGCTTGGCCGGCAAGCAGTGGTGCCCAAAACTTCGATTCGATGACAAGCCGCATCGAACCGTCCCCGTCGTACCCAACGAGATCGAGCCGTGACTTGTCTGGGAGAGTCACTTGGGTCTTGGCATAACGCAGCGGCGGAAGCTGGCATTCGCTTGTACTCACCATGTCGGCTAGTACGTTCATGGCAGACGAAGACTTGTTGAGGATGAAGGCAAGTGCGTCGGTTGCGGCATTCTCAACGCCGCGTGTCAGCCTCGGCACCAAGTGAGCCAACAGCGAGCGCTCATCCGACATCAGGGATCTCCCGCTGGTCGTCTTTTTTGCTCAACACGTACTCGTGCGGCCATGTGTTTCGGTATGTCATTGCTTCACGCCACGGTGCGGTCTTGATGAGCTCGGTCAGTTGTGAGTTCACGTCCGCGAGTATCGCGCGGGGGTGTAACAACACCGCCGATTCGGACAACAGCAAGCACTTAGGCCAGAATGTCAACCATGAGCGAAACCAACGGCCCCACAACACCCGACCTGTCCAGCGTGACGCACCACGATGTGGATGCGCTGGGCACCCGCATCCACGTAGCCGAGTTGGGGGAAGGACCGATGGTGCTGTTCGTCCACGGCTTTCCCGAGTCGTGGTACTCGTGGCGGTACCAGCTTCCCGCAGTCGCAGCGGCGGGTTACCGCGCTGTCGCCATTGATGTGCGCGGCTACGGCCGCTCCAGTTCGCCCACCGCTGTTGACGAGTACCGCATGGTCCGCCACGTTGCCGACAACGTCGGTGTGGTGCGAGAACTCGGCGAGAACTCCGCCGTGATTGTCGGCCACGACTGGGGAGCGCCCATCGCTTGGAGTTCGGCACTGCTGCGTCCGAACATCTTCACAGCGCTTGCCTTGGCCAGCGTTCCCTACAACGCTCGCAGCGCCGTGCGCCCCAGCGCGGCTTTCCGCATGATGGGCGGCGACAAAGAGTTCTACATCGAATACTTCCAGCAACCCGGCCGTGCAGAAGCCGAAATGGAAGCAGATCTCCCCCACTGGCTGCTGGGTATGTACTACGCGGCATCCGGCGATGGTGTGCGGGCGCGGCGGGCCTCGGGCGACCCATCAGGCGGAAGCTTCGGTGTAACATCCGGCGGCAAGCTCTCAGACAACTTCATCTGGCCCGAGTCAGGCACCTGGCCCCGTTGGATGAATGATGCCGACTTCAGCTACTACGTCGGAGAGTTCACGCGCACCGGCATGTCGGGCGGGTTGAACCGCTACCGCAACGTTGACCGTGACTGGGAAGACATGGCCGCTTTCGACGGGGCAGCCATCACTCAGCCCAGCCTTTTCATTGGTGGCGAAGTCGACGGTCCCACCGTTTGGGGCGCTAACTCCATCGCTAGGTTCGACAAAACCATGCCGAACCTGCATAAATCCGTGATCCTTGACGGCATCGGTCATTGGGTTCAACAAGAAGCCGCTGAAGAATTCAACACCGAACTGCTCGGCTTCCTCGCAGCGCTGTAGTAGAGGCTCAGCGCTGTAACGGCGCTGCGTTGTAAGGGCGCTGCGTTTCAGGGGCTCAGTGCTGTTGCCCCACAGCCTCTAACTTCCCAGCCCACTCAGCCAGCACGTCGGGTCGCGAACAGCGGAGCGACGAACCCAATTGCGGCCACTGCTGCGCCAAACACGAACGTGGTCCGTAGCCGACCCACCGAGGGATCGTCGCCAGTGAGCGCCAACATCGTCTGAATTCCCAAGATGATGCCGATCCACATGACCGTCTGGTTCATGCCGTTGGCGACACCGAGGTCGGAGTCGTCTACGGAATTGGCAACCAGCACTTGATAGGCGGGTGAGCCGATGCCCGCCGAGACACCGGACAGCACCAATCCAACCATGATGGAGGCCAGCCCGGGGCCTACCGGATCTACACCGAGCGCGAACGCGAGCATTGAACCGATCATCGCAAACGTGCCTATCAGCATCGGCAACCGGGCACCGAACTTGCTGACGATGGTGCCGCCCAGCGGCGACGCCAAGGCAAATGCTCCCGGACGCGGCACCATCAGTATCGCTGCAGCCCCAACGGAATAGCCGTAGCGGCTCTGCAAGATCGCTGGCACCACCATGAACGCACCCATGTAGGCGAACTGATTTGCCGGTGCTGCAATCAGCGGAAGCGTGAAACTGGCACGGCGGAACAACCGAAGATCCAGCAGTGGGGACGGCGCTCGTCGCTCCCACGCGGCGAACAGCACGTAGCACGCCACTGCGCCGCCGAGCATCCACCACAGCGTGAGATCCCACAGCACCGGCTTTGAAGCGCGTATCAGCATCGACACGCGAGTGATCGCCCACAGCACCAGCAATGTGCCACCCGCCAAAAGCAATGCGCCCACGAAGTCGATCGGCACGCGAGGCCCGCGCGGAATCGGCTTAACGACGAACGCTGCCAGCGCTGTCCCGCACAAGCCAATCAGCCCGAACAACAAGAAGATGCCACGCCAGCCAAAAACATTGAGCAGAGGACCCCCGATCACGACACCGATGGTGGGTGCGCCAGTCATGGCGAATTGGAACCAGCCAACGGCTCGAGCTCGTTCGGCTGGTCCGAAGGCATACATCAGCAAGGCCATGCCGGACGGCATCAGCATTCCGCCGCACAGACCGAACACCACCCGAATGGCTATGAAACTGCCTATATCGGGGACCCAGTAGTTGACGATCATGGAGGCAGTCATGCCGACCATACCGACCATGAAGACTCGTCGATGCCCGAAAGTGTCGGCCAGTTTGCCGCCCATCGGTGTGGAGACTGCCATCGCAAGCATGAGGCCGGTCATTACCCAACCGGCCGTGGAAAGCGACGTGTTGAGGTCTTCGGAAATGGGTGTTAGCGCCGCTGTCACCAACGTCATCAAAGAGCCGAAGCCGAGCACAGCCAGACCGATGACGACTAGCAGTCGCCACCGGTAGCTGTCTGAGGAAGGAGCGCCGACCGCGGCTGTGGCGACACTCACAGGCGGGAGGGCTGCGCCGACAACAGCGCAAACGTTTCTTGACTCTGCACTAGTCGAAATCGACAACCGTGCGAGTGCCGACGCGCTGGCGCATCTTCTCGTACCCAACGTTGATGTCTTCCAGCGGTATGTGCGCTGAGATCATCTCATCAAGCATCAAACGGCCGTCAAGGTACATATCGACGTAGCGAGGCATGTCCACCCGGAAGGCGTTAGAGCCCATCATCGAACCTTGCAGCCGCTTTTCGAGCATAAACACCTCATAGCCAGCGATCTCGATCTTCTCGCCGAAAGGCATCATGCCCACGATTACGGCGGTGCCACCGGCGCGAGCCGACGACCACGCCTGCTCGCAGGTCTTCTTCAGTCCGATGCACTCAAAGGCGTAATCCACTCCGCCGCTCGTCATCTCGATGATGGCTTGGACTGCGTCAACCTCAGCGCCGTTGACTGTGTCGGTTGCGCCAACTTGGCGAGCTGTCTCGAGCTTGGCGTCCTCGACATCGACCGAGATGACTCGCCCAGCACCGGCGATGCGGGCACCTTGAACGGCCGAGAGGCCAATGCCGCCAGCGCCGTAGACGGCCACTGTCGAGCCCGGCTCAATGCGGGCCGTCTTGAAGACAGCGCCGAGACCGGTGGTGACGCCGCAGCCGATGAGCGCTGCACGGTCGAGCGGCATGTCCTCGCGAATCTTCACTACAGCGTTCTGATTCACCAACATTTCTTGAGCGAAACTGCCGAGGCGGGCAAACTGCCCCACCGCAGCACCGTCTGGCTTGGTCAGTCGTGGTGCAGCCCCAGACGGCCGGGCAGCAGAAGCGGGATTTTTACAGATGTTCGGGCGGCCGGTCAGGCAACGCTCGCATTGACCGCAGAACACCGACAAGCAAGTGATGACATGATCGCCCGGCTGAAGGTACGACACGTTGTCGCCGACCGCTTCGACCACTCCGGCGCTTTCATGGCCCATGACAGAGGGGGGTTGGAGCGGCCAGTGAGCATCCATGAAGTGCAGATCGCTATGGCACAAGCCCGCGTGGACGACACGTACGACGACCTCGTCGGAAGCGGGGGTATCAATCGAAATGTCCTCAATGTCGAGTTCGCCCGGAATCTCGTTCAGCACCGCTGCTTTCATGGTCGGCTGCCTCTCTCTTCGCGCATGCACAGACGCTACGCGGCTTGCCCGGGTGCCAGAGTAGTCAGTTCAACCAGTGCAGTTCTGCTAAACGCAGTGCGGTTCTGCTTGCGCAGTACGGTTCTGCTTGCGCGGCCACCATCGGCATCATGGCTTCGACTGATGTGAAGGGCGGGGCCCAGATGAGTGGAGCACTCCGCCATACTCGCAGGCATGATTCGAAGCATCAGCGAGACACTGCTTGCGGCCAGCTTCAATTCGGGCTGGTATCAAGCGCTGCTGGCGGTTCACTTGGTCGGCGCAGTCGTGGGATTCGGCGGTAACGCTCTGGGCGGCGTCATGCTTCGGCGTGCGTGGGCCGACAGTCCTGACGCAGCATCCGCCGTCGGGCGTGTCGTCACCTTCACGTCAAGTCGAGTGACCGACATGGCTGCGTATCTAGCCGGTCTCGCCGGCGTGCTTGCGGTCGTGGTAGACGTCCGCTGGGACTTCCGACAGTTCTGGGTGACGGTAGCTTTCGTTCTGTATTTCATATGGGCTGGCCTAGCGCACGGCGCGCTGCGTCCGACAAGCGCCAAGCTGTCCGAAGCTCTCGATGCGGGCAATCTGAGAGTCGGCGACGCGTTACGACTGCGGCGACGCTTCGAGCTGTGGAGCACGCTGAGCAATCTGGTCATCGCTGCCGCCATCGTCGTCATGGTCACCAAGCCAGGCCTGTAACCCAACACCACCCGACAGCCGTTGCCTGAACTACGCCCTAGCCGCGTGCGCTCAGCAGTGGCAGAACGAACTGCTGGGCATGTGCTGGGTTTGGCTCACTCGCACAGCATTGCGTGTAAGCGTGCTCAGGTCACGCGATTTTCCTAAGGTGTGCGAGCAGACATGAACGAGACAACCACAACCGATCACAATCTGCCGCGGGGGAATCTTCCTCGGGGGAATCTGCCGCAGGGAATTCCTGACGACCGACCCGACAAAGGCGACAACAGCGCTCCAGTGGCTTTTCGGACGGATACTGACGCAGCTGTCACGACGAAGACACCAAGCAAAGAAACCAACTCAGCAAGCAGAGAAGCATCTGCTAGGGCAATGGTCGAGCGTGCAGCGCAGTGGATCCCCACGCTGAAGGAACGAAGCCCGGAAATCGACTCGCTGCGGCAACTGCCTCAAGACCTAGCTGAGGCTCTCGCAGCCGATGGCTTCTACCGGGCGTTGGTGCCGCCCGCCTTGGGTGGCTTGGGTCTGTCGCCTGCCGCATTTGCCGAGATCAGCGAAACGCTGGCTATGGGCAACGCGTCGGCAGCTTGGTGTGCGTTCATCGGAGCTACATCACAGATCACGTTCGCCGCATTGGAGCCCTCCCAGCTCGCAGAGATGCTCGAAACCCCCACGGCCATGACCGCTGGAGTGTTCGCCCACTCGGGATCGGCGACTGCTGCGCCGGGGCCAGGCGGTGCCGACGGTTACCTCGTGCACGGCCGATGGGCGTGGGCATCGGGCTCCCACAATGCGGCGTGGATCTCTGGCGGTGTACGCATCGATGAGGGCGAGGATGAGGGCGAGGGCAAGAGTAAGGGCGAGGGTGCCAGCGCGAACGGCAAAAAACCGGTGCTGGCGCGAGCGTTCTTCCAGACCAAGGAGATCGTCATCTGTGACGATTGGCACACCAGCGGACTGCGAGGCTCGGGTTCAAGCACGTTCGAAGCTCAAAACGTGTGGCTTCCGGCCCGGCGCATTGCCTTTGAACGTGCAATTCTGCAGTCGCCGTATGCAGCCGAGCCACTATATCGCATGCCTCTGTTCGGCCTATTAGCGCTGCCGATCGGCGCGATCGCCCTAGGAATGGCCCGGGCATGCATACGCGAAGTAATCGAAATCTCCAAATCGAAAGTGCCCCAAGGGTCGCGCCGCACGCTGGGTGAACGACCAGCACTCCACACAGCCGTGGCCGTGGCCGACACCGACGTACGAGCCGCTCGCGCGCTGCTATATGCGGCCATAGACGCTGCGTGGGAGCAGGCACACAACGGCGTATCCAGCTTGGAGTTGCGCCGTGACCTACGAACCGCTGCCAACCATGCGATGCAAACAAGTCTGCGTGTCATCGGCTCAATGAACTCCGCCGTCGGGGGCACCGCTGTGTTTGAGGCGTCGCCTCTGCAACGTCATCTGCGCGACGCGCAGACCGCCTCAGCTCACTTCATGGTCGGCATGGCAGTGATGGAGTTGGCCGGTCGTACCTACTTCGACCCCGAAGTCGACACCTCTGGGCTGTAGCAGACTGTCCAGTTGTGACGGCTGCTCAGTTGTGGCTCAGTTGTGGCGGCTGCGCTGGTGGGCTGGCAGCGGGAACTTGATCGGCACGAGCGCGCTGAGATCGATGTCGATCAGCGACGGACCGACCGGGCCAGATTTGCCGCTGGCTCGGGTGACCGCCTCACTGAACGCAGCTTCGAACTCGGCGACGCTGCTGACTCGCTTGGCAGGCACACCCATCGCCTCTGCAACGCCGACGAAGTCGAGGTCGTCGATTTCGGTGCCGTGGTGGTCATCCCACAAGGCATCTTGGATGATGCGCAGCACGCCGTAGCCGCCGTCGTTGAAGACGCAAACGATGACCGGCAGGCCGTGTTCGGCAAGTGTCGAGAGCTCGCCGATCGACAGCAAGAGGCCCCCATCCCCTTGAATCACGACCGTCGGCTGGCCAGTGGCAACCGCCGCGCCAACCGCCATCGGCACACCAGGGCCGATAGCTGCGGCGGCGGCCCGCAACGATGTACGCGGCGCCACAATCGGCAGTAGCCGGTTGCCCCACATGTAGCCGGGAACCGTGGTGTCTCGCACAATTCTGGCCCCAGCAGCCAACATGCGCCGGATCGTGTCGCAAATCGCAGCGTGGTCTGGGCCGATCTCCTCCCGCATCGCTTCAATGTCGGCAGCGCGGTGCTTGCGGGAACGTTGCACGTAACCTTCGTCGACGTTGGTTGCGTCATCGCCCAGTCGCTTTAGCAGGCCGGCCAAGCTGAGCTTGGCATCTCCGACCACGGCCAACGATGCCGGGTAGTTCAAGCCGATCACACTAGGGTCAACGTCAAGGTGGATGAGTTCGGTGGGCAGTTGCAGCGCCCACACTCGGGTGGCGTAGTTCTGGAAGCGAGTGCCCACGGCCAGCAGCAGATCTGCCTCAGCAAAGACCTCGGCCATCTCGCGGCGATCCGAACGGAAACCCAGCGATAACCGATGCTGTTCACTCAGGGCACCTCGGCCCTCAATGGTGGTCACAACAGGTGCCTCGAGTCGCTCAGCCAGCGCTGTGAGTTCGGCTGACGCGTCGGCACCTATCACTCCGCCACCTGCCCAGATCAGTGGCCGCTGTGCGTTCGCGAGACGCTCGGCTGCATCGTCAAGCAGGTCGGCTTCAGGCTGCACCCGGGGCACCTCAGGCGACCCGACAATCGGTGCGTCGCCGACGCGTGCGTACTGGAAATCGATCGGGATCTCAACCGCTCCCGGCTGAGGCCGACCAGTGCGGATGTCATCAGCAACACAAGCGATCTCAGCAGAGATGTCGCTGGGGTGACGCACCGATGTCACGCTGCGGCAGACCGACCGCAGCATGTGTACTTGGCCTTCGTTCTCGTGCAGGAACCCTTTCCCTTTGCCGTAGAAGCGAGACTCGGTCTGGCCGGTCACCATCAGTACGGCCGAACTGGTGAACGAGGCTTCGTACAGTCCAGCCACGGCGTTGGCTGCGCCGGGGCCGGTCGAGGTCAACAACACGCCCATCTGACCGGTTGATCGGTAGTAGGCATCGGCTGCGTGTGCAGCGTTCTGCTCGTGGCGAACTTTCACCACCTCGATGTCGTCGCGGACCGACAGCGCCTCATAGATAGGCAGGTTGTGGACGCTGACGATCCCGAAGACATGCCGCACGCCTAGGCGGACCAGCGTCGCCGCCGTGGCCTCGCCACCGGTCATTTCACTCATCGTTGTCACACTCCAGAGCTGTCACACTCGGGGGACCTTTTTGGCATCGAAGCTGAAGGGTGGGTACTCGTCGGTCAGCATGTGCAGATAAGCGTTGGTGCGCAAGACGACGCCGTACCACCCGATCAGCCAGTTCCGCAAGCCGGCTGGCCAGCGGCCCACTAAAAGCACAAAGAAGAAGGCCGCCAGAATGACGATCGCCGCCGCCGCGCTGCTCAGCAACCAAAACAGCACCGCTGGGATCGCCAGAATCAGACGCGCGGCCACTGTCCCCCGGTTGCGGTCAGTCAACTGCGGCTCAAAGTTGACCGTCACCGCAGTACCGCCAAGGTCGCTTGCGGAAGTATTGAACTCAAACGGTGGATACTGCTCATGGACGAAGTCCAGGTAGGCGTACAGACGCAGCGTGTAGCGCAAATACATGCATTGGAAACCGGCCAAACCAGCCGGCATGCGACCGGTGATGACGATTGCGAACCAAGCAACGATGTTCAGCAGCCACGCAACGTACTGCAACAAAGAAAACACAAAGAGGTGCGGAATCGCCAACAACCAATGCACCAGCGGGCGCCAACGGGCAATCCGTTCGGGTGTCTCAACACTGATCGACGCTGGATATGCCATGGCACGCAATGTAGTAGATGCCCCGTGGTAGATGCCCCAAACAGGCGGTACGTCGCCGTCTGTGGCAGCGGGTAGTCGCAGCTTCGGCTGTCCACAGAACCGCGCCGTACACCTTTGGGCAGATTGAATAGACGGTTGATGTTGGTCTCGCTGACTTCGACAACGCCTGATGCGACCGACTTGGGATACCTACTGCACAAGCATCCCGACCGGGTGCGCTCCGTTGATGTCGGATTCGGACGCGCCCATGTCTTCTACCCTCAGGCGGCGCCGCGCCGTTGCACTGCCACGCTGTTCGTGGAGGTAGATGCGTTTGCAGCGTCGGGACGACGTCGAGGGAAGCCGTCGTTTGGTCTCGGCGGCCTTGAGCCCTACGTGAACGACCGGCCGTACGCAGCTTCATCAATGCTGAGCGTGGCGATTGGCCGACTGTTCCGCACAGCGCTGGCTGGCAACTGCGAGACCCGACCAGAACTCGTGGATCGGCCCCTGGACCTCGAAGTTGCCCTGCCGGTGCTGGGCGTGCGCGGCGGCCCCGAGCTGCTCCGTCAACTGTTCGAACCGTTGGGCTACAGCGTCGAATGCGAAGCCATCGCGCTCGACACCCATTTCAAGGCTTGGGGTGACAGCCGTTATCTGTCGGTCCGACTGGCGGGCTGCCACACCCTGCGCCGAACACTAGAACATCTGTACGTAATGATTCCGGTGCTCGACGACCGCAAGCACTACTGGATCGGTCCCGAGGAAGTCAACAAGCTGCTGCGGCGAGGCGACCAGTGGCTGGCCAGACATCCTCACTCAGACCTAATTGCAACGCGGTACCTGCGTTTTGGCACCCTGACCCGTGAAGCGCTGGCGCGCTTGGCTGAAACGGGTGAGGACTTCGACACGGTCGACCTGCGGCACGACGAAGCCGAACAAGCGGCCGAGCGTCGCATCAACCTAGGCGATCTGCGCATCTCAGCAGTCATTGACGCGGTTCGGGCCGCAGGCGGCGGACGCGTCGCCGATTTGGGATGCGGCGAGGGGCGGTTGCTGCAGCGGCTCCTCACCGAGCCCGCAGTTACCCAGATCGTCGGCATGGACACTTCAGTCAGGGCACTCGAAAGAGCACAAAAACGACTCAATCTTAACGAGATGTCCGAGCGTCAACTAGAACGGATCTCGTTGCTGCAGGGCTCCCTCACCTACACCGACGAACGCTTGCGCGGCTTCGATGTCGCCACGCTGGTGGAGGTCGTTGAGCATCTCGATCCCGAACGGCTGGACAGATTCGCCGATGTCGTGTTCCAACACGCTGCACCTAGGACCGTCGTGTTGACAACGCCGAACCGGGAGCACAACGTCAACTTCTCCCATCTCGGCCCGACATGCCTGCGCCATGGCGACCACCGGTTTGAATGGACACGCCAAGAATTCACCGAATGGGCAACGAGCATCAAAACCCAGTACAGCTACAGCTTCGAAATCAGCGGCATCGGCCCTGACGACCCCGCATGCGGACCACCGACCCAGATGGCGATCTTCCGCCGAGCAGCGTAAGGCTCAGCCAGTGAGATCTGCGTTGACTGAGATCCAACTTCCCGAACCGGGA
Source organism: Candidatus Poriferisodalis sp. (assembly GCA_965221195.1). Lineage (GTDB taxonomy): Bacteria > Actinomycetota > Acidimicrobiia > Acidimicrobiales > Poriferisodalaceae > Poriferisodalis. Next base: position 313,868 of record OZ244864.1, read on the forward strand.
CTCGTCGTGCTGTGCGGCGCTTCAGGCTCAGGCAAGTCCACATTCGCTCGTCGGAATTTTGCACTAACAGAAACCGTCTCAAGCGATCAGTGTCGGGCGCTGGTCTCCGACGACGAAACCGACCAAACCGTCACCGGCGAAGCCTTCGATCTGCTCCACACAATCGTCCGCAAACGCCTTGAGATCGGCCGTCTCACCGTCGTCGATGCGACCAACACAAAAACACCAGACCGAAAGTCGCTGGTGGAGTTGGCGCACCGAGCCGACCTCATGTCCACTGCTGTCGTCTTCGACCTGCCGCTGGCGCTGTGCTTTGAGCGCAACGATGCCCGCCAAGACCGCCAGACGCCACACCACGCGATTAAGCGTCAGCATGAGACACTGCGCCGCAGCACACGGCGTCTGCGCAACGAAGGCTTCAACCGGACCTACATCATCGGTTCGGCCCAAGAGTTGGACACTGTGCGAGTCGTACGCACCAAGCTGTGGTGCGATCGTCGTGACGATGCCGGGCCGTTCGACGTCATCGGAGATGTCCACGGCTGCCACACCGAACTCGTTGACCTGCTCGACCGGCTGGGCTACGACATCGGCGCTCGCCCAATCACCCATCCCGATGGACGACGGGCGGTGTTCGTCGGTGACCTCGTTGATCGGGGTCCCGGCGTTGCCGACGTGCTCGATCTGGTCATGTCGATGGTGAGCGCTGGAAGCGCTCTGTGCATAGCAGGTAATCACGAGAACAAGCTGGCACGGGCCTTGGCAGGGCGTCAGGTGCAGACCACGCACGGACTCGCCGAGTCGCTCGAACAGCTCAAACAGCGAGCCCCCGACTTCTGTGAGCGTGTGGCCCAGTTCCTCAAGGGTCTCATCAGCCATTACGTGCTTGACGGTGGGCGACTTGTGGTCGCTCACGCAGGCCTACCTGAGCGCTACCACGGACGCGCTTCAGCGCGGGTACGCGACATAGCGCTGTACGGCGAGACCGACGGAGAGAGCGACGAATACGGACTGCCGGTGCGCTACCAGTGGGCTGACGACTACCGAGGTGCAGCTGCTGTGGTGTACGGCCACACCCCAGTGCAGGCCGCACATTGGGTCAACAACACGATCTGCCTAGACACCGGCGCGGTTTTCGGTGGCGAGCTCACCGCATTGCGCTGGCCAGAGAGAGAGCTGGTCTCAGTGCCTGCCGCCGCCGTCTACTACGAGCCCGCCCGGCCACTCGCTGCTGAGACGGACGCTGACGCGCTTGCGAATAGTGAACGCCCTCCACTCTCACTCGACCTTCGCGATGTGGCAGGCAAACTCATCGTGGAAACTTCTCTCGCTGGTCGCCTCACCATTGAGGCTGAACAATCCAGCGCCGCTTTGGAGGTGATGAGTCGCTTCGCTGTCGACCCCCGTTGGCTTCCCTATCTGCCGCCCACGATGGCGCCAGTAGCCACCAGCACGCGTGACGGTTGTCTCGAGCATCCCGACGAGGCCTTTTCTTATTTCCGAAGAGCTGGCGTACATGAGGTCATGTGCCAAGAGAAGCACATGGGCTCGCGGGCGGTGGTGGTCATGGCGCGAGATGCCGACGCTGCGACGGCCCGCTTCGGCATCGTCAACGAGGCCGGCGGTGTCATCGTGACTCGTACCGGCCGAGCGTTCTTCGACAGCCTCGCAGTTACATCATCGCTGCTCGGACGCTTGCGCACGGCAGCTGAGAGCACCGGGCTGTGGGATCGCCTTGCCAGCGACTGGCTCGTACTTGATGTTGAAGTGTTGCCATGGTCAGCGAAGGGCGCTGATCTGATTGAGCATTTGTACGCCTCAACCGGAGTAGCTGGCACGGCTGTACTTGGCACCGCCGGTCGGCTCTTGGCCGGCGCCGCCGAGCGGGGTGTAGATGTTGACGAATTGGCAGCGCGCACGCAGGAGCGGACGTTCCATCTTGAGTCGTTCATCGACGCATACCGTCGGTACTGCTGGGACACCGATGGCATTGACGGCGTTGAGATCGCCCCGTTCCAGCTCCTCGCAGCACACGGCGAGGTGCTGGCCCGTCGGCCGCACGCCTGGCATCTGGAAGAAATCGACGCGCTGGTAGACGAAGCGCCGGATGTGTTGCGTCGCACTGAGCGCCGACAGGTGAGCATCGACGATGCCGCGTCGGTGAACGAGGCGGTCAACTGGTGGAACTCGTTGACCGAAAGCGGTGGGGAGGGCATGGTGGTCAAGCCCGTCGATCCCGTCACGGTCAACGACAAAGGCCTCGTACTGCCTGGCGTTAAATGCCGCGGACCCGAGTATCTCCGACTCATCTACGGACCTGAGTACCTGGCACCGGAGAACCTCCGGCGGCTCCGCCAGCGGTCGCTCAAACGCAAGTCATCGCTGGCGCGGCGAGAGTTCGCGCTCGGCATCGAAGCCCTTGACCGGTTCGTGGCCAACGAACATTTGTCGCGCGTACACGAGTGTGTCTTTGCCGTGCTTGCGTTGGAGAGTGAACCGGTCGATCCCCGTCTCTAGCGCCAACACTGGACGTCACCTCCCGTTTTCCTCCGCTACGGGTGCGCCCACCGCCTCAAGCAGGCCGGCGATACGAGCTGGACTGTGGGTGTGTTCGGGACGCACTCCGAACGCGTGATGTGCCGGAACGAGATCACCGAAGGGACTCACCACATTGACGTTGTCGCCTCCAATGAGGCCTGGGTGTTCAACACCGCAGGCATCGGCTAACCGGAACAGTTCTCTGCGCAAACCGATGACGTAGTTTGCAAGCCGCGCGCTCTTGAGCGTTGGGTCTAGTCCACGCGCGAGCCACTTGTTCTGCGTCGCTACACCGGTCGGGCAGTGGTCGGTGTGACAACGCTGCGCCTGAATGCAGCCGACTGCCATCATCGGCTCGCGGGCAACACCGATCATGTCAACGCCGATGTTGAAGGCTAGTGCTGCGGGTGCGGGGAAGCCCAACTTGGCGGAGCCGATCATCACAATCTCATCAGTGAGTCCGACTTCACCGAAGGCGCGATGCACGATGCCGAATGCCCGCCAAAACGGCAACGCCACATGATCGGTGAACACCAGCGGTCCAGCGCCGGTGCCCCCCTCTGCGCCGTCAACCGTCACAAAGTCCGGTCCTCGGCGAGATGTGGCCATGTGCTGCGCCAGCTCAGTCCAGAAGGCTTCTTGGCCGACCGCCGATTTGATGCCCACTGGCAGTCCGGTCGCGCCAGCCACTTCCTCCACAAAACTCACCAGCTCAGCAACACTGCCAAACGCCGAATGGCGGCTAGGACTTACAACGTCTTGGCCCGCAGGAACACCCCGCGCTTGGGCGATCTCGGGACTCACTTTTGCGGCGGGCAACAAGCCGCCCACACCGGGCTTGGCGCCTTGAGACAACTTCACCTCAATTGAGCGCACAGGTGCCCCCTCAACGGTTTCCAGCAGACGGTCCAGAGAGAAGGTGCCGTCACGATTCCGACACCCGAAATAGCCCGTCCCTATCTGGAACACCAACTCACCGCCGCTGCGGTGGTACTTGGAGACACCTCCCTCGCCGGTGTTGTGCAAGCAGCCGGCCAGCTTCGCTCCGCGATTGAGTGCCTCAATGGCTGTCGCTGATAGCGAACCGAAGCTCATGGCCGACACGTTCACAATTGATGCCGGTCGGAACGCCTTGTCCCGCCCACGCCACGCTCCCATGACCTTGCCGCACGGTAGCGGTGCGTCCGCTGGCACCGCCTGCCCCAGCGGGAACGGACTGTGGCGGAACGTAATGTGGCCGGGCTTGTCGATCTCGTCGTCGGTACCAAAGCCAAAGTAGGTGTTCTGCTGTTTGGCAGTGGCGTACACCCAGCGTCGCTCATCTCGATGAAAAGGGCGTTCTTCCTCGTTGTGGGCGACGATGTACTGGCGCAGTTCCGGACCAATTTTCTCAAGCAAGAAGCGCAGATGGCCCACCACCGGATAGGTGCGCAGAATCGAGTGGCGCCGCTGGGTTACATCGTGCATGAACACCAGCACCAGCAAGATGCCTACGACAATCAGCCCCCACAGCCACCACGGCACACACCCGAACCTACCTCAGGCCCACTCAGCGCCGCGACAGCATCGCCATAAAAGACTGAAAGAGCGACTGACGGAACGACTGACAGAGCGAGTGGCGAACGGCTGACGACAGTCTCACAACTCTCTTTCCGTGCTGGTTTTCTATGCTGGGCCGATGGCAACGGCCGACCAGACAGCACCCCGACTGATGCAGCCGGCCTTGTCTGGGAAGCCACCACTGGCGCCTGAGGTGCGGGCGCTTCTGCCGGCCGCCAACGAGGCACCACGCTGCTCAGCGCATGCCGCCGACATCGGTGTTGACCCTGGTGGAACTGCCATAAGCGCCCAAGCCATCGCTCTGATTGAAACACCGCTGCCGTGGACGAAACCGGTCTTCGCCTCTGAACTCCTAGCGGGCTTGCGACCGATGATGAACTTGGCGGTGGGCCCAACACGCGTGCTGGCCACAGTGCCGCCGGTCACGGCGGACCAACACAACACAGTGCCGCCGGTCACGGCGGACCAACACAACACAGTGCCGCCGGTCACGGCGGACCAACACAACACAGCGCGGTCCCACATGCGCTCACAAACCGACCAGATTGCGGTGATGCTTCATTGGCGAGCTGGCGAGCGCACCTGGTCCACCGCCTTCGACGTGGCCGACGCCGACGGCTTGGCGCAACTTTTCAAGCATTTGCAACAGCATCTACCGTCAGACCCGGTTGAAACTCAAGAAGGATTCGTCTCGACCGGTTGTGTCGAAGGAAAACGAGCAGTGCTGATCTGCACCCAAGGCAGTCATGATGTTTGCTGCGGCAACGAGGGCACCCGCCTAGCGGCCGATCTTGAAGCATTGCTGCTCACCCGCCGACGTGCAGACATTGACGAGTCGTTTGGGGAGGCATCACCCTCCAACGGTCAAGTCTCGATGCATCGGGTCAGCCACACTGGGGGGCATCGTTTCGCCCCCACCGCCCTAACGCTGCCCGACGGCCGAATGTGGGCAGGAATCGAAGCCAGTGATCTGTCTTCCATTCTGGATCGGACCGCAGACGCAGCCAAACTGGCACCGCGCTGTCGGGGTTGGTGGGGAGCTGCTGCGGGACCGGCCCAAGTGGGCGAACGGGCGGTGTTCGCCGAGGTGGGGTGGCCCCTTGATGCGATGGCACGCGAGGTGAACTTGCGACCCACAGCCGACGCTTGGGAAGTTGAGGTGGTTGCCGCATCAGCAGGTCGCGCTTGGACGGTAACCGTCCGCGAAAGACGGACGGTGCCAACGATTGCCTGTCGCGCGCTAGGCGGCTTGCCCGCCAAGCCGGCGACGGAGTTCATCGTTACCGACATAGAGGAGCAACACAGATGACATCACCACTTGAGGGCATCCGGGTGACTGAGTTCGCCAATTTCGCAGCCGCTCCGTCGGCTGCAGCGATCATGGCTGACTTAGGCGCGGAGGTGATCAAGGTGGAAGCCATCGGCGGTGACCCGATCCGCGGGCTGCTGAAGCAAGCCAAGATGCCTGAGGGCACCCACAACCCTGACGTGGCGTTCCAGTTCATCAATCGAGGCAAGCAGTCGATCCAGCTCAACTTGGAAGATCCTGAAGGCTCAGCGATCGCTCAGCGCCTCGTTGCTGTGTCCGATGTAGTGGTGATGAACCTGCTGCCGGCGCGGCGCGACCGGTTCGGCCTGTCTACTGACGATCTGCTCGCGACCAAGCCCGACTTGGTGATCGGTCTGCTCTCGGGCTATGGCGAAGTAGGCGACGAAATCGACCGGCCCGGTTACGACGTGACGGCCTTCTTCTCACGGTCAGGCCTGTACGGCGCCTCAACGACACCGGGGGGCGTTCCACCACATGCGCGACCTGCTCAAGGCGACCACACCACAAGTTTGGCGTTCTTCGGCGCGATCATGGCCGGACTGCGGGCCCGTGATGTAACGGGCGAGGGGCAGGTGGTGGAATCGTCGCTGCTGCGGACCGCCACTTGGACCATCGCTGTTGATTTGGCAACTTCGCTCGTGGACGGCCGCCCGAACACTGAACGGCCTCGCGAGAGCAGTTTGTCACCGATGCTCGAAGCCTTCGAGTGCGCAGACGGGCGTTGGCTGCACTTCACGATGCCTGACACCGGTGATGCATGGGAACGCTTCTGCAAAGCCATTGAGCGCGAGGATTTACTGTCGAACCCCGACTACCAGACCGGTCGACAGCGCTTTCGTGCCATGCGCACACTGCTCGCCGACATCGACGACACGCTCAAGTCGCAGCCATCGGACTATTGGATGCCACGGCTCGACGAATACCGCTGCATCTGGGCACCGATCAACGACACAGCGCAAGCGGTGCGAGACCCGCAGGTGCGCGCCACCGGGGCGTTCGAGACCATTCACCATCCCGAGGCGGGGGATTTCGAGACTGTTGCTGCGCCGTTCCGCATGCACAATGCGCCCGAAGTGGGAGTGCGCGGCCCAGCGCCGCGTGCCGGCGAGCACACCGCTGCCTTGTTGCGCGATTTGCTGGGCCTCGGCGACAGCGAGATCGCTGACCTCACCGAACGCGGGGTTGTCGCCTCCGACTGACCAGCCGACGACGCTGCGCAGATGCTTCAATCTCGCTGGTTAGGCCTGAGACGTTCGAGGATGTCTGCAGCGATGGCCTGCGGTGAGCGTTGCGCAGTGGGCACCTGCTCGAACTGCCCGTAGCCAGCGGCGCGCTCTTTCAGTAGACGGGCCGCTGTGCCAGCCGGGTCGTCACCTGCAAGCAGCGGGCGCACCGGGCCGTCGGCATCTGCGCTTAAGCGGCGGATGATCTCCTCGGCGTCTGTACTGAGGCAGAACACACGTCCGGTTGTGGTCAGCGCAGCAGCGTTGGCCGAGTCGAGCAGCATTCGTCCACCGGTGGCGATGACATGGTGTTTGCTGCGGGCGACCTCAGCAGCCACCTGTCGCTCAAGTGCTCTGAAGGCCTCTTCGCCTTGTTCGGCGAAGATGACATCGATGGGGCCGTGCCGAGCCACGATCACATCGTCGGTGTCAAGGAATGCCCAGCCGAGTTCCTGTGCGACGATGCGCCCGACGGTGGTCTTGCCCGTGCCCATGAAGCCGGTCAGCACCACATTCCGCTCGTCATTCCGTTCGGCGACTGCATCCACGCAGCCACGCTAGGGAAACAGCGTCGGGCTCCGGCGTTGACGGCACCGAATACCCCAGGCCGTGGACTGAGGGGATCGCCAGAACAGTCGATGTCATCGTCACCATGGGGTACGGCGACGCTTGCCCTGTCTTCCTCGGCAAACGTTACGAAGACTGCGAACTCACCGACCCCGCAGGCCAACCGGTCGAGGTCGTGAGGGAAATACGAGACGACATCGGCCAGCTTGTCAGCGCACTCATGGCAACGCTGAACCTCCCCGCCTCAGCCTGAGCATCCCGCATCCTCCGCAAAAGCCAACGCCGTCAAGCAGGCACACCTCAACATAACCCTAGATAGATCTCAGTGCCAAGCTCATTTTGGAATCTCAAGCGCTCCCGCAATCAGCTTATAGCAGGCGTTGCCTTGACCATCCCAAGGTTCGCCGAGACTTATTGTCAGAAACCAATCCGACTCAGACTCGTGAACGTTTTCTCCATGCAGAGGCAGATCGAAATCGAATGTAATCGGTAGATCATACTTCTGCTTCCGGAACGTAAATATACATCTACGTTGTTTCGGGTAGTTTTTAAATGCGGGTCGACCTGCTTTAACTAATGCAAGCGAGCTACGTGGAGGGTTATGCTGAATCTGTTCCCACGTAACCTTGTTGTCCTTATTTCCAAAGAGATTAGCAGCTTTAGAAACAGAAGATTCCAAGAATTCTTGAACTTCGACCAGTTTTCGTGACCTCAGAAATTTCCAGGTTCCGTTCGAGATTGCCCAGTTTTCTGGTTGATATGGACGCGGAGCTGCTGCTTTGATAGGTATGCGTAACACGTCAAGCGGTGCAGCAGGTCTACCTATATCTAGCATACAATTTTCTTCTGATATCTCACCGTCTTCAGTCTCGCTCACGGGACGAATCCATTCGCCATCTCTAGTCAAACCCGCTATACAGCGTCCACCGCGCTTCCATGAGTTTGCGAGGCAAAGAATCTCTATTTCCGACAAGGCTATAATCCTCTCGTTCTAGCCCGGACAAGAACGAGGCAAGTGAATCGCGTTCACATCCGACCAATGGTGACTCAAATATTCGACAATGAGACGTCGATGGCAGCACTCTGCTGTGTGCTCACTGCAGAGCAGGGCAGTACGCTGACTGAAAACCTCCGGCGATAACTCATCTTCAATTTTGCGTTCAGCCATTAGATCAATGAATCGCGACTCATAGTCGCTCCATGTCATCTCGTTATTTCGATACGCCTTGAACAGACCAGACGTAGGTGCCAAAAGCTCCGGTTCATGTCGGTATCGAGCGCCACAGAGTCGATCGAGAAAATACTCAAGATCGTCCCTCTTGGCGAAACCAGCTAACTGGCCCGTGTTGTTCAATCGAACATCAACGACTTGTTCAATGTTCTCAAATGTCAAGAGTTCAAAGAAACTCTGTGCATTGTGTTTTGTGAAACCGACTGTGCAGATTTCCATGAATTAGCTTCTCCAAAGAGATTCTGTTGCTCACCTTCGACTGCTTCATCGCATGCCATTTTTTCTTCTGAGACAAGCTGTCCATTGCCGCGTATATGTTCCACAGCAACTGAGGTGCCGCATTCCGAGAGCGCTCGCGTGACAAGCAGTCTACGGTGACAGTGAGTCGGGTCTTCCTCGCTGCACATCATCGCTATTCGATACTTTGATGCGCCTTCAAGCAGGCGTCGCAGGCCATCTTGAAATGTTTCAGCCTGCGCGAGCGCTCCGTAGCGCACATGCCCGGCATCGTCGTAGAAATCCTGGCTTGACGGTCGGCCACCCAGCTCGTTGCCGAGAAAGACGTAGACGATCCCTTCGTCTCTGAGTCGTCGTTTCAACGGTGCCTGACTGAAATGGTCCGCATACCTTGCATATGGCTGCGAACGGACATCAGCGACAGCTTCGATCCTGTGCTGTTTCAACAGGTTCAGGAACTTTTCCGCGTCGTGATTGGAGTGGCCGATCGTCCAAAGCTCCGTTCGAGCGCTCATGGCAGCCATTCTACGCACGTATGCCCGTCGGTGTTCGAGGCAGGCTGTACTCGAGCAACGAAGACTGGCCTCCCATGGCGGAGATTGTGATGTTGCGTTGGTTGCCGTTGGCATCGACCAAGTTGAGCACTTCATCGCCAATAGCGAAGTTGACCGGTTGTTGAGCGCCACCGTTGACGGCCACGTTGTCGGCATACAGGTAAGTTCGGCCGCTGCTGTCGAGGATGGGATTGAGTCGGCCCTCAATGCCCGGCACGTCACCGGTTCCATCTTCAAAGATCACCGAACCGCCACCGCTCAGCGGCGCTAGCTCGACACCCAGCGGGCCGTTCGCCGGAACCCAGCCGGTCGAGACATGGGCTGCCCAGCCCGGCCCGGCAACGAACACCGTCATCGGTAAGTCGTCGGCGTACAGGTCAAAACGCGCGACACCTCTCGCGTCAGTTGTTGCTCTGCGGCGCGTACCGTTGGGAAACAACGCCAAGACATCCGCTTCAACAACAGGAACGCCTTCGCTACTGACTGCCACGACCGTGTCGGTGTCTAACTGCGCCAGCGTTGCGACGAACTCGTCAAGCGGCACGACAGCGATGTCGGTACGTGCCTGCGAACGATCCCCGCCGTAGACGAGCGTCTTGGCAGTCACGTCGGGCAGCAGGTCGGCGACCTTGCGGAGCGAACCGAACATGTCGTTGTTGACCGTTGCGCCCGACTTGATCTCGATGGCGTTGATGCCCCATCCGGTTTCGTAGAGCAGGTCGCATTCAAGGCCACGCGAGTCTCGAAAAAACGACATCCGAGGTTCGTAGCCTCGGTTCCAGCGATGCTTCAAGGCTTCGGTGACCACGATGTTCTCAAAGAGTGCACCGCGCAGCGGATGCGTCGCTACCTGTTCGGGGCGCTGGATGCCGAGCAGATAGCTCACCAACCCGACATCGTAGAAGTAGATCTTCGGAGACTTCACCAGCCGTTTACGGATATTGGCGAAGTACGGCTGAAGCAGGAATGCGATGTAGCTGCGTTCGAGCACCGTGAGCCACCGGCGAATCGTGCTGCGTGTAACACCAACGTCGTCGCTGAGCGATGTCAGGTCGAGCAGGCTGCCGATCCTCCCGGCACAGAGAGCGACGAACTGGCCGAACGAAGAAAGGTCGCCCACGCCCCCTAACCGCCCGACATCGCGCTCCACATACGTCTCGAAGTAATCGGTCATCATTTCACGCGGGTCAAGTTGTTCGTTGACGATGCGCGGATAGAAGCCGCTGTAGGCAATATCGGCGAACGATGTCGCGGCGCCTGCTTCTCGCATCTCTGCCATGGAGAACGGCAACAGTCGAAGCTGTGATGCGCGCCCAGCGAGCGACTCGCGTACTTTGTCGGAGAGCTTGAGGTTCTCGCTGCCGGTTAGAACATATTGGCCGTTGCGTCCGTCAAGGTCGGCGCGCTCTTTGAGATACGAGAAGAGGTCAGGCACATGCTGGGCCTCGTCAATGATTGCCGGCGTACCGAGCGATGCTAGGAATCCCCGAGGATCAGCTTCCGCCTCTGCTCGCCGATCCAAAGCGTCGAGACTGACGTATGCACACCCGAGATCTTCGAACACGCTGCGACAGAGCGTGGTCTTGCCCGACTGTCTTGGGCCTGTGACGATGACGAACGGATACCGCTGAAACCGCTTGCGCAGCTCCGTCGCCATTTCGCGCTCGATCATGGACGCAGGCTACAGCGCCCATTCCCCAGATATGCACAATTTGGCTACCAGATCGCCGTTTTGCACACATATATGCGCTGGGTTCCGGTGGTGCGTCAACAAACGGCTGAATCGGATCGCCCCACGACGCAGGTATCTGATGGGTCAACGCGGATGTCGTCGGCAGCGGTGCGTTGACGCGGCACTCGCCGCAAGACCCGTTGACGCTATTCGCGATTGGCTCCGCGCGTGGTGCCAGAAGCGAGTCTCCAGCGCAGGTATGACAATGGCGTTCAACCAGAAGCTTAGTTAGGAGATCTACGATCGCAGACGACCGATCGCTGAATTGTTATCGCTATCAATCTCTACTCCACTACTGGTACTAGTCAAAGCAACCAAAATCGTGGCAGACGTAAGAACCCAAGCATCCTTAGGCACATCCACATACACCACCTGACGCGTCTCACCACGCGCAAACGTCAACTCACCAACCGAATCAGACTTATTAGCCAAACCACGCACCACATAATCCCAACCCACCATCAACCAAGCACCACCAACCGCCGACACCTTAAACCCCACCTTGACATCACTATCAGCAGCCTTAGACAGTGTCACCACAAACTCCAACGTCCCCCCCGGCCCAACAGGCTGCGACTGACCATCAACCGACACCTTCACATCACCAACAACAACCGGAGTCGCAGGCGGCGGAGGCGGTGGCGGGTCGTCATCATCCGCAACAGCAACCGTCGCCGTGCCCGCAGTTGAACTCACGTCATAACTCGCACCATCAGCCACCGACACCGTCACAGAACCGTTCGGTTCGTCAGTACTGTCACCAGTGGTACTCACCGACAACGTGGCTGTGCCACTCGTCGGAACCGTCACAGTCCTACTACCTGTCGTCACACCAAAACTACCCGACGCAGACACATTCACCGTCACAACAAGCGAACTCGACGGCGTAGGACTCGCGGACAAAGTAAACGACGCGTTACTGCCCTCAGTCACACCACCACCCGCAGTAACACTCACCACCGGCGTCACAACAGGCGGCGGTGGGGGATCGTCGTCGTCAGATATCGCAACCGTCGCCGTGCCCGCAGTTGAACTCACGTCATAAGCAGCAGCATCAGTCACAGACACCGTCACAGAACCGTCCGGTTCATCAGTACTGTCACCAGACGTAGAAACCGACAACGTCGCAGAACCGCTCGTCGGAACCGTCACAGTCCTACTACCTGTCGTCACACCAAAACTACCCGACGCGGTTACGTTCACTGTCACAACAAGCGAACTCGACGGCGTAGGACTCGCGGACAAAGTAAACGAAGCGCTACTGCCCTCAGTCACACCACCACCCGCAGTAACATTCACCACCGGCGTCACAACAGGCGGCGGCTGAGGCTGAGGCTGAGGTGTCGGTTGCTGCTGGGGCGGTGGGTTGGCCGCCAAACTCTGCAACGCTGTCACCACCGGATCCCAACGCACACTCCAAAACGCCTGCGCATGACCCTGCGCCTCCACCACAGTCATCGCAGAACCAGAAAACCCCGGCACAGATTCACCAAACGCCACCAACACCCGCTTCCAACGATTCACATGCGGCACACCATTAAACGTCTCAGCCGCATACCCCCGCACATCAGCAACCAAACTCGCAGGCACCACATACACCACAACCGGCGGAACATCATCATCAGCAACATTCACCGTGGCAGAGTTCGCCGTTGAACTCACGTCATAACCCGCACCATCAGCCACCGAAACAGACACCGAGCCATCTACTTCATCGGTGCTGTCACCGGTAGTAGCTACAGCGAGCGTGGCGGTGCCACTAGTGGGGATAGTCACCGTGCGCGACCCCGTCGTCACACCAAAACTGCCCGACGCCGTAACACTCACCGACACACTCAACGCAGCCGACGGTGCAGGACTCGCAGACACCGTAAACAACGCACTACTGCCCTCAGTCACACCACTACCCGCCGTGATGCTCACCACCGGAGTAACCGGCTGTTGCTGAGTGTTAGCCGCCAACCTCTGCAACGCTTCTACCACAGGATCCCAACGCACACTCCAAAATGTTTGCGCATGCTGTTGCGCGTCAGCAACGGTCATCGGTGTCCCAGAAAACCCGGGAACATCCTCACCAAACGCTAACAACACCTGCTTCCAACGATTCACATGCGGCACACCATTAGATGTCTCAGCCGCATACCCACGCACATCAGAAACCAAACTCGCAGGCACCACATACACCACAGGTACCACAGACTGCTGCGCATCATCATCATCGGCAACATTCACGGTTGCAGAACCCGCAGTCGAACTCACGTCATAACTCGCACCATCAGTCACCGACACCGACACTGAACCGTCAGCTTCATCGGTACTGTCACCAGACGTAGCCACCGACAACGTCGCAGAACCAGTCGTTGGAACCGTCACCGTCCGCGACCCCGTCGTCACACCAAAACTGCCCGACGATGTCACATTTACCGACACCGACAGCGCACTTGACGGAGTCGGGTTCGCTGTGAGCGTAAACGAAGCGTTGCTTCCTTCGGTCACATCACTACCCGCAGTGATACTCACCACCGGAGTTGCCGGCGGCGGGAAGTCGTCGTCAAGCACTCGCACCGTCGCTGAGCCTGCCGTTGAACTCACGTCATAACTCGCACCATCAGCCACCGTAGCCGTCACCGAACCATCAGCTTCATCAACGCTGTCATCAGTGGTAGAAACCAACAATACAGCAGCCCGGCGAATCCTGACCGTACGGGTACCGGTAGTCACACCAAAACTGCCTTCTGCTGTGACATCCACCGATACATTGAAGGCAACCGGCGGTACAGGACTCACAGACAACGTAAACACCGCATTACCACCCTCAGTGGTGTTCCAAGTTTTAGTGATTCTCACTACCGGCGTGTCGTCATCGTCAGAGATGGCAACAGTTGCAGACCCCGCAGTCGAACTCACGTCATAACTCGCACCATCAGTCACCGCTACCGTCACCGAACCATCCGGCTCATCAACACTGTCACCAGACGTAGCCACCGACAAAGTCGCAGAACCAGAGGTTGGAACCGTCACCGTACGCGACCCCGTCGTCACACCAAAACTGCCCGAGGCAGACACATCCACCGTCACCGTCAACGCCGCCGACGGCGCCGGACTCACAGACACAGTAAACGAAGCCGAACCACCCTCAGTCACACCACTACCAGCAGCGATACTCACTACCGGTGGGTCATCATCATCGGACACCGCGACAGTTGCCGAACCCGCAGTCGAACTCACGTCATAACCCGCACCATCAGTCACCGACACCGTCACCGAACCATCCGGCTCATCAGTGGTATCACCCGTTGTAGACACTGACAAAATAGCCGTACCAGTCGTCGGAACCGTCACCGTACGGCTACCCGTCGTCACACCAAAACTGCCCGAGGCAGACACATCCACCGTCACCGATAACGCCGCCGACGGCGCCGGACTCACAGACACAGTAAACGAAGCCGAACCACCCTCAGCCACACCACTACCAGCAGCGATACTCACTATCGGCTGCGGGTCATCATTATCCGCAATGTTGACAATTGCCGAACCCGCAGTCGAACTCACGTCATAACCCGCACCATCAGCCACTGACGCTGTCAGTGACCCATTCGGCTCATCAACGCTGTCATCAAGAGTAGACAATGCTGTTCTAATTGAACCGGTCGTTGGAACAGTGATTGTCCAACTTCCACTAGACAGACCGAAATCGCCAGACGCAGACAAATTCAGGGTCACCGATAGTGGCGCTCGCGGTGCCGGGTTAGCTGACACGGTAAATGATGCAGCATAGCCCTCGGTTATGTCACCGTCGGAAGCGATGCTCACCACTGGAGTGACGGGAACACCCGCGTCGGTCACCGCCACCGACGCTGATGGTTTGGAATACAGCTCATAGGAAGCGTCGTCAACCACCGTCACCGTGATCTTACCGTCAGAACCAGCGACCTTGTCGTCGGTTGTGGTGATTGTCAGGTCGGTGGTGCCTCCAGCAGGTATCGTTACAGTTTGAGAACCATCGGTCACCCCAAAACGATCACCAGAAGCAACGGTAACCTCAACATCAAGATCATTGCTAGGGCCAGGCAGCGCCCGCAAAGTGAAAACAGCGTCACCACCTTCAGTAATAGCTTTGCCAGCAGATACGATCACTACCGGCGCATCAGCCGTTAGAGGATCTGTATCTATGTCGGTTACCTTGGCCGTAGCAGTGTTGGAGACATTAGCAGTAAAATAACTATCGTCAGACGGTTTCTGAACAGTTGCGGTTACTGCGCCTGCGGGCTGTGTGAATTTGTGATGCACAGTAGGTACCGTGAGCGTACCGGTACCGTTGGTACCAATCGTTACAGTGCGAGTAGAAGTATCAACCCCGAAAAAACCCGTTTCATCTACAGCAACCTGCACAGCCAAAGGTGACGTAGGCGCAGGAACCGCTTTCAAGGTAAATGAAGCATCGGCACCCTCATTGACATCGCCATCTGCGGCAATGCTCACCAGAGACAGATCGTCAGAAACCCACACATATGTGTGCTTGGAACCTTTTATCTTGTAGCCGCGATGTCCTGGTTCGTCTGCAAAGGCTTGGATTTGGCGCGGCGGTTCATCATTTTGATCTTTAGTTGTGGGGTAGGTCAGTTTTTGTGTGCCAGCAGATGTGAAGTACAAACGGGAGTGGTACTGGTACGGCAAATACGCTGGCGCTGCGTTCGTTGGGCGTAGCTCCATCACATGTATCCAAACAGCAGTTCTGGCGGCGGGGTTCTGGTGCATGGTCACTTCAAATTCGACCGGCTCACCTTCGTTTATGCTGTATTTGGCCGCAGCGACGCTGATCCAAGGCTGGTCGTTGTCGTAGATGATCACGCGCTGGTCGGTAACTGGCACGTAGGAGGCTGGCAAGGGCCCGATGCCAACCATTATGATCTTGGGAAGTTCAGTATCTGTGTCGTCATTGGTAGATATCGTCGCCGATGCCTTCAGCTCACCCGCCGGAATAGTGATAGACGTGAGCGCGGTGTAGGCGGCGTTGGGCTGTCCAGGAGGAGTCGCCCGGGTAGGTGTCACCACCACAGGAACCACCAGATCAGAACTAAGTGCCGCGCCTCTAAGTGTCACCGTAACCGGGATGTCTTCGCCCTCTGTCACCGAAGCAGGTACCGACAGCTCAATTACATCGGTGTTGGCGGGATTATGTCCATGCACCTTGACGCCCCATGCGTTTAGCTTCGCGGGCACCCCTGTGGTGTTATACACCTTCAACTTCCAAGTACCCGCGGCGGCTTCGCCGAGATGCCGAGCCGAGCCGAACGTGAAGTCTCCATAGAGCGGGCAACGGCAATTTGAGCCGAGAGCTGAGCTAGAATCAACAAGCAAAGACTCGCGCCCACTTGGCGATACCAACACAAGCTTCAAAGCACGAAAGTGCGATGTGTCCATGTTGATAGTGACATCGACATGCTCAACAAAGCTGACATCCGACTTGATGTCAAGCGTGAACTCTGTGCCGGTGGCACTCTTCACGTCTTGAACTGGCTTCTTGAAGGCCCAGGTGGAGAACATCGGTGGCAAGTTTTTCCAAGTCTTGGCTGCGGTTACCGCAGCCGACGCGTCTACCAGCCCGAACCCGTACTTGCGGCTATAAGAATAAGAGTCTTTAGTTGATCCATATTTCGTGGCACCGGTTTGCCAGCTCGAGTCGCTGCTGTCGTTCTTTTGCGCGGTGTTTGCCAATATCAGTTTCACATCACGCCACGTCAACGCGTTGTTCGCACTGCGCACTAGAGCGGCCACACCCGACACCACCGGCGCGGAATAACTAGTGCCCCGCAGTCCGGCGTGGTATTGGTTTTTGCCGATCGGCCCCAGCAAGCCATGGCGCGTCCTAGCGCCTGAAGGGCCACACACCCACAAGTTTGAACCTTCCTCAGAATAATCTGCGTCGGTTCCGCCTGAGTCCACCGCGCAAGCAACGATATGGCCGCGGTGACTCAGACTCTCATAGAGGGCTGTCTCATCACCAACACCGTCGTTCTTTCCGTTACCCGCTCCCTTCACATGAACGGTGCCTTTGCCGTCGTAACCCGACTTTAGGCTCTGCTCCAAAGCCCTAAAAATAACCGGACTCTCTCGCTTGAGGCGGCCGGTAGCGTGCGCAGAATAACTGTGGTTAGCTACCGCTACGGTCTTCGCGCGGTGCAAGTAGACCTGCTGATTGGTCCAAAAATTCTGAGCGTCTACGAAGTTGACGTTTTGCAAAGTGACTCGAGGAGCTATCCCGCGTCCGCCTATAGCGTTGTCACGCGCGCCGATAATCCCCGCCACAGCCGTTCCGTGCCACGGAGCATACGAGCCATTCTCACCTGTTCGGCGCCCCCAATAGGTGCTAGCAGCCCGGTCGGAATTGCCAACCAAATCTTCGTGGCTGGCCTCCCAAGTGGCATCCACTACCGAAACAGTAACACCCTCACCTTTAGTGGTCTCCCACACATCACCCATGTTGATGTCAACCAACGGTTTGTGAGCTTTGCCAGAAGAAAATACGCTATAAGATTTGCTTTTGTCTAGATGCCATAAACAAATCGACAAAGCATCACTCATCGGCGGATTGTCAGATCTGCAAATGGTAGTCGCATACAAGTTCATGGTTGGGTAGTTCACCGGCAGCGATTCTGAATCGCTGTTAGTCTTGGGCGTGAACATATTGGGTGTTACCGACTCCACTTCGGGCATGTCAGACAGCAAACGCACCAACTCCAACGACTCAACATCTGAAGAGGTTGCGATACTGTACGCGCCGGGCAGACCCTCAGTCGGCGAAACTCGCTCGGGTGCCACGCCTTGGCTAGCAAGCACCTCCCGCGCGACGGTGTCATCAACGCCTGGAGCAAACAACACCATCACACCACCCACCGGTAAGAACAACTGACCAGTATCAGACACGAACCAGTTGTCTGCGTTGGCTGGCTTGTATGCACTGCGCTGCGTGTCTGGGCTGCGTTGCGCTCGCTCCCGCGCAATCGCGCTGGTGTCGTTGGAACGCTCATCATGGGGTGGCACATAGCTGATGGCCGCTGAAGTCGCCAGATCAGCCAGCGTCGAAGCGTCAACACCAGCCCCACTGCCGAACGTAGCAGCACCCTGCGAACCCAACCGAGCCAGTTTCATCTCGCCAGTGGCATCCTCCCACTCAAATAGTCCGCCATCATCAAGCAGATCGCCAATGTTCGCTGGCGGATGAACAGCGCCCAACTCGTGACCTTCAATCTCCTCAGGCCCCAAATCAAACAAGCCCTCGGTCACATCAAAATCAGCTAACCCACCAAGCCCCTCATCGGGTGCCAAGCCCTCATCTAGCCCGACATCGCTTGGGTCGAACGGGTCAACCTCGGCATTACCCAGATCTGTCGGAGACTCCGCATCGCTTGTGGGCCCATCGCTTGTGGGCTCAGCCGGTGGCTCAGGCAGCGTCGGTGCCTCAAGGGATGTCTGAGCCCACGCAGCAGCTGGCGCTGCGAGCGTCAGCGAGGCCGCCACAGCCAACGACACCACACACGCCATCACACAGCATCCAAATCGCATTACCAAAGCCTTACCTAGGAAATCTACGGTCGCAGACGACCGATCGCTGACCCGCTCCCGCTATCGCTATCAATCTCTACTCCACCACTGGCACTAGTCAAAGCAACCAAAATCGTGGCAGACGCAAAAATCCAAGCATCCTTAGGCACATCCACATACAACACCTGACGCGTCTCACCACGCGCAAAAGTCAACTCACCAACCGAATCAGACTTGTCAGCCAAACCACGCACCACATAATCCAAACCCACAGTCAACCAAGCACCACCAACCGCCGACACCTTGAACCCCACCTTAACATCAGCGTCTGCTGCCTTAGACAATGTCACCACAAACTCCAACGTGCCCCCCGGCCCAACACGCTCCAACTGACCATCAACCGACACCTTCACATCACCAACAACAACCGGAGTCGCAGGCGGCGGAGGTGGTGGGGGGTCGTCATCGTCAGAAATCGCAACTGTCGCAGAACCCGCAGTTGAACTCACGTCATAAGCAGCAGCATCAGCCACCGACACCGTCACCGAACCGTCCGGTTCGTCAGTGCTGTCACCAGACGTAGACACCGACAACGTCGCAGACCCACTCGTCGGAACCGTCACCGTACGCGACCCCGTCTTCACACCAAAACTACCCGACGCAGTCACATTCACCGTCACAACAAGCGAACTCGACGGCACCGGCGACGCAGACACCGTAAACAACGCAGCACTGCCCTCAGTCACACCACCACCAGCAGTAACACTCACCACCGGAGTCACCGGCGGCGGTGGCGGTGGGTCATCGTCATCTGCGACGCTCACCGTCGCAGAACCCGCAGTTGAACTCACGTCATAAGCAGCAGCATCAGTCACAGACACCGTCACCGAACCGTCCGGTTCGTCAGTGCTGTCACCAGACGTAGAAACCGACAACGTCGCAGAACCACTCGCTGGAACCGTCACCGTCCGCGACCCCGTCGTCACACCAAAACTACCCGACGCGCTCACGTTCACCGACACAACAAGCG
This sequence comes from Candidatus Poriferisodalis sp., assembly GCA_965221195.1. GTDB lineage: Bacteria > Actinomycetota > Acidimicrobiia > Acidimicrobiales > Poriferisodalaceae > Poriferisodalis. The sequence continues at coordinate 333,415 of OZ244864.1, forward strand.
AACTCGCCGGCGTAGGACTCGCGGACACCGTAAACGAAGCGCTACTGCCCTCAGTCACACCACTACCCGCAGTGATACTGATCACCGGAGTCGCAGGCGGTGGTGTCGGTTGCTGCTGGGGAGGATTAGCCGCCAAACTCTGCAACGCCGCCACCACCGGATCCCAACGCACACTCCAAAACGTCCGCGCATGACCCTGCGCCTCAACAACACTCATCGGTGTACCGCTGAACCCTTGAACAGTCTCACCAAACGCCACCAACACCCGCTTCCAACGGTTCACATGCGGCACACCATTAAACGTCTCAGCCGCATACCCCCGCACATCAGCAACCAAACTCGCAGGCACCACATACACCACAGACTGCTGCGCATCATCATCATCAGCAACATTCACAGTGGCCGAGCTTGCTGTTGAACTCACCGTGTAACCAGTCCCAGAAGACACCGAAACAGACACCGAACCATCAGCCTCATCAACACTGTCACCGGTAGTAGCTACAGTGAGCGAGGCAGTGCCGGTAGTAGGGATAGTCACCGTGCGACTACCTGTGGTGACACCGTAATCACCCGATGCAGTGACATTCACCGTGACAGTCAACAAACTAGCTGGCGCTGGGTTAGCGGCTAGCGTAAACGAAGCTGCACTGCCCTCAGTAACATCACCACTAGCAGTAATGCTGATCTCTGGCACGTCGTCGTCAGCCACGTTCACAGTGGCTGAGTTTGCTGTGGAACTCACCGTGTAACCAGTCCCAGAAGACACCGACACCGACACCGAACCATCAGCCTCATCAACACTGTCACCGGTAGTAGCTACAGTGAGCGAGGCAGTGCCGGTAGTAGGGATAGTCACCGTGCGACTACCAGTGGTGACACCGTAATCACCCGACGCAGTGACATTCACCGTGACAGTCAACAAACTAGCTGGCGCTGGGTTAGCGGCTAGCGTAAACGAAGCTGCACTGCCCTCAGTCACATCACCACTAGCAGTAATGCTGATCTCGGGGGTAGCTGGTGCTGGTTGTTGAGGGTTAGCTGCAAGCCTCTGCAACGCTTCTACCACCGGATCCCAACGCACACTCCAAAATGTTTGCGCATGCTGTTGCGCGTCAGCAACGGTCATCGGTATCCCAGAAAACCCGGGAACATCCTCACCAAACGCTAACAACACCTGCTTCCAACGGTTCACATGCGCCACACCATTACCAGTCTCAGCCGCATACCCCCGCACATCAGCAACCAAACTCGCAGGCACCACATACACCACAGACTGCTGCGCATCATCATCATCAGCGACATTCACAGTGGCCGAGCTTGCTGTTGAACTCACCGTGTAACCAGTCCCAGAAGACACCGAAACAGACACCGAACCATCAGCCTCATCAACACTGTCACCAGACGTAGACACCGACAACGTCGCAGACCCGGTGGTTGGAATCGTCACCGTCCGCGACCCTGTCGTTACGCCGAAATCGCCCGACGCAGACACACTCACCGACACATCCAACGCAGCCGACGGTGCAGGACTCGCAGACAACGTAAACGACGCACTGCCGCCCTCAGTGACATCGCTGCCAGCCGTGATACTTATCACCGGCACCGCAGGCGGCGGCTGTTGGGGAGGATTAGCCGCCAGCCTCTGCAACGCTTCTACCACTGGATCCCAACGCGCACTCGAGAACGCCTGCGCGTGGCCCTGCGCCTCCACCACAGTCATCGCAGTACCCGAGAACCCCGGCACATCCTCACCAAACGCCACCAACACCCGATTCCAACGCCGCACATGCGCTTCACCATTACCAGTCTCAGCCGCATAACCCCACACGTCGGCGATCAGACTGGCAAGGGTGGATTTGAACAGCTCCGATTCGTTGAGGGCTGCCGTGAAGACCCAAGGGCGGGCCTGTTTGATGGCGAGTTTGTTGGCCGCAGTGATCTTGAACTCGATCTCCATAGCGAAGTCGTCGTCTGCTTTGATCTCGTAGAGGGTTGCAAAACGGTCATGGATGGACTTCAAGCTGTTACGCAACTGAAGCATCTGCGCTTCGCTCATAAACAACTTGCCAGACTCGGCAAGGTTGGAATACGCCAGCACAGTCGGGGTGCCGTCAGCAGCTAACAAGATCTCTTCAGGTAGCGAGTTCGCCTCGGGGTTGGTGACCAAATCTTCCCCCAGCTGGGTGTTGATGTAGTACGTGTCATCGAGGCCCTTGATCGGGTCGTAACTGACCGCAACGCCGTTGGCCAACTCATCGGAAAAGTTAGGGTGTACCAGAACCCCCATCGCAGTCGCCAAATGGTCAACACGGTGGTGCTCGCGCTCGGCGAACGCTCGGAAGTTCCACAGGCTCGCCCACACCGCCTTGATGGACTTGTCGATTCCATCGGTGGCGGTCTCGTCTGGATCTTGGGTTTTGGAGTCGTACAATCCCGCACCGCTGAAGTCTGGCAAATCTTCGTTGTTGGTGCTTGACCGGTAGCGCAGAGACGTACCATCGGGGTACAACTTGTGCATGTTCTCTAACGCTGTGATGATCCAAGCAGGTGTCGTGGCTTTCTTTATCTTCTTCCTCAGCTTTTTGAGTTCTTTCTCTTGCTCTTCGAAGTCCGACTGGAAGTCTGAGTCGGCCAGCAGTTCCCGAACGTCGGCATAGAGGTCGTTGGCTTTCATGAACTCGTCGTAGAAGTAGAAAGGCACTCCATAGCCTGTGGGTACTGTGCCAGTCGCAAGCGTAGATATTTTGGATAGCTCGGCCATGTTCGCTGCTTTGACGCCGAACGCATCCCAGTCGTTGAACGAGATGTTGCTCAAGGCCGTTATCTTCGTGACGGTCAGGTCACGAGTAGGATTCTGAACGCTTGCGGGACGCGAACTGCTGTAGTGTGCATCCACTTCGGCCTTGGTGGCAACCCGCAGCTCAAAACCGTCAGCAGTCGCTTTGTAGTACACATGGCTACCCACAAGATCATCAATGTCAGTGTCGGCCTCGCTGAGCGCATCGCGGATGAATGCATTGGGAATGTTGTTCTGAATAGAGCGCAGATTAACATGTGACAATGGTGTCTGCGGTACCGTGGTGATAACGCCAGCTACCCTCGGCAGATTGTTCGGCAACGTTCTCAAGATAGCAATGTCACGAGGTCCGGGAGTCTCACCGGGTTCAACCACACTCAACAAACCATATCCCTCTGCCTCGTGGTATGGGACGTACTCAACATCAGGCATGATGTCCTTGTTCTGCAAGACATTGACCCGCGATGCATCAAATAGCGACTTCTCAGCCACATATTTTTCCCTTGACCGTGAGCCAACCGGATAATACATCAGATTATCTGTGATAAACGGCAGTACTGCAGCTAGTCTCTCTTGAGCATACGCAACTCTCTTGAAGGACCATTCTCGATATTGTTCGAATTCGAAGCGATACACTCCTAAAGAGCCGTCCGGTGCTACCACATTGGGGTGGTACACAAGGATTCCACTGTCTATGCCAATTCCTCTGCAGCCTGCACTCAACGCTCTTTCATGACGAAATGTTGACAGATGAATTTTGAAAACTTTGGTATTCTGAAAATGGATGGATGGCGTTCGGGTGTGCAGGCCACAGATAACGAACTTTATGTACTCTGTGTTTTTTTTGTCATCCTCGCCGGGCGTTTCTGTACCCTTGTATGCTAGTTTCTTGAATGCCGCGCGATCCTTGATTGCCATAGCGCCAACCCAAGGCTTGACCGGATCAATCTTGCCCAGCGGATTCCGCAACCCGAACTCATCGATTTCAACAACATCGTCAACACAATCACCATCAAGATCGGCCGGGTTGGCGACCGAATATTTCTCTACCCGGTACTTGTCCGCGCTCAACGGTGCCAGATTGTCCGCCAGCGTGGTCGTGCCCTCTTCGCCTCGCTTCACGAGGACCGGAAGGTCCCACACCACCGTGTCAACCACGGGGTGGTCCTTGACATACAGCACAAAATAGTCGTCTTCGGTTGAAGCGACCCTGATCGGCACGCTCGTGACTGCCACATTCGTGGGTGTCGGCGCAACCCAACCTTCCTCGCATGGGCCCGGTGGCGGATCGTTCTGCTCGCTCGGCTCACCCTGCGCACCTACCCCAGACGGCATCAGTGCCATGGCGGCGGACACGCCCACAACAACCGCAGCCAGCCAAGACCATCTAGACCGAATAGCTCTCATCTCTACCACCGCCAAGCTCAACCCTGCCCGCATTCTACTCACGGCGCGGGGGCGTTGGCCGACGAAGCGCCAATGTATTGTCCTATTTCAATCGGCAGTACAGCGGCAGCGCGGACGGCAACTCAGACAGCTTGGAGCACATCGGGCGTGAGTTCGTCCGTTGAGCCAATGCCGGCAAGACGCATGGTTCGTGCCATGCCTTCGCGCAGATGGGCGAGCACCCAATCCACGCCAGCCTCGCCTGCGGCACCCAATGCATAGAGATACGCCCGGCCGGCCATCACCGAGTCCGCGCCGAGAACCAGCGCCTTCACAATGTCTGAACCACGCCGAATGCCGCCGTCGCATATGACCTCGCAGCGGTCCGCAACCGCAGCGCGCACAGACGACAACAAGTCGAGCGGAGCGGGCGCGCCGTCTAGCTGGCGGCCGCCGTGGTTTGACACGATGACTGCATCAATGCCTGCGTCTGCTGCTAGAGCCGCATCTTGGGGCGACTGAATTCCCTTCAGCATCACTGGCCCCGCCCAGCGCTCCTGGAACCACTCGATGTCTTTCCACGATAGCGACGGGTCGAACTGGCTGTTCACGTAGTCGGCGAGTGCCACTGCCCCCTCGCCGCGACCGCCTTCAGCACCCAAGCAGTTAGAGAAAGTGATCGGCTCGTTCGTCAAGAAATCGAGCGTCCACGCCGGGTGCAGCAGGCCATCGATCAGCGTGCCGATGCCGAGTTTGGGGGGAAGCGCAAACCCGGCCCGCACATCGCGTTCGCGACGGCCGAGTACCGCCGTGTCCACCGTGATCATGATCGCCTCATAGCCCGACGCTGCTGCTCGGTCTAGCAGGTCGCTCAGCAGCTTTCGGTCGCGCCACACGTAGACCTGAAAGAACTTCCGTCCATCATGCACGGTGGCCACTTCCTCAATCGACCGGGTGCCCATCGTCGAAAGCGAGTAAGGGATCCCTGCCCTTTGGGAGGCGCGCGCAACTGCGAGTTCGCCTTGAGAGTGCGCGATACGGCCGAAACCGGTCGGAGCGATGACGAGCGGGAACGGCACCTTTCGGCCGAGCACTACCCCCGAGGTATCAACATCGCTCACATCGCGCAGCACCCGAGGCCGGAACTGCCAGTTGGCGTACGCTGACAGGTTACGGCTGGCGGTCACCTCGTCCTCGGCTGCGCCGTCGATGTAGTTGAAGCATCCACGGGGCAAACGACGCCGTGCCAGACGACGCAGATCACCCACATCAGCCACCCGAGCGAGCCGCCGCCGGTCAGGGTCACTTTCGAACTCGCCAAACCGCATGACGCTGCGGGCCGCCTCAAAGGCTTGCACTACCCTTTTCGCCGGCCCGACCATGGACGCGAACTCTACGATGTGGCCGAGTATTCAGATACTCAACCACATCGGTCAGATGCAGCGGTCGGGGCATCCGACCCTGCCGGTCCCGTCCGACCTAGCCGACCGGTGCCGCCGAACGACGCGAAAGCGAACCCGTGATGTCCACCAACGCCGAACTTGCCGAGCGCTATCGGGCGATCCTGCCCAGCTTCATCAGCCCGCTGTATGAACGTCCGATCTCGATCGACCACGGCGAAGGCAGCTACGTGTTCGACAACGAAGGCACTCGCTACCTCGACTTCTTCGGCGGGATACTCACCACAATGATCGGACACGCAAATCCTGTCGTTGTTGAAGCCGTCAGGGCCCAAGCCGCCAAGGTCATGCACACCTCGACGCTGTATCTGAACGAGGAGATGATCTCGTTCGCTGAAGAGGTCGCGGCGGTCTCAGGCATCGCAGACCCGCGGGTGCTCTTCACCACGTCGGGCACCGAAGCCAACGACACCGCTGTCTTGCTGGCGACGAACTACCGGAACACCAACCAAGTACTGGCGATGCGCAACAGCTACCACGGACGCTCGCTCACGGCCCAGGCGATCACCAGCCACCGCTCGTGGTCCACCAGCAGCTTCAGCGGACTCGATGTGCATTTCGTCCAAGGTGGCTATCGCCTGCGCAGCCCCTTCCGGCAACTCGACGACGATGCTTACACCTCCGCTTGTGCGGACGACCTCGTGCAGCTCATCGACATGACCGACTCGGGCGGGTTTGCTGCGTTGATCGCCGAGCCCATCCAAGGTGTCGGCGGATTCGCCACGCCACCCGACGGCTTTTTCGGCGCGTTGGGCAAAGTGCTGGCAGCTGAGGGAATCCTGTTCATCTCCGACGAGGTACAAACCGGATGGGGTCGCACGGGAGAGCACTTCTGGGGCTATGAGGCCCACGGCATCACACCCGATGCGATCACGTTCGCCAAAGGTGTCGGCAACGGCATCACCTTGGCTGGGATCGTCGCTCGGGCCGATCTTATGAACTGCCTGCCTCGCAGCTCATTCACCACCTTCGGCGGGAACCCACTCTCGACCGCAGCAGGCAGGGCAACGCTGCGTTACGTGCTCAATCACAACCTGCAAGCCAACGCCGGCGAACGAGGAGCACAGATGCGCGAACGACTCGCACCGATATGCGACGCATCACCGCACGTTGCGGAGCTGCGCGGCAAAGGCTTAATGCAAGCCTTGGAGTTCTGCCACCCCGGCAGCATCGAACCAGACGCTGCAACCACGGCTGCTGTGCTCGAAACCACCAAAGACCTAGGCCTGCTCGTGGGCAAGGGCGGTCTCTACGGCAACGTCATCCGTGTCACGCCAATGCTGAACGTCACCGAAGCCGAGATGGGCGAAGGCCTCAACATCCTTGCCGCCGCCGTGGAATCTCTCGGCTAAGCGGGGCATTGGCACTTGGCGCTTCTTCTGCCGACCAAAACCTTGCCTGGGAGTTCTACGGTCGCAGACGACCGATCGCGGACTTGTTATCGCTATCAATCTCTATTCCACCACTGGTACTGGTCAAACTCACCAAAATCGTGGCAGACGTAAAAATCCAAGCATCTTTAGGCACATCCACATACAACACCTTGCGCGTTTCACCACGCGCGAACGTCAACTCACCAACCGAATCAGATTTATTAGCCAAACCACGCACCACATAATCCAAACCCACCGTCAACCAGGCACCACCAACCGCCGACACCTTGAACCCCACCTTCACATCACTATCAGCAGCCTTAGACAACTTCACCACAAACTCCAACGTGCCCCCCGGCCCAACACGCTCCAACTGACCATCAACCGACACCTTCACATCACCAACAACAACCGGCGGCGGTGGTAGGGGGTCATCATCGTCAGAAATCGCAACCGTCGCAGAACCCGCCGTCGAACTCACGTCATAGCTCGCACCATCAGTCACCGACACCGTTACTGAACCGTCTGCTTCATCGGTGCTGTCACCAGACGTAGAAACCGACAACGTCGCAGACCCACTTGTTGGAACCGTCACTGTCTGGCTACCAGTCGCCACACCAAAACTACCCGACGCAGTGACATTCACTGTCACAACAAGCGAACTCGACGGCGCCGGACTCGCAGACACCGTAAACAACGCGTTACTGCCCTCCGTCACACCAGAACCAGCAGTGACACTCACCACCGGCGTAACAGGCGGCGGAGGCGGCGGGTCGTCATCATCAGCAATGTTGACAGTCGCTGAGCCTGCCGTCGGGTGCACGTCATAACTCGCACCATCAGTCACCGACACCGTCACCGACCCGTTTGCTTCATCAGTGCTATCACCAGACGTAGCCACACTCAACGTGGCTGTGCCGCTCGTCGGAACCGTCAGCGTACGCGACCCCGTCGTCACACCAAAACTACCTGTCGCCGCCACATTCACCGTCACAACAAGCGAACCCGACGGCACCGGCGACGCAGACACAGTAAACAACGCAGCACCGCCCTCAGTCACATCACTACCAGCAGTGATACTCACCACCGGAGTCGCAGGCGGCGGTGTTGGCTGCTGCTGGGGAGGATTAGCCGCCAAACTCTGCAACGCCACCACCACCGGATCCCAACGCACACTCCAAAACGCCCGCGCATGACCCTGCGCCTCCACCACAGTCATCGCAGAACCCGAAAACCCCGGCACATCCTCACCAAACGCCACCAACACCCGCTTCCAACGGTTCACATGCGGCACACCATTAAACGTCTCAGCCGCATAACCCTTAACGTTGGCAATCAGACTCGCAGGCACCACATACACCACAACCGGCGGCGGCGGATCATCATCATCAGAAACATTCACCGTCGCCGAACCCGCAGTCGAATCAACGTCATAACTCGCACCATCAACCACCGAAACAGACACCGAGCCGTCTGCCTCATCAACACTGTCACCAGACGTAGAGATTGACAACGTCGCAGACCCAGTCGTTGGAATCGTCACCGTCCGCGACCCCGCCGTCACACCAAAACTACCCACCGCCGACACATCCACCGACACACTCAAAGCAGCCGACGGCGCCGGACTCGCGGACAACGTAAACGACGCCGCAGCACCCTCAGTCACATTTGAACCAGCCGTGATGCTGATCTCAGGCACATCATCATCAGCAATGTTGACAGTCGCTGAGTCCGCCGTCGAATCCACATCATACGCAGCGCCATCAGTCACCGACACCGTCACCGAACCGTCAGCTTCATCGGTGCTGTCACCAGAAGTGTCCACCGTCAGCGTCGCAGAACCGGTCGTTGGAATCGTTACTGTACGGTTGCCGGTCGTCACACCAAAACTACCCGACGCTGTGACGTTCACCGTCACCGTCAACGCGCTCGACGGCGCCGGCGACGCAGACACAGTAAACAACGCAGCACCGCCCTCAGTCACATCACTACCAGCAGTGATACTTATCACCGGAGTCGCCGGAGGTGGCATCGGCTGTTGCTGGGGCGGTGGGTTGGCCGCCAAACTCTGCAACGCCACCACCACCGGATCCCAACGCACACTCCAAAATGTTTGCGCATGACCCTGCGCCTCCACCACAGTCATCGCAGAACCGGAAAACCCTGGCAAAGATTCACCAAACGCCACCAACACCCGCTTCCAACGATTCACATGTGCCGCGCCATTACCTGTCTCAGCCGCATAGCCCTTAACGTTGGCAATCAGACCCGCAGGAACCACATACACCACAACCGGCGGCGGATCGTCATCATCAGACACCACTACCGATGCAGACTCCGCCGTAGACTCCACATAATAAGCAATATCATCCGTCACCGACACCGACACCGAACCGTCGGCCTCATCTTTACTATCACCGGTGGTGGAAATCAACAAGGTGGCGGTGCCTGTCGTTGGTATGGTGACGGTGCGGCTGCCGGTGGTCACACCAAAATCACCCGTCGCGGTCACTTCTACCGCTACATTTAGCGCAGCCGACGGCGCAGGTTTAGCCGTCAGCGTGAACGAGACCGATGTGCCTTCGCTTACGTTGTTGCCAGCGATAATACTTACAAGCGGTTTAGTGTCATCAATTACGGTTTTTACGACACGTGGTTCAATGATCTCGTATTCGTGATTGCCAAAAAGCAGATACGGTAGAGATCCCCGGATAATACGTTGTGGTTCATCATTACGGTCCGCCTTAGTGGTCACTCTTGATATTTTAGTCCCAGCAGCTGTGAACTCTAGACTAGGCCATAATGTGCGCGGCAAATAGAAACTAGATACCTGATTGGTTTGTGGATGGTGTTCGGAAGCAGTGACGTAAACGGTCATAGCTTTGACCGGATCACGGTCCATAGTTACTGCAAACTGCACCTCCTCACCTTCATTGACATGGCTCTTAATGGCACTAATGGATACACGCGGCTGGTCGTCATCCATTACTGTTACGCTCTTTACTAGGCCGTCAGAAGTATATGGGGCCTGCATTGCGCCGATCTTGGCAACGATCACTTCGGTGAACTCGTGAGTGTTATCTTCTGTGGTGGATATCGTGGCTGAGGCTGTGCTGGAACCTGTTGGGATAGTAATTGATGTGAGTTCTGTGTAGTCTGGATCTGGCTGACCCGGTGGAGTTGCCGCGTCTGAAGTTAAGACGATCGGCACAACAAGATCAGATGTCAGTGTTGTACCTTGATGAGTCGCGGTGAAAGTGATGTCGCCGCCTTCAGTGGTACCACCGGACGTTGTCAGCGAAACCACTTCAGTGTAAGACGGATTATGACCGTACACGGTCACACCCCAAGAAACTAATTTGGCGTCATTCCATAACTTAAGGTTCTCGATCTTAAGCTTCCAGGTGCCAGTTGCGCTCTCGCCTAGATGCCGAGCGGAAGCGAACTTGAAACCACCGTTCAAACGACATACACACCACCTGCTACCGGCTGGATTGACTAGAACAGATTCTTTGCCACTAGGTGAGATCAACGTGAGTTTCAAAGCACGAAAATATTTCGTGTCCATGCGGACATTTACATCAACATGTTCCACAAACTCAACGTCAGAGTTAAGGGTAATCGCAAACTCATTAGCGTTACCGTCTTTAGTGATCTCGCCAGACGCTTCCAATGGACCCGACACGCCGGAGTTTGCAATCATAGGTGGCAATAGTTTCCAGTTCTGAGCGGCGCTTACAGCAGCGGACGCGTCTACAAGTCCGAACCCGTACTTGCGACTATAAGAGTACGACTCGGTAGCTGATCCGTATTTCTTTGCACCTGCTTGCCAGCTAGAGCTACTGCTGTCGTTCTTTTGGGCCGTGCCAGCTAAGATTAGCTTGACATCACGCCATGTCAACGCAGTATTAACGCTGCGAACCAATGCCGCTACACCCGACACCACTGGAGCTGAAAAACTGGTGCCGCGCAAACCGGCGTGATAGTGGTTTTTGCCAATAGTGCTCAGTAGGCCATGCCGCGGGCTTTCTGCTGCCGGGCCACACACCCACAAATTTGTCCCTTCCTCAGAATAGGCTGTGTCAGTACCAGCAGAATTGACTCCACACACCACTACAAAACCATGATGATTCAATTCCTCTGTTAGTGAAGCTTCGTCGTAAACCCCGTCATCTTTGCCGTTGCCTACCGACTTAACATGCAACGTACCTTTGCCGCCGAAACCAGATTTCAGACTCTGTTCTAAGGCAGCAGCAGCAAAAAGAGACCATCGCCCCAAACTACCCCTAGTAGACTTGCCATAGCTGTGATTAGCCACAGCAACTGTATCCGCCCGATGCAAAAAAGCCTGCTGAGAATTGTACAGGCTTTGGCTGTCTAAATAATTGACATTTAGCAAGGTAGACCGCGGTGCCACGCCACGACCACCTAGGTTGTTATCGCGCGCGCCTATCAACCCCGCAACAGCAGTTGCGTGCCATGATCTTCTTCTAGTCGTGGGCCAGTAGGTGCTGGCGGCCCGGTCAGAATTGCCAACGAGGTCCTCATGATCCGCTTCCCAGGTACTGTCAACAATTGACACAGTGATTCCCGAACCTTTAGTGGTGTCCCACACATCACCTATGTTGATGTCCACCAGTGGCTCATACGTTTTGCCGCCTGAAGAAACGCTCTTGGCTTCGCTACGATCAATGTACCACAAACACGCTGACAAAGCATCGCTCAATGGGGGGTCATCTGACTTGCAGAGGTTGGTCGCAGCGGTGTTCAATGATGGGTAAGAAAACGAAACCAGATCAAAATGATCAACCACGTCTGGGGTGAATGTGTTCGGAGCAACCGATGCTACTCCAGGCGCTCGTGACAACAGTTTCACTAACTGCAACGATTCGACATCAGAGGAAGTGTCTATTTTGAACGCCTGAGGAAAACCCTCTACTGGTAGCACGCGGCCCGGTGCTATCTGATATTGGGTCCAAATCGCGTCGATGTCAGCATCACTGAAGCCGGGTTCAAACAGCACCAGCACACCACCTACAGGTAAATACAACTGTCCCGTATCAGAAACAAACCAGTTGTCTGCCTCTGGCTCCGCTATAGCAACTGCGCTAGTGTCGTTAGAACGCTCATTGTGCGGTGGCACATAACTCACCGCCGCTGACGATGCCAGACTGGCCAGCCTTGAGGCATCAGTACTGAATGCGCCGTCAAAGGTTGAAGCAGCGTCAGAACCTAACCGCGCCAATGTCATCTTGCCAGACGCATCCTCCCATTCAAAAAGGCCGTCGTCATCAATCAAATCGTCAATGCTCACCGAGGACAGCACAGCACCCAACTCATGGCCCTCAATCTCTTCGGGCGCTAGATCTGCCAGGCCATCAGTCACATCAAAATCGGTTAACCCGCCAAGGTCACCATCAGGCAACAAGCCTCCTGCAAGGCCAGAATCGATTGGATCAGACGGTTCAACCTCGCCGTCAGTTGACTCTGGCGGCGGCGCTGCGTCACTTGTGGACACAACCGGTACTTCAGAGGATGTCTGCGCCCACACAGCACTTGGCGCTGCCAACGTCAACGAGGCCGCTGCAGCCAACGACACCACAGACGCCAACACACGCAACCCAAATCGCATCACTGAAACTCACTCCTTCTTGCGGCCAGAGTCTGTGTCAGAGAATCTACACGTCAACCACAATCTGCATCAAGCAGGGTGGCTGACCTCTGCGCACGCGCAGCCAACCAGCACAACGACGAACAGCACCTGGAGTGGCGAGCACAACCGTTTCACATGTCACACCACTGAGTACAACAAGTTTACGCTTCTATGTGACAGAGCCTCGCGGCAGCGCGTCTACGGTCGCAGACGACCGATCGCGGACTTGTTATCGCTATCAATCTCTATTCCACCACTGGTACTGGTCAAACTCACCAAAATCGTGGCAGACGTAAAAATCCAAGCATCTTTAGGCACATCCACATACAACACCTTGCGCGTTTCACCACGCGCGAACGTCAACTCACCAACCGAATCAGATTTATTAGCCAAACCACGCACCACATAATCCAAACCCACCGTCAACCAGGCACCACCAACCGCCGACACCTTGAACCCCACCTTCACATCACTATCAGCAGCCTTAGACAACTTCACCACAAACTCCAACGTGCCCCCCGGCCCAACACGCTCCAACTGACCATCAACCGACACCTTCACATCACCAGCAATAACCGGCGGCAAAGAAGGCGGAAGGTCATCATCAGAAATCGCAACCGTCGCCGTGCCCGCAGTTGAACTTACGTCATAGCTCGCGCCATCAGTCACCGACACCGTTACTGAACCGTCCGGTTCATCAGTACTGTCGCCGGTGGTAGCTACTGTGAGCGTGGCGGTGCCACTGGTGGGGATTGTGATTGTGCGACTGCCCGTCGTCACACCGAAACTACCCGCCGCTGTGACGTTGACGGTCACAGTCAGAGAACTTGACGGCACCGGCGACGCAGACACCGTAAACAACGCACTACTGCCCTCAGTCACACCACCACCAGCAGTAACACTCACCACCGGAGTCACCGGCGGCGGCGGCGGAGGATCGTCATCGTCAGAAATCGCAACCGTCGCCGTGCCCGCAGTTGAACTTACGTCATAACTCGCACCATCAGTCACCGACACCGTTACTGAACCGTTTGGTTCGTCAGTGCTGTCACCAGACGTAGAAACCGACAACGTCGCAGAACCACTTGTCGGAACCGTCACCGTCCGCGACCCCGTCGTCACACCAAAACTACCCGACGCAGTGACGTTCACTGTCACCGTCAACGCGCTTGACGGTGCAGGACTCGCAGACACAGTAAACGACGCAGCAGTGCCCTCAGTGACATCACTACCAGCAGCGATACTCACCACCGGCACCACAGGCGGCGGGTCATCATCATCCGCGACGTTCACCGTCGCCGTACCCGCCGAAGAACTCACGTCATAACTCGCACCATCAGTCACCGACACCGTTACTGAACCGTTTGGTTCGTCAGTGCTGTCACCAGACGTAGAAACCGACAACGTCGCAGAACCACTCGTCGGAACCGTCACCGTCCGCGACCCCGTCGTCACACCAAAACTACCCGACGCAGTGACATTCACCGTGACAGTCAATGACGCAGCAGGCGCTGGGCTAGCAGTAAGCGTAAACGAAGCTGCACTGCCCTCAGTCACATCACCACTAGCAGTAATGCTGATCTCAGGGGTAGCTGGTGCCGGTTGTTGAGGGTTAGCCGCCAACCTCTGCAACGCTTCCACCACCGGATCCCAACGCACACTCCAAAATGTTTGCGCATGCTGTTGCGCGTCAGCAACGGTCATCGGTGTCCCAGAAAACCCGGGAACATCCTCACCAAACGCTAACAACACCTGCTTCCAACGATTCACATGCGCAACACCATTACCAGTCTCAGCCGCATACCCACGCACATCAGAAACCAGCTTGGCAGGCACCACATACACCACAGGCGCAGAATCATCATCATCAGCAACATTCACCGACGCAGAATATGCTGTTGAACTCACCGTGTACCCAGTCCCAGAAGACACCGTCACCGACACCGAACCATCAGCCTCATCGGTACTATCACCAGACGTAGCTACAGTAAGCGAGGCAGTGCCGGTGGTTGGAATAGACACCGTCCGCGACCCAGTAGTCACACCGTAATCACCTGTAGCAGCTACGCCCACCGTCACAGCCAACGACGCAGCAGGCGCCGGATTAGCAGTTATCGTGAACGAAGCTGCACTGCCCTCAGTAACATCACCACTAGCAGTAATGCTGATCTCAGGCACGTCGTCGTCAGCCACGTTCACAGTGGCTGAGTTTGCTGTGGAACTCACCGTGTACCCAGTCCCAGAAGACACCGTCACCGACACCGAACCATCAGCCTCATCGGTACTATCACCAGACGTAGCTACAGTAAGCGAGGCAGTGCCGGTAGTAGGGATAGTCACCGTGCGACTACCAGTGGTGACACCGTAATCACCCGACGCAGTGACATTCACCGTGACAGTCAACGAACTCGCTGGCGCTGGGCTAGCAGTTAGGGTAAACAACGCACTGCTGCCCTCAGTCACATTACTGCCAGCTTTAATGCTGATCTCAGGGGTAGCTGGTGCCGGTTGTTGAGGGTTAGCCGCCAACCTCTGCAACGCTTCCACCACAGGATCCCAACGCACACTCCAAAATGTTTGCGCATGCTGTTGCGCGTCAGCAACGGTCATCGGTGTCCCAGAAAACCCGGGAACATCCTCACCAAACGCTAACAACACCTGCTTCCAACGATTCACATGCGCCACACCATTACCAGTCTCAGCCGCATACCCCCGCACATCAGCAACCAAACTCGCAGGCACCACATACACCACAGGCGCAGAATCATCATCATCAGCAACATTCACCGACGCAGAAGATGCTGTTGAACTCACCGTGTAACCAGTGCCAGAAGACAGCGTCACTGTCACCGAACCATCAGCCTCATCGGTGCTGTCACCGGTGGTAGCTACAGTGAGCGAAGCAGTACCACTAGTAGGGATAGTCACCGTCCGGCTACCTGTAGTCACACCGAAATCACCCGACGCAGACACATTCACCGACACACTCAACGAGCTTGCCGGCGCAGGACTCGCAGACACTGTAAACGACGCGTCGCTGCCCTCAGTGACGTCACTACCAGCCGTGATGCTCACCACCGGCACGGTCGGAGGCGGAGTGCCGCCTATATCTGTTACCGCTACCGACGCTGACGGCTTGGAATACACATCATACGCAGCCCCGTCAACCACCGTCACCGTCACTGCGCCTTCAGAGCCAGTGAACCCGTCATCAGAAGTAGCTACAGTCAGGTCAACAGTGCCACCGGCAGGGATCGTAGCCGTACGAGAGCCGGCAGTTACACCGAAACGGCCGCCAGCAGCAACCATCACCTCAACATCAACATCAGTCGCAGGGCCGGGTAGCGCCCGCAAGGTGAAAACGGCATCATCACCTTCAGTAATGTCACCACCACCAGAGACAATCACCACAGGCGCCGCTGCTCGAGCGGTTTCAAGCCTGTTGAGTTCTGTTATGACAGCCAACCAATCATTTGAGTCATTTTCACCTTGGTTGGCGTAAGCCTGTGCTTCACTAACAGTGATCTTGCCGCCGGTCACACCGGACGGGTTCTCACCCAACGCCAACAGCGCCCGCTTCCAAGCATTCCTACGATCTG
This sequence comes from Candidatus Poriferisodalis sp., assembly GCA_965221195.1. Taxonomy (GTDB): domain Bacteria; phylum Actinomycetota; class Acidimicrobiia; order Acidimicrobiales; family Poriferisodalaceae; genus Poriferisodalis. Next base: position 349,683 of record OZ244864.1, read on the forward strand.
GCCGGAAGAAATAAGCAAAACTATTTGACCGAGCTCTAGCCTTTGCAACAACCGCAGTATCAACCGCTAATGCATTGGTGTCGATATCGGTAATCTTGACAGTGGCAGAGTCAATACCATTGCGAGGTGCAGGATAGTAACTGTCGTCAGAAGGTGCCTTAACAGTCGCAGTTACTGAACCTTCAGGTTGAGTGAACTTGTGACGCACGGTAGGAATCGAGAGTGTGCCAGTGCCGTTAGTGCCAATCGTTACCGTGCGGGTGGAAGTATCAACACCGAAAAAGCCCGTTTCGTCAACCGCTACCTCAACAGGCAACGACGACTTCGGTGCGGGAACGGCCTCAAGCGTAAAGGTTGCATCGGCGCCCTCATTGATATCGCCACTAGAAACAATGCTCACCCGCGGCAACTCATCAGTTATCGTCACATACACATCCCGAGGCCCGGATACCGTATAACTAGCGGTATGTGGAACTATCTCTGCGCGTACTTGACGAGTTGGATCGTCAACTTTATCTTGAACGGTTTGAAGTGTATACGTCTTGGTGCCCTTAGCCGTAAAAGTAATGTCGGGTGTGCGGTTGCCGGGCTCAAGATACGCTGTAGGTGTTGGCGTCTCGCTTATAGAGAGGTTAACCACAGTTTGCCTAATAGGGTCACTGTGCATAGTAATTTTGAGTTTGACCGGCTCGCCCTCATTGATACTTGACTCAACTGCACTAATGCTGACTGACGGCCGGTCGTCGTCGTATATGATTACTTGTTTGTCTGAATCGGCCGCGTAGGGGATTGGCAGTGTGCCTATTGCGATAGTGATGCCCTCGGTGGGCTCTTGCTTATCGTCTTGTATGGTAGAGATCGTGGCTGAAGCTTGCGTAGCGCCTGCAGGAATAGTTATTGAAGCAAGCGCTGTGTAATCGGCACCGGGCTGGCCGGGCGGGGTTGCTAGAGCCGGTGTCACCACTAGAGGAACCACTAACTCATTAGTGGTCGTTGTGCTGGGACGCTCCACTGTGACGGTGATGTCTTGGCCTTCGGTCACTGAATGCGGCGCTGACAGCTTGACTTGCTCAGTGCGGGAGGCGTTATGCCCATACACAGTGACACCGAAACCAGTAAGCGCGGCCGGTACCGAAGTTGTTTTGTAGACCCTCAGCTTCCACGTACCATTAGCAGACTCGCCAAGATGGCGAGTAGAGCCGAACTTGTAACTTCCATTCAAGGGGCAGCGACATTTGCCACCGAGCGCCAGGCTGGAGTCCACAAGCAACGACTCACGCCCGCTAGGAGCCACTAATACAAGCTTCATAGATCTGAAATGAGCTGTTTGCATACTAACACTGACATCAACATGTTCAATAAAGTTGATATCTGATGCCAGATTAATTCCGAACTCTGTGTACGTTCCGTTCCTCGGTATATCTTGAGAAAGTTTCGCTGATGCCGAACTTGAGATTTCCTTCGGCAAATTCTTCCAAGTCTTGGCTGCAGCCACCGCAGCAGTAGCATCTACAAGGCCGAAACCGTACTTGCGGCTATAAGAGTATGTATCTGTAGTTGAGCCGTACTTCTTAGCACCGACCTTCCAACTTGAGTCGCTGCTGTCGTTCTTTTGGGTGGTATTGGCAAGTATCAACTTCACATCACGCCAAGTCAACGCTGAGTTGACACTGCGCAGCAGTGCTGCCACGCCCGACACCACCGGCGCAGCATAGCTTGTACCGATTAATCTGGCGTGGTATTTGTCTTTGCCTATTGGCCCAAACATACCATGGCGCGTCGAGGAGCCTCCCGGGGCGCACACCCACAAGTTTGAACCTACCTCAGAATAAGCAGCATGGGTGCCGGCAGAGTTCACTGCACATGTGACTACGTGGCCGCGATGGTACAAGGCTTCTTCAAGTGCTGTTTCATCGCCATTACCGTCGTTATGACCGTTGCCGGCGGCTTTGACGTGAACAATTCCCTTACCTCCGTAACCCGACTTGAGGCTCTCTTCTAAAGCACGTATGACAAATGGGTGTTCCCGGTCAAGTGGGCCGTCATATGTGTCGCCGTAGCTATGGTTAGCTACGGCAACCGTATTTTTGTTATGTGTATAGCTCTTTTGGTTGTTTATGGTACTTTGAGCATCGAGATAGTTGACATTCAACAACGTGGCCCGAGGTGCTACACCTCGTCCGCCTAGGTTGTTGTCGCGCGCGCCGATAATCCCAGCTACAGCTGTTCCATGATAGGCAGGTCCAACTCTATCATTTTCGAACTCACCAGTTCTGCCTCCCCAGTAGGTGCTAGAAGCCCTATCGGAGTTTCCGACTAAGTCTTCGTGACCAGCCTCCCATGTCCTGTCGACTACCGATACTGTGATGCCCGAACCTTTAGTGGTATCCCACACATTGCCCATGTTAATGTCAACCAGAGGCGACACAATTGTCTTAGGAGTATTGGGTTGTCTACTGTCACTAACCGCTAGGTTGTACGATGCTTTGCTCCTGTCTATATACCACAAACACCTCGACAACGCATCACTATACGGCGGATTGTCAGATTGGCACCATCCACGGGCGATCTTGTCGCGGTTTTCATAACTCTGCGACACAGATTCTATGCCGTTAGTGGTTATTTCGATATCACCAGTGGCTTTGGGAGTGAACAAGTTAGGCGTTACCAACTCCACACCCGGCGCATCTGCTAGCAGTCGCACTAGCTCAAACGACTCTGCATCTGAAGAAGTTGCGATGCTGTAGGCGCCAGGCAAACCTTCGATAGGCGAAATGCGCTCGGGCACCACACCGTTAGCCGATAACACTTGGCGTGCAGCTACCTCATCGATGCCGGACTCAAACGCTACAAGCACACCGCCCACCGGCAAAAACAGCTGCCCCGTGTCAGAGACAAACCAGTTGTTGGCTGTTTGCTGCGCCTTAGCGACTGTGCCAGTGTCGTTAGACTGCCCATCGTGAGGCGGCGCGTACGCAACCGCAGCTGAGGTAGCAAGCTCGCTCAGCGTTGCCGCGTCGGTGCCAGTGGCGCCGTCAAAAGTAGACGCAGCCGAAGAACCCAGCAACGCCAACGACATCTCGCCAGAGGCGTCTTCCCACTCAAACAACCCGTCTTCATCTAAAAGCTCGTCAATGCTCGCCGGAGGCAGCACAGACCCAAGCTCGTGACCTTCAATTTCCTCGGGAGACAGCTCAAATAAGCCGTCTGTCACGTCAAAATCGGCCAGATCGCCGTGATCGGACGGGTCAACCTCGGGTGGAGTTTGGGCCCAAGCAGCACTTGGTGCCGCGAGCATCAGCGAGGCCGCCACAGCCAACGATGCCACACATGTCAGAGCACTACGCCAGATTCGCATAACTGAGATTCGTTCTCTACGTCCCGGATCGATCAAGCTCAGACCCGCGCAAGACGAATCTAGCTCTCGCTGAGACGAGATATTACAAGCGCCCAGAGCCAGCATCAAGCGAGAGGCGCTCGCTGTCAGTGTCGTGACTCAATCAAAGGTGACCGAGACCTTGAGAGCACCAGCGTCGTGAGGTTCGTGGGCGAGCCGAAACGCATCGCCGATGTAGCTCACGTCGTAGGCGTGACTGAGCAGCGGCGAAACATCAATCTCGCCGGAAGCGATGAGCGTCAGCGCTTGGCGAAATGACAACGCGTCGGGTTCGTCTTGGGCACCGTACGTGCTGGAGCCTGCCAGCCGCTTGCGGAAGAATTTCTGAAACCGCATGTGAATGTTGTCATCGGTTGAGGGCAGCCCGAACCACAGCACCTCGCCGTCGAGACGAGCAAGCTCGACTGAGTCCATGAAAGTGTCTGAACGGCCGACTGCCTCGATGACATAGTCGGCGCCGACACCGTCTGTCATGTCGTGAACTGCCTCGATGACCCCAGCGTTGCCGAGTTCGGCGGCATTCAGGCACTCGTCTGCTCCGTAGGACTCGGCCACGGCGAGTCTCGTTGGTGAAAGGTCGGACACAATGACCCGTTGCGCACCCGCCCGTTTCAACAGGTATGTGAAGAACAGCCCGGCCGAGCCTTGGCCCATCACCACGACCGTCTCACCGTTGACGTCTCTCGGCCTCTGCCGCATGGCGTAGATGACCGTGCCGAGCTGCTGGGCCATCAGCAGATGCGGCCTGGGCTTGTCGCAGTCGGGCAACGGCAAGCAATAGCCAGAGTTGACCCGCTGGTAAGCGTTGAAGCACTCGCCCGCAGGCGGGTTGGGGAACGCGAGCACATGGGTTCCCTCCGGCAAGGCAGGAGCGCGGCTCTCAACCACCACACCGATGCCCTCATGGCCCGGGAAACCATGCGGACAGGGGGGCCGATGAGCGAGGCCAGCACCCATCATCACCATGTGCAGGTCGCTGCCGCAGATGGACGCCATCTCAGAGCGGATGAGCACATCAAAGTTGACAGACGCGAACGACAACGCCGCGCCCAGCCGAGGTGACGGCGCAGCCTCTGACGCAACCACCGTCAACGTAGGCACGGGAATCTCCTCACACTCCATGCGACCGATGTCGACCATTCGGCCGGCTTTCATCATCTCCACGGGCCTGCTCATTTCCCTGCCAACAGACAATCTCGACAGCCTCGACAGCCTCGACAGTCTCACCGATCGAAACTGCGTCAGCTCACGCACGATCAAGCGTCGTCGGCAGTCACAAGCATTATTGCCAAAAGTGAGCGCATCGGGGGAGTCAGCTGGCAGGCTGTACGGCAATGAGCGCTCCAGCGGCCACCGCTGCCGAAAGCCAGCGGTTTGTTCGTGGCTGGCTCGTGCTGGCAGGCGTGTTCGGGGTGATGATGGTTACCTCCGGGTTCGCCTTCTACGGCCAAGGGGTGTTCCTGACGGCCTTGGTGAAAGAACAGGGCTTCCCAACTTGGATGGCTGGTCTCGGAACCACCGTTTTCTTGGGTTCCTCAGGTGTCATCGGCTACTTCACCGGCAAGCTGATCGGCAGATTTGACGTGCGCTGGGTGCTGACCTTGGGCGCCGTCGTCGGAGCGCTGGGGCTCGGGCTGCTGAGCGAAGTCAGGTCGTGGTGGCAGCTCATCGGCGTGATGGCGATCTTCGGCATCGGCTTCGGATTAGCGGGCCTTGTTCCCACCACCACGCTGGTGACGCGCTGGTTTGAGCGGCGGCGCTCTGTCGCGCTCTCGATTGCCTCCACCGGTCTGTCGGTCGGCGGCATTCTCATCACTAGGCGCATGAGCAGCCAGATCGCGGCCGACACGCTGGTCTATTGGGCATGGCGCTACGCGCTGATCTACGGCATCTCGATAGTGGCGCTGACTTGGCTGCTGCTACGGGCATGGCCCCGCGATGTGGGATTGCAGCCCGACGGTGCTAAGGCGACAAGCACCAGCTACGGCGGGGCCGTGCCGGGAACGCCATTTGAGGAGGCGATTCGCACGCGGTTCTTTATTTTTGTTTCGATCGGCTTCGTGCTGGTGATGGGAAGCCAAGTCGGCGCCATTCACCATCTGCACAACCTCACCGACTCACGGATCGGCATTGAAGCGGCAGGCACAGCCTTGGCGCTGCTCGCCGGCACGAGCGTGGTGGCCAGAATCTGTGGCGGCATCGCCGCGGCGAAGGTGCCGATGCGCCTGCTCTCGGGCGGCTTGATGGTAGTGCAGACCATCGGACTCACCCTGCTGGCGCTCGCAGGGGACTGGGGCTTGCTGTTGCCGGGGGTCTTAGTGCTGGGCACCGCCATGGGCAATCTGCTGATGCTCCACCCACTGATCTTGGCCGACGCGTTCGGAGTGAAGGACTACCCGCGAATCTACGGCTTCGGCTCGCTGCTGATGGTGTTTGGTGCCGCCTCTGGTCCTCTGTTCGTCGGTGTGATTCGGGATGGGTACAGCTATCGGCTGGCGTTCTTTGCCATAGCCCTGATTGCGGTCGTCGGCCTCAGCATTTACAGCTTCGCCGGCAATCCGCTGCGCGAGCACCTTGCGACACGTCCGCCAGCAGGGTCACGTTCGCCAGCAGGGTCACGACGGGCACCAGCGGAGCCAGCTACAGCAAAGCCATCAGCAGCAACGAGACAGACACCGTCCGCGCAGTCGGTAGAGCCTGCATGAGCTGAGCACCGAAGCGGCCAGCAACAGGCGCGGCCGCAACACAGCAGACAGAGCCTTATGCCGGTCGGGTGTTGTGTGGGTGTTGTGCTGGTCAGGGACGGAAAGCGATGGGGCGCTGAGTGAGCCCTACGGGGCGGCGGACGATGTCGTATGCCCCGTCGACCCACTCGCAGATCAGCGGCCTGGTTTCGCGCGGGTCGATCATCTCCTCGATCTCGAATCGGTTCAGCGGGCCGATCGGACCGCGGGCGGCTTCGATGCGGGCTTCGAGTTCTGCCCGCAGCGCCACCGGATCGGACGCCTCGGCAAGCTGTCGCTTGTAGGCAGCCTCGATGCCGCCCTCAGGCGGAATACCGCCCATATCAGCCGACGGCCACGCCACACGGGCGCTGTGCTGGCGCCGGGGCGTGACGTAGTTATTGCCCGCCACGCCGAAGCTGCGACGCATCAACACGGTGAAGATCGGCACCGAAGCCTGCGCAAACGCGGTCATCCAGGTAGCGCCTTTGCGGATAGTGCCGGTGATCTCGTGCTCTTTGCCGACCGCGAAGCCGGGGTTATCAACCAAGTTCAGGACCGGCACATGGAACAAGTCGCAGAGGTCAATGTGACGAGTGAGCTTGTCGCAGCCGTCCGCGGTGAGCGCACCACCGTTGCGGTGGCGGCTGTCGGATGCCAGCACACCGACCGGATGCCCGTTCATGCGGGCAAAACCGACGACCTGATCGGTGCCCCACAGCGGTCCGATCTCGAAGAACGAGCCGCGGTCGCAGATCAGCTCGATCCCCCGGCGAATGTCGAAGGTAGTGGTGCGCTTGCGCGGAATCAGCGTCAGCAGTTCTTCCTCGCAACGGTCAGCTGGATCGCTGGGATCGGAGGCCAACACCGGCGGCGCTTCATACACCGACGACGGCAAGTACGACAAGAACCGCTGCACCAGTGCTGCGGCCTCCTGCTCGGTGTCGGCCAAGTTGTCGACCGAACCGTTGGTGCAGTGAATACGCCAGTCGCCGAGATCTTCCTTGGAGATGTCGTAGCCCATGGCATGAGCAACCACCGGCGGGCCGGCCACGAAGAGCTGTGCGATGTCACGCGCCATGACCGAGAAATGGCCCAGCACCGCTTTGGCTGCGCCGAGGCCGACCACGCTGCCGAGCAGCATGTTCACCACCGGCACCGTTGCGAGTTGCTGTGCGTACTCGCTGCTGCCGAGATGGGAAGGTAAGAACGACCCGCCGCCGCCCGATACCCGCGGGCGTCCGGGCCGAATCGCGCCCGAACTTTCCTTGGCGGTGCTTTCGCCTTCCCGTTTCTGCTCAGGAACCATCGAGGCGACGCTGCCGCCGCCCGACGAGCCGTCAAGAAGGCGAACCGACGGCACACCCATCTCGATGGACAGCAGGTCGAGGTGGAAGCTCTTTGCGCCGATAGCGCCGTCAGAGTGGCCGCCGCGAGAGGTGAAGTCGTCTGCGCAGACAATCACGGCTCGTCCGTTGATCTTGCCGGTGCCGCCTACGTGATTGGCGGGCGTGAATGCTGCTACGGCACCGGTGTCGTCGTAAGAAGCGAAACCTGCGAGGCTGCCGACTTCGCGAAAGCTGCCGTCGTCTAGTAGCAAGCGGATGCGTTCCCGGCAGTGCAGCTTGCCCCGGCTGCGTTGCCGCACAACACCGGGTTCTTCGGATTCGGGTCCGAGGCGGTCTTCGGCGAGCTGACGCAGTGTGTACACATCGTCAAGCTGCGACTGCCAGCTCTCGCCGTGGTCGTGGCTTGGGTCGGTGGGTTGAGTGTCGGTGTTGGCAGCTGGGGTGTTGGCGGCTGGGGTGCTGGCGGCTGCAGCAGCATCAACTCGTAGCACTGCGAGCGCCGCTGAGGCATCCACCGTGTCGCCGACATGCATCGGACGCAGTGCAGCGACAGTTCCCGCCACAGCAGTTGCGACCTCGGTTTCCATCTTCATGGCGGACAGCACAACGAGCGTCTCGCCGGGTGTCACCGTGTGGCCCACGCTCACTCGCACCTCAACGACGGTCGCAGACAACGGGCTGCGTATCACCATCTCACCTTCGGTGGGTTCGCGGTTGGGCCAGGCCGACGCCGACGCAGCCGCAAGCGGCGCCTCGGCATGGGCTGGTGCGCTAGAAGGCTCAAGCAGCGCGGCGCGGCGCTGTGTACTGCCTCGGTTCTGAGCGCTGGCTCGAGGGTCGTCGCTGTCGGTACCGCCGTCGGTGTCGATGCTGTCGGTGCTCGTTGCCCCATCGCTGAGCTGTGCCGCCGCTTCCGCTAGCAGCGTGGTACGTGCATCACCGCCATGGGTGGCGGGATGGCTGAGTATCCGGCGAAGGTGGCTGATGTTCGTGGGCATCTGGCCTATGTGGAAATCGGCCAATGCTGACGACGTGCGGGCCGCTGCGGCTTCAAGCGTGGCCCCGCTGCCGATGACCTTGGCGATCAACGGGTCGTAGTGCGGCGGCGGCGTATAACCGGCGTATCCAGCGGCATCCACCCTCACACCCGCACCTGAAGGCTCGTGATATCCGGAGATTGGGCCTGGTCCGGTCGCCACCACCCGGGCCTGCACGGCATAGCCACGCGGTTCGGTACCAAGCCCACTCGCGGCCGCGCGCACAACCGGGGCTTGGTCTTGGTTGGCCTGGTCTTGGTTGGCCTGGCCCCGAACGACACCAATCGATTGCAGTGTCTCGCCTGCTGCGATCCGGAACTGTGCTTCAACCAGATCGACGCCGGTGACCTGCTCGGTAACGGTGTGCTCTACTTGGATGCGCGGGTTGGCTTCGATGAAGAAGTAGTCGCCGGTCTCAGGCACCAACAAAAACTCCACCGTGGCTGCGTTCGCCAAGTCGGCCTCGGTCGCAAGCCGAACCGCGTCGGCATGGAGGCGTTGTTGCAACTCCAAGTCCAGCCTTGGCGCCGGCGCGATCTCAATGACCTTCTGATTGCGCTGCTGAACTGAGCAGTCACGCTCCCACAGATGCGTGACGCCCCCATGATGATCGGCCAGCACTTGAACCTCAATATGGCGCGGTCGTTCGATGAGGCGTTCCACGAACACGGCGCCATCGCCAAACGCCGCAGCCGCCTCACTGGAACATCGCTCAAAGGCTTCGGCGACATCGGTGATGCGATCAACAACACGCATTCCCCGACCACCTCCGCCAGCGGCTGCCTTCAGCATCACAGGGAAACCGATCTTCTCCGCTGCAGTTGCCGCGGCGGTCGCGTCCCCCACGGCGCCGTCTGAGCCCGCAACGACAGGAATTCCAAGTGACGCAGCGAGCCTGCGCGCCCTCACTTTGTTACCGAAAAGCTCCAGAGCAGCAGGCGACGGGCCCACGAAAACCAGTCCGGCATCTGTACACGCTTGGGCAAACACAGCGTTCTCAGCCAAGAAGCCATAACCCGGATGGACGCTGTCGCAACCGTGCCGATGGGCAATGTCAACCATTGCTTCGATGTCGAGATAGGAGGCGACAGGATCGGCTCCGGGCAGCTCAACAGACTCATCGGCAGCGGTGAGGTGCAGTGACCGGTTGTCGGCTGCCGCATGCACCGCTACTGAGTTGATACCAAGTGCTTGGGCCGCCTTGGCAATCCGGATTGCGATCTCGCCACGATTGGCGATCAGGACTCGATTCAGCGGCACGGCACTCCCCTAGCTCCAGACAATGAGACACATACAATGAGACACAGCCTGTCGGCCTTGGCCCGTCGGTGCTTGCCCAACGGTGTTCGCTCATTGGTTCACACAGATGTCGACACCGGTGGTTCAGCACTGGGGATTTTGGCGCACCGGCGCTGGCTGCGCACAGGACACATTCCGACGGCACAGTGCAGGCCGCGGCGAAGATGCAGCGCCGCCGACCGGCTCGGTGGTTGACTATTGCTTATGGAACTGTACGACGTCATGCGCACCACGTTCGCCGCCCGGGACTTCACCGACGACGAAGTTCCAGATGAGGTGCTGTACCGAATCTTCGACAACGCCAGATTCGCCGCCAACGGCGGCAACCGCCAAGGCTGGAAGATCACCGTGGTGCGCGACCCCGAGCGCAAGAAACAACTCGGCGAGCTGTGCCTGCCAGCCATGCGGGTAGCGGCCGCACAGACCATGGCCGACGAGGTCTACTGGCAAAGCTACGAGCCCTCGTCGGTCAACATTGAGGAAGCGATGGCAGATGAGTCGCTTCCGTTGTGGATCCCAATGTTCCGCCAGATGGACAAGGTGCCGGTGGTGCTGGTGGCCAGCGTTGACCTGCGCAAAGTTGCGTCAATCGACAAGGAACTGGACCGTATCGGCGTGGTCAGCGGCGGTTCGATCTATCCGCTGGTATGGAACATCTTGCTCGCCGCCCGCAACGAGGGCTACGGCGGAGCACTCACCACACTGCTAGCAGCGATGGAGCCCGCCGCAAAAGAACTACTGGGCCTACAAGACCACGAAGCAGTGTGCGCGCTGATGCCGCTCGGGAAGCCCGTCAAACAACTCACCAAGCTCAGCCGCAAACCAGTGGAGGAGTTCGTCCGGCTCGAACGCGCCGACGGGGAGCCGTTTGCGATCTAGCAGACGCGTCGCACCTTCGCAGACCGATGAGTGTTCTGGAGTATGCGGTAGCAGCGCTGTTCGTCGCAGTTGGTGCCGGTACGCAGGCATGTATTGGGATCGGCATGGGCCTGATCGTGGGCCCGGTGCTGGTGAGCATTGAGCCGGCCGGAGTACCCGGACCAATGCTGATGCTCGCCGGAGGCATCAACATCCGCAATGCAATCGCGGATCGAGCGGCGCTGAATGTTCCGGCGCTAGGTAGGCAGTTGATTGCGGCACCGATCGGTCTCATCGGTGGCGTTGGGTTGCTGACGGTACTGAGCGACCGTTCGCTGGCGATTGCTGTGAGCGTGTTCGTGCTCACAGCCGTGGCTACCCAAGCCGTCGGCTTTCGTCCGCCTGATGGCCACCGAGCCGACTACGCAGCAGGTGTCGGCTCAGCGTTCTCATCGTCGGTGGCAGCAGTGCCAGGGCCGGTGTATGCGGTCTTTGCCAGCCACTGGGAGCCGGCCGCTCTGCGGGCCACGTTGGCGACGTTCATGCTGGTGGTCGGCACTGCGATCATCGTGACGCTCACGGTGCTCGGCGAGTTCGGCTCAAGGGAGCTACGGCTGGGGTTGAGCTTGCTGCCCGCAGTTGTGCTGGGCCTGCCGATCGGCAGATGGTTGCGGCCACGCCTAGCGGGTCCTCGCTTTCGGATCATTGTGCTGTCGGTGGCAGCAACTAGCGCCACGGTCGTACTCGTCCGCCAACTGCTCAGCAGCTAATCCCGCCAATCAGCAACACCTGACAGTGTTGATTGAGGTGATTGAAAATCATTGAAAGCAACTGAAGGCTTATAGATAAGGTTCTGCTGCCGATCTACGATCTTAAGGAGCCACAGATGTCTGAACTGCAAAGAAGCCGCGTCTATAGTTGGATTCGCGAACAGCATGACGAAGCCACCGCGGAGTATTTCATGTCTTGTTTGGCACCAGCGCCATTGTCCGACTTGGTCACCAAGGACTACCTAACTGCTGAGTTGTCGCGCTATGCCACCAAAGAAGACATGGAAGCAGGCTTCGCATTGCTCCGCAGCGAACACGCAGCCCAACGAGCCGAAGACCGAGCCGAGTACGCAGCCCAACGAGCCGAAGACCGAGCCGAATACGCAGCCCAACGAGCCGAAGACCGACGCGCTGCTCAGCATCGCCACTACTGGCAGCTAGGCACGATGCTCGGCTTAGCAACGCCGCTTTTGCTCAGAGTCTTTGAAATCATCGGCTGAAACTGCGGCGAACTCCACACTGTCAGGGTTGCGTCGCTACGGCTCGACAGCGTTGAAGTGGATGCCGGCAGCTTGTGCTGCGGCGGTCAACTTGTCCTTGGTGGCAGCACCTGCGGCGACAGTCAGGCTGATCTGAACGTGGACTGCGTCTTCATCTACAGCGTTGGCGACGGCTAGGAAGAACTGCCGTAGGGCATCGCGGGGGCTGCCGGCTTCGCGCAGCGACTGCGTTACCGAGGCGCTCACTCGGTACTCGGGGGCTTTTGCGGGTTGAGGCAACGGATTGGGCAGGTTGGGCATATTGGGCAGATTGGGCAAATCGGTGGGTTTGGCGGGTTCGTCCGGTTCGACGGATGGATCTGAAGGGGGACCTGGATTTGGGTCCGTCGGTTGGGTTGGCTCGGGTCGGCGGATGCGCAGTTCGGTAGATCCGAGATTGATGTGGCCTTCGTTGATGACCTGCCGTGGCTGGTTATCAGCACCGACGATCTCTACCTCGCCGCTCGACACGGCATCGAAGAGCGCTCGGCGAAGGTCGCCCTCGCCGCTAGGCAGCAGTGGCAAACGTGGTGCCTTCCAGAAGTCGTCGCGTATCTCACACAGCGGACGGTTCCAGTCGTTCGAGCGCAGGTTGTGCATCAAGGCTTGCTTATCGAGGTCGTGGGGGGCGAAAGCCTTGCCGTACTGCCGCAATGCCGACCACACCACCGAACCGTCAAGCGCCGACTGATTGTCGGACTGGAACCGGATATCGCGCATCTCACGCCCGTTGGGTCCCTCGGCCAGATACAGCACATGCGCGTACGCGCGCCGCACCAAGGCTTCAAAGCGTCGCTTTACCTCGCGGCTCTCGGTTCGCGCTCGCTTGTGCATGTCGTCGTCTTCGCGTACCACTGGCAGTGCCAGCGTTCGCTCCCATGCGATCAGTTCGGACGCTGCGTTGCGCGTTTGTCGGCGACTCTGGGTGTTGATGACAGCGAACACTGCCGAGGATGCCCAGGTCATCGGCAGCGCTGTTGTGCCTACACCCATCGCCGCTTCGACTGCTGTTCGCGTGCTGGCATCTGCACCGTTGAGCAGGCTGAACCAGCGCGAATCCAGCACGACAAGGCGGCATTTGCGGGCCTGGTCGATACCTGCGCCGGCCAGCAGTTCGCGAAGGCCTGTCGCGTCGGGAACGGCCTCAAAGTCGCCTTCGGTGAGCACCACGGCATCGAATGGACCGCTGTTGGCCGCAGCGAACGCTGCGCGGGTCACGCGCTCATCTCGCTGCGCATCGGTGACCGCCTCGCGTCCGCGACGCACGAGCATGTTCAGTGTTTGGCGGGTCTCGATATGCCACCGCTTCGGCTGGGGCCCCGACCCGGCAGTGGAATCGACCGCCGCGAGACCGTCGGTGGGGTGGCACAGCTCCTGCCAGACAACCTCGGCGTCGCCGTGCCCGAACGCGTTCGACGGCACGAAGCACGCTGCCAGCAGCTCCGCCTCGGTCGCGCCACGGCGGCCTTGGGCGCGCGGACTCAGCGTGTAGGTGAACAGCGCCGTGGCCATGCGCTCAGCCGCGCGCGGGTTGTGCTGCTCCCAGCCAGTGTCCGAACGCCGCAGGTCAACCAACCGTGCGGTGCCACGGTCGACATGGTCGGGGTCAACGATGTCTCCGGCGCAGATCTCGCGCAGGCTCGACTGCGTGCGCTGATCGCTCACAAGTCCTGAGTCGAGCAAGGCATCGCGCACCGCGCGAGATGACATTGGCAGATCGCCGGGGCCGATCAGTGCCGGTGCCCACTCGCCTGCATGGCCTCGCCGATGTTGCTCATAGACGGTCGCGGCAAACACCTGCAGCGTCGAACGCACCCGCTGGAACCCGGCGTGGTTGGACCATTCGTTCTCTGCCAACTCGATCAGCGACGGGTGGAACGGGTAACAGCGTCCGACCGCCTCAGCAAAGTCGGCCCCCGAGCCGGCATAGGAGCCAGACGGCAACTTGTCGAAGACGTGGGTGGCCCACCCGCCCCGCATCTGTGAAGCGATCTGAGCCGCGCAACGGTCGGTGACTTCGCGCGGTGGCGCGCCATCAAGGAGTCGCCGACGGATGATGTCGGCGAAGTCGCCGCCGCTGGTCACCGTGGTTGCTTCGCCGTTGCGAATCAGCAAGTCTTCTAGCTCGGCGCGGCAGTCAGCGCCGAGCTCGTTGAGGGCGATGCGGTCTTTTTCGGAGGCGATCATCACCAGCACCGCAGCGCAGTTGTCGACATCGTTGACCGCATCGAGCAGCGCCCGCAGAAACGCCATGTCGTTGAGTGCGCGTTGTTCTGACAGGTTCGACACCCAACGGATGTAGTCCATGATCTCGTCGATCAGGATCAGCACCGGGCGCCCGACATCGGCGAGCGCAGCAACGATGGCTTCTTTGTTGGGCAGTTGCGCCTTGTAGTGCTCGTATTTTTTGTATGCGCCCTCAAACAGACGCCACAAGAAACGTTCGCCCAGTGTCTGCGCGGGGCCGTCGTGAGCTTCGCGTGGTGCCGGATTGTCGCAGTCGAGCACGACACAGCGGGGACTGCCGAGGTCTGATGTCAGGGTCTCGCTGCCAGCGATCTCCTTGGCCTGCACCAGCACTGCTGCACCAAGGTCGGTAGTGGCGAAATCGGCAGGGTTGCTGGCCAAATGCCACAGGCCGATGAGCCCATGAGATTTGCCGCCGCCCATCGCTTGGTCGAGCCGCCACAGCGCCCTCGCTCGCTTTGCTGGCTCGCCTACAGCACCGAGCCGCACGGCGATCTTGGCCATGAGGTCAACAAGGCTGCCCGTGGGGTAGGTGATCTGCCCGTAGTAGGCCGGGTCGGCGTAGGGCGATCTGGCTGATGAGTCCCCGTAGACGGCATCGTGCAGGGACGCTTGAACGTCGTCGATGTTGCCGTGCGCGTCCGCAACTTCGGGCCGCAGCTTGACGGTGCGCCACCACGGTGTCGGCGCGGATGTGTTCACAACTGTGCTCCTTAAGTGATTTCCCATGGTGTGGGCAGGGTGAGCTGGGTGCCTTCGTCTTGTTGGCGTTGTTCGGCTTTGCGTTCGTCTTGGGCCATCACTGCGGTGCCGGTGAGGATTGCCGTGCGATTGCGCGTCACCCAAGTCCACACGTCGCCGTCGCGGTCGGTATCGCCGATGTCGGCTGCGAGTTGCGCCATGACCGCCCAGAGCAGTTCGTCGCTGGCGCTGTCGGTTGCGGCGAGCACCTCAGCCACGGCGCTGACCGACTTACCAGCCGCCGCAATAGCAAAGGCAACGTCTATTGCTGGCAGGCCCGCTGTCAGCTCAGCCTTGGCGATGCCGCTCTGGGCTGCTGTCGCGAACTTGTGGGTTGAGGTGACCTTGTGGAGCAAGCCGCGCGTGTCGGACTCTTCTATGTCGTGGGTGAGTCGTTCCCAGCGAGACTCTGACCCTGCGGCGGCGTTGCGCTGATACTGACGTGTCCACGAGAGTGCGAACTGGGTTCGCTTGTCGAACGTCTCCAGCGGGAACGATCCGATACGCAAGTCGGCAATCTCGCCGACCACGCGGCGAGCGAGGGTGAGGAAGTGATTGGCTTCAACCGGTCGCCCTCGATGGTCAAGCACTGCGCTGTATCTGCCCACTGCTTCCATCGCTGGCCCATAGGCGGCCATCCGCTGATCGCGCAGCGCCGCAAGGCCAGCGCGGGTCCACAGCGGCAACCGCGCAGCAATCTCGCGGCGGATCTCAGCCTCGACATCTGCAAGTCGGCCTTCGGGCCGGTGAGGTTCTGCGGGTCGGCACGCCAAGGTGAGCGTGGTCTCGATATTGGCTTTGCCCATCTGGCTGCCGTACTCGGTTCGAGCCGGCCAAGAACCGGTAAGGATGAGCCCAGCAGCACCGATAGCCGCCAGAAGCCGTTGCCATACCTCAATGTCGTCGTGCCCAAACATGATGGTGACGACACCGGCGTGCTCAACAACCCGGCAGGCTTCGCCGAATGCCTCTGTGATGCAGCGGTCGTAGTGGTCTGGTGTGCGGTGATCGCCGCTGCGTTCGTGCGTCATCTTCACGATGGCTTCATCGAACTTCTCTTGCGTACCCGCGGGGTTCGCCGTAATGCGGAACTCGGGATGCGACGTTGCCAGCGCCCGCTTCAGCCATACATAGAAGAAGTCGGACGAATCGGAGTACTCCACCATCGCGTCGTACGGCGGATCGGTCACCACAGCATCCAACGCAGCCCTACCAAGTGTCAGCGATGTAGCACTGCCTCGCTCAATGATGGATGGAGTCCCATGCGCGCGGCTGACTTGTCGACGCAGTGCCGAGATTGACCATTTGGCAATCGACCGCCATGTAGCCGGGCCGTCGGAGCAACCCGCCTCCAAGTAGTCGTTACCAAAAGGAATAATCGCACCGTCGGCGAAGATGTGTTTGACAGCTTGTTCAGGGAGTTGGAGAGATGCTCCGCGCGTCCTGAATTTGAGCATCCGAGCAAGCACAGATGTGCAGTAGCCAGTGAGCGCTCGTCCGTATTCGGTACTGACAGCAGTTTCTGGGTAGGTCGTTGCGTCCCAGCTTGGACGCGGTTGGTCACCATGCGGCGAACCCGCGTCTGGGTCCTCCAGAAACTCTGGCACTGCTTCCGACATGGAACTCGGTGTTGCGCCTGTTAGCGCTCGGGCGATGTCGTTGACGGCTCGCGCAAGGCTTACCAGTGCGAGCGTCTGGCGTGCGTTGCAGAAATCACCAAGCGTCTTGTAGCCGTAACGGGAATACGGCCTGCCGCCGGAGGAGCCCAGCGCTTTCTCGCCGGGCACGGCAGGCAAGTCAGAAGCAAACGGCTTGCAGGCCGCAAGTGCCGCCTCTGCTGCACAGGCAGCCTGTTGCTCGGATGCGGTCGGTTCGCGGTAGCGCCGTCGCCACTCCTCATCCAAGTCAGCGACCACCAGCATCACGTCACCCGCCTTACCGGCCGCTCTGATGCGGGAATGATCGGCGTGGGAGTGGATGTAACTGCAGAACGGGCACACGGCGCCTCGGCCTTTCCCGCTGCCTGCCTGTATGACCAGCGTGGCCAAAGTGCGCGGTTCGCCGTCATGCACCACCACATCAATCAAACCCGTGTCTGGGTCTGCAACAAGTTCGTAGGACTGGCCGGGATCGCCTTTGCGCGGGTTGGGCTTGCGGAGTTGCACATCGGCGGTGAGCGGGAACTCTCGCCCACACTCATTGCATGGGATCGTCACTGCCCACAGATACGCCCAAGGCCGCTTGCCGTTGACCTTGGGATAGAACTGGCCCATGTCGGCTTCGTGGCGGTCGCCGATCAGCTTCACCAAGAACTCAACATCGCACAGCAAACGCAGATGCGGTTCGGGGTAGCGCGTGGTGTGTTCGGCGTAGCCATCGAATGGCAGCGGTGGCTCATTCGACCAATCACGCAACGGGTAATCGGCCAGCAGTTTGCCTGCCAACGTCGCCACGGGCGAATAGTCAATGCCGTAGGCCTTGATGCCGAGCCGAGCAGCTTCCAGCGGGATCATCGCCCGGCCCGAGAATGGGTCAATTATCGACGCACCGTCGGGGTAGTGCTTGGCAAGTTCGTTTACCAGTTCGTCGCGCATGGCGTCGTAACCAGTCAGCGACGCGCGCACCAACTCGCACAGCCGCTCCTGTTCGGTCTCGTCATCTGGCCACGGCAGCAACGAGCAGATCACCGCCGCTTTGGCCTGCGCCAAGGGTCGGGACGCGAACCAAGGAAACAGCGTCTTCTCAGTACGACCCGAGCCCCAGCCTTTCTTGGAGTTGGCCGTGACCTCCGCGCACGGAAACCAACGCTCGATCATGCGCGTCATGCCGCGTCCTGCCTGCTGTTGGGGCCGCCAACGGATGTGTCGCCGCCACCAGCGACATGGCTTCGCCGCGCAGCTTCAAGATCAGAACCCTTGATGCGGACATTGGTGATCTCGACTGCTTCAGATGCGAACAGCGCGGTGGGATCGCGGTATTCGCCAAACAGCCGTCCACCGTTGTCGCAATCGTCAACGACGTACAACCAGTAGGAATTACCGTGCAGTGCGGCCCGCACCCATTCGCCGCCGGTCAAAGTAATACCGGTGCTGGCCGCGCTGGCGGCGATGCCCTTCACCTCCACCAAGCGCTGCTCGCTGCCACGGCGGGCGTGCAGGTCGTAGCCCTGGCCTTCGGTTTGCACGTCAACAACGCTGAAGCCTTCGCTGCTGAGGCGATTGACCACGTACGCAACCGCAATCGACTCACTGTCGTGCTCGTTTGCCGTGTCTTTGGAGGCAGCGCCGATGACGCGGGCCCAGCCAAGACGCCGCATCTCCCCCGATGTGCGTACCCGGCTTGCCTCACTCAGCGCCGCGATGCGCTCGCCGGTGACCGCTTCGAGCCGGTCACGCAGCTTCCGCCGCTCATCGCGGTCTGTGATGTCGTCAGTGAGATGGTTGGGTAAATCGCGCAGCTGACGCGCGGCCCCAGCTAACCATTCATCAAAGTGTCGCTGGCGTTGGCTGAGTTCGCGGTTGCGCTCGCGTGCAGCGGCCTGCGCCGCGCTGGCTTCGACCTCTGGTCCAAGCAGCGCCGAGACGCGATTCGCTGAAGGTGGCGACCCCCCCCCCCCCCGCGATTGCGCGGGTGGCTCAGCGGTCAGGTTCGCCAGCACTGCCCAGGGAGCAGGGCGCGCACCTGTGAGCGTGGTTTTGACGGCATAGCAACGTCGAAGCGGTGCAGCGGAGCCTGCGGTGATCTCGCCCTCATAAACGTGCAGCTCGTAGTCGTCGGATTCGTTTGGGTCGTACAGCACAGCGCCTCGCAGCAACTCCGCAGCAGTGTGCTCGCCGACTGCCTCAGCAAGCTCGGCGAAGGCGTCCTCACCTGGCCCGAGCACGATTGCGTCACCGGTCGCCGTGACTCCCGCCGATGCCGCCCGCTGCATCGCAGACGCACTAGTTGCCACTAGGCGCGCCGGCTCGTCGTTGGTTGGTAGCAGCGAGGCGGGCAAAGCCATCTGCTTGCCGCCAAGCAGCCAAAAACCCCTATCCGCAGCGGCCGATGGGTTAAATGAGATTGCTTCAGCTGCAGCGGCGACGGAGCAGAACCGTTCCACGATGTGGGGATTTATCCGCTCCAAGCGGTCATCGTGCAGCACCTGATGCGCCGCGCCCAACTCAACGCCGCTGTGTAAGTGCTGCTCTGCGCTGCGCTGGCGCTCATGGGCCTGCCGGAGCCTCTCTTGGGTAATCCGGCTGACGGCTTCCTGCGCGGAGGAAGCAGCGTCGCCATCGTCGAAGCATCTGCCAAGCAGTTTGGCCAAGTCGGTCACGTTGGCTTCGTCGAAGGCTTGCTCTGCTATCAGGCGCAGGCTGTCGAAAATTTTGCCGTCAAGTTCGTTGGCCGCAGCGACCAGATTGTCGAGCAGCCGAGCCATTGCCTCGCCTTCGCGGGTGTCGGTGGCAATGAGGTTGTAGAGGCGTACGTCGCGGCCTTGGCCGATGCGGTGAATGCGCCCCATGCGCTGCTCGAGCCGTACCAGCGACCACGGGATGTCCCAGTTCACCAGTACATGAGCGCTCTGGAGGTCGATGCCTTCGTTGCCGGCGTCGGTCGAGACCAGCACCTCAAACTTGCCAGCGGCGAACTGCAATCGGGTCTGGTCGCGGACCGCGTGAGAATCGCGGCCCGAATACGTCTGTGCCGTGAACCCTGCCGTGTGAAAACGTTCTCGCAGCCAGCGCGCGGTATCGGCGTATTCGGTGAAGACCACCACCTGTTCGCCCGAGCCTGCCGTGATGCCGTTTGGCGTTAGGCATTCATCGATCATGCGCGGCCACTTCGATGCAGCCAGCCCGAGCGTTGCGTTGGCTGTGGCTGCAGGCGCTGCCGAATTATGCGCTTGGTCTGAGCGGCAAAGATCCGTGTCCAGCCGGTGCAGCAAGTCGGCGATATCGCGGCGCTCCGCTGCGGCATCGGTCGAGCCTTCATTGACGACACGGGCTTCTGATGCTGCCTCGTCGTCCTCGCTTTCGGGGTCGGCCTCGCGAGCCGCATCGGCAGGGTTCTGACTGCCGATGCGTTCGGAGCGGCGACGCAGCGTCTGCGCCAATGCGTACAGCGACGAAGCTGCTCGCTTGCCGTACACCATGCGCGCCAGCGACCGCGCTGCCACAGGGAAATAGCGGTTGACGAGCGACAGAGCTTCGTCGTAGTAGGCCCGTTCGGCAGCGCTCAGAGGCACCTTGGTGTTGTCGGCCCAGCGTGCCTTGAAGAGTTGTTCGCCGTTGAACCCGACAAGTTCTTCCTTCATACGCCGCATGAAATGCATGGCACCGGGCTTCAGCTTGTGGGTCGGCTGGTTGTCGCTCACGTCGCCAACCGGCGGGAACACGGCAGGATCAACGAGGTGCATCAGCGAGCGGAACAGCCACTCATTGCCACGATGCGGCGTGGCCGTCATCAGCACCGTTCGCAGCGTGTTGTGGCACAGCATCTGACCGACATCCCAGAGAGTCTGCGCGGTGGGTGTCATGCGATGTACTTCGTCGATCAGCACTGCGTCCCAGCCCGCTTGGTCTGGGTGGATCGCTTCATAGACAGCCCGATTGACCGCCGCTAGCTCCATCGACACCACCCACAGATCGTGCTGGCCGCTGAGCGCACCCTCACGCGCCGTCGCCGCGGTGATGCGGCGCAGGCCCCCGCCTAGGAATCGTTCAAAGTCAAGCTGCCACTTGCTGACGAGGTGCGCAGGGCAGACGACCAGCGCCCGCCGGATATGGCCGAGGCGTTGCGCCTCGCGCAGCCACAAACCGCCCATGATTGTCTTGCCGGTTCCCGGCTCGTCGGCTAGCAGAAAACGCAGCATCGGCTGACGCACCATGTTGCCGTAGACCGCCTCGCTCTGGTGGGCATACGGTCGCAGCGGGCTAGAAGCCAGCACGGAAGGGTACGGGGAGCCGCAGGTGTGACGCATCCACGCTGCCCACATGCCGGCCAGCACTGCGGTCGGTTGCGCACCAGCGTCGGGCATGAGCACTTCGATCTGCTCAGCCTGCGCGGCACTCAGATTGACTTCGCGCACCCCGTTGGTGTCACTGTTGTCGTCTCTCACGAACAACTGCAGACCGTCGCTGTCGGGCAACGGCATCACCCCTCGGACCTCAACGAAGTGCCGCTCGCCCGGCAGCCGCACTCGCTGACCTGCTACGACGTTCATGTGCTGGCCTCAATGCCAGTGGCCTGAGTGTCAGTGGCCCCAATAGCAGTGGCCCCGGCCGAACCCGCATCATCGCTCGCCTGTGTAGGTGGTAGCGGTGGCAGCCCTAACGTAAGAATCCGCAGCAAGGCCCTGCAAGTTAGCGGTTTCGCTAGTCGCTGGGGTTACCGCCGGTGTGGTGGTGTCTGCACTGGTGCCGAGGCGTGAGACTGGCTCAACATGCAAAAATACTGAAAATACACTAAAGTAACTGGACTTTACTGAAGACTATGTATAGGTTTCGGCTACCGATCTGCGATCTGAGGGAGCCATCGATGTCTGAGCTGCAAAGAAGCCGCGTCTATAGTTGGATTCGCGAACAGCATGACGAAGCCACCGCGGAGTATTTCATGTCCTGCTTGGCACCTGCGCCATTGTCCGACCTAGTCACCAAGGACTACTTGACGGCTGAACTGTCGCGCTATGCCACCAAAGAAGACATGGAAGCAGGATTCGCCACGTTGCGCAGCGAGCACGCAATCCAACGCGCCGAAGACCAGCGCCAACGCGCCGAAGACCGAGCCGAGTATGCCGCTCAACGCGCCGAAGACCGACGCGAGAACGCAGCCCAACGCGCCGAAGACCGACGCGCTGCTCTACATCGCCACTATTGGCAACTGGGCACGATGTTCGGCTTAGCAACGCCGATTTTGCTCAGAGTCTTCGAAGTCATCGGCTGAAAGCTCCCTCAGCACCCGCACTCTGCGACGCTGCTGCCGTCATGTGCAGCGGGCCTCGGGGCGGGTGTCGTGGCGTGGGCCACTACCTCAGCAGCAGCGGCCACCCCAGAACCACCCAGCGGCGCATTGAGGGCTGTCGCAGCGGCTTCAATGGTGCCCAGCGTGCCGAGCAGCATGGGTGGGTTGAGATGACCCATGTGGCCGATGCGGAACCCGGAGTCCGCGTCGCCCATGATGCTGAGCCCCAAGGTGAGGCCTGCCTCGTGCTCGCATGTAGCGCGCAACTGCTGGGCCGACACTTCGCCGGTTCGGATCAGCGTGACCGAATTTGATCTATGAGCGGAATCGGTGACGTTCAGTTCAAGTCCGTCGGGTGCCGACCAAGCGTCTACGGCGGCGTGTACCGCTTGCGCCAGCACACGGTGACGTTCCCAGACGTTTTCCAGCCCTTCCTCGTCGATCATGTCGAGCGCCTCTGCTAAACCCCATAGATGCTGGACGGGCGGCGTTCCGCAGAAGATCCAATAGTGCGCGTCGGGATCGGTGCGCCTAGTCCAGTCCCAGTAGGCAGTGCGTAGACCAGCTCGCTGGTGGGCTTGCCACGCCTTCGGCCCAACCCAGACCATGCCAAGACCAGGCGGCACCATCAAGCCTTTCTGACTGCCGGCCACAGTGACATCAACCCCCCATGCGTCCATCTCGAACGGCTCGCAGCCCAGCGAGGCCACGCAATCGACCATCAGCAAGGCCGGGTGGTCGGCATCGTCCATAGCACGGCGAATCGCAGCGATGTCGTTGCGCACAGAAGAAGCTGTGTCGGTCTGGACCACCAGCACTGCGACGTACTCTCGCCCCGCATCGGCTTGCAGCTTCTCGCTCACCGCCTCGTGTCGAATCGCGCCGCGACCGTCAGCATGCAGCACGTCGTACTTCACACCGCTGACCGCTGCCATCTCGGCCCAGCTCGTCGCGAAGTGGCCGACTTCGAGCACCAGCACCTTGTCGCCACTGCTGAGCGTGTTGGTGATTGCCATCTCCCAGGCACCGTGACCATTAGAGACAGTGATGTAGGCACGGTGCTCGGTGCGGGCGAGGCCCGGCAGCCGACCCAGCAGGGAATACGTGAGATCCACCACCTCACCTTCGTAGATGTTCGGGATTGGGCGACGCATTGCATTGAGCACTCGGTCGGGTATCACCGACGGACCAGGAATCATCACCAGCGGGCGACCGTGTCGCAGCGACATCGCAGCTCCCTTCGGCGGTCATGCCCACCGGCGCGCCCGCCTCGGCCACTCAGCCTAAAGACACAAGGCTCAGCCTGAATACGCAAGGCTCAGCCTGAAGACACAGGGCTCCGCCTGAAGACACAACCAAAAGGCGAAGCCGTGACCGGAACGGTCCACCGGGCTGCCGGTCGGTGCAGCCGCGCTGAGTCCTCTCGCTTCGCAGATCGCGGCACGCGCGTAGGCTGTGGCTGGGTTTTGTTCGCCGCAGCTTTGGCGGACGCAGCAAGGAACACGGGGGGTGACCACGATGAGCAGCAGCGCACTCATTCATCCGTACTCAGTCGTTAGCCGCGAAGAGAACACCTTCGTGCGGATTGTCTCGGGCAACGGTGTCAAGCTGACCGACGATGCCGGCAACGAGTACATAGATGCATTGGCCAGCCTGTGGCTGTGCCAGATCGGCCACGGCAACCGCACCGTCATCAATGCCATCAACGCGCAACTAGAGAAGTTGCAGACATACAACACGTTTGAGCCGTTCTCAAATGGTCCCGCCGTTGAAGTGGCTGAGATGGTGCGCGCTCGCTCACAGCACCCCGATGGTCGGGTGTTTTTGAGCTGCTCAGGTTCCGAAGCCATTGACACGGTTCTGAAAGTCGCCCGGCGCATTCACCGTCTGCGCGGCGAAGAGGACCGCCAGATCATCGTGCGACGCACCAGCGGCTATCACGGCGTGAACGTCGGCGGCACCAGTGTGCAGGGAATCGAGCCAATCCGGGAAGGCTGGGGCGATTTGATGCCCCATGTCGTGGAGGTACCCAATGACGACATCGAACCGGCTGCGCAACTGTTCGCACAGCAGGGTGAACGCATTGCCGCCGTCATCACCGAACCCATTCAAGGTGCCGGTGGAGTGCATCCTCCACCGCCTGGCTACTTCGAGGGTCTTCGCCGCCTCTGCAACGAGCACGGCGCCCTGCTGATCTTCGACGAGGTCATCTGCGGTTTCGGGCGCACCGGTAGCTGGTTCGGTGGCCAGACATTCGGCGTTACCCCCGACATGTTCACGTTCGCCAAGGGCGTCACTTCGGGCTATCTCCCGCTGTCGGGCGTGGTGGTGTCACGCGAGATTGCCGACACGCTCGAAACCGACGAGAACCGGTTCATGCACGGCTACACCTACTCGGGCCACCCGACAGCCTGCGCCGCTGGAATCGCGAACCTAGGCGTGATTGAATCTGAGGGCCTAGTGCAGCGGGCCCCCCATATCGGCGAGAAGCTCTCTGAAGGACTCCGAGCCCTGCAAGCCGACGGCATGATCGAGAGTTACCGCGGCCTCGGCGGCCTCTGGGCTTGCGACATCGGCCGTGATGCCATTGAGGCCCGCGAAGCGTTCCGCAAGCGCGGTGTGATCACACGGGCCATTGGCAATGTGCTCGCCTTCTGCCCCCCGCTCATCATCACCGACGAAGAGATCGGGCAGATGTTTGATCGGCTAGATGATGCCTTGCGCGCCACAGCACCCTAGACGGCCTCCGGTGAACGTCCAAGGCCCTGCGCAGCGTCTAGGTAAGCGAACAGCACTGCTTGTCGTGGATGTGCAGCCCACTTTCTGCGAAGGCGGTGCGCTGCCCGTGGAAGGCGGGAATTCTGTGGCATCGCAGGTGGCCGAACTGCTGGCCGGCGAACACGGTTACGACCTAGTGGTAACTACCCAAGACTGGCACCTAGACCCCGGCGACCACTTCAGCGACGAACCGGATTTCGTTGACACTTGGCCGCCCCACGGTGTGGCCGGCACAGCAGAAGCCGAGCTGCATCCCGCCATTGATGCGGTAGCCGGCCGCATCGATGCAGGCGTGTATAAAGGCATGCACGCTGCGGCTTATTCCGGCTTCGAAGGCGTGGACGACGACGGGCGATCATTGGACGAAGTGCTCACCACCGCTGGCATCACCGATGTTGACGTGGTCGGCTTGGCGTTTGACCACTGCGTCCGAGCCACGGCCACCGACGCTGCAGCCAACGGCTACGGGACAAGCGTGCTGAAAGACCTCACGGCATCAGTCGCTCCTGAGACGGAAGCAGCCGCACAGAAACAGCTCGCCGACGCAGGTATCGCTGTTGTCTCCGCGCGCTAACTGAGACATCCCTTGCGCTGACATCCCCTGCGCGCAGGGTCCCACCGCAGACCACTCAAGTTGAGCTATGCGGGTCAAGTTGAGCTATGTGGGCTCGTCGGTGCTGTGAGCCTTGCGCTCGTCGGCGGCTTCGGCAAGGCGTCGGTGGTTACGGACGACCTCTTCCCTGACAAAATGTAAGAACCGCTCGCAAAAATCTGGGTCGAGACCCTCAGACACAGCGAGTCGGCGCAGTTCATCGGATTGCTGGCGCTGGCGTGCCAAATCCACCGGCGGCAAGTCGTTGTTGGCTTTGTAGACACCGATTTCGTGGGTGATGCGGAATCGCTCAGCCAGCAACCGCACGAGCGCAGCATCAACCTTGTCGATGCTGCTGCGGTGGGCACCGAGTTCGTCGTTAGTCATTGCCCCTGTTTCTAGCCCGTTGAGCCACGGCGGGCGGCGGAGGCGGCATGACAGCGGCGAACCCCACGATCAGCAGGATGCTGTTCTTTAGATTTGCTAATTTGCCGATTTGTCCCGAGGGTTGATCTTTCAGGTCTTGAAACGCTTGGTCGGCAAGTGCGGACCGATATAGCCCACATGGACCTTGCCGGTGCCTCCATCCCGGCGAGTGTCGTCGTAGAAGTAGAGGCGCGGCGCAAACGATCTGTTTGACAACTTAAGGTGGGCCTGCATCTCAATACGCCCTTCGGACTTGACCGCTGTAGAGATGGGCATGAGACGATGTTTACGCAGTTCGGGGCGGCGCATCACCTCCTCAGATTCTTTCATCGCCAACTTTTTGGCATTCGCGAACCAGATGCGCTGATGATTGCTACGCCTACACCAATCCCGAAAGTCTTGGAAACCAGCACCGGTGTTTGCGTACGCCTCCAGCGCCAGCAAACCATCGAAAACGCTCAACGCCCACGACTGTGACTCAATGGTGCTGTCCATATCGGCGATTCGCTGCTCCGCTTCGGGCGGAATCTGGACCCTAACGAGGTTCGCCCGTGCAAGACGCAGCGCCTGTTGAATTGAAGTGGGTTGCTGATATCGCTTCTTGGAGGCGTCAGTATCTGCTTCGGATGTGCCCTGGCCTGCACGCAGCAGCCACTCGACCATCTGGTGCTGAGAATCTATGAGCTGCCCTTGCAGGTCGTCGGCCCGCCCTTGGGCAAGCTCAAGTTCTTCTTGCATGTCAAGTATCTGCTGAGATAGTTCGTCGCGCTCCTCGCGCATCGCCCGGCGCTGCGCCCGGGTCTCAAAGAGAGCCTCCCACAGATCGTCTCGCTCGGTCTCCAGAACGGCAACCCGTTCATCATCGCTCGAAGCGGCGGCGAGTTCGGGTGCCCGGCGCTGCGCGCCGAGTTCTTCCTCGGAGCGGCGATACAGCGGAGGTGGTTCGCGCTCGACCGTAACGAGGCTCAGCAGTTGGCTCGCCCAGCGGCCGGCTTGACGAGGACCACTCCTGCAGATCTCAGCAGCCAGAATGCGGTGACGATGCGGCTCATGCTCGCCCGGCAGATAGAGCCTCGCCTCGCCAGGATCAAGGTCCATCTCTCCGCCGATCAGTCGCTGGAATCTATACAGCCACTCCAACGGCATAACGAATACTCTTGCAAGGCCTGCTACCTGCAAAGATGCACTCAGCGCCCTGCGGGACATATCGTCCGCGGCGCTGCTCGGATTGATCGGATCCCAAGCCAGAACGAGGTACGGGATGGGTCGGTCAGGAGCAATCACCGCATTGCAGATCGCCTTGACGTGTTCGGCATCTCTCACCGTCACGGGCGACGTGTCCAACGGTTCGGGGCCGAGATGTGGCCGCCCACCGCGTTCTTTGGAAGCGTCGAGCAACTGAGTCACCAGCAACTCCGCCCCCGTAGCGCGCAACTGGGCAAATCGCGACTGGCCAAGATCAGCACCAAATGGTGCAGTGCCTCCCGGTTCCACAGGCTCAACACCCGTCGGTGCGGGAGTGGCATGCGGCGCCTCAACATCCACCCACACCCACCCAGTGCCGTCCCCACTCAATACGCGTGCTCGCACTACCGACCCGCCAGAAGCAGCATGCTGTGCAAGCTCCAACGTCGTCGTCGTGACCCCACCGTTCGTCCGCGTTGTGCGTGTCAGATCGACGCGACTCCCATTCTCTTGGGCCACATGACGAGCAGCTTCACTGCCATCTTCGTTGCCTTCTTCGCCGTCAGCCACATCAAGGTGCGGGTGCTGACCTTGAGCCCAAGTCCGAAAGCTGCGTGCCACATGCTCATGCAGCCTGCCGCTGCGGTCCTCCCACATGACGCGATAGATGACCTCAGTCGCGGCCTGTACGCCATCAGGCGTGTGAAATTCGCCGTCAAGCATGCGCCCTTCCAAATCTCAAGTCTCGACGCAACGGTAAATCAACGTCGTGCCGAACTGGAGTCGCAGGAACCAGACTGCCGCAGTGGGCATTCCAGGTCGTCATGGCTAACCCTGTCGATAGACGGGCGTGATGAGCGCGCGCCCCAGCGTCGTTCCAAACATGTTGAAGCCGCAGATCGCAGGCGAGGCGTTCTCATCGATCGGCAGGGCGTCAACGCTCAGCGCATGCACTGCGAAGATGTAGCGATGCGTGCCGTGGCCCGGCGGCGGGGCAGAGCCGAGGTAGCCGTACAGGCCAGCGTCGTTGCGAAGTTGCTTGGCCCCAGCGGGCAGTCCGCTGGCTTGGGCATCTCCAGCACCCGCAGCCAGTTCAGTACACGACACCGGAATGTCGTATGCCACCCAGTGCCAGAAACCGCTGCCGGTCGGCGCGTCAGGGTCGAAGCAGGTCACGGCGTAGCTCTTGGTCTGCGCTGGTGCCCCAGACCAGATCAAATGCGGGGAACGATCCTCGCCGCCAGCGCCGAAGATGCCTGAGACCTGTGGCATCGGCAGCATCTGGCCCTCGGCTACGTCGTCGCTTCGAACCTCAAATGACGCAACTGCGGGGAGAAAATCGTACGGACTGGGAGGTTGTGGCATCGTCGCCGCCTTTCTGGGGCTCATCGGCCCAGTTTCATCGTGACACACAACATTGTTGCGGCGACGCACCTGTCCAGCGGCCTTGGGCGTCTCCACGCAGCTGCGCTCCGTCAACGAACACTATTCACTCGATCTAATTGCGGTCATTCGATACCCATTGCGGCGCTGGCTGAACAGAAACAGCAACCGACTGATGAATCGGGGCAAACTGACCACAGCTACGTCACCGCAGCACTAGCCACAGCACCGACCGGCTGCAGAACTGACCACAGCTGCGTCACCGCAACTGCGTCACTGCAGACAGGTGGCGCTG
This sequence comes from Candidatus Poriferisodalis sp., assembly GCA_965221195.1. Classification (GTDB taxonomy): domain Bacteria; phylum Actinomycetota; class Acidimicrobiia; order Acidimicrobiales; family Poriferisodalaceae; genus Poriferisodalis. The sequence continues at coordinate 378,247 of OZ244864.1, forward strand.
CCCAAAGAACGACTGGAGACAGCGTGACATCGAGCAACCCGACATCGGATCGCGACACGCCTGAGCGGTGGTGGGCGGACGCCGTGGGGTACCAGGTGTACTTGCGGTCGTTTGCCGACTCGAACGGCGACGGAATCGGCGACCTAGCGGGTGTCCGATCCAAGCTCGGCTACCTGAGCGACCTCGGTGTCGATTTCATCTGGCTGACACCTTTCTATCCAACACCCGGCAACGACTGGGGTTACGACGTCGCCGACTACTGCGACATTGACCCGCTGTTCGGCGACTTGGCCGAGTTTGATGCGCTGGTAGCCGATGCTGCGGGCCGCGGCATGCGCGTGGTGACCGACTTGGTGCCTAACCACACGAGCAGCGATCACCGCTGGTTCGCCGCAGCGCTCGGCAAAGCCGGTCCAGACGAACAGGCTCGCTACCGGGACTACTACATATGGCGAGATCCCGCTCCCGACGGCGGCCCACCGAACAACTGGGTGGGTTACTTCGGCGGGCCGGCGTGGACGCTGGAGCCCGAATCGGGCCAGTACTACCTGCACTTGTTTTTGGCATCGCAGCCTGATCTGAACTGGCGCAACCCGGCAGTATCCGAGGAGTGGGACGCAATTCTGCGGTTCTGGCTGGACCGCGGCATCGCCGGCTTTCGCGTTGACGTGGCCGGTGGTTTGGTCAAGGATGCCAAGCTGCGCTCGAACCCGCAGCATCTGCCCATCCCGCCCCGAGCGTCTCGCTGGGAGCAGTGGGACTGCTTTGAGCATCTCTACGACGTCTTCCAGCCCGAGAGCCAAGAAGTATTCCGTCGGTGGCGGAAGATCTGTGATTCTTACGACGCATTCCTGCACGGGGAGACGTATCACCTTGACCCGCGGGGCCTCGATGACCTGCTGCCGCCCGACGGCATGCATGGCGGCTACTGGTTTGCCCCGATGCACATCGACTGGGAAGCCAAAGAAATCCGCAGCACTCTGCGCGGCCCGTCGGACGAGTTGGCCGAGCGGCTGCTGTGGGCAATGAGCAGCCACGACATGCCACGGGCTCCGACCAGGTTTGCGCCAACCAGCGACAACGATGACACCGCCGGTGCCTCACAGCAATGGGGTGCGGCGCGCACGCTTGCCTTCAATGTGCTCGCCGCGTTCCTTCCCGGAACCCTCGTGCTGTACCAAGGCGAAGAACTTGGACTAGCCGACGGTGAGGTCGCGGCGGAGGACAAGCTAGACCCCGTCGGTCCGGACGACGATGTGGCTGCCGGGCGAGACGGCTGCCGCACGCCGATGCCTTGGGACGGCAGCCCGTACAACGGTTTCTCTACCGTTGAGCCGTGGCTGCGCTCTGCTGGGCGACGGTGGGAAGAGACAGTCGCGGCCCAGTCAGGCACCGCGCGGTCCGGCACTGTGCAGTCAGGCACTGTGCAGTCAGGCACTGTGCACTCGTGGCTGGGGGCCTATCGAGAACTGCTGCGCGTCCAGCAGCAGACGCGGCCAATCCTCACCACAGAGTCCCCCAAAGGCCACAACGCTGTGGAGTGGACTGATAGCGGCCGCGGTCCGGTCATCTCGTACCGCCGGGGCCGCATCGGAGTAGCTGCGAACGTTGATGCGATCTCCCACCACGTTGAGATCCCGGCCGATGCAATCGTGCTGTACGACTCGGCGGCGGTGTGCCCCCATCCCCATGACGGCGTGGCCGGTTCTCACGCGACCAGCAGGCCGGACCGGTTGGACGGGTCTTGCTTGCTCGCCCCGGCGAGTGCTGTGGTGTGGCAAGTGTGACCACTCTCTTGATGCGACCCGGCAGCGTGGCCTGAGCCGCTTGTCACACAAATGTCACTGCCTGGCGCGAACCACTCCGCTCTGTCGTTCGTTAGCCTTCCAGTCAGCTAAAGCACCGAGACGACTGGACTTGGGCTGCCGGGCGCTTGCGCTGCATGCTTGACCGCATTCGACAGCTTGAGGACATGGAGTTGTCGGGGAAGGAAAAATTTCAATGAGAGACCTATCGCATCGGCGCACCCTTCAAGGGCGGCGCCTAACACGACTGATTGGCGCGCTGTTTGCCTTCGCACTGATAGCAGCGGCGTGCGGCGGTGATGACGACGAGGCCGGCGAAGAGACCGTAGGAGTAGAGACTGCGTCAGAAGATTCAATGGATGACGGGTCCATGGAAGACAGGTCCATAGACGACGAGTCCATGGACGAAGACATGGACGGCGAATCCATGGACGAAGACATGGACGGCGAATCCATGGACGAAGACGGCGAGTCCATGGACGAAGACATGATGGACTTGTCCGGCACCACAGTCAGCGTCTTCGGACCCGAGTCGAGCGAAGTTGAGGCCGGTGCCATTCAGGATGCCTTGGATGTCTTCGCAGAGAAGACCGGCATCGTGGCCACCTACACAGGCGCTCGCGACTTCTCTGAGCAGATCAACGCACAGGCAGCCGGCGGCAACCCCCCCGACATCGCTGTGTTCCCCCAGCCCGGCAAGGTCGGCGACTTCGGAGCGGAGGGGTGGATCCTTCCAATCCACGCCGATGTGCAGGCTTCCGTGGAAGCACAGTGGCCCGCAGGAACCTTGGACACCGTCACGTTCGGTGGCACGCTGTGGGGTGTCCCCAACAAGACTGCTCTGAAGTCGAACGTCTGGTACAACACCCAGATCTTCTCCGACGGCGGCTACTCGGTACCCCAGTCATTTGAAGAGATTCAAGCCCTCACCCTCCGGATGGTCCAAGACGGCATCACGCCTTGGTGTGTTGGCATTGAGTCCGGTCCGGCCACTGGCTGGCCGTTCACAGACTGGATGGAAGACATGATTCTGCGCGTTGAGGACGAGAACGTCTATGACCAGTGGGTCGCAGGCGAGATTCCGTTCTCCGATCCGCGCATCATCTCAATAGCGCAAACCGTGCTCGGCTTGTGGAATCTGCCCGGTGCGATCTACGCAGCCGGCGGCTCCGTCGCTGCTACACCGTTCGGCGACAATGCTGAACCGCTGGTGGCTGGCGACTGCGCCATGCACAGGCAAGCCACATTCTTTGCTTCCTTCTTCCCTGAAGGCACCGAAGTGGGACCCGGCGGGGACATTGATGTGTTCTACTTCCCCGCCCTCGGTGCAAAGGGCAACCGTCCGGTGCTGACTTCAGGTACCTATGTGTCGGCGTTCCGCGACGCTCCTGAGGTGTGGGCAGTGATGGAGTACTTCGGCAGCGCTGAGTACGCCAACGAGCGCCAGAAGGCCCAAGCAGAGCGTGCGGGCAGCGGGCTGTCGGGCTACCTGTCGGCGAACACCCAGCAGGATCTGAGCCTGTACAACGACCTAGAGCGCTCATTCGTTGAGATCCTGCAAACGGCCAGCCCGGCTCGTTTTGACGGATCCGATTTGATGCCTGCCGCTGTTGGTGCCGGCACGTTCTGGACTGAGGGCACCAGCGCAGTCAACGGTGACAAAACCCTTGAGGAAGCATTCGCCGCCATCGACGACTCTTGGCCGCGATAGCCAACACCTTCAGTTGACGGCACAACACCGTCAATCGGGTTGACGGCACAACACCGTCAACTGAAATGACATCAGTCAAGTGAAGGGCCGACCCGCAGTTGCGGGTCGGCCCTTTGCGATACAAGCGCTCACAAAACCGGCGCTTACGAAACCGGCACCTACAGCACCAACGAGCAGCAAGCAGCGCGGGGCGTGACGCGCGGAGTAGGTTGGGGCTTGTGGGGGCACTAGGCGGAGCGCTGCTAGGAGTGACGCTCGCCATCGGGGCGAGCGCTGCGTTGTTCTTCGGCGCAAACAGTCTCTTGGATCTTGCGGTCACCCGCTGGCGCCTGTTCTGGGGCATCTTGGGTGGACTCCTCGGAGCCGTGATCGGCGCGGTGGCAGCTGGTAACGACGTGGCCGGCGGGCCGATCTGGGTGTGGACGCTCATCGGCGCAGCGGTAGGCGGCGGAGGTGGAGCGCTGATCGGCTTGGCAAGCAACCCATCGCTCCAAGCTCGGAACCGGCTCTCAGAACGCGGTCGCGTGGTGACCTTCCTCGGGCCTGCAATGCTGTTCTTGTCACTTGGGCTGGTGATTCCGCTGCTGCGTTCGATGTACCTGTCGCTGCTGGACGCGAGGGCCACCGAATGGGTCGGCCTGAGCAATTACGGAGAGATATTCACCAACCCCAACAGCTTGGACCTCAGCGACTGGTCCAACATTTTCACCAGCCGCCTGCTGTGGGCGGCACTCGTGTTGATCGCCATCGGTTTGGGGATCGGAGTCGCTGTGGGTCGCCGACGCGGCACAGGGGTGGAACGCCTGCCGGGTTCAGTCGGGCCAGTGGCTATCGGTTTCTTTGTGCTGTCGTTCGCGGTGTTCACGACACTGCGCGGCACCCTCATCAACAACTTGTGGTGGGTGGTGACGGTGACGGTGCTGTCAACATCGCTCGGGTTGGCTGCGGCGGTGCTGGCCGACCGGGCCCGCTGGGAGTCGGTAGCCAAAAGCCTCATTTTTTTGCCGATGGCAATCTCTTTTGTGGGTGCTGGGATCATCTGGCGCTTCATGTACATCGCTAGGCCTCCGCAGAAAACCCAGACCGGCTTCTTGAACGCAGTCTGGGTGTGGCTAGGGAGCTTGCGCCCGCAGACCACTGGAGCATGGGTCATGGTCGCCGTTCTGGCGGCTGTGACCGCAGGACTCGCGGGACTGTGCGCGTTCGGCGTACGCAGACAGCAAGCCTCCTTCGCTATCGGCGCTGCGGTGACTGCCGTGCCGTTGCTTTGGCTGATCTATCGCTTCATCGGCCCCGGCCTCGGCGGCTCAGTAATCAACGAAGTCACCGGCGAGCCGATGCCCGGCACTGTGTTGTTTTTGCAGGAATCGCCGTTCAACAACATCTGGCTGATGGTGGTGCTGATATGGATTCAGACGGGCTTCGCCATGGTCATCTTGTCGGCAGCCATCAAGGCAGTGCCCGCCGACCTGCTTGAGGCAGCCCGAGTCGACGGCGCTACGGAGCAACAGACATTCTGGCAGGTGACCATACCCACCATCACGCCAACGATTGTCGTTGTGGTCACCACGCTCATTGTGCAGGTGATGAAGGTGTACGACATTGTGAAGGTGATGACGGCAGGCAACTTCGGCACCCAAGTTATTGCCAATGAGATGTGGCAGCGTGCCTTCACGGAACTGAACATCGGTTTGGGCTCGGCGCTGGCCATCGTGCTGTTCTTGGCCGTCGTACCGGCCATGGCCTTCAACATCAGGCGCATGCAGAGGGGTGCCGCGTGACAATGACCACCGACACCACTGCTCCGACACTGAGTCGGCCAGAACTCACCAGCAGTGGGCCGATTGACCGCGCCGGGAAAGTCGTCTACGGCTTCCTGCGGCGCATCCCTACGTGGGTGCTGTGGTTGATGGTTCTCATCTGGAGCATCCCCACCGGCAGTCTGCTGTTGAACTCTTTCCGTTCACGCGATGCTCAGCGCAGCAGCGGCTGGTGGGAAGCGCTAAATGAGGGCGGCTGGACGCTCGCAAACTACTCAGAGGTGCTTGGCACCGAACAGACCGGCGGACTGGCTCGGGCCTTGGTGAACTCATTCGCCATAGCCATACCCGCCACTGTGATCCCTGTGGCCATCGCCGCAATGGCGGCGTACGCCTTCGCTTGGATCTCCTTCAAAGGCCGGGAATGGCTCTTCATCGCGTTCGTGTCGCTGCTGGCGCTTCCCAACCAAGTGGCGCTGCTGCCGTTGCTGCAGTTGTACGCCGGCGGAGCGCACTGGACCATCCCCGGCACCGAGTTCACGCTCACGCTGTTTCCAGACTTTGATCTCGCTGGCAGCGCCACAGCGGTGTGGCTCACCCACACCGCTTTCGCCATGCCTTTCTCGGTGTTCCTACTGCACAACTACATCTCCTCGCTGCCGGGGGAACTGTTTGAAGCAGCGCGCATCGACGGCGCGAGCCACGTCACGATCTTCTGGCGCTTGGTGGTGCCGTTGTCGGTGCCTGCACTGGCGGCGTTCACGATCTTCCAATTCCTGTGGACATGGAACGACTACTTGGTCGCCATCACGATGATCGGTTCCAACGGCGAGGCGTGGCCCGCCACGATCCGCATCGCATCAATGGCCGGCGAGTTCGGCTTGCGAGAACATGTGCTCTCCGCGGGGGCATTCGTGCAGGCAGGCGTGCCTTTGATCGTGTTCTTTGCTTTGCAGCGGTTCTTTGTGCGCGGCCTGCTGGCAGGTTCGCTGAAGTCTTGAGCACTGTCTTGAACACTGTGAACAATTCCGATCTGGCACGTTCCAATCTGGTAGGCCCCAATCTGGTAAACCCAGCCCCTCGGCCACTTGGCACGAGCGGCATCATTACGGGTCCGTTGGCTTTGGGTTTGTGGCGCTTCACTAGCTCCGACATCGGTCGCAACATCACCCTGATCGAGACAGCGCTCTGCGAAGGCCTGAATCTGATCGACTTAGCCGATGTGTACGGCCTTGACTGGGGCGGCACCGGCTTCGGCAGTTGCGAAGAGAACCTAGGTGCCGTGCTGGCAGCCCGACCGGACTTGCGCGATCAGATGGTGCTGGCTACCAAGGGTGGCATCGTGCCTCCGGTGCCATACAACTCAAGCGCAGCCACACTGCGCGCCGCTTGCGAAGCTTCGCTGGCACGTCTAGGAACCGACCGCGTCGATCTGTACCAAGTGCACCGGCCCGACATGTTCACCCATCCCGCTGAGCTAGCAGACACCCTCGACACGTTGGTAGCCGACGGGCTCGCAGGCGCTGTCGGGGTCTCCAACTACACCCCAGCACAGACACGGGCGCTGGCCGCCCATCTCGACACACCGCTGGTCAGCACCCAGCCGGAGTACTCAGCTGCCTGCTTGGATCCGCTGCGCGACGGCACGCTTGACCTGTGCGCCGAAACCGGCATGGTGCCGCTGGCTTGGAGTCCCCTTGCGGGCGGGAGGCTAACAGCAGGCAATCCCCTAGCCGAGGCAGAAAAGCCCCCACATGGGGTGCGTCTGGAGCTGCTCGCAACGCTTGATCGGCTGGCCGAGCGCGAGCAGGTAGACCGGGCAGCAATGTGCTTGGCCTTTGTGCTGGCCCACCCGACTGAACCTGTCGCCATTGTCGGCACACAGAGACCCGAACGGTTCAGGTCGCTGGTGGCAGCCCTCGGGGTGCATCTTGACCGCAACGATGTGTACGACATCGTCGAGGCCGCAGACGGTCGCCCTCTGCCGTGAACAGCAGTCGCACACCCAGCAGCCGCACACTCACCGCACATGATCCGATGCGCTTCGGTGTCATCGGCACCGGGATGATGGGCATCGAACACATCGTCAACGTGATCACGCTCAAGGGTGCAGAACTCACCGCTGTCTGCGACAACTGGCCGCCCTCTTTGGAAGCCGCGCAGAGTCAGCTCGCCTGCCGCGGGCTAGACCCTGTGCCAGCGTTCGATCATCACCACGATCTGCTCGATGCCGACCTGTGCGACGCAGTGATCGTTGCGACACCCAACCACCTCCATACCGACATTGTTTTGGATGTTGCATCTGCAGGAATACATCAGCTCACCGAGAAGCCGCTCGCCACGACGCTCGACGACTGCCGCCGAATCATCAACGGAGTTGAGGCGCTCGGACCCGCAGCACCGCTCGTGTGGGTGGGTCTTGAGTACCGCTACATCGCGCCCATGGCGGCGCTCATCGAGCAGGCCCACGCCAACACGATCGGGCAGATCCGCATGGTGGCCATCCGGGAACACCGCTTCCCATTTCAGCCGAAAGTGCGCGACTGGAACCGGTTCAACCGCAACACCGGTGGAACGCTGGTAGAGAAGTGCTGCCACTTCTTCGATCTGATGCGGGTCATCGTTCCGAGCGCGCCGGTCAGAGTGATGGCCTCGGGTGCTGCAGATCTGAACCATCTTGACGAGCGGTATGACGGCGAGACTCCCGACATTTTGGACAATGCTTTCGTGATCGTGGACTTCGCGTCGGGCGCACGGGCACTGCTGGATTTGTGCATGTTCGCGGATGCCACCCAGAACCAAGAAGAACTCTCGGTAGTCGGCGACAAAGGCAAGCTCGAAGCGTTCGTTCCCGACGATGTCGTGCGGACCGGCATGCGCGGGCGCGACTGGATCGGAAGCGTGGCCGAACGAACGGTACACAGCACCGCTCCGGTGACCGGCCATCATCACGGGGCCTCGTTCATTGAGCTGGAGCGCTTCGCAGCCGCCGTGGCGGATTCGGCACCCGCAGAATGCACACTGGCAGACGGGCTGTGGTCGGTAGCGATCGGCCGAGCGGCTCATATCTCGATTGACGAAGGCCGTCCAGTGAATATGAGCGAACTGCTGACCACCGAAGAACTCAACCGATGACTACAGCGCAAGTGGCGGAGCCACAGCAATGAGCGCCACGCCGGAGATCGCTTGGTTTTCAGCCCTGTGTGACGACGATTACGAGTACTTGGGCGTGACCAACCCGTCCCTAGTGAGCACTTGGGAGCACTGCTGTGACATCGTTGCCGCAGCAGAACGCAACGGCTTCGACAACGTGCTGCTGCCCTCGGGATACGCACTCGGCATCGACGCCACGGCCTTCGCCGCAGCCATCGCCACCCACACCCAGCACATCAACTTGCTGCTAGCGGTGCGCATGGGCGAAATGTGGCCGCCTCAGCTAGCACGGCAGCTTGCTTCCATCGACCAGATGGCTGGAGGTCGGCTCACCATCAACATCATCTCCAGCGATCTGGCTGGTGCCCCGCTTCCTTCGGGTCCTCGCTACCAGCGAACGCGCGAACACATGACGGTGCTGCGGACACTGCTAGACGGCAAAGCGGTGGACTTCGACGGCGAGTTCGTCTCGGTTCAGCTAGACCCGCCCCGTGTCGGCACTGTCAGTGGCCGCTGTCCGCCCTTTTATTTCGGCGGATTCTCCGAAGAGGCCAAACACACGGCGGCGGTCGCCGCTGATGTATTCCTGACATGGCCCGACACCGTGGCGGGCGTTGCAGCGACTGTCAGCGAGATGCGCGAACGCGCTGCAACCGTGGGGCGGGAACTGAGATTCGGGCTGCGGTCTCATGTGATCGTGCGTCCCACCGAAGCAGAAGCCATCGATGCCACCCGTCGGTTGGTCAGCCGACTTGACGACGCTGCGGGAGCACAGATCCGAGGGCGGTCGCTCGATGCAGCCTCGGTCGGAGTTCAACGGCAAGCCGAGCTGCGCAACAGCGCTGACAACGACGGGTTCGCCGAGGACGGACTGTGGACCGGGATCGGTCGAGCCCGCAGCGGCGCCGGGGCGGCCATCGTGGGCGACCCATATGCGGTGGCCGCGAAACTCAACGCCTACTGCGCGGTAGGCATCGACGCGTTCATTTTGTCGGGCTACCCACATCTCGCCGAGTGCGACCTCTTCGGCCGCTTGGTGCTGCAGTCGATGCCGCACCGCAAACTCACCACCCCTTGAAACCCGCACAGCCAGCAGGGCCACAAACCCAGCAGGGCCACGAACCCGGCACGAGCCAAGCTCAAGAGCGGATGGCGGCCTCGGTTTGGGGATCGAAGAAATGAAGTTCGTCGACGTCCACGCTCAGATTGATCGCTGAACCCGGGCGGGCGGTGCTGCGCGGATGAACCCTGGCGATGACCATGCGGTCTTCGATGCCTTCAAGCGCATCGGGATCACCGGCTTCCACCGATGGTGCATCCAGCGGAAAATGAAGCAGCAGATCAGAACCCAAGGCTTCCGACAGTGACACCGTCGCTGCGATAGATGGCTGGCCGTTTTCGCTTGTGACTGAAGCGTCCTCAAAGGCTTCAGGTCGGATGCCTACGACTACCTCAGCGCCGTCATACGCGCGCAACTCCGGTTTTGCATCTAGCACGCGTTCGGGCAGATCCAAGGTCTGCGAGCCCAGCTGAAGCTGCCAGCCTGCAGCATCGCTGCGCGTGTCGTTGCCCGAACTCAGACGGGCCAAGCGCAGATTCATAGACGGTGCGCCGATGAATCCGGCCACGAAAAGATTCTCAGGGCGCTCGTAGAGATCGGTAGGGCCGTCAACTTGTTGCAGCACCCCGTCTTTGAGCACAGCGACCCGGTCGCCCATCGTCATGGCCTCCACTTGGTCGTGGGTGACGTAGATCGTGGTGGCACCCAGCCGGTGCTGCAAAGCAGTGATTTCGGCCCGCATCTGCACGCGCAGCTTGGCATCGAGATTGGACAGCGGTTCGTCCATCAAGAACACCGCCGGGTCGCGGACGATGGCTCGGCCCATCGCCACTCGCTGGCGCTGACCGCCCGAGAGCTGCGCCGGCTTGTTCCCGAGCATCGGCTCAAGTTCGAGCAGTCGGGCGGCTTCGGTCACCCGCTTCTCGATCTCCGCTTTGGGCACGCCAGCCAATTTCAAAGGAAAGCCGATGTTGCGAGCCACATCGAGGTGCGGATACAACGCGTAGCTCTGAAAGACCATTGCGATGTTGCGATCTTTGGGCTCGGTCTCGTTCATGCGCTCGCCCCCAATCAACAGCTCGCCGTCACTGATCTCTTCGAGCCCTGCGACCATGCGCAACGCAGTGGACTTACCGCATCCCGACGGACCCACCAGTACTAAGAATTCGCCGTCGGTAATGTTGATGTTCAGTTCGGTGACAGCGACAAAGCCGTTCGGGTACTGCTTTGTCAACCGGTCGAGGGTGACCGTCGCCATATGACCCCCATTTCAGGCCTACACGCCTTATTGGTTGAGACTAGCCCGCGAGCGGTCACAGGCGTGCCAGACTTCCCGCAGTGACTGCTCGTGCCGTCGGCGATCGGCTGGGGCCGAACCAGCGAGCTGCTTGGCTGGACGAACTCAGCGGCGGCGAGGTTGATGTCGTCATCATCGGTGGCGGTGTCACCGGCGCAGGCTGTGCATTGGATCTGGCGCTGCGAGGCTGCCGCGTGGCCTTAGTGGAGCAACGAGATCTGGCATCGGGCACATCGAGCCGCTCTTCAAAGCTGATCCACGGCGGACTGCGCTATCTGCAGCGACTTGAGTTCGGTCTCGTGTCGGAGTCGCTCTCTGAGCGTCGGCTGTTGCTGAGCCAACTGGCTCCTCATTTGGTCCGGCCTGTGCAGCTGCTCTATCCGATCCGGCGCGGCTGGCGCGAACGTCTCCACACCGGTGCAGGAATCCTGCTGTACAGCTTGATGGCCGGATCGGGCCCGCACGCCATTGGTTCGCATAGGCATCTTGGTGCCCGACAAACCCAGCAGCTAGCACCAAGCCTCAACAGCAGCATCGGCGGCGGCATTGCCTTCTGGGACGGCCAAACCGACGATGCCCGGCTGGTAGTGGCAATCACCCGCACAGCTGCGGCGCACAACGCTCGCGTCCTCACTTCCACCCGTGTTCAGGAACTGATTGTCACCGGCGGAGCAGTGCGAGGTGTCATCGCGCGCTGCGGCGAGACCGGGCACACCTTTGAGCTGAAAGCTGATGCCGTCATCAATGCCACCGGAGTGTGGACGAGCCAGATCGAACAACTCGCCGAAGGCGGACCACAGGACTCTGACCGGCCGCGTACCCGCATCCGGGCCTCTAAAGGTGTTCATCTGCTGGTCCCCCGAGACCGCATCAACCTCGGCTGTGGACTTATCGTGCCCACTCCGCCGAGCGTCTTGTTCGTGATTCCGTGGGGTGAGCGCTGGATCATCGGCACCACCGACCGCGACTGGGATCTCGACTATGCCCACCCTGCAGCGAGCAGCGCCGATGTCGATCTGCTGCTGCAGCGCCTTAACAGCGTGCTGACCGACCCGATCAGCCGCGACGACATCTGCGGCATTTACGCGGGCTTGCGCCCGCTGGTGGCCGACAACAGCGGATCGGAGACCGCGCAGTCCGCCAAGCTGAGCCGGGAGCACACCGTCACCCGGGTGGTGCCGGGACTTGTCTCGGTAGCCGGGGGCAAATACACGACCTATCGCGTTATGGCAGCCGACACAGCCGAGGCAGCACTTGCCGAAATCGAAGCTGCCCACGGACGCACGCCGCCCAAATTTTCTCGGCGACGGCGAAGCGCTGCTGCACGCCGATCGGCCACCAGCGTGACACCGCTGGTAGGCGCAGTGGGCTACGAAGAATGTCGACAACGCCAAGACGAGATCGCAGCAAACGTCGGCATGAGCCGGACCGCTGTGGCACACCTGCTCGGACGCCACGGAGATCGCATTTACGAAGTGGTTGAGCTGATCGCAGAACAACCCGATCTAGCTGTGCCACTAGCCGACGGCCATCCCTATCTGCGTGCTGAGGTGACTCACGCCGTGCGCAGCGAAGCGGCCTTGCATCTCGACGACGTGCTAACCCGGCGCACGCGGCTTTCCGTTGAGGCGTGGGATCGAGGCGTCGATGTGGCACAGGACGCTGCCAAACTGATGGGCACCGAGCTGGGATGGTCGCCCGAGACCATCGAGCGTGAGGTGTGGCACTACCGCGCTCGGGTTGAGGCCGAGCGCGAGAGCCAAACCCGACCCGACGACCAAACCGCCGATGCCGCCCGTCTCGGCGCGCCCGACATCCGCTACTGACCGCAAGACAGCGTCTGAGGAGCAGTTCTATGACCTATACCGCGCCGACTGAGAGGTTTCGCTTTGATGCGCTGCGCGGCGGGGTGGAAGGCAAGCGCGTGCTCATCACCGGTGCCGGTAAGGACGGCGGCATCGGCCAAGCGATGGCGCTCAGCGCCGGTCTCAACGGTGCTGCGCGGGTCGGCATTCACTTCCATCGCAGCTACGAAGACGGATTCGACCTAGTGGACTGCCTGCGCGACGAGGGAGTGCAGGCCTTTCCCGTGCAAGCCGACATCACCAACTTGCGCGACCTGTGGGCTATCCGCAGCTACGTCATCGACCAGATGGGTGGCCTGCCGCCGAATCTGGTGATCTGCAATTCCGGCCTCACGGAGTCGGGCTACAACCTGGGGCGCACTCTGCGACAGGTAGAGGGCGAATCCACATCGCTGCGCCGGGCCCGGGTGCGCCAGCACTTCATCGACAACCTGGAGCAGTCCCGATTGGTGCTCGACACCAAAGTTGACGGCTTCTTAGCGTCGACGCATCTCTGGGCCGGCGAGGCGGTGCATGCCGGTGAGCGCGCCCAGTTTGTGTACGTTTCGTCTCGTCAGGCGGTTGACCCGGGCCCGGCGGTGCCCGGCTACGCGCTCAGCAACTGGGCTGTGCTGCAGCTACCCAAAGTGCTCAAGGCGAATCTGGGCCGCAGTGCCGACCTAGTGACGTGTTTCACGCTGCTGCTGCCGTTCGTGCGTACCGGCATGACCAATGAGCACGTTGACAACGAGCGGGTGTTTGGGCGCTGGCAACCACGAATGCTGGAGCCCTGCGAGATGGCCGAAGCGTTTATGGCGCTGCTGACTCGTCCGACTGAGGAGACCGACGGTGCGATGTACGAGCTAATCGTGCGTGCTGCAGCCCTAACAGCCGCCGCTGCCCCAGCTGGTTCGCCAGCAGTAGAACTGGTCTGGCATCAGTTGACACTGAACCCTGACACTCAGCCCGTCAACTGGAGCGCCGCCGACCCGCTGCGCTTCACCTGATGTCACCGACGGCGCTGCATGCTTACCGAGCGAGGGGTCTAACCGAGCGTGCCGATGTCGTTGGAACTGATGCCGAAAGTCGTCCAAGCCGACTGCAGAGCAGCACGCACAGCGTCGCCGTAGCCGCCTGAGCCGGGGGCATTGTCGAGATCAAAAATCGCAGACATCGCTGCTGAGTCGGCACCAGACGGCACGGCATAGGGCTCGATCACCCGCCAGAAGGCGAGCCCTTCGGCTTGGTGTTCTTTGGCCTTCGCGTCGTTGCCGTCCGCCAAGTCGCCTTCGATAAGTGATGCGTAGCGAATGGCGGCTTGGGAGTAGGTGATGACTAGGTTGCGCATGATTTCGACGGCTGCGGCTTCGGCGCCCGCTTCATCGGAAGCAAGTAGGGCATCGCGACCCTCAATCATCGCTGCGCGTATGGCTTCGTTGGCTCGGGAGGTCTCGCCGTCTGAGCCGAGCGTTGCGAAGTTGGCTGCGCGCTTGTCAGCCGTGGCGTACGGGGCGCAACCCGGCTCAGCACCGTGGTAGAAGGCCCATGCCTCGTCCCAGTTATGCGGTGCGCCGCTAGCAGCGTCGAAGTTGCCGTCGGCTGCTTTGTCTAGCGCTGTCTGGAGTTCGTGAACCACCCAAGCCACCATCACTTGATTCTGGATGCCCTTCTCAACACCTTGGCTTCGCACGGCGTCGCTGGTGCCTGCGAACACTCCGGTGCCGTCCAACGCATAGGTCACGAAATCATCCAACGGTGTCGGAGTGCCGTAGTAGGTGTCGTGAGAGTGATTCCGGTCGTCGCGCGACGCGAATCCGCCGATGGTCCGAACCGAGCCGTCGCTGTTCACAGAGTTCTTGCCGTTGCGATAGATGTCGGCCACGGCGGCAAAATCGCTGGCATCGAGTAAGTCGCCGATGCCGCAGATGTCGGCTACTACCAACCGGTGTGCGTTGACATTGGAGGCATAGGCATAGCCACCGTCGGCCGGGGTTGCCTCCGAAGCAGAACCGGTCACCGCAGCAGCCGAGCCCGACGCTGAGCCGCTGGCGATCCCGCTTGCAGACGCTGAGCCAGAACCAGAACCCGAACCAGAAGCACTGCCGCTCGACGAACCTGACGACCCGCCAATCTCACGCACGGCGGCACCGTCGTCACTGCCGCTACATGCAGCCGCTAGCAGCACAACAGCCACAATGGCCGCAACAGCAGTGCTGCGTACTCTCTGAGTTCGTCTGGCACGGTGCATCTTTGTCTCCTTCGTCGCTGCGGGTCGAGCATCGCCCGACCACTCTGCGCCTCCTCAGCATCCCTGTACAAGCATCCCTGCATAAGCGCTGCTGATTTATGTTTGATAGGTTATCCTATCATTTGTTAGTAACGCTACCTGATATTGCGCTACTTGATACTGCGTTACCTGACGACGTGTTACCTGATGCTGCGTTACCTAGTGCTGCGTTACTTGGTGCTGCGTTACTTGGTGCCAGGGTCGAGCCTGTGCGGATGCGGCCCGTTGTTAGCTCGCGGATCACAGCCGGCACAACTCGACGCACGTAGCGGCCGACCTTGATGAAGCTCTCCCCCGTCGTGCGGAACCTGTAGCTGATGGGCACCTCGGCGTAGCGACAGCCTTTGTCGAGCAGGTCCAGCGTGAGCACTTGCGCGTAGTTGAAGTCGTGAACGATCTCAGCGTTGGCTGCGGCCGTGCGACTGAATGCTCGGTAGCCCGACTGCCCGTCAGTGATGCGACACCGGGCTACCAAAGAAAGCGCAGCGGTGAGCACAATGTTGCCGAAACGCCGATGCGGCTTCATGGCCTCAATCTGGCCTGCGAAGCGGCTGCCTACAACGTAGTCGGCGTCGCCCGCGAGGATCGGAGCCACCATCGCCTCGAGTTCCTCAGGTGCGTACTCGCCGTCGGCGTCGCAGAACGCTACGGCGACAGCGCCCCGCTCAACGGCGGCCGCTAGACCGATCCGCACAGCCGCGCCTAATCCTCGGTTGTGTGGCAGCGTGATGACCTCGGCACCTGCTTGGGCCGCGTATTCGGCCGTGCGGTCGGCAGAGCCGTCGTCAACCACGATCACATGTACTTCATGGCCAAGCACTTCGGTCGGCGCTCGGCCGACGCAGTCAGCGACGGCGGCTTGCTCGTTGTAGGCGGGCATGAAAAGCACAATTAGATCGCTATTGGGCAGATCGCTATTGGGCAGATCGCTATTGGGCAGATCGCAACAGTGAGATACTTGCGCGTCCCTGTGAGACTGGGCTGCACTGTGAGGCTGGGCTGCACTGTGAGGCTGAGCTGCACTGTGAGATAAGGCTGTGCTGGGTGAGCGGGTTGTGATGAAACCGGGCAGAGGCGCTAGAAGACCGATACCGCCAAACGCCAAGGAATACACGGTCTTGAGCGCATGTGCTGTCACCGCAGCAATCAGCGCCGTGGCGGGGTCGTAGCCCAACACCGCATACGCAGCTACTGCCGCTGCCTCGTACGTGCCGAAACCACCTGGGGCGATGGCGACAATCTGCGCAAGCACCGAAACCGCAGTGACCCCCAACGCCTCCGCGGCAGAGATCTCCAAGCCCGCCCAGTGCGCCGCCTGATGCACAAGCACCGCTTCGGCCGGCCAAGCAGCCGCCGAAAAACTCAGCGCAGCGAGGCCAGGTGAGCGCACTTGGGGTTGATGCAAGCCCAATGCCCGCAGCCACAGCCAGCCGATAACGGCGACTGCCGCCGCCCCAGCAGCAGCCAGCAGCAGCCACCAAGGCGAAACCGCCATCGACACCACAACGCCGGGGCTCACCACCAGCGCCCAAACCGCGAGAGTGATCATGTCAACGGTCCGCAGCGTGATCGTTGACGCAACCGCTGCGCTGGCTCCCATAGTGGTGCGCCGGGTCACGCTGACAACGCGCAGGGCCTCACCCAAACGCAACGGCAGTACATGATTCGCCCCCAAGGCCACATGAATGCCGG
This sequence comes from Candidatus Poriferisodalis sp., assembly GCA_965221195.1. Classification (GTDB taxonomy): domain Bacteria; phylum Actinomycetota; class Acidimicrobiia; order Acidimicrobiales; family Poriferisodalaceae; genus Poriferisodalis. The sequence continues at coordinate 394,856 of OZ244864.1, forward strand.
CCCATGCCTGCCCGAAGCTGAGATTCGGTAGCACGCGCTGCCACGCCAACGCTCGCAGCACAAAAGCAAGGCCGAATGAGGCGAAGACCGCGCCCATCGCACGAAGCTCAGATAGGGCCCGCCGGGCTGAGTCGGCCAACGCCGCGCCGTCAGCGGCTTGCACAACGATGATCGCCGCAGCAGCAGTGACGAGCACCACCACTGCTGCAACCGCACGGCGCGGCAACATCGTTCGTACCTTAGCTATCAGGTTCAGGGTGCGAACCATAGCAAGTTAAGTATGCTTTACATCTGGGGACGTCGGCGATATATTCGCAGACCATGCCAGATTCACAGACCATGCCAGCACCGCACATTGGACGGTTCCCTCTGCTGAGATGTCGCCGCAACTTGATGAACCGTTACTTGATGAACATCGCAGTCGTGGCGGCCGTAGCAGTCATAGCTTCGGCTGCTTGCGGAGGCTCGGGTGTGCCCCGCACATTGGACGGCGCGGCCGCACGCATCTATGGCGGCGACTGCGCATCCGGCACTGGCCGCGAAATCACCGTGTACTCAGGTCGCACAGAGAACCTCATCGGGCCCGTGCTAAACGCGTTCGCCTGCGAACACGGCATCAACGTTGCCGTGCGCTGGGGCAGCTCAACCGACTTGGCGCTACTGCTGGCCGAGGAAGGCGAACGCACCGTTGCCGACGTGTTCTTGTCTCGGTCGCCGGGACCGGTGGGCTTTCTCGAAAGCCGAGGACTGCTAGGCACTATTGACGACGAGGTGCTCACATTGGTGGAAACGCAGAACCGCTCTGCTTCGGGCACTTGGGTGGGATTCTCAGGGCGCAAGCGGGTGCTGGTGTACAACCTAGACAGCTACTCGCCCGCCGACTTGCCCGCGTCAATATTCGACCTGACCGACGAGCGCTTCCGGGGTCAAGTGGCTATCCCCGCTACCAACGGATCGTTCATCGACTGGTTCACCGTGTTCCGCGACCAGTACGGCAGCGATGTCGCCGCCAAATGGCTGTCGGACATGGTGGCCAACGACGCTCGCTACTACCCCAACAACCGGTCCATCGTGGAAGCCGCAGGACGGGGCGAGATCAAGACAGGGCTGGTGAACCACTACTACCAGTATCAAGAGGCCACGGCGCAAGGCGAAAGCCACCGGGCGGCAAACCACGATCTTGCCGATGACGACATCGGCTCGCTGCTCATCATCACCGCCGCCACCGTGACGGCTGCCAGCAACCACCACGACGAGGCCGCTCAACTGTTGGCCTACCTGCTGAGCGAACCCGCCCAGCGCTACTTCAGCGAGGAAACCTTTGAGTACCCGCTAGCGGCGGGTGTAGAGCCGGTGGGCATCCTGCCGCCGTTGCAGGCCCTTGAGATCGGCAGCGTGGACTTTGACGCGTTGGGTGGCGGCTTCGCCGAGACCACAGCAATCATCGAGGCCAGTGGCATCCTCAACCAGTGAGTTCCCGACCGGCCTATCGCCAGCAAGCTGGCAACAGGGCAGGCGAGCACAAGGCCCGCCGGTCCGGGCACGCTCGAGGACACCAACGCTGCTGCGTAGCTTCGGACTCGCTCTGGCGTTCGCGTTCGCGTTCCCCGGCATCTACCTGACTTACCGGGCATTCGGCGAAGGTGCTGATCCGGGCCAACTGCTGTTAAGCCAGCGCACGCTGGCCCCGCTGTGGCGCACGCTGCAGCTAGGCGCGGCTGTCTCAGCAGGGTCTTTGGTACTGGGCACCACCATGGCATGGCTGACGCACCGCACCGACTTGGTTGGGCGGCGGCTGTGGCGCGTAATGCTGCCGCTGCCGCTGGTGTATCCCACATTCTTGGGTGCCGCGGCCTTCATCAGAACACTGAATCCCGGCGGGCTGGCAAACGACTTGCTCAGCGGTCTGGGCATCAGCGCCACCCCTGAGCTGCGAGGCTTCTTCGGCGCTTGGCTGGTGCTGCTGCTGATGTGCTACCCATACGTGTATCTGCCGGTAGCAGCGCGCCTACGCCAGTTGCCACCGTCGCTAGAGGAGAGCGCTCGACTGCTGGGCGACAGCGCGTTCGCTGCGTTCTGGCGCATCTCTGTGCCGCATTCAGCTTCCGCCATCGGCGCAGGCACCTTGCTGGTGTTCCTCTACACGTTGAGCGACTTCGGCGCGGTGCAGCTCATGCGCTACGACACACTGACGCGTGCCATCGCCACCAATCACTTAGCAGACCCACCAGCAGCGCTGGCACTGAGCCTGATGCTGCTGGTGCTAGCCGCCGTAGTCGTGCTGGCTGAGCGCTTGCTCTCGCGTCGGCTGCCCGACGGTGCCCCGGCCGGAGCGCACGAACCGGTGACCCTTCGGCTGGGACGCTGGCAACCGCTTGCGACCGCAGCGGTAACAACGACTGTCTTTGCCAGCGTGGGCGCACCCTTGGTGGCGCTCTTGGATTGGGCTGCAGGCGGCATCACGCGATCGTTCGGGGACGGACGGCCACTCACTGTTGACTATTCCCGTATCGCCGATGCCACCGTAAGCACGCTCTGGGTGAGCGTCGTGGCAGCCGTGGCGGCAGTGGCAGCAGTGCTGCCCATAGCGTTCCTCGTGGGTCGGTGGCGCTCGCGAGCGGGTTGGCTGGCGCACGCCGTCGTAATCAGCACATTCGCAGTACCCGGGCTACTGATTGCGCTGTCGATGCGCTTTTGGACGCTGCGTTCGGACTTCGCGTTCACACTGTTAGGCGACACGTTTGCGTTGCTGATCTTCGCCTACGTCGTCAGGTTCGGCTCACTAGCCATGGGTGTCAGTGTGGTTGCGGTGCGCAGCGTGGCTGACCGCTTGCACGATTCGGCGCGCATCCTAGGGGCCGGGCCGGTACGCCGGTTCTTCACCGTTGACATGCCCATCATGGGTCCGGCGCTCTTGGCTGGGGCAGGCTTGGTGCTGCTGTCGGTGATGAAAGAACTGCCGATCAGTCTGCTGATATCGCCACTGGGTTTCTCAACGCTGGCGACTCGGATCTACGGCTCATTTGAAGATGCCTTCGTGGCAGAAGCGGGTCTGATGGGCGTGGTGTTGGTGGCAATGTCGTTCGTGCTCACCTGGTTCTTTGTGGTGCGCCGCCAAGAGCAGGCATCATCGCCGCAGCAGAAGTGATCTCGTGACGCGTCGGTGGTGGCTACTGGCCATGCTCGCGTTGGCGCTTTGGTCGCTGGGCTGGGCCCTGATTGCCATTGATGCGCGTGCCACTTATGGCGCTCGTGTTAGCGCTGACGAGCCTCAGTACCTCACAACGGCACTCAGCCTCGGTGAAGATTTCGATCTTGATATCTCCGATGAGTTGGCGGAGCGTAGGTTTGAGCCTTACCACGAGATCGATCTTGACCCTCAAACCAGGCCGCTCAACGACACCGGGCAGCGGCTGAGTCCGCACGATCCGTTGCTGCCGCTGCTGCTGGCTGCGCCGATGCGGGCAGGCGGTTGGGTTGCCGCGAAGGCCACGCTGGCGGTCTTTGCCGCGTTGACAGCCTCGGCGACGCTGTGGCTGGCAGTGCGGCGCCTCGGCGTGAGGCTCCCGATTGCGGTTGGTGTAGTAGCGGCTTTCTTTGCCACACCCCCACTGGCGACCTATGGCTCACAGGTGTATCCCGAGATGCCAGCTGCGTTGTGTGTCACGCTCGGCTTAGCAGCAGTGTGCGGACCGCTGGGAATAGGCGCTCGCGCGCTCGCTGCCAGCATGGTGCTGGCGTTGCCGTGGCTGTCGGTTAAGTACGTGCCGGTTGCGGCGGTGATTGCGCTGGCATTGATGATCCGCTTGTGGCCGCAGCGCCGCCGACTGCTCGCCGAAGCAGCTGTCTTTGTGGCAGGCGGCGTCGTGTACCTGTGGGTGCATCAGCGGATTTACGGCGGCCTGACGGTGTACGCAGCCGGTGATCACTTCGTTGTTAACGGCGAATTCTCTGTGATCGGCAATCGCCCAGATTACTTAGGCCGCAGCCGACGCCTCGTCGGCCTGTTGGCAGACCGAGAGTTCGGGCTGGCAGCGTGGATGCCCGCATATTTGCTTCTGCCTGCTGCGGGGGCGGTGCTGGCCCGCGTACGGCCGCCTCGTTGGTGGGCCGTCGGTGCAACAGTGGTCGTCGGCTACAGCGTCGCCGTCTGGGTCGCTGCGACTATGGCAGGGTGGTGGTGGCCCGGTCGGCAACTCGTCGTCGTTTTGCCTGCTGCGGTTGCCGTGGTGGCCTTGGCCATTGAGCGCATCGCCGCGTTGCGCTGGGCAGTGCTGGGCAGTTGGATCGTCGGAACGTTCGGCTGGGTCTGGTTGGCCATTGAGGCGTCGGTGGGCCGCCGCACGCTCATCGTGGACTTCGCCGAAACGTCAAATCCTTGGTACCGGGCGTGGTCCACGTTGCTGGCTGACTATCAAGCCCCCAACGGGGTTCTGCCCATCGTGGCGCACTGGGCTTGGGGCACTGTGCTGATGCTCAGCGCTGTCGTAGCGTGGCGCAGCGTCGGCCGCTCAATGTCAAGCTCTCATGGCTGTGCATACACGGGCGCGGAGGCTCTGGAACGAAGCACTGAGACATCGGCCGCTGCCCCGATATCAGATGCCGACCAGATTCCCTGATGCCATGCCCACTGCGCGCGCAGCGCGTAGTGAAGCGACACACGGGGGCGCCAACCCAGCACATCGAACGCATCCTGATTGGATGCCACGGTGGAGTCCGGCTCGCCCACTGGGACCCCAACGGGCCGCATCCTCACAGGCGCTCCCGCGATGCGACCGACAGCTCCCATGACATCGTTGAGCGACACTTCTTCGCCTCCACCGATGTCGAACGTGCGACCCCGAGCTTGGGGAACTGTCCCGGCCAAAACAGTGGCTGCAACGGCATCGCAGACAAAAGTGAACTCGCGCGTCTGCTCGCCGCTGCCACGTCGCGCAAACGACGGCGCGCCGCGGCGCGTGGCCTCAAACATCCGATGCATGGCCATATCTGGGCGCTGACGGGGTCCGAACACGGTGAAATAGCGCAACGTCACCACGTCGAGGCCTCGCTCGATGTACGCGTGGGCCAAATGCTCGCATGCCGCCTTGGAGACGCCATAGGGACTAATCGGTGCGGCAGCGCGGCGGCGGCCTGCTGCGGCGGTATGGCCGTAAATCGACGAACTTGATGCCAGCACCACCCGGCCGACCCCGGCAGACGCGGCTGCTTCAAGCACCTCGCCGGTGACCGAGACGTTCATCTCAATCGTGGTTGGGAAGCCTGCTCCCCAAGAGTGCTGGACGCCCGGCCGAGCCGCAAGGTGGTACACGGTGGTTGCTCCGTTGAACAGCGAGGTGAGATCTGATGCGCGTAAGTCTTTGACCACGAGACAAAAGGACGGGTTAGTGCAAGCGTCTTGAATGTTGCGCGCTCGACAAGCCGGGCTGTACCACGGATCGAAGGAATCGATGCCGACAACGCGGCAACCGACGCGCAGCAGCGTGTCAACAAGATGCGACCCGATGAACCCCGCGGCACCGGTGACGACAACCTTGGGGGCAGAACCTGTGGGGGCTGCGTCGGATGTGCGTGCAACCGCCTCTGGGTTAGCAACGAAATCTAGGTATTCGTCTGGGTATTCGGTTGTCCCCACACTCAACATTAGGCATACTTTACACAATATGGGTTCGGCTTACACAAGCAACTCTGGCTGGGAGAAATCTCACTGGGGGAAACTTGCGCTGGGGGAGCTGTCACTGGGAGATTTGGCGCTGTGGCTGAGGTCGTGATTATTGGCGCCGGACCTGCCGGGCTGTCGGCTGCGCTCAATGCAGCAGAGTCGGGTCATCACTGCACCTTGGTAGAGGCCAGTGATGTCGTCGGCGGCATGGCCGGGAGCTTCAAAGTGGCCACCCAGCGAGTCGACTTCGGCTCACATCGCCTCCACTTTGCGCTGGCAGAAAACCACCGCGGCCGATTTGAGCAACTGCTGGGCGATGACCTGCAAGTTCGGCCTCGCAACGGGCGCATCCGCTTGCGAGGCCGCTGGATCGGTTTTCCGTTGCGTGCTTGGGATCTGCTCACTCATGTGCCGCCGTCATTCGGGCTGCGGGTAGCCGCCGACGCGCTGACCGGGCCGCTTCGGCGTGCCCGAGACATTTCACCCCGAGATACTTCGCCCCGAGACATTTCACCCCGAGATACTTCGCTCAGACCTTGCGGCGGGTCTTCCTTTGATGCGGTAATCCGCTGGCGCTTTGGTGCCACGGTGGCACAAGAGTTCTATGGTCCCTACACCCGCAAGCTCTACGGCGTTGAACCGAGCGAGTTGGATGCAGAACTGGCGCATCGTCGCGTGTCGGCAGCCGGCGCAGGCGATGTGCTGCGACGGATAGTGCGCGCTTGGGCGGGTGGTGGTCAGCAGTTCTGGTATCCGCGTCGTGGCTACGGTCAGCTCAGTGAGGCTCTAGCCACAGCCGCCGCCGATGCGGGCGTGGAGGTACGGCTCAACACGGCAGCCGAAAGCATCAGGTTGGATGCCGAACGCATCTCTGTGCGCCTTGCGACAAGCGAGACGCTCAACGCCGATGCGGTGCTGTCCACACTGCCGGTGATGACGCTTGCCTCAATCATCAACCCCGCGCCGCTACCGGCGGTAGCTGATGCACTGACACGTTGCCGCTCGCGATCGATGGTGCTGGTGTATCTCGTTGTCGATCAAGACCAGTACACGCCCTTCGATGCTCATTACTTCGGGGAAGGTGACACCAGCATCGCAAGGCTCTCAGAGCCGAAGAACTACCGAGACGGCGACGACCCCGCCGGACAGACCGTGCTGTGCGCGGAGATCCCGTGCTGGGCAGGCGACGAAATGTGGCATACAGATGCCGAGCGGGCTGCGGCGTTGGTGGTTGACGATCTTGAACGCTGCGGCCTCCCCGCCGTACACCTCTCGGAGTTCACGCTACGACGGCTGCGGTCGGTCTATCCCGTCTTCGAAAGAGCCACGATGACTGAGCGTGCCACGGTGACAGAATGGCTGAGGTCGCTCACCAAGCACGGCCTCGTCTCATTTGGTCGCCAAGGTCTCGCAGCGCTCGACAACCTGCACCACATGATGGACATGGGCAGCGAGGCCGCTGCGGTTCTCGCACCCGGAGGCAACGTCGATGCCGACAGGTGGTTGTTGTCACTGGACCGCTTCGCCACCCATGTGGTGGAAGATTGACAACCAGCCCGCGCATTAAGCACAATCATTTCATCGCGTTGTAGTCAATACTATTTATTGAACCATGATGATTAGTTTAGTAGCGTCGCTCATGTGATCTACGAAACGCCCAACATGACAGCAGCAGACGAGGCTGTCGCAGGCGAAGTCGAACAACTTAGAGAACAGCTCAGGCCGTATCTCCGTATGCGACGACGTTGGTACGGAACGCTTCGTCGCGCCCAATTTGCGCGCGCGGTTCAAGGTTCAAACTCAATCGAGGGGTACCGCGCCAGCGTTGAGGATGCGGCCGCTGTCATCGATCACGATGAACCGAGCGCCGAGGTGTCCCAAGACACCGTCAGTGCTGTAGCCGGCTACCGAGATGCCATGACTTACGCACTACGTCTTGCGTCCGGCGTTTCGCCCACAGATCGGCTTCGCAGCCCGTTGACGCAAGACACGGAGGAACCACGCACGAGAAAGCAGAACTCGTCGGCGATGCCGCCGCCAATCGACCTGTCAACGCTCCGTTCACTGCACTTCATGATGATCAAGCACGACCTCGCCCACAATCCGGGTCAGCTTCGTCCTGGTGCTATTTGGGTTGCCGACACCGACGGCGAATCGGTGTACGACGCTCCTCAGCGCGATGTCATCGAAGACCTGCTCGGTGAGTTCTTCGAGCAGTGCGCCGACCTCTTCGCCCAGCACGACGTGCCGGCGATGGTTGCTGCCGCAATGGCACACCTCAACTTGGTACTGATTCATCCATTCAGCGACGGCAACGGTCGGATGGCGCGCTGCTTGCAGACGCTGTTGCTCGCCGCTGCTGCCGTGAGAGACGACGATCCGCTTGCGCCGGAATTTCTCAGCATCGAGGAATACCTCGGACACAACACGTTGGAGTACTACTCCGCGCTCAAAGCAGTCGCCGATGGTCAATGGTCGCCTGAGCGCAGTGCGCGTCCTTGGATTGAGTTCTGCTTGACAGCGCACCTTCGCCAAGCACGCACCGTGATGCGCCGAGTGCTCGAATTCGAAATGCTGTGGGATGCGTGCAGCCAACTTGCACAGCAGCGCAGGGTGCCTGAACGAACAGTCGGCACGCTGTGCGACGCAGCCCGCGGATGGACGGTGCGCCGGTCGCTGTACCTGGCTCGAACCGAGACAACCGACGGTGAGCCGATTAGCAACGGCATGGCCTCACGGGATCTCCAAGCAATGGTGACAGCGAGACTGCTCACTCCGGTGGGTGACAAGCGCGGACGGGTATACCGGGCCGCAAAAGAACTCGCAGATATCTGGCACCAGATCGGCAGCATGAGACTCGCCCAAGACGGCACCAATCCGTATCGCGCCAAGCAGCCTCAGCTGTTCTAATTGGCAGCTCTGATTGGCAACACGAGAGTTCTCTGTTGTACCCGGCAACCATCGCAGGGTTACGTTGGACGGGTGGACGCAAGCGACGTGATTGAGCTGCTTGGGCTTGAGCCGCTCGCCGGTGAGGGCGGCCAGTGGGCGCAGACTTGGCTTGATGAGCATTCCTCTGCCATCTACTTTCTGCTGCAGCCCGACGATTTCTCTGGCTTGCATCGGCTGGGCGGTGTTGAGTTGTGGCATCACTACGCAGGGGCAGCCGTGGACATGGTGCTGCTGGAGCCCGATGGCTCAGTGAGCCGCCCTCGGCTTGGCGACGACCTCGCTGGCGGCGAACGGCCCGTGGTGGCAGTAGCGCCGGGTACGTGGATGGCAGCGTGTACCACCGGTGACTGGTCGTTGGTGGGCACCACTATGGCACCGGGTTACCAAGAGGCAGATTTCGAACTCGGTGACCGGGGCCGACTCACTGACGCTTACCCCCAAGCCGCTGCTGACATTGCGCGTTTCACACGGGAGATTCCCACCTATGGCTGAGCACGACCGATTGCGACCGCCCGATGAAATGATCCGGTTGGACGGCCGGGTCATTTTGGTCACGGGCGCAGGTGGCGGCATTGGTACCGGCATCGCCCAACGACTAACAGCGGCCGGTGCCACAGTCGTAGCGCACAGCCGCTCGTCGCCGACTGGTCATCTGGTAGATGCTGACGGGCGCGCTGTGGCTTCGGTGCTGGCCGATCTGTCCGCACCCGACGGGCCGCAGTGTGTGGTGAATGCTGCACTGACCCACGGCGGTCGCCTAGACGGACTCATCAACAACGCCGGCATCGGGCCGTTGGTGCATTTCACCGAGATGAGCGACACCGAGTGGGCTGAGATGATCGACATCAACCTGACCGCGGTGCATCGGCTGACCCACGCTGCGGCTGCGGCGATGAGAGCGCACAGAAACAGCGGATCGCGCGACAACGGATCAAACGGCGGATCGATTGTTCACATCGCTTCGATTGAAGCTCACCACCCCACCGACTATCACGGTCACTACGCGACAGCCAAGGCGGGTTTGGTTATGCATGCCCGAGCCGCAGCCGGTGCTTACGGCCCCGACAAGATACGTGTAAACAGCGTCTCGCCGGGCCTCATCGACCGAGCAGGTCTCGCAGACGACTGGCCCGAAGGTGTGGACCGCTGGCTGGCAGCGGCACCGCTGGGTCGGCTGGGTACCGCCGCCGATGTCGGCGATGCCTGCGTGTTCTTGTGCTCGGACTTGGCTAGGTGGATTACCGGGGCGGATTTGGTGGTGGACGGCGGAGTGCTGACGCGGCCCACTTGGTAGCGCCTACCTGATGATGCGGCGAGATCACGACTGAGCCCGAACGCCAGGTTTGCTCCCCCGCGGTTACTCCCCCCACCCCTCCGCTTGTTCGCCCACGCTTACGCTCCCAACGCCATGTTTGTCACACCCTTGTGATTCTGTGTCTGGCTAAGAGCGCTCAGCGTCGGAAACAAGGACACAGATGCAACGATGAACACGCCAACGAGGACTCAATCTCGCACTGGAGACTGGCTGTTAGCCATTGCGGTTGTGCTTGCAGGCTGCCTACTGATCCTGAGCTGGAGCATGGGTGGCAGCTGAATAGCTTCCATTGGGTGGCCACTGGGCATCCGCTGAGTGGCCAACGTCCGTGACGCTGGGCAGACTGTGGCAGTGCGCTTGCTCTGGCGAGGGTTGACGCTGGCCTGCCCAACGTGCGGCAGTCGAGGACTGTTTCGACGCTGGGCACTGTTTGACATTCGCGAGCGCTGCCCAAGTTGCGGCCTGAAATTCGAGCGCATGGACGGCCATTGGCTGGGTGCTGTGGCGTTGAACACGGTCGTTAGCGCGGCGGTAGTGCTCGGGACCGTGGTTGTAGCGATGCTGGTCTGGGGCACGGAGGTGAGCCGCGGTTTGCTGCTGGCGCTGGCTCTGCCAGTTGGGGTGCTGACACCGGTGCTGTTCGACCCAGTGTCACGCACGTTATGGACGGCGATCGATGCGCTCATACGGCCACCCAAACCGGGCGATTTCGACTGAACAATCGCAACATCCAGACCGCCCTGCACACCCTTGCTGCCCTTGCGGGGCACCAAAACCGAACTATTTAGGCTGGGCGATTTCGACTGAACAATCGCAACTATTGGCACAACTATTGGCGCAACTATTGCAGCGTGACCATCACTTCGTTGCGTCGCTGGGCAGATGGCACCCGTGGAGCGTCGTAACTGGCCGAGCGCCAATCACCGAAGTGTTCAAGACCTTTGGCTTCAAGCCACTCGTCGAGTTGGCGCCGGTGCTCCTCAGCGCGGCCACCATAGAGATATCCGTCGAATCTGATGACGGCAACACGATGCGGTTTGATCTCACGGAGCGATACGAATTCGCTGGTAGGCAACGGTGCCGAGCCGAACGTGTAGCGGCTGGGCAAAACGAATGCGACGTTCCAGCTGTTTGTGAGGTAACGGCCCGGTTGAGATTCGTCGCCGTTGATAGATGCGCGGGCACGCTCGGCTAGGACCGGTGCCGTCATCTCAATTTTCTCTGACTCAGTTTGCCCTGAGTCAATTTGCTCTGAGGCGACTAGCACGGGCGTGGTCATGTCGATCTCGTCTTGTCGCTGATTCTGACCTGAGATGTAGCCGAACAACGGACCAAAACCGCGCTGGGTCGCTTGGTCGTAGCTGCCGCTGACGGTTACTTGGGCAACGATGTAGCTCTCATAGCTGCGGACCTCAATGCTGCCGTCGCGTTGCCACACGGCGTAGGCGGGCCCGTTGGAGCCGTCGTAGGTATCCACCGGCTTCGGTGGCTCAGCAGCAGCGGAGGCAACAGCCGATGTGGTGACACTCGCTTCGGTTTTCCGCGCGGACGCAGCCGAGGTCGTAGATCCCTCAACAGGGCGCTCAACTGGGCTTGCCGTCACTGGGCTTGCCGTCACTGGGCTTGCCGTCACTGGGTTTGCCGTCACTGGCGCAGCGGTCGGGGTTGTAGCTGGGTCGGTTGCGGGTTGCGCGACCGAGGTTGTCGGCTGCGCGAGGTCCGCGGCAGCAGCCGGGGCTGAAAACACTGACTGACCAACATCTGGCCAGCCAACATCTGACCGGCCAACATCTGACCGGCCAACACCGGCACCCTCAAGAAGTCCGTCAGAAGCCGAAGTGCTCACTGCGCCGCTAGAGCACGCTGCCAACGACCCCGCCGTCAACAACAGTCCCGCCAGCGAACGCAGATTCACCTAAGCAGTCTCGCGGAAATCACCGAAGGCATACAGTCAGCAGCGACCCGCAGAGCTGATCCACACAGGAGCGAAGTTGTGCCACCCTGAGGTAAGAATTGCGCCATCCAATGACGAGACGGTGACAGCGAGGCCGTGGCGATGTGAGGAGTGTGCCGTGTCAATTGCCGAGTACCGCAAATCGATTCGCGCTACGCGCGACACAGGACAGGCAACCGAGCACAGCTACCGTCCCGCGCTCGCACAGCTATTGCAAGACATCGGCGGTAACGATGTCAAAGCAATCAACGAACCGACGCAAGCGCACTACGGGGCACCGGATTTCATCGTGGAGCTTCAAGAGGTACCAATCGGCCATGTCGAGTGCAAGGACATCGGCACCAACCTTGACGTTGCGGAGAACAGCGAGCAACTCACGCGTTACCGCGACGCGCTACCCAACCTCATCCTCACCGATTACTTGGCATTCCGTTGGTATGTCAATGGCGAAGCGCGTACCGAAGCAAGACTCGGACGGCTCGACAGCTCTGGACACGTTGTCGCGGAACCTAGTGGTGAAGATAAAGTGCGCGGATTGCTCGCCGCTTTCTTCGACGCTCAGGTCCCCGTGGTCGGAGGGTCAGCTGATCTTGCACGACGCATGGCTTCCAAAACGCGTCTGCTGCACAGCGCCATTGAAAGAGTCTTGGCCGAAGACACCAACACCCCCCCCCCCCCCGCTGGCGGAGCTGCTTGCGAGCTACCGGAAGGTGCTCATCAACGATTTGAGCGTCGCTGATTTTGCGGACCTTCAAGCGCAGACGGCGGCGTATGGTCTCTTCGCTGCTAGATGCCTGCACCACGGGCCGGCTGATACCTTCAGTAGGAAGTCTGCCGTCTTCGCGGGAACCACACCTTTTTTGCGCGACGTGTTCGCGCAGATAGCCGGACATAACGCCGACCGTCGCTTCGCTTGGATCATTGACGATTTGGCATTGCTGCTGGCGCGAGCAGACATGGCCGCTGTTCTTGAAGGTTTTGGCAGATCCACACACCAAGAGGATCCGATCGTCCACTTCTATGAGGATTTCCTAGCTGCGTACAACCCGCGTCTGCGTAAGTCGCGTGGCGTCTACTACACCCCTGAACCGGTCGTGTCCTACATCGTCCGCAGCGTTGACTGGGTGCTGCGCGACAAGTTCGGACTTGCTGACGGCCTCTCCGACACAACCACCGTCAGCATCACCAACGACAAAGGAAAGACGCGCACACGCCCGCGAGTGCTGGTACTTGACCCTGCGGCAGGCACCGGCACATTCTTGCGCGAAGTCGTGTCTCATATCCGCGGCGATCTGACTAAGCGGGGGCTTGCGGGCGCATGGGGTTCGTACGTACAAGACCACTTGCTGTCCCGCTTGTTCGGCTTCGAGTTGATGATGGCGGCCTACACGATCTGTCATCTCAAGCTCGCCTTGGAGATAAGCGGCGATTCTGACCGGTACACGCTTGGAGAGGGTGAGCGGTTAGGTGTCTTTCTGACCAACTCCCTAACCGAGGCCCATGAGGAAGCAAGTGGCCCGATGTTTGCCGCTGAGATAGCGCGGGAGGCTCGCGGGGCGGATGCGGTCAAACGCGACCATCCAGTCATGGTCGTGATCGGCAACCCGCCCTATTCCGGGCACTCCGCCAACAAAGGCAAATGGATCAGCGACCTGATGAAGGAATACAGGCGAGGCGTGGCTGGTCTCGATAAACCTGGTCAAGCCAAATGGTTGAGCGACGACTATGTTAAGTTCATCCGATTCGCGCAGTGGCGAATCAGCCGAACGGGTGAGGGCGTGCTGGGATTTGTTACAAACCACAGCTATCTAGACAACCCCACATTCAGAGGTATGCGAAAATCGCTGCTGGAAACATTCGACGAGATCTGGCTGCTTGATCTGCACGGCAACTCCAAGCGAAAGGAACGTTCCCCGGATGGTGGACGAGACCAAAACGTCTTTGACATCCAGCAAGGCGTAGCAATCGGCATCTTCGTCAAGCACGGCGACAGTGAAAGTGAAATTGCGCGGGTTCACCATGCCGACCTCTGGGGTTGCCGGGGAGACACCAAGTCGGGTAAGTATGCATGGCTTGCTGAGAACAGCCTTCAGACGACAGACTGGAACCAGCTCACGCCTCGCGGTCCTGATTGGTTCTTCAAGCCGCGCGACTACGAGTTAGCTGCAGAGTACGAAACCGCTTGGTCAATTCCGTCAGTCTTCTGTCGCAATGGTGACCCTGCGCCTGGGATTGTGACTACACACGACCAGTTCGCTGTGTCGTGGAACACAGAAGAAGCAACAAATAAAATAGAGAAATTCCTGGAGACTAAGACTGAAGAAGATGCTCGTCAACTCTGGCGTCTTTGTACACAAAATCAGTGGAGTTACAAACGAGCTAAAAGGGAACTAGCGAAGGACATTTGGAGAACCAAAATCAAACGCCTCTTGTACCGACCATTCGACAGCAGAGTGACCGTGTTCGACCGCAACGTAGCTGTCCACCTTCGAGAACGCGTAATGTTTCACATGCTCGCCGGATCCAATCTGGGACTATCAACTAATCGCAGCGTCGCGATAGCCAGCGGCTGGAATCATGCCTTTGTCTCAAGTTCACTCATCCAACACCACACGTCCTCCAACTTGGATGTCAACTACCTCTTTCCGCTCTATCTCTACCCAAGGGAGGAGGATGGTTTTCGCCGCGACTTACCAGTCCGTTCGCCGAACTTAGCAGAAGGGTTCATCGATGCCGTGACCGCGCGAGTAGAAATGCGGTTCGCTCCCGATGAGCAAGGCAATCTCACCTCTACTTTCGGACCTGAAGATGTCTTCGGTTATATCTACGCCGTGCTCCACAGCCCGCAATACCGACGCAGGTACGCCGACTTCCTCCGGTCAGATTTTCCGCGCATACCGGTTCCTTCCAGCCATTCACTATTCACACAACTCGCTCAGATCGGTGCGCGGCTTACGTCGCTGCATTTGATGACCACATACGGCGACCAAATGCCCGTATTCCCAATCGACGGCTCCCGCGAAGTTAAGCAAGTCAGCTACAGCGAATCATCCAATGACACTTGCGGGCGTGTCTGGATCAATCGCGACCAGTACTTTGAGGGTGTGTCGCCGCAGGCATGGGAGTTCACTATCGGCGGCTACCAACCAGCTAAGAAGTGGCTCACAGACCGCAAGGGACGCACGCTCGAATTCACTGACATTCAGACCTATCAGCGCATCTGTTCTGCCCTCACCGAAACCCCGCGCGTCATGCAACAGATCGACGATGTTATCGAATCCCACGGCGGCTGGCCTTTCGGCGCACATCTCTGAAAATGGCCCATTGTTGACTACAATTACTTGCTATTAACTTGTTCAATTGCCGCCGCATAGATGACATCATCGGGAGCCGAATGCAGTTTGGTTTTGATGATACTTACGGCATCGTTACCGAACTCTCTTAGGACGGTCGCGGCCGTGTTCGGACCTCAGGCAAGATCGCGGATACGTACGCCACGCACCTTGCCAAAATCGCTGCGGTTTCGGGTGGCAATACTGAGGCCGTGGTCAATGAAGACGTCTGTGTCTACCAAGACATCAGCCACGGGCCCACTCATCCCTGTCTGGCGCGGACACAGATGGAAGTACGCCAAACGTGTCAGAAAGGACTGCCGCCGCCTCGGGTGCTTCGGATGCCAAATAAGCATCCACTGCGTTGCGGATCACCTCAGCCATTGTGACCCCTTCGGCCTGCGCCAGCTCATCAACCCGCACCCGCTGCTCTGGCCTCAGATACACCTGAGTACGCACCGCCGACATACATCACAATGTACTGCACGGTTTGATGTCGCCGGGCAGTGCTCAAACCGCTTGCTTATGACCGGCGAGTAGGCGTGCGTCTGGTGAGCCGTTCAGCGGTTTTCACTCCTGTCACCGACGGAGGGTGGGGCCGCGATAGCCGGGGGTAAAACCGTGCTCGGTGAGCACGTCACCGATGGGATGCTCGGCGGATTCGAGGCCGTCTATGCGGGCCAGCTCAACGCGGGCGAGCCGACCGTTCGCTAGGCCCTCGCGCAACGCATCAATCCAGCGCAGATCGGCAGCAGCGTGCTCAAAGGTGTGTAGGGTGCGCCCTCCCCCCTCCAACATGACGAGCGGGACACCGTCGGCTAGCACCACATGGCCGCCAGCGGCACGGCTGGGCCGACCGTCGCTCGGTGGCCACCGCAGGGCAGCGCCATAGGGCTGTGCAGGGTCGGCCGCTGCCAGCAATACCACTTCGCCGGTGCCGTCGGGATGATCGCCCCCCCGATGGTCTCGCAGTCGTTCTACTGCGGCTGGTGTGGCGAACTGCGCTGCGCCGAGGCCCGCCACAAAATGGCCGCGACGCACACTGCCGCGCTCTTCAAGCACACGCAGGAGCTCATAGGCCGCTGCGAAGCCGCCGGAGTGGCCCTCTGCAAGCACTCCAGGACGGGTGACGATGCCATGTCGCTCTAGCAGTGCTTGGGCGCTGCCGTGGGCACGCTCGGTGGATGAAGCTGCCGGTTCATACAGCGACGAGGTCAGCGACCACCGACCTGCTGCACTTGGCGGACCGCCTGAACGCAGCTGGCCCAAACGAGGCCGTGATCGGCCAAGCACTCCAGAGCGACCCCGGCGAGCGCCCTGTCTTGGGGAACCTTGGACTCGCCGGGTTCCAGAAGGTCGGGCGGCAGACGCCTGCGAGCGCGCAGCGGTGCGACGCGAGCTGAGGGCTCGCAACGGAGCGAGTGTGTCGTTGGTGACGAGTCCCGCCCACACCAAATCCCACAGTGCAGTCAGCACCCGAGCAGAAAATTCTGCACTCGATGCCACTGATAGCGGTGCCGCAGCAAGCAAGTCGGTCCAGAAGGCGGCGCCATGCTCACGGAGATGGCCGAGCAGAACTGCTGCGACAGGGTCGTCGGGTTCATCGGCGGGCAGCGGTGCCAGAGCCGCAACTTCGTCGCGCCAGTAGAGCCGGACCCGGCCGTTGTTGGAACCGAGCGAGCCAGCGCCAATCCATACCAGCTCGCCGCTGGCCAGCAATTCGTCTAGGTCGGCCCCGCTGTAGTTAGCCAGCCGGGTTGGCAGCACATCGGTTTCTAAGATGGATGCCGCCACCGGGGCGCCCGCCAGTCGTGTGACGACATCCGCAAGTGCGTCGGTGCCGCGTCGCGGACGGTCGATGTTGTGCCACGCGGCCAAGAAGCGGGCGTACGCGGGCGGCTCGACTGGTTCAACCTCTCGGCGCAAGCGAGCCAACGACCGGCGGCGCACCGACCGCAGCACTCCCATGTCGCACCACTCAGTGCTGGCGCCGTCTGGTCGGAAGGCACCCTGGGTTACCCGGCGCGCCGCTTCGAGACGGTGGAGCGCTGCTGTGACCCGGGCCACCGAGGTGGCCAGCCGTCGTGCCGTTGTCTCCGCCTCAAAAGGCGCATGGGTTGCGGCGAAACGCGCGACCAGTTCATCGAGAGGGTCGGTGTCGGCTGCCAGCACATCGTTCATCAACGCAGCGGGCAACCCGTCGGGCAGGGCACAGCCCAAAGCGTCCCGGTACCGCGCTGCGTCCTCTACGGCGACATAACGCGTCTCGCTCCCGATGTGCAGCTCGACAGCGCGGCGTTGGGTCAGCAACTCTGCCAGCCAGCCGTTTGGGGTCGCCTCGCTTGGCTCAGCGGCGTCGTCCTCGCGCTGCGGGCGAACCACAACGCTCGATTCGCTCCGATCTGACAGTTCTTCGGCTGTCAGATCACCGACCCGGGCCAGCACATCGGCAAGCTCGTCGGCACTGCGGGCTCGCCGCCGGTCCGCTAGGCATTGCAGTTCAAGTTCGATTTCTGCAAGGACCTCGGCGTCAAGCAAGCCGCGCAGCTCCTCTGCGCCAAGCAAGTCGGCCAGCAAGTCGCGGTCAAGGGTCAACGCAGCGGCGCGGCGCTCGGCCAAGGGCGCGTCACCGCCGTACATGAACACCGAAATCCAATCGAACAGCAAGCTCTGCGCCATTGGCGAGGCACCGTCGGTGTCAACGGTCACCATACGGATCTTGGTGGACTTGATATCGGCCATCACCTCGACGAGCGCCGGCACGTCGAACACTTCTTGCAGGCACTCCCGGGATGCTTCGAGCAGCATCGGGAAGCTCGGGTACTTGGCCGCAACCTCCAGCAGCCCCGCTGAGCGCTGGCGTTGTTGCCACAACGGCACTCGCTCACCTGGCCGACGTCGCGGCAGCAACAACGCACGGCCCGCAACTTCCCGAAAACGGGACGCAAACAGCGCCGTCGAGGGCAGATGGCTGACAATCGCCTCGTGGACCTCTTCGGGATCGAGCGCCAGATCTGACCCATCCAGCACAGGCACGCCGCCTGCCGCTAGCGAGTCCCACGAGTGCCTGCCAGAAGACATGGCGGCGCCGTTGGGATCGTCGGGGGGCCAGATGTCTGGCACCCGCAGCACGATGCCGTCGTCGCTCCACAACACCTCGAGACCGCCGATGCCGCCGAGGTGGTCAGCTGTGTCTCTGCCTTGAGCGGCTTGCTGGGCGAACTTGGACTGCAACGCAATGCCCCAAGGTGCATGCACCCGCGCGCCGAACGGGGTGAGGATGCAGATGCGCCAGTCACCGATCTCATCACGAAAGCGCTCCACCACGACGGTGCGATCGTCGGGCACCACACCGGTCGCTGCCCGCTGAGCGTCTAGGTAGCGCAGCACGTTGATCGCAGCCCAGCGGTCTAGACAATTCTCGCGCTGCAGCCGCTCAACGAGCCGGACGGTGGGTTCAACGGCAGCAACAAGCTCAACCTGGTGAGCATCGGACTGCATCAGATCGAGCTGCATCAGGTGGGATTGGAGATCGACGGGCAGCTCGTCGCTCACTGCACGGATAAACGCCCCCACGGCTCGGCCCAGCTCCAACGGTCGTCCGGGTCCGTCTCCGTGCCAGAACGGCATTTTGCCCGGCTCTGCTGGCGCTGGAGTTACCACCACCCGGTCAAAAGTGATCTCGGCTATGCGCCAAGTTGACGCTCC
Source organism: Candidatus Poriferisodalis sp. (assembly GCA_965221195.1). Taxonomy (GTDB): domain Bacteria; phylum Actinomycetota; class Acidimicrobiia; order Acidimicrobiales; family Poriferisodalaceae; genus Poriferisodalis. The sequence goes on from OZ244864.1 coordinate 413,779, forward strand.
CAGCAGAAACGTCTCGCCCACTCGCGCCTCGTACACCATCTCCTCGTCCAGCTCACCAACACGCGACCCCTCGGTGGTAAACACCGCATAGGAGCCCCGGTCGGGAATAGAGCCGGCGTTGGTGACCGCAAGGCGGCCAGCGCCTTGGCGCGGACGCAGCATCCCGGTGGTGCGGTCCCACACGATGCGTGGACGCAGTTCGCGGAACTCCTCAGACGGATACCGACCGGCCAGCAATTCCAGCACCGAGCTGAGCACCTCAGTGCTGAGCTGGGCGTAGGGTGCCGCTCGCCGCACGACACGCAGGAGGTCGTCAACCGACCAGTCGTCCACAGCGACCATGGCAACGATCTGTTGGGCCAATACGTCAAGCGGCTGGCGGGGGAAGCGGATGTGTTCGATCTCGCCGGCGCACATCCGCTGCGCCACCACGGCCGCCTCAACAAGCTCACCCCGATGGCGGGGGAAGATCTTGCCCACGCTTGGCTTGCCGACCTGATGACCCGCACGCCCGATGCGCTGCATCCCGGCGGCAACTGAAGGAGGTGACGCCACGTGAATCACAAGATCGACTGCGCCCATGTCGATGCCTAGCTCCAGCGATGACGTGGCCACGATGGCGCGCACGCGCCCAGACTTGAGATCGTCTTCGATGCTGAGGCGCTGGGACCGGCTGAGCGATCCATGATGCGCTCGCACCAGCCCGAGACCTTCAGGCAGAGAGATGCCCTCGGCTTCGGCCGCTCGGTTGCGGCCCCACTGATGCAGTTCGTTGAGTCGGGCAGCTAGCCGCTCAGCTAACCGGCGGGCATTAACGAAGATGATCGTGGAACGGTGCGCGTAGATCAGCGCCAGCAAGCGTGGGTGAATGGAGGGCCAGATGCTGCCCGAATGCGACTCCGACAGCGCTGCTGGAATTGCTGGGGCTGCGGGGCCTGCGGGATCTACTGGGGCTGCCGGGGCTGCCGGGTCAGTGGGGTACACAGCGAGGTTAGGTTCAGCCCCAGCGCTGGCAGCCACCAGATCGCCCATGTCGGACACTCCGGCAATCACTTCCACATCTAGCTGCTTGGTTGCGCCCACATCGGTGATCTCAACATGGCGCTCATCGGGACGGTCGGAATCGTTGCCGCCCAAAAACAGAGCAATTTCCGACAGTGGTCGCTGTGTAGCCGACAGGCCGATCCGCTGCGGCCCCGGTCGGTTGGTCGCAGCCAGTTCGCACAGCCGCTCCAGCGACAACGCCAGATGCGTCCCGCGCTTGGTGGCAGCGACCGCGTGGATCTCGTCAACAATGACCCAGCGCACCCACCGCAGCGTCTGCCGCGCCCCGGAAGTCAGCATCAGGTACAGCGACTCGGGCGTGGTGATGGCGATGTCGGCTGGGCGAGTGACGAGCCGACGGCGCTCAGCGGCGCTGGTATCGCCGGTGCGCACGCCGACGGTCGGCACATGCACATCAATGCCAAGGCGTTCCGCAGCACCGCCGATGCCCTCTAGCGGCACCCGCAGGTTTTTGTTGATATCCACTGCCAAAGCGCGCAGCGGCGACAAGTACAGCACCCGCGTGCGCTCCGAAGGCGGCGGCTCGGGCTCGGACATGACCTGATCTATGGCCCACAAGAAGGCTGCGAGCGTCTTGCCCGAGCCGGTGGGAGCTGCGATTAGGCAGTGCCGCCCCGCCGATATGGCCTTCCAACCCGCGATCTGGCACGGCGTGGGTGCCGCGAAAGCCGAAGCAAACCATTCGGCGGTCGGTGCAGTGAAGGCACCCAACGCCGGGTGCATCAGGGTCGAAACTCAGATCGAACAGCGGTGGGGCTGGATTGGTCGTCATGTGCTTGGCCCGCCGCTCGGTCTTGTAGAGGATCCGGCAGTGGTCGGCACCAGACCACAGCGACCCGCTTAGTGGCGCGAGTCAGTGCCACGTACAGCGCTCGCAGTCCTTGTGGCTCTTCGTCCACTATGGCGGCGGGTTCCACCACCACGACACCGTCGGTTTCGAGTCCCTTGCACAGCCGTACAGGCGCCAGCGTGACACGGGGGTGAAGCGCCCCGGTGGTGTTGCGGCTCGCAGCAGTGGCACGGCCGAAATCCATCCCGGCGTCTGATAACGACGAAGCAATCTCGTCGATGAGCGCCACCGGCGACGCCACCAGCACCGAACCACCGTCGAGCGCCGCAGCTTCGGCGCTTACCACCTCAGCCACAGCGGATGCCATCTCGCCGGTTACGACGATAAAACGCGGTGGTGAGCCACCGATGCGCACAGCCTCGGGTGGTGCTAGCCCCACAGCGGCAGCAGCGAGCACTCGGTTGGCCAGTTCGAGGCTTGGTTGGGGGATGCGATAGCTCAGCGTCAGCTCCGACAGGCGGGGCGCGATGGGGCCCCTTGGCAGATGGCAGAGGATCTCCTGCCAGTTCAACGGGGCGTGCGCCGAGGTGGCTTGGGCGATGTCGCCGACCAGTGTCATGGAGCCGTTGAGCGAGCGGCGAGCGATCATCCGCAGCGCCATCGGCGGCTGGTCTTGGCATTCGTCAACCACGATGTGGCCGTAGGTGCGGATGTCGGCGTCGCGGCGACTCTTGCGAGTGCCCGAGCGCGGACCCAGCACGGCGTAGGCCTCATCGAGCAACGGCACGTCGGCGTCGCTCCACTCGTAGCTATCGGGGCTGTCGCCGCGGGGGCGGTGCAGCGACATCCATTCGTCTTGTTCGAGCACGCCTTGCGCTGCTGAGCGCAGCAACGCACGCGAGCCGTACAGATCGCGCAGCAATTGCGCAGGTGTCAGTTGAGGCCACATGCGCTCAAACGCAGCCATCATCTCAGGGTGGCGAGCGAACCGCTCACGCAGTTTGGCGGTCTCAGGTCGGCGTCGATGCGAGGCCGACATAGCCGCATAGACGGCTTGCTCAACGTAGGCCCGGCCTGCGTTGTGGTGGCGGAAGCGGCGGCGGGCCTCAGCCACAATCGCCCGCGACGCGCTTGAGGTCAGTGTCACATAGCCCAAGCCGAACTCAAGGCGCAGGTCGCCGCGCAGCGGACGCTGACGGTCTCTCACAGCGTTGGCGACGACTTGCGACATAGCGATATCGCCCTTCGCCCGGGCCACAGCAGTCGTGTCCGCTAGCCGAATCTGAACGTCGGGGAATAGCTCGTTGAACAGGTCAGCCAGCACGAACAGATGAACACCTGCCTCGCCCAAGCTGGGCAGCACGCGTTCGACATAGCGCAGGAATAGCCGGTTAGGGCCAATCACCAGCACCCCCTGGCCGGCCAGTGGGAAGCGGTAGGTGTACAGCAGGTACGCGGCACGGTGCAGCGCCACGATTGTTTTGCCGGTGCCCGGACCGCCTTGGCACACCAAGATGCCCTTGCGCGGACTGCGAATGATCTCGTCCTGTTCGGCTTGGATGGTGGCCACGACCTGTCGCAGCTGGCCGTCCCGACGCTCTTGCAGCGCGGCATACAGCGCACCGTGGGCGTTCAGCCGAGGACCAGTGTCGTCGTTGTCGGTGCTGTCGTCGTCTAAAGCGTCGAGGTCGAAGACTTCGTCTTCGAGATCGGCGAGCACTCGACCGCGGCAAACGAAATGGCGGCGTCGAAGCAGACCGAGCGGGTCGCCACCGGTGGCGCGGAAGAAAGGCTCAGCGATCGGCGCTCGCCAGTCCACCACCACAGGTTCCTGCTGCTCATCGGCGACCGCGAGCCTGCCGATGTAAAATGTCTCAGCTGCGCCGTAGCCATCACGGCTGCTGTCCGGCCCATCAGCGCCCGGCCCATCAGCGGACCCACTGGCAGATTCTTGGGCGGCAGATTCTTGGGCGGCAGGTTCTCGGGCAGCAGCGTGCGCTCGGGCGGGTCGGTCGATGCGACCGAACACCAACGACGACGAACCCAACTCGAGCTGGCTCAGCCGACCTGCGACGGCGTCCTCAATTACGTCTCGTTCAAAACGTGCCTGGCGGGTGCCGCCACGACCGACTTCGACCATCTCGCGCAGTCGCCGCGCCCGCTGCCGGGAAGATTCCAGCAGTGCATAGGCGCGGTCGATATGGGCTTGTTCTGCCTGGATTTCCGGATGGCTCACGCTGGGCTGGTCACCACGGTCGGGGACCGGTCAAGGCTACTTGCGGCCAGTCACCGCTTGGCAGGATTTCTGGGCTTGCGGATCAGCGCGATGCACCGCATCAGCACCAAGGCAGCCAGCGCCGCCAGCGGCCACGAACCCAGGAAAACCGCTGGTGTGATGCCGGAGCGAAGCTCGACATCACCAACAAGGACAACGGAGGAACGAAGGTCACTGCGGGCGACAACCGCTCCGTCGGGTGAGACAATCGCGCTGTAACCAGTGGTGGACGACTGCACTACCCAGCGTCCAGATTCAACAGCCCGCAGCCGGGCGCTGGCAAGTGACTGGGCGGGCACCACTGAGGTGCTGTAAGACGAAGCGAGCGTGGGGTTGACCACGATGCGTCCTTGTGCCCGTACCCCGTCGCGCACGAGGTCGCTGAAGTACACCTCATAAGACGTGAGGACCGCGATTTCACCCAGTGAGGTCGACAACACACCGGGGCCTTCGCCGGCTATTGCCTCGCGGGAGATCAGCGACAGATCAGCGAAAGGCTCGACGATGCCGCGCAGCGGCACGTACTCACCGAAGGGCACCAGATGGGCTTTGTCGTAACGATCTGCGAGTCCCGTCAGCGGATCGATGGCAACAGTGGCGTTGCGAAAACGCTCACCATCGGCTGCTCGCTCGTAGAAGTTGGCAACGAGGACCAGATCGCGCGACGCTGCCAGCGACTCCAGTGCGGCCAGCGACTCAGAGGTCTCAAGTGGCTCGTCGGCGGAGTTGCTGCTCTCGCTCCAGACCAGCAGGTCGGCTGTGCCCTGCCAAGCCGCAGTGGTGTCGAAGTGGCGCCGCTCCACGCTGCGCTGCGGAGTGTCGGTATGAGTGCCAAGTTCGCCACCGGCCTGAGTGACCGCCACTGTGATGGTCTGGTCAACGGTTGTGTCCGGCACCACTAACGCCAAGGTCTGAACGCCGATCGCGATGAGCAGCGGCTGCCACACACCGCGCCAATATCGAGCGCAGAGCCGCTCGATCACCACAGCGCCCACGCCGATGAGGGCGATCACTCCCAACGGACCCGCGAGAACCGCTGTGCCCAACAGCGGCCCGCTCACCTGACCCAACGCAAGGTTCGACATGGGCACACCGCCGAAGGGCACGCTCCAGCGGACCGCTTCGCCCAGCACCAGTGCCGCTGGCATGCCAATCGCTCGCCATCGGCCGTTGGGGGGGATCAGCGACAGCGGCAGTGCCATGATGAACGCTTCGACTGGCACGGCTGCGATCCATCCCGGCACAGTCAGTTCGGTCATCCAGAACAAGCCGAACAAATAGGCGCCCAGCCAGAATGCAACAGCTACTTCCAGCCGGCCACGCCAGCGCGGCTGTGGCCCGACGCAGAACTTCAGCCACAGGCCCAACCCGATAGGGCCGAGCGCGAACTGCTCCCAAGGCGGCAGCGAGAGCATCGTGAGCACCCCGAGAGCGGAAGCGAGACTGTCTCGCAGCAACCGGTCCCGCATACGGGGGCCACTCATGTCGAAAAGTCCGACCGGTTCGTGGCGGCTGGGTCGTCGCCGCGTGTGGGCCAGTCGGTCACGACGAGTCAGCGGTGCGGATTGTGGCGAGATGCGCTACTGCTTGCGCGGCTGCTTCGTTGCCCTGCCGGATGCATGCAGGAATACCAAGGCCGCGGTAGGCAGCACCAGTCACGAACACGCCGGGGAGTTCCCGAGTGAGCGCCTCTTCGATGCAGTCGACGAGATGGCTGTGGCCTGGGCGGTACTGCGGCAACGACTGCTCCCAACGCGAGATGCGCCATGCGTGTACGGTGCCGGGTTCGCTCAGGTGCCGCAGCGCCGGAAGGCTGGAGAGTTCTGCTAGCACAGCACCCAGCAATGCAGTGTCGTCGAGGTGGGTGTGGCGGTCATCATCATCGCGGCCGACTGAGACGCGCAAAATGATGCTCGCAGCGTCGGTCTTGCTGTGGCCCCCAGACCAGTGCGGCCACTTCGCTGAGCCGTAACTGCAAGCGGTCGTCAACCAACCGGTGTTGCGGGTCACCAAAAAGCCGGCCTGAGTGGGTGCTTCAACGGCATCGGCGCGCACGCTGAGCGTTACAACGGCAACCGAGGCGTAGTCGATGAGCCCCAGCGCCGCTGTGGCATCGGGCGCGTCCGGCAACATCTGTGCCGCACAATGAGCAGGCGCAGCAACGATGACAGCATCAGCGTCGAGTGTCTTGGACTCACCCGTCTTGGGTCCACCGTCCACAGCAGACCCAATGTCCACAGCGAATCGGGTTCCTGTGATCTGGGGTCGGCGGATTGCCCTCACCGGAGCACCCAGACGCAGGACGCACTGATCCAGACATGCGGTCAGGGCTTCAACCAGCCGACCCATCCCAACCTCAAAGCTGCCAAAGACAGGTGCCGGTGTTCCGGCTGGACGGGGCGGCTGCATCCGACGCAACCCCCCCATGAGCGAGTGGCTGCGCTCCAACGCCTGAACGAGAATCGGCGCGGACGTTACCGCATCTAGCCGGTCGATGTGCCCAGCGCTGATGCTGCCGAGCAACGGATCGACCACTTGGGAGGCCACTGCTGCGCCGAGCCGGGTGCGCACGAGGTCGCCCACGCTGACAGCACCACGCCCCCCAGCCGACGCGTCGCTGCCAAACTCCCCAACCGCACGGGCAGCCCCAGAAGAACTGGCCCCAGGGGAGCTGGCCCTAGGGGAGCTGGGCCTGTCGGGGTCCCGCAGGCGCAGCGCCGTGAATCGACGCGGCAAAAAGCAGTCGGCGGCGGCGCGCAGCTTGGCAGCCGGGTTGAGCAGAGGAGAACGCACGAGCGGCCCCAAGCTCGTGGGCACCCCACCGATCATGCCGTCGGGCAACGGTGTCAGTTGCGGGTGGAGCTTGCCGGGATGGATCACCGACGCGCCGCCGACGCTCGGCGAGATGCGCTCATCTAAGAGGCCTAGCTCGTCGCAGAGTTCGGTAGCCCACGGCACCCGCAGCAAGAACGCGTCGGCACCCTCATCAACAGGGCTGCCCTCAAACGGTGTCGTGAGAATCTTGCCGCCCAACCGCTCGGCGCTGTCAATCAACACCACTTCGGGCACTTCGGTTTTTGCGTTGGCAGGGTGCAGCAAACGGTAAGCGGCAGTCAATCCGCTGATGCCGCCGCCGACCACCACAACCCGCTGCGGTGTCATGGGCCTGCCGGTTCGGCCTCTGGGTCTTGGATACCGTTGCGCAGTGGCCGCCGGTACGCATGCACGTAATCGGTCAGCCGTTCAAGCACAGCGGGATCAGTTTCGGGCAGCACGCCGTGACCCAAGTTGAATATGAATCCGGTTTCTTTCGTGCCTTCGGCCAAGATGCGGTCGGCAGCAGGACGCACAGCGTCCCAGCCCGCCACACACAGCGCCGGGTCGAGATTGCCTTGCAGCGCGATGCCGGGTCCAACCCGGTTGCGGGCCGCATCAAGCGGCACCCGCCAGTCGATGCCCACGACATCGGCGCCCACTTGGGCCATCTGGTTGAGCAGTTCGCCGGTGCCGACACCGAAATGTGCCCGCGGCACGCCAAGGTCGGCCAACTCGTCGAAGACCCGTTTGCTGTGGGGTGCCACAAACATCGCATAGTCGGCGGGCGAGAGTGTTCCCGCCCAAGAGTCGAACAACTGCACAGCGCTGGCACCGGCGAGCACCTGCGATCTCATGGAAGCAACAGCAATGGATGCCAGTCGTTCCATGAGGTCGTGCCACAGCGCCGTGTCTGTGTGCATCAGCGATTTGGTTCGCAGGTGCTGGCGGGAGGGTGCGCCTTCAACCAAGTAGCTCGCCACCGTAAACGGCGCACCAGCGAAGCCAACCAGCGGCACGTTGAGTTCGGTGGTGAGACGCCGAACGGTGTCGAGTACGTACGGGGTGTGCGTTTCAGCGTCGAGTTCTGGCAGGCGGTCGAGGTCGGCGCGACTTCGCAGCGGTTTGGCGGCCACTGGCCCGACGCCGGGTACGACGTCGATACCGAAGCCAACAGCGGCGGCAGGTACGACGATGTCAGAGAACAGCACGGCCGCATCAACGCCGTAGCGCCGCACAGGCTGCAAGGTGATCTCAGCAGCGGTGGCCGGATCGGCGATGGCGTCAAGGATGCTGCCCTGCCCGCGCAGCGCCCGGTATTCCGGCAGCGAGCGACCGGCTTGCCGCTGAAACCACACCGGTACCTGTTCGGTCCGTCGACAGCGTGCCGCCCGCAGGTACAGACTGTCTTTGAGCCGGTGGATGGGATGATCCGCGGCTAGCGCCGAAGCCGACACCGAAACCGACGCCGTAGCCGCTTGGGGAGTCTCAGACATGCGCCAAGAACGGTACCGGCGCAACGCAAACCCACAAGGGAGGCAACAACGCGCCCGCCGCACATGGTTCATCGTCTCCACCTTTGAGCCGTCAACCGCCTGACTTGAGAAGACAGGCAAAGAGTTTCGCGGACGAGCTGTCCGCAACACTCAACGGCACTGTGACTGGCGGCAGATCGTGGAAGATGTGCGTGAATCCGACTCTCACCCTCACTGGTGGGTGATCGCTACGCCTCGCGCAGATTGAACTCCACTGGCTCTGGCGGGAATCCCAGAGTTATTGAGTTTTCAGCAGCCGATTACAGATGACATCACTTCGTTCCTGCAACTGGCCGATGACGACTTGAGGGCTTACACACCGCTCAAACATTCTCAGTCAATCTGAGGTGAAGCCGGTGCCTTCTTCGAAGTTGAGTTCTCGGGTGTTTTCGTTGACGTTGCGAATCACATTGTTGTCAAAGCCGGTTGGTCGGCGGACCTCAATCTCAACTCGAATGTCAACCTCTGCGTCGGGATGGCCGAGGATTCGTGTCAGCACACCATCGCTGAGTCTGGTGAACGATTGCGTCGGCCGGGTCGCGTCCAACTTGACCGAACCGCGGAACACCCGAAGTGCGCTCTCAGCAGCATCGCCCTGGTCTCTTGCAGCGCCAGCAGTACCGCCCGCGTCGGCATCGCCGCTGGTCTGGTGATCCGCGAACGGTTGCTTTGACTGCATATCGGCAGCTTCGGACTGGCGTTGAGCATCCACACCTGCCTGCTGTCGATCTCGCTCATGTTGCGCTTTGAGCAGATCAGCTCGCACCACCAACGTCGAGGGCGAAATCGCTCCTGCTGGCTGGCCAGGCATACTCAAGCCGTCGTAACGGTTGGCCTGTTCGTCATAGGAGACCGCCACACCGAAGCCTTCGGTGTTCCACATGATGCCGTCGGGCCCAGCCGCAACCGTGCCCAGCAGCACGTCTTGGTCGCGCAGCCGCGGCAGGTAGACGTAGCGAGCCATGTCCTCCCAGAGCACCGACACCGGGACGTGCCCGTCGGACCAGCGCGATGCCAGCACACCGTCTAGTTGCTGTCGCAGAATCACCGCAGGGAACTGAACAGCCAATGTGCCGTCGTTCAGCAAACGCCGACCAGCGCTCTCGGCAATCCGCAGGGCCGGCGCCATATGCCCGCCGAGGCTGCCGCCATGAACCGATCCACTGTCCGAGCTTCGTTCCGCTCGGTCGGCATCGATCCTCACTGCTTCCAAGTCGATCCCGCCCCGTGGCTCGTGTTGCTGCGGTACTAGGAGATACCGATACGCCTCAACTACGCGCAGACCTGCCGCTTGGTCGGCCCGTTCACGCAGCGTCTGTGCAAGTTTCCTCTGCTGAGCGTCGAGATTCAGTTCCTCGTGGCGACTACAGATGCCGTCCCACGCCAAGTACTCGGCTGCCGCCTGCTCCAGCCCCTCAACTGCTCGATGTTCCGCCGCCACGAACACGATCATGTTGCGGAACTGGCGGGCACCCGCCCCCCGCTGCTCAAGGATCTCGCGGGCAGTCGCCAGCGCTGGAGAGTCCTCGGAGTTCACGGTTAGCGGGGCACTTGGCTCCAAAATCACCAGCCGAGCACGAGGTTCGTCGGCCACGTCGGCGGGACCGGTGGGTGCTATGTGCAGCCCCGCGAAAGGGCTGTTGCGCAAGCTGCGTCCGGCTCCTTCACGCATCCGACGGACGATTTCAGCCTGGACTTCGTGCCGCTCACCGTCAAGCAGATTTTGCACCTCATCCTGCGCTGTGCGCGTGACGTTCTGCTGTCGATCGAACCAGTACCGGTCGCGATCCACGTAGAGGTACGGTGCCTCGGCAGCGATGCGGCTCAGCGCATCAGAGAACGGACCAGATGGATCGCCTGCGAAGGTAGAACCCAAGCGAACACGTCGAACATCGAGACCTTGGTTTGTGCTGCCCACTCGGGGCGTGGCTCCAACGAAGATGGTGCGGGCAACCCGGCGGGTGGCATGCAAGGCTCCAAGGTGAGGTGTGCCGCGGTCGATCTGAGTGGCATGTGAGTCGTGCCCGTCAACATCCGACGAGATGACGGGATGCCAGTAGTCGCTCAGGCGGCCTGCCAGTTCGTTAACGACACGGTCGTCGCCGAGCGGGATGGAGCACGGGAGAATCAAGGGCGACTTGTCGTCGCTGGCCCACAGTGAATCGATGGTTGCTGCCATCAACCGCAACACGCCACGAGTCCGCTGGAACCGGTCAATCGCCGACCAATCCTGATACAACCGGTCGAACAATTCTGGGTGAATCGGATATGCCGCCTTGATCCGTTCGACATAGGCGACCTCGGAACATTCGGCGGGAAAGTCGCTGCGACGCGACCGGTACAACTGCCCGAAAGCTTCTGCGGTTGCGTCACGGTGCTCGCGGGCCTCGTCGCTGAGCGGCTCAAACAGGCGACGACGCACTATCTCATAACTCTCGTCTCCGCTGGCCGGCTGCCATGTCTCAGCAAGCCGGTTCGTGACGTTCGTCAGCCGCCGCAACGCTTCCCGGCCGGCAGTACCGCCGATCTCCAAGCTGGACACACCGAAGTTCTCGTCGTCTGAGTCCGCTTCCTCTGATGCGGGGATAGAAACCACCACGAGCGCGCCATCGGTGGCCTTTGCCGCTTCGGAGAGCGTCTGGGCGAAGCTGAATTGCGAGTCAAAACTGCCGCCGGGCAGGTCGGTGCGCTCGTACAGCTCGCGGGCATACGCGACCCACTCGTCGATCAGCACTAGGCAGGGGGAGCACACGGTGAGCACATCACGGATTCCATCGCCCGGGTTGACTCGGTTGCGGTCGCTGTCGGCAAGCAGGTCGTACGCCGCTCGGCCTCCGAGCTGCCAAGCGATCTCGCCCCAGATCGTGTTGACCTCGGTGCCGTCGGGTTTGGTATGCACTTCACCGGCACCGAACCGATTACCCACGACCACGGCGCAGTTGACTTCTGGCATCTTGTCAATGCCTGCACTGCGTACAAGCTCGACAAGCTCGGGCGGCATCTGAGCAGGATCGATACCCAACATCAGGTGGTACAGGGCTATCAGGCTGTGTGTCTTACCACCGCCGAAATTGGTCTGGCAGCTGATGACCGGCTGCCCACCTTGGCCCGTCACACGCTTGATCGCCAAGCTCAACAACCCGCGCAACCCGACCGTCAGATAGGTGCGCTCGAAGAAGCGGCAAGCGTCGGAGTACTCGTCGCTGCCGATTCCTTGGCGAACCATGTCGAGGTCAGCTGCGAACTCTGCGACGGTGAACTTTCCAGAATGGATGTCGTCGTGCGGTGCAATGACCTCACGCCACGGCTTCAGGCCGCGCTGCGCTGCGTTGAGCACATTGACAGCAGCATTCGGGGTCTTGCTCTGCTCAGTTTTTTGGACACGTTCGTATTCGATGCGGTTGAGATCGTGCAGCAGTTCCTCCACTGCGGTCGCGCCCTGCGGTGCCACGGCTTCGATGAGAGAAACGATGGCGCTGAGTGTGTACTGCGTGTCATTCAGGCGGAAGCGCTTGTTGTGTGCCCAATCGTTCCGTTTGTCCCGAAGGGCAAACACAACGTTGCGCGCGCTGCGAGGCAGCTGCCGCTCGAAAGTCCCCCGCCAGCAATCGGCGATAACACGCAGCAGAAACGCCGGATCCTCTGTGGAGAACTCCGAAATGGGCGGCCGAGCAGTGGAGGCGAGCCGAGCCGCCCAGTCCGCGCCGCCGCCTGGACCTTGCGACATGTGTCGATCCACGAACGGCCCAAGACAGCGGGCAAGGATCTCAAAGGCCTCTCCCACCCGCGCCCGATTGCTCATCTCCGCCATCGTGGTTCTCCGCCGTTACTGCTGATCTGGGTTCACCGAACCCTCGCCTACCGGGCCGATGGCATCGCACGCCCGCCTAGCGAGTGTCTCCATTATGCGCACTCTGTGCTCAAAGCAGACTGATGAGCAGTTACCCTGAAGCCGTGCAAGGAGACAAGACCATGAGCAACACACCACATGTTCTTGGCTCTGACACTGACGGCGGGTCGCAGGCCATCTTGGGTCAAGCTGCACCACCCGGTGTGGCAGAGGCCATTGAACTATACGAAGCAGCGATGCTCCACTACGCAGCAGCGGCTGCGTACACAATCCCAGTGCGCAAGACATCTTCCACCAGCGCTGAGCGTGCAGCAAGCTTCACCAACTAACCAATCCCAATCCAATGGGCACATGGGGCGAAGTCGAACAGGAACTGCTGAATCTCCTGCTCCCTAACGGCGCGCCCGACTTCGACAAAGTACGCCGCAGACACCTCCGCAGCCTTGCCGAGTACACCGGGCACTCGGTCATCGTGTACGAGACGGCAGGTTTCGCGCCGCCGCCCGGCACATCGCCCGACGATGTCTCGATCTCACTTGACCCTGACATCGGAGCGTTCATGGAGGTGGTACACGGTCTGCCGACATCTGTGCCATTGGACCTGATCCTGCACTCTCCGGGCGGCACGGCTGAAGCGGCCGAGGCGATCGTGGACTACTTGCGTGGACGCTTCCCGACGCTGCGTGTTGTTGTGCCCGTGGCAGCCATGTCAGCCGCCACGATGGTCGCAATGGCCGCCGATGAGATTGTGATGGGTACTCACTCACAGCTCGGCCCTATCGATCCGCAGATCACTATTGCCACTCCCGAGGGTCCCGCTCAGCACCTGCTGCTGCGATTCGGGCCCAGTTCAACGAGGCACGCCGAGACCTCGCTGACCACCCCGAGCACACCGCGGCTTGGTTGCCGATTCTGCGCAGCATGGCACCAGCACTGCTACAGATATGCGAGAATGCCGAGGAACTTGCGAAATCGATGGTCACGGAATGGCTGACGACATACATGTTCGCTGGTGATGAAGACCGCGAATCGAAGGCTCTCAGCGTCTCCAGTGAATTGGCCAACTACGAGGAGTTCAATAGCCACGGCCGCCGACTGAATGCCAACCGGCTTCGGTCGTTAGGGCTGAACATCACGATGCTGGAATCTGACCAACGCCTGCAAGATCTCGTGTTGAGTGTGCATCACGCCGTCAACCACACCATGAACCACACCGGTGTCATCAAGATCGTGGAGAACCATCTCGGCCGGGCATTCATCCGAAGGGCAAGCATCGTTCACGTTCCGATTCCACAGGAGCCATAGACCCCGGCTGACAAGTGCCGAACAGCGAGGAAGTCCGCGGCAACGCTCCGGGTGTCGGTTACTGGAAGGCGAGGGTGCCGTCGGAGGTTTGAGCTTGGCGGGCTAGGTCGGGCCATGCGATGACCAGAGCGTTGTAGGCGAGAGCTTCAGACTGGCTGCCGGTGCGCTCGCAAATATGGAAGAGCCGATAGGCGAGGTCGCGGGGTGCATCGTCGCTGGCACCGGCGGCTTGCAGCAGCGCACCTGCCGCCTCGGTGCCGTCGCGCATGAGTGTCAGCCGCAGGTGCAGCGTGGTCTCCCACACCGTTCGGCGCCTGTCGGTGGCCGGGTGCCATTGCTCGTTGAGTTCATCAGCTTTGAGCAGCCGGCATTCGTTGCCTTGCTGCCACAGAATGCCTGCTTGGACGAGTCCGCCGAGGGAAGTGTTCTTGGCTTTGCAGAGCGTGTCGGCCTCACCAGCGGGGCCGATGTTGTGGCCGTATTGCGTGTACCAAGCGAGCGCCCAGCGAGTATCAGCATCAAGGCTGCCCTCGTGCTCTTCAAGCACCGCGTCGAGCGCTCGGTTGATCTCAGCCAAGGCATCGCGCACGGTCATCGAACTGCCATCGGGCTCAACCACGCGGCTGTAGCGGGAGAAGACTGCCATACCCGGCCCGATGGACGACTGTGCCAAGTCGACTGGGGCGATGTTCTCTTGCTGTAATCCGCGCAGCGCCTCGGGAAGCTCTTGGCGCAGCGCCGTCAGAAAGTTGCGGCGGCTCACCACCGGCGCATCGGCAGGGCGGCGGCGGCACACCAAGATGATCGACGATGCCAGAGCGGCCCGGCCCACTTCGCGTAGTCCGCCAGGTTGTTCAGTGCGGATCGGCCAGGTGCGCTCAATCATGGCCCCGCTATCGAGCAACCCTTCGAGCATGGTCTCCCAACCCGTCGACGCAGTACCCGACGCGTCGGTCTCAGACTGCTTGAAGGCGTAGAAGACCGTCCACGGGAAGCGATCGTCGTGCGCGTCCGCCATAGAGCGAAACGCATCGCGCAGACCACCCTCAAAGAAAGCCGCAGCAGCATCCCAGCCGTCGTGGCGGGCCGGTTCGGCAATCAGCTCGGATGCCTTGGGCACCTTCAACGTGTCGAACAGGTTTGGCCAGATGTCCGTGAGGCAGCGCCGGAGCCAGATGTAGAAAAAATCGGACAGATCGGCATACGGGATGTTGTCGTAGTAGGGCGGGTCGGTACACACCACAACAGGTGCTACCTCGCCGTTGCCCACGCTCGGATCAGATTCTCGGGCATCTCGCTGTGTAGCCCAGCCGGGCGGCGCGGACGGGAGACGGCGCATCACCTCAACGAGATAGTCAAGCTGACCCATGAAGTTGCCAGTCGACGTCGAAAACGGATTGCCTTCCGCGTACACCCAGATCATTGGCAGTGCCGGTCGGGCGAATACCTGCTCAAGTGTCTCTCTCCCCGGGTTCCAGAAACACTGGGAAGAGGTGCGGTTGGCAAGGCGTCCGATGGTCAGCGCCAAGTAGTGAGTGACCGCATCGGCGTAGGCCGCCGCGCCCATGCCGCCCTCGCGGAGCCGTCGAGAGTCGTCGTCGAACCCTGCCACAGCTGCTTCTCGTTCCACTTGGTCGCGCACCTCAGGCAATGCCTCGGTGAGCGCGCACAATGTGGTCAGCTGACGCGCAGTGAACAGATCAGCCCATTCAGTCAAGCCGTACTGCTGGACACGGAACCCGAGCGCCTTGGCAGGGAGGCTGCCCAGCGGCGCAGCCTCGGGCATCGGCACCTGCGAAGCTTCGACTTGGGCATCGTTGGCCTCTATGTAGGTGCGGCCACGCTCGCCTTGGGCCACCACACAAACAAGCTGTGAGCCGAGTCCACCTGCTTGAGCCGCGGACCTCACTTCGCTGAGCGGCACCGTCGTCTCACACACCAAACAGGTTGCGCCGCGGCGGGTCACGGTGCCCTTGGACGGGCAACCGTCACCGTGACGGACCACAAAGCGCACCGACCCATCGGCGACGTTGACCTGCGGTGCCAGCCAGGCCTGACGGTTGCGTCTCCTCGACAGCGCAAACGAATTGAGCAACGGCATCGTCGCTTCGCAAGCGGGATTGGGGCACGGCACTGTGCGCGCCCACAGCCACGCAATCACCGTCGCTTGGTCGTCGCTCGGACTGCTCACCGACGGGTACAGGCTGCCGACACGCTCGTGGGCGATGTCGCGCAGCACCTCGCCGTAGTGACGGACATCTGCCGCCAAGCCTGTGGCACCCAGATAGTCAAGCTCCGGCGCTATGCCGAGTCCCCCTTCGGAGACTGGCACACGCCCAGCGAACTTGGGTGGTATCTCCACCAGTGCCTTGTTGATGAGCACCGCGACCGGGTTCAGATCGCTAGCTCGTGCTGCCAAACCGAGTCGCTGTGCCTCCGCAGGAATGCTGCCTCCACCCGCGAATGGGTCCATCACCGCGGGCAGCGCATCACCGCACGACGCAGCGATCTCGGCCCGCGCCCGCTGAAACACGGTCTCGTCGTTGGTGTTCTTCCACTGCACAAGGTCTTCGATGATCGCGAACAGTTCCCGGCGCCGTTCGTCTTGTGCTTCTTCGGTGGGGTACCGATCCAGATGAGCAGACGGGTCATCAACGAGTTGAGCGAACAGCACCGCCCGACAGGCCGCCAACGGTTTCCGGGACCACCACAGATGCAACGTGGAGGGGTGACCGTGGCGGATCGACTTCTCGCGGGCCGACGCAGTGTTGATCTCTTCCAGTGGCAGTGCGACCTCAATGAGCTTCTTGGTCATTGTTCGACTTCTTGCGCCGGGCGAGCGAACTCAGCAGGGCTGCGGCCGCGTGCCCATAGCGACGCCCAGCTGAAGTTCACACTGGTCACGTCGAATAAGTGACTCTCTGTGCCCACCTCCAGCGGGCCGGGCACGTACCGCACTGTGGTTCTGGCATCCAAGGTTCTGGCACTTGGGTCGCTGGTGGTGGGCTGAACTTCCACCAGCGCCAGCACCCAGCGTTCGGACTCGTTCAGGCTGGTGAGGATCTCGTTGCGACTGATGGTGACCGTGGCGGCCCCGGCTTGGCGACCCTTCACTTCGATGTAGCGGTAGCGGGTCACCGCTGCTTCGACCCAGCTCGATCGAATGTCAAAGCCGGGGTGGTTGGGGCGTTCGGAGTTCATGTCCACAGGATCCCAGCCGACAGCACGCTCAGCGGCCAGCACCGCCTCAATCGCCAGTCGCTCGGTCTCGCGCTTGGTGAGCACATCGCCCGATGGCGGTTCCGACGGGAATGCAGCGCAGTTTGAGGTCGCGCGCTCAGCCTCCAACTCCCTCAGCAGACCTTCGGGCACCACAAAGGCACCGCCGACCACTCGCGGCGGCAGCGCGCTCACCGAACGCTCTTGTTCCAGTGCTGCCAAACGTGTCTCCAGGCGGCTTGCGTAGTCATCGGCTCGCCGACAGGCGGTGTCAACGTTCATTTTTGGGGTTCGTCCTGCGTCAACGTCTAGTTGCAGCTGGGCGGCTCGGTTATCCCAGTGGTTGATCTCGTTGGTCAAGCGGCGCTGAACTGCCTCGCGGGTGCGCTGCACTCTGGCCTCCGTACGTACACGCACTACAGCGAGATGCTCTGGCGCGGAAGTGTTCACAGCGTGATCCATACCAAGCATCTCAACATTGCGTCCGTCTGCACGATGGCGCTCCACCAGATGCGCAACAGCGTCTTGCTCTGCAGCGAGCGCTGGGCGGTAGTCGAGATAGCGGGCGTGCGAACTTGACGACGGCTCTGGTGTTGCTGCCGGGTCTTGCGCCCTATCTCGACCGGCACTTCGGCATCGATCACTTCGTCGAGACGCTCACGAACCTCTGGCCGGTCGCCGTAGCGGATGGCTTCCAAAAGCAGACCGCGCAGTTCCCGACCCGAGAGCACTTCGCCCAGTACGTCGTACACCTGACCCTTGAAGGTCTCGCGCATCTGCTCGATTTTCTCCAACAGACGGAGATACACCTGCGCTTCGCGGGTTTCGTCGGCCACCAAGTTCCACATGTGGCACACCTCGGTCTGGCCGATGCGATGCACCCGTCCGAACCGTTGCTCAATGCGATTCGGGTTCCACGGCAGGTCGTAGTTGACCACCAAGTGCGCCTGTTGCAGGTTGATGCCCTCGCCCGCTGCGTCGGTGGCGACCAGCACTTCCACCGCGGAGTCTTGGGTAAAGCTGTGCTGGATACGTCTGCGCTCGTCGCGCCCGGTGCTCCCCGAGATAAACACCACTGCTTTTTGTGAACCCAAGAACGTCCGAAGCCTGTCAACGAGGTAGTTCAGCGTGTCACGGTGCTCGGTGAACACGATCAGCTTGCGACGGTCACCCAACGGTGTACGCATCTCAGAGGCATCGCTGAGCGTGCGCGACAGTTGCGTCCATTTCGTGTCGGTGCCCTCGGCGCGCAGCGCAAACGCAATCCGTTCGAGACTCGTGAGCGTCTCGATCTCCGACTCAAGCTCGGCGATCGTTGCAGCAGCGGTTGCTGCGTCCACGACCTCTGTGTCCACTTCTGCTTGTTCAGCCTCGTCTAGCTCGTCGTAAGCGTCGTAATCGAGGGCAGCGGGGTCGTCACCGTCAGCAGCCAGCAACCGCGACAAACGCTCTTGACGGCTCGACAGCCCCAGCCGGACGGCGCGGGCCGCCTGACGTTCTTCGGCAACGCGGTTCTGCAGCCGGAGACGGCGGCGGCGCAGTGACTGGTAGATGGCTTCAGGCGAGGACGCAAGGCGCCGTTGCAGCACGGTCAAGGCGAAGCCGACAGTGTTGCCGCGGCGGCCGTCGCCGCCGTCGCGAATTCGGTCCGCAGCATTCATCTGCTCGCGCACGTACGAGGTCACCTCGTCGTACAACGTCATCTCAGAGTCGGACAGTTGGTACCGCACTGTGGTGGATCTGCGCTCAGGGAACAGCGGGCGGCCGTCGAAGGTAAGTAGCAACTCCTTGGTCATGCGACGCATGAAGGCAGACGGATCAGACGCGTGAACACCGTCGCGGAAGCGTCCGGCGAACTGATCGCTGTCGAGCAATGCACAGAACAACTGGAAATCTTCCTCCTTGCCGTTGTGCGGCGTGGCTGTCATAAGGAGCAGATGCTGGGCGCTTGCTCCGAGAAGTTCACCGAGTTGGTAGCGCAGTGTCTTGCGGATTTCGTCGCCCCAAAAATGGGCGGCCATGCGGTGCGCCTCGTCAACCACCACGAGGTCCCACTCGCCCCGGCGCAGGTACGGCTCCAGTTCTTCGCGGCGCCGGGCGATTTGATCGACGCGGGCGATTAGCAGGTGTTGTTGCTCAAAGACGTTGACGCTCCCGATCGCGTCAAGGTCATCGCTGGTGACGATGCCGAAATGCAGATCGAACTTGTCGCGCAGTTCCTCTTGCCATTGAGCAGTCAGGTTGCCCGGCACCACTATGAGTGCCCGTTCGAGCGCGCCTCGCAGCTTGAGTTCTTTCATATAGAGGCCAGCCATCACAGTCTTGCCCGCACCCGGGTCGTCGGCCAGCAGAAAACGCAATGGCTGACGAGGCAGCATGTGGCCGTAGACAGCTTCGATCTGATGCGGCAAGGGCCGAACCCGGCTGGCATCCAAAGCCAAATACGGGTCAAACAGGTGCGCCAAGCGAATACGCCTTGCTTCTGCCGCTAGCCGGAACAGTCGTCCGTCACCATCGAAGGTGAACGACCCGGCAGCGTCAGGCGCCAGCAGTCGCAACCCGACCTCGTCGGAACGGAACAGCACCCGCTCTCCCAGCGAGCCGTTAGCTCGGCGGTACGTCAAGGTGAGCGCCTGACTGCCGTGCCACTGAACAGCCACCGCAGTTACAACATCGCCCGGCTCCACCCCCACCACCTGCGCCCCCGCGCCAATGTCTTCTAAGCACACGTGAGCGGAATCGTCAGGCACCAACAAGTCTTTCGTCGTTTTGAACCGCACGCACGACATGTGCATCGGGCAAAATGGCACCACGAAACATAGACGTGACACCCGAGAGACATGACACCTGACGAGCGATTGGCTGCGATACGGCAGATCCACGACTCGCCCTTGCGGGTTGTGTTAGCGGTCACTGGCGGCGGGATGCTGGCGGTGAGTGACCTGCTGACAACGCCCGGCGCCTCCCGCACCGTCCTTGAGGCATCGATCCCCTACACGGTGAGGTCGTTGTATGAGCTGATGGGTGCCGAACTGGAACCACACGTATCCGACGAAGCGGCGCTTGCGATGGCAGATAGCTGCCTAGCTAGAGCGCAGCATCTCGTGTCGACCCCGCAGGCTGGCACCGAGCCGTGGCCGCTGGCGGGCACCTCATGCACCGCAGCGCTAACGACCGACCCGCCCCGACGCGGGGAGAATCGGGCACACATAGCCGCTGTCAGCAGCAACGGCGTGCGTATTGCCCGCAAGATCACCTACGAAACAGCAGACCGTATCGGACAAGACCGCGAAACATCCGACGCACTCATCGGACTAATGGCAGAGTTGGCTACGTCTTGAAGAATAAGTAGACGAATCAGTAACCGTCTGTGTCTACAACTAAGTTTTGATTGCAACCAGACGATCAAACAGCAATATCTGACAAACCAGCAATGTCTGAGCAGTGAGCGATCGCCGCCGTCAAGTTGTTCAGCGGAACAGGCCGTCGCCTATGCCTTCGGCTATCTCGCCCATGTCGTAGCCGACATCGCCCCACACTTCAAAGTTGTGCTCGCCTAAGTAGGCAGGGCTGAGACGCTGCGGCTCCCAGCGGCGGCCGTTCCACAGCCCCGGGAACGCGTCAACCGTCCGCTGGCCAAAAACTGCGTGATTGACCGACTGCCAATAACCACGGGCATCATGCTGAGGGTCATCAGTAAAGATTTGGTGGGCATCTTGGACCGGTCCCGCCGGCACGCCGGCACGCTGCAACGCCTCGGCTGCTTCGGTTGCCGTGCGTGCAGCGGCCCACGAACCCAACGCCGAGTCGATCAGTGTTCGCTGGTCTTGCCGACCTCGTTCAGTCGCCAGCGTCGGATCGTCCAAGCGAGCGTCGCCCAGCAGGCCCACTAGCGCAAGCCACTGCGAGGACTCAGTCACAGACACCGCCACGAACCCGTCGCTGGTTGCATAGACCTCGTTGGGCACATGATCGGCAATGCCGTCGATGTTGCCTTGCGGCGACGGCGGCACGACTCCCGCCGACTGGCGGACGACGGCAGGCCCGATCGCGTAGGTGCCGATTTCGAGCTGTGCCATGTCGATTCGCTGACCCTCGCCGGTGCGTTCGCGGGCGTATAGCGCCCCGACGGTCGCTGTTGCCGCTGCGAAGCCCGCCAAGTGGTCGTTGAGCGAAAAGCCAGGGCCGACATCGCCCCGATCTGCGAAGTTCGTGAGATGCGTGATGCCGCACACCGCATGCACAGTGGGCGCATAGGAGATGACGTGCCTCCACGGCCCATCATGTCCGCAGCCCGACATAGACACATACACAAGACGAGGGTTCCACTCGTGGACAGTCTCCCAATCGAGGCCCCATGAGTCGAGCACTCCGGCGCTGAAGTTCTCGATCAGCACGTCGCAGGTTTCGATCAGCCTGCGGGCAGCAGCGAGAGCTTCTGGGTGCTTCATGTCGAGCGTGGCGCTGCGCTTCGACCGG
Source organism: Candidatus Poriferisodalis sp. (assembly GCA_965221195.1). Lineage (GTDB taxonomy): Bacteria > Actinomycetota > Acidimicrobiia > Acidimicrobiales > Poriferisodalaceae > Poriferisodalis. Next base: position 435,111 of record OZ244864.1, read on the forward strand.
TTCCAGACGAAGTAGTAGGGGAAATCGGGCGAGTTGACGATGGTGGAATGCTCTTCGCTCTGCACGCGGATCACGTCCGCGCCTAAATCGCCAAGCAGTCGAGTGGCTGAAGGTCCCGCCAGCACCCAAGTGAAATCGGCCACTCGGATGCCCTCAAGCGGGCGGCTGGCATCGTCATGCCCACCCACAGGCGGTACGGACTGGTTCCCGGTGTCGTCGCTGTTCGCCTCGTCAGACGGCGCCGCCCATGTCGCAAGCACATCTTCCAACGGCGTTTCGGTGGCAGCCGGTGGACTCGGTGCAACTGCCCCTGATCGGCCTGTGTCACTCCAGCGAACCAACCGGCTCGGCACCCGAACCCGGTCCAGCAGGTCAGACACAGGCAGGTCAACCCCCTGCGAGCCCGCCCCCGACGAGCACGCCCCCGACGAGCCATCCGACAATGTCGCGTCAGCCGGAGCGACGTCGGCGAAGAACCCTCGATGCGCGAACTGTGGGTTGGCGCAGACCTCGGCAATGTCAAGCACGCCACCGAAAGCGACATGGCGTTCTTGGGCATCCCACCACAGTTCGCGCGGATCTCTCGATTGAACCCAAAGCCGAATGGCATCCATCACGTCGGAAATGTCAGCCAACACGTCGGCCGTGTCGATGCCGAGCCAGCGCCGCGCCTCGCTGGCCGAAGAGTGGGGACCAGCTTGGATCATCCACTCAAACAACAGATCCGGTGTCGGTGTAGGCGTAATCATCACGTAACCGCCGTCGCCGCCGCTGCACTCTGCTAGGTCGTACGCACCCAACCAGTGCAACGCACCCTGACGCGGCGCCACCTTCGGATACGGCAGCAAGTCGTCGAAGAAGTACTGCATGAAGAGGTTCTCAATGGCGCCAGTGACCGTCTCGTGGACGGAGAGGTCAACATGCGCGCCTCGGCCTGTCGAACGTGCAGACAGCGCAGCGGCCATCGCCGATGTCGCTGCGACAAACCCGACAAAGTTGTAGGCCTGCCGACCCCACACATTGAGCGGACGGTCAGCCAAGCCAGTTAGCGCCATGATCCCGCCCATGGCGGCAGCAACCAAGTCTGAGCCCAGCCAGCTCGCCCGAGGACCAGTGCGACCAAACGGCGTGATCGACACCTGCACGAGTTGGGGGTTGTCGCCAGCCAAGTCGGGATAATCGATACCCAAGCCCGCCAAACGGCCCGGGCGCTCGGTTTCGATCACCACATGAGCCGACGCTGCCAGCCGTCTGTAGGCCTCAATGCCCTCCTCAATGCCTTCGTCGGTGTTGAGGTTGACGGCGCAACGGCGCTTGCCGCCGTCGTACCACCAGTCGGCCACACCGCCGTGAGCAGCCGCTGCGGGGTGGCGAAGCGGCAGACCCGCTGAACCGGTGCCGATGCGCACGACATCAGCACCGAAGGAGGTCAACAGCTTTGTTGCGAACCGGCCTGAGTCGCCAGTTGCGTCAACGACACGCAAACCCGACAACGCCCCGTGGGCTGCTGCCGCGCGTCGGCCGGGACGGTCGGAAGTTGAACTCATGTCGGAGTCGTGCAGAGCCCCGCAAGGCTGTTGATCGCCGTGCCGCGCCGAGGCTGTCGCACCTCGTGCTCGTCGTAGCCGTTGGTGGTATAGCCGAACGACAGTCCGGTGGCCGGATCGGCCCAAGCCAGTTGCCCGCCGGCACCGTTGTGACCGAACGCCATCGGTGACAATGTACGGCCCAAGCCGCGCATGTTTGACATGCCGTCGTCGCCTGCCAAGAACAATCCGATGGAGCGATTGGCGGGCATACCCATCGGATCAACCATCGAATTGCGCACCTCACCGGTGCCAATCGCCAACATGTCAGGGTCCCACAAGTCATCTGGGTTGTGGAGCAGGCCTTGGTAGAAAAGCGCCAAGTCAACCGCCGTGCCGAAAGCCCCGCCGCCTGGCACGCCAACCTCGCGCACCGAAGACACGTTGAAGGCCAAGATGGCATCGGTAGTGACCTCGGTCGCGGGCAGCTCGCGCACGCCAAACGTCGCCTCTAGCTCGTCTGGTGTGGCCGGCTCGCCCACTGCGATCAGCTCAGCGATGCCGACCTGATCTTCGGGCGGCAACCCAAGCAAGCGAGGCAACCCCAAAGGCTCGGTCACTCGCTGATGCAGCTCGTCGCGGAAGTCGTTACCGGTTACGGCGTTGACGATCTCAGCTAACACCCAATGAGCCGAAGTGGGGTGGTATTCGTACCGGGTGCCGGGTTCCCAGTTCAGTCGCCACGCAGCCATCACTTCAAGCCGCGACTTGGAGGTGTCCCACTGCGGCGGCCCGAGCCGTGCGTGCGGGAAGCCGGAAGTGTGCAGCATGACTTGGGAGACCGTGATCCCATCTTTGCCGTTGAGACCGAATTGCGGCACGTAGCTCGCAGCAGGAGCATTGAGATCTACCAGTCCTTCGCTGATGAGCTGCCACACCATTGAGGCAATGAACGGTTTGGTGGCCGAGAAAATGCAGTAGCGGGTGTCGTCGGTGGCGTCCCCCAGCGTGGTCTGGGCCACGATCTCGCCTTCGAAACCGACGGCCACTTGACAGCTCGGCAACAGCCCAGACTCGATCTCTTGTCGACAGCGGGCCAGCAGCGCCTCAATACGGGGCTGTTGAATACTGGATGCGGATTTTGCGAAAGTGTTCATGGCCTTGGCTTAGCACGGCAAGCTCGTTCAGCGGTAAGCGACGGGTATGCCCTCATTCGTGTAGGTGACTTGAGGGTCCCACAGCAACCAGTCGGTGATGCCGAGATCTCTTGCCGCGTCGATCTGAGCACGCACTTCATCGGGGCCGTAGCTCACCCGCATCGAGAAATCTTGCAGCCACGGCACAACGGCTGTGTTGGAGTCCGCAAGCACGCTCTGGAACTGCGCGAGCGATGCCTTGGTGATGTCGTACGGCTGCGCCTCAGGGTGAGCCACCCCGTACTCTCCCCGGCCCCAGTGAGACGGGTAGACCATTGGGGCTACATAGTCGACGTGGTCGGACATAGCGCCGATGTCCTGTGCCACCCATTCGCCGCGGTCCGCTGCAATGCCAAACACGGAGACACCGTGAAACACCTCCGCCTCGCGCAACATAGAACCCGCCTCAGCGAGGAAGCTCACAATGACAGGCGACGGGTCGCTGCCGTCCCAGCCGGGAATCCGCATGCTGTCGAGATCGCCTTCGGGCCGACGCATGTAGTCCCACAAGATGTCGTCGATGCCGGCCGCTGCCGCCTCAGCCGCTATGGCCAGGTTGTACTGCCGGATGATCGGATGATTGAAGTTGGTGAATCCGCCGTATTTTGCTAAGGGACGTCCATCGGGGGTCTGCAGCACCCAGTCGAGGTTTCCGTTAGCAACGGCATAGCGAGTGAGCACCGGGTCGTTGAAGGCCACGATCCGTCCGATCACCCGCACTCCCATGCTGTGCAGCTCGTCGATGGCGGTCTTGAGGTTGAACAGGCCTTGGGTTGCACCTGAGAGCCGAGCAAGCGGGATGTCTGACGCGTAGCCGATGCGCCCGTTCTCGTCCTTGAGATCAAGCTGGACGGTGTTGATGCGGCCCTGTTCGATGAGATCCACCACCGACGAGCGCAGCCCGTCATGGTCCCAAGCAGCAGCAGTGACATGGACCCCTGTGGTGTGCGGGTAGCCGATCGGCACGATGACATCAAAGGTCGTGCTGTTGCCCGCCGCATCGGCCGCCACCACTGGAATTGGTCCACCGGGCGCCTTAGGCAAGGTGAGGCTGAACGCCCCGGTAGAAGTGTCGATCTGCTGGTCGCCGATCTGCAGCGAAGCACCTGCCTCAACGGTGCCAGCCAAGACCACCGACTCGCCCAGCATTACCGGATCGAGGATTCGAGGCAATTCCACAACGGGAGGTGTGCCGTCGACGCTGAACGACACCGCTGCTTGGGCTGTGCCGAAAAACCGCCGGTCAACATCTAGCGTCACGACATGCGTGCCTTCGGCTAGTCCGGGCACCGGCCACACAAGCGAGTTGCCGTAACGCTGCACACCGCTGACCGGGAGGTCGTTGAGCAGCAGCTGGGCCGAGCCGATGTCGGCACCGCCCACAGTGAACTCAAGCACGGTCTCATCGGCTTGGTCGGGGCGCAGCATCGCACCTTCACTGACGCCTGAGATGCTGATCTGCGTGGCGCGCAATGCGCTCAGGGCCACAAGACCGACCCCCGTCACTGCGACCACCAGCAAACCCGCAAGCAACAGTCGGACGTTGCGGCTCTGCGGAAGCGGCCCTGCGAGGTCGGTGACGGCACGGTCGGCCACCCGCTGGGCGCGGCGGCTGAGTCCCGTCGCATACATCGGTGTTTCCGTCTTGGGCGGTCGCCACGGCAGGCCCCAGCCTTCAGCCGGATCGCTAGGGAGGGTCGAAGCCTCGACATCTTGGGGTAAATCAGCTTCGTTGCCCACTAGAGACGGTCCGACTTCGTGACCATGCACAGTGAGCGACCAACGAAGACCGCTGAGGCCCGGCACAGACCCAATCGGTGCAGCAATGCCGGCATGCTGCAAGGTCACGAGCGATGCCAGCACAGTCGGGCGGTCTAGAGATGCTGACGCGCTGATCTGGCCGATCTCGGCCGTCCCGCCACGGGCGAGAAGCTCACGAAGAATGTGCCTGTCAGCCGGCGCCATCAACGGCATCGGCAGATTCTATTGAATCCGCCCTGCGGGATTCGATCAGAAGCCAGCCAGAAGCTGGGCCGTTCAGCCGAGCCGTTCAGTCAGGCCGTTCAGCCGAGCGAAGCTGGGTCTGGGTGCTGTGCGGTGACCGTCGTGGTGACACCACCTCGCACCAGCCAGTGCGTCTGTACAACGATCTGCTTGGGTGCCACAGCTGCGACCAGATCATCAAGGATCCGGTTGGTGACGGTTTCATGGTGGACGGGTTCGTCTCGATAGCTCCACAGATAGAGCTTCAACGATTTCAACTCAACGATGCGGCGGTCGGGGATGTAGGCGATCTCGACGGTGGCGTAGTCGGGCTGACCTGTTACCGGGCAGACGCAGGTCAGCTCGGGCGTGGTACAGCGCACTTCGTAGTCGCGGTCTGGGTACGGATCTTCGAGCGCAATGAGTTCTTTGGACGGTTCACTTGCCATGATGGGCCTCCTTGATCTATTGGCGCTGCAGCCCAGTAACGCGGTCGCGTGCTGGGGGCCAGTTGCTGTGGCCTAGTTGCTGTGGCCTATTTGCTCGGGTCCTGGGCTGGGGCTTTCAGTACGACAGGGTGGCGTGCGGCGTGTTCTCCACCAACCCGAGCGGTGTCACCGATACGAAGGTTGCCCGCTCGGTGAATTCTGTCAATGTGCGAGCGTTGGTGTAACTCATTGCACTACGCAGCCCGGCCATCAGTTCGCCGATCAGCTTGCCCGCCTCACCCCGGTAGGGCACGGTGCCCTCTATGCCTTCGGCTGCCCGTTGCTCAAAGTACTCATCGTCAATCTCTTCGCCGTGACGCTCAGCCCGGGCCTCAATGGCCTCAAAGCTCGCCATGCCTCGTATCCGCTTGCGTAGCCCGTGAGGACCTTGCTCAACCTCGCCTGGGCTTTCTTTGGTTCCCGCCAGCATGCTGCCGATCATCACGGTCTGCGCGCCAACCGCGAGCGCCTTGGCGATATCGCCGGAATTCCTGATGCCGCCGTCTGCGATAACCGGAACGTCGAATCCGGCGTCGGCCAACGCCATCACTGCGGTGTCGATGGCGCTGAGCTGCGGCACGCCGACTCCCGCCACCAGCCGGGTGGTGCAGACACCGCCCGGTCCGACTCCGACTTTGATCGCGTCGGCACCGGCTTGGGCCATGTCGACCGCTCCGGCGGCTGTCGCGACATTTCCCGCGATCACGTCGATGCCGTCGAAGCGTTCTTTCAACCGACGCACACTGTCGATGGCGTGATCGGCGTGACCGTGCGCGATGTCCAACACGAGTGCATCGGCCCCTGCGTCGGCGAGCGCCTGGGCCCGGTCTGCCATGTCGTGGTCGGTGCCGACCGCGCCGCCTGTGACCAACGCACCGCTGTTGGCCTCTTTCGCCGCAGCGGTTTTCACCGCAGCGATCTGGGCTGCTTGAGCGTCGATCGGCATGAAACGGTGGACAATGCCGGCACCGCCGAGACGTGCCATGGCGATCGCCATCTCGTGCTCGCAGACCGTGTCCATGTTGGCGGCTACTACCGGCAAGTCCAGCTCGATGCGGCGAGATAGGCGGGTGCGGACCGATACATGGCTGCGGCTGCGTATCGACGATCGTTGCGGCACGATCAGCACGTCGTCGAAGGTCAGTCCTGTTTGCAAGTCGCGCAGTTTCATCAGCAACCCCAAGCTACCGTGACACGCCATGAGTCGCCGGCGCCGAACGCTGCTTACCGTCGGCGTGTTGCTGGCGATTATCGCCGCAGCGGCGGCTTTCGGCATCTGGCGGATGCTTGGCGATGCCCCTGAAGAAGTCAGCTTGGCAGAAGCCGTTGAAGTCGCCGCGCAGTCTCAGCAAAATGCCGCGCAAAATGCTGCATCCGCTGTAACAACAGCAACGACTGGCGAGGATGCCGACAGCAACGACAGTGTCGCTGCACCAGTCGGCAACGGCGAAGGCGAAGCGCCTAGCTCCTCTGAAGTGTCTGGGTCTTCTGATGCGTCTGCTGCGGCAACTGACGAGCTGGACGGCACCTGGGTCGTAGACACCGAGACAGGAGATTTCAATCTCGCTGAGGCGACTGGCTCATTTGCCGGTTTCCGCGTTGAAGAGGAACTCGCCGGCATCGGTGCTTTCACTGCCGTGGGGCGCACCGGCGGCGTGAGCGGCACCATGAAGATTGAAGACGAGCAGGTGACCTCAGTTGAGATCGCCGTTGATCTCACCACGCTGGCAACCGACGATCGCAGACGCGATAGTGCAGTGCAGCGGGCCTTGGGCACAGCACAGCATCCGACGGCGACATTTTCGCTCACCGAACCGTTCGGCATCGCTGGTGCCGCCGACAGCGGCGACGCAATCAACCTCTCCACAATGGGCGACCTAACCGTGCGCGGCATCACCCAGCCGGTGACGGTCAACGTTGAAGCCCAGCTCGTCGGCAGCCTCATCGCTGTGGTCGGCTCAGTAGAAATCACCTTCGCGGACTTTGACGTGACAGTGCCGCAAGTCCCGATCGTCCTGTCTGCTGAAGACCACGGGATAATGGAGTTCTTGCTGCTGTTCCGGCGCTCTTGAGCGCCGGAACCAACCAGAACGGCCGGCGCTCTTGAGCGCCGGAACCAACCAGAACGGCCGGCGCTCTTGAGCGCCGGAACCAAACAGAACGGCCGGCGCCCTTGAGCATCGGAACCAAACAGAACGGCCGACACCCCTGAGCGCCGGAACCAACCAGAACGGCCGACACCCTTGAACGCCGGAACCAACCAGACAAAGCATCCGGGGCTTGGGCTAGTTGTGTTTGGGTTAGTCGTTGTCTTGGATGGTGATGGTGGCGGTGCCACCGTTGATGCTGGCACCTTGGGGGTTAGACAGCACGATTTGGAGTGTTTCGTTGGGTTCTTTGAGGTTGTCATCTTTGACGATAACTAGTCCTACGTTACGAGTCAGACCGGGTCGGAAAAAGATCGTCCTACTCGTAGCAACGAAATCATCGCCCGCAGTTGCATGACCGGGGCCGTTGCCTGTCGCCTCAACGGTGTAGCTCACCCGCGTCGGTTTGTTGACTGGTTTGTCTAAGGACACAAAGAAAAAGTAATAGTTGCCGCTGCCCTCGGTGTGGGTACCGTCGGTTACCGAAAACGCCGACAAACTCGTCGGCGGCGGTGGTGGCGGCGGTGGGTCGTCGTTGTCTGTGACATTGACCGTTGCTGTAGCAGCGGAGGTGTCGGGGTCATAACCGGTGCCGTTGGTGATGGTGGCAGTGACCGAACCATCAGCTTCGTCGGTGCCGTCATCGGTGGTAGCAACAGTGAGCGTGGCAGTGCCAGTTGGGGGGACCGTCACCGTTCGGGTGCCCGCAGTAGCGCCGTAATCACCCGACGCGGTCACCTCTACCGTCACATCTAGCGGCGCTGTGGGCGCTGGAGACGCTGTAAGCGTGAACACCGCATCGCTGCCTTCGGTGATGTCTGCGCCAGCAGTAACGCTCACCACCGGATCAACCACGGGTGGGTCAACCGGAACTGGGTCAACAGAGGGTGGGTCTGCCGGGGGTGGGTTGTTTTCGCTGGTGTCGCTGGTTTCGTCGCCGCTGGTTTCAGGGGCAGGTTGCGCTTCCAACGCAGTCAACGCTGCTACGACAGGATCCCAGCGAACACTCCAAAATGCCTGCGCGTGCTGTGTCGCCTCTGCAGCAGACATAGCAGTACCAGAAAAGCCCGGCACGGCCTCACCGAACGCGACCAACACTCGCTTCCAACGATTCACATGCGCAACACCGTTACTGGTCTCAGCCGCGTAACCCTGCACATCCGCAACCAAGCTCGCAGGCACGACATAACTCTGGGTCTGCTGTTGTTGGGTCTGCTGTTGTTGGACTGTGCTCGGGCTTTGTTGCTGAGACTGTGCTTGGGCTACTTGTGCTGCTTCCAACGCAGTCAAAGCTGCTGCGACTGGGTCCCAGCGAACACTCCAAAATGTTTGCGCGTGCTGTGTTGCCTCTGCTGCTGTCATCGGCACACCAACAAACCCCGGCACTGCCTCACCAAACGCAACCAGCACCCGCTTCCAACGATCAACATGCGCAACACCGTTACTGGTCTCAGCCGCGTAACCCTGCACATCCGCAATCAAACTCGCAGGAACCGAATACTCACTGCTGGAGGTGTCCTCGCTGCTAGTTGTGTCTTCGTTGTTAGTGGTGTCTGCGGCTTGCACTACATACACCGGCGACATGCCATACAGCGGAAACACAGAAGCCGACGGGCGAGAAGCAGTGTGAAACGCGTTGGCCCCATGCGACCCTACCGTCGGCCTAAGGCCGCCCAGCGTTCCATTACCGAACGATCTTACACCAGACCCACTTCTAGTGCCTGTCCAAACAGGTTTCAAGGCACCCGCGGGATAACTATAGCTATGCACCTGTCCTTGCTCATCACGTCGATCAGCTAACCCGCTGTTTCCCCACCTCAAACCCCATAAACCACTAGAAGTTGCGCTATAGTCTGGGCTAATTCGCGATCCGTTCAGCCAATAGGTCGGCGCTGCCACATCAAAAGAACTCCACGCTCTCACGTTCTCACGCGCGTCTATCGAAGACGTAGATGCCACCGCCCGATACTTGGACGCGTGATCCCGAATCGCTACATGACCACCACTCGCAGCGTTCTGCACAAAAGCATTATAGTCAGCAATATTCGACGAGGTGCCATCACGCCCTGTTGACGTTATAAACAACAACCGAAACTTCTCACCCGACCCTACACCAGCAGGAATCAACGGCCAATCATGCGGCACCAACTGCTCAAGGTCAGCCTGGTTAGCAGCTCTGTCCTGAGCGACTTTCGCCCACTCACTCACATCACTAAGCAAACTAAATATTGCCCAACCCGAAGGATTCGGGTTTTTCACGCACCACTCCTCAAACCCAGTCTCAGCAATCCCCAAACTACGAAAAAAACCACGCACAAATCTAATATGAGCCCAACCGCCCGTAGTACTAAAACACACCTCACCCACACGCGACCCAACAGGCTTATCCCACAACGCAACCCCATTGGTAAATTGCACCGAAGTACTCACATCGGTAGACAACCGCAAATCAAACGTCGTAGAACCAAAATCCTGATAATTATTCCCAGAATCACCCTCAGAATTAGCCCTAATAGGCGACAAATCTACCCTGCTTTCACCAACCCACACATGCCCTTCCGTCACACACGCACGCGACGACGGAACCGTCACCTGCTGCTCAAGCACACTCAAACTCACCGGCTGCAAATAATGCCCATCATTCCTGCTACCAGCCTCACCACACTCATCCGCGCTTGAATTACGGCCAGGATTCTTCGCCTGCACCCTCACCACCAACACACGATCCGCTTCGGCCTCACAACGCAACTCATCAGAATCAGGCTGCGTACCCGAACACTCCAACCGATAATTCGAATACTCCACCCACCACTGCGACAACACCCGCACACCATTGCCCTGCGTCGCCTCTGCCGAGATGGCCCATCCAGACTGGTGTTTGGGCCACTGCGACAACACCCGCACATCATTGCCCTGCGTCTGCCAACCAGTAGCCGACACAGACGACACACCCACCAACGACAACACCCCACCCAACAGCGCTACTGCAACACCACACCACCAAATACGCCCAACAACACTCCTTGACCGCACGCGACGCTCCTCAAACAAACAACGAGGAGGGGGGGGGGGCAGAACTAGGTGACGATTTGAGCGACATAGCCCACATCCTATAGCACAGATCTGATAGCACCACCAGCGCGGCCACGCCAAGGCGCTCCGACACTGCAGGGGGGGAACTAACGCAGACCGACGCGGTCTAGCACCACAGCGGTGTCGGCCACCAAACCGGTGTAGAAGGCACCGAACTCGCCATAGACGGCGCTGGCCTCGTCGAAACGCATCGAGTACACGACGTCTTTGAGGTCGTCAAGGTGCTCGCCGAAGAGCGTCACACCCCACTCAAAGTCGTCGACACCAGTGGAGCCGGTCACCACCTGCAAGATCCGGCCCCGGAACTTGCGGCCCGATGTGCCGTGCTCATACATCAACTCGCGCCGCTCGTCATAGGTGAGCGTGTACCAGTTGCCGCTACCTGCACCCACGGCATCGCGGCGCTTCGACATGGGATAGAAGCAAAACGCGCGCTTGCCGTCGGGTGGCAACTGCGGATACAACCTCGGGGTCTTCATCTCGGGTGGCAGATCGGGCGCGTACTCGCTCACCTCGGTCATTGAGACGTAACTGTCGGCAACATTGAGGCCTGCTTGTTGCAGCAGCGTCTGCAGTGTTCGCAGCCGCCACAGATCGGGTCCCAACGCCATGAAACCCACATCGGCCTTGTGGCCGAAGACGGCTGCTGCCAGCACTTGATGATCGTCGTCGGCGGTGCTCTCAACTGCAGCGAGCACCTTCGTACGGTCGGCGGTGGGCGTGAGTTTGCAGAACAGATGCAGTACGCCCCATCCCACCGATGTTGTCACTTCTGGTGTCTGTGACACGAGCGAAGCCTATGGGTTGTAGCCGCTTATGAGATCTGCGGGTTAGTTGCCGATGTCTTGAACGTTTGGGTCTGCTGATCTGCCAAACGGCCGCAGTAGACGTTCAGCTCGTCGCCACGAGCGAAGCCCGCCAGCGTGATGCCCGCCGCTCGCGAGGCCTCAATTGCCAGCGAGCTAGGTGCGCTTACCGCAATCAGCGTGCCGATGCCCGCCGCCCACGCCTTTTGCACCATCTCGAAGCTGGCCCGGCCACTGACGAACAGGGCCATCGCACCAGCGTCGTCTCGACCGTCGAGCAGCCGCCGCCCGACCACTTTGTCGACAGCGTTGTGGCGGCCGATGTCCTCACGAAGCACATCGATGCGGCCCGTGGTGTCGAAGGTGGCTGCGGCGTGTAGCCCACCGGTGCGGCCGAAAATCGACTGCGCCGCAGACCCCGCAGCCACAGCTGCGCTCACGGCACGACTGTCGAAGCGGTACGAGGATGCCAACGGGCCCAAGCGCGCAGCCATGTCGATGATGGTGGTGCTGCCGCAGATGCCGCACGCAGCACTGACATTGCCCAGTCGGGGCGCTGGCACCGGTGCCGTGGCGCCGGTCTCCACGGTGACCACGTTGTACTCAAACTCGGCCGCGGGACCTTCGCCGCAGTAGCGGACACCGGTGACGGTCGCTCCGGCGAGCAGGCCATCACCGGCACAGAACCCAACCGCAAGCTCGTAATCGTGGCCGGGGGTGCGCATGGTGGTGGCCACCAAGTGCCCGTCGAGACGAATCTCGAGCGGTTCCTCAACCACCACCTCATCGGGTGAGCGCCCCCAAGCGCCTTGCCGCAAGCGGTCAACCAGCACTCCCATGGTGCGCCCCCGCCGCATTCGCTCAGGGTAACGCTACCGATGTGTCTGTCTCAGCCGTCCTCAGCCGCCTCAGCGGCCTTGGTCGCCCTGAGAAGCCTCAGAAGTCCATGTCGCCCATGCCGGGTGCGCCGCCACCGCCGGAGTCGGGCTCATCGCAGATCACTGCCTCAGTGGTGAGGAACAACGCCGCAATCGAAGCAGCGTTCTGCAGCGCCGACAGCGTTACCTTGGCAGCGTCAATCACACCGGCACTCACCAAGTCTTCGTACTCGCCAGTAGCGCCGTTGAGGCCCATCGGCCCATCGAGATCGCGAACCTTGCTGACCACAACACCGCCCTCATAGCCGGCGTTCTCGGCGATTTGCTTGAGTGGGCCTGCAAGCGCACGCTCCACCAGTCGCGCACCAGTGGCCTCGTCGCCGCCAAGCGAATCAACAACGGCGCCAACCGCAGATTCGGCCCGTATCAGGGTGACACCGCCGCCGGCCACCACGCCCGACTCAATGGCCGCCTTGGTGGTGCTCACTGCGTCCTCAATACGGTGCTTTTTCTCTTTCAACTCCACCTCGGTGGCCGCGCCGACACGCAGCACCGCTACGCCGCCGGAGAGCTTCGCCAGCCGCTCCTGCAGCTTCTCGCGGTCGTAGTCGGAGTCGGTGTTGTCGATCTCGTTCTTGATCTGCTCGATGCGACCCCGAACCTCGGCATCGTCGCCCGAACCTTCAATGATGGTGGTTTCATCCTTGGTGACCACCACACGGCGGGCGGTGCCCAGCAAGTCGAGCGTGGTGTTCTCAAGCTTGAGGCCTACATCCTCGCTGATGACCTGGCCGCCGGTGAGGATCGCCATGTCAGCCAGCATGGCCTTGCGCCGATCGCCGAAACCGGGTGCCTTCACGGCCACCGACCGGATCGTGCCGCGGATCTTGTTGACAACGAGTGTCGCCAACGCTTCGCCTTCTACATCCTCGGCGATGATGACCAGCGGCTTGCCGGCCTGGGTCACTTTCTCGAGCACCGGCAACACATCGCGGACTGCTGAGATCTTGCCCTGCATGAACAGCAGGTACGCATCGTCAAGCACGGCTTCCTGAGAGTCGGGATCGGTGACGAAGTACGGCGAGATGTAGCCCTTGTCGAAACGCATGCCTTCGACGAGATCCATCTCAAGGCCGAAGGTCTGCGACTCTTCCACAGTGATCACGCCGTCTTTGCCGACCTTGTCGAACGCATCGCTGATGAGTTGACCGATGTCGCCGTCGGCGGCGGAGATTGCCGCTACTTGGGCGACGTGGGTTTTGGAGTCGGTGACGCTGATGGACATCTCTTCGATGGCCTCAACAGCGGCTTGCACACCGGCCTCGATGCCCCGCTTAATCGCCATCGGGTTTGCTCCGGCTGTGACGTTGCGCAGGCCGTCGCGCACCATCGTCCACGCCAGCACAGTGGCGGTGGTGGTGCCGTCGCCTGCGACATCGTCGGTCTTCTTGGCGACCTCTTTGACGAGCTCGGCCCCGATGCGTTCCACCGGGTCTTCAAGCTCGATGTCTTTGGCGATCGACACGCCGTCATTAGTGATCGTGGGAGCGCCCCACTTCTTGTCGAGCACGACGTTGCGACCCTTGGGGCCCAGCGTGACGCGCACGGCATCGGCAAGCTGGTTCATGCCGGACTCAAGCGCTCGGCGGGCCTCATCGTCGAAAGTGATCATCTTGGCCATATCAAGTGGCTCCTGTCCTCGGTGAAACTGTTTGAGTCGCTGAAAGGGCCAGTCAGCAAAAGGCGACAAGCGCCACCTTGCTGCCGCACGGCCCGCAGCGGTTAGCACTCTAGGGCCGAGAGTGCTAACCACCAACCTTGCGGCGCAAGTTGGGGTTGGCCGCCAGCGTCGCAGCAGCATCGCTCACCGCTGAGAGCGTGTCGGAGATCGACCTCTCGGTGCCGTACCGTTCTGACAACACAACCAAGTCGCTGGCAGTCGGGTCGGTGGTGAGGTCTATGTCGGGTTCGCGGGCACCGGCAATGACACCCACGGGCACGCCAGCCTGCGCGGCCATCCCCAGCACGCCGCCGATGACTTTGCCGTCGAACGAACCTGCGTCTAGACGCCCTTCGCCGGTGATGACCAAGTCGGCTTCTTCGATGGCCTCGGCCAAGCCAACTTCGGTTGCCACCACATCGAAACCTTCCGCCAACTGTGCGCGCAGTCCCGCCGCCAGCCCGCCCGCTAGGCCCCCAGCGGCACCTGCCCGGGTCATCTCGCTGACATCAACTCCGTAGCGCTCTGCGTATAAGCCGACGAGGCGTTCTAGGCGTCTGGTGAGCAGATCAACCTGCGGTGCCGATGCGCCCTTTTGCGGACCGAAGATGCGTGCTGCGTCGCAGAACTTTGTGCGCACATCGCAAGCCACTACCACACACACACCGGCTAGGCGCGACAGCGGAGCTAGGGCATCAAGCGCATCGAGGCCTCCATCGGTGGTGGCTGAGCCGCCCACGCCCACGATCACTTTCCGAGCACCGCAGGCAACAGCCTCAGAGATGAGTTCGCCAGTGCCGGCCGTGGTGGCTGCGAGCGGGTCGTTTCCTTCCGCCCCTCCCGCCAGCAGCAGTCCGCTGGCTCGAGCCATTTCCACGACGGCCGTGTCGCCGTCAAGGCGCCAAGCAGCCTCAACGCGCTCACGCAACGGTCCGGTCACTAGCGAAGTGCGGTTTGGTCCGCCCAACGCTTCAAGCGTGCCCTCGCCCCCGTCCGCTGCGGGCAGGCACTGCACTTCGGCGGTGTTGCCGAAGTGCCGGTGGACACCCACTTCAATGGCAGCAGCAACCTCCGCTGCTGACGCAGTGCCACGGAACTTGTCTGGGCAAGCCACTACCCGCATGCGTTCGTACCTGTGTAGATGTGTGGAAGTGTCTATTTGTAGCTGTAGCTGTGTAGCTGTGTAGCTGTGTAGCTGGCTGATTGGCTAATTGGCTACTCGGCGGGTTACTCAGCCAGATCAGACCCCAGCGCCACCAGCACATCAGGTGTCTCAAAGCCCTGCACGGCCGAAGTGTCGGCCAGCATCGTGAAGACATCATTGTCGGCGTCGAGTTCGAGTACCCCGGCGATTGCCCGCGCTTCAAGCAGCGAACCCGGCTGGTAGTAGATGCGAGTCTGATCTAGCGGTGTGCCCAAGTAGTTGGTCGGCGCTTTGGTGATGTAGCTCAGCGTCTTGAACCGGTCGGTGAGCCGACTTGCTGCCCCGCGTACCGTCGTGGAGTTAGCTACCTGCACCGATACCTCAGCAGCCGCTCTGGGCTCAAACGGCTCGGCTTCGGCAGGGGTGGTGACAGACGAGGGGGGCTGCGTGGCAGGCACCGCAACGGTGGTTACGGGGATGACCCCGTTTTCGTTTCCGCTAGGTGCCGCAGCGGTCGTCGCCGGTGCCTGCGTCACCGCTGGGAGCGTGTCGCCGGGCTCAGCGGCGGGTGCCGTGTCTGTTGTGACGACTTCGTCCGGATCGTCTACCGAGCGCAGCAGCAGCACGCCCACGACAACGGCCACCAGCACCAGCAGCAATCCGCGCACAGCTGCGCCGCTGTTGGATTCGCCGGCTTGGCTGTTCATCGGGTGACCTCCCGTAGATGTGTGGCCCACGCACGACCTTGGAGCCATGCGCTGCAAACTGGTTGCGAGCTAGTTCTAGTTGAGAGCCAGTTGGTAAGGGCCGCTCAACGGCGGCGGCAATGTGAGGGTAGGGCTGTGAGGGTAGAGCGTTGTGAGCGCAAGTCCAAAAAGTACCGCACTTATGCCCGGTCGTTGCGGTTTGGCGCGCATCGGTACTAGCCGCTCATCCTCATTAGGTTGCGAGGTTGCACACCGACGCCTGAGCGCCTGAACTGAAGGCAGGAACAGGGCGCAGGAACGGGACGCACGGACGTGAGCGAGGACATGAACATCAGCCCAGCCAATCTCAGCGTTGTGGCTCACCCCGCAGCCGCAGCCCTCCTCACCCGACTGCGTGACAAAAATACCGAGGTCGCCGAGTTCCGTCGGTGTCTTGACGCACTGGCGCACCTGCTGGTGGTGGCTGCCTTAGCTGACGCAGCAACGGCGCCCGAGCCGGTCGAGACGCCGCTGGGACCCACCGAGGGCAAGCGACTGGAGCCCGCGCCGGGAGTCGTGCCGGTAGTGCGGGCCGGTTTGGGAATGCTAGATGCAGCGCTGCGGCTGTTGCCGTCGGCACCTGTGGGGTTCGTGGGGATGCGACGGATTGAACGCGGGCAGATTGTCGAGGGTGGCGCGGGTAGTCAGGTTGTTGGCGGGAGCGAGGCCCTCGGGAGCGTCAGCCATGAGTGCTATCTCGAATCGTTGCCGCGTGTGCTGGCGGGCCGAGGTGTGCTGGTGCTGGAGGTGATGTTGGCAACCGGCGGCTCAGCGGTGGAAGTGGTCCGCTTGTTGAGTGCGGCTGGCGCAAGCCCAATCACACTGGTGTGCGCGCTGGCGGCACCCGAGGGAGTTGAGGCCGTAAACAGCAGCTTTCCCGATGTCCAGATCGTGACAGCCGCCTTAGACAGCCACCTCAACGAACAGGCCTACATAGTGCCCGGCCTCGGGGACGCAGGCGACCGGCTCTACGGGGCGGTCTGAGCCCGAGGTGGGAATCGAACCCACAACCCCCGCTTTACAAGAGCGGTGCTCTAGCCGTTGAGCTACTCGGGCACGCACCCCAGCGTACTGTGCAACATGCATCTTTGAGCGAACTGCAACTCGGCGACCTCAACTGCCACTAATCGACTGCCACTAATCGTCAGACTGGGTCGGATTGTTTGGCATTCCGCCGACGACGAAGCCAACTCACCAGATGCATAATGAGACCGGCTCCAATCGGCACATATAACAACTCCAGCAACGACAACCACCGATGTTGATCGTAAATGAACCTAAATGCCGCAATACATACTGCAACAATCACATAAGCTGCCCCAAGACAACGTCCTGCCCGATCCGCAAGTGTCCAACGGCGCAACAGGTACCTAACTATCTCCACCACGAAAAAAGTAAGCGTTGCCGCAAACGGAATTAGCAAAACAACAACTGCAAGAATTAACAAACATATCATCCAAACAGGCCTCAGAATGGCTTCAACAGGCTAATCTACTAACTACATGTCACGCCGTACAACAATCGAATTCAACACAAAAAGCCTGCAACTGGGCAACATATTAGCTTTGCCCGGCCCGTTTGGAACTCCACCGGCGGTGAAACCAACTAACGAGATACAGAATTAGGACAACCCAAATCGGTATAAACAACAAATCTAAGAGCCTCAACCAGGAGCCTTCGCTGTACGCCGCACTGAGCGTGCCAAATGTTGCAACTGTCACGCAAACCACCGCTAAACGACGCCCGACAGGAGCAGCATGCTGCCAACGGTACGATACCTGCCCCAGCGCGTATACTGCAATATAGGTCGTGACCAAGACAAACGCAACAAGTGCCAACCACACCAAAATAACAGACACGCCAAAGCCTCGTGTGCCGAAGCGCGTTACCTACATCTAACTCCTGCTTCATCTTGGTAATGACCAAGTGCAGCAAAGGGTCTTGGTATACCCCAAGAGAAACTAATGCCGTAACTAAACTTCAGACAGGTCCTATACTGAGCAATAGCAGATGCAGCCCACCCAACGACACCTGCCGAAATAGCCGCAAAAGTACCGGTGACGAAATTGGGCAGAGCCAAAAATACCGCTATCGGAATGGCACCCACTATAGATATGTTAAGAGTCTCCGAGCGACTAAAATACACAGTACCCGAGACATTTCCCCAAGTGAATACTGGGTCCGCGAGCACCGGATAAGCGGTTGAATCGTCATGCGCTACATTAAGAGTCAGGATGTTGCCCGCGATTGAGTAGAAAGTCTTCACTGAGTTGCCAGCGGCATCAAAAGCCCACGGGGCTTCAATGACCGAAACAGCAATACTTTCGCTATCGACAACAACTACTTGTCCACCATCCAGCGGAATGAGGTTGTGGCCGACATCAAGCTCAAGTTGGTAATCAAAACTCTTGGGCGCCGCCGAACTGCCTATTACGGTGAGCACCCTCACGCCGGCATCGTTCTGCGGCTGCACAAGCACATCAGTGTCCCCGGCAACGTCCTCAAACAACATCAGTCTGGCACCATCGTAACCAACGACTTCGACTCGCGTTGGCGTGCCCGGCAAACGAACCCCCAGCGAGGCGCCTTCGGCTCGCGTCATGCGGATCGGATCGGAAGGATCGGAAGGAATCTTCAGCCGATCCGAGCCGTCGGCACCCATCGACAGCGCCAAATCACCCTCACCAGAACTGACAACAGAGACCACCGCACTGTCGGCAACAGTCCCAGCGAGCAGCGCCGCAAGGCCGTCTGTCCGACTGACCACGGTCTGATAGGCCTGCTCAGCAGATCCCTCCTCGGCAAGGTCTGCGCCACTGCCCGTATTGGAATCGCCCGCCGACAACGGCAACTCCGCACCGTCGCTGTGATCAGCGGCCGCTGTGTCGACGGTTGCGCCCGGTATCGCAGCTACGCCGCCAGCACCCGCCGGCGGCAACGGCAACACCGTCCAAGCCACAAGCACCGCCACAACACAAGTCCAAACCTTCAGACGCATTGCTTCCCCCTTCGCCGTAATCGAACCGTACCAGCACCCATATAGGCCCTCGGACACACGCCCTCAATAACGAGCGATCACTCGCAGCCCACACTCAGCGACGTTGCTCACTGCGACCTGCGGGAGGTCGAGCGGTTAGCCGTCGCGGGCCGCCTCGCAGCCCACACTCAGCGCCGTTGCTCATTACGACTCTCGGCGATGTTGAACAAGGCGATTGCTGCAGCGGCAGCAACATTGAGAGACTCAATGCGACCCATTACCGGGATCGAAACCACCTGATCGCAGCGACGCTCTACCAACTCAGACAAGCCGCGCCCCTCAGCACCCAGCACCAACACCAACGGCTCAGCGGCGACCCGCAACGACTTGAGCCCGTCAGGGGCGTGACCGTCAAGACCAACGACCCACAGACCCGCTTCACGCAACCGCGCCAACGCAGCCGGCAAACCACCAACCAAAGCGATCGGTAGATATTCCGCTGCACCAGCGGCAGCCTTCATAGCCGCCGGAGTGAGGCTGGCGGAGCGATGACGGGTAAGCACCACACCGGTCGCGCCTGCTACCTCCGCTGTGCGCAAGATGGCACCGAGGTTGCCCGGGTCGGTGACACCGTCGGTCGCCACCACCAACGGCGGCTTGTTGGCAGCAGGTCTCACCAGCGCTTCAAGCGGCACAGGCACAACAGCGGCAGCTTTAGCAACGACACCCTGTGGTGCTGCGGTGAGCGCTGCTTCGTCGAGCTTGCGCGGTGTGACCTCGCGCACCGGCACCCGCCGGTCACCAGCAAGATCGACGATCTCTGCGAGCGCTGCTGAGGTCTGTGATTCTTGTGAGATCAGTACTTCATGCACCTTGCGTTTGCCCGCGCGCAGCAGCTCACGTACCGCTTGGCGGCCCTCTACATGGTCGCCGCCAAGACTGGACTGTTGTTTTTTGGGCTGCTGTCTTTTGGGCTGGCGCGTCGCAGGCCGGTGGGTTTGTGGCGGACGCGCTGATCGGCTGTGACGGCCCGCAGCCTTACCCCGACGACGGTTCGGCTCACGACTCACGGCATCACCTCATCAGGCTGTCGAAAATTATTTGACACGACAAGAGCGTCTAAACAAGCGCTCTCGCAACGTCCGCTCCCCCAAACCACAGTGGGAGCCGAAGCCCAGTTAAGTACCTCAACGAGGCGGCACAGCTACGGCACAGCTACAACTAGGGCTACCGCGTGGGCCACAATGCCGCCGCTGGTACTGAGACCTTCGGTGCGCTTACCGCACACGGTAACCGGGCCGGCGGCGGCGGCGCTGAGCCGTGCGTTCATTTCGTTGCGATGCGGGGCGATCATCGGACGGTCGCAGATCACTGTGCAGTCGGCGTTGGCGAGTTGCCAACCGGCTTCGCCGAGACGGTCGGCAACTTGGTGCAACATCGCAATGCTGTCGGCATCCCGCCATCGCTCGTCGCTGTCGGGAAAATGCGTGCCGATATCGCCGAGGCCTGCGGCGCTCAGCATCGCATCAATGACTGCATGGACTACTACGTCGGCATCGCTGTGGCCTTGTAATGGCTGCTCAGCGGGAAACTGGACGCCGCCCAGCACCAAGGTCTGTCCGTCCGCCTGTTCACCCGTCCGCTTGTCTGCCCATCCGCTGGAGTCGGCGGGAGAGGCGAAAGGGTGCGCGTCGTAGCCGTGCCCTACCCGCATCACCGGGCCGCGCTCGCCGCCGTCAACGCTCGTCATCATCAACGCCTCGCTGCCGTCAACGCTTGTCAACGCTTGTCATGGTCGTTGACGTTAGAGCGAAGCGTCACAAGCGCGACTCTGCAGCAGAGGCTGTCCTCCCCTAATAAGACGTAATTCTTTAGGAGTCAGCAATATGGTCGCGAATTCGCTCACGCAGCAACGCCTCTACAATCACCAGGTCTTCTGGCACCGTTACCTTGTGCGCCGCAGCCTCGCCCGGCACCGCCACCACGGTGCCGCCCAATGCTTCAACCAGCGCCGCATCGTCGGTGGCCTCGGGTTCGCCTACATGGGCCGCCGCCAACGCTTCGGGGCGGAAGGCCTGCGGGGTCGCGATGGCGAAGAGGCCCGTGCGGTTCACCGTAGCGGCGACCGCGCCGCCCGATTCGCCCCAAGTCGACACCTGCTTGAGTGTGTCGCACACCGGCAGCGCCGGTACAGCCGCGTCGGCCCCGCCCCGAACAGCAGCAATCACTGCCCCAAACAGCGCTGCGGACGCTCCCGGCCGGGCCGCGTCGTGGCACACCACCACATCAACATCGGCAGGCACCGTCGCCAACCCAGAGCGAACTGAACCAGAGCGGGTGGCGCCGCCCGCCACGACTGTGTCGGCCCCAAGGTCAACGCTGAGGTCAGTTCCGAGGTCGCCAGCCCCGAGGTCGTATTGGAGTGAAGTATTTGCCTGCTGGTCGATCATCTGCGCGGGCACTACCAAAGTCACCCCGTCGCACGCTGCCCGAGCCGCCTCAACACTCCAAGCGATCATCGAGCGGCCCGCGACCAGCACTGTCACTTTGGTCGCACCAGCCGGCACTTTGGTTGCACCAGCCGGCACTTTGGTTGCACCAGCCGGCACTTTGGTTGCACCAGCCGGGGCCACGCCGTCTGGAATTACGCCGACCGGGGGTGTGCCGATCGGCACTTCACCGAACCGGGTGCCCGCCCCCCCAGCAAGCACAATCGCCCACACCCGACTCACCTCACCATTCTGCCCCAATAGAAACAGCGGCACACATGCTCAATATTCGCCGAAACCTGATAAATGCAGTCATAGTGACGTATATCGCTTGAAGCTGTATTCTTTGATTGACGGTCACAACTTTTCTTGCACAATCTCTCTTGTGTGCCTCTCTTGTTTGTCTCTCTTGTTTGGGAGTGTCGCAGCCATGACTAGTACCGCATCCGATCTCAATTTTGATTTCATCGACTGGGATGTGCGCACCCCGGGGCGGCTTGCGCGCACACTGCGCGACCGCCGCCGCAGCTTGGGTCTCACCCAGATCGAAACAGCCAAACGCGCCGAAGTGTCACCCCAGTGGCTCTCCGGCTTTGAGAGAGGCAAAGCCAGCTGCGGTACCCATCGCATGATGCGCCTGCTGACCGCGTTGGACCTGTCCATCGCCGTTCACTCCCGTCCGGTCACCATCACCGACAAGATCCTCACCTCAACCAGCGCGCCGCCTCGCAGTTGAACGACCGAGCTGATGCCGCCTGAGCCCCTCAGCGTTCTCATCGCGGGGCGCGACGCTGGCATTATCGACCATCACCGCGGTCTGCTCCGCTTTTCCTATCACCCGCAGTACAGCGCCGATGTCGCCGCAGTGCCGCTGTCGCTATCGATGCCGCTCAAGGCTTCCGTCGTCACAGGCGAGCGAATCGTCGGCTGGCTCAACGGATTGCTGCCAGGCAACGACATCGTCCGTCGTCGATGGGCCGCCAAACACGGCGCTCTTTCTCACACGCCATTCGACCTGTTGTCCACACCGATAGGACTCGACCTGCCCGGTGCCGTGCAGACCTGCCCTGCCACTCAGCTCTCCACGCTCGAAACCCGCCCCTGCGGAATCGACTGGCTCACCGAAGGTCAACTCAACGACCTCGTCAACGAACTCGTCCGCGAGCAAACGTGGCAACGAACCGGCGCTCGCGCCGCATGGAGCCTCGCAGGGGCCCAGTCTAAGACCGCTCTCGTGCGCGACCAGCACAGATGGGGTGAACCTTGGGGCACCACCCCTTCCACACACATCCTCAAGCCCTCCATGCGAGACCTACCCGACCAAGCGGTTAACGAGCATCTCTGCCTCACCGCAGCCCGATACTGCGGCCTCAACGCCGCCACAACCGAGCCGCTGCGCATCGGCGATCACACGGTGCTAGCCGCTCGCCGATACGACCGCCCCGTACTCAACGGCCGCTTGCAACGCGTTCACCAAGAAGACCTCCACCAAGCCTGCGGCGAACCCAACACCGACATCTACCAAACCGACACCGGGGGCCACCCCATCAGCCGGCTAGCACGCCTCATAGCAGACCATTCAGCGCAGCCCGATGTTGACCGGCACCGATTCCTTGACGCGCTTATCTTCAACTGGCTCGTTTGCAACACAGATGCCCACTCCAAGAACTACAGCTTCCTGCTCACACCTGAAGCCAATCGCCTCGCCCCGTTGTACGACATCTGGTCTATGCATCCCTACGACCCCGACTACGTGCGTTCCTACGCCATGGCTATGGCCGCTCAGCCAGACCGCAGAATTCTGGCCGCCGACAATCCCGACGCTTGGCTCACAGCCGCCGCACAGATCGGCATCACACCCAAGCACGGCCCCCAACGAGCCGCTGAGATTGCAGCAGCCATCCCCGAGGCCTTCGCCCGTGCCGCCGACGAACTGTCCCCCTCGCTGCGCAGCGCTCCCGTAGTTCTTCAGCTCACCACCGCAATGACACAGCGAGCCCGGTACTGCATCGCCGCGCTCGGACGGCCCAGTGAATGACTGGGCCAATGAATGACTGGGCCAATGAATGACCGGGCCAATGAGTGACCGGGCCATCCACACAGAAACAAACACAGCAAATAGAAACAAATTTTCTAAACAGAAATAAACAGGTGCAACAATGTGCGGGCTAAGGTGACGCCATGTCACCACCGACGCCACCACCGTCGGCCGGGGCCGGGGCCGACGAAGGGGGTTGCCTGCACAAGCCAAGTCAGGTCACAACCAGCGACCGTAGCACTAGCGCTGTGTCACAGCCCAAGTATTTCCCCAATCAGACTGCTGCCGCAACGCGGCCGTTCGTCCCAGGTTTCGGAAGAACACCGCCATTCCTCGCTGGTCGCTCCTCACTGATCACCGAACTGTGCGCTGGGCTCGACGCAGGACCTGACGATCCGCGCTCGGTATCGGTGCTTCTTGGTGCTGGCCGGCATGATTCGACCTGCCGGGCGGGGTTATGTGGAATATGTTTACCCCAACACCAAACGATGGCTGACGACCTCACTGAAAGACGACGAAGCCGAATAGCGTTGTTATTCGCGTTTTTGTGTCTCGCGCATATGTTGCTGTAATCGCCAAACAGCAACATAGATGAGCCCCATCAAAACCACGACACTGCCAAAACCCACACCGTAAACCGTTAATGCTTCACCTATTGTATTTGCCGACACGAAGCCCTCAAGTCCGGTAAATAGCACAAAAGATATGGCGACAAAGATGCCTAGTATCTCAACCACCCGCAACACAGCTGTGTTGATTTGTTCTGCGGTGTCCGCGCGGTTTTTTTGATCGAACTCGGCCGTTTTTTCTGTTACGACCTCGTTGAATTTTTCCTGTGCCGACTCGAACGTAACTTGGACTTGGTTTGCTGCGCTTTCGGTTATCTCTGCCGTAATGTCGTTACGGGCTGCGTCTTCGATCTGAATAGAAAATAGCAACTGATTGCAACGCTCGATTTGCCACGTCATGTGAGCTTTGGTGTGGGCAAGTGCCCACCTTATGCGTTTGTTTGCCTCTTCAAGATCGTTGCGTGCCAGCATGACTTGCGCCATCGTCGCCTGAAAACGCGAATGGCTCCGGTCGAATATTTCTGCTGTGTCGATCTCATCAACCCATCTAAACCAGCTGCTCTGATTAGTGTCGCTTCCGGTGGGCTGGTCGCGCCATTCTTTGGCAGGCAACGCTGTTGATGCTCCAGCGAGATGCAGCAGCAACCGGCGATGCACCTCAGTGGCTTCTTCTGTTCCAACGATCGCCTCAAGACGCTTGGCATGGCGTTTGGCCAACTTCGCTGCATTTTCAAACTTGCCAACGTTGGCTGGCTCGTTCTCGTCCGGGTCTAGGCAGCCGATAGCGATGGATGCCAACAGGGCCGCATGATTGTCGGGCTGTACACCCTTGGGCGCCTGATCGTTGCACCATTTTCTGACACTGTTTACAGCATGGAAGTTGCCGTCAAGCAGGCCGCAGTGAAAACCTACAATTGCAACAGCAACCGTCGCATCCCATTCTGCTAATGCAGTATTGGCTTCCACCCAATCTCGGAGCCTGTCAAGCTGCGGCATCTTCGTAACGTCGCCGTCTGTGATGGTGTCTAGCAAGTCGGTGTCGGGGGTGGGGTCGGAGTCGGGGTCGGATGCATCGTTTTGTGCGGGTACAACCAGCAGAAGGCGCGGGCTGCCCTGTGTTCGCAGAGTATTGATCAGATCATCTAGCGCACGGTTGAGATACAGCGACTCCGCAGGAGTGATCTGTTGAGCATCGTCGGCTTGGGGACGCAGCGTGTTCCACGCTTCGTCTAAGGCATCGCTGAAGTCGCCTAGCGACCTGATGTCAGTGCCATCTGTGCCGTCAGTCAACTACCCGCGCTCCGCACTCTGGCCTGATTTACCGGTATCTCATCAAAGCTGTCGTTGCGTTTGCGAGCCTCAGATAGCGCTGGCTCCTCATTTGAAGGCACTACCGGTGCTCCGCTGAACCAGCGAAGCATGTCTTGTGGGTCACGACAGGTAGCAGCAGCCTTACGTGCATCTGGGCATATCAGATCTCGGTAAACGAGTTCACCATTGATACCAGCCACCGCTATCACGCTGCTCACAGGCACATCTGGGTCACCGTCAACAGTTTCGGCCCAGCGAGCGAGACCGCGCAGCTTCGCAGCAGCATCAGCAAGGTGCAAACTGTGTGGGTCAATCACCTGCACAGCTACGTCACCCTCGGGGGTGCGGCGCAAGACGATGATGTCGGGAAACAGGAGCCGCTGGGGCTCTTCTTTCCCGGTTTCGTAGGGGATCGCAAGATGCCAAGGGCTACCGGAGCGTTGGTTGCGAAACCACGCAATCGTGTCTTGGCCAGTGTCTTTGCCCAGCGCGAGCACCTCGACTGCTTGTCGTTCCCAGCCGTTCAACTCCACCGGAGTAGACAGCTGTTCGGCCTTCTCGCTGGCCTCAACATACAGATGCTGACGCATATGGGGGGCGCTCTTGGCTGGGCGTCGGGCTGTGATGCGCGTCGGCAGCGCCGCCCCTTGGCTGCGTCGCATTGCCTGTAGCGGTGGCGCCACTAGATGTTGAATCGCTTGCCGTTCACTGTCGGGCAGTTTGCTAATCTGCGTCTCGTAGCAACGCAGCCAGTTTTGCTTGATCTCATCGGCTTTTTTTTCGAGTCGCTGCCGGATCGGCACTGTGGTCTCAAAGCGTTCGCTGCAGGCGGTGAGCACATCGGCGCAAGCATCGCCAATGCGTGAAGTTGTTCCCGATTGCCAGTCGCATTTTCGACCTATCCAAGCCCGGACGATGCCAAAGCCGAGGTCTTTGTTCAATTGTTCGGCTTGGCGGTCCAAATCTTCGTGGCTCACTTCTATGCGGTCACCCTCGGTGAAGTTGGTGGCTGTTGCTTCGCCGAGGGTGTGGGTGCGAGTAGTGACGCTGACAGTGGTAACGCTTTGGCGCGCCTCACTCCATTCAGCACTCGCGCGGGCTTGCTCAACCAAACCTTCAAGAGCGTCAACGAGTTCGCTTTGAGCATCCTCTGTGGCTGTCTTAAGCACCGGAGTGCCGCCACTGCGACGCTCAAGCATCTCGCCCAAGCGCTGCAGGCGGCGGATAGGCCCACTGGTTGATCTCGGTGGCGGGTCATATGAAGGCAACGAGGTCAGCGCTTTTTCGACCTTGTTGCGAAGCTCGGTGTCTTCGGCAATTTCGCGGTTGAGTGCCATGTCGACATGAAGGACGACTTCTGTTGCTAGGGGGCCAGTTGTCTCATCGGTGTCTTGGCCGGTGAGCCAACCAACAACGCTTTCAAGTGTCTGGTCGTCGAAACGAGGCAGGTACAAGTCAACACCGTTGAGCAAATCAGCGAACTCACCCTCAATAGCGCGGCGCAAAGGCGCTCGCACCATACGCCCAATGAGTTGAGCGATATTGGTGTGATCTCTGGCAACTCGATACGAAATCAGCACCTCCGCCCGAGGGCAGTCCCAGCCGGTGTTGAGCGCCGTCTTAAACAGCACCACGTCTACATCAGGATCGTCGGCGATTGCTGACGGTTCGATGTAGCGGATGTCGCGGCCAGCTACACGAATCGGTTTCTTGTATTCAAAGCAGTGAGCGAACCGGTTGTCAGCCCAGCGTTCGTCGCCGAATTGGGCATTGGTTTGATCTACTGCGTCTATCACCTGATCGAGATTGGTATCAGATGACTCGTCGTTTTTCTGTGAACTGTCTTCTACCTGCATGAGCAGCGCAGGCCGTACTTCAGCCACTCTTCCGGGTGTTGCCATAGCCCACTGCTCAGCGAAGCACCGACGCCGAAGCGCCGCTGCTTTCGCCATGGTCGCGTCTACATTGGTTGCGTCTGGTGTGTGTTGAAGCCGTACTTGGTGCTTCAACAAACCAGAACGCCTCACCTCCTCCGGGCCGATGTGATAAGGATCCAGCGCGCGTTGGGCTTTGACAACCTCGGTATCGAACCTCTGTGGTGTGGCCGAGATACCCACAACTATCTGTGGGGCACGCATCAGTTGGTTCTCTGCCTCGTCGCTGTGGCCGACCAAAAACCTTTGCACAATCGTGTTGTATTTGACCACTTTCTTCGTGGTCATGCCGCGGTGGGCTTCGTCGAGCAACACGATGGTCGACCCGGGCACCTGTTCCAACGTGGCATCCATAGCGTCCCAGAAAGTGTGCTGCCGCTTGTCCGAGCGCTTTGCAAGCAATCCTTTCTTTCCGAGCTTTTGGATGTTGAGGAAACACAGCGAACCTGCGGGCAACATCGGTGCTTTAAAGGTCTTATCGCCGATTTCTACAAGTTGATGTGAACCCAAATCGGTGTCAGCGATGAACCTATTCAGCGTTTGGCGGTTAAGTTCTGCGTTGTCAGTGAGCCACAAAAAGCGAGCGGCAGGATCATGATGCGGACTGTGGCCACCGCTGAAACTGCCGGTGAGAACTGCTTCCACCACAGCGGCCATTATCACGGTCTTGCCGGCACCCGTCGGTGCCGACAGTGAGAGCGTCTTTCTGGTTTGATTAGGCTGATCGGTGGCCTCTTTTGATGCCCAACTCAGCTTGTGCAGCAGCCATTCGGCGGCGGTTTGCTGATAGCCAATCAGTTCCACTTTCACGATGTACCCTCCGGGAAGTCGCGGCGCCAGCCGACAGCGGCGAAGTGTGCGAGTACGTCGCTGCGCCAATCTTGAATATGCACATCCGGACGCGCTGCACCGATGACAGTTCGCGCAGACTCAATGTCGCGCTCATCGCCGACTACAACCCACACGTTGGTTACGGCTTTGGCGGCTGGTTCTCGCAGCGCTTGAGCAAACCCGGCCACAAAGGCAGGGCGCAGCAGCACCCCAAACCGGCAACCCTCGCCAATAGGCCCGTGTGGGCTAGGCAGTAGGTAGCCCGGGTCGCGCTCCGCGGCTTCGGCTGCTGATTTGTGGGGTATGGCCGGTGCTGGTCCCCAGCAACCTGAGGCTAGCCACATGGCTGTTAACCCTTGAGGCCAGTCGCTGTTTGGTTTCCAACGGATTTGTTGCGGTTCGGTGAGGTTGAGACGGGTGTAGGTAACTGTTTGCGGTAGCCCTTCAGCGATGGCTCGTTCGTGAACTTTGGGTTGATAATCGGGATCGAGTTGCGGTCCGAACGGTACCGGTAAATATTTGCCTGATACTGGGTTGCCGGCGGCTGTGTGGCCGGTAAACGCGGCTTGGATACGTGGCCAGGTGACATTGCGGCACACCCCCACTGCTTCCCATTCCCGATCACCGGGACGCAGACCGCTTTTGCGTAACTCTTTGACAGTTTTGCTGCTGACTTCGTTGTTGGTCACCGCTATGCATCGCCTGCGGCCACCATCAGCCAAATTCAACAACGCCACCGCATGCAACGTGGTGCCCGACCCCGCAAAAAAATCAACCACCATCGCATCAGGACGGTCAGCTACCACAGCCCCAACAGCATCAAGAGTGGAATACAATGACTTAGGAAAATTAAACCGCTTCTCACCCAACAAATTCTCCAAGAGTGTCGTGCCATGCGGACCGCCTGCTTTGTGACGGGTACGGGTCCACATTGTCATCGGTTTTTTCATTTTCAAGACCGGATCTAGCTGCAACGGGCCATAACCCGGATCATCAGCAGCAACAGCCAGTTCGCCTGCCTCAATAGCATCCATCTGGGCATTAGTCAACGACCACACCGTCAACTTCCCATCACTGGTTTCGTTCACTTTCACACGCCGCTGTCTCACTCTTTCAAGCAGCGTGCTGGGGCCTTGGCGCCAGCAAGCCAGCCGCTTGCGCCTGTCGCGCGGCCACAACACCCGCACAGCACCTTTAACAGTTTCGTCAGTGACCGGTGTTGTCCACAACGCCACCCCATCAGCAACACCTAGCGAGGTAACATCATCAACCAAACCCTCAACACTAGGAACATAACCATCATACGCCACTGCGGTGGCATCAATCTCGCCCGCGTCTGAGCGCTGCTTCAACGTACGCCCAACACCAACAACCTCTAAACCTTCGTTAATAAACACCGGATAACACGACCCAGGACTATCCTGCGGACGGCTGTTGTTACCAGAACGCAACAAAGCAGTCCAACGCACAGGCTTCTGTTGGGGCGGCTCGTTACCGTCGCTGCTTTTACCAGTGAGGTGATCATCACCCCACTCACACACCCCAAACCCGTCCGCCTTAGCATCCCCGAAAAAACAAAACAACACATATTCATCAACACGAGTGAACGTCGAACGCGAGTTCCCCTGCGGCAAAATCATCACTGTCACCATCTGATGTGTCGCATCAGGAAACATTTGCTCCAACAACAACGCCAACCGATGCACCTCACACTCATCAATGGTGACAATCAGCACACCATCAGGTTTCAACAACCCACGAGCCAGTCGTAACCGGCGTTGCATCATCGACAACCACATAGAATGCCGATAGCTATCACTATCACCAACAAACCGGTTGTTATACGCCCAATCCGTTGCACCAGTGTTATACGGCGGATCGATATACACACAATCCACCTTGCCAGCGTGCGTGAAACTAAGCAACCTCAACGCATGATAATTCTCAGCTTCAACCAGCACATGCGACAGCACGGACGGGTCAGCGTCGGGGCCTACACACTCCCCAACCGGTTCAAGTAACGGAACTAACCCGCAGTGGTCAAGATCATCCGCCGCCACCAACTCCGCGACAGGCACACAAAACTCGCCAACCCCCCCCCCCGCGGTGGAGGTTGCCGTGCCCGTACGGCTAGCGGCGACAGATCCGACCGGAGCGACGGTAGCTTCGTCGCCGTTGATGTGGCGCACTATCACCACTCGGCGAGCGGGGTCTGCATCGTCACGCACAGCCACACACCCCGCAGTGAGCGGGCGAGTTGGCACAGCTACTACCTCGGGCAGGTGATTCTCAAACACCAACCCAAACTTGCGGCCAGCACGCAACCGACCCACCTCATCACGCAAACGACGCCGCAACGAGTCGTCACCCACACGCGAAATCAGATCATCCAACGCCGCCATCGCAACAGACACTAGCAGACGACGCTCCAACGCGCTTAGGTCGGGCGGGTCGGTGTAACACCCCTGCGCGAAGATCATTGCGTGACATCACTCCTGTCTTCTCGCCCAACTGCGTCTGGGTTGATGGCATCTGGGCCAGCTGCCGGTGTGCCAGCCGCGGGTGTGCCAGCCCACAGCGATGACGGTGCTGGTTGCCTTACATCAGGCAGCGGGAATCCCTCACAGACATGTGCCGTGCGAATCGACAGTGAGGAAGTTGGTGTTACACCCCTCTGCCACAATCCAAACGGTCGCTACCTCATGGGACCACCTCATGGGACCACCTAATAGAAAGAGAACACAGCCATGAAGACCGTCACTGACAGGCGCACTGGCAAACCCACTGACAGCCACCTCGAGGCCGAGGGCGCGGAACTGCGCCTCATGTGCGAAAACACGCCGATCTACCTTCGATTTGAGGACAACCACTGGAGTGTCGTCGATGAGTCGACGCTGCGCGCTGAGATGAGCGTTCTCAGTGGGTTAGGGGCGGACACAAACGGACTCGACAGGGCACTCGGCGTTTGTGCCGCTCTCAACGCCTACCTCATATACCCCGACGAGGCCACCTCGCTCAATAGGCAGTTGGCGGCACTTGAAAAACGCAGACCTAGCCGCTTCTACCGAGTCGACCACGAGAGCCGAATTGCCCTAACGACCGCATGCGCGTTCATGCATACCGAAGGCGCATGGCGTTGGTTGCTGTGGATGCTACCCAAACGACTCGAACCGTCATGTGGTAGTTGCTGGGGCGTCGTTCCTGGTGCCTTCGGCTGGAAGGAACTCGATTACCACTGGGAACAGAACTCAAACTTCGTCTACTGGCTAAACGACGAGTTCTTCGAAGCGATGGCCCACCACAGAGACGAACGGTTCGCACAGCTCATAGTAGCAACCGACCCTGACGCGGCACCGAAAGCCTTACGCAAGTTGGCTTCGTCTCAACATTGGGAGATCCGCGATCTCGTTGCGTACAATCGCAACACTCCTCACGACGTATTGTTGAGCCTTTTCGAACCCACCACGGGCAGTTTAAGTGACATCACGCTCCAGAAACTTCGAATGCGCCTAATGCAGCGCATATCACCGCCAGCCAAACTCTTCAAGTTGGTGTCTGAGGAATATCTGACAAAGCGACTCATGTCTCCTGTGCCTAGCCCCACATGTTACGCTCAAGCCCTTGCACATAGAGCACGGATGGAAATCTCAGTCATCCTACAGTATGTTGTACATAATGCGGAAGTGCCGACCAAGATACTCAATAAGATCGCTTGCGGACTCTCCCCAGAATATCCGAATGCCGAAGATATCTTGGGAACAATTGCAGCGCACCGGCGAACGTCGCGCACTTCGCTGAGACGGTTGTCGAAAGACCAAAACCCCAAAGTGAGAGAAGCGGTTGCGCGCAATCCGAAAGCTTCCCCAGAAGTGATCGACAGACTCAGTCGCGACGGTAAACACTCGGTGCGCGCGGCTGTTGCGCAGCGCCTAGATGCTGGGGCTGACCGGCTTGAGTGGCTGGCGAGCGACAAAGCAGTGCGAGTGCGCCGATTCGTTGCTCTCCACACTTCGACACCTTCGCATGTGCTTGAGTCGCTCACATTCGACCCCGATAGATGGGTTGTTCTGCACGCTATTGCAAACCCCAACTTGAGCGCCGAATCGGCTTATTTTGCTCAAAAACGGCTATTGGCGCAAAGTGCGGGAGAAAACAACACCAGCGCAGCCGAGTTCGCTGCTGGGGCACCGGTCACAACGTCACTGTCGGAAGGAAAAAACGACACCCGCGCAGCCGAGTTCGCCGCAGCACGAGGCGCTGGGGCAGACGGCGTTAACGCAGACGGCACCGGGATTTGCCGTATGGGAGCCGCTGGCCCCGAAGAACGGGCCAATGTGATGTCGTTTTGTTGCAGGCTCGACACCTGTGCAGCCGTGTTGCGCCAACTCGCCGAGAAATTGAGCTACCAACGCGACAGCTATGAGGTAGAAGCTTGGGGCCGTCTAGCCAGTCATCCCAACAGTCCCGCCGATTTACTCGAAGACATCTTGCGGCGGGCGCTCGCTCTTGCTGCGCCAAACGAACCCGACGCAGACGCAGAAAAATCTGGCACAAGATACCTGCTGGGGGAACTCTTAGCTAATCCGAACATGCCAGGGGAGTTGCGCATTCGGGTTGCCGACGCTCTGCGGTCGTTCGAGCCACGGACGTCGCGTCGGCACTCCGTTGAGGCCCGCAAACTGGCTGAGGCGCGCCAACGGTCACGCAAAAGCAAAGCACGCAAAAGCACAACCGAATCGGCTCACGACGGGGGTCAAGTTGGCGCGCAAGCCACAGCCCGCTCCAACCACAGCCGCACCTAATCACAACCCCACCTAGTCACGGCCTCAGGGTTGTTGTCACACCCCCCTGCGATCATTGAAGACCTAGGGCGCACGTTTCCTTAGAGAAGTGGCTAGAGCATTGAAAGGACTATCCCGTGGAGATCACCGAACACACCGAGACAACAACACTTGAAGCAATGCAAATACTGCTAGCAGCGCGAGTGCCGATCGTGCTCTGGGGCGACCCAGGCACTGGCAAAACTCAGACCATTGAGCGATTGGCGGCCGAAGCCGACTGGCATGTCGAAACCGTCATCGCCTCGCTCCACGAGCCCAGCGATTTCGGCGGCTTGCCCGTGCTAACAGCCGATGGTGTTGTTCACGAACCGGCGGTGTGGGCCAAGAGGGTCGCATCGCACAACGGCGAAGCCTTGGTCTTTTTCGACGAGGTCAACACCGCCACGCCGGCTACGCAGAACGCTCTGATGAACGTGGTGTTGACGGGACGCGTCGGCCAGTTCAGTCTCGGCAAGAACGTTATGTTCATTGCGGCCGCGAATCCTCCCGAACAAAACAGTGGAGCGTGGGATCTGTCTGCGCCGCTTGCAAACCGGTTTGCGCACCTGCGTTGGCCTGTCGATTTTGACGCTTGGCGAACCGGTTACCTGCAAGGGTGGGCTACAACAGCGCCGTTGAAGACGGACGGTGCCGACGATGCCAGACGCGGTTACTTCCGAGCAATCCAGACGGCCTTTTTGGCCCGTAGGCAAGGCTGGTTGTGCCGAGTGCCCGACGACGACATCTCAGCATCGGTCGGCTGGCCATCTCCTCGCTCTTGGGAACGAATGGCTGAATGCTTCGCAATCGCCGAGAAGGTTGGAGTGTCTGAGCGAGTCCAGGCGCTGATCACCGAAGCGCTGATCGGTCCTGCGGCAGCGGTCGAATTCCTCACCTACATGAGAGATATGGACCTGCCCGATCCGGAAGCTCTGCTGGCCAACCCGAAGTCTTTGCTGCTGCCCGAACGGACTGATCAACAATTTGCGTGCCTAGAGTCCGTCGCTGCGGCGGTTATGAACAAGAATACAGCTAAACGCTGGAAAGCAGCCTTTAGTGTCTGCATCGAAGCGGCATCGCAAGGCACCCCAGACATTGCTGCGACAGCGGCTCGCTCGCTTATCGCATGTCGGCCGCCGAATACGCGACTGCCTGAAGGTTTCGATGTGTTCAACGACCTGCTGGCTGCCGCTGCGTTTGAGGGGGAAACATGAGCGCCGACACCAACCACCCGCAGCGGCCAAAAGAAGAGGATGCGCCTAGGGAGCCAACCGGCGAGGTGGACATGGCGCTGCGAGCCGCACGGTACTGGATCACCGCGAATCGCCCGTACTACGCCAGAGCGCTCTTTGCTTGCCGGATGCTCATCACCACCTCGGTCGACACAATGACCATCGACCGGCAGTGGCGGATCTACGCCAATCCCGAATATGTGCTCAGTATCGATGTAGGGCGGCTCGCCGGACTGATGATCCACAACCTCAATCACGGAATACGCGAGCATGCAAAACGCGGCGAGGTGCTGAGCTTTGAGGCGCGACTCGGAAACGTCTGGACTGTCTCATGCGATTGCGAAATCGACGACGATCTCGCCGAGGACGGACTCACGCTGCCCGACGACCTGCCGTTTCCGTATATGTGGACGATGAGCAACGGCAAGACTGCGGAGCGGTACTACCGAGAGCTGCATGAGGGTGGTCATGTAGAGCAAATCGTCCTCGCAGCCGAAGCGAATCAGATGCCGCACGGAAGCTGCGGTTCCGCAGCATCAGGCATCGCAGAAAAGTATGAAGCTAAAAGTGGCATGTTCGAAGGCACCAGCGAACTCGAACGGGCACTGCTGCGTCGAAGCACCGCAGAAGCGGTCCAAGATTATGCCAAAAACAAAGGTATCGGCACAGTTCCTCAAGGGCTGCTGCGCTGGGCGCAAGAGCACCTCCAACCCAAAGTTGACTGGCGTAAAGCGCTCTCATCGGCACTCCGTCGGGCATTGCATCAAAACGCCGGTACCGCCGACTACTCCTGGCGGCGACCGCCGCGCCGCCAGCAGCCAGGCTCGCCTCTGCAGTTCCCTGGAATGGTGCAGCCTGTGCCGTCAATCACAGTAGTGATGGACACTTCAATGTCTATGGGCAGCGCTGAACTCGCGCAGGGAAACGCAGAGATCATGTCGATCCTCACCCGGGTAGTGCCCGGATACGCGGTTCGAGTGCTCAGCGTCGATGCCCATGTCGCCGCAGATGTCTCAGTAGCCGGGAAACGTCTGATTGAGTTCGTCGGTGGCGGCGGCACCGACATGCGCGTCGGTATCGCCGAAGCCGCGAAAACGCGGCCCGCTGCAATCGTAGTGATCACCGACGGCTACACACCGTGGCCAGATCAGCGCCCGCGTGGGGCAACGGCGGTCATCGCTGCGATCATGGCAGAACCCACAAATAGGGGCAGGCACTTGCCCCAAGTGCCGTCGTGGATCAAACGCGTTGAAGTGCCCATCGCCGTATAGCACCAACACCCCCAACCCGTCACTCACCCAAACAACCGTCGGCGGGCCCGCCCGTAGCGCGTTTCTGCGTTGCAGCACCGCCCGTCGTGCCTCTCAGGCGCAGTCCCGACCAGCAGGTAGTGTCGGTTCTGCCAGCAGCGTCCAACAGCTGGGAACCGACATCACTAGCAGAGGTGAAGCCGTGATCGCCAGAGTGCCGTTGATCTTGAACCCACAGCCAGAAGGCGGCTACGTCGTCACTTCACCGTTGTTGCCAGAACTAACCACCGAGGGCGACACGATGTCTGAGGCTCTCGCCAACGCCGAAGACGCTCTCACAGCAGTCATAGAGATATACGAGGACAAAGGGCTTGCCCTGCCGCCGAGCATCCTCTCCGATGACAACATTGGCCCGGTTGCAGCGGAGGCACTCGTTTCTGTCTCGTGAACTATCGGCAAGCAGCACGCCGGTTGTCTGAACTCGGCTGCCAAGAAGTGCCTCGACGCAGCGCGACAGCGTACAGAAACCGCACCATGCTCGACCTGATAGCAGCCGACGAACATCAATGGCTGCTCGCCGACATCAAAAAGATGTTCGACTACTCCGTCGCAGCGTGAGCTGGCATCACGTATACCTCCGGTGACGGAGCCTGCTGTGGTGACGCTTACTGCACATCTATGTCACGCTCGAAAAGTCATACGGCTGTGGCGCTGTGCCGCGTATTGCGCGACGAAAGCCTGTGAAGATTTATGATGAATGTGTCTGCAAATTTGTGATTAGCCTTTCCGCGGGTTGCTGATTTGGTCGACCGCAGTAAATCGGAGAGCCAAGCACAGTCGACCGGAGAGCAAGGAAGCCTCAAGCACATGATGGAGCGCCGTCGTCATCTCAGCAGCAATCTCGCGGACGCGCTCGACACGTCTCGGGTGGTAGTGCTTCACGGGCCGCGCCAGAGCGGCAAGTCGACGCTGGCGCGCAGGATCGCAGCCGAACGCAGCGGCGCCTATGTCACGCTCGACGACGACGACGTTCTGGCTGTTGCGCTCGACGATCCGCACACCTTCGTTCGCTCCTTCCGGGCGCCGATGGTGATCGACGAGGTGCAGCGCGCCGGTGATCGGCTGGTGCGCGCTGTGAAGCTCGCCGTGGACGACGGCACGAATGCGGCCGGACGATTTTTGCTGACCGGCTCGTCGAATTTCCTCACTGTGCCGACAATCAGCGAGTCGCTCGCCGGACGGGCCGTGATCTTGACACTCTGGCCGTTCAGCCGAGCCGAGCTGCACGATGACTCTGTCAACCCGGTCGAGCGATGGTTCGACGGCGGACGGCTGTCTCAGCAGGCAGCGACCTCAGAGACGAGCCGCAGCGACTACCTGGCAATGGCATGCGTCGGCGGATTCCCCGAAGTACACGACCTCGCGGCCAGCGCGCGCCAGCGGTGGTTCTCGGCCTATGCCGAGACAGTGGTCAGACGGGATGTCGCCCAACTCGGAGACATCCGTCGCTCTGCGCTTCTGCCACAGATGCTCCGCCTCGCGGCTGCGCAGACAGCAGGCGAGATTAATGTGTCTCGCTGGGCCGACCAGCTCGGTGCCGACCGCGCCACAGTGCAGTCGTATCTCGGATGGCTGAGAACAGTCTTCTTGCTGCATGAACTGCCGTCGTGGCGGCGCAACCGCACTGCCAGAGTGGTGCGGCGCCCGAAACTGCACATCGCAGACAGCGGACTAGCCGCTGGGCTGCTCGGGCTGACCGAAGACGCTGTGATATCTCTGAATCATCCCATGACGGGCCCGTTGCTGGAGACTTTCGCTGTCAATGAGATTCTTCGGCTCTGCGCCGCCGCTGAGATGCCGGTGTCGCTGCACCACTACCGCGACGGCAACCAGCACGAAGTTGACTTGGTGATCGAACGATCCGACGGTGCAGTCGTGGCAGTCGAGATCAAAGCGACATCGTCACCGCGGGCCGATGACATGCGCCATCTCACCCGATTCCGAGATCAGCTCGATGCCACGGAACCCGGCGCACTGCGCGCCGCCGTGCTGCTGCACACCGGTGCCAACACACTCCCCCACGGCGACCGACTGATGTCGGCTTCCCTCGACACCCTCTGGCGGCCGCCGATCTGAACGCTGAACGGCATCGCTCAAACGATCGGCGAGCATCATCTGGCGTGGCTCACCAAAACGCTGGGAGACATCGCCCAGCATCTCAGTGTCCGCATGCACGGAGTCCGATGCGGCATCATCGGCGGCAGCCGCTATTTACTTCTGCTTTGATCGGGCGGTGTCGACGCGATTTGTCACCGCTTCCCATGCTTCGTCACCCAGCAGACCCCGCAGAAAATCGTTTGCTTGATCTGCCAGCAGCCTGCTGCGCTCTTCAAGGAACTTGAGATAGGCACCCGAGTGCCACAGGGCGCGGTCTTCAGGTATCCACTGCGAACGCAGATTCTCAGGATTATCGTCGGCCAATTCTCCCAAGTACTCAGCAGGAGACTTCGATCCGATCTTGAGGTTCTTCTTCTTGGTTACGAATGCGATATTGGCCAACTGGTCGATCTGTTCCTCGCGTATACTCGGCTGTTTTTTCAGGTACGCCTTAGGAAAAATGTGATGAGCTTCGAGTTCTACATGCTCACCTATGTGATCAAAAGAGAGTGATTCACCACTGGGAAGGTTCATCGCGCCGCAGCGCTTGGTCATAGTCAGAAGCAGCTTGTACTCGGCGCTGGCCGGTCTACGCTTGATAAGGAAATCGAGGGGTTCGAACGCAAGTGATCTGCCCGGCTTACCCAGTAGCTTGACCAGTCCAGCTACATCCTTGCCGCCGTGCAAAGCCTTAACTGCGTCCTCAAGTCGATTGCGCACATTGCTAGACCAGTGGTTGTGCAGGTTACAGAGTTGCCACCAACCGATCATTGCATCAAGATCAACTTGGCGAAGCTTCCCCAGCGCAAGCCGTTGCGCTGCATACACCACCGGCACATAGCCGCGATTCAGCACTGTCGGCTTTATCTGCGAGAGTCCGAGGCGGTCACGCAGTCTAGTAAAGACATCATCGGAAGCGCCAACGAGTTGGTTGAAGCCGGTCACCAACTGCTCTTTAGTCGGTGGCGTTCGCTGGGTGCCCTTGAGACCGTGGAGGCCGCCGTACTCGACCGTGTCGGAAAGCACGGCCGCCAAGCAGCGCAACACCGCTTCTGCCGGTACCCGAAAGCCTCGTTCCTCCCACCTGTCCATCGCCTTGTCAAGCGATTCACGCACATCAGACCATTCCAAACTGAGACGAGCAATCACCAAATCAGCCTCGCGAACCGGGGTGCCAGCGCGGTTCAGAATCTCAAACACCTCCACTGCCTGTTCGATATCAAGATTCTCCGGCAGTTTTGCCTCCTCGATACCCACTTCTCTGATGTCCTGCAAACGTTTTATGCGCAGAACGACTTCCAGTTCACTGACGTTGCCACCAGAGGCCGTAGATGCTGCTGTGTTATCAAATTTCTCCAAGAAATCGGCGACTACGAAGGCATCTGAGACCCTGAGCCAACATGGATCAGCAGCAAGCGTGTTGTTGAGGTAAGCAAACGACTCATTGACGACGTTGAACCCCAGCGGGTGAACGAATTCGCTCGGCGTCTCGCTCATCCACGGGGGTCGTTCACCTCGAATCACGCTATACAGCGCGGTGAGTCGCTGACGGCCATCGATCAGCGAATGTCGCAGTTCGCCATTGGTTCGATTGGGCCAGAACACCAGTGCTCCGACCGGATACCGCCGATACAGTGATGCGAACAACTTGCGAACTTTGTCCTTGTTCCAAACCCAAGGACGTTGAAACTCAGGTATGTGTATCTGGCCCTTCTCGGCATCAAACAACAGTTCAGCTATCGACGGCATCTTCCATCCCCTTCAATTGCCCGTCTCCACCAAATTCGCATGCACAGAGGCAGAGCACATTGAGACCGCACGCGGCGCAGCGATCTTCCGCATGAGAACTCCCTGCCCAAACATCTATGGATGCTCTTAACCGTCATTATTGAGCACCCCAGACGCGGCTTCGACCAGCTGTGACCATCGGACGAAGTTCAGGCTGAAACGGTCGCCGAGTTGCGCGACGCGTCGCATGGCATCCAATACAAAATCCCGAGGAACAGTCTGCCCTTGATGGCCGGTGGTGTGTTCATGCAGCGCCAGCACCACGGCGGCACGCGCCCTCGGAGCGTTAACCGAAGCGAGCCGGCGCATCATGCTCATCACAAAAGTTTCCCAAACCGGACCTTGAAGAACTCGATGCGCCGCACAGACAGTCAGCGCCTCTCCTTCTTGCACCAAAGTTTCCGACACCTCAACAGCAATTCGGTAGCGCCACCAAGCCGACGACAACGGACAATCGGTGATGACCGAAGTGTTCCCTCTCTCAACAGGCAAACCGCAGATTCTCCGCAAGAACGTCCGCGTCATCGCGTCGGAATCCGACACTGTCTTCTCCCCTCCGGCGAAAACCCGCGCCACACCGTCGGGAAACATTTCGTCACCTATCCAGCGAGCATGGCACAGAGCCCAAAAGCTGGATTCGCCAGCGAGCATGGGCGTGATTCCCCAGTCATCTAAGGCAGCCGATACCTCGCAGTCAACTTGGAAAGTCGTCTGCTTCATCTCAGCTTCGGTGAGCTGCTTGGGCAGGCGGGGAAGCTTGTCAAGTATTGCGAAAGCAGCACTTGAGCCCAACTGTGAACAGAGAAATGCCTGCACCGCCTGCGGCCCGTCTCCGATGGCGTCGGCTAAGACCTGTTGACGGTGGGCCGTCTGCTGTGCAATGGCGCGCTGCTCTTCGTCGGTCCGTTTCTTGTGACGCTTGCCCTGATAGATGAGATCGCTTTGCCAGTCCCGGAACGCCACCCGACTAACGCAAGCGTCAAGTTCGGCGTAGGTGATCATTCTTCGTCACCATCGTCACTACCGATCTCCATCATTTCCATCGGCTCAATGAGCGTTGCCGCAAGCACGCAGTCGAAGCCTTCTTCGTCCCATGTCGGCGACCCTTGCTCTTGCAAGCGCAGCAACAACTCCTTGGTGACCGGATGGGTACGCAACTCGTTGCCCGGCTGCATACGCGATTCAGGGCGTGACATGGCCGCGAAGGCTCCAACCAGTGCAGCTATGCGCCGATCGCGATTCCAGCGAGACTCTGTGAAAATGTCTTCAGCGATATGCACCTTGAAGCACGGTTCGTCGGCTGTCGTGTCTTCTTCTACCCTCATCTGGCCGTCGCCGAGCGTGCCGTCCTTGCGGAACACAAGCAACGACTGACTCAGCGGTTTCAGTCGGCGTACATCAGCTCGCACAAGCGTCGCTCCCGGCGGCACTTCCACGATCTCACCGGGCACCCACACGCCATCGGCAAGCTCGCCGTGCGCGCTCAGAACACCGCCAACCGATGCCATTCCGGGCAACAGATACGTCTGTCCCCAATCGATGTCGTCGGAACGCCATTCAACGATTTGGCGGTCGTTGTTGCTAGTGAAATGCTGGCTGTAGAGCAGACGCGGGCAGCGAACCTCTGTGTACCAGAAAGCTCTGCCGCTCCCCACAGCATCGGCGAGTGCATCCGCTCCCTTGAGTTCATGGGTGACCGTGGCTTTACTCTCAGCACCCCTGCGTTCAATCTGGGGTTGATAGCTGGCGTTGGGCCAGTCGAGTCGACTGCCGTCCTCAGCCAGCAGTGGTATGGGTGACATGCTCATGTGACCTCCCTGGCACCCGAACCCGCGTCTGCGACGCGAACATGACTCATTGATGTCGCAGCATCGTCTGTGTTGACGCCTGTGTTGACGGTCATGTTGGCGGCTGTGTTGACGCCTGAGTTGGTGTCGTTGGGATTCGCTTTGGGCGTTTGTCGTCGCACAATCTCAAGCTGCGCGGCGGCAAGTTCGGCCGGTGTCGCAAGCGCCTCAATCACAAGTGTCTTGCGCTGTTGTGTCCATTCCTGCGGAGGGGCGAACGTCAACTCCTGGTCGCCATCCAGCGAGGAGGTCCGAGCCAATTCGGTACCCCCGCAGTGAATCGCCCGAAGTTGGAGGAACTGCTGTGGCAATGGTGACTCACAGGTCTGATCTGATCCAGTCGGCACCGACAGACGCACGCCGATGAGTTCGGGGACATCTTCTTGCAGACTGAACAGCACCGTGAGATCGCTGCCGCTGGTTCCTGTGCCCATCGGTGCCCAAGCAAATTTGGGTACCGAACCCGGTCTGGCTTTACCCGCTGATCGCACCGCACCGGTGCCCGACTTCTTACCGGGTTTTTCGCCACCCTGTCCGTGACCTTTGCGCTTGCCACCTAAAGCGGCGCGTGTGCGGCCCACCGACTCAAGGGTCTGAGTGGCCTCGCCCTGCACGATGGCAAAGTCGTCTGGGCGGAACTCTTCTTGGTCGCTCTTGGCAACAAGGCTGACGCGGATTGCTGCGGCTAGTTCGCGCAGCAACAGACGAAGTTTCCGTTTCTGGCTTAGGTTCAGACGTTTGAAGTCGATGCCGCGATGTTCCGGCCCTTCTGCAGAACGCACATAGTGCTCAAGGTCGCCTTCCTGCAGCGATGCAACTGCATCGAACGGCAGGTAGTCGCTGAAGTCGTTGTGGCGCAGGTTCTCAGCGCTTGATGTGATCCACATACCTTTGCGGTACAGGTGGATGCGAGACCGCACGTTGGATTCGATTCGCCGAACTTTGACCGATACACCACTGCCGAGGTCGTGCGGAAGTTCGATCTCATGGCCGTCCCGCAGAGTCTCAAGTGCCCCATAGGCATACGAACCCTGAATCTGTCCTAGCTTGGGTGCGCGGCGCTCGTCGCGCCTCCGACTCAGAATCCTTTCCAGCGTGTGTGCCTCAACTGATAACTCCTCACCGGTTCGGCGGTCGCAGATCGTTACGCTGAGCACTCCTCGATGTATCGCATCGCAAAAATTCGATGCTGCCACGTATGCGATTGCCTCCAATGAGGTCGCGTCGGCGTCATCACGTCGGAAATCGTTGAAGCCCGCGATGCACACTGCCATTCCGGTATCAGACATGGACTCCAAGGTCGCCTCAAGCACCGGTGGGGCACTGCTGGGGTAGGCCTCGCCCGGTTGGGTAAAGAGCGATCCTGGGCCTATGTCGTTCGCCCAGTAACCGTCGTGGGCGTGAATCTGTTGTGTGTTGCCAATTTGCCCGATGTGAGTTGCCAGCACAGCGTGGCCTGACGCGACGACGCGCTTCTCTCCGGCGGCAGGGCTGTATAGGGATGCATACAGCACGTACCGCAGATCGGAAGCTGAGAATGCCGCATGGTGCCCGAGCCCGAATGACCCAGCACCACCGTCGCCCTTGTCGCTGTTGCCGCTGGTGAGCAAGCTCGCCATCCTGGCGGGGGTGATACCTGTTCCGTTATCGGAGCAGATCAGCACGGGAATGGTGGGCGTGCTCAGATGATGGTTGATGCGATCAACGATGATCTGTTCGTCGTGAGTTGGCGGTGCCCCGGCTCGGTCTCGATTTCGCTGTTCGACGGCCCGTTCAAACGTGCTCCGGTAGGTCGCAAAGCCCGGTAGTTCGTCGTTGTGGATTTCACGGATTTCGAATCGAACCTCACAAGCTCGACCGGCCTTGTCGGCAGCGTCGACACTGTTCTGCAAGAGTTCCCGCACTACCGGCTCAGCATCGCCGTCGAAATGAGACAAGGCGGCGTGAGTGAACCCGTGAGGCGAGTGGGTTGGCGCGAACCACAAATCAGCCTCTTGCTGAGTGTCCGCCCAGCGGCCATTGCGGTCAGCAGGCAAGCGCTCGGTTGGCATGGTTGACTCAGTTGACATGGTCAGTCGGTGCAATCGCAGGCAGGTGTGCCACTCGCATATCTGTCTCCCTTGTCAGCAGTGCCATCGGCAAGATCACTGAACGGCCGGGCATTGACACCGAAGAAACCGAAACGCGAGATGCCCGTGCCGCCGCGCTTGGGTGCAACGCGCACATGACGATCTTCAAAATCGGCCCACCAATCGATGTGCGAGGGCGTGCCCGAGCGTCGGCGCAAGTCGCTGCTAGCTCCGAGTTTGACAAGCTTCCGTGTTCCCTTCATAAAGCAGAACACGCAGTTGCCTGCACCGTCCGGAATGTTTAAGTCAAAGTCGCGGCGGCGCCAGAAGCTGCGGATGTCCGCTTCAACGAATCCCGCTTCATGCAGCGGGAAGTAGGGCCGCTCGCCCGGAGGCTGCGTCTTTACGCTGCACTTGGCAGTCGTGGCACCCTCAGCAAATAGCGAGCGCGACAAAACACGGTCAACGCGTCGGTCCTCATCGGCCCGCAGACCCAGCAGCCTCACATGTGGCGCCGCGTTCGGGCCGCGCATCAATGCTGGGGCTGCGTCTATCGACGCTGCCCTTACTGGTGCTTCGGTGAAATCTTTCCAGTACTGCTGTGGGCGTGAGGGAGGCCTTGTACTCAGGTGCTCAGCTCTGCGGATTACCGATTCTCGCGATGCGGTGCCGCGGGTCTGCGCGTAACGCGCCGCCGTGCGCAGTGGGCTAACTAGCCCCCCCCCCCCCCCCCGCAACATCGTTGGCGTCAAAGTCGCACCAGTAGTGGCCGACATGGGCTGGGCCATCGGTGCCCCCCAGCCATTCAGCTAAGAGCTGGTGTGAGGGGTACAGCTTGAGTTTGGCTGTACATGTACGGCTATGCACGTTAGGCAGCATGCCTTGAAGACTCACCAAGTCCTCGAAGAGTTCGCCGTTGCTGCGATACCCCTCAGGGTCGTCTTCGATTTTGACCGGCTTCACTAGGCGGTAGCTCAGTTTGCGCCAGTAGTCACCGCGCCACGCATCTTCGACGGTCGTGAACTCCAGCCAGAAGAAGGGCAGTCCGAAATCGGCTTCGATACGCCGCTTGCACTCAGCAGCGAACTCATATGTGCCCGGATGCTCTGCGGAGGTGTTCGCAAACAGCACGATGTCTCCACGATCAGGGTTGAGGAGACCTTCTTCGGCGGCCATGAACGTGAGAGCCGCCGAAGAACGCCCGGCGGAAAAGCTGACCACATGGGGCAAGTCGGCATGTGTAGGTGCCCGGTAGGAGAGCGAACCGAGCCGGTTGGGCCGACGATGCACCGCGGGCACCAAAACGGTGCCGTTGTCTTCGGCGTTCTTGATATGTCTCAGCTCAGATGTTGCCATCAACTAGCTCCCCGTCATCACGCCATAATTGTCGTCCGATGCTTTAAGGTGTAGCAAACCCGTGTGACAGTCAAACGGCAAGCAGCACGCCGGTTGTCTGAACTCGGCTGCCAAGAAGATCTGCGACGCAGCGGCGGGTCGTTGGTTATGCCCATTTCCAAGCGAGCATGATCGTGACACCGATCAGCATCGCTCCTCCGAGCACCGCTG
The DNA here is from genome assembly GCA_965221195.1 of Candidatus Poriferisodalis sp. Classification (GTDB taxonomy): domain Bacteria; phylum Actinomycetota; class Acidimicrobiia; order Acidimicrobiales; family Poriferisodalaceae; genus Poriferisodalis. The sequence goes on from OZ244864.1 coordinate 479,716, forward strand.
AAACACGGCTCTGCGTGCGTCGTACGGGGGACACTGGGAGAGAGAGCCGCCACGGCAGAGGTTCAGTGCAACTGTTGTCGGGTCGCATTAGCGGCGTGTCGGCGGCTCTGCGTTGTGTCGGTTTCGGCGATGTGGCGGGCGTGGTCGGGGTCCAAGTGCAGCACCATGTTCACAGCGATGACCCCCGCTGCGCCGACTATCAGCATTTCTGCGCGGGCCACCAAAGCGGTCCCGGTTACCCACAGAGCGATCAACGCTCCGACCGGAACCAAACAGTAGATGCTGTTGATTCTGACCGCTGTGGAAGGGTCGTGCTCTATGGCGAGATGGTTGGCGACATAGAACGTGTATGTACCAACCGCCACCAAGCAGCCCGCGAGGACACTCAACGCCACGCCTGTCAACAGGGAGGCTGCAGCACCGTTGCTACCAGTGATAGTGCCGGTCGAGGCTGCCGCTGCGATCATCAGCAATCCGAGGGCTGTGTTGGTGACCGCCGATCCGGCGACGGTGGCTCCGGATGGCGAGAGCCAACAGCAACACCGCTACGACACCCACGACGATTCCCCAGATGAGCGCTATGCGGGCACTGCGGCTCGCACGCTGGGCCAACCGCTCAGCTTCGGCATCTGCCATCGCTATCTCAGCGTCAACCACCTCACCAGTCACCCGCAGCTCTCGCAGGCCGCCCTCATTGAGGGTCATCGCTCCCGAAGCAGGCAGCCTGCCCGCACCCTCGGGCACAGTCGCTTGCACCGCCAACGTCACCAGTTCGTCGAGCGGAGCGTTGGCCCGTGCTTCGATCTCAGCAATCGGCAACCCAAACAACTCGCCTTCCAAAGCATCAGCAGTGGCCGGATTCACCAGCTCAGCGACCGGTCGATCAAGGCCCACGGTGACGGCCAACTCGTAACGCACCAACGCGCCGTCACGTGAACCTCCATACGTAGCAGACCGGAACAACCCCGCTCCACCGTCGGGCGGCCGGTCGATTTGGGCTAGAACCTCTGCCAGTTGGCTTGGCGACGAAAAACGCTTGGAAGCCACCACCGCAAGGCGCTCACCTGAAGGGGTCTGGCTACCGAACTGCCTGACATCCCACCCAACTAAGCCGTCGGTTACCAACAACTCACCCAAATCGGGTGCCCATCGCATCACCTCTTCGTCGAAGGTGATCTCTACAGTGACCTTGCCGGTGCCGTCATATGCAACATCAATGCCCACGACGATGTCTGCCCGGCACCCAACCGCCAGCACCAACATGACAGCAAGGGCGAACGCTCCGCGCGGCTTTGTCGCCGAAACGCACGGCTGCAGCCGCCCCATAGCTACTCGGCCGTTGCGGCCTCTTCGAGTTCGATCGGCCCAGGGTCGAAGCCCTCAATGGCGCGGAACACGATCTCGTCGTCTTCTACGTCTACAACGATGATCTCACCGGCGTGGAACTCCTTGTACAGGATCCGCTCGCTCAGTGCGTCCTCAACGTGGTGCTGCAGAGCACGTCGCAACGGCCGGGCGCCAAGCTGCGGGTCATACCCCGTGCGAGCCAGCCACTCCTTGGCGGCGTCAGTCAGTTCAAGTCCCAATCCTTGGGCCCTGAGCTGGTCGCTAGTGCGCTGGATCATCAAGTCGACTATCTGGGTCACCTCTTCGACGCTCAGTTCATGGAAAACGATCGTGTCGTCGATGCGGTTCAAGAACTCGGGTCGGAACTGCGCCTTGAGCGCGTCGTTCACTTTCTCTTTCATCCGCTCGTAACTCGCAGTCTCGTCGTTCGCCGCGAAACCCACACGCGCTTTGCGCAAATCGGCGGTGCCCAAGTTGGATGTCATGATGAGAACTGCGTTGCGGAAATCGACCGCTCGGCCCTGCGCGTCGGTCAGTCGGCCCTCTTCAAGAATCTGCAACAGCGTGTTGAAAACATCTGGGTGAGCTTTCTCGACCTCATCAAACAGCACCACTGAGAATGGCTTGCGCCGAACCGCTTCAGTGAGCTGACCACCCTCGTCGTAACCCACATACCCGGGCGGGGCACCCACTAGGCGGCTCACCGTGAACTTGTCCATGTACTCAGACATGTCCAAACTGATAAGGGAGTCTTCATCGCCAAAGAGGAACTCGGCCAGTGTCTTGGCCAGTTCTGTTTTGCCCACACCGGAGGGACCCAAAAAGATGAACGAACCGCCGGGGCGCTTGGGATCTTTCAGACCAGCTCGAGTGCGGCGAATGGCCTGACTGACCGCCTTGATGGCATCGTGCTGGCCGATGACCCGCTTGTGCAGCGCGTCCTCCATCTGTAGGAGCTTTTGGGTCTCTTCCTCGGTGAGTTTGTAGACCGGGATGCCTGTCCAGATCGACAGCACCTCAGCTATCGCCTCTTCGTCAACCTCGTCGAACAGGTCATGGCCCTCAGCTTTGGCCTGCGCCAAGATCTCTGCGCGACGCTCAAGCAGCTCTTTCTCTTCGTCACGCAGCTCACCGGCTGTTTCAAAATCTTGCGACTCAACGGCCTGCTTCTTGCGCTCGGTGACATCGGCCAGTTTCGTCTCGATTTCTTTGAAATCGGGCGGAGTTGACATGCGCTTGATACGCAAGCGGGATCCAGCCTCATCGATGAGGTCGATGGCCTTGTCGGGCAGGTGCCGGTCGGCGATGTAGCGGTCAGCCAAGTTCGCTGCGGCAACCAGCGCCTGATCGGTGATAGTGACCCGGTGGTGCTGCTCGTAGCGGTCGCGCAGCCCCTTGATGATCTCGATCGTGTGGCTGAGCGTGGGCTCATCCACGGTGATGGGCTGGAACCGACGCTCAAGCGCTGCGTCCTTCTCGAGGTATTTGCGGTACTCCTCCAAGGTGGTGGCGCCTATGGTCTGCAGTTCGCCACGGGCCAGCATCGGCTTGAGGATGGAGGCCGCGTCGATAGCGCCTTCCGCAGCACCGGCACCAACAAGGGTGTGCAACTCGTCGATGAACAAGACAATGTCGCCGCGAGTGCGAATCTCTTTGAGGACTTTCTTGAGGCGCTCCTCGAAATCGCCTCGATAACGAGAACCAGCCACCAGCGCGCCCAAATCGAGCGTGTACAGCTGCTTGTCGCGCAGCAACTCAGGGACATCGTTGCTCACGATCTTCTGAGCCAAGCCCTCAACGATGGCCGTCTTGCCCACACCGGGCTCGCCGATGAGCACCGGGTTGTTCTTGGTGCGGCGCGACAGCACCTGCATGACGCGCTCAGTCTCTCGCAGTCGCCCGATGACGGGATCGAGTTTTTTGGCCCGAGCGTCTGCGGTGAGGTTGCGCCCGAACTGGTCGAGCACCAGCGAGCCGCTCTGAGCGCTCTGCTCGCTGGACTGGCCGGCTGAAGCGCCGACCGTCTCGCGCCCGCCGCCGGGCCCGCTGTAGCCCGAAAGCTGCTGGATGACCTCTTGGCGAACCTTGGAAAGATCCGCGCCGAGTTTGACCAGCACCTGCGCGGCGACGCCCTCGCCTTCGCGTATGAGCCCTAGCAAAACATGCTCCGTGCCGATGTAGTTGTGGCCGAGCTGCAGCGCCTCCCGCAGGGACAACTCCAACACCTTCTTGGCACGCGGGGTGAAAGGAATGTGGCCGCTCGGCGAGGAGCTGCCCTGCCCGATGATCTCCTCAACTTGGCCGCGCACACCCTCAAGCGAGATACCCAGCGACTCCAGCACTTGGGCCGCGACGCCCTCACCTTCGTGGATCAGTCCCAGCAAGATGTGCTCCGTGCCGATGTAGTTGTGATTCAGCAGGCGCGCTTCTTCTTGCGCCAACACCACCACTCGGCGGGCCCGATCGGTGAAGCGTTCAAACACTGGGCCTCCTGGACACTGGGCCTTGAACAAGGGAGCTTCAGTTCTCCGCAGAGCAGTGTAACGACGCCCTGTCAGATCGCTCCCTCAGCACCCAGAAACTGCCCGCGCCCAACGCAACTCGTGGGCGCGACTGCGTCAACAGCGTTGCTGTCGTTTACGGTTGCGCCGTGGCGCTCCTTTCGCCCCTACAAACCCGCCCCCGGCCCGACGACGACTTGGCTCGCGTTGAGACGGCCCTAAGAGCTGCTGCCGTAACGGGCGACGACTTCCTCACCGAGGTGGCCTCGCACCTGATACCCGCAGGCGGCAAGCGACTACGGCCGGCCTTCGTCATCGCTTCCGCGCTGGCACTTGACCCCGACGGCGCAGCCCACGAAGCAGTCACCGACGAGATGGTGCGCGGCGGCGTGGCAGTGGAACTAGTGCATCTGGGCTCGCTATATCACGACGATGTCATGGACGATGCCGCAACACGCCGCGGCATTGAAGCTGTGAATCACCGCTGGGGGAACCTCAAGGCGATCTTGGCCGGCGATTTTCTACTGGCCAAAGCCTCCGAACTCGCAGCGTCGCTGGGAACCGAGATTGCCGGCCTGCTAGCTGCCACCATCGGGTGGCTTTGTGAGGGACAAGTGCGCGAGCTGCAGCTGATCTATGACAGCAGCCGCACCGAGGAGCAGTACCTGCTGGCAATACAAGGCAAGACGGCTGAGCTATACGCCACGTCCTGCCGCATCGGCGGACTGGTTTCGGGTGCAAACCAACAGACACTGGAACGGCTGAACAGCTTCGGTCTCGCATACGGCATGGCATTTCAGATCGTCGACGACGTGCTTGACTTGGTTGCCACCGACGAAGAACTCGGCAAACCCTCCGGCAATGATCTGCGCGAAGGTGTCTACACACTGCCGGTCATCCGCATGCTGGCAGCCGGGCAGCGGGAGAGCGAATCGCTGGGGGAACTGCTCGGCGGGCCGCTGGACGACACCCAGAGAGACCGAGCCCGAGCAATGGTGGTGGACAGCCCCGAGATCGCCAGCTCGGTAGATACAGCAGAGAACTACATATCTGACGCGCTCAACGCACTGGCGCCGCTTGATGCGACACCGGCGGTGGTTGGCCTGCGAGCAGCAGCATCGAACCTGCTGGGAACGCTGAAACCCACCGTGGAGCGCGCACGCGCAGCAGGCCAACCCTGAGCGTGCCTACCAACGCCTGGGGCCCGACCTGGCCGATCCGTCGCAACTACCGCCATGCACAGTGGGACCCCGGGCGGGGACCGCGCTGGGAGTGGGGCACCCGCACGTTCGTGATGGGCATCGTCAACGCCACCGACGATTCGTTCTCAGGAGACGGCGTAGCCGACCGGCTCGACGACGCAGCGGCACTGACGCGGGAACTCACGCAAGCCGGGGTGGACATCATCGACGTGGGCGGCGCGTCCAGCCGGCCCGGAGCCGAACCCACACCAGTGGACGTGGAACGCCGCCGAGTTGTGCAGGTCATCGGCGCTGTGCGAGCCGAGCTGGACCGGACTGGGGCTGACCTTCCGATCTCGGTTGACACCACTTGGGCCGAAGTAGCGGCTGCGGCCCTAGATGCCGGGGCGTCGGTCATCAACGACATCACTGGGTTTCGCCTCGATCCAGATATGGCACCGCTGGCGGCCGAGCGCGGCACAGCTGCGGTCGTGATGCACAACCAACGCGACCGACCCCACACCGACCTCGTAGCAGACGTAACCGCCGGACTAGAAGCGAGCCTTCAGATCTGCGCCGACACCGGTGTAAGCACAGACCGGATCATCGTCGATCCGGGTTTCGGCTTCGGCTTCGGCGTGTCGCAGAACCTAGAAATGATGCGCCGCCTGCCGGAACTGTGGACACTCAAATTGCCGGTGCTCATCGGCACGTCACGCAAATCCACCATCGGTGCCATCACCGACACCGAGCCCGGCAATCGCCTCTTCGGAACGGCATCCACCATCGTGGCTGCTGTTTGTGCGGGAATCGATGTCGTGCGAGTACACGACGCAGCGGAGATGATGCAAGCAGTTCGCATGACCGATGCCATAGTCCGGGAGCGTCGCACGGGCGACTGAACCTGACGAGTCCGATGCCTGACGAGTCCGGCGGCGAGTCCGATGCCTGACGAGTCCGATGCCTGGCGAGTCCGGCGGCGAGTCCAACGTTCGCGTCCGCGGTGCAAGCTGCGAAGGCTCAGCCCGTCGCAGCTAGTGTCACCCGCCGTGAGGTCACAAGACTCCTCGGACGGACCGGGCACCACCGGCACCGGCGGCGGCACCGGCAGCACAAACAGCGCTGAGCACGACTGGAGCGCAGTAGAGCGGGCTGCTGCCGCAATGCGGCGACTGAACCGGGCACTGGCGAACCGGCGCATAGACGACCATGTGCTCGATGAGATCACCGCAACGATCGAGACCGCAGCCCGACAGCTGGAACAAGGCACGCTGCGGGCGAAGCTCGACGACATACTCTCGCGTCCGTACCTGCGGGAGATCTATGAGAACCAGTACTTCCCGCTGCCGCTGGCAGTTGGCGACGAGATTGAGTTCGACCCGTTCTCGGTCGGCGGCGGACATCTCCACCCGGCATCGGTAAACATCAAGTACTTCAAGGAGTCGGACAGCGCCGTGCGGGGGGAAGTCGTCGTTGACCCCATGTTCGCAGGGCCTCCCGAACGTGTCCACGGCGGCGTGGTGGCATTGCTCATTGACGACCTGATGGGTGCGCTTAACCGCATGAGGGGCCGACAGGCCTACACCGGACGGCTGAGCGTCCATTATCACGCAGCGACACCGGTGGGCGAGCCGCTGGTGCTGCGAGCATGGATCGACACCGCGTCGGGGCGAAAGGTCCGCCAACGTGCGGAAGTACACGCACCCAACGGCCTGTGCGTCAAAGCCGAGGGGTTGTTCATCCGGCCAGCCGACGCGCCCTCCGCACCGCACGACTGAGCCGACGCTGGCACCAAAGGACTGGCACCCAAAGAGAGGCCAAGCACCCAGCCCAGTTCTAGGTGCCCAGCCCTAGCAGGCCAGCCCAAGCTGCTCAACTCTGTTGGGGACGCAGCGTCGGAAACAGGACGACCTCGCGGATCGCCTCAACACCGGCGAGCAGCATGGCCAGACGGTCCATACCGATGCCGAGTCCGCCAGTGGGTGGCAGGCCGAACTCCAGCGCGCGCAGATAGTCCTCATCAATGGACATGGCTTCGTCGTCGCCTTCGGCTCGGGCGGCGGCTTGAGCCTCAAAGCGCTGCCGCTGCTCATCGGGGTCGGTCAGCTCACTAAAAGCGTTAGCCAGTTCCCGGCCCGCTACAACGGCTTCGAACCGCTCCGCCAGCAACGGGTCCCGACGATGACGGCGAGCCAGCGGAGAGATCTCTGCGGGGTGCTCGGTGACGAAGATTGGTCCTGTGAGTTTGGGTTCGGCCAGCTTCTCGTACAGCTCGCTGAGCAGCTTGGCCGAACTCGCACGCGAACTGTCAGGCACCGCCACGCCGCGTGCCTCTGCCAACGCCGCTAGCTCGTCGGGTGGCGTATGCACACTGACCGAACAGCCCACCGCTTCGCTAGCCAGCTCAGCCATCGTGGCCTGTCGCCACGGACACGTAACGTCAATCTGCTGGCCTGTGGCATGCACCACAGCGGAACCGGTGAGAGTGATCGCCAAGTGCTCCACCAGCGACGAAGTGAGTTCCATCATGTCGCTGTAGTCGGCATAGGCCGCGTACAGCTCAAGCATCGTGAACTCGGGGTTGTGGCGGGTGGAGAGGCCTTCGTTGCGGAAAACCCGGCCTAGCTCAAACACCCGATTCAGCCCGCCCACGATGAGACGCTTGAGATACAGCTCAGGTGCGACCCGCAAATACAGGTCGGTGTCGAGGGCGTTGTGATGGGTCGTGAACGGTTTGGCCAGCGCCCCGCCCGCAATGGGATGAAACATCGGCGTCTCAACTTCGACGTAGCCCCGGTCTTGGAGGAAACGGCGAGTCTCGGTCATCATCTGGCTGCGCAAAGCGAATGTGTGCCGCGCAGTCGGCGTCACCCACAAATCCACATAACGCTGACGAAAGCGAGTGTCGGGGTCGGTGATGCCGTGCCACTTGTCGGGGAATGGCCGACGGGCGCGGGCCAGCACATCCCACTGTTCGACCCGGATGCTCAGTTCGCCCCGGCGGGTGGTCATCACAATCCCGCTCACACCGATCCAGTCTCCGAGGCTCAAGGCGCAGAACGCGGCGTGGTCTGCAGTGACCGCGGCGGGGGCAAAAAGCTGAATACGCCCGGTGCCATCGTCGAGCGTGCCGAAGGCCAGCTTGCCTTGAACGCGTCGCAGCATCAGACGGCCAGCGACCGTCACGCGGGTCTCAGTCTCAGTGCCGGGCGCCAAACCTGACCACTGCTCATGCAGCTGCGCTGCGACGGCATCGGGCTCGTATCGATACGGCGGCTCAGTGCCGTCAAAATGCTGCCGAAGCGCCGCGGCATCGACGGCATCGACGGCATCACCAGCATTGCCGCTGAGCCCACCGGGTGGCGTGGACGTACTCATCGCAAGCTCACGGTACCGACGGAGACTCGACCACTTCGCAATTCGGCTCAGCCTCTGAGTTGAGCAGTTGGCTGTCGAGCAGTTGGCTGTTGAGCAGTTGACTGAAGTCCGCGATGCGCTCGCAGTCTTGATCGGCGACTGCCGCTAGATCTTCGGTGGAGACAAGTTCGGGGGCCAGCTCCGACAGCGGATCAAGCACGAATCGGCGCTCGCGCATCCGCGGATGCGGTATCAACAGTTCAGGATCGCCCAGCACCGCGCAGCCATAGAGCAGCACATCCACGTCCAGCGTGCGCGGCCCCCAGCGTTCCCGGCGCACCCGGCGCGCCGCTGTCTCAAGCGCTTGACAGCGGGCCAGCAGCTCATAGGGCCCCTCCAACACAGATAGCTCGGCCACGAGGTTCAAAAACGACGGCTGTTGGGGCCCGATGGGAGCGCTCAGGTAAACACCCGAACAGGCCACCAGCAAATCCGCCTCATCGAGCGCAGTGATCGCAGCAGCCAGTTGCGCCGCCGGGTTACCGAGGTTCGCTCCCATCCCTACGAACGCTCTCGTTGCAGTTCGGCTCACCGGTTCAGTCCGCGAAGCGAGTGATGCGCACCGCACTGGTGCCCAGATCGGCTGGGACCGGCGGGCGCAGCTTGGTCACAACAACCGTCACAGCGGCAACAAGATCCAACCCACACAGGTCTTGCGCAATCAGCTCAGCCAAACGCTCCAGCAGCCGTGGCTGCGCGGTGGCGCACAAAGCTTCGACGCGTTCGCAAACCTCGCCGTAATCGACGGTGTCGGCCACATCGTCGGATGTGGCTGCTGTGCCCCAGTTCACATAGAGATCGAGATCGACGCTGATGGGTTGCGCGACGGCCCGCTCATGGGGAATCACCCCGATGATGCACACGACCCGCAGGTCGCGCAGTTCAATGCGATCGGGCGCGCCGCAAGGCAGTTCTGCGGCAACGCGAGACCCATCACGTCCAAAGCCAGCGTGCGCGTTCGACACCGAGTTCAAGCTGTCTTTCCGCCGGCGGCAAGAATGCCGAGCGCAACATCAACAATACGGCGGCCCTCCGGCCCGACCCGCTGGCCAAATATCCGCTCAGTGATGGCTGTGGCCTGCGGGCCTGTCGACAACTTTCCCGACAACAACAGATAGGAAGCCACAAACCCGCAGATGTCCTCGCCAACCCGTTCTTTGTGCAAAATCACCCGGCGGCGCTCGCCGGCCAGCCGTTCGAGATCTTTGTGAGCCTTCTGCAGGTAGTCACCCAAGTCGTCGAACGCAGGCCAAGGCCAGTGCAGATGCGACAAACCCAGTTCTTCATAGTTGTGCAGGTTGTGCGGCGCCGTAATCAGCGACACGACGATGTCGAACTCGTTGCGGCGCAGCCAGATGATCTCCTCCTGCCGTCGGACGCGTCGATGACTGGCGCCATAACCGCCCGGACGTTCGCATACCGCAAGACGCTCGGCGACGACCCAACTGAGGTTGCGAGGTCTGATGCCTTCCGCCCACTTGCCCTTCATTGCCCGCTCACTGCCTGTCTATTGCCTGCCCGTTGCCCGCAGCATCGCCGACAGAAGAATCGTACGCGCGGATCTCGGCCAGATTGCGGTATTTTTGGCCTAAATCAAGCCCATATCCGATCACCCACACCGGCGGCAGACGGAACCCTATGTAGTCAACAAGGCCGTCCAGACTGCCGTTGCTCGCACGAGTCAGCAGCGAGCACACCGCCAGCGATGCCGGGCCACGGGCCAGCAGACTGCGACGCAAATACGAAAGTGTCAGCCCGCTCTCGACGATGTCTTCCACCAAAATCACATGGCGCCCAGCGATGTCAACATCAAGATCTTTCAAAATCCGCACCACCCCGCTTGAGCGAGTGCTGCTGCCATACGATGAAACGGCTATGAAGTCCAGCTCGATGGGCAAATCGATAGCCCGGCTGAGGTCGGAAACGAACACCACAGCACCTTTAAGCACTGCCACCAGCAACGGTGCGCGGCCGGCATAGTCGGCGGTGATTTGTGCGCCGAGTTCAGCAACCCGTTCGGCAATCTCGGGACCCGAGACGAGCACTTCGCCGACGTTGGGATCATCGGCCAGCATCAAACTGAGATTGCTGAGGGCATCTGATGGAACCGATGGCGTTGAATCCGATACCCCTACCACGTAGGCCGAACCTAGCCGACGCGTCCGCCTTCGAGCCGGAGCCGGTCGGCTGAGCGCACCACGCGGCGACCGCCGCCCACCTCAGCAGCCCGACAGACATGGCGCGCTACCTCAAGTACTCGCTCTACCGTGGCGGCATCGGGCGGATGAGAAGTACGTAGCCACGCACGCACAGCCCGCCGCGCCAGCGCTAGCGGTGCCGCTCGCAGTTCGGCGGCATCAGCTGGATCGATGTTGGTGGCGAGGTCGTTGAGCAGGTCGGCATCGGCGGAGGCGATCTCGGCTGCGCGCGCCAGCAACGGCACCACATCGCGCCCGGCGATGTCGCACAGCAACGGCATCGCCTCGTGGCGCACACGACTGCGCCAAAAGCGTGCGTCAGCGTTGGATGGGTCGCGCAGAGGTTCATAACCGATGAGTTCGCACACCCTTTCGGTGTCTGCCCGCCGCAGTGCCAGCAGCGGCCGACGAACAGCGCGCATGGCAGCGAGCGCGTCCAGCGAGCCGCCTCGCAGCAGATGCAGTAGCACGGTCTCGGCCTGATCGTCGGCTGTGTGGCCCAGCAGCGCGTGGGGGCCAAGGGCGGCATGGCGGGCCTCCCGAGCACGAGCTTGGAGGTTGGCACCCGGTTCAACCTGCAAGGGTACGACGCGCAGCGGCACATCAACCAGATCGCAGAGAGACCTCACATGAGCAGCCTCCGCATCGCCGGTGTCCCGCAAGCCGTGATCAACGTGGACCGCAACGACTGCTGCGCCACTGCGTTGCGCGTGCCGACAGGCGAGCACCAGCAGAGCCGCCGAGTCGGGGCCGCCGGACACCCCACAGACCAACTCGGGCTGCGTGAGATGGTCGAAGATGCACCGTTGGAGCAGCCGATCAAGTTCGGTGTCCGGTCCCGGGGGCGCCATGGGGTTCAGCCTCGGTTCAGCCTCTTGTCTTGAGGCGCGTCGCTGGAGAGATTAGACAGCGGGAACACGCTCCAACCATGCCGCCGGGTTGCGGATCTCTGCCATAGACGGCAGATAATCGGCGCGTTCCCAGATGCGATCCACCGCTCGCGGGCCGCGCTCAGCCTCGATCTCAGCGATGAACTCCTCGCCTGCTTGGTACTGAGCCAGCTTGGCCTCAATACCGAGCAGGCGCAACAAGAGCCGGTTGACACCGCGGGCGTTGCCGCGACGGTGCGACATGACTAACGCAAAGCGCTCCGCGTCGGGAATGTGGCCGCGACCTGCCCGTGCCATGGTCACGTCGCCGTGGCCTTCGACGAGGCTCATCATGCCGCCCACTCGGGCAATGAGGTCGCGCTGATGTTCGGTTGCGAACACCGCAGCTAGGCCGCCTTCGCCCAGCAGATCTTGGCCTTTGCGGCGACCCGCAGCGAGCTTGCGCAAGCCTTCGCGCAACCGCTCGAGATCAGGCTGCGCCTCGTCAACCAGCCCATTGACCAGCTTCAAAAAATGAGGGCGCAACCAAGCCACGCCGGTGAACTGCGATCGGTGCGTCAATTCGTGCAGCGCCAGCCACAGCCGAAACTGCGCCGGCACGAAGGCATATCGCTTCTCAGTCAACAAGATGTTCGGACCCACAAAATAGACAGTGTCACCGGCTATTTGGCCGTCAAGGCCGTCAAGGCCGTCTGGGCTGCGAAGATCTGCAACAGCAGCACCATTCGGGGCGGTGCCATTTGGGGCAGTGCCATCGTCGGCGGCCCACAGCAGGTCGTACTGGCCCAGCACTCGCCGCGACATCCAGCCCAACACCCCTCCGAGTTCAACAGCACCCAACTTGCGCGCCAAAGCAGAACTGGCCGTCGAATCGCTCTCGGTGCCATGTGCGCTGAGCAACGGGTTCAGCAACCGACGGAAGGCGGCAAGGTTGGCATCAATCCAGCCCGCCCGGTCGATGACCTCTGCGTGAGCCTCGCCGGGTGTCTCAAGACCTGTCTCAATGGCGACTAGTTCGGCTGCAATCGGCACGAACCGAGCGAAATCGGCGCGCAGCGACTCCGCCAAATACGACTGGTGGAGCGGCTCAACGCCGGCGACCTTAACGGCGATCCGACGCGCCAAATCCCAGTCAACATGAGTATCTGCGTAGGCACTCATCGGCCTGCTCAGCGCTTGGGATACCGAGGCGCGACCACTTTTTGCACGTACCCCGCCACCAGCCTCACAACGGTCGCCACCGTCACCACAGCAAGCGGCACCGCCAACCAGTAATGCCAGACCTGTGCACCCAGAAGCTTCATGGCATCTGAGGCTAGAGGATGAGCGGTGAGGTTAGACCGGCTAGACCAGCTCGATCAATGCCATAGGGGCGTTATCACCGCGACGCGGACCCAGCTTTAAGATGCGCGTGTAGCCACCCGGTCGGCCCTCATAGCGAGGAGCAATCTCGTCGATCAGCTTCTGAGCCATCTCTTGGTCGCCGTTGAGCCTGGCGATGATCTGACGGTGACGTGCCAGACCTCCCTTACGAGCGGAAGTTATGAGCTTCTCAGCGTACGGTCGCAATGCCTTTGCTTTGGACTCAGTGGTCTCAATGGCCTCAGCGGCGAACAGCGACGCAGCCAGATTTGCCAGCATGGAACGCTGGTGGCTCGAACTTCCGCCCAGCCGCCGACCCTTCGTGGGCACAGGCATGCTCAGCTCACCGCCGTCGGCTCGGCTGGCTCAGCCGACTCAGCCGATTCGACTTGGGCTGGTTCATCTTGGGCTGGCGACTCAGGCGCAGCCGTCGGATTCATACCCCGCAGTGCCAAGCCGCGCTCGTCAAGCTTTTCGATTACCTCATCCAGCGACTTCTGACCAAAGTTCGGCACGATCATCAGCTCGTCTGGGGACTGGTCGATGAGTTCGCCGATGGTGTTGAACTGCGCGCGCTTGAGACAGTTGCGGGCACGTTCTGACAGTCCCAAGTCTTCTATCGGAAGCTCCAAGTCGCTGATTCGGCCGTCGCTCAACGCCGAATCAGCGATATCAAGACCCAAGCGGTTTGCCGAGAGGTCAGCAATCAGGCCCATAAGCTGCGACAGCGTGTCGCCGGCAGACGCCAGCGCCTCTTGAGGACTCATGGCGCCGTCAGTCTCGATGTCGAGCACCAGCCGATCAAAATCTGTGGACTGCTCAACGCGCACCGGCTCCACCTCAACAGCGACTCGCCTCACCGGGCTGAACAGAGCGTCGATGGGGATCACCCCGATTGCGCCGCCGATGCGGTCGCTGTCGGGGGGCGAGTACCCCCAGCCGCGCTCAACCGTTAGGTCCATCGCCAAGCGGGCTTGGGCACCGAGCGTCGCAATATGCAAATCGGGCGTCAGACATTCAACATCAACGCCCCAGTCGACATGGCCCGCAAGCACTGCACCGACACCGCGCTCATCAAGGCGCACTGCTACGGGTTCTTCACTGTACGACCGCAGCACAACATCTTTGAGGTTCAGCACGATGTCTGTGACATCCTCAACCACGCCTTCGATTGTGGCGAATTCGTGGAGCGCATCATCGAACTGGACTTGGGTGATCGCAGCGCCGGGGATCGAAGAAAGCAGCGTGCGGCGCAACGAGTTGCCTAACGTATGCCCGAAGCCCGGCTCTAGCGGGCCGATGGCAAAACGCTGGCGATTGCCCTCCGGCTCGCCCAGAATGTCGATTGTCGGTCGATGCATGACCAAGGTGTCAGAAACGGACACATTGACCCTTTCGTGGGTGATTACTTGCTGTAAAGCTCAACGATGAGCTGCTCGCGCACCGGTATCTCAATCTGAGACCTCAGCGGCAATTCGCGGACCGTGACTTGCTGACCGCCGTCGCCGGCCTCGAGCCACAACGGCGGCGTGCGATCTAGCACGTCAAGGTTCCAGCGAACAGTCACAATCTCACGGGACCGCAAACGCAGCGCAACCACATCTCCTTGACGCGCTCGGTAGCTGGGAATACTCACCCGGCGACCGTTGACGTCAATGTGACCATGGCTAACGAACTGGCGGGCCTGCGGACGAGTCGCCGCCCAGCCAGCCCGGTACACGATGTTGTCGAGGCGCAGCTCAAGAAGGCGCAACAAGTTCTCGCCAGTGACCCCGCGCTGACGAGCAGCTTCCTCATACACGTTGCGGAACTGCCGCTCGGTCATCCCGTAGGTGAAGCGGCACTTTTGCTTTTCTTGCAACTGCGTCAGGAACTCAGAGTTCTGGCTGCGGCGGCGCCCGCGGCCGTGCTCGCCGGGCGGGTAAGGACGCCGGTCCAGCGCCTTAGTCTCGCCCTCTGTGCCCCAGATGTTGGTGTTGAGACGCCGCGAGACGCGAGCCTTGGGACCTGTGTAGCGAGACATGTCACACCCTCCGGCGCTTCGGAGGCCGACAGCCGTTGTGAGGCACCGGTGTCATGTCGCGTATGCCTTTGATCTCAATGCCGGAATTCTGGATCGAGCGGATGGCCGTCTCGCGGCCCGAGCCAGGCCCCTTCACATGAACATGCACACGTCGCACACCGTGCTCCATCGCCCGCTCAGCAGCCTGCTCAGCAGCCTGCTGTGCAGCGAACGGCGTTGACTTGCGAGAACCCTTGAAACCGGCGTTACCTGCCGATGCCCACGACACGACGTTTCCGCCAAGATCGGTGAACGTGATGATGGTGTTGTTGAACGAACTCTTGATGTGCGCCACGCCGTCTCCGACGTTCTTGCGTTCTTTACGGCGCCCGCGGCGGGCTGGCTGATTCATTTACGCACCTTCTTCTTGCCTGCCACGGTTTTGCGTGGACCTTTGCGGGTGCGCGCGTTCGTGTGCGTCCTCTGGCCCCTCACCGGCAGGCCGCGACGGTGGCGGACACCCTGGTAGCAGCCGATCTCGATCTTGCGCTTCACGTCCTGAGCTACGTCTCGCCGCAGATCACCCTCCACGGTGAGGTTGGCATCAATGTGGTTGCGGATGCGCGCCACTTCGGCGTCGGTGAGGTCACGCACTCGGGTGCGCTCAGCGATGTTCAAATCTTCGCAGATCTGCTGGCTGGCTGAGCGGCCGACACCATAGATGTAGGTCAACGCGATCTCAACACGCTTCTCGCGGGGTATGTCAACACCGGCAATTCGGGCCATTGATTCGGGACTCCTGTTTCAACCTTGCCGTTGCTTGTGCCGCGGGTTCACGCAGATCACCCGGATCCGCCCATGACGGCGGATGATGCGGCACTTGTCGCAGATCTTCTTGACGCTCGGACGGACTTTCATCGGGGGACCTGCGCTGTAGGTGAGCAGGTAAGTATAGAGGTCACGGTGCCGCCTCAACAGCGGCCACAGTACCCACCGGTGCCGCCTCAACAGCGGCCACGATGCGCTGATGTACCTGATCGGGTGTGCCGAGGCCGTCAACGGTCACCAGCACTCCTCGATCTGCGAACAGCTTGCGCAACGGTGCTGTCTCAGCTTCATACAACTCCAACCGACGCGCGATCGCTTCAGGTGTGTCGTCGGCACGGCCTCTAGCCAGCATCCGCTTCGTCACCACTTCGTCGGCTACATCAAGGTCAACGGCTTGATCCACCGTGTGCGGCGCCAGCAGAGCGAACAGCCCATCGGCTTGTGCTTCGGTGCGGGGAAAGCCGTCCAGCAAAAAACCGGCCGCAGTGTCGGGCTTGCGGAGACGCTCAGCCACGATTCCCAAGATCAGTTCATCGCTAACGAGTTCGCCTGCGTCCATCACTTCTTTGGCTTGGCGTCCCAGTTCGGTGCCGGCGGCGACCGCGGAACGCAGCATGTCTCCTGTGGATATGTGAGACACGCCATAACGCTGAACGAGCATCTCGCACTGGGTTCCCTTGCCGGCACCCTGCTTGCCCAAGATGATCAGCCTCCGGGCAGCGGTGGCAGGCATCAGGCCAAGAATCCTTCGTAGTTGCGCATCAGCAGCTGGCTGTCAACCTGCTTCATGGTCTCCAGTGCAACGCCAGCGGCGATCAGTATCGAGACACCCCCGAAGCCAATGGCGGCACCCGCACCCCCAGAGCCAAGCGCGTCGAGATCGCTGGTCAACGACAGCAGCACGCTGGGCAGGAGCGCCACCAAGGCGATGAACGTGGCGCCCGGCAAGGTGATGCGGTTGAGCACTTTGGCCAAGTACCGCTCGGTTTGTGGTCCTGGCCGGATACCAGGAATAAAGCCGCCTTGTTTGCGGATGTTGTCGGCTTGGCGCACCGGGTCGAATGAAATAGCCGTATAGAAGTAGGCAAAACCCACGATCAACCCGCCAAAGAACAAGATGTACGCAATGTTGTCTGGCTGAGTGAGGTACTCATCAACAGCGGTCTGTAGCCATCCCCAGTTCGCCACGTTGGACAACAGCACCGGCAGGAACAGAATCGAGCTGGCAAAGATGACCGGGATCACCCCCGACTGGTTGACCTTCAGCGGAATGTAAGTGTTCTGTCCGCCGTAGAGCCGACGGCCCACTTGGCGCCGCGAGAACTGCACCGGAATCCGGCGCTGGCCTTGCTCGATGAAGATGATGGCCACCATCATGCCGATGGCGACGATGACAGCCGCTGCGAGGTACACCGTGCCCTGCACCGCCAGCAAGCGGGCCCCATCGAAGGGGATCGTGGACACCACCGAAGCGAAGATCAACAGCGACATGCCATTGCCCACACCGCGTTGGCTGATCAGCTCGCCCATCCACATGAGCAGCGCTGTGCCCGCAGTGAGCGACAAAATGACCAAGGCCACTCGGTTGAAGGTGAAATCGGGAATGACGATGACGCCCGCCGTGTTGCCGAGCGCAGTGCCTTGGCCCCGCCCGAAGATAAACGTGATGCCGGTGGCCTGCACGAAAGCGATGCCAAGCGTCAGGTAGCGGGTGTACTGCGTTAGCTTCCGCTGGCCCACAGCACCCTGCTGCTGCAACTGCTCAAAGCGGGGAATCGCCACAGTGAGAATCTGGATGATGATCGATGCCGTGATGTACGGCATGATCCCTAGAGCAAAGATCGCGAAATTGGTGAGCGCCCCGCCAGAGAACAGGTTTAACAACGCCAGTACACCGCCAGTGGAAGAAGCCTGCTCGCGCAACGACACGATGGCGTCGAAGTCGATACCTGGCACCGGCACCTGAGAACCCAGCCGGTACGCCGCGATGATGAACAGAGTGAACATGATCTTCCGGCGCAGATCCTTAATCCGGAAGATGTTGCGCATGTGGCCGAGCATCACGACCCCCTAGCGATTGGTGTGCTGGTTGCCCCGAGCCGCAGGGCGCGGCCCTCTGAACGTAGGCGGCAGTATCTCAATGCTGCCGCCGGCGGCCTCAACTGCCGCCCGTGCCGAGACAGACACCGCGTGGGCCTTCACGGTGACCGGTCGTGTGATCTCCCCGCGTCCAAGCACTTTGACCATTGAACCCGCCGACACCAAGCCACGTCCCAGCAGCGCCTCAGGTGTCACTTCGTTGAGACCGCTCGCATCGAGCGTGTCGAGGTTCACAGGCTGGTACTCCACCCTAAAGGGGTTCTTGAAGCCCTTCCGCTTGGGGACGCGAACCTGCAACGGCAGCTGGCCGCCCTCATACCAAACGGGCACGGTTCCCCGTGCCCGGGTGCCCTTGGTGCCACGGCCTGCTGTCTTGCCGCCCTTGCCGCCGGTGCCCCGAGCTACCCGTTTGGGCTTGCGCTTCGCACCCGGTGGCGGGGTCAGATCATGCAGTCTAAGCATCGCGAAGCTCCCTCGGCGTCTGTGAGGCTGAGACGTTCTCCACTGAGATCAAGTGATTGACCTTGCGAAGCATGCCGCGTATCTCCGGTCGATCCGGAAGGGTACGGCTACGACCGATCTTTCCAAGGCCGAGTGCCCGAAGAGCACCGCGCGCTTTGGGTTTGGCCCCGATAGCCGAACGTATCTGGGTAACGACGATCTGGCTCATGTTGGCGCTCCTGTTGGCGCTCCTGCGGTGGGTTCGCTCAGCTTCCGGGCGCGCTCGGTCTCGCGGTACGCCTCAAGGAGACCTGCGGGGATGCACTCGGCGGGCGAGAGTCCGCGCAGCTGAGCCACCTCATCTGGACGCTTCAGCGCAGCCAGCCCGGCGATCGTCGCGCGGGCCACATTGATGTGATTAGACGAACCCAAGGACTTGGCGAGCACATCGCTGATACCCGCCTCCTCCAAGATTGCTCGTGCTGCACCACCAGCAATGACACCAGTGCCCGGCGCGGCCGGTTGCAGCAACACCTTGCCGGCACCCATCACTCCAAGCACGGGATGGATGATCGTGGAACCGGCCAATGGCACGTCAAACAGGCTCTTGCGCGCCTCCTCGGTGCCTTTTTGGATAGCCAGCGGAACCTCTTTCGCTTTGCCGTAGCCCAAGCCCACCCGGCCAGCGCCATCGCCAATCACCACAAGCGCGGAGAACGAGAAACGGCGCCCGCCCTTAACCACCTTGGACACACGATTGATGTCGATGACTCTCGACTCGCGCAGGCCTTCATCGCCGCTATTGCGTGGGTTTTCAGATTGCCGTTCACGCGTGCGGCGGGGGGGGGTGCGCTGAGACGGTGCCTCAGTCGTTGATGTATCTGCCACGAATTCTCCCTTAGAACTTCAGGCCGCCCGCGCGGGCAGCATCTGCAAGGGCCGCGACGCGGCCGTGGTAGCGGTTGCCGCCGCGGTCGAAGACCACCGACGTTGCGCCAGCCGCCAAGGCACGCTCGGCGATGAGCCGTCCAACTTCGCCAGCGGCGGTCACGTTGCCTCCGCCAACGGTGGCCAACGCGCTTTCACGGCTTGAAGCAGCAGCCAAAGTGTGGCCTGCCTCGTCGTCGATGAGTTGGGCACTGATGTGCCGATTCGACCGAAATACCGCGAGGCGTGGCCGAGCAGCGCTGCCCGACACCTTTTTGCGGACACGGCTGCGGCGCCGAAGAAGCCGTGATGCCTTCGTCTGGGCGCTCATTGGGGCACCTCCAATGCTGGGCTGGCTGGGGCTGCTGGGTTGCCTAGGGTTGCTGGACTGACTGGGGCTACTGGGTTCACTTGGCGGCCTTTCCGGCTTTGCGAAGCACGCGCTCGTCCACGTAGCGAATGCCCTTGCCCTTGTACGGCTCGGGCTTACGCAACTTGCGGATATTGGCAGCGACCTGTCCAACAAGCTGTTTGTCGATCCCTTTGACGATAATTGAGGTCTGGCTTGGGACTTCAAAAGTGATGCCCTCAGGTGCCTGCACCGGGACCGTGTGGCTAAAGCCCAGCGACAACTCAAGTGCAGAAGGTCCTCGCGCCGCAGCGCGGTAGCCCACACCGACGATCTGCAACTCTTTAGAAAAGCCCGTCGAGACGCCTTCAACCATGTTGGCCACCAGTGCCCGGCTCAATCCGTGCAGCGAACGCTGCGACCGGCTGTCGTCGGCCCGGTACACGGTGGCGACGTTTTCGTCAACGCTCACCGTGATGCCAGCAGCCAGCTCGCAGGCGAGTTCACCTTGAGGTCCTGTGACCTTCACTGATGCACCCGCTGTTGCACCGGTACCCGAGCCGGACGCTGATGCCGCAGCCTCAGCAGCAACCGTCACCCCGTCGGGAATCGAAATAGGCGTTTTGCCTACGCGTGACATCGTTGCCTCCTACCAGACGTAGCAGAGAACTTCGCCGCCCACACGGTTGCGGCGGGCTTCACGGTCTGTCATTAGGCCCCGGCTGGTGGAAAGCACGGCGATGCCGAGACCTCCAAGCACACGCGGCACCTTGTCTGATTTGGTGTACACACGCAGCCCCGGCTTGGAGACTCGCTGTAGACCGGAGATCGTACGGTCACGGCCAGATGTGTATTTGAGGTTGATGGTGAGCGTTCGGGTGGGGTCGCCATCGACCCCGGACACCTTGAAGTCGCTCACATAGCCCTCGCGCTTGAGAATCGCCGCAAGGCGCTCTTTCTGCTTGGAGGACGGCATTGCCACCTGGTCCTTGAACACAGTGTTGGCGTTGCGGATGCGAGTGAGCATGTCCGCAATGGGATCAGTCATCGCCATGAGTCCGCCCTCACCAGCTGGCCTTGGTAACGCCGGGCACCTCGCCGGCATGGACCATTTTTCGTAGGCACACTCGACACAGCCCGAACTTGCGGTACACCGACCGCGGTCGGCCGCACACGCGGCAACGTGTGTACGCGCGCACCTTGAACTTCGGGGTGCGCTGCTGCTTGTTGATCAGTGCCTTCTTGGCCATCAGTACTGCCTTTGTGAAATGTGCGAAACAGGACGCTATGGGGTTGGGTCCGGTCGGAATGGAAAGCCGAGCGCGGTGAGCAGGGCACGTCCGCCTGCATCGTCCACGGCCGACGTCACAAGCGTGATGTCCATGCCCCGAACTTGGTTGACCTTGTCGTAATCGATCTCGGGAAAGACCAATTGCTCAGTGATGCCGAACGTGTAGTTGCCGTGACCGTCAAAGCTGCGCAGCGACAGCCCGCGAAAGTCGCGGATGCGGGGAATCGCCAATGAGACGAGCCGGTCGTAGAACTCCCACATGCGATCCCGGCGAAGCGTTACCCGAGCGCCAATCGCATTTCCCTCGCGCAACTTAAAGCCCGCTATAGAGCGCTTGGCCCTAGTGATCGCCGGGCGCTGACCGCAGATACGGCTGAGATCATCAACAGCGCCCTCAAGCAAACCTCGGTTGGTCAGTGCTGCGCCGACACCCATGTTCACGCTGATCTTCGTAAGAGCAGGTACCTGCATGATGTTCGCAAGCTGAAGATCGCGCTGAAGCTGCGGGCGCGCAATGTCACGGTAGAGCGTCTTCATCCGCGGCTCGGGTCGATCCTGCGGATGGGCCGAAGAAGGTGTCTCGGTCACGCTCATGGCAGCTCTTCACCCGAGACCCGGTGATAGCGCACCTTGCGACCACCTTCAAAGCGGAACCCGACCCGGCCTGGCTTGCCGGTGCGTGGGCATACAACTGCAACGTTGGACACGTCGATCGGCAGCAGGTAATCGATGATCTGGCCCTCTTGGTTGCGCTGCGAGGGGCGCTGGTGCTTACGTCCGACACGCACACCTTCGACCGTCAGGCGGCGCCGCAGCGGGTCAACTGAGACGACTTCGCCCTCGCGGCCTTTGTCTGGGCCTGATATCACCCGCACAGTGTCACCTTTGCGGACTCGTAGCCGAGGCAGTTGGTTGCGTTGACGTGCCACTTCCACACCTCCTCAGAGAACTTCTGGCGCAAGCGACACGATGCGCATGAAGCGCTTGTCGCGCAGCTCGCGGCCGACGGGACCGAAGATGCGAGTGCCGCGCGGTTGGCGGTTGGTGTCGACGAGCACGGCCGCGTTCTCGTCGAAGCGTATGTAGCTGCCGTCGGGGCGCCGACGCTCCTTGCGAGTACGCACCACGACGCAGCGCACCACATCGCCCTTGCGAACCCCAGCGCCCGGGATTGCGTCCTTCACCGTGGCAATAAAAACATCGCCGATTGAGGCGTAGCGACGCCCGGTGCCGCCAAGCACGCGAATGCATAACACCTCGCGGGCACCTGAGTTGTCGGCGACTTTCAGTCGGGATTCTTGCTGGATCATCAGCTGTGCAGTTCTTCTGTGTGAGTTCTGGTGACTTGTTCGTGTGTCTTTTTATTGACCCACAGGCTCAACGAGCCCGTTCGGTGATCTCTAACAAGCGCCAGTTCTTGGTCTTTGAGATGGGGCGGGTCTCCATGACGCGCACCCGGTCACCTAGACGGGTGTCGCCCTTGGGGTCGTGTACGTAGAGCTTCTTCGTGCGCTGCACGGTCTTGTGGTAACGCGGGTGGCGCACGCGCTCAGTAACGGAGACCACAGCGGTGCTGTCCATCTTGGTTGAGGTGACGATGCCCTCACGGACTTTGCGCCGGTTACGCCCACCGGTGGGTGGCGGTTCTGCGTTCATGGTGCATCTCCTGTCGAGGTTGAGGCGGGCGAGGCGTGGTCTTGGACTTCGTCTTGAGCTTCGTCTTGGGCTTCACTGTGAGAGGCTTCGGCACTCTGAGTGGCATCAGCGGGCACAGCCGAGGTCGGCGTAGTGCTCAGCAGCGCTTCAGCGGCAGCAATTTCACGTTCTCGCAGCACAGTGTGGATGCGTGCAATGTCACGCCTAGTAACGGAGATCTTCGCGGAGTTATCGAGTTGCGATGTGGCGAACGCGAACCGCAGATTGAAGAGTTCCTTGCGAGCGCTCTCTAGTTCGTCAAGCAGTTGGTCGTCAGACAGCGTGCGAAGCGTCGCAGCCTTAGCCATCAGATGGCCTCCTCTCGCGAAATCACGCGAGCTCGCACAGGCAACTTCTGGATGGCGCGCTCCATGGCGCTGCGGGCTAGCTCGGCATCTACTCCGCCCAGCTCAAACATGACGCGGCCCGGTTTCACCACAGCTACCCATTTTTCTGGGTTGCCCTTGCCTGAACCCATACGAGTCTCTGCGGGCTTGGCCGTAACTGGCTTGTCGGGGAAGATGTTGATCCACACCTTGCCGCCACGCTTGACGTGCCGGGTCATGGCGATGCGGGCGGCCTCAATCTGGCGTGCGGTGATCCAACCCGGCTCAAGCGCCTGGATGCCGTAGTCGCCAAAATGCACCACCGTGCCGCCCTTGGTACGACCCTTTGTGCGGCCGCGATGTGCCTTGCGGTGCTTCACCTTGCGGGGCATCAACATCAGTCGTCCCCCGGCCTGAAGTTGGGCGTCTGGGCCTGATCCCGCGTCGCTCGTTCGATCTGTTCTTCCTCTTCGAGCAGACGCTCAAACTCGGGATCGGCCTCGCGCAAAAGCGGGACAGGCTCTTCGGGCAAATCTTCGAGATCGCTGCGGCGGCCAGCCGACGACACAACACCAGCAGGAAGTGAGCTTTCGCCGGAGGTCTGCCCCGTCGCCATCGCAGCCTCACGGTGAATGCGATCATCGGAAGACACCTTGTAGGGGAGAATGTCGCCCTTGTAGAGCCACACCTTGACGCCGATGCGGCCTGCGGTGGTGCGAGCCTCGCGGAAGCCGTAGTCGATATCAGCACGCAGTGTGTGCAACGGCACGCGGCCCTCGCGGTACCACTCGGTACGTGCCATCTCAGAGCCGCCGAGCCGACCGGAGCACTGCACTCGGATGCCGAGCGCGCCGGCCTTCTGGGCGTTCTGCACCGCGCGTTTCATGGCCCGACGGAAGGCGACACGGCCAGCAAGTTGATCTGCCACCCCTTGGGCGATGAGGGCTGCTTCGAGTTCAGGCTGCTTGATTTCTTGAATGTTGAGCTGAACTTTGGGATTACCGGAGATCTTGCCGAGCTTGGTGCGCAGGCGGTCGGCCTCGCTCCCGCGGCGTCCAATGACGATGCCCGGGCGGGCAGTATGCACATCAATCCTCAAGCGGTCCCGGGTCCGCTCCACCTCAATGCGGCTGATAGCTGCGTGCGGCAGTTCGGTCCGTAGGAAATCGCGGATCTTCCAATCCTCAATGAGATAGTCCTGATACTCCTTGTCGGCGTACCAACGCGACTTCCAATCGGTGGTGATTCCCAAGCGGAAACCGTACGGGTTGACCTTCTGACCCATAATCAGTTCTTTTCTTCAGGATCGGTGGCTTCGGGATCGTCGGCTTGAGAAGCGACAGCAGGAGGATCGCCAGCGGGAACAGCCTCGGTGGCGGCGGCGGAAGGATCGCTCACTTCGTGGTCGCTGGTCTCGCTGGGGGGGTTCGGCTCGGCGCTGTCAACAGGGTTGTCAGCAGGATCGTCAGAGGCTGCGTCTGACTCACTGTCGCTTGCGTCAGCTGCACGACTGGCGGCGACACGCGCGGCACGGGCCGCAGCGGCAGTCTGTGAGCCCGAAGCGGCCAAGCGGGTCTCACGCATCTCAAGTTCCTCGGGACTGAGCTGCGCCACAATCACCGTGATGTGGCATGTCTGCTTGTGAATGCGCGTGGCGCGGCCCCGCGCCCGCGGTCGCCACCGCTTCAGTACCGGTCCGGTGTCGGCCCAGCATTCGGCCACATACAGCTCATCGGCGTCGAGTTGTTCGTTGTTCGTGGCGTTCGCCACGGCGCTCTCAAGCACTTTGGACACCACCTCGGCGGCACCGCGTTCGCAAAAACGCAAACGGTCGCGGGCAAGGGCAAGGTCCTCATCACGGATGAGATCAAGCACGACACGGGCCTTGGAGGCCGACAACCGTCCATAGCGAAGCGTCGCCTTCGCCCCGGCGATGACATCTAGATCAATGAGGCCGCTCATCACCGCCTCCCTAGTTCACGTCGGGCGCGTGACTTGAGCGTCACCGTGGCAATGAACCCGCTCATCACCGCCTGCCGCCTCGCTCTTGGCCTGCGTGAAACTTGAACGTACGCGTCGGTGCGAATTCGCCCAGCTTGTGTCCCACCATCGACTCAGTGACATACACCGGCAGGTGCTTGCGCCCGTCGTGTACGGCAATCGTGTGGCCGATCATCTCAGGGATGATCGTGGAGCGTCGGCTCCATGTTTTGATGACTTTGCGCTCGCCGCTCTCATTCAACTCGTCCACCTTGGCAAGCAGATGATCGTCAACAAACGGACCCTTCTTGAGACTGCGCGGCATCGCTCTACCTCCGGGACCCTCGTGTCCGGCGACGGCGGACGATGAGGTCATTGGACTTGCGGTTCTTTGAGCGGGTACGACCTTCGGGTTTGCCCCACGGCGACACCGGATGACGTCCGCCAGAGGACTTCCCTTCGCCGCCACCGAGGGGGTGATCTACGGGGTTCATAGCCACCCCCCGAGTCTGGGGGCGGACACCCTTGTAGCGGTTACGACCCGCCTTGCCGATCTTGACGAGATCTGCCTCGGCGTTGCCGACCGAGCCGATGGTGGCGCGGCAGTCAATCGGCACACGTCGCATCTCAGTGGACGGCAGACGCAGCGTCGCATACGGGCCTTCCTTGGCCACTAGTTGCACGCTGGAACCCGCCGAACGGGCCATGCGGCCGCCCCCGCCCGGCTTCAACTCCACATTGTGAACCGTGGTGCCGACGGGCACATAGCGCAGCGGCATTGCGTTGCCGGTTCGCACTTCGGCACCCGATCCGTTGGCCAGCTTGTCGCCGACCTGCAGACCAGCAGGCGCCAAGATGTAACGCTTCTCGCCGTCGTGGTAGTGCAGCAGCGCAATGCGGGCGTTGCGGTTGGGGTCGTACTCAATTGTGGCGACCGTGGCTGGGACCCCGTCCTTGTTGCGGCGGAAGTCAATCACCCGGTACCGCTGCTTGTGGCCGCCCCCGCGATGGCGGGAGGTCTTGCGACCGTAGTTGTTGCGTCCGCCGGTGGAATGCTTCTTGGCCAAGAGCGAACGCTCGGGCTTAGCCGACGTGAGATCGGCAAAGTCGGAGACGGTCTGAAATCTCCGTCCCGGACTCGTCGGCTTGCGTGCTCGAATGCCCATACCGAGTCCTACGAATTGAAAATCTGGATCGAGTCGCCCTCGGCGAGGGTGACGATGGCCCGCTTCGTGTCGGGCCGTTTACCGACGGTGTTGTTGCGCCGGTTGCGCCTGTGCTTGCCTTTACGGTTGAGCGTGTTGACCTTGGCGACTTTCACGTCGAAGATTGACTCAACCGCTTGGCGAATCTCTGGCTTGCTGGCGGAGGGATGCACACGGAACACGTAGATGCCCTCCTCAAGGAAGTCGTACGACTTCTCTGAGATCACTGGAGCGATCAGCACATCGCGGGGATGCTTCACTGTGCCGCCTCTTCGGTCTCAGTTGTCTCGGAAACCCCGGTCTCGGAAACCCCAGCATCGGAAGCCCCAGTGTCGGAGGCCTCTGGGGTCTCAGTGTGAGGGGTCTCGGGGATCTCAGACTCGGAAGACTCAGCATCGGAAGCCACGGGTGTCTCAGACTCGGAAGACTCAGTGTTGGGGCTGGCGGGCTGGGCGCTTGTCGGCAGTGTGTCGCTAGTGAACACCAGCCAGTCCGAGCGCAAGATGTCGTACGCGTTCAGTTCGGTCGGGCTGACGGTGCTGACCGAAGCGAGATTGCGAAAGCTGCGACCTGCGATGTCGTGGGCCTCACTGTCGCCCAAAACCAGCAGAACCTGCCCACCTAAGGACAGGTTCTCAAGCACCGCAACGGCATCTTTGGTTCGAGGCTGCGCGAACCGCCACTCGTTGACGACCATGACACGCTCGCTGCGAGCCCGATCGCTCAGCGCTGAAAAAAGTGCTAATCGCACTGTCTTTCGGTTCACTTTCTGGCTGTAATCGCGAGGTTTCGGCCCGTGCGCAACACCACCACCGACCCACTGCGGTGAGCGGGTTGAGCCGTGACGGGCTCGGCCTGTTCCTTTCTGACGCCACGGCTTGGCGCCACCGCCCCGCACTTCGGCACGGGTCAGCGTGCTGTGACTGCCCCGACGCCGCGCAGCGCGCTGTGCAGTGACCGCTTGATGCAATGCCGCCATGTTCGGCTCAATACCGAAGATGGCTTCGTCGAGTTCGACAGTGCCAGCAGTGCCGCCATCGGGGGTTCGCACATCGAGCGTGAGCGTCATCGCTGCCTCCTCACGCCTCGGCCGGAGCTGTGCTGCGTTGTGGGGCGCCTGCCGAGGCCTTGCGGGCATTACGAACGACGACGGTGCCGCCCTTGGGTCCTGGAACTGAGCCGCGCACCAGCAACAGGCCCTTGTCTGCGTCGGCTTCTACCACGGTGAGATTGAGCGTGGTGACCTTCTCACTTCCCATGCGGCCAGCCATACGCGTGCCCTTGAATACCCGCGACGGAGTCGCACAAGCACCGATGGCACCCGGGGCGCGATGAACGCGATGGGCACCGTGACTGGCTCGCTGACCTGCGAAATTGTGCCTCTTCATCGTGCCTGCGAAGCCCTTGCCTTTGGAAGTTGCTGTTACATCAACCAGCTCGCCTGAACTAAAAAGGTCGGCGCCTAATTCGGCACCGACCGTGACATCGCTCACATCGTCAAGTCGCAACTCCACGAGTCGTACGCCAGGATCTACCCCGGCGCGCTCATAGTGTCCCATCGTGGGCTGATTGAGTTTGCGGGTTTCGCGGTGGCCGAAGGTGACCTGCACTGCGGTATAGCCGTCGCGCTCTGTGGTACGGATTTGGGTTACCCGGCAGTCGTCGACGCGCAGCACAGTCACTGGGACCACGCGGTTGTCGCTGTCCCAGAGCTGTGTCATGCCGACCTTGGTGGCAACAAGCGCCTTGTTCGCCATGGGCGTCTCTCTCGTGCCTTCTTACTCACGCGCCACCCTTCAGAGCGGCACCACAACGACCTGCCCGCCCTCACGAGCGGCCCTGCAACTTCCCGTCCGCCCTCACGGGCGGCACGTAAACGCTCCGCGCGGCACTGCCGGCGGAGCGGTGATCTGGTTGTGCCGACCGGTTCCGAATGCTGTTCGCACCCGGCCTTGCCGGACATCAGTTCGGCACAGGCAGGGCTGCGCCGCGAACCAAGAAGCCTAGCGAGAGCCGCTCGCCACCCCAACCTGTCTTAAGGCCCAACCTGCCCCCAAGCCCAACCTGCCTTCAGGCAAACTGCGGGCGGGTCAATGCTGCCTCTGGTTCTTCCTCTGGCACAGCAGGGCGCGGGAAACACAGCAGGGCGCAGGCGACACAGCACAAGTAGCGTCCGCTGCCGGGAGGCCGTCGCCCAGCGGCAGCGTTCCTGGTTCCATCGTAGATTGCCGAACCGATTGCCGAAACACAAAGGGATATGTCGCATGAGATACGCCGCGCCTACCACCATTGACGAAGCCAGAGCCCTGCTCGCTGCCAACAGCAACGCCATCGTGTTCGCCGGTGCCACCGACGTGGTGCCGCAGATGCGAAGCGGCCGGTCCGAGCCGTCGATGGTGATCGACCTAAAGAAGATCAACAGATTGATGTCGGTAAGTCTCAAAGACAATGTGTGGCAGGTCGGCGCAGCAGCACCAACTTCGGCGCTCACCGGCAATGCCGCTTTGAGCGCCGACTTTCCAGGTCTGTCGGAGGCCGCCGGCCTTATCGGATCGGACCAGATCCAGAGCCGCTGCAGCCTCGGTGGCAACCTGTGCAATGCCTCCCCCGCCGCCGATTCTGTGCCGGCTCTCGTGGTCAACGATGCTGCTGCTGTCATCATCGGCGCCAGCGGAGAACGGCGGGTGCCGGTGGCCGAAGTGGTTACCGGACCTGGTCAGACTTCACTCGCCCATGACGAGATCGTGGTGTGCTTCGATCTGGCACGTCCCACAGACCACACCGCCGACGCATACCTTCGACTCACACCCCGAACGGAAATGGACATTGCCGTCGTCGGTGCCGGGGCGAGGATCACGTTGGACAGTGACGGAACTGTCAGCGCAGCCGCCGTCGCGCTGGGTGCCGTTGCACCCACCGTCTTGCGGGTACATGCCGCTGAAGCAGCGCTTGTTGGCAGCCGCTTGGACGACAACGCGCTGGACGCTGCTGTTGCGGCCGCAACTGCGGCCTGCAACCCCATCAACGACAAGCGGGGCACGATCGACTACCGACATCATGTCGCCGGTGTACTCACCCGGCGTGCCATCAGCGCAGCCGCCGACCGCGCCAGAACGCGCGGCAGACCGCTCAATACACACAACAGTCCCGGACAGAGCAGCCCACAACAGCATCAGAACGGAGCATCCCGATGAGCCGCACCCATGTGAACTGTGAGGTCAACGGCGACGCTGTCGACTTCTTGACCCCCGACGGGGAATCGCTGCTACACGCACTGCGGGACGAACTGGGGCTGATAGGCGCCAAGGAAGGCTGCGGCACTGGCGACTGCGGGGCGTGCTCAATCATCATGGACGGGCGCGTTCAGTGCGCTTGCTTGATCTTCGCCCCCGAAGCTGACGGCACGGTGATCACGACCTGCGAGGGCCTTGCCGACGCCGACGGATTGCACCCGTTGCAGCAATGTTTCCTTGAAGGCGCTGCACTGCAATGCGGGATCTGCACGCCCGGGTTCCTCATCGCTGCAAAGGCGCTGCTCGATAAGAACCCAGACCCCACTGAGACCGAGGTCCGCTATGCACTTGCCGGCAACCTGTGCCGCTGCACCGGCTACGACAAGATCGTGCGCTCAGCGCTTGAAGCCGCGGTCCAGATACGCAATTCGGCCTGATCTGGATCGGCTAGTTAAGACTTTTCTGGGCTGAGAAATTCCCGACCTGAGAACTTTTCGACCGTACAACCCAACCGTATAACCCAACAGCACAGCCCGACCGTATAGGGAGATATCTGAACATGAGCACTACCGAAGC
Organism: Candidatus Poriferisodalis sp.; assembly: GCA_965221195.1. Taxonomy (GTDB): domain Bacteria; phylum Actinomycetota; class Acidimicrobiia; order Acidimicrobiales; family Poriferisodalaceae; genus Poriferisodalis. Next base: position 509,565 of record OZ244864.1, read on the forward strand.
GCCTGCCAGCACTGGCACCCAAGCCAACCCCGCCGGACGCAACGGCAACAGCAACGGCAGTTATCGCTGGGTCGGCACACGTCCGGTGCGCCACGACGGCCTCGACAAAGTGGCCGGCAAAGCGCGCTACGCAGCCGATTTGAACTTGGCTGGCATGCTGCACGGGCACATCCTGCGCTCGCCACACCCGCACGCCCGGATCATCTCAATTGACACTTCGGCCGCAGAAGCGATGCCCGGCGTGAAAGCCGTCGTGACAGGGGCCGATTTTCCGCAAGCCCCCCCAAAGGGCGCCACGCGCAACTTGATGTGTACCGTCATCGCACGCGACAAGGTGATGTACAGCGGTCATGCAGTTGCTGCTGTGGCAGCGACAACCCGCCGCGAGGCCAAGGCCGCAGCCGAAGCCATCAAAGTGTCCTACGAACTGTTGCCCCATGTGTTGAACATTGCCGACGCGATGGCCGACGACGCACCGATTTTGCACGACGATTTATTCACCCGCGGGGTAGATCCCCGACCTAGTGAGCCGTCCAACATTGCCGCCCGCACTGTCTATGAACGCGGTGATGTTGAGCAGGGATTTGCCGGGGCCGACATAGTGATCGAGCGAGAATTCTCCACCCAGGCGGTGCATCAGGGCTACATCGAGCCACACGCTTGCGTAGTTGACTGCGACCAAGACGGCAAAGCCGTGATCTGGGCCTCCTCACAGGGTCACTTCATGGTGCGCGCATCAACGGCCACGGTGCTGGGCTGGGACACGTCACGCATCAAGGTGGTCCCAGCCGAAATCGGCGGCGGCTTCGGCGGTAAGACCACTATCTACATCGAACCAGTGGCAGCGATGCTCTCCACAAAAGCCGGGCGCCCCGTCAAGATCGTGATGAGCCGTGAGGATGTGTTTCGCGCCACTGGTCCAGCTCCGGGGTCGATCATCAAAATGAAGGTCGGTGCTCGCAATGACGGCACGATCACCACAGCGAAGGCTTGGCTGGCATACGAGAACGGTGCCTTCGCGGGCATGGCAGCGATGCTCGGCTGCATGTGCGTCGTGTCGGCCTACACCCTCGATCACCTCTACGTGGAGGGCTACGACGTGGTACTCAACCGGCCGGTCAATGTGGCATATCGAGCACCATCGGCGCCCGCAGCGGCGTTCGCAATGGACTCGGTGGTTGACGAGATAGCAACACGGCTGGGCATGGACCCTCTTGATCTCCGGCTTCACAACTGCCCATCACAGGGCGACCCAACGCCGTACGGGCCCAAGTGGCCAGTGATCGGGCTGCGCGAATGCCTTGAGGCGATCCGCGACAGCGACCACTACCAGTCGGAACTGCCCGCCGGTTGGGGCCGCGGGGTAGCCAGCGGTTTCTGGTTCAACATCGGCGAGGCGTCGAGTGCCACCGTGAACTTGAACGAGAACGGCACTGCCACGGTCATCACTGGCAGCCCCGACATCGGGGGGAGCCGTGCGTCGATGGCGTTAATGGCAGCCGAGGAACTCGGACTAGATGTGCACCTGATTCAGCCCGTCGTGGGCGACACCGAGGTGGTCGGCTTCACCGATGTCACCGAAGGCAGTCGCGCCACATTCGCCACGGGCATGGCAGTGGTAGAGGCGTGTCGTGACCTAAAAGTGCAGCTACGCAAACGAGCTGCGAAGACTTGGGACTGTGAGCTTGAAGCGGTCGATTGGGTGGACGGCTCGGCAGTACACGGCCCCGGCGAGCACGAGCCGCTGACCTTGGCAGCCATCACCGCCAATGCCAAACGAACCGGCGGACCGCTGGGCGCGACTGCGTCTTTGAATGCCCGCGGCGCCGGGCCGGCCTTCTCAGTGCAGGTAGCCGACGTGTCTGTCGATGAAGGCACCGGGCGCATCACCGTTGAGCGCTACACCACCGCGCAAGATGCCGGCACGGCCATCCACCCGAGCTACGTTGAAGGCCAGATGCAAGGTGGCGTGGCGCAAGGTATCGGCTGGGCGCTGAACGAGGAGTACATCTACTCCGACGACGGCACGCTGGAGAACCCAGGCTTTTTGGACTACCGGATTCCGGTGGCGTCGGACCTGCCGATGATCGATACGGTCATCGTGGAGGTGCCCAATCCGTCACATCCTTATGGGGTGCGCGGTGTCGGCGAGGTGGGCATCGTGCCGCCGCTGGCTGCGCTGGCCAACGCCTTGGCTGATGCCACCGGCTGCCGTGTTGCGGACCTGCCGCTCTCGCCGCCGCGAGTGCTGGCGGCGCTGTCGGACAAGAACTAGCCGGCGAAGTCACAGGCTGCAGCGTCACAGCAGACGGGGCCATGGCAGTCGTTCACTTCTCGACTGACCAGCGCCAGCACACCGGCGGTATCTCAGAAGTCGGCATCGACGCTGCGAATGTGCGCGAACTCCTACGACATCTCTCGGAGCTGTACCCGTCCCTGAACGCGCATCTCGTCGAGACGTCGTCCACGGCCGTCGCCATCGACGGTGAGATCATCCCCGACCCGTGGCTCGAATCCCTCACCGAGACATCAGAAGTACACCTAGTCCGCCCGCTCGCGGGCGGCTGAGCCATCGCATCAATGCATGAAAGTCCGTGGCGACAGATGCGCCGCAGACAGCAGTTCGTTGAACATTTCCCGCTCACGCCGACGGTGCTGCTGTTCCAGATGTGGTGTACGATTGGTGTATGGCACGAACGAACATCGACATCGACGATGAGGCATGCGAACAGATCATGCGCCGCCACAGGCTCCGCTCCAAGCGTGAAGCCGTGAATCTGGCGCTGCGCAGCTTCGCGGAGGCACCGCTTCCGGGAAACCACGATTCTTCCTTGCAGCGATCTGGCTTGGGGAACGATCTCGATCTAAAGCATGCGACACAACTCGAGCGACTCCGAGAGGCGACTGAGATGAGTGCCGCCGAGATAGTGGATCTTGGCCTTGACCTCCTAGAGCAGCATCTTTCCGAACAGCACCGGAGCCGTGCGGCCGCAGTGCTTTCGAGTGCGTTCGTCGGCTGCCTGCCCGAAGCCCCCAGCGACTTGGCGCTCAACTACCGTAGCTACTTGGCTGAGTCGTTCGGCGACAACACGACGCACGGCCAGCACTGTGCTGGCTGACACCGGCTACTGGCTGGCACTTGCGAACCCGAATGATGCCTGGCATGGTGCCGCCGTAACGGCGACACAGCATCTGACTGAGCCACTGGTGGTGACATGGCCGGTTGTGACCGAGACGTGCCATCTGCTCGGCCGTTACGGAGGTGTTGACGCGCAGGTAGGTTTTTTGTCTCTGTTGAGTTCTGCCGCTGATATCTGCCAGCATCGCGTCAGTGATGCTGTGTCGATGGGTGCGCTGATGGCCAAGTATCGCGATCTGCCCATGGACTTGGCCGATGCATCGCTGGTGGCCGCGGCCTCCGCTGTCGGCAGCGGTCGAATCCTGACAACCGACGAGCGCGATTTCGGCATCTACCGCTGGAATGTCAACGAGCCATTTGAAAACATGCTCGCACCGCATCGAAACAACGGCGGGATGCCTTGAAGCAAGGTTGCGAGGGTGCGTGTGTTTGACTCTAGTTGTAATGTCCAGTGAGGTTGTTGACGCAACTTTGGTGGGGTTGGGTTAGTCGTTGTCTTTGATGGTGATGGTGGCGGTGTTGTGGCTTATGGTGGCGCCTTGGGGGTCTGATAGCGCGATTTGGAGTGTTTCGTTGGGTTCTTTGAGGTTGTCGTTTTTGATGGTGACTAGGCCGATGTTGCGGGTTAGGCCGGGTCGGAAGAAGATTGTTCTGGTGGTGGACACGAAATCGGTGCCCGCGGTGGCGTGACCAGCGCCACTACCGGTGGCTTTGATGGTGTAGGTCACTTGTGTTGGTTTGTTGGATGTTTTGTTTAGGGTGATAAAGAAGAAGTAGTAGCCGCTGCCTTCTGTGTAGGTACCATCGGTTACCGAAAACGCTGGCAAATTCACCGCCGGCGGTGGTGGGGGTGGTGGTGGTGGGTTGTCGTTGTCGGTGACATTGATGGTCGCGTTGGCGGTGGAACTGTCGGGGTTATAGTCGGTGCCGTCGGTGATGGTGGCGGTGACTGAGCCGTCAGTTTCGTCGGTGCTGTCATCGGTAGTAGCAACAGTGAGCGTGGCAGTGCCACTGGTGGGAACTGTCACCGTGTGCGTGCCCGCTTTGGCACCGTAGTCACCTGACGCGGTCACATCCACAGTGACATCAAGCGGTGCTGTGGGTGCTGGAGACGCGGTAAGTGTGAATACCGCATCACTGCCTTCGGTGATGTCTGCGCCTGCGGTGACACTCACCACCGGGTCCACCACCGGAACCGGGTCAGCGGGGACTGGATCAGCCGGAACTGGATCAACTGGGACTGGATCTGCGGGGACTGGGTCTGCGGGGGGTGGGCTGGGGTTGTTCTCGCTGCTGGTTTCATCAGTGCTGGTCTCGTCGCTGGTTTTATCTCTGCTGGTGTCGCTGCTGGTGTCGGGAGTGGGTTGTGTTTCGAGGGCTGTGAGCGCGTCTACGACTGGGTCCCAGCGAATGTTCCAGAATGTTTGCGCGTGCCGTGTTGCTTCTGTGGCAGACATTGCTGTGCCCGAGAACCCGGGCACGGTCTCACCGAACGCGACTAGCACTCGCTTCCAGCGATTCACATGTGCATCACCGTTAGTGGTTTCGGCTGCGTAACTCTGCACATCCGCGATCAATTGTGCTGGCACTGTGTAACTTGGTGTTGGCTGCGTCTGTGTCTGCGTGGTCTCGGTCTCAGTGGTCTCGGTTTGTGGTTCGACCGTGCTGGTACTTTGCTGGCTGGGGCTTTGTTGGCTAGGGTTTTGTTGCTGTGATTGGGCTTGTGCTTCTTGTGCTGTTTCTAACGCTGTGAGCGCTGCCGCGACTGGGTCCCAGCGGACACTCCAGAATGTTTGCGCGTGCTGTGTTGCTTCTGTAGCAGACATCGCTGTACCCAAGAACCCTGGCACGGTCTCACCGAACGCTACTAGTACTCGTTTCCAACGGTTCACATGCGCATCACCGTTAGTAGTCTCCGCCGCATAGCTCCACACATCGGCTATCAACTGTGCTGGCACTGTGTACGCTGACGTGTTAGTTTCAGAATTAGTTTCAGAAACTATCTCATCTTGGGACTGCTCATCTTGCGCAGACTGTGTTTGCGGGCACGCTTGGCTCGGGTTCAACATCTTCACATCAACAACCGGACCATAAGCCGCCAACAACTCCAAGTAAACCCACTGTTGAGTTTGACGGTGGTACCTGACGCCACCCAACATATCATAGACCTGATTAGCATTCTGGCTAGCTACAAGCTGAAACGAAAACTCAATCGGATTATTCCCAACAGGAGTGTTCCGGTCCGTAGTAAACGTAACCTCATGCACCCGCTCACCCGCATGCGAGCCAATCGGAATAGCTAACCCAACATTACCATTCAAATACGTCTTAGTGCCATCCACATCCAAATACGGAACACTCGACCGTAAACGAGAATTCTCCGGCCCAGTGTTATGCCAACTAGTACCCCTAGTAGACACCACCCACACATTAGGGTTCGCAACACCATCAAACTGCCAATTCAGTGTTCGAATCCTAAACGTGCCAGTCTTACCACACGGCACAGTAATCACCTGAGTACCAATCACATTCCTCACATTATCAGCATTTTCAATAAACGCAGCAGGAGTCCCCTCCCACTTCGCGGAACAATACCGACCAGGAAACCCATACCGAATAGTCCTTGAAACGATCCTCCAAATTGTGGTACCACGCACATTTCCCGCCTCTTCCACCTCTCTCTTTTCAAATTTACCCTCATTCAAACGACACTCATAAGCACTAGCATGCGACGACAACGGCGGCGCACCAACCAACACCGACACCGGCCACACCTGTGAAACTGACGCAACAGGAGTAGCCGACACAATGTCTGATACTGTGCCGTTGGTGTTTCCAGCTACAGCGCGGATTTGGAAATCATATGCAGTGCCCGCAGTCAACCCAGTAACAATATGGCTGGTGGTATCCGCGTCACTGTTAGGAATAGGATCCCAGTCACCCCAGTTGTTGCCGGTGGTTCGTTGCCGGAACTGATAGGCAGTAATGTTACTGTTAGACGGATCAGACCAAGATAATGTTACCTGCAGGTTACCCGCAGTAGCCGACACACCCGTCGGCTTCGCAGGCGCAGCAAGCGGCGCCACAGGCGTAGCCGACACAATGTCAGACACAGCGCCGTCGACGTTTCCGGCTACAGCACGGATTTGGAAATCATAACCAGTGCCATTCGTCAACCCAACAACCACACCAGAAGTAGTAGAAGCCGTGCTGCTAGACCATGGTATCCAGTTACCCCAACTATTAGAACCAGTTGTACGCTGACGATACTGATACGCCGTGATCGCAGCATTAGACGGATCAGACCAACTCAACGTCACCTGCAGGTTACCCGCCGTAGCCGACAAACCCGTCGGCTTCGCAGGCGCAGCAGGAGGCGGCAAAACAGGTGTAGCCTTAACAGTAGCCGATGGGGTGCCAGCCACACCGCTCCACACAGCTCTGACCTGAAAACTGTACTCAGTGCCATTAGTCAACCCAGTAACCGTGTGACTGGTGGTATCCGCATCACTGTTAGAAATCGCAGTCCAATTATCCCACACTATAGTAGTATCACCTGTTCCTTGGCGGAACTCATAACCAGCAATGTCACTATTAGACGGATCATCCCAACCCAACACAACTTGAGTGTCACCCGCAGTCGCAGTCAACCCTGAAGGAGCAGCCGCAGCGCTAGGATTATTTACTGTCAAATCAAAACTGTTATCACTAGCATGCGGATCGGCACCACCACCAACATTCGTCGCTAACGTTGCCACGTCAAACCCGTTCACACCAGTCCCATCAGGCCCCAACGCGACAGTAAACGTCTCAACACTCGTGTCATCATCCACCAACGCGGACAACACAAGCGTAGCAGTCTGCGCATCTGCACCCGAGAAACTCACCTTAGGTGTAGCAGTAGTTTCACCCGACAAAGACACACCCGTGTTGATACTCTGCCCTGTTTTCAACGCCAACGACCAATCAGCAACAGTCACACTCGTCCCACCAACCGCCAACGGCACATCAATGGTCTCACCCGCAACCAACGCACGACCCAAACCAACAGAAAACTCGGCTGTCGCACCCTCAGCGATCGCCCCCGAACCCGACCGCGTCAACGACACCACAGTCGCATCATCATCACGAATAGTAATAGAAGCCGAATCAGCATCAGAATCAACCTCCACACCAGCAGGCAACGGGTTATCAGGATCCTCCAACACCGTTAATGTTACTATCTCATCAGGCTCATCCAAAACATCATTCACACCACCAACACCAAAAGAAAACTGATTTATATCAACCCCCGGATTGTTTGGCCTCGCTGTCGCATCAAAACAACCATTATTATCAAACGTCACTTGGTTGGCTCCCCTTAGAAACCAAAAACTAGGAGTAGCCAAAGAACTCTCAACACAAAACCTAAGCGACACAGCAGCCGTAGCAGGCGACACACCCACCGCAAAAAGACCGCTCCTTTGTAGTGTAGTTTCTCTGTCCAAAAGATCAAGTGTAGAAACAGAAACCGCATGACTAAACGGTGTGGCCATGACGGTGTCCGACGCAGCGCCTGAGACGGTCCCGATGCTAGCACGGATCCTGAAATCGTAACTAGTACCCGCCGTCAACCCAGTAACCGTATAGCTTGTAGTACCCGCACCACTACCAGAGACCGCAGTCCAACCACCCCACGAGCTACTACCAGTTACACGCTGGCTAAACTCATAACCCGTGATCGCAGCATCAGACGGATCAGACCACCTCAACCTCACCTCACCAACACCCGCGGTAGCCGACAAACCCGTCGGCTGCCCCGGCGGCGGCGTCTGCGCTTCAACAGAACTAGGCGCCAACACCCCCACAGGCGCAACCACCAACCCCACAGCCACCAACACCAACACCAACAACCGGCACCGCCGACGCGGCCTAGACCCGAACCTGTCACACCCGCTTGCCCACCGGGTACCGTAAAACGATCCCCCTCTACCAACCTGAGAACTCAGTAGGGGTAAACAACCCCCCCCCCCCCCCCCGTCCGTCTGTCCGACTATGCACCATGACCCCAAGATACCACACCCCCGCCAACACCACAAAGATCCGGCCCCAGAACCATCAACCCGACCGCCGTAACAGCATCAGCCACGGCATCGTCCCGTGTGGACTGTCCGGCGCGGGATACCCCTTGTTTGACTCAAAGCCATATGGCGGGAACTCGCTCGCCAGCTCCGACATGATCCGGTCTCGCACCACCTTGGGCATGCTGTTAGACGGCGGTTCTCAATCCGCAGGGCGAGGTACGCGTCCGCCGTGCGTGATCTCGACCGGACCTGACAGGATGCGAAGTAGTTCAGGGTCGGCGTACACCTCAGCGGTGGCCTTCCACTCACGCAAGAACTGTGCGACAGCCTTAAAGTCTCGGATCGAGGCAGCTGCCGCGAACTCTCGGGCTAGCTCCTCGACAAACTGCTCGCGCTCTTCATCGGGCAGGTACTCCGTCCACGGGTATGCATCGCGCAGTGACGTGCCAACCGCGGCCGGATGATGGAGAGACAAGTGTCGAAACAGGCGGGTAATGCCGCTGAGAGCGTCTGAGCGCGCGTCTTCTCGGTCGGCGCAGCAGAGATGAAGCGCTGGTGCGCTTCGGCGTCGCAGCACCACATCGCTATTTTCAAGTTCGGCGACAACCTCATTGGGGTGGCGCAAGAACTCGGAGAACGTCCGCTCAATTGTCTGAATGCGACGATTATATCTGAAATACTTCAGAACTCAGACAACATTGCATCTGGTGGCCACGCAGGACGTATGGAGCTAAAGTTTGGATCGAAGGCCCTAGAAACGTCCCTGCTTCGGCAAACGTCCGGGGTTACGCCTTTCCCGAGACGCTTGTCGACAAAGCAGCGTCAGCCGCTCGCGAGCGGCTGATTGCAGATTCACAACCGGCCAATTGCAGGAATCTGGTCGGCTGGTTGCAGAAGATCAGGGCTGGACTTTGAGTTCGATCTCAACGCCGGCAGGCAGGATGGGGTGCGCGGTGTCGGCGAGGTGGGCATCGTGCCGCCGTTGCCGGTGATGGCCAACGCCGTGGCCGATGCCACGGGCGTGTGCATCAGCGACCTGCCGCTCTCGCCGCCGCGAGTGCTGGAGGCACTGACGTCCGCCGTGTGGTTCGTAGGAGCAGCGATCCTGTTCGCGCTCGCCCGAATCATTGACGTGCTCGGTCGTCATTCGGCTCCTAATGCCGAACCATCCGACGAGGTTTCTCCAGAACTGAATATCGCTAAAGTGCCTTGAACACAAAGAACGACATACCAAATGCTCTAGAAGATAAGAGAACGACACGAACGCATTTGAACCGTGGTTTCCGATGAGCGCGTCATTCTCGGCTGAGACGGCTCAGCGACTTCTCAACAAGTTGACAGGCGATCCGTACGCGGTGTTTCGCGACGACCAACTTGAAGTCATCCGCCAGCTGGTGGCAAACCGGCGCCGTGTACTTCTCGTACAGCGAACTGGCTGGGGCAAGAGTGCTGTCTACTTCATCGCGACCGCCCTGCTACGCCAGGCTGGTTTGGGCCCGACACTGCTCGTCTCGCCTTTGCTTGCACTCATGCGGAACCAAATCGCCGCAGCAGAGAAGATAGGCATCCGAGCGGTCACGGTCAACAGCTCAAATCAGGCTGATTGGTCTGAAGTGACCCAGCAAATCGAAAACAACCATGCTGACATCGTCTTGATCTCGCCGGAACGCTTGGCGAATCAAGAATTCCACAGAGATGTGCTGCCGGTAATCGGTAGCCGTTGTGGGCTGCTTGTCATCGACGAGACCCACTGCATCTCTGATTGGGGCCATGATTTTCGACCCGACTACCGCCGCCTAGTCCGTGTGCTGAACTTGCTGCCGCGTGGGATTCCAGTGCTGTGCTGCACCGCAACTGCCAATGACCGAGTTGTCGCTGACGTGACGGCCCGGCTTGGGTCTGAATTCGAATCGGTACGCGGACCGCTCAGCCGCGGCGGACTCCAGCTGCATGCTCTCGCCATCCCGTTACAGGCAGAACGCATGTGCTGGCTGGCAGCGACCGTGAAACGGCTTCCAGGCACCGGAATCGTCTACCGCGCAACTGTTCACGACACTCGGCGCGTCGCCGATTGGCTGCAATCTCAAGGCATCTCGGCAGTGGCCTACAGCGGCGACACCGATTCCGACGAACGGAAGATGATCGAACAGCGGCTGCTCAACAACGACGTTAAGGCTGCTGTGGCGACGTCTGCTCTGGGCATGGGCTTCGACAAACCGGACCTCACTCTCGTGATCCACTACCAGTCGCCGGGTTCAGCTATCGCGTACTACCAACAGGTCGGGCGCGCCGGTCGAGGCGTGCGCGAGTCATGGGGTATCTTGCTGCGCGGCGCCGAAGATGCCGACATTCAGCACTACTTCATCGACACCTCGTTTCCTGATCCGCAAGCAGCCGCGAACGTCATTCGCCTCTTGGAAGAGCGTGCGATGCCGATGACGATGAACGAACTACTGGCGGCTGTCAACGTGAAACGAAACCAGCTAGAGAAGCTGCTCAAGAACCTCGAAGTCGATCAGGCGGTCGAACGCGTAGGTTCAGCTTGGCAGCGTACGTTCCATCAGTGGTCTCTTGACCATGAGCGAATGGAAGCCGTCACTGCCCAGCGTCGCGCGGAGCTCGAACAGATCAGCAACTACATCGACACAGATGAGTGCAGGATGCAGTTCCTGCGTCGATGTCTCGACGACCCCTCGCCGGTCCCGTGCGGCATCTGCGACAACTGCACCGGCAAGACAATGATGATCGATCTAGATCCGATCGTCGTTCAAGAAGCAGTGACGTTCCTGCGGCGCGGCGCACACACGATCGTCCCTCGCAAACGACTGCACAGCGGCAGTTCGATAGCAGCCGACCTGCAACTCGTCGAGGGTCGCGCGCTGTCGCGATGGGCCGACGGAGGATGGGGCAACTTGGTGCGCAGTGGCAAACAGAACGACGGTCGATTCGACGACCGGTTGGTCAGAGCCTCGGTGGAGTTGATCAGGAAAAGCTGGAAGCCTGAACCGTCGCCAACTTGGGTGACGTTTGTGCCATCGCGCCGACACCCACTACTCGTTCGGGAATTTGCGCATCGACTCGCCCAGGCGCTCGGTCTACCGTGTCAGGATGTCGTGGTGAAGACGCATGAGAGTGCCCCGCAGAAAACAATGCAGAACAGCGAGCAGCAATTCAACAATGCCTCCAAGGCATTTGAGGTTCTCTCTGAGGTGCCCGACGGACCGGTGCTCTTGGTCGATGACATAGTTGACTCACGCTGGACGCTGACCGTCGTCGGAATGAAGCTCTGCGAAGCAGGATCCGGCGCGGTGCTCCCTTTTGCGTTGGCCGATTCGGCCGGAAGATCAAGCTGATGAGACGCAGCGACGATGCTCTGGCGACGATCGCTCTTGTTAGCCGTCTGTGTGCCGATGGTGTGCAGCCTTTGAAAGCATCAGAGTTTTGGAAGCTTGTGACCCGGTCGGGTTCTCGGCCGAGCGACTTACTGGGTATGAATGCCAGCGAGTTGACGACTCATGGCGGGGTTTCGGACATCCTCGCCGAGCGCGTCGCCGCATTGCTCGGACGCGCAACCTCTCTGGCCTTCGAGATTGAGCGCCTCGAGCATTCAGGAATCCACATCCTCACGCCATTTGATGAGTATTACCCGCAACGCTGCACACAAAAGCTCGGGCCCAAGGCTCCCCCCTTGCTTTACGCAGCGGGGCCGGTCGAACTGATGAACACCGCAGGACTCGGAGTCGTAGGCAGCCGAGACGTAAGCCGGTCGGGGGCCGAAGTCGCAGTCGAAGCAGCCGCATCCGCTGCTCGTCACGGCATTCCACTGATATCCGGCGGCGCAAGAGGGGTGGATCAGATCGCCATGAATTCAGCGTTCAACTCGGACGGTGCCGTCATCGGCGTACTAGCGGATTCTTTGTCTCGCAAGCTCGCCAAGAGCGATGTCCGGGCAGCAATCCATAATGAGCAAGCCCTCATGTGTACGCCCTACAGCCCCGGCGCTGGATTCAGTGCAGGCAACGCCATGGGCCGAAACAAACTCATCTACGCACAATCAAGGCTGACACTCGTGGTTGCGGGCGACGAAGGCAGGGGCGGCACCTGGTCTGGTGCCACCGAGGCTCTAAGCCACAAGTTCGGTCGGGTCGCCGTGTGGCGAGGACCAGGCGAAGGGCCGGGGAACCAAGAACTTGAACGACGCGGCGCAATTCCTGTTTCAGATTTGGGCGATCTGGAGCAGCTCCTCAATGAGGAAGATGGTGCCGCGACCCCCGACATGTCCTCGCTCGTCCCCGAAGCCGAACAAGGAATTCTCTTCGACATCGCCGCTGCCAGCTGAATCGACGGGCACGAGCCGATGCCCATAACAACCGGACCAACTAACGGGTACCCGTCAACGCCGTCGAAGCGTGCAAGTGCCTCCGTCGATCTTGAGTCTCACTGCCTGCGCCTATTGCCGACTCTAAGATGCCGCCAAACGACGGAGCGAACATGACACCTACGCTGTACAAGGACACGGGCTACTCACTGGGACTACTCGTGGAGAGCATCCGCAACGGAACCATTGCGCTCCCCGACATCCAGCGTCCGTTCGTCTGGTCAGCGGCCAAAGCTCGAGATCTGTTCGACTCGCTGTACCGCGGATATCCGGTCGGCACGCTGCTGTTCTGGGAAACGGGTGCAGACATCGGGACTCGGCAGGTGGGCGGTGGCGAAAACGCACGCGTCGCCAAGTTGCTCATCGTCGACGGTCAGCAACGGCTCACATCGCTGTATGCGGTGCTGACTGGCAAACCAATCCTGACAAAAGCCTACGAAGAACGGCGCTTCCGGATTGCATTCAGACCAGAGGACGAATCGTTCGAGGTGACAGACGCAGCCATTGAACGCGATCCTGAGTTCATCCCCGACATTACGGCGCTTTGGAACAACGGTTACAAACCGACGATCCGAAAGTTCCTCGCACGGCTCGCCGACGGGCGCGGCTTCGCTCTGGGTGAACAAGACGAAGACGCTCTCGAGGAGCGGATCGACCGGGTGCGCGACCTGCGAGACTTTCGCTTCCAAGTGATCGAACTCAACTCAGACGCAAACGAAGAACAGGTCGCGGACATCTTCGTGCGCACCAACTCCGAAGGTGTCAAGCTGAACCAAGCAGATTTCATCTTGACACTGATGTCAGTGCATTGGGAGAAGGGTCGACGGCAACTCGAGCAGTTTTGCCGGGATGCCGCTGATGCCGCTGTGAAAGGCTCCTCCCCCAGAAACGCATTCATAGATCCGACGCCCGATCAGCTACTGCGCGCAGGCATCGGTCTGGCGTTTCGGCGAGGACGACTGCAGCATGTCTACAGCATCCTTCGCGGCAAGGATCTGGAGACCGGTCTCGTATCAGTCGAGAGCCGTGCAGCACAGTTCGACGAACTCCGGCGGGCGCAAGACGATGTCCTCGACTTGACCAACTGGCATGAGTTCCTCAAATGCCTCACTCATGCTGGCTTCAGAAGTCGTCGCATGCTGACATCGGAGAACACTCTCATCTACACCTACGTGCTCTGGCTCATTGGCAAGCGCGACTTCGGCCTTGACCCCACGACGCTACGCGGCCTGATCTCCCGATGGTTCTTCATGGCCCAGACCACAGGTCGCTACACGTCATCGCCGGAGAGCCAAATCGAGGCAGATCTCGGTCGCGTCTCGGTACTGAGACCGGGCGATGCCGAAGCGTTCTGCATGGAACTGGATCGCTTGGTACGAGCAAACTTTACTGGCGATTATTGGACCATCTCCCTACCAAACCGGCTCGACACATCGGCGGCCCGGTCACCGGCCTTGTTTGCCTATTGGGCTGCGCTGAACCTGCTCGACGCAGAGTTGTTGTTCAGCAAGATACGGATTCGCGACCTTCTCGACCAGCACACGACCGCACAGCGATCAATCGAGCGACATCATCTTTTTCCAAAGGCGTATCTGAGTGCAAGAGGCATCACGACCACTCGGTCAGTCAATGCCATCGCCAATATGGCCTTCCTCGACTGGCCCGAAAACGCCACCATCAGTGCTGAGAACCCGCTGGAGTACTGGCCGTCCATGACAGCCGGAATGGATGCTGCACGCGTACAGCAGCAGCGGTATTGGCATGCATTGCCTGTCGGCTGGGGGCAACTCGACTATGCGACTTTCCTTGAGCGCCGACGCGAACTCATCGCACAGGTCGTCCGCGACGGCTTCGGCCGCCTCTGGGACTCAAACACCCCGATCAAGCAGACGACGACGCTCGCCGACCTGCTTGCGATAGGCGAATCCCAAACTGTCGAGTACAAGTCGAGTGCTCGATGGAATCTTCACACCGAACAGGCCGACAAGAGACTCGAGCATGTCATCACGAAGACGGTGTGCGGTCTCCTCAATGCAGAGGGTGGCCGCTTGCTCATCGGCGTTGACGATGGTGGCAATGTGCTCGGCCTGCACAATGACATGATGACTTTGGGTGACAAGGCATCACGCGATGACTATGAGCGGTTCTTGCGGCAACGACTCGACAGCGACCTCTCGATCCCGACGGCAGCGGTCGTCAAGGTCGGCTTCGAACAGGCCGCCGGTGCCGATGTCTGCATCGTCTCTGTTGCTCCGAGCGGCAAGCCGGTGTTCGCCAAATCTCGTAACGGAGGAAACAGCCCAACAGAGTTCTGGGTGCGCGTGGGCAACGCCACGAAACAACTGCACGGCGACGACATGCTGGAGTACCAATCAAGCCATTGGGACTGACGCGCAGTCGCTGCTCTAAGGAGCCGGTCTTGGGGTCCGGAATCGACCCAAGTTGTCCCTTTGCCAGCAACTTGACCGACTTGGGTGCAGATGCGCTAGGGCTGGACGTTGAGTTCAATCTCGACTCCGGTGATTACGGCACTCACAAGATGGTCGCGCGTGTGTTGTGTTACGTTTTGGGGTATCTGAAGACTCGTTATGAGTGGGTGTTTGTGGATTTGCCGGTAGCTGGTACCGATACAACTATGATCACTGATTTTGCTTTGCGTAGTAATGATCTTTTTGATTTGTATACGGCTGTGTTTTCTACTGAGAACTCGGACATTATGAGTGTGTCTACGTGGTTTTGGCAGCAGTCCCGTCCACCGGAACAAGGCGGCAGTAATCTTGATCTGAAACGTTGCGTCGGGGTGGTCAACAAAACCGGTGGCACTGATATGGATCCCGAGTTTTTGGCGCAACAAATTCAACGTAAGTTAGGCATGAACGTTGCTGGGCAGATCCCGGTAGATAACCAGTACGGTACCCGCAAAAACAGTGGAGAGTGGGGCTGCCCACCTGCGTTGCGGCAATCTATAGCCGATCTTTGTTACACCGCTTTTGGTGTGTCCACTTGGCAACAAACACCTAACACGTCGGGGCGTCAACAACCATCCAAAAACAGTGGCCTGTTCAAACGGCGCCGCAAAGCCCGCACCATCAACTAAACCCGCCAACCATCCACCCGCCGTCCCTCTTCTTTGATCGTGAGCGTGTGTTCAACTTGTTCGCAGGTAACAGCACACTCTACGATAGGTGATTGTCGCAACAGAAGGCCTACGTGACAAATTCCAGTTCACTTACGCAACAGTCACAAACCGTACGAAACAAACCCCGTTGGGTGTCCAAACGGCAACATGTTTCTTACGCCATCAAAACATCTCACATATGTTGCATTATCGGACTGATAATGGTTGCTGGTGTTATCGTCGGTGTGGTGCAGGCAGTAAACAACGACGACCACGCGGCAGGACTTTTAGTTCTCAGTGGCTGCTTCTTGGCCGCTGTCACGCTTCGAGGTTTGTCTGTTTGGAGAACTCGCCGTTAGTCGGTGCGCCGTATCAGATCGTACCAGCCCAAATCTTTCCTAGCGGTGGCTTCGAAGTCGCCGTACCCGAGAGTGATGTCACCCCACGGACGCCACGGAGCTTCAGGGCAAGCAACCGCGTCACGGAACCTCCCAGCGCGGTACCATCCACGACCGCAAGCAATACCGTCGTTTACTAGGCGCACCTTAACTTCTATGTATTGCAGGTCGGCGTTGATCTGATCGCGTTGTTCTGGTGTTAGCGCAAGTTCGCCGTTGTAGTGCCGTTTCAACGTCACTAATCCCTGAAAGAACGTCGCATTTATCGCTCTTGCGTAAGCGCGCCATTCTTCAGGATCGTCAGTGGGCGGGTTAACATTCCAACTATCTTCAGGGGCGACATCGTAAGAGATTCCGGGGAGTCCCCATTCCCAGTCGGTTTCTAAAGCGTTGAATCTTTGTCGGTGCGCTTCGTACCAGATTTTTGTTTCAACTTCAATCGGATCAGGCTCAGTTTCTGGCGCTGTTTGGGGTTGGGGGTTTGCGGGCGTGGGATTGTTGGTATCTGTGTCAGGATTGTTGTTATCTGAGGTGTTGGAGGTGTCGTTGGTGGCCTGTTGACCCTCGGCGGTATCGGTGGCGTCGGTGCCATCGGGGGGGCTGGTTGGTTGTGGGCTGTTTACCTCAGAAGCGTCGCTCTTAGAAGTACCACTTTCAGCATCGCTGCTACTAGTACCACCATCAGTGCCGCTGTCGGTGCCGCTGTCAGTGCTTTCTGGCACATCAGTGCTGCGGTCGCTGCGAGGTGCTCAATCACGCGCTCCGAAACGCCTGACTCCTGAGTGCCAGTGTCGATGAGTCCGGTGAACCTCCCGCCTTCCCCGGGCACCGTCACGGCCACTTCGATCTCGGTTAGGATCTGTCTCCGCTGGACCTCAATGACCCGCTCGTTCACCCTGCTTCACCGAGGCCGAGCGCGCTCACGAACACCGGCTCTGCACCGATTTCTTGGAAAGAGAACTCGCCTCTTCGATACATCCTCATGCCAGCCGCAAATGCAGACTCGCAGTCGCTGTATATGCCTACGACCTCCTCGTCGTGCATGAGCGCTACCTTGCCGTTGTGCTCAGGCTCGAGTTCGGCCCGATGAAGCGCCTCGTAGGCATCAAAGTTCTTGAGGGCTTGAGTGGGCATAGAAAATCTCCGCATCGGCGAGGCCTCGGTTGCCACCCTGCCGTACGAGCAGGAAGCTAGCCCCAAAGATACGCGGATACCTGCGGACGCTGCCATGGCGAGACGACACATGAGCAGACGCACAGGCCCTGCCTTCCCAGTCAGCAGGACTGCGCGCTGCTGTCAGTTTGATGCCAGATGCTCTGATCGACGCGGCCAGCGACGCCAGAAGAACCACGACTGTCGCCGTCGTTAGAAACACTGTCAGGATTCCGCCGACGAGGTGCGTCAGACTGCGGGGCAACGAATCTGCCCGGACCCAGAAAGGCACCAGTTTGCTGGCGGGCGCGCTAGGTCTGGACGTTGAGTTCAATCTCGACTCCGGTGATTACGGCACTCACAAGTGCGTCTTGCGGAGGCTTCTGTCGGGACAGCCTAGTGACGCGACACGCAGGTGATCTGTCCCCATGCCGAACTAACACTGCACAACGCGTTGAGAGGCAGACACCCACATCACTATCTAGCACTCGCGGGTTTAGCGGGTGGATGTATTCATCCTTAGCTCAAGGAGTGGGCAATTCGCTTGGCTTGAGCGCCTGTGAGTCTTGCTCCGCCGTCTGTTCTGAACACGACAACATGTGATGGGTCTTCGTGTGTCGGCCAAAGTTGCACACCTAACGCACCATCGGTTCTGAGTTCGTCTGCGGCTATGCGCGCAAGCCCGTAACCCGGTTGGCGCCGAGCCAGATCATCGATGTCTGTTGTTGGCGATTCCAAGATGAATGACATCGCTGTGCCGGGGCACCCCAAGCGCATCGCTTCGTCGTCACGGTAGAACTGCACTGCCTGCCGAGTGATTCGAGGACAGCTTGTGTCGTCCAGATCACTCCAATCACAGAACTGTGGATTAATCCAACGAATCAGATACGCGCCAAGCGGAACTCCCTCAATGTCGTCCGAGTACGGACTCGTTCCGTCGCACATGTCAAAGAGAATGCCGACGCACCGAAGATTCAGTCGCTCAGGTCATGCGGGCTTGGCAAACTCTTGTGACCAAGAACGCCGAACCGGCTCAGACACGATGCCGCGCCAACAGGAGAAGCCACTCGTCCGCGAGCTCACGACGGAACGGATCGGCTTCCTCCCGTTCGACTCCGCTCTCGATGTCGTCATAGGAAATCTCGACTTTTCCGCTCGCATCAATGGTGAAAGCAAGCGTGCATTGAGTGCTGTGCCACTCAATGAAGACACCGCCGAAGGGCGTGGGCGTGACCGTGGGTACACGCAGCCGACCGTCATATTCGGAGAGCCGCGCAACCACCAATAACGCTGCGCCTCGCGCGCCGTGTGTCACTGTCGGCGAAGCAGGGCCATCCCAGTCGGGAGCGAGCCAACGCAGATCGCGAATCCGCCGTTCCGCATCCGCTCGCCATCCCGAATCTTCCGGCACACGAGCGAGCAGGCTCGCAGACGACTCGGGCGGCTCAATGCCGGACAACGCCAATCCGCCGGTCTCGACCGGTGTCCCTGTCTCGTTTCTCGCCGCCAATAAGGCTCCAGATCGGTTCATTCGATCATGTCCTGTTTCGTCAGCTTGCCCCATCGACCATGCATGTACTCGGTCGTCAGTTCTTCGAAGCCACGAACAATCCACTCGCGTCCGCAGTCCAAGAACTCCAAGACACCCTGCAGGTTCGAAGTCCGCGGTGCGCCTCGGGCGGTCAGTGTCATGACGGCTAGGCGGGGCACATCAGAGCCTTCGCTTGCGCTGCGGAGTTCGCGCTGAAGGATGTCTGCAACTACTGCCGACAGGCGTTTGCTGCGGGGCAACGAATCTGCCCGGACCCAGAAAGGCACCAGTTTGCTGGCGGGCGCGCTAGGGCTGGACTTTGAGTTCGATCTCTACACCTGCAGGCAGGTCGAGCCGCTGGAGCGAGTCGACCGTCTTGTCGGTGGGGTCAATCACGTCGATGAGGCGCTTGTGGATACGCATCTCAAAGTGCTCGCGTGAGTCTTTGTCCTTGTGGGGAGACCGCACCACGGTGTAACGATGCTTCTCAGTGGGCAGCGGTACCGGGCCGCGCACCTTGGCGTTAGTGCGCAGCACCGTCTCGGTGATCTTCTGCGCTGACTGGTCCACGATCTCGTGGTCGTACGCCTTGAGACGCATCCGGATGCGAGGTGCTGCCATAACTGTTCCTAACCGCTGCTGGCCTGAGGTCTACTGAAGGATCTTCGTCACTCGGCCGGCACCGACGGTACGCCCACCCTCGCGGATGGCGAAACGCAAGCCCTCGTCCATGGCAATCGGGTTGATCAGCTCAACCGTCATCTCAGTGTTGTCGCCGGGCATGCACATTTCGGTGCCTTCGGGAAGATCAACCACACCGGTTATATCGGTAGTGCGGAAGTAAAACTGCGGCCGATAATTCGAAAAGAACGGCTTGTGTCGCCCGCCCTCTTCTTTGGTCAGCACATACACCTGCGCCTCAAACTTGGTGTGCGGAGTGATGGCACCCTTGCGGGTACAGACCTGGCCACGCTCTACCTCGTCTTTGCCTGTGCCGCGCAACAACAGACCCACGTTGTCGCCTGCTTGGCCCTGATCGAGGATCTTGCGGAACATCTCCACACCGGTCACGGTGGTGTCTTGGGTGTCGCGGATACCGACGATCTCAATCTCGTCGCCAGTGTTGATGACACCTTGCTCAATCTTGCCGGTCACCACAGTGCCCCGACCCGTAATCGAAAACACGTCTTCGATCGGCATCAGGAATGGGCGCTCGGTGTCACGTTCGGGCTCAGGCACGTACTCATCAACTGCGTTCATCAGTTCGATGATCTGCTCCGCTGCTGCGGCGTCACCCTCAAGCGCGTTCAACGCGGAGATCCGCACGACCGGAACGTCATCACCGGGGAACTCGTATTCGCTGAGCAGCTCGCGCACTTCCAGCTCAACGAGTTCAAGCAGCTCTTCGTCGTCAACCATGTCAACCTTGTTGAGCGCGACCACGATGTAGGGCACACCGACCTGGCGGGCTAGCAGAACGTGCTCGCGGGTTTGCGGCATTGGCCCATCGGCTGCGGACACGACCAAGATGGCACCGTCCACTTGGGCGGCACCAGTGATCATGTTCTTGATGTAGTCGGCGTGGCCTGGCATGTCCACATGCGCATAGTGCCGGTTGGTGGTCTCGTACTCAACATGGGCAATCGAAATGGTGATACCGCGTTCGCGCTCTTCAGGTGCTTTGTCGATCTCGTCGAAGGCCGTTGCCTGGCCGCCGACGTGCTCAGAGAGCACACGCGTGATGGCTGCGGTCAGCGTTGTCTTGCCGTGGTCAATATGGCCCATCGTGCCCACGTTGACGTGAGGCTTCGTCCGCTCAAAACGCTCTTTTGCCATGTCGTGCCCGCCTTTCGGGGTTCTGCTCGCCTGTCGGGAGCGGGGGAGGTGCAGGGTTGTCTTTGCTGCTTGGTTTCGTCGCTGTTCTCAACGGTATGAGGCTAGGGATATTGCGGCCCAGTTCCAATAATCCCAGGCAAGCGGCCCAGATCATTCGCCGCGGATGCGTTTGATGATCTCAGTAGCGATGCTGGGCGGCACCTGCTCGTAATTGTCGAACTGCATGCTGTAGGTGGCGCGGCCTTGAGTGCGAGACCGCAGATCGTTGGCGTAGCCAAACATCTCAGACAGCGGCACTTTGGCGTCGATCACCTGATTGGCGCCACGCAACTCCATCTGCCCTACACGACCACGCCGAGCGTTCAGGTCGCCGATGACATCGCCCATGTAGTCCTCGGGTGTCACCACCTCAACCGACATAACCGGTTCAAGCAGAACCGGGCGCGCCAGCCGGGCTGCGTCACGCATGGCCATCGTGCCGGCGATCTTAAACGCCATCTCTGAGGAATCCACATCGTGGTGGTTGCCGTCGATGAGGTCAACGGACACATCCACAAGCGGGAAACCCGCCAGCGGGCCGTTCTCAAGAGACGACTGCAAGCCTGCGTCAACCGAGCTGATGTACTCACGCGGGATCACACCGCCACGGATATGGTCCTCAAAGACGTACCCCTCGCCCGGCTCTGAGGGCTTGAGGTTGATGACCACGACGGCGTACTGGCCTGAACCGCCCGTCTGTTTGATGTGGCGGTACTCGAACTTCTCCACAGGGGCAGTGATGGTCTCTCGGTAGGCCACCTGCGGCTTGCCGATGGAGGCATCGACTTTGAACTCGCGCAACATCCGGTCGACCAGTACCTCAAGGTGAAGCTCCCCCATGCCTGAGATCACGGTCTGGCCTGTCTCGTGATCGGTCTTGACCACAAAGGTGGGATCTTCCTCGCTGAGCGCAGTCAGCGCCCGGCCCAGTTTGTCTTGATCGCCTTTGGACTTGGGCTCAACTGCGACATGTACGACAGGGTCGGGAAAGTCAAGTTGCTCAAGGACGATCGGATGGGACGAATCGCACAGCGTGTCGCCGGTGCGGGTGCTCTTCAAACCTATCCCAGCAACGATGTCGCCGGTTGCGATGTTTTCGCGGTCTTCGCGATTGTTGGCATGCATCTGCAGGATGCGCCCGATGCGCTCCCGGTTGCCCGTTGTGGTGTTGAGTACCTGCCCGCCCCGTCCGAAGCTCCCGCTGTACACGCGGAAATAGGTGAGTTTGCCCACATGGGGATCGGTCATGATCTTGAACGCCAGCGCCGAGAAGGGCTCGTCGTCGCTCGGCTTGCGTTCGAGTTCGTCGTTGCCGTTCGGTGATTTGCCTTCTATTGCGGGGATGTCCACCGGCGACGGCAGGTACATCGTCACCGCATCAAGCAACGGCTGAACGCCTTTGTTCTTGAAAGCGCTGCCGGTGAGCACCGGGACAATCTGCCCGTCGATTGTGCCTTGGCGTATCGCGCGGCGCAGCGTGGCGGGGTCTACCTCGTCGCCCTCAAGATAAGCCAGCATGATGTCTTCGTCAACATCGGCGAGACGCTCCAGCAGCAAAGAGCGGTATTCCGCTGCCTGTGTGGCCAATTCGGAAGGAATTTCGATGGCATCAAAGGTGGCCCCGAGGTCGTCGCCTTTCCACACCAGAGCGTTCATCTCTACAAGGTCAACGACTCCCTCAAAACCAGCCTCGATGCCGATAGGCAGTTGCAGCACTGCGGTATGGGGAGTCAACCGGTCTTCGATGCTCGCCAGCGAGTCAAAGAACGAAGCGCCCGTACGGTCGAGCTTGTTGATGAAGCACATACGGGGAACGCCGTAACGGTCAGCCTGCCGCCACACGGTTTCGGTCTGCGGCTCTACACCAGCGACACCGTCGAAAACAGCGATAGCCCCGTCGAGCACACGCAGCGAGCGCTCTACCTCAACGGTGAAGTCCACATGGCCGGGAGTGTCAATGATGTTGATGACGTGGTCGTTCCAATGGCAGGTGGTGGCAGCGGAAGTTATGGTGATGCCCCGCTCTTGCTCCTGTTCCATCCAGTCCATCGTGGCGGCGCCGTCGTGGACCTCACCGATCTTGTAGTTGACCCCGGTGTAGTAGAGGATCCGCTCGGTCACCGTGGTCTTGCCCGCGTCAATGTGAGCCATGATCCCGATGTTGCGGACGCGGTCCAGAGGTTGCGTTCTAGCCATTTCAGCGTTGCCTCATTGATCAGATGTTGATCAGATGTCCCGATCAGATCACCAGCGGTAATGTGCAAAGGCCTTATTGGCCTCCGCCATGCGGTGCGTGTCCTCACGTCGCTTCGCCGCTGAGCCGGTGCCGTTGGAGGCATCCATCAGCTCATTCGCGAGACGTTCCGCCATCGTGCGCTCACGGCGCTCGCGTGCGAAGCCGACGATCCAGCGGATCGCCAAGGCAGTAGCACGGCGGGGTCGCACCTCAACGGGTACTTGGTACGTCGCTCCGCCCACCCGACGACTCTTCACCTCAACTTGGGGACGTGTGTTGTCCACCGCTCGCTTGAGAATGTCGAGTGGCGCGCTGCCGGTGCGTTCGCCGATCAGGTCCATCGCGCGGTACACGATGCGCTCGGCTACCGAACGCTTGCCGCGACGCAGCACCTTGTTGATGAACTGGGTGACCAGCGTGGATTCATAGAGAGGGTCTGGGCTGATGGGGCGGCGCGGCGCGGCGCCTCGGCGTGGCATGTCAGGACTCCCGCTTGGCGCCGTAACGCGAACGGGCTTGCCGTCGAGAATTCACGCCTGAAGCATCAAGCGCGCCCCGGATGATTTTGTAGCGGACACCGGGGAGATCCTTTACGCGGCCCCCGCGAACCAGCACGATGCTGTGCTCTTGGAGGTTGTGCCCCTCACCGGGTATGTACGCCGTCACCTCAACTCCGCTGGTGAGGCGCACGCGGGCGACTTTCCGCAGGGCCGAATTCGGTTTCTTGGGAGTGTGCGTGTACACACGGGTGCAGACGCCTCGACGTTGCGGCGACCCCTTCAACGCAGGCGTGCGCACCTTCGCAGACTTTGACTTGCGGCCCTTGCGGACCAACTGCTGGATCGTCGGCACGAAGACCTCTGGGTGTCGGGGGCTGTCAGTGGGACAGACGCATGAACAGGAACAGGCAAATCTGCGCATAGCCCCACCAGCGACGCGCCAAAACCAGCACCTAAGACTAGGCAGCGCGCCTCAGCGCCACAACTGCCAACAGCACAGCGGAGCTGCCAACAGCACAGCGGAGCGTTCGGCCAGCGTCAACTCAGCCGGCATCAACGATCGGCGCAACGTTGTCGGCAAAGGCGGTCGCGTCGTTGTGGGCTTCTGTGCCTACAGAGGCCAGAACGACGGCTGGGTCTTCGCCATCTTCGGAAGACCAAAACTCCATCGGCTCAAAGTCGGGCGCAACCGTGTCGATGTTGCGGTACACATCTTGACCTGTGCCGGCTGGAATCAGCTTGCCGATGATGATGTTCTCTTTGAGACCTTTCAGCCCATCGCGACGCGACTCTATGGCGGCCTCAGTGAGCACCCGAGTGGTCTCTTGGAACGACGCCGCCGACAGCCAAGACTCAGTAGCCAACGACGCTTTGGTGATGCCCATGATGACCGGGCGGCCCTCGGCGGGCCGACGTTCTTGCTGCACCAGTTCGCGATTGGACTCGCGATAAATCCGCTGGTCAACCTGCTCGCCGGGCAAGAACCCCGAGTCACCCTGCTCTCCCACAAGCACTCGTCGGGTCATCTGACGGACGATCAACTCAATGTGCTTGTCGTGGATCGACACGCCCTGCTCGCGGTACACCTTTTGGACTTCGGATACGAGATACTGCTGAGTTTCGCGCACACCGCGGATCTCGATGAGTTCCTTGGGGTCGCGCGGCCCGTCCACGAGCGGGTCGCCCGCTCGGATGTTCTGACCATCAACCACCGCCAGCCGCGACAGCGACCCGACGGTGTAGGTGTCTTCGTCACCGTCGTCACCGATGACATCAATCTGTCGGCCCCGACCGTCGTCTTCGCCGATGCGCACCACTCCTGAGCGGCGTGCCAAGACGGCCTTACCTTTAGGGGTGCGGGCCTCAAACAGTTCGACAACGCGCGGTAGACCGCCGGCGATGTTCTCGCCGCCGATAGCACCGCCGGTGTGGAAGCTCCGCATGGTCAGCTGGGTGCCCGGCTCGCCTATGGACTGAGCTGCAATCACGCCAACCGCTTCGCCGACTTCAATGAGCTTGCCTGTGGCCAGCGAACCCCCATACGCCAGAGCCGACACGCCGAACTCGGAATCGTCGGTGAGTGGGGACAGCACGCGCACCCGAGTGACTTCGGGATCGTCGCGCAAGGCGATTAGCTCTTCCTCCCCGACGAGGCTCCCTGCTTCAAGCACAGTGCCATCGCTGAGCGTCACATCCGAAGCCAAGCAGCGACTGAACAACCGCGTGTCGAGATGGGTGCGCTTGTCTGGGCGGTCCGCAGCGACATCTTCGATCCACAGCCCGTTCACGGGACCTGGCCGCTCAAAGGGGTTCTCGTTGTTGATGATGAGTTCTTGGGCCACATCAACTAGCCGGCGGGTGAGATAGCCCGAGTCGGCGGTCCGCAGCGCCGTATCTACGAGGCCTTTGCGGGCACCGGGGGTGGAGATGAAGTACTCCAAAGTTGCGAGACCTTCGCGGTAAGACGATTTGATGGGGCGCGGGATGATGTCGCCGCGAGGGTTGGCTACCAAGCCGCGGATTGCGGCGATCTGTCGCACCTGCATCATGTTGCCCCGAGCACCGGAGTGGACCATCATGTTGATCGGGTTGAACGTAGTGCGGTCTAGATCGGTTTCAAGCGAACGACGCACCTCATCAGTCGCGTCGGTCCAGATTTCTACTTCTTTTTGGCGCCGCTCGCCGTCGGTGATAATGCCACGCCGGAACTGCGTCTCGACCCGCTCCGCCTCACTCTCGTGGCGTTCGAGTATCTCGGCCTTGTCGGGGGGCGTGCGCACATCGTCAACCGAGATCGTCAGGCCCGATCGGCTGGCGTACTCATAACAGAGGTCCTTGATGTTGTCGAGGCTGACGGCTATGTCGCCAGCGGAGTAGTTATCTGACAGCACTCGCACAATGTGGCCCATGTCACCCTTATGCACCGTCTCGTTCACATACTCAAAATCGGCTGGCAGCGCAGCGTTGAACAGCGCCCGTCCTGCAGTGGTTGGCTTGTAGCCGCCATTGCCGTCGCTTAGCTCGGGAATACGCCATTCGATGAGTTGGTGGAGTCCGACTTGGGAACCTTCAAGCGCCCGTTCAATCTGGTACAGATGACGGAATTTCGGCCTCGACGCATTGGGATCATCGTCGGAATCACCGTCAGAACCGTCAGAGCTGCGGCGCTCGGTCAGGTAGTAGCAGCCGATCAGCAGATCTTGGCTGGGGACCGTCATCGGACGTCCGTCCGCAGGGCTGAGAATGTTGTTGGCAGACAGCATCAACACTCGGGCCTCTGCTTGGGCTTCGGACGAAAGAGGAAGATGTACTGCCATCTGGTCGCCGTCGAAGTCGGCGTTGAACGCAGCGCACACCAACGGGTGAATCTGAACAGCCTTGCCTTCCACTAACACCGGCTCGAAAGCTTGTATGCCCAACCGGTGCAGCGTGGGCGCCCGGTTCAGCAGCACTGGGTGTTCCTTGATGACATCCTCAAGCACGTTCCAAACATCAGCCCGCCTTCGTTCCACCATTCGCTTGGCGGACTTGATGTTTTGCGCAATTTCGGCATCCACCAGACGCTTCATCACAAACGGCTTGAACAGCTCCAGCGCCATCAGCTTGGGCAGGCCGCACTGATGCAGACGCAGCGTTGGCCCCGCAACGATGACCGAACGGCCCGAATAGTCCACTCGCTTGCCGAGCAAGTTCTGGCGGAAACGGCCCTGCTTGCCCTTCAGCATGTCCGACAACGACTTCAGCGCTCGATTGCCTGGACCGGTCACTGGTCGGCCGCGGCGACCGTTGTCGAACAGCGCGTCTACCGCTTCTTGCAACATGCGCTTTTCGTTGTTAACGATGATCTCGGGTGCGCGCAGATCCAGCAGTCGCTTCAGCCGGTTGTTGCGGTTGATGACCCGCCGGTACAAGTCGTTGAGGTCTGAGGTCGCAAAGCGGCCACCGTCGAGCTGCACCATCGGACGCAAATCCGGTGGGATGCAAGGCACTGCGTCGAGAATCATCGCCCGCGGGTCGTTGATGCGCCGACCGTGCTCGTCACGACGATTGAAGGCACTCAAGATCTTGAGTCGCTTGATCGCTTTCTGCTTGCGCTGTGCAGACAGCGGACGGCGGCCGTCTGAGGCTTCGATGGCGGCGCGCAGTTCGGCCTCTTCGTCGTCGAAGTCCATGAGCGCCATCAAACGCGCTATGGCTTCAGCACCCATGCCGCCTTCGAAATACTGGCCGTAGCGGTCATCGAGTTCGCGCCACAGGTCCTCATCTTCGACGATCATCCGTTCGTGCATATCTGAGAGCGCGCTGAAAGTGCGCTCCACGAGGTCTTTCTCCTGCGCGGCCTCGTCGTCGAACGTTTCAAGGTCACGTTCGGCTTCGCGCTGACTGGACTTTATTTCGCGGTCACGGGCACCCTCGGTTTCAAGCGATGCGATTTCGTCTTCAAGTTCTTTGAGTCGCTCAGCGCGCCGCTCGGCTAGTTCCTCATCGATGACCGCAAGCTCTTCGGCTTTCTCTGCCTTAAGTCGCGGTAGATCCGCGTGCAGTTTCTCGCTATCAACTTTGGTGACGAGATTGGCGGCAAAATAGATGACACGCTCAAGGGCTTTGGCCTTGAGTTCTTGGCGGGGTTCAAGACCCGTCAGGAAATATGCAAGCCACGAACGGGTGCCTCGCAGGTACCAGATATGCACGACCGGGGCCGCTAGCTCAATGTGGCCCATACGTTCGCGTCGCACCTTGGAGCGCGTGACTTCGACACCGCAGCGCTCGCAGATAATGCCTTTGAAACGGACTCGCTTGTACTTTCCGCAGCCGCACTCCCAGTCCTTGGTGGGACCGAAAATCTTTTCGCAGAACAAGCCGTCCTTCTCAGGCTTGAGCGTTCGGTAGTTGATGGTCTCTGGCTTGCGTACCTCGCCGTTGGACCATGTGCGGATGGCATCAGCGGTAGCGAGACCGATCCGGATATCAGAGAAATTGTTGACATCGATCATGTGCGTTTTGTGGCCCTGTGTGTGTGATTCGTCGAGTCTTGGTCGTCGAGTCTTGGTCGGTGGATGTCGTGCCGCTCAGATGCGCTGGCGGCGCAGTTCGTCTTCTTCGTCGCTGCCCCGTTCTGGTCGGCTGATGTCGATGCCGAGCGATTCCTCGGCACGGAATACCTCCTCGTCGAGGCCCGCGATGTCGATCTGCTGACCGGCCGTAGACATCACCTCAACGTTGAGACAGAGCGCCTGCATCTCCTTGATGAGCACCTTGAAGCTCTCGGGGATGCCAGGGTCGGGGATGTTCTCGCCCTTGACGATGGCCTCGTACACCTGCACTCGACCCAGCACGTCATCTGATTTGATGGTGAGCAACTCTTGCAGGCAGTAGGCCGCGCCATAGGCCTCAAGCGCCCACACCTCCATCTCACCGAACCGTTGGCCGCCGAACTGTGCCTTACCCCCCAACGGCTGCTGAGTAATCATCGAGTACGGGCCGGTAGAGCGAGCGTGGATTTTGTCGTCAACCAAGTGCGCCAGTTTCAAGATGTAGCTGTAGCCAACCATGATCGGCTCGTCGTACGGCTCACCTGTGCGCCCGTTGTAGAGCGTCGTCTTGCCCGTGTCGGTCATCAGCCGCTCACCGGTCACCGATTCAGGACGCAGAGCCGTCAGTGTCTGCTGAATGGTGGGATGCCGACCTGCGGCTTCTGTTTCGTCCCAGCGGGCACCGTCAAACACCGGAGTAGCGATAAAGACCGACGGCTGGGTAGTGGGCCGCGTCTTGCGGGCGGTGTTGCTGACCGGCTCGTCGCCAACCATGCGCTCGCGTCCGTTGGTGTCGGTGGCTTTCCAGCCCCAACGTGCCGCATAACCCAAATGGGCTTCAAGTACTTGGCCGACGTTCATACGGCTGGGGACACCCAGCGGCGAGAGAATGATGTCAACGGGGGTGCCATCAGCTAGATGGGGCATGTCCTCAACTGGGAGAATCTTTGAGATCACTCCCTTGTTGCCGTGGCGACCTGCGAGCTTGTCACCGACACTGATCTTGCGCTTCTGAGCTACATAGACGCGCACCAGTTGATTCACGCCCGGCGGCAGCTCATCGTCAAGATCTCGGTTGAACACCCGAATGTCGGTAACGACACCGCTTTCTCCGTGAGGCACTTTCAGCGAGGTGTCGCGCACTTCGTGGGCTTTCTCACCGAAGATCGCCCGCAGCAATCGCTCCTCAGGCGTTAGTTCTGTCTCGCCTTTGGGCGTGACCTTGCCTACCAGAACTGCGCCGGGCTCCACCTCGGCGCCGACGCGGATGATTCCTTGATCGTCGAGGTCTGCCAGGATGTCGTCAGGCAAGTTGGGGATGTCGCGGGTGATCTCCTCAGGTCCCAGCTTGGTGTCGCGAGCATCAATCTCGTACTCGTGGATGTGAATCGACGTCAGCACGTCATCTTTCACGAGACGCTCAGACAAGATGATCGCGTCCTCAAAGTTGTAGCCCTCCCAAGACATGTAGGCGACGAGGAGGTTCTTGCCCAGCGCCAGCTCGCCATGATCGGTGGACGGGCCGTCGGCGATCACAGCTTGCGGCTCTACGCGATCACCAACACTAACGAGGGTCTTCTGATTGATGCATGTGTCTTGGTTTGAGCGTCGGAACTTGAGCAGCGGGATTTCGTAACTCTTGCCGTCATCGCCGCTGATGACGATGCGGTCACCGGAGACTTCGGTAACTGTGCCGCCGACACCGTGACGCTCGCCCTTGTCGTCTTCAACTTCGGCAAGCACCATCTCGGCGGCATCGGCCATGGCCAAGCCTTCGATGCCGGTGCCGATATAAGGCGCCTCAGCGCGCAGCAGGGGCACCGCTTGACGCTGCATGTTGGCACCCATGAGTGCCCGGTTGGCATCGTCGTGTTCCAAAAACGGGATGAGCGCGGTTGCCACCGACACGATCTGCTTCGGCGAGACATCCATCAGTTGGACTTCTGAGGCCGGTACATAGCTGATCTCGGTGGTGGCAGCGAAGTATGTGTCTCGTTCCATCTGCAACCGCAGATCTTCAAGACTGGCACCCTGCGGACTCTTGCGGACCAGCACACGGGGATTACGGAAAGAGCCGTCCGGATGGAGCGGCGCGTTGGCTTGCGCAACGACGAACTCTTCTTCTTCGTCTGCGGTGAGCCAGCGCACCTCGCTGGTTGCCTTGCCATTTTTGATGACCCGATACGGCGATTCAATGAAGCCAAACTCGTTGACGCGAGCGAACGTGGCGAGGGCCCCGATGAGTCCGATGTTGGGACCTTCCGGCGTCTCGATGGGGCACATGCGGCCGTAATGGCTGAAATGCACATCACGCACCTCAAAGCCGGCTCGCTCACGTGACAGACCGCCAGGTCCGAGCGCGGACAGACGACGGCGATGGGTGAGTCCCGACAGCGGGTTCACCTGATCCATGAACTGACTGAGCTGGCTAGTACCGAAGAACTCCTTAGTGGCTGCCACGACCGGGCGGATGTTGATGAGCGTCTGAGGGGTGATTGCCTCAATATCTTGGGTGGTCATGCGCTCGCGCACGACTCGCTCCATGCGGCTCAGCCCGATGCGCACTTGGTTCTGGATGAGTTCGCCCACCGAGCGGATACGGCGGTTGGCGAAGTGGTCTTGGTCGTCAAGTCGGTAGCCGGGCTCGGCATTCGCCAAGTGCAACAGGTAGCTAGCTGTAGCAAGCACCTCACTGCGGGTGAGCACTGTCGACTCAGGATCGGGCCGGATGAGCTCGGGATGCTCTGCCGCTCGCGCATCGTCAGCGCCAACGAAATCCAAACCGAACAGCTCCGACACACGGTCAAGTTCTGGCCCTAGCTTGCGGTTCAGCTTGTAGCGACCGACCTTAGACAACGAATACCGACGCTCATCGAAGAAAGCGTTCTGGAAATAGTTGTTGGCGGCGTCTGCGGTGGCCACCTCCCCGGGGCGGACACGCTTGTACAGCTCAATGACTGACTCTTCTTGGGAGGGTGCAACCAAGCGGTCTTTTTCCCACTGTGGCTCGAGGAAGTCGAAGTGCTCGACGATTCTCTCGAGCAGACCCGGGTACCGGTCCTCGCCGTAGCCCAAGGCCCGCAGCAGCGAGAAAATGCTGAGGCGGCGCTTGCGAGCGACACGACTGCCTGCGGTGGGGTCTTTGCCCGGCTTGTGCTCGACATCGAACTCAATCCATTCCCCTCGGTAGGGATGGATGGTGGCGGTCACGAGCTGATGCTTGGACATGTTTCGCAGCCGGTAGCGCTCACCTGGCTGGAATATGACACCGGGCGAGCGGACGAGCTGGCTAACCACCACACGCTCGGTGCCGTTGATGATGAACGTGCCCTTGGGGGTCATCATCGGGAAGTCGCCCATGAACACGGTCTGTGCCTTCACCTCGCCGGTGTGGGCGTTCTTGAACTCGGCGCGCACGAAGATCGGTGCCGAGTAGGTCATGTCGCGTTCTTTGCACTCCTCCACTGAGAACTTGGGAGGGGGACGCAAGTCTTCATCGTGGGGATCGAACGAGAAGATCAGCTGCAAGTGTCCACCGAAGTCGCTGATGGGACTGATGTCGGCGAATGTCTCTGCTAATCCGACATCAAGGAAACGTCGGAAGGACTCCCTTTGGATCGACACGAGGTCCGGGAGTTCTAGGACTTCGTCGAGATTGCCGAACGAATAGCGTTCGCGGCCGGCACGAGAAGACAACGGACTCTCCTAGCGGTTCGGTTGTACGGAATGGATCGCGGGTGACTGCCGGGGGCACATGGCGACGGGTTGGGGGGGCGCGCAGTAGAGAGCACCCGCAGCCAACGGCGGCCTCAAGATTCGGCCTCGATGCTGGGGACTAGTGGGGTGCGCGAAAGGAGAGACCACCTGTGCCACGGCGGGGCCGAGGCTATCTGAGATTTGCATGTACCGCAACTGCCATGTCGTGGCCCCCCACACTTCGGCTGCGCGACGGCCCGCAGCGGCCACTCAGGACAGCTCGACAGTGGCGCCGACACCTTCAAGGGCCTCCTTGGCCTTGTCGGCATCGGCCTTGGGCACGCCCTCAAGTACCGCCTTCGGTGCTGCTTCGACGAGATCCTTGGCTTCTTTGAGGCCAAGACTCGTGAGCGAACGCACCTCCTTGATGACCTGGACTTTCTTGTCGCCTATTGCGGTGAGAGTGACGGTGACTTCGTCGGCGGCTTCCTCAGCGGCTTCGCCTTCGGAATCAGCGGCACCGGCGGCCGCGGCAACCATCATGGGAGGGGCCACTGCCGCGGTGACATCGAAGCGTTCCTCAAACGCCTTTTTTAACTCGACCAACTCAAGCACCGTCATGTTGCCAATGGCATCGAGGATCTCTTCGGTGGATGTACTCACTGTTTTTTCTCCGGGTTTGTTGGATCTGTTGGATCTGTTAGGTCTGTCGTATCTGCTGGGTCTGCTGGGTCATCTGATCGAGTGTCTGGCGGCTGGTCCGGCGGCACCTCCGGCGGATCATCCACCGAGCCGCTCGCGCTTCGATCAATCAAGGCTTGAACTAGGCCAGACATCTCGCCGATGAGGTTGTTCATCATCGAGACAAGAGAACTCAAGGGCTCCCCGAACGCGCCGAGCATCTGAGCCATGAGCTCATTGCGCGACGGGAGATCGGCGAGTTCGCGCACTTGAGTGTCGTTGAGCAAGGTGCCGGCCAAGATGCCGCCCTTGATGACCAGTGACTCGTGCTCTTCTGCGAATTCGCGCAGAGCCTTGGCCGCTTGGGAAGGGTCCCTGTCGCAAAAAGCCAGCGCTGTCGGACCCAACAGCAGACTCATAACCTCATCTGGTGCTTCGGCAGAGAGCGCACGGCGAACCAGCGTGTTCTTGAAGATTTTGTAACGACAATCGGCGTCGATGAGGCGGCCGCGCAAATCGGCCAACTCGGTCACGTCAAGGCCGCGGTACTCGGTAAACAGCACTGCCTCGGCTTCGGCGAATCGCTGACGAACTTCGTCAACCACCGCCACTTTGTCGGCCCGGGGCGGTCGAGTGGGCGCTGAGGCGACTGCGGGCACTCGGGGACCTCCTTAGTTGGTGGGTTTCGCTGTTGTCGGGTGGGCGGAAGCTCCCGGCCCCAGATCGGCACCGGTCCGCAGACCAGACAGAACCACACCCCCAACGCTGACGCGTTCAGGAAGCCAGTCCGCCTCATCAGGCTCGGTTCGCATAGCGCACTCGTGTTGAGCAAGCCCCTGAACTGTGTTCAGACTGCAACCGATTTCAGGCCTAAGCCACCGGAGATCTACGGCGAGCAAGTTGTCGCGCCAACAACGCTACCGGCCTTCACTGTTGAGTCCAACTTGGTGGGCCCAACTTGCTGGGTCCAACTCGCTGCCTCTAGCTGAACGCGGCAGGATCGATCTGGACACCGGGGCCCATCGTTGAGGAGACGACCAGCTTGCGGACGTAGCGCCCCTTGGCGCTGGCTGGTTTCGCACGGGCGATCTCTTCCATCACGGCGTCAAGGTTCGCCTTCAAGTCCTCGGGCGGAAAGCTGACCTTGCCGATCGCCAGATGAACATTGCCGTAGCGATCGGTGCGGTACTCCACCTTGCCGCTCTTGAACTCGCCGACGGCTTTGCTCACATCGGGAGTGACGGTGCCCGACTTTGGGTTCGGCATGAGTCCGCGGGGGCCGAGTACTTTGCCCAAACGGCCCACAACCCCCATCATGTCGGGCGTGGCAATAGCCACATCAAAATCGGTGAATCCGGCCTCCACCCGTTCAGCAAGTTCGGCACCACCCACCACATCGGCACCGGCTTGTGATGCTTCTGCTGCCGCGTCGCCTTGGGCAAACACTGCGACGCGCACATCGGTGCCGGTGCCCGACGGCAGCGCAACGGTTCCTCGAACCATCTGGTCGGACTTGCGCGGATCAACACCCAACCGCACCGACAACTCAACCGATTCGTCGAAACGGGCCGTGGCGAACGTCTTCACCATGTCGATCGCCTGACCTGGTTCATGCACCATCTGCCGGTCAAAGCGGCGAACGGTGTCGGTGTACTTCTTTCCAGCCATGCGGAACTCTCCTGCGATACGGGCCGGCTCAGCCGCCGACTTCAATGCCCATCGAGCGTGCGGTGCCTATCACCTGCTGTTTGGCAGCATCAGCGTCACGGGCGTTGAGGTCGGGCATCTTGGTCTGCGCAATCTCGGCAACTTGGGCATCGGTGATGTGCGCCACCGTTTCGCGGCCGGGGTTCTCGGCCGCCTTGGAGAGTCCTGCCGCTTGGCGCAGCAGCACCGATGTCGGCGGTGTCTTGGTGATGAATGTGAACGAGCGGTCTTCAAAGATGGTGATCTCGGCTGGCACGATCGTGCCTCGCTGGCTCTCAGTCTGGGCGTTGTACTCCTTGCAGAAGTCCATGATCGCTACGCCGTGCGGACCCAGTGCAGTACCCACCGGCGGTGCGGGCGAGGCTTGGCCCGCGGGAATCTGGATCTTTACGACAGCACTGACGCGTTTGCGTCTCGGTGCCCGTGCTGCGTTGTTGGCCATGTTGCGCTCCTGAAGCTGCCAGTGGGTGATCGGTGATGTTGTGCTGCTGTGTGCGAGGCTGCTACTCAGATCTTTGCGACCTGTACGAAGTCAAGTTCGACGGGGGTCTCTCGGCCGAAGATGTTGACTAGCACCTTGACCTTCAGCTGCTCCTCGTTGATCTCGATGACCTGACCTTGGAAATCCGAGAACGGACCCTCCTTGATGCGCACACTCTCGTCGATCTCGAAGATCATCGACGGTTTGGTGCGGCGCGGCATGTCGAGGTCTTCATCGGGCTCGGCCAAGAATGTCTCTACTTCTCTGCGGCGCAAAGGCGACGGTTTGCCGCCCGGCCCGGCGTAGCCCGTGACACCCGGGGTGCTGCGGATCATGTGATGCGTCTCGTCGCTAGGGCGACAGCGAATGAGCAAGTAGCCCGGAAAGACCTTCTTCTTGGCGACTACTTTGCGGCCAGCCTTGAACTCAATCACGTCTTCCATCGGGATCGCGACCTCGTGAATCTGGTCTTCCATGTCGAAGGTGCCGATACGAGCCTCAAGGTTCTGCTTGACCTTCTTCTCATAGCCCGACTGCGTATGCACCACGAACCAGCGTCCGGGCCGGTCGTAGGGGGAGACATGTTTCGGCTCAGGCTCAGAGGGAGCGAGCAGTTCGTCTTCGGTGAGCACATCGGCGGTGCCATCCTCGGCAGCGGTCTCGGCGGCAGACCCTGCAAAGGGGGTCGCCGTTTGGGAAGTCAGCAGCCTGCGAGCCGCGGCCATAGGGTCGGACTCGGGTGCAGCGGTGGTCTCAGTTAGGTCACTCATTGTTGTCAAGTCGTTTGTCAGCTCGTTTGTCGGATCGTTTGCGGGTCGTGATCGGTCAGTTCACATCGAAGAGGCGCAGCACACCTTCGCCGAGAATCCAGTCGAATCCTGCAATCATCGCTGTCAGGATCACAATCGTGATGAAGACGACGATTGAGTAGTTGACCAGTTCGGTGCGGGTGGGCCAGATCACCTTCTTGAGTTCGGAGCGGACCTCACCGACGAACTGTGCCGGCCCTGCCCGCTCGGTCGTCGGTGCCGCTGACGGGGCTTGGCGTCGCTCGCGTCGCGCTGTGGGAGTACCGTCTTCGGTCATCTCGCCTTGGCGCTGCAGGTGACGACGTGTCCGTCGGTTCATGGCCATTAGGGATGTCTCCGGCTCGGTTTGTCTGAGTCAGGTTGTCGTGGTCAGGTTGTAGTAGTCGGGTTGTCGTAAGAATCGACACGGTTGGTGTGCCCGGCCGAATTCTGGCAGGGCGGCGGATGCGCAGGGCAGGAGGGACTCGAACCCGCAACCGCCGGTTTTGGAGACCGGTGCTCTGCCAAATTGAGCTACTGCCCTCGGTATCCGCGCACCGCAAGCGATGCACGCACAACAAAGGTGCGGGCGCAATGCCCGCTGTGACAGGCTACCGGCACCCATCTTGGTCGCGTACCGGGGCCTGCAGTAGCGGGACTGGGACTCACTGTGCCCACTGGCCGCAGTAAGACTGCGCCACAACAGGACCTCACGACGGCGGGCCTACGGTAGCGGGACTGGGACTCGAACCCAGGACCTCACGATTATGAGCCGTGCGCTCTGACCAACTGAGCTATCCCGCCAAGAGAGCCGCAGGCTAGCGGCGAGCCCCGTGCCGGAATCGAACCGGCGACACCAGCCTTACCATGGCTGTGCTCTGCCTACTGAGCTAACGGGGCGAGTTCGGACACGACACCGAAGTGCGGCTGAAGTCGTCACTGCGAATGATGTGCAACCCGCAGTGTATCTGCGGCCTCCCGGTAGCTTCGCCGCCATGCGGACCCGGCTGGCCACGATGGCCGACGCCGATGCGATTGCACAGATTTATAACCGCGAGGTCGCCGACGGCACTGCGACATTCGACATGGTGCCCCGCTCCGCCGATGAACAAGCGGCATGGATGCGGGACCATCTAGGCGCATACCCCTGCATCGTGGCTGTGTCAGAAACCAGCGACGAAACTGGCGCTAGCCGTAACGGGCCCGGCGAAACAGCGCTGGTTGAGACAGCGCCAGGAGAGACAGCGTTGGTTGAGACGGTGCTGGGCTGGGCCAGCTTGTCGCCTTACCGCCCCCGTCCGGCGTACTCGACCAGCGTGGAAGATTCGATCTACGTTCATCGCGACCATCAAGGGCGAGGAGTAGGCGACTTGCTGCTCGGTGATCTAGTTGCGCTAGCGGACGAACACGGCTTTCACGCAATTTTCGCACGCATCGCCGACGCGGGCACAGCATCGGTCGCTCTGCACGCCAAGCACGGCTTCAGACTCGTCGGTGTGGAGCAACAAGTCGGCCGCAAATTCGGGCGCTGGCTCGACGTAACACTCATGCAGCGACTACGCCCCGCTTGAGATCGCAAGAGCCACCCCCAAACCTAGCTCACTCCGGCCCGCTGACGGCGACGCCGTACTCCCCTAAAATCAGCGAAATCTGCCAGAAGGCTTCCTCACCGCACGCAGAATTGGCGGTCGCGATCCCGTCCGAGCCGGTGCGATCGCCAAAGAAGAGATAGACGAAACCGTCAGGTTCTCTGCCCGAGCGCCAAGTGATTCCTTGCGCTTGATCGGACCAACTGCGGATCGTTGCAGACCATTGGCGTGTTACGGGGTAGTCGGTTGAGGGCCCGGCAGTCAGCCGAGTGTCGATTCCAATACGGGAGAGGTCGCGGCCAGAGCGCAGGCTGACCAGTTCAATTTCCGATTCGACGTGCAACTCGCTGAGAACAGTCCTCTGGCGACCGACGGCGCTTGGCTCGAAGAGCTGACGGTTGACATCGGCCCGGTGCTGGCCGACTGGGATGTTGAGGTGATCTATCCGTGGAGCAGGTGGCCTGAGCGCACAGAGCATTTTCCGCAGTCAACGGCCAGCGACAACGGCATCGACCTCGTGGCGCGTCGCCGTTCTGACGGCGCGCACATCGCAGTGCAGTGCAAGTCGCGCAAGCTTGACGACGACGGCCGAGGCAACGACATCGACAAGGGCGAGTTCGACAGCTTCGGCCATGCAACGGCATCCAGTTTCTGGTCGGAGCGCTGGCTGGTGACCAACGGCAGCGTGCGGCTCAGCGGCCCGGCTGCGCTGAACAATCAGATGACCGACAACCCGGTGAGGCTGGTAAATCTCGCTGCTGATGTGAGCGCCGCAGCGTCGGCATCCGCCGAGGCAGAGGAAGACTGCGCGCATTGCGCCAACCCTGACGGCGATGGGCCTCAGAGCCGGTCGTGCATGCAGCGCGAGGCTGTTGAAAGCAGCGTTCGGTTGCTGCTCTCTCACGCTGAGGCGGACACTGGCGGATGTCCGGTTGGTGAGGCTCGAGGCCGCATCATCCTTCCTTGCGGCACTGGAAAGACCCGTATTGCGTTGCGGATGACCGAGGAACTCGCTAGAGCGGGAGAACTTGCGGTGGTGCTGTGCCCGTCGATTGCGCTGGTGGCGCAGATACGCCGCGAGTTCTTGAACCACCGCTCTGTCGATATTCGTGCTCTGGCAGTGTGCTCTGACGAGACCGCCGGGCCAAGACCTCGCCATTCTCGCCAACCGCAACGACGACCACTTCTCGCAGAAGGTCCGCAATCTCAAGTCGCACGACACTCTCAAACGGCAAGGACTCGCTGAGCACATATCCAAGGGCTTCCGCATCACCGACAAAGGCCGCGGAGTCGCTCGCAGCCAAGCCGGCAACGCATTGGGTGACACGGGACAAGGCACCATTCAGATCAATGCGCCGCACACCTTGTCCGTTCCGTACCACACGCGTGCTGGCTCAACGCGACCCTACTGCAGCGCCTCCACCCGGCCTGAGACCGCCGAACCCAGCAACCCCAATCCCACATTTCGCGAAGCCTCAGAAAATCATGCTGCTGTCGGGTGGGTCAGCGCGTAGGTTCGGTGCCAGAGACAATGACCAAGCAGGAGGCGCTCACGATGACCGGCGACACAACGAACAACCAAGCCAACCACTCAGACAACAGCGAAGGCAGTGCCGACGACATGGGGTCTGCCAGCGTCGCTGCGTGCGGCGGTGCAGCGGTGCATGGCGACTGGCACCTTGCTGGCAACGGCCGGGCTGTGGAGGACTACGTGGCACAAGCTCGAGAATTCCTTGAACACAGCCGCATCTACTTAGCCGATGGGCACCTGCACCAAGCATCCGAGAAAGGATGGGGTGCCGCCGCGCACATGACCAAAGCGGTTGCGCTCACCCAAGGCTGGGAATACTCCAAGCACGCCGACTTTCATTTCGTCATGGACAACGTCTGGCGGCGACTCGGCAATAACCGCATCCGGCCATTGTTTGCCGTTGCCGATCACTTGCACGGCAACTTCTATCAGCGCAAGCGCTTCCTCAACGCGGACGCGATCCGCGCCGACTTAGAAGACGTGGCCGAATTGGTTGACCTGCTGACACCCCTGACCGCAACTGACTGAAAGGCCGCGCAGACAAGCGGAACGGCTTGCGTCCGCTTGGACTTCCCCAACTACGCACCTGTCAACGTCAACAACTCAAATCCCACTCAACGTGGCGGCTCAAGATGCTCGATGGCCCATAGCTCAAAGTCGCCCTTGCGGAACGGAAGTCGGTATTCGGTTGCGAGGAGTTCATCAGCAATCGTGCTGACGCCCTGCACAGTCAGCACGCCTTGATTGATCGCTTGGCACAGCAGCGCCAGCGTGCGTGTGACATGCACTCCCTGCTCTGATGCAATCTTGTACGCCGCAGCGTCGTCAATAACAGCAATCCCAGGGAGTGTTTCGGCGAGCGCGAGAGCGGCTGCCTCCCCGACGTTTCTGTTCCCTGCCACTAAGCGTTCGGCATATTTCGAGAAAGACGCGACTTCCCGAGCCGACTCAAGCTCGCGGCTCTCGATCCAATCGGCATCAAGAACGTTCTGAATTCTTGAATGCAGCCGTGTGCCGTCCGACAGTTCGTTCTGCACAGCCGTTGGCATGACTGCCCGACGTTGGCCGACGACAAGCTGGAGAGCATCAAGGAGTCCGGCACGAGCGAAGTGGCTGAGCGGCCCCGCGTCAAACACAAGGGTTTGCGGGGACTGGTTCTTCAACTGACGAATGACCAGATCGCATCGTGTGGCAGCTTCGGCAAGTCCGGCAGTTCGGCAGCGTCCCAGGTATCGAACAACAACGCCAGCGCTCGGGCGACTGAGATATCTTCGGCTCGATACGCGCGCAACACGGCCTTGCTGTAGGCATCTGGCAGCTTTGGAGGCTCAAGTTCGACAGGAACGATGAGCCCGTGGTCAACGACGTCGGCTTGACGAGTGCGAGCACGCCGGACTCGCGCCACTTCATCCGCCGACGCAATATCAAGTTCCGCGAGTCGCTGCGCGAGCGTCGTCATGTCAACTTGATACTCGCTTGCGATGAGGACGGCATCAGTGAGAATGTCCTCGCCACCGTGCCAACGATCGCGCAGTGCAGCGCATGGAAGCAGCAGCGCTCGCGCAAATCGATCTATGCGAGCCTCCAGTCCTTCAGCCTGTGGCTGTGCAACCGGCCAATCAGTGGAGTATTCGTCAGCGAATACGTAGTGACCGATCTCATGTGCAAGCGTGAGGCGGCGACGGCCAACGGCCCAGCTGCCGTTGACTACCGCCACGCCGCCCTCGTTAAGCAGCATCAAAGCCCCGTCTGCGTCGTTGTGGCCGAGTGCCAACGAGAACGTGAGCAATCCCAGCGCTTCAGCAGCACGGGCAAGGTTGCTCGCTGGCTCATCGGCGTTGTAGCCCAGCAGACGGCGCGTGGCCGATGCCGCAGTCTCTGCATCTTCGCTCGTTGCCGGAAAATCAAGAGCAGGCGAGGAAGGCAACTCAAGTCCTACACCGAGACGCTGCAAGAATTCCGTTTCGCGGGCTGCTCGCTCCACCATCCGGTCAACACTTGGACCCGGTGCATCAAGGTTCCGGCCCCGCCGACGAGAAATCACCGCAGCCGGTGCTTCGTTGAACAGCCACTCAATCCGAGTGTCAACGGCGTTGGCAATGCTGACCAGTTCCGTCGCTCCAACGCCCCGACTGCCGGTCTCGATCTTGGCCAAGGCGCTGCGGTGTAGCCCGGCAAGCTTCGCGCATTCAGCCTGTGTCAGCCCAGCTTCGCGTCGCGCCGCAGCAATGCGCTGCCCAAGCTCCTCAGTAGCCGAGGTCATATGTTCGATATTAGAACAATTAGAATCAACCAATTGGCGGCGGCTGAGCTGCGCTAGTTGACGCTCAGAAGTGCCAGGGGAACTGCTCAAATTCGGGATCTCGCTTCTCTAGGAAAGCGTCACGGCCTTCGGCAGCTTCGTCGGTGCCGTAGGCCAAGCGAGTGGCTTCGCCTGCGAATACCTGCTGGCCCACCAAACCGTCGTCGATCAGGTTGAACGCGAACTTGGCCATGCGCTGCGCCGTCGGCGAGCGGGAGACAATCTCAGCCGCCCACTCGAGCGCAACCGACTCCAAATCGGCATGAGGCACCACGGCGTTCACGTCGCCCATCGCAAAGCGCTCTTGAGCGGTGTAGGTGCGTCCGAGGAAGAAGATCTCGCGGGCTTTCTTCTGGCCGACTTGGCGGGCCAGGTACGCCGAACCGAAACCGCCGTCGAAGCTGGCCACATTGGTGTCGGTTTGGCGAAAACGGGCATGTTCAGCCGAAGCAATCGTGAGGTCGCACACCACATGCAGGCTGTGACCGCCACCGGCGGCCCAGCCGTTCACCACGCAGATCACCACCTTTCCCATCATGCGGATGAGGCGCTGGCATTCAAGAATGTGCAGCCGCCCGGTTCGGGCCGGGTCGATGTCGTCTGCGGTCTCGCCGTCGGCGTAGCGGTAGCCGTCGCGGCCGCGGATGCGCTGGTCGCCTCCCGAACAGAAGGCCCAACCGCCGTCGGCAGGCGCGGGTCCGTTGCCGGTCAGCAAAACGCAGCCCACGTCGGGTGTCTGCCGCGCATGGTCGAGCGCCCGGTACAGCTCATCGACGGTGTGAGGGCGAAAAGCGTTACGCACAGCGGGGCGGTCGAACGCTATGCGGACCGTGCCGTGCGCGTGAGCGCGGTGGTAGGTGATGTCGGTGAAGTCGAAACCGTCGATAGCGCTCCAGCGGGAGGGGTCGAAAGTGTCGGAGACGTGTGGCAGGAATGGCATGTTTGCTCCGGGGCCGAAGGCACCAAACGTTTCGCCGAGCCGTGGGTTAACGGCCTTGCCACTGGGGTGGGCGCTTTTGTGAGAACGCCAGCGGCCCTTCGACGAAGTCTGCGCTTTGGGTCATGGCGCGCACGGCCTCGTAACGACGCGCTTGAGCGGCTTGAACGCCAGCTTCATTGAGGCCCTGCATTGCGGCCTGCTTGGTAGCACGGATCGACATCGGCGAGCACCCGAGCACCATCTCAGCCCACCGTCGAGCGCACGCGAGAGCTTCGCCCTGGGGCACTACCTCAGCGGCAATGCCCATCTCGAAGGCTTCGTCGGCAGGCACATGGCGACCGGTCAGCATCATGCTCATCGCACGCTTCAA
The DNA here is from genome assembly GCA_965221195.1 of Candidatus Poriferisodalis sp. Taxonomy (GTDB): domain Bacteria; phylum Actinomycetota; class Acidimicrobiia; order Acidimicrobiales; family Poriferisodalaceae; genus Poriferisodalis. The sequence goes on from OZ244864.1 coordinate 551,572, forward strand.
TCCGATCTGGCGGGGCAGACGATGCATGCCGCCAGCGAGCGCTGCCAAGCCGACTCTCGGTTCGGGCAACGCGAACAGCGCGTTCTCTGAGGCCACAATGATGTCGCAGGCCAACGCGATCTCAAAACCCCCGCCCATCGCCACACCGTTCACAGCAGCAATGACGGGCTTGTCAAGGTCCCAGCGAGATGTCAAGCCAGCGAACCCTGACGACGGCATCGCTGAACGGTCGCCGCCCTCGGCTTGGTACCGCAGGTCGTTGCCGGCCGAGAAGGCCCGGTCACCGGCACCGGTCACGATGGCAACCCAGAGATCGGGATCGTTCTGGAACTCATCAAACAGCTCCGACATCTCAGCGTTGCCAGGCGGATGAAGCGCATTCATTCGCTCCGGTCGGTTGATCGTCACGACGAACAAGTGTCCGTCGCGTTCTGCGTAACAAAATTCATTCATACCGGGGGAACCTAGTTCTCAGCGCGCTGTTTTGCAGAGAACCTGCCCGGCTGCGTTGGCCTGAATCAGTGCCAACCATCACGCCTGAGCCGTCACAGATGGCACTGCTGTGTGGCTTGCCGCCTTGAGCGCCGGAGATGTAACGATCAAGTAGCGCCACATCATGACTTTGGGCAGAAAGACAACAGAAGCGAGCACTCGGCGGCGAGTGCTCGCTCGGTGCGTCGTTGCCGCTTTGCTACTGCTGGGCTCGCTTCTGCTGACTGCTTGTGACCACGTTGGGATCCCTGAGCGACCACGCACGGCATATGCACTCGAATTCGAGGGAATGTGGGATGCTCCGCGTCGTGGGTCGCGTCATGTGGAGGTAGACGGTTACGGGCCGATCGGCACACTGGTCATCGAAGACTCGTGCGTGCTCATCATCGAAGACGTGTCACACGAGCGCATTATCGTGCTGCTCCCTCAACTACTGCCCCGTTACCGACCCGCTGTGCCGTTTCAAACAGATGAAGGCATGCGTCTCCGTAGCAAGTACAGCCGCCGCGAATACGCGATCGCATGGCTGCCGACGCTGTTTGACGAGGAATCGCAGTCGCTGTGGGTCGGCACCAGCGAGCGAATCACAACCGACGGCCAAGTGTCGCTCGGGAACTCCTCGTCAGAAGAACACGTCAAGAAGTGCGACGCAGATCGGTCGTTTCGTGCCGACCACATTGAACGCTGGCCCTATTGAATGCTGGTCCAGACGGGCAGACAGGCCCGAAGACTGGATTTGAAGCTCAGTCTCGACTGCAGAAGCTAGGTCAGGCCGCCGGGTGGCTCGTGGCGCGTTTCACGCCGATGCGGTGTGAGTGGCCAGTGGGCCGGGGAGGATTCGAACCTCCGTAGGCGAAGCCGACGGGTTTACAGCCCGTTCCCTTTGGCCACTCGGGCACCGACCCAGGCAGCGCAGCAGCCTAGTGGTACGCCGGTGAATTACGCCGGTGACTGTTGGATGGTGCGACCGGGGCAAGCGTCAGGCGTAGGTGTCAGAGGGGCAAGCTTTGGGGGCAGTCGCAGTCAGCATCAATAGGCGAGGTTGATGATGCGCCTGCAGCCATGTTGAACCGCGCAACTCATCTGCGCGGTCGCCTGGCGACGCGGCGGTAACTTGCAGAGATGCCGTCATTTGATGTTGTTTCCAAGGTTGACACCCAAGAGATCCGCAATGCTGTGGACCAGGCGTCTCGCGAGATCGCCAACCGCTACGACTTCCGCGATACGGGCAGCGCCGTGGAGTTGGGCGAAGGTGCCATCACCATGCGGTCGAGTACCGAGGATCGGCTTGCTGCGATGCGCCAAGTGCTAGAAGAGAAGCTGGTGCGTCGCCAAGTCAGCCTGAAGGCGGTCCACTACGGCAACGTCGAAGAAGCGGCAGGTGGCACTGTGCGCCAATCCGCTGCGCTGCAGGCCGGTATCTCATCGGACCGAGCCCGGGAACTGAACAAGTTCATCAAAGGACTAGGCATCAAAGGTGTGCAGTCGCAGACCCAAGGCGACCAGCTGCGGGTGATGTCCAAGAAGCGCGACGATCTACAGACAGTGATCGCCGAACTCAAAGAGGGCGATTTTGAGGTGCCGCTGCAGTTCGAAAATTTCCGGGACTGAACCCCGATCGCCGATACCCCAGCCTCAGATTGCTTCCTGCCAAGAGCCGTCACGCAGGCGGCGGATGCGCTCCTCCATCGGCGGGTGCGTGGTGAACAGACCTTTGAAGCCCATCCGGCGGCTGGCCAGCGGATTGGCGATGTACATCTGCGCCTGATTGGGATCGGCCAAGCTGGGCACCGTTTTGGAAGACAAGTCGAGCTTCTCAAGTGCCCTTGCCAGCGGCTCGCCGTCGCCTATCATGCGAGCCGCCGTGCGGTCGGCTTGGTACTCGCGACTGCGGCTGATGGCCATCTGCAGCAACGTCGCAGCAATAGGGGCCAAGATGATCAGCAGCAGCTCGCCGAACGGGTTGCGGTCATTGTCGCGGCTTCCTCCGCCGAAAATCATGGCGAACTGCGCCATGTGCGCAGCAAAAGTGATGGCGGTGGCGACGGCGGCAGCCACGGAGCCGATGAGAATGTCGCGGTTGCGAATGTGCGCCAGTTCATGCGCCAACACGCCACGGATCTCGTACCAGTCAAGGTTGCGGATAAGCCCCTCAGTCACGCACACCGCGGCGTTGCGAGGGTTGCGGCCAGTGGCAAACGCGTTGGGTTGCGGGTCGGGCGAGACGTACAACCGAGGCATCGGCATGTCCGACAGCGTGGTTAGCTCCCGCATGATCCGCCAGTACTCAGGGAGCTGATGAGGCTCAACTTGCTGGGCGCGTGCAGAACGGATCGCCAGCTTGTCGCTGAACCAGTAGCTGCCGCCCACCATGACAAACGCGATGACGACGGCAATCGTCAGGCCGCTTTGCCCCCAAAAGCTGCCGATCCACAGGATCAGACCGGCAAGCAGCGCCAGCAGGAATGTGGTCTTGAACGTGTTACGCACCTGTCGCAATACCTCGTCTCAAAAGCCGTGCTGTCATGGGTCAGGCTAATGGCAGCATCGAGCACCCCAGACGTGCGGTCGCTGCAGGTCGCCCCAATGCTCCCTGCACGGGTTGCATGTGTCACTCAAAGACTCTGCACAACCATGCGGAAAACGCTCGGGCCGCGTTGCTCTCGAGATCGAACTTGCCCTGACCTATAGCACCCCCCATGCGGGCTCCCCCAGCACGGGCAGCCACCCACTCGCTACCTGACTTCGATGCCTTGTTCAGCAGCAACCTTGAGCGTGCGTTCTGTATATTCGACGGCACGTACGCCGCCAGTATCTCCATCCGGCTCGAGTCGGATCGCTATCGGTTCGGACTCCGCGTCGTCGGAGGCAGCGTACGCAAATCCAGCGACGCAATCCCAACTATGCGTCGTCGCCAGCACTTGAACGTTGAGGTTCCGCGCCATGCTCAACACCATCGCCCAGTAGTCACGTTGCAGCGAATGGTGAATGCCGTTTTCGGCCTCGTCAATCAGGACGAAGCCGTTGGCTGCGTTCCCGACGGTCAGCGCTGTGGCGAACATGCGCACTGCACCGTCTCCAGGGCTGCGGAGCGAGACACGATCTCTGTCGCTGGGTTTGACGATCACGCGGCCGAGACGCTTCAAGTCAAGGCACTTGATGCCACGGAAGTTGCGAATCGACAGCGACGGCAGATGCAAACTGTCCTGCCGAGTGTTCTCGAACATCTGGTACCGCCGCGCTCTGTAATGCCGGATGCCGCAGAGTACCGCTCAGTTGCGTTGCGCCCGACGCAGCGCTGCGAATGGCTCAGTCTTCGTTTGGGGCTTCTGTGGCGCGGGTGCGGATCTCCTCCACCACGTTGGAGATGGTGGACATGGCCCCAACCGCCGCGTCGGCGGTGTCTTTGAGGCCGAACGGCTCACCGCGCCGGTAGCCCCCGTCAGCGGCGCGGGTCAAGACATCAGTGCGAACAGTCCGGCTCCCTACTACACCCCAAGGGTACGGTGATGCGCATCAATGCTTATCAAATGGCCCGACGTGACCTGGGTGATCGGATGATCGGCACGACAAGGAGGCGAGCTTGAATCCACGCATGGCCGAACCTGCTCTCAATTCTTTCGTGGCAAGCGCGCTCGGCGCGCGTCTAGGCGGCTGGACAGTCTCGGCTGAAGCCACGCGGACCCTGACAAATGCCGGACTCCAACCCGACATTGTGATTGAGACTGGAGTCGCGCCGGTCGTCATTGAGACTGAGTATCAGCCGGCTCTCAGCGTGGAAGAAGATGCAATTTCGCGCATCGGCCAGACAATGGCCTCAACAGGGCGCACCATTGAAGTCGCCGTTGCGGTTCGCCTTCCAGCAGCACTCGGCAATGTTGAGCCCGTCGATTTGCTTGTGTCCGTCGCGTCGCGCGACGATCTTGAGTGGTGTGCTTGGATCGAAGGCACCGACGCGGTCAGGTTTCCAGCATCAGGCTGGCTGGGCGGCGACATCAACTCATTGGCGGGGTTCGTTGAGACGGTCTCTATCTCCGAGCGTCGCATCGCAGCAGCAGCAGACGCGTTCCAAAGCGGAGTTGCCCAAACCGCTACGCAGCTTCGGCAGTCGTTGCTCGAAAGCAACTCCAAGGCCGCGCTCGACAAAATCTCTGCGGCATTGCATCAGCGCGACAGCGAGCAGACAACCCTCATGGCAGTCGCTGTGTTGGCCAATGCCTTCGTCTTCCAAAATGCGCTCGCCGGCATCCACGGCACTCCCACGCTCGCGGAGTGTCGCCTCGACACAGGGGTCTTCTCCGTGGGGGGCGTTTCGGATGCTTGGCAAGACATCCTTGCGATCAACTACTGGCCGGTCTTCGTCGTAGCAAAGGACATCCTCACGCCAGTTCCACAGGCACCGGCACAGCAACTGCTCGCTCAGCTTGCCGAAACCGTCGAGCGGCTCTCGGGATCAGGAATCGCATCGGTTCAAGATCTTGCTGGACAGATGTTCGGACGCTTGATCGCTGACCGCAAGTTCTTGGCTACCTTCTACACGCTTCCCGCTTCCGCTGCTCTTCTGGCCGAATTGGCCGTCAGTCAACTCGACGAGCGCGTTGCTTGGAATGACATGATCGCTATCGGCAGGCTGCGTGTTGCCGATTTCGCATGCGGAACCGGCACATTGCTCTCCGCCGCACACCGCCGCATCGCCTCCCGAGTTCGCCGGGCAAACGCTGCAGACGGGACCGACGCATCCAAGCGGTTGCATCACGCCTTCATGGAAGACATTCTGATCGGCTGCGACATCATGCCCGCTGCCGTGCATTTGACAGCGACCATGCTTTCAGCGGCGCACCCGGCCACAGCGTTCGGCAACACCAATATCCACCTCATGCCCTATGGCTATCCGGGTGGCGACAGGTCACAATCTCCAGCGATCGGTTCGCTGGAACTCTTGGGCAATAAAGAAGTCCATTCGTTGTTCGGCACTGGCCGCACCCGCACCACCGGCGTCGGCGATGTGGCCGACAACGGCAACGGCGCGGTCGGCTTCGTTGTTGACAATGGCACTGTTGACTTGGCGATCCAGAATCCGCCGTTCACGCGGCCAAACGGTCCAGAGGCCTCTCGGCTCGGAGTGCCCATTCCGTCGTTCGCTGGGTTCGACAAGACCGAAGTCGAACAGCGGGAGATGACTAAGCGCTTGCGCAAGCTGTATCGAACAATTGACAGGCCTGCGGCGGCCGGGCACGCCGGCTTGGCGACGAATTTCATCGACTTGGCGCACGCCAAGCTGCGCCCTGGTGGAGTACTAGCACTCATAGTTCCTGCCACGGTTGCCTCGGGAGATGCTTGGGCTGCGACCCGCTCCTTGCTCGCCCGTGCCTACTGCGACATCAAGATAGTGACCATTTCGGCAGGTGCAGCTGATGAACGCTCATTCTCAGCCGACACCGGTATGGCCGAAGCGCTGATCGTCGCCACCAAACGAGAGCATGAATGCGACGAAGCTGCAGCCGACCACGAGATTGAGTGGGTGAGCCTGAAGCGGCGGCCCGTCAACCCCGCCGAAGCCGTCGGGATAGCAGATGCCATCTCAACGGAGAAGACTGCTGTGGCGGAGTTCTTGCAGGTCGGAGAGTCAGAAATCGGGTGTCGCATCACAGCCCCGCTCGCTGAAGGCGGATGCGCGCACGTCTCTGGGCCGACCGTGGCTGCTGCTGCTAGCCGACTGCGAAACGGTCAACTACTGCTTCCTCGGTTGCACGCCTTCAATGCGCCGATAGTCGCGCTAGGCAACCTCGGCCGGTCAGGCCCCCATCACGGCATCTTCGCAAACAAGCAGGTACTCACCGGACCTGACGGTCAACCGCGCCGTGATGCTCACGGCATGCCTATCTACAACGGCATTTTTAATGTCACTCGGCAGTTGCCGCTCGGCAGAACCGTCGAATACCCCGCCCTGTGGGCGCACGATGTCGCATCGGGCCGGGAAGCGTGTCTTATCGTTGAACCCGACCGCGACTTGCGTCCATGGCCTGCTCACATTGACCGCGCACCGGAACTCTGGCGCGAGGCGACGCGGCTCCACATCAACCGCGACTTCCAGTTGAACAGCCAGATGCTCAGCGCCTGCATCACGCCCCAGCAGTGCCTCGGTGGTCGCGCTTGGCCGTCCTTCGTCGTTGACGAAGAAGCTTGGGAACAACCCCTCGCCGTTTGGGCCAACACTACGCTCGGCCTCGTCGGCCACTGGTGGATCGGCACACGCCAGCACAACGGACGTGTGCTGCTGAGCATCCGCCTGCTACCCAGCCTGCCTGCGTTGGACTGCCGTGTGCTAACGGATGCACAACTCACAGCAATAAACCGAGTCTTCGCCGACTTCAAGCAACGAACGTTCTCGCCCGCCAACGAAGCGTGGAAAGACGGGACACGTCAAGCACTTGACGAAGCCGTGCTGTGCGATGTGCTCAAACTCGATGCTGCCGCCAGCGTCACACGCTCGAAATTCTTGGAGTCGCTCAATACGCTGCGCCGCGAATGGTGCCAAGAACCGTCCGTTCACGGCAACAAGCCCACCGCTCCGTCTTTGGGCTAAGAACCTGTCAAAATTTCGCCTTGGCCCATTTCGCCTTGGCTCGGTTAAACATCTCTGCGCTCAGGTGACATCTAGTGCAGGGTGTCTGCTGCTTTGAACCGACGGGCGCTCCGCGGTGGGTCTCAGTCTTCGCTTGGGGCTTCTGTGGCGCGAGTGCGGATCTCTTCCACGACACCGGCATCGGCAAGTGTGGTGGTGTCGCCGAGCTGTCGGCCTTCGGCCACGTCGCGCAGCAACCGTCGCATGATCTTGCCCGAACGGGTCTTGGGCAGGTCGGGTACCAGCACCACTGCCTTGGGCCGGGCGATAGCGCCCAGCTTGGCTGCTACATGCTGGCGGACTTCTTCGCGCAACGCTTCGGTGGCTTCGTGGCCGCCGCGCAAGATCACGTAGCCAACAATGGCCTGACCGGTGGTGTCATCGGTAGCGCCCACGACAGCTGCTTCGGCCACTGCGGGGTGATCGACCAATGCCGATTCGACCTCGGTGGTAGAGATGCGGTGACCGGACACGTTCATCACATCGTCAACCCGTCCGAGCAGCCACAAGTAGCCGTCTTCGTCAAGTTTGGCACCGTCACCCGCGAAATATCGGCCCTCGTAGGTACTCCAGTAGGTTTCGCGGTAACGCTCGGGATCACCCCAGATGCCACGCAGCATCGACGGCCAAGGCTCGGTGACGGTCAGATAGCCGCCGCCTTGAGTGACCGGGTTGCCGGCGTCGTCAACTAGTTCGACGCAGATGCCCGGCAGTGGATGAGTAGCCGAGCCGGGCTTGGTCGCAGTCACACCAGGCAGCGGGGTAATCATGTGGCCGCCGGTCTCGGTCTGCCACCAAGTATCAACGATGGGGCAAGTGCCGCCGCCGATATGGGTGTGGTACCACATCCACGCCTCAGGGTTGATGGGTTCGCCCACGGTGCCGAGCACCCGCAGGCTCGACAGGTTGTGTCGTTCAACTTCGGCGGCGCCCCACTTCATGAAGGTGCGGATAGCGGTGGGTGCGGTGTAGAGCTGCGTGACGCCGTAGCGTGAGATGATGTCCCAGAGCCGATCTTTGGGCCACGAAGCCCGGTCACCGTCACGGAACTCGGGCCGAGGCGTGTCGGGCGTGCCTTCGTACATGACAGAAGAAGCGCCGTTGGCCAGCGGGCCGTACACGATGTAGCTGTGACCGGTGACCCAGCCGATGTCGGCTGCACACCAGTACACGTCGGTCTCGGGCCGCAGGTCGAACACGTAGCGATGTGTAAACGCCACTTGGGTGAGGTAGCCACCCGTGGTGTGCATGATGCCTTTGGGCTTGGCGGTGGTGCCTGAGGTGTACAGCAGAAACAGCAGATCTTCTGAGTCCATGTGCTCGGGTGAGCAGTCGGCGCAAATGTTGTCCATCAAGTCGTGATACCAGTGGTCAATGCTGGCATTCCACGAGACCTCTTGGCCGGTGCGATGCACCACCACCACGTTGGCGATGGTGGACGTGGCCGCGACCGCAGCGTCGGCGGTGTCTTTGAGGCCGAACGGCTCACCGCGCCGGTAGCCACCATCGGCGGTGATGAGCAACTTGGCTGCGGCATCGTCAATGCGGTCCGATAGCGAATCGGCCGAGAATCCGCCGAACACCACCGAGTGGGCAGCACCGATACGCGCGCAGGCCAACATGGCGACCGCCAACTCGGGAATCATCGGCAGATAGATGCACACCCGGTCGCCCCGCTCCACGCCCAAGCCTTTTAGAACATTGGCGAACTTGCACACCTCATCAAGCAGGTCGGCGTAGGTGATAGTGCGAGTGTCGCCCGGCTCACCCTCCCACCAGAAGGCCACCTTGTCGCCCCGGCCCGCTTCGACATGGCGATCCAGACAGTTGTATGACACATTCAGCGTGCCGCCCAAAAACCACTTGGCGAACGGCAGCTCCCACTCAAGCACAGTGTGAAAGTCGCTGAACCACGACACATGGGAACGGGCTTGGCGGGCCCAGAACGCCAACCGATCGGCGGCCGCTTCGTCGTACAACAACCGGTCTGCAACGAGAGCAGTTGAGGCGAAGTCGGCGGCGGGCTCAAAGAGGCGATCCTCAACGTAGTAGTCCTCGATCGTTGCTTCTGTGCCTCCGTCAGATGTCTCGCTTGTCATCGCTTCCCCCTGTCCAGTATGTAACCATCAGTATGTGCCGCCAGTATGTGCCCATCGTGGTGCTGTCGGTCCGACGCGCCACTCAGCGGCCCAGAAGGCACCCATGCCGCCTGGGTCGGTAAGCGCGGCGGCCTCATCAAGCAAAGTCCGGGCAGCCAATGCTTCGGCGGTCGGTTGGGCCCTGCTTCGTTGCCATAGATCCTGTGCTGCCGCTGTCATGTCGTCGATACCCGCGCTGGTGAGCCAATCAGCCTGCGTCGTCAGCACAGCACCGGGCGGGAGTTGATCGAAGGCAACTTCGCAGGTGATGTCGGCCTCGCCGGGGGCACCCAGCGGATCGTGTCCGCGGCGATGGGCGCGGTAGGTGCGCAGCCATTGCGTCGCAGGGCGTGCCGCCAGCGCAGCGGTGGACGGCATCCCGTAGTCAAAAATCAGCAGCCGACCGCGCTCAAGCAACCGCAGCGCGCGGCGAACCCACACCGCCGCCTTCAGCTGCAGCGGCACGCGTGTTCCCGGCGTGGCATCGGGCACTAGCGCGTTAGCCATTGTTGCGGCATCGAGCGGAGCTTCCAGCAGCAACTCAACCGCCGGCTCAACACCAGCTTGCGGATGCCGGTGCTGGGGTGCTGCTTCACATTCGTTGGTTCGTGATGTTGTCTTTGCAAGCTCGCTACGGCGAATGTGGACTTCCTGCCAGCCGGTAGCGGAGCGTTCGAGCAAACGGAACGGCAGGTTGTCGAGTAGCTCATTGGCGAGCACCACACCGGTCACCGGACCCCGCGGCAGATCGGCGACTGCCGTCACCGGCATGTCTACGCCCAACGCTTCGACTCGCCTGAGCGCCTGGTTGCGTTGTCGGAGCACCCGCTCAACCAGTACGTAATGCAATGCGCCCCGACAGTCGCTCACATAGTGAAGAACTCCACAGCACAAAGTACCGCGACCAGCGCCGCCCTCAACCACTATGAAGGGATCAGGTTGACCTAACTCGTGCCAGGTTTGATCTAAGCAGTCAGCAACGCATCGCGCAAACAGCACTCCCAATTCAACTGCTGTTGCAAAATCGCCCCCTCGAACCGCTGGATGACCCCCGCGCATATAAAAGCCAGACGGGCCATAGAGAGCCACATCCATGAACTGATCAAAGCGCTGCACAGCAGGCCGATATATCACCTCATCGATCATGTCACTGTCAAGCATGTCACTGCGGCTATCACAGGCGCATAATCATCACTATTACGCGCAGTAAGTAATGGCCCAAGTCACAAGAAAACTGCGGTATCGCAAACGTTTAGCCGGTGACGACTCGCCAGATGATCGCTGCCAAAAGGACGATGAACGCGATGGTCTCAATCCGTTGCAGAGCCCCCCCACAATCCCGACTCCCAAAAGCGACTCCAATAGCGTCGTGTGGCGTCCCAAACCCGATGAAGGAGGCTCGGCGGAGGCTTCTCCATACTCGGAAATTCAGACATCTCGTCTCCCGACCGTAGCACACCACGCACTGGCGGCTATGCAACATCGCTTGCCACTGCTTGGGCTGCTTAGCCGCCTAGGTAAAATGACGCTACGTCGCCGAAATGGCTGACTAGGCCGGGGAAAACACCGATAGCCAGCGTGGCTGCGGCGGTGATCGCCAGCGCAGCCGCTAGCGCCCCCGTCATCGGGATTGGGCCGGGCGTGAAGCTAACCATCGTCATCGGACGGGTCTCAGTAGCGAGGAATCCCTCATGCTCATCGGCTGTTACATCAGCCGGGCCGACATCTAGTTCGTCTTCTTCAGCGCGGAAATCGACACCGATCGCAACGGTCTTAGGCACCGGCTGGAACCACATCTGTACCAGCACCCGGGCGTAATAGCCGAAGGCAATAACAGCATTCACCGCGACAATTACGGCGAGCACCCAACCGGCGGGAGTGCTGGCGTCGGCCAGCGTCCGAAAAATCACCAACTTGGCGAACCAGCCGCCCGCTGGTGGTATGCCCGCCAGCGCCGCCACAAATAGCGTCATCAGCACTGCTAAGGCGGGTGCGTAGCTGAACAATCCGCCGTAACTCGATATCTCACCTGAGCGTGTCCGCCGCGACACTGCAAGCACCACGCTGAACGCACCCAGGTTCATGAACGCATAAATGATGGCGTACACGATGACCGCTTCGTACGCGCTGGGCAACACGCTGGTGGTGATATCGGTGCCAGCCACCACCCGAGTATCTCCCTCAAACGCCACAGCAAAGGGCACCAGCATGAAACCACCCTGTGCAACACCTGAGTAGGCCAGCATCCGCACGATGTTGGTCTGACGCAAAGCGATTAGGTTGCCGACCGTCATCGTCACCGCAGACAGTGCCCACATGAACGGCTGGGTGATATCGGCGGCGCCTTCAAAAGCCACGAACACCAAAGCCAGCAATGCCACCATGCCCGCTGCCTTGGATGCCACCGACAAAAAGGCCGTTACCGGTGTCGGGGCACCCTCATAGGTGTCGGGTGCCCAAGTATGAAACGGCACAGCCGACACCTTGAAAGCGAACCCGATCAACACGAACAGAATTGCCACAATCGTGATCGGGCTGGCACCCTCGCCTTTCAGCGCCTCTGAGATTGTTCCGAAGTCGGTGCCACCGGCCACGCCGAACACCAACGACATGCCGTACAACATCACCGCTGAAGCGAACACACCCATGAGGTAGTACTTAAGGCCGGCTTCGTTCGATCGCGAACCGCCCTTGCGCCACGCAGCCAGCATGTACGCAGGAATCGACAGCAGCTCTAACGCCACGAATACGCTCACAAGATCGCGCGAGCTGGCCATCATGACCATTCCCAGCAGTGATGTCAACAGCAGCGTGTAGTACTCGTTCTCGTAGTAGTCACCTTCTCGTACATAGTCAACCGACATCAACACCACGACATAGCCCACCAATATGAACAACGCCTTGAACACCAGCGAAAAGTCGTCCACTACATAGGCACCACCAAACATGGACCGCTCGGCTCCGTCGGTCGCCAACGTCAGGATCGGCACGAGCGTGGCCAGCAGACCGGCGCCGGTGAGTGTGGGCATGATCCGCTTGGCTTTGTCGTCGAACACGATGTCAATAACAGTGATGAGCGTGCCTACGGCCAACAGGGTCAGCTCGGGCGCTAGCGCGTGCCAGTCAAGGTGCGGCCGCACAAACACCAAAAGCGCCCCAACGTCCATCGTTAGCTCCCGCTCACTGCCGCTTGGATGCTGGCAGCGATGCCGGTTGACACATCATCAACCACGCCGAAGATCAACCCCGGCACCCAGCCGAAGAGCACCATCGCAATGATCAGCGGTGTCCACGCAGCCCATTCGTAACGGTTCACGTCGGCGATGGCGTGGCCCTCCCATTCGGGTTTGGGCTCTCCGAAGGCGCTGCGCTGGAACAACCACAGCAGATAACCGGCAGCAAACACGGTGCCCACCGCAGCGATCACCATGTAGGTGCGAAACACTTCCTCCGACAGAGGGGCTGCAGGGTTGTACGCCGACAAGATTGCTGGAAACTCGCCCCAGAACCCCGCTAGGCCAGGCAAGCCCAGCGACGCCATGGCCGAGATCCCCAAGATCCAGCCCATGCGCGGCGCCGATTTGAGCAGCCCACCCAATCGGCTGATCTCGAGCGTGTGATAGCGCTCCTTGACCGAGCCGGCCAAGAAAAACAGCATGCCGGTGATAATGCCGTGAGCCACCATGCCGAACACCGCTGCGTTGATGCCAATAGGGGTGAGCGTTGCGATACCCAGCATCACAAATCCCATGTGCGCCACCGAGCTAAATGCAATGAGCCGTTTCATGTCGGTCTGAGCCAAACAGCCCAAGGCACCGTAGATGATGCCAATCACCGCCAGCAGGCCTATCCACGGTGCCCAGGCCGCAGCGCCTTCGGGCAGGAACGGCAACGCGATCCGCACGAAGCCGTAGGTACCGAGCTTCAGCAGAACCGCAGCCAAAATGACCGAACCCACCGTGGGCGCCTGAGTGTGAGCATCGGGCAGCCAAGTATGGAAAGGAAACATCGGCACTTTGATGCCAAAGCCCATGAACAGACCAGCGAAGATGATCGCTTGGGTACCACGGGCCAAATCGCCGCCGGCTGCTGAGGCCAATGCACGCATGTCAAACGTATTCAGCAACACCCCAGCATCGTCGGTGGCAACGAAGAACAACGCCACGAAGCTCACGATCATCAGCGCCGAGCCGAACAACGTAAACAAGAAAAACTTCAGCGATGCGTAGCGGCGGTTTTCACCGCCCCACACGCCGATCATGAAATACATCGGCAGCAGCACGACCTCAAAGAAGACGAAAAACAAGATCAAGTCCTGCGCCACGAACGTGCCGTTCATGCCCGACGCCAAGATCAGCATCAAGATGAGGAATGCCTTGGCGTTGCCCGGGGAGGGGATGTGTTCCCACGAGTAGATCACGCAAAGCGGAATGATTGCCATCGACAAGATCAGCAACGGCAGCGAGAGGCCGTCGAGCCCTAAGATGTAGTCGGCGTTGATGGCGGCGATCCAGCCTTTATGTACGGAGAACTGCAACGTTCCCGCTTGGCTGTAATCAAAAGCCGTCAGCAGGTAGACCCCAACTGCCAGCGTTGCCAGCGACGAGCCCAATGCGATGGCCTTCAGCTCAAACTCGCGCGCGCGAGGTACTGCCATCATCACGAGCGCGCCAACAGCGGGCAAGAACACCGCAAGCGTCAGCGCCCACGCGTCGAATCCAGATGCGTCCACTACGAAGCTCCCTCTCGGTTACGAATCTGCTGGTCCATCGCCCCTCACAACACGATCACAAAAACGATGGCGACTACGGCGGCTGTGCCGAACAGCAGCGAGCCGTAGTTTTGGACTCTTCCGGTCTGCATCACCCGCAGACCTTGACCACCGGCATCAGCACCGGTACCAAGGGCATCAACGGTGTTGTCGATGACACCTTGGTCTACCCGCCGGTACACCCAACGTCCGCTGTCGCGGGCACCTTCGCCAAACGCATCGACAACCCGGTCGATCACGTTGTCGTTGAACCAGTTCGCGGCTCGGGCGATTGGTCCGCGGATGGAACCGATCACGACACCGGTGTAGAGATGATCTAAGTAGTACTTCTGCTCTAAGAGCGTGTACCCCGCCTTGGCGAAGCGGTTTCGCTCGGTCAGCCCGTGCGGGCCGGCGTTGCGCCAGAAATACAAGAACGCAATCGCGATGCCGCCGAGCGCCAAAGCCAGACCTAACAGCGCCAGCCACAGCAGTGGCTTGGGGTGGATGATGCCGCTTGAATCAGGCCCGATCGCCCCGAGATAGTGGGTGGGCTCGGCATAGGTCTGCACTAAATGGGCCAAGCTGTCGAGCCCGAACAACGACATCACCGGCGTCGGCAGGTTGAACACACCAGCAACGATGGCCATGACCGCCAATATCCACAACGGCACCGTCATCACTTTGGGCGACTCGTGCGGATGCCCGTGGCCGCGGTAGGTGCCCCAGAACGTGTACCAGACCACTCGGGTCATGTACGCAGCCGTCATCAGCGCCACCACGCAACCGAAGACGAGCATGAGCGGGTAGGCGTTCTGCTGCCCTGCGTAAGCCCCAAGCAAGATCTCGTCCTTCGACCAGAACCCAGCTAAGGGAAATACGCCTGCCAGCGCCAGCGATGAGATGACGAAGGTTTTGTAGGTCTGGGGCATGTGTTTGCGCAGGCCGCCCATCTCCCGCATGTCAAACGTGTGATGCGCCGCGTGGCTAACAGAGCCAGCACCCAAGAACAGACAGGCCTTGAAGAACGCATGAGTGAACAAGTGGAACATGGCAGCGGTCCACGCGCCCACGCCGAGTGCCATCACCATGTAGCCGAGCTGGCTGACCGTGGAATAGGCGAGCACTTTTTTGATGTCCCACTGAGCGAAGGCCAACCCAGCACCGATCAACGCAGTGAAGCCGCCGATGAAAGCCATCAAATTGATCGACGAAGTGCCGATGGAAAATCCCTCATAAAAGACCGGATACAGCCGCCCAATCATGTAGACGCCCGCCACGACCATCGTGGCGGCATGAATCAAGGCTGACACCGGTGTGGGGCCTGCCATGGCATCGGGCAGCCATGTGTGCAGCGGGAACTGGCCCGACTTGGAGCACACGGCCGCCATCAGCGCAATCGATGCCATCAGCAGCGCAAGGTGAACCTCGCTGCCCCGCTCGCCGACAGCGCGGTTGATGGTGTCGATGTCGAACGTACCGAATGTGCCGAACAATATGATCACGCCGACCAGCAGGCCGATGTCACCGACACGGTTGGTTAAGAACGCCTTGAGTGCCGCGTCGGTGTTTGGTCTTTCCTCCCACCAGTGGCCGATCAGCGCGAAGCTGCACACACCGACGAGCTCCCAGCCCACAATCATCTGAACCAAGTTCTGGGCCATGACGAAGAAGAGCATTGAGGCGGTGAACAGGCTCAAGAAGGCGTAGTAGTGGACGTATCGCCGGTCGCCTCTCAGGTACTCGGTGGAATAGATATGCACCAGCAATGAGATCGACGTGACGACGATCAACAGCAGCACGGTCTGGCCGTCCACCAAAGTGCCTACGGCGAAGCTTTGTAGGCCCGAAGACCACCAGCCGCCGACTCTAGAGATCACCGGCTCTGCAGAGGCGTAACTGTGACCATCGTCGGTGTAGCCATCGTCGTCGGCTGCCAAATGCAGGCCGCCGTCGAGCGAGCTTGCGCCGACGGCGCTCAAACCCTCATGGGTTTCAATGAGCGCATAGGAGGCATCATCGTGCGGGGATGACTTGCTGTCTTCGACCGTCACGATCCAAGAGACAGCCGCGAATAGCGAGAGGACCCACACGATGCCCACCGCGGCGATGCCCACTTTGTGGACCCGTTCAACGCCGATGAAGCTGCGACCGAACAACAAGATGACAACGAAGGAGATCGCCGGGATTAACGGGATCACAAAAGCGTTGTCCAGTAGCAAGGTCCACATACGCGCGCTCAGCCCTTCATCAGGTCAAACTCGTCAACTGCAATCGACTTGCGGTTGCGGTACAACAGCAGCACGATGGCCAAGCCCACCCCCACTTCAGCAGCAGCGACAGCAATCACGAACAAAGCAAAGACCTGCCCAGAGACAACATCGTGCTGCACCCCGAACGCCACCAGATTGAGGTTGACAGCGTTGAGCATCAGCTCAATCGACATCAGCACCATCACGCCGTTGCGACGCGCCAGCACGCCATAGACACCAACCGCGAACAGCAACGCGCCCAACAGCAGGAACTGGTTTAGCAGCATCGGCCGACCTTGCGGAAGTGAATCGCAGTCATCGCTTCAGTCCCGCCGCGCCAGCACGACAGCGCCAATCAGTGCAGCTAGCAGCAACACCGAGACAGCTTCAAACGGGATGATGAACTGCGAAAAGATCGAGTCCGACACGTCAGCAGTGCGAAACACCGTATTTTCGTCTGCCAGCGAGTCGGCCCCGAAACGGTCAATGAGGGCATAGACAGTCACCCCGCCCAAAGCCGCCGCCGACAGCGCCGCGACCGGCCATGTCGCTCCTGTCATCTGAGGTATTCGCCCGATCGGTGCCCGAGTCAACATGATGCCGAACAGAAACAGCACCATCACAGCACCGATGTAAACCAGCACTTGAGTGGTCGCGATGAACTCTGCGGTGAGCAGTATGTAGTTCGCAGCCAAGCCGCCCAGCACTGCCACCAAAAACAGGGCCGCATGCACGATGTTGCGCGTTGAGACCACGCCGATGGCGGCCAGCACGGTGATCCCCGCAATGATGCCGAAGGCGATGTTCTGCGAGACCATGTTGAAGTCCTAGCTCCCAATCTCGAGCTGGCGCTTGGGCGCAAAGTCGTCTGGACCAAAGTCGGGAACCTTGCGCACTTTCTGCTCAGAGCCCGGCTCGTACGCCAAAAACTCTGGAACGGTCTCCATCCACTCGCTGAGACGAATCCGGTCGTGCAACAGATCGGCGATGTGCGGCTCGGAATACTCGTACTCGGGCGACCAGAACAACGCGTCGAACGGGCATACCTCCACACAGATGCCGCAGTACATGCACAGCGCATAGTCGATGTCGAAACGGTCCACCACGTTGACCGTGCGAGCTTTGCCGCCGGCGCGGCGAGGCGGGGCTTTCACTTTGTGGCCCTCAATGTAGATGCACCAGTCGGGGCAAGAACGCGAGCACAACATGCAGGCTGTGCAGTTCTCCTCATGCAAGGCGATAACCCCACGGGCGCGGTCAGGCGGGGCCTCCTTCTCGTGGGGATACTGCACGGTGACCGCACCTTGCTGTGGTGCGGGAATGAGCGTGCGAAGACCGCGCTTGGGAAACAACGTGCGCGCAGCGGTACGCGCTGTCACGCCGAGGCCTTTCAGCAGTCCAGGAAGTTGTGGCATGTCAGTACCTGCCCATCACTACAGCACCACCTTGAAGATTCCGGTCACCACGATGTTGGCCAACGACAAGGGAATAAGCACCTTCCACGCGAACTTCTGCAGCTGGTCTTCGCGCAGACGCGGGTACGTGAACCTGATCCAGAAAATGACGAAGGCCACGAGGAGTATTTTCAACAGCATCACCACCGGGCCCAACACATTGAGCGCTGGGGAATCAAAGCTGAAGCCGGGGACCCACCAGCCGCCCAAGAACAGCACAGCTGCCAAAGCCGAGAAAGCGAAGGCCGTAGCCACCTCGGCCATGAAGAACAGCAAAAAGCGGAAGCCGGTGTACTCAACATGAAAACCGCCGACTAGCTCGGTTTCGGCGACCGGCATGTCAAACGGTGTCTGCGTCAGCTCGGCTTGCGCTGAGATCATGAAGATCAAAAAACCTAGGAACTGGGTGAGGATGAACGGGTTGCCGATAAGGCCGAACCCGAAGATCTCGCCTTCGGCCTGCGCCCGAACGATCTCTTGCAAGTTGAGCGAGTCGGCTTGGATTACCACGCCCATCACGGCCAAGATCAGCGGCAACTCGTACGCAATGAGCTGCCCGGCTGCTCTCAAACCGCCTAACAGCGCGTACTTGTTAGCCGAAGCCCAGCCCGCCATGAGCACGCCCAGAACCGACAGCGACGAGACGGCCATGGCGTAGAAGATCCCGGTGTCGAGGCTCTCTACGACCGCGTCGGGGCCAGTGGGCAGCACCACGAACAGCAAGAACGACGACGCGAGTACCACCACGGGCGCTGCTCGAAAGACCCGCCGATCTGCCGCTGCGGGGTGGATGTCTTCTTTTTGGAGGAACTTGACCGCATCGGCTATTAGTTGCAGCGTGCCATAGGGGCCAACATCAGTGGGCCCCAGTCGGCTCTGCATGAAAGCCATCATCTTCAGCAAAAACAAATAACCCAACAACAGCGCCGCTGTTGGGATAACCACAAGCGCAACACCGAGCTTGATGGCAGTCTCCGCCCAATAGGCAAGGCCAAGCGCGCCGGACACGTCAAGAGACCCCAGCGCTGTCACTGCCCCTCGCTCATCGGTCAGTGCTCATCGGTCAGTGCTCATCGGTCTATATCCCCAAGAATGAAATAGAGCGAGCCCAAGATCGTGATGATGTCGGGTACGTAGGTGCCGCGCATCACCCACGGCACGACAGAGATGTTGCTGAAGCTAGGCGTGCGGATCTTCACCCTGAACGGCTCTAGACCTCCCTTGGACACCACGTAGTAGCCCATCTCGCCGAGTGGATTCTCTGTAGAGACATACGCCTCACCCGCAGGCACCTTGATGATGCGAGGCACTTTCGCCATGATCGGTCCCGAGGGAAGGCCATCAAGCAGCTGATCGACAATCTTGGTTGCCTCTCTAGTTTCTTGCAGTCGCACCCAGTAACGGGCGAAAGAGTCTCCGTCGGGATGGGTCCACACACGCCAGTCGACTTGGTCCCAAGCCAAGCCCGGATTGGCATCGCGGCGCAGGTCCCAATCGACCCCGCTGGCCCGCAGATTGGCACCTGAAAGGCCATAGTTGAGCGCAATCTCGTCGGGAATGACACCCACGCTGCGACAGCGCGTCTGGAAGATCTCATTGCCCATCAGCAGGTCTTCCATCTCGTCGCAGAAGCCTCGCATTTTGGCCATGACATCGTGGGTCTCGTCGATCCAACCGCGCGGCAGGTCATCCTTGAGACCGCCGATGCGGTCGAAGTTGGGGTGGAACCGGCCGCCGGTCGCCGCCTCAATCTGGTTGAGCACCCGCTCACGGTCGCGGAAGGCAAAGAACACCGGAGTGAGAGCGCCCACTTGTACGCCCATGTCACCCAAGAACAGCGCCACGTTGGCGATGCGGCTCAGCTCAAATAAGAGCGTGCGAATCCACTGGGCACGGGGCGGTGCCTCAATGCCCATGAGCTGCTCAGCGGCGAGGATGAACGGCACCTCGTTGGCGAAGCTGCCAAGCCAGTCGATTCGGTTAATCAGCGTGGTGCATTGCGGGAAGGTGCGAACCTCGCAGAGCTTCTCATAGCCGCGGTGCATATAACCCATCAGCGGCTCCGCAGAGATGACCTGCTCGCCGTCGAGTTGGCAGGCGATGCGCAGCGTGCCGTGAGTAGCAGGGTGCTGCGGGCCGATGTTGAGCGTCATGTCGCCTGTGTCGAGTTCGACGTTCACGCGGGCATCGGCGGCTTGTGTCGCTACGTACGCCTGCTGTGAACGCAGATCGGCTCCCGAGGAGAGTCGGCGAGCGTTGTCGGACACCATCGCTGGATTCGCCGAGTTCATTGGTCTGCCCCTGCCGCTTCGAAGCTGGCCATGACCTCGGCTTCAAGTTGTGCTTCGAGTTCTGGTGGGATCTCTTCGATGTCAACCACGCCCGGCCACGGCTTGACGGCGCGGGCCAGCAGCGGGAAATCTTTGCGCAACGGGTGGCCCTCAAATTCGGTCGGCAGATATATGTGCGCGAGGTTCGGGTGGCCACAAAAGACAATGCCGAACATTTCGTGAACTTCTCGTTCGTGCCAGTCGGCACCAGCGAAAATATCGACGATCGACTCAACAACCGCCGGTGTGTCATCGTCGTCAGTGGCAAGGTCGGCTTTGACGATCACAGCAGCGCGCCTATGGGGTGAATGCAGTTGTGCGAGCAACTGGAAACGGGTCTCGCCACCAGCTCGGCGCACTGTCTGCACAGAAGTAGCACCGGTCGCATCGTCTTCTTGTTGGCCGACGCCGGGGGCATCAAAGGGGGTGTCCTCGTAGCGACCCTCGGGTGCATCCGACCAGTCAATGGCCGACAAAAAGCCGAAGTAAACGAAACCGGCATCACGTAGCGCTGCCAACGCGTCACGCCAGTGCTCAAGTTCGACGCGCAGCCAAAGATTCTGGCCGGGTTCGACATGTGTCTGCGTCACCTTGTCGCCCAGCAGCTCTGCCAGTTCGGCGGCGAGCGCTTCGCGGGCATCGTCACCCGGCGCTGCGACATCGTCGTTGGTCTCATCTGTCATCGCTGCGCCTACGCCGATCTCGCTCCGAGAGATACCGCTGCGGGCGAGGCGGTGGGAGACGCGGCGGTGGGCGGCACCACTATCGGCTCGCCCTTCCAGCGTTCGGTCATGTCCTCACGCGCAATGCGCTCCTGCAACAGCACGATGCCCTCCAGCAGCGCCTCAGGACGCGGCGGACAGCCCGGGACGTACACGTCAACGGGGATGACCTGGTCAACACCCTTGGTCACGGAGTAGCTGTCCCAATACGGACCGCCGCAGTTGGCGCACGATCCCATCGAGATCACGTATTTAGGCTCGGGCATCTGCTCATAGAGACGGCGGATGACTGGTGCCATCTTGTCGGTGACTGTGCCTGAGATCACCACCAAGTCAGCTTGGCGCGGGCTAGCGGGGAAAGGGATCACCCCCAGCCGCATGACGTCATAGCGAGGCGAGCCGAACGCGGCGCCCATCTCAATGGCGCAGCAAGCCAAGCCCCATTGGTACACCCACAGCGAACGAGCTCGACCGAAGTTCAACAGCCACGTCAGCGGCTTGGGCAGTTTGACTTTGTCAACAAGTGCCATCGTGAGCTTCCTTTGGTCTCTTACACCCAGCGCAGGACGCCCTTGCGCCATGCATAAAACAGACCCAGCACCAAGATGAAAACAAAGATCGCCATCTCAACGAGACCGAACAAGGAGTAGACCTCAAGTCGCGAGGCCCAAGGGAAAATGAACACAGCTTCGACATCGAACAGAACAAAGAGCACCGCGAAGACGTAGTACCTGATCTGGCTTTGGGACCAGTCGCCGCCAACAGGATCGACGCCACTTTCATAAGCGATGAGTTTCTGCGGTGTCGGTCGCTGTGGCCGCAGGATCCGCGCCACACCGAACATCGTGAAGGCCATCAAAACTGCCGCTGCGCCGAATACCGCGACGGTCAGATAGCTCCGCAGGAGGTCGGACACGGACGGCAACGCTAGCGACTCCGCGCCCCCCTGCGCCGCGAAACGCACCACCGGATCATCGTGCAACAGCGCGCACCATGCCGATCCGCCCATGACGGGTGCAGAGGTGACTGCGGCGTTGAAGTCGTGCTCGTGGAGCTTTCCTTCGGGCATGGAATCGGCCCTGTTGCAGTTGCAGAATGCTGATGCGGAGTGCGAATGTTCTGCGGTGTGCTCTAGGGAAACGCTCTACGGGATGATCGACAGGGCGACATCCGCGCTCCATCGCAGGAGTGTCTGAGGGACGACACCGACCACAAGCGTCACCGCCACGCAGAACGCTATGGCGACCACCCCCGTCGGCGGCAAGCCTCCCCAGCGTGGGCGGTTGACGCGCGCCACCGGCGCTACGTCGTTGGCAACCGCGTCGTTGGCAGATTCATCGTTGGCAGCTGCGCGCTTGGTGGCATACATGGCCAGCACGACACGCAAATATGCGAACGCACTCACCACCGCCGTGATCATCGCTACGGCAGCCAAGATGTAACCGCGGGCACCGATAGCAGCACGGATTACTTCGACTTTCGCCCAGAAGCCCGCCGTGAGCGGCACGCCTGCCTGAGCCAACAGCAGCAAGGCGAAAGCAAGCGCCAGCACCGGTCGACGGCGCGCCAGCCCGTCGTAGCGGCTCAGCGCATGGGAACTCAAGGCTTTGGAATTGGGGGCTTCGGAGTCGGAGTCGTCAGTGTCCGTATCTGCATCCGTATCTGCAGATTGATGTTCGGGACCGAGGGCCGACAGCACGGCGAAACTGCCCAGCGCCATGAACGAGTAAGCCACAAGGTAAAACACAGCCGACGACACGGCGCTGGCTTCCCCCGCAGCCAACAACGCCTCTGTGTTGGCCGTCGACGCAGCCGAGAGGCCCACCAGCACGAAACCGGCGTGGCTGATCGAACTGAACGACAGCATGCGCTTAACGTCGGACTGGCAGATGGCCATCACTGCGCCGACGGCGAGTGTGGCAAACGCCATCCCGACCAGTACCGGCGACCAAGCATCGCCCTGGTCGCCGAAGGAGGCGTACAGCACACGAGCCAACGCCGCGAATCCTGCGGCTTTGGCAATCGACGCCAAGTAGCCAGTGACCGGCGTGGGAGCGCCCTCATACACATCAGGTGCCCAAAAATGAAACGGGACCGCGGCCACCTTGAAACCCAAGCCGACGAGAACCAACGCAATGCCAGCTAGCAGCAAATAGTCGGTTTCTCGCACCGTCCCAGAGAGGAACTCGCCAACTCCGCTGAGGTTCGTGCCGCCCGTAGCCCCATAGATGAGCGCAACGCCATAGAGGAAGAACGCTGAACTGAACGCGCCCAGCACGAAGTACTTAACCGCCGACTCGCGAGCGCTGGCCCGGCGACCTGCCAGCGCTATCAGCACATAGAGGGCAATCGACAGCGACTCGAGGCCCAAGAACAACGCGATGAGGTCGTTCGCACCGACCATGACGACGGCCCCTGTTGCCGAGGTCAACAGCAGCGCCGCGAACTCCGGCGGTGCTATGCCGTAGCGGTCGAGAGTGCCATGCGCCACGAGTGCTGTTATGACCACACCTGCACCGATGAGCACCGTGAGCAGCAGGCCGAATCCGTCGCTGACGAAAGCACCTGCCAGCGTGGGACGAGGCGCGGTTCCCCGCACGCCCCACTGCACGGCAGCCACGACAGCTGCGGCTGTGCCCGCGACGACCGCAGTGAAGATGGATGCCCAGCTAGGGAGTGCCCGCGGTGCCAGTGAGGACACCAGCAGCAAACCGAGTGCAGCAACCACGAGGATGATCTGCGGGACCAGTGCCCACCAATCAACACTCGGCGGCACAAACGTCTCACTGAGCAGTTCGTCAAGCGACGGCATCAGTGTTCGTCCTCGCCGTGACTCTCCGCGCTGTCCCCAGCACTGTGACCCTCCGCGCTGTCCCCAGCGCCGTGACCAGCGCCGATGATCACTGGGTCGCCCGGGTCCGGCAGCTCGAAATCGCTATGGCGGGCGAGGTGAGAGAGCAGTCGATCCGCAGCGGGCTCGGTGGCTTCAAGCAACGGCTTGGGATACACCCCGAGCACTACAGCGGCGATGACGAACGGTGCGAGCGTCACCAACTCACCCAAGCGCAGGTCGGGCGTCTGGCGGTCAGCCGCCGCTGGTGGACCGTGGAACACGCGCTGGTAGGCCCACAGCAAGTACAACGCCGCAAGTATCACCCCCGTCGCTGCTATGACCGTCCACCAACGCCTAGTTTCAAACGAGCCGATCAAGATCAAAAATTCGCCGACGAAACCGTTGAGACCTGGCACACCAATCGACGACAACATGATCAGCGTGAAGACACCCGCATAGACCGGGGCAGCCGACGCGATGCCAGTGAGTTCGTCGATCTGCCGTGTTTGCCGCCGTTCGTACAGCATCCCCACCAAGAGAAACAACGCTCCAGTGCTGATGCCGTGGTTGACCATCTGGATCACGCCACCGCCGATGGCCTCAGCAGTGAAAGCGAAAATGCCCAGCACGATGAAGCCCATATGCGCTATGGAGGAGTAGGCCACCAATCGCTTGAGGTCACGTTGAACAGCAGCAGTGACCGCGCCCCAGATCACTCCCACCACGCCGACGGTGACCAGCACAGGCGCAGCCCAGTCGGATGCCTCGGGGAACAAGTACAAGCCGAACCGCAGCAAGCCGTAAGTGCCGAGCTTCAGCAGCACCGCCGCCAACACCACCGAGCCGGCTGTGGGTGCCTCAGTGTGTGCATCGGGCAGCCAAGTATGCAACGGCACCACAGGCACTTTCACTAAGAAAGCGATAGCGAAAGCCACGAAACAAAGGCGTGCTGTGTTGGTGGCTAGCTGCTGGCTCTCCGCCAATGTCACCAGGTCGAAGGTGATGCCGCTTGGCGGCGAGCCGAGCACGGCGATAGCCACGGTAGCCACGAGCAGCAGCGCAGAGCCCGCCATTGTGTAGATGAAGAATTTGGTGGCGGCGTAGCGGCGGCCGTCGTAACCCCAACCCGCGATCAGCAAGTACATGGGCACAAGCACTGCTTCAAACATCACGAAAAACAAGAACAGATCAAGTGCCACGAAAGCACCAACCGAACCGGCTTGCAGCAGCAGCATCCAGGCCGTGTAGGGCTTGGGATCGTGATGCGGATCGACGCCGGCCAGCACGAGCGGCACGATCACGCTGGTCAGCACCACCAGCCACAGCGAGATGCCGTCAACACCGACCTTCCAAGAGATGCCAAGCGCTGGGATCCACGACTGCTGGCTGACGAACTGAAAACCCTCCCCAACCGAGGAGGCCTGCTGTGCCGCTGCAGAGTCGAACTGCCAAGCCAGTGCTAGGGCCAAAGCGCCCGCAATGCCAGCGAACAGCGCTCCTATGGGTCGGGCGAGATCCGGTCGGCTTCTTGGCAACAAAGCGACCACCGCAGCGCCCGCAGCGGGCACAAAGATCAGTGCGTTGAGCAACGGAAAATCGATGCCCGAGCTTGACGCGGCCAACAGAGCGCTCCCGCTCACGAGATGCCTCGCAACACCAGCCACACAACCACAACGACGGCGCCCAGAGCGACGCCAGACGCATAGTGACGCAAGTAGCCAGACTGCAGCGGACGTACCGCTTCGCCCAGCTTCCGCACAAGCCGTGCGACACCGTTGACAGCACCATCCACCACGCGCTGGTCGGCCATAGCAGCAGCCTCAAACGCTTGCGTGCCTGCGGTGCCGACCACTTTTGAGATCGTCGCGTCCACGTAGAACGCGTGCTCAAGCAACGGCGGCTCAAGCCGGTCAGTCGGGATGCGGGCTTTCAACCAAGCCCAAACTGCAAACGCAATACCGCCGAGCGCCGCTGTGGCAGCGATCAGCGCCGAGACCACCTTCCAAGCCGTAGAAGATCCGAAGTGATGCGGGTGAGCCAGCACCGGCTCCAAGAAGTGCTCCAGCACCAGCCAATCCTTCACCAACGGCAGATTGATGACACCACCGACAGCCGCCGCGCCTCCTAGCAGCACAAGCGGCAGCGTCATGGTGGGGGGAGATTCGTGCGGATGGACTTCGTCGTTCCAGCGCTGCGAGCCAAAGAACACCAAGAAGATCTGACGGCTCATGTAGTACGCCGTCAACAATGCAGTGACCAAGCCCACGGCCCACAACAACCAATGCTGCTCCCAGGCCGCCAGCAGAATCTCGTCTTTCGACCAAAAACCCGAAAACGGCGGCACACCGGCAATCGCCAGCCAGCCCACAACGAACGTGGCCGCAGTGATGGGCATGAAGGCGCGCAACCCTCCCATGCGGCGCATGTCCTGCTCGCCGCCGATGCCATGTATGACCGACCCGGAACCCAAGAAAAGCAAGCCCTTGAAGAACGCATGCGTGACCACATGAAAGATCGCCGCCACATAAGCGCCCGAACCGATCGCCAAGAACATGTAGCCGAGCTGGCTAATAGTGGAATACGCCAACACCTTCTTGATGTCTTGCTGAGCAACGGCCGCAAGCGCAGCAAAGAGCGCCGTGGCAGCGCCCACGGTCGCAATTACGACCAAGGCCGTATCGGTCAGCACTGGATTGAGCCTCACCAGCAGATACACACCGGCAGTCACCATCGTGGCGGCATGCACCATGGCCGAGACCGGGGTAGGACCTTCCATGGCATCAGGCAGCCAGACATACAGCGGAATCTGCGCCGACTTGCCGGCGGCAGCCAATAGCAACAGCAACGACACGGCTGTGGCGGTTCCCGTGGCGAGACCCGAAGCACCCACAGCGAGGCTCTCAGAACCGGCGTAAGAAACCGTGCCGAGCGTGGTCCACAGCAAGAACGTGGCCACCAAGAAGCCGAAATCGCCGATTCGATTGGTAACAAACGCCTTCTTAGCGGCGGTCGCTGCGGCGGGTCGCTCGTGCCAGAACGAGATCAACAGGTACGAGCATGTGCCGACCCCTTCCCATCCCAAGAAGGTCACGACGAGGTTCTCGCCCAGCACCAACATGAGCATCGAAAACAGGAATAAGTTGAGGTACAAGAAGAACTTTGAGTACTTCGGGTCGCCGCTCATGTAGCCGATCGAGTAGAGGTGGATCAGCGTCCCGACACCGGTCACAAAGAGCGCCATGGTCATCGACAGAGGATCCACCAGCAGTGCCGCGTCAACGTTGAGGCCGCCGATCGGCATCCACTCAAACAGCACCGAGACATGCCACCGACCGGCGTGGCCCCCAGCACCACCGGCTGTGGCGTCAAGTCCTAGCAGCCCGACGAAAGTGACGATTGTCAGCAGGAACGACCCTGCACTAGCGGCAGTGGCGAGCCAGCCAGCCCGAGGGTCGCCCAGACGCGGCCCGCCAGCGAGCAGCACCGCGAACCCAACGAGAGGGAGCGCGGGAATGAGCCACACCAACTCGACCATCGTTGCAGTCCCCGCTTCTAACCCTTGAGCGCCGATAGATCGTCAGCCGTGGCTCGCGGGGAGGCGCGCAGCACGGCGACCACCAGTCCGAGACCCACCACAACCTCAGCGGCAGCGACTACCAGCACGAAAAGCACCACTGTCTGCCCATGCACATCGCCGAAACGGTTGGCAAACGCGATGAAACTGAGGTTGACACCGTTCAGCATCAGTTCGACGCACATCAGCATGATGAGCGGGTTGCGTCGCACCAACAACCCGGCACCGCCAATGATGAACAACAGCGCGCCAAGAACCAAGTACCAGCTCGTCACCACCTCAAGATTGCTCATCGGTCGGCACTGTGCTCATCTACGCGCCGCCCAGCGGCACTGTGCTCATCTACGCGCCGCCCAGCGGCACTGTGCTCATCTACGCGCCGCCCAGCGGCACTGTGCTCATCTACGCGCCGCCCAGCGGCGCCGGGGCTGCGTCGCGCCAAGATCACCGTGCCAATGACAGCCACAATGAGCAGCAGCGAGGTCACCTCAAACGCGTACACATACTCGTCAAACAACGACCTAGCAAGAGCGCTCACATCCGCGACATAGTCGGTGGGGTCGCCGGTGTCGGCGGCGCTCGGGATCGCAGCCGACTCCAGCGCCAGCGATTTAGCACCCTTGAACAACCGGTCAACAGCCGCCACCAGCCAGACCAGCACGGCTGTGCTGCCGAGACCGAACGCAGCAGCAGTCCAACGCTGTGCCGGCAATGCATCCAATGACAGCTCAGCGGCTCGGTCAACGCCGAGCAGCATGATGACGAACAAAAACAGCACAACAATCGCGCCCGCATAGACGATGACCTGCACAGCTGCGATGAAATGCGCCTGCTGGGCCACGAACAACACCGCTATACCGAACAACGTCATCACCAGCATCAGCGCGGCATGCACAGGATTGCGCGACAGCACCACGCCGAATGCGCCAACGAGACATGCTGTAGCGGCAACTGCAAACACAGCCACCTCAACCATCAGCGTCCGCTCCCATGGCTGGGCTCGGTGCCTGCGTCGTCATGGCTGGGTTCGGGCGCCTCAGATATGGCTTGGGACGCAGCGTCGAAAGCGTCAACTGCATCGGGTTCATCAAGTTCGGCGTGTTGGCCCTGCTCGGGTGCCCGCACGCCGTAACCCAGCTCTGCGCTCCAACCGACGAGGCCCTCATACGACGGATCGCCTGACGGTGAGGTTGCGCGCATCCAGCCCGAAGTGTGCTTGTCATCGTCTTGATGCCACAGCTCCCACGGCTGAGGTTGAGGAAGGCCGTCGTCGTCGGTGAGTAGTTCTTCTTTGGTGTAGATGGCATCGCGTCGAGTGGGGAAGCTGAACTCAAAGACCTTTGTCTCGGTGATGGCCTCGGTGGGGCAGGCCTCCACGCACAGATCACAATGGATGCAACGCAAATAGTTGATCTCATAGACGTAGCCATAACGCTCCCCCGGCGCCACCGGATTGTCAGGAGGGTTGTCGGCACCTCGCACATAGATGCAGCGAGCAGGGCACACCCCAGCGCACAGCTCACAGCCAATGCATTTCTCCATACCGTCGGGGTAACGGTTGAGCACATGGCGGCCGTGAAAGCGCGGCGGCTTCGGCCGCTTGTCGTGCGGATACTCAGTGGTCACGCGCTCATCAAAGAGCTTGCCGAACGTCACCACGAACCCGTCGAGAAGGCCCATCAGTTTCTCCCTGCGGTGGTGATCGGCATGTCCTCGGCGGCATCCGCTGAGTTGCGCTTGGCGGCTCGCAACGCCGCCGACAGCAGCAGCCACCCAAGCGCAAAACCCACTGCAGACGCAACGAACGTCCATATCCGGTTCCAGCCCCGCACACCAGACACCTGTACAAGACCCAAAAACATCAACCAGAACAGCATCACCGGGATAAGCACCTTCCACCCCAGCGACATGAGTTGGTCGTAACGCAGCCGCGGCAACGTCGCCCGGAACCACACAAACACGAACAAAAACACAAGAACTTTGGCCAAGAACCAAACGGTCGGCCACAGCCACGTCCAGCCAAAGAACACCGGCCCCGCCGGGCCGCCGAAGAACAGTGTGACCATAATCGCCGACATCGTGATGACGTTCATGAACTCGGCCAAGAAGAACAACGCGAAGCGGATAGAGGAGTATTCCGTGTGAAAGCCGCCGACCAGTTCCTGCTCGGCCTCCACCAGATCGAACGGTGGCCGGTTCAGCTCGGCGGTAGCGGAGATCAAAAAGACCACGAACGGCACAACACCGGTGGTTAGCAGCAGCCAAGTATTCACGCCTCCGGCCTGAGATGCCACGATGCTCTGAGTGGAGAGCGAACCAGTCACGATCACCACCGCCACTATCGACATGCCCAAAGCTGCCTCATAAGAGATGGCCTGCGCCGAAGCTCGCACCGAGCCGATGAGCGGGTATTTAGACCCAGACGACCACCCCGCCAGCATCACGCCGTACACAGCAACGGACGACATCGCCAGCAGCAGCAAAACACCGACTGGGGGGTCGGCTACTTGGAGAATCGTCTCTTTGCCGAACAGCGTGACCGTGCCTTGGCGGCCCGGCTCGTCGGCGAACACACCACCGACGGGCACAATGGCAAAGGCGACGAACGCAGTCACCGCCGAGATATACGGCGCTAACCGGAACACCAAAGGGTCTGCGTTCGCAGGGCGCAAATCTTCTTTGAAGAAAAACTTGACGCCATCGGCAAACGCCTGCAACAGCCCCCACGGACCGGCCACATTGGGGCCAATGCGATGCTGCATGTCCGAAATCAGCTTGCGTTCAAACCAGATCATGAACATCGTGGCAACAAGCAGCGCGGCAAAAGCCACGAGCACTTTGACACCCATGACAGCGATGTCGCCCCCGTCGACGCCATCGGCGAACAACGGATCACCCATCACAACACCGGCCCATCACAACACTGGCTCTGCAACAACGCTGGTCTCAAAGCGAACGTCAATCACCGCTGCGCGGGCATCAACAAGCGCGCCGGTGTCAAGATGTGGCGACGGAAACGGCAGCACCGCATTTCCTCTACCAACACCGGAGTCCGCGACAATCGGCAACCGCAAAGCGCCTCGGGTGGTGTACACCTCAACCTCGGTGCCCGATCCGACGCCCACTCGCGCAAGATCGACAGGGTGTACACGTACGGATGTCTCAGCCCGCAGCGGTGCCAGCGCCGGTGTGTGGGCCACGGTTACACCTCCGTCGTACAGCTTGCGGTTGCAAACCAAGCGCAAGCCATAGGCATCCCGAGATGTCGGCGGCTGATCTACAGACAACACAGGCTCAAACGCCGCACTCTTCACCAACACGCCATCGCTGCCGGGGAGCGATCCCGTTATTTCGGCATGGGTCTCACAAAGTGCAGCTATCTCAGCCGTGATCTCTTCAACAGACACGAACCCGAGGTCGGCACCGCAACGCAGCGCCAACTCAGCGGCAATCATCCAATCCGCACGCGCTGAACCCGGCGAGGTCACCAAAGCATTCATCGCAAAGACGCGGCCCTCAACGTTGGTGGTGGTTCCGGCCTTCTCACCGAACGCCGCAGCGGGCAGCACGATGTCCGCCTCTAGGGTTGAGGAGTTCACAAAAGTGTCCACTGCAACAACCGTGCGCGCGCCGGCCACCCCGAGCCGTGCTAGCACGCTGTCGGGAAAGTCGGTTACGGGGTCTGCGCCGACCAGAAAAAGCACATCTATGTCCCCCGCTTCGGCTGCAGCCAAGATGGATGCCGCGTCACACCCCGGCTCAGTCGGCAGCTCGCCCCAGGCTGCTGCAAGCTCAGGGGTTGGATGGGTACACAAGCTGCGGCCCGGCAGCAAACCCGGGGCAAGACCCATGTCGAGTGCGCCTCGGACGTTCCCCCGCCGGGCAGCGATAAGGAACGTGGCATGCGGTAGACGATCCGCTATCACCGCTGCCGCTGCTGCGGCCGCGTCGGCGGACTCTGCAACAGACGAACGCCCAAGCACCACGACTACCGACCCACCGGCCAACTCGTCGTAGAGCGGGTCGTCGCTATCAAGCAGGTCGCGCAAAACCGACGCCGCTTCGCCGCCGCGGCAGCGCTCGCTTCTCACCGCTTCCCGGGTAAGGCCGGTCTCGGTCGGGGCGATCTCAACTAGGCGCGTCGTACGCGCTCGTGCAGCACCGCGCAGACGCAAGTGCAACACCGGTAGCTCTTCGCGCAGATCGCCACACACGAGCAGCGTGGTGTCGGCGTTGCAGGCGTCGTCGATCGTCGCGGTCCCGAGACCGACAGTGAGTTCTGCGGCCAGCCCATCACCTAGGTGAGCATCGACGTTGTTGGTCCGCAGAACGGTGCGAGCCAGCTTCGACCATGCGTAGGCGTCCTCGTTCGTGCCGCGGGCACCGCCGAGCACAGCAATCGCTCCGGGCCGAGCCGCTTTGATGGCGCTAGCAACCGCATCAAGCGCTCCAGCCCAGTCCGACGGCACGAAACCGTGCATCGGCTCGCTGAGAGCGACATCGGCAAGTCGGCTGTCGGAGCGTGCCTGCAACGGCATCGTTAGGCGCTCGGGGCTGTTGAGCGAGCCGTAGGCGAACCGTCCCTTGTCACAGAGCCAGCCGTGGTTCACCGAATCGATATCCACCCCAACACTGCGCACTAGCTCGTTGCGTGAGGACTGGATTGCAACCCGGCAGCCGACCGCGCACATGGTGCAAGTGGACTCGGCCTCGCTCAGGTCCCAAGGTCGCGCCTTGAAGCGGTACGGCGCTGCAGTGAGCGCCCCCACCGGACAGATCTGCACCGTGTTCCCCGAAAAATACGACGAAAACGGTTCCCCGGGGAACGTCAGCACTTGCGTGTCGTTGCCGCGCTCAGTGAAGTCAATGAGCGGGTCGCCGGCGATCTCGTCCGCGAACCGGGTGCAGCGGTCGCAGAGAATGCAACGCTCACGGTCGAGATGGACCAACTCAGAGATGGGGATCGGCTTGGGGAAATGTCGCTTCTCCTCCACAAAGCGGGACTCGCCCGGCCCGTACGCCATCGTCTGGTCCTGCAGGGGGCATTCGCCGCCCTTGTCGCAGACCGGGCAATCGAGCGGATGGTTGATGAGCAGCATCTCAAGCACGCCTTCTTGGGCACGCTGCGTGCGCTCGCTGGTTGTGTTCACCACCATCTGCGGAGACACCGAGACCATGCACGACGCCTGCAGCTGCGGGCCGCGGCCAGTGTCGATCTCGACAAGGCACATGCGGCACATGCCGACCGAACTCATGCGCTCGTGGTAGCAGAAACGCGGGATGTGTACCCCGGCCCGCTCCGCCGCTGCAATAACCAGCTCACCCGGCCGTGCTTGCACAGCAGCACCGTCGATTGTCACCTCCACCGTGCTCAACGGCGCATCCGCAGCAGTCGTTTCAGACATTGACTTGCACCTCCGACCAAGTACCGGTCCGTCGGTGAGGCACCGCTTGCGCGTCTGATAGCTCCGCATCGAGGCGAGCATTCGGGGCTACCCGAGCCTCAAACTCTTCACCGAACAGCGTCAAGGCGGAGTGCAGCGGCGCAAAGGCCGACGGGCCCACGAAGCAGATCGTGGTCATCTGGTACGGAAACGGTTTCGCCTCAAGGCCACGCTCGGGTACGGCTGCGTGTGGAAAATCTCCCGGGCTGATCGAAGCGCCAATCTCTGTCAGCAGCTCAAGATCGCGCGGGGTGCCGGTGCCGTCGCACACGCGCCGCAGCACACGCTCCAGCCAAGTGGCACCCTCCCGGCACGGCACGCACTTGCCGCAAGATTCGTGCGCGTAGAACTTGGTCAACGTCAGCGCCGCAGCTGGAATGTCTGTGGTGTCGTCCATCACCATCACCGCTCCTGAACCCAGCATTGAACCTTGCGGACCCACCTCAGATGCCTCAAAAGGCAGGTCCAACTGCGCTGGCGTGAACCACGGAGCTGAGCCACCGCCGGGCACGAACGCCTTCAGTTTGCGTCCCAGCGGCAAACCGCCGCAGTAATCCTCGCCATAGATGAGATCCCGGAACGTGGTGGTCCCGTTGATGATCTCGTACACGCCGGGGCGCTGAACGTGGCCACTGACAGCAATCATGCGCGTGCCCGGCGAGGTGGATGTGCCAATAGCGGTGAACGCCGCGGCGCCGTTGCGCATGATCCACGGCAGATTCGACAACGTCTCGACGTTGTTCACGATGGTGGGCTGGCCGTACAGCCCAATCGCCGCAGGGAAGTACGGCGGCTTCAAGCGTGGCATGCCGCGGTTGCCCTCAAGGCTCTCAATCAGCGCTGTTTCCTCGCCGACGACATACGCGCCGGCACCCGAGTGCAGCACGATGTCTACTGAGAAGTTGGTATCGCAGATATTGCGCCCCACCCAGCCGGCCTCGTAGGCCTCGTTGAGCGCTTGAGCTAGACGCTCTTGCGCCAGAGCCATCTCGCCGCGTACGTACAAAAAGCACTGCGACAAACCCACTGCGTAGCAAGCAACAAGGCACCCCTCAATGAGCTGGTGCGGGTCGAGTTCCATGAGCAGGCGGTCCTTGTAGGTGCCCGGCTCAGACTCGTCGCCGTTGACGACGAGATAGCGGGGCCATACTTCAGGCGGGCAGAAGCCCCACTTCACTCCCGCGGGGAAACCGGCGCCCCCACGGCCCAAAAGAACAGCGTCACGCACTTCACTGGCAACCTGCTCTGGTGTTTGTTCCAGCGCAGACCGGATGCCTTCGTAGCCGCCTGTGGCTAGGTAGCGCTCAAGCGTGTAACTGTCGGGATGATCGAATCGCTCAGTCAGGATGCGCGGCGCGTCAGTCGCCACGAAGCCAGGTGCGTGAGGAATCGTGTACGACACCATCAACCGGACCTCTCGTCGTTGGCTGCAACGCCTAACTGCGCCGCCGGAACGGTGGCCGAGAGCCACGCTGGGGCCTCTTTGACCTCGTCGGGATCAACGGCGCCAACCGCCCGATCATTGGGAATGCGCTGACGGATACGTGCAGTGATGCCATGAGGGGGGATCTCGTCGTTGAGGTTTCCCGCCACAAGATCGTCTATGAGCTGGTCAAACCGGTCGGGGTCAACCCGGTACCGATACCGATAGTTGACCTGCAGGCACGGTGCCTCGGTGCAGGCCGCTTGGCACTCAGCGGAGGCCAAAGTGAACATGCCATCGGGTGTCGTACCGCCAGCACGCACACCGAGACGGTCTTGCGCGTGTTCCATCAGCTCAGACGCACCAGCGAGCGCGCACGACATCGTGACGCAGATGTTCACGAGATACTTGCCGACGGGCTCACGCTTAAACATTTCGTAGAACGAGCAGGTCCCGAGCACTTCCGCAGGAGTGGTGTCAACTAGTTCAGCTATCTCCACCATCGCCTCGGGCGTAACCCAGCCGGCTTGGCCCTGGGCGACATGCAGCAACGGAATCATTGCCGAGCGGCGTTTCGGGTAACGGTTGATGATCTCGTGCGCCAGCGTGCGATTGGCGTCAGTAAAAAAGCTCACAGTGTTGCCCGTTTTGCTGGCCGTTTTGCTGGCCTGTTCGCTGCTCTGGCTTCAGTGGATACGCAACAGTCGGCTACGCAGCGATCTCGCATGCTCATCTGTCCACTTCCCCCATGATCGGGTCAACGGAAGATATGACGGCCACCGCATCTGCAATCAAACCGCCGTACATAAGGTGCGGGAGGCTCTGGAGGTTGATGAACGAAGGTGCCCGGATATGCACCCGCTGCGGCTTGGGACCGCCGTCGGAGACTAGATAGCAGCCCAACTCGCCACGAGGCGACTCCACAGCCACATAGGTCTCGCCTGCAGGCACGCGGAAACCCTCCGTGAAGATCTTGAAGTGGTGGATCAGAGCTTCCATGGACTCATCGATACGTTTGCGCGGCGGTGGCGTGACCTTGCGGTCATCGGTGCGATACGGACCGGGCGGCATCTTGTCAAGGCATTGCGAGACAATGCGCATCGACTCGCGGATCTCGTTCAGCCGAATCGCGTAACGGTCGAAAGTGTCGCCGTACGCGCCAACGACGACATCAAATTCCACTTCGTCGTAGGCGAGGTAGGGCATCGTACGGCGCAGGTCCCACGCCTCGCCGGTGCTGCGCAGAAGCGGACCGGTCGCTGACATTGCTATGGCCTCATCAGCAGTGATGACACCTACACCTTGTGTGCGATCCCGCCAGATCGGTTGGCCAGTCATCAGTGCATCGAACTGTTCCAGCCGATCCGGCAGCACGGCCAAGATGTGCTCCACATCGGATTGCCAACCGTCCGGCAAATCCGCAGCAACACCTCCTGGCCGGATGTAGTTGTGGTTCATCCGCAATCCGGTGACGCTCTCAAAAAATCTCAAAATCTCCTCGCGCTCGCGCCAGCCGTAGAGCATCATGCCGACTGCGCCGAGGTCCATGCCGTTCGTCGCCAAGAACAACAGATGCGAACTCATGCGATTCAGTTCGCACATGAGCATCCGGATCCACGTAGCACGGGGCGGGATCTCCGCTCCGAGCAGATCTTCAACCGCTAGGCAGAACACCAGCTCGTTGAACAGCGGGGAGGCGTAATCCATACGAGTGACATTCGTCGGCCCTTGCAGGTACGTGAGATCCTCGGCGGTCTTCTCCATGCCGGTGTGCAGGTAGCCGATGATCGGCTTAGATCGCAGAACTGTCTCACCTTGAAGTTCCATAGCGATACGCAGCACACCGTGAGTTGACGGATGCTGCGGACCCATATTGATGAGCATCGTCTCGTCGGTATCGCCGGGGGTTGCCGCCGCTACGTCATCGGCGACTGCGGCCGCTAGCGCCTCAGATTCAGAGATGCGCAGCACGGCATCGGTGGGCCGCCGCAGGGGTGTCGTAGCGGTGCTCATCGGCCTTGGGTGGCTTTGAACTGCACGGGGATTGCGCCGATCGCGTAGTCCTTTCGCAACGGATGGCCAACCCAGTCCGCCGGCATGAGAATCCGACTCGGGTCTGGGTGATCGCTGAAACTGACACCGAAGAGATCTGCTGCCTCGCGCTCCGGTGCCTCAGCGCCCGGGTACAGGCCCACCGCTGAAGGCACTTGCGGATCGTCGGCGGGCACTTGCGTGCAAATGCGCAGCCGCCGACGGCCCCTCATGTCCAGCAGGTTCACCACTATCTCAAACCTCTCCGGCTTGACAGCCGAAGGCAGTACCCGGCTGTGGTTCGTGAGTGCATCAACGGCACACAGGTCAACGCAGAACTCAAAGCCATCGGCTGCGGCCATGGCCAACACGTCAAGATATTCTTCGCGGCTCGGATAGAGCACTGTCTGCCCGCGCACTTCTGCACACGGCACGCCATACATCTTCGACTGATCCGCTGCATCACCGCTAGACGCCACAACACCGACTTCTGCGGCATCATCAGCCATCAATTCTTCACCGAAGTGCTGGGTTGATCTACGCCGCTCCATGCGGCGCCGGGCTTGCGCTCGGTCCGGCGTTGCATCAACTCACCAGTGCGGATCTTGTCGTGAAGGGCCAAGATGGCGTGCAGCAACGTCTCAGGTCCGGGCGGACAGCCAGGCGCATACATGTCTACGGGCACCACCTGATCGACGCCTTGCACAATGGCGTAGTTGTTGAACATCCCTCCGCTGGAGGCACACACCCCCATCGACAGCACCCATTTGGGTTCCATCATCTGGTCGTAGATCTGGCGCAGCACCGGTGCCATCTTCTGGCTGACACGACCCGCCACGATCATCAGATCGGCCTGCCGCGGCGATGCCCGGAAGGTCTCCATGCCGAAGCGCGCCAAGTCATAGTGTGCGGTGCCCGTCGCCATCATCTCAATCGCGCAGCACGCCAATCCGAACGTGGCGGGCATGAGGCTGCGGCGCCGGGCCCACTTCACCAGCTCTTCCACCGGTGCAGTGAAGACGTTGTGGCCAAGTCCGGCGAGACCGTCGTCAATGCCGAGGCGTGACTTCAGATCGTCGATACCGGCCATCAGCCCGCTTTCGCCATTGATGCGTCGGGCTGTTCTGCGGCATTGCGCCTGTCCGCGTCGCCCAACGCAACGCCGCTGGGCATGAACTCGCGTCCAGCTAGCCCGACGAGGCGCACCGCGGCCACACCGCTGCGGGTAGCTGGCGGCAGCGGAACTGCTTGGCGCTTGCGCGGACCCCACTCCAATCCGCCCATCGCCAATTCATAGACGAACGACAAAAAGAAGACCGCCACAAAGATCAGCATCGCCATAAATCCGAAGAGTCCTAGTTCGGCGTTCGCAACCGCCCACGGGTACAAGAACACAATCTCAATGTCGAACATGATGAACAGCATTGCCACCAGATAAAAGCGGACCGGGAAACGTTCGGGGATGGCCGCCTGATCGGTGATGCCGCACTCATAGGACGCCAGCTTGGCACTGGTGCTGCGCTGCGGCGCAAGCAACCGCGACGCAACGATGCTCAACAGAACGAAAACGACAGCCAGCACACCGAGTGTGAGCACCGGCAGGTATTCGGCTACGCCGCTATTCATACGCTGGCCCTCCGGGCACCGTCAATCAGCTGCCGGTCCCCGTCTGGCCCGCAGCTTCGCGCACTGCCCAGATGGCCTGATCCCTGCGATGCAGGTGATAACAGCCCAAACCAAAGAGCAACGCCGAGAAGATCGTCAACAGAGCCGGACGAAGCCTGACGCTGCCGTGGTCTCTCACCATGACGACGGAATACAGCGGAGCGTCATTGTCAATCTCGGCGGTCGGCAAGATCAACGCGCCTTCAGCGTCAACCAAGTTCGGATCAACGTCGGCAACAGGCGCATACGGCTGAATCTGCACGACCGCATAGTTGGGCCGACCGCGACTTGGCAAGAAGTACTGGGTGAGGACATTGTCGGGAATGCCAAGCGGTCGGTACCGCTCACCGCCGGTAACCACGACACGATGTGTGAAATAGTCGGTGGCAGCGCCGAAGAGGCACGAGTTCACCGCCAGCAGTCGCCTCGGATCGGCGTCTGCACAAACCACATGGCTGTCTGCTGCGGAGCGAGCATCGGCCTCGTCCACCTCGGTCCAGTCCGGAGGCAGCCCAACCGTTCCGAGGCCGGAGAGTTGCTGAACCTCCTCAACAGGCACCACGGCTGGATCGGTGGTGACTTGGATCACATTCCAACCCGGCTGACTGCCGATCCACCCGATGCCGAACACCCACCACACAACGGCCATCAGCAGCATCCAACCCCACAGCCCAGTCCACGCCACCAAAAAGCCGAGTCGGGCACCAAGGTTCGTGGCCAGCAACAGATACACCGACCCGCACAGGACAAGTACCCCGATGATGACGGCCAGATAGCCAGTAAGGACCGGATCCCAGCTGACAATCCCGAGCACAGGCGCAAGGCTCATTCGTCGTCCTCCGCTTGGTGCAGTTCGTCGAAGCTAGGCAGATTCTGATCTTCGGGGTTGAGGCCGCGCTCGTATTCGGCTATCAGCCTGAGCTCGTCTTCACTGAGCACACTCCCGAAGCCCGGCATGCCGTAATTGCCGAGCCGCGCGAACTGGCCGTAGGGGACATTGTCATCTGCGCCGCCATCAATGAACGAAATGTGATCTTCGATATCGGGGAACAGCCGCTCCAAGCTCACCTTGTTGAGAGGCGGCCCGTAACGTCCCGCGCCATCAGGTCCCGGTTCAACCTCAATAGTGCCGCCGTTGTTCGGCAACTGCGCCGACCCGCGGCCGGGCCAGCGAGGCGTGTGACAACGGGCGCAGTGCAAGTCGAACAGGATCTTGCCGTCGGAGGCGCCGCTGTATTGCTCGGAGGCTTCGGCGGCCTCAAAACGAGTGCGCGCACGCTCCTGGGCTTCCTCATCGGAGATTCTCTCACTCCACAGCCACGCCACTAGGTCGTCAATCTCTTGGTCGGTGAGCGGGCCGCCGCCTTCAAGCCCCCACGCCGGCATGACCCCTCGACCGTAGACGAGGATCTGACGCACCTCGCTGGTCT
Source organism: Candidatus Poriferisodalis sp. (assembly GCA_965221195.1). GTDB lineage: Bacteria > Actinomycetota > Acidimicrobiia > Acidimicrobiales > Poriferisodalaceae > Poriferisodalis. The sequence continues at coordinate 590,735 of OZ244864.1, forward strand.
CGTCCAAGGTTTCTGCATCGGTGTCAAACCGGGTGAACACATCGTCGATTGCGGGGCCCTCCCAAGTCGTATTGATGATGAAAGAATCGCGGTCGGCGACTTGGTTGCCGATATCAAGCACCACCGGAGCAAAACGCGCACCCCCGAGGTCTGCTCCGTGGCAGTCAGTGCATGCCTGTTCCGCTGCAAGCGCTGCGCCGCGAGCGATAGATGCCTCAGAAAACGCTGTCTCAGCACCGGAGCGGCGTCCGCCTTCGAGCATCCAGTACACCGGCAGCACCAACGCCATGACCAACAGCATCACAACGCCGAAAGCCTGCACCTTCTCAAGGCGACTGCCCTCAAGCTCCTCATCGTCGGGCAGATTGCCGCGATTAGCCGCCAATTCGATCTCGCTGCCGATCTCGGCCTTGGCCTGACGGATGTTGACAAAGACATAGATGGCCCATCCGATCACCACAACCGCCAGCAACACGATCGCAATAGAGCGCTCCGTGCTGATGCCCAACAGTTGAGGGAGTCCGGCGGCGACCCCTGAAAACCCGCTCGCCTCAGGCACAGTGCGGCCCTTCAAGGCCTTGCCCGGTGGTGTCTGTACCGATGGCGGGGCCTTGCGACGCCCGTCCGGTGTCGATAAAGACGCTGCCGTCCTCAACCGTCACCGGGAACCGGTCCATGCCGCGCGGGGCAGGACCAGACTTCTTCTCACCGACGCGGTTGTACTTCGAACCGTGGCAAGGGCACTCAAACCACTGCGAGCTACCGCACACCGGCACCTTGCAGCCCAAGTGCGGGCATACCTGCCAGAGCGCCACATAGCCCTGCTTCATGCCGTCAAGCACGGCACCGCCGTAGGTCGCCTCGGCATTGGCCTGCGTTGCGGCATCTGTCGGGTAGGGCTGGACGTAGCTCCGGGCCTCAGGGAAATATGAGAAATTCTCCGCAGGAGTACCCGACGCAATCAGTTCGTCTACAGCGTCAACCGTGCCTACCTTGATCTTTGAGCCGAAACCGCCCGTCGGGCGGGGCCACAAGAAAGCGAGCGTGGCGGCACTGAATGTTCCCAAGCCGGTCGCCATCAAGAGGACTGACGACCTGTTCAGGAACTGTCGACGCGTGACACCCATCTCTTCGGGAGGTGGCGGTGCCCAGTCCTGCGGCAAGTCTGGTTCGGCAACTGCCACCGGAGCCGGGCGGCGTTCTAGGGCCACGGCACGTTCAAGTTCGCGCGCCTGCGAGCTGGCCCCAAACACGTCGGTGTCGTCTTCGTTGGGCACTGTGCCCAAGCTGGCGGCCGCTTCCTCGTCGCGCCGACGCGTCTCACGCGATAGGTAACCGAGCCCAGAAATATCGCGACGTTGCAGCGAAACGAACGCAACCACCGCACCTAGCGCAACGATGACCGGGATGGCGACCGCGAGAATGGTTCCGGTGGACATGCCGACGTGCTCCTACAGGTGGAAAATGCCGTGCAGACCGGTGTCCCACGGGTAGGTGAAATTGAAGCCTTGTCCGCGGAAGAACGAGCCGATGATGACTAGGACCGCCCAGAACATGAGGTGGATCGTCTGGATTGAGATGGCGAACTTGCGATCCTCAGGTCGTTGCGACGGGTTCTTGTCTATGTAGGGGGCAAATCCCAGCAGCACCAGCACGACAGCAGGAATCGTCACACCCGCAATCATCGGATCAAACATCGTGAGCAGTTCTTGGAGACCCAAGAAATACCACGGCGCCTTGGAAGGATTGGGTGTCTCGTTGAGGTTGGCCAACTCAAGCAGCGGCGCATTAATAAACAGCGAGAACACCAACGTGAAAGCAGTAATGAACAGTGCTGCGGTGAACTCCGCAGCCAGAAGATGCGGCCAGACATGCACCTTGTCGCCCGGCGAAGCCTTGACATCTTGAATCGAACCCGACTTGACGACAGTCAACAACCGGTGAGTGTTGCCCGCCGGGCCCGCCATGAGCGGCGGAGGTGCTGTGGCCACGCCGCCGCCTGATGTGGGAGCAGTGGCAGGTGCCATGCCAGCCACAGCGGGGGGGCCGCCCGGCTGCTGACTGGCCTCAAGCAGCGAGCGCGGGATCGTAACGCCGTCGTCATCATTGGGCTGCGAGCCAGCCGAAGCGTTGGCATCAAAAGGCGCTGCCGCACCCGTGGCCTTGGCCCGGGCTTCGGCGCTGCGCCGCAGGAGGTGTTCGGGTATTTCGGTCATCTGCTTGTGCTCATCGGCCTGTGTGTACCTCAGGACTTGCTGTGTACCTAAGGATCTACAAGGGTCCTGATATGCCTCCGTCCTTTCTGACTCTCCAGAAGTGGATCGCCATAAAAATGACGATCACGAACGGCAGCATCAGCACATGCAGCACGTACCACCGCAGCAAGGTCTCAGATCCGATGTCTTGGCTTCCCAGCAGCACAAATCGAACTTGAGAGCCGAATACGGGCGTGAATCCCATCATGTTTGTGCCCACGGTCACCGCCCACAGCGCCAACTGGTCCCACGGCAGCAGGTAACCGGTGAAGCTGAGCAGCAGCGTCAGCTTGAGCAGGATTACGCCGATGACCCAGTTGAACTCCCTCGGCGCCTTGTAGGCACCGTGATAGAAGACGCGGGCCATGTGCAAGAACACAGTGAGCACCATGAGGTGTGCTGCCCATCGATGCATGTTGCGCACAAGCAACCCAAAGGCGACTTGCGTGTGGAGGCTCTCGATGTCTGACCACGCAGCCGTGTCGGTGGGCCGATAGAAAAACATCAAGAAGATGCCTGTGATGGTCAACAGCATGAACAAGAAGAAGCTGAGGCCGCCAAGACACAAGGTGTAGCTGACTTTGACAGCGTGCCGTTTCACCTTCACCGGATGAAGGTGGTACAGGACGCTGTTCATGATGACGTAGGAGCGGTTCCGCGGGCTGTCGGTGTACCCCTTGCGGAAGATTGACCCCGGACGGAAGACCGATGTCCAGAACTGGCTGTCCTGCATCCAATCCGCCGCTTGCTGCCGTGCGTCCTGCAAACGCTGCGGCAGATTTGGCTTGTTCTTGGGAGACTCGAGAGTATTCGCCATAACTGTTTGATCTAGGTGGATCAGATCCTTCGCTGTACAGGCACTTGAAGCGCCGGGGCCGGACTACAACCGCATCCCGTAGGCGTAGCCGTGGGTGTGTGTGCGTCCATGGACATCGCCCGACGGTGGCGGGTTGTTGCTGACTTTGCCGAGCGTGATCACACCGGTCGGGCAGCGGTCAACGCACAGCGCGCAACGGGTACACACATCATCGTCGATGATGAAGATCGCGTTGTCGGTGGGATCAAGTCCCGGCTGGTCCACACCAACGGCTTCGTCAACAGCGTCGGTGGACACGTACCAGATGCACTTCCACGGACAGATATCGACACAGCCTTCGCATTGGATGCACTCAGACTGGTCAATGTTGATGAACTGCTTGGGCTTGACCGCTGCGTTGAGGTAGGCAGCATCAACTTGGTGCAAGACGTAGTCGTCGCGGAACTTGGGCATCGGCGGGTTTGCGTCGGTTGCGGCCATCGGGTTGCGCTCTCAGTTGCCTTTGATGAGTGGTCGGCCGTATTCGGAGGTCTGCGCGGCGGCGGGCTGAACCTTGTCGCGGCGTTGCCACCACAGCCACAGCAGCGGCAGTCCGACTAGGGCTGCAACATGCTCAACCACGACCACCATGTCGCTGACTTTCTTCAGATCAATGCGCATCGGCGGGAACGTGATGGGCGAAGTGAGGAACTGGCCTTCGGTAACCAAGAAACGCTCAACCGACCAGCCCCACTCGTTGTCGGTGAGACGGACCCAGCGGTCGGGGACGACACCGAAGACCATCAGCAAGATCATGAAGACGTACGCCGCCCCCAGCATGGCCTCGCCCCAGGTCGTGGGGCGGTCCGTTGGACGGCGTCTGCCGTACCACACCACCCCGTAAACCATGAGGGCGGTGACGAGGATCGATGTGACAAGTGCAACCACTCTTTCGCTCCTCCGCGTTTTCCTGTCGGCAACTGTTGGCTGTTCGGCGTTGTCGCATCTGATGGGGGATCAGGTGCGACGGTGCCAGCACGACCAAGGCAAAGATTACCGGTGCCTCGGCTGTAGCGCGTGATGTTCTAGCACGGCGGTCCGCAGATGCGGTGTCGCGGCACAGTCCAGTTTCGAGATCGACGTTGGGGGGCGGCAGCGGCGCAGTCCCATGGCAGACTTGCGCCTCGGTGTGCCCAAGCGCGTATCGTGCCCGGCAAGCCAAGCACCACCACCAAAGCCAGAAGCCCAAGAAGCCAAACCCCAGAAACCAAACCACGAGGAAACCCCACGGAGGAGCCCGTGACCGAAGTTCCCGAGTACCTGCTAGAGCGCTCGCGACAGCGTCGCATTGCCTTGGGTGTGCTTGAAGACGACGGCAGCGGTGCCGCGACAGCGGCGGCACCCACGGCTACGGCGAGCACCGAGACAGCGGCCTCGGGGCCTTCACAGGCACAGATGATCGCCGCAGCCAAGGAAGCCGCAAAGCTTGAGGTTGAACCAACACCGTCGGCCGACTCGGCTTGGGTGGTCGCTGCGAAAACCCGGCACCGAATCCCGGTCTGGGTGTTGCCGGTGCTGTTCTGCTTGCCTCTGTGGGCATTCGTCTATGTGCAGATGACCGACCCTCCGCCCGAACCGATTACGGCCGTCAACGAGGGCGCTGCGACGTATGCGGCTCGTTGTGCGAGCTGCCATGTCGGTGACGGTTCAGGCAGCGACGGCGGTGCTGTGGGACGGCCGCTGTGGAACGGTGAGGTGCTGCTGACTTTCCCAGACTTCGACGATTCGTACATCGACTGGATAGCGGTGGGCTCTGAGGGCATCGGGCTGGGGCAGCCTTACGGCAATCCGAATCGCCCCGGCGGTGCCCACATTTCAGGTGAGACGGGTGCCAACATGCCGGCATTCGGCGAGGTGCTCAATGAGCATCAGCTCTATTCGGTGGCGCGGTATGTGCGCGAGATCATCGGCGGCGAGGTTGTCAGCGAAGACGTTGCTGCTGCGCGCGACGCAGAGTGGGAAATGCTCGGCGGCGGTGCCATTACCGGCGGGAGTGGTGGCGGAGGCCACTAGCACCCAAGCGGCGGCTCATCGGCACGCTTGGCGGACATCAGCCTGTCCCGAGCGAACACCACGGCAACCACAACAGACGACCACGACAATCGGCTACAACAGCTTGCGGCTACGGCAGCTTGTGGCTACGGCGTGGTCACTCTGCTGGCGAACGGTGGAACTCGATGGCAGCGAGGGCTTCTTGGAGATTCTCGACACCAACGACTGTCACAGAAGGCTCAGCGACAGCCGCCGCAGAGGATGCTTGAGCGGCCGGCACCAAGAAAAGGTCGATGCCAGCGCGCACAGTGGAGTGTGCTTTCTGCGGTACTCCGCCGATAGGGCCGACGGTGCCGTCATGGCGAATAGTGCCAGTGGCAGCAACATCAAGGTCGCCGGTGAGCGGTTCGGGTGTGAGCGCGTCAATGACTGACAGCGTGAAAGCTAGGCCGGCTGAAGGGCCGCCGATGTTGTTGACGTTAAGCCTGACATCGACAGGAAATTCGGCGAAGGTGACATGAGTGGCGACGATGACTCCAAGATGAGCTAGGCCGTCGCGTTCGCCAAGCACGGTGGCAAAAGTGCGCGTGGCACCGTCTGGGTCGATGGCAGTGATCTGAATTTGTTGACCGGGCTGGTTGGCCTTGATGGTGTCGGAAAGCTGCGACGCAGCAAAGACGGGGACACCATCAACCGCCTGCACGATGTCGCCTTCTTGGAGTTGGCCAAGATCGGCAGGACTGTCCGGGACAACCCACTCAACGCGGGCACCGACGGGTGTCATGATGTCGTAGCCCAGATGCTCAAGGGCGACAGCCGCGGCGATCTGAGTGGACTGATCCATTTGGAGGCGGCCGTCCTCACGATTCTCAGCAACCGTGCGCTCACCGAGAATGTCTTCGGTGTCAACCACCTCCAGAGCGCCATCAAGCCAGCCGCCGATGATTTCGAACAGCGAAGGTGCGAAGCTGGTACGCACGCTGACGAGATTGAGGGAAGCCTCCGAGGCATAGGCCGGACGATCTCTGATTTCGACGAATTCTTCTGTGTCGAAAGCACCGCCTGGGGCGACGATGGCCTTGTGAGGGAAACGGATCTGAAAACCGAAGAAAACGGCAAGAGGCACGAGCATGAGTGCCGTTGTGACAACGACAGCGGCGCGGGAGTACTGGCGTGGTGGGGGGTGGACGGCGCTGTTGTGGTTCGTTGCTTGGGCAATGGCGGCTTGGCTTGGGTCCTCCGCAGCCGGGTCTGCAGCCGCTGGCGCTGAGGCGGGATCGGGGTGGCGGGGTGACAGCGGAACATCAAGCATCGGATCGTCAAGCGAACTCGCCAAAGCACGCCAGCCGAGTGTCGCTTTGGTCTCATCGGCCGCGCTGGCGTCGGATTTGGATGCCGATCTGTCGGCTGGGGTGTCGTTCACAGACGCACAGCGTGCCATGTGCTTGTGCCATGTGTTGTGGCGGCGGCACGCACGATCTTCGATGTGTTGCGGCATATTGGGCCAATGGAACCGGGACGCTGGCCCTACAAGCCCACAGCTATCTGGCGGCGGTTGGTCGCCATCGTGGGATTGGCCGCGTTCACAGCTGCCTGCACGGTAGCTCTCGTAGCCATCGTGCTGGTCGCCGCAGCCGTCGGAGCGCTCCTGCTAGAAGCACTTGTGGGGTGACCCCATGGAGCAAGTTCCAGCAGATCCGGCAACGACGAAACGAACGGCGGCCGGTCGACCTGACGACGCATCCGCGCGTCGGCTCCACGCAGTGATAGCGGGCCACCAAGGCGACGCTGCCGCAGCGATGCAAGCTCTGGCAGATGAGGATGCCGCAGTCCGCGCAGCGGGAATCGGCGCACTGGCACGTTGTGGCGCACTCAGCGCCGAACACATCCAAGTAGCACTATGCGACGAAGCGGCCCAAGTTCGCCGCAGAGCCTTGGAGCTAGCCCCAACGGAGATCGATCTCACCCCGATGCTTGATGACCCAGAGGCATCGGTAGTGGAAGCCGCAGCTTCTGCGCTCGGAGAGCGAGACTGGGATCAAACAGCCGTTCCTCATCTGTGTCGGACAGCCCGTCATCATGGCGACCCGCTGTGTCGCGAGAGCGCAATCGCTGCGCTCGGTGCCATCGCAGCGGGCTCTCGTTCTGCTTGGGGCGGCACCGACAGCACCGCGAACGATCCCGCAAGCAACACAGGCAACACAAACAACAAGGGCAACCAGGCACCAGATGGCGAGCTAGACGAGACAGACGAGACAGTGTTGGGCGCTCTGCTCGCTGCATTGGATGATCGACCGCAGATCCGGCGTCGGGCTCTGCTAGGTCTGCACCAATTTGGCGACCAGCGCGCTGTTGACGCGGTCCGTGCCTCGTTGTGTGACCGCGACCGGCAAGTGCGCGCTATTGCGGGCGAATTGCTAGGCGTTGCCGTCCGTTGAGTTGGGGCCAGTGAGTTGCGGTCACCGGCCGGGAATCGTGTGCGAGGCATGCAAAGCATCGAAGTTCTCGAGCGCTCGGCCAGCACCCAACACCACTGTCTCAAGCGGAGTCTCCGACCGCAGCACAGGCACACGAGTCTCTGAGGCGATGCGCTGGTCAAGTCCTCGCAGCAACGATCCGCCGCCAACCAGCAGAGCCCCAGAATGCATGAGATCTTGCGCCAGCTCGGGCGGCGCCTCTCCTAAGCACTCAAGCACGGCCTCGACAATTTGGTCCACCGACTCAGTCAGCGCCAAACGCACCTCGGTGGGGGTGATGAGGAACATGCGAGGCAAACCGGTTGCAAGGTCACGTCCCTTCACCTCAGCATCGAATTTGTCGTCGCCGGGCCAAGCAGAACCGATGCTGATCTTCAACTCCTCAGCAGTGCGTTCGCCAATCGCAATGCCATGGACCCGTCGTGAGTGGTTCATCAATGCGCTATCGAAGTCGAACGAACCCACGCGCACGGCCTTGAGCGACACCAAGCCACCAAGGGAGACCATGGCGATCTCAGCAGTGCCGCCGCCCACATCGATAACTAACGACCCGGTGGGCTCATGGATAGGCAGCCCAGAACCAATGGCGGCGGCAATCGGCTGCTCAATAAGTCGCACGTCGCCCACACCGGCCCGGCGCACCGCCTCAATCACCGCGCGGCGCTCAACGGGAGTGATCAACGAAGGCACGCACACAGCGACCCGAGTCCGTCCGAACCGGCCCACGCCGACACCTTGAAGGATCAGCCGGATCATGCGCTGGGTGATATCGAAGTCGGTAATGGCACCGTTGCGCAGCGGACGAGCCGCAACGATGTAGCCCGGCGTGCGTCCGATCATCTGCCAAGCCGCACGTCCGACGGAGAGAACATCGCCTGATCTCTCGTTGAGCGCTATGACCGACGGCTCGTTGAACACGATGCCGCGGCCCCGCTCGTACACCAGCGTGTTCGCAGTGCCGAGATCGATCGCCAAGTCACGAGCCAGAACGTCTCCTCTGATCGTCGTCAACAATTCGCCGACGCGGTGAATGCTGCGCGCGGGACGGTGACAGTGTCGGCGGTGAATACTTGCGCTCAACTAGTCGGATGCTCCTAGATGTGCGCGGAGGTGGCGAAGGAAAATCTGGCTGGCAAACGGCTGTGCCATCAGAACCCGGGCCGCCAGAACCCGGGCCGCCAGAACCCGGCCCGCCAGAACCCGGCCCGTCAGAACCCGGCTGTGAACGGTCGGTCAGTTTGTCGCGTCGCCGAAACTTTTCGCGGAAACCAGGCGGGGAAATCGGCTCATCAGTTTCGCGCGGCGCCATCGCCTGCAGCTTTTGGTGGAACGGCTCCGTCTCGTCATCGGTCACACGCCCGCGCTGATATCGGGCACTTGCACCGAGCACAAGCATCCCCACCAGCGGTACCACCACCGCAATAGACAAGAACAGCAACGAGTTCATGGCTGAGGCACTTCGGCAATCGGCTGCGATTGCAGGCCCCAGTCAACCCCGCCGTCGTGATGCTCTTGTTTCCAGATCGGCACTGTGGCCTTCAAGGTATCTATGCCGAAACGCGCGGCAGCGAATGCCGCCTCCCGATGCGGTGCTGACACCGCGACTACCACCGAGCTATCGGCGAGTGACAATTCGCCCAATCTGTGCAGCAGCGCGGCTTTGCGAATAGGTGGCCATCTGCGACGCATCTCAACGGCAATCTCCTCCAGCCGTGGCGCAACTTCGGACTCGTACGCCTCATAGGTCAGATGAGTCACGCCGGTGCGGTGCTGCGCATGGTCACGAACCGTGCCCGAGAACAGCACCACTGCTCCGGCCGCTGGATCAAGCGCCCACTCATAGACAGCAGCAATCGGCAGGTCCTCATAAGTCAGCTCCACCCAAGTGTCGGCTAGATCCGTCGTGGCTGCATGCGGCAGTGCCATATGCAGCGAGTTACTGGTCATTGCGTTGCCGGTATCGGATGGCACTGCCTCCATGGCTACAAAGCGTAGGAGCGCCGGAGCCAAGCTGCGGCAGCCCAGCCGCCTGCGACGATCACCCCCCCGGCGCCGGCCAGCATGACGTACTGGCGCTGACGTGCATTGAGGTCGTCCCATGGCATCCCGGCATCGGCGACCACGTACGCCTGCGCGCTGCTGAAACGAGGTTCCCAGCCAGCGGCGCGGAGCCGATCATTGGCCACCACCCAGCTGTACCGGGTGTAGGGCAGCAAACCTTCCGGCGCTGCATGGCCCACCCGGCCGGCCACGTAGCGATCAAGCCGCCTAGGCGCCGGTAGCGGCAGGCGGATCTTTGGTCGCGCTCCCAACAAGGCCCGCAGCTCACTAGGTGACAGCCAACCGTCGGGGGCCACGTTGAAAGCGCCCGACAGGCGCTGCTGCACGGCTAGCACCACCGCAGATGCCAAGTCGTCGAGGTGCAAGAACTGCACCGGGGGATCATCGCTGCCGGTTCGGATGGGTGCAGCCGCCAGCATCGCCTCCCCGATCGGTCCTCCTAGACCGCTTGAAACCACCGGCGCCGGTCGCAAGATGGCAGCCTCACCCCCACGCTCAGCCCAGCCCAGCACCGTCCGCTCCGCATCGGCGTGATGAACGGCGAACGACGACTCCGGATTCGGTCGCACCGGCAGGTCCTCTGAGATCGGTGTCGGATGATGTGGCCACGCGCCGTACACGCTGGCGCTCGACACCAACGTCACATGCGGCACATCGGCTGCGGCCAACACTCGTCGCAGACGGTCAGAGGTGATCTCGCGTGTCAGCCTCAAATGCACCAGCGCGTCAGCCCCACAAAGATCACGACGCAAACGCTCAACCGGAGCGTCCGTCAGCGGGTCAACATCGACAACATCGAACGACTGCGCCAGCCACTGCAGCACGCGAGTGCCAATCCTTCCAGACGTACCCGACACCGCTACCCGGCGAGGGTCCCAATCCATGCCCGCTCAGACCAGTCGCTCGCTGCGGGTCACAAGTTCACGCAGCGGCCCTACGATTCTGCTGTGGCCGAAGACGCTGGCAACGATGCCTTTGGAGCCGACCCATTTAGAGGCATCCCGTTCCTCGGCGACATCGCTTCCATGCTCAGCAACGACGCATCCCTTTGGGAAGGGGCCCGCCAGACAGCCACCCAGCTCGCTGTCGGTAGTGGACCCGAGCACAACGTGGACCCGGCCGTCCGACACCGTTTGAGCGAAATCGGCCGAGTAGCCGAACTGCACATAGCTCATGTGACTCATCTCGACGTTGTCCCTATCCGCATTGAGCCTGTCACACGCTCAGGCTGGGCGGCGGCCGCTCTCGATGCCATCCGCCCGCTCATGGACCGACTGTCGGCACGTCTCGCCGCCGAATCGACCCAAGATCCCATCGCCAGCTTGTTCGGGATGATGAGTCCGATGACGGTTGCTATGACAGCCGGCATGATGGCCGGCCACCTTGGGGCCAAAGCGTTCGGTAACTCCGACCTCGGCGTGCCCATGGATCGCGTCCTGATCGTGCCCGCCAACATCTCTGACTTCGCCTCAGAATGGAGCCTCGACATCGACGATGTGATGCTCTGGGTGGCCATCCGTGAGCACGCTATGCATTCGGTGCTGGCCGTGCCGCATGTGAGCGCTGAACTCAACGGACTCCTCCTGCGCCACGTGGAAGGCTTCCAACGCAGCAACAGCGCTTTTGAGGAGATGGCAGACCTAGACCTTGAGGGGCTAGACGACCCATCGCAGCTCACAAATCAGCTCCAGCGCATTTTCGGCAACCCTGAACTGCTGCTAGGCGTCTGTAGGGACGACAGCCAAAACGACATCGTGCTACGGCTTGAGACGCTGCTCAGCGTTGTGCATGCCCATATCGACGATGTGGTCGCCCAAGCCGGCTCGCGTCTCATCGGCGGCTTCGGGGCACTCAGCGAGGCGGTGCGTCGCCGCCAGTTCACACAAGGAGCCGACTTTGCCGACCGGCTTTTGGGTGTGCGACTAAGCGCCGAGGCTCGTGAACAGGGTGAGGCCTTCATTGTCGGCGTGATTGAGCGGGCCGGGAGGGACGGACTCGCCCGCCTGTTCGAACCTGGTTCGCTGCCCACGCCTAGCGAGGTGGCTGCACCTGGGCTGTGGCTGGCCCGTCTCGAATTGCCATCGGATTAGCTCGCACCGCTGCGGCGGTCGCCCCTCTGGGAGATCCGAGTCCGCACCCGAGCGGCAATGACCGCTGAAGGAGGACGGCGGCCTCGGGCCAAGGCCCACAGCCCTCCGCCGTAGAGCAATGCCGCGGCCATTGCCGCGGCAGCCAGCAGCAGTGCCCCCGCTCGCAGCGGCAGAATGCCGCTCGGCGCTGCCACGGGCACCAGTCCGCCGATCACCCACATGAGCTGAAATCGCGTCTCGAAACGGGCAAACGTGCGGCCTCGGTCGGCCGGTGCCTCGTCGCGCTGCACGATCGCGTCAAAGCACAGCTTGCCCAACGCCGACATGAACCCGATAACTAGAGCCAACACCAGCACTGAGCCCCGGTCGGGCGAGGTCACCACGTAGAACGACATGACAGCACCAAGCAACAGTGCGCAAGCAAGCAGTAGCTCTTCGCGAACACGGCGCCGCAGCCATGGCGCCCCGACAGCACCAAGCAACTGACCGACTGCGCTGGCCGCGAACATGATGCCGAACCACCAAGGAGCAGCGTCGTCGGTGCGCAGCCAAAAGGCGATCAGGAACAGTGTGAAACCGGTCATGGCGCGCACGACACCCATGGCTGAGCCAGCCAGCAGCATGGCACCTCGCCGGGCAGTCGATGGGACCGGTGCCGGCGCAGACATACCGAGGGTCCCGGCCTCAGATGGGGAGGCAGCAACGACTCGGCGAGGCCGCACAGCAAAGCGGGGCAGCCGCGCCGCAGGAAACGTCATCAGCACGAACACCACCGCCGCCAGCACCAGCACCCAACGCGAAGATGCCAGACTCAACAGGACACCCGGCCCTGCCGCCAGCGCGCCCCCCAGCCCGCTCAGCAGCATCAGCTTCGAGTTGGCCTCCACTAGGTCGCGCTCTTCACGCACTAGCCCCGGTACCAAAGCGCTCTTGGCTACGTGGTACGTCTTGCCTGCGACCAGCGCGCCAAACGCCTCGGGAAACAACAGCAACGAATCGAGGTGCCGAACCATCAGCAAAGCAAGTACCGCCCGAGCGACGCCCGCACCGATAATCATCCCCCGCCGTCCGCCGCGGGCGCGATCCACCAACGGCCCAATGAGCGGCCCGACCACCGCGAACGGCGCCATCGTCACCAGCAGGTACAGCGCAACCCTGGGCCTAGCAGCGGCAGGATCTAGGCTGAAGAACAACGAACCAGCCAACGCAATCGCAACCAACGCATCACCGGCCGCCGACAGCAGATGCGCTCGGGCAAGCCAAGTGAAGGGCTGCATCGGCTGCTACGCCGTACCGCAGATACCGCAGGATGTCATGGCCCCCATTGTGCGCTGTGGGCGATACCTCAAGTGCGACCTGAACTCAGCTCGTCACGCCCGCTCGTATCGATAGCCCAAACCCCGAACAGTGATTATGCGTCTCGGGTTGGACGGGTCGTCTTCGATCTTGGCCCGAAGACGCTTCACATGCACATCGATGGTCTTGGTGTCGCCGACGTAGTTGTAGCCCCACACGTTCTGCATCAGGCTGTCACGGGTTACCACCCGGCCGACGTGGCTGAGCAGAAAGGCCAGCAGCTCAAACTCCTTCAGCGCCAGCAGCACTAGTTCGCCGCGGAGCCGCAACTCGTGTCGGTCGATGTCGAGCATCACATCGCCTTCAACCAGACAGGTGGCATCGGGTTCAACTGACGGCGGTGGGGCTCGCCGCAGCACTGCTCGCATGCGGGCCACCAGTTCGCGCATTCGGTACGGCTTACAGACATAGTCGTCCGCGCCGACTTCCAGCCCCACCACGGCATCAATCTCCTCGCCACGGGCGGTCACCATGATCAACGGCACCCGGGTCGTCTTGCGGAGCTCTCGGCACACATCTAGCCCTGACATGCCCGGCAGCATCACGTCAAGTAGAACCAGATCGGGCTCCGACTCGTTGACTTGTGCCAAAGCAGATCGTCCGTCGGCGGCTACGCGAACCTCAAAGCCCTCGCGCCGTAAGCCCACCGAGAGTGCCTCAGTGAAAGACGGCTCGTCGTCCACTACTAGTACTGATGTCATGTGTCTGCCTGTTCCGCAATAGTCACGAGCGAGGGAAACCTGAGCGTGAACGTCGTGCCGACACCTTCGCTTGACGTCAGCATCACTTCGCCGCCGTGGTTCGCCACCACATGCCGCACGATGCTGAGGCCCAAGCCAGTGCCACCGGTGGCACGAGCACGGGCCTTGTCCACCCGGTAAAAGCGCTCAAAGACCCGTTCGGTCTCATCGGCGGGAATGCCGATGCCTTCGTCCGCGACGACGATGTCCACCCACGCCCGCGGCACAGTACGCAGCGGGGCCTCAGAATCGGCGATTTCAGAGACATTTCTTGGAGTGTCCGTTGCCTCTGCGTCGAATATCACGGCGTTGAACACCCCCGAAGATCTACCGCGTGCATCTGATGTGTCTGCGGTGGCCAACGCATCAGACCAAGTTTGATGCTCTGTTTGATGCTCTGCTTGACGCTCTTCGCCCCAAGACACTGCGCTGATACGCACCTGCGAACCTGGATCGCTGTACTTGATGGCATTGTCAACCAAGTTGCCGACGGCGCGCATCAACTGACCCCGGTCGGCGCGCAGCACAATAGATGGCTCGTCACCCGCGGCGGGCTCGTCGGATTCGATAGGTCGCACTAGCTCCACGTCATGGCGACGAGCATGTTCGGAATACTGGTGTGCTACCTCACACAGCAACGGCACCACCGGTACTGCCTCAGGCCGCAGTGAGCCCTCCAGCTCAACTTGGCTCAGCTCAAGCAGATCGTCAATAATGTGCCGCACCCGGTCGGCTTCGGCGCCGATGCGGTCCACTAGCCGGGACCGTACGAGTGCGTCTTCTTCTTGGCTCAGCGTCTCAGACAACAACATGATCGCACCTACGGGCGTGCGCAGCTCGTGGCTCAAGTTGGCCACGAAGTCACGCCGCACCTCGTCTATGCGGGCACCTTCGGTTCGGTCTGCGATCACTGCCACCGCGCCCAGTGCATGACCGTCGCTACGGACCGGATGCGCTGAGACTTCAATCACCTGCGGTGGCGGGCCAGTGAGCCTCACAGCGCGCGAACGTGCGTGCCCTGCCTGCGCTGATTCCAGCAGTTCCCGCACGCATGCACCCACGAGCGCCATGGCGTCGCGCGCTGACATCATCTCATCAGCCAGCGCGTTGCTGACGCGCACGTTGCCGTCCTCGTCCGCCACCACGATGCCTATCGCCAGTTCGTTCATCGCAAGCTGCCAGCGGGCGCGATCTCGCTCAGCCAAGTTGGCAGTCATCGCTGCTGTGGTGGCCACCGACTCCATGTGGCTCAACCAGTCATCCAACCGGTACCGCCCGATGTCGGCCTCGCCGGGCCGTCGTACGTCATCCTCGCTCTGGCTGACGAACAAATGCACGACCCGACTCAAACGTTCAGTCGCCGATCTGCGTTCTCGCGCCGACACCGCCACGACTATCGCCAGACCGAGTGCCAAAAAGCACGCAATGACCGTCAGCGCTATCACATCTCGCCCTGCTCCCGACGAGCTCGAGCCCGATTAGCGCCCGAGTGCTCGGGTAGCTCTCCGGTCACCAAGAACTCAACGCGCTGTGCAACGTTCACCGCATGGTCGCCGATGCGCTCAAAGAAGCGGCCCACGACTGCCAACTGGACCGCATCGGCAATAGTGACCTTGCCGCGCTCATGCGACGCGAACACCGACACGATGTATTCGTTGTGCAGATCGTCAAGCACGTCGTCGATTTCGTTGAGCACCGACGCCAAACCTGCATCGCGGTCCGCGTACGCATCCATCGCCATCACGGTGAGTCGTACCGCCTGCTGACGCATCCGGTCGATGAGGCCGCGCACCCTGGGCTCAAGTTCGGTGCCGTGCAGTCGGGCGACCGCCTTGGCGATGTTGGTGACAAGATCGCCGCTGCGTTCCAGTTCGGAGATCATCCGCAAGTCGGTCAGGATCGTGCGCAGATCTACTGCCACTGGCTGCTGGAGGGCCAGCAGCCGGACACATTTCTCCTCGGCCTCCAAGCTGAGCAAGTCAAGTTCGTCGTCAGCCGCGATGATCTGGTCGGCGCCGCCTATGTCACCGGAGAGCAGCGCAGCAGCAACCGCTGAGATCCCCTCAGCCACCAAGCCGCCCATCTGCACAAGGTCCGCACGAACCTCGTCCATCAATTGGTGGAAGTCGGTCCGTACTTCTTCAGTCATCGTCACAGTGTGGCGCAGCTCAGCCAACACGTCCGGTGATATAGGCCTCCGTACGCGGGTCGTCAGGGTTGGTGAAGATCAGACTGGTCGGCGCGTACTCGACTAGTTCACCGGTGCGCTGACCCATCTCGTTGGCTTGCACCGAGAAGAACGCCGTCATGTCGCTGATGCGGGCAGCCTGCTGCATGTTGTGAGTAACGATGATGATCGTGTACTCGGCCTTCAGCTCGGCGATCAGCTCCTCGATGCGGCCAGTGGCAATCGGGTCCAGCGCCGAGCAGGGCTCATCCATCAGCACCACATCGGGCTGCACTGCTATCGCCCGCGCGATACAAAGACGCTGCTGCTGGCCGCCTGAGAGGCCATAGGCCGACATCTTCAGCCGATCTCTCACCTCATCCCACAGCGCCGCTCGCGTCAAAGAGCCTTCGACGATGTCGTCGAGTTCGGAGCGCTTGGCGCCTGCTAGACGCGGGCCGTAAGCAACGTTGTCGTAGATCGATTTGGGGAACGGGTTGGGCTTCTGAAACACCATGCCGATCCGCCGCCTCACCTCAACCGGATCAACTCCCTCTTGATACAAGTCCACACCGTGGTAGCAGATCGCGCCATCCACCCGAGCGCCCTCAATCAAGTCGTTCATGCGGTTGAAGCAGCGCAAGAACGTGGTCTTGCCGCAGCCAGACGGACCGATAAACGCAGTGACTTCATGGGCGGCTATGCCCAAAGAGACATCGCGCAAGGCGAGGAAGTCGCCGTAGTACACATGGATGCCCTCACAGTCGAACACCGTGGTGGTGTCGGCGCGGCCAGCAGGTGCTACTGCGCTGACGTTGACACGCGCGTGCGGGGACGCAGTCGTCGGCACCACCGCTGCGGGCAGTGTTGCGTCGGGCTCTTGGGTCATCAGGGCCTTCTCAGGGGTCACAGACATACCGCCAGTTCGCGGAAATCATTGTTGCCGGGTTCTGATACGGGGTTCTCATATGGTCGTCTCATATGGTCAATTCACCATTGCCGTTCAAAGCGGTTGCGCAAAAAAATGGCCAAGCCGTTCACCGCCAGCACCAGCACCAAAATGACGACGCTTGCCGCGGCCGCGTTCGCCCCCCACTCAGCACCGGGCTGGCGGGCGAAGTTGAAGATCAGCACCGGCAGCGCCGTATAGGGACCGGTAAATGTCTCCATGATGTTGGCATCGCCGAAGCTCATAAAGCCAGTCGCCGCGCCAACCAATATCAGCGGAGCCGCTTCGCCCAAGGCACGCGCCAAGGCCAGCACCGTGCCGGTGAGAATCGTGGACATTGAAGCAGGCAGAACTTGGCGTGACAGCACCTCCCACTTGGTGGCCCCCACACCGTAGGCCGCTTCGCGCAGTGAGTCCGGCACAGCCTTAAGCGCCTCAACAGAGGTAATAACAACGATAGGCAGCACCATCGCGGCCAGCGTCATCCCACCCGCAATGGCAGTCGTGCCCCCAGTGAAGCCTTTGAGGGTCTGCGCGAACACCGCAAAGCCCAGCAGGCCGTACACAATCGAGGGCACTCCAGCCAAGTTGCGGATATTCAGCTCGACGAGACGGGCGAAACGACTTCCCTGCGCGTACTCAACAAGATAGATCGCTGTAGCTACACCAATCGGCACAGCAAACACAGCTGTGACTAGCGCTACCTGCAAAGAGCCGATGATGCCCTGCCAGACACCAGCTTGGTCGGCAGAACGCTGGGAGAAGCCGTGAGTTAGGAAGTGCCAAAGGTCGCCCGAGAGAACATCCCAGCCGTCGACGATCATGACCGCCAGCAACACCGCCAAAAAGCCCGTTGCGAACACTGTGGCGCCGATCAGTAGCCACTTGAAAGCGGTGCCGACGACATCGGCGCCCCTTCGGCGGCGCAGCGCATCGGCTGCGCTGTCGGCAATGCCAGCAGGTGTGGTGAGAACGGCCATGTCGAGACAGTCGTCAGTATTTGTTCCGCAGGCGGCGGACGATCAGATCGCCCGCCATGTTGAGCACCAGCGTGATGGCGAACAGCATCGCTCCTAAGAAATAGAGACTCTGGAACGCCAGATTGTTACCGGCTACCTGATCAGTGCCGAGGCCGAGCGCAGCCATCGCCGAAGTGACAGTGCCGCCCGATTCGAGCAGCGACAAGTTGAACAGCGACGTGTCGCCGCCACCCGACGCAATTGTGACCACCATCGTCTCGCCGATAGCGCGGCTGAAGCCAACAATGACGGCTGCCATCAGACCCGACATCGCCGCTGGCAGCACCACCCGGATCGATGTGGTGACCTTGCGGGCACCGAGGCCCGAAGAAGCTTCGCGCAACGCCAACGGCACGGCCCTCAAGGCATCTTCGGCGATGGACGCGATCAGTGGGATCACCAGCAAACCCACCGCGATACCAGCAGCCAGCTTGTTGAAGTAGTTAATCTCGCTGAAGAAATTGGTGAGGATCGACGGGGTGATGAAACTGATGGCGAACACGCCGAGCACCACGCTGGGCACGCTGGCCAACAACTCAAGGGTGGGCTTCATCACTTTGCGCACCTTGGGATGCGCGTACTCAGAGAGATAGATCGCCGCCCCAAAACCCGACGGCACCGCAACTGCCATAGCAACAACGGCGATCTGTGCCGAGTTGACCAGCAACGTACTGAGATCAAACAGCCCCCGACGGGGATACCAGCCGATGTCGGTCAGGTTGTCCCAGATGACTTGACTGATGAATGTCCACGCCTCAGAAGCGACAGTCCAGATGATGAGGACACTCACCAGCACGGTAACAAGCGCTGCAAGCGCGAAAGCCCACTTCGCCCCGACGGACCGGACCCGTCGGCCTGTTGATGTCCGCAGATCAGCGGCGCGCAGAGGTGTGCTGATCTGCGAAGGCATAGCCGGTGTCATTCTATGAACTCACCCTATGAACTCACCGGCATTTCTCTCAGAGGGCTAGAAGGTCTTACCGGTAGTCAGGTTGGCCCAGTTGCTGCGTGAACGCTCAAGGTCGGCTGGGTCAAGGTTGACGTAGCCGGCTTCGACCACATACGTCTGACCCTCTTCGCTCAACATGAAGTCAACGAACGCCCGCACAGCGGGGTCGGAGGCCTGTGCAGCGTCAACGTAGGTGTAGAGGAAGCGGGCGATCGGGAACTCCGCTGAGGCGATCGTCTCTGGCGTAGGAGGCACGCAGCCGTCGCCGCCGTCAACCTCAACCAGCTTCACCTTGTCACGGTTCTCATCGGCGAAGGCAAAGCCCACCCAGCCGAGGCTGTACTGATTACCGGCGACACCGTCGATGATCACGTTGTCGTTGGCTGAGGCGTTGTAGTCGGGGCGCACGGCAAAGCTGTCGTCAGCGAGGCCTGCCTCGACGCGTCCCTCCCAGACATCTTCGAGCGCAATCTCGATGAAGCTGTCAAAGGTGCCGGACTCCTCGCCTGGGGCGAAGATCTCCAATGCAGCGTCGGGAAACGGACCGGTGCCGCCCACCGAGGTATTCAGGCTGTTGGCATCTGCCCAGCTCCCAAAGCCGGTGGCTTCGATGCCCACCAAGCTGTACAGGTCCTCAAACTTCAGGCATTCGATCGCATCGTTGTCGGCTGCGGTGATCACCGAGATGCCGTCGATACCGACACGCAGCTCAATGAATTCGATGCCAGCGGCATTGATGTCGGAAGCCTCGGAGTCTTTGATCTGGCGTGAGCTGTTCCAGATTGGCACTTCGCCGGCGGCGGCGGCTTTGTGTCCATCGCCCGAGCCGGGGCCTGAGACCGAGAACGCCACGTTTGGGTGCTTCTCAGAGAAAGCCTCGGCCAGCAGGTTGGTGACAGGTTCCACAGTTGAAGAGCCGGTCACGTCGATCGAGCCGCTAAGAGACTCATCCGGATCGTCGTCGGCTATGGCTGTAACCGATGTCGCAGCGACGCTCGCTGTGCCAGTGTCGGCGTCAGAAGAGTCGTCGTCGCTCCCGCACGCAGTGGCAACAAGAGCGAACGCAGTAAATGAAGCCACGAGCAGGTACATGCCGCGGCGAGTTGACAGGGAGGGGTTTCGCATGGCCGCGCACGCTACGGACGGCTGGTGACATCACTGCGGGTTGTTGGTGAACGATTGCCACAGATGCCGTGAACAGTCGGTGAACGCACCAGCTTTGCCAGCTCTGGCAGGGCAGACGGCTACCGCTCGTCCTCAAGTTCTTCTTCGTCGGGCACGCCTAGGTCCCAGTGCAACTCGTAGTTCTC
This sequence comes from Candidatus Poriferisodalis sp., assembly GCA_965221195.1. Taxonomy (GTDB): domain Bacteria; phylum Actinomycetota; class Acidimicrobiia; order Acidimicrobiales; family Poriferisodalaceae; genus Poriferisodalis. The sequence continues at coordinate 610,956 of OZ244864.1, forward strand.
GCGCTCAGCGTCGCGCACGACTCGTTCGCGGTTGCGGCGGAACTGCGGATCGTGTGGCGGCAGTAGCTGCAAGCGAGCGTTCGTGCGACGCCGAAAGTCTTCTACGGCGGCTTGGTCGCCGTAGATCCCTTCGATCTCCCAGTGGGGCGCCACGGGCCCCAAATAGACCACCCGAATGCCGACTTGGGGTGGGAGTTGCTCGTCTTCGGTGGCGATATCAGACACTGGGTTCCTCTTGTGCCGGGGACCAACCGCAAGGGTACCCAAGAGCACAGGGCACAAAGGTCCCGCACATAAATGTCGGGCATCCGCTCATCGCCTAGCTGGTTGCACAGACAGGCAGCACAGGGACGCACAGCACAGGGAAATTCGGCGAAAGTAGGGCGATAGGGGAACCGGAGCGACGTAGCGGGCGTTAATTCTGGCGATGTTGCAGATAAATCCCGTCTACCAACCAAACACTTCATCGGACTCGACTTCACCGGGCTCAGAGAGTGTTGTGGCTGGGTGGGTCACGCGCCGCAACTGTGCAGACACGGATCCTGGTGTCTTCTTCCCAAGCGACGGTGCCGGTGTTGTTGCCGCTCAGAAGGTGTGCGCCGAATGCTCGGTGAAGGATCCTTGCCGTGAGTACGCGCTTGCCAACAACATCCCCCACGGTGTGTGGGGCGGCACGTCAGAGCGTCAGCGCCGCCGGATACTGCGAGACCGCCGACGCGCCCAAGCGGCCGCTTGACGACCTGACTCAGACATCGTTCTGAAGTCGTTTTGACTCAGGTGCTGACTCAGATGTCTTTCGACTTGGATTCGCTTGATGCGCTGGAATCGGCTTCTTTTTCTGCGTCGCTGACACCCTCCCGGAACTCGCGCTGAGCTTGACCCAAGGAACGAGCCAACTTAGGCAGCTTGGCACCGCCGAAGAGCACCAGCACGATGATGAGAAGGATGAGCAGTTCGGGAGGACCGAGCGCTATTGCTGTCACGTCCGCGAGCGTAGCAGTGCGCCGTCGGCGACAGACCGACGAACAGACAAAGACCGCAGAGAGGGACAGCCGGGGACTCAACCAGCGGCGGTGCGTCTCGTGAGCGCTCGCTGGCGCCGTACTCGGCGCCGCTCACGCTCGCTCATGCCGCCCCAGATGCCGAACTTCTCACTGTTCTGCAATGCGTACTCAAGGCAGTCGTCGCTAACGACGCAGCCGCGGCAGACAGCCTTGGCCTCACGTGTGCTGGCGCCACGCTCGGGAAAGAACAGGTCAGGATCAACGCCAAGGCAGTTGGCCTGGTCCCACCAGTTCTGTTGCTCGGCATCGGTGGCTTGCTGGGTTGCAATCGTCACGGTTCCTCCTAGGACGGACTCTCAACATCTCAGAAATCTCAACTGTGCAAGTGTCGAGATTCCTGAGATGTAATTCCTGAAATGTAATTACAGGGGTGTGACTTGCTATTGAACCCCATGGGTGCAACATGTGCAAGGGGTTATTTCCAGGTGGGCTACTCGAGCGGCATCGCGGCTGTCTCGGTCATGCCGACATCGCCAACAAGAACGCCCACTAGCGGGACTTTGGTTGGGGAGCGATAGCGGACAGTGACGCGCACGAGGTCTCCGACCATCTCCCGCTCAACGTCGAGACGCGCCGGGTCGAGTGGTGTCGCTTCCGCCACCGCTTGGCGGAGGCTTCCCAGGGACGGATCCACGCTTGCGATGCGGGCACCCACGCGCGCTGCGTGTGACACCAGCACTGCGTCGCGGGCAACCAAGGCCGTCTGAACGACGCACATTGCCAGCAGCACCAAGAACGGCATTAGCAGCGCCAGCTCAACCGTGGCCTGCCCTTGCTGGGCTGACTTCAGGAGATGGCCTTCGTCAGATAGTTGAAAACGGCGTCTAACAGGCGGCCGATCTTGCCGGTGCTCGTTGCCCAAGCAGTGACTGCCGCAACCAGCAGGGCAATAGCGCCAGTGAGCAGCGCATATTCAGCGGTGGTCTGACCGGATTGGTCAGTGTGTCCGATTGGTGTGAGCCGATGAGTGCGGCGCACGGTTGTCTCATTCATGGAAACTCCTTTAAGTGAATGTCATTGGGGTGAATGTCATTGGGCAGTTCAGGTAGTTGGGTGGTAGGCGGAATCGGCATTGCTCTGATCGCATCGGCGATCACGCTCCGAACGCAGCGACCAGCACGGGCACGATCGCGACCAGTCCGAGAGCCGGGAGCACACAGAGCACAAGCGGGAACAGCAACAACACCGGCAAACGGCGCACCCGACCCTCCAGACGCCGCCGCAGGTCTTCGCGCAGATCACGTCCGAGGCGATCCAGTTCAGGTGCCAGCGGGATGCCGGTGCGCAAAGAGCCCGAGACCGCTCCAGCGAAGGCCCTAGCCCGGGGGCCACAGGCTCGGCCAAAATCCTCTAGCGCCTCATCCAGCGGTCGGTCCTGCGTCGTAGCGAGGCGCCGTGCAGTCTCATTACCGGCATCGCAGTGAGTCAACGCAAGCTGCAGTGACGCCATGATCGACAAACCCGAGGTCAAGGCCACGCCCATGACTTCGACCACTGCGGGCAGTTCGGCGCTCACGCGGTCATGACTTCGACGCAGCGCACCCAAGCGCCGAACGAACGCAGACCCGCCGGGATTGCCGAGTTGATGGGCGTACCCAGATGAAGAAGCCGCCATCAGCCTCACGCGGCGACGGGCCGGGTCGGGGCGTGCTGTGAAGCCGGCCCAACAGGCGACACCGGCCGCCAACAGGCCTACGACAACCGGGTGCGTCAGCACAACGCTGGAGAACACGCTCATCTCAGGGCCCGCGCGACCGAGGCGCGCATCCATGCCACGCCCACTAGCTCGAGCAACAGCGCTCCGCCGATACAAAACCAGCCCAACGGCGTCGAGACGAGCACGTTTGCAGCGGAGCCCCCTTCGGCCAACAAAGCCAAAGCGACAGCCCAGGGCAGCGCTGCGACCACCCAAATGGAGGCACGTGCTTGTGCGGCCTGCACGCGGGCCTCTGCGATCATGTCGACCCGCGTCCGACTGGTTGCCGCAACGCGGTCGAACAGCTGCGGCTGAGCCCCCACTCGATCTGAGGCGAGCGTGACCGCGGTCGAAAGCAGTGCCGCCTCGGAGGTCTGCTCGCGAGCCGCCCAACGCGCAACGGCGCGGCTCAGCGTGACACCGCGCTCGTGTTCTTGGGTGATCTGGCGCAACGGTGCCGACATCGGGCCGTCCCCGGCGGCGTTGTGCAGCGCCTGCAACAGCGTGTCTCCCCCGCCGAGTCGGCGCGACACAGCAGCGCAGAAGTCGCCCATGTGGGTCGAACGCGCCTCGATGTCGGCTCGTTCGCGCCGTCGTTGATATCGCGCGCGAACTAGGCGCCGCACGGCGGGCGAAGCACACAACCCCGCCAGAGCCAGCAGTACAACAATCTGCGCCACCTCGCACACTCCTCATCGGAAGGCCGAGGCCTGGCGGTCCATAGCGGCGCGCTGAGGTGTGCCGTCGGCGGGCACCTCATAAATCGCGGAAACTCTCCGGCGTCCGTCAGCACAACGGCTCATGTGGACCAGCCCGTCGAGGACAGATGCAACGTGCGTGCCGACATCGCCAACCGCACCACCAGCGCGAGCAAGCTGATCGAGCCGCCACAACGCGTGAGCGGGATCGTCGGCGTGCAGAGTAGAAACCGAACCCCGGTGTCCCGTCGTGAGCGCTTGCAACAGCGCCGCCGCTTCTGGACCGCGCACCTCACCGACTATGAGGCGGTCGGGTCGCATTCGCAGCGCCGCCGCCACCAGTTCGGCCATCGTCACTGCACCGACCCCATCGACGTTCGGTGGTTGGCCTTCGAGCCGCACGGTGCTATCGCCCAGTCGCGGCAGTTCCGCAGCTTCCTCCACAATCACCAGACGCTCACAAGGCGCCACAGCAGCGAGCAGGCTGGCCAACAGTGAGGTCTTGCCGGTGCTAGTGGGACCGAAGACGATCAGATTGGCCCGCCTGTCAATGAGCTTGCGCAGGCACGCCGCCTCGGCAGGGTCCGCCAACTCGTCAAGTTCACGCACATGCGCGGGAAAACGCCGCAACGTGATGTACGGGCCGTCCACCGCAACCGGCGGCACCGCGATATGGCAGCGCGTGCGATCGTCAAGACGCACATCCACCATGGGCAGGCGCCGATCCACGCGGCGCCCAGTGGGACCTAGGAGATACTCCACGAGACGGTGTACTTCCGCAGCGCTAATGCGGCCCGCTGCCGACAGACGGCCTCGACGTTCGATCATGATCGACCCCGGTCCGTTGATCATCACCTCGGTCACCTCGTCGTCAGACCAGATGTCCGCGAGCGGACCGACACCGTCGAGGCGGGCCAGCACTTCTGAGACGAGTTCTGCGGCATGGTTGCGATCAAGCAGCGGCGCGGCGGTGTCCACGGCCGCGGCGACGTCACGGGGTGCCGGGGCAGAACTCGGCAGGAATCGTTCGTGAATCTGCTCAACGAACGTCCGGCTCGCCGGGTGATGGCCGACTGATCGGCGCACGCGACTCACAAGAAGACATCCAGTGATCGCGCCGATTTGCTGCCACGATCCAGCAGCAGGCCTGCATCGGCCCAGCGCGAGATCGAGCGATCAAAGGCCAAGACTGCGTCGGCATGCCGTCCAAGAGCAGCCTCGATATCGGTAAGGCCTAATGCCCGCTGCGTGTCAGTAAGCACGATGACGTCGTCGACCTCGGCCACTAGTTCACGCGCTCGGTGGAGAGCTTGGTAGCAGCAGGTCAATGTGAGCAGACGCCGCACACGCGGACCCGACACCCGACTCAGTGCAGCGCGGCCACAGCCTGCATCGATGATGTTGACACGGGGCTTGCCTCCGAGCAGCGACCACAGCGTGTCCAATCGGGACATATCGATCTCACCGCTGCCGCGCGGCAACAAACTGATGCCCGGTGCCACATCGACCGCCAAGGCCGATACGGCTCCCAACGAGAGTTCGTCCGCTGCAGTCCATTCGGCGATGCCCGGCAGTTGCGGCGCAGTGCCGAGCACCACACCGAAATCGCCGCTGAGATCGGCCAGCACGACCTCACGACCGGCACGCTTCGCGCTGACAGCGGCCAGCAATGCCGTCACAGTGTTGCCGACGCCGCCTTTCGCACCTATGTATGCATAAATCATTGATATTCCTAATAGTTATTCAAATTGTTTGAAAATGGGTATTAGGGGGACTCTTGCCGATACGGCGCGGCGCGGTCAACTGGTTTTCGCGCGGCTGGTCGATCGTCGTTGTTCCACCGGGACTCCACCGTCGTCCCGCCAGCGCTCTCACTGGCGCTCCCATTGGGGCTTCGGCGTTCGGTTGAGCCTCTAACCTGAGGGGCGGAGGTGTATGAGCGCCTGGTGGGCTCCCCCGCCTTCAAAGCGGGCGGGACGGGCGATCCCCGTCCGGCGGGTTCGATTCCCGTCCACCTCCGCCATCAACGGTGTGACCAAGCCAACGGTGTACCAAGTCAGTGGCTGTTGCCCCTAACATTCGCTGTGCCGATACTGTCGGCCTGCCCCTCACAGAGGACTAAGCGCCATGAAAAAACTGCTGCTCGCCGTGATCGTCGGTGCCGTGATCGCCATCGTGGTCCGCCGCTTATCGGAAACCTGAGTCGGCTAGCGCAGCCGGGCCAGCCCCGTCGCCCAGCCCTGTCTCTGGATGCATGTCTCTGGAGGCACCCAGACGGGCGCTCCTTCAGATCGACAGCAGGTCGCGCGCGCCGGTGTCCGTGCTGGGATGACGCAGCTTGGACATCGCCCGGGCTTCAATCTGACGGATGCGCTCACGGGTGAGTTGAAAGTGCTCGCCGACCTCTTCAAGCGTGCGCGGCTCGCCGCGGTCGAGGCCGTAACGAAGCTTGAGAATTTCGCGCTCTCGCTCCTCAAGAGGTGACAGCAGTCGGTTGATTTCGCTCGGCAGCAACGTGGTGGCTGCCACTTCAAAAGGTGATTCGGCGGCGCGGTCTTCCACAACATCACCCAGTTCGGCATCGCTGTCCTCGCGCAGCGGTTCGGAGAGCGACAACGGTTCCGCAGCGAACCGCAGCGCCTCGGTCACTTTCTGCTCGGGCATGTCAACCTCAGCGGCCAGTTCGGTGAGCGTGGCAGGGCGGCCGTGCTTCACCTCAAGTCGAGAACGCGCTTTTTGCAGACGAGCCAACGTGTCGCCAGCATGCACCGGCAACCGAATGGTGCGACCTGTGTTGGCAATGCCGCGGGTGATCGCTTGGCGTATCCACCACGTCGCGTAGGTCGAGAACTTGAAGCCTTTGCGCCAGTCAAACTTCTCGACTGCGTGCATCAGGCCAAGGTTGCCCTCTTGGATGAGATCCAGCAGCGGCAAGCCAGAAGCTTGGTACTTCTTCGCAATCGACACCACAAGCCGCAGGTTTGACTGCACGAAGGTCCGCTCGGCACGGGCACCTTGCTGCCGCGTGCGAACAAGTCGACGGCGCTGAGCGCTGGAAAGGTTGTCGGCAAGCTCAAGGGAATTCTTGGCGTCGATGCCCTTCTCGATCTGCTGGGCGAGCCGAACTTCGTCGTCCTTGTTCAGCAGCGGGTACTGGCCGATGTCGGTCAGGTACAGGCGGACGAGATCTTCCTCGTCACGTTCGACCCTCTCTTTGGCCACCGCGCCACCTCGCTGGTCGTCCCCCGCTGAGCCTTGCCTAAAGCCGCCGCTGTTCGGCTTGGCAACGGCCGAGCGTACCGACGACTCACCTCATTACCTCACCTCTTGTCTGATCTCTTGCCTGACCTCCCTGCCTCACCGGGCCGGTTGCTAGCACACGAGCGCGTCCCATGGTCTGCTGTGCTTTGCGGTGGCGCGGGCCTAGGGTGAGCCAGTGGCGGTGCGTGTGGGATTGGCGCAGCTGAATCTTCGCCTCGGCGATCTCGGTGGGAACGCCAAGGCGATCATGGCCGCTTACGACCAGGCAGTCTCCGACGGGGCGCAGGTTGTGGTCTTCAGCGAGCTGGCGGTCACTGGCTACCCGCCTGAGGATCTGTTATTGAAACCTGCCTTCGTGAGGGAGGCAGCGGCGACGCTGGCGCAGATAGCCGACCATACGGGGCCGGTGCCTGCAGTGGTCGGCTTTCCTGAAGACACTGGGCTCAACGGGCCGGTGCGGTTGTGGAACTCGGCTGCGATGTGTTGGGACGGTGCGGTGCGTGGAGTGTTTCGCAAACATTTGCTGCCGAACTACTCGGTCTTCGACGAACGGCGTTACTTCATTGCCGGAACACAAGCAGGTCCGCTGCTGAAAGTCGGTGAGGTGGATGTGGGCGTGTCGGTGTGCGAAGACCTCTGGGGGCCGCCGCGCACTGCCGATGCCACCGCCGCCGACGGTGGACTGCCGTCAGTCATAGGAGGCGAAGCCGACACCAGCCCAGCGATAGAACAAGTAGCCATGGGCGCGCAGCTGCTGGTGAACCTGAACGGGTCGCCGTACCGACGCGGCAAACAAACCGCTCGCGAAGCAGTCGCCGGTGCCCGCGCAACGGCACTGGGCGTGCCCGTTGTCTGTGTCAATCAGGTGGGCGGCCAAGACGAACTCGTCTTTGACGGAAGTTCGTTTGCATGCGATGCCGATGGTCGGTTGGTCTGCCGGCTTGAGGCTTTCGCCGAGCAGGTGGCAGTCTGCGAGATTCCCCTCGCCAGCGACTCAATCAGCAGCGGCATCACCGGCACTACCACCAGCAGCAATGTGCTCGCAGCCGTGGGCGATCCGCGCTCGGAGGTCTGGCAGGCACTCGTGGTCGCCACGCGCGATTACGTACACAAGAACGGGTTCAGCGATGTGGTGATCGGCCTCTCCGGCGGCATCGACTCCAGTGCTGTCGCAGCGATTGCGGTCGATGCGCTAGGAGCGGCACACGTACACGGCGTCTCGATGCCGTCGCGCTATTCCAGCGAAGGCTCGCGCACCGACGCGGCGTTGCTCGCAGCGAATCTCGACATCGATATATGCACGCTGCCGATTGAGCCGGCTCACGCTGCGCTGACCGCGCTGCTGAACACTCACCTTGGCACGGCTGACAAGTCTGACGAAGCTGCCGAATCTGCCGACCTCACCGACCAGAACCTCCAAAGCCGCATCCGAGGCATGCTGCTGATGGCACTGTCGAACCTGCACGGCTGGCTAGTGCTCTCCACCGGCAACAAAACTGAGACATCGGTCGGGTACGCAACGCTGTACGGAGACACCGTCGGCGCGTACGCCGTCATCAAAGACGTGCCCAAACTGCTCGTGTACGAACTCTGCGAATGGCGCAACCTCCAAGGCGATGGCGAGCGCATCCCGCAGGCTTGCCTCACCAAGCCACCATCGGCGGAACTCCGTCCCGGCCAACGCGACGACCAGAGCCTGCCGCCCTATGAGCTGCTCGACCCGCTAGTGGAGGCCTACGTGGCAGGCGATCTCAGCGCTACAGAAGCAGAGCAAGAAGCGCTGCGGCGCGGCGCAGATGCTGATGTGGCACAGCGGGTAGCGCGTCTCGTGGACCTCGCTGAGTACAAGCGACGCCAGTCGCCGCCCGGCCCTCGAATCTCAGCCAAAAGCTTCGGCAAGGACCGGCGGATGCCGATCACCAACCTTTTCCGTTGAGCCTTTTGTGAGCCTTTGCTGAGCCTCTGCCGCTGAGAGAGAGCGCGCAGTCCTCGACTGGTTGAGATTGCGCGCGAAGTCTTCGACTGGTCAGGCCAAGGCTGCGCCGATGGTCTCGGTGAGCAAACCGGTCACCACGTAGGGATCAGCGTTGGCATTCGGACGGCGATCCTCGATATAGCCCTTGCCGTCTTGTTTGACCTGCCACGGAATGCGCACTGACGCACCGCGATCGGACACGCCGTAGCTAAACGTGTCGTAGCGCTCGGTCTCGTGCTCGCCGGTGAGCCTCAGCTCAATGCCATGGCCGTAGCCGACGATGTGTTTCTCAGGCTTGCCGGGAGCACCCAGCGACTCGGCTGCTTTCACCACCGCGTCGTAGTCCTCGCGCATTGCCTTGGTGGACACATTGGTATGCATGCCCGCGCCGTTCCAGTCGCCTTGCATGGGCTTGGCGGAAAGGCTGATCTCAATCTCGTGGTTCTCGCCAGCGCGATACAGCAAGTAGCGGGCTAGCCAGATCTGATCGCCCACTGTGAGGGCATCGCACGGCCCTATCTGAAATTCCCACTGGCCAGGCATGACTTCAGCGTTGGTGCCCGAAATGGACAGTCCTGCATCTATGCACCACGATGTGTGCTGCTCAACGACCTCGCGACCGTGGATACGCAGCGCGCCCACGCCGCAGTAGTAGGGACCCTGAGGTCCAGGGAATCCGTTGGGCGGGAAGCCCGAGGGCCATTTGCTGACCGGGTCGAGCATCGTGTATTCCTGCTCAAGGCCGAACCAGAAACCCTGATTGCCGTACTTGTCGAGGACTGCGCGGGTCTTGGCTCGCATGTTGGTGGGATGCGGTGCCATCGTCTCAGGCACGAACGTCTCGCACATCACCATGATGTCGCTGCCACCGCGCAGCGGATCGGGGCAGGTGTAGACCGGCTTCAGCACGACATCTGAGTCGTCACCCGCAGCTTGGTTGGTGCTTGAACCGTCAAAGCCCCAAATACCCGGCGTCTCACCGTCGGCGAGAACCTTCGTCTTAGACCGCACCTCGGCTGTGGGCTCGGTGCCGTCCGTCCAGATGTATTCAGCCCGGTAGGCCACTGCATGCTCCTTTGCTAGATTCTGTTGCCAGAAATTGGTGAGATTGATGACGTATGCATAGGAGGAAGCCGCCAAGCCTGCTGGTCCGCAGACAGCCGACCCAGTCGGCGGCTGACACCGACATCCGTGGAACACGATACAAACGAGTCGGGATTTCCGGCCCGTTGCCCGAGTGTGAACAGCGCGTGAAACCAGCGGTCAACTCTGGATCGGCCGAGAACTCACCGCCAACAATAGTGCAGCAGCCTGTTGCCGCAGTGCTGCAACCAGTTGCCGCAAGGCACTCGCCCTAGGGGAGGCCACTGTGACAATCTCAGACCGGGAACGACCGCAGGACTACGTGCTGCGCCGAGTCACCGAACGTGGTGTTCGACTCATCCGCCTGTGGTTCACCGATGTGGCCGGGCAACTCAAGTCGTTCGCCATCTCACCAGCAGAACTAGAGACAGCCTTTGAACAGGGCATGGTGTTTGACGGGTCATGCATTGAGGGCTTCAGCCGCATCGCTGAAGCAGACATGGTGGCGAAGCCCGACCCGAAGACGTTCGAGCTGATGCCGTCGGAGGGCGGGCAGGACTGCTATGACATCTCCGCCCGCATGTTCTGCGATATCACCGCTGCGGACGGCGCCCGTTTTGACGGAGATCCGCGAGGTGTGCTGAGGCGGGTCATGGACCGGGCACACGAAGCGGGCTATACGTTCTATGCAGCACCGGAGATGGAGTACTTCTTGTTCCAACCCGACCGAGTCAACGGGCGGCCCGTGCCGCTCGACAGCGGGAGCTACTTCGATCTCACCACCACCGACATCGCATCGGACATTCGCCACCGCACGCTGAGCGCGCTGGAGGCCATGGGAATCCCGGTCAGGTACTCATTTCACGAAGATGGCCCGTCGCAGCATGAAATCGATCTGCGCTATGCCGATGCGCTCACGATGGCCGACAGCGTGATGACCTTCCGACTGCTGGTTCGTGAGATCGCGTTCAAGCACGGCGCGCATGCCACATTCATGCCCAAGCCGCTGGCGGGCGTGCAGGGCTCGGGTATGCATACCCACATGTCGCTTTTCTGCGAAGGACGCAATGCCTTCAGCGATCCCGACTCCGCAGACGGGCTGTCCGACGTAGCTCGCGGCTTCGTGGCCGGACTGCTTGCCCACGCACGAGAAATCACTGCGGTAACCAACCAGCTCGTCAACAGCTACAAGCGGCTAGTCGCCGGTTACGAGGCACCTGTTGCCATCTCGTGGGCGCGCAGCAACCGGGCAGCGCTCATTCGGGTGCCACCGACCCTTGTGGGCCGAGAGGAATCGACGCGGGTCGAGTACCGGGCGCCCGATCCTGCCTGCAACCCCTATCTGGCGTTCGCCGTGATCTTGGCAGCAGGGCTAGCCGGCATCGAACGGGGCTATGAGTTGCCGCCGGAAACCCCTCCATCGATCACCGGCCACAGCGACCATGGCGGTCCGTCGTACGGCCATCACCTGCCCGCTTCTTTGGACGACGCGCTCGACGAGATGGAAGGCAGCGCGCTGGTGGCAGAGACACTGGGCCAGCATTTGTTCCGGTGGTTCTTGCGCAACAAACGCCGCGAATGGTCGGCATACCAAGCACAGGTCACCCAATTCGAGTTGGACAACTACTTCGCTGCGGTTTGAACGCAGCCTGAGTATTGCCTGCTGTCATGTATGCCGTTCATCCTGGAACCATTGGCGCCGAACTGGTGCAATTCTTGGATCTGGGCGGCTATGAGTGGAAATCGGTGGCTGGCCCCGCTGAAGCGGCTGAGAATGTCCCGCCACAAGGATGGAGCGGAGCAGTCATCCGTCTCGACAGCGGTGCCGACAACACCGAGAAGGCGTGGGCAGTGGCGCGAGTGCTGCGAGAGCACGGTGCCAGCGTGCTCATGCTGGTGCGCGGCAATGCACTAGACGAACTGGCCTTACGCGATGAACTGTTCGATGACTTCTGCTTAGACCCATTTCACCCTCGCGAACTGGAGGCTCGGCTAGCACATCTGACTGCGGCACCGGGTGGGGTGTCCACTGAGATCGTGGAATACGGCCCGCTGCGCATCAACCTCGACACCTACGAAGCCGTGGTTGACGAGAGTCCGCTGGATCTCACCTACATGGAGTACGAACTGCTGCGCTTTTTGGCGTCTCAACCAGGAAGGGTGTTCACGCGCGAGGCGTTGCTGAATCAAGTGTGGGGGTATGAGTACTACGGCGGGGCCCGCACCGTGGATGTGCATGTGAGGCGGCTGCGGGCCAAGCTCGGCGAGGAGTACGCCAACCTGATCCAAACAGTGCGTTCAGTTGGCTATCGACTTGGCACGTATCGCTGGCGTTAGCCCAACGCGCGCCCCAATGAGTGCCCCAATAAATGCTTTTGGGGGCGGTCTCAGAAGTTGGTTTCGATGAGAGAGCTGCCCTCGTGGCGGGCTTCGGCATCATCGCCTAGGAGCTTGCCCAAAGCCGCCGCCACCGCAGCCAGCGAGAGCGTGATGATGAACGGACTCAACAAGAGCACGATCACGATGAGGACAGCACCAGCCATGAGCCGCAGCGTACTGGGTGGCTAGGTGGTAGCTAAGCAGTAGCTAAGCGATGGCTAGTTGGGCAGGTAGGCGATGGCTTCGATCTCAACGTCGGCACCGAGTGGTAGCGCGGTCACTGCGACGGCGCTGCGAGCCGGCCGGTGCTCGCCGAAGGCTTCGGCGTAGATCGAGTTGACAAGCGCAAAATTGTCGATGTCGGTCATAAACACGAGACATTTCACAACATCTTCAAATCCGGCACCGGCCTCTGACAGAGCCTCAGCGACGTTCGCGAGTACCGCGCGGGTTTGCGCTTCGATGCCTTCGACGAGTGCTCCGTTGCGCAGACCAATCTGGCCCGAGACAAAGACAAAATCACCCGCTCGGTACCACTTGGAGTAATGAGCGACAGGCGCAGCCATTACTCTGCCAGACCTTGAGGGCCAGACCTTGGGGCTTGCAAGAGGGGCTTGCGGGGATGCTCGTTGGCTGTCGGCCCAGTATCCGCCAGCCCAGTATCCGCCGGTCCAGTATCCGCCGGCCCAGTACCCGCCAGCCCAATATCTGCTAGTTGATTCATCGGGGTTCAACGCTAGCGCAGCGAAGAGGGCAGGCCGATGGGAAGCTGGGGAGGAGCACCGTGGCTGAGCCAAGTGGCGGCGGCTACCGCTGCGAAGACGGTGTCGCCGACCGGAACCGGGGGTTGTGAGGAGGGCTCGATCGTCACCGTGATCTGTGGCGTTTCAGATGAGCGTGCGATGCCAAAACTGCGGATCGTCAAGTCCCCGATTTCGCCCTCGGCATCAACCGACAGCGACTCCGACATCACCCAACTCCACGCCATGTGGCTGGCGCCGATCACATAGCTGCGCAGCGTCGTCGTGTCGAGCGGCTCACCAGCAGCGACATGCACCTCAATGCCGACCGGACTGATCGTGGCCTGCGCTGTGGCACCCTGCGGAGAAACGACTTCCACCGTGGCAGCTGCCCGCTGGTGGAGAGGCTCGCTGCGGCGCACTGCCTTCACCGCAGCGGCCAGCATTTGAGCCTCAGCCCAGAGGGCCGCGCGGAGATCCAGCGATGTCGGCGGACCCCGTAGATCAACTTCGACTACTTCGGCGTCCGGCAGTACTGAACGCAACAAGGCAGCCGCGCCGGGTGTGCGCGCCACGCGAATAACTCCAGTGCCATCAGCGCGCAGCCCTGCAGCCAGCGGAGGTCGCTTCGGGCCGCGGCGCACGACGTCTTCGCGTGACCACAACACGCGGACCGGCTCGTTCAGCTCATTTGCAAGTTGTCGCGCCTCGTCGCGTACCGGCGATGCTGTCTTGCCGCCAAACGCACCACCGTTGGCAAGAGGATCGGACGGCTGGCCGCCCGGCACACACCACGCAGCATCCGTCTCGAGATACGCAGGCTCCGTCCAGCACGTTGACAAACAGATATCCCACGGCTCGCCTGCTGGGGGGCATAGATCGATCGGTGGCACGGTTTCGAGCGTGGTGTGACGCCCTTGCACCTTGCCGGTGAGGCGGCGCGCCTCGGTCAACGTGTCGGCGTGGCACAGGCCCTCCGGTCCGGATGTGGCTGTGAGCGCGGCGGCGGGAGCACCGTCAGCGCCGAAAGCAAATTCACCCAGAATGCTGGCGGGCACCGACTGCTGCGGGCCGCCAGTTTCGAGGCTGGCCCGGTGGCCGGCAGCGGCCGCATCGTGTGCCAATGTCCCAGCTGGCCCGCTGACCGCGCGGATCGCCGCCTCGCGGATGGTCTGCCAGCCGGTGCAGCGGCACAGATGCGCTGCGAGCGCTTTGTCGAGTGTCGAACGGTCGGAAAGGTCAGCGCCTCGGCGTTCGTGACCTACCAGTCGGCAGACAATGCCGGGTGTGCAAAAGCCGCACTGCGAGGCGCCACATGCCACAAAAGCCTCAACCCAGCGTTGCTGCTCGTCGGGACTCAGGCCAGCAGCTGTGGTGATGTTCCGTCCGGCTACTCGCCGAGCTGGCGTTACACAGGCCACTCGCGGTGCGTCGTCCACCAGCACGGTGCAGCACCCGCATTGCCCTTGGGGGCTGCAACCATCGAGCACCGATTCGATGCCGAGCCTGTCACGCAACGCCCCGAGCAGGGTGTCGCCGTCGTCGGGCACCTCGACGGCATTGCCGTCAACGACGAAGCGCAGCGCGTTGGTTTTGCGCGTTGGTTCTGCGACTAGCTCGGGCCCAGACGGCCCGAACCCAGACAACTCAGGCCCAGGCCCAGACGGCTCGGGCTGAGACTGGGAGACGCTCAGCTGAACGAATTGCCGCAGCCGCAGGTGCGTTGCGCGTTGGGATTGTCAATGGCAAACCCCGAGCCCATCAACCCGTCGGTGAAATCGAGCGTGGCACCTTCAAGCAGCTGCGCGCTCATCGGATCGGACACGACTTTGATCTCGCCGTACGACTGGGACATGTCGTCGGTGCAGACCTCAGAATCGAAGAACATTTCGTAGCTGAAGCCTGAGCAGCCGCCGGGCCGGACGGCTACGCGCAGTGCCAGGTCTTGCTCGCCGCCGGATTCAGCGAGTTCTTGAGCGATGAGTTCATGGACTTTCTCAGCGGCGGTATCGGTCAGCGTGATCACAGCAGCAGCTCCCAGATCGGCCCGTGGGGCAAACCTTCCAATACGAATGCTAGTGCCAGCGGCCCCAAATGCCCCAGCCGAGAAATGCACAACCGAACCGTCCGCGACACACTGGGTCAGACTGGGTCAGCGTCACACTGTGTCAGCAAGCACGGTCAGCAAGCACACCTCTGGGCTCTGAGTGGCAGCGTTACCCTGCAAAACTGTGAGCACTGACGCAGACATCCCCCCAAACGACGAGGCGATGATCGCCATTTTGCGTGGTGTTATGGACCCCGAACTGGGCGACAACATCGTTGACTTGGGGATGGTGCGCAACGCCTACCGCGAAGGCACTACCGGCCACGTCACGATCGCTTTGACCACCGCCGGATGTCCGCTGCGCGCCACGATCAAACGCGACTGCGAAACACGCGTCACAGGACTGGCAGGCATTGAGGATTTCCGCATCCACTGGGATGAGCTGAACGCTGCGGAAAAAGCTCGCGTGATGGAACGCGCCCGACGCACAGCACGCGACAACGCAGCACCGACACAGGTACCTGCCAGCGCCAGAGTGCTGGCCATTGCATCCGGCAAAGGCGGGGTAGGAAAGTCGTCGGTTACGGTGAATCTGGCAGCAGCGCTAGCCGGACGCGGTTTCACCGTCGGCGTGCTAGATGCCGACATCTGGGGGTACAGCATCCCTCGGATGCTCGGCGTGGAAGGCCGCCTAGAGGCACGACCTCCCGAGGTTGGTGAAGAGCGCGGCAAGATAGTGCCCGACGAACGGTCCGTCGGCACAGGCCTGCTCAAAGTGGTCTCCACTGGGTTGCTGGTTGAGACAGAGGAAACCGCGCTGATGTGGCGCGGTCTCATGCTGGCCAAGGCCGTTGAGCAGTTCTTGCACGATGTTGACTGGGGCGATCTCGACTATCTACTCATTGACATGCCACCAGGCACCGGTGATGTGCAGATGGCGCTGGCTCGCTTGTTGCCCCAAGCGGAGATGTTGGTAGTAACAACGCCTGCGCTGAGCGCTCAAAAAGTTGCGATACGTGTGGCCGACATGGCCCGCCGCAGCCATATGCCAATCATCGGCGTGGTGGAAAACATGGGTGCCTTCATTGCACCAGACGGTCAGCGGTGGTCTTTCTTCGGCGAGGGCGGCGGTCATCGTTTGGCCGCAGACCTCAAGGTGCCGATGCTGGGTTCGGTGCCGCTTGAGCCTGCGGTCTCTGCGGGGGGTGATGCAGGCACACCCGTGACCAGCGCTGACACCGACGGCACAGACGCCGACAGCCGAGGAACCGGGCCATACGGCGGTCGGAGCGCAGCGGCCAGTGCGTTTGAATCGATCACCGAGCTGCTGGTGGCAGAGATCTGTCCGCCCGTAGATATGGGCAATTGCAGCGCCCGCATGGATGGGCCTATACCCGTCACCATCGGCGCGCGCCGCTGAACAACGCGTACTGAGCAACGTGCTGAACAACGTTCGTCTGCAGCCAAGGCCTCACCGGCTAGCTCATTGACCCCGCTGGTGGCGGATTCGCCAGCGCTTCTTCGTACCCCTCATCATGGGGAAGCAGCACCAATGGCTTACCGGACGGCTGGAGCACGACGGCCGGAAGCACTGCTGGGATATCAACGAGACTGTCGGCCCAGTCGATGGCGGCTTCGGCCGTGTCAAACCGCAGCAACGGCTCAAGATTCTTGAGGGTAGGGAAGACCATCGTGAAGCGGCCCTCGGCGTGCTGGGCGAACGCGTCGGCAGGCCGGATCCATGTGCTCTCCACGGTTTCGCTGCCGTCGTGCAGCGGTTCTTGCCCTTGAGGCACATGTGCCAAAAAGAACCGGGTGTCGAACCTCCGTGTTGGGCCAATTGGGGTAATCCAGTGGCTCACATAGCGCAGGTCACCGAGATTGAGCACTAAACCCTCGTTGAGACACATCTGCGCGAGCCGCAATTCGCCGCCATGGACTCGCCGTCGCAGCTCGCTGTACTTCTCAGCTGCGCTGTATTTCTCAGCTGCGCTGTGCTCGTCGAACGACACATACTCAGCGCCGTTGCGCGCCAGGAGAATTCCGGCTTCCTCGAAGCACTCGCGTACCGCCGCGACCCAAAAGGCCAGACCACCGTGATCAACCCCGATCTGTGCCGAGGCCGCAGCGTCGTCAAGACCGACACAGACAGCCGCCAGATTGGGATCTTTGCGATCCTCGCCGTCAACGGCACCGCCGGGGAAGACGAACTGGCCGGGAACGAACTCGCTACGCGGGTTGCGGCGCAGCATGAACACTTCGAGGCCACTGCTGCCGTTGCGGACCAACATCACGGTCGCTGCAGAACGTAGGGGTACTTCCGCAGGAGCACCGGCTTCGTTGGCAGCATCATTGCTCACGGCGATTCCTGTCGTAGTTGGGTCACAGGCACGCTAGTGAACCAGACCAGGCCGCCCCAGGGGGTGGCTAGGGGGCAGGTAGTGTCCGAACGATGAGGCCGCCGTCGGTACACGACTTGGCGCTGAGTATCTCTGATGTCGGTCTCCCGCACCCTTTGCTGGTGATCGCCGCTCGCAGAGCCATTGCCGCTGGTGATCCCCCCTCGGCAGTCACCGAAGCGCATCGGCTGCGCAGGAGCCTGCTGGGGCCAGCAATCAACGCCACTGGCGTACTGCTGCACACCAACTTGGGCCGAGCGCCACTGAGGCCCCAATCGGGCGACGGCGGGCCGACGCGGTTCAGCAACTTGGAGTTCGACATCGCAACAGGCCGACGCGGCTCGCGCAACTCACACGCTTCGCTGCTGCTGGCGGCGTTGACCGGCGCACAAGCGGCGCTCGTCGTCAACAACTGCGCCGCTGCGGTGACGCTGGTGCTGGCGGCGCTGGCGCGTGACCGGGGTGTGGCTGTGTCGCGCGGTGAACTCGTGGAAATCGGTGGCGGCTTCCGGGTACCTGAGGTGATGGAACAATCGGGTGCCCGCCTAGTGGAGGTGGGCACCACCAATCGCACCCGAGCAGCCGATTACCGAACAGCGACGCAGCGGCACGATGTAGCGCTGTTGCTGAAGGTGCATCCCTCCAACTACCGCATCACCGGCTTTACCGAAGAGGCCACCGTGTCGGACTTGGCCAAGATCGGGCCGCCAGTCGTGTCCGACTTGGGATCAGGCCTGCTTGACGAGCGTTGTCCGTGGTTTGGGAAGCGACCCGATTGGCTAGCCGACGAGCCGGGGGTCCGTCAGACCTTGGAGGCGGGCGCAGCGCTCGTCACCTTCTCCGGCGACAAGCTCATGGGCGGACCCCAGGCCGGGATTATCTGCGGGAAGGCTGACTTGGTGGCCACTTGCGCAGCCCATCCGCTCATGCGGGCCTTCCGGGCAGGCTCACTGGTGCTCGAGGCGTTGCAGTCGGTGGCAATGGCGTATCTGCGGCGCGATGCCGATGCCATCGGGTTCTGGCGCATGGCCCGGGTGCCGGTTGAGGAGTTGGTTGAGCGCGCCGAAGCTCTTGGCGTAGGCCGGCCGACCCGGCTAACTGCGCTGGCCGGTGCCGGCTCGCTGGCTGGCCAAGACATCCCATCGGCCGGCATCGAACTAGACGGTGACCATGCCGAGGCGCTGCGTTTACACGACCCACCGGTCATCGCCCGTGTCAACGAGCAGACCACCGTGGTTGACCTGCGCGCAGTCGATCCTGCCGACGACACCGTCGTGGCGACTGCCGTCCGCAGCGCGCTTAACAAGCCCTGCTGAACGACTGCGTTAAGCCCACGGGCCTGCCGCAAGATCCAACCGCAAGATCCAGCCACAAGATCAAACACAGCACGCCACAAGGCAAGCTAAGAGGCAAGCTAAAAGAATGCACATCATCGGCACAGCAGGCCATGTGGATCACGGCAAATCCACGCTGGTGCGCACACTCACCGGCACCGACCCCGACCGACTGCCCACAGAAAAAGAGCGCGGCCTCACCATCGACTTGGGGTTCGCGTTCTGCACCTTGCCGTCGGGGCGCAGCGTCAGCTTCGTGGACGTTCCCGGGCACATCCGATTTGTGAAGAACATGCTGGCCGGGGTCGGGGCGACAGATGCATCACTGTTCGTCGTAGCGGCAACGGAAGGTTGGAAGCCGCAGTCGGCCGAACACCTAGCGATCCTCGAAATGCTTGGCATTTCTCATGCTGTGGTCGTTCTCAGTCACGTCGGCTTGGTTGACGACGAACTCGCCGAACTGGCGAGGCTCGACATTGCAGACCATGTCGAGGGGACGTTCTTGTCCGACGCACCAGTGGTGAGCACCGATGCCATCGACGGAACCGGACTCGACGAGCTGCGCGCAGCACTCGACGACATGTGTGCAATGACTCCCACCGCAGCAGATCGGGGTCGGCCTCGACTGTGGATCGACAGGTCGTTCGCAGCCGCTGGCGCGGGTCGCATCGTCACAGGCACGCTGGTCGGCGGCAGTATCTCAACGGGTGACGAGTTGGTGACCGCGCCGGGCGCCAAACAAGTGCGCGTGAGGGGAATCCAGACCCAAAACGCCGCTGTCGAACGCATCGGGCCGGGGCACCGGGTGGCGCTCAATCTCACCGGTGTGAGTGCAAACGAACTAGGTCGCGGCATCGCCTTGGTACGCCCCAACCAGTGGCACCACACCCGCGTTGTTGATGTCGAACTGACTGTGCTGGACGACGTGCGCAGCGACGTGACACGCCGCGGCGCCTATGCCTTCTATTTCGGATCTGGGGAATGGCCGGTACGGCTGAGGGTGCTGGGGCCCCAGCGCATCGGACCAGCGGAAACGGGACATGCCCGAGTGCATTTGCCGGTAACACTGCCGCTGGTACTCGGCGATCGTTTTGTGCTTAGAGATTTCGGCCGAAGCCAAACCATTGGTGGGGGCACCGTGCTGGATCCCGATCCCCAGCTGCGAGCCTCAATCGCCCAACCCGACGCACGCCCCGAACGCATCATCGCCGAGCGCGGTTGGACGAAAGCGGCACATCTCGAGCGACTTACCGGCCAGCGCGCCGAAGCCGTGCTGGGCGATTGGGTGGCAACACCAGAACTCGCCGAATCTCTAAAAAAAGACTTGGCAGAACAGATCGCCAACGCCGACCCGTTGGGATTAGACATCGCTGGGCTAGACGAGCTTGCGCGCCTAGCAGTCGAGACGCTGGACGGAATCGTGATTGATGCCGGCCGTGCCCGAAAGGCCGACGCTGCCGACGTTTTGGCTAACCATCGAGTGGTCGCTGAACTCGCAGCGGCGCCATTTTCGCCTCCTCAGCCTCGCGATGTCACCCAGCAAGAACTGCTGGCGCTGGCCCGCAGAGGAGACGTGATTCACACAGACGGCATCTGGTTTGCCGCCACAGCGGTCACCGCAGCGGCAGAGCAGATAGCGGCGCTGCTAGAGCGCCAGCCCGGCGGAGTTACCGTGGCAGAGATCCGCGAGGTGCTACGCACGACACGCAAGTACGCGCTGCCGCTGGTGGGCTACTTGGACCGGACAGGAGTGACGAGGCGGCGAGGCGATTTACGCATAGCGGGGCCGCGGCTGCCTGATGTGTCTGGTTGATCGTCCTCTAGGTGATCGTCCTCTGGGTGACCGTCCTAGATGCCGGTCTGGGTTATTGGTCTGGGAGCGTCGGAATCTTGCGCTCCCAGAGTCGGCCTGCCAACTGCCTGCCAACTGCCCGCTAACTGCCGTTGGCTCGCCGCAACAACAGGTTGCGGCGCTCAATCTCGTTGCGCCCGCCCCAAATGCCGTGGACTTCGCCGACATCGAGTGCGTGAGTCAGACAGTCGGTAACAACTGAGCACTGATTGCAGATGGATTTCGCTAGGGCTTCGCGCTCAATCTTCTCATCACGCGGCTCGGTGCGTGGTGGCGGGAAGAAGAGCGACGACTGCGGCCCTCGGCAAGCTGCCTTGTCCTGCCATTCCTCGACCGGCAAAGCGCTCATGTGTCCCCCTTGTTGCGGCGAACACTAGCCGACGGCGAGTTACTTGACAAGCGCGAAACAAAACCTCATTAGGTTTCGGAAATCGCCTCAACGTGTTGCTCATCGTCAACCTTGCGACGCAGTTCGCGATAGTCCACTGCAGCACCTTCAAGCGGCTCTACCTCAAGCACAACCCCAGACAAGCCACCGACGCGCAGCGTTTCCCCTGCTTGTAGCGGTGTGAGGCGATTGACCCGGGCGCGCCACTGGGCACCATGCACCTCAACGGTGCCATCGGGATCAATATCGGTCAGCGCCGTGCCCGTAGCGCCAATCATCCACTCCCGACCGACAGTGGCGGTGCCATAGCGGGTGCGCACCAAGGCAGGCATGCCCGATAGCACGAACACTCCCACCCCAACTATGCCTACCAGCAACGGAATCCAGCTCATCGAATGCTCACCGAACAATCTCAGCGAGCCGACCAACAACACCACGCCGCCGATGGCAGTCCAAAAGCGCGGAGCGCCAGCTTGGATGTCGATGGCGAAGGCCACGAAAGCACCAACGACCAGCACCAGAGCCCACAGGCGGATGTCAAGTGTCCCCAAGCCGAACGCAGACAACAAGCCGCAGACCGCCCCAACCGCCGCCGCAACGCCGACACCCCCGGTGTAGAAGTCCAAGAGCAGCAGCGATAGCGCCGCTAGCAACAGCAGATACGCAATGGCCGGGCTTGCGGCTGTGTGGAACAAACCGTCAATCAGCGGCAAGCTCACAAACGACACCACCACGTCAGGCGCCGGCGCACGCCGCTCTACGCCGTCGTCGCCGGTGACCTCCTGCGCGATCTGGGGCAGGTAGCCGGCATCTGCAAAAGCGAAGATGAATTCGCCGATCGTGGGTGCCGTGCTGTCGGTAAGTCCGGCGCCCATGGCAACATCTGCGTCGAAGTAGCGAACTTCTGGGCCCGAATGCAAGCCGTCGTCGTGGTGGTGATGGAACCGGTCCTCATCAGGACCGTGGGCGTGGATGAGACCCTGCACAGCCGTGAATTCGCCTATGCGGCCGCCCGGCGCGATCGCCGCGAAATCGGCGGTAGTAACGAGATGGGCAGCGCCTCCCAGCGCCTGAGCGCCGCTCGGGCCTACCCAAATCCCCACCGGCAAGTGGGCAAGTCGCACGTTGTCAAGCAGATTCACTAGCGACTCATCATCAAGAGTGGACCCGGCGCTGTCCATCTGCAGCACCAACCCAAGCGCGTGCTGCCCCTCGGCGATGGTGATCTGCCGTCGGATGTATGACGACATGATCGGGTCGATAAGTCCGTTGACTTCGAGCACCACGATCAAGCGGGTAGTGCCGTCGGGCGCAGGACCTGGAACATCGGTTTCACTGCCATGACCACCCGTTTCGTCGTGAGCAGACGCAGGAGCGGCAATGAGGCTCCCCAACGCCACAGCCAGAAGCATTGGGGCGCAAAGACGCGCAAACAATCGGCGGCGGGTCCGTCGTAGGTACACCTGAACTCCCTTGTGGGCTGGCTCGAACTCTAGGAGAGTCCTGTGTCGGCGCGGTTACCCTGCGGATGGTGACAGAGATGCTCTTGGCCACCGACGCCGATTGGGTGATGGAGGAGGTGGCTGCTGCGTTGGGGGACAGCGATGTCAGTTTCCGGGTCGTGCGCTCTGGGCTCGATGTCAGAGCGGCGGTACAGGCCAGCACACCCGACTTGGTGATCTTGGACTTCCAGATCGGCAACATGGGCGGCATGGCCGCATGCTTGGATCTGCGACTCGAGTCGGGTATGGGGCGCTTGCCGCGCGTGCCGGTACTCATGCTGGTTGACCGGGAAGCAGACGAATTCTTAGCCCGACGCTCGCAGGCAGATGCTTGGCTGGTCAAGCCGCTGAACCCGCTGTTGCTGCGTCGTGCTGCAGCAGGCTTACTGCACCGCTCGGCCTCTGCGACCCGCAGTGGTGAACCGCAGTAGCGCACCTAGGCGCGCGACCGCTAGCTTCGGCCGTAGCGGTCAATCACCCGATCGCTGCACGGGCAGTGGCGCAGGTTGGTAGCGCGCTTCGTTCGGGACGAAGAGGTCGTGGGTTCAAATCCCGCCTGCCCGACTAGAGCCGGTCGGCTAAATCCGATGCGTAACGAGACTTCGCACACCTCGGCACTGAGCTTCACGCCGCCGAGCAAACTTCGGCACTGAGCTTCACGCCGCCGAGCACACCTCGGCACTGAGCTTTATGTCGCCAAGCAAACCTCGGCGATTTGAACAGCATTAAGTGCAGCGCCTTTGCGGAGGTTGTCTCCCACCACGAACAGCGCCAAGCCGTTCGACACGGTGGGATCGCGGCGGATGCGGCCAACGTAGGACGGATCGCGGCCCGCGGCCTGCAACGGTGTCGGCACATCGGCCAAGACGACACCCGGCGCGTCGGCCAGCACCTCAGTGGCCCGCTCAGGAGAGATCGGACGCTCAAAACGCAGATTCAGCGCCAGCGAATGTCCGGTGAACACCGGGACCCGCACGCAAGTACCCGATACCTCCAAATCTGCAATGCCCAAAATTTTGCGGCTCTCGTTGCGGAGCTTCTGCTCTTCGTCGGTCTCGCCGCTGCCGTCGTCAACAAAGCTGCCCGCTTGGGCCAGCACGTTGTGCGCGATCGGACCCGGGAACTTGTCCGGCACCGGAGGGTGAACGGCAGCACCGTCATAGGTCAGCGCACCGGCGGGGCTCGTGGCTTCCAACGCCCGCTCCAGTTCGGAAACACCAGCTAAGCCGGCACCTGAAACTGCCTGATAGGTAGCTGCCACCATCGACATCAAACCCGCCTCGGCATGCAACGGCGCTAGTACCGGCATCGCTGCCATCGTCGTGCAGTTGGGGTTAGCGATGATCCCTTTCGGCGCGTTGAACACCTCTTTGGCGTTCACTTCCGGCACCACCAGCGGGACATCGGGATCCATACGCCAAGCCGAAGAGTTGTCGATAACTGTCAGACCTTGGGAGGCGACACGTTCGGAGAGCGCCAACGACGTGGTCTTGCCCGCGGAGAACAGCGCAATGTCCAAGCCGCTGTAGTCAGCCTCAGCGGCATCTTCAACCGCGACCTCATGGCCGTTCCACTCGAGCTTGCTGCCAGCCGAACGAGCCGACGCGAACAAGCGCAGCTCGTCAATGGGGAAATTTCGCTCAGCCAGAATGGCCCGCATCACACCACCGACCTGGCCGGTGGCGCCAACGATTCCTACACGCATAGAACCGAGGCTACCGAGCAGCCCTAGATCATCTAGTTCTTCAGTCCAACTGAGTCTTAGGCGCCTGGCCAATCCAGCTGAGTCTTAGGCGCCTGGTCAATCCAGGCCGAAGGCACTGTGGAGAGCGACTGTGGCACCGTCTGCGTCTGGTTCCGCGACGACGCAGGAGATGCGGATCGGCGATGTGGAGATCATCTCAATGTTGATGTGATGAGCAGCCAACGTCTCAAACACAGTGGCTGCCACTCCAGGGTTGGTAGCCATACCGGAACCGATCACAGACACACGGGCGATGTCAGTGTCGGTGTCAACTGAGGCAAAACCCACAGTGCGGGTCATCTCTTCGCAAATGCTCCGCACTTGGCCCGCACTGTCTGCGGGAATGGTGAACGAAATGTCAGTGCGGCGATCGGCGGCGACGTTCTGCACGATCATGTCCACCACAACCGACGCGTCGGCCAGTGTGCGGAACACCCTCGCAGCGATGCCGGGTTCGTCGCGGACACCGACCAGCGTCACTTTGGCTTGCGATGTGTCCGGCACGATGCCAGTCACGATCGGCTTTTCCATTTGGTTTGCATCCATGACTGACTCCGTATCGGGGGACCAATCCACAACCCACGTTCCCGGCTCCCAAGTGAATGCCGAGCGCACATGCAGCCGAACACCGTAGGTGCGGGCAACTTCAACCGAACGAGCGGCCGGTTTAGGACAGCCCATTGCGGTCATCTCAAGCAAATCGTCGAAGCTGATGCGACCAATTTTGCGAGCCGTGGGGCACACCCGTGGGTCGGTCGTGAACACCCCAGAGACATCGGTGTAAAGCTCACATGCATCAGCGCCGAGACCGTGCGCTAGCGCCACTGCTGTCGTGTCGGAACCGCCACGACCCAAAAACGTCACATCGTCGGCGGTCGATACGCCCTGCGCGCCCGCCACCACAGCCACACGACCAGCTTGGACCGACTCCTTCACCCGAGTCGGTGTTACCGACAAGATCTTGGCATTTTGGTGATTCGTGTCTGTCAAGAAGCCGGCTTGGCTGCCGGTGAAGGAATCCGCCGGGACGCCGACTTCCCCGAGCGCCATGCACATCAGGGCGATCGCCTTGCGCTCACCTGCAGTGATGAGCATGTCCATCTCTCGTCCAGACGGCGAGTCCGTGATCTGGCCCGCCAACCCGATCAGTTCGTCGGTCTCTGAGCCCATCGCGCTGACGACCAGCACGATCTCATCGCCACGGCTGCGGCAATGCTTGACGTGATCGGCCACCTCGCGCATGCGCGCAGCGCTGGCGATCGACGTTCCGCCGAACTTCTGCACAACCAAGGGCACGTCGGGCGATGGTACCGGTGAGTTCCGGCGCCCCCAGCGAGATTGCTGGCCACAACATCACGGCTGGGTCACGGCTGGATCTCGTCTGGGGTCTCGTCGGGTCGCTGGGATGGTCGCTATAGATCACAAACCAACTAGCAGACTTCGGTAGCTCCAATTACCCTTCGACTCACACTTGAATCCCCTTTGACTGAATCCCCCTTAGCAACACGGGAGCGCCGCTCATGGGTAGCGAGAAGAGACAACGCCAGCGCGAGAATCGGATGCGGGCAATCGCCGAAGCCGAACGCTCTAAGAAACGCTCCACTATCGGGCGCAAGTTGACCCGGGTGATGCTCGCCGTGGCTGCAGTGGTACTTGCGTTGTTGCTATGGAGCGTCCTCAGCGGCGACAACAGTGACGAAAACAACAGCGAGAACATCGACGAGGCCGCGGCCGACGCGCCCGCCGTTGAGGCGTTTGAGACCGACGAGCCAAACGAACCCGCCTCAGCATCAGACGACAGCACGCCCAACAACAGCAACCAAGCAGACAGCGACGCAGTCCCCGATGACGCAACCCCCGACGACGCAGCCCCCGATGAAGAAGATCAGGCACCAGACAGCGAACCCAGCGACAGCGACGACCGAGTGGCAACCGACGAACCGGCACCGCATCGCTGCCCCGCCGAAGACGGCAGCGACGGCCCTCGCAATCAGCTCACGCAAGCCCCGCCCAACTGCATCGACCCTGCGACGCTGTACACGGCAGCCTTCGACACAAACCGTGGAGCCTTCACGCTCGTGTTAGATCCCGCACTCGATCCTGTGAGCGTCAACAACTTCATCGTCTTAGCGCGTTGGGGTGCCTATGACGGCACCTTGTTCCACCGGGTCATCGAGGACTTCATGATCCAAGGCGGCGATGTTCAGTTGCAATCCGGCACCGGAGGACCGGGCTATCAGTTCACCGGAGAGTTCCCCCGTGAGGACTGGTACCGGCCAGGCGCGCTCGCAATGGCCAACCGCGGCAATCCCGCATCCAACGGGGCACAGTTCTTCATCATCACCGGTCTCAACGGAGTTGGCTTGCCGGCGCTGTACTCCCCCATGGGCCAAGTGATCGAAGGTCTCAATGTTGTCTGTGCAATAGAGTCCACCGAGACCGACGGTAGCGACGCTCCGTTTGATGAGGTCGTCGTAGACAGTGTGACTATCACCGAAGCCACCGATGCCCAAGCCAGTGCCTACGCCGAAACCCAAGAAGGCGAACGATTCGTTGACGGCTGTTGATCTTCGGCACCAACGGCAGCCCAGCAACAGGCAGCCCAGCAACAGGCAGCCCAGCAACAGGCAGCCCAGCAACAGGCAGCCCAGTGACGGCAGACATAGGCTCGCGCCGATGCCGCGCCAGCCCCTTGACGGCCCAACGGAGCCGCCTGCGTCAAGATGGTCGTTCCCACCGGTGTCAACGGCCGACGAGGGTGGACTGGTGGGTGCCGGTGCCGACCTCAAACCCGGCACACTGCTCAGCGCGTACCGATCGGGGTTGTTTCCGATGCCGCTGGACGATGCCATCGGCTGGTGGTCGCCGGACCCTCGTGGCATCTTGCCGCTCGGTTCCCTGCGTGTCAGCCGGTCGCTACGGCGGGCGTGCCGTCGTTTCGATATCCGCGTCAACACGGCTTTTGGTCAAGTGCTGGCATCATGCGCAGACCCGGCCCGGCCCCACGGCTGGATCAACAACGACATAGAGAACGCTTACCTAGCTCTGCATGAGATGGGATGGGCACACAGCGTGGAAGCTTGGCTCGACGACGAAATGGTGGGAGGTCTCTACGGAGTGGCCGTGGGCGCCCTATTCGCCGGGGAATCGATGTTCCACACCCACAGCGATGCCTCAAAGGTGGCGCTGGTCGCCCTCGTCGATGCGCTCAAGGTGACCGGTGGAGCTCTACTAGATGTGCAGTGGGCAACCCCGCATCTGGCCGGGCTGGGCGCTATAGAAGTTGAGCGGGAGACGTACCTCGAACTCTTGGCCGAGGCCATTACCCGTCCGCTGCCGGAGATTTGGCTGCGACCGATGGTCTTCCGGATGCTCGAAGGCTGAGTCGGTTGAATGTTTCTGCTTTGCAGTTGATCGCCGCTGTGTTACAGCATCACTGGCAACAGCGCAACCAGCCATGACAGCGCCTCGCGCCTCGCGGCGCGACCGGCCGTGGCTCATGCGCACCTACTCGGGTCACTCAACCGCCCGGGCATCAAACGAGCTCTACCGGTCGATGCTGGCCAAAGGCCAGACGGGACTATCGGTGGCCTTCGATCTTCCCACTCAGACCGGTTATGACCCCGACCATCCGATGGCACGCGGGGAGGTGGGCAAAGTGGGTGTACCGGTGACGCATCTCGGTCACATGGCCCAGCTCATGCGCGACATTCCACCTGACGCCATGAACACCTCAATGACCATCAACGCCACCGCTCCGTGGCTGCTGAGCCTCTACATCGCCAATGCACAAAACGTAGGTGTGCCATCGGAGATGCTTCGGGGCACAACGCAGAACGACATCGTGAAGGAGTACCTGAGCCGGGGTACGTACATCTACAGCCCACAGGCCAGCCGACGCCTCACCGTTGATGTCGTGGCGTACTGCTCGGAGCATGTGCCGCAGTGGAATCCAATCAACGTTTGCAGCTACCACCTCCAAGAAGCAGGTGCCACACCCACCCAAGAGATCGCTTACGCGCTGGCGACCGCGATCGATGTGCTGGACGCGGTGCGCGACAGCGGCAAAGTGCCCTCCGACCGCTTCGACGCAACAGTGGGCAGCATTTCTTTCTTCGTTAACGCTGGCATAAGGTTTGTTGAAGAAGTGTGCAAGGTGCGGGCGTTCACTCAGATGTGGGACCGGATCTGTGCTGAGCGTTACGGCGTAACCGATCCGAAGCTGCGTCGCTTCCGTTACGGCGTGCAGGTGAACTCGCTCGGGCTGACTGAAGCGCAACCTGAGAACAACGTGGCCCGGATCACGCTCGAAGCTCTCGGCGTGACGCTGTCGCAAGCAGCCCGCGCCCGTTCGTTGCAGCTCCCCGCGTGGAACGAGGCACTGGGACTTCCTCGGCCATGGGATCAGCAGTGGTCGCTGCGGATCCAGCAGGTCCTCGCCCACGAGACCGACTTGTTAGAGTACGGCGACATTTTTGACGGTTCGGTGGTGGTTGAGGGCCGAACAGCCGAGTTGGTGGCCTCGGCAGAGGCGGAGTTGGACGACGTAGTTGCCATGGGCGGAGCGTTTGCAGCGATTGACGAACTGAAGCGGCGACTGGTGGCGAGTCACACCGAACGAGTGCGCCTCATCGAGAGCGGAGATCTCACTGTGGTGGGCGTGAACGAGTTCACCGAAACCGCGCCGTCGCCGTTGGAGGGCGAGGAGTCGATCCTGCGCGTGGATCCCGATGTGGAGGCCGAGCTGGTCGCCGATCTCGAACACTGGCGGAGCGCCCGCGATTCAAACCGAGTCGTTGCTGCCTTGGAAGACCTACGAGTGGCAGCGAGCGGCGATGTCAACATCATGGGGCCGAGCATTGAGGCCGCTCATGCCGGGGTGACCACCGGCGAATGGGCCCAAGCACTGCGAGAAGTGTTCGGCGAGTTCCGAGCTCCGACCGGCCTAGGGGCTGCGACCGGCAGATCACGGGTACCGAGCTTGGCCTCGGTGGCTCAGAGATGTGCCGCCATGGTGGGCGGACCACCCAGAGTGCTGGTCGCAAAACCCGGTCTCGACGGCCATTCCAACGGTGCCGAGCAGGTGGCAGTTGCAGCCCGGGACGCCGGCATGGAGGTGGTGTACGAAGGCATCCGCCTCACCCCAAGCCATATTGCAGCAACCGCACGAGACGAAGATGTTGACGTGATCGGCCTGTCGATCCTGTCGGGCAGCCATCTGGAGCTGGTGCCCGAGGTGCTGTCGTGCCTCGCCGCTGAGGGTGTGAGCGCTCCGGTGGTGGTCGGCGGCATCATCCCGCCCGCAGACCATCAAACGCTTCGAGATGCGGGCGTTGCCGCCGTGTACACCCCGAAAAATTTTGAGCTGTCGGCGATCATGGCCGACATTGCCGAACTCGCCGAGCGCTCACGCGCCAGATCGAACTGAGCGCGTGCCTAAGAAAGCCAACCGTGTCAGCCGTTACCGGCTCATCAAGCTGTTCGTTCCGGCGTTCTTCGCGTTCTACTTGGTGATGATCCCGCTCCACGCGGTGCTCGAAACCGAGCACTCTGAGGTCTTTCCGTTCTTCGATTGGAAGCTCTTTGCCGAGGTACCCGACTGGACAACAACCGAGTTCGCACTGGTCGTTGATGCCATCGACGGCGAGCCGACCGAGGGCAGCTACTACCTCATCCCGAGCTCCGACATCCGTAACTGGAAAGTGGCCCGGTCGATTGGCCGAGTGTGCCGTCGGGGCGACCCGTGCGACGACATGGTGGCCGACGTGCTGGTGCCGATCGTAAAGCAAGCGCTGGGAGACCGCAGTGTTGATTTCAGCATCATCAACGCTGAAGTCGATTTGCGCGTCGTCCGCGACGGCATTGATGAACTCGCCAACGGCACTGCGACGAGGACTGACTTCTTCCGGCCTACCGAAATCATCGGCCAGTGGAACACCGAGACCGGCCGCATCGGGCAGGCCGCGGACGGCGGGTAAGCGGCTGTGCGTACCAAACGTTGCGTCCGTTGGCTCCGTAAGTCGGTGCTGTGTGTCGGCAGCCCCGAGCGCCGATCGGCGGCTGAACTCTCGCGGGCCGCCGCCGATGTGGTCATGCTCAGCCGCTTTTACTACGTATTTCTCGCTTTCAGCATCGGCACCACAAGGTTTAGGTTCAGCCAGGCGTACCCCGGGCGGCCCCCGACCGCGCCGCTGTGGCCCATTGAGATCATCGAATGGCTAACCGGGTGGGGATGGTTCGCACGCGACCAAGCGGTGACGATGGCCGGGTTCGGGTTGGCCGTTGCCGCTGCAGCCTTCCCCAGAACCTTGCTGTGGCGTCTCGGCAGCTTTGCCTACCTGTTGGTGCATGTGTCGCTCGACAACTCATACGGCTCCATCAACCACGGCTCCCACGTCATCGTCTTCGTAGGTTTCGCGCTGCTGTTCCTGCCGGGCCGTGATGGGGAAGGGAGGGGTCAGCGCATGTCACGCACAAGCGTGCTGCAATGCCTCAATGTCTTGTGGTTCGCGCAGGGCTTGATCTTGCTGTCGTACACACTGGCGGGCTTTCAGAAGCTCTGGCACAGCCGCCTCGAAGTGTTTGCACTCGACTCAATGTCGAGGATTCTCATAGATCGAGCGGTTAGTACAGCGGAGGTCATCCCAGAGCTGTTGCCGTTCGCGTTGCGGCACAACTGGCTGACACAGTCAACGTGGTGGGCGACGCTCTACATCGAAGTCTTTGCGTTGTTGGTGGTGTTCCGACCCCACCTGCATCGTCTTTGGGGCGCTGTGCTGATGCTGTTCCACATCATGAGCAATTGGCTAATGAACATCACCTTTCCGTTCAATGTGTTAATGCCCGGCCTGTTCTTGCTGCTGTCGCCACTCGCGCCGACGCGGTTCTCCCTGTCGGGCACGCTTGGGTCGCTGCCGATCGTGGGCATCGGAGTTCGTGCTATCGAGCGTCGGCGGCAGTCACAACGAGCGCAACAGCCGCGACACGCCAGCCGCGTCTGGCTGGTGTACGACGGCGAATGTCCCATGTGCAGCAACTACGCCCAGCTCCTGCGCCTGCGTCAATCGGTGGACGAGTTCGTGCTGGTTGATGCGCGCCAGGGCGGGCCGATCGTTGAGGAGGTGCGCCGTTTGCCTCACAATCTCAACGACGCAATGGTGGTCAAGATCGGCGAGCAGTACTACGTCGGACACGAGGCGTTGCGTGTTTTGGCACTGCTGGCAGAGGGTCGCGGTGCGTTCAACAAGCTCAACCGGTTGGCGTTCAGTTCGTCGTTGATCGCGCGTCTCGCCTATCCGCTAATGCAAGCCGTCCGCCGAGTACTCCTCAAGCTGAAGGGCATAGCGCCAATCCCGTCCGGTGACGGTGTCTCACCCCGTTGACATGGGTTGACACCGTGTGTGTCAGCGGTAGCCGACTGCGGACCACGAGGTCGGTGTGTGCCATGGGCGAGCGCCAAAACGCCACCCACTCGGCGGCCCAGTCGGCCCAGCGGTGGGTGCTGCTTGGGGCCAGAGCAGCTCAACTGCGGAGACAATCGCTGCAACTTCTTGAGGAGTCGCCGCAGGCCTCATTGCGACCCCAGATGCCTCAAGCGCAGACTCCCCTAACGCAGACTCCTCAGGCGCAGCGGGAGCGGCCTGCTCGGGGCCTTGGGGTGCCAAAGCGGTCACTTCAACCACTGCACTACAGCGGCACGTTGCCGTGCTTGCGATGTGGCAGTTCTTCGCGCTTGGTGCCGATCATGTCAAACGCTGCGATGACCTTCTGGCGTGTCTCAGCGGGATCAATGACAGCGTCAACGATGCCCCGTTCAGCTGCGATGTAAGGGTTCGCGTATTTTTGGCTGTACTCCTCAACTAGCGCTGCCTTGCGGGCCTCAGGATCGGCGGCCTGCTGCAATTCGCTCCGATACAAGATCTCAACGGCACCTTGGGGACCCATCACAGCTAACTCCGCAGTAGGCCAAGCGAAGCTGACATCGCAGCCAACCGACTTGGAGTCCATCACGACGTAAGCACCGCCGTACGCCTTGCGGGTGATGACCTGAACCCGCGGCACGGTCGCCTCGCAATAGGCATAAAGCAACTTGGCACCATGCCGGATAATGCCACCGTGTTCTTGATCGACACCGGGTAGGAAGCCGGGCACATCCACAAAAGTCAGCAGCGGAATGTTGAACGCGTCGCAGAATCGCACAAAGCGCGCAGCCTTGGATGACGACTCGATGTCGAGCACACCGGCCATCACCATCGGCTGGTTACCCACCACACCCACGGATCGGCCACCGAGCCGAGCAAAACCGCACACAATCGAGGGGGCCCATGCGGCGTGGTACTCAAAAAACTCGCCGTCGTCAACGACTTCGGAAATCACCTGTTTGATGTCGTAGGGCACGTTCGGGCTCTGGGGCATCAAGCCACGCAGCCCTTCACACATGCGGTCGGTGGCATCGGTCGGTTCAACGGTCGGCGGTGCGTCCACGTTGTTGGACGGCAAAAACGACAGCAGATAGCGCACATCGTCGAGCACGGCCTTCTCGTCGGCGGCAACAAACGTCGCCACGCCCGACTTGGTGCTGTGCGAGCCAGCACCGCCGAGGTCTTCGAGCGTCACATCCTCACCGGTGACCGTCTTCACCACATCGGGGCCGGTGATGAACATGTGGCTGGAATCGCGCACCATGAAGATGAAGTCGGTCATGGCCGGGGAGTAGACGGCACCGCCGGCGCAGGGCCCCAAAACGACGCTGATCTGCGGAATGACACCCGAGGCCAGCACGTTACGGCGGAAGATACCCCCGTAACCCGCCAGCGACACCACGCCTTCTTGGATACGGGCACCGGCGCCGTCGTTGAGGCCGATGATCGGGGCACCAACCGAGGCGGCGAGGTCCATGACTTTGTGGGTTTTCTCAGCGAACACTTCGCCGAGAGCACCGCCGAACACAGTGAAGTCTTGGCTAGCCACGAACACCTTGCGTCCGTCAATGTTGCCCCAGCCGGTGATGATGCCGTCGGTGTAGGGGCGCTCGTCGAGTCCGACATCGTGGGCTCGGTGACGGGCGAGCATGTCGAGTTCGTGAAACGTGCCTTTGTCGAAGAGATAGTCGATGCGCTCGCGGGCCAGCATCTTGCCCTTGTCGTGCTGTCGCTGCACAGCCCGCTGCGGACCGGCGTTAAGCGCCTCTTCCCGCCGACGGGCCAGCTCTTCAAGCCGTTCGTCCATGGTCAGCTCAGCCATTCGCTAGAGCCTACGAGTTGGGACCGATCACGGTTCGCGACCCGATCCTCACCGGATTTGGGCAGGACCTCTCTCGACTCTCGACAGACCTCGCAATCGACGTAAGCTCGGGGCATGGAGCTGGGGTCTGTGCATCACGTATCTGTCAACTGTGCCGATGTGGAGGCGACGGTGCCGTTCTATACCGACATCTTGGGCATGAAGGTGATTGACCGGCCCGACTTCGGCTTCAACGGACGCTGGCTGCGTACTGATGGCGGCGGTGAGGTGCATCTAATTGAGGTGCCCGACTGGGTGCCGCCCAAGGGTCAGCACTGGGCGTTCAAGGTAGACGACATTGACGGTGCCGTCGCCGACCTGCGCGAAGCCGGCGTGAAGGTCAAAGATCCAGTGCCACTGCCGGGCACCACCGCCCGCCAGACGTTTTTCTTCGACCCGGCCGGCAACATGATCGAACTCAACCAGCCCGCCTGAGATCAGAACGCGTATAAGTCCGCAGCAGTCGCGTTATCTGTGGTCTCGGAATCGCTTTGCCCATCTGAGTTAGGCGAGCGCGGAATACAATCAAGATAGATGTTGCTATTCCGTTGTAGTCAAGGTACTGACCTGTTGTGATATTTTGGGAGCGAATACGCAGATATTTGCCGCACAAAACCCGCTGATATTAAGACAAAAAACAGCATACGACGGCACTAAACACGATCAATAACCATGTGAACCATAACGGCGCGTCAAGGGTCGTGCAAAGAACGCGAGGCTTCGGCAAGGAAGCTTCAACTCCTGGTGATCGCTCAGGAATCGGTTCGGTAAGCAGCTAGATTCATCACTCGCTCAAACAGCGGCATCGCCCCAATCTGCTCGCATAGCTCCTCAAAACCGCGGCGCGGACCTCGCCAAGCCAGTTCATCAACTCTGGCCGACACTGGCGCATCGGTGCGCACCGTAGCAATACGGCGAAACAACAGCGCAAGGTCGCGCTCGGCCTCCAAAGTGGCAGACAAACCGGCAGCGCCACGCACTTTCGGTTCCCAGTCGGTGTGTGCAGGTGGGATGTTCTCGATGTGGACGTAGCGCGACAGCATCACTGATGTCGATTTGGCACCCCAGCCTCGCAACCCCGGAAACCCGTCCGCGCTGTCACCCACTAGACCGAGATAGTCGGGTATCGACTCGGGCCGCACACCGAATTTCGCCTCAACGCCGGCCGCATCAATGATCTCATCAGCCCGGCGATCCCACTGCACCACTTTGCCACCGACACACTGGCTCAAATCTTTGTCGGGTGTACA
Organism: Candidatus Poriferisodalis sp.; assembly: GCA_965221195.1. Classification (GTDB taxonomy): domain Bacteria; phylum Actinomycetota; class Acidimicrobiia; order Acidimicrobiales; family Poriferisodalaceae; genus Poriferisodalis. Next base: position 645,650 of record OZ244864.1, read on the forward strand.
GATGAACACCTGCCTCACACGGTCGTCGTCTGCTGCCATCGCAGCACCAGCCGCCAGTGCATCATCGGCTTCAAACTCGACCATTGGCCACACAGCAACGCCCAGCAACCTCAGCGCCTCTTCTGCCGGATGGAACTGCGCCCACAGATCAGCTTCGATACCCGAGCCGTCCTTGTAGCCCGGCCACAGATCGTTGCGGAACGACTCCACGACATGGTCGGTCGCTACCGCGACATGGGTAGCACCAGCTTCAAGCAACATCACGACACTGCCCAGCACCCCCCGCAGTGCCCCAACCTCGCTGCCATCAGCCGCCTTGCGGCGGGGCACCGCAAAGTAATGGCGGAACAGTTCGTAGGTGCCGTCAATCAGATGAACGTCGAAACTCCGGGTCGGCGGAGGCCTTTGCGCGTCGGCATCGGCTGAGCGCAGATTGCTTGACGGTTGAGAAGTCTTGTCCTGAACCACTGCGCCGACTTTACGCCGAGCACCGGTGGTACACTGGCAAACCGTTGCATTTACTGGGATTTTCGCTGTCGCCAGACCGTCACCAGCGCCGCATCGGGGCGGCCGAGTTTCGCAACAGTTTTGACAACCCTGTTTTACAGGGTCATTGAAACTCCCACAAAACTCCAGCGCTCGATGTGCGGTGCTGAAACGCTTAGGCGTTTGATGTCACACCGGCTACGTACGTTCTTGCCATGCATTACACACCCATCGCAGGCCGACCCGAACATCGCAAGAGTCGGCCACTCGCCAGATTCCCCAGTGAACGGCGGTTCACTGCCCCGCACGCCGTGACCGCAGTCGGCAAACTTGGGGGGATCAACGTACGACGACGTCGAGATGTCTACTGTTGCGAAAGTGAGGACGGCTCTGGCGAGAGATGCCACTCGACATCGTCCGGGCGAGTTTCAGGACGCCACCGAGGAAGTGCTTGCGCTTGCCGTGAGGCCCATGCGGGTGAGCGACATCCGTGAAGGAGTTGAGACTCGACTTGGAGGCACCGTTGCAGCCTCGTCAATCCGAAACTACCTGCGGCTCAACGCAAGCGCCGACAGCCATTTCACCAAGGAGCAACACGGTGTCTGCATCTTTCGCTGAGCCGTTCGCCGTCATCGGCAATGCCGCCGTGTACCACGCAGATTGCTTGGACTGGCTGGGCGGACGGACACCTCAGTCGATCCACGGTGTCGTTACCGATCCACCGTACGGACTCGTCGAGTATTCGCCCGCACAGCAGGCCAAACTGCGGAACGGACATGGCGGCGTGTGGAGGCTGCCGCCGAACTTTGACGGCCACCAGAGATCACCGCTACCGCGTTTCACCACGCTGAAACCTGCTGAACTCGAAAAATTGAGTTGCTTCTTCCGGCGCTGGGGCGAGGCACTCAGGCCCGTGCTCGTACCGGGCGCTCATGTGCTCATCGCGTCGAATCCACTCGTGTCCCACCTCGTGGCGAGTGCAGTTTGCGACGCTGGTTTCGAGCGGCGCGGCGAGATCGTTCGACTGGTGATGACCATGCGAGGCGGAGACCGGCCCAAGAACGCCCACGACGAGTTCCCCGATGTCACGGTCATGCCTCGCTCGGGCTGGGAGCCGTGGCTGCTCTTTCGAAAGCCGCTTGAGGGACGAGTACAGGACAACCTTCGCAAATGGGGTACCGGAGGTCTGCGTCGGCAATCGGCGGAGCGGCCGTTCGCCGATGTGATCAAGTCGGCGCCAACCAGGCCAGCAGAAAGGCATCTGGCTCCGCACCCGAGCCTGAAACCGCAAGCCTTTCTCCGTGAGGTGGTGCGCGCCGTACTGCCCCTCGGCGAAGGGACGGTACTTGATCCGTTTGCCGGCTCGGGTTCGACACTGGCAGCAGCCGAGTGGCTCGGGTACCACAGCATCGGCGTGGAACGCGATCCCGACTACGCCGACATGGCCGTCGATGCCGTCAAGCGACTGCGCGACTACGAGCCGCCGACACCGGGTCCGCTGCCCAATTCAGATTCTGTGTCCAAATAGACCCAGCTCTCGCGCAGTCTTGCAATCCCTTCACGGTGCAGCGTGGCCGTACGAGTGCCGAGTTCCCCCCGCTCGTTGCGCCGGAAATCACCAACGGAGACGTGAGCGAGGTACACCTCGGTGAATCGCAAGGGCCGTCGGAATGCCGCTGGCTGAGTCTCCCGATCAACTTTGTACACAAAGACGCAGAACCACTGATCCCGGGCACCGTGAGTGTCCACCGCGCCACCGCTCTTGGTGGTGGCTTTCACCTCAACCCCGGCCTCGCCGGACTTGACGGCATCTTCGGGATACATACCAGCCACGACCAAGTCGGGATGGCCATTGTGGTAGGTGTTGGTCACAAGCGTTCGAGAATGGGAGGCGAGATACGCCGTCAGCATGTCGGAGACCACGCCAGACAAAATTGCCCCCCTTACCGTGTCTTCGAGGCGACCGAGGCCCTTGCTGGCAAGATGCTGATTGACATCGTAAAAGAAATCGTAGACATCCTGCATTGCCGACTCGAAGTCAAGTTGGCGCAACTGGTAGGGCAGTTCAATGTCGCGGTTGAAGCACTTACGACGGACTTGACGGTGATCAACGCTCACAGCGGTGAAGGCTAAGACGAGTGACAGATGACTTGCGGCCAAGCACGAACGGCGTTCTAGAGTTGGCCTGTTCGATTGCCGTCGATCATCAGCCATCGGACGGCTGAGGTTGCGAAATCATGGCTGAGACAAGGGGATGACATGAAGGTTCCGTTCAATGTTTCCGACTTCCTGTACCGGGCCGAGAACGTCTACCCAGACCGAATAGCGCTGGTTGACGAGCCCGAGGCTCCCGGCGGCGGGCTGGGCGAGATCACCTACGCCCGCTTCGGCGAGCTGGTGCGCTCCCAAGCGGCCAGGCTTGACCAGCTCGGCATCGGCCACGGCGAGCGGGTCGCGATGGTGTCGCAGAACGCGGGTCGGCTAATGACGTCGTTCTACGGCGTGTCGGGCTACGGCCGCATTTTCGTGCCGATCAACTTCCGCCTCAGCCGCGACGAGATCAGCTTCATCGTCGATCATTGCGGGGCCACGATGCTGCTGGTGGATCCCTCCATGGAAGACACCTGCAAGGACATCGACGTCAAACATTTTGTGGTGATGGGTACCGACGCCGACGATCAGATGTACGCACCGGGCGCAGATCCGGCCCCGTGGACACCCGATGAGGACATCACCGCCACCATCAACTACACCTCGGGCACCACCGCCCGGCCCAAGGGCGTGCAACAAACTCACCGCGCGCTCTGGGTGAACGCCGCCACGTTCGGTTGGCACTGCGGCGTTAGTGACCGTGACGTGTATTTGCATACGCTGCCGATGTTCCACTGCAACGGCTGGGGCATGCCCTTTTCGGTGACTGCCATGGGTGGCAAGCATGTGGTGCAGCGAGAGGTGCGCGGCCATGAGATCTTGCGTCGTATCGCCCAGCACGACGTGACGCTGCTGTGCGGTGCTCCCGCCGTGGTGTCAACGGTGCTCGATGCAGCCGCCGACTGGGACGGGCCGATCCCCGGCAGCGGACAGGTGCGGATGGTGGTGGCAGGTGCCCCGCCTCCCACGAGCACGATTGCGCGTATGGAGACCGAGCTGGGCTGGGAGTTCATTCAGATTTACGGCCTCACCGAGACGGCACCGCTGGTCACCATGAACCGCTGTCGGCCCGAGTGGGACGACTTCGATCCCGACCACAAGGCCCGCAAGCTGAGCCGAGCCGGGGCGCCCGCTGTTGGAGTGAAGGTCAACGTTGACAACCAAGGCGAGATTCTGGTGCGCGGCAACATCGTGCTAGAGGGCTACTGGGAGCAGCCAGACGCAACCGCTGAGGCCATCGTGGACGGCTGGTTCCACACCGGCGACGGCGGCACAATGGACGAGGAGCACCACATCACCATCTCGGACCGCAAAAAAGACGTCATCATCTCTGGTGGTGAGAACGTGTCATCTTTTGAGGTGGAGGATGTGCTGTTTAGTCACCCCGCAGTAACCGAGGTAGCCGTGATCGGTGTGCCCGACAAAAAATGGGGCGAAACCATCAAAGCTCTCGTGGTGGTAGACGCAGCGGTTGAAGCGGTAACCGAGCGCGACCTCATCGACTATTGCCGAGACCGGATGGCACACTTCAAGTGTCCCACCAGTGTTGAGTTCCGCCAAGAGCTAGCCCGCACTGCCACCGGCAAGCTGCAAAAATTCAAGCTCCGTGCCCCCTACTGGGAAGGTATGGAAAAACAAATCAATTGAGCACCCTTGTGGCTGAAACACCTCACAACAACACCTAACGACCCTCAACAAGACGTAACCGAGTAATAGACTCGGTTCCGGTGCGCTGAGCAACCCAAGAACGCAAAGGGCGGGGCCTAGTGGATTGGCTCCAAGACAACGCCATCCAATTTGGTGCAGGTCTAGTGCGTCGGCTAGACCTAGCCGGATGCTTGTTACGATGAGAGCAGTAGCTTTAGGAGTAGTTGCTTCTATGGTCGGGGTATTCTTCGGTGGTGCGAGTCTTTGAGTTAGCGGCGGCGCACTCAGTGAGCGTTGACACGGTGCGCTATTACCAGAAGATCGGCCTGCTGCATCCGCCCACACGCGCGGGGCGGATGGCGGACTACGACGAGAGCCACGACCAGCGGCTCGGTGAGATCCGACGCCTTGCCGCAGCAGGTTTCTCGCTAGCGCAGATCGGTCAACTCGGCGATGGTGCCAGCGAACCGCTGCTGGAAGCGTTGGGCACACGCAGCGACAACAACTTGACTTTTGAAGAACTGGTACGCCAGTCCGGCTTAGACCCCGAGCTCGTGAGGCTGGCAGCCGACACCGGCTTGGTCCGGCCGCTACGCGGATCAATCATCGGCACCAACGAAGAATCCCACACGCTCAGCTCAGCTGGTGCCAGCGATGATGCTCTCTACAGCACTGGCGCGTTGACGATGCTGCGCGCCGCGGCGGAGCTGCTCGATGCCGAGATGCCGCTAGATGATCTCATCGGTCTTGCGTTGCGGCATGCATCCAACATGGAAGCCGTTGCCGCCGACGCCGTTGAACTGTTTGCCGACCGCTTCGCGGATGTGGGTGCCGCAGAACGCGCCAATCTGGCAGCACACCTGATCCCGCTAGTGACCGACTTGGTGGCACAGCACTTCCGCGAGTCACTCGTTGAGCATGCCACCGAACGCATCTTGGCTGGCAACAGCGACGAGTCAATCGCGTCCGTTCATACGGCAATAACCAATACGTCGGCAACCAATACAGCACCGCGGGCTGACTCAGTAAAGCCCCACTCAGTGGCAGCCCACTCAGTGGCAACCCAGCGTCTCACGCTGGAATGCCGCGAGCTGTCGGGGGCGCTGGACCCGCTGGCGGTGTTTGCGGCGGCTGGGCGTCATCAACGGGCGTACTGGGCATGTCCCGCCGACGATCTGGAGTTTTGCGCGCTCGGCAGCGCCTTTGAGTCCGCTCCAGCAACAGGTTCTGGGCGTTTCGCGGAAGCAGCCCGCTCTTTTGAGACACTGGATGTAACCGTGACCGGTGATGTCAGTGAGCTTGCCGGTCCACTGGCAATCGGCGGGTTCTCTTTTAGCGATGATCCAAGCCCCCAAGGCGAACAAGCATGGGCGGCTTTCGGTCCGGGTCGGCTCACGCTGCCTGAGGTGCTGCTGGTGCGGCGCGGCGACCGGTCGTGGCTGACCTCGTTGCCATGTGCCGACTTGGGGCCGGTCATGGCGGCATCACGGCCAAGCACAGAATCGGACTGCGCGACCTGTGGCGCGGCCGATGGCAGCGGAATCTGCGGTCTTGCGACAACGACTGGTGGCCCGTCACAGACCTGCAACAACGGCAACGCGGTCTGGTCCCGCAGCGCCCTTGAGGTGTCAACCACATTGACTGCAACCGCTGCCGACCATGAGTTCACAGCCCCGACTTCCAGCGATCTGAATGCTGCGGCGCTAGCGATGCTCAACAAAAACCACCGTATCGACGACAGTTACGTGGCACTCGCCCGGCTTGCGCTTGCGCGAATAACCGAAGGAGGGTTGGACAAGGTCGTGACGGCTCGCGAGTTGCACATCGCGTCGGCGCTCGAACCCATTGCAGTGCTTGACCGGCTGCGGAAGCGTTCTCCCACGTGTGTGACGTTTGCGTTCGGGCGCGGTTCACAAACATTCTTCGGCGCCACGCCGGAACGGCTCGTCTCTTGTGACGGCACACGGCTAAGCGCAGACGCACTGGCGGGGTCGCGACCTCGCCACGCCGACCCGACGCGTGAAGCGGAACTACGAGCCGAGTTGCAGCACGACCCCAAGGAACTGACCGAGCACGCCATGGTGGTCACCGACGTGCGCGACACGCTGCGCGCGCTCGGAGTGGCGCTCGACCCGCCTTCACCCACTGGTGTCATGGAACTGCCCCACATCATGCATCTGCACACCCCGATCAACGGACGGGTTCCCGCAGGCACGACAGTGCTCGAACTAGCCGGTGCGTTGCACCCAACAGCGGCCGTGGCAGGGCTACCACGGCGCGTGGCACGCCACTGGATCGCGCAGCACGAAGGCTTCGACCGCGGCTGGTACGCCGCGCCGGTCGGCTGGACAACACTCGACGGGCGCGGCGAGTTCCGTGTTGCGCTGCGCTGCGCGCTGACCGGGCCGACCGAGACCAGGCTGTTCGCAGGCGGCGGCATCGTGGCTGGTTCCGATCCGCACGCCGAACTAGCCGAGACCGCCGTCAAGTTCGAAGCCATTCTCGGAGCGCTCGAAGATGATGAGTCTCTGCCAACAACAACAGCAGGTTGCTACCTCGGGTGATGGAGATATCCAGCAACGATTCCGCCTACCTGGCCTGCCGCTCGCTCTGCTGTGGGCTGGTAGCCGCAGGTGTCACCGATGTAGTCGTGTCGCCCGGCTCGCGCTCAATGCCGCTGGCGCTCACTGTTGATGCCATGGCAGGGCTGCGCACATGGGTTCGCATCGACGAACGGTCTGCGGGTTACTTCGCTCTGGGACTAGCCAAGGGCGCTGGGCGGCCAGTGGCGCTGGTATGCACATCGGGCACTGCTGCGGCGAACTACCTGCCAGCCGTGACCGAAGCCCACTACTCAGGGGTGCCGCTGGTGGTGATCACCGCCGACCGTCCACCGGAACTGCGCGACTGGGGCGCAGGCCAGACCATCGACCAGCACCGAATCTACGGCAGTCATGTGCGCTGGTTCTGTGAGACACCGGTGGCTTCGGAGCTGCCGCCGCTGCAGGCAGTGCAATGGTTTGGGCTTGCTGCTGCGCGAGCTGTCTCTTTGGCGACAGGTGCCAATCCCGGCCCTGTTCATCTCAATGTGCCGTTGCGCGAGCCGTTGGAACCGTTGGCTGGTTCTCACCTTGAGTCGCCCAATGGTCCAGTCTTTCCAGCCGAGGCAACCAATGCAGCCAATCCAGCGAGTGTCGCAGCGGCGCTGCAAACACCCACACGACACCAAAATGCAGCAGAAACAGAGGCGGAGGCACTGCGGACATTCGCAGAAGGGGTTGAACGCGGAGTGGTGGTGGCCGGACCGATGTGGGACGGCGAGCAATGGGTGGATGCGGTGGCGGAGTTTTGCCGTTCAACCGGTTGGCCGTTGCTGGCTGAGCCCTGCTCACAACTGCGACGCGAGCTAGCCGGTGTGGTGGTAACCGACCATCACGATCTACTGCTGCGTACAACATGGGCTGATGCCACCCCGCCCGAAGCGGTGTTGCGCATAGGCGGAGCGCCAACATGCAAACCGTTGCGGCTGTGGATCGAACGCCACCGGCCTGCGTTCGCTTTCGTTGATCCGGCCCACACCTGGGCCGATGCCAGCTTCAGCGTCTCGTTGCACATCGTTGCCGGCCCCGATGTGCTCGCGGCTGCAGCGAACGGTTTGGAGAGTCGTAGCGGCGGCGGTTGGGCGCAGCGGTGGGCCGCTGCCGACGCTCAAGCAGGCACGGTAATCGACAGCGTGCTCGATGCTGAGTCGCTTGCTGAAGCCGGTGTAGCTCGCCAGCTCGGGCGCAGCCTGCCGGCTGGACACGCGCTGTATGTGTCAAACTCGATGCCAGTGCGAGACGTCGACACGTATCTGCGTGCTCGGGCTGAACCGCTGGTTGTGCATGCCAACCGAGGCGCCAGCGGCATTGACGGCATCGTCTCGTGTGCAGCCGGAGTGGCTGCTGGGGGCAAGCCAACGACGGTGCTTATCGGCGATCTGGCTTTTCGCCATGACCTCAGCGGGCTTGTTGGGGTGTTCGACGCTGCAGTGCCGGTTGACCTCACGGTTGTCGTGGTGGACAACGGCGGTGGCACGATCTTCTCGTTTCTGCCTGCCTACGGGGTGATCGAGCCGGACGCATTCGGCCGACTGCTCACGACGCCGCCAGCGCATTCCAGCACGGAGCTTGCGGGCGGGTTGGCAGCAGCGTTCGGGTTCGTGCATCATCGGGTTCGGTCATATGAGGTGCTGGGCGGGCTGTTGGCGCAATCTCGAACAGGCGATGGCGTGCGTGTCATCACCGTCGATGTCGATGCCGACGCGAACCGCGACCAGCACCGTCGAATCTCAGCAGCAGTCGAAGCCGCTCTGGCTTCTGAAGAGCAGCGCTCGTCCCGCCGACGGCACGGTTCAGCTCAAGCTGCTGAAGGCATCGAGTCTGCAATCATTGCTGCAGAGCCAAACTCGCAATGACCGGCGATAGTGCGCCGCACGATTGCTTTCGCGATCCCCGCATACGGCCAGCAGTGCATGGTTCCCGATGAACGACGGAGACACACCGCTGCGGCTCGCCGCAACGGTGACCGGCAGCGGGGAGCCAGTTGTGGCGATCCACGGTTTTACCGGCAGCAGCGAGGCGATGGCCCCGCTAATCAAGCGGCTGGGCGGCTGGCAGTGCATCGCGGTCGACCTACCTGGGCACGGTCGCAGTCCAGCACCGCCAGAGCTGTCTCGTTATCGCATCGAAGCCATGGCAAAGTCAGTTGCCAAACACACAACGGCCGTGCCTGATGGTCCGTGTCACGTCATCGGTTATTCGATGGGCGGACGCGTCGCGCTTGCGCTCGCCGTCGCGTACCCACAGGAGTGCCGGTCTCTCACTCTCATCAGCACGACCGCAGGCATAACCAACGAAACAGAACGCACTGCCCGCCGACAAGCGGACGAAGCACTGGCGGACCGGCTCAACCAGCACGGTCTCGACCAGTTCGTCGACGACTGGATGGCAGCGCCGATGTGGGACACCCTGCGCGTACGGCTCAGCCCCGCCGAATGGGAGGCCTCAATACGTCAGCGACGCAGATGCAACCCAGTGGGGCTGGCTAATGCGCTACGTGCCGGCGGAACAGGGTCGATGACTCCTCTGTGGGATCACTTAGACACTCTTGATGTGCCAACGCTGATCGTGTGCGGAGAACTCGACACCAAGTTCGTTCGGATCGCCCGCCAGATGAACCAACTACTACCAAGCAGCGATCTCGCCATCTTGGCCAACACCGGCCACGCAGCACACCTCGAAGCCCCCGAAGAATGTGCTAACGCCATCGGTAAGCACCTCACCAAAAACTGAACGCGAACAAGTTTCTCAAACGACCGCGGCAACCGATCGATACTGAGTATCCAACTGGCTGTCATTCTGCGTTACTAACGAACTATGACGAGCGCCCTAGCGATGGCATTCTGAGAGCCGCGTGGCGGACGTAAACGAATAGCGCAAACGGGCCGGTCGATACCAACGATGTGGTTGTGACAGCACATGCATGTTGTCAGCCCAACCACTTGATGGCGAGCATTGCTACCGCTCCAACGAGCAGTACTACACCGAGCGCTGCCGATACGGCCCGTTCAACGCGATGGTCGGCGTAACCGACGAGTTCAAGCCGCCAGCCGGGCGGCTGACCGCGAAGTTTCTGCGCGTCTTTGCTGACTTCACGCAACGTGGGCGTATCAAGCTCGTGCCGTTTCTCAATCAGATCGAACCCCAAAAACAAAAACGCCGCGGCAACGGTCATCGACACTGTGTCATGCACCCACCCCGCAAACGGTGTCACGTCTCCATCAGGGCGCACCATGATCGCCGCCGCAGCGGTGACAGCCGCAAACATGGCAAGCACAGCCGGCTCAGCGAACCCGCGGCCCTGCTGGCGAAGATTCACGAACCGCTCAACGTCAACAAGCAGACCAGTGCGAGCATCGCTGTCGGCAGTGCAATCAGCCTCATCGACCAGCAGCGCAAGCCGAGCGCGCAGGCTCAGATACGACCTAGCAAGGTCAGCCGGACGTGACGCACTGTCCACTTCCCGAAGATCAGCCATCGCCCGGTTCGCCGTATCGGCGGGCAGTCTGCCGTCACGTCCCATCGCGTCGAGACGATGGTGTAAATCGACCATCAGATCATCGCAACTACGGCGTAACTCAGCGATCCGTGCTTGGCGGAACGAATAGATCAGTGTGAACACCGTCGCCAGCACACCGACCATGCCCCAGTACTCCACCACCGACCACACCTGCCAACCATCAGGCAGCCAGTCGTCGCGGAACAACACCAACACCCCCGCGCCCCACAACGCAAGAACCACCGCCCGGTAACCGTGACCGCCACGGCCCTGCCGTGTGCCCGTGCCCTCAGGGTCAAGATGCATCACCATGTTCACCGCAACCACACCAGCAGCCCCCGCGATCAACAGGTCTGGTCGAGCGATATCGGTTGATCCTGATAACGCAAGCAACAAAAGCGCCGCAACAGGAACCATGTAGTACAAGGTGTTGATTCCGGCAGATGACTTGCCTTGGGTTTCGCGTGCGAGATGATTCGCTTCGTGCAGACACCAGCCGCCCGCCATCTGCGCTGCGCCAGCCGCTATGGCCAATAGCAGCCCTTTCGTTGTGACTGTCATGTCGTTGGTGACGGCTGACACAACCAGCAGCAGTGGTATCAGCAAGGATTGGGCGGCTACCAAACCGGCTGTTGTGACGGCTGTTGCGTTTTGGGCTGCTGTGCGCTGCTGATGCTTGCCTGTCACCTGAGCAACCGCGGTGGACGCTGCCGTGCAAGCAGCAGCCGCCAAAGCCAGTAGAACACCCCACAGTGTGGTTTTTGACCATTCCAAGTTCGTGGTGTCGCTGAAGATCACTAGCGCAACACCGACACTGCCGACGGCGAGCATCACGAGCATCGCTGAGATGCCTGAAATTTCCCGAGAAATGCCTACCGGATCGGTGCCAGATTCGGTGTCGAGCATCAGCCTGCCCCACATGGCGCTGACTGTGATTACCCCGAACAGCAAGGGCCACGCCTCGAAAATCACTGTCAGAATCGCCGGGTCCGCGAGCGTCGCGGCGACAGCGAACAAAGGCCACGACAACTGGAACAGCACCAACAGGCACACAAATTTCTTCTGCGCTGCCCGAAGGTCGGCGAGCATGACCACCTTTGGATTGCCTTGCCCGGCGCGGCGTGCGGTGATCTGACGAACGCCGCCATGCAGAACAGCGCGTGACCCGTACCAGATCGCCGTGAACAGCCACGGCGACATGTCTTGAACCGCTGTATATGTCAACAGCGGTTGAGCAGAGAACAAAGCCACAGCCGCAAGCATCCACAGCACCGGGGAACCACCGCCAATGCGTCGTGCATCAGGCGACGACGCTAAGCCCCCCCCCCCCCCCCCCCCATTCCCGTTGGATGTGGCCAGTTTCGGCCTGTTTCTGCGCCATCAGCTGCCGAGGCCGCCGGAGATCTCAGATTGAGCAGCGGACGAAGTCGAACCATCTTCTTCGGGGCCGATGTTGAGATGGGTTTCGATACGCGCCAGCCGTTCGGCGTGGTCAAGCAAGATGGTGGTCATCTCGCTGCGAAAAGTTTCAATGTCACCTCGGAGGCTGTCAATCTGGCTAGTGGTGTCGGCACGAAGGCTGTCAATCTGGCTAGTGGTGTCGGCACGAAGGCTGTCAATCTGACTGGTGGTGTCGCTGCGAAGACTGCTGATTTCGGCGCGGAGGCTGTCGATGTCGCTGCTGAGGCCATTGAGGCTGAAGAACAGCAGCCCGAACATTGCGGTGATGAGGGCTGCGACGATGGCGGTGGGCAGAGGGACAACAAGCGCGCTGCGGGTCTGGTGGGGTGTGCGGCCGGGTTGGGGCAGCGGCTGCGCACCGGGGTTGTCTGTGGCGCCAGCGGATGTGTCGGCGCCTTCGGCGGTCATGGTGGTGATGGTAGTCATGGCACCTCGGGTTAACGGGTCACTGGTGCGTGTCGCAGAAGAAGCTCGGGGTTCTCTCCGGGAGGGGAGAACGGCGTTAACTCTGACTGCGACCGCAACAACGGCTCGGCGGATAGGTTTGCTGCACTCAAGTACACGAAATATATTGAACATGTTTCACAAGGTCCAAATTGTTTTCACAATCGGTGCGGCCTGAGCCGCAGACGGTCTGCGGTCTGTGTCATCTGCGCTCGGTGAAGACAAACGCTGCTGCGGAGTGCCGTGCTCTCATGCGCCGCGCCTCATTCCGTAACCTTCTCCACCTAGGTCGACTGGGTCGGCGTTCACATCAAACCCGCCAACGTTCACGTCTGAGGAACCGAGAGAACCAAGCAAGGCCATGACTGACCCCAAGAAGAACAGCCCCGAGAAGAACGGTCGTCGCATCGGAGACTGGGCATCGTGGATCACGGTGGCCGCTTTGGGGTTGCTGTTGCCGGTCAGCGTGTTGTGCTGCGCGGCGCTGTTGCTGCCCCTGCGACTGTTTTGGGATGACGCTTTCTGGCTGATCTACGTGTACTTCGGGCTCGGCATCACCGTGCTCATCCCGGGAATTGATCGCTTCTTCTGGCGGTTGACAGCACGCGACGCGCGAGACCCGAACGCCGCCGAGCAAACCCGGCTAGATGCCGCATGGGCAGAAGTGATGCGTCGCAGCAAGCGAACTGACGGCTCAAAGTACCGCCTGCTGGTCATTGAGACCGACGAAGTCAACGCCATGGCCGGCGGTGCTCGTCTCGTCTTCGTCACAACTGCCGCTCTAGATGTCTTGGACGACGAAACGTTGTCCGGTGTGCTCGCACACGAGCTTGGCCATCACGTCGGACTGCACCCAATCGTGCTGGCGCTTGAGGTCTGGTTCATGCGGCCGATCACATGGACGCTGTACGCATCCGCGGGCCTGTCGAATATCGGTGTAGCGCTCGCCGAGTCGTTCCAAGGAGGCATCCTGAGGCTTCTCGCGTCGATTGTGGCACTGGCGTTCCGCGCCTTCGCATGGGTGCTCTTCGCCCTCAGCTGGGTTGCAATCACCGTCTTTCGCTTCACCGGTCGAGGTGCCGAGTACCGCGCGGACCGGTTCGCGGCTGTCAATGGCTTCGGGGCAGTAATCTCAGAATTCCTCGAAGTTGTGTCAGAAATCGAAGAAAAGTCCGGCCTCGGTCGCAATCGTCAGATGGTGGAAATCATCGCCAGCACCCACCCGCCCGCAGCCAAACGGCTTCGTCGGCTCCGACGGCACATGCGTTAACCCAAACGGCCCTTCACACTTAGGGTACGGCTACAACGTAGACCTGAGTTGCAGACCTCAGTTCCAGAGTCCAGTTGCATTTGTTCCGAATCCCTTGTTTCCCGATGCAGCGCAGCAATGCAGCACGGCACCCCGCAATACAGCACCCCGATTCAGCTCAGCGGGAACTCAAACGCGTCGGGCAGCAAGTCGCCGACAGTGGTGTCCTCGTTCACTGCGCAGCTGGGGCCGCCTGCTTCAAGCAGCAACTGGCGGCATCTGCCACACGGAGCAAGCAAAGCACCGTCTGCATCGGTGACAGTCACCGCCAACAAGCGGCCGCCGCCGCTGCGATGCAGTTCACAGACCAGGGCGCACTCAGCACAGAGCGTCAGCCCATAAGAGGCGTTCTCAACATTGCAGCCGGTGACAATGCGACCGTCGTCAACAAGGCCCGCCGCGCCGACGCGGTAGTTCGAGTACGGCGCGTAGGCCTTGCGCGATGCATCGTGGGCCCGAGCCCGCAGATCAGCCCAAGGGATATCTGTGTCATCGGTCATAGCGATCATGGCCCCCGCATCGTCTCCCGCATCCTCTGAGCATCGTCTGATCACCCTCTGCGCGTCGAGAGTACGACCACAACGTCTAGATGCTGGGCCAATAGTGTTCACCTCGTGCAGGTGACGCTGCAGGAATTCGAACTGCCGCTTGTGCAGCCGCTGCTGACCGCTCACGGCTCGATCACCGTGCGTCGCGGCATCGAGATACGTGTGGGCGGTGACGCTTGTGTAGGCACGGGCGAAGCGGCGCCACTGCCGGGCTTCGGCGTCGAAACCTACGACGAGGCGTTGGCAGCGTTGAAGCGCTGGGCTCAGAACCCTGAAGAAGAACCGCCAAGCGAACCGTGCGCGGCTGCTGCTGTGGAATCGGCGCTCACGCATCTCGATGCCGAGATTGAAGGCGTCACGTTGTCAACATTGCTAACCGAAGCTGTGCCCGCCCAGCGACGCATTGCCACCCACGCCTTGGTATCCGACTTGGACCCTGAGATTGCAGCCCAACGCGCAGCACAAGCCGCTGCAGCAGGCCATCTAGCCGTGAAACTCAAGGTTGCAGCACACCATCGCAACAGCACGAACGGCAACGCCGACACCGGCCCAACCAACACTGGCCCCACCGCTGCGGACCAGTCAGCACGCATCGCAGCAGTCCGCCGCGCTCTGCCCGCCGGCGTGGCCCTGCGACTAGATGCCAACGGCGGCTGGGACCGCTCCACAGCAGTGAAGGTGCTGCGTCCGGTCGGCCACCTCGACATCGAATTCGTAGAAGAACCCACTCCCCAACCGGCCGATTGGGCGCAGATCAGCCGCACGGTCGGCATCGGGATAGCCGCCGATGAGCACTTGCGCGGTACCCAAGCGCTAGACCGGTTGATTGAAGTGGGTGCCATTGAAGTTGCTGTGCTCAAGCCAGCGGTACTGGGCGGCCCGCACGCCGTCTACGACATGGCTCGACGGGCGGCGATGCGCGGTGTGCGTTCGGTGGTGTCGTCGTTTATCTGCGGACCAGCTGGCCTGCGCGTCGCACGTGAAACCGCAGTCGCAGTAGATCCTCATGGCGTACACGGCATCGGAACCGCCACCCTGTTCGCCGATCCACTGCCGACAGACGTGATGCCCACCGACGGCTACCTGCCGGTGGGTACCGGGACCTCAACGAACAACTCATAACAAACAGAAACCCGGCAACACCACAGGAAGCTCTTCGACTTCAGAGGCGCCAGCGTTGCGTCTTGCCGAGTGGGGTCTGGGGCAGTTCGCTGACCACTTCGAGACGCTGGGGAGCGCAATAGGCGGGCAGGTGCTCTTTGACGACATCGCGGAGTGCCTCTAGGTCGGGGGGTTGGGCTGAGTCCGCGGGGACAACGACCGCGGTGACAGCATGGCCCCAATCTGGATCCGGCCTCCCGATCACCGCCACTTCGTTGATGTCGGACAGTTCGGCAAGGATCCGTTCGACAGAGGCCGGCCAAACTTTCTCGCCGCCGGTGGCAATCATGTCGTCTGTCCGTCCGAACACCGACAGTCGGCCGTCGTCGGTGAGAACGCCTGAGTCGCCCGTCGGATACCAACCATCTTCGGTTCGAGGGTCGGTGCCGTCCCGGTAGCAGCGCAACAACATCTCACAACGCAACTGCACCTCACCGGCTCGGATGCGTAATTCGACACCGTCGAGCGGCCAACCCTCGTACACCACGCCGCTGAAAGTCTCAGTCATGCCGTAGGTCGCAACGGTGTTGGAGGGGCGCTGAGCAGGCACGGCAGAACCGCCTAGCAGGACCACTCGGAACGTTGAGGGATCGATGCGGGCAAGCGCAGTCGGCACCAACGACGTGAGCGTCGCACCGCGACGGGCAGCCGCCTCGACAGCGGTTGCGTCGAAGCCGTCATGCACCACCAGTGGTGTGTCGGTCAACAACGCTCGAACGACTACGGCTAGCCCGCCGACATGTGCAAGCGGCAGGCACGCCAGCCAACAGTCAGCGCTGGGGTCAACAGCTAGCGCTGAACTTGTCGCCATTGCATTGGCCGCGATAGCTCGGTGGGTGAGAACGGCACCCTTCGGCTCGCCTGTGCTGCCGCTGGTGGCCATTACTAACGCATCGCCGGTCTCGACGGGCCAGCCACCACGCTGACGGTGACGGCCGGTGCTATCGACCACGAAACTGGCGCCCATACGTTCGACGAGCGACTGTTGGGCCGCATCGGGCAGCCGCTGATCAACGGGCAGCACCGCATCGCCGGCATCCCAGGCGCGCTGCAGCTCCGCGACGAATCGCTCGCCGCCGACTAGTGCTAGTGCTACCAGTCGGTTCAGGTGCTCAGCCCAGTCGCCGGTTGATGTCAGCTACTGCGTCGATCAAGGAGTTGTTGACCGCGGTCAACTCCTCGAAGCGTTCATCAACTTTGCGTTCTAGCCGATCGAGACGATCTTCCACGCTGTCAAGACGATTGTCCACGCTGTCAAGACGACTCTCCACGCTGTCAAGACGATTGTCCACACTGTCAAGACGATTGTCCACACTGTCAAAGCGCTCGCCGATCTGAGTGAACATCTCAGTCAGGAAATCCCGTGTCTCATCCGGTGTCACAATCGTCCTCCTTGTGAGAAGACAAGGTACACGTCAGCGTCGCGAACTCACCGCCAATTTGCTGCGAGCGCGTGCTGGGTTGAGATTTGACTGGGTGCCGTGCTGGGTGCTGGATTGGGCTCTGGCCTGAACTCGGGTGAGCAATTTGCCGCTCGCGGGCGCAAGACTGTCGCCAGCATGAACACGGCTGCTCCGACACCGCCGCTGCGCTGGACCGGCGACAGCATTGAGATCATCGACCAGACGCGGCTGCCGGCCCAGTTAGAACTGATCGATGTGCGTGACGTGGCCAACGCCGTTGATGCAATCAAACGGCTCGCCATCCGAGGGGCACCAGCGCTTGGGGTGTTCGGCGCGCTCGCGTTGGTTGTCGGGCTCGACGAGGCCGGCCCCAACTCGATAACCGAAGCTCACACGGTGCTCGAACGTCTGCGCACTGAGATCGGCGATGCCCGCCCGACTGCGGTCAATTTGCGCTGGGCGGTTGATCGGACAATCGACGCTGCGCTCAGTGACTCCGCCATCGACAGTGTCGTCGCGTTACGCCATCGGCTGCTCACCGAAGCCCTAGCCATCAGCGCCGAAGACGCGCGGGCGTGTGCTGCTATCGGACGATTCGGACGTGAACTCCTTGCTGATGCCAATGTCATTGCAACACACTGCAACGCCGGCCGGCTCGCCACAGCAGGCAGCGGCACCGCACTGGCAGTTGTGTATGCCAAAGCAGCGAACGGTGAGCCTGTACGCGTGCTGGCAGCCGAAACCCGTCCGCTTTTGCAAGGGGCCCGCCTAACTGCATGGGAGTTGGCCGACGCTGGCATTGATGTTTCGGTCGTGACCGATGGTGCGGTGGCTTCGCTGATCGCCAGCGGCGAAGTAGATGCTGTGATCGTCGGAGCGGACCGGATCGCCGCCAACGGCGACACTGCGAACAAAATCGGCACGCTGGTACACGCCCTCGCTGCCGCCGACGCTGGCATCGGCTTTTACGTTGCGGCGCCGACCACAACGATTGACCCCACAGTGGCATCTGGCGATGACATCATCATCGAACAGCGAAATCCCCAAGAGGTTCACTTCGCCGGCACCAACCGTTTCACCCCAGCAAGCGTGAGTGCTGTCAATCCAGCCTTCGATGTGACACCTGCCCGCCTGATCACTGCGATCATTACTGATGTGGGCATCTTGCACCCCCCCTTTTGCGAATCCGTCGCTGCTGCTATGGGCACGAGCCACACAAACCGAAGAATCAAGCAATGCTGAACCGTTGGGATGATGCTGACGCAGCGCACTGGGCCGACCTAGGCGACCTAGGCGAGATCACGTACGGATCGCGCCTAGTGGGCGCCGATCCTGCCCTAGTGCTACACGGAGGGGGCAACACTTCCATCAAGGGCTCGCGCGCCGACATATGGGGTGAAACGGTCGCGACGTTGTGGGTGAAGGGCAGCGGCTGGGACCTCGCCACTATCGAGCCGCCGGGCTTCTCGCCACTGCGTCTTGAACCCGTGCGTCGACTGGCCGACCTGTCGCAGCTCAGCGACGTAGAAATGGTGAACCAACTGCGGATTCACCTGCTCGATGCCTCCGCACCAGGCCCGTCAGTTGAAGCGATTCTGCATGCGCTGCTACCTCAGCGGGCTGTGCTGCACAGCCATGCCGATGCCGTATTGGCCTTAACCAACACCTCAGACGGCGAAGCCAGGGTGCGCGATCTGTGGGGTGACCGGGTAGTGGTAGTGCCCTATGTGATGCCCGGGTTCGATCTCGCCCGTCGATGCGCTAACGAATGGCAGACACAGGCACACGAAGGCACCGAGGCGATGGTGCTGTTGAACCACGGCATCTTCACTTTCGGCACCAACGTGCATGAGGCCTACAACTCAATGATCGACATCATTAGCGAGGCCGAGCAGTGCCTCGCCGAAGCAGGGGCGACTTCACACGGCGTCGGCGAACACGGCGTCGGCGAACTCAGTGCCACCGAACTCAGTGCCACCGACGACACCGATACCGCGACCCCGCAGGTGGCCGAGGGGTGCGAGGCAGTGGCACATCTGCGGTCGGTGGTTTCAGCAGCGGCGGGTACGCCCATGTTGCTTCGCGCGGTGCGCGACCGACGGGCCGATGAGTTTTGCGTCCGCGCTGACCTCGCATCGGTAGCGCAGCGAGGGCCTGCAACCCCCGATCACATCATTCGTACGAAGCAGTTCCCGATGGTGGGTCGCGACGTTGGGGTGTTCGTTGAGGGCTATCGCTCGTACTTTGAGCGCAACGCCGACCGCCGTCCTGACGGAAGTCAACTCACGATGTTGGACCCCGCGCCGCGTGTGATTGCCGATCCCGAACTGGGTTTGTGGACTGTCGGGCGCCGTGCGGTTGATTGCGACATAGCGGCAGACATTTACCTGCACACCATTGACGTGATCTGTGCCGCTGAGGCCTTGGGTGGCTATGTAGCGCTCAGCGAACCTGACCTGTTTGACGTGGAATATTGGGAGCTTGAACAGGCCAAACTGGCGCGCGCTGAAGCGCCTGCGCCGCTCACAGGCCAAGTGGCACTCGTGACCGGGGCGTCATCTGGCATCGGACGGGCCGCAGCGGCAGCGTTGGCAGCCGAAGGCGCTGCGGTCGCGGGCATTGACTTGGCTCCTGCACCGGAAGGCATCACCGGAACCGCTCAACATCACGTCATCGCCGATGTGACAGAAGCACCTGCGGTAGCGAAGGCCGTAGCAGCAGCGGTTGATCGGTTCGGCGGCATCGACATTGTGGTAGCAGCCGCTGGCATTTTCGGCCCTTCAGCTCCGCTAGGAGATCTGGCTGACGACTCCGACTTTGGCAATGCCTGGCGACAGACCTTCGACATCAACGTGAACGGAGCAGCACACACGCTCGCCGCTACCCACAGCGTGCTGCGACATTCACCAGCAACAGGGCGCGTCGTCATCGTCGGCTCCAAGAATGTGCCCGCACCGGGCAAGGGCGCGGCGGCTTACTCGGCATCAAAGGCTGCACTTACTCAGCTCGCCCGCGTCGCTGCGCTTGAGTGGGCTCCAGATGGAATCACCGTCAACGTCGTACACCCTGACGGCGTATTCGACACCGGTTTGTGGTCGGAGGAATTGGTTGCCGAACGCGCCAGTGCCTACGGCCTCACACCTGATCAATACCGGCGTCGCAACTTGCTCAGCCGCGAACTGACTTCAACCGATGTGGGCGCGCTGATCGCGCAAATGTGCTTACCGGCATTCGCTCACACCACCGGTGCCCAGATCCCCCAAGACGGTGGCAGCGACCGAGTCATCTAGCTGCGCCAACGACTGGGCCAACGACTGTGCCAACGACTGTGCCAACGACTGGGTCAACTCCGCCTATCCGCTTCTAGTGCGGCCAGGCACGCGACTGTGGCGGCAACGTCAAACAGCGTGTGGTACAATCTTGGGAAGCTACATGAGTTATGACTCCAAGAGGTACGGAACTCGGTAGCAAAAACCAAAAACACTGTTGCATTGCAACTGCAGCGCAACAACCAATACGGGGGGGGGAACAACAGTGTCAATGGAATACGAAGACGGCGAGCTTAAGAACCTTTACGGCGACCTCGCTCCTCGGAATCTCGTTGGTACCGCTGAGGCGGACGAAATGCGAGGTGGGCGAGGTAACGATGTCCTTCTCGGCCGCGAAGGCGACGACGTGCTGCGCGGCGGCGACGGTCACGACCGTCTATCCGGTGACGAAGGCAACGACCAAGTGTACGGCGGCGATCATGAGGACCAGCTATGGGGCCGCGCCGGCCACGACTTTCTATCCGGCGAATCCGGCAACGATGTACTGCACGGCGGTGAAGGCAACGACATACTGAACGGCGGCGGCGGCGATGATGTGCTGCGTGGCGGTGAAGGCAACGATTGGCTTTGGGGCGGCGATTCCGGCAACGATGTGCTGGACGGCGGTGAAGGCAACGATGTGCTGTTCGGCGGCGGCGGTGCAGATGCGTTTGTGTTCACTGACACTGCTGGGCATGACCTGATCAGAAATTTCAACAGCGGTGTGGATGTGATTGATTTGTCAAATCTTGAAGTCTGCGGGGGCTTGTCAGACTTGAATATCCGCCAAGATGGCTCTAACACGGTGATTGAGTTCGCCTCGCCGCCCGCCAATGGCGGTTCAATCACTTTGGTTGGCTTTGACGCTGATGATCTGAGCGCGGCGGATTTCGAGTTCTGCGACGCGATGTAACCGGCGGCACCCCTACTCGCGCCGCCCGGTCTCCGTTTGAGACGGGGCGACAGGCTGCTAACACGCGGGGCGTTTCAGTTGCGGGGCATTCGTTAGATGCCTGAGACAGACGATGGCGCTGCGGTAGCGGGCAGTGACGTGGCTCCCTCACCGAGAGGCATCGCCAGAACCGCTCAAAATCACGTCATCGCCGACGTGACAGAAGCACCTGCGGTAGCGAAGGCCGTAGCAGCAGCGGTTGAGTGGCAGCGACCGAGTCGTCTACCAACGTCGCTTCGCTTAGCCCCGCTCAACAAAACGGCAACATAGCTTGCTGTTTGCAGTACACTGTGTTGAGCTGGGACTTCTTAGAATAAGAGTCGAACCGAAAGGGAGACGGCAATGTCAACGGATACAGACGAACGAACACCTGACGATGAGCTTGCGCCTTTAAGTTTTGTTGGGACTGAAGGTTCTGACGAATGGCAAGGCGGTGATGCTCATGATGTCATGAGTAGCGGCGGTGGCAACGATGTGGTGCGCGGCGGCGGCGGCAGGGACCATATTGACGGCGGTGAAGGCGACGACCAACTGTACGGCGAAGCCGGCCATGACGAGCTGCAAGGCGGCGAAGGTGCCGACCGGATTTGGGGCGGCGAAGGCAGCGACACCATCAGGGGCGGCGAAGGCAACGACCAACTGTACGGCGAAGCCGGAGTTGACGTGGTTATGGCCGGCGACGGCGACGACGAGGTGTACGGCGGTGAAGGCGACGACATCCTGAGCGGCGACGAAGGCAACGATGTGGTATCTGGCGGTGCCGGCAATGACCAGTTAATCGGTCTTTTTGGTGACGATGAGATTTACGGCGGTGAAGGCGACGACATGGTGCGAGCCGGCCCTGGCGACGACTTGGTTTTCGGCGGTGAAGGCGACGACTTTGCGCTCGGCTATGAAGGCAACGACCAAATCTATGGCGGCCAAGGAGACGATGAGTTGCGCGGCCATCACGGTGCCGACCTTGTGGTGGGCGGTACCGGTAACGACGAACTGCACGGCGGCACCGGCAATGACGAACTGCGCGGCGGCGAAGGAGACGATGTCGCCTATGGCGGCTGGGGTGACGACTCAGTCCAAGGCGGTATCGGTAACGACGAATTGCGCGGCCAAGAAGGCAATGACGTTATCTACGGCGACGATGCGCATTATGAATGGCACGGCGGCGACGATGAACTGCACGGCGGCACCGGTAACGACCAGCTGTACGGCGGTGCCGGTAACGACCAGTTGTACGGCGGCGAAGGCCAAGACAGGGTTTACGGCGGTGCCGGTAACGACGAAGTGCAAGGCGGTGGCGGCGACGACGTAGTGGAAGGCGGCGCAGGCGACGACGTGGTACGAGGCCAATATGGCGACGACGAAGTTAGTGGCGGTAGCGGCGATGATGAAGTGCATGGCGGCGCAGGCGACGACGAACTGTCGGGCGGCGCAGGTGCCGATGTGCTCTATGGCGGCATCGGCGACAACGTAATGTCTGGCGGTGCGGACGCTGATACGTTCGTGTTCACTGACTCTGCTGGACATGACACGATCAGCGATTTCAACAGTGGCGAGGATGTGATTGATTTGACGAGCCTTCGAGCCTTCGGGGGTTTGGCAGACTTAAATATCCGCCAAGATGGTGCCAACACAGTGATTGATTTCTCCTCCCCCCCGGGGCAGGGCGGGTCAATCACCCTGGTTGATTTTGACTCTACTGATCTGAGCACAGCGGATTTCGAGTTCAGCGACGCAATGTAACCGGCGCAACGCCGCTTCTTTGCTCTGCGCCCTGCCTCCGTTGGGGGCAGGGCGCAGAGCTCTTGGCGCGAGTGGTATCTTGATTGCGAGGCTTTAATTAGATGTCCGAGGCAGATGACGGCGCACGGGAGGTGCGGGGTGCCCTCCTAGAGTGCCGCAAATTGTTCGCGGTTTGTGCGTTTTTCAGTGTCTTCGTCAACGTGTTGATGTTGACGGGGCCGGTGTTCATGTTGCAGGTGTACGACAGGGTTCTGTCGTCGCGTTCTGAAGCAACTCTGCTGGCACTAATTTTTATTGTCGGTTTTTTGTTTTTAGTTATGGGCGTGCTGGATTACGCCCGGGGCCGGGTGCTGGCACGGGCGGGCGCCCGGTTGCAGTCGAGGCTGGACTCAAGAGTGCTACGGGCGGTGCTAGACCGGTCCACATCGCCGGCTGAACGGTCGGCACCGAGCACCGGCCCGCAGGATTTGGAGGCGATCCAGCGGTTCAGCTCTAGTTCGGCTCCCTTTGCGTTCTTTGACGTACCGTTCACACCACTATTCCTTGCTGTGCTGTTCATTTTCCACTGGCTTTTGGGGTTGCTGGCGGTGTTCTCGGGGGTGCTTTTGGTGGTTATAGCTTTAGTTGGCCAAAAGCGCACCGCGCGTCTGCATGAGGAGTTGCAAGATAAAGCCAGCGGTTCCAACTTCTTTATTGAGCAGATGCGCTCCGGCGGCGAGACGGTCGCCGGGCTCGGTATGCGCGACGCGGTGGTTGCCCGCTCCAAGCAACTACGTGCGGGTGTGTTGGATCAAACGCTGGAATCGTCTGACCGGTTGGGTCTGTTCTCTAGCGCCTCAAAGACCCTTCGGCTGTTCTTGCAGTCGATGATGTTGGGGCTGGGTGCATGGCTGGCGATCGAGGGAGAGATCACACCGGGTTTGATGATCGCAGCGTCGATTCTTTTAGGTCGGGCGTTGGCCCCGGTGGACCAAGCGATAGGCCAGTGGCCACTGATGCAACGCACTTTGGGGGCTTACCGGTCGTTGTCGTCGCTGCTGTCGGCCACACCAGAGGCGATGCGTCGCACTTCTCTTCCGAAGCCGCGGGCCGTGCTTGATGCCCAAAGGGTGGTGGTAGCCCCGCCGGGGGCCCGGTACGCGATCGTCCGCAACGCCAGTCTGCGACTCAAGCCGGGCCAGGCCGCGGGCATTGCCGGACCGACCGCGTCGGGCAAGTCGACGTTTGCGAGAGCGCTGGCGGGGGTGTGGCAACCCGTCGGCGGATCGATCCGACTTGACGGCGCCGAACTTGAGCAATATGGGGAGCGACTGGGCGAGCATGTCGGCTATCTGCCCCAAGAGGTGTTGTTGTTTGACGGCACGGTGGCGGAGAACATCGCCCGCCTGTCGTCTGAGGCGTCCGATGAGCAGGTCGTTGAGGCGGCCAAACGCGCTGGGGCGCACGAGATGATCCTCGGATTGCCCGACGGGTACGACTTCCGGGTGTCCTCGGGCGGCGCGGCACTGTCGGGCGGGCAGCGGCAGCGGATCGCGCTGGCGCGGGCCTTCTTCGGTGACCCCGCGGTCATAGTGATGGACGAGCCCGACTCAAACCTTGACGCCGAAGGCACCATGGCGCTGGCCCGGGCGCTGGAGTCGCACAAGCAGCGGGGTGGCGCAGCGGTGGTAGTCGCTCATCGGCACGGCGCGTTCGCCCAGTGCGACACGGTCTACATCATGGAAGATGGTCGACCGGTGCCCGCACAGCGCGGTCGCGGCGGACGCAGACCCGTCCGTACTTTGAAACAGGCCGACATGCCAGCAGCAGCGCCGAGCGACACTTCGCCGGTCACCGGACCGGACAGCATCCGACAACACCGGATCGACGCCATCATTCGACGCTTGCAACGCAACACCCGCGAGTCGGTACCAGCCGCTCCTTCCCAGAGAACCCAACAGCCGTGACCGGCAACGAAGACGACAGGCGATACTCCGCCCGGCGGCCGCTGCTCTTGGGGATCATCGCCGTGGTAGCGCTGGTGGGTGGTTTGCTGGGCTGGGGACTCACGACCTCGGTGGACAGCGCGGTGATTGCCTCGGCTCAAGTCACAGTTGAGGCTCGCAACCAGCCAATTGAGCATGTGGACGGCGGTGTCGTGGCTGAGGTTGTGGTCGCCGACGGTGACCGCGTTGAGTCCGGCGACATGCTTCTGCGTTTCGCGACCGGGCAGATCGAATCGGAGGTGGCAGCGATCGAAATTGACCTTGCGGCCTTACAGGCTCGTCGCAGTCGGCTAGAAGCCGAACTCCGCCAAGAGGATTTCATCTCTTGGGACGTTCAGTTGCTGACATTGAGCCAGGAGTCTCCTGCGGTACAGCAGATATTGGCTGAAGAGGAACGCGCATTCGCCGTCCGCATCAACCTGCGCTCGCAGTTGGCTGAGCTACAGGCAGACCGGATCGCGTCAGTCTCAAAGACACAAGAAGCCACTGCGTTGGAAGCGGAGTTATTGAAGCTGGAGTCAGAACGCGCCGATGAGGTGGAAGCGCAACTCCTCACAGCAAGCGCGCAGGCCCAAGACCTCGCCCGCCGCTATCGATCTGCGCGCAGTCGGATTCTCAGATCAGATGTGCTGGCACCTGTCTCAGGGACCGTGTTCGGCCTTACCGTGGGTGGGGCAGGTGACGTCGTGCGTCCGGCGGAACGACTGCTCTACATCGTGCCCGACGGAGCGGCCCTCATCGTGGCTGCCCAGATTCAACCGATCCATGTGGACCGCGTGCATGTCGGCCAAGAAGCGACTATCCGCTTTCCGGCCTTTTCGTACCAGACAACCCCAGAACGGACCGGAACGGTGCTGCGAGTGTCTGCCGACGCAATAACCGACCAGCGGACCGGATTCTCGTGGTACGAAGCGGAGGTCGCCATAGAAGCAGCAGCACAAGATGACGAGCTGCCGCTCATACCCGGCATGCCCGCCGAAGTGCTCATCAGCACGGGTGACCGGTCGGTGCTCAGCTATCTGGCCAAACCAATCACTGACTTCTTCAGCAACTCCTTGCGAGAGGAGTGAGTTCGTACGATGCCCCCGCCTGAGCTTGAACAAAGTGCCCCACAACGAGGTGCTCCACAGCCAGATGCAGCCTTGGAGTTGTCACTAGTTAACGACCTACGCGAACTCACTAGAGTCGCCGATGCCGTCGAAGAGTTCTGCACCCGACACAAGTTCGGCAGCCAACTCGCTTACACCCTCAACTTAGCTGTCGAAGAAATTCTCATGTTCTCCATCGAGAACAGCTTCGAAGACGACGGACCTCAACGAATCGAACTCGCTGTCCACCAAGATCCCGAAGAAGTGCTTGTCCTCGTCGCCCACGCCGGACACCCACTACCAGCAGTGCAGCTTCCCTCTTCGGCCGCCGAACTCATACTGGATGACTCCAATCTTGAACAACTCGGACTTGGTCTCGTTCACCGTGTCATGGACACGGTCAGCGTCCAACGCCAACAAGGCTGCAACATCGTCGCCATGACAAAACAACTACCCCAAAACAACGACACAGACAGCGCCGTCTAGCAAAGCTGGCCACGGTTCTCAACACCGTCTTCAATGAACATGGATGTGGTCGCAGTGGTGCGATGGTGTGCGGTGTGCTTCTACTCCAGCGCCCAATTCATAGGCTATGCAGATGCGCTGGTCGCAGTGGTGCGATGGTGTGCGGTGTGCTTCTACTCCACGGCAGTGGGTGGGGCAGCAGAGGGGGTGGCGCCGGCCATGAGCAAGCCGATCTCTGAGCGGGTGACGGTGCGGGGGTCAACGATTGCCACAATCCGACCCTCGTACATGACGGCGACCCGGTCGCTGAGCGCCAGCACTTCGTCTAACTCCGCAGACACCAGCAGCACCGCCGTGCCGTCATCGCGGCGCTGTCGGATGCGTTGCCAGATGAACTCAATGGCGCCGATGTCAATGCCGCGGGTTGGCTGCGCAGCGATCAGCAGGTCGATCTCATCGGAGAACTCGCGACCTACGATCAGTTTCTGCTTGTTGCCGCCCGACAGGCTGTCTGCTGGAACCTCGATGCTGGGCGTACGCACGTCAAAATCAGCAACGACATCGCGCGCGTGGTCGTTGATGCGATCTCGGCGCAGCAGCCCGGCCACAGCGAACGGTTTCCGGAAGTAGCGATTCAGAACAGAGTTGTCGGCTACCGAATACGAATCGATCAGCCCGTGCTTAGCCCGGTCCTCGGGAATGTGGCCGACACCGATGACAGTGACCTGACGCGGTCGTGCACCAGAAGCATCTCGATCTCTGATCGACACGGCACCAGCAACAGGTCGTCGCAACCCAGTGATGACTTCCACCAGTTCGCGCTGGCCGTTGCCTTCTACACCGGCCACTCCCACAATCTCACCGGCTCTCACTTCAAGAGAGAGTTTCTCCACAGCGCGTTGACCTCGGTCGTCGTCAACGCACAGACCGGTTATGGCTAAAACTGTGGGCCGCCCGTCGGTGTCATCTGCCGCGGGCAGAACTCCACCGGGGTCAGTCGATGGTGCAGTGATGTCGCCGGTTTTGCCGGCTTCCGCACCAGCGGTACCTAAGCCGAATCGGTTGCCAGCAAGATCGACTGCCCGGCCCACCATCATCTCCGCCAACGCCGACTCGGAGGTCTGCGCGGGCGTTGTCGTGCCAACAACTTTGCCTTCGCGCAGCACCACTATGTCGTCGGCCGCCGCCATGACCTCGCGCAATTTGTGAGTGATGAACACGATGCCCACGCCCTGAGCGGTCAGTTCACGCAGCACCCCAAGCAGATGGTCGGTTTCCTGAGGGGTAAGCACCGCCGTGGGTTCATCGGCGATCAACACGCGGGCGTCTCGGTACAGCGCCTTGAGTATCTCAACCCGCTGCTGGGCACCGACCGGCAGGTCTTCGGTGGCGGCGTCCGGGTTGACGGAAAGGCCGAAGCGGTCTGCTAAGTCCAGCACCCGGCGGCGGGCCTGAGCCACGTCGACCATCCCGAACCTGCGCGGCTCAGCGCCGAGCACGATGTTGCGCACCACGCTCATCGGCGGCACGAGTTGGAAGTGCTGATGCACCATGCCGATGCCGCGCTTGATGGCATCGTGCGGGCTTGACAGCTCAACATTCTCACCGGCGATTACGACTTGGCCCTCATCGGGGCGATGCAAGCCGAACAGAACGTTGACGAGCGTGCTCTTGCCGGCACCGTTCTCACCGAGCAGCGCCAATATGCGACCCGGTCGCAGTTCCACCGTTACGTCGTCATTGGCCACGACCGAGCCGAAGCGCTTGGTGATGTTGCGCCCTGCCAAGAGCACATCAGACTGGGCTGCTGGAGACATTGGGACTGCTGGAGACTTTGAAGTCACCGAAGGCACAGCTGTGGCAGTCATCGGACTTCGTAGGGCTGGCCGAGTGCGGCGGGGTCGCGCATGGAACCGAACAAGCCCGCTGCTGCAACCACGATGATCGTGACCACGAACGGCAACATCCCCACAAACTGTGCGGGTATGTCGAACGTGTCGTTGAGCTGGAATTGGCCTTGCAGCGCAGTGACAAAACCGAAAAACAACGCCGCGGCGTAGGCACCGAGGGGGTTGCGACGACCGAAGATCATCACGGCCAACGCCAAGAAGCCTCGCCCTCCCGACATGGCACGCGTGAACGTACCTACCGATTCCAGTGCCAAATAGGCACCGCCGAGGCCAGCGAAACCGCCCGCCAAGGTCACGTTCCAGTAGCGCAGGCGGATGACGTTGATGCCGACGGTGGCGGCAGCACCCGGGTGCTCACCGATGGCCGTCGTGCGCATACCCCACACAGAACGCAGCAGCAGCACATGCATCACCACGACCAGCACCAGCGACACATAAGTGAGCGGCGGGCGATCGAACAGTGCTGTCCCCACCACCGGCAGATCCGCCAGCGGGCCGAGCTCAATCGGCTGGAACTTGGGTTGACCCAGCGAGCGGCCACGGTCGTAGAAGAACGACGTGAGGCCGAGCGCGGCAATGTTTAGCACCGTTCCGGCGATGATTTGATCGGTGCGTAACCCCAGCGACATCGCTGCGAGCATCCAGCCCATAGCAAACCCGGTGCTGATGCCAGCGGCCACTCCCAAAGCAAGCGATCCTGATATTGACGCAACTGTGAACGCAACAAACGCAGACATCAAGAACTGCCCCTCAATGCCGATGTTCACAATGCCCGACCGCTCACCGATCATTCCGCACAGCGCACCCAGCACCAGCAGCGTGGCAGCGCGCACTGTGCCAGACAGCACAGCGGTGGTCTGCGCGCCGTTCCACGCGTAGAAGCCCCACACGCACGCAACGACCGCAACCGCACCGGCGAGGCCCCAAACGCGTAGCGGCGTCCACCGGCTCTGGGTGCCTAGCGGCGGTGTGTTGGTCATCGGCCCCACCCCGCACCCAAACTCATTTGACCTTGTGGCTCATCGGAGCGGTCACGCACGCGCAGCAGCCACCTCACGATCATCGGTGCCGCAACAAACAGCAAGATCAAGGCTTGGATCACGTCAATGATCTCGGGCGCAACTCCCGATTCGAATTGCATCTTGGCGGCACCTGCCTCCATCAGACCCACTAGCAAACCGGCAGGTATGACGGCAATGGGGTTGGTGCGGGCCAGCAGCGCAATCGTGATGCCCTCAAAGCCCAAGCCCACGTTCACGCCGGCCTCAAAACGGCCGTCGGTGCCGAGCGACTCAACTGCTCCGCCGAATCCTGCCAACAGGCCGGCTGCGGCCATCACCGACGCCAAGATCCAGCCCACCGAGATGCCGGCGTAGCGCGCGGCGTGACGGTTGGCACCAACGCTGCGCACTTCAAAGCCGTAGGTGGTGCGCTCCAGCACAAACCAGCAACCAAACGCTGCGATTACAGCCAGCACGAAACCCACCGGAAGCCAGCCCCAAGTGGGAATCTCAGCCGATGGCTGCACCAGCGGGGTCCTGGCAATGATGTTGGAACCCGACTGGTCTTTCCATGGGCCCGCCGCCAGCCAGTCGGTCAGATTGCCGGCCACGAAGTTCAACATGATCGTCACGATCACTTCGTGTGCGCCGGAGGTGGCCTTGAGCACGCCTGCGATGGCACCCCACGCAGCCCCCGCGGCGGCACCCACCAGCAGTGCCAGTGGTAGATGGATCACTAGCGGCAATCCCTCAAGCCCGAATCCGACTCCGGCGGCGAATGCGGCACCTACCAGCAGTTGACCTTGCCCGCCGATGTTGAACAGACCCGCCTTGAACGCGAACGCCACAGCCAGACCGCCGAAGACGAGCGGTGTCGCCTTTTGCAACGTGCGCAGCAGTGCGTCGCCATCGCCTGCTCCGCCTGCCACCAAGGCGCCATAGGCGCTGGTCACCGAATGGCCTTGCATTGCAATAAGCAACGCCCCCAACGCCAACCCGAGCACCACTGATGCCAACGGCACCCCAGCAGCCCGCAGAATCGCCCTCATCGGACCGCAGCGAACCCAATGCGGCCGCTCTGCTGCGCAGGCATGTTCGCGTGGGTGAACAAGTGTTCTTCATCGGTTTTGGTGTAGACGTACGAATCGGCCATCTTGAAGTTCGGTGCGTCGGCTTCAAGGTCGAATCGAATGTCGCCCGAACGCAGTCTCGACACGAAAACAGCCTGAGCAGCGGCATCGATCTCGGCCGCCAAACATCCCCGAACGTGATCGGTATGCCAACGCCGGTCGGCATAGATCTCAGCGTCTTCGTGGCCTTCTGCCCGCAGCGCTGCGATGTAGCCGTGCGCCAACCGTGCCGCTTGCCACGGATTGGGCACCATGTCAATTAGCTGCCGAACGAACCACACCATCGACACTGCTTTGTCGGTCACAGTGCCTGTACGCCGTGTCAGTGTCGTCGAGATGCCTGCGTCGTCAATCCCGACACTGATCGTCTGCTCGGTGGTCTCGTTGAGCGGGTTGCTGCGATTTGCCGCTGCGGGCACCGGCAGCGAAGCCCAGTTGATGCCGGGCAGGATGTCGCGTTCGTAGCTCAAATCGGCCCATTGGCTGCCTCGGCGCGCCAGCACCTTCGGCAAGAAGATGTCTTTGTCACGGAACTGAGGCCGCCGCTCGATGACGCGCGGCTCGACGGACAATGCCTCAGACGTCTCAACTTCTTGGCCCAGTCCGGTCAGGCCTTCGTTTTCCAAGCCGTTCTTGACGGCTGTGACCGATTCATCCACACCGGTCTGCCAGCAATACACATAGCAGCGATCGAGCGCTGCGGTGCCGGTTCGGCGGGCGTCGGGCTGCCGCATGACACGTCCCATGAGCTGAGTGATGGCGATGTTGGAGCGGGTGTTGTCGAGCATGACCAGCACATACGCGAACGGGCAGTCCCAGCCCTCCATCAGCGCCGCTTTGGTGATGATCCAACGCACCGGCGAGAACGGCGACATGAGGTCTTCACCGGCGATCTCGTCGCTCTGTGATGACTTCACCCGCACCGCCTCGGGCGCTTCGCCGAGACGGCCGATGAGGTGCTCGCGCACGTCCTCAGCGTGGAGGTAGCCGCTGCCACGCTGATCTTTGCCGGTGCGTTCCACACGGATCACTCCGATGGGACGTATGTAGCGGCCGCTGCGGCCTTCGAGCTGCTGTGCTGCGTCTGTGAGATCGGCCAGTCGGTCATGGGCGCGGGCCAAGGTGTCGGTCCAGTCACCGTCGCCGGTGCTGACCTCAACGGGGAGCTTGATCATCTCTTCTCGACCGAGGTCGATCCCCGAGATGTCCACTAGGAGGTTGCTGACAGCGGCGTTGGGCGTGGCAGACAGCTCTATCACCAAACGCGGGTTCAACCGGTTCACGGCAGCCACGAACTCGTCTGCGCCTTTGCCGCCGTAGGCCTTGTGCGCTTCATCGAGCACCACCACCGGTCGCTGCATCTTGAGCACGTTGAACAGGCTGTGCTTAACCGTGTCGGGCCGGCCGACGATGTTGCATTCAAGGTCGGGATGGGCCTCAAGCAGAGCTTCGTAGGCACCCATGTCGCCTTCACGCGGAAACAAGGTGCTGTAGCGCCCCGAGTCGCGAAACATGCGCAGAAACTCTTTGCCCTTGCGGCGGTTGGCTGCAGGCAGCATCAGAAGCATGACGCACAGATAGTTGTCGAGATCGCCTTGGGCGAGTCGGTCGTCTTTCTCCATCACCTTCACACGGTCGCCACTGGCGCGCTCGAGCAGCTGACGGTAAGGGTGCTGACGCGTCCAGAACGCTGCGCGCGTCTGGGCATAAATCGCGCGCGACGGCACGATCCACAGCACGAACCCGGTCTGCATCCCGAGACGCTCCAGCGCGGCGGCGCCCAGCAGCGTCTTGCCGCCGCCGGTCGGGATCTTGAAGCAGATGTGCGGTATCGACCGTCCCGCGCCGTCGCGACGATCTACATGCCGTCTCGCTCCGTCGCGACGATCTACATGGGGCCGCACGCCAGCGAGCGCAATCTCGCTTTGTGAAAGCGCCTCCCATGCTTTGGCCGGATAGTTCATATCGTCATAACTCGGCGTCAGTCCTGCCCGAGTGAGCACCTGCGCCCTTGTCTCGCACTCTTCGCGCGCCACCGCAAGCGCCTGTTCCCACTCGGTGAACGCCCGCAGCGTCCGGCGCTGATACTCCTTCAACTCAAGCACGACAGCACCTCCGACACTGGCACCAGACGCGCCCCTGCCATCCTCACCAACACCGCGTTACCACCACTAACACACCCGCAAGCCGCGTCAACCACACCGCTACACATGACGGCTACGACTCGTCAATCTGAGCAACAGCGAACGGCAACTGAGCGAACATGACACCCATGTCCTTCAGGTCGTCTTGGGCAATGTAGCGAGCCGTGGCGAACACCACTGCTGTGCTACCGCGCTCACGACAGACCGCGCTGATCGCCTCAGCGCGTGGCGCAGTCAGCACCGACTCATTCGATTGCAGCCACTCAACGTCAGGCTCATAGATGAGGTAATAGTCAGTGCTGTCGCTGCTGTAGATCAATCCGTGCTCCTCACGCGATGCCAAATCGCCAGGGCCAACCGAAAGCCCCGTAGCAGAATGCACCAACCACGCAGCGAGATCGTCGTAACTGGGCAACGACTCACCGGTGAGCATCCCATCGCCGCTGGTGCGTTCACCCAACGTGCAGTAGGTGAACGTACCCCCGAGGCCTTCCCGAAGCGAATGGTCGCGAGCCTCGGACACCCCGGCAATAACGCGACGCACACGCTCAGCCGTCACCTCATCTGCATAGTCTTCGCACTCCACCATGATGAAGCGCCGATTGCCACCATCGGCTTTGTTCAAAGCCAGAACCGCCTGCCCAGTTGTCCCAGACCCCGCAAAAGAATCCAGCACTATCGCATCCGTCTCGCACAGTGAAACTAAAAACTTGATGAGTGTCACTGGTTTCGGGTAATCAAAGACGGCAGTTCCAAGGATTTCTTCCAAGTCACGCCTGCCGTCGGACGTGCTGATATCGGTAATTAGGTCCTTTGCGGCCGTCCGGTCGTATTCTCGTATTTTGGTGTAAATTCGCATCCTGCCGTCAGATGCCTCTACGAATTCAAGATTATGACTTTCGCTGATAACCTTTTGCCGACTCCAACGCCAAGCATGAAAACGACATTCATGTCGATTATTCATCTTCGGACTGATCTTCACATAACCGGCATGCAGATGCTTATCGCTGACATCTTCACACCTCACATTGCCGGTGTCCGGATGATAGTAGATATCAAACACCAGAGTGGGCGAGGTGAGTTCATTGAATCTTGAATTGGTATTGTGTAGTTCGTTCTTGAGGACGTACTCTCCGATGTCATCAGTGTGCGTCTCGTAGTCGCGATTCTTATAGGTGGTTGGCATCATTTGTTTGAACAAACGTACCGAACCCTCAAACCTATGAACTTGTGCAACATCAGCGGCGTACACGAGGATGTGTTCGTGTGTTCCAGCTGCGCCAACAGTAGATATCTGCCGTCCCTTCAAATTGTTCACCCAAACAAATGAGTTAACGAAGTTATCTTCACCGAAGATCTCGTCCATCATCATGCGAAGGTGGTGGACTTCGTTGTCGTCAATCGACACAAAAATGACACCATCGTCACAGAGCAGAAGGCGCAGCAGCTGCAACCGCGGCCACATCATCGTCAGCCATTTGTCGTGACGTTGGAGGTCCTCGCCGTCAACGGGAATGTTCTCAGTCAGCCAATGTTGCAGCGCGGCGCTGTTGCCGTTGTCGTTGTAGACCCAGCCTTCGTTGCCGGTGTTGTACGGCGGGTCGATATAGACGCATTTGACGCGGCCCGCATAGCGAGGCAGTAGCGCCTTTAGGGCGTGCAGATTGTCGCCGCAGATGACCAGGTTGTCGTCAATATCACCCGCGCCAATGCAGAGATCTGGATGCGGTACTAGCGGTCGCCACGGCACCACCAAGTGATGGCCGTAGACATCGGCCTTGCCCTTGAAATCCAGCGTCGGCATCGGCCCTCCCTGCCCGTTCAACCGCGATGAGCACCGTAGCCCTGCGGTGTCGCAGGCACGGGGAGAGCCGCGCTGGTGCGCGAAAACCGATCAGCCGCCGGGCGAGTAGCCGGTGGAGAGCTCGCCCGAGGCAAGCATCGCGCCCAAGGCTTCAATGGTGGCCTTGAAGTCATCGGACACGTCGCTGTCGTGGTCCCAGAACGGCGCCAAGCCCACATCGCCGAAGTGGTTGCCGCCGGGGAAAGCACCATAGGCGCTCGCTTCAATCAGGTCGGCCACGCCGGGGGTAATGAGCTTCATGGCGCTCGTCAGCAGGCACGGCTGCGCCTCTGGCACCGTAAGCCACTGGTCGGTGTCAACACCCACGCAGTATGCGCCTTCTTCAGAAGCGATCTCGATCAGCGCCCCGTTGCCCGTAGCACCGCCGGCCCCGAAGATGATGTCGGCGCCTTGGTCGAGTGCTTGACGGGCGGTGGCAGCACCCCAGTCGGGGTCACCGAATGCCACATCAAGTCCGCCCGGGTGGTAGGTGGAGATCGTCTCTACTTCGGGATTGGTATAGCGGGCACCGTTCTCCCAGCCTTCCTTGAAGGCCACCACCGGCGGCACGAGGTTGGTGCCCAGCACGGCCCCCACAATGTTGGTCTCGGTCATCAACCCGGCCAGCGCTCCCGCCAAGAAGCCCGATCTGTCCTCAGGGAAGACCAGCCCCACCAAATTTGGCAGCACCTCACCTTGGAACTGATCGACGCCGATGAAGTCAATGTCGGGATTGGCTTGCGCCGCCGCGATGGTGGCCTCAGCGAGCCCAAAACCGACGGTGACAATCACGTCAACACCGTCTTCGATGAAGAGGTTGATGTTGTTCTCGTAGTCCTTGGCTTCCTCGGTCTCGATGTAGTTGGCCTCAGCGCCGAGTGCCTCCGCGGCCTGCTGCGTACCTTCCCACGCAGATTGGTTGAAGCTCTTGTCATCCACCTTGCCGGTGTCGGTGACCAAACCGATCCGCAGCGGCGCTGCTTCGTCCATGTCGCCGTCTGTGTCTTGCGAACCCTCTGGGTCTTCGGATGTGGCATCGTCGACGGGTGCTTGCGTGGTCTCTGACGTTTGCGTGTCGGCTGTTGCGTCGGGCTCGTCATCGCTTCCGCACGCCGCAGCGAACAGCGACAGCGCAGCGATGAGCACCATCAACCGGGCGACAGACCGCCTCATCCGCAGCTCTGGGAAACGCTGGGTGAACAACTTCATGTGATCCTCCCGGGGATTTTGTCTGGCGAGCAGCGCATCCGTGAGCGCGGCAAGCAACACTCCCGGGAGCATATTGCGCTCTGTAAGCAAGCGCGGGTGCGAGTGATGTCGATTGCGTTACGCGTTGCTCTGTGTGGGGCTGTGTGGGGCTGTGTGGGGCTGTGCTGTTCTCGGCGGCTATTCCGCAACAAGTTCAACCAAAGTGCCGAGATTCCCTTTGGGGTGGACGAACGCAACCGTCGTACCGCGCGAACCGGGCCGTGGTGCTTGGTCGATAGGTACGGCGCCGGCGTCAACCATGGCCTCAAGAGCGGCAGCGCAGTCGTCCACCCGGTAACCGACATGGTGCAGGCCCTCGCCCCGACGCTCAAGGAACTTGGCAATAGGCGAATCGGGGCGCGTCGCCGCAGTCAGCTGTATGTAGCTGTCTGCCACTTTGATCAGCGCTTCTTCCACACCGTCGGAGTCGACGATTTCCCGGTGGGCAACCTCAGCGCCGAACGCGTCTGCGTAATAGGCAACAGCGGCATCAAGGTCGTGTACAGCAATAGCGACATGGTCTATCTCTGTCAGGATCATCGCAGTGGCACCGTCCTCGCTTGTTGTCGGTAGCAGTTCTGTGGGTTTATCGGGTTCTGTGGAGTCATCGTTCGTTGATGGGAACGGCGGCAGGCCGCGGCGCTACGCGGCGGTGCTGGCGGCTTCCAGCGAGGCTGCATGCCGGGAGAACAGCGTGATGCGCTCGGGGCCAATCTGGTCGCGCTTGTCTGGATCGGTGATGCCCTGCCCCGGTTCAGAGGCCAAGCACAGCACGCCGAGCTTGCCTTCGTGCAGGTTGTGATGGACTTGCCAAGCGGCCAGACCCGTTTCGTCAAGTGTGAACGTCTTCGACAGGATCGGATGGATGCGCCCTTGGTCTATCAGGCGATTCATCGCCCAAGCCTCAGCGTAATTCGCAAAATGGCTCGACAGAATCTGCTTCAGCCGCATCCACAGATGCCGGTTGTCGTACTCAATCATGTAGCCGCTGGTGGCAGCGCAAGTCACGATCTTGCCGCCTCGCTTGGTGACAAACACCGACGCGCCCATGGTGGACCGGCCGGGGTGCTCAAACACGATGTCGGGGTCGTCACCGATGAGGCTGCGAACTTTCTTGCCGAAGCGTCGCCACTCGCCTTCGTCTTGTGTATGGGTATCGCTCCAGAAGCGATACCCCTCTGCACTTCGATCGATGACGTGCTCGACACCGAGTTGGCCGAGCAGTTCCGCCTTGTCGGGCGAGCTAACTACGCCGACGGGCACTCCGCCACCGTTGAGGACGAGCTGGCAGGCGTAGCCGCCCAGCCCGCCGGTGGCGCCCCAGATCAGCACCGAATCGCCCTGCTTCATACGCGCGGCGTTGTCGCCGACCAGCATCCGGTACGACGTTGCGGCACACAGCGCGTTGACCGCAGCTTCTTCCCATGTGAGGTGCGTCGGCTTGGGCATGAGCTGGTTGGCCTTGACGATGGAGAGATCCGCAAGCCCGCCGAAGTTGCTCTCGAAGCCCCAGATTCGCTGATTGGAGGCTTTCATTGAGTCTTCGTGGGCAGCGGGGTCTTGATCGTCTACGTAATTGCAGTGAACAACGACCCTGTCGCCCGGTCGCCAATTGCGAACTGCCGAACCGCAACGAAGCACAACACCTGCCGCGTCGGAGCCAAGTACGTGATAGTCGAGGGCGTGCCGCGCGCCCCAGCGGCTCTCGCGGCCTAGCCGGTCCAAAAAGCCGAATGTTGGCAGCGGCTCAAAAATCGAGGTCCATACCGTATTGAAGTTGATGGCGCTGGCCATCACCGCCAGATACACCTCATCGGGTGCCAGCTCGGGTGTGGCGACTTCGCCTATGTGAGTTGCCTCGCGAGGGTCTTTGTCGGCTGAGGGCCGGCCCTCAAACATGGTCTGCTCGTCACGTACTACATAGGCAGCCCGGAAGCTCTCTGGTATGGGCAGGGCCTCCAGCTCGGGGCCTGATGCGCCAGCGGCGATGGCAGCAGCGATCTCTCTCACAGCGGCGAACACTAATGGGGCGGTGCAAAGGTCCGCTAACGCGCAAAGCCCCGCCGCTGGAAAGGAACAGCGACGGGGCGCAGCAGATCCTAACAGCGCAACAGTTTGCAAGCACCGCTCACACAAAGTTCAGCAACCGTTTCGGCAGAGCAGCCAGCGCAGCGGTGTTATCGGGCGGACCGCAGAGTTAAGTTCAGCCCAAGATCTCCTAAGGGGATCCGGGCCAGCACGTCGGTCTTAACGCACATCGGCCACAGCGCCGCTTCGACTGCGTCGCCGATTGCTTTGGCATCGGGGGCTGGAGCTTCGAGATAGACGCGGCTTGCGCCCAATAGTTCGGTCAACCGTGCGAAAGGCGCCGGGTCGTCGAGTATGGCGCCGATCACGGCCTTGGGTGCTGTCGCAATTGCCAGCAGCGAACCGCAGGGATCTACAAACACGGCTGCAACACCAGTCGGCGATGGACAGGCACCTAAGCACAAGGTGCGGGCATGGCAGGGGCCGGCCACAATCACCCGGTCAGCAGGCGACGGACGAAAGACTGCTATCGGCAGTTCCGGCGGTGCCGTCAACGAAGTCGGATCGGTTGCAGACGGCTGGGAAGCACCAAGCGGATCGTCAGCGGGTCCGGCGGGTGGGATGTCAGGGATCGGGATGTCGGGAATCGGGCGGGCAGCCGCATCTGCGGCGCGGTCATCGGGGTCAACGCAAGCCATGTCACTCCTCGGAGCAGTTGCGCTCGATGCACGGGGTGTCGAAGCGAACGCTCAGATGTGCAGGCGGCAGGGAAGATGCAACCCAAACCGTACGCAGCACGCCTAGGCAAGTCCAACGAATTACCACGGCCAGCAGCGAGTTACCCCCAGCCGACCAGAACCCATCCAACGACCCAAGCAAAGCTCAATCAGAGTCCAATCAGGGTCCAACTAGCCCCAACCAGCACGGCTAGGAAGTCAAGGTGCGGCGGTTGTGAAGCGCCCGTTCGAGCGTGAGTTCGTCGGCGTACTCCAAATCGCCGCCGACGGGCAGACCGCTCGCCAGCCGGCTTACCTGGACACCGAGGGGTTCGAGCTGACGCGCGAGGTACATCGCCGTCGTGTCCCCCTCGATATTCGGGTTGGTACACACGATCAGTTCGGTGATCTCCTCCGCATCAAGACGCGCCAGCAGTTCGCGTATCCGCAGCTGCTCGGGTCCAACGCCTTCGAGCGGGTTCAATGCACCGCCAAGCACGTGATATCGGCCCCGGAAACCGGCTTTTTCCATCGCCACCACGTCACGGGGTTCTTCCACCACGCAGACCAGGCCGTTGCGGCGTGCCGGGTCGGCACAGTAGGCGCAAGGATCGACTTCGCTGAGGTTCCAGCAGCGCTTGCAGAAGCCGACCCGCTCAGCGGCTGTTGTTATCGCTGCTGCCAAGCGGCGCGCGTCGGCAGCGGGCCGCTTCAACAACCAGAACGCGATGCGCTGCGCGCCTTTGGGGCCGATGCCGGGAAGGCGGCTGAACTCGGAGATCAGATCGTCAACTGCATCGTCGTACACGTCAAGTCGTGCTCTCATCGACTTGGACCACAACCGCCCCAGGGAAGCGATCCACGATTCGTTGGACTTTGGCTTCTTGCGGCGAAGCAGACGATGGCGAAGCAGACGATGGCGAGGCTGTTTCGGTTTCACCGAGCGAGGTCACGGCAAGGTCAGCAGCGTCGGATACGGATGTCGGTGTCTCGTCGCCAAAGTTCGGAGTTTCGTCGGGTTTGCCCGTCAAATCGCTGATCTCAAGACGAGTTTCGCTGTCGAGCAA
Organism: Candidatus Poriferisodalis sp.; assembly: GCA_965221195.1. Lineage (GTDB taxonomy): Bacteria > Actinomycetota > Acidimicrobiia > Acidimicrobiales > Poriferisodalaceae > Poriferisodalis. The sequence continues at coordinate 684,984 of OZ244864.1, forward strand.
GTTTGACAGGATTGGCTGCACTTCGTTGGCGCGGCGACGTGCCTGAGCGACAGGAACGCCCGCGCTCAGCCGGACGGTCACCACATTGCGTTCGTGAGCCAGAACGGTTGCGTTGCGGAACATTCCTGCGGCAACTGGGCGCAGCTGCCCAACAATCTGGGTCTCCCAAACTCTCTGAAGATCTTCAGCCGTGCTAGGAGGGGCCGACATAGACGCAGACTCACTCGCCATCTGTTGCTGCGGCTCTGCTGCGGCAACTGCGGGAGGTGCAGATGGCTCGCTCGCAGCCTCTACAAGTGCTTCGGTGGTGGCCACTGGTGGCGGCGTGGGTGGGGGTGGCACCGGCGCGGTGGGTGCTGGGGAAGAACGCTGTGACACAGCGGCGGGCTTGTCGTTCAGCGATGGTGGTGCCTGAGTTGAAGCCATCGCCGCTCGAGCTGCGGCGGGGCCAGTCGGAGCGCGCCCGGTCTCAGCTGTGGGCGCTAACGGCGTGCCAGCACCGAGCACCTCATCGGCCAGCAGACCTACCAGCGCTGCTTCCAGCGTCAGACGCCGATCCGCCGACTGCGGCATCTGAGCCAATGCACCACCGAGAGCTTCCAGCGCCCGAACATTGGCTCGGCGACCCATAGCGTCTGCCTGCTCGCGCGCCAACGCAAGTTCGTCAGACGACAACTCCGCCGGTGCCACCCCAGCGGATGCTAGGAACATGTCGCGCAGTCGACGAGCTGTGCGTTCGGCCAGGTCTCGTGCGTCCACGCCGGCGGCGGTCGCGCCAGCCACAGCGGCGAGCGTTGCTGCCAGATCGGTAACGGTCAGAGCCGCCACTAGAGCATCGATGTCGGCCCGCTCGTCGGGTATGCCGCCAGCGGCCAGCACTGTGTCGAACGCCGATAACGCATCTCGCACCGAGCCGTTGCCGCTCTCGACGATGTAGTCGATCGTCCGCTCATCGGCAGAAACGTCAGCAGCCTGAGCGATCGTCCGCATGTGCGCTGCCATCTCGTCAGCGCCAACCAGCGCCAACTCGAACTGCTGGGTCCGGCTGCGGATGGTGGGCAGCACCTTGTGCGGGTCGGTCGTGGCGAGGATGAACACGACGTGAGGTGGTGGCTCCTCCAACGTTTTCAGCAGCGCATTCGATGCCGCTGCCGACAGCATGTGTACCTCGTCAAGCAGGTATACCTTGCGGCGTCCGGCGCTGACGAGCGCTGCCTTCTCCGTCAGGTCGCGGATGTGGTTGACCGAATTGTGCGACGCCGCGTCAAGCTCAATCAGATCCATCGATGTGCCTGCTGTCACGGACCGGCAGCGTTCGCAGGCATCGCACGGCTCGCCGTCGTCGCCAAGCGCGTCACAGTTCAGCGCTTTCGCCAAAATGCGTGCCGTGGATGTCTTGCCTGTGCCACGGGGACCACTTAGTAGATAGGCGTGACCGACGCGGCCCTCGCGAACAGCGTTACGCAAAGCCCGAACCAAGTGCGGTTGTCCGACAACTTCGGCAAACCGTTGAGGTCGAAACCTCCGATAGAGCGACTGAACCGACATATAGATGCGATCCTAAATCGCCCGTGCGACATTAACCCACTGCGACCCACTGAAATCCGGACAACCGCTCAACCCCAGCGGCTGACATACATCGCAGACCTCGGCGTGGCGTTTTTTTTTCATCCGGGGTTCCTACCTCGTTTCGATAGCGGGACGCGTGGTGCGGGGGCAGTATCGTGCAAGGTGTATGTCGTCGCCCGACGTGGCGGCCGGGTCCTGTGCAACGGCGACCCGTGAACCGAGTCAGGGCCGGGAGGCAGCAGCTCTCAGCGGACCTCGCTGTGTGCCGCAGATCGCCTGGCCGCCTCGCCGGGCGGCGACATCAACGTTACGGAGAGTTGCCAGAGTGGACGAATGGGCTCGCTTGGAAAGCGTGTGAGGCTTTCATCGGCCTCCGTGGGTTCGAATCCCACACTCTCCGCCAAGAGGTGACGATCGGCTGGAGGAGCCGGGAACGTGGTTGGTGGTCGGTGTTTTTAGTCGTCGTCTTTGATGGTGATGGTGGCGGTGCCTCGGCCGATGACGGCCCCTTGTGGCTTTGAGAGCACGATGCGGAATGTCTCGTCAGGTTCTGTGATGCTGTCGTTTTTGACGGCCACCACTCCGACGTTGCGAAGCAAGCCAGGCCGGAAGGTGATCCATCCGCTTCGGCTCGTGAAGTCGTCTCCTGCAGTGGCGTGACCAGTGCCGCTGCCCGTCGCCTCAATGGTGTACCAAACCCGCGTTGACCTGCTGACTGCCTTGTTCAGCTCGACGTAGAAGAAGTAGTAGCCAAATTGCTGACCTTCGGTGTAGGTACCGTCTCTGATCGAAAACGACGGCACGTTCGGTGGCGGTGGTGGGTCGTCGTCGTCCGCGATGTTGACCGTTGCTGCCGACGCGGAACTGTCAAGGTCATAGGAAGCACCGTCAATCACCGTGACAGTCACCGACCCGTCGGTCTCATCTTTGCTGTCACCCGTCGTTGCAACAGTGAGAATAACGCTGCCGGTCACCGGAATCGTCACCGTACGAGTCCCAACAGTCACACCAAAATCGCCAGACACTGCCACCTTGACAGACACATCAAGCGGTGCCGCCGGTAACGGACTGGCCTTCACCGTGAACGAAGCCGCAGCACCCTCGGTGATGTCACCATCGGCACTGATACTCACCTCAGGATTGGACGGTGGTGGGTCGTCGTCGTCCGCGATGTTGACCGTTGCTGCCGACGCGGAACTGTCAAGGTCATAGGAAGCACCGTCAATCACCGTGACAGTCACCGACCCGTCGGTCTCATCTTTGCTGTCACCCGTCGTTGCAACAGTGAGAATAACGCTGCCGGTCACCGGAATCGTCACCGTACGAGTCCCAACAGTCACACCAAAATCGCCAGACACTGCCACCTTGACAGACACATCAAGCGGTGCCGCCGGTAACGGACTGGCCTTCACCGTGAACGAAGCCGCAGCACCCTCGGTGATGTCACCACCGGCACTGATACTCACCTCAGGATTGGACGGTTTCGGGTCGTCTTTGTCGGAGGCGGTTTGTGCTTCGAGTTTGGTGAGTGCCACAACAATGGGGTCCCAGCGGCCGCCCCAAAACGTCTGCGCGTGTTGCTTGGCCTCAGCAGCGGACATTGCCTCGCCATCGAAGTCAGGCACATCCACGCCGAACGCAACTAACACCCGCTTCCAGCGGCGGACATGGGCCTCACCGTTGATGGTCTCCGCTGCGTAGCCGCGCACATCCGCTATCAGTCCGGCCGAGACCGTGTAGGTCGTGCTGTCGCTATCGGAAGGGTCGCGGATGTCAACGATCACTTTTTGGGTCGTCTTGCCTTCGTTGAATCCGTTGGTAATCACCCAGCAAGCAGCGATGTCGGTTCGGCATCGGGGCTCAAACGATGCGTAGTCACTCTGCGTCCACGCCGTTACATATATCTTCTGCGGCTCATTCCACCGCGGGCCGCTGCACGACAACACTTCCGCATTGAACGGGCTGCAGAACTGGATACGGTCGAAAGTCGTAGGTGTGGAGCCGTTGTTCGGGTACTCGGTTAGGGGCGCGCCGCGTTTGATGCTAACCGGGTGATTTTGCGCATGCACCCACCCATCTTCGTTCTTGTATAGGGAGTCAACCCGCAAGGTCTTCTTACTTAGCGGGTCATGCGACAGTTCCACGCTGTACCAGTCGCTGCCACCCGGCGACAACGCCATCGTGTGATCGCCATCGATCACGTTCCCGTCGCTGTCCTTCATCACCAGCGTCACCCGGTCAGAATCGAACACATATGCCGATATCGCTGTCGAATGCTGCGTAGCATCGGTCGGTTGGGTACCAGAAAAGCCTACGAAACGATGGCTGATCACGAACTGGCCCGAGCCCACGTCATCGTCAGGCGGAGCAGACACGGTCACCGTTTGCACCTGCTTGGCGGGCCAGTTGTCATGAGTCCACTCCAGCCGCGGCGGGTCAAACATCATGTCTTGCACCCATTTGTTGTACTTGTTGATGTACTTGTGCGATTGAACCGGCACTATCGCATACGTTTGGCCCGGCTGTGGCCGACTCGGCAGCTTCACCTTGTACGTCCGCTTCTGGCCTTCGCGTATGAAGAAGCACGGACTCGCAGACCGCTTGCAGCTCGGCGTCACCACCACATCATCCGCGGACAACCTGGCAGTGCCGTCGTTAAGGACAGGGTCACCGTCGCCGGGTTCGGGAACAGGGTCACCGTCGCCGGGTTCGGGAACAGGGTCACCGTCGCCGGGTTCGGGAACAGGGTCACCGTCGCCGGGTTCGGGGACAGGATCACCACCGGGTTCGGGGACAGGATCGCCGTCGCCGGGGACAGGATCGCCGTCGGGTTCGGGGATTTCCGACGGGCCATCATCATCAGCCAACGTAAGCGTCGCAGAGTTCACGGTCACACCAGCCAACGTGCCAGACACCGTGACTGTTTCGTTTGTTTCGTCCACACTGTCATCTTGCGGGGTCAACTCGAACGTAGCAGTACCCGTCTTGGCACCCGCAGCGATTGTTAGGTCGAAATCGTTCACTGCAGTGAACCCGACAACACCCGAACCACCAGACCCATCAACCGAAACCCGCACCGTCTTAGCCGCATCAAACCGAACTGTTGCATCATCAACCGTCGCCGTCACCGTTACCGTCGTCGCGCCGTCACCCTCACCCACACTCGCAGGATTCACACTCAAATCAACCTCAGGCGTCGCATCATCATCAATGACAGTCACCGCCACCGTCTGGTTAGCAACCGCGTTGTACTTGGCATCGCTAGACGTAACAGCATGAGTAAGCGTTACTGTGCGCTTATTCGCCGTGTTATCAACATCGTCGTTGACACCAGTAACAGTAACAGTTTGCGCAGTGGCCCAACTCGACGTAGTAAACGTCAACGTCTCAGTAGCACCACCAACATCACCCACATCAGGGCCGTCTATCAGCGCAGCCGCTGGCGTACCCGACGTGATCGTCACTGTCACACTATGCGTCGGCTGACTATCCAACACCACCGTATACGCATCAGTACCCGCATTCTCAGACACCGACGTAGAACCCGAGGACTCAGTAATCGTCACCCCAACACCATCATCATCAGCCAACGTAAGCGTCGCAGAGTTCACGGTCACACCAGCCAACGTGCCAGACACCGTGACTGTTTCGTTTGTTTCGTCCACACTGTCATCTTGCGGGGTCAACTCGAACGTAGCAGTACCCGTCTTGGCACCCGCAGCGATTGTTAGGTCGAAATCGTTCACTGCAGTGAACCCGACAACACCCGAACCACCAGACCCATCAACCGAAACCCGCACCGTCTTAGCCGCATCAAACCGAACTGTTGCATCATCAACCGTCGCCGTCACCGTTACCGTCGTCGCGCCGTCACCCTCACCCACACTCGCAGGATTCACACTCAAATCAACCTCAGGCGTCGCATCATCATCAATGACAGTCACCGCCACCGTCTGGTTAGCAACCGCGTTGTACTTGGCATCGCTAGACGTAACAGCATGAGTAAGCGTTACTGTGCGCTTATTCGCCGTGTTATCAACATCGTCGTTGACACCAGTAACAGTAACAGTTTGCGCAGTGGCCCAACTCGACGTAGTAAACGTCAACGTCTCAGTAGCACCACCAACATCACCCACATCAGGGCCGTCTATCAGCGCAGCCGCTGGCGTACCCGACGTGATCGTCACTGTCACACTATGCGTCGGCTGACTATCCAACACCACCGTATACGCATCAGTACCCGCATTCTCAGACACCGACGTAGAACCCGAGGACTCAGTAATCGTCACCCCAACACCATCATCATCAGCCAACGTAAGCGTCGCAGAGTTCACGGTCACACCAGCCAACGTGCCAGACACCGTGACTGTTTCGTTTGTTTCGTCCACACTGTCATCTTGCGGGGTCAACTCGAACGTAGCAGTACCCGTCTTGGCACCCGCAGCGATTGTTAGGTCGAAATCGTTCACTGCAGTGAACCCGACCACACCCGAACCACCAGACCCATCAACCGAAACCCGCACCGTCTTAGCCGCATCAAACCGAACTGTTGCATCATCAACCGTCGCCGTCACCGTTACCGTCGTCGCGCCGTCACCCTCACCCACACTCGCAGGATTCACACTCAAATCAACCTCAGGCGTCGCATCATCATCAACAACCGTCACTGTGACGTTTTGGTTAGCAACCGCGTTGTACTTAGCATCGCTAGACGTAACAGCATGAGTAAGCGTTACTGTGCGCTTATCCGCCGTGTTATCAACATCGTCGTTGACACCAGTAACAGTAACAATTTGCGCGCGGTTCCAGTTTGATGTAGTAAACGTCAACGTCTCAGTAGCACCACCAACATCACCCACATCAGGGCCGTCCACCACAGCAGCCGCTGGCGTACCCGACGTGATCGTCACTGTCACACTATGCGTCGGCTGACTATCCAACACCACCGTATACGCATCAGTACCCGCATTCTCAGACACCGACGTAGAACCCGAGGACTCAGTAATCGTCACCCCAACACCATCATCGTCAGCCAACGTAAGCGTCGCAGAGTTGACGGTCACACCAGCCAACGTGCCAGACACCGTGACTGTTTCGTTTGTTTCGTCCACACTGTCATCTTGTGGTGTCAACTCGAACGTAGCAGTACCCGTCTTGGCACCCGCAGCGATTGTTAGGTCGAAATCGTTCACTGCAGTGAACCCGACAACACCCGAACCACCAGACCCATCAACCGAAACCCGCACCGTCTTAGCCGCATCAAACCGAACTGTTGCATCATCAACCGTCGCCGTCACCGTTACCGTCGTCGCGCCGTCACCCTCACCCACACTCGCAGGATTCACACTCAAATCAACCTCAGGCGTCGCATCATCATCAACAACCGTCACTGTGACGTTTTGGTTAGCAACCGCGTTGTACTTAGCATCGCTAGACGTAACAGCATGAGTAAGCGTTACTGTGCGCTTATCCGCCGTGTTATCAACATCGTCGTTGACACCAGTAACAGTAACAATTTGCGCGCGGTTCCAGTTTGATGTAGTAAACGTCAACGTCTCAGTAGCACCACCAACATCACCCACATCAGGGCCGTCCACCACAGCAGCCGCTGGCGTACCCGACGTGATCGTCACTGTCACACTATGCGTCGGCTGACTATCCAACACCACCGTATACGCATCAGTACCCGCATTCTCAGACACCGACGTAGAACCCGAGGACTCAGTAATCGTCACCCCAACACCATCATCATCAGCCAACGTCAACGTAAACGTAGCGCCTGTGGTGGTGAACCCGGGTGGTGCTGTGCCCGCGCTGACGGTCAACGTTTCATCAGACTCGTTGATGGAATCGTTGGCGGGTGAGATCGTGACCGTGGCTGATTCTGCTCCGTAAGGAACGAACACTGATGTTGGTAACGCATCGAAATCAGCAGCAACGGTAGTACCGTGCGTGTAGGTCAACGGTATTGTCACCGGACCGGTCACGCCGTCTGGTAACGCTACGTTGAACACGAAATCATCGTCTTCTGTCACACTCGCAGCGGTCAACGCAGCGTCATCAGTGTCGGTGAACGAAACCTGCCAGGTGGTTACATCATCGTCGGTGATCAACACCCGCGCTGTGGCATCATCAAGCGTATCAGCGTCATCATCATCATACGGCACTAGATTCAAACGCGGTGATATGCGCCAATTTGAGTTATCTGAATCAGCAGTGATAATGACCAACTCATGCTCATTATCACTAGATTCCTCCACTTTTAGTAAATGAGTTGACGTCTCCTGACCAGTCGAAACGAACTTCAGCGTTGCCCGCTTAACAGCGTCACTGTCCGAACCCGTGAACGTCAACGTCAACGTCTCAGCAGAACCACTAGCGCTCACTCCATCACCCGACGCAGCCCAAGTGAAATACAACAAATTCGCAGGAGTGGTGGAGTCGCCGAGCACCACCGCACGAGCCGGGAACGTTTCCTTGTCATCAAACGCCAACGCCACGCTCGCTCGCTCACCATCCACCAACGGACGCGATAACTCAACAACTACCTCTGCTTCACTGCCCGGACCGCTGCTAATGCTCCCGTCAATCACACCACCACCCGACAAACGCACCTCAATCTCTTCATTATCCCCTGGATCATCCAAAACAAGCGACACAGACCCCGTGCCGGCCACTCCGTCAGAAAAGCCAGTAGCACCCAAACGAACAGCACCCGAAGTAGACGACGTCGGCACACTTATAACCAACGTCTCATCAACATCATTATCATCATCCATATAAGAAACAAGAAGCTGACCAGACGCCCCAGCCGATGTAGGCCCAGTGAACGTAATAAACGACTTCGCAGCCGTTGAGAAATCACCGCAACTCGCCTCCGTTTGCGGCAACGCGAAACACCTAACCGAAAACGAATCCCCAAGCGTCGCACCAGAAAACACCACCGGCACCTTCAACGTCTCACCAGCCACCAACCCTCTACTCAAACTAACCTTAAGCAACTTCGTCGGTGCATTAGCATACAACACACCCCCCACCGACAAAGCCGACAACGACACAATCGTCACATCATCATCGGTAATAGTAACGTCCACACTCGACGGACTGCCAGCAGTGTAACCATCGGGCAACGTACCAAGTTCCAGCGTTAACTTCTCGGTGACTTCATCAACGTCATCATTTACAGCAGACAACGTCAACGTGCCCGTCTTACTACCACTCGAAATCGTAATATCACCACTATTCGACAACGAATAATCACCTGCTGCCGCGGTACCAACCGAAGCAACACGAACAGGAATCGTCACACCCGCAGAAGCCGCCGAAACCAACGTCGCCGTCACCGTCAACGTACCACCCTCAGTAACACTGCCACTATTACTCACACTCAACGACACCGTAACAACAGGATCGTCATCATCGGTGATACTCACATCAAACGTATTGTCATCAGTCGCAGCATCGTTGTCGTCGCTGGGCTCTGCACCACCCCCGACATTGGTACCCAAACTCGTGTCCGTTAGATCACCCAACGCCACCGTCAACGTCTCAGCATCACCCTCATCAACACTGTCATCAACAGCAGTCAGCACCAACGTCGCTGTTTGAGCCGCAGCGCCTGCGAATGTAACCGTCGGAGCCAAAGTCGCTGCTTTACTCAACGTCACACCAGCATTCAAACTACCACCAGTCTTAAGCGCCAACGAATAATCATCCGCAACAACACCCGAACCCGACAACACCAACGGCACATCAATCTGCTCGCCTGCCACCAAGGCACGACCCAAACTCACCGTAAATTCCACACTTCGATCAGCCGCCGACGCAGAAGAATCCTCAACAATCGCCCCACTATCAACACGAACTAACGACACCACAGTCGGGTCGTTGTCGGTGATTGTCACGGAGGTGTTTGTGAACGTCGTGCCAGCGATACCGCCGCCGGTGATTGACAGCGATAGCGATGGCTCATCAAGAGAGTCATCGATCGGTGTCAAGGTGAAATCAACCGTGCCGCTGGCCGCACCCGGCGCGATGGTGACCGTTTGGTCGGCCACCGTCTCATAGTCGGTGCCCTCAACTGCTGTGTCAGTTGCTGCGCCGACCGCGACCGTGATGACCTGAGATGTTGTAAGAGTTGCGCCGTCAAAGGCAACAGTAACCCGAACCGTCTTCGCGCCACCGCCTTCAGCGATCGTTGACTGTACACCGCTCGTGCCAGTATCGGCATCTACCGTCAAAATGACCGGAGGCACCGGATCGTCGGTAAGGCGGATCTCAGCGGAGTTGACCGTCACCTCAGACACCGACCCAGAAACAGTAACGATCTCATCGGCTTCGTCAATGTTGTCGCTCTGCGGGGTAAGGGTGAAGGTGGCGGTACCTGTCCTGTCGCCCGCAAAGATGGTCACATCAAAATCAGTCACCGCATCAAAACCGACGACACCGCTGTTACCAGACCCAGCAACCGACACCACCACCGTGCGGTCGGTATCAAAACGAACCCATTCATCATCAATGGTTGCGGTCACTTTCACAGGTGTCGCACCGACAACCTCAGCTATTCTCGTCAGGTTCACACTCAAATTAATCTCAGGCGTGAGGTCGTTGTCGGTAATCGTTACCGAGGTGTTGTTGAACGTCACACCTTCAACGCCGCTGCCGACGATCGACAACGACTGCGACGGCTCATCAAGAGAGTCGTCGGTGGGCGTCAGCGTGAACGTGGTAAAGCCGCTGGCTGCACCTGGCGCGATGGTGATCGTTTGGGTGGCCACCGTCTCATAATCGGTGCTTTCGATGGCTGTGTCTCCATCTGCACCGACCGCGACGGTGATTTTTTGGGCTGTAACAAGACGCGTGGTGCCGTCAATCGTCGCTGTCACACGTACCGTTTTTGCACCTGCGCCCTCGCCGATACTTGACTGTGCTCCTTCTGTGCTGCTGTCGGTATCCACGCTCAGCGTGATCGATGGCATCGCGTCGTCGTCAGTCAAGCTCAACTCCGCGGAATTGACTGTCACCTCAGACACCGACCCAGAAACAGTAATGGTCTCATCGGTTTCGTCAATGTTGTCGCTCTGCGGGGTGAGCGTGAAGGTGGCGGTACCTGTCCTGTCGCCCGCAAAGATGGTCACATCAAAATCAGTCACCGCATCAAAACCGACGACACCGCTGTTACCAGACCCAGCAACCGACACCACCACCGTGCGATCCGTATCGAAACGAATCGTTTCATGATCGATCGTCGCAGTCACCGTCACCGTCGTCGCGCCGTCGCCTTCGTCCACTGTGGTCGGGTTTACCGATAGGTCGATCTCAGGTGTGGGGTTGTCATCGATAATCGTGACCATCAAATCAGCAGGCGTACCGTCGCTGTAGCCGACAGGCAGGTCTTCCGACTGAAGTGCCACCATCTCCGACGGCTCATCAAAGCCGTCCTCGCTTGCGGTGAACATGGCTGTGCCCGACGTGGCACCGCTTAAGATTACGATGCTGTCGGCTGACATTGAGTAGTCGGCCGGTGATCCGGTGCTGTCCGAACCCACCCGTATCGGAATCCTAATATCTTCCGATGGTGCCTCAGACAGTGTGGCGGTCACCATCAGCGTGCCGCCTTCGGTCACGTCGCCGTTGTTGCTCACCGACAGCTTCACCTGAACATTCGTTGCCGGTGCCACTGTGAGCGGTTGCGACAAACCATAGAAGGGCAGAGTTCTGTCGTTGGCTACGCGAACGCTGCTCAGCGGACCTGTACCCGGGAAATCTGAACCCAACTCTCCGATGCCTGCGGTGCCCCTGCCCAGTTCACCACCTGAGAAGTGGTTGCCGTCGGTGCCGGTGCCGGTCCAGTAGTTCTTATAGACGGCAGCGTCACTCAGATCAACGACGGTACCGTCCTCGGTGGTCGGGCTAGTGGTGTCATGCCAACTGTTGTCCCAGAAGTCGGCGTAATTGTCGGCGACTTTTTCTCCGTCAAGCCAGTAGATGGCTTCGCCCGTCCCGTCATCTGTGACATCGGCATCGTTGTGGGCATCAGCGTCCACCGTTGCAGTGCTAGCCACCGCGCGGAAGAACCCCGCATAGGGGGCGATGGCGGCGTGACCTGCCGCGGCGTACGACTGCACGAAACCGTCGTAAACACTGATATCAGTCGATGTGGCATCTCGCGAGCCCGAGGTGGTAAACAACAGTCGGAACGTACCACCCGCAGACGCTTCAGCGGGTTTCAGCGGCCAGGTTGACGGCACCGTAATTGGGCCGGTCTCGTCGTCAACAATGACAAATCCGACCGGGCCGCCAGAGGGCGTCTCCAGCGTTACGCCACCAGAGGATGACGGTGCTCGGCTTTGAGTGCCCAAGCTGATGCTCGCATATGGCTGCGTACGTAAATCGTTGTCAACCGGGGTGAAACGTAGCACCGCCTGCGAAGCTCCCGCCGTCAAGCGCACAGCCGGATTCTGATTACTATGCGGTGCCGCGGTCAGCAACGTCACCCCAATCTGGCTGGCAGGCTGCAACGTCAACGTGTAATCGTCTGTGACCGTGACACCAGTGACCGTCAAGGGCACGGTCACCGTCTCAAAGCCAGTGAGCGCTCGCTCCAAGGCTACGACGATGTCTTTGGATCCTGTGTCTTCGGCTATATTGCCCGCGACAGCCAGCAATCTCACCGGCGTCTTGCCGTCGTTGTCGAAAATGGGCAACATCACCGCATCGGCTCTGAACCCGAGATCATCGCTCGGAATTAACAGACTGAGACTCAACCGCTCAACCTGTTCATCAAGAGTGTCGTCTATGGGTGTCAGCGCGAACTTAACAGACCCAGATGCCCTACCTGCTTTGATGGTGAGAACATTTTGGTCTTGCAGTTTTGGTCCGTCTTTTCTGATCACTTCTCTTTGGTCGACGACTTCTTGATAATCTGTGCCCTCAACAGCCGAATCACCTAAATTGGCGCCTACGAACAGAGCGAAGCTCACGTCTTGGGTGAATCGTTTCGGCCCAACAATCGACGCAGTGACTTTGACCGTTTTGGTGCCGCCATCTTCACGCACAAACCCCTGAGTGCCAGCGGTGTTGGTGTCGGCGTCGAAGCTCAAAATGAGCTGTGTGACGGTGTCTTTTGTGTCAATAATGAACAAGCTTGCCGGGCGAGACCAGAACACATTCGATTCTAAGACACCCACGGCCACACCAACCGAACGGCCGGAGATAGTCACAGTCTCGAATCCTTCGTCCAAATTGTCGGCTGTAGGAGTCAGCACAAAATCAACGTAGCCACTTGACTTTCCGGCGGGGATGGTGATCGACAGATCTGGCACTGTGTCATAGTCAGTGCCTTCAGTGGCACTGTCATTTGTATTGCCGACAGTTACAGCGATTTTCGCGTCCAAGCCGAACGGTGTGTCACCCACTATGGTTGCGGTAACACGCACAGTCTTTGCCCCACGATCTTCGGCTACTTGTTGTGAACGTCCTGTAACACCGGGATCAGTAACAGCGGTCAACGCCACCTGAGCAGGCTCTTTTTCTAGGATTATTACTACGTCAGCGTTGTCGATGCCTGTAGCGCCGCCGCTGAGGTTTGAGCCGGAATTGGCGTCAAGCTCGCCCAGACCGATGTCGATTGTTTCTCCGTTGCCTTCCTTGGTGCTATCTGTGTTTGTTGTGAGCGCGATCTTCACAGACGACGGGGAGCGAGCACCACCAGTGAACGTCACCGAAGCGTCACCAGAGTTCAGATTGGCGCATGACACCAGTTTCGGTTGATTGGTTTTGCATGCCAATGTGTAATCGGTGCCTCGGGTCGCAGCAGCATCGTCTGAATTAAACGTCAACGGCACCTTCAACGACTCGCCCTTCGCTAACGCGCGTCCGAGAGTTAACGTGTAATTCAACGTTGAGCCCTCGGTGATCGCAGCACCCGCGGGTCGTGTCAACGTCACCGATGTCGGGTTGCCGTCGAGCACGATAACCGACGCGGTCTTTGCGCGGTGAGCGACGGTGTAACCGTCACTTTCCAGCAATGTCACTGTCATCTTGCCGTCGGGTTTGTCAACCTTGTCAGCATTGGCGGTGAAGCCGACTTTTGTGGTGGCAAACTCACCTCTAATAGGCACAGAAGTCGTCGTTTTTGAACCCTCTGTGTCAGTTATCGACACCTGTAGGTTCAGCGGCTTTTCCGTCCGAGGGTCAGCTTTGAGTGTGTACCAAACAGTAGAACCTTCAGTGACTGCGTCGCCTGCAGTGAGAGATAACTTCGGCAACACCAACCGCGGGTCGTTAATAGTCAAACTAGCAGCATCATCAACCGCTTTAACACCACCATCAAGACCAACCCTGGTCAAAGTTCCCAGCCCGACATCTACCGTCTCACCAGAAGCCTCAACAATACTATCGCTCACAGCGTCAAGCTGAATCAAAACAGCATTCTTACCTAGCACCGGGCCAGTGAATTTGACCGAAGCGTCACCAGAGTTAAGATTGGCGCACGACACACCGTCGATGTGGACCAGGTTGACGCATTTCAGTGTATAGTCAGTACCACGAGTCGCACTTCCAGAAAACGTCAACGGCACCGTCAACGACTCACCCTTAACAAGCGAACGACCTAATCTCAAATCGAAATCTCTCCTAGAACCTTCAGCTAAATTTTCACGCTTAAATAGACCTTCCAACGTCACCGACGTTGGATTAGCATCAATCAATCCAACACTGGTGTGCTTAACCTTCACACCGTCCAACGAACCTTTAACGCTGATCAACTCAGTAACTTCGTCAAACGCATCACTCTTCGGAGTCAACGTAAATATAGTCTGACCACCCGCCTCACCTGCCGCGATAACAATCGTCTGATCAGGCACAGACTCATAATCAACACCCTCAACCGCAGAGTCACCAAGCGCGCCCACCTCAACATCAACACTCTGAGCCAAACCAAAACGGTTCACACCCTCAATCCGCGCAATCACTCCCACCGTCTTAGCACCACCACCCTCAACCACGCTCGACCGCAACCTTGGCTCGTCATGATCGATGACTACCTGCAAAGAAATTGTCGGTGGATCATCGTCGTCACGTACGATAGTTGACGCGGCACTAGCTGAACTGTCGATAACGTAACCGCTCCCAGATCTCAGGGTAAGAGTGACAGTGCCATCGGGTTCGTCTAGGCGGTCGCTAAGGGTATATATTTTGAAAGATCCACTGGTTTCTCCCGCTGGAATCGTACCAGACATGTTCGTTCCGGCCCCTTCAAAGCCCGACGGTATGTAGTCGCCCCCGTTGGATGCGTCAGCGCCATGTACATAAAAACGTAGCTGAGTTTTTGGTGCTGTTGACGCGGTGATGGTGAATACAATCGGATCACCCTCGGTAACTGGCTCGCCTGCCGTTACCGAAAGCGTTGGAGTAATGGGTTCTGCTTCTACCGTGAACGGCATCGACAAGCCGTAGAACGGTGCGATGCCGTCGTTAGCGGATCGGAAACCCCTTATTGGGGTAATACTCTCATGCTGCTTGGTCAAACTGCCCCCGCCGACGAAGGAAGAACCCAACTCTGCACCAGTACGGCCCGCACCACCGATTTGAGTGCCGGTCCAAAAGAACCTCGCCTGAGTAGATGGAACAGTACCATCCGCGTACGTCGGCGTTGACGTGTCATCCCAATCGGTGTTCCAGAAGTCGGTGTAATCATCAGCAACTTTGTCGCCATCAAGCCAATAGATGGTCTCGCCGGTGCCGTCGGTGGCGGGGTTGGCCCCAAGATGGTCACGCGCGTCAACACTTGCGGTGCTGCCCACCACCCGGAAGAACCCCGCGTACGGCACCAAACTTGCAGCGCCATCTGCGACGTGTGATTGCACAAAATTGTCGTACACACTTATATCAGTTGCAGTGGCATTTCGCTTGCCAGACGTGATGAATAACAAACGGAATTCGTCGCCGTGAGACAACCCAGACGGAAGCAGCGGCCAATCAATCGGCACTACAACAGCGCCATTTTCATCATCAGTGATAACGAACGAGAACGGTCCGCCTGACGGCGTATCTATGTCTAAATTGGTGCCTGTCGGCACACGAGCGCCGGTACCGTAGGCCACTGTCACATGCGGTTGTGTGCGAACGTCGTTGTTCACTGGCGTGAAACGTAGAATCGCTGAAGATGCCCCAGCTGCGAGTTGCACTGCCGGGTTCTGCGCGCTGTGTGGCGCGGTTGTGATCAGCGACACCCCCGTCTGCGAAGTCGGGTGTAGTGACCATGTGAAATCATCAACAACGTTGGCTCCGGTGACCGTCAACGGAACCGTCGCTACCTCATCACCAACCAGCGTACGCTCCAACGAAATCGTGAAATCTTTTACACCAGAAGCCTCATCTACATCAGTCGTAGATGCGCTAAGAGTTATCGACGTTGCGTCATCATCACGCACCGTCACCGATGCGCTGTTGGCATCACTATCGATGAGGTAACCGCTGCCAGGCCTCAACGTAACTGTGACGTCGCCGTCGGGTTCGTCTTTGATGTCTGCTTCGGTTGCCAGCAAATACCCGGACTCAGTTGTCGCAGGGAAAGATTGGCTAGTGAGACTTCTGGTAGACGCACTCAAATATTCACCGCCCCCAGACGCGTCAGCAACAAGTAGATTTACATTTAGGCGATTCTTGGGCGTCGGTGATATGCGAACAGTGAACAGGGCTGCGGTGCCTTCGGTGACCGCCGGGCCTGCGGTGATGGAAATCTTTGGAAGGGGCGCAGGATCGTTGATGGTCAACACACCGGCGTTGTCAGTGGTAGTAACGCCGCCGTCAAGGTTCGTGCCTGAGTTAGGGTCAAGCGTAGCTAGATTGACATTAACTGTCTCACCGTCGGTTTCGGAGGTGGCGTCTTTGGTGGCAGTAAGGGTGATATTCACGGCCTTTTCAGCAGTCGCGCTGCCTGTGAACGTGACCGATGCGTTACCAGAATTAAGGTTGGAACAAGACACACCTTTCGGCAATGGGGTAGGACACGCCAACTGATAGTCGATGTTACGAGTCGCGGTGCCAACAAAATCCAGTGGAACACTCAACGACTCGCCCGCAACGAGTGCCCGACCCAACGTCAAACCGTACTCCAAACTCGAACCCTCTGTAATTGCGCTGCCAGAAGAACGGCTTAACGTCACCTGAGTCGCGTCATCGTCGCTGATAGCGACAGTTGCGCTTTTTTGAGTGCCGAACTGGTAGTCCTTGTCTGCGGCGAGGGTCAAGATGACCGTTTCAGAGGGCTCGTCGATCGCATCGTCGCTAACAGCCACTGTGATGGTGGTACTAGTGGCACCCGCAGCGATGATGGCGGTGCCTGATAGAGCTGTGTAATCGCTGGCAGATGTTGCCGTACCGCTGATGGTGTAGGCCACCTCAAGATCTGCGGCGGGTGCTGGTGACGCGCTGATAGTGACAGTAACACTGCGGTTAGCCGTTGCTTCTGTTCCGGCGTAGGTCGCAGCAGCGAACTCAACTGTGGGGCCTACTTCATCATTGATAGTCAAAGGTTCAGCATTGTCGGTGCCTGCTGCACCGCCACCCAAGTTGGTGCCGGATTTAGCGTTCAGTGTGCCCAAGCCAATATCAACCACTTCGCCGCTTGATTCGGTGAGATCGTCTGAGATCGCCGCCAAAGTGATCGTCACGGACTGGGCGGATTGGGGGCCGCCTGTGAACGTGACTGAAGCGTTGCCGGAGTTAAGATTCGCGCACGTCACACCCGTCGGCAACGTGGTTGGGCATGCTAGTTCGTAGTCGGTGCCTCGGGTAGCAGCACCGTCGCCAGAGTTGAACGTCAATGGCACACTCAACGACTCACCAGCAACGAGTGCCCGACCCAAAGACAGGGTGTAATCGAGCGTGGAACCCTCATAAATACCAGCACCTACGGCTCGGGTAAGTGTCACTGATGTCGGGTCGTCATCGAGCACAGTTACTGATGCTGTGCTTGCGTCACTGTCAACTACATAGTTTGCGACTGACTCGTCGGGACCCTTCAGCCTGAGACTGATGGTGCCGTTGGGTTCATCAACGTTGTCGCCAACAGTGTCCTCTCGGAATTGCACACTCGTGAGGCCTGCGATAAGAAGTCGAATATTGCCAAACTTGGCGATTTCTTCGACCTTGGGCGACAAGAAGTCAGCTCCGTTGGATGCATCAGCTAATTCGCCAATAACCATTTCATTGGTGGGAAACTCATGGCTTAGGGTGACGCGGAACACGGCGGGAGAACCCTCAGTGATCGTCGGCCCCGCATCAACAGATGCCACCCGAGGTGACTCACCCACCGTAAACACCGGCGACAGAACATAGATAGGGCGCCCGTCAGTATCATCGGACGCGGCGCTCGCAGTGCTACCGAGCGGGTTGATAGCGCTGGGACGATTGAGGAACCCTAGACCGGCTCGAGACCGGCCCATCTCAAAACCGGTGCGGGTGGTGCCATCGCTGTTGGAGCCAGTCCAGTAGCCGCCGGTGCTAGGACTCCGCGCAACTCCGTCGGCACCGGTGGGAGACTGTTCTTGATCCCATGAGCCATCTAAGAAATCGGTGTAATCATCTGCGACTTTGTTGGACGCAACAGGGCTACTTGCCACCCAATAAATTGGTACGCCTGCGCCAGTGAGGCCGTTGTGGGTTTTCAAGTTAGTAACCGATGTGGAAACCAGTGCCTTGAACTCCGATGTGTACGATTTGATTGAATCAAGACCGTTACTAACCTCAGACATAGCAAAAGAGTCATACTTGCCGATGTGAGAAGACGAAGCAGCAGTCTCAGCAGTCGCAAGCAGCAGACGGAACTTGTCGCCCGCGTTCAGCCCGTGCGGAATCTGCGGCCAGTCATGGGGCACAGTGAGACTGTCGTCGTCGGTGACGCGGATCGTTTGAGGTTTGTAGTTTAAACTGATACCGCCCGACAGATTAGATCGGAACATCACCGTTCTCGCAGCAATGAACTGTGCAGTGATGGTCTCATCAGCAGTGTCGCCGTCGTCGCCCGGGTAGTCTGCATAGAGGAGTGCGGTGTGAGTCTGGGGGCCCCTGAGCGTGACCTCCCAGTAACCTCGGTTTAACCGCTCAGGCAGAATGTCAAACTGACGGACGCTGACTTCGCCTGTATTGTGTACCGGTCGCAGCACTAGTTCGGGGCTGAGGTCGGGACCACCCGCTGACGACAGCACCGCTCCGCGGCGCACTCCACCATAGGCGGTGGACATCTTGACTCCGGTGTCCGCCGATGTCAACATAATCGAAAATACCGCCTCCTCGCCAGCTACTAACCGCCGCGAAAGAGTCAACTGAACGTAGGTAGGGCTGCCTTCTTCGACAACAGGCCGGTTCAGGACTTTCAATCCGATTTTTGTTGCGTCGTCGTCGAGCACACGAACCTGTGCGTGCTCGGTAGGAGCGCTGTTGTACGCAGGATCGAGAGAAGTGATCGCGTGCGTGATCTGCACTTGCGGGTCAACAGCGTCGTCAATGTAGTTGTCTACTGCGGTCACAGTAACGGTGCGCGGGTTGGCCCAGTTGCTGTCATTGGCAATCGTAATTGATGTCGGGGCAACCGTCGCGAGGGCAGGATCGCTGCTTTTGAGGCTGATCGTGACATCAGCAGTTGGCCGCTGGGTGAGTTGCACTTCGTAGGTGCCGGTTCCGGGCCCAAAAAAACGGGTTTCTTCCGGCCCGTCGGATGTACTCGTTGATCTCTAGCACGCCACTGTCGCCAACATCAACCAACACACCTTTTGATGACTCCACCAGCACAAACAGCGCCGAACCAGAGCCAACCGCGCCGCCTGCTAGCCCGGTGGCGGTCATATCGGTGGAATTGCTAGTTGACTCAGCGGGCACCGACACCCTCACACGCTCAGAGATGGTGTCGCTGTCACTCGCAGCGGTCACTGCGAACGTCGCCGCATCAGACGAAGGCCCAGTGAACGTGACCGTACCGCTGTGGTAGGTGACACCTGTAGGTGAGCCGTCGAGCGCGACGAGGAAATCGGTGCCCGCAGTGCCGCCTTCAAAGCTGAGCGGAATCGCCAACGACTCTCCGGTCACGAGTGCGCGTCCCAACGACACTTTGAATTTCGCAGTGTCAGCCGAAGTTCCCTCCTTGGCCAAAGCGTCGGGCGTATCAGCGGGGCCGACGGTCACCGTCGTCGGGTCGACGTCAAGCACCTGCACTTCCACCTGAGGAAGCTGTGCATACACCCCGCCGGGAACATCTTCTAGGTCGGCTAGCGCCGTGCCGGGCACCGATACCTTGGCCGTTAGGGTGACTGTTGCGGTGCGTTGGCCGCCTGGATTGTCGATGCCGTCGTGTACCGCCCATACCTCAAAAGGCAGATCACGATCCCACCGAGTAGGTTTGGAGATGCCACGGTGAACGCGCGGACTCGACGGCACTCGCGCCGCGTCGTTCGACACGGAGGCCACGATCACTACACCGTCGTTAGGGGCCTGCCCTGCAGACACTGGAGGCGCCTCGCCCAATGCCAAGAGAAAGCAGTCTGATACTGGCCCCGACTCCTGCGAGCCGTCGTATTCGCTTACCACAACGGTCTCATCACACGTAGCTTTGTTGTGGGCGCCGGTCCTTATTTTGCCGGACGCGCCCTGATTGTCGAGAATCCTCAAGCTGGCGGAGTTTGCGGTCGCGTCGGCCGCAGCACCACCCTGCACATTCGTATTCAACGACGATGCAGACAAGTTTGCGAAACTGATGGTGACTAGTTCGGCGTCGGAGTCTGCGTCGATGTTTGAGGTTGCTCGGAAGACAAGTTCGGCGCGCTGTGCGTCGGCACCTTCGAAGCGCACCATCGGAGCAGCAGTGGCAGCCCCGGTCAACATAACCCCGGTACCGGTAGCTGTCAGCGTGAAATCTGGGGTAGTGCCGCCGATACGCGCGCCTGTCGTGGTAGCGAACGACAGTGGCACCTCAATGATCTCGCCAGCCACTAGCTCACGACCCAAAGACACCGTCACCGAGTCTGTGCCATCACTGCCCTCAGTGACGAACGCTTCACCCGATAGCGAAACCAAACTGGCGTCGGTTTCTGTGACCAGCGCAGTTGCCGAGTCGGCCGTCGGCGAGACCCGATAGCGGTCGCGCGCAACAATCGCTGCTGTCACTCCCCGACCTGGGTCATCTTCGTTGTCGTTGTCGGTGGCGACGCGCAACGTAGCTGACGATTGGTCTGCGGGGACAGTGACGCTGCGTATTCCGTTGGTGCCCCTGCTGTTGGGAGTAGCAGAGGTGAACGCCCGATCAACGGAGACGTCTACGTTGAGGTTGGTCGCCTGCGTCGGGGTTACCGACACGGTGAACGACACGGTCGCACCCTCAGCCACCGGCGATGTTGTAACTGCGGTGATGCTCACCAATGGTTTGTCGGGGTTAGCCAATGCGGCGGGTACCACCGTCAGCAGAGGTGCCAGCAGCAATGCCGCCAACACGCTGGCTGCGCCACGCGGCACCAATCTGCTTCGCCGACCGCGACCGTCGCTGAGTGTGCACCTGCTCATGGCGAACACTCCGTGAGGAGTTCGCTGTGAGGCTTCTGTTCTAAGGGGGGGGGGGGGGGGGGGGGCAGATTTGGGTGCGCTGTTCCATCAGAAGTTCCTTCGCAAGACAGTCGATTGCGATCGATACGGGGAGGCGTTCGCGGCGCGGACGCGGGTGCGTGCAACACAGAACCTCTGCGTTGCACGGCACCGCGAGAACCAACCGGGCTGAAGGTGGGTTCCGCGCCAATGGGGAAGACTACAGGGTTAGCCTCGCAGAAACAAACCCGAAATAATCCAGAAACAATTTGGCCCGCCACGCAGGTCGCGAGGCACCGCGCGGCGCGACGACATGCTCGCTGCGAATCGGGCTTGCGGTTTGCGCCTGCTTTACTGGTTCAGCCAATCAGTTGATGGCTCGGTCGTGGCCTGCCCAGTAGGACTCGCGCAGCAGGCGCTTGAGTACCTTGCCGGGACCTGACTTAGGTAACGGCTCGGCTTGCAAGGCGATGCTCTTGGGTGTTTTGTAGCCGGCGATGGTAGCTCGGCAGTGCGCGATTAGCTCGGCTTCGGTGACCTCGGTACCGTCGCGAGGCACAACCACGGCATGCACGGCCTCGCCCCACCGATCGTCGGGGATGCCGAACACGGTCGCCTCAAGCACTCCGGCGTGCGCGTACAAGACATCCTCAACCTCAGTGCAGTAGACGTTCTCGCCGCCGGTCACGATCATGTCCTTGGCCCGATCCACAAGGAAGAGGTAGCCGTCGTCGTCGACGTAACCGACATCGCCCGTGAGGTACCAGCCCCCGTCTACCAACGCAGCAGCAGTGGCCTCGGGCTTGTTCCAGTAACCGACCATGACGTTCGGGCCGCGCGCGGCGACCTCTCCGGGTTCGCCGGTCGGTAGTTCTGATCCATCGGCGCGTACGATCTTGAGATCAACTCCGGGCACGGGCGGGCCGCAGCTCTTCGCCCTCGGATCGTCGAGGTAACGCTGCTCGTGCCGAAAGACTGTGGTGAGCGGCGATAGCTCGGTAGCTCCGTAGAGGTGAATCAGCTCGCAGCCAAACAGCGCTTCGGCCCGGCGCAGCACCTCCAGCGCGACCGGGGAGGCTCCGTGTGACAGCCACCGCAACGACGACACGTCTCGCGGCGAGGCGGCCTGAGACTCGCACAGCGCAGCGAGCATGGTCGGAACGGCAATCGCGCAGGTGACAGCCTCGCTCTCGATCACGTCGAGACTGGCCTCAGGGTCGAACGCAGGCAGGATCACGTTGACGGCGCCCACCCACGGCAATGCAAGCGCGCAGTACACACCGGCTGCGTGGAACATGGGCGCGATAGTGAGGTAGCGGTCGTCGCCGTTGACGGGTTGGGCGAGCAGAACGTGGACCGCGTTTGCCATCAGGTTGGCGTGCGTCAGCATCACGCCTTTCGACTCTCCAGTGGTACCGCCCGTGTAGAAGAGTCCGGCCAAGGTGTCGGGCGTGATGTCGGGTTCTGCGGTGGGTGCAGCTTTGAGCAGGTCGTCGTACTCGCCCGTGTCAAGTCGGATGACCCGTTCGACCAGATCGGCCAGTCCGCCTGGATCTCGGTCGGTGATGAGGATGCGGGCGCCGGCATCGGCGGTGGCGTAGGCCAGTTCGGGTTCGGCCCAGCGCGTGTTATGCGGAACGATGACTCGGTTCGCACACGGGATGCCACAAAACAGCTCGAGGTAGCTGTCGGAGTTCAGAGCGAGCAGAGCCACGCGGTCGCCGGGCTCGGACATCGCATCAAGCAGACCCGCCACTTTGGCTACGCGGTGGGCAAACTCTTTGAAGGTGCGACGGGTGTCGGCGAACACCACGGCAGGGCGGTTGCCGAAGAGATGTGCCGCCCGTCGAATTGGGTCTCGCATCGTGTACACGGTGCGAAAAACTACCCGGTGCGTCGGGCAGCAAAAGCACCAGCGGGTCTCAGCCAGCAGATCGGGCAGAACTGTCGGCAACCGCGGCGGCGCTGCCAGACTCTCAGCGATGACCGACGAAGCGGCGATGGCAGTGGCGCTTGAGCAGGCCCGGCTAGCCGCAGCCGCGGGCGAAGTGCCCGTCGGTGCTGTGGTGCTAGTTGACGGCGAGATAGTGGCAGCACGCCACAACGAACGCGAACGAACCAAGGACCCCACCGCGCACGCCGAGGTCTTGGCACTGCGCGATGTAGCAGCCGCGCTCGGCGATTGGCGGCTGACCGAGGCCACGCTGGTGACAACACTCGAACCGTGCCCGATGTGTACCGGAGCAGTGCTGGCCGCCCGACTGCCCAGAGTGGTCTTCGGTGCCTACGACCCCAGGGCTGGCGCCGCGGCGACGCTGTACAACCTGCTGGTGGACCCGCGCTTCAACCACAACGCCGAGGTCGTAGGTGGGGTGCGCAAAGACGAGTGCAGCGCGCTGCTGCGCCAGTTCTTCAGCGCCCACCGCTAACCCACCATGTAATGCCATGCGTTTTGCTTGGATTTGGGATTGGCGGAAGGTGTGGGATTCGAACCCACGGTGACCCGAAGGCCACAACGGTTTTCGAGACCGCCCCATTCGTCCGCTCTGGCAACCTTCCACAGCGCACCCTATCGACACTGCCCAAACTGCCCGCCAAACTCCCCGCTCTGGCGGACTGGACGGTTCGTTCGGGTTGGGCGGACTGGAAGGTTCGTTCGGGCTGGGCGGGCGCTGAGCGCCAAATCAGTCGTCAACGCAAGAATTTCGTGACAACCTCTCCGGCGTGAGCAACACACCTCAGGGTCGTGGCCCAGCAGATGACCCGACGGATGGCCCGGCAGTCGGTGCTGCCGTGCGCCAAGCAGACACCACTTGGTCGGTCAGCCAACTCGCAGCGGCTGTCGGCAGGACAATCCAGCAGGCCTTCAGCCACCAAGTGTGGGTACGCGGTGAAATCATCGGCTACTCAGTCGCGTCAAGCGGCCACATCTACTTCAAACTCATCGAACCCGGTGCTGGCGGCGACCGTCGTGGGGCACGCATGCAGGTAGCGCTGTTCAAAGGACACCAGCGGTACGTCAACCGCGGCCTAGCAGCCGCGGGCGGGCTGACACTCAGCGACGGCATCGAAGTGCGCATCCGCGCAGAGGTGGAGTACTACGCCGACAAAGGGCAGATACAGCTCATTATGAGCGGCATTGACTCACACTTCACGCTCGGAGCGCTCGCCCTCGAGCGGCAACGCACGCTCGCTGAACTGGCTGCGTCAGGACTCCTGCGGCGCAATGCTGCGATACCGCTGCCGTTAGTGCCACTGCGCGTAGGACTTGTCACAGCCGCCAACAGCGCAGCACACGCTGACTTCATCCATGAACTGAAAGCCAGTGGCTACGCGTTTCGGGTGCAGCTGTGCGATACCCGAGTGCAAGGCATCACGGCCGAAACCGACCTCATCGCAGCGCTGCAGACACTCAGCAGCGCCGAAGTTGACGTGATCGCGTTAGTGCGCGGTGGCGGCGACCGCACCGACCTGCTGGCATTCGACCTCGCCAGCGTGGCATCAGCCATTGCGACGTGTCCGGTGCCGGTGTTCAGCGGTATCGGACACGAAATCGACACTTCAGTCGCCGACCACGCAGCACACACAACTGCCAAGACACCGACCGCCTGCGCTGCGCTGCTCGTTAATCGCGTGCGCAACTTTGACGAACGTCTAGATCGTGCCCGACGTGATCTGAGCCGCGCCGCGCTTGCTCACACGGTGACGGCGAACTCCCGGTTGCGCGCCGCCCGATCAACGGTCGGCCTGCTTACCCAACGTCGACTGTCCGACGCTCGCGTGCAACTGAGCCAAAGCCGAACGCGGTTGAGCCACAACGCAACACATCACTGCCGAACAACGTCGAACAACCTCAGCGAAATGCGACGGTTGCTCCAGCGCAGTCATGTCCACACCGCACGCGCCAACGAATCGCTGCGTTCAGCGCGAGCCCGCCTAGATCGAGCAGCCGCGCGACATCTCGCGGCGGCACACCAGCGCCTGAGTTCTGCTGCGGCACTGGTCTCAGCAGTTGCGCCGATGCGGACGTTGGCGCGCGGATTCTCGATTACTCGAGATGCGGACGGCGCCATTGTGCGCGCGCCGCCTGCCATCGGCGAAACGATCTACACGCAAACGCAACACGCCCAATTCGCCAGCACCATACGCAGCGCCGACACGACCGCCAGCGAAAGGACCACCGATGGCTGAAGGCACCCATCACAACGATCACAGCAATCACACCGATCACGACACCGACGCTGCCGAGTTCGGGGGCTACGCCGAGTCGATGGCCGAACTCGAGTCGATCTTGGCCAGCCTTGAGAACAACGACATCGACATCGACACACTGGCCTCACAAGTGGAGCGGGCATCGCTGCTGATAGCTCACTGCGAAGCGCGCCTGCGCGACACCGAACTGTCGCTACAGCAAGTGCTCGCGCAAAACTCTGCAACGAGTGCTACTGAAGTGAATGAAGTATTCGAAGAAGAAGAACCTTTTTGATCAGAGCGGCCGCGCGGGCGCGTGTGGACCGAGGGAGTTGGTGGGCGCTCCCCCGGTCCACTGGCGCATCACGGGTTGGTGGAAGACCCGGAGCGCACACTCGCGCCGCTGCTGACCCAGCCAGATGCGAATGATCGCTGCAGCGCGGCGAAGCCGCTGAGAAAACTATGCGCTCATCTTCAGATTGTCAAGACGCAAACGGTCCCACACGACGAGGTTCGGGATTTGTGCCCTACGGTGCGTGGCCGTCACCGCTCACAGCGGCAGACGTCGCCGTCGGCGCTGTGCGGCGGAGCGAGCCGCGGGTGGCGGGCGGCTGGGTCTACTGGACAGAACAACGACCACTTGAAGACGGGCGGGGCGTCGTAGTGCGCGTGCCGCTCGATGAGCTTGATCCGGCCCCAGCCGAAGTGCCCCACACGGGCTCAGCCAACATCAGAACCTCAGTACACGAGTACGGCGGCGGTGCATGGTTGCCGCTGATCGCGCCCGACGGCAGCCACTGGGTGCTCGGCGCATGCATGGACGATCAGCGAATTCGCTTGTTTGATGTTTCCGGTGGCAGCGAGCCGCTCGCCGTGACGCCCGAACCGGCGACAGCCAAGGGGATGCGCTACGCCGACCCTGCGCTGGTGCCGATACCCGTTGACGGCCACCAAGGCAGGGGGCCGCAGTCGGTCACGGCGTGGGTGCGCGAATCTCACGACCCCAACAGCCGCGAACCTCGCAACGAGTTGGTGACCATCGAACTCGACGGCCAAGTCAACGTTGTGGCTACCGGAGCCGATTTCTATTCGTCACCCCGGCCGTCGCCCGACGGAAGTTCGCTGGCCTATCTCAGCTGGGATCATCCGAACATGCCGTGGGACCACGTTCGGTTGCATCTAGTGGACCTATACAAGGGCGCACCGCTGTCAGACACCGACCGTGTGCTGTGCGACGGTCCCGCCTTGCAGCAGCCGAGGTGGAGTCCCGAAGGTGTTCTGCACATCGTCAGCGACATGAGTGGCTGGTGGCAGATATGCCACGTCGATGATGAGGTAGGCGTAATGACACCGGTGCTGGACGACGCTGCTGATCACAGACGCGAGTTCGGCGTGCCGCCGTGGGTTTTCGCACAGGACACCTACGGCTGGAGCGACAACGGAGAGCTGTGGTGTACGTGGGCGTCAGGCGGCGTGGGCCATCTCGGTGTTATCCGTGACGGACGACTGGAGGAGGTGTCGAGCGGGTTCACCGAGTTTGGGCGGCTGACCGTCACGCACGACGGTGCGGTCGTCACGGTGGCCGCCAACTGGAAGAGCCAGCCAGCAGTGGTGAAGATCAACCCCGACGGCACGCACCGTCGGCTCAGCGCCGAAGAACCGACTGTGTTGGACACCGCCGATGTATCAACGCCACGGGCATTCAGCTTCGACAGTGAGGGCGGACGTCAGGCGAACGCGTTCTTCTTCCCACCAACTAGTGCTACCACCGCCGCCCCAGACGAAGAGCTTCCGCCGCTCATCGTGCTCAGCCACGGCGGGCCGACGGGATCGGCTCGCAGTTCGCTCGATTTAGCTATCCAGTACTGGACAAGCCGAGGCATCGCTGTGGTGGATGTCAACTACGGCGGCAGTACCGGCTACGGCACCGAGTACCGCAACTTGCTGCGCGGCAGTTGGGGCATCGTCGACACCCAAGACTGCATCGCGGCAGCGCTGCACTTGGCCCAAAGTGGGGTCGTCGATCCTGGGCGCCTGGTTATCAAGGGTGGATCAGCAGGGGGCTTCACAACACTGTGCGCGCTGGTTGACAGCGACGTGTTTGCTGCTGGCATCTCTCGATATGGCGTGGCCGATCTCGAAGCGCTGGCGAGCGACACCCACAAATTTGAGGCCCGCTATCTCGACGGGCTCATCGGCCCGTGGCCTCAGCGGTCCGATCTGTTCCGCCAACGGTCACCGCTTTGGCGGGCCAGCGAGTTGAGCACCCCGATGATCGTGCTGCAAGGCACCGACGACCGTGTAGTGCCGCAGAACCAGTCCCATGAGCTGGTGAAGGCTTTGGCAGATTCTGGTGTGCCACATGCCTATGTGTTGTTTGAGGGCGAAGGGCACGGCTTTCGTCGCGGTCCCAACATCGTGGCCGCGCTCGAAGCAGAGCTGTCATTCCTTGGACAAGTGCTCGGCTTTGACCCCGCCGACAACATCACCCCCGTTGAGATGCGCTGACACGCCCGCAACACCGGACGCGCGTCCGCAATTTAGATAGAGCGAATTGAGAACTGTTTCAGCAGATCAACAGCTCAGGACTCGCCCAGAACAGCGGAGGGTCAGTGCGTAACGTCAATCTCGGCGTAGGGGCTCTGGTACGTCAACGTGGCGGCCTTGGTCTTCGGTGTGATGTCGCTAGCTTCGGTGCGTGCGCGACGTGTTTTATGGTTGCACAACACAGCGCGTAGCGGTACAAAAGTTCCAGCGCGTCGCGGTGCAGGAGTTCTGAGGTGTATCGATTTGCTCTGGCACCGCGGTGGCTGGCGGGCCATGTGCTCGCTGGCGGCCTGCTGATGATCTTCGTGATTGCCGGTTTCTGGCAACTCAGCCGTCACGGCGAGGTTCGTGACCGCAACGCCGCAACTGCCGAACGAACGGAGATGACCTCGCTTGACGTTGACGGGTTCTTCGCAGAATTGACTGATGCCGAACTCAGCGCTGCGCTTGAATTCAGAACCGTGACGCTTCCGATCGAGCGGTTCGACTGGGATGACAGCGTGCATATCCGCAACCGCAGCTTGCAGGGGATCGCCGGATGCCATTTCGTTGTGCCTGCAGCGGTTGCGCCAAACGCCAACACCGAGCCATTGGGTGTACTGATTGTCGCAGGATGGCTGCCTGCGGGAGGCGTCTGTGAGGACGCGGTTGCTTTTGGCGCTGACGCGTTCAGCGGCGGACTCAGCGATGCGGCCCAGATCACCGGCCGTATCCGGCGAAGCCAGCAGCGAGGTTTGCTGGGGCCAGCTGACCCCGCTGGAGGACGGCTTGTCTCGCTGGCCCGCACAGATGTAGAACGCATCAATCAGCAGACTGATCTTGATCTGGTTGATGTCTATGTTGAACTCACCGGTGCGGAGCGCGCGGATGGCACGCAGATCAGCTTGGGCGACAATGGGTCCGGCACCGGTCTTTCGGCGTTGTTGCGCCCATTGCCACCGCCCGAGCGCGACGCTGGGCCGCATTTGGGCTACACGATTCAATGGTTCGGCTTCGCTGTTGTCGCCGTTGTGGGCTACACGCTGGTGCTGCGCCACCAAGCACGCAGAGGCCAATCAGAACAAATCGCTGACGACTGACACCACCAACACTTCGCTAGCACGACGCATCTAACTGCCCCATTAGCTGCCGGCGAATCACGTCTTGGGCAGGCACACCGTTCCCTCGAAAACACACCCGCCGACCACGTCAACAACCTCACTGAACATTACACCTAGGGACCGTTGCTACGCGTTGATGGCAATATCGAGTTACTCAGGATCCTTCAAAAGCACTTGTTACATAACATCAGCGATCATCCGATCCGGCGAGAGGGTCAGCGGCGTTAAGGAAATCCGCCGATTTCCTTAACGCCGCGGTTGACCACCCGGCATATGGTTTAGGACAGTCTGGCGACGGGTAGCCGACCGCATAACTTCCGACAGCAATCACCTGGTCACCACTTTGCATTGGTCCTTTATCCCATACCCATATTGTGCCCTTCTGTGCATCAAAAAAAGTGCCCAAGCGAGGCAGTTTAAGCCGATAACTGATCGGCGTTCGTAGCCCGTCACCGTTGCCGCCATCTACCAGTTTATCCGACAAAACAATGTAGACACACGGAGCGTCTATCTTCAGTAATCCTTCAACGTAAGTGGCATCCGAAGCTGGGGGGAACTCATAATCAATCATGTCTACAAAATTAGCCAAAGGTGCGGCAGGTGCTTTGAATGTCGGTGCGTCGTCTTGCTTTGACTTGGAATCAATTGTCGATTTGATACTGCCAACTTGAGCTTGCTGGCAACTCACAAGTATCACGAAGCTCAGAAGCAACCAAACCTTTCGATCATTGAACATATTCTGCCTCAATTTCAGACAAAATTAATCTTTACATTACCGGAATAATCAAGGGAATTACTCAAGTAATCTCTAGGTGACTATGCACGACACCAAGAAGCACACTATTCAACAACTAGCAGGTTAATCTATGGGCGGTTCTCCTTAATCAGACCCTATCCAAGTTACGGTCCTCCGGACAAGAATATCTACATTCAAGAAGTTCTCTACCTCACGAATGCCAGAGAACCAAGCAACCTTGTTAGTCCCTTCGCAGTTATCACCATCTGTTCCGCCCTTATGAATACCGTATGCTATGTTCCGCCGGAACCACGGGCCGCCGCTGTCCCCAAAACACTGACGGAGTGAGGAACCGTTTACTCTAACGAAGTTCTTGTGGCATTGGACAGAGAGACCCCATACTGCGTCCAGGCAGGCTCTGTAGTAAACTGGTCTAAAATATATGTTGTCCACGGTTCCGCACGATGTACCCGTCGACTTTCCAGTGTGACATGCAATTTGACCTCGCATATTATAGCGGGAAATATCGCCATTTAGTGTGCATTTATAGGGCTCGTATTGACTGCAAATTAAGTCTGATGTCAAGGTATGTCCGTTGCTACTAGGCACTTTGCGTAGCTGTGCGTCAACTTGCACACTTGGATAACCCTTGACCCACGGAAGCGTGAAGCCGTTCAGCGTTAGATCTCCTAAGCAATGCCCAGCAGTAATGATCCCATAGATCTGAGTTGATCGCTCCTGTGCAGTGAACCCACCTGTGCATGTACCTAATGAGTACCCGCCTTCGAACGTCGCAGTGTCAGCGTAATCGCGGCCGTCAACGAGGGTATAAGCCACGTTGATGCTGCCTTGGTAGGCGGATGTCATCTGTTCTGCGAGCGCCGCAAGTTCAACATCCGTCGCTCTGGTTCGGGTACCAGCGGTGTCGGTATTGCCTACGGGTCCGAGGTTGGAGATTGCGGCCAGAGGTTCGGAAGGCTCGACACGTCGCAACAACACCGGGTCAATACCGATATGCAAAGTGTTAGTGTCCATATCAGGAGCGGTGAACGTCACGGCGGACGAATAGTCTGTGGCTGAGGCTCGGCCGTTTGTGCGTCCTACGGAATCAACGCCACTACCGTCGCCAAATCGATCCTGAGCTTCAAGCAATTCGACTAGCGTGTAAGTGGCACCAGTACGGATTTCAATGTCGTTATGGGCATCTGCAATTGTGGACGCATCTGGGTTGGGTTCTGTATCTCCAACGAACCACACCCAACCAGTGAGCGGGCCGAGATGCTCAATACCCCAACCCGCAATACGGGTTGATTCAATTGCGCGAATGGACGCCAAGACATCTTGCATTGAATTGAGGCGATTGAGACGTTTGCGCGCCTCGTCCTCAGTTACACCGTACTCGGACGCATAGAAAGCAACAGCTGGGTCGGTCGGTGGCTGACTATCCCGTTTGGCATTGTCACCAACCGGCGAGCTAATTTGCGCGGAAACAGCCACGCTGCTAGTTAGAAATGCACTTGCCAACAGCAGAGCGGACAAGGCTATCCGAGACCAGCGGCCCCGAGGGCAACGAGTCAACTGCATAACCGCTTGCGACCGATCCATACATGTGCCTCCAAACTTGCAGCAATCGCTGAACTTAAACTGTATCATAGGTCAATGAGGTGTAGTGTTCAGTGAGGCGGTTGGCACGGGCGATGGGTCATGCTCTGGTTGATGTCCCGCTGGAGGACGGCTTGTCTCGCTGGCCCGCACAGATGTAGAACGCATCAATCAGCAGACTGATCTTGATCTGGTTGATGTCTATGTTGAACTCACCGGTGCGGAGCGCGCGGATGGAACGCAGATCAGCTTGGGCGACAACGGGTCCGGCACCGGTCTTTCGGCGTTGTTGCGCCCATTGCCACCGCCCGAGCGCGACGCTGGGCCGCATTTGGGCTACACGATTCAATGGTTCGGCTTCGCTGTTGTCGCCGTTGTGGGCTACACGCTGGTGCTGCGACACCAAGCACGCAGAGGCCAATCAGAACAAATCGCTGACGACTGACACCACCAACACTTCGCTAGCACGACGCATCTAACTGCCCCATTAGCTGCCGGCGAACCACGTCTTGGGCAGGCACACCGTTCCCTCGAAAACACACCCGCCGACCACGTCAACAACCTCACTGAACATTACACCTAGGGACCGTTGCTACGCGTTGATGCCAATATCGAGTTACTCAGGATCCTTCAAAAGCACTTGTTACATAACATCAGCGATCATCCGATCCGGCGAGAGGGTCAGCGGCGTTAAGGAAATCCGCCGATTTCCTTAACGCCGCGGTTGACCACCCGGCATATGGTTTAGGACAGTCTGGCGACGGGTAGCCGACCGCATAACTTCCGACAGCAATCACCTGGTCACCACTTTGCATTGGTCCTTTATCCCATACCCATATTGTGCCCTTCTGTGCATCAAAAAAAGTGCCCAAGCGAGGCAGTTTAAGCCGATAACTGATCGGCGTTCGTAGCCCGTCACCGTTGCCGCCATCTACCAGTTTATCCGACAAAACAATGTAGACACACGGAGCGTCTATCTTCAGTAATCCTTCAACGTAAGTGGCATCCGAAGCTGGGGGGAACTCATAATCAATCATGTCTACAAAATTAGCCAAAGGTGCGGCAGGTGCTTTGAATGTCGGTGCGTCGTCTTGCTTTGACTTGGAATCAATTGTCGATTTGATACTGCCAACTTGAGCTTGCTGGCAACTCACAAGTATCACGAAGCTCAGAAGCAACCAAACCTTTCGATCATTGAACATATTCTGCCTCAATTTCAGACAAAATTAATCTTTACATTACCGGAATAATCAAGGGAATTACTCAAGTAATCTCTAGGTGACTATGCACGACACCAAGAAGCACACTATTCAACAACTAGCAGGTTAATCTATGGGCGGTTCTCCTTAATCAGACCCTATCCAAGTTACGGTCCTCCGGACAAGAATATCTACATTCAAGAAGTTCTCTACCTCACGAATGCCAGAGAACCAAGCAACCTTGTTACTCCCTTCGCAGTTATCACCATCTGTTCCGCCCTTATGAATACCGTATGCTATGTTCCGCCGGAACCACGGGCCGCCGCTGTCCCCAAAACACTGACGGAGTGAGGAACCGTTTACTCTAACGAAGTTCTTGTGGCATTGGACAGAGAGACCCCATACTGCGTCCAGGCAGGCTCTGTAGTAAACTGGTCTAAAATATATGTTGTCCACGGTTCCGCACGATGTACCCGTCGACTTTCCAGTGTGACATGCAATTTGACCTCGCATATTATAGCGGGAAATATCGCCATTTAGTGTGCATTTATAGGGCTCGTATTGACTGCAAATTAAGTCTGATGTCAAGGTATGTCCGTTGCTACTAGGCACTTTGCGTAGCTGTGCGTCAACTTGCACACTTGGATAACCCTTGACCCACGGAAGCGTGAAGCCGTTCAGCGTTAGATCTCCTAAGCAATGCCCAGCAGTAATGATCCCATAGATCTGAGTTGATCGCTCCTGTGCAGTGAACCCACCTGTGCATGTACCTAATGAGTACCCGCCTTCGAACGTCGCAGTGTCAGCGTAATCGCGGCCGTCAACGAGGGTATAAGCCACGTTGATGCTGCCTTGGTAGGCGGATGTCATCTGTTCTGCGAGCGCCGCAAGTTCAACATCCGTCGCTCTGGTTCGGGTACCAGCGGTGTCGGTATTGCCTACGGGTCCGAGGTTGGAGATTGCGGCCAGAGGTTCGGAAGGCTCGAGGCAACGGCATAACCGCTTGCGACCGATCCATACATGTGCCTCCAAACTTGCAGCAATCGCTGAACTTAAACTGTATCATGGTTCAATTAGGTGTAGTGTTCAGTGAGGCGGTTGGCACGGGCGATGGGTCATGCTCTGGTTGATGTCCCGCTGGAGGACGGCTTGTCTCGCTGGCCCGCACAGATGTAGAACGCATCAATCAGCAGACTGATCTTGATCTGGTTGATGTCTATGTTGAACTCACCGGTGCGGAGCGCGCGGATGGAACGCAGATCAGCTTGGGCGACAACGGGTCCGGCACCGGTCTTTCGGCGTTGCTGCGCCCATTGCTACCGCCCGAGAGTAACGCTGGGCCGCACTTGGGCTACACGATTCAATGGTTCGGCTTCGCTGTTGTCGCCTTCGTGGGCCTCCTAGAAGAACACGAAGATCATCACTAACCCAAACAGGCACCAACCCAACAGACCGCTGCTGGCACAGGCCTAGGGAGCTAGCTCTACTAAGTGGAGTATGGGATACTCGACTGCATGGAGTACGTTGTACTCTATGCAGTCGAGTCCATTTCCGTATTACACGCCGGGGTGGGCTGAAGAAGTTGCATAGGCCGGCACCAGCTCAGTTACGGCCTGTTCCAAAGTTGGGTGTGGTGCCGTTGGACGCTGTTCGGCTTTGCGGGCAGCTTCGACAATGCGAGCGTGCAACGCCGAATCAGGATCGAACGCAGGCACTGGAACATGCTTGAGCGGATTGGTGTCGAAGTGGCGCTTGGAAGTCTTCGACTCCCGCCATGCGTCTTGCAGGCAGTCGGCGTTGAGCACGCCAACCAGATAGAGCGCTTCCTCAATTGAGGCAGCGACGTGCCAATACAACTTGTCGTCCGCCACAAGACCAGCCGGTCCTCGACACGCACGCAACGACTCCCCAGATTTGTTGTAGAACACCTTGCATTGCTGTTCGGATGCTCCAGCGGCGAGCTGATTGGTCAGCGTGCGTTGAAAGTCAACGTTGGCTGACAGCGTGGCACCAGCAGTCTTGGCTCGGTCGCGTGCGTAGCGGGCCTCGGCGATTTTCCAATAGTCGTGTGTTCGCGGCAAGGACGACTGGAACTCAAAGTCGCCCAATTCTAAGACGGCGCGGCGATCCTGCGTAAGCGGGGCGATGAGCCAAGCATCTGGTACACAGACGAAGGTCTCGAGCTTCTGGGAGCGCAAAGTCCTCACCAAAGCTGCTTTCTCGACAACCACCGTATAGGTCACGCCCTTCCAAGGAGACTTGGTGGATACCTTCGTGGTTACTGTGCAGGTGGCGTCTTCGCCCGGCAGTATCGGGTCGACCGCTAGGCAAAGACCCAACGGAGAAGCCACAGCACCGCGCCGGAACCGCTGCGCGTACGGCGACGGCTTGGGTGGACGACGGATGATCTTGGTGACCGTCGGTGATTCTGGGTCGCCCGAGTACTTGAGGTGCATTGCGTCGCCCCCAGCAGAAGCGCCCTTACTCCTGCGCCGACCAACAGCAACACAGGTGCCGTTCGGCGCGTGCCTGAACGGCGGCGGATCAACAGCATCGAGGTTTGCTAGGTAATCGAACTCAACCTGGGCATCGCCCCAGTTTCCCGAACGCCAGGTTTGCCATGTCTGGTTGATGAGCGCGCTGCCGGGCAGGACCAAGCCGAAGACCCCTCCGTCTTCCAAATACAAGTCAACGGCGCGCGCCGAGAACACAGAAGCCAGATCGCCCTTCGCCGACCATTTGGCCTTCGGTCGCAACCCGTACTGCTCACTGAGCGCCGCCAACTGGTTTTTGCGAGTTCCGGCTGGTGTGTCGTTGGCGACTAGCCACGGCGGGTTGGCGACAATCGCCATCACCTTGTTGCGAACCAAAGCTGATGGCGCAACTTGATTGCCGATGTACCAACGCCAGACATGATCGCCTTCATCCGCCACTGCATCGGACAACTGAGCTGTGGAATGCAGCAGCGCGTCAGCGAGATGCACGCGCAACGGCACAGCTGCGCCGGGCGGCAGGGCTGTTGCGAGCGTGGCCTTAGCCATCTCGACAGCGACAGGATGCACGTCGAGTCCTGCCACCATGGCCGCCACAATCCCCCTGGTCTTTCCAGCCAGCAGCGGATGCGCGGCACGGATGCGTTTGGCGACCGCGCGCGCCGACCAGAACAAGAACGTGCCCGAACCGCACGCCGGGTCGAGAATTGTGAACGCTGGGCCCACGGCAGCGTCAGAAGACTCAATACTCGCTACTGAGTGGCGACCCACTGCATGAGCCGCAGCTTGGATGGCAACGTCAAGTCGCGCAGGATCCTTCAAAAGCACTTGTTCCACCACATCTGCGGCTAGCCAGTCTGGGGTGTAGTACTCGCCAAATTCCTTGCGATCATTGCGGTCGATCAAATCGTGATACAGCTCCTTCAGCAGATCTCGGTTAGCCGCGCGCCAGTCATACTTCGACACACTGTCTGCCAGTCGCTTCAGCAGATCGGCACCCGCATCAAAATCGCTGAGCCACGCGCAAAAACCGTCGGCTACTGCTTGGGGCAAATCATCGACAGTTGAGCCGTCTTGGGCCGCAAGCACGATCATGCGCGCCGCAACAACGAGCATCGTGTGCTCAGCAAAGTTATGGGCCTGGCCGATTGCGCCCTGCCCAACAAGGCCAGACCCTTGGAGAGTGCGGCGCCAAAGACCGAACTTCGTCTCATAGAACGACTCGGTCTCAACCGTCGGCAACAAAGCTCGGAGCTCAACCAAAAATGGGTCGAACAGGGTTCGCAACGGCGACGGAGGTGCCGGTGCGCCGCGGTGTGACATCCGCTCCGAACGGTACCCGAGCGCGCTGGGCTGAACCGGGACCGGTGCGTAGGTGAGAGCGCCCAGACACAGGGCGTGTCAGCGACTG
This sequence comes from Candidatus Poriferisodalis sp., assembly GCA_965221195.1. Taxonomy (GTDB): domain Bacteria; phylum Actinomycetota; class Acidimicrobiia; order Acidimicrobiales; family Poriferisodalaceae; genus Poriferisodalis. The sequence continues at coordinate 721,406 of OZ244864.1, forward strand.
CCCGGAGAGAGGCTCGGGTCGTCGCGGGCAGCGATCTCGGCTCGCTGTCTGAGAGCACGGTGGCGGTAGGCGACGCGCGCGCCTTCCACGCTGCTGATTGCGCCTGCGTTGATGAGACGGCGCCGATAGACGCGGGTGTATTGCAGGTCACGACCAAGCCGCTCGGCTACGTCTGCGAGCGGTGAGTCCTCAGCGTCGTCCAGCATGGCAACGAGGAATCGACGGTCCATCTGCGAGAGACGGTTCCAGACGGGATTCGCAACTTGGTCAACCATTGCGGCATTCGCTTCAATGACGGCAGCGCTCACATGAGCGGTGCCAATAGCCGCGGACGGTCGATCCCGCATGTTCCAGGCATGAAACCCGATGAGCTGGACCATGTAGGGATATCCCTGCGAGGCAGCGACCGCTTCTGTGAGCGCAGCCACCTCGATGCTGCCGCCTGCGTCTGCGATCGGTTGGGCAAGAGCCTCGCGGACGTCATCGGCCTCAAGAGCATCCAAGCGGGCGCGGGCACACCGCTGCAAGAACGTCATGTTGACATCGGCGAGGTGAGTGTCTTCGATAAACGCCAATGCCGCAGCAGCAAACGCCACGGGCCGCTGCTGCCGTCTCGTCACAATCTGCACAGCAGACGCCACATCGCGCACGTCGTCGCGGGCAGCGTCATGCAACTCGTCAACGGTAATAAGCAGACCGCTGTCATCGTCGGCGAGTTCGGCAGCGAGACGTTCGAGCACGGACAGCAGGCCTGCCGTCGGCGATGCGGCACTGCCGGCATCGGAGCCGCCGCTTATCTCCACGCCTACACCGAGTGCGCTGACAGAGCGGACGCGAGCTCGGCGTGGACGATCGCGCAGTGTTGCGAGATGGCGCAACGCTTCGCTTGCGATCCGTGACGACATGGTTTCCGTCGCTGCCGCGGCCGTGATCGACAGCCAGCCTCGCTCAGCGCAGCGCGCTTCGAGCGCGTTCAGCATCGAGGTCTTGCCGGTGCCGCGGTCGCCCGTGAGGAGCAGTGTGTAGTCGGGGTGAGTGGGGCCGGTATCGAGCGCCGCGTCGAACCGTCTCAGAATGTCAGCACGTCCGGCAAGAAGCGGCGGAGGAGCGCCGAAGGTCGGAGCGAACGGATTAGCGACGGCAGCAGCGGCCATGCGAACCAGAGTAGCGGCGAGATTTTCGCAGTTTTTCGTTTTTTCGTTGCTTTTCGTCTTTTCGCGCTTTTTCGTTTTTTCGTTGCTTTTCGCGGTTGCGCCCACGTCATCGAACACTGCCCTCGCACACTGGGCTGGCGCGCTGGGCTGGCACATTGGACAAACGTGTGCGCGCTGGCGGCCGGGTTCGATGGTCGGATTGGCTGTGGTTGCGGGGGGAATCAGGGGTTGAGGGCGGTGGCCATGCGAGCCGTGATCTCGTCGATCATGGCTGGTGATGTGGCGAAGTTGAGGCGTACATGGCCAGCCCCTTCGGGCCCAAAATCGAGCCCCGAGTTGAGGTACACGCTGCCACGTTCCAAAAACACCGAGCCGGGGTCATCGCCTAGGCCCAGCTTGCGGCAGTCCAGCCAAGCCAGATAGGTGGCATCGGGCGGGCGGTAGCCGATTTCGGGCAGACGCTCAGCCAACAGATCGGCCAGCAGGTGCCGGTTGCTGTCGAGACCAGCCAGAAGCTCATCGAGCCAGTCCAACGCCTCAGTCCAACCAGCGATGGTCGCTACTTGGCCGAGAATTCCGATGCCACCGATTAGACGTTTGGGAATCTGCTGCACAATCGGGCCATAGCGGCTCGATGCCGAATGCATGAAAGCCATTCGCAGCCCTGCCATGTTGAACGATTTGGTCGCAGCGGTGACAGTTACGGTCCGCTCCGCAGCCAACTCGCTCACCGATGCCACCGGAAGGTGCCGATGAGGGGCATACACCAGATCGCAGTGAATCTCATCTGAGATCACCACCAGATCGTGCCGCTCGGCGATGTCGATTACCGCAGAAATGTCTTCTGCGCTGAGCACCAGGCCGCAAGGATTGTGCGGCTGGCACACAATCACGGCTGTCACATCGGGGGCGGCGGCCACTGAGGAGAGATGGTCAAGGTCTACACGCCAGCCGTCGTCGTGGCAGATCAGCGGGTTGGGCACCACGCGACGTCCGTGGCCTTCCACACTCGAAAAGAACGGCGGATACGCCGGCGTCTGAAAGATAACGCCGTCGCCGGGTTCGGTGAGCCGGGTGACGCCCAACTCCAGACCCTGAATCACGTCATGTATTCGGATGACATCACTCGGATCCACTTGCCAACCGAAAGCGTCATCCATGCGTTGAGCGAACACCTCAAGCACAGGGATCGGCTCGTCATAGAAGTCGTAGCCGAGACCGCCCGATGCGATGCGCTCGCGCACTGCGTTGAGCACAGCCGTTGGCTGTTCGACATCCATGTCGGCGACCCACGCGGCCAACACATCGGGCCCCTTGCGACCCCACTTGATGCCCGGTCGGTGGCGAACCCGGTTGGTGTCAAGGTCGAAGATCACAGCAGCGACACTACGCGGCAATCTTCAGTCCGACAGTCTTCAGTACAGCAGTCTTCAGTACAGGCCGAGCATCCTGCCAGCGAGCGCTGCTACTGCTGCAAATAGGACGGGGCGGATCAGCTTCTCGCCGCCGCGCGCCGCCCACCGAGCGCCGAACCAGCCTCCAACTGCAAAGCCAACGGCCACGATGACCGCAAACCCCCAATGCACTTGATCGTTCCAGATGAACACCGGCACCGCCACGGCCGTCAACGCCGCAGTCACCACCACCTTGACAGCGTTGGCACTCACAAGGTCTAAGCCGGCGTGCGACAGCGCCAACACCAACACCAACCCCACACCGGCTTGGAAAGCGCCGCCGTAAACCCCGATCAAAAAAAACACAACGACCGTCAGCGTCTGAGGCCACACGATCTCGTCGCTACGGGCTTTGGGCGGCCACAGGCTAAGAATCAGCAGCGGCACCATGAGGCCACCGAAGATGCGCTCAAATGCAGTGTCGCTGAGCACGTTCGACACCGCATAGGCGCCTAGCAGCGAACCGGCCAGTGTCGGCACCAACACCGGCACTGCGCGACGCAGACCGGCTACGCCGCTGTAGCGGTAACCCGCCACTGAGGCCAAGTTCTGCGTTACAACACCGATCCGGTTGGTGCCGTTGGCGGTCAGCCCGCCAAGATCGCCCACGACCGTCAGCAGGCTGACCGTAAGCAGCGAGCCGCCGCCGGCCATGGCGTTCACTACGCCGGCGATCACACCTGCCGCTGCGACTAGGAACGCCCCGGTGAGGCTCATCGGCAACCAGCCAACAACTCAGCCAGCAACTCAGCCAACAATCCAGCGACAGTCGGTCAGCCCGAAGGCGACGGCGACGGCGGAGCGGCGAGCTGCGTGGTTTGCTGGCGCAGCAGATGATCGGCCAACACCAAGCAGACCATGGCCTCAACCATCGGCACCGCCCGAGGAAGCACACACGGATCGTGTCGGCCTCGGGCGGCCAGCACCGTCGATTCGTTGGCACTTGTCACGGTGTTCTGCTGTGACGCAATGGTGGCGGTGGGCTTGAACGCGACACGCAGCACAATGTCGGCGCCGTTGCTGATGCCACCCTGGATGCCACCGCTGTGGTTCGTGACGGTGATCGGGCACCCGTGGGGTCCGGGCGCGAACTCGTCGTTGTGTGTGCGTCCGGTCATCAACGTTCCCTCGAACCCGCTGCCTATCTCCATGCCTTTGGCTGCTGGCAGCGACATAACTGCCCTCGCCAGATCGGCGTCGAGCTTGTCGAACACAGGCTCACCCAAGCCCGCTGGCGTACCCCGAGCCACGCAAGCCACGACCCCGCCGAGCGAGTCGCCGTCGCGGCGGGCAGCGTCTATGGCTTCGATGATGCGAGCTGCGGCGGCCGGGTCGGCACAGCGCGTTGGGTTTGCCTCCACGTCGTTAAGCGTCACAGTTGCGAGGTCGACTTCGGCGTGGATGTCACGCACCGAACTGACCCAACCCAACACCTCAACACCTACCGTGGCGAGGATCTTGCGCGCCACTGCCCCGGCCGCTACCCGGCCGACGGTCTCGCGGGCAGAGGCCCGGCCCCCGCCCTGCCAGTTGCGAATGCCGTACTTGGCCTCGGTGGTGTAATCGGCGTGACTGGGCCGGTACGCGGCAGCCATCTCGGCATACGCACCAGGGCGAGCATCGGCGTTCGCCACGGTCATACCGATCGGCGTTCCCAGCGTCAGGCCCTCAAAGACACCCGAATGAATCGTGACCTGATCGGCTTCGTTGCGTTGCGTAACAATCCGACTCTGGCCGGGGCGGCGGCGGTCCAAATCGGCCTGCACATCAGCTTCGCTCAGTTCGATGCAGGCAGGACAGCCATCGACGATCACACCCAGCGACCCACCGTGAGATTCTCCGAACGTCGTAACTGCGAAACGTTCCCCAAATGTGCTGCCGCCCATAGCAGAACCCTACGACGACAGACGCACGGCAAGAACCGGCGCGCTAGGGCCCGCCCGTCGGTGGCTGCGGTTGAGTTGGTGGTTTCGGGAAACTTGCTCTGTGTTCCACAGCAGAACGGATGATCAGCCGCCCGAGATCACCAAGAGGCGAGAGGTTGCCTTCTGTGAGCATCTGAGCGCTAGGGGAACGGTCAAATCGGCGGAGTCTTGTGATCGTGTACCGCAGGTCGTTGTCCGGTGAGAATCTTTGTACAAGCTCGGAACCGACCCATTCGCTCAACTCCGTGTCATACAACGACAGAGCCTCAGCAATCAACGCATGTTCACTACTGAGCACCAACCGCGCAAGGTCGTGTATGTCGGAACCGACCTTGGCAGGGCTGTTGCCATGAGGTCGGAGCGCCACCGGCACAGTTTTGAGCGCAATCAATGAAGACACTGTGGCGACAGTCAAACTAGTTGCTGTTCCGCGGCGGTCTTTGCGGATTACAAAAATTTCGACCATCTCGGCATCGGACATCGCCATGCGCCGGGCCAATGCAAACGCCCTTGCGCTCGGCTCGGACGGCAAAACAGCATCGGCTGTGTCGGACATCACATCGACCGTGACAGCATCGCTGCCTGAACCGACCGAGACTCGGCCTGCTGTCAGCTTGACCGCATTGTCGCTCTCTACGAGAATGCTCACCATCGCATCCTGATCCGAAGTCACGGCATCAAGATCGTTGGTCAAGCGATGCACTTGAGCCAAACGAAGAGCGACGGCAAAGCCACCGATGATCACCCATCAAGGAGATGGCGGGAACTGTCGCGCTGCCCGCACGAAAGCATTGATGCGGCCTGCGGTGTCATCGACTATCTCGATGCGCTCACCACGCACGAACAATGCCTTCGGGTTTCCACTGCATTAGCGCCTCAAACCCGCGTGCCTTGTCAGATGCCACATCAAGCGCTGCGACTATGTGGCTCACTATCGGCCATTCGTCGCCCGCGGCAGCGGTTCTGCCTGTCAGATGTTGACATACGATCGGTGAAGGAGCTACTGCTACCGTGCAAGCACGCGTATGCACTGCGGTTGACTCGCCGTACCTAAAAACTGCGTTCTGAAGGTCTGAAATCGTTGGGACATAGAAGTCCGGTGGATAGTCTCCGGTGGCGATAATCGGGATGCCCCACGAAACCGCGGCCAACGTGTCAGCCAAAACCCATCTGTCGGATTCAAATGGGTGCCCCTCCCCAGAAGAAAGTGGGCACCCAGATAACAACACCGGCTTCCGATGCCATCTCTCAAGTACTGCGTGGAACAAGTCAGGGCATACCGGTTCCCCGACCGATGTCATTAGTCCTGACTCTTTGAGTCCACGCATGGCGACAGACACAGAACTGGGTGATCGGCCTGTTTTGCGGGAGATTTCTCTCACCCCGTGAGGGAGATTCGGTGTTTCGAGACATACCAAAGCGATGTCCATTGCCGTAGGGCTGTCGAGAGGGCCATTCGGCCGCAGACTTGCACGACTGCGCACGATGAAGGCATCTGCGGCATCCACGAACAGCCCTGGAGCGACGACCCGGAGTTCGCCGCGGAGATCACAGAAATTGACTCCGCTCCGACGAAAGGCTTGCTTGCATGCATCAGCAATCCGGTCTGCGACCAGCAGTCCCGGCAACGGCAGGTCTCGCAGCCGGTTCGTCAGATGATCGATTCTTCCTGCCGTGACGACGCTTTCGATTACAGCAGCGTATGGCTGACCGTGGATGGTGACCAAGAAGTCAGCCGCAACAGGGCACGCATCATTGCTGTGAGCAAAGATAGACGGACCCGATTTGATGCCCAACCCAGACATGATTCGCATGAGTCCGGCCTGTGCGTCTCGGCGTATCAATTCATGCTTGCGCGCCATTCCGAGAGCATATATGTGATGTGTTCATTCCCACGCGAACACCGAACACTAATCGTGACTGCTGCTGAGACTCAGATGTGTGTCTGTTGTTGTGGCTGTGGTTCTCGGTGCCGTGCGCTGAACGGCGATCAGTCCCTGTCGCTGCTGTCGTCGTTGACTGTGCCGTTCTTTTCAGTGCTGGTCTCTTCGGATGCGTCGGTGGCCGCGGTGTCGGTGTCGGTGGTTACGGCTGCGGTTGCATCTGCGTCGGTGTCTGAAGCCGATTGACGCTGCTCAGCTAAGAATTTCTGAAACTCCAGAGCCAGATCGTCGCCGCTGGGCAGGTTCTCTGCGGTGGTGCGGTCGGCTTCGGCTTCGAGTTGTTCGATGTAGGCCACGACCTCAGGATCGCGTGCCACTGCCTCATCAACCCTCTGCTCCCAAGCCTGCACGCTGGAGTCCAGTTCTTGGTAACCGGTAGCCACACCGGTGACGTTCTCAAAGTGGGAGAGCAACGCCCGCATACCCTTCGGGTTGGGGGGGCCGGCGACGTAATGCGGCACTCCCACCCGCAATGAAACCACGGGCAACGAAGCCCGGTCGAGTGTGTCGTGCAGTGTGCCAATGATGCCGGTGGGGCCTTGGTACGTGGGCCGGTCGAGGCCCAGCCGGCTGGCCAGTTCGCTGTTTTGGGCACTGCCTTTCACCGCCGCGGCTCGCGAGTGCGCCACACCTGCGACCATCGCCCCGAGCGTCACCACCATCTGACAGCCAAGCCCCTCGGCAATCTCCACGATGCGCTCACAGAACGTGCGCCAGCGCATCCGTGGCTCGACACCGCTGAGCAGCACAAGATCGTGCGGCGGCGCAGCAGGCACCACATGGCACTCGATCTCCGGCCAGCGGATACGGCGTTCCCCCTCAGGGGTGATCTCGATGTGCGGACGACTTTCTTGAAAGTCGAAGAACTCCTCGGGGTCTATATGGCACACCCGGCGAGCCTCACTGCGCCGCCGCATCCACGACAACGCGCCCGTTGCGCATTCACCGGCATCGAACCAGCCTTCAAAAGCGACCAACAGCAACGGATTGCGCAGCTTGGGTGCGCCATCCCAGACGACCATCGGTGGCTCAGCGACGTGAGGGGTTTCATCCATGGCATCACTATGGCCGATGCGATGCGGGTTCGCGTCGGGAATTTCGGCTCAGTCGTCCCAGCGCAGCAGATCCACCGAAGCCAACGTGTCCACCTCGACGGTCTGCAAGCCTTTGGCCGATGCCAGATACAGCCGGTCGCCGACCACGGCGCTGGCGGTGATTTGTGCTTCCCAATCTTGTTCGTACCAGCAGTACCGCTCCAGCGGACCGGACTGCTCGGTGCCGTCGGGGAGCACCACGATCTCTCGGTGTTCGTTGCAGCGACGCGTCGGTTCGTCTGCGTGGCTCAGCCGGGCTCGCTCAGTCAACTGTCGTCCTGCTGTGCCAAGCGCCACTGCGCCCAGCAGCGGCGGATCGGCAAGAACATCGGCGGCAGCTGTGTCACTGTCAGCGTCACTGTCAGGGTCGTCGAGGTGCTGCACCACCGGAAGCACAACCATTTCTGACGCAGGCCAGTGCAAAAATCGCAACGCATCAAATTCGACACTGCTGCGAGCATCCGGCAGCGTCCACTGATCGAGGCGCTCAGGTCGGCTCATATCTGCAATGTCGAACAGCGACACCTGCGTGCCTCGGGTGACCCCTTGGAGATCTGCTTCTTGGCCAACGCCGAGCAGCAGACCATCGCCGAGCGGGTGCAAGTACGCCGAGTAGCCGGTGATTTTCAGCTCACCTGTCACCTGAGGCGCAGTCGGATCGGCCAAGTCGATCAGGTACAGCGGGTCAACCTGCCGGAACGTGACCACCACCGCAACGTCGCCCAGATAGCGCACCGCGAAGATTTGCTCTCCCACTCCCAGACCACCGATCTGGCTGACGGTGCTCAGTTGGCCGTCTCGCGCGTCGAGCACGGTGAGCAAGCTCTGGGAGGGAGTTTCGTCACCAAAGAACCACGACGGGGAGGTGGTGGTGGCAACTCGCAAGTATCCCTCGTGGGCTGACATGGAGTACTGGTTGAGCAACAGACCCGGAACTGTGGCCGATGCCACATGAGTGGCTTCGGTCGGATCGCTGAGATCAAACTGATGCACTTCGGTGAACAGTTCAGGCAGTTCTATGTCCTCATTCAGTGATCGCTGGGATTCAAACCACAACCGTTCTGCCTCGATGCGCGTCGCCGCCACGTACAAGTGATCTGTCGATGCGTACACGTTCTGGCCGTCGGCCAAGATCGACGTGGTGACGGCATTGCCGCCGACTCCGTCGGAGGCGAAATCGAACGTCGTCACGCTCAGCGTTCCAGATCCAGCGAAATGCTCAGGTGCCCAGGTGCGCTCACAAGAACCCAACGTGCCGCGCTCGGTCACCGTGCGAGTAGCAGAGACGCGCTCAAAGCGCGGCAACCATGTGTGTGCAGCAGCATCAAAGAGTTCTGTGTCGTTTGTGTCGCTGGCTGAAGCAGCGCCGTCGTTGGGGCCTTCGCCGTCACTACTTCGGGTCGTGTCCCAGCCGAACGGTCGCGCAGGCAACGACGTCACCACCCGCACCACGCCGTCTGTCATACGCGCCCCGACGTACTGACCGTCTATGCGCAAGCTCTCAGCCACACGCAACTGCCCGCCGGACAGATCAACCTCAACAATCTCAAGCGTCGGCCCCCAGTCGGAGCCCGTCAGAGGTCGGCGAGGACGGCTAGGTGACAGGCTGTTGCCGCTGTCGGGTGCGACATCGTCGAACGGAATTCCCATCCCCCAGCCGGGAATGAACACCAGCAACCGGTCGCCAGCCAGCAGCATCGAATTCGCCCAATCTCCTTCCAGCAACAACGAATCGAGGACTGTCGGGCTTGATCCGCTGACATCAACTAGAAATATGGTGAGACCTAAAGAGATCACCAAGCGCTCTCCGTCGGTCTTGATGACGTCGGGTTCGTCTACACCGGCTTCTTGCAGATTGCTGATGCTGTAGTTCTCACCGGCAGTGGGCGCAGAGCGGCGCAGCGGAACCGCTTCTTCCGCTTGGGCAGACTCAAGGCTGAGTTCATCGCCGGTGGTCACGCCTGACCATTCCGCCCAAGCTGCGGCATCGGCGTGCTCTTGGAGGTACTCCGCTAGCGCGCTGCACTCAGAGAACCGAATCAGCGTCCCCGCAGGCGAAGCTGTCGCGTTCTGGGTGGCAGCAGCAGTGGGGTTCGTGCCGTCGCGGGTGGTTGGGTTGGACGACTGCTCATCGGCGGAGTTTGAGTTTGGCGCAGCGGCGGATTGTTGCGGTGAGCCATCCGACGACACCGAATCGGGCGAGCTGGCCCGTTCCGATGTGCCCGAATCCGATGTGCCCGAATCCGATGTGCCCGAATCCGATGTGCCCGAATCCGATGTGCCAGAGTCGGATGCGCCAGAGTCGTCGGGGGCGCGACTCGTAACGTCAGCATCAACATCGGTGGCGGTCGCTGCCGATGAGTCAGTGCCAGGTGCCGACTCGCCAACAACGTCGTCGCTCGGGTCGCTGGCGCAAGCTGCGGCCCACAAACTTGCGGCCATCAGCACTGCCGCCACCCGCGCCACAAGCACACGCTGGTTAAAGATTTTGCTCAAGATGTGGCCCGATTTCATACGTTTACCCGATCTCAGGCGTTCAGGGGTGCCTTAGACATCACATCACACGACGCTGCTCGTCGGCTACCGGTTCCGACCATGACGTTACGTTGCGATGACATCCCGTCTAGACACTCGACTGTCAACTGGCGCTGTCGATTGGCGCACTCAATTGATGCACTCAGTCGGTCGGCCTGTCGTAGAGGTCACAGCGGCCGAGGCGCAACAGCAGTTCCTCGGTGCTCCACGGCAGCATCGTGGCCCCGCAGCGGGCGTCGCGGTAATGCTGTTCAAGACGGCCGGGTCGCAGCAACGACCTTCCGCCACAGGTACGTAACGCCAACGATGCCATCTCGGGCGCACTCTCCATGGTGGTGACTGTCGCCGTTTGTGCTCGGCGCAACTGAGACGGACTTGGGTCGGCGCTCACCTCGCTCAACACTCGATAGGTGAGCGACTGCGCTCTGTCGTAGATGAGCTGCATCTGTGCCCAACCCGACTGCTTGATTGGATGGTCACGGGATGGCTTGGGTCCAGATTCGCCGCGCAAATAGGCACGGGTTGCGTCACCGATGGAGCGCATCAGACCCAAGTAGCTGAACGTCAAGCTCATGTAGAACTGCGGGAAGCGAGACACCATGGCGTTGAACATGCCCGGCGGCAACACCTCGTTGTGGGCAGGCACGAACACGTCGTTCATCACGAGCGTGCGCGAGTCGGTGCCGCGCATGCCAATCGGGTCCCAGTCACCGACAATCTCGGTGCCGTCGCCGTCGGCCGGCACGCCGAGCAAACGCAGGCGCGGGTCGCCCTCAACCAATGCCAGCACATTGTGAACATGCGCGGCGGCGCTCAGTGAGGCGAAGATTTTGCGCCCAGTCACGCGATAACCGCCCTGCGTGGGCACTGCGACTGTGCTGAAAGTCGACCGGGCGCCGGGCGCTTGACCCTCAGAGAACGGCTGCGAATGAATGACGCGGCCATGAACCATGCCGTCCCACAACTGCGGCCGGTTGGCCTCAAGGTGAGCTTTCATGGATCCGTCGGGATCTAGCTCGCGGCCGCGGACGCCCGCGAGCAGCGCGTCGGCGATTGGCCCAGCCAGCAGTGCCGTCGCTGTGTGCATGTTGAACGTCAGCGCAGTGGTGGCGCAGTGGCGGCCCATCTCTTCAGCCACCAGCGCATACCCAACGAAGTCGGCACCCAGACCGCCAGCGGATTTCGGCACGCAAAGCCCCAAGAAACCAGCGTCGGCGAGATCGGCCCAGTTCTCATAGGGGAAGCTGGCGTCGCGGTCATAGGTCGGCGCACGCTCGGCGAAGGCTGGGCCCAGCTCGGCCACCCGGGCCACTAGCTCGGCACGCTCGGGCGTTAACACCTGCTCATTCATCGTTCGCTGTCTATCTTTCGCTGTCCATAACCACCGCCGCCGGGAGTGTGGATCTCCACCACGTCGCCTTCGTTGACCTCCACTCTTGTACAGCCACCCAGCTCGGTGACGCGACCATCCGCGCGTATCAGCAGGTTGCGACCGGTTGATCCGGGATCGCCACCGGCAGCGCCAAACGGAGCGACACGGCGACAGCTTGACAACAGATTGGCTGTCATCGGCTCGGCGAAACGCAGCCGCCGAATTACCCCGTCACCGCCTCGGTTCGCGCCAGCACCGCCGGAGCCGCGGCGCACCTCAAACCGTTCGAGCAACACCGGGTGGCGTTGCTCGAGGATCTCAGGATCGGTCAGGCGGGTGTTGGTCATATGGGTATGCACCGCATCGGCACCGGGCTGGCGCTCAGTAGCGCCGGCACCTCCGCAGATCGTCTCGTAGTACTGATGGGTTGCGTTGCCCCAGATGAAGTTGTTCATGGTGCCTTGCGATCCTGCCACTACCCCCAACGCGCCAAAGAGGGTGTCGGTGATTTGCTGAGAAGTCTCAACGTTGCCGGCGATGACCGCAGCGGGTGGATGCGGCGACAGCATCGAAGGGTCGGGAACCACCAGCGTGATCGGCCGCAGACAGCCCGCATTGAGCGGAATATCGTCGTCCACCATGCAACGGAACACGTACAGCACGGCAGAACGGCACACCGCCAGCGGAGCGTTGAAGTTGCCGGGATGCTGCGGGCTGGTACCGGTGAAGTCGACCACAGCGCTGCGCTCCGCAGCGTCAACTGAAATGCGGACGCAGATGACACTGCCATCGTCGAGTTCGGTGCGGTAACTGCCGTCGGTGAGCACGTCGATGACCCGCCGAACCATCTCGGCGGCATTGTCGGCGACGTGGCCCATGTAGGCGTGGACGACGTCGAGGCCGTAGTAGGCGACGATGCGGGCCAGCTCGGCAGCACCGCGCTCGCAAGCAGCCACCTGTGCGCGCAGGTCGGCGATGTTTTGGTCGGGACTGCGGGCCGGCCACAGTCCCCTAGCGAGCGCCTCACGCACGGTGTCTTCTAAGAAGCGGCCCTCGGCGACGATCTGCAGATTGTCGAGCACCAGGCCTTCCTCGTCTATGACGGTCGAATCGGCCGGAGCCGACCCGGGAACGCAACCGCCAATGTCGGCGTGGTGACCGCGGGAGGCGACGTAGAAGATGCGCTCGCTGCCTGCTGCGTCGAACACTGGCCGCACGACCGTCACATCGGGCAGGTGGGTGCCGCCGTTGTAGGGATTGTTGAGCGCGAACACATCACCGGGTGACATTTCGGGGTTCTGCTCGATCACGGTCTGGATCGACTCGCGCATTGAGCCGAGATGCACCGGCAGATGGGGTGCGTTGGCCACTAGTTGGCCGTCAACATCAAACAACGCGCAGCTGAAGTCGCGTCGCTCTTTGATGTTGACCGATGCCGCGGTGTGCTCGAGCACTATCCCCATCTGCTCGGCGATGTTCATGAACAAATTGTTGAATATTTCGAGCTGCACCGGATCGACGTTGGTACCGATCGCAGTGCCCAAAGGACGCTCAGTGACACGTTCAACTAGGAGGTCTCCGCGGTCGGTGATCGTGCCCTGCCAGCCGGGTTCGATCACGGTGGTGGCGTTCGATTCGGTGACCACGGCAGGGCCAGATACAACAGCACCTCGCACCAGCGCAGCTCGGTCCCAGAACGGCGTGTCGTAGGGCGCGCAAGTGTGCAGGGAAGATTCTGAGGAAGGGCCGCCCGGCGGTGCTGTGTCATTGCGCTGCGCTGTGTCATTGCGCTGCGCTGTGTCATTGCGCTGCGCTGTGTCATCGCTCATGTAGGTGGTGTGCGTTGCCAACAGCGCGTTGGGTTTGTCGGTGGGAGGCGGTGCCGGGGGCGGGTCTGCGGCCCGTCCGCGGGCCTCGATGGTGAGCGCGTCTACCACCAGCGCTGTCGCGGAGTCTGTCGCTGTGGGCGGACTAAAGCCGAACCTTTTCTGATGTGCGGCTGCGAAGTCGCGTGCCACGTCACCGGCCGTGCTGGCCGGCGCCGCCCCAGAAGCGACTGGACTTACCGGCGCCGCCCCAGAAGCGACTGGACTTACCGGCGCCGCCCCAGGAGCGACTGGGCTGGTCTGCGCCGCCCCAGGAACGGCTGGGCACAGCGGCACTTCGAGGGTTGTGTCGGAGCCTTGGTAGCGAACGGCGATGCGGCCGGTCACCTCAATCTGGTCTGCTGGCACACCTGCTGCGGCCACCGCAGCAATGGCAGCCGGACTCGCTGCTGCCACGCGTTCGTAAAGTTCGACAATCAGCGCTTCACCCAAGGGTGCCTCGACGGGTTCTGAACGCAGGTCGGTGACATCGGCCAGCCCAATGCCAAGCGCGGAGAGCACTCCGGCATACGGATGAACCAAAATGGCGGTGATGCCCAGCCGGTCTGCTACCCGGCAGGCGTGCTGGCCACCCGCGCCACCGAAACAAACAAGCGTGTAGGCGGTGATGTCGTGACCCCGCTCGGTGCTGATCTTGCGTATCGCGTTGGCCATGTTCTCTGCCGCGATCTCGCCGAAACCGAACGCCACCTCCGCTGGGCTGTGATGTGTACCGGTGGACTGTGCGATCTGAGAAGCCACCGACGCAATGCCACTGGTAGCAGCGGCGACATCGAGCGGTTGCGCGCCGTCGGTGCCGAACACCGCAGGGAAATACTCGGGCCGAATAACGCCGAGCACTGCGTTGGCGTCAGTGAGGGCAAGCGGCCCGCCGTTGCCGTAACAGGCCGGACCGGGGTTCGCGCCAGCCGAGGACGGCCCGACCCGCAGGCGACTGCCGTCAAAACCAAGCAAAGAGCCACCACCGGCCGCAACCGTATGCATGTCGATGATGGGTGTGCGAACCCGAATGCCAGCGATCTCAGTTTCGTCGGCCCGCTCGAACTCACCGGCGAAATGTGAGACATCGGTAGAGGTTCCGCCCATGTCAAAGCCGATGACGCGTTCCAAGCCGGCGGCTTGTGCCACCCGAGCCATGCCCACCACACCGCCGGCTGGCCCCGACAGCAAAGCATCACGCCCACCAAAGCGCTGAGCGTCAGCTAGACCACCGTTCGACTGCATGAACTGCAATTGCGGCCCGTCCGAAGATGTTGCCGTGCCAATGCTCGATGCCACAGCATCGACCGTGCCAATGCTCGACGCCACAGCGTCGATGTAGCTCCGCAGGATCGGTGACAGGTAGGCGTCAGCCACAGTGGTGTCGCCGCGGGGAACGATTTTGACCAAGGGGTCTACTTCGTGGCTGACCGAAACTTGAGAGAAGCCGATCTGGCGGGCCGCGTTGGCGAGCGCGGCTTCGTGCGACTGGTGCCGGTAACCGTGAACCAACACAATCGCGACGGCTGCCATTCCCCGCTCGCGGGCTGCCGTCATACCAGCAACAGCAGCGTCGAGGTCCAGCGGGCACAGCACCGTGCCGTCGGCCGCGATGCGCTCGGTGACCTCCAGCACCTCCGCATAGAGCATCTCCGCCAACGTGATGTCGAGTTTGAACAAATGCGGACGCGTCTGGTACCCGATGCGCAGCACATCTGCGAAGCCGGCCGTCGTGACGAACAGCGTGGGCGCGCCGCGGCGTTGCAGCAGCGCGTTAGTGGCCACCGTGGTGCCCATCTTCACCGACTTGATGCGCTCAGGCGGCAGCGGCTCGCCGCGAGGTACATCAAGAAGATCGGCAATCGCTGCCGTTGCGGCATCGTCGTAACGGCGTGAATCTTCACTCAGCAACTTGTGCGTCACAAAGCTGCCATCGGGTCGACGCGCCACCACATCAGTGAACGTGCCCCCGCGATCCACCCAAAAGTCCCAGCCGCCCGCCGCTGCCAAGCGCAGAGTTGTCAAGGTCGAGGTCGAAATCAACCGAAACGAAGCTGTGACCGCGCCATGCGCCACCTCCAGCCGGAAGATTGTACAATCTTCTCCCTAAAATACCAATATCGGGGTTTGGCGAGAGAAGATTGTACAATCTTCTCAGAAAATATCGCAATGGAGGCTTTTGTGAGAGAAGATTGTACAATCTTCTCGAGACGCACGACAAGCACCAGCTAGCTCGCAACGTGGGTTGCGTCGCACATGGCTACGGTAGATCCTGGTAGCGGGTGACGCTGTAGTGGCTCCGCCTCTGAAAGCCCCAAGGGAGTTCGGCATGGCAGACAAACAGTTCAACCCAGTGGCTGTTGAGGCGCGCAGCGGGTATCGGTTGTGGATCCGGTTTGATGACGGCACCGAGGGCGAGATTGACCTGTCGGCCCGAGCGGGGCGCGACGTGTTCAAAATATGGGATGAGCCGGGAGTGTTCGAGTCGGTCATCATTTCACCACACCGCACCATCAGTTGGTCGCAAGATGCGGAGCTGTGCGCAGACGCGGTCTACCTCGAGATCACAGGACACGATCCTCGGGAGGTCATGCCGGGCCTGCGGGCTCACGAAGATGTCTGAACTCTGCCGTTTTGTCGGCATCGTGCTGCGGATGTACGTCGGTGACCATGCTCCGCCTCACTTCCATGCCGAGTACGCAGAGCATGAGATGCAGATGTCGATTCAGCATCAACGGGTATTGAACGGGTGGCTGCCACCGCGACAGACTCGGCAGGTCGTTCAGTGGGCCGTCGAACGCCAAACAGAACTGATGGAGGCGTGGAAGCGAGCGTCGGAAGACGAACCACCCGGCACAGTCGCGCCGCTGTAGCTGGGTGCATCCGCGCGGCCTCTTACTGAAAAACGCGAAGCAGCCAAGCCAAGAACGACTGGGCGGCTGCCTGTTGCAGGTCGAAAGCGCCCGACCCAATAGATGTGCCCAACCGACCGCCTTCCGTGCGCACAGCCAACCAAGCATGGATTCTGGCCTTCGACGGCTTGCTCAGTTCCTCGTTCAACTCCACTTGTCGGACATACTCCTGAGCCAACGACCAGACCGGATCGCCTGCGGGGACGATCTGGGCGAGAAAATCCTCTAGTTCGCCTGGGTTCTGGTTGTCAGGCATCAGCCAGACACCCACACGCGGCACTCCCGTCACGTTCGACGGCACGATTGTGCCTTGACTGACAGGCTGCCCGGGAAGTTCAATCTGGGCCCGACCGAATGCATCCTTGATGCTCTGCCAACGGGCAACGACGTCGGCGTTGGCATCTACCACCACACCTAAGGCTTCGCGGCCGACGACCTTCACATGCGCCTCAACTTCTGCTCGAAGCTTCGCTATGCCGCCGATCTTTTCTATCTCAAAGTTCAAGTTGCCCTGCGACTGATCGCACAAGTGCCTGATGACATGTTCATCGCCGTTTCCCTCAACCACGAGCATGCGCGAACCAGCGCGACGAGACGAAATCACACGGAGAGCTATCTGATCTCGATGCCGCGTTCAGCGGCCACGCTCAGGGTTTCCTCGCTGTAATCAACTGCTCGCAGGTCATTACCATGACGCTCAAGGCGCACCGCTATGCCTTCGGTTTCGGTATCCTCGCTGGCGGCCTGAGCGAATCCCTCAACACAGTCCCAGCTGTGGGTTGTAGCGAGCACTTGAACGTTGTGATCCACGGCAGCCCGAAACACTAGACGCCAGTAGTCGGCCTGCAGTGAGTGGTGAATGCCGTTTTCGGCCTCATCGATAAGCAAGAAACCTCCGGCAGCGCTCGCAAACGCCGCTGCTAGGCCAAACAGCCGGGTTGCGCCGTCGCCGAGGCTACGAAGAGGGACTCGTTCGCCGTTAGCGAGGCCCACAACGATTCGGCGGTTGTGATACCTCCCCGCCACAGCAGCAACACGGTCAATGTCCCTCGCGCACGCCAGTTGGAGAGCGCCAATCACCTCTTCCTCACCCGGCCTAGCTGCGAGCTCGTCCCAATAATCCGCTACCTGCCGGTTGCTGGGCAACCCTGGGCCGAGCGCGGCGCACTCAGCACTGTCGGGCCACTCTGGATCGCGCGTGGGACGCCGAATCCATCTTCCATAAGGAGACCTAGGGTCGTAGGCATCGTCGCCCAAATCGAATACCGGCCAGTACTCGCGATGCGCACCGAAGGCAACTTCCAGCACGAGACTGCCGGACTGCCCACCAGGGCGCATGAACAACTCAAGCTGCGGCTCGGGCAGCGCCGATGCAGGGACGACGGTTGCACACAGCTGCAAGCTCTCGTCAAGCGGGCCTATGACGAATTGGCTCTCTGCGTCCAAACGGCGACCGCTGAACAACGCTTCGAAGGCGGGACGTTCCTCCCAGCCGTCGCCGCCGTCAGGATGGACATCGACTTCCTCATGGCGAGTCAAGACATCGTGCAATGCCGGTAACCGACCTCGTTCTGCGTAAAGGCGGACGGCATCAAGAACCGTCGTCTTGCCCACGCCGTTCCGGCCAGTGAGCAATGTGACTTGACCGAGGTGCTTAATATCCACACTCGGCACGCCGCGGAACCCTCGGATCGAAAGCGAGGGCAGATGCACGCCGTGGGTACTCGTGTTTTCGGACATCTCGCACCCGCCGAGAAAACTGCGGAGCCGAGCGTACCGCGTCGATCGTGTGGCCCAGAGGACTCAGTTCGCTTCGAGAAGCGATGTCAGTAATTTTCGCTGGCTGCGCCGACCATCTCGGGCGTGATCGGATCACCCTCACCGATGCTTCGCTGCCGATTTCCGCCCAGTTACGTTCAGTGTCATGGCTGGCAGCCGGAATGTCAGCGCCGATGCGGTCTACCTCGAGATCACAGGACACGATCCTCGGGAGGTCATGCCGGGCCTGCGGGCTCTAAGAGATGCCTGAACTCTGCCGTTTTGCCGGCATCGTGCTGTAGTTGGCCGATGGCCTGTACGAAACGCGTATCTTTGCGGCGCGAGAGCGCGCAGGTGAGACAGTGCAGGTGAGGCAGCGAGGGGGCGTTGGTGATTGAGCAGGAGTTGGCCAAGTTGTTGCGTGGGGGTGACTTTGGGGCGTTGTTCCGCCGGATGGGTTGGGACAACCCGCCGAACTACGAGGCAGTGCGTGTTGACGGCAGCGAGTTAGCGCCGGTCGCGGTCGCCGACAAGCGAGGTGTGACGGCTTGGCTGGTGGAGTGCGGCTTTGGTTTGCCGGAGCGCGCGGAGCAGCATCGTGTGGTGCGGCGGCTACGGCGGCTCAGCCGCGATCAGCTAGTGGTGTTTGTGTCGCCCGAGCGGCATTTGTGGTTGTGGCCCGAGCAGCGTTCTAGCGGGGTTGGCCACCGATTGGTGGATCACGGCTACCCCGCAGCGGCACCGTCGGGGGCGTTGTTGCAGCGGCTTGTCGGGGCGAGTTTCGACATTGACGAAGAAGACAGCTTGACGGCCACGTCGGTGCTGGCGCGCATTCGGCGTGCGTTCAACGCCGACAAGATCACTAAGTCGTTCTATCGGGAGTTTCAAAAACAGCACCGCAGCTTCGCTGAGCAGATTGAGGGGATCGGCCCGGAGGCGGAACGGCGTTGGTACGCGTCGGTGTTGTTGAACCGGATCATGTTTGTGTATTTCATTCAGCGCAAAGGGTTTTTGGACAGCGACCGGAACTATCTGCGTAACCGCTTGGGGATGGTGCGTGAGCAGTACGGGCTTGCTGAGTTTTATGCGTTTTACAAGCGGTTTTTGTTGCCGCTGTTTCATGTGGGGCTCGGCAGCGCTGTGGGCAGCCGCAGCTACGACGACCCTGCGCTGCAACACATCATCGGTGATGTGCCGTACGTAAACGGCGGCATCTTTGAGCCGCACCCTTTGGAATTGACCTACGACATCGAGATTGGTGACGCTGCGTTTGCGTCGTTGTTTGATTTTTTGGACAAGTGGCGCTGGCATCTCGATGAGCGCCCAACTGGTGAACCGAACGAGATCAACCCAGACATTTTGGGGTTCATCTTTGAGCAGTACATCAACTTCACCGATGCCGGGCAGAAAGAAAACGGCGCCTACTACACCAAACCCGATGTGACCGGCTACATGGCCACGTCGGCGATTTTGCCCGCTGTTGGGGACCGTCTGGTAGCTGCTGGACTGGACGACCCGGCTTTGCTGTTAGCCGGGTCAGGTGACGCGTACCTCCATGACAGCAACGGCCACGGAATAGAATTCGCAACCTCAAAAGCAAGCAAGCAAGCAAGCAAGCAAGCAAGCAAGCAAGCAAGCAAGCAAGCAAGCAAGCAAGCAAGCAAGCAAGCAAGCAAGCAAGCAAGCAAGCAAGCAAGCAAGCAAGCAAGCACAGCCGATCTGCCGCCGGTGGGGGACGCGTGGCCTTGGCAGTGGCGCAGCGGCGACCCTGCGGAGTACATCGAACTGCCACCGGTTGGCGAGCATCTTGGGTTGCCGGGCGAGCGCTGGTGCGATGTGGTGCATCGGCGCGAGCGGTGGCGACGCCAAGTTGAGCTGCTCGAAGACCCCGAGCGCACTTGGACAATCAATGACGCAATCACCGAGAACCTCGACCTGCCGGAGCTGCTGCGCGACTACCTGAGCCAGCTCACCAACGCCGCTGAGTGCGACACCGCGTTTGGGGTGTTGCGCTCGCTCACGATCTGCGATCCGACCGTCGGCTCGGGAGCGTTTCTGTTTGCAGCGTTGGATGTGCTCGAGCCGCTGTATAGCGAAGTACTGAAACGCGCCGAAGAGCTTGAAGTCCGCGGCCGGCCGGTGCCGTCGTTCCTCGCTGAGACGCGCGCTCATCCCAGCAGCCGGTACTGGCTGCTGAAAACGATCTGCCTGCACAACCTGTTTGGTGTTGATTTGATGCGCGACGCGCCCGAGATCGCCAAGCTGCGGCTGTTCCTAAAACTGGCAGCCCAAGTGGAGCGCGTGGAAGACCTAGAACCGCTGCCCGACCTCGACTTCAACATCAAATGCGGCAACCTGCTGGTGGGCATCGCCGATGAGCACGACGCAACCAAACGACTCGGCGGTGGCCAACTCGACCTCGGCGGTGCGCTCGCAGACATCGCCAAAATCGCTGCCGAAGTAGCCGCCGATTACGACTCATTCGTTGCTCAGCAGACCGACGGCGGCCTCGCCGAACTGCCCGGCGAAGACGGCAGCGCAAGGCACTCAACCACCGACGGGCTGTCGCCGGTGGCACACAGAGATGCAGCAGCCGACAACAAAGCACAGCTCACAACTCCCGACGGGCTTTTGCCATTGGAGCGCAGTGCTGAGATACCGGTAGCCGACAGCAAGGCGAGGCTCGAGGCTCGCTTTGCCACTGCCCGCGCACAGTGCAACCGACTGCTGCACAAAATGCGCAGCGAGACCAGCGACTTCGACGACTGGGTGAACTCGCACCAGCCGTTCCACTGGTTCGTGGAGTTCCCCAGCGTGTGGCGCAACGGGGGGTTCGACGTAGTCATCGGCAACCCGCCCTATATCAAAACCTCCAAAGTCACCAGCTACCGCTGGGTTGGCTACGAGACCCAAAAATGCCCCGACCTCTACGCCGTATGCATGGAACGAGCAGCCAACCTGCTCAACAACCAAGGCCGCTTCGCCATGATCGTCATGCACTCCCTCTGCTTCAGCCGCCACTTCGTGACACTGAGAGATGCACTGCCAAAACTCATGGACTCGCGTTGGGTGTCGTCATTCGCGCTTCAACCGGACAGCTTGTTTGCCGGCTCATCGAAAGTGCGCAATTCCATCTTGGTCGGCAAACGGCGACATATTGCCCAGAGCCTATTCGTCACCCGATGTAACCGGTGGCTCTCTGAGACTAGAGAGCATCTGTTTAGTCAACTTGCGTACGCGCAACCCGACAATTCGTTCCTTACGGCAACGTCGCCGCGCCAGTGGCCGTTCTCCGACCACGCAATCACACCTGCCTTCGAAAAGCTTCTGCGAGTGCAGCCCCTCTCGGGGTCGATTCGTCAAGAATCGTCCGAAATTAGTCTCGGCTACAAGACGGTGGCCCGGTACATACTCGGCGTCTTCGTGGATGAGCCGCCGACGGTTGATCCGGTCACCTGCGAGCCGGTCGAGACGAACAGCAAACGGACGGCATGGCTGAACTTCGCGAACGACGTTGAACGCGACTTGGCACTTGTGGCTCTTGCTGGGCGTTGGGGCTATTTGTGGTGGCTCGCTTATGGGGACGAGTTTCATGTCACCCGAAGCACGCTTGCAGCGTTTCCGGGTGACATCAAACGTCTCGCAAGTCTTGTTGTGGGCAATCCTGCCTCGGGTGACATGAAACTCGGGAGTCTATTGGCGCTGTCAAGAGCCCTTCAAGAAGAGATGCCCACCCATCTGGCGTGGAAGGCGAACGCTGGTGTCAAAGTTGGTCGATACAACATGGCGAAACTGCGGCATCTCACCGACCGGGCGGACTGGCTGCTGGCGCAGGCGTGGGGCATCGAAGACGCGTTTGAGGCTGCGGGGAACTTGCGCGACCGCATGATCTTCGGCAACAAGGAGTAGTGGCGTGCCGTTGATTCTCGACAACATCGAACGACGTGCCGAAACCGTGTTGCGTGTGCATGCTGCGGATCGTCGTTTGATGAGCGTCTCGTGCTGCCAGCGTCTGTTCTCAGGGCAGGCCGGCGACGACTGTGCGGCAACTGTCGCACAAACATAACATTGCGACAGTTGCGAGCTACAGTGGCGCAACTTTATGTTCGTGGTATCATCTAGGGCATGGGTCGTCGCGTTGAACTTGAATACAAGTACTGGCTTGGCACCAAGATGGTGTCCGTCCCTTACGAGGCGTACGTACCTCATCCGCTCGCCGACTGGATTCCCAACATCAGGCCAGAACTGAACGACCTAGTACAGCTAGCGGAACGCAACCTCAGTGAGGCCGACAAGCC
Source organism: Candidatus Poriferisodalis sp. (assembly GCA_965221195.1). Taxonomy (GTDB): domain Bacteria; phylum Actinomycetota; class Acidimicrobiia; order Acidimicrobiales; family Poriferisodalaceae; genus Poriferisodalis. The sequence continues at coordinate 743,716 of OZ244864.1, forward strand.
CATCACGTCAACCACGACACGAATGCTGCTGTCCCGCGCTGAAGGTTTAGCGACAAGCAGAGTGGAGAACATCCGAACGACGATGCGTTCGCTGAGTTTGATGGAGTCACTACGCGGGCGAAGCCCTCGCGAGACTGCACACAAAAACAAACTGACACTCGGCAGCGTCAAAATGAACACTGATGCTGTTGCGCTCGCTAGCCAAACCGACAGCGACATCACCGCCGACGACATCAACGAACTGCACCGGACACTGTTCAAAGGAACCGAAGACCAGTACGGTGCTGGGAGGATTCGTAGCGAACAAGTCTGGGTCGGACACAGCCACCAAACCCCAGCAGGGGCGCATTTCGTGCCACCACCACACAGCGAAGTGCCCGCGTTGCTGGCAGACCTAGCTGGCTACATCTCTAACAGCGCCCTGTGGATGCCATCCGTAGTGAAAGCAGCGGTCGTGCATACCCAGTTCGAGACGATCCATCCATACACAGACGGCAACGGAAGAATCGGACGTGCCCTCTCAAATCATGTGCTCCATCGACACGGACATCTCAACACCCCCGTACCGCTGTCCGCTGCGATCAGTGTTCAGAAACAGCGATACTACGACTGCCTCACCGAATACCAGTCGTACATCGGCAAAGCGAGCGACGAGCAGCGCGCAGCATCGCTCGCGGCGATGATCGGGTACCTATCTGATGCTGTTGTGGTGGCCTGCGGTTACGCCGCAGCGGTACATGAATGCGTAGCCGCGTGGGAACACAGAGCCGCTCAAGCTGCCTTGCGCTCACGGTCGTCTACGTCAGAAGTGCTAAACACCATCCGGCAGTCCCCAGCGGCGACAATCACATACATCACCGAACAAACAGGTCTGAACACACGTACAACCCAGCGTGCTGTGCGGCGTCTCATAGACAACGGACTGCTCGCAGAACACTACGATCCAGAAAGCAGCGCCCGCGTCATCGAAGCGCCTGCACTTCTGAACATCATCGACAACAGAGACATGCTGCTAGCAGAAGCATGGCGGCTTCACCGCGACGGACGCGGCGACATCGCCAAACGACTCAACGAACTCACCAGCGCCGGAGCAACCAACGGCACAAGTGCTAACACCAAACCAGCAAACTCGACGACAGGGACTTCCCAAGAAGCCGCGCGTGCCGCCACAGCGGCACGGGCACCCCGCTGCGGGCACATCGGAAAACGCAGCGGACAACCATGCACCAGACGCGCGGGACACGACGGTCAGCACGCCTACTAACCCAAACCGTTTGTCGGGGTCGGCGCGAGCGGTGTCGCTGCGCTTCATCACAGATGCCGGTTCATCGGTCTCGACATCTCACAGTCCTACTTGTCAGCGGCCAAAGAGAGACGGCAAGCTCTATCGGTGGTTGTTTGCGTGTTGAGTGTAGATGTCTGCGGCCGATTGCCAGTTGTGGAGTTTTCTGGGCATCAAGTTGAGGTTGTCTTGTTGCCGGCGCCGATGATCCAGTCGCCTTCCCAGTAGCCCACCTCAGACCGGTCATTTGCTGCGGCGGGCCGGTCGCTGAGCAGAACAGCTACTACAACGTGCGGGTCGGCAGTCAAACGTGTAGTACGGCATACTTCGGCCATGGCAACAGCGCGCGTGACTGACAGGTGCAGTTCACTATGAGCGACAACGCGGCACCACAACCCGGCCGCTCGATTGAGAGCGTCGCCGTGCGTAACTTTTGGGATGGCGTGGCGCAAGCTTTTGACATCACCGACCAGCACCCGCCCTACAACACTCTTGACGACAACACTGCGAATCTCTACGCCGCAGTGCTGCGGGACTGGCTGTGCTACGGCACCCAAGCAAAATCTGTTGTCGCACAGCGTTTGCAGGCCATCAGCGAGTGACCGCAGGGCAGCCAGGCACCGACAGCGGCTTGACACAGAACGAGTCGGCACAAACCGACTCCGCGGCCCCGCAGGTGTCGTCCAATCAGTTCAACCAACAGATTCAGCTCATCTTTCCGTCACTGATAGAGGCGCTCAGCGGCTTAGCTGACGAGCCATGATCCAACCCATTCGCTTCGCAGCAGGGTCGCGGTTCAGTCCCACAGAGTCCAGATCGGCACAGCCTCGATGCGCTCGGCGAGCATGAAGTGGTCTGGTCCGGTGTGCAGTACCGCTCCGGCGATAAACCGCTCCCCCATCGTGTCTCGCAGCCACATCAGGTGCCGCGCGTGATCTCGCTTGGGGGCACTGTGAGCCTTAACTTCGACACCAACAATGCCTCGCACGCCAAGGTCGGCAACGAGATCTACTTCGCGTCGGCCATCTTGTGCGCGCAGGTGATACCAGCGTGGACGCAGCGGATCAAATGGAGCTTCGGCCAGCACCTGGTTGACCACGAACGTTTCAATCATGCGGCCGAGCACGTCACCGTTGCTCATCGCGAACGCCTCGTCAGCGCCGATTGCCGCACCGAGCAGCCCAGAGTCGGCCACCAGTCGCTTGGGCATTTTGGCCAGTCGTTTCAGACGGTTGGTGCTCCACGCCGGCAACTCGTTGACAACACCCAGGTCGGCCAGCAGGCGGGCATAAGACTGCGCTGTGCGACGGTCAACTCCGGCTGCGGTCGCCAAAGTGGTGTCGTTAACTACCCCGGCGGAGTTGAGGGCGTACTCCTCAAAGTAAGTGCCGAGCCGACTGGGGTCGGGACCGCTGCCGGTTGTAGCGCGGTCATGCACCAGCAGTTGGCTGAGGTAGCTAGAGAGCCACTCACGCCGCGCCACTCCGGTGAGTTCGAGGGCAGGTTCGGGAAAGCCGCCTCGCAGTGCAAGCTCGACATACCCGCGCAGATCCGGTGGATCAACGGCACGCTTGACGACACGGTCGGGCTGTATGAGCCTGCTCAGGAAGTACCGCTGCGGGCGACGGAGCTGTTCTCGCACAGTCATCGGCGCCATCGCTATGCGGATGAGACGCCCGGTGCCCGGCCACAGCGCCGGGTTGGCATCAAAACGCGCCGACCCAGTCAAGATGAAGCGGCCCGGTCGCCGCTCGGAGTCGACCGCTCGCTTGACGGCACCAACCACTGCAGGGCACACCTGCCATTCGTCGAACAGCACCGGCTCGGGCCGACCGTTGAGCGCCGCATCATGATCAACCTCGAAGGCCGCCGCCTCGTTGGGATTGTCAAACCGCACTGTGGTCGCCGCGTAACGCATCGCCGTAGTGGTCTTACCCGATGCTCTTGCGCCGGTGACGATCACCGCCGGCGCGCTGTGGAGAACTTCACCCAGCAGAGCGTCTGCCATGCGCTCAAGGTAAGAATCCACGCCCGCAGCGTACCTGACCAACAGGGCAGCCAACGGAGCAATTGTCTGTTCTACACATTCACAAATGTACGTTTCACACATCTGGTGATGTATGTTTTACGCGCTGTTGGATGCGCGTTTTACGCGTCCGTCAGTTTTCGTTGTGCGCGTCATCTGGCGCGGCACCTGCCGATGGGTGGCGGTGATTTGTGCCAGTGATCCTTGACAACATCGAACGGTGCACTGATGCCGAGCTGCTGACGACGCTGGGTTCGTCGTACCGGCTTGACGCAGCGATCGGTTATTTCAACCTGCGCGGCTGGGCGCTGCTAGCCGAAGCGGTGGAAGCGCTGCCGGCTCGGGCCAATGAACCAAAAGCGCGGATCCTCGTGGGCATGGCGGAAACACCAACCGATGAGATGGCTCGACTGGCTCTTGGCACTGCGACTGCGCCGATGGACAACGCAGGCGCGGCTCGCACGCGAAGCGAAACGATTGGGGAGTACCGGGAGCAGTTGCAGGTGGGTTTGCCCACCTACGGTGATGAAGTCGCGCTGCGAACTTTGTTGGCACAGATCGAATCGGGCGCGGTGCAAGTCAGGGTGCATACCGCGCATCGGCTGCACGCCAAGCTGTATCTCTGCCATCGCGGCGACACTGCGGCGCCTCGCGTGGCCTATGTGGGGTCGTCGAATCTGAGCATCTCAGGGTTGCGCGAACAGGGCGAACTGAACGTTGACGTGGTAGACGGCGACGCCACCAACAAGCTCGCCGGCTGGTTTGAGGAACGCTGGAATGACCCGTTTACGGTGGATGCCGCGCCGCTGCTCGCCGAAGTGTTGGATGAATCGTGGGTTTCGGCTCAGCCGCTCGACCCGTACTTGGTGTATCTGAAAATGGCGTACCACCTGTCGCGCGAAGCACGCGAAGGATTGGGTGAGTACGGCCTGCCAGCGTCAATGCGTGACGAATTGCTGGATTTTCAAGCAGCCGCTGTGAAGATCGCCGCTCGGATCGTGATGGGCAAAGGCGGAGCGATGATCGGCGATGTGGTGGGGTTGGGTAAGACGCTGATTGCTACTGCAATCGCCCGTCTGCTACAAGAAGAGCAGGGCTTTGAGACGTTGGTGATCTGCCCGAAAAATCTCACCGACATGTGGGATTCGTACCTGCATCGCTATGAGATACGCGGCAAGGTGAAATCCCTGTCAATGGTGCATCGCGAGTTGCCAGATGCCCGCCGTTACCGGCTGGTCATCATTGATGAGGCGCACAACCTGCGAAGCGACAAACGCCGAGACCATCAAGTCATCAAGGACTACATCACCGACAACGACTCGCGGGCACTGCTACTTACTGCCACCCCGTACAACAAACAATTCGGCGATCTTGCAGCGCAACTTGGGCTGTTCATTCGTCCCGATACCGATCTGGGTATCCGGCCCGAGCAGGCGATCGCCGAGCAAGGCGAGAGTGATTTCTCATATCAGTGCGGCGGCCAAACCTCCTCGCTAGCGGCGTTCGGACGGTCGGAACATATTGAGGACTGGCAAGCGCTCATGTCGCAATACATGGTGCGCCGCACGCGCCGCTTCGTGGAGGACAACTACGCCCTTATCGACACCGACGGTAGGCGTTATCTGACCTTCGGTGGCGGTAAACGGTTCTACTTTCCTCAGCGGAAGCCCGTGCCGATCGACTGGGAACTCACCGGTGACGATCCCACGTACGAGATGACCTCCGACCACACCCTTGACGCGATCGGTGACCTGCGGCTACCTCGCTACCAACTCGGCTACTACATTGACCCAGATTTCGTGCCCCGCGATGCTGAACAACAACAGTTAGTTGAGGATCTCGAGAACTCAGTACAAGGCAACTTGGCGGGTTTCACCCGAATCACAATGTTTAAGCGATTGTCGTCGTCGGGGCCGGCGTTTGTGGCGACCCTTCGGCGTCACCGGCTAAGGAACTTGGTAGCAGCCCACGCGCTAGCAAACGACGTAGATGTACCAATCGGCTCAGTAGATAACGCACTGTGGGCAGCCGAGACCGACAAAGAACCTGAGAGCAGCGACGAGGACAACGGCACCGATGACAACACAGACAGCAACAACACAGACAGCGACATCAGCGAACTGTTCGGCGTAAGTGAAGAGATTGCGGCAAGCGCGTACGACAAGCTGCGCGCCAAGGATCCCAAGGCGATCCGCTGGGCACCGCCGCAGATGTTCAGCGACGATCTCGTTGACGATCTGCGCGCCGATGCCGACATCATCACCGACCTGTTGGATCGTTTCGGAGACTGGGACGCAGACCGCGACGGCAAGATCGCAGCGCTCCTAGACATGCTCACGCAGCAGTATCCCGACGACAAGGTGCTGATCTTCACCGAAGCCGCGGACACGGCCCATTACGTATCCAACGAGCTACAGCGGCGTGGTGTCGGTGATATTGGAGTGGTCACAGGTGACACCGACGACCCCACCACTGTCGCGAAGCGGTTCTCACCGGTATCCAACCGTGTCAACAACGAAGATGACGAAGCACCAGTGCGGGACGAACTGCGCGTGCTGGTGTCAACCGATGTGTTGTCGGAAGGTCAGAACCTCCAAGACGCTCACATCGTGGTGAACTACGACCTGCCGTGGGCGATTGTCAAACTGGTGCAGCGCGCCGGCCGAGTTGACCGCATCGGACAGCGCTCGGCTGAGGTGCTGGTGATTTCGTTGATGCCCGATGCCTCCGTAGAAAAAGAGATCGAGTTGCGCGGACGTGTACTGCGCCGCTTAGGAGAGAACGCGAAACTGCTCGGCTCTGATGAGGCTTTCTTCGACGACGATTCCGAACGGCAACTAGTCGCAGGTGTCTTTGATGAGTCGTCAGGGTTTGGGCGAGGCGACGGCAGTGAAGAAGTTGACCCGGTGTCGATGGCGTATGAGATCTGGCGTCACGCAGAAAACACCAACCCCGAGTTAGCCAAAACTGTTGCCGCTTTGCCAGATGTGGTGTACGCAACCAAGTCTCTTACCGACAGCCCTACCGACGCCAAGACAGGCACTGAGACAAGCACTGAGACAAGCGCTGAGACAAGCGCTGGGGCGGGTGTGGTGGTTCACACCCAAACCCACGCAGGCACCGACGCGTTTGCGTTCGTTGAACCCGACGAGGTCAGCCGACGTGTCACCCCCCAAGAAGCGCTTCGGCGCGCCGAATGCACACCCTCAACACCGCCAGCGCAGCGCCTCGACGGTCATCACGACTTGGTCGCCGCTGCGCTCTCGGGTGCACTGCGCACGCCGACGGGCCGCACCAGCGGTGGGTTGCAAGGCGTACGCGGCAAAGTCTGGAAACGCTTCGACGGTCAGCTCAACAATTTCACCGACAGTTTGTTAGCCACCAGAGCCGAACTTGAAGCTGCACTGGATGCCATCAACGATCGACCTCTGCGCGAATCGGCAACTCAAAAACTCGCTCGCGCGCTGCGAGAACGAACCACCGCAGACCTCGCCGCTCTTGTAGTTGACCTCCACCGAGACAATCAACTCTGCGTGCCACCCGTCACCCACGGCGACGCCACCCCGCCCCACATCGTCTGCACCATGGGCCTACGCACGGGGACTTCGCAAATTAGCTAACGCAGCGCTATCGGCAGCACATCAAAACGGCGCCGATCACATTTGAAGCACACGGCATCTGGATTCAGCGCGAAGAACTCACGGTTGTTTAAACGTGGAACCGCTCAACGCGTCAGCAATTCGCGGTGCCTTCGACGATCTCGCTCAACGACTTGGTCGCTTGGCGGACTCGCCGGACAGAAGCCCAGAGCCTGCTAGTTGCTAACTTTGCGGAAGCGGGAGCCGTGGAGGATGCTGCCGTAGTAGTTGAAGGCTTGGCGGGCGTTCGCGTCATCGAACGGGTAGTCGGCACCGATCTGTATCGCCGCGGCAAGCCCGGTCACAAAGCAAGTCTCTTGGCTGTTGACCAACGTGTGAGCCCCGCAGTACCAGCTGCGGCGCTTGCCCTGAAGGAATCGGAACAGCGGCACAAGCAGTGTCACATGACGCACGTCATGCACTATGTGTTGGAACCACCAACGGTCAACGATCTTGTCTTCATCAATGGCGGTATTTGAGTTGTACGTCGCCAAGCACGGCTTGTCGGAGCCATAAGCCCATGGCTGCTGGTTGTGCATAATGTAGGTGAGTTCGTAGTTGTCGGGTCGGGTGGCGTACTGCTCAACATGATTGCTGCGCTTAGTCAAACACTCCACTTCGTCGTCGGGCAGGACCGACGCGTCCGAATGCACCAGCACATGGTTGTGCAGTTCGCTCTCGTAACGGACCGACGACAACAGATAACGCTCCAGCCGCGTGGGCTTGTCGAGCATCATCAGCGTCTGGTTGGCGTTGGCAGCGAAAATCACTTCATCGAACGTTTCTCGGCCACCATCGGCGGCCTCCACCACCACTTGTGACGTTTCGCGGTACACCTTGCGAACCGGCCGACTGAGATGAATCTTGTCGGTGAAGTCGGCCGTCATGTGCTCATATATGTGCCGCGTTCCTTGATCCCAAGTATGCATGGGTGTCGCCGACTCAATGTCGAAAAACTCGAGGTAGCGGGCGAACAGCGCGGCGGGCATGTCGAACACGTTGGTCGCCATCAAAAAGTTGACAAACATCGGCTTGAGGACCTTGTACCTGAAATCAATAGAGAACCCACCAAGATTCAGGACTGTCTTCATGGTGATGTAGTTGAACGGATTCAGCGCGTTCAGAAACTTCGACCGAGCATGAGTGAGGCGACCGAACACATGCAGCCGCCGCAGCAGGCGCTGGAACCGCTCAATTTCGGGCTGCAACTGGTCTCTGATGTCGGAATCGAAATCGTGGGCGTATCTGCCGCCTTGATAGGTCACGCTGTAGTTGAACTCTGTTTCAAAAATCTCAATGCCGAAACGCTCCAGCAGCAGCAGAACATGGTCGTACACCGAAGGAATGAGCGCGGTGACTGAGATGTCGAAAGGAATCGACGTACCGTCATCTTGCGGCATATCAGCAGTGAAGGCGTTGCCGCCAAGGCGGTCGTTGGCTTCATAGAGCCGGAAGTCGAACCGGTCTGGGTGTTGAGACAACCCCCAAGCGGCGCCCAACCCAGACATGCCGCCTCCGATGATGGCAATGTTGCGTTTAGTCATGGTGCTCCTGCTGCTTGTAATGCCCTGCTCAAAATGCCCTGCTCAAAATGCCCTGCTCAAAATGCCTCAGCGGGGAGGCGTAGCGGATTGGCGCGCTTGCAGGGATTCGAACCCCGAACCTTCTGATCCGTAGTCAGATGCTCTGTCCAATTGAGCTACAAGCGCTGGCACATGACATCAGCGAACCGAATCGGCTGCTGGTGTGAGAGCAAGTCTAGGAGCCTGCTGTGTGCTAGCGCAGATGCAGCAGCGTTCGCCGCAACCCTGTGCATCAGCACTGGGCCTCATCGCTGGGCCTCAGCACTGGGGGGTCATTACCGCACTTCATTACTGGAGGGGGGTCTGTTGGGTGGGTGCGTTGCGCAGTGGCAGCAGCGTCGCGCGCGACATCAACCGGGGCGCGTCCAACAGACTCTGCGGCCGCGGCGACATCGTCCCATTCGGGTTTGCTGCGGTGCGGGCCGTGCTTGACCCCGATGGGGTGCCCGTCCACCTCAACAGTGGACATGTGCCGTTGCATCGCCGTGCGCACAACAGTGCAGGCTCGCAGCCCAAGCGTGCCGGTGAGCTGCGTTGTCAAAGCGGCAAGTTGGCTAACGTCGGCAGGGTGGCACATCACCGTCAGTGTGTAAGCAGGGCGGCCCTTCTTCATCACGATCGGGGTGGCCCAAGCGTCAAGGGCGCCGTGTGTGACGAGAGCGTCGATTGCGTGTCCGAGCACCTCCCCAGATATGTCGTCGAGGTTTGTTGCTAGTTCCACCAACTCAGTCGTGGTGTCCGCAGCAGGCACGGCGGCCAAAGACGCCGCCAGCACCGATGCATGCGTGTTTGCAGTAGCTGTGCCGATCAGCACGCCGGTGACGTTGGGACGACCCTCCAAGTCGCGGGTGCCTGCACCGAAGCCAGACCGGGTGATCGTCATAGCCGGTGCCGCGCCAAAACGCTCGGCCAAAGCTGCGACAATGGCAGCGCCTGTGGGTGTGGTGAGCTCGATGTCAAGATCCACGCCCACAACGGGGCGGCCAACGAGCAAGTTGACTACCGCGGGCGGCGGGTTCGGCAAAACACCGTGAGCTGCGTTGATGGTGCCCATGCCCACAGTGACCGGTCCGCAGCACACAGTGTCGACATCGAGCGATTCGAGCGCTGCGCACACACCCACGATGTCCACGATGGCGTCGAGCGCGCCCACTTCGTGAAAGTGGACTTCGTCGGCCGAGGTGCCATGTACTTGACCTTCGGCGACTGCGAGGGCCTCAAACACCGCCAAGGCACGCTGGCGGACACGTTCGGTGAGCGGTGCGGCTTCGAGCAGCGACCGGATGTCGCGCCAGCGGCGGTGGTGATGGCCCTCGGGTGCGACAACGATGGCGCGAGTCGCTGCGAGTTCGTTCTTGGTGACCCGCTCGACATCTAGGTGCCAGCCGTCAAGTCCCAACATCTGCAACTGCGCGGTCACGTACTTGAGATCCGCGCCGGCATCGAGCAACGCACCAAGCGCCATGTCACCCGCTATGCCCGAGATCGGATCGAACCACGCCAAGTTGCCAACCAATGGTGCATAGCTGTGGGGCTCGGCTGCGTTGGCGCGCACAGAACTCGGTTCGCGCATCGACGCAGCAGCGCTGTTATCACCTTGGCCAATGTGGTCACCGGGGTCGTCATGGTCACCGGGGTCACCGGGATTGTTGTGGTCGCCGTGCATCATTGCGCTCCGCCGTTGAGCTGCACATCGGAACGGGCCGCCAAGTCCAAGATGCGCATGGCTGCCATCGCTGCGCCGAAGCCATTGTCGATGCCCACCACGGCAATGCCCGCAGCACACGATGCGTGCATAGCCAACAGCGCCGTGACGCCTTCGAGCGCGGCGCCGTAGCCAACACTGGTCGGCACAGCAATGACCGGTGCAGATACAACACCTGCAACTGCGGTGGCGAGCGCTCCTTCCATGCCGGCCACCACAATGACCACCTCAGCCGATGCCAGCGTGTCGATCTCGGCCAGCAAACGGTGAAGACCGGCCAAGCCGATGTCGGCAACCATCTCTGCGGTAACACCGAACGCGCTGAGCACTGACGCCGCTTCGGCGGCCACTGGTCCGTCCGCCGTTCCGGCGGCAGCTATCACCACTCGCTCCGGGCGAGCAGGCGCAGCACGCCACACCACCGTCGCCAACTGGGCTGGCAACTGGGCTGGCGACTGGGCTGGCAACTGGGCTGGCAACTGGGCTGGTTCTGCGGGTGAATCGTTCTCGCGGCCGGGTGGGCGATGCACCGCACCGCCGGGGCATGCAGCCATCGCTGCGGTGACCTGATCGGAAACCGCTCTCGTCAACAAGACCGGGCCCGAACCAACGCTCAGCAGCTCCGCCACGATGCGCGCGCACTGGCCCGGCGACTTACCAGGCCCATAGACAGCTTCAGGATGGCCAGTGCGCAGCGTACGGTGATGATCGATACGGGCGCCGCCGATGTCGGCGTACGGCAGCCGACGTAATTGCGTCAACGCGTCGTCGGGATGCGTCGTTCCCTCACGGACTTCGGCCAACAATGAGGCGAGACGGGAAGCGTCCATTGAACGTCGTTCTACCCGCCCCAAGCCGAGGTTCGGTCCCGCGACACGGTGCGTATCCTGCCCCGGTGGCCGATGCCGTTGCACCACAGGGCCTACCAGACCTATATGCACCGACTCGCATCGGGTACATGGGTCCGCGCGGCACGTTCACCGAGGCTGCGCTGGCAACCCAGTCCGACTTAGCGCAGTGCGTACACGTACCGCTGGCTTCGGTGCCCGAAGTGCTCTCAGCATTAGATGACGACGAGGTCAACTACGGCTTCGTGCCAGTGGAAAACGCCATCGAGGGCGCAGTCAACGTCACCCAAGACGCACTGGCTTTCGACTTCGACTTCCTCATTCAGCGCGAGGTCGTGGTGAGTGTTCAGCTTGACCTGATGGCGTTGCCGGGCACAGCAACCGCCGAAGACTTGTCGGCCATTCGCACGGTGATGTCGTTCCCTGTCGCCGTGGCGCAGTGCCGATCCTTTTTGCACACCCGACTGCCCGACGTCGAGATCGAAGCAACCACATCGACAGCCCTTGCGGCACGCCGCATCGGCGAAGATCAACTCACCGGTGTGGCGGCAATTGCCAGCCCCACAGCAGCAGCTATCTACGGACTCCAGACCGTCGTAGCAGCCATTGCGGACCACAGCGGAAACCAGACCCGCTTCTTGCTGTTAGCCAAAAATCAAGTGCCGCCGGCCAGCGGCAACGACAAAACCAGCATCGTGGTGTTCCAGCAGCAGAACGAACCGGGCAGCCTGCTCGGCATTCTCATGGAGTTCGAAGCTCGGCGTCTGGACCTGTCCCGACTGGAGTCGCGGCCGACTCGCCGCGGTCTCGGCGAATACTGCTTTCTGCTCGATTTTGAGGGTCACATCTCCGACGAAATGGTCGCCGACTGCTTACGCGCGCTCAAGATGAAACAACGCGATGTCAAATTCTTGGGTTCGTTCCCCGCAGCAAACACCAGCTCGTCATCCCGTGAGCGCGTCAGCGAGGAAGCTTGGACTTCCTCAGACGAATGGCTGAAATCGTTGCGCCGACTCGTCGGTTGATCGCAGCCGATACGCACAGACGACATACGCGCAAGCGCTAGCCAGCCGCTAGCCAGCCGCTAGCCAAGCGCTAACCAGCAAGGCCGGTGGCGGAGGGAGGGGGATTCGAACCCCCGGAGGCTTGCGCCTCAACGGTTTTCAAGACCGTCGCAATCGTCCGCTCTGCCACCCCTCCGTCGGCCAACCTACCGGCAGCCCCCGCCGACGGTGACGAACGGACCCATCACCGGTTGTGGCCAAGTGGGGCTATCTTGGATCATTGAGTCGACCGCTAGCGGTCGGCTGCAATGGACGAGCTGGCCGCCAGCGGTCGGCTGCAATGGACGAGCTGGCCGCCAGCGGTCGGCTGCAATGGACGAGCTGGCCGCTAGCGGCCAGCTGCAATGGAGAGGTGGCCGAGTCCGGTTGAAGGCGCTTCCCTGCTAAGGAAGTAACTGCCGTGAGGTGGTTCGTGGGTTCGAATCCCACCCTCTCCGCACACCGCCCACCTCCCGATGTGATACGACCCGCATGAGAAACCGGCTGCTGCGCTTCACCACCTACGTCGCTGTCGGTGTGGTCACAGGCTTCGGTGTGGCGCTTGTGGCCGTGCTAACCGAGAAAGTGCTGCTCGAGCGGGTCCTGCACCTGCCGCCGTGGCAGCGGGTGATCGCACCAGCGCTCGGCTTGTGGGGTGCTGTGCTGATGCTGCGCTGGGCCGATCTCGGCAAGCAGCTCAACCCCTCGACCTCTGAGGAGTACATCCGCTCGTTCCACGACCGCGCTCGCCCAATGCGGCTCCGAGACCTACCCGCTCGCTTGCTCGCAGGCATCGTGACGGTCGGCTCCGGTGGAGCGGTTGGCCTCGAAGGTCCGTCCATCTATGCCGGCGCCACCGCCGGCAACGCAATCCAACGAGTTGTGCGTCGGCTGTTCCGAGGTCGGGAGGGTTACGCGCTGCTAGTAGCCGGCGCGGCGGCTGGTGTTAGCGCCATCTTCCAAGCGCCGGCCACCGGCGTGCTGTTTGCTCTTGAGGCTCCCTACAAGAGCGACCTGGGCCGCAGGGCGCTGCTGCCTGCATTGCTCTCAAGTGCATCTAGCTACGTCGTGTACGTGCTGGTTACCGGGTTCGACGACCGCCCCTTTGAGATCGGAACTGAGCTGGTGAGCGTGCAGTTCGGCCGACAAGAACTGCTGGGTGCCGCGGTCGTCGGCGCGCTCTGCGGCGGGGGTGCCTCGGTGTTCTGCCGCGTGCTGAGCTTGGCCAAGAAAATTCACGCTTCGCCGCGGCCGTGGTGGATGATCGCGCTGGCTGCCGGAGGAATCCTCGCGGGTTTGGCCGCGCTGTGCGAAGTGCTGTTTGATGCGCCGCTGTCGCTCGGCCCCACCGCCGAAGGGCAGCTCACTCAGTGGGCACTGAACCCCGAAGCGTCGCTGTGGTTGCTGGGCGCGCTGCTGGTCATCAGGATCGTGGCGACCTCAACGGTGCTGGCCGGAGGCGGTGTAGGAGGTGTGTTCATACCGCTCGCTGTGTTCGGGCTGATCGTGGGCCGGATCGTGGGCGGGTGGATCGAACTTGGACCCGAGTCGTTGGCGTTCTTTCCGTTCATTGGTGTCGCTGCGTTCCTAGCAGCCGGTTATCGCACCCCGCTCGCCGCGGTGATGTTCGTGGCCGAATCCACCGGCGCGCCGCTGTTCGTCGTGCCAGCGTTAGTGGCTGTTGCTGTGTCGCAGGTGCTGATCGGAAACGCGTCGGTGTCGCAGTACCAACGAGACAGCCGCACGGGACACCTAGAACGCCGCCTCGAAATGCCGGTCAACTCGGCGATGTCCACCGATGTGCCCACAGTGCGCGCAGATGCGCCGCTGGCCGACTTCGTGTGGGGAGTTGCGCTGCAACGCAAACAGCTCGAAGCTTTCGTGGTCGGGCCTGAGCGTGAATTTCTCGGCGTTATCCAACTTAGCGACACACGTGACGTGGATCGCAACGACTGGATGTCTGTCACCTGCGCCGAAGTTATGACCGCCGACATCACACCAGCCCGGCCGTCGTGGACACTGCGGGAAGTGACCGAAGCGATGGCAGATGCCGACATTGAGATGTACCCCGTCGTAGACAGCGGTGGTCGCATTGCGGGCATCGTGACCGAACACGCAATCGTCAAGCTGGTGGATTTCTTGGACGAGACACAAGGCGGCCGATGAGCTCACCAAGGCAATACACCTGCGAGGTCAGCCATGCATGACACGGCAAATGACACAGCGACTGGCACAACGTCTGACACAGCGTCTGGCACGGCAACCCAAGCAGAGCCACAGCCAATCGGCCTGCTCGAAGGGCTGGCAACCACGAGGGCCGTTCGCCGCTACCTAGCGGAGCCAATACCCGAAAACGACCTCGCGACCATTCTGTGGCACGCCAGTCGGGCGCCGAGCGGCTCCAACCGTCAGAAGTTCCGCTTTGTGGTGCTGCGCGACGGACCAATAGCACAGCAAGCCAAAGCGCTGCTCGGTGAAAGCTTTCGCAAAGGCTGGAATGCGAAACGCTCCAACGACGGCTACACGACAGAACACAGCGCCGACGACGACTCGCCCAAAGTTCGCATGGCCCGCACTATGGCGCATTTTGTGGATCACTTTGAGGAGACGCCCGTGGTGATCTTGGCGTGTCTTGTGCGGTACCGCCAGCCCACGCCCACAGAGGGCGGTTCGGTGTACCCCGCGGTGCAGAATCTGCTGCTGGCCGCGCGGGCGCTGGGCTACGGCGGCGTCATCACCGGGTGGCATCACGCCGTCACCGACGAGTTGCGCGACCTACTCGGCATTCCCGACGAAGTGGCCATCCACGCCACGATCCCTCTGGGCCGACCCGCCGGACGCCACGGCCCGGTGCGACGGCGGCCACTGCGCGAACTCGTCTACGAAGATCGCTGGGACCACAACGCCGAGTGGGCCGTTGACCCGCCCGGCACGCGCTTCACCTCAGCAGGCCCGCCGCCTAATACCCCCAACTAACACACCCAACCACTGCGCCACCAACACACCCTCGGCGCCAAACACCAAACTCAACCCCCACCAAACATCATCAACCACTGCGCCACCAACACACCCTCGGCGCCAAACACCAAACTCAACCCCCACCAAACATCATCAACCACTGCGCCACCAACACACCCTCGGCGCCAAACACCAAACTCAACCCCCACCAAACATCATCAACCACTGCGCCACCAACACACCCTCGGCGCCAAACACCAAACTCAACCCCCACCAAACATCATCAACCACTGCGCCACCAACACACCCTCGGCGCCAAACACCAAACTCAACCCCCACCAAACATCATCAACCACTGCGCCACCAACACACCCTCGGCGCCAAACACCAAACTCAACCCCCACCAAACATCATCAACCACTGCGCCTCGCTGCGCGGCTTGAAGACGTAGTTGGTTTGGCGTGTGTGGCCCATGGTGGCGTGCGGCTCATATGAGTACCGATGGCCGGGAAATAGCACAGTCTCATCGGGCACCTTGGCGAGAGTGTTGTGCAGCGAGCGGTACATGGCTGCGGTGTCGCTGCCGGGCAGATCGGTTCGGCCGCAACCGTCGAGGAACAGCGTGTCGCCGGCCACCAAAGCGCCTTCCACCAAGAAACACTGACTGCCGGGCGTGTGCCCAGGGGTATGAAGCAGCTCAATGTCGATGTCGCCCACTTTCACGACATCGCCGGGTGCGTGTAGCTCCATGTCGCTCACGGAGATGCCAGTGGTTTTTAGTACTAGGTCGGCCTCGGGTGCCTGCACATGAATCTTCGTGCCTTGGCGCTCAAGCAGTTGGGCGACACCCTCAATGCTGTAGCCCATCATGTTTCCGCCCACATGATCGGCGTGGAAGTGCGTGGCCAGCACACCGACCAAGTCCATTTCGTCTTCAGCGAGGATGTCAAGCAGGCCGTCTACGTCATAAGCCGGGTCCACCACGACGGCTTCTCGGCTGTGGCGGTCGCCGATCAGATACGCGAAGTTGACCATCTGGTGAGCCATCGGGTCACCTACGGCGAAATCTTGGCCCGACAACAGCTGGCGAAAATAGAGGCGATCGCCAGCAATCGGCGCGCTCACCTGCGGGATTTCAGCCGTTTCGTCATCCATGCCTATGCACAGTACTGCGGGGACTGCGGGCCGACCGCGGCCGTGCAACACGGCATGGTCGGCAGATCGGCAATCAGATCTACATTCATCAGATCGACATTGAATTGCAATGGCCCAACAGGAACGCCGACGGGGAGCTGTAAGTCAGTGAGACAACGCGGCGCAACACGCCGCCGATAAGAGGAGGGACAACCATGGCCGACCCAAGCAACCGCATCCCCAACCGTTCAGCTCGGCGATACCTACGAACACAGGGCCCACGAACACTGGGCCCACGAACACTGGGCCTAAGAACACTGGGTGCCGTCGCGCTGACGTTGCTGCTCATAGCGACGGCGTGCAGCGCTACGGACGACGGCCTAGCCGACTTCGAGGCCGAGAGTGGGCGGTCATTCTTGTCGTCTGCTGCGTCGGACGATGCAGCAGACGCGAGCGACGGCTCACGCGCAGACAGCAATGAATCGGCAGGCGCCATAGCAGGCGACGCAGGCGACATGGCAGAAGAAGCCATGATGGAGGCTGCCCAAGACACGGCAGACGCCGAAGAAATGATGGCTGAAAGTGCGGCGGCGGAGCCCAGTCAGGTAGTTGCGACCTCGTTGGCAACAGGTGTGCCCGCAGTACCGGCTGAGATCGGTCGGGACATCATCTACACGGCCCGCATCTCGGTAGAGACTGCCGACGTGGCCGCTGCTGCCGCACAAGCGAACTCAATCATCGAAGCGCTCGGCGGTTTCACTTTCACCCAAGATGCACGCACCCAAGATCGCGCCTACACCATGCTGACCTTCAGAATCCGGCCCGAGCAATTTGCGACCGCACTCGACCGCCTGTCGAAGGTTGGAGAGTTGGTTGAGCAGACCGTCAACGCCGAAGATGTCACCGACATCGTCGTGGACCTGAACAGCCGCATCTCGACGGCTGAGATCAGCGTGGATCGATTGCGCAACTTCCTTTCCCAAGCCACCGACATGGAGGGCGTTGCGGAGTTGGAACGCGAACTGGCGAGCCGCGAGAGCGACCTAGAGCGTCTGCGAGGACAACTGCAATCGCTCCAAGCCCGCGTTGACCTTGCGACCATCATCTTGTGGATTAATGAATCAGTAGAAGCAGTGCCGGACACTTCGGTGGTTCTGCGGAGCTGGATCGCCGCAGGCGACGACGACCCCTGTCTCGGATTCTCCGATGTCGTCGCATCGTCCGACGGTGAAATTGGTCTGTGCATTGAAGTGGAGAACGAAGGCGAGACGACACTGACCGACGTGGCGCTGTCCTCGAACACACTGCGCTTCAACAACAACGACCTAACGGTGCCAGCCGGAGCAAGCCTCGAGCGCATCGAGCCCGGCGAACGTGTGTCTGCCACGTTGCGGTATGCCTTGGTTGACGGACGCATCGCAGGCCGGGTCGCAACCCGGGGGCTCGACATGGATGTCCGCCTCAGCGCCATGCCTGTGACCCAGGCCGGAGCTGAGCTGGCGAGACTGGCGCGCAGCACAACACTGAGCTTGTACATCGAAGAAGAAGACAGTTCACCCGGCTTCGGCGACGCGTTGAGCGGCGGTTGGGGCGCGCTGGTAGCTATCGGCGGTGGCATTCTGCTCGTTGTCGGCGCTTCGCTGCCGTTCATGCCGTTCATTGCGGTCGCACTGATGCTTGTGGGGTGGTGGCTGCGGCGCCGTCGTGCTCGTCGCGCCTCAGCGTGACACCACGCTGCGCGTCGGACACCATCGGATGTGCGTGAGTAGTGTCTGCGTGTGTCCGATGCGCTTGTGTCCAACGCGCTTGTGTCCGGTGCGGGCTGCTTCGCCCCTACCGAACTTCGGTCAAAGCGTCGTTGCGCGCTATGTCGTTGCGCACCATATGGGGAACTTGACGGGGGCCTCGTTCTTGAGGTGCCCACCTTGGCGCCCTACGACTTCGCCGTATTCGTCGCCCACCAAAAGCGCAGGGCGATCCCCGGCGTCGAAGCAGCAGACGACGACGCGACCGGGCCGACGTACGTGCGCAGTTTCAGTGCCTGCGGTCAGCCAGGCGTGGCCCAAGTGTCACTCACACCTAACGGCGGTGAACGCCTAACACTGCGTCTGTGGCCGCCGACCTACGACTCAATCATTGATGCTGTGGGTCGGATCCGAGCCTTGCTGGGCACCGACGAAGACCCCGCACCGGCTACTGCTGCGTTGGCAGACGACTCGGTGATCGGCCCGCTAGTGCGAGCGACGCCTGGACTGCGCGTGCCGCGTTCATGGGACCGTTTCGAGTCCGCTGTACGGATCATCGTTGGTCAGCAAATCTCGCTTGCAGCCGCCTGCACGCTGAGCGGACGCATTGCCGCGCGCCACGGAACGCCGATCGGTCCTATGCATAAGAGCGACGGCGACGTTTTGGAGCCGCCCACGCGGTTGTTTCCGGGCGCGACAACGCTCTCGACCGCCGGCACAGCAGGGCTCGCTGGGCTGGGATTCACCAAGCGACGCGTTGACACGCTCGTTGGTTTTTCCAAAGCCGTAGCCGCCGGTGAATTGGACCTAACCACTGCAGACACGCTAGATGCAACCGTGGCCCGACTCTGCGAACTTACGGGGATCGGACCGTGGACGGCGCATCTGGCCGCTATGCGGGTCTTCGGCCATGATGACGCGTTCCCCTCATCCGACTTGGGCTTGCGGCGGGCGGCAGCACGATTGGTCGGCCACCCGGTCAGCGCTAGCGAACTCGAAGCTCTGGCAGAAAACTGGCGTCCGTATCGCTCATGGGCAGCGCAGCATCTCTGGCACGCCGCGGGCCATGAGCGCCTGTAACCAGAACATTTGGCACAAGAACATTTGGCACAAGAACATTCGGCTAGCAAATCTGGCAACTCAACTCTGACAACCCAAGGAGCAATCCATGACCACTGATACACACTGGCACGCCACCATCGACAGCCCCATTGGGCCCTTGGGCCTCGTGGCAACCACCGAGGGGCTGCGCGCCGTGGCGTGGCGCGGTGGCCAAACAACGGTCAAGCTGCCCGACGACATGGTC
The DNA here is from genome assembly GCA_965221195.1 of Candidatus Poriferisodalis sp. Taxonomy (GTDB): domain Bacteria; phylum Actinomycetota; class Acidimicrobiia; order Acidimicrobiales; family Poriferisodalaceae; genus Poriferisodalis. The sequence continues at coordinate 762,984 of OZ244864.1, forward strand.
GAAGACCCCGACCATCCGACCCTGCGCCAAGCAGCACAGCAACTCAACGAGTACTTCGCGGGCACTCGCACCAGTTTCGACCTACCGCTTGACCTGCGCGGCACGTCATTCCAAGAGGCCGCTTGGCGAGCACTGGGCGACATTCCCCACGGCAGTACCCGCAGCTACGGCGAACAGGCGGCGCTGATCGGGCGGCCCAAGGCGGTACGTGCCGTGGGTCAAGCCAACGGGCGTAACCCCGTCCCCATTGTGCTGCCGTGCCATCGAGTCATCGGCGCCAACGGCTCGCTGGGCGGGTTCGGCGGAGGACTTGACCTCAAAACTTGGCTGCTCAACCACGAAGGCGCACCCAACTAAAAGGCACGCCCAGCGGGGCGGCGCAACCAACTGCACTGGCCCAACTGCACTGGCCAAGCTGTACTAGCGGGCCAAGCTGCGGGCTTGCGAACCTTGGGTGGCGTGCGCGAGGAGGGACTTGAACCCTCACACCCTTACGGGCACAGGCACCTGAAGCCTGCGCGTCTGCCAAATTCCGCCACTCGCGCGCGAAGCCACCAGACTAGCCCAGCGGCGCACACACTGGGCCCACTTCTACACTGGGCCAGCGTGTATGGCCTCAGCTTGGTCGGCAGCGACGGACAAAGCCACGAACTGGGCACCGAGACCGTCATCGGGCGGAGGGGCGACTGCGATGTCGTGCTTGACGGTCCGAAAGTTTCACGGCGCCATGCCCAGATCCATTCCGACGCTGCCGGTGTGCTCCTCGTTGACTTAGCCAGTGTCAACGGGACTCTGCTAAACGGCATCGAGGTGACCAGCGAGCGCCTTGGCGCAGGCGATGTGGTCACCATCGGCGAACACGATCTGCGGCTGGAGTCAAGTTGGGATCAAGCTGATGTCTGAGCAGCTCGTACGGCTGCTTGCGATCTGCGCGCTCATGTTGATCTATCTCTTTTTTTTGCGAGTACTGCGCGCCGTATGGGCCGACGTGGCGATACCACGCGGCCAACTGAATTGGAGATCAATCCTTGCTAGCCGTGGCGCTCAAAATGAGAACATCAAGGCCTCATCGCAGCCACAAGCCCTCGTCGTGCGTTCCCCCCTCCATGCCCAAGGCGAACGACATCTGCTGAACGATGTGCTCACTATCGGGCGAAGTGCCGACTGCGATGTCGTCATCGACGACCGTTACTCCTCCCAAGCTCATGCCCGGCTCTCCTGCCAAGGCGATCAGCATGTCGTAGAAGACTTGGGCTCAACCAACGGCACGTACCTGAACCGGCAGAAGGTTGACGCGACGACGGTTGTGCGAGTCGGCGACTACGTCCAGATTGGCTCCACTGTCTTTGAGGTCACCCCGTGAGCGCCGACCGCTGTTGGTGAAGGTCGACAAAAACGCGAGACTGCACGTTGATGAATGCTCCTAGTCGACAGATGCGCATCCGTTGGGGCGGTGCCTCTGATCGCGGACTGCGACGCAGCGAGAACCAAGATGCCATGTATGCCGATATCGGGCTGTTCGTGGTGGCCGACGGCATGGGCGGACACTTGGGTGGCAATGTGGCGTCCAGCCTTGCCGTCAAGACGCTGGCAGCTAACTCCCCGTCTACGCCAAGCGAGTTGCTCGCCGCGGTGCAACACGCAAATCACGTAGTGCATCATCGCTCAACTGCCCACCCAGATCTGACCGGAATGGGCACGACGCTGTGCGCCATTGCGGTAGTCCGAAACGACGACAGCCGGGTGTGGTGCTTAGTCAACGTGGGTGACTCGCGCGTCTACCGCTACAAGGAAAGCGAACTGACACAGCTCACGCTGGATCACAACTTCGTCGCCGAGATGGTCCGCGCCGGTGACCTCACCGAGGCCCAAGCAGCCGAGCATCCCAGACGCAACACACTCACACGCGCCATCGGTGTCGAGCCTGACGTGACCATCGACGACTGGATCCTCGATCTCACCGGCAATGACCGGTTCCTGCTCTGCACAGACGGCATCACCAACGAACTAGACGAAACAGAGATCGCGCGACTGCTCGACGAAGACCATCACCCCTCCGATGTAGCGCGTGCGTTGGTGCGTCAGGCCAACGATTGCGGTGGGCGCGACAACTCCACAGCCCTCGTCGTGGATGTAGTCATTGACCGCTCTGCTGCGCCGTCGACAGCCGAAACTGACACACAGACCAGCAGCACCAAAGACCCTCCTGGCTGGCGTGGTTGGCGGCGCACCCGCTCGCGTTGAAGACCAGGCTGCAGCGACGGCAGCGAACCTCCGCCGCGCTCGCGGCACTTGCGAGCATGGCGATCTGTGCTGTCTTCGCCGTTTCTGCACTAGGCACCCAGCAAAGCTCGCAACAAGATGACTTCGATCGCGGCCCCGCCGCAGCAGGATCGTTGTGGGGCAGCGTTGGGTGGCTGGCACTCGTGTTGGCGGGCGAAGTCGCGGCACTGTGGGCCATTCGACGGTGGGCACCAAACAGCAACGAAACGCTCTTCGGCCTCACCACACTGCTCATGGGCATCGGCTGGGTGTTCGTCGCACGCATCGACGTTGGATTAGTCGATGCTGGATTGGCAGGCGGATTGGCAAGCGATCAGGCAATTGCCGTAGTTGGTGGATTCGCGGCTATCGCTGCGGTCCTGGCCGGTGTTCGCTTTCTTGAATGGCTCATACGCCATCCGGGCGCATGCGGTCTGGTCGCCGCAGGGTTGCTGGCGGCAGGGAGCTTCGCCGCCGGAGGGGATGCCTCGGCTGGGGCCTATGCGTCGCCACGTCAATGGCTGAACCTCGGATCGTTCCTAAGTGTGCAGCCCTATGGCCTCGCCAAGATTGTCGTGGCTATCGCTGCCTGCGGACTTGCGACAACTGCGCCTAGGTGGCTTGGGTCGCGTTTGGCCCCGCAACGTCACGCTGTGGGTGCAAGCGTCGCCGCCATCGCTGCGTGGGCACTGCTGCTGGTAGGCGGTGACCCCGCTAGCTCCGTGATCGTGTTTGCTGCAGCTTGGCTGCCTCTGTGGCTCGATGATGACGACGACCTCGTACCTAGTGACCGTCGGGGCACTCTTCGGTCGGCGCGAGCGCAAGCGCTCAGCGGCATAGCCGTCGTCTATGGCGTCGGTGTTGTCGTTGCGCTCACCGTGTATGACCGATTATCAGCGCAGGTGATTCATTGGCTGAACCCGTGGGCTGTAGCCGAGCGCTCAGGCATCATTGATGCCGTTTTTGCCATCAGCGCAGGTGGAGTAAGCGGTGTCGGGTTAGGGCTCGGTGCCCCGCAGATGCTGGGGGAATCCCACAGCAGCTTCGTCTTCGCCGTTGTTGTCGAAGAACTCGGCATCTTGGGAGGAGCGGCACTGCTGATCGCCTTCATGTTGATCGTCGGCATCGGCGCAGGCATCGCTCAACGAGCACAAGGCGTACATCGACTCATGGCTGCTGCCGCTGCGTCGGTGATAGGGCTGCAGGCGTTCTTCAGCATCGCCGGTGTGCTGCGATTGCTGCCGCACACTGTCGGTGCGTTGCCGTTCGTGGCCTACGGACCGCTGTCGATAATCGGCAACTGCGTCGCCGTTGGTGTGTTGCTGGCTGTTTCTGACATCAACGGAAGATCTCACCAGAGCGAACCGCAGCAGTTGCCGTGGGGTGAGCCATGAACCACCGGATCGCGCGATTAGCGGTGGTGTTGGCCGCTGGCTTTGCTGTGCTCTTGGCACAGCTCACCAACCTCGGCTATGTCTCAGCGGAGAATCTCCGCGACCACAAGCTGAACCTGCGAGCCGCAACGGCCTCGTTCGGACAAGCACGCGGTGCAATCACCACCGCAGACGGCGAAACCGTCGCGGTCGCTATCGGCCCGAACCAACGCGGGCGCGACCGGCTGCGCTCCTACCCCCACGGGGCTCTCTATGCCCATATCGCAGGCTTCCTTTCACTCGATGCAGGCGCGAGTGGTCTTGAGCGTTCTTATGGCGCCGAGCTGTCGGGAGACGCTGTGAGCATCGCTTTGGGGAACATGTCGGACCTGTTCGCAAACAGCGATCGTGTTGGCGATCTTGCCTTGTCGGTGCATCACGGTGTGCAGCTCACTGCGCGAGCTGCGCTCGGCGACCGGGACGGCGCAGTGGTCGTGATCGAACCCGCGACCGGCGCCGTCGTTGCGTTGTGGTCGCGACCCAGCTTCGACCCCAACACCATCGTCACGTCGGCACTCGATGCGACTGCAGTGTCTCAAACGCTGACCTTCGCACGCGCCTATCAGCAGCACTATCTCCTCACCGCGAACGAAGAACTTCCCGCCGCCGCAAAGGCTTTGGTGGAGGGAGCAAACAAACAACCGAACCCCACCGGCATTGATCTGCCCGACGAACCTGGCCACAGCGAGATCACCACCGGAGTAGCGCTCACACCGTTGCAGCTCGCTCTGGCGGGTGCTGCGGTTGCTAACGCAGGGACGCGCATGCGCCCCTATGTCGTGGCGCAGGTGAGCGGGCGATCGGCACAGCTGAGAGCCGACGGTCAGCCAGCGGACACTGAGTCAGTGGCAAGCACAGCAGCGCAGGTCGCTGACCGCCTCTTTGAGCCCGCCAGAGCTGCCAGCCTGCTGGCGCGCATGACCGCAGAAGCAGAGCGAGCAACACTCACGTTGATGCCGACCGACGACATTGAGCTACCTGCTGCGCTTGCGTCCGGTGAAGTCTTCGTGCCAAGCGGCGGGCGCAGTGGCACCGGCAGCTGGGCTGTGCTTCTAGCACCAGCCGACGCGCCGACAGTGGCCGTTGCTGCGCTCGTTGAGCCCGATGACGAACCTGACAACGAACTTGGCAACAAATTGGGCTTGGCCGGCCTGCAAGACGACGGTACCTTGGCGGTGATGATCGCTGCGAACACAGCAGAAGCCGCCCTTGCACTGCGGGCAGTACCGACAAGCGTCGGTGACGGCCCCTAGCCCTATCCGCTGCAGCGCACACGCCAACACGGCGACCCGATCTGACAGCACCGGTTCAGCTTCCATGGCAGACACCTCAAATCCCATCTTCGCCGGCCGCTATGAGCTGTTCACCCGCATCGCGCGGGGCGGAATGTCTGAAGTGTTCTTGGGCCGCGATCAACTGCTCGACCGGCCGGTCGCGGTCAAAGTGCTGTTCCCGGAGTTCGCCACTGATTCGTCGTTCGTCGAACGGTTCCGCCGAGAGGCCCAAGCTGCCGCCAATCTGAGCCAACCCAACGTGGTCGGTGTGTACGACTGGGGCAACCACGAAGGCACCTACTACATCGTGATGGAGTACGTCGAAGGTCGGAGCTTGGCAGAGGTCATCCGCAGCGAAGGTCCGCTGCATCCCGACCGTGCTGCCGATGTCGCCATTGACATCGCTGCGGCGCTGGCATTCGCGCACAGTCAAGATGTCGTGCATCGCGACATCAAGCCGGGCAACGTGATGATTACTCAGTCCGGCCAAGTCAAAGTCGCTGATTTCGGTATCGCCCGAGCGCTCGGTGGCGGCTCGGACGACTTGACGCGTACCGGTTCGGTGATGGGCACCGCTACTTATCTGTCGCCTGAGCAAGCCCAAGGACTCGACGCTGATCCGCGCAGCGATGTGTACTCGCTCTCTGTGGTGCTGTACGAAATGCTCACGGTTGGGCCACCATTCACTGGCGACAGTCCCGTAGCCATTGCCTACAAGCACGTTCAAGAGGCCCCGACGCCGCCGTCTCGCTACAACGCCGATGTCCCCCATGAACTAGAAGCCATCTGTCTGAGGGGACTCGCTAAAGAGCCAGGTGCTCGTTACGGCTCAGCCGCTGAGATGCGCAATGACTTGCTGCGCTTCCGAGCCGGTCAGCCGACCCATGCGGCATCCGCCAACGTCACGGCCTATTTCCCGGCGGTGACAGCGCCCGCACCAACCGCGCCCACAGCCAGTGGGCAGAGCACTGCCGCAACGCCACCAGCAGGACACATTGCACCAACCGCGCAGCCACCGAACCCACCGATACCGCCTAACGCCGAATATGCCCAGCCGCAATACCCACAGCAGTATCCCCCCAGTGCTCCGCCTCTTCAGATTGAACCGCCGGACCGCACACCTATGTGGATCACACTGCTGGTGATATTGCTGCTCGTTATCGCCGGTTTGGTGTTTCTGCTCGTCAACGACCGCGGCGAACCCGGTCAGGCCGCTGAACCCTCAACTAGCGCCGTTGCGCAACAACGCATGCCCAATGTCGTGAATTTGCCCTTCGCCGACGCGGAGCGCGTGCTCGCCGTTGAAGGCTTTGAGTATGTCCGTCTTGAATTCTCCGAACGCGACGACATAGCTGAGAATCTCGTGTTTCAGCAGATTCCGCGCGCGGGTCTGCCCACTGAGCCCGACAACCCCGACAATCCGATCACGCTGTTCGTCGTCAGTCCTCGCACTCTGATCCAACCACCCAACGTCGTAGGCAGAAGCTACGAAGAAGCCGAAGCCGCTCTGGTTGCGGCAGGCTTCAGCGTTGATCGGCTCGATGTTCGCAACGACAATCTGGCCAGCGGTCTAGTGACCGAACAGAGCATTGCGAGCACCGAACAGCGGCCCGCTGGCACGGTCATCACGCTGACGGTCTCTGCGGGCCGGGGAGAGGTGGAGGTGCCGCGGCTGGTCGGGCAGACCGTAGACGACGCTCGGGTCACGTTGGCTCGTCTCGGGCTCGTAGACCGCGTCGAGCGCGAATTCTCCACTGAGTTCAGCGAGGGGATCGTCATGCGCAGCAGTCCCGAAGCCGTCGAGTCGGTGGAGCGCGGCAGCGTCATCACGTTAATCGTCTCAGACGGCCCCGCGGAACTGATCGTGCCTTCCCTAGAGGATTTCGGCACTTCAATTGCGGATCGCATCGAAGCAGAACTAGTAGCGCTCGGTTTCGACGTGAAGCGCTCTTTCAGCGAAGTATCCAACGCCGATGTCAATACTGAGGTGGTCCGTGACATCAGCCCTGAGCCCGGGACCGTACTCATCGCAGGTTCCGAAGTTGTCCTTCATCTGTATGTACCACCGACGGTCGCGGCGGTGCCCAGCTTGGAGACGCTGGGTACGTCTGATGCCGATGCAGTTGAGGCGGCCATGACCGAACTCGGATTTCGAGTCAGGCGGGTAACGGAGCCAGTTGAGGCCGGTGAGGCAGCCGACGGGCAGGTCATCGCCACCAATCCGCCGGCCGGCACCGAGGTCAGAATCAACTACGACACGGTGACGCTGATCATCGCCGTCCCAGCCAACAGTGGCGCTGCGGGATCGGAACCCGCCACAGACACGTTGAACCTCAACAATGACGAGTAAACCGGCGAGTAAACCGGCGAGTAAACCGCAGCCCTTGCGCGGGGCTGATACTGCGACAAGTCTGGCTAGTGCCGCTAGGTTGACCCGATACCGCTAAGTTGACCCGTCATGGCTAGGCCTCGCAAGACAAGTCGCATCACGCCCAAAGGCACACGTCCGCAGGGTGCGGCCGCGGTCTCGGGGAGTGCTTCTGGTCAGCTGCCACAGAGCGCTTCGTGGTTCGGCTGGCTCATCGCAGCGCTGCTGGGTCTCGGCACCGCAGTGATCGTGTCTAACTACATGAGCTGGCTGCCCGGAAGCCCGGCCAGCGCGTGGATTGCGGTGGGATTGGGGATCGTGCTGGTGGGCATCTTGCTGGCAACTCGTTGGCGCTGACCCGTACAACTTGCTGTTCGGCAACTTGCTGTTCGGCACAGTTCGAACCAGTTCAACACAGCTTGAATCACAGTTATGTGACTTTCCCCATTCAGTGGAAAACCTGTGTGAATCAGCGTGGTTGGTGGGCAGGCACTTACTCGTCGGCGTTGGCGATGAGGTCCATCTCCTCGGTGCAACAGCGAGGCGGGTCTGGGTTCTGCAAAGGGGCACGCGTCATGCGCATTTCTGTGCCGCACAGGCTGCACCGATAGGTGAGCCGTACTCGCCGCAGTTCACCGGGCGGGGGAGGTGGCGGGATCGGTCGAGAGAACGTGGCCATCAACCGCAAGCCGAGCCGGTACACGAGGTAGATGAACACCAGCGACAGCGGCACAGCCAGCCACAGGCTCACGCCGCCAAGCTACTGCGGCAGGGTTGCCTCTGGCTATCGGGACTCAGCTTGCTGTTGCGGCCCAACTTGCTGTTGCGGCCCAGCAGTGACATGGTTGGGCTGTGCGGCCGAGCGGGACCGAGCCAGGCGATTTCGTCGAATACGACATAGATCTCTACGAGGCCCAGCGCCGCAGCCAGATACGCGCGGCGCTCGAAGCCAGTTGCGTGGCGCTGTCGGCCGAACTCGGCATCGAACTGCGGGTGTCCAGCGAGGGCAACGACTTGGTGCTCGCCGATGCAGATGGTGTCCGCTACCGAGCAGGCCTGAATCACGAAGGGCGATTAGTGCTCACTGCTGCTCGAGGTGTGAGCTTGCTCTAGGAGCAGCCCGGAAGGCTCGTTCAAGCAATGACGACGGCGCGGGCTGAATCACCGGGCGACGCGGGGCGGCGGGAGCGGTCACCCTTTGGGGCTGGGGTTTGGGTTTGGGCTTGCGGTGTGAGCGGGAGGCAAAGATTGACTCTGATGCATCTGCGGGGGCTGGCTGAGCTGCCGACGCATCTGGTGTGGGCACTCGCCGGTCAACCAACTCCCACCCCACCGGCACGGTGATCTTGTCGGCGTGTACTCGACAAAGCGGGATCATCATGTCTCGCTGGCGGGCTGTCCCGGCAATCGTCGCGGAATCAAGGTCGTACAGCCACGCCGTGGTCGCAGCGATGTCGTACCCCAGTCCTGCCGTTGCCATCTCGGTACACATTCCCCGAACACACTGCAGCATGTCTTTTGAAGGTACCGCTAGACGCTGGTTCGCTGAGGGATGCTGACGAATGGAGCGATCAACGGCTTCTCGCTAAGGTTCACGGTGTCAGCGGCAGCTCAGCGGCTGACAAACACATGAGGGGAGCAGCTGTGGTTGGCGGAGCATTGAAGTCCGCGAGCATGGACGATTTCGATCTGCGGATGTCCACCGAGGTCGAACCGCTGTATGAGGCAGTCAAAGCGTTCATCCGTGAAGAGGTCGACCCCATCACCGAGGAATTCCACCGGTTGGGCGAACGCCGCGAGGAACGTTGGAGTTGGGCACCGGGCCAACTGGAGCTGCTTGACGAAGCTAAGGCCAAAGCGCGCGAGCTGGGTCTGTGGAATTTCTTCCTGCCCGACGCAGAGACTGGGGAAGGCCTCAGCAATCTCGACTACGCCTATATCGCCAACGAACTTGGCAAAAACCGGCTTGCCTCAGAGTGCCTGAACTGCTCCGCGCCAGACACCGGCAACATGGAAGTCCTGGAGCGGGTCGGCACGCCAGAACAAAAAGCACAGTGGCTGGCGCCACTGCTCGACGGCAAGATCCGCTCGGCGTATGCCATGACCGAACCTGCGGTGATGAGTTCAGACGCCAAGCAAGTGCAAACCAACGCAATCCTCGACGGCGATGAGTGGGTCATCAACGGCGAGAAGTTCTACATCTCAGGCGCCGGCGATCCCCGCTGCAAAATCATGATCACGATGGTCCGCACCAACCCCGACGCGGACACCTACAAGCAGCAATCTCAGATCCTTGTGCCGGTTGATGCTCCCGGGGTGGAGATCGTGGGTCCGATGCATGTGTTCGGTGCCGACGATGCCCCGCACGGCCACATGCACATTCTCTTCGATGATGTGCGGGTCCCGCGGGAGAACATCCTGCTCGGCGAAGGCCGCGGCTTTGAGATCAGTCAGCTGCGGCTTGGCCCAGGTCGTATCCACCACTGCATGCGCTCGATCGGTGCGGCTGAGAAGGCCATTGAGATGATGGTGGACCGCGGCGTCAGCCGGGAAGGTTTCGGCAAGAAACTCATCAACTTGGGCAAGAACATGGAGATCGTGTCACGGGCGCGCATTGAGGTAGAGGCGATGCGTCTCATGGTGTTGCGGGCGGCTAAGGCCATGGACACGCTCGGTAATGCGGAGGCCCGGGTCTGGGTCAGCGCGGTCAAGGCGATGGTGCCCGAGAAATGCTGCGACATCATCAACGAAGCCATCCAGATGCACGGTGCCGCTGGAGTGTCGCAATGGTTCCCACTGGCCGACATGTGGCACGCACAGCGCACGCTGCGGCTAGCCGACGGCCCCGACGAAGTGCATCACCATGTGGTGGCGCGCGCTGAGGTTCGCACTCGCGAATCGGAACGTGCTATGGGTTTTGCTGCTAACCACACTCTTGACGGCCCCCGGGCTGGCACCTTGACTTTCGCCGGACCCTGAACCGGTAGGGCCTGGCTTCGCTGCAAACCACCCTCACCCTCGCAAAAAAAATCTTGGCTGTCGCGCGCAAAATGGATGGTTTTGGGGTAGGAGCGTTCGATGGGCTTCAGATTGGCTGAGGTTTTTTCGCTTTGGAACGGGAGGCATCGTGAGACGGCTTTGGGGTTTGAGAGTTTTGGGTGTGATTGCGCTTGTGGTGGGGGTGCTGTCTGTAACTGCCCCCCCCGGTGGGCGCGCAGGCTGTTTCGTCTACTGAGCGTGGTGAGCTGTTAGGTACTGCTACCTACACGTATCCGGTTGCTCCTTGTCCTGAGCCTGACGGTTGGACACCTCCGCCGGTGTCTGAAAGTTATATGGCGTTGAGCGATAACTTTGTACACAACGGTATTACTGGCTCTGTGACGGTATTTGAGCTAGAGCAGTTGACGCGCACAGTGGTATTGCGTGAATGCGATCCGAGCACAGGGAGGCGGGTACAGATACGCCAGCCTGATAATACTGTGATTAGGGTTGAGGAGGCGTACGCAGACAAGATCACGGTGTGGTGTGGTGCTGGTTTGGTGTGTACTTGGAATGGTGGCGATGTCAAGGTGGAGGGCAATTGGTCTTGGAGTGAAAGTACGCGGTCGGCGGTACCTGATGAAGTGCCGTACGAATCACCTGATCAAAGCGAGATCGGTGCGGCGCCGTTGGATCGTGGGCGTGTGGGGCGTATCTCAGATCATAATGCTCAAAGGGCACATAGTTTCACGGAGCCTGCGGTGCCGCATTGTGGTGGCCGTTTCGGTGATCCCAACGAGGTTGATTATCGCGCGAGAGGCTATGAGGGCAGTCCGATCGATAATAATGCCCCGACCACTCTTGACCCTACCGGTGTGTTGGATGACGTAGATTACTATTACGGACAGATGGCGTTATATTATAGCCCTTACCCTGATTCCAGTGTTTTCAGTGACACTGCGCCTACCCGTTGTGTGTTGAGTTGGGATCCAGAATTCATTTGCCGAGGCGTGGCGCAAGCTAGACACGCACGAAACTCACGGCGAATAGTTGAAGGTTATGCTTTTCCTCCTGCGAGCGCATGGAGTGGTAGTGATGTCAAAGTCGGAGATGTTTTGCGACCGGTGAGGCCTGTGCTGTTGCATTGCCGTGATCTTAATGATTTTACGGTTACACTGAACGGGCGTGATTGTGAATATACGACATCAATATTTGAGTACTCTGAGGAGAGTTACCAAAGTTTGCCTCGTATCACCGCACCTCGCGACAGCAGAGCACCTGTCTACGTAGCACCAACTCCGCAACAGATTGAGCGTTGCGCTGGTGATAATAACTGCATCGACGCTCTCTACGTACGAGCCTACAACAGACACGAACGCGCTGCTGAACACTGGGACGCTATGTGGGAAGCATTCCACCAAGAAGTGGACAGACTAGCCCAAACAGGGCAACCATACTGGGTATGTCTCCACACAGAAGACTGGCTCAAAAGAGTACGCGGCGAAGACGGATACCTACTTCACCTAGACACACCAGACCGCTGCGAAATCCACTAACCCAACACCCAACTCGATGGCAGTCGCCGACCGAGATCGATCCAAGTCTGGCCGCGAGCACCGTGACGCGGGCCGGACGCTGGTGGAGCTGACGGGACTCGAACCCGTGACCCCCTGCTTGCAAAGCAGGTGCTCTTGCCATCTGAGCTACAGCCCCAGCGCACCGAAGATCTGCGAGGATACCGTTCGTAGGGCCGGTTAAGTTACGGCCTTTCGCTACAACCAATCTGCAATCGGGCAATCTGCAATCGGGCAATCTGCAATCGGGTTCAGGGCTGCTGTCAGTCAGCGAACCAGCAAGAACGTCCCCAGCCGCAAAAGCCTCTGTGCGATGGGCTTGCGCGACGATCAGCTTGCGCAAGACAAACCCTGGCGGATTCTGCTAGGAATCTCCCATGAACATGCCTGCCATTTCGCTCGCAGCGGTCAGCGGCCGCCGCGAGCGCACTTTAGAAATCGCCACTGAGATCGAACAGCGAGGCTTCAGCGGCATCTACTGCCCGTCCATGGGCGACCCGGTGGCGCTGTGCCAAGCGATCGCCCATGTGACCAACGAGATTCCCTTCGGCACCGCGGTGCAGCCGATCTACTTCCGCAATCCCATTGACATGGCCTCAACTGCCGCTTTCATTCGTGAGATCTCCGGTGGCCGCTTCTGGCTGGGCATCGGTGTTACTCACGGCCCCATACACAGACGGCTCGGCATCACCCCAGGCAAGCCGCTAGCGGACATCCGCGAGTACGTCGCAGCCATGGAATCCGCCTCAGCGCAGCACGGCGAACTGCCGCCGATCGTGCTAGCCACGCTGCGTCAACGAATGGCAGAGCTGTCCGCTGAGATCAGCTCCGGCGCTGTGTGGGCCAACGCAAGCTGCAACGACTTCGCGAACTCAGTGGCACACCTCGGCGACGCTGCTCGGCGAGAAAACTTTTTCGTGGGCAACATGATTCCGACCGTCATCGACGACGACCGTTACGCAGGAGCCGCCCGCAACCGCAAGACACTCGCTAGCTACGTAGCGTTGCCGAACTACCGGAACTACTGGAAACAAGCTGGCTACCTCGACGAGATGGAAGCAGCCGAGACAGCTATCGCCGCTGGCGACACCACCGCACTGCACCACGCAATGACCGATGAGTGGCTGTCGAACGCCACCCTGTACGGATCGGCCTCACAGGTGCGTGACGGTGTTGAGGCTTGGTTTGACGCTGGCTGCAAGACACCCATCTTGGTGCCGTCAAGCACCAGCGGCGGCCAGTTAAAGGCACTTGAAGAGGTGTTCGACGCTTTCGCCTAACCATCAACGCTGACGGGGCCGCGGCGCAGCCCCACCAACACCGCGACCAACGCGACGAAGCCCACCACTATGGAAGTCCACACATTGAGCCGCAAACCCCACAGCTCATCCGCTGTGTCTATGCGCAGCGTCTCAATCCAGACGCGCCCCGCGGTGTACCCCAGTACGTACATCGCAAACAGGTAGCCAGTTCGCAAATTCGGCAGCACTTTGGGGATCACCCATACCAGCGTCGCTGCTAGGGCCAGATTCCACAGTGCCTCGTACGCGAACGTCGGATGAAACGTTTCTTCGAGGCCATAACCGGCGATACGGTGGACCCTGTCGATCTCCAGAGCCCACGGCAAGTCGGTCGGTCGGCCGTACAGCTCCTGATTGAACCAGTTCCCCAAACGACCGATGGCTTGTGCTGTGGCGAGGGCAGGCGCCAACGCGTCCAACATCGTCGCGGTGCTGTGCCCACCGCGGCGCAGCATCCACACCGCAACCACCACACCAACAGAGATGCCACCCCAGATACCCAAACCACCCCGCCAGATCTTCACGATGTCGCCGAGGTTGTCTTGATAGCGATCGAAGTCGGTGATGACGTGATACAGCCGGGCACCGACAAGCCCGGCGGGCACTGCCCACAGCGCGATCCTGCTGACAAGATCATCGGCAGTGGCGCGGTACGCCTCATCGCGATCTGCAATGGCACGGCGCCAGCGGCGCGTGGTGATCCACGCCGCAACCACCACAGACACGCCGAGGGCAAGGCCATAGGCTCGTACCTCAAACGGGCCGAGCGAAATAGAACTGCGTGACGGACTCGGGATGGACGCCAGCAGGCGACCCATCGAAGTCATCGGCTTGCCAGCCGCAGCGGCAAAAACAAGGAATCACGAACCATGAATGCGACAGGGTACGCAGAGACGCTGGCAACTGAAGGCGCACGGCTGACTGACATAGCTGCTGAAGCAGAGAACTCCGGCAACAACCTGCGACGGTCGGTGCCCAACTGCCCCGATTGGGACCTTGAGGCGCTCATTGAGCACTGCGCCGGAGTGTGGACGTTTGCGGGCGGCAGCATTGCCGCTGGCGAGCCCATGGACCGTTCCGCTATTGCCCGTCCAGAGGGTCCTGTCTCGCGCTGGCACGCCGAAGCGCTCGGTTCGCTCATAGAGGTGCTCCAAGACCGACCGGCCGACAGCCCCGCGTGGACTTGGGACCCAGAGCACCAGTCAATGAGTTTTTGGCGGCGGCGCTTGGCGCAAGAAGCGACCATGCACCGCTGGGACGCAGAAACAGCCCTAGGCACTGCACCTACGCCGATTGAGTCCGAACTAGCCGTTGACGGCATTGACGAGCTGTTCGACGTGTACGTGAGGCTGCGCAAACCGACAGCATTCGCCGGCAACGGCGAAACCGTCCACCTACACGCCACCGACGCGCACGGCGAATGGGTCATCACGCGCATCCCCAACGGTGTGACGGTTGAACGCACGCACGCAAAATCCGACGTGGCAGCGCGGGGATCCGCACACGATCTGCTGCTGTTCGTGTGGGGTCGCATCGGTCATGACCGTCTCGAGACTTTCGGTGACACTGCCCTGCTGGACGACTGGCAACGACTTGTGCGGTTCTAAGTAGCTAGTGAGAGGCAGCTAGGTAGAGGCAGCCAGTTAGTGGCAGCCAGTTGTGCGAAAACAACCAGCAGCGCCTCTTCAGGGTCGCGCTCCTTCATAGACGGCGGCCCGCACCCCGCGCTCGGCCAGTTCGATGAGCCATGGCAGCGGCTCATCGAGCATGCCCAAGCCCCAAGCACCCGAGGGCAGCTCATCGGCCAAAGCCCACCCGGCTGCTGTTGCAGCTACCGCAGCAGCGGCTGCGCTGGGGTGATCGATCACTCCCAGCACATCGGTGCAATGTGTTCCGGCGCGAAGGCCTCGCAGCTCAACTCGCACTCCTGCGGGCCCGCCGTCGGGATGGGGCGGACGCAACATCGGCAACATGGCCGTCAGACGGTCACGGCGGGTGCCTGCAACGCGTGCGGTCACCCGATCTATCTCAGTGAAGGCAGGCACGAGCAGTAAAGCATCGGCCAGCGCAGCCCGATAGCAGTCATGAGCACCGAGCGGATCGGGGAACCACACGAGTTCGCGACCTGAGCCGCCGCGTCGCCGCAGCCAGTCCCCGCCAAACCAGTCGACCGATGTGCCGGTCCGGGCGCGATGCAGTTGCCGCTGGCAAGCTGGGCCGCCCGTGCCTACCCGGGCAATGTGTACCTCCGTCACTACATCAAACTGTGCAGCGCCGTGACGTGCCAGCAGACAGCTGTAGCCGGGCGAGAAGCCAGCACCAACTACAACCGAGCGGTTTGCGTTGAGCGCTTGCTTGTTAAGTGCCAGCAATTCTTCTACGTCGGCAACTGCGGCTGATAGCGACACCACATGAGCACCCGCACGCAGGGCTTTATCGGCCAACACTGCATGACCCCCACTCGGCAGGCTCAGTACCACAACATCAGCATCGGGAAGTGTGCCCGGCTCAACGACTTCCACGTCTACGTCGAGCAGTTGCGCAGCGAGGCCACGCAGCCGCGCGGTGTGCCGTGAGCCGAGCACCAAACGATCTACATCGTGACGCGAGGCCAGCTGGCGGGCGATGCGCTGCCCGACCGCGCCAGCCCCGAGGATCGCCACCGTGCTCATGACATGACTCGGCTCATGACATGACTCGGCTCATCGCATGGCTCGGCTCATCGTATGGCTCGATTCATCGCTCGACTCGGCTCGCCAAGCACCAACACTCGCTGCGGGCTTGCTGAGGCTGGGCTTGCTGAGGCTGGGCTTGCTGAGGCTGGGCTTGCTGAGGCTGGGCTTGCTGGGTCATTGCAGTTCGGGGCCGGTCAGTTCTCGCCAGCTGCCTTCGCGACGAGGCATGTCCGCAGATGCACGCAATCGCAAGATGACGGTGATCAATCCGCCCACCACGCTTGCAAGCAGTACACGACGTAGCAAACTCACCATGTGGGGCTAGCTGGAATCGAACCAACGACCTCACCCTTATCAGGGGTGCGCTCTAACCGACTGAGCTATAGCCCCGCAGAGTTGCTCACGCTACCGGCCAGCGACTCCGCTGGCCAAACGCGAGGGTCGCAACACCGAACTGCCGGCCCGAACTATCGGGCAGGTGGGCGGCGTTCGTCTTCAAGCACGGTGACCCGCACGCCACCAGTGAGATCGCTGATGAGGTTGAACATGATCGCCATCACCACGTTGAACGCAACGCCGACCGTGGCGATTACCAAGCCGATGATCCGGGCTCGTTCGTAGATCACCATGCCGTTGATCTTCCAGGTCTCATATGAGCCCACTTCAGCGACGAACGACTCCAGTCTGGGAACTAGACCCGATCGCTGTGCGGCGTTCCACAGCAGCACGCCCGCGGCTAGGAACGCAACGTACAAACAGGCATACAGCAACACCGAAACCTTGAACACCGACCACGGGTCGATGTGTCGCAGAATGCGGTGAGTGCGGCGGGCTCGGGCGCGGCGGCGACTGAGCCATGTGGAGCGCACCTCGGGCGAGGGTTGTGCTGGAGACTGGAACTGAGACTGAGATTGGGGCTGAGATTGGGGCTGAGATTGGGGCTGCGCCGGGAACTGGGGCTGAGGCTGTACAGGAAGCAACGGCATCCGGCGGTCAAGTTGCGGAGTGGCAGCGCCGGGGGGTGGCGCAGCGGATGGTGGCGCGGCACCTTCGGTCGGGTTGACGGGTGGGCGGGCAGACGGACGGATGGTCCGGCGGCGGCGCTTGCGACTGGGCGGAGTGATGCCCAACGCCTCGGCAAACAGCTCGTCGGTGGGGGTCGGCCCGTTCGGCTCAGATGCCGACGGTCCCCCACCAGAAGTCCCGAACGCCACACTTTGCAGTGTAGAAGTCAGCCACTGGGTGTCTCAGCCCACTGCCGCCACTGGCGGCGGCGGCACCCCAGCATTCGTGGGTGGCAGTAGCACTTCAGCGGCCGCGGCGGCGCGCTGGCCGCCGACTTCCACGACAACCTCAACGCGCGCCATCCCGTCGTCAACACGCACATCGAAAGCCACAAGTTTCCCACCCCCAGCGCGTGCTGCCTGCTCAGCTTCGACATCGTCAACGGGCAAGCCGTTCGCCAACGCTGCGGGGTCGGCCGATACCAACGTGACCAGCGCCGCAGCGTCAGCAGCGGCCTGTGCCCGCGAACTCGCCACAGCAGCGCTTCCCCAGCGCGCCACCAAACCCACGCTCACCAGCAGCGTCACGGCCAACAACGCCACCGGCAAAACCACTTGCCCATCGCAGCACCCTGCACGCGCTGTTCTCCGAGAGCCAGAGCAACGAAAACTAGAGCAACACAGCGTCGTAGGCATCAGCCGACGCTAGGTCACCGAGTCTGTCTCGCTCAACGCATTTTCGTCGGACAGATCGTTGCGCGCGTCCTCAGCATCGTCAACTGCATCGTCAACTGCATTGTCAACGGTGTCGCCAGCGTTGCCAGCGTCGGCCTCGACCGTGTCAACAGTGTCGGCGTCGTCGTCAGTGGGGATGGTGTCGGCCAACTCCACCAACGCTATGGCAACCACCGCGTGGCCCTCGTCGAGTGCCATGGCTCGCACACCAGCAGCAGCTCGGCCTTGACGGGAAATGTTCGACACTGCGGTGCGGATCAGCACGCCGCTAGAGGACACCAGCAGCACTTCGTCTTCGGCCTCTACCAACCGAGCGCCAACCACATGCGAATCAGCCCCAACCAGCTTGAGCGCAATCATGCCCAGACCGCCACGACCCTTACGCCCGAACTCCGCCACCGCGGTGCGCTTAGCAGACCCGGTGCTGCTGACAAGCAAAAGATCGCGGTTGTCGCCCTGACACAACACATCCGCGGCTGCCACGCTGTCGCCCGCGCGCGGTCGCATCGCTCGCACACCTGCAGCGTTGCGGCCCATCGCGCGCACAGTGCGCTCGCTGAAGCGAATCGCTCGTCCTCCGCGAGACACCACAAGCACATCGTCATCGCCTGAGGTTTCCAGCACGCGCACTAGTTCGTCGCCATCGCGCAGGCTCAGTGCAATGAGACCATTTGAGCGAATGTTCTCATACGCGCTCAGTGGGGTTTTCTTGGCAAGCCCGTTGCGAGTCACAAACATCAGATACCGATCCGAAGGGAACTCTCTGGCTTCCACCACGGCCTCAACACGTTCGTCGGCGTTGAGCTGCAACAAATTCACAAGCGCGGTGCCGCGGGCTGTGCGGTTGGTGAGCGGCACCTGATACGCCTTCAAGCGGTGTACCCGACCGCGGTTGGTGAAACACAGCAGCCAGGCGTGCGCCGAGGTCGACAGCACGCGCACCACCATGTCGTCGTCTTTTAGGCGCGCTCCTTGCACGCCACGACCACCGCGCCCTTGGCTGCGGAACATGTCGGGCGATGTCGCTTTGACGTAACCCTCGCGAGTGAGCGTTACCACGAGCGGTTCGTCGTCTATGAGATCTTCGGCGTCCAGCTCTCCGGGGTCGGTGACGATCTCGGTGCGCCGCGGGGTGTAATGCCTGACACGCAACGCGCTCATCTCATCAACGATCACCTGCCGGAGCCGCGCATCAGAACCCAAGATGGCTTCTAACTCGGTGATTGTTTGCCGCAGTTCAGCTAGCTCCTCGCTCAAACGGGTGCGGCCCAGCCGAGTCAGACGACTCAACTGCATATCCAAAATGTGATTGGCCTGTTCGGCGCTGAACGCCAGCGGGTCAGCACACAAGCCCGCAAGCGCCGCCGCGCGGTCATCACTAGCGCGTATCAGGGCGATGATCTCGTCAATGACATCCAGCGCGCGCAGCAAGCCTTCCACGATGTGGGCTCGGGCCTGCGCTTCGGTAAGGCGATGCTGACTGCGCCGAGTGACCACCTCAATCTGATGGTCGACATAGGCAGCCAAGGCGTCTCTGAGATTGAGCGTGCGCGGCACGCCGTCGACCAGCGCCACCATGTTCACAGCGAAGCTGGTCTGCATCGGTGTGTGCTTCCACAAATTGTTGAGCACAACATTGGCGGGTGCTGAGGGTCGCAGCTCGATCACGAACCGGGTGATGCCTTTGGCTGATTCGTTACGCAACTCGGTAATGCCTTCGATGACCTTGCGATTGACCGCGTCTGCGATTTTGCGTTCAATGTTCTCAACGGAGGTCTGATACGGAATCTCAGTAACCACGATGCTGGATCGCTTGCCATCGCTGACGATCTCAGCTCGGGCTCGTAACTTCACCGATCCGCGGCCGGTCGCCAAGGCCTCACGAGCGCCAACGCGTCCCAGCATCCGACCGCCCGTCGGGAAATCTGGGCCGTTTACGAACTCCATGAGGTCGGCGACGGTGGCCGAAGGGTTTTCGATGAGATGGATGGTGGCGTCGATGATCTCACCCAGATTGTGAGTGGGAATGTTGGTAGCCATACCTACTGCAATGCCTTGGCTGCCGTTGACCAGCAGGTTCGGAAAGCGCGAGGGCATCACCAGCGGTTCGGTGCGGGAGCCATCGAAGTTGGTGGTGAAGTCCACCGTCTCCTCATCGATGCCTTCAGCCATCGTCATCGCCAAAGCCGTTAGACGGCACTCGGTGTAGCGATAGGCAGCAGGTGGGTCAGATGGCGAGCCGAAGTTGCCGTGCGGGTCAATCAATGTGTTCGCCAAGCTGAACGACTGGCCCATCCGCACCAAAGATTCGTAGATTGAGGCATCGCCGTGGGGGTGATAGTTGGCGATGACATCGCCTACGACGGTTGCACATTTTTTGTGCGGCCGATCTGGACGCAAACCCGTGTCGAACATCGACCACAAAATTCGTCGATGCACCGGCTTGAGACCATCGCGAGCATCGGGCAGTGCCCGCGACGTGATAACCGACATGGCGTAGTCCAAGAACGACTGCTCCATCTCGGTACGAATCTCAATGTCCACCACCCCGGGGACGACATCGGCAAGGGGGCCACCGCGGATGTCGCTGGGTTCGGCGGGATCGGCTTCTGTGGCGACTGGCGCTGTGTTGTCGGGGGTAGTTGGGTCGTCGCTCATGGAGTGATCGTCCGATGATCCGTCGGACTCATACGTCGAGGAAACGGATGTCGGTGGCGTTGTTCTGGATGAATCCGCGGCGAGCGTCGGGGTCGTCACCCATGAGAGTGCTGAAGACGCGATCGGCTGCCGCGGCCTCTTCCAGTGTTACCCGCAGCAATGTCCGATGAGCTGGGTCCATCGTGGTGTCCCACAGTTCTTGGGCGTCCATCTCGCCGAGGCCCTTGAGACGCTGGAATTCGTTGCGGTGGTTAGGTTTCTCGGCGAGAAATGCCGCTTTAGCTCGGTCGTCCTTGAGATACACCGTCTCGGTGCCTGCTTTGGTGGAGTACAGCGGAGGCTGAGCGATGTACACGCGTCCGTCTGCGAGCAGTTTGCGCATGCGGTGGAAGAAGAACGTCAACAGCAACGTGCGGATGTGGCTGCCGTCCACGTCGGCGTCGCACAGCAGAATCACTTTGTGATAGCGGACCCGGTCTGCGTCAAAGCCGTTCTCGCCGGTTGCGCCGTCTACACCGGCACCGATCGCTGAGATCAACGCGCTGATCTCATTGTTGTCGAAGATTCGCTCGGGTCGACTGCGCTGGACGTTGAGGATCTTGCCCCGAATCGGCAGGATCGCCATAATGGCAGGGTTGCGGGCCTCCTTGGCAGACCCGCCGGCCGAGTCGCCCTCCACGATGTACAGCTCGGACTCGGCAGGGTCGCTGGAGGAACAATCGGTGAGTTTGCCGGGCAAGCCAGCGCCGCCGAGCGCCGACTTGCGAATGGTGTTGCGGGCTTTTTGGGCAGCGATACGCGCTCGGCGGGCATCAACAGCTTTGCCGACTACCAGCTTGGCCTCGGTGGGATGTTCTTCAAGCCATTCGCTGAGGCCGCTGTAGGCGGCTTTTTGTACCAAGCTGCGCATGGCAGTGTTACCAAGTTTGGCCTTGGTCTGGCCCTCAAATTGGGGTTCTTCTAAGCGGACGCTCACGACCGCGGTGAGGCCTTCACGAATGTCGTCGCCTTGAAGCTTGCCATCTGCGGGTCGCAGCATTTCGCGGTCTTTGGCGTAGGTGTTCACCACAGAGGTCAACGCTGCGCGGAAACCTTCGACATGCATGCCACCTTCAACGGTGTTGATGCCGTTGGCGAAGCTGTGAACGCCGTCGGTGTTGAAGCCGGTGTTCCACTGAAAAGCGATTTCCACCTCATCGCCGCCTTCGGTCGTAGCTACAAAACCCACTTCATCAAAGAGCGCATCAGATGTCTCGTTGAGGTGGCGGACGAAGTCCACGATGCCGCCCGGGTAGCAGTACTCGTAGCGCACAGGTTCGGCTGGGCGAGCATCGACGAAGTTGATTTGCAGCCCCGCGTTGAGGAACGCCATCATCTGCAGACGCTCAGCGAGTGTTTGCGCACGAAATTCGACAAGGTCGAACACTGTGGGATCGGGCCGGAACGTGATGGTGGTGCCAGTAGCAGCGGACGGTGACGGTCCGATTTCGGTGAGGCCGCCGACCGGCTCACCGCCATCGCGGAACCGCAGCTGCCAGCGGCGACCTTCGCGGTCGATAGTGGCCTCGAGCTCGCTTGACAAAGCATTGACCACCGAGACGCCGACTCCGTGGAGGCCTCCAGAGACCTTGTAGCCAGTACCGCCGAACTTGCCTCCCGCATGTAGCACGGTGAGCACCACTTCGGCCGCTGATTTGTCGGGATACTGCGGGTGAGTCCCTACGGGGATGCCTCTACCGTCGTCGGTCACTTGGCACGACCCGTCGGGCTGCAACACAACCTCTATGTAGGTGCAGTAGCCCGCCATGGCCTCATCAACGGCGTTGTCCACCACTTCGTACACGAGATGGTGAAGGCCAGACAAACCGGTCGAGCCGATGAACATGCCGGGCCGCTCGCGCACAGGTTCGAGACCTTCGAGGACAGTGATCGCATCTGCGTTGTACTCGCCCACTGCTGAGGCGCGATCTGAGGCGCGATCTGAGGCACAGTCGTCGGAGGGAGCAACGACCGATGCCACGGCGATGTCGTTCACGCTGTGACTTCGGGGCGGCGGGGGGGCATGGAACTGCTACGACTCCGGGACTTCAAAGACGGGGGACTTCGGGTATTCGGACTTCAAATATGCGGGCGTGCCAAATACGTGAGCGGCTGGGGTTCGGGCTGGCTCGCGCCGCACGCCTTGGTGATGACAGCTTACCGTAAAACAAGCCGATTTCGACGCTGCCGCTGTCGTTCCATAGCCGCTCCACAGTCGGTATGGAACTAGCAAAACCACAGGTCAGAGCGGCTTTTTAGGTCACATATCGAGTTGTACCCGCACATGTAACGCAGAGATCGTGCCAGCGATACTGTCTGCATTGACTGCATTGAGCGCCTCCAGAATTCGGGGGGTGTGGTAACGCACCTCGGTGGCCCAAGCCGGGTCGTCAACGACGACCGTCAACCGCCCGGCGTCTAGCCGCTCAGGTCGTGCGTGTAATGCGATGGCCTCACCAACAGCGGCCGCCCAGCGGTCGCTCACGTCGATCGCGCGTCCACGCGAACCGAAGCCAGCAGTGAGTTCTTGAAGCGACTCACTGAGCGAGCGAGGCTCACCGGTAGCGCCTAAGAAGCGGCGACGGCTCATCTCAAATCCCCTTACCAGCGGTGCCGCCAGACACCGTCTCGCTGCCAGACACCGCTTCGCCGCCAGACACCGCTTCGCCGTTTTGCACTTGCACACAGCGGCCGATGCTGATCCCCTCTGGTACGTGTCCAGTGGCCGATGTCACCACAGTCTGCCCCTCAGGCAAACAGTCGATGAGTCGACGCGCGCGACCTTCGTCCAACTCAGAAAACACATCGTCAAGCAAGATGACAGGCGCTGCGCCCAATCGCCCGGCGGTGTAGTGATGCTGTGCAAGCCGTAACGACAATGCGATGCTGCGCTGTTCGCCCTGCGAAGCATGAGTGCGCGCCGGTAGCCCGTCCAGCTGTATCTGTAGGTCGTCGCGATGGGGTCCGACTGAGGTTGTGGCACGGCGCAGATCATCAGAGCGCGCGAGTTGCAGCGCAGCAGCCAGTGAGGTGTCGGACCACGAGTTCACATAGACAAGCTGGAGGTGCGCTTCGGTGCCTGCTAGCCGTTGGTAGGCCTGCTGGGCTGCGGGGGCCATCGCACTGGCGAGCGCTGCCCGACAGCGCGCCACAGTCTCGCCCACCTCAGCAAGCTGCGCATCCCAGACATCCAACGTGTTCACAGCGTCAGTGTCGGGCCGCTGGCCCACTTGTTTGAGCAAGTTGTTTCTCTGGCGCAGGATTCTTTCGAGATCCGCACGCGCCGCGCCAAACGCACGGTCGGTGCTGGTCATAACTTCATCGAGCAGCGCTCGGCGCAGCGACGGCCCGCCCGCGGTCAGTGCTAAATCGGCTGGCGAGAACACCACCGTAGTGACTACGTCGGCGAGGTCTCGCAGCGCCCGTACGCGCTGGCCGTTCAGTTGTGCCCGCATACGGCCACCAGCTGGTATCTCCATCTCAACCAAGTTGGGACGACCCCTGCGCCTAATCTCTGCACGCACATACGCCCGCTGCGAGCCGGCCCGCACCAGCGTCTCTGCGTTTGCGCCGCGAAACGAGCCGTTGCCCGAGAGCATCGCCACGGCTTCAAGGAGACTGGTTTTGCCGTGCCCGTTGGGTCCCACCACCAAGGTGCGGCCCGGATCAAAGTTGATTGTGGTGGCTCGGTGGTTCCGGAAGTTTTCGATGCTCAGCCAGTCAATGGTCACGACACCCGAACAGGCATCAGCAAATACAAGAAGCCGCTTTCGCCTGGTGTTTTCAACACCGCCGGCTTGAGCGCGTCTAGCCGCTCAATGACAACTGTGTCACTGACGGCTGCTTCTAAGCCTGCGATCAAGTAGTCGGGATTGAACGCAACAGTGGTCGGCTCGCCGGAGTACGTCGCATCCACCTCTTCGCTAGCACTGCCGACATCTTGGACGATGACGGTGAGTTCGATGCTGTCGTCGCGCAATTCCATGCGCACCGGCACATTCGCGTCGCGCGCCAATAACCGAAGCCGGCGAGTGGCGTCAAGCAGCGCAGATTGGCTGATTTCTAGGCGATTGTCGTGAGAGTCGGGGATGAGCGGCTCGTAGCTGGGAAACTCGCCAGCAATGAGCCGGCAGGTCACATGTGTAGATCGATCCTCGTCTTTGACCTCAAACGTCACCTCGCGTTCGCCGAGGCGCATGGTGAGTTCTTTGTCTGCTTCAAGGAGCCGCCCAAGTTCGTCTAGTGCGCGCGACGGCACCAGAACTTCTTGGCCGGGCCCCAACATGGATGCGTTTGGCAGGTCCCGCAATGCCAGCCGGTAAGAGTCGGTCGCGACGAAGCGCAGGCCTTCGTCGCGTGCGGCCATCAGCACGCCGGTCAGGATTGGCCGCGCATCGTCTGAGCTTGCGGCTGGCACGACTTGGCGGAAAGCCTCAGCCACGTCGCTGGCCGGCACGTTGACGCTTTCACCAGTGGGTTCGGCGAGCGCGGGGAAGTCGGCAACTGGCAAAGTCCTCACCGAGAACTGTGAGCGACCGCTGCTGATCTGCATGTCCTCCTCGGTCGTTTCCAAGCGCACTTCGCCGTTCGGCAGGGCGCGCACGATGTCTGTCAGCAGACGCGCTGGCACCACTGCTTCACCGGCTACCTCAACTGGGGTACTCAAGCGGGTACGGACAGTCAGATCTAAGTCTGTGCCGGTCACTGCGAGGCCGTCACTGTCCGCTCGCAGATGCAACCCAGTGAGTACGAACAGGCCGCCCGAGCGGGTATTCACTCCTCGACTGGCCCGAGCCAACTGATCAACTAACAAGTCTCGTTCGATGTGCAACTTCACTGGCGGTTCTCCTTGACCAAGCGATGCTGATGAGGAAGACAATCCCCTGTGTGGGGGTAGAAACTACTGTGATAGTGACTGTAGAGGCTGTGAATTGTGGATGAACAGCCGTTATCGCAGGTCAGAGCGACGCTTGCGGGCGGTGCCGTTGTCCATCGCGTCCACAGTCGTGTGCTGAGTCTGCCATCTTGTGACCACAACCGTGGAAAAGCGTAGATTTTCCCCAGCGCGCGCCGCATATTTTTCCACTTGTTATCCACAGCATGTGAGGAAGTTTTGGCGTTGCTGGCGAAGCTGCGTTCAAACATGTTGACGTGGTTGCACGGGACGCTGGTCATGGAACGCTGGTCACAGGGCACTAGTCATAGGGCAGTGGCTGGCATCAAGACAAGCTGCTGCGGCTAGGCCGCTCTGGCTTGTGCCATGAGCTGCGCTACTTGATCGTAGACCTGCCGCTCTGCTGGCAGCAGGCTGCTGATTTTCTTTACCGCATGCATGACGGTGGTGTGGTCGCGGCCGCCGAAGATGCTCGCGATGGCGGGATAGCTCAAGTCGGTCAGCTCGCGCATCACGTACATGCTTATCTGCCGGGCCTTCACTAAGCCGCGCTGCCGCCGTTGGCTAGTGAGTTCGGTGATGCCGTAGCCGAACATCTCCGCGGTGAGTTCAAGGATCCGATCTGTGGTGATTGGCCGCTCTTGAGGTGTGCGAATGTCGCTGAGGATCTGCTGAGCCATTTCCAGCGTCACTTGGCTGCGGGTGAGACTGGCGTAGGCAGTAACGCGGATCAGCGCTCCTTCGAGTTCGCGGATGTTGTTGGTAATGAGCAGAGCGATGTGCTCCAGAACATCGTCGGGGACTTGACCCTGCTCGGTTTTCTTGCGCAGAATGGCAACCCGCGTCTCTAGGTCCGGCGGCTGGATGTCGGTGATTAGACCCCACTCGAAGCGACTGCGTAGGCGGTCTGACAGTGTGGCAATGCTGCGAGGCGGGCGGTCAGACGAAATCACGATCTGTCGCCCAGCTACATGCAAAGAGTTGAACGTGTGGAACAGTTCTTCTTGTAGGCCTTCTTTGCCTTCCATGAACTGAATGTCGTCTAGCAGCAGGACGTCGAGCTCTCGATAGCGCCGCTTGAACGCTGGCGTTGTGTTCGTGCGGATGGCCTCAATGAACTCAGACAGGAACGTTTCGGTCGAGACGTAGCCCACCCGATGGCCTGGCAGCGTGTCATGCAGATAGTTCACAATGGCCTGCAAGAGGTGTGTCTTGCCGAGACCGGTGCTTCCATGGATGAACAGCGGGTTGTAGGCAACGCCTGGCGTTTCGGCGACTGCGAGCGCGGCGGCTTGGGCGAAGCGGTTGCTGCTGCCGGTGACGAAACTCTCGAACGTGTACCGAGGGCTGGTGGTATCGGTACCCGACACCGACTGTTGCGCATCAATCATTGACGCATCGGCGGTGTGGCCCACAACGTGGCCGCTCAGCTGTGTTGGGTTGTGTTGTGTCGCGCCGGGTTGTGCGGGGTTGTGTTGTGTTGGCCTCGGCTGCGCTGGGACGCTGGCAGGGTGCCAGTTCTCGCTTTGCCAAGCGTTCGCTGTGGGGTCGTCTGTGGGGCCGGCGTTGGTGTCGTCTGGCGCAACTTCGACATCGTCAACTCCGGTGAGACCGCCAAGCTCGGGCTGGGTCTCGATCTCGTACGTCTGGGGGCGCACTGGCAATTGCTCAAAAGCGTTGTGCAGCATGGGGATGTAGCGCCGCTGAATGCGATCGCGGATCATGTTGCTTGGCGCGATCAGTACTGCTAAATCGTCGTCGATGTGCAGAGCTTGCAGGTGACGGAAGTAGCCAAGCCAAAGCGCGTCAGACACTGTGCTGCGTAGGACCTCGCGACATCTCGACCACAGCTCGTCGGTGCTAGCGCGGTCGGTGGTCTCAGCGGCGCGTGAACCCGCCGCGTCCGTTGCACTCGTTGCGGCTGTGCGAAGCGCGTCGGGGGGGTGCGCAGAACGCCCAGCGCGATTGGCGTGATCAGCTTCGTTGGATTCGTGCGATGCGATGTGCGCATACGGAGTAGTCGCCACGACAACCTTCTTCTTCCGCGGCGGCCACGCATCTGGGCAGTCATGCTGATCGCCTGCGGGCCTCTGGCCGATATCCGGCATCGGGAACCTATGGCTGCAACTCAGATGTCGCAAGCGCGCGCTCGTACACCCTCACCACGACGCGGGCGACGCTGTGTTGCTGCTGGACCGTTGCTGCTGGGCCGCAAGCGCGCAAAAGCCCTATTTCGTATGGCTCTGGCTAGTCCAACCCGTCAAGTCGTGGCTTGTGGAGGTAGCCGCGTTCTCTGCGTGGCTGAGGCGGTGCTCTGGGCGCATCGCAGTTGTACGCGCGATATAGACCCTCAGGTCGCGTGTGTTGCGCCGCCGTTCGGCCGCGGTGCCGAGTTGACCTTGGCACCTTTAGGCTGTGGATGCCCCCCGAGCCATTTTCGGACACGTTCTGGTCGTCGCACCGCACTTAGCGGATCGCGCAGCGGCCTCAACCTGCAGGAGGCAGCAACTTGAAGCGTACGTACCAACCTCACAATCGCCGACGGGCCCGCCGTCATGGCTTTCGTCATCGCATGTCCACGCGCGCTGGTCGCGCAATTGTGAACGCTCGCCGCCGCAAGGGTCGGCAACGGCTGAGCGCTTGATCGATTCGTGCCGCGGCAAGGCCGACTTCGTCGCGTTGCGTCGCGGCCGTCGCTTCCACGGCGGGGTGCTGTGGATTGCTTTCGCGGCGGATGCGAGTTTGCGGCGGCCACGCTTGGCATTTGCGCTGAGCCGCTCCAGCGGTACCGCGGTCGAGCGGAACCAGCTTCGACGTCGGCTGCGGGCAGTTTTCACAGAGCACGCCAGTTGCTTGGCACCCGGTTACTACCTCATCGGCGCGCGTCGCTCGGTTTCACAAACCACGTACCGCAGCGCGCGTTCGGAGCTGTTGGACCTGCTGAGATCCGCCGGAGCGCTGGGCCAAGCGTCACCTTCGGCCCAAATGTCAACTTCGGTCCAGTGAAGCTCGGGTTCTTCGCGCGCGTAGGAGTGGCTGTTGTGCGGTTCTACCGCGCGTTCCCCCGCTCGCGACCGCCAACGTGCCGCTTCGATCCGACGTGTTCGCTGTACGCGCTAGAGGCGTTGCACGCTTGGGGTGCGGCCCGCGGCGGTTGGCTTGCCCTCCGGCGGGTTTGTCGCTGCCATCCGTGGGGAGGCTGGGGCTATGACCCTGTGCCGCGCAACCCTGTGCCACCTAAATCTGTGCCGTCTAGGCCGGTCTCGGTCCAGGAGCTGGACCCTGAGACAAGCTACGGCACTGAAGTATCGGAACACTCATGTTAGACGTGATTTTCGACAGCATCGCTGGCGTGATGGCGTGGTTTTACTCGTTGGTCAACGACTACACATTCGCTATTTCTATGCTCACGCTGGCGATCATGCTTATTTTCACCCCGCTCACGTTGCGGGGCGCCCGATCTATGACGAAACAGCAGGTATTGCAGCCAGAAATGGCGCAATTACGCAAGCGTTACGCCGGGGATCGTCAGAAAATCAACGAAGAAATGATGAAGTTGTATCAGGCCAACGGAGTGAGTCCGTTGGGCGGTTGCTTGCCGAACTTGGTGCAGATTCCAATCTTTATCGTGCTGTATCGAGTGATCTGGAATCTGCGTATTCCTGATCCAAACCCCGCCGACAATCCACACCCTCGCAATCTTGATGTGCACTCCCAACTGTACAAAGATCTTGTTGAGGCAGACGGCGAGATGCGTTCGCTCGGCATGGATCTCGCTCGCTCTGCATATGATGTCGCTATCCGGACCGACTTTGTCGAAGGTCTGCCGTATCTCGCCCTCGTGGGAACAACATTTCTCCTTGCTTTTCTGCAGCAGCGTCAGATGGCAAAGCGTCGTGGCGGCGCGGCCTTGCCGAATCGTCAGATGGAAATTATGATGAAATATCTGCCGTTTATGCTGCCGGTATTCAGCTTCATCGTCCCGGCAGCTTTGGTGCCGTACTTCATCGTATCGAGCCTCTATCGAATGCTGACCCAGGCTTACATTCACGCCACTATGAAGCCCCCTGAGTCCATTGCCACGGCATCTGCTAGCACCGATGTAATTGAGGCGGAGACGGCTCCCGGCTTGGATCGGATCTCAGGGTCCAAACGCTCGGTGCCGAATCAGCGCTCTCGTAAGGCACTCGATGCCGAAGAGGCCCGCCGTGCCGAGCGGGTGGAACGGCGAGCGACGCGCCGCATCAACACAGAACACCACAACAGTGCTGCAAACAGTGCTGAAAAAACTGAGTCGTCGGACGCTCCTGTTGTCCGGCGGACTCGCGCCCCTGCGCCACCGCCTGTGTCGAACACCCGCAGTAGGCGAGGACGTAGGCCGGGAACTGGGCGGGAAACAGGGTCCGAAAGCAGTGCTAACACTGCTGAAGACAGTGCTAGCACGACCCGTCGGGGCATCTCAGCGAGCCGCGGGCGTCGCCGGAGTCGTTCCGTTTCCGAACCGGCACCCAAACCAATCCAAAGCCGCCGGACCTCCGGAGACGGCCGTACCCGCAATCGCCGCAAACGATGAGCGTGCCTCTTCATCAACGAACGATCTGAGCGTCGTCGTGGAGTGGATCGTGATGACCGGCTCGAGCGTGGAAGAGGCCCAGAATCGCGCGCTTGACGCGCTCTGGGTGGACCCCGAAGACGCAGATATTGAGGTATTGGCTGTTCCGAAAAGATCGCTGTGGGGATTCCGCCGTCATCCCGCTCGAGTGCGGGTACGTATTCGCCCGACTGGGCCACCACCTCGCGTGGGCGAAGGTAAGCGTGATCAACGACCGCGTCGACGTTCTGCCACCCGCGGCCAGAAAGCTAAACAACAACAGCGCTCAGGGCAAAGTCGCGCCCGCCAAAATCAAAACAGGCAAAGCCAAAACAGGCAAAATCAAAGTAACAGTCGGCCATCGCGCCGCCGCTAGCGGCCCAATCAGAACTAGTTCAAGCTCATTCAGATTGAATTTGCTTGGCAGCTGACCTGCCTGTTAATGCCAGCGTTTTGCCTGCAGTAATCGTCACAACTGCTGTCACTGTACGTTGTGATTTTGTTGTCATGTTGCGATGTTGAATTTCGGTCCTTTGGATGAATACTTTGGCATCGATAGGCAGTGAATCTTAGTCGCTTATTTCATTGATATTAACGCACTGTAATCTACTAGTTTTAGCCCCATATATTATCGTCGTAATGCTGGCAATGATGGGATCGACAATATGCTCTATGCTACATCGATTATTGATTGTAATAGTCAGCGAAAATAGCCAACGAAAATAATCAGTGAAAAACAGTTAGTTTCTTCGCTGGGTCTTGCCAAGATAAATTCTTCGGACACGTCAAAGTTCTTAAGCAGTTGCGAGCTGTCTGGTTGTTCAAGTCTTGGCTGTCGGCAAGCGTTGGTCACTCTCTGTGAGGGCGACAAAGCTCGGTTGTTGGCCGGTCGTTGAGAGTGGGCCAAGACGCTGGTAGCAAACAAACAAAAGTTCGTAACACTGATTGGGTGGCGGCCGAATCACTTCACTAATCACTTCACAGCCGTCGCTGTGGAGTCAGCCAAAATTTATCGCAATGAATATGCGTGCCTCGCGGAGTTCTTGGCCGATGTGCCTGTAGACTGGGCGCTGTCCGTATTGTGCGACAATCTAGCAAGCCGCATCTTGAGGACTGTTGCTCGCTCGCTGTGCGGTGGGCTTCTACTCATTCATGCGTGATCAGAGGTGATGAAGATGACAGTAGAGACAACCACCGTGGAGACAACCACAGCCAGTCAGCAACATATGGTGCAGGAATTCTTGGACGGTCTAGTCCATGCATTTGGCATCGAGGCGAAGGCAGTTCCTGTTTTCTCAGACGATGACAGCTTCGAGATCAACCTCGAAGGTGCCAACGAGTCTCTTGGTTTGCTCATTGGACCCCGCGGCCGCCATGTAGTGGCTCTTCAGGAAGTTGCTAAGACCATGCTGCAGCGCCGACTGCCTGGTGTGCGCCGCGCTCGTGTTCGAGTTGATGTAGGTGGCTATCGGCAACGCCGTCGTGAAGCACTGGAAGCCTACGTTCGCGAACTAGCGCAAAGCGTAGTAGAGCACGGAACTGAGCGTGGACTTGAGCCGATGAACGCAGCAGACCGCAAAGTTGTTCACGACACTGCAAACGAGATCCCGGGTGTTGGCACTATTTCGGTGGGCGATGAGCCGCGCCGCCGGGTTGTGCTAGTGCCATCCACCTCTGCAGACTGAATCTTGGCTGGTTGTTGGTCATTGTGCCCCAATGAGCGCAGTCCAATTAGCGCAGTCCAATTAGCGCAGTGAGCAGCGGCAAAAGTCACCTACAGAGAGTTTAGAACAGAGGATTCTTACGGATCCGCTTCCAAGCGCGAGGATAGATGCTCTGGTGGACGGGTTGGCGCACGAGGATTGCAAAGGTGGGATCTTCTCCCGCAAAGGTGTCAAAAACCCAGCCGAGTTCTGCTAGCGGACGTTCTGGCCAGCGAGGCTGTGTAGCGCAGCGAGGCTGTGTAGCGCAGCGAGGCTGTGTAGCGCAGCGAGGCTGTGTAGCGCAGCAAGGTTGTGTAGCGCCCCGGCTTGGTGGTTCGCTGACAATCAAACGACCACCCGATCTCACTAGACCACTGCTGCACTCGGCCACCGCTGCCGGTGTACCGAATGCGCGACTGACCACTCCGTCGTAGGCATGTCTATGCTCTCGCAGGTGAGCGAGTTCGGCTGCGTCTCCGCAAACGATTCGGACCCTGTCGCCGATTTCAAGGAGATGAACAGCGTCGGTGAGAAACTCCGCTCTTCGTTGGGAGCGATCTAGCAAGACGAATTCGACCTCAGGTCGGTCGTGAGCCATGATTAAGCCAGGCACGCCGCCGCCGCTCCCCAAATCGCACCAACGCTGTCCTCGTATCGGATTCGCAGCGTCACAGTGCGCGCGCGCGTGCCGTAGATGCGTTTGCAGATCGCTCGTTCCGAGAAAACCTTGCTGCCGACTACGCTCGAGCACCTTCAAAAGGCAGCGATCTTCAGTGTTCATGGCTGTATGTGTTTCATTTGTATGTGTTTCATTTGTGTGTGTTTAGCTTGGGTGTCCCGAGACGCGAGCCGTCACGCCCGCTCCGACGACTGTATTGGCTTCAACTGTGTGTGTTTAGCTTGGGTGTGTTTCGGCTGGCGCTGAGATGTTTCACGTGAAACGCGGGCCAGACAGGATCTGCTCGTTGCTGCTGGCCTTGTTCTTGTCGGCCCAGCGTAGCCCATAGTGCTGGGTTCTGGGCGTGCTGGGTTGTGGGTTACTGGATCGTTGGTTGCGGGTTTTTGAGCGTTGGGTTATTGACACTTGGACTTACCGAGGATTAACTGGCCTCTGACCGCGAACACTGACCGCGAACACTGACCGCGAACACTGACTATGAACACACAGTCAGAACAGACTGAAATATCAAAAATTGGGTATCAAAGCTGGGTATCAAAACTGGGGCGCCAAAGCTGGTGGGTACCTGTTTGTTGGTCTGGTTGTTGTGGGTGTTGGTCGGTTGTGGTTTGTCGGGTTTGGTGGTTGGCAGCGTAGGCGGTGGGCGTGTGTCCGTTGAGTGATCGGCGGGGGTCGGTTGTGGTTGTAGTCGTGTAGTCAGTGGCGACACCGAGCCGCTAGATCGGCGCTTAGATCGACTCTATTCGCCGCTGATGTGAGAAAGCCGATATAGGCATCCACCAAGACATCGACGCGGGGATGTATTCTGCTGATCGTCGATGTCATCCGCGTCGACTAACTACACATAGGAGCCGCTAAATGGCCGTCTCTCGACCTAATCATCCACAGTCATATTCGCTGCCGCGTCGTCGACTATCTCGACGACCGGCGACGTACCGATCAGAGCATTATCTGGCGGCTGCGGCGGCTGCTCTCGACCGTGGAGAGCGTCATGTCTCTGACCGGCTGAGCCAGTCGGCGGTGCTCGCGGAAAGGCTGCCATGACCACCATGTCCTAGTATAAGACCCTATGTGCTCGATGATCTTGACCCGATGCCACCACCACCGATGCCGCTGATCGGCGTACTCGATGACGACATCGACGACACTGACGCTGACGGTGTGCGGTAGCGCATTATCGAGCAGCGGCAGCAGATCGTGAGCGACGCTCGACGTGGCATGAACCGAGCGATGTGGCACGTGGAGCAGAGCATCGACAGCATCGATGATGTGCGCCGTCTCGGTGATGTGCTCGCTGCTCTCGGTCTGCTGCTAGGCGCAGCCGGTGACGTGCCGCTGTCATCAGCGCGTCTTGATCTGATGCTCGGCGACGATGATGATGGAGAGATGCCATGACTGCCGCGTCGGGTATACGAGCGGATGTTGTGACGTGAGAGATGCCGTCGTGGTCGATTCGAGACGATCTGTCGATCAATTTGGCTGCTTTGGTGGCTGCCGAATGTGCGATCACCAGGTGCGATGACACGCTCGATGATCTGCTCGCATCACGGTGCGACGCTGCCACCTTGATCGACATGGATCCGCAAGGAAACGCCGCCACTGGGGCTGGCATCGATTTTTGAGTGCTAGAAGAGCGCTAGAAGTATGTATGTACCAATTCCTGTTGGGGGCTGCCGAACTGCAGGACTGTATAAAGTCGACTACAACCGAAAATTTGAGCTTTCGCGAATGTGTGGGGTTTGGGACGCTGGGTTCGGTGGGGTAAGGTTGGTAGCAGGTCTCGGGTTTGGTGGTTGGTGCGGTTGGTGAAGCTGTGGGCTTTGCGTTGTAGGATTTGGAGGGGGTTGTTGGTGCTTTCGATGCGGCTGTTGCTGGGTCGTTTGGTGTGGTGCCAGTTGAGGATTTGGTTGTGCCAGGTGAGGAACGTGTCAACGATGCCTTTGAACTCGGGTATGTCACCGGTTTGGTAGAGAGCGGCGAACCGGTCAAGGGCTTCTAGAGCGCCGTGGTGGTCGTTGGTGAGATACAGGCCGTGCAGCTCACCGGGCGCGTTTCACGCCAGTTTGAGTCTCGGGTGCGCAACGAACAGACCATCAAGGCGTGTCTGTTTGGCGGTGTTGAGCGTGTCGGGTTGTTTCATCAACAAGAACCTCGCCCTAAACACAGCAGGATCAAACACCGGCACAGATCCCTCGCTGCGGCGTTGGGTGTCTCGCCGTGCTGCGGTGAGTGTAACTGTGAACCATTTGATGACATGGAACCGGTCTAGGACATGGCGGGCGTGGCTGAGCCGTTTCGTTATCGCCGCCGCGTACGCAGCGTAACCGTCAAACACCACTACCTTGACACCTTTGCACCAGTTGTATCCTTGTGAAGCCAAGAATCCCTGACAAGGTAGTTTCGCTGCGATGCGGCACCATCTCCGACACTTTGCCGGTGTCACCGTTGACTAGCACTGTCGCATAGCG
Source organism: Candidatus Poriferisodalis sp. (assembly GCA_965221195.1). Taxonomy (GTDB): domain Bacteria; phylum Actinomycetota; class Acidimicrobiia; order Acidimicrobiales; family Poriferisodalaceae; genus Poriferisodalis. The sequence goes on from OZ244864.1 coordinate 797,621, forward strand.
GTGCTGTTTGCGTATTGATGTTTCATCGACTAGCAGCACCCGACAGCGCTGCTGGCGGCGGCGGTCTGCCAGCAGGCACGCATAGACACACAACAGCGTCATTACTGTGTGTCAGCCGTTCCGATGCCGACGCGTGGTAGCGCTCACGGTCATCTCACGAGCGTCAGCCACCACTTGGCGCGTCAACCGTGCCGTCAAACGGCCCTTAAACGCAAGATGTTCTTCTAAGAACCGGCTGCTACAACTGTCACACGACGACCGCCGCCCATCCCACATCAACACCACCGCACGACCCGACACTTCCAGATCGCGCACCTTGCTCACACACCGGTCATGCACACGACCGCACTTAGCTCCGCAACGCAGACACACACAACGACGCACCGTTGAGCACACCCCTACCGCCAGCTTGTCAGGCGCGTCAACCAGCACCCCCGTCACCCTTGTCTGCGGCAACCACAACCACACCGACATAACATCACAACACACCAAGGCCCTCCCTAGGTTCGGCGTCAACAGCACCGATCCCAGCAGGGCCTTGACCCCCCCCTCACAGCGATGCTCAACCCACCCCCACTCCACACAAACGCGAAGGGCCCAAAGTTTTGCTGTTGCACCTGCACGATTGGAGATGTCCGGCGCTGAGACTGAACTCGTTTCCGCGTTTAACCGCGAACTAAAGCTGTGTCACGCACTGCATCCGCCAACCGGACCGCCCGATTTCACGAGAGCACTGCTGCACTAGACCACTCTGCATTCGGCCATTGCTGCTGGTGTACCCAATGTTCGAATGATAACTCTGTGGTAGGTATGTCTATGTTCTCGCAGATGAGTCAGTTCGGTGGCATCTCCGTAAGCGATCCGGGCGCCATCGTCGATTCCGAGGAGATGAACGGCATCGTTGGGAAACTCCGTTCGTCGCTGGGAGCGATCTAGCAAGACGAATTCGACCTCAGGTCGGTCGTGAGCCATGATTAAGCCAGGCACGCCGCCGCCGCTCCCCAAATCGCACCAACGCTGTCCTCATATCGGATTCGCAGCGTTACAGTGCGCGCTGGAGCCGTCACCGCTGATGAGCGTAATCGCATCGGTGGTTACAGTGCGCGCGTACTGGAGATGCGTTTGCAGATCGCTCGTTCCGAGAAAGCCCTGCTGTTGACTGCGCTCGAGTGCCTTCAAAAGGCTGCGATCTTCAGCGTTCATGGCTGCATACGTTTTAGTTGTATGTGATCGGCTATGTGTTTCGGTTGTGTGTGTTTCGGCTGGGGCTGAGATGTTTCACGTGAAACGCGGGATAGGCAGGCTCCGCTCGTTGCTGCTGGCCCTGTTGTTGTTGGCCCTGCGTAGACTATAGTGGTGGGTTCTGGGAGTGTTGGGTTCTTGGCTAGTGGGTCGTTGGCTACTGGGTTTTTGAGCGTTGGTTTCTTGACACTTGAATCCACTTAGGATTAACTGGCCCTTGGCCACGAACATTGGCCACGAACACACAGCTAGAACAGACTGGGAATCAAAACTGAAGATCAAAGCTGGGTATCAAAACTAAGTATCCTCGATTGGAGCGCCCTGTGAGGATAACATGGCGTTGGATGGAGAGAGTATGGGTCGAATTATTGCAGTGACGAATCAAAAGGGCGGTGTAGGCAAGACCACTACGGCCGTCAATCTGTGCGCGTCGCTCGCCGAACTCGGCCAGCGGACGCTCTTGATTGACATGGATCCGCAAGGCAACGCTGCCACTGGGGCTGGCATCGATCCTCGAGCGCTAGAAGTATGTATGTACCAAGTCCTGTTGGGTGCTGCCGAACTGCAGGACTGTATACAGCCGACCGCAACCGAAAATTTCGCCGTTGCACCGGCACGATTGGAGATGTCCGGCGCTGAGATTGAACTCGTCTCCGTGTTCAGCCGCGAACTCAAGCTGCGTCACGCACTACATCCACTGGCCGACGACTACGATTACATCTTCATCGACTGTCCCCCTTCACTTGGTTTGTTAACTGTCAATGCATTGAGTGCAGCTACAGAGATTCTGGTGCCTGTTCAGTGCGAGTATTACGCCCTCGAAGGACTCGGTCAGTTGCTGCACAATGTTGAAATGGTGCGCGAGGGCATTAACTCGGCTGTGGTCATCAGCGCTATAGCGATGGTCATGTACGACGCTCGGACGCGGCTTGCCACCGAGGTGGTTGGCGAAGTTCGGCAACATTTTGGAGATTTGGTCTGCAATACCGTCATTCCTCGATCGGTGCGATTGTCGGAGGCGCCGAGTGTTGGTCAGCCAGTGACGGCGTATGCGCCTAGGAGTCGGGGCGCTGTTGCGTACAGGGAACTGGCCCAAGAGATCCACAACCGAGGAAATGCACATCAAGAGTTTGAGGAGAGCCCCGCTACCGACTGATTTAAGGCTGCTGCCGTAGAGGCCTGCGAGCACAGCGAAGTTGAGGAAGGAACACCCATATGAATACTCAGCGAGGTCTAGGACGCGGTCTTGGTGCCTTGATACCTACGGGTCAAACGGTGTATCGGGAGGTACCGCTCAGTGCTATTGAGGTCAACCCGTTACAGCCACGAAAACACTTCGATACGGAGTCGCTCGGCACGCTCGCTGACTCAATTCGCCGGATCGGTGTCCTTCAACCCATCGTGGTGCGCGAGACGGGCATTGTCGGACGTTACGAGATCATTGCCGGGGAACGTCGTTGGCGAGCAAGCCGAATGGCAGGCTTGGCTGCCATTCCAGCGGTTGTGCGTGCCGCCGATGAGGAGTCGAGCCTCACGCACGCTCTCATTGAGAACGTCCAACGAGCGGATCTCAATCCACTGGAAGAAGCCGCCGCGTACCGCCAACTCATTGACGATTTCGGTGTCACTCACTCCGAACTCGGCCAACGCGTGGGACGCAGTCGAGCGGCGGTCACTAATTCGTTGCGACTTCTGTCGTTACCTGTCACTGTGCAGCGCTATCTCTTGGATGGCGAACTATCCGCTGGTCACGCCCGCGCGCTGCTGGGTTGTGAAGATATTAACGAGATTGATCTGCTCGCTGAGCGTGCGGTGAATGAAGGTTGGTCGGTTCGCGCCGTCGAAGAAGCTGTGAGGGCGACAGGCACAGCATCGGAGGACGACACTTCACCGTCACAGATTGAAGATCAAGATGACTACGAAGCCCCTGTTGTGGTGGTTGACGACGAAACTGAGCGCCCAGCGGCTGTTTTGGAGGTGGAAGCAGCGTTGTCGGAGGTTTTATTGACGTCGGTGGAAGTTCGGCTCGGTGCGCGTGGTGGGCACATAGTCGTCAGATTTGCAGACTTGGCAGATCTGTTCCGACTGTACGATTCCATGTCTGGAAACCTTCAAGTATCTCTCGACGGCTGATTGCATGGCGAATTGTGGGCCGAATCTGTGGCATGTCTTGCCAGGCAGCTCGGGGCTGAAATACACAGCCTCAATCTGAACTTCTTGTCCACTGTCTGTGGACAACGTGGGGAGAAAGCGCGTTCAGGCATGCGCGATGTCACTGCACGGCGCAATTAAGATCATCTTGCGGCAGGGTTACACAGCAAGATTACACAGCAGCTTTATACAGCTAGCCCAGCAGACAGCAGATCTTGTGTTGCCTGTGCAACTGCGCGGGCCACGTCCCGGTTGTGTTCAAGCAGAACGTCCAACTCCTCAAATCTGCACAACGCAGCGGGCATCGCGCTTTCGCGCAGCATAGGAAGGCTCATGCCATGGGTCGGCAGCGCACCGAACACGGGTTCTAGATGTTCTGCGATGTCGGCGGCCAGCTTCTGGCCGGCTTGGCTGACAAAATGGTGTCCTTGGAAGTAACTGATCGATGGTGCTGCGGGCTTCACATCAAAGCCGATATAGACGGCTGCGCCGAACCGGTTGACTTGGGCCGCTTGCGCAGACCAGTCGGGATGATGCAGCGTGAGCACTTCTGCTCCGTTGCGCCCAATCTCTCTGCGGACGGACGCAGTGACTGGCTCAAGCCCGCCAGCTTCGCCGATGGCGATTCGATGTCCTGCCAGCCGCCCGCGCGCGGTTTCGAGCCGCTGTCGCTCGGTGATATGGGCCACCACTGAAGCATCGCCAAGGGGCTGCACCAACCTTTGCAGTGCCTGCAGGGTCTGATCGCCGCAAATGCCGTCGCCGCCGAGCCCCGTATTTAGCTGAAAGTCTGCGAGAGCACCCGCAGTGAGTGGCCCCCAGATGCCGTCGATGCGTCCGACGGAGAATCCCAGCGTGCTGAGCATCCGCTGCACCTCGGCCACATCGTCGCCGCGTAGGTGAGGTGTGCGCAAATACAGCAGACGATCCCCTAATCGTTGGCTGGCTTCAATCAGCAGGGACCAAGTTTCGGGTCCGCAGATACCGTCCACATCAATAGACCGACGAATTTGGAATGCCTTGACAGCATCGACCGTTGCCGTGTCGAAGACTCCGTTGATCGGGACATTTTCATGGCCCGCGGCGCTTAGCCGATGCTGGAGATCTCGTACGTGCGACCCTGCCGCTCCAATGCCGAAGGATCTAATCAGAGGAATTCGCCGATCTCAGCTAGCAACGCGCTCTTCGGCTTGGCACCGACGAGACGCTTTGCAGGTTCGCCGTTTTGGAACATGATGAGCGTGGGGATGCTCATCACTTGATAGCGCATCGCCAAGTCGGGACTCTCATCTACGTTGACCTTTGCAATGCGGATACTCTCGTGTTCTGCTGCGATCTCTTCAAGAATCGGCGCGATCATCTTGCACGGCCCACACCACTCAGCCCAGAAGTCCACCAGTACGGGGCTGTCCGTGCTTCCGACGGTCTCATCGAACGTGTTGTCATTTAAGGCGGAAATGCCGTTAGCCATTGCAAGCTCCTTGCGTAGCTTTCTCAACTAGGCTAACGCATGGCTCCCGACATAGGGCAGTTGCCAACCTAGGGTGGTTGTCAACTTGGGGCGGTTGCTTGTCGCGAGTTAGTGCGTGTGCGATTCGAGCCAGCGCTCAGCGTCAATAGCCGCTTGGCATCCCGACCCGGCGGCGGTGATCGCCTGCCTATAGAAATCGTCCTGCACATCGCCGCAGGCGAACACTCCGGCGACATTCGTGCGCGTGCTACCGTCCTCAGTCACTAGATAGCCGTTCGGTTTTGTATTCAGCCAGTTTGCGAACAGGTCGGTGTTGGGTCGGTGGCCGATCGCCACAAAGAGCCCGGTGACATCCAAGAAGGATTCGGCACCGGTCTCGGTGTCTTCCAGCGTGAGGCCTTCCAGCCGTTCGGTGCCGCGAATTCCCGTCACCCGGCGATTCCACAAAAACTCAATGCTGTCGTTAGCGAATGCCCGCTCTTGCATGATCTTTGAGGCTCGAAGCTGGCTGCGTCGATGCACCAAGTACACCTTGGAAGCAAAACGCGTCAAAAACAAGGCTTCTTCGAGCGCGCTGTCGCCTCCACCTACTACGGCGATTTCCTGACCGCGAAAAAAGAACCCGTCGCAGGTCGCACAAGTGGACACGCCGTGACCGATCAGTCGTTCTTCGTTCGGCAGTCCGAGCAGCAGACTCTGAGCACCGGTTGACACGATCACGCTGCGGCTTAGGTAGCGCTCACCCCCCACCCAGACAGCAAACGGTTGTTTGCTCAGGTTGACTTTGGTGGCCTTCGCGGTCAAGAATTCGGCACCAAAACGCTCTGCCTGCGCGCGAAAGTTCATCATCAGCTCAGGCCCCATGACACCGTTGGGGAATCCGGGGTAGTTCTCCACCTCAGTGGTCAGCATCAGTTGCCCTCCCGGCTGATCTGAGGTTGAGGACGGCTCGCCTTCAATGACCAGCGGCGCTAGCTGTGCACGAGCCGTGTAAATCGCTGCGGTCAACCCGGCTGGCCCACTGCCCACGATGACCACATTGCGTATCGGTGCGGTGTCTTCGCTGCTGGTGTCGTGGCTAATCATGGCTATTCATGTTCTTTCGTTGGGTCTCGGCGACGCTTAGACCACGCCCAAGCGCCAAGAAGACCAAACACCCCGCTCGTGATCAAATGAGCGGCCCAGACCTCGCCGGGAACCACAATGTCAAGCACCCGAACTGCTGCGATGGCCACGAGAATCACCGCCACTACTGCCGCTGTTGCCATCGCCAATCCGTAGACGAGCGCACGCACAGCAGTAATGAGGACTCCGGTCGTGCGTGAACGAACAGCCTCCACAACCCCGGTGAACTTGGCGACTGCCGCGTCAATGGTGTCGTTAGGCGCGCTGTCGGAGCGCTCAAAAGAAGAACTACTGCGATGCCCCACTGTCGAACGGCTGCCGCGTCGGATGCTCATTGGCGGCAGGTTAGTGGTGTGTCACAGCGCAGTGCATCAATGTTTGTAGATGCAGCTGCGGTTTGCTCCTCGGTGCTGACCTCAATCCGTGAGATGGTTACCCGGTGTCCACCGCTGGGGAGTTCGTTGCCGAGATCAGTGATCCACACCAACAGGGCTGCGGCTTGGGTGGCGGGTACCTCAAGCGTGGTTGGCCCGGTGATGTCTTGTGCGAACGCGATCGGGCTGCCCCAGTCGATCAGCGTGCGGTTGCGTTCAGTTGAGGCGTAAATCTCAAACGACCATCCCACAGTGGGGGAGTCAATGGCGATGCGGTCCACCCACCCCGCGCTGTCGGGAGCAAGTACGATGATGAGTCCGACGCCGTCCTTGAGCGCGCCGAAGTTACGCGTGTTGTACCGCGCTGTGTTCCAGCCAGTCGTCGGATCACCGTTGTTGATGAAAACCAGTCGCTCAGGGTGCTCTACACGGTCGTCACCGGCAGGGTCGAAGTCGGTGACCGATTCCAACGGGACCAGAACGCGTTGGCGTGGCACCGTGGCTGGCGCGGACGTTGGCAATGCCGGAATCGTAGAAGATGCAGTGGCAGCACCGTTCGGCGCGGCGACGCTTGGTGTGTCGTTGCTTAGAGCGCCGTTGTTTGGAGCGCCGCTACTTGGGTCGATGGTGACCGCCTGTGCGACCGGCTGTGTGGGTTCTTGGGGCTGTTCGATCAGCAGAGCGATGCCGACCAGTGTTGCGGCAGCTACCACCAGTACGCCGACAGGTGCTAGCCAATGACGCTCTGTTTGCCACACTGACGCCGACTCTTGATCGGCATGGGTGATGTCGATGTTCGACAGATCATCGGCGACCCTGCGTAAGGCGAGGACCATCGATGCCATATCCGGCCAAGGATCCGCCGCACTGACCGCCCGCGCCAGTACCTGTGCTACGGCTTTGGGCACAGCCGGGTCCAGCTCCCAAGTCTCATCGGGCCGCTGCTGGGGCGGTGCGCCGACAATCAGCTGATGAGCGAGTACGGCCACCGACACCAGATCGTCTTGCCGCGTGGCCGGGATGGTGACTGCGTCGGCGGTCGGCGGACCATTGAGGAGCACCCAGCCCACCTCGGCGCGCCATCCGATGTGATCCGCCTTGATGCCACCGTGAGCGAAGCCGGCACTGTGTAGCACCGCCAATGCTTCAGCCACTGCGCTCACGATGCGGACCGCTTCGGATGCGGCGAGCTGCCTCAGATCGCCATTGGGAGCAGCGAGTTCATCTGCGAGCAACCTCGACGGCAACTGCTCAGTGACGATCGCGAAATGCTCAGCGTCGTCGTAGGTGTCAAAAATGTGCAGCAGGCCGTGATGTTCTACCCGCGCAAGGGCTTTGGCTTGCAGTCGCAGCCGGTGCCCGATCTCGCTGTCAGCGGCCGCTCTACGAATGGTTACGGGTCGATTGAGGGTGCGGTCAAGACCAGACCATGTCTCTACAGCGCCCGACTGGAGCAGTTCATGCCGCTCGTAACGCTCGTTTGTGACATCTGAGTCCGTCATTGAAGTACACATCCAACCGACAAGATCGGATCTGAGGGACTCACAGCACCGCCTGTTCGATTCACCCCTCGGCTTGTGAACGTTGCTCGGCGCGCTCTAGGAAGACCACACCGATCGTTCCGGCCCCGGTGTGTGCGCCGACGACCGGTCCGATCATCATCACCTCTGGTTCGGCCTCGGCGAGCGGGGCAACCCGCGCCACGAAGTCTTCGACATCTGCGCAATCGGCATGCATGACAGCCAGCCGTTCAATGTTCGCGCTCTCCGCCGAGACTAGGTCAACCAAATGAGCGAGTGCCTTGGCGCGTGTTCGTTGCCTGCCTGCGGGTTCGACGCGTCCATCGGTCACCGTGATGAGTGGCTTGATGGACAGCACCGATCCCAGCAGTGACTGGGCTGCGCCGATGCGCCCGCCTTTGCGAAGATTCTCCAAGGTGTCTAAGGCGGCGTGAATGCGGATACGCGGTGCGGCCGCTTGCACGAAATCAACAATCTCTGCTCCACTGGCTCGGTTGACCGCTAAGTCGGCAGCACCGATGACGATGAGGCCGAGTCCCGCGCTCACGGATCGGCTGTCGATGACATGGGCTGTGAACTCGGGATGTGCTTCGGCTGCTTGCTGGGCCGCCTGCTGGGCTGCCTCAATTGTGGCGGAGAGATCTGCACTCAACGTGATGACGACCACTTCGGTGCAGCCAGCTTGGATGGCTTGCTGGTACGCCGCCGCGAACGCACCCGGTGACGGCGCAGCAGTAGAAGGCAACTGAGGATCGGACCGACACCGCTCCCAGAAGTCAGATGTACTCAGCTCAACTCGATCGACGAACGTCTCGGTGCCGAAACGGATCTCCAGCGGAACGATCTCAATGCCGAGCTCGGTGATGACAGCGTCGCTGAGATCACAAGAACTGTCAGTGATGATGCGTACTCGAGATGGACCTGTCATGGCTAAGAGCCTCCTTCATCGTTGTCGGCCGACGGCGATTTCTGTTGGTCGCCTGTATTGTCGTGGGTGTTGTTTGTGTTGTCGTGGGTGTTGTCGCCCGACTGGTTACTGGGGCGGGAACGCCAGTTCAACACGAGACGAGGTACCTGCAAAATCAGCAGCCGAGCCGCCGGCAGTTGGAGCGTCAGCCCAACGCTGATGTGTACCACGACCATGAACGTTGCTACGACAATAAATCGCAGCACTGCGGGCAAAACACCCAGCCCCACCGCCGCGGGAATCCCCACAGCCAGCGCAACCGCGCCCGGCACCAAATGACGCGCTCCATTGCCGCCGAACAGTCGTTGGGCTGGCCAGTCGGGCCGCTGTGGCAATCGGCGCTGCGGCAGTCGGCTTAGGGCCGAGCGGTGCTTCAAGACAGCCCTGCGCAGCAATGCCAGTTCTACCCACGCACCGACGGCCGCACCCAACGCAAGCCCCACCGCCCCGAGCCGGGCTGGCAGTGCGGGATCGGAACGGACCTTCGTGTCGAGTAACGACCAAGTTGAGTCTGTTGAGAGCAGGTCAATGTCACCGAACCCGGTGAGGGCACCGTCAAGGATCAAGACCCGATCCAGCGGCAGCATCAAGAGCGCGCCGATGCCCAAGGACACAGTCAAGCGAATGGCGGCGATCTTGGCCGCTGTCCGTGTGTCGCGGGCCACAAACAGCACGTTTTGACACAAACGCGACGCCACCAGCGGTACCAAGCCGAGTGAGTAAGCCCCGAGCACGGCGGCGATAAGCGCGATGTCGTCGTCTGCGATGGCGCTGCGCAAACCGGCGAGGTTGAAGATCGTGTCGCTCAAAGGCAGACCTGCTGCGAGGTAGATCGCTGCTACTCCTGAGATCCCGAAGATGGCGGCGCACAGTCGTTGCGATGTGCGTTCTGCGATGACCGCAGGGTCATTGATCCGACTCAGCTCGGTCAGTTCGGCCGCGGCGATGCTCGTGCCAATCAGACTGAGCGGCAAGAGATACAGCGTCTGGGCCGCTGCCATCGCTGCTGCTGCCCCCACACTCAACAACGACGCGAGCGCAAGGTCTAAGAACGACGAGATTTGCAATACACCCCGCCCGGCCACTGCGGGCCCGAAGCGCTTAATGACGCCCGCTGCGGTGCGTTCGCGCCAGCGAACGTTCAACACGATCTGAGGGTCGCAGCGTCGCACGCCGCGCAACTGGACCAGCACCTGTCCGGCTGCGCCTGCTGTAACGCCCCACGCCAACGCGGTGGCGCGGGTAGCGCCCGTTGTGCCCCACACGATCACACCGACGAGCACAGAGATCTGGGTGGCGTTCCACACCACTGGCGCCACATAGGAGAGGAAAAAGCGCCGGTGGCTGTTGAGCACACCCAGGCACCACGCACTCAGCACCGCCAGTGCCGCACCGCACACGGTGATACGCACGAGGGTGACGGTGAGTTCAAACCGTTCGCCGACAAAACCCCAAGCAATCAGCCGAACGAGCGGACGCGCAGCAAAGATGCTGATTAGCGCCGCGGCGGCGGCGATTGCGATCAAGAACGTGGCGACAGCACCGGCCAGTCGACCAGCCGCGCGCTCATCGCGCTCACTGAGCGAGCTGTACGCCGGGACGAACGCCCCCGATAATGCGCCCTCGCCCAAGAGATTCTGGAGGAAATTCGGGATGCGCATCGCCGCTGCGAAAGCATCGCCCAGTGTGCCGACACCGAGAACATTGGTGATGAGCGCGGTGCGAGCAAGGCCGGACAAGCGCGACACGCCGATACCGACAGCAGCGGCTGGGGCACCTTGCTCCCGGCTCATTTGGGTTTGCCGCTCATTTGGGCTTCCGGTTCAGCGGGATTTCCGGCGCATCAGCCGCCCAGTCGCTGCGCGCTCAGCCGGCGAGCCGTAGTTCCACCTGCTGACGGGCCTCGTCCTCGGTGACATCCATGCTGATGGACAGTTCTGAGACGAGTATCTGGCGGGACTTCTCCAGCATCGACTTCTCGCCGGCTGAGAGGCCTTTGGCGTTCTCCCGCAAGGCAAGATTCCGCACCACCTCCGCGACTTGGTAGATATCGCCAGATTTCAGCTTTTCCTGATGGTTTTTGAATCGGCGACTCCAGTTCGCCGGCTCGCGTACGTCTTTTTTGGCAAGCAGCTCAAAGAGGTCTTCCACGTCGTCGGTGTCAATCGGCGGACGCATGCCGACCTCGTCGGCCATGTCGGCAGGGACCTTGACGGTCAGCTCGCCGTGTGCTGTTTGGAGCACTAGATACTCGCGCTTCTCGCCGAATTCTTCCCGCTCCTCGCGTGCCATGATTTCCGCCGCACCGTGGTGCGGGTAGATCACCCGGTCGCCAAGCTCAAACTTCATCGTCACCTGTTCCGCTGCCTTCTGCTGCGGGAGCCGATTCTTGCTCTCGCTGGACAGCCAGAAGGATGCCAGAAAGTCGCCAAGCTGCCACGTCGGTACTGTACGAAATCCGTAGTCAGTCGCTGCCGATGGGGTAGCGCCGGATGAGATGGTTCCAGCCGCAATCGGGGCACACCTCAATCTCGTATGCCACAAAATTTCCGCGGCGCTGTGCCACTCGCTGCAGTTCTGCATCCGACAGGACGCACTTGCCGCCACTTCCCATACGAGGTCCGAATACGTAACCGACAATGCGAAGCGCGTCTTGTGGGCACAGCGGGCAGCCGCGACCGAGCGGCGGCGCTGCGTTGCGAGCAGCCCGCAGGAGCTCTGGATGTGCATCGCATACCTCAGCGCGCGAGACCACACCGGCTTCCACATCGGCGAGCAGCCGTCGCCGCTTCAGCCGGTAGTCAACCGAACCCTGCACCGGCGGGGACGGCTCAGATGCAATGGAGAGCCGCGGCGCCACACCGATCACGCTAGTTGTGCGTTCCCGCCTCCGACGCACTCCCACGCTGCGGGTCTTGTCGGCACTGGCCCCACCCGGCGAGCAGCTCGGTAGCGCGCTCGGGGCTCAGTGGGCCATGAGCTATCTGCTGTTGGCGCAACCATGCCAAAGCATCACCGATTGCTGGGCCGGACATGCCGAGTATGTCCATCACACGGTGACCATCAATCGGCAGGCGACTGAGGGCCTCACCTTCGGTGGCACGCACCTCTGCTAGTTGGGTATCTAATGACGCTGGGAGGGGACGGTTCCACGCTTGCAAGGCCACCAGCGCGGCGTCGAGATGCGCGCCGTGGTCCGCGATCAGCCGTCGTGCGGCTGGTCGCCATTTCTCAGTGACATTGACGGCATCATCGGCGCCGCCCCCCCCTAGAGGTGTGCTTGTTGCTTCTGCGTCGCGGGCCGCCCGCAGAATGCAGCGAATCGTTTTGATCGTGTTGGTTGGGACCCGCAAGGCCGACAAGCAACGCGCTGCCTCGGTGTCGTCACTGCACACAGGTCCCAGCAAGATCGCCCAACGTGTCCAAACGCGCTCGTCTTCTGCCATATCGCCAGCGCTGTCTAGTGCGGCGGCTGGCACGGTTGCGGTGCTGTTGCGCCAAGGCGGCACGAGATCGCCGAGCAGTCCGGTGTCGGCGAGAAAGGCTGTGCCTGCAGCGGCGCTCGGCAAACCGAGCAGCTTGGCGAGTTCGGTGGCGATGCGTTCGCGCGACACGATCGCCAGCCGTGGTCGCACGCTGCGAATCGCGTCGGCCAGCTCTGGCACAGGAACCAGACCAAGTTGCGAGCACAACCGCGCTGCCCGGATCATCCGCAACGGATCATCTGTGAACAATCCCTGCGGAGGTGACGGTGTGCGAAGGACACCGTTGGCCAGATCGGCTCTGCCGCCGAACGGGTCAAGCAATGTCCAGCCCGGTATCTCTATTGCCATGGCATTGACTGTGAAATCGCGCCGCCCCAAGTCAGTCGTGATGTCGGAAGAGAAGCGGACATTGGGCTTGCGAGAGTCACTGTCGTAGGACTCGGCGCGGTGGGTGGTGATCTCCACGGTTGTGTTGCCTCGCCGTGCCCCAACAGTGCCGAATTTCTTTCCTTGGTCCCAAATCGCGTCTGCCCAGCCAACAAGAAGTCGGACAATCCGATCTGGGACGGCATCGGTGGTGATGTCGATGTCGCCGGTCAGTCCGCGGCCCCTCAGCGCGTCACGCACCAGCCCACCGACAAGAAAAAACCGATGTCCGGCATCGGCGAAGAGAACAGCAAGCGACCCGACCCGTTCGTTGAGTTCGCGCTGGTCTGTCTCATTCAGCGCTGTCTCATTCAGCACTGTCTCATTCAGCACTGTCTCACTTAGCGTTGTCTCATTCAACGCTGTCACCAAAGACTGAGATCCCCCAGCAGGGAACGATTCTGTTGAACTCGACCCCACCGCGGCGATGGTACAAACGACAGTGACCGCATCGCTGTACTCTGCGCGACGCGAGCGTCATGGACCCTCTATCGCCCGATAGCACACCTGCCACTACTGCCCCCGGGTCCCGCCCACAAAGCGCTGATCTCCCGCTGCGGGGGGCCGGTCTGCGGGGGGCTCAGATAGTGCTTTGGCTGCTGGTTGCACTGCTGGCTGCTGTGGGTCTCATGAGCCGCGCGCTCGACACCCTCCCGTGGGCATCGTCTGATGTTGCGGTGGCACCGAGCGTGCTACATGACCGCCACGGCACCGCTTTCGCCGAGATCGGACCGTCGGCAGCACATGTCTCAGTGGGCCTCGAAGACATGGCACCGGCGTTCATCGACGCCCTCATTGCGGTTTTAGATCCGCAGTTCCTTGAAGGCGAAGGCGTAGATGCAGGGTCCTATGTTGATGGGTTGCGCCGGTTTGTCGGGCCAGTATCGCACTCTGGTGCTGGTCTGGGCCGCCGGTATGTCGACACTGTTCATCTCACCGACGGCAACGTGCTGGACGCGGCGCGGTTGCTGCTCGCCGAACTGCGCCTCGCCCGTCAGGTGAGTCGGCCAGAGATTCTCGAACGATTCGCCAACGTCGTCTATTTGGGTCGCGGTGCTTACGGCGTGCATGCTGCTGCGAGCGTGTGGTACGGCGCGTCGGCTTCAAATCTCACGGTGGCTCAAGCGGCGTATCTCGTTTCGTTGATCGATGCTCCCTGGGGCATCGATGCTGCGGGCAGTGCTGTTGCGGGCAGTGCTGTTGCGGGCAGCGCAACTTCAGGCAGTGCGACAGGCTTGAATTACGCGGCTCGCCTGCGCCGAGATCAAGTGCTCGACGCCATGTTCCGCAACGGCACACTCACACCTGACGAGCTAGCTATTGGCCGAGCTGCGCCCATAGAGGCGGGAATCCTTCCGCCCACAAGAGCAGGCATCGGCGCTGATGCGTCGCTCACATTTGAGTCCGATGCAGCGTCGGCGGGATTCGTCCGCTTACTGGTTGACGACGCCGGTCTTGGCTTGGCGGCAATGCACATCCACGCGCAACTGGTCGAGCGGTACGGAACCCAGCGCGTCGCTATGGGCGGTTTGAGTGTCACCACAACGATCGACCTGCTAGCCCAACGAGCCGCATTCGAAGCCACGCGTCGTCGGCTGGGGTCAGTCGCGGCGGATGTGGTTGTGCTGGATCGCAGCGGTGATGTGCGCGTGCTGCTCAGCCAAAACGCGGACCCGGTTGCGACACCAACGCCAACGCTGGTGCGGGGTCTGCAACGACGACCTGTCGGGAATCTCGGCGGCCCCGACCCTGCCATCGTCGAGTCGTTAATCGCTTCAGCTCAGCGGCCCAGCGCTTCTCCTGCGTCTGGCGACGTCACAGGTGATGTCACAGGCGATGTCACCGATGTGGCAGCTGCGTTCGGCATCATCGCCGCCGACGGGTCACAGCGGCCTTCGCGGCTTGTGTTGGAAGTCGCCGCTGCGCCTCACTACCTATCCCAAAACTGGGCCATAGATCGCTCGGTCACAGATGGCTGGGTCACAGATGGCTGGGTCACAGATCGTTGGGCCATGACCCCGCGGTCCGTGCTGGGGAGCGATGCCGCCGCCGCGGCGCAAGCAGACATGAGCGAGTTCGCACTGGCTTCGGGTGTGACCGCTCGCGGCCGGTCGGGCACTGCTCTGCAAACGGGCGATGCTTGGTTTGCTGGTTGGACGTCTCATTACACGGCTGCGGTGCGAGTCAATTTCGGCGCTGCGCTATCAGCTGCGTTATCAATTGAGGCCGCTGCGATGACTGCTCGGGATCTGTTTGTCGCAGCGCTTGAGCCGTTGCAGTACGCCCCTAGTTGATCGCTGCTAGCACACCCGCCCCTTGGGCTTACGGCTGGCTGGCTGCAATGTTTGTGGCACGTCTGTGGGCACGTCTGTGACACCCCGAAAGTGACCGTGGCATAAATCTGGGTGTGTTCGGCGGCTGCGGGGTCTAACGTTGCCAACGCACCACGGGTACTTGTGTGCCCGTTGCGCCTCTGGCGTCACCGACGTCCGATTGGGGCCTGCTCATTGGGGCCGGGTTCCTAGGCGGGTGCAGCACTATTCCCTGCCCCGCGAGGGGCCCCGCTCCGGCGGGTCCACAGGAGGATGCCCCCAATTGCGTGCGTATGAGCTGATGGTCATCTGTGACGGTGACTTGGAGAATGCCGAAGCCCGCTCGGCCATGGAGGAAATCCAAGGCCGAATCGCAGAGGTCGGAGAGGTTGCCTCGTTCGACTTCTGGGGTCTGCGCGACTTCGCCTATGAGATCAACCACAAAACACGCGGCTACTACTCGGTGATTGAGCTGCGGGCTGAGCCCGGAGCCATGGATCCTGTAGAGCGTTACCTGCGAATCGCGGACGATGTCGTCCGCCACAAGCTCATCCGACTCCCCGACGATGAAGCGCGCCGGCGCGAACTACTCGGTGGGGAGTCGGCCGACAGCCAATAAGCGGAGGCATCATGGCTGACAACACCATCACTGTCGTGGGGAATCTGACCCGCGACCCCGAACTTCGATTCACCCAAGCCGGTCGCGCCCGAGCGATTTTAGGCATCGCAGTAAACCGGCGATGGATGAATCGCCAAACCAACGAATGGGAAGAGCAAGTCAGCTTCTTCAACGTCGTGTGCTGGGCCGATCTAGCCGAGAACGTCAGTGAGTCGCTGGCAAAGGGCAACCGTGTGATTGTTACGGGCAGGCTCGAACAGCGCAGCTGGGAGACCCAAGACGGCGAGCAACGCAACGTCGTTGAGATCGTCGCCGACGAGATCGCCCCGTCGTTGAGGTGGGCGACTGCTGAGGTCACCCGAGTGCCACGATCATCCGGCGGCGGCGGCGGCGAACGTCGTTCCGCAAGTTCGGGTTGGGACAGCTCGAACGCGTCCGCGCCTGAGGAGGAGCCTTTCTGATGCCACCACGCAAGCGAACCGGCCGAGCGCGGGCGAAAGATCTGCGCAGCCGTCCACGCCGCCGCAAGGTCAGCCCGCTGACCACGGCGGGGGTGACCTACGTCGATTACAAGGATGTTGAATTGCTGCGTTCGTTTATTTCAGAACGGGCCAAGATTCGCGCTCAACGAGTGTCGGGCAACAACCGTCAGCAGCAGCGCGAGGTTGCGCGGGCGATCAAGATCGCTCGCGAGATGGCCTTGATTGAGTACGCGCGTCGCCCGATGACGCAGCGTCGCGGCGACAAACGGCACCGACAACGACCCGGAGATGATCGTCGAGATGATCGTCGAGATGACCGTCGCCCACCGCAGAGTCGCACAGAAGCGCTTGCAGACGACGAGCAGGCCGCTCCCGCAGACCGACCCGACCAACAACAGGGTCATGAAGCGGCCAGCGGGCCGCCTGCCGCGCTTGCGGGGGAGCAGGCATGAAGGTTGTGCTGCGTAGTGATGTGGACGGTGTAGGCACAGCGGGTGCCGTTGTTGATGTCGCTGACGGATTTGCGCGCAATCATCTGATTCCTCGCGGCTTGGCCTTACGGGCGACCCAAGGCACGGTTACCCAAGCCGCAGCAATGGCCCGAGCGCGGGCTGCACGCGACTTGCGCGAACGCTCAACAGCCGAAACCGTGGCGAACCAGCTGATGTCTGAGGGCGTGACAATCGCCGCTCGGGCTGGATCGGGCATGCATCTGTACGGTTCGGTCACCGCCAGCGAGATTGCCGCTGCTGTGACGGCACGCACCGGCGTGGAGATTGACCGGCGCAAGCTGTCGTTGGCTGCGCCGATTCGCACCGTTGGCTCGCACGAAGTTTCCGCGCAGCTGCACCCTGAGGTGGCGTTCTCGTTTAACGTCAATGTCGTCGCTTTGAGTTAGCTCGGCACTGAGTTGAGTTAGCTGAGTTGAGTTAGCTCGGCGCCGCTGGCCAAGCGGCTCCCGTGCGACGCTTGGCCCCTTGGGGCTTGAGTTCTTGGGGTTGTCACACCCCCTTGGTGTGATAGCCCCATGGCTAGGACCGATCTCAGCGCCTGTGGAAAACCTGCCGGCTATGCCCCTATGGCAGGCCTGATTTCCACTAGAAATCCCCGTGCTTTACACAAGCGTTCCAGACGAATTACGCGGCAGGCTTGTTGGCGATGAGCTTGGTTGAGCTGCCCACAGATGTTGCACGCCGAAGTGGCGGGCGGCTGCCGCCGCAGAACATTGACGCTGAGGAGTCGGTGCTCGGTGCGATGCTGCTCTCCAACGATGCCATAGGCGCTGCTGTGGAGCGCTTAGCGGCCGAGCATTTCTATGTGCCAGCCAACGGCCTGGTCTTCGACGCGATCGAGGCGCTGTACGTCTCATCAGAGCCTGTCGACTGCCTGACAGTCGCCGACCAGCTTGAGCGTGCGGGCAATCTGGCCGCCGCCGGCGGTGCTGAGCGTCTGCTGGCGCTCGAAGCGGCCACTCCGACACTGGCCCACGTAGACCGCTACGCGCGCATCGTTGAAGACAACGCCTTGCTGCGTCGGTTGATCTCAGTGTCTGCTGAGATCTCCGAAATTGCCTATGACCGTCCTGCCGATACCGCCGCTGCCATTGACCAGGCGGAGTCGCTGGTGTTCAGCGTGGCTGAGCGCCGCATTGTCGATTCCACCGAGTCGTTGCACGATCTGCTCGACCAGAGCCTCGACCGGCTTGAGGAGCTCTACGAACGGGGCGACGCCTTCTCGGGTTTGGCGACTGGCTTCTCATCGCTCGACGGCATCTTGTCGGGTATCCAGCCGTCAGCGTTGGTAGTGGTCGGCGGGCGACCTGCGATGGGTAAGACAGCGTTCGCTCTGACGGTGGCCTCCAACGTTGCGCTTCAATCTCAAGAGCCGGTTCTGTTGTTTTGTTTGGAGATGAACCACGCCGAACTGACGGGTCGCCTGCTGGCATCGGACGCGCGAGTGGATGCCACCCGAGTCCGGACTGGCCAGCTCCGGGCCGAGGAGTGGAATCGCATCACTCGCAGCGTGGGCCGCCTCGGCGACGCGCAGATGTGGATCGACGACAACCCCAACGTGACCGTGGCTGAGATTCGCGCCAAAGCCCGACGACTGCGCAGTCGTTTGGGCAAGCTAGGGCTCATCGTGGTCGACTATTTGCAGCTGATGAGCGGTCGTGCCAACGCAGAGAACCGTCAGGTAGAGATCGCTGAGATCTCCCGCGGGTTGAAGATCCTTGCTCGCGAGCTTGAGACACCGATCGTGGCGTTGTCGCAGCTGAGCCGCAACTTGGAGTCCCGCAGCGATAAACGGCCGATGCTCTCAGATCTGCGTGAGTCAGGCTCTATCGAACAAGATGCCGATGTGGTGATGTTCATCTACCGCGATGAGGTGTACAACGAAGACACAACCGACCGAGGCTTAGCCGAGATCATTGTTTCGAAGCATCGCAATGGCCCGACCGGCACAGCGCGAGTGGCGTTCATGCCGCAGTACACACTGTTTGCCGATATGGCGCACGAGAGCTAATAGCTGTGCCGATGTGGCCCGGCTCGCCGGTGATTTTGGCGCAGGTAGCCGAGACAGCACCGTTTCTCGGCGAAGATCTCATCCCGTACTTGGTGCTGGCTTTGGGCGCTGCACTGCTCGTTGGTAATGCAGCAGCTTTAGCGCGACCTCGTCGATCCGGCGACAACGGCGAACCGGTACGAGCACCCGCGTGGCGTGCCCTGCCGCTCGCCCTTGTCGGCCTCGTCGCAGCAATTTGGGCACTCGCAACGCTTTTCGCAGGCTGAGCGGAGCGGGTGAGGGGAATCGAACCCCCGTTATCAGCTTGGGAAGCTGAAGTTCTGCCATTGAACTACACCCGCAGGCCCGCTCAAGCCTATTGCGCGCCGACGCATCAGCAAGCGTCAAGCGCGCTCCGTGCCATTAGGGTCGGCCCGGCGGCGGCGGGGCTGCAGCATGCGCTGGCGGGCACGCTGCCAGACTGTTCCACCCCGTAAGGACGGAAGGGGAGCGAGGTGATCCTGTCGGATCGGAGCATCCTTGAATCGCTTGCGCAGGGCCGTATCGTCATTGAACCGTTGAGTGATGCAGCGGTGCAACCCTCCTCGGTGGATCTGCGGTTGGATGCCACCTTTAGGGTGTTCCGCAACCACACACGCCAAGTCATTGATGTCGCTGAAGACCAGACCGACTTGACCGAGGAGGTGAAGGTTGTCGCCGGCGATGCCTTCATCTTGCATCCCGGCGAGTTCGCACTGGGCGCGACGCTTGAGCGTGTGGCTGTCTCCGACGATCTGGTCGGCCGCATTGAGGGCAAATCTTCGCTCGGCCGACTCGGATTGCTGATTCACACCACCGCCGGTTTCGTGGATCCCGGCTGGGATGGTTACTTGACGCTCGAGCTGTCCAACGTGGCCAACCTGCCGATCACATTGTATCCAAACATGAAGATCTGCCAGATCAGCTTCATGGAGATGACCACCCCGGCTGAGTACCCGTACGGTGCTGATCGACTGGGCTCCAAGTACCGAGGTCAACGCGGCCCCACCCCTAGCCGCTACCACGAGAACTTCCGTCCCCGCCGCCTCTTGTAACCCAACGCCGCGAAACCGCCGGGTCGCATTCTCGTGCCCAGCAGCGCCGCTGTGGACACTCCAAAGCGGCGTGGCAAAGATCGGCTACGGGTTGCCTCAAAGCAGGTGGGCAGCCCTACTCTCCGTGATTTTGCGGGTACCGTAGTTGTTGTCTACCGGTATAGGTCCGATGACGTTCACACTGCCTAGCTTGATTCTGTGGCACAATTCGTGATGTTGCCTAATTTGTTGCCTAGGCAACATGCGTGCAACACGAAGCGTCGCGCTTGGCATAGGAGTTCCAATGAGCGGAGATGGCAACCCGTTCCGGCTGTTGAACCCCGCAGAACCGGGATACCTCTATTCCGCAGCGGACAGACGCCCCGCCGCTTCCGCCAAAGACCTCATCCTCGCTGCCCGCAAAGCAGCCCCGTACGCTGAGATCGCCCGACGAACCGGAGCCAGCCGCAGCTATGTGAGTCGCGTGCTCGGATCAAGGTAGCCGCGAAAATGCCAAAATCACCGTCGCATGGTCCCTGATCGTCCACCCTTGAGTTCAATACACAGCCCGCAAAAATTTACGACAGGGTAAGCTTACTGAGGCAGTACTTCCCCCTGTTTGTTTGTTGCGTTGACGTGTTTGCCCTTACAGGGTGGGGTTATGAATCGGCGGCTTCAAGGGCATCGATGAGATGAATGGAAATGTCGGCGACCTTGACATCATCTTCTTCCACACCGTGGCCCTTTACACCATCGTCGATCATGATGTAACAGAACGGACACGCCGTGGCGATGCGGTCGGCTCCGGTGTCGAGCAGTTCGCGTGAGCGTTCGTCGTTTACTTTGGTACCGAGCGTTTCTTCCATCCACATGCGGGCACCACCAGCACCGCAGCACATGCCCTTGGTGCCGTTGCGCGGAGCTTCCACAATCTCTACGCCACCCAAGCTGCCGATGACGTTACGTGGCGCCAAGTACACATCGTTGTGGCGACCCAAATAACACGAGTCGTGATACACGACCCGTTCGTCCAGCCGTGCCTCAGAGAGATCCAAGCTCCCGTCGGCCACGAGCCGTTCGAGGAACTGAGCGTGGTGGATGACTTCCCAGTTGCCGCCGTACTGCGGATACTCGTTGCGCAACGTGTTAAAACAATGCGGGCACTGAGTGATGATCTTGCGGACTCCCATGCCGTTGAGCGCTGTGATGTTCTCCGCCGCAAGCATTTGGAACAGATACTCGTTACCGGAGCGTCGAGCACTGTCGCCTGTGCAGTTCTCGCCCGGACCCAAGATCGCAAAATCGACACCGGCGCGCCGCAGCAGTTTCGCCGTTGCAACCGAAACCCGACGGTTCTTGTCGTCGAACGATCCGGCACAACCCACCCAATAGAGGTACTCGTGATTGAAGGGGCCATCTGGCTCAACTATCTCAACCTCAAGGCCGTCGGCCCAGTCAGCCCGTTCGCCGTTGTTGAGATTCCAAGGATTGGCGTTGTTCTCCATGCCGCGGAAAGCCCCTCCCAGCTCAGCGGGGAACTCGCTTTCCATCAGCGTCAGATAGCGCCGCATGTCGAGGATCTTGTCCAGTATCTCGATGTTCACCGGACAGTTCTCGTCGCACGCCCTACAGGTAGTACACGCCCAAAGTTCTTCGTGAGTGATTCGCTCAAACATCGAATCTGCCGTCACGGTGATCTCGGCATCAGTGCCGATAGGCGGTGTCACTTGGCCATGCTCGCCGGTTGCTGCCATGATCTCACCGGTCTTCAGCACGATCTCGCGCGGGTCGAGCGGCTTGCCTGTGGCATGAGCCGGACACACCGCAGTGCAACGACCACACATAGTGCAGGCGTCGGTATCGAGCAACTGTTTCCAAGTGAATTCGTGTACCGCCGACACGCCGACAGTCTCGATGTCTTCGGCTTCCATCAAGTCGGGAACCATGCGCATTGCGCCCTTGGGCCGTTCGCGGTCGCGCAGATACATATTGAGCGGCGAAGTGAACATGTGTCGCAGCATGGTGATCGGCAGCATCGCCAAAAAAGCGAAAAAGCATCCCACATGGGCAATCCACAGCGTTTGGTGCCAGCCTCTGATGTTGGTGAGCCCTTCAAACGCGGCTGACAACGGGTAGCCCACGAACGACCACTGTTCATACGTCGGACGTCCGTCAATGACGATCCGCATCGCTTCGGCAACGAAGCCGGTAGCACCCAGTGCCGCCAGCACCACCAAGATCACCATGTGCTCGGGCCGAGATTTGATTCGAATGCGATATGGGCGAGCGACATAGCGCCGCACGATCGCCCAGACAGCACCGACAAGGAAGAACACCCCGGCGAGATCGCCGACAAAGCTGAAGCCTTGGTACGTGGGACCGACGAGAAACTTGGCCGCCGTGGGCAACTGATGGTTGATCTCTAGCGTCGTGGTGACTGCTAGCAGCACCAAGAACCCGTAGTAAAGCAACGCATGCATGACACCGGCAGCGGGATCACGCAACAGCGTCTGCATGAGCACACCACCGCGGTAATCCGCTAGCCGCCGACGAACGTTGTGAGTGGTGGTGGAACGTCGGTCAGGTGTACCGCGCTGCCAATTGCGTGTGCGTTGGGCAAAATTCCATGCGCCGTACAAAATCAGAACGCACGTCATTGCGTAAAACGCAAATTTGACCCCGCCTGGAATGTTGCCGAACACTTCCCGGTGCGCTGCGTCGGTGTCTTCTTTGAAATTGAAAACAGCAGCCAAGATGCCTGAGAGGGCAGTGATAACGGCGAAGGCAGCGCCGACGGCCAGCACCAGCTGGTGCGGACGCAGAAGTGGTTTGTTCACGCTGGTGAAGTTACTTGATGTCTCCGCTGTGGCTTCAAGCACCGATGCGTTGGCATGCGTGTGCTGTGCAGCGGCGAGCGGTGCAGTGAGGTCTTCAAGCGCTGAGGCGGCTCAGCCGTAGAGCTTGCGGTTTGACTTGCGCAGGCGACCGGCCAGCTCCGACAACAGCTTGTGTGCCACCGACGGTGTCTTGTCGATGATGCCTTTCAGGGCGCGGCGTGACAGCATGATGGTTTCCATGTCTGTTGAAGCCACGACCGACGCTGTGCGTGGTCCGTCGTCAAACAACGCCATCTCGCCGATCGACTCCCCGGGGCTGAGTTCGGCAACTTTGCGGCCGTTTCGACGAACCACAGCGGTGCCACTGACGATCACAAACGCGTGTCCGGCGCTTGAACCACCGCCGCCTTCCTCAACAATGTTGTCGCCGGCAGTGAAATCAACCTGCTCGGCGGCACGCGCGATGTTTTGGAGTTCTTTCTTGTTGCAGTCAGAGAACAACTCGATCTCGCGCAGGCTCTCCACACGGTTAGCCACAGACATATTTCGCTCCTTGCCACATTGACCTATTGCGGACCTACTGCGCTGGGGCTTTGCAAACCCCGCGCTCGTTAGACAGTAGCACGCGCCCAGTGGTTCGGTGATACGAGAATCGCTACAGACTACCTGCGTGCGGTGGGGAGACCGCCGAACGCAGCCGATCCAGCCAACGACACGCATCGCCGCTGCCGTTCCGACGCTGAGGCTGTGTGTTTGGAGGCTGTCCAGCGAAGCGGCGTGCAATCTTGCGTGGCGCGTGCGACGCTAGTAGTCAACAGCTGACCGGTTCGGCACGAGCAGTTCGGCACAAGCAATCCAGTACAGGCGGAGGGGCGCAATGGTTGAGGAATCTGTGGCACTGGTGACCGCGGTCATCAAGCCGCATCGACTTGAGATGGTCCTCGAAGCGCTCCGCGATCTCGATATCACAGGACTCACGGCATCGGAAGTGCGGGGCTTCGGCCGCCAAGGCGGTCACACAGAGACATACCGAGGCACCGAATATCACGTCGATTTCATTCCGAAGGTTCGTATTGAGGTGCTGGTTGCGTTTGAGTTGGCCGAACGCGTCGTGGACGCCATTGTGGAATCCACCCGCACTGAGCGCATCGGTGACGGCAAGGTGTGGGTCACCTCGGTCGACAGCGTGGTGCGGATCCGCACCGGCGAGCGCGGCATCGATGCGCTCTAACACAAGTTGACGGACCGGCTGTAGGCCTGTCCAAGCTCAGCCTGCCCAGATTCGTGACAGGCGCTAGGGCAAATGTGGCAAAAACTCAACGCAGGTAGCGGTCGGCGACAGCGCACTCGGTTGTTGTCGCCCAATCGTTGTTGAGTTCGTACATCAGTGGCACGCCGGTCGGAATGTCGAGTTCGGCGATTTCGGCATCGCCGATTCCGTCGAGATGCTTCACCAAGGCTCTGAGGCTGTTGCCGTGCGCGGCTACGAGCACGGTCGCGCCTTCCCGCAGATCGGCGACGATGCTGTCTTGCCAGTAGGGCAACATTCGCTGGACCACGTCAGCTAGGCACTCACCGCGCGGCATTTCGTCGTCTGCCAAGCCCGCATAGCGAGCATCGCTCGACACGTCGAACGGGTGCCCGACGGGCATTGGCGGGGGTGCCACGTCGTAGCTGCGACGCCAAAGCCGGACCTGCTCAGTGCCGTGCCGTTCGGCCGTCTCTGCTTTGTTCATGCCGGTCAACGCTCCGTAGTGGCGCTCGTTTAGACGCCAGTGGCGCCTCACCGGTAACCAGCTCAGCGCCATCTCATCGAGCGCTGTGTTGGCCGTCTGGATCGCACGCCGCAGCAGCGAAGTATGAACGACATCGGGCCTAATGCCCGCGTCTGCCAGCGCAATGCCCGCAGCGCGCGCCTCTGCCTGCCCTGCGTCGGTCAAGCCGATGTCCCACCATCCGGTGAAGCGATTCTCAAGATTCCACTCGCTTTGTCCGTGTCGCAGCAGTACGAGCGTGCGCGTATGGAGGACCGATGCCATGGGCATGCACGGTAGCCCCAGTCAGCCACTCGCGAACCCAGACCCAGCACATCCCCCAGCGCACACCCCCAGTACCCACCCGATGCTTGGCCTGTTGCGGTCTGCCGCGGTCTGTTTGTGGCCTGTTGCGACTGCGCCGTCGAAGCCCTATGCTGCTGTCCAGAATGCTAACTCAGAAAAGTTGTTAGCAAAGCACTCAAGTTATATGCTTGCGTAGCAAACCTGTACCGCTTTGGCCCAGGGCAATTTGACTCAGAGCAATTTGGCTTAGGACAAATTGACTCAAGACAAATCAACCCAGCCAAGCGGACTAAACGAGAAAGGCGCAACCATGGCTAAGGCTGTTGGAATCGACTTGGGAACCACCAACTCGGTGGTGTCCGCCATGGAAGGCGGCGAGCCCACGGTCATCGCAAATGCTGAGGGCGACCGCACGACACCGTCGGTGGTGGCCTTTGCCCGCAATGGCGAGGTGCTGACCGGCGAGGTCGCGAAGCGGCAGGCGGTCACCAACCCCGGCCGCACCATTGCTTCTGTCAAGAGGCACATGGGCACTACTTGGGACCAAGAGATCGATGGGAAGAACTACACCCCGCAGGAGATCTCAGCGCGTGTGCTGCAGAAGCTGAAGCGCGACGCCGAGCAATACCTCGGCGATGAGGTCAACGAGGCTGTGATCACGGTGCCGGCGTACTTCGACGATGCACAGCGGACTGCCACTACTGAGGCTGGCAAGATCGCAGGTCTTGACGTGCTGCGGATCATCAATGAGCCCACTGCGGCGGCGCTGGCGTCCGGCCTCGATAAAGAGACCGAAGACCAGACCATCTTGGTGTTCGATCTAGGCGGAGGCACCTTCGATGTCTCGGTGCTTGAGATCGGAGACGACGGATCTGAGGTGAAGTCCACGGTATTTGAGGTGAAGTCCACGGCGGGTGACACCCGTCTCGGTGGCGACGATTGGGATGCCGCCGTGGTGTCTTGGTTGGCGGACTCATTCAAGGGCGACCACGGGGTCGATCTGAGCACCGATGCCATGGCCTGCCAGCGGCTGCGGGAAGCGGCCGAGCAAGCCAAAAAAGACCTGTCGTCCAAGCAGACCACTCAGATCAATCTGCCGTTCATCACAGCGACCGACAGTGGCCCCCTTCACCTCGACTATGAGTTGACTCGCGCCAAGTTTGAAGAACTCACGTTCGATCTGCTGAAGCGCTGCCGTTCTCCCTTTGAGCAGGCCATCGCCGACGCCGGTCTAAACGAGTCCGACATCGACCATGTGATCTTGGTGGGCGGCTCCACGCGTATGCCCGCAGTGCAGAAGCTCGTTACCGAACTCACCGGAAGCGAGCCCCATCAAGGCGTCAACCCAGACGAGGTAGTCGCTGTTGGCGCGGCGATTCAGGCCGGTGTGCTCAAAGGCGATGTCACCGACGTGCTACTGCTTGATGTGACACCGCTCAGCTTGGGCATCGAGACCAAAGGCGGGGTGATGACAAGGCTCATCGAGCGCAACACCACCATCCCCATTCGCCGTTCGGATACGTTCACTACCGCAGAAGACGGACAGCCTTCGGTAGAGATCCATGTGCTACAGGGTGAGCGCGAGATGTCGGCGGGCAATAAGACGCTGGGCAAGTTTCAGCTCGTTGGCCTGCCTCCAGAACCGCGTGGCGTTCCGCAAATTGAGGTCGCTTTCGATATCGACGCCAATGGCATCGTGCATGTATCCGCAAAAGACAGCGCGACCGGCCAAGAGCAGTCCATCACCATCACTGGGCAGTCGGCGATGTCGCCTACTGAGATCGATCGCATGGTTGCCGATGCCGAGGCTCATGCCGCTGAAGATTCGCGACGTCGCGAGGAGGCCGAAGTGCGCAACAACGCCGACACGCTCGTGTACCAAACCCGCAAACTGCTAGACGAGCAAGGCGAGAGCGTTGCAGATGAAGACAAAGAGCCGGTCGCATCGGCGCTGGCTGCTGCTAGCGAAGCGCTCGAGGGCAGCGATCTCGATGCCATTAGGTCGGCAACCGAGGCGCTTGTCGCCGCCAGCAGTGCCTTTAGCCAAAAGTTGTACGAAGCCACCGCCGCTCCGTCTGAGTCGAGCGCCAATGGAGCCGCTGGTTCTGGTGCCGACGACGTTGTTGACGCGGAGATTGTGGACGAAGAGAAGTGAGCGCTTCCGCTCCCGACTCTGCGGATCCAGCGGAGGCAACCGCCACGGCTGCCGATGTTGTCGAAACGCCTGAGGTTGCGGAATCTTCCGCGGCAGCAGTGACTGCCGACGGCGAAACTGTGACCCAAGCGGACGGTGAGCTCGCGTCGAACCTCAATCAGAATGCTGACCCCAAAGCGGGCCGCGACACAACGGACGACTCGGCAGCGGAGCTTGCTAGCACCTGCGCGCTCTTAACCGAACAGCTCCAAACGGTGACAGCGGAACGGGACGACTACCTCGATCAGCTCCAACGCCAGCGCGCTGAATTTCAGAACTTCCGGCGCCGGATCGACGCGGAGCGGCAGCAACAGATCTCAGCCGGAGTCAGCCGCTTGGTCGAATCGTTGCTGCCTGTGCTCGACGGCTGCGATGCCGCCGCATCGCAGGGCCACAACGAGGTCGCCACTGTGGGGCAAGCGCTCATGGTGGCATTGGGCAAGGCAGGTCTCGAGAGAATCGATGCCATCGGGAAGCCCTTCGATCCGACGCAACACGAAGCAGTGACTATCGAGACAGCACCTGAGATCGAAGACGGACCAAGCGACACCGTAGTGATGGACGCAGTCGGCAGCCCAGCGGCCAATGTCAACGAGTCAGCCGCTGGTGCTCCTGCTAGTGACTCCGGTGCCAGCGATTCTGTTGCCAGCGATTCTGGTGCCAATGATTTCAGTGCCAGCGATGGCGGCGATGTTCAACAGATCGTGACGGCGGAGTTGCGGAGCGGCTTCCGCTTTGACGGCCGGGTGCTGCGCGCTGTCATGGTCAAGGTGCGCACCACGTAGGGGCTGAAGATGGACCCACGACGTGAGTGGTTCGAAACCGACTACTACGCGGCCTTGGGCGTGTCCGCGGATGCGTCGGACAAGGAGATAACCAAGGCGTACCGCAAACTGGCGCGCAAACACCATCCCGACTCGAGCGCAGGCGACGACGAGCGCTTCAAGCAGATCTCTGCGGCATACGACGTCGTTGGTGATACGAAGAAGCGGGCTGCCTACGACGAAGCTCGCCGTTTGGGCCCAGCCGGGTTCGGACCGGAGATGGGCGGCTTCGCGTCAGGGCCCGGCGGGTTCAGCATCCGTGTAGATGATCTGGGCGATCTAGGGGGACTGTTCGGCAACCTGTTCAGCAATGGTCGCGGCGAGCCGATGGCCAGGCGAGGGAGGGATATGCGTACGCGCATGAGCGTGTCGTTCCGTGATGCCGCCGAAGGGGCCGTTGCCGAGGTCGGCGCCCCAGACCCCTCAACAGGCGAAATACGCCGAGTGAAAGTGCGCCTTCCCCCCGGCACCGACGACGGGACTCAGCTCCGGCTGGCCGGCAAGGGGTCACCTGGAACAGGCGGCGGGCCCAGTGGAGACCTGCTCGTGACAGTGGATGTGGCGGCTGATGCAGACTTCGGCCGCGACGGCCGCAACCTAACCGTTCGAGTTCCCATCACGTTTCCCGAAGCGGTACTTGGTGCCGACGTGCGAGTGCTCGACTACAGCGGGCGTTCGGTCACCTTGCGTATCCCGGCAGGGACGCCGTCGGGCAAGACATTTCGGGTGCGTGGACGAGGTGTGAAGACTCGTCGCGGTACCGGGGATCTGCTGGTAACTGTTGAGATCGTTGTGCCAACGAAACTGTCGCCCCCAGAACGCGCCGCAATCGAAGCGCTGCGCGAAGTCACCGATTTTGACACGGGCGCGAACCGTCGCGTCAACGACGAACCGCAAACGTCAGCGATTGCCGACAACGGCGACACCCACAGCGCCGACCATGCCACTGACCGTGCCACTGACCGTACCGACAGCATTGACGTAGGTGCGGACACCGCAGGAGTGAATCGCTAAGCGCATTGCGCACACACCCAGAGAGAAAGACACCACCATGAGCGACCAACCACGCCGCCAACGGACCGTTTCGGAACGCAACCGGGCGCTGTATGTGATCTCGGTCGCCGCTGAGCTCGCTGGGGTGCATGCACAGACACTGCGTATCTACGAGCGCAAAGGCTTGCTTGCACCTGCTCGCACATCTGGCGGCAGTCGCCGCTATAGCGATCGTGACATTGCGTTGCTCAACCGCATCAGCGAGCTGACCAGCGAAGGCCTCAACCTTGCAGGTGTGAAGAGAGTGCTGGAGTTAGAACAACGAGTCGCTTCACTCGAACGCGAGTTGGTCGATACTCGAGCCAACGCCGCGTCGTTGGTGGCCGAGACTCGTCGGCAGTACCGCCGCGATCTTGTGCCGGTGCCACGCACCGACCTCGTGCGTCGCCCCGACCCTACGTAGACGTTTCGTGCCGTTTCGGGCATTTGTGCTGTGCCCGCAGGTTGTTCCCACGGATGGTGTCCTGCGGATTGTCCCCCGCAGACTGTGACGCCAGAACTGCTATCAGAAAACCTGAGTGTGTATCTATCAAGTTATCTGATAGCATGATGGGCATGAATACAGAACAAGATCCCCGCAACCATCCACCGTCAATCGGCCCGTTGACGCACAAGTGCTCAGAAGCTCTGGCGAGCGCTGTCTCCGCAGCGCAGAGCCAAGGACACCCCGAAGTCACCCGCGCCCACCTACTCGCGGCGCTCGTGTCTCAACCCGAGGGCTTGGTGCTGCCCGCACTCGCTAGAGCAGGCATCGAACCAGCCTCAGTACGATCTCGCGCGCAGCAAGAGCTGGAGCGCCTGCCGCGTTCGTTCAGTACGCAACAGCAATCACCACCCAATCTTGCGCGCGAGCTGGTCGAGACGTTGCAGGCAGCCGACACCGAGCGAGTTGAGATGGGCGATGCCTATCTCTCCACCGAACACCTTCTGTTGGCGCTTGCTGACGAACTCAAAGTTGATCGTGAGGGAATAGCCGCTCAAATCCTTGAGTTGCGCGGCACTTCCCGTGTCGTCTCGCCCTCAAGTGAGCATTCCTCTGATGCATTAGAGCGTTTCGGGCGCGATCTCACGGTGGAGGCACGCCAGGACCGCCTCGACCCAGTCATCGGCCGTGACGACGAGATCCGTCGCATCATCCAAGTGCTGTCGCGTCGAACCAAGAACAACCCAGTGCTGATCGGCGAGCCAGGGGTTGGCAAGACGGCCATTGTCGAAGGTTTGGCCCGTCGCATCGCCGAGGGTGACGTACCCGAAAGCTTGCGCAACAAGCGCGTGGTGGCGCTCGATCTGGCATCGATGGTGGCTGGTGCCAAGTACCGAGGTGAGTTTGAGGAACGGTTCGAAGCGGTCCTCAACGAGATAGTCACCTCCGACGGCGAGATCATCACCTTCATAGACGAACTGCACACGTTGGTAGGCGCCGGCGCAGGCGGTGATAGCTCGCTGGACGCGGCGAACATGCTCAAACCGATGCTGGCGCGCGGGCAGTTGCGTTTGGTCGGTGCGACGACGCTGGACGAATACCGCAAGCACGTAGAGGACGACGCTGCGCTGGAACGGCGATTCGCGCCGGTCTACGTAGGCGAGCCGTCTGTCGTTGACGCGGTGGCCATTCTGCGCGGTCTAAAGGATCGTTACGAGGTTCATCACGGCGTGCGCATCACTGATGCAGCGCTGGTCGCTGCAGTCAAGTTGTCGGATCGGTATCTGCGTGAGCGCTTCTTGCCCGACAAAGCCATCGATCTCATGGACGAGGCGGCGAGCCGTTTGCGGATCGAGATCGACTCGGTGCCACTTGATATCGATGTCTGCGAGCGCCGCATCCGCCAGCTCGAAATTGAGGGGCTGGCTTTGGGTAACGATGAAGACTCGAACGATTCGGGCAGTGACGTTGATGTGGCGTCGCGATCTCAGAGCCAGCGACGTCAAGCCATTGCTGAAGAACTGGCATTCTGCCGTGAGCGCGCTGCGGCGCTCAAAGCGCACTGGCAGGCCGAGAAGCAGGCCATCGGCCAGATCCGCGCGCTGAAATCCGAGTCGGAGTCGCTGGCCGCACAGGTCGATCGCGAAACAGACCTTGAGCGCGCGGCTGAGATTCGCTTCGGTCGGCTGCCCGAAGTGCATCGACGGCTCGATTCCGCTGCTGCTGAGTTGGAGCGGCTGCAGTCCCAGCAGCGCATCTTGCGCGAAGAAGTTGACGCTAACGACATCGCCGAGGTGGTGTCGCGCTGGACGGGCATCGCTGCTACCAGACTGCTCGAAGGCGAGGCGAGCAAGTTGATCCATTTGGAAGAAGCGCTCACACAACGCGTCGTCGGTCAAAGCCACGCCGTTGCGTCGGTCGCCAATGCCATCCGGCGAAGCCGAGCGGGGCTCAGCGAACCAAACCGACCGATCGGCAGCTTTTTGTTCCTCGGACCGACCGGTGTCGGCAAAACCGAGCTGGCTCGCGCGCTCGCGGCTGCGCTCTTCGACGACGAACGTGCGATGGTTCGTATCGACATGTCGGAGTACCTCGAGCGTCATTCGGTGAGCCGCTTGATCGGTGCTCCCCCTGGCTACATCGGCCATGACGACGGCGGACAGCTGACCGAGGCCGTGCGGCGGCGGCCCTATTCGGTGGTGCTTCTCGATGAGGTCGAGAAGGCCCATGGCGATGTCTTTAGCGTGCTGCTGCAAGTACTCGATGACGGTCGACTCACCGACGGTCAGGGCCGGACCGTGGATTTCTCCAATGTTGTGCTCATTATGACGTCGAACCTTGGGGAGGACCCGGCGGCGTTCTTCGCCCCGGAGTTCGTCAACAGAGTGGACGAGATCCTTCGTTTTGAGTCGCTGAGCCGCTCTGACGTTGCGGTCATTGCCGAGATGCAGCTTGGCATCTTGCGGCAACGCCTTGCCGACCGCGAGATGACGCTGGAGGTGAGCGCAGCAGCGACCGAGCTGTTGGCCAACCGCGGGTATGACCCCGCTTATGGTGCCCGGCCCTTGCGACGCTTGATCCAGCGAGAGCTAGCAGACCCGCTAGCTGCCGGTTTGCTAGACGGCACGTTTGTCGACGGCGATGCCGTAGCCGTGGACGCAGCCGACGGCTCGATCACCGTGAGCACTGTCGCCGCTGAAGGCCAAACAACGCCAGCGTCGGATGCCACGCCGCTCCGCAAGGCCTCATGAACAACGCCCCGTCAGTGTCTCTCAGCGTTCCGAAGCGCCCCGATCCCCCCGAGTAATAAGTACCCCGTTAATCAGTACCCTGCCGTAGACTGATCCGGTGAGTGATCCGGCGACGACGAGCCGGCCACCGACTGCCGACACCATCAAGTTCAAGCCTGCCCCAGCTAAGGCCAGTCCAGCTAAGGCCAGCCCATTCAAGGCCAGTCCAGCTAAGGCCAGCCCATTCAAGGCCAGTCCAGCTAAGGCCAGCCCATTCAAGGCCAGTCCAGCTGAAATCAACTCAGTGAGGTAGGCCATGCCCGGTTCGATCGTCGTAGGCACCCAGTGGGGTGATGAGGGCAAAGGTCGCGTCGTCGACATTGTCGCCCAGCACTGCCAGCATGTCGTTCGCTACCAAGGTGGGCACAACGCCGGCCACACGCTGGTCGTCAACGGTGAGACCTTTGCGTTGCAGCTCATCCCCAGCGGAGTGCTCTATGAGCATGTGACGCCGATCATTGGCAACGGTGTTGTTGTTGATCCTTGGGTGCTGATCGACGAGATCGACATGCTCACAGAGCGCGGCGTGGATTGCAGTCGCTTGATGCTGAGCCCGGCGGCGCATCTGGTGCTTCCTTACCACCAAGTTGCCGACGAACTCTCCGAAGCGCAGCGAGGTGACGCGAAGCTCGGCACGACCAAGCGCGGCATCGGACCGGCCTATGCCGACAAAGCCGCACGAGTCGGGCTGCGCATAGAAGATCTGCTTGAGCCCGCAACGCTGCGCGCACGCCTTCGGGCTGTGCTTGTCGATCGCAACGACTACTTGCGCCAAGTACACGGCCATCCGGGTGTTCAACCCGACGCACTAGCCGACCGAATCATTGACGAGGTGGCGCCCCGTCTGGAGCCCTACATCGGCGACACCGTGGGTTGGCTGCACGAAGCACTGCATGTGGGTGACCGGGTTCTGTTTGAGGGAGCCCAAGCCACTTTTTTAGACCTCGACCACGGAACCTATCCTTATGTGACTTCGTCGAATCCGGTAGCGGGTTTCGCGCTTGTCGGTTCTGGTATCGGTCCCGGTGCGATAGATCGAGTCATCGGCATCGCCAAGGCGTACACCACCCGTGTCGGCAGCGGCCCGTTCATAACCGAACTGCATGACGAGATCGGCGACGAGCTGGTGGAGCGCGGCGCCGAGTTCGGCACCAATACGGGCCGTCGGCGCCGCTGCGGTTGGTTTGATGCCGTGATGGGCCGTCAAGCGGTACGTCTCAACGCGTGTACTGAGATTGCTCTCACGAAGCTCGATGTGCTAGACGAACTTGATGCCATACAGGTATGTGTGGCATATGAAGTGGACGGACATCGTTACGACTACCTGCCGCATTTGCGCTCGATGCATGATCGCGCCGTGCCAGTCTGGGCCACGCTGCCGGGTTGGAAAACACCACTCGAAAATGTGACGCAGCGATCCGCACTGCCACGCCAAGCCGTCGACTACATCGTCTTCCTCGAACGACAGTTAGGTCTGCCGATCCGGTATGTCTGCGTCGGCCCCGGCCGTGAGCAGTACATACAGTTCACAGCGTGAATCGGAGTAGTGATGTCGTGGTGAGTCGGGTTGACGTTCCCAACGTCTTGGCTACTCGCTACGCCTCGCCCGAAATGGCCGAGATATGGTCGGCCCGCCACAAAGTGATCTTGGAACGCCGACTGTGGATCACCGTGCTCGAAGCTCAACGAGACGCGGGCGTAGATGTACCGGATGGCGCGCTGGAGGCATACCGCAAAGTGCTTCCGGTTGTCGATCTCGACTCCATCAATGAACGTGAACGAGTCACGCGCCATGACGTGAAGGCGCGTATCGAAGAGTTCTGCGCCCTGGCGGGTTTCGAGCAGATTCATCGGGCTATGACCTCGCGCGATCTCACTGAGAACGTCGAGCAGTATCAAATCCGATCTTCTTTGGGCCTCGTAGCCGAACGCCTAGCGGCGCTCATCGTGCGCATTTCTGCGGTGGCGTGTACTCACCGCGATTTGGTGATGACAGCGCGCACTCACAACGTGCCTGCACAGGCCACTACGTTGGGCAAACGCTGGGCCACTATCGGCACTGAGGCACTCGTGTCGCTCGAACGTCTCGAAAATTTCTTGGCGCGTTACCCGTTGCGCGGTATCCGTGGGCCGACGGGCACCCAGCAAGATCTGCTCGACCTACTCGGCGCCGACCAAGTTGCCGTCGATCAACTCGAACGCCGCATCGCTGGCGAACTGGGCTTTGAGCGGGTGCTGGGCTCGACCGGTCAGGTCTATCCCCGCTCGCTGGATCTTGATGTTGTGGCTGTGCTTGTTGGCGTTGCTGCCCCGCTCGGCAGCTTGGCGCTCAGCGTGCGCTTAGGAGCTGGCCAAGAACTGATGAGTGAGGGTTTCGCAATCGGCCAAGTTGGCTCATCGGCCATGCCGCACAAAATGAACACCCGCTCATGTGAGCGCATCAACGGCCTCACCCAGATATTGCGCGGACACCTAACGATGGCGTCGCAGCTCGCAGGCGATCAATGGGACGAGGGGGATGTGAGCTGTTCGGTAGTACGACGCGTTGTGCTTCCCGATGCTTTTTTCGCACTTGACGGCGCAATGGAGACCACGTTCAGTGTCTTAGACGGCTTCACTGTGTTCGTTCCACAAATTGAAGCTGAACTAGCCGCGTATTTGCCGTTCCTGGCCACAACACGCTTGCTTGCATCGGCCGTTGCAGCAGGCGCGGGACGTGAACAAGCCCACGAGCGGATCAGTGCTCATGCGACCGCAGCCGTGCTGGCGCTGCGGGACGGCACAACGCAACACAACGATCTAGCAGACCGTATTGCAGCCGATCCTGTACTGAATCTCACCACCAACGACATCGCCGACTTGCTTGCCGACCCAGCATCATTCACCGGTCGGGCGACCGATCAGGTGGATGATTTTGTGCTCGCCGCAGAAAAAGTTGCAGAGCGATACGGCGCGTCCGTCAACTATGCGCCAAGCGCAGTTCTATGAAAAACCCCGAGCGCTTGGCGCTCGGGGTTTAGGTGACAGGTGTTTAGGTAACTGCGCTAAGTGACTGCACAGTCACTTGAGTTGAGTGCTAGGCGCCCCGAGTGATGCCAGCGCGCCTGAGTACGTCGGCGGAAACGCCGAACTCACGCCATGTGGCGTACTGGATGCCCTTGCGCTGGCCGTAGCTGGCAGCATGAGTCACGAAACCGTATTCAACGGCGGTCATGTCGGGCTCAACTTGTATTGCTTCAATGGCCGCTTCAACATCTCGCCGCTCTTGGAGCAGTAACAGACGCTTGATGGGCTTGGCATCAGCCACCTGCGCGTCGATTGCGTCCCTCTTTGCAGTCAGAGACTCAGCGGTTGGCCGCCGTCCAGGCTTGGGCCGGTTGGTCTCGAGAGCTTCGAGATAATCGCGTACGGCCGCAGCCTCAGTACGCCCGGCCGCAATCGCTGCCTTGTGTTCATCGGACATAATACGTTCATTCATGGCACCTGTTATATCACGTCAGCGCGGCAATGCAACAAAGTTCGGCCAAAAATCTTGACCAATGTTTCGCCGCAACTAGTCGTGAGTGTTTGTGAGCCTCCGTCTGCAAGCCTCTATCTGGCCAATAACCTGCCTTCTCACTGTCGGGTCAAGACCCCCAACATGTGAGGAGCAAAGATGACAGCCACTGCAGGGTCACGACCCACCGCCGCTTATTCTGCAACCCTTGAAGTTGAGTTGGTTCACCAGCCCGGCACGCTCGGTCGTCTGTGTACGGCTATCGGCGATGTGGGCGGCAACATTCAGAGCCTCGATGGCTTCACCATCACCCAAGGCGTGCTGCGTCAGCACATCGTGGTCGATGCGTCCAGCGAGCAACACATTGCACAAATCTGCGAGGCAGTGAACGGACTCGACGGCATCACTGTGCTGTCGGCACTTGATCGCACCTTCGAATTGCACGATGGCGGCAAGCTCGAAACGGTTGCCCGCATCCCGCTACGCAAGGCCGATGACCTCTCTATGGCCTATACCCCCGGCGTTGCCCGTGTGTGTCGGGCGATTACAGAAGAACCAGAACGTGTGTACGACCTTACAATCAAAGGTAATACCGTGGCGATTGTCACCGACGGTACGGCAGTGCTGGGCCTTGGTGACATCGGTCCGGCCGCTGCAATGCCGGTCATGGAAGGCAAGGCATTGCTCTTCAAGGAATTCGCTGGAGTGGATGCCTTCCCCGTCTGTCTTGATGTGAGTGATCCCCACGAGATTGTTGAGACGGTCATCCGGTTAGCTCCGACCTTCGGCGGCATCAACCTAGAAGACATCGCTGCTCCGGGAGCGTTTGAAGTTGAAGAGGCATTGCGTGCAGCGCTCGATATTCCGGTATTTCACGACGATCAGCACGGCACGGCCGTGGTCGCTTTGGCAGCGCTTGAGAACTCCGCCCGAATCGTGGGCAAGGAGCTGGCGAATCTGCGATGCGTGATCTTGGGGGCGGGCGCTGCAGGTGTGGCTACTGCCAAGATTCTGGCCGGCGTCGGCATTGGCGACGTGATCGCCTGTGACCGCAAGGGAACGATTCATCCTGGCCGCAGTGACCTAAATCATGCCAAGGAATGGCTAGCGGTCAATACCAACACTGAGCGCATCGCGGGTTCCGTCTCTCGGGCCATGGCGGGCGCTGACGTGTTCTTGGGTCTTAGCGGCCCGGGACTCATCACGCGCGACGATGTGGAGTCGATGGCCGACCGTCCCATTGTGTTCGCAATGGCTAACCCAGATCCCGAGATCCTCCCCGATGCCATCGATGACATTGCCGCCGTGGTTGCCACCGGCCGCAGTGACTACCCGAATCAGATCAACAACGTGCTGGCGTTCCCTGGGATTTTCCGTGGTGCCTTCGACGCAGGTGCCACAGACATCACCGAGAACATGAAGATCGCTGCGGCTGAGGCCATCGCCGCAGCCGTCTGCGGCGACGACCTAAGTCCTGATTTGGTGATCCCCACCGCTTTCGACCGTTCGGTCGTCCCTGCTGTTGCGTCGGCAGTCGCCAATGCCGCTCGCGCCGACTGTGTCACCCGCGATGTCACTCGCGGCTGAGACGCAGCAAGCACTGCAAGCCCCGCAAGCCCTGCAAGCCCTGCAAGCTCTGTTGGCGGGCAGTTGGTGGGTAAGTGAGCAGCGCGCAGACGTAGGTTCGCCAGCGCAGCGAAGCCCTGGGTTCGCATCAAAGTGGTCGGGACCGGCGTCGATCCGGTGACCTCACGCTTTTCAGGCGCGCGCTCTGCCAACTGAGCTACCCGACCGCGGTCCCGACGGGATTTGAACCCGCGACCTCCGGCTTGACAGGCCGGCGTGAACTCCAGACTTCACCACGGGACCAGTTGCATTGCTGTGTGCTTGCATTGAAGCAGCGAGTCGGTCTCCACTCATGCAAGAGCGGCCACGATAGCCCCCGCGCTCCGTAATCCGAACTTACTTGGGTTCTGTCAACCCGCTGAGTCGCTGTTGCGTCGCTGCTGAGTCGTTACTGACGTCGCTTTCGGCTCTGTTGCGATCACTCCCAGAGCCTGCTGTGCTGTGTGCATGTCCTATGTGACTGCGCTGTGTGCATGTCCTATGTGGCTGCTTTGCGAAGACGATCGGCGAGGTCGCCTCGGCGCCCCACCGTGATGTTGTCGGCACCGCACCAGCCGCATAGCGCACCCAACTCCGCTGTCAAGGCATCGAGAGCATGTGACTGCTGTGACCCGTCGGCGGGCCACGAACTCGGTTCGGCCCAAGCAGCGGGCACTTCGAGCCGGCCGTTCTCACGGTCGAAGCGGACGTCCAATCGAGCTACGAGCGCGTCGTCATGCAGGAAGGGCAGGACGAAGTAGCCGTATTGCCGCTTCGCCTTGGGCGTGTAAATCTCAATGCGGTAACGAAAGCCGAAGAGTCGCTCTGCGCGCGGGCGGTACCAGACCAACGGGTCGAACGGGCTCAGCAGCACGGAACGTGAGCGTCGCCGAACGGCACGTTGACCTGCGAGTGTGTACGCGGGACGTTCCCAGCCTTCCACTTGGACGGTTTCTAACTGGCCACGATCGACAAGTTCGGCAATGCGAGCGGCCCCAACGCGCTTGGGTAGACGGTGATAGTCGATGAGATCGTCGGCGGCAGCAACACCTAGGCAGCGGGCAGCGTCAACAAGCAACGCACGGTGAGCTGTTGGCTCGTCAATGTCGGCAGTCACGATTTCGTGCGGCAGCACCCGCTCGATGTGGTCGTAGCGGCGAACGAAACCGGCTCGGGTCGCAACGCCCACTTGCCCGGCCCAGAACAGCCATGCCAGTGCCAGCTTGCCGTTGCTGCGCGTGCCCCACGGACCGCGCACGCCGGGACCCCAGCCCATCCCGGCGTCGAGTTCTGCTGATGACGCAGGACCGTTGTCACCGAGCCACGCGACGGCTGCGGCTATGCGCTGCTGTTCGGTCTGCCCGAAGCGCGCGTACCCGCTCCACATCTCGCCGGCAGCTCCGCGGCGCATCCGCCAGCCGAACAGCGGCCAGTCCGCAACGCGCACGAACGATGCCTCATGGCCCCAGTACTCGGTGAGGTACCGCCCGGCGGGTTCTTTCGCATAGGCGGCACGTTGCAACAGTTCCAGCACCGTGTCATGCGTGCCACCCATTCGGGCTCGCAGCACCAGCAAATGCGAACGCGCCACCACGTTGACGGCATCAATCTGCAGCAGGCCCATGCAGTCCATGGCGCGTCGCAAGTGTCGGATGTCCAAGCGCCCTGTCACCAAGGGCGCAGCGAGTCCTTGGGCACCGATAGCCAAACGCCGCGCTGCCCGCAGGCTCAGTCGGGCAGGTTGCGCTGTTTTCACCCAGCGCTCCGGTGGCGGTCAGCGTTCTTCGCGGAAGATGACGTGACGGCGCAGCACTGGGTCGTACTTGCGGAGTTCGATGCGGTCGCGCGTGTTCGTTTTGTTTTTGCGGGTGGTGTATGTGTAGCCCGTGCCTTCGGTGGACTTGAGCTTGATGATCGGACGCTTGTCGCTCTTGGGCATCAGACCCTCTCCCCCCGACGGCGCAACTCGGCAACCACTGCCTCAATGCCGCGCTTGTTGATCGTTTTGATGCCCTTCGCGCTGACAGTCAAGGTGACCCAGCGCTGCTCATTGGGCACCCAGAACCGCTTCCGTTGGATGTTCGGTTTGAACCAGCGCTTCGTCCGTCGGTGCGAGTGGGACACAGTGAATCCCGAATGCGGCCGACGGCCGGTGACTTGACAAATGTTGCTCATGGGTGCCAACTCCGAAAACACGCCGCCCGACAGCAGCGAGCAAGGCTAGCGAGTGAGAAAGGAAATGAACCTGCGCCGATGCACTTCGCTAAGACACGAATGCCGCTAGACACGAATGCATGGCAGACAACCGAACTGAGTCAAGGGCTAAGAAGAAACGCCCAAGCAAAGCCAGCCATGATCGCTACGTCAACGCTCCCCTAGATCGGGCGGCCGGGGGCGTGGTCTGCCATCGGGGTTCGGTGCTGGTCGTTTACCGCTCCCGCCATGACGACTGGTCGCTGCCCAAAGGTCACCTCAATCGAGGTGAGACCTGGGAAGAGGCGGCACTACGTGAGGTACACGAGGAGACGGGTGTGCGGTGCGAGATCATTTCCTCCCCCTACCCCGTCAGCTACTTGGTGCATAGCGACCTAGCCAAATTGGTGCTCTTCTACTTGATGGCACCCACGAAGCTGCCCAAGCGCCTCGCTGGAGACCCGAGCGAAGTTGACGAAGTGGCGTGGTGGAACATTGCCGATGCGGTTCGGGCGCTCAGCTACCCATCTGAGCGTGACGCCTGCGCTGCGCTGACCGTCGCGCACCTACGAAGAAGCGGTACCGCTGCAAGCTGACAGCCTGCTGCGAGTGACAGCCTGCTGCAAGCCTGCGCGGCCCAGTTCGCCGTGCAACGCCGCACAATTAAGGCTCGGCTAAGGCTCAGCACCCCCAACGGGATTCGAACCCGTGCCGCCGGCGTGAAAGGCCGGTGTCCTAGGCCGCTAGACGATGGGGGCAACCCGCCTCAGGCTACGCCCGCCAAGGCTATGTCCCGCCAAAGCTATGCCCCGTCAAGACGGCGAACACGGGCACTTGCGACATCCGACAAGTTCTCTGTGATGCTTCTCTGTGATGCTTTGATGCAGACAGTGGAGCAACTTGACGCAGACCCGTCTGATGTAGACCCGTCGGTGGTCCAGTCTCTAGCGGTGCGCGGCATCCACAAGTTCGGCCAGTAGGCCTCCGAGGTAGTGGTATCGCAGTCGCGGCCGCTGGGTGGGATCGTGCGGATCCAGTTCGGACGGAACTTCCTCTTCGGAGATGTCGAGCAGTGTGCCGAGCACCAGTCGCAGTTCGTTCAGTCCCTGCATCCAAGCAACGACTTGCGCATCGTTGAGGTGGTCGGCTGCGAGCGTGCCTTCTAGTAGGTCGAGATGGTCAAGTCGTTCTGCGAGTAGTTCGTCACGCATGAGTCGCTGGTATTCGGCATCCTGGTCGGGATCGCCTAAGTAGGCCGGCGGGAAGAGGCGACGCAGGGACGAATCCAAGCCGTCTCCGCCGTCGCGCGCCGGCGTGTGATTTAGCAGATTGCTGCGCAGTTCCCCTATCAGCTCGGCCAGCAGCCGCCGCTCCCAATCGGCGAGATGCACGCTCACCAGCGAGCCTCGCGCGCCGAATCGAGTGCCCGTCACTGTCGTGTTGCCCACTGTGTTGCCCACTGTGTTGCCCTGGCTTTGAGGTGCTTGGCAGCGGTCGGTGACGATGTGCTCACCGGTCAGTCGTCCTTTTGCATTGTGGCCCATAGGCCGTATTCGTGCAGGCGGAAGACATCAAGTTCGGCCTGCTCGCGCGTTCCCCACGCGACTGCCGCACGGCCATGGTGATGCACATCGAGCATCAGCTGGGTCGCCTTGGCCTCGCTGTAGCCGAACAGCTTTTGAAAGACGTACACGACATAGCTCATTAAGTTGATCGGATCGTTCCACACCAGCACGACCCACGGCACATCGGTGTCATGGCTGTCTGATGTGACCGGCTCCCAAGCGATTTCTGTTTCGGTCACTGCTTGCGCCCGCGGTTGGGGCTCAGCAGACACAGGCCTCCTCATGGGAGCGGCTGGGCTCACGGACTCATTCTGCGAAGCCGCGGGACGCGATGCCAACCGACGCAGCGGTGTTCGGTGTCGCTGCGGGAGTTTGGCAAGCTTCGCCAGCGAGCACGAGCCGTGTCATCGTGATGGTGAGCAGCGTGGCCCCAATGACATGCAACGCAACGAGCAGCACTGGCAGCTCGGTGAAGTACTGCACATAGCCGATCGCTGCCTGCGTAGCCATGACAGCGATCACAATGCGGACTCGGCGTGCAAGTTCTGTCGCGATGACACCCAGCGCTGTGGTGTGATGCGCTGTGGCCAGTCGTCGAACCCGTAAGTTCAGCAGCAGTGTGGCCGCCGCTAGGACCACCACGGTGATGCCGTGAACACGAGCTACCGACGGCAGTGCGAACTGCAGTCGCTCAACTTGCTCGTCGCCGCCGTGAGGTCCGGTGCCGGTCACCACGGTGCCGGTAAAAAGGGCCGCTGCGGTCAGCACTGCGGTCAGTCCCGCATGGGTACGGATGCTGCGGGGCAGTCGTACAGCGATGCCGTCTGCAATGGGTGGTTCGCGCTCGGCCCGGTGTTCGAGCACTGCTGCGGCCGACACCAGAAGCTGTGACGCCAGAAAGTGCGACATCACGATCGGTGGGGATAGATGCGTCAGCACTGTGATGGCGCCGAGCGCGATCTGGAACGCCACGCCGGCCACGAGCATCAGCGACCACCACACGAGATCCGCTCGCCGAGGGCGACGCCATAGCGATGCGCCCACAGCTGCGATGACCGCAACCGACACCAGCCCAGTCACGAGACGATTGCCGAACTCCACCCAGCCGTGGGCGTCGGCTGCTGGCACGAACTCGCCCGGCTCGCAGTTTGGCCAGTCACTGCATCCCAAGCCGCTGCCCGTCAATCTCACGAGCGATCCGGTGATCACGATGGCTACCAACGCCCACAGCGCCCAGCGAGCGACAAGCGCGAATCGTGCGGGTGTCACTCGCATCAAAGGCCGCCCCGAAGACGGCGACGGAGACGAGTTCACACTGAAACGCTAGAGGGCACTCGTAACCTCACAGCAATGCTGGCGACGTTGCGCCCGACCTTGCGGGGACTGGTCGCGCTTACGAAACCGCGCATCATTGAGCTGCTATTGGTCACCACCATTCCGCCCATGTTTGTGGCCGAGCGCGGCGTACCGTCCGGGGCTCTCATCGTGCTCACCGTGGTGGGGGGTGCGTTTGCCGCCGCTGGTGCCAACACCTTCAACATGGTTATCGACCGCGACATTGATGCGTCGATGAAGCGCACCGCGCATCGGCCGCTGGTCATCGGCATTGTGAGTCCTCGGGCCGCACTCAGCTACGGCATCATGCTTGAAGCGACGGCGTTCGGCATTCTGTGGTGGGGTGCCAACTTGCTGGCTGCAGTGTTGGCACTGTCTGCGTGCCTGTTCTACGTGTTCGTCTACACGTTGTGGCTCAAGCGCACCTCAGCCCAGAACATCGTCATCGGTGGCGCTGCTGGCGCGGCCCCCGTCCTTGTCGGCTGGGCGGCCGTTACCGGCTCGCTGGCACTTGAGGCATGGATTGCTTTCGGGATTGTCTTCTTTTGGACACCGCCCCATTTCTGGGCACTAGCTGTCCGCTACGCCGACGACTACAGCAACGCGGAGGTACCGATGTTGCCTTCTGTCGCCAGCGAGCGCTCAGTGCTGACTCAGATGACCCTGCATACGGTGCTGGTAGTTGCGCTGTCGTTGTGGTTCGCCGTCGCCGCTGATGCAGGTGCTCTGTATTGGACAGTGGCGGTGACAACTGGCATCGCCTTCGGCGCAGCAGTGATGTCGTTGTGGCGATCCCTAACACCGACCGCTGCGATGCGCTTGTTCCATATCTCTATTGCGTATCTGGGCGTGCTGTTCACCGCGATGGCGGCCGACGCAGTCGTGCGGTTCGGCTGGTGATGCATCCAGTGCTGTGTCCAGTGAATGCACCCAATGATGTGCTGCGGGGCACCCGGCGGTGCGCACTTGCTGCTGGGCACCACTTGCTGTTGAGTCGTCGTGGGCGGTTTGCTGTGGGGGTTGACGCAAATGTTCGGCGGGCTGTCTGGTTCAGTGGCTCACGGGTCGCTAGAGTGCGCCGTTGGTGTCGCGCCGAAGCGACGCTGCCAATCGAGTTCGGGAACCACTTCGCCGCATGACCGATGCCACCACTTCAGCTGCGCACCCGAGAGGGTCTGCCGTAGCTCCGTCGGCAGAAGACCCCACTGCGTTCGGTCTGCTCAACACGACCGACCACAAGCGCATTGGCCGGTTGTTCATCGGTGCCTCACTGATTTTTGCGCTTGCCGGCACGATTGCCGATGTCTTGGTCCGCTTTGATTTGGCTTCAGACAACGGCCATACGGTCCTCAATGCCGAAACGTTCACCCAAGTCTTCATGTTCACCCGCGATTCGCTGGTGTTCGGCATGCTCCTCCCGTTCTTTTTGGGCGTGGCTATCTACATCGTGCCGCTGCAAGTGGGCGCACCGAACATTGCTTTTGGGCGCGCAGCTGCGCTGTCGTTTTGGGGATGGCTGGTTTCCTTCGGTGTGCTGGTAGGGGCGTACATCGGCAACGGCGGCCCCGCCGGCGGCTGGGAAGCTGGTGTCAGGCTGCACCTGCTCGCCCTCGCAGGGCTGGTGCTGTCGCTGATCGTTGGTGCCATCTGTGTTGCTGTGACCACGCTCACCATGCGCGCGCCAGGCATGTACATGGATCGCACGCCGCCGTTTGCGTGGTCGGCGTTGGTCACCGCATCCATGTTGGTGGTCAGCCTCGGTGTGGTGCTGGGCCAGATTGTGCTTCTTTACATCGACCACCGCTACGGTCGACATTTCCTCGGCGGCAACTACGGCATCTGGCCTCGCATCGACTGGATGTACCGAACGCCGCAGCTGTTCATCTACGTGGTGCCGGTGTTGGGCGTGGCTGCTGAGATCATGCTGGCCGCCGCGCGCCGTTGGGTTTTTGAGCCGCTGGCGCTGTATTTCACTTTGGGCCTGGTTGGCCTCTTTGGCTTCGGTGCTTGGGCCAATTTTGGCATTGCGCCCGACGGTGTCAGCCCAGAAGGCATCGACATTGTTGACGGTCTAGAAGGCATCGTTTTGGTAGCGCTCTATGGGGGTGCTTCCGCTGGGGTCGTCGGCTTGCTGGGGTTGCTGGGTTTCACCTTGTGGCAGGGCCGCAAGTGGCCTCGCCCCACGACTGCGCTGTTGGCCGCGG
The DNA here is from genome assembly GCA_965221195.1 of Candidatus Poriferisodalis sp. Lineage (GTDB taxonomy): Bacteria > Actinomycetota > Acidimicrobiia > Acidimicrobiales > Poriferisodalaceae > Poriferisodalis. The sequence goes on from OZ244864.1 coordinate 841,949, forward strand.
TTGGCGCGGCCAAGCTCGTGGCTGTGGCTGCGTTCGTTGGGCTGATCGGTGCTGGTGTGGATTGGCTGGAGATTGCAGGCCGCGGCGTTGACGGAAACGCCCCACTGCGATTCACCACTTGGGTGACGGGCCAGCAGAGTCTGCTCATCTACGGGGCTGGGCTGCTGGGCGTGCTAGCCGCGCTGCACTGGTGGGCGCCGAAGATCTGGGGGTGTCGACTGTCCGAGGTTGTCGGCTGGGCCAGCTTCGCAGCCATTAGCACCGGCACGTTCTTGGCGTGGCTGGGTCCCACTCTGTCTGGTGTTTTCACCGAGCAGCCTCAGTTTGTGTACTTCCAGCCGGAACTCACGTCGATCTACGCCAGCCAAGTTGATGCTTCAGGGGCTGAGGGCTTGTCTGCGCTCGGCGGCATCGGCGTGCTCATCGTTGTGGTTGGTGTTTTGTTTGTCGCGTTGAACCTGCTGGTCTCGATAGGCCGCGGCAAAGACGCCCAAATATCCGCAGACCCGTGGGGCGGCTTAACACCCGAATGGCTGACAGACTCACCACCGCCGCTTGGTCCGTCTGAGGTTCTGCCGGAACTGAGTTCGGGAACACCGTTGTTGGATGCCGAGCTCAATGCCAGCATGGCATCGGCTGAACGCGAGACTGCTGAGGTGTCGGCCTAATGGCTGTGTCAACGATGACCTCTGTGGAGACTCCCCAACCTGGGCGTTATGCCGTTGCAGGTCCACCGCCACGCCCGCGCAGCCAGCTAGTCGGGACCGGTTTTGCTATTGCGGCTGGTGCCATGGCCGTTGCCGCCGCACTGGGTCACTACATGGCGCGACGTCACCTCACCGACGACCCGGGCCATACTTGGCTGTCCGGTCAGTCGGTGCCGAACCCCCAACTTGTCTATGCCCTCATCACTTTGGCAGTCTCGGTCGTGACGGCCCACTGGGCCCACTGGGCTAGCCGTCGCGGCGAGCGGGGCCACACATGGGTGGCCATGGCTCTCACACTCATCATGGGGTTCGCTTTCATCAATCTGGTGATGCACAGCCTCAACCGCATGGGGATAGAACTCGGCGCAGGCGAGTGGGAAAACTTGGCCTTCTCGGTGACCGGACTCTCGCTGGCCATCTTGATCGTCGGAATGTTCTATCTCGGTCTTATGACGCTGCGGTCGCTGGGCGGCAGTGTCGGACGAGACCGTTCAACTCCGCTAGGTTCAGCGATTTTCTTCTGGGACTTCGCCGTGCTTGCGTGGGCTGCCACCTGGTACGTCGTGTACGTGGTGAAGTAGGTAACGATGGTCGGCATCGCTAGCAGATACTTCGCTGGTCGCATAGCCCTAGCTGCCGCGGCTGCTGTTGTGATCGGTGTGCTGACGGGCATGGACGAAAGCGGTCACATAGTCCTGTACGCCACCATCGTGCTGGGTGTCGCGGCCGCTGCTTTCGCGCTGCTGTTTTCCTTGGCGTTGACCGTCGGCGACGGCGACTCACTCGATCGCGAACACCTCGCCGAGCACCCACCCGTGCCGGCGTACTGGCCGATCATGGCGGCGTTCGGCATGGGCGTGCTGATGGTCGGCTTGGTAACCGACGCGTTGTTGACCATCGCAGGAGTGGCGTTGTTGGTCATCTCGGCATTTGAGTGGACGATGAGCGCTTGGGCCGAACATCTCTCCGTCGATGCCGAATCCAACGCTGTTGAGCGGGCGCGTCTATTGCGGCCCTTTGAGATCTCGCTGTACGGCGCGCTAGCCATTGCCGTACCGGTGGCGCTGATGTCGCGGGTATTCCTCACGGTGAGCAAGGACGCCGCAAGCTGGGCCGCGATTGTCATCTCGGCCGTCATCTTGGCGTTCGCTTTCTTGCTGTATGCCAAGCCGCTCATTCGGCGAGCGGTAGTGGCATCGATGCTGCTGCTGGGCGGCGCTGCTCTCATCGTGGCCGGAATCGCCTCCGCCGTTGTTGGCGAGCGCGAGTTCCACCATTCCGACGGCCATACCGAGATTGCCGACGATCACGGCGAGCCTGCCGAGGAGGGGTCGCATTCCTCTGACGAAATGAGCGAATCTGAGGAGAGTGGCGAGTGATGCTCACTCGAATCTTGCGCGGTTGGCGCCTTGCCGCTGTGACAGCCGTTGCGCTGGCGACTGTCGGCTGTGCCAACGGACGTTTGGATGCCACCAAACCAGTCGGCGAGAACGCCAGAGAGATAGACGGCATCATGCGCCTGTCGGCCTGGATGGCCGTTGGCGTGGGTGTCTTCGTGGCAGCCGCAGTTGTCGCGATCATCGTCAAGTTCCGGGCTAAGCCCACCGATGACCCAGATGACCTGCCACCACAAATTCACGGCAACCGCAAGGCCGAAATCACTTGGACCTTGATCCCGACGGCCATGTTGGTCTTCTTGACGATCGTCACGTTGCCGACGGTGTTCGCGCTGGCCAGGGAAGGCAGCGGACGCACCATCAAGGTAGAGGGGCAGCAGTGGTGGTGGCAGTTCAGCTACGACATCAACAACGACGGAGATTTCGATGACGATGTGGACATCGTCACAGCCAACGACTTGGTCATCCCCGTCGGCGAAGAGGTCAACCTAGAACTCCATTCCAACGATGTCATCCACTCGTTCTGGATCCCACAACTGAACGGCAAGCGAGACACGGTGCCCGGGCGGGTGCATCAGTGGAAGATCAGCTCCACTGAGCCGGGCATCTTCTACGGCGAATGCGCTGAGTTCTGCGGCCTCAGCCACGCCAACATGCAGATGCGGACCATTGCGCTTGAAGAGGCAGACTTCGCCCGCTGGATTGCCGAACAACAGGCAGGACAGCGCGAAGCAGCATCGCCGCATGCTGCGGGATCAGCCGAGGCTGCTGGCGCTGCTTTGTTTGAGACACACTGCATCAGCTGCCATGTGGTTGACGGCGTATACGAAAGTGCAGCCGGCGGCAACGCGAATCTCGTCGCTGGTGTTGCACCGAACCTCACGAATCTGATGAGCCGCACTGCTTTTGCTGGGGCGCTGTTTGAGACGTATTTGCCAGACGGACGTCTCAATATCGCTGAGATGCGCGAATGGGTTCGCAATGCACCCGATATGAAGCCTGCGCGTGCCGACAACCGGCAGGGAATGCTGGGCTTTGCTGAGGTGCTGACCGAGCAAGACCTTGACAATCTGATGGCCTATCTTCAAACGCTCGGCAAGCCGCCGGTGTTGCCCCGATGAAACCCGCGATGGGCTGAGGAGGACAACTAGATGGCAATTGTCACCGATCGACCCGACAGCGCTGACGCGCCAGATGGCGCTGGTCCGGGTGTCGAGCTAGAACCAGCGGGCGACAACGCCGAGTTTGAAGATGACTCGCCCCGTACGGGCGTGTTCGCGCGTCCGACCCATGTGACGGGCTGGCGCGAGTGGCTCTTCACGGTGGATCACAAGAAGATCGGAATTATGTACGGCGCGGCCGCCTTGTTCTGGTTTTTGGTGGGTGGCCTTGAGATTGGGTTGGTTCGGTTGCAGCTGTGGTCGCCCGACAACGGAGTGCTGAGCGCCGACGCGTACAACCAATTGTTCACCATGCATGGTGTCACGATGGTCTTCCTCGTGATCATGCCGTTGGCGAATGCGTTCGCGAACTACTTGGTGCCGTTGCAGATTGGCGCTCGAGATGTGGCCTTCCCTCGCCTCAATGCGCTCGGTCTTTGGATTTTTGTGTTTGGTGGCATCTTCTTAAATTTGAGCTGGTTCTTGGGCGGCGGTGCCGACGGCGGCTGGTTCGCGTATGCGCCTAACACCGGCTTGGTGTACAGCCCCGGTGCCGGTATGGACTTTTACGCCATCGGCTTGCAGATCGCCGGTGTCGCCTCGCTGCTGGGTGCTCTCAACCTGCTTGTGACCATCATCAACATGCGCTGCCCCGGCATGACGCTGCTGCGTATGCCGGTGTTCACTTGGATGATCTTGGTGGTGCAGTTCTTGTTGGTTTTTGCGCTGCCGGTCATCACCGTGGCGCTGATCTTGCTGACGTTCGACCGCACCTTTGATGCCAACTTCTTTGACGTGACTGCTGGCGCCGATCCGTTGTTGTGGCAGCATCTGTTTTGGATCTTTGGCCATCCTGAGGTGTACATCTTGATTTTGCCGGCCTTTGGTGTGGTGTCGGAGACTTTGCCGGTGTTTAGCCGCAAGCCACTGTTCGGCTATCCCATCGTGGTGCTGTCGGGTGCCGCCATTGGCTTCATGGGCTGGGGCGTGTGGGCTCACCACATGTTCACCGCCGGCATGGGGCCAATCTCGGTGGCTGCGTTTTCTGCGACGACAATGTTTATCGCCGTGCCGACCGGCGTGAAGATTCTGAACTGGATCGCAACCATGTGGGCAGGAAAGGTCCGTTTCACCGTGCCGATGCTGTTCTCGGTGTCGTTGGTGTCGATGTTCACTATCGGTGGTCTGTCCGGTGTCATGCATGCAATTGCGCCCGCCGACACCCAGCAGACCGACACCTATTTCATCGTGGCACACTTCCACTACGTGCTCGTCGGGGGCGCCCTCATGGGCATGTTCGCCGGTTTGTACTACTGGTGGCCTAAGGCTTTTGGCTACCACCTCAATGACCGGCTGGGTCGCTGGCATTTCTGGCTGATGCTGATCGGCTTCAATGTCACCTTTGGGCCGATGCATATTTTGGGACTGCAAGGCATGGCTCGCCGTCACAGCAGATACGGCGAGTTTGACGGCTTTGAGTTCTGGAACAAGATCGCCACGATCGGCTATTTCTTCATGCTTGTTGCCATGGTGATCTTGGCTGTCAACATGTTCCGAACTTGGGGCCGCTATCGCAAAGGGCTCGAGCCTCAAGCCGATGCCGACCCTTGGGACGGCCGCACGCTTGAGTGGGCGATTCCCTCACCGACCCCTGAGCACAACTTTGATTACGTGCCGGTAGTGACCGATGTGGACGACTTTTGGCACAAGAAGTACCAGCCTGATGAGACCGGCAAGCTGCGACGTGTTGCATATGGCAACGACATTGCCCAAAAAGGCGATCAGCATCCGCACTTGCCGTCGCCGTCGTACTGGCCGATTGTTTTGGCGATGGGCTTGCCGTTGATCGGTTTCGGGCTCATCTACAACTTGTGGATCACCGGCATCGGCCTGCTGTTGCTCGTCGGTTCGATGTACGGGTGGAGTTTGGAGCCGTCCACCGATCCAGACGCTGGCCACGGGCACCACGACGATCATGGTCACGATGGCGGAGGTGTTCCCGGCAGCAACGGCTACTCCAGCAACGGCCATGCCAACCCGAACGGCGCACTGGCTGGGCGCGCAGCCAACGGAGAGGCCGCAGGTGACTGAGACACCCACTGGGACCCCCACTGCTGGTACTGCCGCTGCTGGTACTGCAGCCGCTGTTGAGCCTGCTGATGCCGACGAGCCACAGATTGCGTATCCGCGTACAGATTGGGACGACTACGAGATTTTGCCGCCGTCAACGCGGCTGAGTCACGAGAAGATGACGATGTGGGCCTTTTTGGGCTCAGATTGCCTGCTCTTTGGCGCGCTCATCTCGACGTATCTCTTGCTGCGCAACCGTCAACCACCCTCTGGTGCTGAGCCGCTCACAGCAGCCGAACTGTTCGACATTCCGTTCACCTCAGTGAGTTCGTTCGTGCTGTTGATGAGTTCGCTCACGATGGTGCTTGCGGTTTCGGCGATAACCCGACGCGAGATGGAACGCTGCAAGCTCTGGCTGCTTACCACTGCTGCTTTGGGTTCGGTGTTCATTGCCGGGCAGGTGTATGAGTTCACCAGCTTCTACCGGGAAGGCCTCGGTTTCACGGTCAGCATCTCGTCGTCGGCGTTCTATACGTTGACCGGTTTCCACGGTGTGCATGTGTCGCTTGGCATCATCATGCTGGTAACGCTGTGGGTGCTCATCAACCGCGGAATTCTCGGCGCTGAGCGGGCCGAGACCGTTGAGATCATCGGGTTGTACTGGCATTTCGTGGACATCGTCTGGATCGTGATCTTTGCGGTCGTTTATCTGATCCCATGAGCGTGGGGAGACAGCGATGAGCGAGACAGCGATGAGCACAGTTACCGAATCCGTCGCCGCAGACGTCCACCCCGACTCCGGCGCGCTTGACGAGCATGAGGCTCAAGATCACGGTCTGAGCGACTGGGGCTACATCAAGATCGCGTTGCTGCTAGCAGTGCTGACCGGCGCCGAGGTGTTGATCTATTTCTGGCCGCCCGGCGCGCTTGAGGTTCCTCTGCTGCTGATTTTGATGGTGCTGAAGTTCTGGATCGTGGTTGCGTACTTCATGCATTTGCGTTTCGACAGCAAACTGTTCACGTACTTGTTCGTGGCGGGTCTGGTGCTGACGATCGGTGTGTACGCGGCGATGGGTACATCTATGGTGTTCTGGAGCGATCCATCGGGCTGCGAGATCGCCCCACACTGCTAGCTGCACCAACAACCTCACCAGACGTAACTAGATACGCCGCATTCGCGATGCCTCAAGACCACAGGGTGCTGATGGGTGCTGCCCACAGGCGATCTCCGAGCGGCACGATGCCCGGACCGGTGTGAAGCACTAGGCCTGCCATAAATCGATCATCCTCTTCGTCTCTTAGCCAAGCGAGATGGCGAGCATCGTGACTTGTAGGGGCGGCTGCGGCCTTGACTTCGATACCGATGATGTGGCCCGTATCGAGTTCGGCGATGACATCGATTTCGTGGCGGCCGTTGTGCTGGCGCAGGTGATGCAGGGTGCAGCGGTGCTCGCTGACGGTGGCTTGCGCTCGAAGCTGAGCGACGGCGAAGGTTTCGAGGAGGCGTCCCAACAAATCGGCATCTCGCATCACTCCCGCCTCGGTTGTGCCGGTGACTGCTGCGAACAGCGAGGAGTCGACGAGGAACCGCTTCGGGCGCTTGACGAGCCGCTTCGTGCGGTTCGATGTCCATGCGGGCAGTTCGATGACCGCATAGATGCGTTCGAGCAGATCAAGATACGTCTGCGCAGTGCGCCGGTCGATGCCCGCCGCCGTCGAGACATCAATGTCATCGGTGATGCGAGCGCATTCGTGTGCATACGCCACGAAATAGCGTCCCAGCCGACCGCTGTCGATGTTGTTGTCAGCGAGAGCAGCGTCGCGACCGACGATCTCCGCGACGTAGGTGTCGAGCCACCGTCGGCGGGCGCGCTCAGATGGGATGAGAGCAGCCTGAGGAAAACCGCCCTGCAAAGCGAGCCGTACGTAATCGCGAAGATTGGGTGCTGAGTTTGTGGCGCGCATGCTGCCGTCATCGGTTGCCCAGCGAGCGCGATCTGTCAGAGCCGATTCATTCGCGGCGATGCGGTCTATCAGCGGCGGAACCACCGAAGCTGATAGTTCACCGACGGTCAGCGGGAATATTTCAAGACGCGTCACTCTGCCGGTACCCGGCCATGTTCGGTGATCGGTCTCGGCTCGCACTGATCCGGTCAAGATGAAGCGCCCCGGTCGACCGTCACGATCACACGCTCGCTTCACTGCACCGAGCACTTCGGGCACTTCCTGCCATTCGTCCAGCAGAATTGGCTCAGCAAGTCCTGCGAGTGCAGTGTCTGGATCAGCAGCAACGACCTCGCCTTCGGCTGGACGGTCCAAATGGATGAAGGACCTCGCGTACTTCCCCGCGATGGTGGTCTTGCCCGCCGCTCGCGGGCCGACTAGCGACACCGCCGGCAATGCCTGAAGCAACTCCGCGATCAGCGGATCGGCCAAGCGCGCTAGATAGCCGTCCATGCTGTGAGCGTAGCTGTTGGATTGTCAATGTCGGTTTGCAACACCTTGTGATGTCGGTTTGCAACACCTTGTGATGTCGGTTTGCAACACCTTGTGATGTCGGTTTGCAACACTGTATCGATCTGACACAACATCGAGGCGACATGTCAGATGACATGTCAACAAACAAACCAACTAAGGAAAGCACCCGACATCACTGAGTGAAGCAGTGACGCAGTGCTGGAAACGACGGCATGAGTTCGTCGCGCATCAACTTTTCAACGATGCGACCGAAGCGACTGCTGGAATTTTGTGCTGCTGAATGCATATTTTCTGAGCAGAAAACTACATAATTATTGAAAAATAATCATTTGGATGAATCCGCTGCGCCGCCCGTTGGCTATGGGCGGTTCCTCAACTTGAGGTTGGGCCAACAAGCGAAGGCGAGGGCGATAGCTTCACCCGGCGTGATTGATCTCCGACGGCTTCGAGACGACGCTGACTACCGTGACGGCGCCGTCCGCAAGGGTGCTTCGTCGTCGTTCATTGACAAGGTGCTTGCAGCCGATGAAGCTTGGCGGGCAGTCACGCATCAAGCCGAGCAGGCTCGGGCAAAACAGAACGCTGCGTCGCGAGAGATCGGACGCAGTCCCGCGCAGGACCGTCCGGCCAAGATCGCCGAGGCGGCTCGCCTCAAAGAAGCCGTCGAACGATTTGAGGCCGCCGAGCGCGCCGCCGCCGAGCGCCGCCGCGAGCTGGTACTCGGGGTGCCGAACCCAGCCGCCGCAGATGTGCCCTCCGGTGGCGAAGAACATTTCGAGACGCTGCACGAGGTGGGAGAGCGAGCCAACCCGCCGACTCACGACCATGCTGAGATCGGCACCTTGACCGGCTTGGTTGACTCGCACAACGGGGCGCGTAACAGCGGCACGCGGTTCGCCTACCTCAAAGGTGCCGCAGTGCGACTAGAGCTAGCGCTGGTGCAGTGGACCATGGACCTGCTTGAGCGTCACAACTTTCTGCCTGTCGTGCCGCCGGTGCTGGTACGGGAGGAGCTGATGGTTGAGGCCGGGTTTTTCCCCGCCGACCGCCATCAGGTCTACGAAATTGACGGCGATGATCTGTTTTTGATCGGTACGTCTGAGGTGGCACTGGCTGGCTTGCATCGGGACGAACGTCTAGAGCGAGCAGCGCTGCCTTTGCGCTACGCCGGATTCTCTTCGTGCTTCAGGCGGGAGGCAGGCACCCACGGCAAGGACACCCGCGGCATCTTCCGAGTCCATCAGTTCGACAAGGTGGAGATGTTCTCATTCTGCGATCCAGACACCAGCTGGGATGAACTCACAGCCATGCGCGACATTCAAGAAGAAATCGTCGGCTCGCTCAACCTGCCCTACCGGGTCATCAACGTGGCAGCCGGAGATTTGGGGGCTGCCGCCGCCAAGAAATACGATCTTGAGGTGTGGCTGCCGTCTGAGCGCGCCTATCGCGAAGTCACGTCATGTTCTAACTACACCGACTATTCAGCAAGGCGGCTGGGTACTCGCTGGACAGACGAAGACGGCAGCGGTCTGGTTCACACGTTGAACGGCACAGCGTGCGCCATCGGACGCACATTGGTGTTCATCATGGAGAACCACCAGCGCTCCGACGGCACCATTGCAGTGCCCGAAGTGCTGCACCCATGGCTCAACTTCACCGAGATCGCCCCTCCCGGCTAGTTGCTCCTAGCTAGTCCCCTCCTAGCTAGACGAGCCGAGTCCGCGGCAAGAAAACCACAGCAACTTCAAGCTCAGGCAGCCGTCGGTGCCATCTCAGACATCAACGGGCCAGTTTCGGACCGCGGCAGCGAGACCCTCGATGAGTGCTTCGTGATGAGGCACCCTCCCCGGCCCGCTGAATCTCGTCCACATGGGGCTTTTGCCGCGTATGCGAGGCGGCAACTCAATCTGCACACCGCCTAGGCGCGGCAGATTGCACGGATTGCGCGGATGCTGCCCGGCCAGCGAGCGAGGAATGTCCTCGAGGCGGTGGAGGATTTCGTAATGAGGCAACCGTTCAATCAGATGCACGGCGACATGGGATGCCAGCGTGCGGTTGCGTCCACCGAGCAGCACCGCCCGTAGCAGGGCAGGACTGCCGAAGCCGTGTACTGCCACCACGACATCGACGTGATGAAGGAATCTAGCTAACACCGGTGAATCGGCTGGGTCGAAACAGTGACTGGGCAGATGCCACTGATCGTCTGGGCCTTGCAAGCAGGCGTACATCGAAGCGCCGCTGCGCTCGGCGGCAGTCATGGCCACATCGTCGGTTATCTCTTCGAGCCAGCCGCCGTGAAAGGCCATAAATCCGAAGCGCGAACGCAGATGCAGCACCTCGCTCACTCCCGGCCGCCCCAGCAACTCAGCGAAGGGCCGCTCGGCTTCGATGAGCGTGGGATCTTTCAGGTGCAGTGCCACCGGCGCTCAGCCCAGCATCTCAGCGGCTCTGTCTGGGTGGTCTGGCCTGTCTGGTCTCTCTGGGTGGTCTGGTTGCGAGGATGACTGCGGGGCTGGCTGCAGTGGATCTTCGGTGTTGCCAGCGTTGTCTGCGCTGTCCGCTGAGGCGGTCTCGTTTCGGTGGCCAGTTGCCAGCATTGCCATGAGACCTACGGCCAAGATGATGCTCATAATGAGCCCGAGCCGCACACCGCCGACCGAAGCCACCCAGTTGCTCAGGCCACTGCTCCACCGCTCTACGGTCACGACTAGGCCGTCGGTGCCGCGGTCGGTTAAGTCGATGAACCAGTACCAGATGGTGAAGGCGCCCGCTGCGATCATGAGCACGGCTGCGATGGTGTCGGTGTGCCGCATCAACAGTCGCAGTTTGCTCAGCAGCCAGCCACGAGCCAAGGCGAGGCTGACAGCCAGCGATGTCAGCACCATGCCCATGCCCAACGCATACAGCACGAACGACACGATGCCGCCGACGAAGCTGTCGTCGCCCGCTGAGGCCGTGACCACTACCAAGAACGTCGCTAGCCCGCACGACACCGACGCAACGGCGTAGCTGACGCCGAATAAAAACAGCGAGCGCACATCACGGCCCGATGTGCCTCGTTCAAACTTCGGCAAGTACGCCGTGAGGCGGAACCCGGCGAGAATCGCAGTCCCGAGCGCAATGAGTCCCACACCGATGACGATGGCTGCCCACGGAACGTAGTCCCGCAATGCACTCAGGCCCGCCGACAAGGCGATGCCGACAATGCCAAACACGACGACAATGCCGCTGGTCACCACGACCCCAGTGGCGAGTGCGCGCGCCACCCCAGCGCGTGGGCTGCCTTGGGTCGCGCGTCGGTCAATCCCCAAAAAGAACGACAGGTACGCGGGCAGCATGGCGAAGCCACATGGATTGACGGTCGCCACGATGCCCGCCGTGAAAGCGAAGGTGAGTCGTGCCCCGTTCATGGCCGGCTGTGTTGTTGTTTTGGGTTCATGGTGTGCTGCGTTGTGTTGTTGTTTTGGAATTGCGGTCTGTTGTGTTGTTTGGTTAGGCCTTACAGTCCGCTGTGTTGTTGCTTCGGACTTACAGCCCGCTGTGTTGTTTGCTTCGGACTTACAGCCCGCTGTGTTGTTTGCTTCGGACTTACAGCCCGAAGTGCCCCTCTGCTCTGTTGGTGATGTCGTTGAGGGTGAGCAGTCCGCTGTGTGTCTCGAGTATTTGGCCGTTGGCTGAGATGAACACGGTGGTGGGCATGCCCAGCCCGCCGAAATCGATGAACAATTCGCCTTCGTCGAGTCCGGTGGGATAGGTGACACCGCGCTCGTTTACCGTCTCGATGGCATCTGGGAGCCGATCGTTGGCAGCGAGGCCCAGCACAGCGACTTTGGCGCCGTTTGTGTTCCAGAAACGTTCAAAATCGGGCATCTCGGTAACACACGGCACACACCATGAAGCAAAAAAATTCACGATGAGCGGGCAGCCCACGTAGCCAGCGAAGGAAGCGGGCCGCTCATCAAGCGTCACGAAACCCAATCCATGCACACCGCCCAGACTGGGATTGGCACTGTGAGCAGCGGGATCGATGTTGCTGCAATCTAGTGGCGACACAGATTCTGCTGCTGCTGGCCCCATCGGGTTTGCCGAAGCCGCGGCTGCCGCACCCTGAGAAGAACCAGTTAGGGAGGTACCGGCCTGGCCGGCTTCCACCTCGGCCTCCATTGCCATGAGGGAAGTCATCGCCGGACGCCCACCGCCCGCAACCAAAAAACCGACCGCGCCAAGTACATACAGGCCAAGCAGAGCGAACAGCCAGCCACGCCAGCCCCCGAGCTGTACTCGTCGGCGTGACTGTTTGGGCCCCCTCATGCGGGCGTGAGGCTACTTGTGCTCGCCGAGTGACTCAGCCCGAAATGGCCCGAATCTTGTTGAGGAACGCGCTTGCCTACGGGATGGCTCCGGCGCGGACCAAGTCGGGCGGCAAGGGCACCTCATCAACGACTAGATGCGTCCAGCCCCGAGCCGGTGGTCGACCACGGGGCCGTTTGTCCCTGCGAACCTGCCCGTCCTCGAAGAGTTCGCCGCCCCACACTCCCCACGGCTCGTGCTGCGATTCCGCAGCCACCAAGCACTCGCTGCGCACCGGACATGACGAACAGATGGCTTTAGCCCGAGCGATTTCGTAAAAATCCTCGGAGAAGAACAGCGGTGTCAAAGTGCCCACGAGGTCGCGGCAGCGCCCCTTGGCGCGCCAAGCCTCACTAGTGCGGGCCGGTGTGTTGTCGATGACGAGTTTCAGCATGGTCACGCTCCTTGATTGGTGAAGTGGTTGGTCTGTGAGGAATCCGCGGCTGTTGCGATCTGGTCCCGAACGCAGAACGGCCGCCGGGTTGCCCCAGCGGCCGTTCGGAGAGTTCTGGCGTCTGCGAGGACTACATCAGACACTCCGGGGGCCGCAGGGGATGGCACTTGACGGTTGTGATCGGGTTGGCACCGCTTGCGCGTACTGCTTGGCCGAACCTGCCCACCACAAATCCCACCGCAACGCGAACACCGTCAGCGACGCTGCACGCGGTCTGTCGCCCAGCAAATAGCTGGCTACCGCACGCGCCAAGCGCAGGCCTCAACACGTAGCCGACTGCGGCTCGCGCTGCGTCACGAAGACCGAAAGCGGACATCGGGAGGGAGGGGGGAATCCCATCAAGTTGCTGGTCGGGGTTGTTGTGCGCCTGCGGTCACCCGACGATGCGCCGCAGGCCCGACAGAGCACCACTTTGGGGCAGGCCTTGTCAAGTTATTTTCGAGCCACCCACAGACGCAGCGCTGCGGCGCGCAACACCGCCGCTGCGAACCCGGTCAGTTGAACTCGTATTCCAGAACGTCGTCGGACCGACGGGAGACGCTCACTTCGCCGCTGTGACGCAAATGTTCAAGATGAGCGAATGTCTCCGATTCGGCCATCGACCCCCACGAGCGCTCCTTGAACAGCAGCTTCATGTAGTCCTGCACAGGAGCGCGACCGAGTTGGTCAGAAGAGGTGCGCAACAGGTCAAGCCGTTCGTTGTGGTGACGCTTGATGTCGTTGACGCGTCCGCTCAGATCATCGAACGGCTGACCGTGTGCTGGCAGACCCATCGTGACGCCTTCAAAGTCCGCGACGCGGTCGAGGCTCGAAAAAAAGTCCTTCAACGGATCGCGCGCGGCGGTGATGCCGGAGATGTGCGGGGTGATCGTCGGCAGCACATGGTCGCCGCAGATCATCAGGCCGCCTTCGGGATCGAAAAGGCACAGGTGATCGATGGTGTGGCCGGGGGTGTGTACCGCCACGAATTCCCGTCGAGCCAGTTTGATCCGGTCAGCGTCTTCGACGCGGTGGGTGGGTTGCGGGGTGACAAACCAGCGACCGCCCCAGCCGTTGCGCATCGCCCAGTAGCCGGCTTTGACGCGCATTGGGATCTTGTAGTGCTGACCACCCCACGGCGTGGGTCCGCGGGGGCCGGTGTCGCGTCCGCTGTACACGGGATCGGCGACAAGTTCGTTGTTCTCGCTGGCGGACGACACTGGTTCTAGGGCTTCTTCGTCTTCGTCTGCGGTGTCCCACCACAACCGGAATCGACGGTGGGTGATGACATCTGCACCGTAGGAACGATGAAAGCGCCCCGCAGCACCGAAGTGGTCTGGGTGGCTGTGAGTGACGATGATGGAATGGACGCGCTCGGGTGGCACTTCTGCTTTGGCTAGGCCTGCCATCAGCGCTTTCCAGTTGGCTGGCCCGGGCAGGCCCGGATCGACTAGTGCTGCGCCCCGTTCATCGTCAAGGATGTAGCAGTTGACGTGACCGAGGCCCGGCATCGACATCGGCAGCTGGAGCCGTCGGACATCGGGAGCGAGTTCGGTGATCTTGCCGTCGGGCGGCATCTGCTCTTCGCGCGTCGGTCTCGACACGAAAAGCAGGTTAGCGAACCGGACTAACTGTCTAAAGAGCGTTCGATTTTGGAGTGGGGCCGGGTGCTGTGCCGCTGACTGGGCTGGCCGCCGGGTTAGTTGCGCTGTGCAGCAGCCACTCGTCGCGGTAGTGGCGGAGTTCGTTGATGCTCTCGAGCACGTCATCGAGCGCTCGATGTTTGATCGACTGGGATCGTTGTTCTCTAATTTCCGCCCAAGTCTCTGCCACCTCGGGTCGCCAGCGTTTGGCCAGTTCCTTGATCGACGACACGTCGACGACTCGGTAGTGCAAGTGCTGCTCAAGCTGCGGCATGTACTGGTCTAAGAAGCGTCGGTCGGTCCCGATGGAGTTCCCGCATAGCGGCGCAGTGCGCGGCTGCGGCACATGCTTGGTCACGAACGCCAGCGTGCGCTCTTGTGCTTGCTCCACCGTCAGTCGCGATTGCGCGATTTCGTCAAGCAAGCCGGTCTTGGAGTGCATGGCGCGAACTATGGAGTCCATGGCATCGATGTCTGTTCGGGATGCCCCAATCACCAATGCTGGTCCTGTGGCGATCACCTCCAAGGCGTCGTCGGTGATCACCGTCGCGATCTCCACAATGCGGTGACGCCGATGGTCCAATCCAGTCATCTCAAGGTCAAGCCAGACCAACACAGTCTGCATCGTAGGCATGATCCGGCTATCAACCCGCAATAGCGTTCAGTTGATGAACAGTGTGCTGCGACGTCGGCAGCGACCGAGCGACGCTCGGCGAGCCCACAGCCGACGACGCCGCAGCGGATCGCAGCGGCGTCTTTTCGTCGGAGGACTCGAACCTGTTGATCGTCTCGTCGTGGGCGTCACCGTGCTTGTGGTCGTGTTGGCAGCCGGTACCACCGGGTATGTGTTGGTGGGGCTCGGGACGCTCGACGCGCTGTACCAGACGGTTATCACCGTCTCGACTGTTGGTTACAGCGATCCGGTAGGCACAGGAGCGCGCTACCAGATCTTCACGATTGCTCTCATTCTGTTCGGTACCGGCACATCGCTCTACACGATTGGTGTTGTGATTGAGATGTTGTTTGAGGGACGGCTCGACGACCACATCAGGAGGCGACGCATGCAGCGCTCCATTGACAGTCTTGTTGGGCACGCGGTCATCTGCGGCTATGGCCAAGTCGGCCAAGCCATAGTTGAGGCTCTGATTGACGCGGGCAACGACGTGGTGCTCATTGATCGCGACACCGATATCAATCCGGGTGATCTGCACTTGCTGTGCGGCGACGCCACCCACGACAGCACCCTGCGAGATGCCGGCATTGAGCGGGCCAGTTCGCTGGTGGTGGCCTTGGACTCCGACGCCGACAATCTCTATGTCGCTCTGAGTGCCCGTGCGTTGTGCTCGGAGCTGTTCATTGTGGCGAGGGCGAATTCGCCGGACGCACTGCCGAAGCTGCACCAAGCCGGCGCAGATCGCGTCATCAACCCGCACCAAATCGGTGGAGCGCATATGGCTGCTGCTGCTCTGCGACGTGACACGGCCGATGACGGCGGTGGCTAGTTGGTGACGAGATGTAGCGCTCGACGGGTCTTCTCTATGCGCTCGTAGCCCGCAGGGTCAGCGAGGTAGCGCCGTTTGGCCAGTCGTGCTCGCGCGCGGCGTCTGCGAGCGTGTACTGCCATAGCGTTTGCAGTGGTTCTTTGGGCAGTGGCTCCCCTGCCAGCGGCCGCAATGATGTTGCTGGCAGGGATGTTGCTGACTCGCAGGTCTGTTGGCGGTGGCCGCGATGGCGTTTTGGTGAATGGCGTCTTGGCGGTGTGACCGAACTCAAACTGCGAAGTATCGAACAGGGTCAACGGCGGAGGTGGCGGTGGGTTTGTCGTCATGTCGTTATTGCTACCGAAGGGGTGTGACAGCCACGAGCGCTGGGTTGTTGGCGAGCACCGGGTTGGCGCGCGTCGACTGGGCACACCGACTGGGTACGTCAACTGGGCACATCGGCGCGGCCTCAGCGGCCCGAGTGTCCGAACCCTCCGAAGCCCCGCTCGGTTTCCTCCAGTGCTTCGACCTCGTGCCATTCAGCTTGTTCGACGCGCTGGATCACCAGCTGGGCGATGCGGTCGCCGCGCTGGATCACATAGGGCTCGCTGGGATCGGTGTTCAGCAGCAGCACGCGCAGTTCGTCGCGGTAGCCGCTGTCGATCAGCCCAGGCGAGTTCACGCAGGTGATGCCGTGCCGCCACGCCAGTCCGCTGCGCGGCTGCACAAATCCGGCATAACCCTCTGGGATTGCCACTGCAACACCGGTGCGGATCATGGCCCGCCCGCCTCCAGCAGCGAGCGTGACCGACTCGGCCGCCAGCAGGTCGCAGCCAGCATCGCCGGGCTTGGTGTAGGCCGGCAGCGCAAGGCCCGGATCCAGACGTCGAATAGGAACAGCCACCACGGCGAGCACTGTAGAGGCGAGCTAGGCCGGTGGCTGTTCGGGGCCCAGCGTCGCTGGCTGGGTTTGCTGGGCGCATGCCCGCGAACAGGCGGATTGTCGCAACGGACACTGTGGCGCTGCTACCGATCTGCGCGAACTAACCCAGCTACGGTCGAGCGGCGTGACACAGCATGCGGAACTGTTGGCCGTGCGACACGGCCAATCAGAATGGAACCTGCTGGGCCGTTGGCAAGGACAGGCCGACCCTGCGCTGACCAGCCTCGGGGAACGGCAAGCTGGCATCGCCGCTGAGGTTCTGGCGGATGCGCTCGCTGACGCGGACAACAGTTGGCGAACACCTGCGCCGCAGCAGCGCAGTTTGCCCGCCCGTCGGTTTGCGTTCGACTTGCCCGCGTTTGACCTTGTCGTGTCCAGTGATTTGCAACGTGCACATCGGACAGCCGAGATCATTGCGAAGCGGTTCGGCATTAACGAGATCGTCACCGACGATGCCTTGCGCGAACGCAGCGCCGGACCGTGGGAGGGCCTCACTCGGGCCGAGATCGACGATGGCTGGCCGGGTGCCGTGGCCGCGCGACGATGGCCACCGGGCTTCGAGTCCGAGGACGACATCGCCCGGCGGCTGCTGCCCGCACTGCGACGCCATCTCTCTGGCTGCGGACGCGTTCTGCTGGTAGGCCATGCAGGGATGCTCAAGACGATCAACGCGCGCGTTGGTCTTGATGACGAACGTGTACCCAATCTTGCTGGTCGCTGGTTCTGGTTGGACGGTGCTGCGGTAGATGCGAACTGGGGGTGGGATCAGTTGCGGCCCCGCAATCGGGTTGAACTCGTCTCCTCCGACATCGACCTCATGATCGAGTAGGTGATTGGGTAGCAGCGCCAGATGATTGGGTAGCAGCGCCAGCCGGGTCGTCTGGCCCCTCAGCAGACGGTTCGCCCAGAGACGGTTCGCCCAGCCATGCGGCCACAGCTGTCGGATCTGCGTCGTCGTCGGCGAGTAAGCCCAAGGTTTGCTCCGCCCGCGCCAGATCGTCCGCGATGGCATCCAACTCGGCATCGGTCAGGTGCTCTTCTGTGCTTGCCCCTGCTGTGCTTGCCTCGGCCGTGCTTGTCCCTGCAGGTGGCGCAGAGGCGGGAGACGGCGTGTCGGAAGGCACCCAGCCAAGGCTAGAGCCGTAAGGCAGGGCAGATCACTAACCTCAACGTACGTGCTGGAGCGCTGGGTTTGGCGCTGCCGGTCGGCGGGCCGCTAGCTCATCGGGTAGAGCAGGGGACTTTTAATCCCAAGGTGCCGGGTTCGAGCCCCGGGCGGCCTACCGCACGATCAGCCGACCGCACGATCAGCCAGCACAGTGATCAGTGCCCAAGGGTGTTGGCGGGTTGTTGCGGTTCGGCCCACAAAGGACGGCATCGTTCTCGTTTAGCGCAGATGTGTTGCAGCCAGCACACTGGCAACTTGTGTACCCCAAACCAGTCGCTGTGACTGATCCGCGCAGATCGGTAGCATCGCCGCGATGCCCTCTGTGACAATTCGCCTGTTTGCAGGGGCACGCGAGGCAGCCGGCGTCGGCACCGTACAGACCGAAGCTTCATCAGTAGCTGCTGCGCTGGAGTGGGCCAAGACGCAGTTCGGTGAGGGCTTTGACGCAGTGCTGGCAGCCAGCCGTGTCTGGCTGAACGGTGAACCCGTCGAAGGATCGGCGCCGCTCGCCAACGGGGACGAGATCGCCGTCCTGCCGCCTGTATCGGGCGGCTGAGCAGCGATAGTGGCGGCAACAGCCTCACTAGGTATCACAGGCAGTGATGTTGTGAAGAGCGATGACGTGCCCGCAGCACCGTCGCGGGGGTTGCGGTGGCTGCACGCAGCGGCGTTGTGGCTTGGTCCGCCGATCGCACGCGCCGATGCCAGCATCACCGCGGGCGTGCTGTGGCTTGCGACGTTGATTGCTGCGCTGTGGGCCGCCCCAGCCGTATTCGGCCTGACAGTCTCGGCGGTGGCCGCACTTGGCGCTTGGCAAGCAGCGAGCGTGTCCAGCATCGTCAACGTGTCCCACATCGTTGACACTGCGCCCGAGCCGTCCCGAGACCGAGACCGAGACCGAGACCAGTCGGGTCTGGCGATGGTCGGGGGCGACCCGCGTCTGCGCTTGCCCGCGTCTGCGCTCGCGGGCGCAGTCGGATTCGCCGGCGTTGTAGACACTCCTTTGGTTGGTGCAGTGTTAGGGGCCGCAGTCATCGCCAGCTTCATTGTTGTGGGTTCGTTGCGCCTCGGCCGCGTCACGACGAGCGCCGCGCAGCATCGACGGGACACACCAGTGCCGGTGCTTGCTCAAACGGGACTGCTGATTCGCTGCTGGATGCAGGTCGGTTTGGCCGCGGCCTGTGCAGCGGCAGTGGCCAGGTACTCAACCGGTGCAGCCCTAGTGCTGGTGACCGCAGCGGCTGCCTACGACGCCGGTGCGTACGTCACCGCAGCGGAGCGCCAAGCGGGGCTGCGAGGTCCCTGCGCGGGAGCGGTTTCAGCGGCCGCAGTCGTGTTTGCGATGACCGGGCTGAGCGTGCCCCCCTTCGCACCCGCCGATGCCCTCCCTTACGGTGTGATTGCAGCACTTGCGATGCCGTTGGGACCTGCGCTGGCCCGCGCCATCACCCACGCTCAGCGCGTCACCGACCCGGCCGGGCATCACCACCAACGGAGATTCCAGCGGGCACTTGCGCCACCGAGATCTGCCTGGGCAGTGCGCAGACTCGATTCGCTCAGCATCGCTTCGCCTGTGTGGATGTGGGGATTAGGGCTTCTGACCATCTGAGCGCCGCGACCTGCGATGCCGTCATTTGGCTCAGCCGATGGGCGCAGTGGCCGGTCGCTCATCGTGGATGCGCGACGATCTGCGTAGCGTTGCCGGACGTGGCATTTGTGACACCGGCCGGTCGGAGACCAGATACTGGCGATCGAGGCGCTGCGGGCGACCGCGTTGGCGTGTCGTCGGTAGCGGTGCTGTGCATGCACACCTCACCGCTGCATCAGCCGGGCAGCGGCGACGGCGGCGGCTTGAATGTGTACGCACGCGAGCTGACCGCCGCGCTCGCGCATCACGGAGTGGCCTGCGACATCTACACCAGGCGTACTGATCGATCCCAGCCCGAGACCGTCGAGATGGAACCCGGCATGCGCGTCACGCACATTGATGCCGGCGGGCCATCGCTCGCCAAAGACGATCTGCCCGCTGTTGTCTCGGCTTTCGCCGACCGCGTCTGTGAGCACTTGGCGCGGCACCCCGTTGAAGCCATCCATGCGCATTACTGGCTGAGCGGCATGGCCGGTCACAACTTGAAGCATCGACTGGACATCCCCTTGGCGGTCACTTTCCACACGCTGGGGCGCGTCAAGACCAGCAACGGCGATCTCGAACCCCGCCACCGCGGGGACGCAGAGCAGCTAATCATCGACTGCGCAGATGCTGTCTTCACCTCAGGCGATACCGAAGCTGCCCAGCTGGGCTCTCTCTACGACGTTTCGCCGGAACGGGTTCACAGGCTGACACCCGGCGTTAACCGGGCAATGTTCGCGCCCGGCCAGCGTCACGCGGCGCGCGCTGCGCTCGATCTCCCACCCGGGCCGGTGCTGCTGTTCGTCGGACGCCTTCAGCCACTCAAGGGCGCCGAAGTGGCGCTTGAGATCCTTGCGGCCACGAGGGCTGG
This sequence comes from Candidatus Poriferisodalis sp., assembly GCA_965221195.1. Taxonomy (GTDB): domain Bacteria; phylum Actinomycetota; class Acidimicrobiia; order Acidimicrobiales; family Poriferisodalaceae; genus Poriferisodalis. The sequence continues at coordinate 862,280 of OZ244864.1, forward strand.
CACTCCGGCGGGCAGGGAGGCTCAACTGGTCATCGTTGGTGGTCCCAGCGGCCCCGACGGTGAGGTCACGCTGGAGCGGCTTCGCTCAATGTCGGAAGACTTGGGCCTCGCTGGCTGCGTGCGGTTCGTTGATCCGCTCCCGCATCATCTGCTGTCTGTCTATTACCGCGCAGCCGATGTGTGCCTTGTGCCGAGCCGTTCGGAGTCGTTCAGCTTGGTTGCGCTTGAGGCCGCGGCCTGCGGAACGCCGGTGGTGGCTTCCGATGTCGGCGGTTTGCGCGACAACGTGGTCGATGGCCAAACCGGCTATCTCATTGCCGGTCGCGACAGCGACGGTTACGCCCGTCGGGTGGGAGAAATCTTGGCCGATCCGTTACTCGCGCTGCGGCTGGGCGATGCCGGTTCGCGTCGGGCCGAGCGTTTTAGTTGGCTGGCGAGTGCCGCAGCGGCACTCGAAGTGCTCGACACAGCGGCCCACCGCGAACTTGTCGCGTGTGCATGAGCCGCAGAGCTGGCAGTGGCTGAACCCCCCGCGGCCAGACCACCAGTAACTGAACCCCTGACGGCTGAATCCCCGATGGCTGAACTCTGATGACACGCCGTCCAGCCACCGACGCCGAACTCGATCACCTCGAGGCGCGTATGGATGCCTGGCTGGCTGGCTGGGCCAGTTCGCAAGATTCCGCGGCACCGACGGGACGCCCACTGCTGCTTGATGTCACGCGCGATGAAGAGGTGCCTCGTCGCTGGTATGTGCGCTTGGCCGGGGAATCGCGCGATGTCGTGGCTGTGTGGCTGACGCTGCGGCAGCGAACGCTGGCTTATGAGACCTACGTGCTGCCGATGCCGCCGCAACGAGCAACCGAAGTGGCCGATTTCGTTCTGCGACGCAACTACTCGCTGGTAGGTGCGCAGTACAGCATCGGACCTGAGGAGGCGCTGTTCCTGACGGGAGAACTTGGGACGCATTGCGTCGACGAAGACGAGCTGGACCGGATCGTGGGTTCGCTCTGGTCGTACGTCGAACGGGACTTCTCGACACTGCTGCGGCTGGGATTCGAGCGGTAGCGCCCGAAATTCATTTGCCCCCTTTCGATGCATTATGATTAATTTCATGCTTGCCGGGGCATTCGACAGCAGGCACGCAGGGAAGTGCCCCATTCTCAGCGAATGCCCCGGCACCTTTGCCACAAACGGTGCCGGTACCGTGACCGGGTGGTAACGCAAGTTGAGTTGCTGATCGTAGGCGGCGGCAGAATGGGTGAAGCGCTACTCGCTGGGCTGCTCGCCGCTGGCCGACCCGCAAAGAGCATCGGCTTGACAGAACTCATCGCAGCCCGCCGGGACGAGCTGGCGAGCCGTTACGGCGTAACAACTTCGGATCATGTCGTTGCGTCTGCGGGCACCATTGTGGCTACAAAGCCCGATGCTGCGGCTGCAGTGGCAGCGCAGGCCGTGTCGGTTGGCACCGATCGGATTCTTTCCATAGCCGCCGGGGTGACGCTGGCGACACTCGAAGACGCGACAGGTGCTGCAACGCCAATCGTGCGCGCAATGCCGAATACGGCGGCGCTCGTGTCTCAAGGGGTCGCAGCAGTCTGCGGTAACGATCAAGCTGCCGATGCCGATCTTGGGTGGGCCGAGGGAATCCTGAGCGCGGTCGGTCGTGTCGTCCGGGTCCCCGAGCATCTCATGGATGTCGTTACCGGGCTGTCGGGCTCGGGACCGGCGTACGTCTTCTTGGTGGCCGAAGCACTGATCGAGGCGGGCGTGCTCATGGGCTTGACACGTCCGGTAGCAGCTGAGTTGGCCAACCAAACGTTGCTGGGCGCTGCGACGCTGCTGGCCGACGGACGGCCGCCGGCTGAGCTTCGAGCCGATGTGACCTCGCCGGGCGGCACCACCGCCGCTGGCCTGCTTGAACTCGAACGTCATGGCGTGCGCGCGGCGTTCGCTGCGGCCGTGGAGGCAGCTACCCGCCGGTCCATTGAGCTGGGTGCTGCGTGACCAACAACGGACCCACTCGTCCCATCACAGGCGGCAGCACGAGATGAAGCAATTCGACACCATCACTTGCCTGAGCGATCTGGGTGTAGCGGATGAATCGGTCGGTCTCATCCACTCGATCATTCGACAGGTTGCTCCGCACGCTGTCGTGATCGATCTCTGTCATCACATTGACCCCGACGACAGTCGTGCAGCAGCACTGATGCTCGCTCGCGGTGTGCCGCATCTCGTACCGGGAGTGGTGCTGGTGTCGGTGGGCCAGCGGCTAGATCGGTCGGCGATTGCGGTGTCGGTTGGCGACGGGCAGTCAATTCTGGTCGGCCCCGACAATGGCGTACTGGCCGCTGCTACAGCAGCAGTGGGCGGCGCTGACGCTGCCGTGCGCCTGAGGGCAGCCGCCGCCACCAGCTCTTGGGCGCTGCATCCCGCTCGGGACGTGCTGGCGCCCGCAGCGGGTCGGCTGGCCGCAGGAGAACCGCTTGAGTCCCTGGGAGAGCCGACCGACCCGGCGCTGTTGCTGCCGTCGCTGCTGGCCGTTCCTCGCCCTGAAGCTGACGGCTCGGTTACAGCGGAAGTCCTGTCGGTGACGCGCTGGGGGACGGTGCAGCTGAACGTGGACCGCGAGGTACTGATGCCGCTGGGCGACCTGCTGGTTGCGGAATGGACTTCGACTGCTCGAATGGGTGTCGCAGCGGAGGCCAACTCACAGGCCGTTCAACTCGCAACTTTGGGTTCAGTGCCCGCCGGGGGCCTAGCACTGAGCGATGATCATCACGGCTTGTTAGAACTCAGCGTCGCCGGCGCAAGCGCCACGCATCTCGGCTTCGTGGTGGGTGCTGAGGTGCGACTGCGCAGGGCAACATGAGCTTGCGCACCGCGGCAGTGCTGGCTGGTCTCGCAGCGCTCATCTTGATCGCGGCCACCCTGCGGCTGGTCTTCTTCTTCGATTGATGTTCTCAACTAAAGTCCTCCCGGCGGCTTGGACTGCTTGCTGTCCCTATAGCCCCAAGCGCGTCAGAACCCGGTGTGATTCAGTCTTCGGGCGGCAAGACTGTGCGAGCCGCATTCCCGAACCCTGGATCATCTGAGTGTCCATCGTTGTCACGGGCGTGAACCGTTGAGGATCGCGACACGAACAAGTCCGTTAGCCAAGCAACAAGCACTAGCTGTGGTGCAGGTGCTGGCGGCGGCGGGGCAACCTGATGCCCCGATTGAGCTAGTGCGCGTACCCATTTCCAGCGACATCGACCTGTCCACACCAATCTCGGAGATGTCGGGCCAAGGCGTGTTCGTAACCGAAGTGCAGGCTGCGGTGCTTGACGGACGCGCGGACTTAGCGGTACACAGCGCCAAAGACATGCGATCAGAGTCCACCGCCGGACTTGTGTTTGGGGGTTGTTTGGAGCGCGGCGACGTGTGTGATGCGATCATCGGGCAGACGCTTAACCAGATCCGGCACGGCGGGATCGTGGCGACCGGGTCGCAGCGACGTCAATGCCAACTTGCTGACCTGCGACCAGATCTGCACTTTGTTGGCTTGCGGGGCAATATGGCTCGGCGCATCGCAGCAGCCGACCGGCCCGATGTGGATGCTGTCGTAGTAGCCGCAGTGGCGCTGGAACGACTCGGCGAGTCTCACCGGATAGCTCAGCGGTTCGACCCGCACGAGTTCGTGCCGCAGGCCGGGCAAGGCGCCATTGCTATAGAGCACCGCGAAGGCGACACCGCAGCGGCGTGCGCCGTTGCCAAAATCATCGACCATCCCACCTCGCGCTGCGTTGCTGCCGAACGCGCATTTTTGCGAACGCTGGGCGGTGGCTGTGATCTCCCGACGGGGGCGTACGCCACCATTGACGATGATCAGAACGTGCAGATGACGGCCCTGCTCGCCGCCCCTGACGGCGTTGTGGAACGTGCTGTTGGCGTTGCTATCGACGGCGAAGCGCTGGGCATTGCCTTAGCGCGTGAGCTGCTCGAGCGCACCGGGACCGCAGATGCCTGATCGGCTCCCCCCCGCTAGTTGTCAGAGCGAGCTTGTCGGCCGGACTGTCGTCGTGACGCGTGCGTCGCACCAAGCCGCGCCGGTGGCAGAGCTTCTTCGTCAGCAAGGAGCAAAGCCGGTGATCGCCCCGGCCGTTGCCGTTGTGCCGCCGCTTGACGGCGGTCAGTCGCTCGATGACGCTCTCCTGCGTCTCCACCAGTTCAGCTGGGTGGCCTTTAGTTCGTCGAATGCCGTGGCAGCGACGTTCGCTCGCGCCGACCGCCGGGGTGCGCGCAACAGTTTTGAGCGTCTTAGCGTCGCCGCAGTGGGACCTTCAACTGCTGCTCGGATCCGAGCTGAGCTGGGTCGCCCTGCCGATCTCGTGCCCGATCAACACGACGGCGCCGGTCTAGCCGTGTCGTTCGCCGATCCTGATCCGTTGGATGCCTGCTTTGTGCCGCAGTCAGCTGGTGCTCGCCCCGACCTTGTTGCCGGTTTGCGTGCGCGTGGCTGGAATGTGACAGCGGTCAGCGCCTATCGCACGGTCACACCGACGCTGTCCGATCACATCACCGCTGAGCTAGCCAGAGCCGACGCAGTGATCTTTGCCTCACCCTCAGCACTGCGCGGTCACCTCCAGCAGACCGGCGGCGCACCGGTGAGCGGCCAAGTGATCTGCATCGGCCGTACCACAGCGGCTGCCTGCGCTTCCGCTGGTGTGACGGTTGCCGCCATCGCCCCGCAGCCCTCCGATGCAGGCATCCTTGAAGCTGTTGCGTCGGCCTTAGCGAGGCTCGGCAAATGCTGAACCGCGCTGTGCTTGTCGCCGCAGTTCTGCTGTTACCGGCCACCACAACAGCAACAGCAGCCCAAACGCCGAGCGCTTCGCTCCAGCGGGTGAGCGGCTCGAATGTGTACGAACTGGCGGCCAACGCGGCCGGCGGCAGCTGCGACAGCGAAATCGGTTCGCACAGCGTGACTTTGGCATCGGGCGAGAACTGGCCCGATGCTCTGGCCGGTGCGGCACTCGACCGACCGTTGTTGTTGACGAGGCAAGCATTCTTGCCCGCTGCCACCCGCGCATACCTCAAGGCGTGCGCATCGCACCCCAAGGCAAAGGTGATTGTTCTGGGCGGCCCAGCTGCGGTATCGGAGAGCGTGGCTGAAACCTTGCGCGACATGGGCTACCGGGTTGATCGGTTTGCAGGCAACGACCGCTACGAGACCGCCCACCGCGTCGCGCGCGTCTTCGCCCCCGACGAACTTGACACGGTCTTTGTTGCATCTGGTGTCAACTTTGCTGATGCCGTCGCTGCGTCACCGAGCCTCACCAAAGAGACACCGTTGGTGCTGACCACGCCCCGCGAACTCCACGACGAGGCGCGCCGATTCTTGACCAATCCCAAGCGAGAGATAGCTTCTGTCACGATCTTGGGTGGCACAGTTGCCGTCTCGACTGGCGTAGAGGAAGAGATCAAAGCACTCGGCTTCGACACCGACCGCATCGCCGGCGACGATCGCTACGAAACGGCCGCGCGCGTCTCCCGCCGAGCCTTCGACGCTGCGAGCTGTCATCCCGTTATCGACATCGCCGTGGCCAGTGGGACGATCCCGTTCGGCGGTTTAGCCGCAGGAGCGGTGCGCACCCCCTGCGAGCCGTTGCTGCTCGCCCCCGGACCTGAGCATCCCGTGCCCGAGACGCTGGGTGCGTTCGGACAGGACTGGCTGTTGGCCATTGGCGGATCGACCAAGGCGACGGTGACCGGCATCGGCCCGTCGTCAAGTATCTCCACGACTGTTCTGGCTGCTGTAGCAACCGGCGTCATCGCCGATCCGCGCTCAGCATCGGACGGTCTCGACCAGCTGGGCTGGGACTCGGTCGCCCGTTCAGTGGTGCAGATCCGTTGCAGCGGCACTGGCCGCAGCGCAAATAAGCAAGGTTCGGGGTTCGTGGTGGGCAACGGACGTCAGATTGTGACCAACCAACATGTGGTCTTCGACGACTCAGACCGCGTTTGCGGCCAGATCCGGGCCTATTTGGGTGGCACTTTCGAGCAAGCCCCCAGCCGGTGGGTCTCCGTCACCGTGCAGCGCTCAGACAAAACACACGACTTAGCGCTACTTGCGATGGATTCCTCCGCAGAGCGGCAACCGGCCCTGCTGTTGTCCACCGACCCACTGCGTGCGGGCGAAACGATCACTGCGCTCGGCTACCCAGAGATAGGCGGTGACACCATGACGCTCACCACTGGCCGCTACTCCGGCACTCTTGAGCTGAAAGGTGCCACATGGATCAAGACCGACACACCTATCTCCCCGGGCAGCAGCGGCGGTCCGGTGATGAACAACCGACGCGAAGTCGTTGGTGTCGCAACATTGCTGCAAGTAGCACTCAATGATGACGGCGGCTTCACCGTTGGCAGCCTCGGCGTGCTCACGCCTGTTTCTGACGTGTCAGCTCTGCTTGCAGCGGACGTCGACGAGTAAATCTCGCAGCGGCTCGCTGAGTGCAGTGTCGCTGCTCTGACCCCAACCTCTGCTGCGCCCATCGAGTCCTGCGGCCCAGTTGCCAGCCAGCGTCATATGTCCAGTGTCATATGTGATGTCGAGAGCGTCGTTTGATCGCGATACCATCGCCTGTGACGGGGCCGATGGCGGTCCCGCTGTTCGGACATGTGACGGATATGGCTCTGCGCCTCCAAGACAGAGATCTGGTTCTTGCTTACCAGGCCGGCGACGATGAAGCGTTCGCCGATCTGGTGCGTGAATACCGACCCCAGCTGCTCGGTCACGCGCGTCGCAAGCTCGGTTCTCCTGAGGCTGCCGAGGACGCCGTGCAAGAAGCGCTGATGCGCGCACTGCGCGCCATGCCGCGCTTCAACGGCAACTACCTAGTAGGGCCGTGGCTGCACCGCATCTTGTCCAATGTCTGCAGCGACGAGGGCAATCGTCTGCGGCGTGAGAATGAGAAGGCTGAGCGGTTCGCGTCGAGCGACAAGGCACTGAACCCACCGCCCACTACCGAAAGCCAACTGGGCCTTGACCTTGACGATGCTGCGCTGATGGACGCCATGAACAGTCTTTCCGATCAGTACCGCGAGGCACTGATGCTGCGCTTCGTTGACGAACTGAGCTACGAAGAAGTTGCGGCCAAGGCGGGCGTGTCTGAGGAAAACGCCCGGGCACGCGTGTCGCGGGCCCGCAACGCTGTGCGAGCCGCCCTGAAACTGGCCGCCGTCGTGCCGGTTGCGTTGATCGGGCTGCTGCGCCGTGGGGAGCGTGCCGCCACGGCGCTGACGAGCCATACCTCGCCCGGCGGCAGATCTGCTGCACTGACTTCAGCCATGCCAACGTTGGTTGAAGCAGCTCCGATGGCCTCGCGCGCGGTTGCTGCAACTGCGAATGCCGCAACGGTCGGTGTGCCGGTGGTGGCGAAGGCCGCAGTCGGATTTGGTCTCGCCACCGCAGTGATCGCCCCAACGGTTGACTCGCCGGTACACCAGGCAGCCGATCGCGTACTGCCCGAGAGGGTGATGGAGGTACTCACACCGTTCGCTGTTGAGATCCCGGAACCCGACGCACCTGTCGTGGTACCCGCAGTCGCGTCGGCGACCGAGGAAAGCGACGCAACCGCTCCGGCAGACCCGCAGAGCGCTGTAACACCGGTGCCGGACGCAGCAACTGCAACTCCTGAGCCTCTCCAGGCTGCAGCAGCGGTTGAAGTCTCTGCGGCTGCCGCTGTCGATTCGTCTGAGGTCGGTCTTGAGGCATCCGAGACGACGGCTGAAGACACGCCAGAGATCGCTCAGACCGTCGTGGCGACGGAGGTGATAATCAACCCCGACGCTCAGACCCTAGGTTCTCAGGCTCCCAACCTTCAGACCACAGCGAGCGACCGTGGCAGCGTGGAGGCCGCCCAACTGAAGTTCACACCGTCGGGCGCCGACCGTTACGACGTGTCCGGTTCACTGACGCTGGCGGTCACAACCACGACCACCATCAACACCACAACCACGATTACAGATGGTGCTGAACAGACGGTCAAAACAGCCACTTCGACTGAGTCAGTTGCGGTGATATCGCCCAGCTCAGCATCGCTTGAAGCTGCCGACCCGGCAGTTGACGAGCGCCGTTTCAGTGCTTTGTTGGTGTTCGCCCCCAGCGGCGATGGCGCGTCGGCCGAGATGCGCTTGGCCGCTCGCGGTACAGCGAACGACGACGGGACGCTGCAGATGACGGGTTATTTCTCTGCAGTAGGAACCGAGTCGTTGCCGTTGGCCGAACGAGGTGCCATGTCCGGCATTCTCACTCTTGATGCCGAGGGCATGCCTGCTTCGCTTTCGCTCACACTCACTCGCTAGCGCCCTGCTTCGGCACTGCACCCTATGCATTGTGCCCTATGCATTGTGCCCCGTGCGCTGCGATCCCATTTCTGCGGCCCCATTGCTGCTGCCGCAGCGGACCCTTTAGGCGTTCTTGATGAGGAGGCCGCCGTCCACAGGGAGCGCAGTGCCGGTTATGTACTGGCTGGCGGGCAGGCAGAAGTTGAGCGTTGCGTGCGCCACTTCTTCGGGTTCGGCGTAGCGGCCTAACGCTGTGCGGCGCTTAGCGAAGATTGTCTTGTGCTCTTCGGAGATATCTGCGGTCATGGCGGTGCGGATCGGGCCGGGGCAGATGCAGTTGACGGTGATGGCCTCGCGGCCTAGTTCCACTGCCAGCGACTTGGTGAGACCGATCACGCCGTGCTTCGCTGCTGTGTAGGGAGAGCCGAACTTGGTGGCACCCCAGCCTTCGGTAGAGGCGATATTCACGATGCGCGCTGCTTCGGACTGGCGTAGGTACGGCAATGCAGCTCGCACCGTGTAGGTGTGGGCCGTCAGTAGCACTTCGAGTGAGAGCGCCCAGTTGTCCTCGTAATTCTCAGCGTCGATCGGTGAGAAACGAGAGACGCCAGCGTTGTTGATGAGATGGTCGATGCCGCCGAACCGCTCAGCCGCCTCGGCGGTGACCTCGTTGACGCGGTCGCGGTTGGCTACGTCCATCGTCCAACCTGCTGCTGAGCCGCCGGCGTTACGGATCTCTGCCACCACGGCATCTACGTCGGCTTGGCGCAGGTCGGTCACTGCCACATGCGCGCCTTCATCGGCGAACAGATGCGCCGTTGCGCGTCCTTGGCCCATGCCAGCGCCAGTGATCAGCGCCACTCGTCCCTCGATTGAGCGACTCAGCGTTGACAGCCGTTTCTGTGTTCCCACGAAAGATCTCCTCATTCGGTTCGGTTGCGCTGGTTTGCCGCGTCTGATTGTGCCAGTCGATTGCGCTGGTTTACAGCGTCTGATTGCGCCAGTTGTTCAACCGGTCTGCCAAGTGGTGCCGCCGTCGATCTTGAGCACCGAGCCGGTTGTGTAGCTCGATGCCTCCGACGCGAAGTACAACGCGGCGCCCACTATTTCGTCGGCCTCGCCACCGCGGCCCAGAGCGATCTCGCTGGCGGCTCTTTCGTTGAAGGCGTCCATGTCCCAGGCTTTGGAGATGTCGGTGAGGAACGGTCCCGGCATGATGCAGTTCACTCGTACCCGAGGGGCGTACTCCCGAGCGAACGACTGCGTGATGGCATGCACACCCGCCTTGGCAGCGCCGTAGGCCGTCTCGTTCGGTGAGGGTGCCACGGCCGCCACGGAACTCACGTTGATGATCGAACCGCCGCCGGCGTCGTACATGCGCTTGCCGAACACTGCTGTGGCCCGGAATGGCCCCTTGAGGTTCACGTCGATGACCTTGTCGAACAATGCCTCAGACACCTCGTGCAGCGACGGGTACAGGGGCGACAGGCCGGCGTTGTTCACCAAGATCTCGCAGTGGCCGAACTCGTCGTACACCCGCTCGCACAGAGCGTCGTTCTGGTCCCAGTAACCCACATGGCACTGCACTGCCAGCGCCCGCTGTCCGGTCTCAGACTCAACTTCGGCGGCCAACTCTGAGCAGTTGTCGAGCTTGCGCGAGGCGATCACCACATCCGCCCCGCTGCGGGCGAACGCGAACACCATTTCGCGGCCCAGCCCTCTCGAGCCACCGGTGACTACCGCCACCCGCCCTGACAGGTCGAATAGTGCTGTGTTGACCTTGGCTGTCATCTCAGCGGCGCCAAGTGTTCCAACTCATCACCGAGTCGAGGTCAACTCGGGTGGCCAGTTTGAAGTCGGTTCCAACGGTGTAGGCCACTGGACTCAGTGCGTACTGGCGCACTGAGTCGTACGGGATTTCTAAGATCTCTGCGGTTTCGCGTTCATAGCCGAGGTGCAACGTTGTCCAGCAGGTGCCGAGGCCGCGTTCACGGGCTGCCAGCATGAAGCTCCATGCTGCGGGAATGATCGAGCCCGCTTGGCTGACCATTCCGCGAGGGTCATCGGTGCGACCGGTGATGCAGGGGATGAACAGCACCGGGCTGCGTCCCATGTTCTCAGACAGGTACTCGGCCGAAGATGTCACCCGTGCCTGCTGCGCCTCGCGCGCCGCACTCAAGCCTGTCCCCACTCGACCTGCGTACATGGGGCTGTTGCGGTAGGCATCGAAGCCCTTCTTGTACAACGCCGAGATGGCCTCAATCTTGTCGCGCTCGGTGACAAACACAAAGTGCCAACCCTGCATGTTTGAGCCGGTCGGCGCTTGCACGGCGATCTCGACGCATTCGCGCAGCACCGCAGCGGGGACAGGCCGGTCGAAATCCAGCCGCTTGCGCACCGCCCGGGTGGTCTGTAGTACCTCGTCGGCCGTGAGGCCGAGTGTGTGCGCGTCGGCCGTGAGGCCGAGTGTGTGTGCGTCGGCCGTGAGGCCGAGTGTGTGTGCGTCGGCTGTGAGGCCGAGTGTGTGTGCGTCGGGGCTGGACTTGTCTTCGCTCATACTGCGCTCCTTGGGCACGGAGGTCGTGGCGGGCTTTGCCGATACGGGATGCCCGCAGCACACTAACCGGCACCCCTACATCTGGGCATCGGGATTGGTGCCCTCGCCCCCGTCGCCTGCGTCACCCGCGGGGCCTTCGGGCGTGTCGGCAAGGGCTGCAGCGAGTGCCGCGTCCACCGCAGCTAGAGCAGGCGCAGCCGCAACCAGCACCCGCACATCGCCGCTGACCTTGATAAGACCTGCCTGCAGCGCAGCCAACGCGCCAAGTTCGCCCCGTCGCACCGCCTCGGCGGTTTGGGGCGACTGACTCATCACAACGACTGCCCCATCGTCACTGGCTGCCCTTCTAGTGCTGACTGCCCTTCTGGTAGTAGTTGTCTCGCCTTCGTTGTTGGTCTCGTTGTTGCCATGGCTGGTGCCATCCATGGGTACCGCTTCTAGACGAGCCCGACGGCCTCCGATCACTAAGCGATACGCAACTACCCCAGTGCTGTTGCCTTCACCTATCCGCTGTTCCACGATGACTTTGGTTGCTGGGGCTTCGGTTGCTGGCAGTTCCACCTCGGCGAGCACTTCGGACATCGCTGCGCACCAAGCCTCGGATCCGATTTTCATGCCTGCGAAACTAGGCCACGGCCTCCGCTAAGACACGAGCGTCAGCCTGTGGCTAGGCGGCGACTGCAGGCTGCGCCCATAGGCCCATAGCATGATGCGGTGACTTATCCGGTCCGCCGTCTTCGCCGTCTTCGCCGCACGCCGGCGCTGCGTCGTCTCGTCGCCGAGACGACGGTCGTCCCCAGTCAGCTCATTGCTCCTCTGTTCGTGCGGGAGAACGTAGATGAGCCCCAGCCGATCGTCTCTTTGCCCGGTGTGATGCAGCACACCCAGGAGTCACTGCGCAAGGAGGTGAACGAGCTGGTCGGCATGGGCATCAGCGGCGTGATCCTCTTCGGGCTTCCTGCGAGCAAAGACCCGGTGGGTTCGCAGGCTTGGCATCCCGACGGTGTCGTGCAAGTAGCTCTGCGCAATTTGCGTGACGATCACGGCCCAGAGCTGGCAATCATCACCGACCTGTGCCTCGATGAGTACACCGATCATGGTCACTGTGGCGTGGTGACCGACGACGGCGACGTTGACAACGACGCGACTGTGGAGTTGTACCAGCGGGTGGCTCTGGCCCAAGCCGAGGCCGGCGCTGCGATGGTCGCGCCTTCGGGGATGATGGACGGTCAGGTCGGCGCGATTCGCCAAGCCCTCGACAGCAACGGCCATCACAATCTGCCGATCATGGCCTATTCGGCGAAATACGCTTCTGCTGAGTACGGACCGTTCCGCGACGCTGTCGATGTGGCGATCACCGACGGCGGTGACCGCAAGAGCTACCAGCAGGATCCTTCCAACGCTCGTGAGGCCATGGCCGAGATTGAACTCGACATCGCCGAGGGAGCCGACATAATCATGGTGAAGCCGGCGCTGGCGTATCTCGACGTAATCGCCGCCGCTCGGGCTCGTTTCGATCTACCGCTGGCTGCCTATCACGTATCGGGCGAGTACGCGATGCTCAAGGCGGCAGCTGCGAATGGCTGGATCGACGGCAACGCTGTTGCAGTTGAGCATCTCACTGCCATCAGACGGGCCGGTGCCGACCTCATCCTCACGTACCTCGCACGTGAGTTCGCTGAGACTTTGCAGTAGCCGCGGCTTGGTGCTGGTGTAATCAACTGGGCTAGGACGGGTGAAGCTGCCGTTATGAAAACTCGTCTGAGAAGCAGACCCCTCAGACCTCGCAAAAGCCCGTAGAAGCCTCAGTGCTTTCTCAGTGCTGTGGGTGCGTCAGTTGTGCCACACCGATTGCACACAGCGTCCCGATGAACTGCGCCGTTATGAACCACGGCGCACTGGCTGGGGCGATGCCGGCGAAGGTGTCGGAGAATGTGCGGGCCACGGTTACGGCTGGGTTGGCGAAGCTGGTCGACGAAGTGAAGAAATAGGCACCTCCGATGTAAGTCGCCACAGCGAAAGCCACGAAGCGTTCTCTGCCCGAGCGCACCAAACCGATGATGACGAGCACCAGCCCGAAGGTGGCGATGATCTCCGACCCGAACGCAGCAGCGCTGATCCGGTCGTTGGTCGACCACGAAACCGCGTCGAGTTCGAAGATGACATTGGCGGCGATGACCCCCAAGATCCCGCCGGCGGTCTGGCACAGCACGTACAGCGCGGCCATGCGACTGTCGAGATCGCCTTCGAGACGCGCCCACAGCGTCACTGCCGGATTGAAGTGAGCCCCCGACGTAGCACCAAACACGAGAATGAGACACAGCAAAGCACCCGCCGTGGCCGCTGAGTTCTCGAGGAGCTGCAACCCGATGTCGTTGGGACTCAGCCGCTCAGCCATGATGCCCGAGCCCACCACGCTCAACAGCAGGAATGCGGTGCCGACAAACTCCGAACTCAGGCGGCTTGTCGTTGTCTGTCGCAGTGCCGACACCGCAACAGCCTGCTAGTTCGTACGGAGGTCGAAGGCGATCTTGACTGAGCCTCGAGCGCCGGCGCAGGCGGCATGTTCGAGAGCAACGCGGTACTCCTCCAGCGGGTACAGCTCAGACACGAGACGACCCAAGCTGCATTCGCGCACCAGCCCGATGGCTGCCTCAAACGTATGGGCTCCGTCTAGTGACGGCTCGGTGCCGTAGCAGTAGGCGCCCACCAACTCTGTTTCGCGATGCCAAAGTGGAGAGAGATTCAACTCGACGTTGGCGGGCATGCCAAGCACGACGACCCTGCCCCGTGGGCGCGTCAGCGCAATCGCGTCGGCCAGCGACGATGAGGAGGCCACTGCGTCGATTGTGACGTGTGTGCCCGAGCCCAACGTCTCACCTATCACTCGTGTACCCGCAGCGCGTCGCACGGCTCGACCCAGTTCGTCGGGGGACACCGCCAAATCAGCACCGAGTTCGAGGGCCAACCGGCGTTGGTGGCTATAGCGGGCACCTACCACGATGGCAGCCGCACCGGTCAGTTTCCGCAGCGCTGCCACAGCCACTAAGCCCATCGTGCCGGCGCCGATGACCGCCGCTGTGCCGCCTTCGGTCACCCCCGACCGCAGCGCTGCATGTACGCCCGCCGCGGTCGGCTCGATCATCACCGCTGCTTCGTCGGACAACTCCTCGCGTTTCAGCGAACCCAGCGAATGCAGCTGTGAACGGTGTGCTGCGAACATCTCCGACCAACCGCCCCCAGTGGAAGCGCAGGATCCGGTCTGCAGGCCTGCTGCGATTTCACCGCCGATCAAGTGGCCGTAGTCGTCGCCGTCCGCGGGAGCGGCGTTAGGCCACGGTGGGGCACCCCCGTGAGCTTCGTGACCCAGCACCGGCTCAAGCACCACTCGTGCCCCGTCGGTTGTGTGGCCCACCACTTCGTGGCCAGGCACAAACGGGAACGAAACCAGTGGTTCGAAGTAGCGCGATACTTGCCCGTCCACCGTCGCCAAGTCTGATCCGCAGATGCCCGACAAGGCAGGCCGTACGTACTGCCAGTCGGGTCCGGGCAGGTCTGGGGGATCTATGTCGACCAGCTTGAGCGGCCCGACCCCAGCCCCGGACCCCGGCTTCAGCTTGCCTGCTGCTAGAGCCGCGGCGAACCGCAGTTCCTTGCGTTCAAAAACCAGTGCCTGCACGTTGGTTCCTCAGACTCAGCAGTCGCGTCTAGCCGCCGGACGCAGCAGTTGCACCACCGACATCGACGGCTTTGGTTTCTACCTCGTGGGCGATCTGCGCCATGAACTCTGCCAGCGGCACGTCGCGCCGCACTGGTTGACCACGCGGATTCACGCCCACTGTGCCTGCCGCTAGGTCATCGTCGCCCACCACAAGTACATAGGGCACTTTGGTCAATTTGGCCCGGCGGATGCGTGCCCCCAGAGGATCGTCCGCCGGGACAGTTTCGGTCCGCACACCTGCTTCGTTGAGCTGTGCCGCCACCGACAACGCAAATGCGTCATGGTCGGCCCGTACGCCCAGCACTATCGCCTGGGTGGGTGCCAGCCAAGGCGGGAACGCTCCTGCGTAATGCTCCACCATCACGCCGAAGAACCGTTCGATTGAGCCGAGCAGTGCCCGGTGAATCATGATCGGCCGATGCACCTCGCCATCGGCACCTACATAGCGCAGGTTGAAGCGTTCGGGCAGGTTGAAGTCGACTTGGATGGTTGATAACTGCCACGAACGCCCGATTGCATCGAGCACATCGATGTCGATCTTCGGCCCGTAGAAAGCCGCCTCACCTGCGGCTTCAGAGTAGGAGTGGCCGCGCCGTTCCAGAGCAGACCGCAGCGCTGCTGTCGCTTGCTGCCAGCCTTCGTCGTCACCTACGTACTTGTGAGGGTCCTGGGTAGACAGCTTGAACTCGAAGTCGTCGAAACCGAAAGCGCCGAGTACTGATAGCACGAAGTCCAACAGGGCTTCGATCTCGTCGGCTAGCTGTTCGGGCGCCACGAACAGGTGACTGTCGTCTTGGGTGAACCCTCGAATACGCATCAACCCGTGCAAGGTGCCCGAACGTTCGTAGCGATACACGGTGCCCAGCTCAAACAGTCGCAACGGCAACTCCTTGTACGAGCGCTGCCGCTGGCCGAAGATCAAACAATGCATCGGGCAGTTCATCGGCTTGGGGTAGTAGACGCCGTTGTCCATCTCCATTGGCGGGTACATGCCCTCGGCGTAGAAATCCAAGTGCCCTGAGGTCTCGAACAGTCGGGCGTTGGCTAGGTGCGGCGTGTAGACGAATTCGTACCCACCCGCGCGGTGCCGCTCGCGGCTGTAGTCCTCCATGATGCTGCGCACCAATGAGCCCTTCGGGTGCCACACGGCCAGTCCGCCGCCTAGTTCAGCAGGGAAGCTGAGCAGATCCAACTCGGTCACCAACCGCCGGTGGTCTCGCTTGGCGGCTTCTTCCAGCCGCTCTAAGTGCGCCGCTAAATCACCGGCGGTGCCCCAAGCGGTGCCGTAGATGCGTTGCAGCATCTGACGGTTCTCGTCGCCGCGCCAGTAGGCACCGGCCACCCGCATCAGCTTGAAATGGCCAAGCCGACCCGTGTGGGGCACATGGGGCCCGCGGCACAAGTCCACGAACTCGTCGGTGTTGCGGTACGTGGTGATGACCCCGCCTTGGGGACCTGAGGCAGGATCGTCGGCCTCCCCGTCAAGGATTTCGATCTTGTACGGATGAGCGGCAAAAAGCTCATCAGCTTTGGCTCGGTCTACCTCAGCGCGAACAAAAGGTTGACGGTCGGCCACGATTGTCGACATCTCGGCTTCGATCGCTGTGAGATCCTCATCGGAGAAGGTCCGCGGCCGCCCGTCGTCGGCTGTTCCCAAGTCGAAGTCGTAGTAGAAGCCATCGGTAATCGGCGGCCCGATAGAGAAGGTGGCACCCGGGTACAGCCGCAGCACAGCTTGCGCCAGCACATGTGCAGTGGAATGGCGCAACACCTCAAGTCCTTCGGCTGACGAAGGGAACACCAGCGACACCGACGCGCCGTCGGGCAGCGGACGGTTCAGATCCAGTTCAACCCCGTCGGCCACTGCGATCAGCGCATCTTTTGCGGCCCGCCGCCCCAGCGACGCGGCCAGATCGGCCCCGGTGGCACCGCTGGGCAGTTCGCGGGCCTGCCCGTCTGGCAGCGTTACGCTTATGACAGCAGCCACGGCCTTTTTGAGGCTGAGATCGCTCATTGAACTGTGCTCACATGCCAAGGCTGACAGACCGGCTTCATCGGACCGGTTTCACTGCCGGGGCAACACGCCGGGGCAACTAACCCCCGCCCCCGCCAGAGAATACGACGTTGATGAGGATGATCAAGAACAGCAGCCCGCCGAGTACCCAGAGCTTGTCTGCGAACTGGAAGCTCTTGAATTTGGCGAACGGGACCATCATCTTGTTTGGGTCATCAAGCGATTTCTGATCAACTTTTCGCGTATCGCCGTCGCTCATGAGCACTCCCCGATCAACCGGTCCGCACACCTAGTACGCGGACCGACCAGCGGTCGCTGGGCCGACTGCGGTCGCAGCCAAGTAGCAAGGCTAATGGCCCCAGAGAGCCACAGCGAAACGCGTCGGTGGCTCCCGGGGGCGAGAAGAGGACGGGAAGCGTTGTAGCTAGGTGCGTACGGCGTCGGCGCCGAGCAGTTCGCGTAGAGGGCCTGCAAGTGCTTTGGCGTCTACCCGCTGCGATTGGGGTAGCTGCACCTCTCGGTTGCCCACGCGCATATGCACCGGAGCTTCGCCTGGGAACTCCGCCAGCATCTGCTCAAAGCGCTGCAGCCAGTCGTCGTTCACTTCAACTAGTTCCATGTTTAGCCAGAGCGGCACCGGTCCTTTGCGCAGATCGAACGGCATGACTTCGTTGGCCAAGAACGCAGTCTCGCCATCGCCGCGACGGTCAGACCGCCCCCGAACCAGCACCACAGCATCCTCAGCCAGCGTCTCGCTTGCCGCTGCGTAACCCTTCGGGAACAGCGTTACCTCTACGGAGCCGGAGAGATCTTCAAGCATGAATCGGGCCATCGGCTCGCCGTTGCGGGTGTATTGACGCTTCAAGTTCTGCACCACACCGCCCAGTGTCACCCACGGCTGGCCACCGTCGTCTTTCATCGGCACCTCGCCGAGGCCACTCACGGAGCAGTCCACTGCTCGTCGCAGCTGCGCCTCGCCGCCGTACAGCGGGTGGTCGGAGACGTACAGACCAAGCAGTTCCTTCTCCCATGCCAGCGTCTCGCGCTCAGATGTCTCAATGTCGGGCACGTTGATGCTCTCGTTGAAGCTGGCATCATCGTTGTTGTCGTTATCTGGGGTGGCTGCGCCGAACAGCGACTGCACCCCCGCCGCAGTTTCTTCGCGGCGCCGCAACGCCGCTTCGATGATGCGGTCAAACACTTTCATGAGTCCCTTGCGGGAATGCCCGCAGGCCTCAAACGCTCCCGCCTTAATCAGCGACTCCACGAACCGTCGGTTGAGCACTTCCCGCGGCACTCGCATGGCGAAGTCCTCGAAATCGGCGAACGGTCCGTTGGCTGTGCGCTCGGCGAGAATCGGCTCGGCTATTTTCATGCCCACGTTGCGCACTGCCGACAGACCGAAGGGGATGGTCTTCCCGTCGGCAGCGAAATCCAGCTCGGAACGGTTGATGTCGGGCACCAGCACGTCTATCCCAGACTGTCGGCAATCGGCGAGATAGACACCGGCTTTGTCGATGTTGCGCTTGGCGCCGGTCAACACCGCCGCCAAGAATTCGGTGCGGTGGTTGGCTTTCAGATAGGCCGTTTGGTAAGCGATCAGCCCGTACGCGAAGGCATGGCTCTTGTTGAACGCATAGTCGGCGAAGGGTTCGATGATGTCGAAGAGCTGCTTGCCTAGGTCTGTGCTGTATCCCTTGTCGGCTGTGCCTTGGATGAATTTGGCTCGGTGCTCGGCAATCTGGGCGCGGTTCTTCTTGCCGCATGCTTTGCGTAGGTCGTCGGCCTCAGCCATTGAGTAGCCGGCGATCTCTTGGGCCACCCGCATCATCGACTCTTGGTAGATCATCAGCCCGTAGGTTTCTTCAAGCATCTCGGCCAAATCGGGGTGCGGTGGTGTAGCTGGCTGACGGCCGTTCTTGCGTTGGGCATAGCTGGTATGCATGTTGGCGGCCATCGGGCCGGGCCGATAGAGAGCGACCAGCGCGCAGATGTCCTCGAACCGTGTGGGACGCATCGACTGCAACAGCGAGCGCACTGGCGTTGACTCCAGTTGGAAAACCCCCATCGTGTCGCCGGCTCGCAGTAGGTCAAAGGTGGCCGGATCGTCGAGCGGCACCGATTCGATTTCTAAGTGGGTGTCTGAGCTGCGCCCTACGAGTCGGACCGTCTCATCGATGATTGACAGCGTCCGTAACCCCAAGAAGTCCATTTTCAGCAGGCCTAGGTCTTCCACCCCGCCCATGTCGAACTGGGTGACGATTGGAGCGTCGTCGGGATTGGTGCCTGATTCGGGCTTGCGCTGGATGGGCAGATACTCGGTGAGCGGCTCGGGACTGATGACCACTGCCGCGGCGTGTACCGAGTCTTGGCGTATGAGCCCTTCGAGGCCCCGAGCCACGTCCACCACTTCGCGGACCTCGGCGTCGTTGGCGTACATGCCGCGCAGTTCCGCTGCGGCGGTGTAGCCCTCAGCATGGGAGTCTTCACGTTCAAAGCAAGCGCTCAGCGGGGTAGCGCGTCCCATTACCAGCGGCGGCATCGCCTTGGAGATACGGTCGCCCAGTGCGTAGGGCTTGCCCAGCACCCGAGCGGCGTCGCGCACCGCCGCTCGCGCTTTTATCGAAGAAAAGGTGATGATCTGCGCTACATGGTCGTGGCCGTACTTCTGGGCCGTGTAGCGGATCATCTCGTCGCGGTAACGATCGTCGAAATCGATGTCGATGTCGGGCATCGACACGCGGGCGGGGTTCAAGAAACGCTCAAACAGCAGGCCGTACTTGAGGGGATCGAGGTCGGTGATGCCCAAGCAGTACGCCACCACGCAGCCGGCGGCCGAGCCGCGGCCGGGGCCCACCCGAATGCCGCTGTCGCGGGCATGGCGGATCAGATCCCAAGTGATCAAGAAGTAGCTGCTAAAGCCCATGTCGGAAATGACCCGCAGCTCGTACGCGATGCGTGCAGCAGCTTCTTCGGTCACATTCGTGCCCCAGCGCCTTTTCGCTCCCTCAGATGCCAGATGAGACAGGTAGGCATCTGCATCTGCATGGGGTGCTGGTACTTCAAAGTGCGGCAGCAGTACCTGCCCGAATGCGATGTTGGTTTCGGCCCGTTCCGCGATTGCGAGCGTGTTGTCGCACGCTTCGGGGAATTCGCTGAAGAGTGACCGCATCTCCGCAGCGCTCTTGAGATAGTGCTGATCGCCGTGAAATTTGAACCGGTCGGTGTCGCTGCTCAGCGAGCCGGTCTGCACGCACAGCAGAGCATCGTGGGCAACTGCGTCGTGCTGGTGGGTGTAATGCAGGTCGTTGGTGGCCAGCAGTGGCGCTGCGAGGTCGCGGGAGATCTGCAGGAGCTGAGGATTGCAGTCGTGCTGAGCGCCGATGCCGTGATCTTGCAGTTCCACGTACAGCGAGTCGCGCCCGAAGATGTCTTGCAACCGACCGGCCCGGCGGAGTGCTTCTTCGTAGTTGCCGCTGAGTAGTGCCTGCTGCACGACGCTGCCCAAGCAGCCGGTAGTGGCCACGAGACCGTCGGCATGATCGGCGAACATTTCCCAGTCCATCCGGGGCTTGTAGTAGTAGCCCTCTAAGAAAGCCCGGCTAGACAGCTTGAGCAGGTTGCGGTAGCCGGTGTCGCTGTGAGCGAGCAGCGTCAGGTGGTAGTAGAGCTTTCCGCCTCCCTCGCCGTCGTCGCCGGTGTCGTCTACCTTGGCATTCTTGGAGCGGTTGCGGTTGGGACGCTCGTGACGACTTTCGAGCGCCATGTAGGCCTCGGTGCCGATTACCGGCTTGATGCCTTGCGCTTGACAGGCCCGATAAAAGTCCAGAACTCCGTACATGTTGCCGTGGTCGGTGATGCCTAGCGCTGGCTGACCGTCGGCGGCTGCTGCAGCCACCACTTCGTTGACGCGCGCTGCGCCGTCGAGCAGGGAGTATTCGGTGTGTGTGTGCAGATGTACGAACGACGCTGCCACGCTGGGTTTCCTCCGTGAGTGTGTAGGGCGGTTGACAGGTTGTTGCGGCTGTTGTGGCCTAGTGCGGTTTGTTGCGCCGACCGTCGGATGTGCTGACGGCCGACTGTGCTGACGGCCGACTGTGCTGACGGCCGACTGTGCTGGCGACCCAGCGCGCTTGGCGTTGCCTTGGTACGAATCGACCTTCGGCATGTCCGCCCGCCGAACCTAGACCGACCGCCGCACTGCGACGCGAATGGCCGCAACCTAGGTGCGACGAAGTGAAGAAATCCTTTCAGCAAGTGGTTGGATGGCTCCGCGCAGCGCAGCATGATGGAGGAATGTCCAACCAGCATCGCGCGCTCATCTCACCGACGGCACCTGTACCCGGTGACCGCCTCGGTGACAGCCCAGTGGCCACTCACGACACCAGCGATGAACTAATGGGCGACGAGCTGATGGCTGATGAACTGGAATTCGATAGCGGCGCGGTGTTGGCTTGCGACGAACTGAACAGCGTCTTGGTGGTTGACGATCCCCGCGGGGGACTGTGGGAGCTGGTTGACAGCGGCTGGGCGGACGAGCACCTGCCCGAACTGCCTGCGTTGGCGCTAGAACAGGATCCGATCCACCGCCACAAAGACGTACTAGCGCACACCATCGCCGTTGTGGCCCAGAGTCCGGCGCGACTGCGAGTCCGGCTGGGCGCGCTGTTTCACGACATCGGCAAGCCACTGACCCGACAGATCGGCCCTAGCGGGGTGACCTTCCGCCACCACGAAGCGGTGGGTGCCAAGCTGACCCGCCGTCGGATGCCGGAGATGGGTTTCAGCCATGAACTCACCGAAGAGGTGTCGCGTCTGGTGTACCTATCGGGTCGTTTCAAGGGCTATGACACCGGCTGGACCGATGCGGCGGTGCGTCGCTATGCCCGCGATGCAGGACCGTTGCTGGGCGACTTAAACGACATGGTGCGCGCCGATTGCACGTCCCGCAACGTCAAGCGAGTAGAGGCTCTGCACGATGCGCTCGACCGCTTTGAGGTACGGATTGCCCGTCTGGCTCGCGAGCAAGCCGCCGCCGACCTGCGCCCAGAACTCACCGGTGATGAGGTGATGGACCACTTGGGAATCGAGCCCGGCCCCGAGGTCGGCCGGGCCATGAAGTTCCTGTTGGAACTGCGTCGCAGCGACGGTGACTTAGGTGCCACCGAGGCCCGCCGCCGTCTTGACGCTTGGTGGTCTGGCTCAGACTCGGCCGAGAGGCAGTGAGCGGCTAGCCGGTACCCTCAGGCGACACGGCGCTCCGTCAAGCCGACTGTCGGCGTCCATGTCTCCACGACGAGTTGCTGGCCGTCCACACGTACAAGCACGGCGCGAGCGATCCTGGCGGTGAATAGGGCCATCGGCGTCGCATCGTCGATCTCGTGATGATGGCTGCGCAGGAACATTTTGAGTTCACTGGTGCTCGCGGGCACAGCTTCGCCCTCGATGCGCGCGTCCCCTTGGTGCAGTTCCCCACTCTCGGGCGCGGAGTGCAGCCCGAATCGGGGATCGCGTCGCAAGTCGGCCGCTTTCATCGACGCGCGACCCATTCCCAGCCAGAGGTGACCGTCTCGGATAGGAGCTTCCATGCCCGACATTCGAGGAGCGCCGTTGGCACGGATCGTTGCCATGACCGCGTGTAGATGGCTCTCCAAGCGCTGCTGTATACGTTGGGCGAGGTCACCGCAGACCGCGGCGAAGTCGCCCCAGCTCACAGGGTCGCTGATTGTGCTCATGTGCTGTCCTCGGTTTTGCGGCGCTGGGTCGTGGTGATTTGGGTTGTTGTGATCTGGGTCATGGCAAATAGGGTCAGTGATCTGAGCCATTTTGCATGAGTCGTGTCGCTACCGTCGCCTTGTGATGTCTCTGCGACCGTCAGCGGCCCTGTTCGCAGCCGCGCTCTTAGTGGGTGCTTGTGCAGCCACGACGGGCGAGCGTGGCACCCAAGTTGTCGTGAGTCCACCAAGCCCAGTGTCTGCGGTGACGGCACCCAGGCTGACAGCACCCCCGGCGTTGCAGTCCGTCCCGACCGGCGGCGCACAGAACCCGTTGCCTGCGCTGCCCGCGCCGGCCGCGACAACAACGACGCCTTTGGTTGCTGACTCGCCCGCTGCGGCCAACGGCTCCGCAGGTGACCCGGCATCGTCTGTGGCTCCCACATCTCCGACACCGTCAACAGAACCGCCAACACATCTGCCGTTGCTGCCGTCAACGACCTCGCTGCCGCCACTGTCGCCACCGACCCCGCCGTCGCCTCAGACGGCAGTGCCGCCGAGCCGCCCGAGCGTCCCGCCGAGTACTCCGTCTGTTGTTCTGCCTCTTGCTGAGACCAAGTTTGCTCTTGTGCCGGTCGCAGAGGTGCCAGCACCTATCGCGCTGGCTGCTAGGCCCGACACTGGCCAGCGTTATGTGGCCAGCAGGCTCGGAGAGGTCTGGCTGCTTGATCCAGCAGATGGCAGCAGCGAGCCGCAACAGGTAGCCGACATCAGCGACAAGATCAGCCAAGGCTGCGAGAACGGCTTGCTGGGCATGGCCTTCTCGCGCGCCGGTGATCGGCTGTATCTCAGCTACACCGACACTGCCCGCAACAGCCGCATCGCCGTCGTGCCGCTGCAGGGCGAGATTCCCCAAACCGATAGCGCCCGCATTCTGCTGGCGCTCAGCCAGCCCGCGTGCAACCACAACGGCGGTGATCTCCATGTCGGCCCCGACGGCAATCTGTGGATTGGTTTCGGTGACGGTGGTGGTGCCGATGATGTGTTCGGCCAAGGCCAAGACCGCAACACTCTGCTGGGCACGTTGGTGCGTATCGACCCAGACCCGCCAACCGGACGTGGCTACGGCATTCCCGCTGGCAATCCATTCGTGTCTGGCAGCGCGCCGGAGGTGTGGGCGTACGGTGCCCGTAATCCGTGGCGGTTCTCGTTCGACCGACTCTCGGGAGATCTTTGGATCGCCGATGTTGGCCAGAACCGGTTCGAGGAAATTCATGTGCTGACCGCGGCGGACGGCTGGTCGGCGGGTGCCAATTTGGGTTGGCCGCTGTTTGAGGGCAGTCAGCGTTTCTCCGGTGAGGTGACTCCGGCGGATCTCGTCTTTCCCGTATACACCTACCCACACGACGACGGCTGCTCAGTGACCGGCGGTTACGTCTACCGAGGCAACGCGATGGAGGCATTGGCCGGTGTCTACGTGTTTGGCGATTACTGCACAGGTGAGATCTGGCGCCTAGTGCGTGGTGTTGATGACAACGCTGAGCGGCTCGATTTGGGCGTGTCGGTGCCGCGCAACACGCTCGTGTCGTTCGGCGAAGATGCCGACGGTGAGCTGTACGTGCTGAGCGCCGCAGGCACCGTGTTCAGGCTTGAGGCCGCCGCGCCATAGAGGCCCACCAGCACGAAGCTGGCGTTCTCGCGTTACGGGCTCTCGTGTCACAGGTTCCTCGTGTCACAAGCTGTTGTGTCTCAGGATGCCGTTATGGTCGCGCGGGTGAGCGGGCAGACCGAAGGTGCGCCCAGTCGCGGCGGCGTTGCCGAGGGCAGTGAGCTATTCATCGTCGACAACTCGGTGTCGGGCTGGACGGGCTTGGAGTATCTGCGGCAGTGGTGCGAGATCTCTCGCGGTTTCGATATCGCGACGGGGTTCTTCGAAATCGGCTCGTTGCTCGATCTCGACGGCCACTGGCAGCAACTCGACAAGGTCCGCATTCTCATGGGAGAAGAGGTGTCGCTTCGCACCAATCAAGCATTCACCAAAGCGTTGGCTGAGCGCTTGGATCGTCTCGATGGCTCTTTGGAGAACGAGAAAGGCAAGAACCCGTTTCTGGCAGGCGTAGATGGCATCGTCAAGGCGCTTCGCAGCGGCCAAATCGAATGCCGTGTGTTCCGCAAATCGAAGTTCCACGCCAAGGCGTACATCACTCACTCCAAGCTCGATGTGGTGGGTGCTCGGGCGCTGGTGGGCTCAAGCAATTTCACGCGTCCGGGACTCACACAGAACACCGAGCTGAACATCCAAGTGCAGGTGGGTGCTGAAGTTGCCCAGCTTCAGTATTGGTTTGACGCACATTGGGCCGCGGCTGAGCCTGTCACTGAGGAAGTGCTGAAGACGATCACTCGCCACACAGCCGAGCTAACACCGTTCGATGTTTACGCCAAGGCGCTGCACGAGTACTTCCGCGGCCAAGAGCTCGCCGCTGCCGAGTGGGATCGCAACTCCTCGCAGGTGTTCGACCAGCTCGACCAATACCAGCGCGAGGCGTACTGGTCGCTGATGAAGATCGCCCGACGCCACGGGGGAGCGTTCCTTTGTGACGGGGTTGGGTTGGGCAAGACGTTCGTCGGGCTGATGTTGATTGAGCGTCTGGTGCTGCACGAGAACAAACGAGTTGTTTTGTTCGCACCCAAAGCGGCGGTGGAAGGCGTCTGGCAGCCGCATATCGACACATGGCTCGATCACATCGGCGGGGTAGGGGGAAGCGCCGATTTCTCGAATCTGTCAGTGTTCAGCCACACTGACCTGAGCCGAGCGGGCGACTACCCGAAGCGTTTTGAGCGAATGGCTGTTCTGGCCGATGCAGTCGTGATCGACGAGGCGCACCATTTCCGCAACCGGGGTCGGCTCGGCACTTACGACGGCACAAGGGGCGCCGACACGAGGTCGCGTTATTGGCGGATGTTCGACCTCATCAACGGCGCGCCTGATCCGACATCGGGAATACGTCCTCCTTCGCCGAGACCGAAGCAGGTGTTCATGCTCACTGCCACCCCGATCAACAACCGCATCACTGATTTGCGGCACATGATCGAACTGTTCACTGGCGGTGACGACAGCTGGTTCGCCCGCACGCTCGGCGTCAACAACCTCACGGCGCACTTCCGCGACCTAGAGCGCGAGATGGAGGGTCGACTCAGCGACACCGACGCTGACCGTCCGGCTCTGTTCGACATGGCATCTGAGGGCATCGCCGAAGCCGGTGCAGGGCCGGTGGCGCGCGAACTAGTCGTGCAGCGCAGCCGCGCATACGCGCGTCACAGTCAGAAGGCGTTGGGCGCGAGCGCGGCGATGTTCCCCCGTCGGGATCCTCCGCAGGTCGCGGAGTACTCCATTCGCAAGTCGTACGGCGAAGTGCTTGACATGTTCGAGGAGGCGTTTGAGCGTGACAATCCGCTGTTCACCCTTGCGATCTACTACCCGCTCTACTTCTACAACGGCGACCGCACCGACATCGGCCCCTCCGAGGAGAACCGCCAGCGCCAAGTCGTGGGGTTGATCCGCTCGATGTTCCTCAAACGCTTCGAGAGCAGCGTGTATGCGTTCACCAAGTCACTCGACCTGCTGATGCGCAAGCTGCTGGCATTCGCCGACAAGAACGTTGCTACCGAGCGCGAGCGTCATCAGCTCAGCGACTGGAAGCGGGTCAACGCCGATGTCATCGGCTTCCGGCCAGAACAGCAGCTCGGCTTCGGATCAGACTTCGACGACGACGAATCCGACAGCGACGACGTGGTGCCCCCCGAACTGGCCGAAGCAGCAGACCTGCTCGACCGCAGCGAATACGACGTGTCGGCCATTTTGGCTGAGGTGCGCCGCGACCTCGACCGCATCGCCAGTTTCCTGTCACGCACTAAACAGTTCCGACCCGCCGACGATGACAAGCTGCGCCGTTTGAAAGAGCTGCTAACCAGCGACAAGGTGCGCGGCCCGCGCCGCTCAGTAGAGCGCCAAGTGTCGCAGAGCAGCTTGCTTCGCAACGAGCCGCTGGGCCGCAAGGTGCTGGTGTTTACCGAGTTCGCGGACACAGCGCGCTACGTAGCCAAGCACTTGCGCGAGGCAGGTATCGCCGGTGTCGAACAGCTTGACGGCGGATCATCGCGCAACCGAGCCGACGTGATTCGCCGCTTCGCTCCTTATTACAACGGCACATCGCCGGAGGAGCTGCAGCCGGGCAGCGAGATTGCGGTGTTGGTCTCTACCGATGTGTTGTCGGAAGGTCTCAACCTCCAAGATGCCACGCTGTTGGTGAACTACGACATTCACTGGAACCCGGTACGGCTCATGCAGCGCATCGGTCGGGTGGATCGCCGCATGAATCCCGAGATCGAGAAACAGATAGCAGCCGACGATCCAGAGGAAGCCGAAAGGCGGGGCGTGGTTCGGTACTGGAATTTCTTGCCACCCGACGATCTCGACCGCATCTTGCAGCTCTACGGACGGGTCAGCGGTAAGACCTTGCTGATCTCGCGAGCGCTGGGCATTGAGGGCCGCCAGCTGCTCACACCCGAAGACGATTTTGATGCCCTCAAGGAGTTCAACGCCGGTTATGAGGGCGAGATCACGCCCGTCGAGCAGTTGCACTTGGAATATCAGGAACTGCTGCGCTCTCATCCCGGTTTGGCCGACCAGCTCGACAAACTGCCCGGCGGCGCGTTCTCGGGCCGTGAGAGAGCATCAAGTCGACCAGCGTGGAAACCACGCGATCCGAAACTGCCTAGCATTTCTTCCGCTCTTGGGGACGACACCGACGACGGTGTGCGCGGTGTGTTCTTGTGCGTGACGCTGCCAGCGCTCGACACCGAGTCGTCAGGCGGCAAGTTCACCCTTGAGGCCGGCCCGACGCGCTGGTATCTGTGGAATGCCGACACGGACGCGATCATCGAAGCCGGCGACGACATCGGCAACATGGCTGACTGCATTCGATCAACGCCGCAGACACCTCGGCGCACCTGCTTCGAGATTGATGAACTGGTTGCTGTGCGCAAACGCGTCATGAGCCACATCGCCAACGACTACGAACGGGCGGCGCAGGTGCCAACTAGCGCGCCAAGGCCCCGCTTGGACTGCTGGATGGAACTGAACTGATGATGTGCTACAAGCACGATGACTGGTACATCTCCCAGTTGGATGACGGCCCTGGCGGATGGAGCTGAACTGATGCCGGAACCACGACCAGGACTGAGCGGTTCGGTTCTGCGACGCATCCGCACCCAAGCCGACCTGTTTGAGTACTTGGCCGACGAGTTGGGCTGGCCGATCGACGTTGACGGTTTCAACAGCTTCGATGAACAAGAGCGTCTGACTTGGGAGTGGTTGCCGTCTGATATCGGCATTGACCAGGCCGACCTTGTGAGCCTGCGAAGGCTGCGCCAGTTGCGGCCACTCCACGCGGATCAGCCTTGGGGCATCTTCTTTGTCGAGTTCGACCGTGAGCGGCTGCCGGTCACCCAGTTCCGGAAACTGGCTCAGGCCTTCGCCCGTAGGCCGGGCCGGAGGTCGCCGGGCCACAACCGGCCGCGTTGGGACGCGGAGAACCTGCTGTTCGTGGTGACCACCGGGGGCGACCAGACGGTGCAGCTTCATCTGCTGGCCTTGTGGAACCGCGACGGGCGCGCGGACGAGATTCGTTCGCTGGCGTGGCGGCCTCGACAAGGCAGCGACCGTCACTTGGCGAGACTGCATCACGAGCTGCTGCCGCGTCTGGCGTGGCCGTCTGGCGATGCCGTTGGGCGAGACGAGTGGATCGCACAATGGCGTGACGCGTTCAAGCTGCCGCACGGCGCGACCATCTCGACTGCTTCCCGTTTAGCTGCTCGGATGGCTGCCTGCGCCAGCGACCTCCGTGAGCAGATCGCCGAGGCGTTGGTTGCCGAAGCGGGATCAGGCCCGTTCACAGCGATGTTCGCCACCGTTCGCTCGCAACTGATCGCCGATATTGAGCGGAACCGCTTCGCCGACATGTGCGCGCAGACCCTCGTTTACGGGCTGCTGTCTAGCCGGGTCACCTCGCCATCCGATTTCGGCACTTCGCCTGTGTACTCCGCGGTGCCGCTGTCTAATCGGTTCTTGGAGGCGTTCTTCGAGCAGGTCCACGACGAGGCCAGCGTGCTCGATCTTGCCGGCAGTGGGCTCGACCAGCTCATCGCCGATCTGCGAGTCAGCAACGTTGAGGCAATCCTTGACCAGTTCGGTACTACCGCCAAGGGCGGCGATCCGGTCATTCATTTTTATGAGGAATTCCTCACCCAGTACGACCGCAAGATACGCGCCGACGCCGGCGCGTTCTACACACCGCAACCGGTGGTCGACTTCATGGTGCGCGCAGTTGATGAGGTGCTGCGCGAACGGTTCGGCCTCGCCATGGGCATTGCGGATGCTTCCAGTTGGGCTGAGGTCGCCGAGTGCTGTGGCTTCGACGTGCCCGACGGCGTGCCACCCGATCAGCCGTTTGTGACGATGATCGACCCAGCCACGGGTACCGGTACGTTCTTGGTGGCTTGGCTGTGCCAAGCCCGCGAGTCGTTTTTGCGGGGCGGTGGCAGCGAAGATGTTTGGCCTGAGCATTTAGCTCGCCATGTGCTGCCGCAGATGCATGGGTTCGAGCTGATGCTCGGCCCGTACTCAATAGCTCATCTCAAGGTGGCCTTGGAGCTGCACACCCACGGCGTTGCTGATGCCAGCGTGAACGTGTTACTGACAGACACTCTCGAGCATCAGGCCGCTCAAGGTCAGCTCGGCACCATGGCCGACCCGATCTCGGTTGAGGGCGAAGCCGCTGCCAAGTTCAAGGCATACAAGCGCTTCACAGTCGTGATCGGCAATCCGCCGTACCACCGTGAACAGAAGGCGTTGGGCGACACCAGCAAGCGCAAAGGCGGCGTCGTTCGCTTCAAGACTCCAGGCGTTGCGGGTTCGCCGCTGCTGGGTGCCGTCACCGAGCCGATGAGCCGGGCTGGTCTCGGCGGCCATCTCAAGAACGTGTACAACGACTACGTCTACTTCTGGCGCTGGGCCGTCTGGCAGGCCACCGAACTGCCGCCGGGACCTGGGGTGGTGGCGTTCATCACGGCTTCGTCGTATCTCGACGGCATCTCGATGGGTGGTGTTCGCCATCTGCTGCGCCAAGCGTTCGACGAACTGTGGATTGTTGACCTCGGCGGTGAGGGACGAGGCGCGTTAACCGAAGAGAACGTCTTCGACATCCAGACCCCAGTCGCCATCGCTATTGGCGTACGAACAGGTGCGACGAGCGCCGGTGTTGGAACCGCAGGCCCGGTGTCGCCCAGAGGCAGCACAAAATTGCGGGGGGGGGGGTTCGGAGCTTTGCGACCCATCAAGCACCGCGGCGGTCGGGCGAGCGAGTCCATCTGCTCTACCGGGCGAATGTGTAGTGCGCTACTTGCGCATCCAAGGCGACCGAGCCGCAAAGCTCGCTTGCCTGCGCAGCTTGCAGTTCAGCAGTCGTTTTGAGCAAATCCCTGGCAGCGCCAATCTTTTAGAGCGCTTTACACCGCAGAGCGATGCCCCGTATTTCGACTGGCCTTCGATAGTCGACATATTCCCGTGGCTTCTCTCGGGCTGCCAAGTCAAGAGAACTTGGCCGATTGGGGAGTCAAAGAGCCTGCTTGAACGGCGCTGGCGAAGCTTGCTAGTTGTAGTGCCGAGACATCGGGCTGAGTTGCTGAGAGAGACCGGGAGTCGAACGGTCGAGGCCACACACGGACCATTGCTCACTACCGGTGGGCGACTCCAGCCGATTCGAGCGCTGACAGAGGAAGCGAACCCAGAAGGATTCGAAAGGTACGGATATCGCAGCTTTGACCGCCAATGGATAATCGCCGACAACCGCGTTGTTGATGCACCAAAGAAAGACTTTTGGCGGGTGAGGGGGCGACGACAAGTGTTCTTGACAACGCTCACTTCCACGAAGCTCGGCTGGGGTCCAGTTCTGACCGTGTCGCCCTACGTGCCCGACTTGGATCACTTCCGCGGTTCCTATGGGGCGAAGAACGTTATGCCGCTATACCGCGATGCCATTGCAGCGACAGCCAACGTCACCGATGGTCTGCTGGCAGCCCTCTGCACCGCATTTGACGTAAATTGGACCGCCGCCAATTCCGCAGCAGGTACCACAGGCACCGCTGACGCCGTAACGCTGCCTAACGCTGACGCTACGGCCTGCACCGCTGCCGCGGCCCGCCGCGCCGCCGACGAGAAGCCCAACGCTGCCGCTGGTGATGGCCGGATGTCGGTCAGCGAGCCACCCACTGCCGAAGATCTGCTGGCCTATGTCTACGGTCTCGGCGGCACAGCGGCGTTCAGCGAACGGTTTGGCGACCAGTTGGCAGAGGCTGCCGGTCCGGTGCGCATCCCGATGACGGCTGATCGGGCGCTGTTTGACGAAGCTGTCGCCTTGGGTCGCGACCTGCTGTGGCACCACACTTGGGGCGAAAGCTTTGCACCCAGCAAGCAAGCCAAGCTGCCCGAAGGCCGCGCCGCCGAAGTCGCGGCCCCGAGCGTCATGCCAGAGAGTTTCAGTTACCACCCCGACACCGAGCAGTTGAGTGTCGGTGACGGCATCTTCGCCCCAGTCAGCCCTGATGTGTGGAGTTTTGAGGTGTCTGGCCTCAAGGTGCTGCAATCGTGGCTCGGCTACCGCATGCAGAACTCCAAAGGCAGGAAATCGAGTGAACTCGACAACATCCGCCCGACCCGCTGGACCCAGTCATCTGAGTTGTTGCTGCTGTGCTCAATTCTTGAGCACACCGTTGAGGTCACCCCGCAAGCCTCAGATTTACTGGGCCGTATCGTCAACGGCCCACTGATCGCAGCCGCCGATCTCCCCACTCCCACGCCTGCCCAACGCAAACCTCCAAAGCCATAGCACAGCACCCACCCACAAGCACCCCGCCGCGATCCCGACCGCGTTCATGCCGTATGTCACTGTCACCGGCTATGCCTTGTCACACCGACCGTCTACCCTTGACCACAGGTATCACTGCTCAATAGGGCGTGCGACCGACAGAGGAGCACCAATGCCTGACATTTTGCCGATCGTGCCAGAGGAACGCAAGAACGAGCCGACGTTGGCTGAGCGCGTGGCCCGCGCGCGACGTGCCCGCGAGGAGGCGGCAGAGCGAGTGGCACGCCGTTACGCAGACACCAAACCAGATGAGCGCCGCTGGCGGGTGCGCGACAAGCTCAATCTAGGTTCGGAAACTCTGTATGTCAGATGACGCTTCGGAAGACGGCGCACCCTTACAGAGCGCTTTCTTCAGGGCGACGGAGGCTTCCCGTTATGCGCGTCAAGCTGAGATCCGAAGCTATGAGAGTTCCACAGGTCGCAACCTGGTCGTTTTCTGGGGGCCGATTCTCTCCGCTGTGGTGACTCCCTTTGCCGATGCAATCAACGATGTTGAACTCGGTCAGCCGCTTGACCTCATGCTGACATCGCTCGGCGGCGATGCCGAAGCCGCGATTCGGATCGCGACGATGTGCCACGCTGGGCGGGATGATTTTCGTGTGATCGTGCCGGACACGGCGGCATCGGCCGCAACGCTCTTGGCACTGGCGGCCGAAGCAGTTGTTATGAGCGATACGTCTGCGCTCGGACCAGTAGACCCCCAGATTCTCTTGTCTGACCGAAATCAATACTTCCCGGCAAAGGGTATTGTCGAACTCGTTGATGATCTTGATGGCAAAACTCGCGACAACCCGCACGCGTTTGAGTTGTATGCCGCACTGCTGGCCGATGTGGATGCCATCGCGTATCAGACCGCAAAAGATGCCATCAGACGAACCGATGAACTTGTCCCAGAAGTTCTGCGCCTTCGCCGTGAGCCGCTACCTGCCGACAAGATTGATGCCATGACGCACAGTCTTCAGAGTGCTGCCATGCATTCTGCCACGATCGGACACACAAAGGCACAAGAACTCGGCATCCCCGCGGAATATCTGTCGCCTCATTCAACGGTTTGGGATCACCTATGGCGACTTCATGCTCATTACGCTTTCCTGCTCGGTCCTCAGCCACGAAAAAACCTGATTGAGGGCCGTCGAGTGTCATTCCGCTTCGACTGAGTATTGGGGCATTCCCGCAGAGCAATTGAACGATTTCGCCCACCTCACTGAACAATATATTTGGCCGCAGATTTGCTGGGTCGTATCGTCAACGGCCCACTTATCGCAGCCGCCGATCTCCCCACTCCCAAGCCTGCCCAGCGCAAACCCCCAAGGACGTAGCACTACAGGCGACTGCGTGACAAGCTCGATCCTGACTAGCTCAATCTTTGTCGGAACGCTTGTATGTCAGATGAGCCGCCGCACGAAGGCGCGTCCCCGCCGGGCGCTCCGCTGGCCCGGCGTGCGTGGTCAAACTACATCCATGAAGTACTAGTTCATATATAATTCATGTCAAATTAGTATTTAAATGGCCAGAGCGTGTGTAGTCTGACCTGCGCGTTGGGCATCAACGAAAAATAGGAACCACACGTGAAGTTTCCGCAGACCCCTCCAGATTTCGATGCACTTCTCGCTCAGTTGGTGAATAACAGTGACGACGATGTGGTTCGGCGAGTGTTGTCGGCTCAGACTCCGTTGGATCCCAAAGGTCGATATCTCCATTGGGACGAGATACGGCGTCGGGACCCGCCGGACGGACTCACACATGAGGAGTGGTGGCTGCGAACTCGACTAGGTCGGCGCGCCCTTGAGCGGCCGGTGTCGTTGCGCGGAGTGGACGGGAAGCCATTCAGCCTCTGCATGGTGGACCCGTTGCTGCAGTCTCTTCACACCATCGACCAGTCGGCATCGGGGGCGGTCTTAGCCGATGAGCCTCTCGTCGCCACCGGCAATCGTGACCGTTACATTGTTCGCTCATTGATCGAGGAGGCAGTTGCGTCAAGCCAGTTGGAGGGTGCCAGCACGACTCGCGCTGATGCAAAGCGAATGCTCCTAGAACAACGCCAGCCGCTTGACCGCAGTGAGCGGATGATCTTCAACAATTTTGCCGCGATGAACGCCGTTCTAAAACTCGTGCGTTCCGAGTCGCCCTTGACGGTGTCTGCTGTCACGGAGTTGCACCGAATCTTTACAACAGACACGCTCAAAGACCCATCGGACGCTGGGCGGGTACAAACACCTAACGAGAAACGTATTGCCGTTTTCTGGCCCGATGGCACCTCAAATGAACCGCGCGTTCATGTGCCTCCACCTGCTGAGGAACTGCCTGGGCGGTTAGAGCTTATGTGTGCCTTTGCGAATGGCGATAATGATGATGGCTTTGTTCATCCAGTGGTCCGCGCAGTTGTGCTGCATTTCTGGTTGGCATACGATCATCCATTTGTCGATGGCAACGGTCGTTTGGCCCGGTCTTTGTTCTATTGGTCTATGCTGCGATCCAAATATTGGCTCACTGAATTTCTGACAGTGTCGTCAATCTTGCGTCAAGCACCGGCGCAGTATGCGAGGTCATTTCTCTTGACCGAGACAGACGGGAATGATCTCACCTATTTCGTGCTGTATCAAGTCGGAGTTATCCATCGCGCTATAGAGGCCCTTCGCGAATATTTGATAGCCAAACAAGCCGAGATTCGTGATGTTGAGGGGCTCTTGTCGGGTAGAGCGGATATCAATCATCGCCAGCGCGACATTCTCGCCGTTGCGCTGCGCGACGCGAATTCTGTGTTTGTTATCGCTGGCCATCAGAACAAACATCGCGTGACTTATCAGACCGCCCGCACCGACCTCCTGGACCTCGCTAGCCAAGGATTTCTGAGGAAGATCCGCGATGGCAAGTCGTTCCGATTCATTCCGTCTCCAGATTTGGCAGACAAAGTTCGCGCTCTTGGAGGCCCATCTTGAGCCTGAGCGTTTCCGACCTAGTGAAAGATTGCCAACGTTCAACTCCCAAAGCGGCTTCGGTTGGCTCTCAACCGCCGACCTTTCCCACCTCCAACACGGCCCGGCCAACCACAGGCGCACTTTAGACGGGCCAGAAGTCATGCATCCTAAGTGTTGGATTTTCTTTACTCTCAAAGTCAAATTATCTACACTCTTAGGCGTCGGCACCGACCCGAAGACGGCAGTGGGGTTGGCGAACCGGTCCGACAACGACAAGTGCGGGAGGTGTGCTGATGGAGTCTGCGGAATCGGAGTCAGAAATGAGCGGCGCAGCCGCGAGGCTCACTCCTGCCGGCTATCGACCTCGGGTTGTCGACGCTTTGATCGCAGAGCAGCTACGCGCAGTGGGTGCAGTGCTCATCGAGGGGCCCAAAGGATGCGGCAAGACTTGGACGGGACTTCGGCACGCCCGCAGCGTCGTCCGTTTTGATGCCGACATTTCGGTTCGCAACCTCGTTGACATCAGCCCTGATGCTGTACTTGACGGCAGCCGCCCTCGACTGCTTGACGAATGGCAACTCGTTCCCGCCATATGGAACCATGTCCGTCACGCCTGTGACCATGCCGCCGAGCCGGGTCAGTTCCTGCTTACCGGCTCGGCAATGCCAGCCAACGACACAATGCGCCATTCCGGAGCGGGTCGCATAGCGCGGACACGCCTGCGCCCGATGTCGCTGTTTGAGTCGCAGATGTCAACCGGGCAAGTCTCGTTCGCCGCGCTGCTGGAAGGCGAGCCAGTCGACCCCGGCCGAGCCGAACCTGAGTTTCGCGATGTGCTTGACGCTCTGTGCGTCGGCGGATGGCCCTGGCTCACGGCGGCCTCACCCGTTGAAGCGCAGCGGCGACAGCGCGAGTACCTAGACGAAATACGAAACGTTCAGATCAACGGCGACTCGCCGCGCAGCCGAGACCCGGTGCTTGTCGAACGTCTCATAGTTTCGTTGGCGCGCAACACCGCCGCCACCGTGCCGGTCTCACGGGTTGCTGCTGAGAGCGGAGGTGAAAAACCGCTGAACCACCAGACCGCACGCGCGTATCTTGATGCATTACACCAGCTCTTCGTTATCGAAGATCAGCCCGCATGGGCGACGCATTTGCGCTCACGTTCGCGGCTCACCAAATCGCCCAAGCGGCACTTTGTAGATCCGTCTTTGGCTGCTGCCGTGCTAAGGGCAAATCCGAACGCCCTGTTAGGTGATCTGGAGACCTGCGGGCTGTTGTTTGAGTCGCTCGTGGTGCGTGACCTGCGCGTCTATGCCGAAGCTGCTGACTGTGACGTCTCCCACTACCGACTCGACAACGGCACCGAGGCCGATGCCATCATCAGTCAGCGTTTTGAGGGCGCGTGGATTGCTGTTGAAGTCAAGCTTTCTCCGTCGCCCGATTCCATCGATGCAGCCGCTGCGTCTCTGCGACGAGCCGTCAACAGCATTGACATAGCACGCACGGGTGCTCCGGCTGCACTGCTGGTAGTGACCCCCGTCGGTTACGTCTACACCCGGCCTGACGGTGTCACGGTTGTGCCCATCACACTGCTTGGCCCTTGACCGGCCACCGAGTGCCGGCGGAGGTTTGGAACAATTTGGAACTGAACCACCGCACTTGCCTCGCCCGTTGTGCCGAATGAGAAGGGCTGACGCAAGGCATTGAATGGCCCACGTTCCGACCACGGCATAGAACGCGGCAACAGCACTTGAGCCGGAAGCCCGAGGTGATGCATGTCGCTTGGACATCTGCCGACGCGACTGGCTGTGGCCATGGCGACTGTGACGAACTTGAGACGCTCGTGCGTATCGCTGTGCCGCCTGCTGACGCGGCTCCCGACAGCCCGGCACGCGCGTATTTCGTGGTGGCTCTTTGTCGTGTGCGTGCGACAATGAGCGCATGGGAGTCCAGATAGCAGCGTCGATACAGCCGAATACACGCAACGACGAAATGGGCAAGCGTGTCGGAGTGCTCGTCGAGGTTGATTTCTTTGGGTCAGGCTTCGGTGCATTCGCCGTGGTATTTTCTAGATGCGTGACCCAAGCCAAAGGACACACAAGACGGTGTGGAAAATTAAGCTTGCGGTGTTAACTAGTATGGTTCTGCTAACAACTACGGCGCTGTCAACTGTCGCTTCAGCAGAGAACGAAGAACCCTCTCTGGATCGTTTGTTCGAGAAACCTAAGGGGCAAGCCGCTTGGTCTTGGCCCAATTGCACATACGAATCTAAGATTGATCATCCTCATTTGTCTAGCAGCAATCCAAACCACGCTTCAGTGCATGGCTACTGGATCAAAACTGGAGGTAGTTGCACCACAGCGACGGTTACCACGCAATTGCAAGCGTATCTTTGCTCTGACCCATGGGGCCACAATTGCGGATGGACAACTGTTGCTAAAAGTATTCGGTCGGGAGTTCGCCCCGGGGGTGGTTCGGGCAAGCGCGCTACTGCACAGGCACCCTGTGTTTCCAATCGAAATGCTCATTGGCGAGGTGTCGTGGATGTGGACATTGACGGACAATGGGATGGCGGAAGAAAGGAGGTTTCCGCTGTCATAAGTTTTGCATGCGCTGTGACGGTCTAAAATACGAGAATGTCTGCTCAACGTATCATTGAAATAGGTGCGGTATGCGAAATAGAGTATCCTCTTAATTCCTACAGAGTTCGAGAGTATGTTGAACTAGAGGATGGGCAGCGAGTCTTTTGGAAAGCTGATCGTGGTTGGAATAGTAGCGGTAAGCCAGAAGAGACTGGACCCGGCTACGATATAGTTCGTCAGACTATATACGTTCTTGAAGACGATGACGAAACCCGCACCTGTTACTTTGAATTAATTGTTGCCAAGCTGAAAGAACTTGGTCTAGATTTCGATGTACGAACTTTGTATGAGGCACCATTTCGGATAGAATTAGGTCCGAAAATACAGCACTTGTTGCGGGAAGATTCTTCTCGAATTGTTCAATAGTTTGTGATGTGACTTATGAACATGTCTGCTCAACGTATCACTGAAATAGGTGCGGTATGCGAAATAGAATATCCTCTTAATTCCTACAGACTTCGAGAGTATGTCAAACTAGAGAACGGACAGCGAGTCTTTTGGAGATTCGATCGCGGTTGGAGTGGTAGCGGTAAGCCAGAAGAGATTGGACCTGGCTGTTTTATCGTTCGTCAGGCTATGTACAATCTTGAAAGCGATGAAGTAACCTCCACTAGCTATTTTGAATTAATTGTCGTCAAGCTGAAAGAACTTGGTCTAGACTTCGATGTACGAACTTTGTATGAGGCACCATTTCGGATAGAATTCAGTCCGAAACTGCGAAACTTGCTGCGGGAAGCTTCTTCTCAAATCGTTCAGTAGTTTGTGGATGTGATCGAGGGCGAAATCTACCGGCTATCTGGTTGAATTTCATGACCTGCGCGTGCGGCAGACCTAGCGGTGGTTAGTGCTGGTCGGTGAGCGAGATTGAAACGAAAGAGGTGCAAGTGCCGTCTGGTTGTACTGATGAAGTCGTCTGTGATTGGTTGCAGACTGGAAAGGTCAACATCCTCAACGTGCATGTCTTCCAAGTCGTGACGAGGCCTTTGATCCCATCCTGAGGCGATGAGTGGCCCAACCACCGACCGGGTTTGCTCAACGAGCAGTTTGTACGCCTTCCCGACAGACTGAGACTCGATAGTGAGGATGGCGATGTAGCGATTCAGTTTTCCTTGAACGACCGAGAGCGCTCTGGATATGTCACTCCGTTCTGTGCCGATCTCTCGGCGCTGTGACCGGAAACTCGATTCGCACATGCCGAAGTTCGCATCCTGGCGGTGTTACGCCCCAGCGATACTGCAGTCCGCCATGGATTGCGCGGCGGGGCACCTGCAGCCCGGCTACGTGCCGTCGAGCGTCGCCTTCGAATCGCAGGCGGTCCACGAAGCGGCCATACCAAGGCCCTGGATTATGCAGCGGATGCACGACATCCGCCGTAAGAGCGAGTTGATTTGACAGGCGTTGAATCGGGTGTCGTGCCTGCGATCAACGTTCCGCTCTTGGTAATGGACAAAGAACCGTTGTCAACGATTGCTTGATGAACAGCGGCAGCGTCGGGAGAGAGCAATGGCTGAATGAGTTTCCAGAAGATGCCGGTCGCGTGCCTCGGCCAGTGACGACGGATCCGCAGCGATGCTTCCGCAGATGGCCTCAAGCTGTGTCAGTGCGTTCATGGTGCTATCTTTCTCCTTGATGAGAGTATGCAAGTCGCATTGCATGTCAGTATACCTGATACGTAACTAAAACTAGTGTATACGACTGCACCTCCTGATTCTATAGCTAACGCATCACCCTCGTGCTCATTGCGGACGGGTCCGCCCCACCTACTAGGAGCATTACGTGGAGGTTCTCTTCGCAACGCGCAAGTTGCAGCGACGGTTCGGCTCCGTGGCCGAGACGCGCAAGGCGTACGGAGACCAGATGGCCAAGAAGATTGCGCTGCGCCTGCAGCAGCTGGAGGCTGCCCGCCACTTGGACGATCTGCGCCATTTGCCGGGACGTTGGCACGAGCTGACTGGCGATCTTCAAGGTCATCTGGCGTGCGATCTCACAGGGCCTCACCGCCTAATCGTTCGGCCTACCGAAGAGCCGCTACCACGCAACTCGCAAGGTGGCCTCGACTGGTCCGCAGTCGACAGCGTGACCGTTACCGACATCGACGACTACCACTGACCACAACACTCAGGAGAAACGCAACATGGGCACCCGCACACAGACCGGCTACTCCTACGAACCAGACTTCGTGTACCCGCCGGGTGAGACGTTGATGGAGTGGCTTGACGAGCGCGGCATGACCCAAGCCGAACTTGCCGTTCGCTTGGGCTTGTCAGCCAAGCACATCAATCAGATCATCAAGGGAGCGGCACCTATCACCACCGAGACTGCACTGGGCTTGGAACAGGTGACCCGGGTGCCAGCGGAGGTCTGGAACAACTTGGAACTGAGCTACCGCGCTTACCTCACCCGTTGTGCCGAGGGCGAGCGATTGGCGCAAGACATCGGCTGGCTCAATGAGGTTCCCGTCAAGGAACTCGTGAAGCGGGAACGGATCGAAAGGGGAACTGTGGGCGCAGAGCGCGTCAAGGAGGTTTGCTCGTTCTTCGGGGTTGCGAGCGTCGAAGTTTGGCGTGACCTTTGGCAGCAGCCAGCTGCTGCCTATCGAGCGTCCAAAGCATTTGCCAAGAACCCGGGAGCGGTAGCTGCGTGGCTGCGCATCGGAGAGCTTGAAGGCTTGAAGATCGAATGCGAAGAGTTCAGCAAATCGGCGCTTCGAGCCGCGCTGCCCGACCTCCGTACCTTGACGAACGAACCCGAGCCGTCAGTTTGGGTGCCGCGCTTGCGAGAGCGCCTAAGCCAAGTCGGCGTTGCCTTCGTGGTTGAGCCGGAGCTTCCGCAGTGTCGGCTGAACGGCGCAACTCGGTGGCTTGGGCCGCACAAGGCTTTGATACAACTCAGCACCCGCCATAAGAGCCACGACGTCGCTTGGTTCACGCTGTTCCACGAGATCGGGCATCTACTGTTGCATTCCAAGAAGCAGACGTTCATCAATGACGGCGACAGCGTCGGCGCAGTCGAGCAGGAAGCTGATGCGTTTGCTTCCCGAGCACTCATCCCACCTGAACGCGAGCCTGAACTCGCGCAGTTGAACTCGGCTGCGGATGTGAAGCGATTTGCCAATCTGATCGGTACTGCGCCGGGAATCGTCGTCGGGCGTCTGCAGCAGATGGATTGGTGGCAGCGCTCCAAAGGCAACGAACTGCGCTGGCCCTTCAACTGGCCACCCTCATGACCAAGGCTGAGCCCTGCCAGACGGCGCTTGAGTCGTAGTCCCAAGCTGATGGATGTTGCCTAGCCGACTGCCATCAGCGCCCTTAGGTGAGGTACGCGCAATATTCCGTGGTGATTTTGCGACCGGCGCGTGCGGCAGACCTAGCGGCGGTTAGTGCTGGCCGGTGAGTTTGCGGTTTTTGATTTTGGCTCTGACGTAGTCGCGGTTCATAAACGCGATGAAATCGAGACTGATCTCCTTCGGGCAGGCTTCGGTGCATTCGCCGTGATTGGTACATGACCCAAAGTACTGCTCCATGGTCTCGACCATGGCTTCGGTGCGTTGCCAGCGTTGTGGTTGTCCTTGAGGGATGAGGTTGAGGTGCGCCAGTTTTGCTGAGGTGAACAGTTGCGCTGCGGAGTTGGGGCACGCCGCCACACACGCGCCGCAGCCGATGCACGCCGCCGCGTCGAACGATGTATCTGCGGCCTCTTTGGGTACCGGGGTGAGGTTGGCGTCGCTCGCCGCGCCGGTGTTGACAGAGATAAAGCCACCGGCTTCGATGATGCGGTCGAACGCACTGCGGTCTACCACAAGGTCGCGCACCACTCCGAATGCCTTCGCCCGGAACGGCTCCACCGTGATCACATCGCCGTCGGAGAATTTGCGCATGTGCAGTTGGCAGGTGGTGGTAGCGGCTTCGTGACCGTGCGCTCGACCGTTGATCATCAAGCTGCAAGTGCCACAGATACCTTCCCGGCAGTCGTGATCGAACTCAATCGGCACCCCGCCGTCGTCGAGCACCCGCTCGTTGATCACATCAAGCAGCTCCAGAAACGACATTTCCTCGCTGACATCTGGGGCATCGAACGTCTCGAAACGACCCGGCGCATCAGGACCATCCTGACGCCATATGCGCAGTGTCAGATTCAAGGTGCCGACATGGGAATGCTGGCTGTTCTGGTCGGTTGGCCCATCCGGGCTGGTTCGACCGTTTTGTGAGCGCTGGCCGTTTGTTTCGCTCACTTGTAGCTCCGCTGAGTTAACGCCACTTCTTCAAACACCAAGTCTTCGGTGTGACGAGTCTGAACCGTGTCGCAATCGCGCCATTCCCAAGCGGCAACATGCGCGAAGTTTTCGTCGTCGCGCTGCGCCTCGCCTTCAGGTGTCTGATGCTCGGCCCGAAAATGCCCCCCGCAGCTTTCCTCTCGCACAAGCGCGTCATGGGCCATCAGCTTCGACAGCTCAAAGAAATCTGCAACCCGACCTGCTTTTTCAAGGCTGGAGTTCAAGCTCGTACCCGACCCCGGCACTCGCAGATCAGCCCAGAACTCGGCCTCGAGCGCCGGGATCTCCGACAAGGCCTTCTCCAAACCGGTAGCGGTGCGCTCCATACCGATGTAATCCCACACGATCTTGCCGAGTTCGCGCCAGAACCAGTCAGCCGAGCGAGTGCCGCCGATAGACAAGAACCTCTGCGTGGCCGCTTCAACCTCGGCGACGGCTTGTACACACACAGGATCATCAGTCGGCACCGACGGTTCGCCGAGCCGGGCAGCCAAATCGTCGCCGATCGTGTACGGCAGCACGAAATACCCGTCAGCCAGTCCCTGCATCAGCGCTGAGGCACCCAGCCTGTTGGCGCCGTGGTCAGAGAAGTTGGCCTCACCAATCGCATAGCAGCCCGGCACGGTGGTCATCAGGTTGTAATCAACCCACAGCCCGCCCATCGTGTAATGCGTAGCCGGGTAGATGCGCATCGGGCCTTCATAGGGATTCTCACCGGTGATGCGCTCGTACATATCGAAGAGGTTGCCGTACTTCGCGGCGACGGCATCTTTGCCGTCACGTTCGATGGCTTCGGAGAAGTCGAGGTACACACCGTTGCGCAGCGGCCCCACCCCCTTGCCTTGATCTACGACCGTCTTGGCGTTTCGGCTAGCGACATCACGGGGCACCAAGTTCCCAAACGCCGGGTACTTGCGCTCCAAGAAATAGTCGCGTTCCGACTCCGGAATCTGACTGGGCACACGCACATCGTCGAAATGGTCGGGCACCCAAATGCGTCCGTCGTTTCGCAGTGATTCAGACATCAGCGTCAGCTTCGACTGGAACTCGTCGCCGGCGGGAATGCAGGTGGGGTGGATCTGCGTGTAGCAGGCGTTGGCGAAGAACGCCCCACGCCGATGTGCCCGCCAAGCCGCCGTGACATTGCATGCCATGGCGTTGGTGGACAAGTAATAGACGTTGCCGTAACCACCGGTAGCGAGCACCACCGCATGGCCGGTATGCGCAGCAACTTCGCCGGAGATCAGGTCGCGTGTGACGATACCGCAGGCGCGACCGTCCTTGATGACCAAGTCGAGCATTTCGGTGCGGGTGTGCAACTCGACGCTGCCGGCAGCTATCTGCTTTGCGAGCGCTTGATAGGCGCCCAGCAACAGCTGCTGACCGGTCTGACCGCGGGCGTAGAAGGTACGGCTCACCTGCGCGCCGCCGAACGATCGGTTGTCGAGGAGACCACCGTACTCGCGAGCGAACGGCACGCCTTGGGCGGCGCACTGGTCGATGATGTTCAGCGACACCTCAGCGAGGCGGTACACGTTGGACTCGCGGCTGCGGTAATCGCCGCCCTTGACCGTGTCGTAGAAGAGTCGGTGAATCGAATCGCCGTCGTTGGTGTAGTTCTTAGCGGCGTTGATGCCGCCTTGGGCTGCGATTGAG
Organism: Candidatus Poriferisodalis sp.; assembly: GCA_965221195.1. Taxonomy (GTDB): domain Bacteria; phylum Actinomycetota; class Acidimicrobiia; order Acidimicrobiales; family Poriferisodalaceae; genus Poriferisodalis. Next base: position 905,093 of record OZ244864.1, read on the forward strand.
TGCGCCCTGCGGGGCGAGTCGTGGAAGGTGAAGACTTTCACTCGGTAACCCAGCTCCGACAACGAAGCCGCCGCTGAAGCACCCGCTAGCCCGGTGCCCACCACGATGATCTCAAAGCGGCGCTTGTTGTTTGGGTTGACCAGCCTCATGGAGAACTTGTGGTTCTGCCAACGGTCAGCCATTGGCCCTTCGGGCACGCGCGAGTTGAGCACGCCAGCCGTAGCGCCGTTGGGGTTGCCGTGTGAGTCAGTCATGTGTATTGCTCATGTCAGTGGTTTTTTGTGCGGTGTGGTGTTCATGTCAGTGGGTTTCCGCTGCTTCGTGGTGTTGGTTGTGGCCTGCGCAGCGCAGTGTGTTGTGGTGTTCATGTCAGTGGTTTTCCGCTGCTTCGTGGTGTTGGTTGTGGCCTGCGCAGCGCAGTGTGTTGTGTTGTTCATGTCAGTGGGTTTCCGCTGCTTCGTGGTGTTGGTTGTGGCCTGCGCAGCGCAGTGTGTTGTGGTGTTCATGTCAGTGGGTTTCCGCTGCTTCGGCCAGGCACTCCAATCCGGTGGTGTCGTTGACGGGACACTCTCGGTTGTCCTCATCCACCAGACCGGCCTGCACAAGCACCGGGAACGACAAGTTGCCTACCAAGATCACCCCAGCGAACAGTGTGGCCAAGTTGCGACGCAGGCCGTTGTAGCGAGGGTTGTTCACGCCGAGCGTCTGGAACATGCTCCAAGTGCCGTGAAAGATGTGAATGGCCAGCGCCACGTTCGCCACGACATAGATGACAGCCACCGGGATTGACGACAGCGACTCAACCACGTTGTGGTACGGATCGCCTCGCACGTAGTCATCGCCCAGCCACCATCCCCACGTTAGGTCGGCGAGGTGGAACAGCAAGTAGAGCCCGACCACAGGTCCCGTCCAGCGCATGGTGCGTGAGGCGTAATTTGCCGCGATGTAGTCGCGTTTGGATTCGTACTTTTTGGCACCGCTCACGAAGCCAGCCCGCTCCGACGCCTGTCGGCTGCGCTCTTTCAGCGTGTACGCCGAATGCAGATGTACCAAGAACATCGCAAGCAGTCCGACGCGCAGAATCCAAAGCACCAACGTACGAGGTACCAAGCCGCCAGCGAGATCGCGCAGTGTCTCGGCGTACTCGTAGAGCTGTGCCGGCCCCTCATAGATATGCAGATTGCCGATCATGTGGAAGATCACAAATCCCAGCAAGCCGACGCCGGTCCAAGCCATAACCCACTTGCGTCCGATGGCTGATTGGTAGATGTTGAGCGGGAACGGCAGCGGACGCTTGGACTTGAACACAGTTGCAGACTCGGTGGCCTGCGTAGCTGTTGGCGCCATGCGTTCCTCCTTCCGGCGGTGGGCCGACGCGTCCAAGTAGGGAACTGGACACACCAAGGTCGTACGGTACCGGCTGAGCTAGGCGTGAGGTCGGGTGGGGTCGGCTGCTGTCATGGCCCTGCGCAGAACGCGACGAACCCACGGGCCGCTCAGCAGGGTTGGCTTTGGTGGGTTGCGCAGTGGCGCGAGCCGCCAGCTCATCACGCTGGGATGATGACCGACGCGGTCAACTGCAGTAGCCGCAGCCCTGTTCGCGAGTGCCCGCAGGCCGCGCTCGGTACCGGCGTAGATGCTCGGGTCCAGCACAACCTGCTGGCACAGCAGGGTGCCTGTGGCATCGGCGTCTTCGTAGGTACTGCGTTCGGCCAAGTCGCGCTGCACCGTGGCTGCACCGTTTCTGCCGTCCCCGCAGGGTGTGTCGTTGACGTGAAGCTCACCGTTTCTTAGGGCCACGGTCCGGAGGCCGGTGAGGAATCGCACGGCATGGCTCGATTGTCCGTTGATCGAAACGTCGATGCCAACGCGGTACCGAGACTGATCGCCCATGCCGGCGGGCCACCACAACGACGGTTGATCGACTGTTACCAGCCACTCCAGTTCGTTGCGACCGCGGGCCAGCACCCCTTCGACGAATGACCTTCCATTGACTGACTTGCCATTGCACGGGCGCTCTGGGTCAACTGCGGGGTCGCGCAGCGGGTTCTGGGACCGTCGGGCATCGGTTTCACCAGTGTCGGCTTCATCAAATGGCACCAACGTGGTGGTGACTTCGCCTTGGTGCGTACCGGCACTGTCCACGGTGGCGCTTATTCGCAGCACAGCTCGGTCGCGGTTGGCCTCAATGACCAACGCACGGACACGACCGATGCGCGCAGGCCCGGTCTGTTCGATCTGCATCAGTGCGTCGCCCCTCTGGGTCGCTCGGACAGTTCCGTGCGCGGCTTCGACTGCTGTGAGATGGGTCGAACCACAGCGCAGAAGATGGGTTACCTCAAAGGCATGCTCCGCGTGTCGACCACGCAGGTCACCTAGATACGTGCCGTCAAGCCAGAGATGCCCGAGGTCGCACAACCCACTTGCAACCAACCACCAACGGGTATCCCCCCAGCGGGCATCACGGTGCGTTGCGCTGTCGGGGCTGACCCCTTCGACTGGCCCCCCTTCGACTGGCCTCCCTTCGGCTGGCCTCCCTTCGGCTGGCCTCCCTTCGGCTGGCCCCTCAGCGGACAGTTCCCCCTCAGCGGGCAGTTCGAATCGTCGCCGGTACAAAACGGCGTTCTCGCCGACTAAGTCGTCATCTAGCCACCACCGGCCGGGAGTCGAGGTTGCCTGCCAGCCCGACTCGTCAAGTCTGGGCTCTGCGAAGTTCCGCCACTCGCCGGGCCCCGCTGCCCGCACCAGCCAATCGCCTGCCAGCGCTTGGGTGTGCTCACCTTCCGCTGCCAATGCAAAATTCATTGTTCAAAATTCATTGTTCAAAAATCATTGCGTAAAAATCATTGTGCAACCTGCCTGCGTCAACGCATTCGCCGCAACTAGGTTGCCCGCCATGACCCAACCCACCACGCTCGGCGAACTGCGCTCTACCGGCTGGGTCTCCCGGCCGGTCAAAGAAGAGATGCGTGTCAATGCCGCCAAAGCGGTTGCGTCCGGCGAGCCGCTGATCGAAAGCGTGCAGGGCTATGAGAACACCGTGCTGCCCCAGCTTGAGAACGCTGTGCTGGCTGGTCACGATGTGGTCTTCTTGGGCGAACGGGGCCAAGCCAAAACTCGCATGATCCGCTCGCTGGTACATCTGCTTGACGAATGGATGCCCTACATCGAAGGTTCGGAGATATTCGACGACCCCTACCACCCGGTGTCCCGCCTAGCTCGCGATCTCGTCGCATCCCACGGCGAGGAAACCCCCATCGCGTGGGCGCACCGAAGCGTGCGCTACGGCGAGAAACTGGCCACCCCAGACACCTCCATCGCCGACTTGATCGGTGAGGTCGATCCGATCAAGGTGGCCGAAGGCAGGTACCTCTCCGACGAACTGACCGTGCACTATGGATTGGTGCCGCGCACCAACCGCGGCATCTTCGCTATCAATGAGTTGCCGGACTTGGCCGAGCGGATCCAAGTGGGCCTGCTCAACGTGCTCGAAGAAAGAGATGTGCAGATTCGGGGGTACAAGATTCGCCTTCCGCTCGACGTGATGCTGGTGGCATCGGCAAACCCCGAGGACTACACCAACCGGGGCCGCATCATCACGCCGCTCAAGGACCGTTTCGGTGCTCAGATCCGCACGCATTATCCGCTCGACGTTGACACCGAGATGGACATCGCCGTTTCTGAGGCACGCCCGCTGGACCTGACCGAAGTGGGCGAAGGTGTCGTGGTGAACCTTCCAGATTTCATGGCAGAGATCGTGGCCACCTTCAGCCACGTTGCCCGTTCGAGCAGTCACGTCAACCAACGTTCGGGTGTGTCGGTACGCATGACGGTCACCAACACCGAGACGCTCATGGCTAATGCTGCCCGCCGGGCCTTACAGCGCGGCGAGCGTTACGTGGCACCTCGCGTCAGCGATCTTGAAGCGCTCATGAGTTCCACTGCGGGCAAGATTGAGATTGAGTCGCTCGAGGAAGGCCGCGACGGCAAGATCGTTGAGAACATGCTGCGTGCCGCTGTGCTCGAAGTGTTTAAGAACCGTTTCTCGCCCGACGAGCTGAGCGACGTGGTTGCCAGTTTCGGTGAGGGCAAGACGGTCCACACCGGCGACGATCTCGGCTCGGATGCCTACATGGATCTGCTCGCTGGCAATCAGGCGTTGGCTGTAGCTGCAGAATCGCTGGTGTCGGCTTCGGCCAACCCGCAAGCCGCCGAAGACACCGCCCCCGCAGTTCTGGCATCTGCTGTTGAACTCGTGCTTGAAGGCCTGCACCTATCCAAACGGCTCAACAAAGAGCATGTGGGTGCCCGCGCGACTTACCGCTCTCGCAACTGAGTGAACGCTATGTGGCCAAGCAAGCCATTGCCGGATCGTCGTGCTGGGTTAGCTCCCGGTGCCCGCAGGCCATGAAGATCCGGCGGCGTCGGACCCGCCGTGAGGGCACCCGATTCCGGTACTCCGCGTGGGACGGCACCCAGACCGGTTTCGATTTCGACGCAGACAGCTTGTTCGCTGAGATGACCGACGACCTGATCTATCACGGCGATCTCAACGCCGCGCTGCGACGCCTTATGCAACAGGGTTTCACCGACGCCGACGGCAACCATCTTGAGGGATTACGAGAGATGATCGAGCGGTTGCAAGATCGCCGCCGCCAGATGCTTGATCAGTTCGATCTCGGCGGCGTGTACGACGACATTGCCCGCGAGCTCGATGAGATCACCGACACGGAGCGGGAAGCACTCGAAGAGTTCGCGCAAGACGCTGCAGCGAGCGGTGACGAGCGGCGGGGTGAGATCGCCCAGTCCACTGCAACCGACCGCAACCTCCAGCTCGACATGCTGCCCCCCGACCTAGCGGGGAAGATGCGAGGCCTGCAGAGTTACGACTTTGTCTCACCGGAGGCTCGCGAGCAGTTCCATGAACTGCTTGAGCGTCTGCGTCGAGAAGTCGCGCAGAGCTACTTCGATCAGATGTCCGGGGCTATGGGCAACATGTCGCCTCCCGAACTTGCTCGCGCCAAGGACATGATGGCCGAACTCAACGCGATGCTCGCCCAAAGGCAAAATGGCGAGGAGCCCGATTTCGACGGCTTCATGGATCGTTACGGCGACTTTTTCCCCGAGAACCCTCAGACACTCGACGAACTGCTTGAGATCATGGCGAAGCGGATGGCAGCCATGGCGTCGATGCTGAACTCAATGACTCCCGCTCAGCGTCAGCAGTTAGCCGATCTCGCAGCTCAGTTCATGGACGACCTCGACCTGCAGTGGCAGTCCCAGCAGCTTGCTCAGCACCTCCAGCAGGCATTTCCCGACATGGGTTGGGACCGCAGCTACCAATTCGGTGGCGACGATCCGCTGTCGATGTCCCAAGCGGCTGATGTGCTGAGCCAGCTCGGTGACCTTGACGCTCTGTCGGAGATGCTGCAAGGCGCCGTCAGCCCCTCTGCGCTGGCTGAAGTGGATCCTGAGCGGGTGCGTGAGCTGCTGGGCAGCCAATCTGCTGAGGCGCTGGAACGGCTCAGTGAGCTGGCCCGCATGTTGGAAGAGTCGGGTCTAGCGCAGCACACCGAGGGCCGCTTGGAGCTCACACCGAGGGCGTTGCGGCGAATCGGGCAGAACGCGCTCGGCGAGCTGTTCAAACGGCTGATGGGCGACAAGATCGGCAGCCACCAGGTGCCCAAGACAGGCATCGGTCACGAATTCGCGTATGAGACCAAGCCGTACGAGTTCGGCGACACCTTCAACCTCAACATTGAGCGCACCGTGCGTAACGCGGTGACCCGCCAAGGTTCGGGCACGCCCGTGCAGCTCACCGGGGAAGATTTCGAGATCGAGCGGGCCGAGTTGACATCGCGTGCATCCACTGTGCTGATGCTGGACCTGTCGCTGTCGATGCCGATGCGAGACAACTTCTTGCCTGCCAAGAAAGTCACACTGGCGCTGCATTCGCTGATCTCAACGCAGTTCCCGCGCGATTACTTAGGCATTGTCGGCTTTGCCGAATCAGCCTTTGAGCTGACTGCCACGCAGCTACCTGAGGTTTCTTGGGATTTCGCCTACGGCACCAACATGGCGCACGGTTTTCTGATTGCCCGGCGGCTGCTGGCCCGCCAGACAGGCTCCAAGCAGATCATCATGATCACCGACGGCGAACCCACCGCTCACCTCGGCCCCGGGGGACGTCCGTTTTTTGCTTACCCGCCGGCGCGCGAAACCATTGAGGCCACGCTGACGGAAGTGGCGCGGGCAACCCGCCAAGACATCCGTATCAATGTCTTCATGCTGGATCCCAACAGCTACTTGCGAGCATTCGTCGAGAAGATGACCGAGATGAACGGCGGGCGGGCCTTCTTCACCAGCCCGCACAATCTGGGCGACTACGTGCTGGTCGACTTTCTTGAGCACCGCCGCCGTTTGATCACTGGCGGCCGACTTTGATAGCCGACTCTGCCAGTCAGCTCTGCCAGCTTGGCGAATCTTCTCTAACCAGTCTTGCCCTCAAGCCACGGCGGCACCGGTTGGGCGCAGACCGTGCAGCACCATGTCGGCGAACTGTCGGGCCAGATCCTCTAAACGCAGCTCGCCGCTGGGCTGGTACCAGTTCGCACACGAGTTGATCCCTGAGATCATCAACCGAGCTAGGACTTGGGGGTTGGCATCGTTACGCAGCGAGCCGTCGGCTTGACCTTCCCCGAGCAATCCGACCCATAGGTCGGTGAAGCCGCGCAGGGCGCTTGCGAGCTGCTCGCGTGTGCGCGGCGGCGATTCGCTGTAGCAGCGGATGTTGGCCACGGTGAAATTGCTCTCGGCTACAACGCAGTTGACGTACGCCACGATGGCTTCGGCCAGCCGCTGCGAACCCGGTGCTTCGGGGCCGAGCGCAGCGAGTGCTGCGTCGATGGCATCGCAGGCATGATCGACACCAACCCTCAGCACTTCCTCAACAATCGCGTCCTTGGAATCGAAGTGGTAGTAAAGGCTGCCGGCCTGCATCTCGGCCGCCGCGGCGATGTCGGTGAGGGTTGTGGCCGCATAGCCACGACATGACAGCAGCCCGGCGGCGGCATCAAGGATGCGCACGCGGCTGCGGGCACCCTTGCTGGGTGGACGGTCGCTGCCACTGTTCTCGCTGGTGTCAACGCCACAAGCCTCATCGGGCGGACCCGACTCAGTTCGCGCGCCGAGAGCTGCATCGGTGCTGTTCATGCCGCACGGAAACTTAGTCTCCGACGGCTGGGCGAACATCGCCCGCTTCGCCTGAGCGACGGCCCGTATCCTGTTCGCCCGTATGGCAGGGTCTGACTACCTGTTTCAGCGGGAAACGTTCGTCGGAGGCGACAGTCGGCTCGCCCGTTACGTAGCCCGTCCGATCCTGAACTTCATTCATCGTGAAGTTGCCAGCAGCGTTCTGCTGCTGGCCGCCACGGCTGCGGCGCTCATCTGGGCGAACTCCCCGTGGAGTGACAGCTACTTCGACTTCTGGCATACCTATATCGATCTGGCGATCGGCAGCTATCACCTCCACCCGTTGACGCTGGAAGAGTTCGTCAACGACGCCCTCATGGCGCTGTTCTTTTTTGTCGTCGGTTTGGAGATCAAGCGCGAGTTGGTGACAGGCCATCTCGCCAATGTGCGTGCCGCCATGCTGCCAGCAATCGCAGCTGTCGGTGGGATGGCGGTACCTGCGCTGCTGTATTTCGCTCTGAACCCTTCCGGTGACGCTGCGGGGGGCTGGGCAATCCCGACCGCCACCGACATTGCTTTCGCCGTAGGCATTGTGTCGCTCTTGGGTTCGCGTGTTCCGCCGATGCTGCGGCTGTTTCTGCTGACGTTGGCCATCGTGGACGACATCGGGGCCATCACCGTCATCGCGATCTTCTATTCAGGCGACCTCGATTTTCGTTGGCTAGCACTGGCGGGCGGTCTCTTGATTGTCATTCGAGTTCTCACATGGTTGCGGGTGTGGGCAATTGAGGTTTACGTCGTGCTGGGGCTCGTGGTTTGGTTTGCAACGCTCGAATCTGGCGTGCATGCCACCATCGCTGGGGTGGCGCTGGGTCTGCTGGCCCCCGCCAAGCCGCTGCTTGACCGTCGCAGAGCTCAAGATGTGGTGGAAGATCTGCCAGAACGACCCAGCGCCGAGCGCGTTCACCAAGCCTCGTTTCTTGTGCAGGAATCAGTTCCGATGACCGAGCGTCTCGAATCGGTTCTCCACCCCTTCACGGCATTCCTGGTTGTGCCTATTTTTGCGTTCGCCAACGCAGGCGTGAAGCTGTCGGGTGACACGGTGGCAGATGCCGCTGCCTCGCCGATCACTTGGGGCGTGGTGCTGGGTCTTGTGGTCGGCAAGCCGGTCGGCATCACGCTGTTTACCTGGTTTGCCACCCGGCTCGGTTTCGACCTGCCCGAAGGCCTCAATTGGCCGCAGTTCGTTGGCGCTGGTTTCGCAGCAGGCATCGGCTTTACCGTGTCGATTCTGATCTCCAACCTCGCGTTTGATGACGCCGCCGTGACCGATCTCGCCAAGATCGGCATCTTGGTTGCGTCACTGGTCGCCGCGGCAGGGGCTTTGGCCGTCCTGTGGTGGGCAGGTCGCCATGAGGCCCGCAGCGAGACCCCACAGATCGAACTAGACGCAGCCAACGATCCATCTCTGCCGTTGTGACCTGCGCTCCGGCATACTCCCTGCGAACCGTCCGCGAATCGTGACGCGACCCAATCGGCGAGATAACTCTGAATAACTCTGATTTGACTGTGCTGATTCAAGCTGATTCAACCGTGCTGAGACCTTGGAGGTCCATGTGACTGCTGTTCCATATCTGGCTCTGATTGCCTCTGTGGGGGCGCTGCTGCTGGCGTACTACTTCGCCAAGGTGGTGCTGAGAGCCGATCAGGGCACCGATCTGATGCGCGAGATCGGCGCCGCGATCCGCGAAGGCGCCATGGCGTTCCTACGTAGGGAGTACCAGTGGGTGTCGGTCTTCGTGGCAGCCATGTTTGTGCTGTTGCTGGTCGTGCCTATCGACGGTCGCCCGGCGGCCAGCTTCGCCTACCTCATGGGCGCTGTGCTGTCGTCGGTGGCTGGCTTCATCGGCATGCGCATCGCTACAGCAGCCAACAGCCGGACAGCCAACGCCGCCCAACACGGCGCTGCCGCGGCGCTGCCGCTCGCCTTCAAGGGCGGAGCCGTGATGGGCTTCAGCGTGGCCGGGCTGGCGCTCTTGGGCATCTCTTTCAACTACCTGCTGTGGGTGAAATGGCTCGGTGTTGACCAAGCTTTTCAAGTGGTTGCAGCCTTCGGGTTGGGCGCCAGCTCAATCGCGTTGTTCGCCCGTATCGGCGGTGGCATCTACACCAAGGCCGCCGATGTGGGCGGCGATTTGGTGGGCAAGGTAGAAGCGGGTATCCCCGAGGACGATCCCCGCAATCCGGCCACCATCGCCGATGCTGTCGGCGACAACGTGGGCGACGTTGCGGGCATGGGCGCCGATCTGTTTGAGTCCTACGCCGGCTCAATCGTGGCACCGGTTGTGCTGGCATCGCTGCTGGTGCCGGTCTTTTTGGAAGGCGATGCCTTGGCGGGCAATTTTGGTGACGCCGAGAGCTTGCTGATGTACCCGATTCTGATTGGGGCGCTCGGCATGATCGCCTCAATTGTGGGTGCTTTGTTTGTGCGGGGCCGCGAGGGCCGCAGCCTGTCAGGCCAATTGCACACCGGCCAGTACGTGGCGATGGCGCTCACGGTGGTGTTCTCCATTGTGGGCACATTGCTGCTCTTTAGCGGCAACCCAACCTTCGGCGGTTACGAGCTGAGCGCCCCGATCTTCTTGGCTCTGACGATCATCACGGGATTGTTTGGCGGTTGGGCCATCGGCTTCACTTCAGAGTACTTCACCTCTGAGCACTTCAGGCCAGTGAAGGGCATCGCGCAGCAGGCAGAGACCGGACCTGCCACGGTCACCATTGAAGGTGTTGCGCAGGGCAAGCTTTCGACACTTCCTGCGGTAGTGCTTGTAGTGGCGATGATCGGCCTGTCGTACTGGTTCGGCGGTTTGGCCTTCGGCTCAGCAGGCGATGAGATTGGCCTGTACGGCGTTGCGTTAGCGGCCATTGGCATGCTCGCAGTGACTGGTGTCATCGTGGCAGTTGACGCGTACGGCCCTATTGCCGACAACGCCGGAGGCATTGCGGAGATGGCCGAACTGCCGCCAGAGGTGCGCAACGTCACCGACAGCCTCGACTCGCTGGGCAACACCACCGCCGCCGTCGCCAAAGGCTTCGCCGTGGGCTCGGCTGCGGTGACGGCTCTGGCTCTGTTCAAGTCGTTCAGCTTGACAGCAGGCGAGCAGGTGTTTCTCGATATCAACGACACGGCAGTCACCATCGGCCTGTTCTTAGGCGCGATGACACCCTTTATTTTTGCTGCTCTCACGATGTCGTCGGTGGGTCGGGCGGCTCAGTCGATGATTGTGGAGGTCCGCCGTCAGTTCGCTGAGATTCCGGGTTTGCGTGAAGGCGAACCGGGTGTGAGGCCTGACAGTCGTCGCTGTGTTGACATTTCTACTCAAGCGGCGTTGCGAGAGATGTTGCTGCCGGGGGGTTTGGCGGTGGTATTGCCGTTGGTGATCGGATTTATTGACGTAAACGCGTTGGGTGGTTTCTTGGCTGGTGCGGTGGTGACGGGGTTCTTGATCGCGATCTACATGGCGAACTCGGGTGGTGCTTGGGACAACGCCAAAAAGTACATTGAGGCGGGTGCGCATGGCGGTAAGGGCACCGATGCACACGCTGCTGCGGTGGTGGGTGACACCATTGGTGATCCGTTCAAAGACACGTCCGGTCCGGCGATGAATATTCTTATCAAGGTGATGACTATCGTCAGCTTGGTGTTTGTCCCTGCTTTCTTGTGATGCGTTTTGTAATTCGTCACGCTCGGTTCTGACGCACCATCAAGGTCCGTCGGCGGCGCGCAACGTGGCCGAAACATTGCGGCAACATTACCGACCTATATTGTGCATCGTGTGGTCATAACGAGGTGACCTTTGTGCAACACCACACTCCTAGGTTCCCGCCATTAGCCAACCCATCAGCCAACTAATGGGAGGATTTTCATGAAACGCAAGTTCTTTGTCGTTCTTGCTGGCACCGCGGCGGGCCTGTTCTTGTTCGCCGGGCCTGTCGGCGCGCAGGACGACTCGCTGACCGCAGAGATGGTGCAAGCCGTGATGGACAACCTGTGGGTGTTCATCGCCGGCGTGCTCGTGTTTTTGATGCAGGCCGGCTTCGCAATGCTCGAATCGGGCCTTACGCGCTCGAAGAATGTGGCCAACATCATGGCCAAAAACCTCGCAGATGCGTCCATCGGCATCTTGGCGTTCTTTTTGGTGGGCTACGGCATCGCCTACGGCGGCGACGGTAACAACTTCTTCGGCTGGGGTTCGTTCGCGCTGAGTGGTGTTGACCTGTTTGACATCACCGAAGGACTGTCGGGCGCAACCAACTTCTTCTTCCAAGCCGTCTTCGCTGCCACGGCGGTCACCATTGCCTCTGGAGCGATGGCTGAGCGCACCAAATTCAGTACGTATCTGATCTTCAGTCTAGTCACCACGGCGATCATCTACCCGGTCGTGGTCCACTGGACATGGGGAGGCGGTCTCATCTCCAGTATCTCCATCGGCGATGCCGTCTACAGCGACTTCGCTGGCTCCACCATCGTCCACAGCGTGGGTGGCTGGATCGCTCTCGTTGGTGCTTGGATGCTCGGGCCTCGCATTGGCAAGTACGGCCCCGACGGAACCTCTCGCCACATCCCTGGCCACAACGTGACGCTCGCCATCTTGGGCGTGTTCATTTTGTGGTTCGGCTGGTTCGGCTTCAACCCCGGCTCAGAACTCGCAGCCGACAACCGGGTGATGTTCGTTGCGCTCAACACAGTGCTGGCCGCATGCGCCGGCGTGATCGGCGCAACGGCGTTGAACTGGCTGCGCACCGGCCGCCCCGATGTGCCGATGGCAGGAAATGGCGCGCTGGCCGGCCTTGTCGGCATCACAGCCGGCTGCGGCACGATGACGCCTTGGGGCGCGATCATCACGGGCTTTGTCGCAGGACTCATCGTGGTGGGAGTCGTCGGCTTCGTAGATCGGAAGCTGAAGATCGACGACCCAGTAGGCGCATTCGCCGTCCATGGCGCAGCTGGCATCTGGGGCACCCTCGCCATCGGCCTGTTCGCTCGCTACGACGACGCATTTTTGGGTCGCGATGATGCCGGTCTGTTCTACGGTGGGGGCATTGAGCAACTGGTTGTGCAGTTCCTGATGGTTGTGATAGTCGCGGTTTGGGTGATCGCAACTGCGTTCGTTCTCTTTTGGATTCTTCGAAAGACCATCGGACTGCGTGTATCGGCGGAGGAGGAGATGGCAGGCCTTGACGTTTCCGAACACGGAGGCCCTGGCTTGGCGCTGGACGACGTGGTCTCGAGCGGCTGACACTCGGCCATGGGCTGAGTTGCCCAGCGACCGCCTGCTCCGTTGTCAGCGGGAGTCCCCGGGTCTTGACCCGGGGACTTGCCGCGCTGGTTGGTACGCGGCCTACCCAACGGCACGCTGGCACCCGTGCTCTCAAGCCGCGCCCGCATCGGTGACAGTGCCGCTGCGCGAGAGCGCCGATGCGATTGCCGCGGCGATCATGGCGTAGTTTCAGTCTGATGGTCCAGCGGGTGGTTGCGAACGTAACGCGGGGCTTGGCGATGGGAGCCGCCGATGTCGTGCCGGGTGTCTCGGGCGGCACCATCGCGCTGCTTTTGGGGATATACGACCGGCTAGTGGGCCAGATTGCGCTGCTGAGCACTGTCGCTGGCCAGTTGCTGAGAGGCCGACTGCGACAAGCTCTCACAACTGCTCGCGGGGCGGAGTGGGCGTTTGTTACCAGCTTGGGCGTGGGCATTGCGACCGCAGTGCTCGGCTTAGTTGAGCTAGTGCGGATCGGTATCGACCGTCAACCGGTTGCGATGTCCGCCGGTTTCTTCGGACTCGTGGCGATGACCGTGGTCACGACGCGTCGCGAAGTGACTCAGTGGCATCTCGGGCTCGCAGTGTTAGCCACGGGCGTGGCATCTGCAGTGTTCGTGCTCGGGGGTCTGCGTGCGGGCAGTGTTGCCGATCCAGCCCCGGCGGCACTCATCGGTGCTGGTGCGCTGGGGGTGTGCGCAATGATCCTGCCCGGTATCTCTGGCGCCTTCATTTTGCTGCTTTTGGGCATGTACGACCCGGTCACCGAAGCGGTATCCGACCAAGACCTCGGGTCAGTGGCCCTGCTCGGCTTGGGTGCAATGATTGGGCTAGGTGTGTTCTCGCGCTTGTTGCAGCATTTGTTGGAGCGACATCGCGACACCGTCGTGGCGGTGCTCATCGGTCTCATGGCCGGATCGCTGCGGGTGCTTTGGCCTTGGCCCGTGGGTGAGCCTGAAGCGGAAGGATTCGGCAGTGCCGCACTCGGCGCACCGGTTGTGGCCGATGCGCCGGCTGCTGTCGTGACGGCCACCGCTGCTGCCGTTGTGGCTTGGGTTCTGCACCGGTTGGGCGCAAGTCGAGCGGCGAGCTAGCACTGCGCCTGTGCCGCGCGTCGGGTCTGTTCCGCTACCGTCCGGCGCTAGTCGCACCGCCGTTGCCGCATGTGGTGCCCTAGATCTGGCACACCAGCGGCTGCTGTTTAGTTCGGAGGCCCATGGCAACCTCTCTTGTCATTGTTGAATCGCCCGCGAAAGCGCGGACCATTTCACGTTTCTTGGGCGATGACTATGTGGTGGAGTCCTCCGTTGGTCACATCCGGGATTTGCCGCGCAACGCGTCGGAAGTGCCGACGGCCTTCAAGTCTGAGCCGTGGGCGTCGTTGGGGGTCAATACCACCGACGGCTTCAAGCCGTTGTACGTGGTAACAGCCAACGATCAAGTACGACGATTGAAGTCGTTGCTGCGTGATGCCGACCAGTTGTATCTGGCCACCGACGAAGACCGCGAAGGCGAGGCCATCGCGTGGCATCTGCTGGAGGTGCTCAACCCGCAGACTCCCGTGTACCGCATGGTCTTCCACGAGATCACCGCGGCGGCTATCCAAGAGGCCATCGACCACCCGCGTGATCTAGATCGCCGACTCGTGGATGCACAAGAGGCTCGACGCATCTTCGATCGGCTCTATGGGTATGAGGTGTCTCCTGTGCTGTGGCGCAAGGTGGCGCCGAAGCTGTCGGCAGGTCGTGTGCAGAGTGTCGCCAACCGTCTCATCGTCGAGCGGGAACGAGAACGGATGGCGTTTGGGGCGGCGGAGTACTGGCGCTTAACGGCCACGCTCGATGTTGGTGCCAATACGTCCGGTGGTGCCCCGTCCGAACAGGTCGAACAGTTCGATGCGCCGCTGGTGTCGCTAAATGGCCGCCGGATCGCCACGGGGCGCGACTTCGACCAGCAGGGCAGCCAACGCACCGACGGAATTGCCGTGCTGAACGGCAGCGCCGCCACCGCACTGGCCGATGATCTGCAACACCGACAGCTCACGGTGACCTCGCGCGAAGCCAAGCCGTATCGCCGCCGGCCACCGGCGCCGTTCATCACCTCGACGTTGCAGCAGGCAGCAGGCGCTCGCTTGGGTTTCTCTGCGTCGCGGACGATGGCGGCAGCACAACGGTTGTACGAGAACGGACGCATCACCTACATGCGTACCGACAGCACCACTTTGTCTGATCAGGCATTGAGCGCAGCACGGCGCATCGTGGCGGCAAACTTTGGCGCTGAGAACCTGCCGCCGAAGCCGCGCACGTACGCCCGCAAAGTTAAGAACGCGCAGGAAGCCCACGAGGCGGTCCGCCCCGCAGGCGAGGACTGGCCGACCGCCGGGGCCGTCACGGACCTCGGCGGTGACGCTGCTCGCCTGTACGACCTTATTTGGCAGCGCACGATTGCCTGCCAGATGATCGATGCCACCGGCGAGACCGTCACGATTCGGCTGGCCGGCACGGCCGAATGTGAACTGGCAACAGAACAGGCTGGCGCTCGGGACCCCTCTGGCCCTCACGATGTGGAATTTTCTGCTGCGGGCACGGTGGTGACTAGTCCGGGCTTTCGATTGGCGTACGCGCCGGCACCGACCGGCACCGACTCCGAACCTGAGCGCATCCTGCCTGACATCGACACCGACGATGCTGCGACAGCAGTTGCGCTTGAGGCTTCCGAGCATCACACCACTCCACCCGCCCGCTTCACCGAAGCATCGCTGATTAGGCGCCTCGAAGAACTCGGCGTCGGCCGACCCAGCACCTACGCCAGCATCATTGAAACGATCCAGGCACGGGGGTACGTATGGAAGAAGGGATCGTCGCTAGTGCCTGCGTTCACTGCGTTTGCCACGGTGGGGCTGATGGAGCGGCACTTTGATCATTTGGTCGATTATGCGCTCACGGCCCGTATGGAGGAAGATCTTGACGAGATAGCGAGTGGCGAGCGCGACGCTGAGCCGTGGCTGAGGTCGTTTTACTTCGGCGATCCCGAAGCCACTGCGCCCGAAGTAGCTGGCGGTCTGCGTTACCTCGTCTCCGACGACCGCCTAGCTGACATTGACCCAATCGAGATCAACAGCATCCCTATCGGTGTTGATGCCAGCGGTGAGCCGGTGGTGGCGCGGGTGGGACGCTTCGGCCCGTACCTGCGTTGCGGTGAACTCACCCGCCCGTTGCCTGATGATCTAGCACCGGACGAATTGACCATCGATCGAGCACTTGAACTGCTCGCTGCGCCGACCGAACGAGTGCTAGGCCCCGACCCCCAAAGCGGTCTCGACATCATCGTGCGACCCGGCCGCTTCGGGCCGTACATCTCGGTGGGCCGACCCGATGAAACCGAGGAACGGCCCCGCACAGCTTCGCTGTTGTCGTATCAGTCGCCCGAGACGCTGACGCTGGCTGAAGCGCTGCGTTTGTTGACGCTGCCGCGCTCAGTTGGCTTTGATCCGGCTGACGGAGCCGAAATCACGGTACAGAACGGCCGTTTTGGCCCGTATCTCACCAAGGCAGCCGTTGGGGACGCGAAGGCCGAGAACCGCAGTCTCGAGACAGAGGAGCAGTTGTTCACGCTCACCGTGGATGAGGCGCTGGCGCTGCTTGCTCAACCTCCGCGTCGTCGGGGCCAGCAGGCGGCGAAGCCGGGCCGCGAGATCGGCCAAGACCCTGACAGCGGCAAACCCGTGGTTCTCAAGGACGGCCGTTTTGGCCCATATGTCACCGACGGCGAATACAACGCATCGCTGCGACAGGGCGACGACGCTGAAACGTTGACCATAGAACGCGCAGCTGAACTGTTGGCGATGCGCCGCGCCAAGGGTCCGGCTAAAAAACGAGCGGCTCGATCAAAAAAGTCCGCGTCGAAGAGGTCGCCTGCCACCAAGCGGGCTGCCACCAAGCGGGCTGCTCAAAAGTCGCCTGCCCGTAAGAAGTCGGCGAAAAAGCAAGCATCGCCCGGCTCCTAGCCTGCTGAGTGCTATGAGTTCGCAGCGTCCGAACCCGCCGCTCGGCGGGTCGCGGTCGGGGCTGCTCGCGGCACCGGGGTTCCTGCGTCTGTGGGCAGCGCAGGTGGTGAGTTCGTTCGGTGATTGGATCGGGCTACTTGCGATCATCGAGGTAGCGCGGCGCATCGGCGGCGATCAGCCCGGCTCCGCAATCGCGCTGGTGGTGACAGCGCGGGTGCTTCCCGGCTTTTTCCTAGCCTCCGCTGGCGGCATCATCGTTGACCGTTTCAACCGCAAACGGCTCTTGGTGATATGCGACATTGCGCGCGCCAGTGTGCTGTTGACCATTCCGTTCATTGATCGGGTGTGGCTCTTGGTGCTTGCATCGCTGGCGCTTGAGTTGGCCACCTCGTTGTGGAGTCCGGCCAAGGAAGCGATCGTTCCCAACATCGTGCCCGCCGAGCATCTCACTGCTGCGAACTCGCTGGGCCTAGTAGCTGCGTACGGCACGTTTCCGCTGGGTGCTGGCGCATTTGCGCTCATGGCCAAACTCGGCGAGTTGATCGGCTGGACAGATATTGGCCAAGTGGAGATGTCGCTGGTGCTCGACTCGGCCACCTTCCTCATTGCTGCTGCGATCATTGCGACGCTGCCGCTGTCTCCGCATGCCACTGTGGCTCGCCGCCGTCGTGACACCGGTCGCCGCATCGACTGGCGGCAAGGCTTCCGTGAGCTGCGCGAAGGCTGGGATTTCATTGCTTTGAACCCGCAGGTGCGTGCGGTGCTGGTGGGTCTGGGCACCGGCATGGTTGGCGGTGGGATGCTGGTGCCGCTGGGAGCGGTGTTCAACGATGAAGTGCTGGGCGCCGGCAGCGCTGGTTTCAGCTCAATTTTGGTGGCGATGGGTCTGGGTGTCGGCGGCGGTGTGGCGCTGGTGACGGTGCTGCAAAGCGCCGCCAACCACTTCGGCCGCCAATCCGCCCTCGCGGCACAGGGGCGTGCGCGCCTGTTTGTGCTCTCAGTGTTCGTGGCCGGTGCCTCGCTGTTGTTCGCCGCCTCGGCTTCGATCACATTGTTGGTGCTCGCCGGGGTGCTGCTGCTGGGGCTCGCCGCCGGTTCGGTGTATGTCACCGGTTTGACACTGCTGCACGAGAATGTGGAAGAGGTGCTGCGAGGGCGGGTCTTCGCGGCGATGTACACGCTGGTGCGGTTCTGCCTGCTGATCTCGATGGCGGCCGGAGGGTTCTTGTCAGATGGCTTCCAGTGGTTCTTTGGCGTTGCGTTCGACAACCAGATCAGGTTCGGCGATGCCACGTTTTCTTTGCCCGGTGTGCGGGGAGCGCTGTGGCTCGGCGCGCTGTTGATCTTGTCGGCAGGTCTGCTGGCTGCTCTTTCGCTGCGCAGCGGGCAAGGTCAAGGCCGCCGTGTACCTCAGCCGCCTCAGCCAGCCGACGAGGCCGAGGCCAACTCGTGACCGCTCGCGGACGCTACATCGCCTTTGAGGGCGCAGAAGGTGTCGGCAAGTCAACGCAGGCGACGCGTCTCGCTGCGGATCTTGATGCTGTGCTGACCCGCGAGCCTGGGGTCACACCGCTGGGTGCGCACCTACGCGATTTGCTGATTTATTCAAACCTCTGGCCCACTCCTAGGTCGGAGGCACTGTTGTTTTCGGCCGACCGAGCGCAGCACATTGCCGAAGTTGTTGCAGTTGAGCTGGCCAACGGGCGCCATGTTGTGACGGATCGATCGTATGGCTCAATGCTGGCTTATCAGGGCTATGGACGCGGTTTGCCGATTGAGGAGTTGCGTCTTTTGACGCAGTACGCATCTCGCCGCCCAGAACCTCCACCTGTGGGCCATCCGCTGCCCGATGTGCTCATTCCCGATGTGGTCGTGCTACTTGAGATGCCGCTCTTCGATGCGCGCCAACGCATCAGTCGTCGCCTTGATGGCACCGACGGTGATCAGTTGGCACTCTGGCGTGATGGCGCTTCGACGGTTCGCCAAAAAGACAAGTTCGAACATGAAGACCACCGTTTTTGGGAGCGCGTGCAGAGAGGTTTCAAGTCGTTGTGTGCAGAGGAACCTGAGCGCTGGGTGAGCGTGAACGCTTTAGGCAGTATCGACGAAGTTGCGGCGCGTGTCAGAGCGGCTCTCGCAGGAAAGTTCGCAGGCGATGCATAGGCCATCGGCTCATCCCCACCCGATGCCTCTTGATCTGATGCTTGATTTGATGTCCCGCTGCACCAGTTTTAGCTGCGGATGTGCGCCAAATCGGCGCGGTAACACCTCTTCGGTGAGTTGAGAGATTCTTGTGTCGCCAGATGCCGCCTCGCCAGATGCCGCCTCGCCAGACGTTGGCAACGAAGAGCAGGCAGTTTCCCCAGAGCCAGCAGAACTGTCGCTGTTTGACTTCGGCGATGCGTCGCCGCAGCCGGACATGCCGGAGTCTGTGCCTCAATCGGAGCGCTCTGCCCCCGACCCGCCCCCGTCGGCACCGCCAGTTGAGATCGTTCCCCCCCAGGTTGTTCCAGATGCGTCTGGGCCGCCGTCGTCCCCGTCCTCGCCGTCGTCCTTGTCATCGTCCTCAGACCCACCAGTTTACGAGTCTCCGCTCGGCAACCTGCTCGACGGCATTATCGGACAGTCGGACGCTGTTGCTCGGCTGCAGGCAGCGCTGAGATCACCACTGCCGGCGTATTTGTTCGTTGGTCCCGCTGGAGCCGGTCTGCGCGACGCGGCATGTCGGTTCGCAGGCGAACTGCTAGCGGCTCGTAGTGCCACACCGGAGCGGGAGCGACGTCTCGCCTTGGCCACGCAGCACCCTGATTTGTTGCTGTTCGACCGTGTCGGCGCCGCTATGACAGCAGATCAGGCTCGCCAAGCTGTTCGCGAGGCGGTTGCGACACCCGTCAGCGGAGACCGGAAAGTCATCGTTCTCAGTGACGTTGACCGCGCCGGGCTGCAAGCACCAATCTTGCTGAAATCTGTGGAGGAGCCGCCGCCGTCGTGCGTGTTTGTGCTGCTCGCTGAGGAGGTCAACCGGGCGATGGAGACACTGGCCTCTCGCTGCGTCCGGGTTAACTTTGAGGCGCTCAGCGAGACTGACCTCGCTGCGGTGCTGCGCGATGGCGGCATTTCACACGAGCGTGCATCGTTTGCGGCGGAGGCTGCGGGCGGGTCGATCGAACGTGCGCGCCTGCTCGCCTCCGATGACGCCGCTGCCCAACGCGTTGACATGTGGCAGGGATTTCGCGGCTCGTTGGACGGCACCGCGTCGAGCGCCATAGCAGCCGCCGACGCCGCGCTGGCAGCTACCGAAGCTGCTACGGCCCCGCTTGAGGCGCGTCATGACACCGAGCGAGCCGAAGCCACCGAGCGTGCTGAGCTGTACGGCGCCAACGTTGGCCGCAGCACGCTCGACGAGCGCCATCGTCGTGAGCTGCGACGCTTGCAGACCGATGAACTCACTATGGGCTTCGCTGTGTTGTCGGCGCAGATCCGCAATGAGGCGAGTAGTGGTGTGCTGGCTGCCTCTGTTGCGGCACAGGAGCTGGGCGCAGTTGCCGATGCTGCTGGGTCGCTTCGCTTCAACGTCAACCAACGGTTGGCCCTGAGCTGGCTCTTTACCCGTCTCGGCCGCTGCGGCCACTGACACGCGGCCGATAGGCCAAGCGCCAGTGTTGCTGCTGTCGCGCTGCCCGTTCTGGGTGCAGTTCAGTCTGGGCGCAGTTCAGTCTGAGCGTTGCTCGTTCTGGGCGTTGCTCGGCCAGTTTGTTGAGCCCGAGGTGGGGATTGAACCCACGACCTGCTCTTTACGAGAGAGCCGCTCTGCCACTGAGCTACTCGGGCACCCGGCGGCTCAAGGTACCAGTGCGGGCCCGCCACCCACCACGAAAGCCCGCGCCGGGCCGGGGCAGCTTGCGTCGGGTTGGGCCTGTGGGCTTGCCCCAGAGCTAGGTCTGTCGGGCTAGCGCAGCAGTGCTGGGTTGCTGCGCAAAGAACTCCGTGCCTCGGCGTAGCGTTCAGCGAACCGTTGGCCGACGCGACCGATGCGGTCGATCAGTGCCATGAGATGTTCCCGAGCAGCTTCGGCAATGCTCGACAGTCCGGTCAGTTCCGGCAGGTTCCAGTCGCGCACCACGACGGGCTGCAAAATTTGGTCGTGGTGTATTGCCAAGTCGTAGATACCGGCTGCGGCGATGGTGCGTGCATGAGCGTCAAAGTCGTCAATGCCCAAGCCCGGCATGGCAAAGCCACTCACCTGGTTGGCGATGGCTACCACTGCGCTGGAAGGGTCCAGTTCGACGGCTGCGCCCATCACATCGCGGTAGAACAAGAAGTGCAGGTTCTCATCGAAGGCGACCCGGCGCATGATGGCCTTGCCGGCGGGATCGTCGATGTGACGGCCGGTGTTGAAATGCGCGATGCGCGTGGCCAACTCCTGCAGCGTGACGTATGCAAGGCCCTCCAGCGCGTTAGGAGGCTCGGGCACCTGCCCGTTCTGCACTTGGGCCATCCGGGCTCGTTCCAATGCGACTGGGTCGAGCGCTCGAGTCACCGAGAGATAGTCGTAGATGACCCGGCCGTGACGTCCTTCCTCGGCGGTCCAGCGGCGCACCCATTCACCCCAGGCGCCTTCGCGGCCGAAGAGCCGTTCTGAGTCGCGGAAGTAGTAGGGCAGATTTTCTTCGGTGAGGACATTCACGAAGAGGGCGCTGCGAGCTTCTTCGCTCAGATTGGCTTCGGCAGGCGACCATTCGTAGTCGGGGGCGAAGTCTTCGCCACGGCTCCACGGTACCAGCGCGTGGGGGTGCCATTCCTTGGTCTGCCGCAAATGCCGTTCAAGCAGTCGTTCCACCGTTGGCTCAAGTTCGGCGAGCGTTTGGAGATCATGTTGTGCAGACATCAAACATCGCCCGTCTCGGATCGCCTGTCTCGGATCCGAAGTGCAGCCTAACGAACGCTGTGCGCGCTCCGTGCATGCCGTGCTGATGCCGCAGGGCCCTCTCGCCGATGGGCAGCGCAGCTACATCGACGCAACGCTGACAAGATGTTGACGAGATATTGTGAATACAAGTAATCACACATCGTTGACACGAGAGGGAGACCTGCATGCCGACATCTATTCGTCTTGAGCCTCATACCGAAGAGCGGCTTAGTTTTTTGGCTTCACAGACCGGTAGGAGCAAGGCGTTCTATCTGCGGGAGATCATCGACCGCGGACTCGAAGACATTGAGGACTACTACTTGGCGGCAGATGTGCTTGAACGCCTCCGCAAAGGTCAGGAGAAGACTCACGCGACCGACGACGTGAGGAAGGCACTTGGCTTGGAGGATTGACTACGCCGACACGGCCCAAAGCCAACTGCGCAAGGTTGACAAGCACTCGGCGCGTCGGATCTTGGATTACATGGATACACGCGTCGCGTCTGGAGACCCGCGGCGCACGGGCCGAGTGCTCAGTGGACCCCTAGGCAAACTGTGGCGGTACCGCGTGGGTGATTTCCGAGTGATCTGCGATGTTCAAGACGAAGCAATGCGAGTGTTGGTGGTGACGGTGGCGAGACGGGACAAGGCCTACAGGCAGACCAAGTAGGGTCACCGCCCGTAAGCGCTGCTGTAACCTAAAAATAACTTTTATCTCATGATTCAATTCAAGATAGGCTGAATTCACTGCGCCGTATTGCACTGATAGCTGAGGCTGTGAGCATTTCATTTGGTGATTCGACATATGGCCTAGTCATCGTTCGTACTGTCTCTCGTGGACCAGCTATGAGTACGTACTCAACGTTTCTTAGGTGTGAGATTTCGCCGACTCGCAGGCCGTCAGGCGAATGGATGCCAATTTGAGCGCCTACATATCGCTTGGAATCAAACGCCAGTGGCACTATTTCTTCGTAGTTGGAACAATATTCCATGAGTTCAGCCAACGTGAGCCACGATTCGTTGTTGTAGGAAAGCACAAGAACTTCGGCGTTCAAGTCCCGAATGGTTGACTGAAGTGCTGTAGGCATCTGACGCTTCTTGTTGAAGTCGCTCTTGGTCGAATCATCGCGACTGTCGGTACGCTTGCAGGCAACACCGTAGTGTGCTGGAGCGTCCCATGCGACGAGAGTCTCGAAGATGTGATAATTTGTGTAGTAGCGGTGTTGATTGTATGGGGGATCTAGATAAGCGAAATCAACTTTGTCTAGTTTGGGCGCCAGTTCAACTGCGTCGCCTCGTATAGTTTTTCCGTTTCCACTCAGCAGTTTTGGTTTTCGCAATTCTAGGTTGTTGTAGGAGCGATCTGACCACTTCTTCAAGTACGCCATCTGCACAGCCGTAGTTGAGTCAACTCGATCCGCGGCCAAAATCAGAGATGTCAGAAGTATTGGAAAGAGCATCGAGTCACGAAAATCTTTTTCAAGTGCTTCACGAATAGCATCTATACGCATACCATTGTGACGTTGAAAAAATCTCGACTTGATACAAAACGTCTCAGTAAAATAGCCATGCACTGGATCTAACTGGCTCAGAAACGTGAGCGCATCGTCCAGTTCACGATCATCTATCTCGCTGACGCAAAGCGAAATCCAGCAACGTCCAAACACTTCCGAATAGCGCGCCGTGTCAACTGCTGTGACTGATGCTCCGTTGCGCTTGAGTGCTTGAGCAACGCGGGTGGTACCTGTAAACAAGTCAAGCGCCGTGGTACAACCTGACCGCAAGAACAAGTCAATGATTGTAGGCACTAGACGCCGTTTGGAGCCGAGATACTTGATCACTTCACAAACCCTCTCAAGAATCGGCAAACTCTACCAGTGATTTCCTAGCAGCGTAGCGTCAACCTACGGATGCGACCGTAGACAAAACGTAGGCAATTAGCCGATATGAAAGTGTGCGCGGAGACGATCTACCGGGCCGCTCACTACCGGACCGCTCACGTTGCTGCGGGTTTTACTGCGGCGTTAGCTCGTCAACCCGCTCATCTGGTGCGGTCCCTTACGGCGGGTTACGAAGTGGCCTGCACGGCTGCGGCGTAGTTGGCTGCGGCGAATTCCCAGTTAATCAAGTGCTCAACGAACGCAGCGGCGTAGGCGGGCCGGGCGTTTTGGTAGTCGAGGTAGTAGGCGTGCTCCCACACGTCAATCACCACCAACGGCGTCAACCCTTGCGTCAGCGGCGTCTGGGCATCATCGGTCTGCACGATGCGCAGGGCCTCAGCACCGCCTGCAGCAGCATCGTGTACCAGCCATCCCCAGCCTGAAGCGAAGTTGCCGACTGCTTTTGCTGCAAAGTCGGTCAAGAACGCGTCGGTCCCTCCAAAGCTCGCATCTAGCGCCGCCGCCAAATCGCCTTCGGGAACGCCGCCGCCGTCGGGAGACATCGACTTCCAATAGAAATTGTGATTCCATGTCTGCGCGGCAGCGTTGAACAGTGGACCGGGCGGTAGCGAGCCGACCAAATCCTCCAAGGAACGATCCGCGTCGGGAGTTCCGGCCACGCCGTTGTTCAGGGTCGCCACATAGCCAGCGTGGTGCTTGCCGTAATGGAAGCCGATCGTGCGCTCGCTGATGTGCGGGGCGAGCGCGTCCTGCGCGTACGGAAGTTCAGGAAGCTGAATGGTCATGGGTGTACCACTTCTTTGTCGTAGGTTTAAGCGAACAGTTTGGGTGAGTATGCCATGCGAACACCGGAACTGCGAAGGCCAGAACTGAACCGCCGCTACCGTCATGCGCCGCGTACCACCCGCACAACTAGTGAGTTCTTTGATGCATCTAGCTCCCCGACGCCGACTTGTCGCACTGATCCTCGCCGCCGCGATGGTGGCTGCGGCGTGTGCCCCCGACGACCACGATGTCGCACCCGAACCTCCCGAGTCCGCCGCCGACACAACGCAAGCCGCCGCTGACACACCGACAGCCGCCGACACCGAAGACTCTGAAGACACCGCTGAGTCAGAGTCTGCGAAGGCGGACGAGTCCACCTCAGCGACCCCGACCCCGGCGACGCCTGCCGAGGGGACAGCCGCTCCTTCCATTGGCGACCCAGTCGATTTGGGGGTCTTCAACGATTACGACCCCGGCGATCCCGACCCGACCCCGCTGCCCGTTGACCCTGAGGTCGTGATCGGCGAACTTCCCAACGGACTGACGTATTACGTCCGCTCGAATGACTCGCCGGGCGGTTCGGTGATTATGCATTTGGTGGTGAATGCCGGCGGAGTGCTCGATCCCGATGGCGCCGAGGGCACAGCTCACTTCGTGGAGCACATGATGTTCAACGGCACAGAGCGTTTCTCCAAGAACGAACTCTCCCAAGTGCTGCGCGATTTCGGCATCGACTTCGGACCCGATCTCAACGCTTACACCAGTCCCGACGAGACCGTCTACATACTTGACTTCCAACTCGATGACCCCGACGCCTTGGACGTAGGGTTCACAGTGCTGTCCGAATGGGCGTCAGCGGCCACGCTCTTTGCTGATGACGTCGAGGCCGAGCGAGGAATCATTCTTGACGAATATCGCCTGCGTGACGAGACAGCGTCGGGGCGCATATCCAACTATCTAGACGCGATCTACTACTCGGGCACTGTCTATGAAGGCATGCTGATTGGCGGCAGCGAAGAGTCGAACACGTCGGCGACGGCTGAGACCCTTCGCAGTTTCTACGACACCTGGTATCGGCCCGACAACATGGCCGTGGTGGTAGTGGGAGACCAACCTGCGGGCGATTTGGAGTCGCTGGTGGAGTCCTACTTCGCCGAGTTGGAGCCGCGCACCGCTGCGGCTCCGGCTCAGCCCGACCGGTCTGCGTTCATCGCTGATTTCGTTGACGTGCCAGTAACCGGTGTGGTCACCCACCCCGACCACGGTCCCGTCTACGTCTCGTTGGACTGGCAGCTGCCTGCCTGGCCTCAGGGCACGGTGGGCGGCGAGCGCTTGTTGCTTCTCGAAGATCTCATTGCCCAAATGCTCGACATTCGTCTCGATGCTGCGTATCAGGCGGGTCTGATGGCCCAAGCCACCGAGCCGCACTTCAACTCTTTCAGCGCTGCCCGCGGGCTGCGTCTGTACGGCACTAACTATCAGGGCGAAGACCTCGGCCAAGCCACCACCGACTTCGTCTCGGTGGTGAAAGGCGCCGCGCATTTCGGCTTCACGCAAGCCGAACTAGATCAAGCCACAGCAGCCTTCCGCACTTCGCTTGAGTTCTTACTCACCAGCGACGAGACCCGCCAAGATCAGCAGTATTCGGCTGCCTACACAGCGCACTTTTTGAGCGGCGCTGACATTTCCTCTACAGCAGACCGAGTGGCCCGCCTGAGCGCTCTTTTCGATAGCTACACGGTCGAAGAGGCCACCGCGCACCTGCGTTGGATACTTGATGCTGCACCTCCACTTGTTGTGTCTGTCGGTCCCGACCCGTCGGCGGTTCCCACAGCAGGTGAGCTGCTCGCAGCCGCCGAGTCGGCCGCGCCCCTAGCACCCCCTGAGGCTGAAGAGGCGGTGGAGACGCTGATGACGCGCCCCGACCCTGTCGCCCCGTCGCGTGAGACAGCAGTGGCACTGTTCGCCGATGCCTATGAGTGGGAGTTTCCCAACGGTACGCGTGTTGTGTTCGTGCCTTCCGACATCGCAGCCGGTGAAGTGAATTTGTTTGCTCAAAGCTTGGGCGGCTGGTCTGTGTTGAGCATCGGCGATTCTGCACTGGTGGCCCACGCGTCAGGAGCGGTCGCTTCGAGCGGTCTCGGGGATGCCTCTGCTACACAACTCAACGAGTACTTGGCTACTACGACCGCCCGGCTCAGCCCGTTCATCGCTGAGCACACAGAGGGCTTCTCTGGTTTGTCCGGTTCTGATGATCTCGAAACGTTGTTCGCGTTGCTGCATCTGTACGTCACGCAGCCGCGCATCACCGAGGTGGCAGTCAACGAGCAGATCCAAGTGATGCAGTCTCGTCTGGCGAATGCTGAGACATTCCCGTTGTGGGTTTCCGAGCTGACCCTGTTGGCAGCCCAGTATCAAGGCAGCCCTTGGTACCAGTTCGTCGCCACGCAGGATCAGATCGATGCCGTCACCCCCGATTCGCTGTTCGGCCTCTACGAGGCTCGGCTAGGTGATGTGGACGATCTCTTGGTGGCGGTAGTGGGTGACATCGACCGCGGCACAGTGGCGGACTTGGCTGCGCGCTATCTCGGCACGTTGCCAACCGGCCCCGATGACACGTTCACCGACCGCAACCCAGGGTTCCCGTCGGGCATACAGCGCATCGAGATTCCGGTCGAGGCCGACTCGGGCTCAACCGGTCTGGACATCGCGTTCGGCGCGGATGCAGCTCTCACTACCGAGACGCTGGTGCTGAGCGATGTGGTCACTGCGGTCATTAATGACTTACTGGTCGGACGGGTGCGTGAAGAACTTGGCGACACTTACTTGGTCCAAGCGTCGGTTTCGACCGACGGTGCCACGGGGAAATGGACAGCGCGCATCAGCGCCACCGGGCCGTCGGAAGGACTCGAGGCCAGCCACGCCTCCATCATTGAGATCGTGACGGAGTTGGCTGCCAACGGCCCCACCGACCGCGATCTGCAACAGGCCATCTCGGTGACGCAGGACAACTACGCGCTTGAGTCGAACTCGTCGATCATCGGCCCACTAATCCAGCGACAATACGTAAACAGCGACGATGTAGGCACGCCCGCCCAGCGACGCGCGGCACTTGAGGAGATCACCGCCGCCGATGTGCAAGAACATGTCGCACTGTGGTTCAACCCAGAAAACCGCATAGAGGTTTTCCGCTCTGAGTCGTAGCCCCCAAGTCTGAGTCGTAGCCCTCTCCCCCCCCCCTCTCAGCAGTGGGTCTGTTGGCTTGGGGGGCAATTGGGGGGATAGCGGACAGCGACGAGCGTGAGGCCATGGGGCGGCGCGATAGGCGCTGCAGCGTGCCGGTCGCGGGCTGCGAGCACGGAAGGTACGTCGTTGGCTGACCGGTCGCCGCGGCCCACGGCCACGCAGTGCCCGACGATGGCACGCACCATCTGATGGCAAAAGGCGTTCGCCTCTGTCTCGAACGACAACAAAGCACCGTCTGCGCTCCAGTGCGCTCGGGCCACGGTGCGTACCAGCGAAGCCTCAAGGCGGCCCTTTGGCCGTCGGCAGAACGAAGTGAAGTCGTGTTCGCCGACGAAATGGCCTCCGGCGACATTCATCTGACCGATGTCAAGGGGTGCGGCAACGTGCCATTCGAGATCGGCAGTGCGAGGGTCTGGGTGTTTGGTGGTACGGATGCGGTACTCATAGGCACGGGCACGGGCCGAATGGCGCGCATCGAAACCCTCAGCAGCGAGTGACACCGCCGTCACTGCGATCTCGGGACGCAGAAGGCGGTTGAGCGAAGATGCGAACCCACCGAACCGGTCGGCACTGTCAGGTTGACCTTCAGACTTGACGCTGTTGCGCTGGTCTGTTGCGTTCCAGTCGGTTGTGTTGCGGTTTGTTGCGATTCGTCGCAGCTCGTCGTGCCCGACTCTGAAAGACACCACCTGCGCCGTCGCGTGGACTCCTGCGTCGGTGCGACCGGCCACGCTCAGTGTCGGTGCTCGACCCAAGACACGCTCCAGCGCAGCGTTCAAATCGCCGGCGACGGTCCGCACGCCTGCATTGGCAGCGAAGCCGCGGAAGCCCGTGCCGCGATACGCCAAGTCCAGTCGGACAGTGCGACAGTCTGTCACAGGTACAGAGTCCCGTTCGGATTGCGATGAGCGCTTCATGGCCAATGCCATTCAAGCTATGCAGCCAAGTTATGCAGCACTGCGCTGTCCTTCCACAGCAGACCCCCCCACCACAGCAGACTTGTCTGCTGCGAGAACGGCACAACGGCACAACATCACAACGACAACAACACAGCCCGTGACGGCTGCGGGCTGATCGCCGGTAGCCTTGCGAGGCCGCTCGCCCCACCGAACCTAGCCCGGGGCCGAGCCTCAAGCGGAGTCTCAGCGTGTACACCTACGCCCCCAAAGCATCCGAGATTGAACGAGCATGGTTCGTGGTGGACGCCGAAGGTTTGGTCTTGGGCCGGATGGCCACCGAGATCGCCAAGATCTTGCGTGGTAAGCACAAACCTTCCTTTGCCCCCTACCTCGACTGTGGCGACCACGTAGTAGTGGTGAACGCCGACAAAGTGGTGCTGACCGGCGATAAGGCGACGAAAAAGTTGGTTCACCGTCACTCGGGCTATCCCGGTGGGCTGCGCAGCGAGCAATACGGCGACTTGCTGGCTCGTCGGCCCGCCGACGCAATCCGACGAACCATCCGAGGCATGCTGCCGCACAACCGGCTCGGACGAGCGCAGCTGCGCAAGCTGAAGGTGTACGCCGGACCACACCATCCCCATGCCGCCCAGCAGCCGCAACCGCTTTCGCTGCCCGGTGCCATTGCCCGCTAACCCTGTGCCCACTAACCCTGTGCAGTTCCAGACAGCACAGCCGATACCCAACCCCGCGCCACCCAACCAGAAAGACACAGATTCGTGCCAGTACCGCTGACGCAGACCATCGGCCGCCGCAAGCGGGCCGTTGCCAGGGTGAGGTTCCGACCCGGCAGCGGCAACATCTCAGTAAACGGTCGAGCCTTCGGGGAGTACTTCTCCTCGTCGGTCCACCGTACGAACATCACAGAGCCGTTGCGGTTGACGGGAACCGCTGACGCTTACGATGTGGATGCCACCGTTGACGGTGGTGGGGTAGCCGGGCAGGCCGGTGCGATACGGCTGGCGATTGCTAGGTCTTTGCTCGTGCTCGACCCGCAGGTGCGCTCGACGCTGAAATCAGCCGGGTTGTTGCACCGCGATGCCCGGATCAAGGAATCCAAGAAATACGGCCTGAAGAAGGCCCGCAAGGCACCCCAGTACTCCAAGCGTTAGCCGTTCAGCCGAGTCATGGCTGTCACCTTCGGAACCGACGGCATTCGAGGGCGAGCATTCAGCGACATCGATGAGACCGTCGTGTATGCACTTGGCCGCGCCGCGCACCAGACGCTGGCGACCCGATCACCCAACAGCCGCTGGGTGATCGGCCGCGATACGCGCGAGTCGAGTCCTGCCCTCAGCCGTGTTCTGGCTGCTGGCCTGCGAGCGGCTGGCGCCGATGTGTCCGATCTCGGCATCGTCCCCACGCCGGTCGTGGCATTTGCGTCTGGACTCGCTGGTGCGTTCGAGGCACCTGGGGCGCCTGGTGATTTAGGGGCGCCTAGTGCGTTTGGGGCCATGGTCTCTGCCTCTCACAACCCATGGCACGACAACGGCATCAAACTGTTTGGGCTCGGCGGCGCAAAACTCAACGATGCTGAGCAGTCTGCCGTGGCTCAGTGTCTCGACGATCTGTTATCGAGTCACGGCGACTCTCCGCCGATCTCCGACGCAGAGCGCCGAGTCGAGCCGGCCTGCGGCGCGTTTAGGTCCCCATCAGCCGCCGACGCACGTCGCGTGCTGGCGTTCTATGAGGCTTCGCTGCGCACCTCTGTTGGGGGTCGAACTCTCAACGGGCTTCGCCTCGTCGTTGACGGTGCAAACGGGGCGAGCGCACCACATGCGGCCGGGCTGTTGCGTCGGCTCGGAGCGCATGTAACGGCACTGTTCTGCGATCCGGACGGTCGTAACATCAACGACGGCTGCGGTTCGGTGTACCCGGCGGCATTGCAAGCAGCAGTGACCGATCAGGGTGCCGACCTCGGTCTCGCTTTTGACGGCGACGGCGATCGGCTGATTGCCGTTGACAGCGACGGCGGCATCATCAACGGTGACCGCCAGATGGCGCTGTTCGCGTTGGATCTCGCCCAACGCGGCCTGCTGGCACGCAACACACTCGTCGTTACGTTGATGTCCAATTTGGGACTGCGCCGGGCTATGGCTGCAGCGGGCATCGAAGTGGTGGAGACCGCGGTAGGAGACCGGTCTGTGCTTGAGGCGCTTGATGTTGGCGGGTACAGCTTGGGCGGCGAGCAGTCAGGTCATGTGATCTTCCGCCGTGAAGCCACTACCGGCGATGGTCTACGCAGCGCTGTTCATTTGGCCGACTTGGTAGTTCGCAGCGGCGCAGCTCAGCGGAAGCCACCGACTGCTCCTGTGCCTAGCAGCCCGGCATTCGTTGCTTCGGGGCTGACGAGCGCAGAGTTGGCCCGCGCGGCCATGCGGGAAGCGCCGCAGGTTCTGATCAATGTAGGCACCGCGACCGAATCGCTCGATGCGGGTACTTGGCGCGCGATTGACGAACTGAGCGTCGCGGCAGGCCCAAACACAAGGGTGCTTGTGCGCCCGAGCGGCACCGAGCCGGTCATCCGGGTGATGGTTGAAGCGTCAACTGAGCGCGAGGCGACTGCCCTCGCCAACCGCCTCGCCGAACTAGTGCGCTGCGCTGACGCGTCCATCTAGCCGCCAGTCATCTAGCCGCCAGTACGACCTCCCAGTACAGCCTCCCAGAGTCGTAGGGCCCCAAGGCGACATCTGGGTGCTCGGTACCCTCGCTCGTGTGTGCGGGATTGTGGCAGTCATCGGGGGACGTGATGACAGGGAGGCACTCGCCGCCTCCGTTGTCACAACCCTCCTAGCTGACGCCGCGGCTCAGCTCGACGATGCTGTCACCTGCGGCGAATCAACGAATGCTGCTGGGCACAGGGCTGCTGGGCACAGGTTGGTTGAGACGGTTGAGTTCGTCGAGAGATTGGAATCTGCAGCGGCAACCTTGCGAGAAGCAGATGAGACGCTGCGGTTGATGCCCGGCGTTCGCCTGCTGGTGTCCGACGCCAAGTGCGTGCTCGATGTCGAAGCCGTACTCACAACGATTGAGGGGCGGATCGCTGATGTTGAGCTGGCTGTTGGGACCGGGGAAATGCCGGCAGGTTCCCCAGTCGAAGCCAACGCCGGACACCAAACCACCGATGCCCCGATAGAGCGCGTCAACGCTGTCCTCGGCGAACTGAACGATCACGCTTTCGCTCTGCGACGGGATCGTCTGAGTACAGCTCGCCAGATCGCCGATCTGTGGGGAGCAACGCCACCGCCGTCGGCCATCGGGGGGCTGTGGTCTATCCAAGTAGCACTGTCCGCGCTGGACCGGCTCGAAGTACGAGGACGCGACTCGGCTGGCTTGCAGGTGTTCGTGCGCGGGGCACAGTTGAGCACCGGTACGCCTGATGAGCAGGCCCTCTCATATGGCCAGCGCACATCTGACCGTCTTTTCGGCGCTGGTGCAATCCGCGACACCGCGGGCGGCACTGCGTTCGTCTACAAGACCGCGTCAGAGATTGGTGAGCTGGGCGACAACACAGCGGCACTGCGAGCGCAGATCCGCGACGACAACTTGCTGCGCTGTGTACTGGCTGCCGATGGCACCGAAGTGGTTGTGCTTGGTCACACGCGCTGGGCCAGCATCGGCATCGTTTCGGTGCCGAACACCCATCCGCTCGATGCCTGGACCGAGCCAGATCAAGACAGTGGTGTGTGTCACATCGCCGCTGGGCCGGATGGTGGTGATGTGTGTCACGCCGCTGGGTCATATCAAGACAGTGATGTGTGTCACGCCGCTGGGCCGGATGGCGGCGGTGTGTGTCACGTCGCCGCTGTGCTCAATGGCGACGTTGACAACTACGCAGATTTGATCGCGCAGCGGCAGCTGCAGATCCCACCTGAGATCACGACGGATGCCCGGGTTATTCCCGCAATGTTGTGCCAATCGCTGGCGGCATCGCGACGCGCCGATGTCTGCGTGGCGGATGCCGAGCGGCTCGGGCGCGCGTTCATCGACTCGGCCAACAGTTTCGACGGTTCGGTAGCCATTGCGGCCCACGCCGCCGAAGTGCCCGATGTGTTGCTGCTGGCGCTGCGCGGCAGCGGCCAAGCGCTGTATGTGGGCACAGCGGGATCGGCGTACGTGGTTGCCAGCGAGCCGTACGGGCTGGTGGAGGAATGCCGCCGATGGGTGCGTCTCGATGGCGAGACACCCGCCGACCCGGCGAATCCCGTCGGCAGCCGAGGCCAAGTCATGCTGGTTGGCACACCAGCGGGCATAGCGGCCGATCTGGCCGAGCTTCGGCGTTTCTCTTATGACAGTAGCGAGATGCCAATCGGCCCCGACGACATGGTTGATGCGCAGGTCACCACACGCGACATCGACAGGGGCGGACATCCACATTTCTTGTTGAAAGAGATCCGCGAGGCCCCCCGCTCTCTGCGGGCAACGTTGCGTGGCCGCATCGAAACAACCACGTTGCGTGGCCGAACCCCGACAGGCGACCCAATGCTGAGCGCGCGCCTCGGACCTGACGCTTTGCCGCTCGATGTCCGATCGCGTCTGCGCAGCGGATCCATCAACCGCATCGTTGCGCTGGGACAAGGCACAGCAGCCGCGGCCGCTGCTGCACTGCCGCATTTCTGCGAGACCTTGCTCGCGCCTTCGCCCCACGACCGCACACTGACCGCAACGGCATCGCTCGCCACCGAATTCAGCGGCTTCGGCTTGCGTTCAGACCTTTCCGACACGCTCATCGTTGCTGTCAGCCAGTCCGGTACCACGACCGATACCAATCGCGCTGTTGACTTGGCCCGGGCTCGCGGCGCCACCGTGATCGCCATCGTGAACCGCCGCGGCAGCGACCTCACCGACCGCGCCGACGGTGTGTTGTACACATCCGACGGACGTGATGTTGAGATGTCAGTGGCATCGACAAAGGCGTTCTACGCCCAAACTGCCGCCTGCGCGCTGCTGGCCGCGGCGGTCGCTGATGAGATCCGACCTAGCGACCCCTGCACTGCGCGCAGCGCCAGCGAACTGCTCAACGCCTTCACTGAATTGCCCGCAGCTATCGAGACGGTGCTGGGCTGCCACGGCGAGATTGCCCGGATTGCGCAACGCCATGTGGGCTCACATCGCCACTGGGCTGTAGTAGGCAACGGTGCCAACCGGATCGCGTCCCGCGAGGTCCGCATCAAGCTCTCCGAGCTGTGCTACCACACCGTCGCTGAAGACAGCACCGAAGACAAGAAGCACATCGATCTTTCCTGTGAGCCACTTGTCTGGGTATGTGCTACCGGTCTGCGTGGCTCCGTCGCCGATGATGCCGCCAAGGAGGTAGCGATCTATCGCGCGCACCGCGCCACCCCGATCGTGGTGGCATCGCGTGGCACGGGACGTTTCGACGCCGCCGCCGACCTGCTGGAGGTTCCTGCTGTGCATCCGGCAGTGGATTTTGTGCTCGCAACAGTGGCTGGTCATCTCTACGGTTACGAAGCAGCACTCGCCATCAACGCCTTGGCCGATCCGCTGCGCGAGATGCGTGCCGAAACTGAAACCCTCCTCGCCGTTCGAGGCAGCGAGGAGACCTTGCACACCGCGCAACCCAGCGAAGACATACAGCGGTTCACGCAGAACGCAGGCGAGGACCTTCTAGAGCTGCTGGCTCAACGGTTGGCACCAGCGGCCGGCCGGTTCCGCGACGGTGTCCGTGCAGGCAACTATGACGGCCATCTGCGCGCAGGCACCGCGACCCGGCTCGGTGCTGTAGTTCGATACGCCGCCGGGTTGGCGCCGCTTGATATGTATCAGACCGATCTCGGCAAAGTGGGGCGACCTTCGGTGGTGATTGACGATTTCACCGATGCGCTGAACATCGCCATAGACGAACTCACTCGCCCCATTGACACCATCAAGCATCAGGCCAAAACCGTCACCGTGGGAACGTCGCGGGCTGATGAGACGTTGCTCAGCTCGCTACTGGCGACGGCCGCGCTCGCCGCCGGAGCACCCAGAGATCAGCTTTCCTACGCTGCGCTGCGCACGTTGGCGGCACTCGACCCAGCCGTGGTTGAGGTAACCGGCTGGTCGCGTTATCGCATTGAGGGTGATGTGCGTTCTGCCAGTGGTCCCGATGCCGCTATCTGGTTGACAGACCGCGACGGCACGGCGCTTGGTATTGAGTCCCGGACAGCCGCCAACCCGCAGCTGCGCGGCAGCAAGCACAGAGCTGCCTTTGAGCGCGAAGTCACCGTGGTGCGCGGCAGCGATAACCGAACCGTGCTCCACATACCCGAAACCACCGACGGCACCACCACCGGGCTGACGTTGCTCCATTGCCGGTTCGTCGAACGGCTCTCAGCACCGGCGATGCGTTCGGTGCTGATGGGGTACCGCGGCCGCTACGGCGCGCTCGCCGATGCCGTGACGGAGACACTGCCGTGGTTTCGGGACGACCTGCTCGCAACCCTCGACGTGTTCGATTTGCTGACTCGTCCGGTGTACGTGCTGGCCGAGCATTGGCTCGACCACGCATCTGCGGTGGGATCGTGACGCAATGCGTGCAGCGATCGGCCTTGATCTCGTCGATGTCCGACGTTTCGCAGCCGTTCTCGAACGGCGCACCGGCCTGCACCTGCGTCTGTTCACCGACAGTGAGCTTTCGTATGCCATGGCAGCCGTGGATTCCGACACACGGTTGGCTGCCCGATTCGCGGCCAAAGAAGCAGTGATGAAAGCGCTGGGTGTCGGCCTCGGGGCGTGCAAGTTCCGCGACATCGAGGTGGTGCGCCGCCCAGACGGCCGACCCGAACTGGCTCTGCACGGGCTCGCAGCGACGCGAGCCGCTGCCGCCGGACTCACCGACTGGCAGGTATCGCTCAGCCATACCGATTCGGTGGCAGCAGCGATGGTGCTGGCGCAATGACTGTCGCAGCAACGAGCGCAATAAGAGATGTCCGACGGAGCTGGTCCGATGAGGTTGCCGCCATAAGCATCGTCGCTGTCGGCATCGCTGCTCGGTCTGGCGTGGCGCGTTGAGGTTGACGCTGTGCTAGCGATCGTCACCCCGGCAGAGATGGCCCAGATCGACCATGCGGCACCCGAGAGCACCGAGGTACTGATTGCGCGCGCGGGCAGCGAGATAGCTCTGCAAGCACGCCAGATGATGGGCGGAAACTACGGGCGCAGGGTGCTAGTGACGGCTGGCAAAGGCAACAACGGCGGCGATGGCCGCTTCGCTGCATCGGTGTTGCAGCGGTGGGGTGTTCGTTGCCGAATCGTGGCACCGTCGGAGGCTCCCGATGTGATCGCTGCGGGCAACAGCCCGACTGCGAACCGTTTCGATCTCGTGATCGATGCGGCGTACGGCACTGGCCTGCGCGGTCCTTGGGGTGCCGGTCCGGCACCTGAGGTGCCGGTATTGGCAGTGGATGTGCCCTCTGGCATAGATGCGCTCACCGGTGAGAACCACGGTTGCTGGCCCGCGGCAACGACCGTCACGTTCGGCGCACTCAAACCTGGCCTGCTGCTGCACCCCGCTGCCGCCGCGGTTGGTGAGGTACGCGTGGCGCAGATCGGTCTCGACATCAGTAGTGCAGGGGCGTGGCTCCTCAGCGACGCTGACGCCGACGTAGCGCTAGGGCACCTAGAACCAGCGGCGCACAAGTGGCGCCGATCTGTGCGAGTCATTGCAGGCTCGCCGCAGATGCGAGGCGCTGCTTCTCTGGTGTGCGCCGCAGCACAGCAGGCAGGCGCCGGCATGGTGGTCATCAGTTCGCCTGGCGTGCGATCAGGCGACATCGCCCGTCCAGTTGAAGCCGTGGCTCGTGATCTACGGCCCGGGAACTGGGCCGTCCCTGCGCTGGAAGGCATTGAGCGCTTCGATGTGGCCGCCGTCGGGCCGGGTGTTGGCACCGACCCAACTTCACTGGCCCAGATGGCACAGTTCGTCTCTGAGTGCCCGTTGCCTCTCGTGATCGACGCCGATGCACTCACCGCTGTTGCGACACACCCCGAGTGCCTGCTGGCCCGCAGCGCCGTGACCGTGCTGACGCCGCACGACGGAGAGTTTGCGCGACTGACCGGCGTGTCGTATGTAGGGCGAGACCGCTTCGATGCGGTCCGGCAAGCGGCTGCCTCGCTCAATGCAACGATCTTGCTTAAGGGACCGACAACGCTGGTGGCAAGTCCAGAGACGCCAGTGGGTTCGACTCTGTTGGACTCGACTCTGTTGGACTCGCCTGTGGTGCTGGCGGTTGCCTCAGGCACGGCGCGTCTTGCAACGGCGGGTTCAGGCGATGTGCTCACGGGGGTCATCGCAGCTGTGCTGTCGGCGGGTCACAAACCAGATGAGACAGCGACTGCGGTGGCCGCGGCAGCCCACTGGCACGGTCGTACTGCTACCTCACCAGTCCATGACTTCGCTGCGCCCTTGACTCCGCTGACAGCGATGCGCCAAGTCGAGCTGCTGGGGCCAGCGCGCGCCCACATTGCCAACAACGTCGACAATGTCGGCTCGGGCGCACTGCCGGTGTTGCCGGCTCGGGTGCAGAATCGACCCACGCATGACTGATGCAGCACCGATCCATGCGGCACCGATCCATGCGGCCCCTGTTGATACGGCCCCAGTTGATGTGTCACAGATGCGTCCAACACGGTTCGACATCGATCTGGGCGCGCTGGGCCGCAATCTGACGGCGATCCGCCGCCATGTCGGCAACGCCGATGTGGTGCCCGTGGTCAAGGCCAACGCCTACGGGCACGGTATGGCCCAGGTGGGGTTGACGTTGCAAGCAGCAGGTGTGCAGTGCCTTGCAGTCGCGTATGTCGAGGAGGCGGTGGCGCTGCGCGGTGCCGGGGTGACGGTTGACATTCATGTGCTTGGCGGCACCGTCGAACGCCAGATACCGCTGTTTTTGGCCCACCGTCTGCTCTTCACCGCACCGTCGGTTGACACGCTGACCCAGATCAACGAGGCAGCCGTAGCAGCAGGTGTCACTGCTCGGGTGCATCTCAAGATTGATACCGGCATGGCGCGCATCGGAGTGTCTCACCACAACGCCGCTGAGCTGTTCGCCACATCGCTGCGCTGCGGTTCGGTTCGCGTTGAGGGCGTGTTCAGTCATTTCGCTAACGCAGACGCACCCGATCTGACCGACGCCCGCCGCCAACTCGACCGCTTCAACGAAGCGATGACGTTTTACGAACGCCGTTCGGTGCCCACCCCACCGCGGCACCTAGCGGCATCTGCCGCTATTGCTCGCTTGCCCGAAGCCCATCTCGACAGCGTCCGTCCGGGCATTTTGTTGTACGGCGTCGCTCCCACACCCGAGATAGCCAGGGCGCTGCCCACTGAGCCAGTGCTGAGCTGGCATAGCGAGGTCACCTACGTCAAGACGGTGCCTGAGGGGGTGCCGGTCGGCTATGGCAGCACATGGACGACAAGCCGCCGAACCGGGTTGGTTACCTTGCCTGTCGGGTACGCCGACGGTTACGCCCGCTCGCTGGGCACGGGCGCTACTACTCCGCCCGCATATGTGCTGATTGGCGGTGCGCGACACCAAATTGTGGGCAATGTCTGCATGGACCAGACGATGGTCAACATCAAAGACACCAGCGCACGCAACGGCGACCGGGTCACCCTCGTCGGCAGCCAAGGCCACGAACGAATCACTGTCACTGATCTGGCCGCTTGGTCTGGCCGCAGTCCGTACGAAGTGCTTACCGGTCTGTCGTTGCGGGTACCCCGTGTCCATCACGGCGCCCGTGAGTGCTCCGCATGCACTGCGCCAAGCGGTGCCGAATCCGACGTGGTCCACTAAACAGATTCCGTTATGCGCTTCCGAACCACCAGCGCCGCCCAGACGCGTGCAGTTGCAGCGGCACTGGAGCCGCTGCTTGAACCCGGCGATGTGCTGCTGTTGTCTGGCGACTTGGGCGCCGGCAAGACGGTGTTTACTCAAGGTTTGGCGGCAGCGCTCGGCGTTAGCGCTCAGGTCACGAGTCCCACGTTCACGTTGGCGCAGAGCTTCGAAGGCCGCCTGCGGCTTCATCACCTTGATGTGTACCGGCTCGAGAATCTTGGCGAAGTGTTGGATTTGGATTTACCCGAGCTGCTAGACGACGAGGCCGTGGTTTGTGTCGAATGGGGTGAGGTGGTTATTTCCGAGTTGCCGCAAGATTTCCTCCACTTGAGGATCCGGCTCGCTGATCCCAGCGAAGGCGGCGATGCGCGCGTCTTCGATGTCGAACTGGTGGGACACCGTTGGCAGGACCGCGCCCTTGCCGTAGAGACTGCTTGCCTCCACGGCGTGGAGGCAGCGCCGTGCTAGTGCATCACGGCGTGGAGGCAGCGTCGTGCTAGTACACCACGGTGCGGAGGCAGCGTCGTGCTAGTACACCACGGTGCGGAGGCAGCGCCGTGCTAGTACTCGGCATCGAGACCGCTACTCCCCAAGTTGGGGTGGCTATCGGCGGCCACGAGGGCATCATCGCCTCGTTCCACACGACCCGCGACCGTCGTCATGCAGAAACGCTTGCGCCCGCAATTCGATTCCTGTGCGACCAGGCTCAAATGAAGCTCTCCCAGATTGGTGTGGTGGCCGTTGATATCGGCCCGGGGCTGTTCACTGGGCTGCGGATCGGACTGGCCACCGCGAAGGCCATCGCGCATGCCTGCCGGATTCCCATGATCGGCGTTTCCAGCCTCGACCTGACGGCTTTCCCGGCTCGTTTTACTGACCGACTG
The DNA here is from genome assembly GCA_965221195.1 of Candidatus Poriferisodalis sp. Classification (GTDB taxonomy): domain Bacteria; phylum Actinomycetota; class Acidimicrobiia; order Acidimicrobiales; family Poriferisodalaceae; genus Poriferisodalis. Next base: position 944,113 of record OZ244864.1, read on the forward strand.
ATTGTCTCGACCGTGGACGCGCGCAGAGGCGAGATCTTCTATGCCACCTACCGCCGCGCTCCTGGTGGGATACAGCTGATGAGCGAGCCGGCCGTAGACCGGCCCGTCGATGTGGCTGATTCGCTCATGGCGCTGAGCGCAGAAACACTCGTCGTGGGTGACGGTGCTGAGCGCTATGCCGATGTGCTGAGTGCTGTGCGAGGCGCAGAGATTGGCCGTGAAGGCCTGCGCCACCCCAATGCGGGCGCCTTGGTGGAATTGGCGCACGCCAAAGCGTTGCGCGAAGAGTTCGTCAGCTTGTCGGAGATCTCGCCGTTCTACCTGCGCGCACCTGATGCCCGCATCAACTGGCAGCAACGGGAGCGATCATGAGTGCGCGTGCAACGTCGGATATTTCGATCCCAGCCATCTCAATCCCAGCCACGCCCCGAGGGCGTGCCGCCGGGGTGGACGCTGACCCAGCGTCGATCAAACCAGCGCCGATCATCGTGGAGATGTGCCGCAAGCACCTGCGCGAGATCCGTCGCATTGACCGGCTGGTGTACCCGCGGCCTTGGTCGATGGCGCTGTATCTCGATGAGCTGGCGCGTAGCGGCGAGCGGGTCTACCGCGTGGCTTGCCAGGCCAGCGCGGATGGTCGTCCTAGCGACGTCATCGGTTATGGCGGTTTCATGATCGTGGCCGATGAGGGCCACATCACGTCAGTGGCGGTGCATCCGGCCTGCCAAGGCCGTGGCGTAGGAGCGCGTCTGATGCTCGAGCTGCACCATGCCGCGCGGAGCATCGACCGAGTTGTCGCGCTGTCGCTGGAGGTGCGTGTTTCTAACACTGAGGCGCAGCGGCTGTATCGCTGGTTCGGCTATGCCCCTGTCGGCTCTCGTCGCAACTACTACCGCGGCGGTCCCGACGGCAAGCGGGAGGACGCACTGGTTATGTGGTGTTCCGACATTGGCAGCGACACACACGCCCGGCGCTTAGAGGGCATCGCGACCAGTTTGGGGGCGAAATGACCACCATCTTGGGTATAGAGACCTCCTGCGATGAGACAGCCGCAGCAGTGGTCAACGACGGCCACGAGGTGTGTTCCAACATTGTCAGCAGCCAAGTCGATCTGCACGCCCGTTACGGCGGTGTTGTCCCCGAGATCGCCGGACGGGCTCACGAAGCTCTCATCACGCCCGTAGTAGCTGAGGCTCTGGTGGAAGCCGGCGCAGCAGACAGCGACATTGACGCAGTGGCGGCAACCTGTGGTCCCGGCCTCGTCGGCAGTTTGCTGGTGGGCGTTGCCGCTGCCAAAGCGCTTGCATTGGTGTGGGATGTCCCCTACATAGGCATCAACCATCACGAAGCTCACTTGTACGCAGCGCTGCTTGATCCCCACGACGCTGAGGTGCAGTTCCCGTTGGTCACGTTGCTGGTCTCGGGCGGCCACACGATGCTCATCTCATTTGAGGGACATGGCCGTTACCGCTTGCTCGGTGCCACCCGCGACGACGCTGCGGGCGAGGCATTCGACAAAGTGGCTCGCTATTTGGGGTTGGGTTATCCGGGTGGCCCCGTCATTGATCGGCTCGCGTCACAGGGTGATCCCACCGCTGTTCCGCTGACCAGAGCCATGCTTGATGACGGCTACGACTTCTCGTTCTCGGGCATCAAGACAGCAGTCATCAACTGGGTGCGGGCTCACCCCGAAGTGACCACAGCAGACGTGGCGGCCTCGTTCCAAGCCTGCGTTACTGATGTGCTCACGCACAAGGCCCGCAAGTCGGCCCGTGAGGTGGGCGCTGCGGGTATCTGTTTGGCGGGTGGCGTGGCGGCCAACAGCGCCTTGCGTGAACGCACGCTCGATATCTGCATGGAGGACGGCATCAACGCTTACCTGCCCAGCCGCGCCATGTGTACTGACAACGCTGCGATGATCGCTGCAACCGCGTGGTACCGGTTGGCCAGCGACGGCCCCTCAGCACTAGACAGCGGCGCCGACCCCAACCTAGGTATCAACTTCCTGAACTGAACCCACCAACCCTGCACTGCCAACCCCAAAGCACGGTTGCGGCTGGCGGCTTGGGGCCGTATCGTTAGCACTCGCCCGGTGAGAGTGCTAAGTGCCGCCGGGCAGTCATATGACCCGCCCCAGACAGGGCACAGCGCAACAGGAGGCGCCTCCGACCATGAATCTGAAGCCACTTGAAGACCGCATCGTCGTGCGGCCCAGCGACGCAGAAGAGACCACCGCCAGCGGACTCGTCATCCCCGACACCGCCAAGGAGAAGCCTCAGCAGGGCGAAGTGCTCGCTGTAGGCCCCGGCAAGCGCTCTGATCAGACGGGCGAGATCATCCAGATAGATGTCAGCGTTGGCGACACCGTTGTGTACAGCAAGTACGGCGGCACCGAGATCACCGTGGCCGGCGAAGACTTGCTCATCCTCAGCGCCCGCGACGTGCTGGCCATCGTCGCCTGACGCTGGCTGCGACGACAAGAAAGAGAACCAACACATGCCGAAGATCCTGAAGTTCAGCGAAGAGGCCCGTCGGGGTCTCGAGGCCGGCGTCAACAAGCTGGCAGATGCTGTCAAGGTGACCTTGGGGCCCAAGGGCCGCAACGTCGTGCTTGAGAAGTCATTCGGAGCGCCGACGATCACCAACGACGGCGTGAGCATCGCCCGTGAGATTGAGCTTGACGACCCGTTCGAGAACATGGGCGCGCAGCTCGTGAAAGAGGTCGCCACCAAGACCAACGATGTCGCCGGCGACGGCACCACGACAGCAACTGTGCTGGCCCAAGCCATGGTGCGCGAAGGTTTGCGCAACGTGGCAGCCGGCGCTAACCCGATGGAACTCAAGCGAGGCATCGAAGCCGCAGTCGCCGCCGCTGTTGACGCAATGGGCGACATGTCCACCGATGTCTCCGACGACAAAGACAAGATCGCCAGCGTTGCCGGTATCTCATCTGCCGACGCAACGATCGGCGAAACCCTCGCTGAGGCTTTCGACAAGGTTGGCAAAGACGGCGTGATCTCAGTTGAAGAGTCGAACACGTTCGGTGTTGACCTTGAGTTCACCGAGGGAATGCAGTTCGACAAGGGGTTCTTGTCGCCGTATTTCGTCACCGACCCTGACCGCCAAGAAGCCGTCTTTGACGACCCGTACCTATTGTTCGTGAACGGCAAAATCGGTTCGGTCACCGAGCTGGTGCCGGTACTCGAAAAGGTCATGCAGGGCGGCAAAAGTCTCGTGATTATCGCCGAGGACGTCGAGGGTGAAGCGCTGGCCACGCTGGTGGTCAACAAGATTCGCGGCACGTTCTCATCGGTAGCAGTGAAAGCCCCCGGGTTCGGCGAGCGCCGCAAGGCGATGCTGGCCGATATGGCCATCCTCACCGGCGGTCAGGTCATTTCTGAAGAGGTCGGCCTGAAGCTTGAGAACACCACAATCGACCTGCTGGGCAAGGCCCGCAAGGTGATTATCACCAAGGACGACACGACCATCGTGGACGGCGGCGGTGACAGCGCCGAGGTCGAGGGACGTGTGGTGCAGATCAAGCGCGAAATAGACGACACAGACTCCGACTGGGACCGCGAGAAGCTGCAGGAACGGCTGGCAAAACTGGCCGGCGGTGTTGCGGTCATCCAGGTTGGTGCAGCTACTGAGGTCGAACTGAAAGAGAAGAAGCACCGTATCGAAGATGCAGTGTCGGCGACCCGTGCTGCCATTGAGGAAGGCATCGTGCCTGGCGGCGGTACTGCACTGTTGCGTGCTCGTGCTGCTGTGGCTGCGCTCGAACTCAACGGCGACGAAGCGACCGGTGCTCGCATGGTGCATCGGGCTCTGGAAGGCCCCAGCCGCCAGATTGCACAGAACGCGGGCTATGAGGGTGCGGTGATTGTGCAGCAGGTCGAGTCGTCTGAAGGCAACATCGGCTTCAATGCCGACTCCGGTGAGTTTGAAGACTTGGTATCGGCTGGTGTCATCGACCCGGCGAAGGTGACGCGGGCGGCGCTGCAGAACGCGGCATCGATCGCTGCGCTGCTGCTCACTACCGAGACACTGGTGACCGACAAGCCCGAAGAGCCCGACCCGGCCGCGGCTGCTGCGGCTGCCGCTGCGATGGGCGGCGGTGGCATGGGCGGCATGGGCGGGATGATGTAGCTCCGGCTGCATCGCCGAGCTTTCCAACTCTCGGCACGCTTTACGTTTTCACTAAACCCGGCGTTTTCCTAGGCTGGGTGCAACAGCGGCTTATGTCTCTACGTTCTTCAGTGTCCGGCTCGGCCGCTTACCCGACCGTCTTGGTGGTGGATTTCGGGGCGCAGTACGCGCAACTCATCGCACGGCGGGTGCGCGAGGCACAGGTCTATTCCGAGATCGTCCCCTCCACGGTGAGTATTGAGGAGTTGGAAAAACGCTCGCCGGCGGCGCTCATCTTCAGTGGCGGTCCGGCGTCGGTGCATGTTGCGGGAGCACCGAGCATTGACCCCCAGGTGTATGAGTTGGGCGTGCCGATCTTGGGCATCTGTTACGGTCACCAACTGCTCGCCCGCGACCTCGGCGGCAAAGTAGGCCGTAGCGGTCGCGGCGAATACGGCCGCACGAACCTGCGACGAACTGGAGTGCCGTCGCAGCTGCTCGGTTCTGTTCAGAATCACAGTGCAGACCAGCAACACCGTGCTGGTAAGAAACACAGTGATGCCGCTGGCAGGAGCGATACGTCACCCGCGGAATCAGAGTCAGTGTCAGAGTCAGTGTGGATGTCGCACTTTGATGCCGTGGTTGAGCCGCCGCCGGGGTTTGAAGTAACCGCCGCGACGCCAAACAGCCCTGCTGCGGTTATTGAAGACGCGCAGCGGCGCTTCTACGGCGTGCAGTACCACCCCGAGGTGATGCACACCCCCACAGGTCAAGCTCAGCTTGAGCGCTTCTTGCACGGCATCTGCGGGATCGATGCCGAATGGACCATGGCCAACGTCATCACCGAGAGCATCGGAGCCATCCGGTCACAGGTGGGTGACGCGCGTGCCATCTGCGGGCTGTCGGGTGGTGTCGATAGCGCTGTGGCCGCAGCGCTTACCCAGCGCGCCATCGGCAGCCAACTCACCTGCGTTTTCGTCGACACTGGCCTGATGCGCGCCAACGAGGGAGAACAGGTAGCCGAGGCCTTTAGGCGAACGCAGGGGATTGAACTCATCCACGTACGGGCCGCCGAGGAGTTCTTTGAGGCGTTGTCGGGAGTGACCGAGCCCGAGGACAAGCGCAAGATCATCGGCCGCAAATTCGTGCGCATTTTCGAGCGGGCCGCCAGCGGCATCGCCGATGCCCGTTTCTTGGTGCAGGGCACGTTGTATCCCGACGTGATCGAATCGGGTTCGTCCACTGCAGCGAAGATCAAGAGTCATCACAACGTGGGCGGGTTGCCCTCCGATATGGCTCTTGAGTTGGTGGAGCCGCTGCGGCATCTCTTCAAAGATGAGGTACGCGCCGTGGGCGCGGAGCTGGGTTTGCCCGCAGAGATTGTGCAGCGCCAGCCGTTCCCCGGGCCCGGTTTGGGTGTGCGGATAGTGGGTGAGGTAACACCCGAGGCCACAGAGACGGTGCGAGCTGCTGATGTGATTGTGCGCTCAGAGATCGCCGCAGCCGGACTCGACGGCGAGGTATGGCAGGCGTTCGCTGTGCTGGCCGACATCCGCAGCGTTGGCGTGATGGGCGACGAGCGCACGTACGCCCGCCCGATCATTGTGCGGGCGGTCACCAGCGAGGATGCCATGACAGCCGACTGGGCCCGTCTGCCTCACGATCTGCTCGAGCAGATCTCATCGCGGATTGTCAACGAAGTGCCCGGCGTGAATCGCGTCGTCTACGACATCACATCCAAGCCGCCTGGCACCATTGAATGGGAATAGGCGAATGGGATTCTCGGGTCATGCGCGGCGCACAAGATTCCCGAACGTCGCTGATTGATCGGGCGCCTGTCTAGCTGCAGTGAGTTTCGAGGTGTTCGTAGGCACTGGAGAAGCCGACCATCGAAGGGAACACGATGGCTTCGGTTGAACCACCAAAGTTGGTCCAACCGATCGCTAAAGGTCCTGTCCTCGTGAACAGATATGTCACGAAAGCTGTGCCTTGATCGCTTGAAGCGAAACCCCGATTGTTGTCAGTGGGCCACCACAAGTCGTACTGAAATTCGTTGTCGTTGCTGCCGATGCGGTATGTCACAGGTACTCGACCGTTTCTGTCGCGATTTCGAAAGTCGATCTGCCCAGTGATGTAAGGACCTGAGCCCCAAGACCTGAAGACAGGCGACCAAAAATCGACCTGCACATTGTCGTTGCAGAAGATGAACAACCCGGGTGCCACATTGGCATAGAGACCGGTCATCGTGTGATCTCGTGCTTCTGCCAGCAGGGCTATGTAGGGCTCGCGGTCCTCTGTCGTGAACCTGCGTAGCCATTCACCGTCACCGACGGTGTTGGCATCACCCGTAGCTGCGCCGGTCAATGTGCCATCAAGCAGTGAGACCACATCAACAGCGGGCACCAGCAGGCCCAGTGTTCCGACGATGTCTGCTCTGTCGGAAAACGTGATCGGATTGACTGCGCTCGCTACGCCGACGAGGCGGCCCTGCGCGTCAAATGCAGGACCGCCGCTGTTGCCGGGCGAGATCTGCGCGTCTGTCTTGACCCACACCTGCCCACTGAGTTGGGTCGTGCCGGAGTAGCGGCCCGTAGTGAGCGTTATGGTGTCGCCCCCGGCGCCGGGGTAGCCCAGCACGGTGATCTCCTCGCCCGCTCGTGGGGCTGCGGCGCTGATGTTTACTGGCGGGAGCGGATCGCTCACCGAATCCAGTGACAGCAAAGCGAGATCGCGAGCCCGAGCCGAGCGGACCACGCTGGCCTTTGTTGAACGCGTGGGCGCGACGCTGAATGTTCCACCCACGCGTACGTCAACTCCGGGGCAGACGCGATTGCGGTCATCTACGACGACATGGTGATTCGTGACGATCTGCCGTCCGTCTCCAACCGCAAAGCCGGAGCCTGTGCTCTGCGCCACACCCGCTGCATTGAGGCATACCACCTGCACAACCGAAGCTGCAAGTTGCTCCCAGTTGGCTGCGGTGTCTTGGCTGCTGCTGCTACCCGTCGCCGTCGGAGCCACCGGTGTGCCTGTTGCGACAGACAACAGCGCCTGGTCGGGCACCAAGTCTGGCGATCCGATGCCGGTGACGGATGCGCCTGCGAGGTCGCCCGCTGAGAGTCGCCATGCCTTTCCGAATGACACCAGCGCTGCCGAAACGTCTTGACCGGCCTTTGGTGCTAACAGGAGCGGCTGACACGGGCCACGAACTGCCGACGCTGAGAGTCCTCCGTAAGGGGAAATGCCGCTCGCAACGGCGACATCGCGCACGGGATGGCAGCTCGATACAGCGAATGCTTCACGCGCAATCAGCGCGGCGGTCTCGTAGCGGTCTGTGCCGGCTATGCGGCGTGTCGTAAGGCCCAGCGAGCGGATCTCTTCCTCAACCGCCTCAGAGACGGCTGCGTTCCCGCCGAGGATGGTCACTTTCCCCACTGACCGACCGTCCGCAGTTAGGAACTGACGTGCTTGCTTGCCTAGCGAACTAGGTTCCGTCAAGATGAGCGGCGTGTCGCGGCTCACATTTGGCGCAGCAGCTACGGCATCGGCGTAGTTCTTGCCTGATGCTAAGAACACATTTGCAAGCTCGTCTGGCGCAAACAACCGAGCGACTCGATGTGCGGTCTCGTAGCGATCTGCACCAGCAACTCGGTCAACCCTGAATCCCATTTCGCGGAGATCTTGTTCAACGGCAGAAGACACCGCAGCTTGCCCCCCCAAAATGATCACTTTTGCCTTGGGATGATCCCGGCAAGGATTCAGATAGGCGCGTGTGGGCGCAGACAAGAACGCTTGGGGGGTCAGCAGCAATGGTCGGTCCAACGCAGATCCGGCGAGCGCGTCGGGCCAGTTCTCACCCGAGGCAAGCGCAATGCTGTGTGAGCCGATCTCGGAGTCGCAGGTTCCACCACCGGCCTCTGCGGCGGTGTCATAGATCGTCTGACCGCTAATTCTTAGGGTCTGTGCGCCTGAGTTTTGTGCAATTGCGTTTTGTGTGCCTGAGTTCTGTGCATTTGAGTTTTGCGCGCCAGCCGACGGAGGCAAGCTCTCTACCACGAGTGTTATGCAGAGGGCTATCGCTGCAGCCAGCCGAAATGCGCTCCAACCCGAGTCGCTGCGTTCGGCGGCCATCCACTCATCCCCTTTTGACGCAGTGTAGCTGCGTGTAGAAATCTGCGGCTGATATGACCGCTGATATGGCCGCCGGGGCCCGCTTCCATGTAGAAATGCTAAGCGCTATTTAGAATTTTGCACGCTACCTATATACATTTTTGCATTCCCCAGCCAGCCGACCCAGCCAGCCGATGCGCGGATGCAGATCTTTGCGGCTCTTACCGGTGAGGTCGGCGAAGTCCCCCGTGCTGGTTGCAGTTGAGCGCGGTGGACAAAGTGCGCAAGGCGCTGGTCTGCGTAGGATTGGCCATCCACTGTTGAACGTAGGAAGCGTTTGACGCTAGGAGGCTCAGTGTCTGATTCGGCGACTATGGAAGCGCCACCTGCTCATGCCGCCGCGCAAGCAGTGGCGGCCACCAAGATCTACGGCTCCGGCGACACGCAGGTGCGGGCGCTCGATGCCATCGATGTGGCGTTTGCCAGTGGCCGGTTCACTGCAATCATGGGCCCGTCGGGTTCTGGCAAGTCAACGCTTATGCACTGCATGGCCGGACTTGACCGCGTGACTGAGGGGCAAGTGCTCATCGGCGACACAGATCTCTCCACGCTGTCCGAACGCGACCTCACGCTGCTGCGCCGCGACAACGTGGGGTTCGTCTTCCAAGCATTCAACTTGGTCCCGACACTGACCGCGATTGAGAACATCAAGCTGCCAATGGACCTCGCTGGCACCAAAGGCGACACAGCTTGGATCGACGAAGTGGTTGGCGCCACTGGCCTCACAGACCGTCTCAAGCACCGGCCCGGCGAACTCTCAGGTGGGCAGCAGCAACGCGTTGCGGTAGCGCGGGCGCTGGCCGGCAAGCCGCAGGTGATCTTTGCGGACGAGCCCACCGGCAACGTCGATCTCAACACCGGCGCTGAGATTTTGGGCTTCATGCGCAACGCCGTGGACGAAATGGGCCAGACCATCGTGATGGTGACCCACGACGCGGTCGCAGCTTCGTACGCTGACCGAGTGGTGTTCTTGGTGGACGGCAAGATCGTGGATGAGGTCCTCAACCCGACGCCTGAGAGCATCCGCACCCAGATGAACCAGCTCGGCGCGTAGCCGCAGCCTCAGAGTCTCATGCTGCGTCTCGGAATCAAGTCGCTGTTGGCCCACAAGGTCAGGTTCGCGCTGACGGCGATCACGATCGTCATCGGCGTGGCGTTCGTGGTGGCATCGTTCGTCACCGCTGACTCGCTGCGTTCGGGCTTCGATCAGCTCGCCGAAGACATCAACACCGGCACCGACTACACCGTGCGGGGCGCGCAGGCATTCGGCGACATCACCGACACCGTTGCACCACCGGTCCCGGCCCAGCTCGTAGATGAGATCGCTTCGGTTGAAGGTGTGAGCATCGCCGCCGGAGGGATGTTCGTGGACGGCGTAGTACCGGTGGACGGAGCCGGCGTTGCTGTCACCACGTTCGGGCCGCCGGTAGCAGGCTCTAACTGGCTTGAAGACGAGTCGTTGTCACAGTTCTATCTAATGGAAGGACGCTGGCCGGTGGGCGACAACGAGTTCGCCCTCGACATAACTACGTTCAACGACGCCGACTACGACTTCGAACTCGGCGGCTCGTACCTACTCGTCACCCCTACTGTTTCGCGCGAGTTCACGCTAACAGGCATTGCACAGTTCGGCTTCCCCGACAACGCCGGCGTCGGTGCTGTGTTCTCGCTGTTTGAGACTCCCACTGCCCAAGAGGTGCTGGGCTATCCCGGCGAGTTCACGCAGATCAGCGTGCGCGCCAACTCAGGTGCCGACCTTGAAGAGGTGCGTGAGCGCATCGAAGCGGTTCTGCCCAGCGGCGTGGAGATCATCACCGCAGGCGAAGCCACCGAAGAATTCAGCGACGCAACGGAAACATTCATCGGTCCGTTCCAAACAATCTTGCTGGTGTTCGCGTTCATCGTGCTGTTCGTGAGTACGTTCATCATCTCCAACACGTTCAACATCGTGCTGGGTCAGCGGGTGCGCGAACTCTCGCTGATGCGAGCTGTTGGCGCTACGCCGCAGCAGGTGCGTAGGTCGGTGCTGACCGAGTCGATCATCATCGGCACCGTCGCTTCGGTAATCGGGCTGGGCCTAGGGCTGCTGGGCGCGCTGGGTCTGCAAGCTCTGTTTGACGCCTTGGGCGCTTCACTGCCCGAGTCCTCGGTGCCGTTGGCGCCCCGCACGATTATCTGGGCCTTTGTCGTCGGCGTGGGATTCACCGCGGCGGCCTCGCTGGTGCCTGCCATCAAGGCATCACGCATCTCTCCTGTGGCAGGCCTGAGCGAGACCGGAGGCAGCGACGAGCGGGCCAGTTTGGGCTGGAAACGCCTCGCAAGCGGAGGAGTGCTGCTGGCCATCGGTCTCCTGCTTACAGGTCTCGGTTTGTTTGGCAGCTTCGACAGCACGGCTGCGCAGCTCAGCTCGTTGGGAGCTGGTGCTGCTGTCACTTTCATCTCTGTGTCGGTGCTCAGCCCGCTGGTGGCAAGATCGGTGGTGTCGCTGTTGGCGCGACCGCTTGAGTGGATCATGCCAATCTCTGGCCGCTTGGCCCGCGCCAACGCCGCTCGCAACCCTAGGCGCACATCCGCCACGGCGGTGGCGCTCACGATTGGCCTGGCCTTGGTCACGATGGTGTCGATTGTGGGTCAGTCACTCAAGGTGTCCTTCAGCGGCACGCTCGAGACCGCCATCCGGGCTGATTTCGTGGTGTCTGTCAACACTCAGGCAGGCTTGCCGAAGACGCTCAGCAACGAGATCGGCGAAGCAGGCATCGGAACGTCGGTGGGGTTCGACTTCGACCTTGCTCAGGTCGTCGTCCCTGCTGACGGCGCACGACCGCTCGGAACAGGACAAGAGCAGATCACCTCGGCCAGCGTGCGTGAGCTTGACGATGTGGTCAATCTCGGGATAGTGGCGGGAACACTGGCGGGCTTCGAGCCTCAGCAAGGGCTCTTGGTCCGCAGCGAGACCGCCGAGACGTACGGCCTAGGTCTCGGCGATGCAGTTGATCTCACGTTCGTCAGCGGAGACACTGCGACCGTTTTTGTTGCGGCCACCTTTGAGGGCAGCGCCTTTTGGACGGACTGGATCATCGACAGCGACCTGTACGACCCGGTAGCGACTACCGCTTTTGACGATTTTGTGCTGGTGAGAGCAGCCATGGACGACCCCGAAGCTGCCCGTGCCGCTATCGACGCAGTGCTTAACAGCTATCCCCAAGCGCAGCTGGAAGACCGTCAAGAATTCCAAGAAAGCATCGAATCCAACCTCAACACGGTACTCACGCTGGTCAACGTGTTCTTAGGCTTCGCGCTGCTGATTGCGCTGGTCGGCATTGTGAACACGCTCACACTGTCGGTCTTTGAGCGCATCCGCGAAATCGGCTTGCTGCGCGCTGTGGGCATGACACGTCGGCAGATGCGTCGCATGATTCGCTGGGAGGCTGCGGCTGTGGCGCTGTATGGCGCCGTGGTCGGCGTGATTCTGGGGGCGGTGTTCGGTGTCGCCACGTCGGTGGCCATTCCCGATGATGTCATCGACACTGTGTCGGCACCGTTAGGGCAGATTGCTTTCTTCTTGGTTATCTCGGTGGTATTCGGCTTGATCGCGGCACTGTTCCCTGCATTCCGGGCGAGCCGGATGAACGTGCTCGATGCGATCTCCGACGAATGATCTCCCGCCGCTGACAACCGACAGCCCGCTAGCGACTGTCTGAGAAACCGCCGGGACATTCGCAACCCGCTGAGAGTTCGACGGTGTGTGGCTCTGTTTCTAAAATGCCGCGATGACATGCCCTGCTTGTGCTACCCCGCTCCCGCAGGGCGCGCGTTTTTGCCCAAGCTGCGGCAATCTGGTCGTGCAGACCGAGGAACGTCGGGTCGTCACGGTGCTGTTCGCCGATCTGGTTGGGTTCACTTCGATGAGCGAAACCGCCGACCCCGAAGAACTCAAACACCTCATCGACCAGTGCTTTGGGCGGCTAGTGGCCGATGTCACTGCGTTCGGCGGCACAGTCGACAAGATCATCGGCGATGCGATTTTGGCGCTGTTCGGCGCCCCCACTGCGCACGAGGACGACCCCGAACGAGCGTTGCGCGCTGCGTTTCGGATGCAGCGCTCGTTAGATGCTTTTAATGCCGAACGTAGCCTCAGCTTGCAGATCCGCGTTGGCATTAACACTGGCGAGGTGCTGGTGGGGGCGTTGCGCGCCGGCGGCGATTACACCGCCATGGGCGACACCGTCAACATTGCTAGCCGTTTGGAGAACCTGGCTGAAGCGGGTGAGGTGCTGGTAGGTCCGGCGACTCGGGCAGCGACGGCCGGAATCGTGAACTACCTCCCCCGGGGCGAGATCGGTCTGCGCGGGCGGGACGAACCGGTGCCGGTGTACCAAGTAGATGGCGAGCTGGCACCGCCGGGTCGGCACCGCAGCGTATCGATGGCGCATTTGGTGGGACGTCGCCTCGAGAGCACGCTGTTGGACTCCGCTATCGATACGTCTGTGGCTCGTCGGCGTGCTCAGTTGTGCCAGATCGTGGGGGAGGCTGGCATGGGCAAGACGCGTCTCGCTCGCGAGTCGGCAGCGGGTGCTGTCGAACGCCACGGCGCAGCGGTGCTTGAGAGCATGGCGCTGCCCTATGACGAGACCAATCCGTTGCGCTGTCTCGGTGATGCGATTGCGTCGGCAGCGCAGGTCAGCGCTGCCGAGGGCACCGCTGAGGCCGCTCGACGCATCTCGTCACTGATCACAGATGTGATGCAGCCTGCCGACACCGACGGTTCGGTCAGTGTCGCTGCCCACGACGAGATCACCGAGATCACCGATGCCGTGCTCGCCGTAACCGGCCGCGCCGGCAGCGGCGATCCCGCCGAGATCGAATGGCGCGCCGAGGCAACGTTCGGGTCGCTCAGCCGGTTCCTCGCCGCTTTGACGCGTCGTCAGCCCGTAGTGCTGCTGCTCAGCGATGTGCATTGGGCAGAGGAACGACTGCTCAGCGTGCTTGAGCGTCTGCTGGCCGCTCAGTCCAATCAGCCATTTGTCGTCATCACGACGGCTCGCTGGAACATGGATGAGGTGCGCTGGACGGTGCCGCCGGGCCGTCATAACACCGTGGTGCTCAACTTGGATCCGCTGAGCCGCGAAGCCACCACCGAACTGGTTGCCGAACTGCTGGGTGGCAGCGTTCCCAACTACTTGGCCGATCAGTTGTATGAGCGCAGTGGCGGCAACCCGTTCTTTTTGGAAGAGATGTGCGTCTTGTTGCGCGAATCGGGTGTTGTGGGACCTGGGCAGCGGCACGATCACGAAGAACGATCGCTGGCGGAACTGCCCGACACCTTGCGTGGGCTCGTAGCCGCTCGGCTCGACGCCCTCACTTCGCCCGAGCGGCGACTGGTAGACGCTGCGTCTGTGGTCGGCGTCGGCGGTTCAATCAACGACCTGCTGGAGCTGGTGTCGGCGACCGATTCGGCTGACCGCAACGAAGGTGACCTTGCGTTGTTCCATAGGTTGGTCGACAAGGACATCTTCACCAGCGAGGCCGATGCTTGGACGTTCCGCAGTGACGTGGTGCGCGATGTGGCTTACAGCATGCTGACGAAAGCCGATCGGGCCGAACGGCATCTCGACGTGGCGCTCTGGTTGGCGCAGCATCGTGATGATCCGTCCTGCGACTCCGTTGGTGTCATCGCCGATCATTTCGCTTCGGCGGTGGAACTGGGCGCCGAGGGCACCGTGGGCACTGACCGCTTTGAGGGCGGAATGGTTGAGGTGGCTATCACTTGGCTTGGCCGCGCCGGCCAGTGGGCCGCTGCCCGCGACAGCCATTACGCAGCGGCGCAGTTCTACCGTCGTGCTATTGAGCTGCTCGGCGATGCCGACCCGCGGCTTGTTGAGATGTCGTTGGGACGCGCATCGGCTCGACTGCGTCTCGGCGAGCTGAATGGCGCTCGTGCAGATGCTGAGCTGGCTCGGATGCTCGCGGCGCTCAACGACGACCGCCTAGCGGCAGCGCACGGCCTTCGACTGCTCGGAGAGGTGGCGTTGGCCGATGACGAGCACGTCACTGCCGACAAGCTGCTCGCCGAAGCGTTAGATCAGTTCCGCACCTTGGGCGAGCTGCGCGAGGCGGCCGAGTCGCTGCGATTGCGGGGCACCGCAGCGCTGCGAGCCGGCGAGTACGCACACGCCGACCGTTTCATCAACGAGGCGAACGGCATGTTCGAGCATTTGGATGACTGCAGTGGGGTGGCGTGGTGCTTGCAGAACTTGGCGTGGCTGTCGTTCGAGCAGGGCCTGATCGCCGAATCCGGCGAGCGTCTCACTACCGCCATAGAGCGGTTCAACGAGCTAGGCGACACGGTCGGATTGGCGACTGCTGAGGGTTTGCTGGCGTTCTTGCGGTTTCATTCCGGCCAGCGCGACGAAGCCGAGGACTTGGCCCGCTCGGTGCATGCCGTCGCCCACGAACGAGGCGAGCGGTTCACCGAGGCGATGATGGATCTGCTGCTCGGTTCGCTCAGCTTGTGGGCTGGCCGAGCTGCGCAAGCAGTCGAACAGGCGAAGGCTGCAGAACAGGTCTTCTGCGACGTACATAGCAATTTCGGCGAAGTCCAAGCTTTGGGCCTGCTCGGACGCGCGTACGCAGCCGTGGGCGAGTTGCAGCGCAGCCGAGCAGTGCTGGCAGAGTGCTTGCAGCGGGCCAGCGATATGCCGGGCCGCCCTCTAGAAGGATTTGCCCGCGCGGTCCGCGCTGGTGCTGCTGTGCAGATGGGACGCCCCGAGATGGTGGCCGAAGATTTGGCTCGGGCTGGCTGGTCCCAGCCCAGTCAGTCCCAGCCTGAGCAGCCTCAGCCCCACCGCGACCCCAGCGGACCTCGATTCAGCCCCGGTGAAGCCGCGGTGATCGGCCAGCGCGACCTCGACGTCTCGTTGGGGCTGGCACTGGCACAGCTCGGACGCCCACAAGATGCCATCGCTGCGCTTGAGGCCGTGCCCACCGCAGACCTGCCCTCGACGTATCTGCATTCGTGTTTGGCCATCGCCTATGCCGCAGCCGGGCGCACGGTTGATGCGCTTGAGCAGTCCCGCTTAGCCATGGCGAGCGGCACCGGCACGTACGTGGATGTGCGCAACGCTCTCGTAGCTCGGGCCCTTGCACATGTACGCGACGCAGACCTGCCGGCAACCGAAGCAACGTTTGAGCAGGTGATGGTTATCAACGACGCCACCGACAGTCGGCTCAGCCATGCCGTTGTGCGCCTCGCCCGCGCCGTCGGCCATGAAGCCTTCAAGACACCCGCCGCTGTTGGGCTTCACTCAGAAGCAGAGACGGCGATAGCCCAACTGGGCGCGCGTCCCAGCGGTTGGGAGACGGCCTTCCGTCTCGCAGCAGGCCTCGAAGCCGCCACACCGACCCCAGACGGCCGGTAATCTCGCCGCCATGCCTCGGGTGCTGATTGCGAAGCTGGGTCTCGACGGGCACGATCGCGGCGTCAAGGTGGTGGCCCGGATGCTGCGAGATGCCGGCTTTGAAGTGATCTACACCGGCTTGTTCCAGACGCCTGAGAGTGTTGTTGCCGCTGCCGTGGATGAGGACGTTGACGCCATCGGCATCTCGATGCTGTCGGGGGCGCATGAGGCGTTGATGCCGTTGGTCACGAAACGTCTGCGCGAAGCCGATGCCGAGACCATCCCGGTCATTTTGGGCGGCATCGTGCCCGACGGCGACCTTGAGGCGATGAGCGAGGCGGGCATTGCGGCAGTGCTGACTCCGGGCGCTACGGCTACCGAAGTGGTGGCGGCGGTGAGTGGCGCTATCGAACGTTCCCGACAGACCGCCTGAGCAGCCCCAGGGCCTCCCAAGGTCTAAAGACGCGTGCCGGTAGATTTTCCTGCGTGACTAGCAACACCGCCGGTGAACAAACAGGTGAGCGAGCAGTGGTCAACCCCGTTGAAACTGGGTCTGTTGAGACTGGGCCCGCTGGAATTGAACGGGCCGAGATTGAACGGACCGAGATTGGGCGGGCCGAGATCGAGCGAGTCGGCGTGGTCGGCTGCGGCTTGATGGGTTCGGGCATAGCCGAGGTCGCCGCTCGAAGCGGGTGCGATGTCAAGATCGTCGAAGCCAACGAGGATGCCCTCAATGCGGGCATGACCCGCATCGAAAAGAGCTTGAGCCGCGCCGTCAACGCCGGCAAGCTCGACCCCGACGGCCAAGCGGCGACGCTTAGCTCAATTTCTTTCGGGGTGGACCTCAACGATCTGGCCGACCGCGACTTCGTAGTTGAAGCAGTTGTCGAGTCCGAACCGGCCAAGCTGGATGTCTTCGCGCGGCTGTCTGAGGTGCTCGACGACCCGACTGCCATTATGGCTTCTAATACGTCTGCGATTCCCATTATGAAGCTGGCGATGGCCACCGATCGACCCTCGCAGGTCATCGGCATGCATTTCTTCAACCCGGTGCCGGTCATGGGCCTCGTGGAGGTCATTTCCTCGCTGCTGACTGCCTCAGAAACAGCGCAGCGCTGCCGTGCCTTTGCAACAGACCGGTTGGGCAAGCGGGTGGTGAATAGCCAAGACCGCGCAGGCTTCGTAGTCAACGCCTTGCTGATCCCCTACATCCTTTCTGCGGTGCGGATGCTGGAGTCGGGTTTTGCTTCCACCGAGGACATTGACGCTGGTATGCAACTGGGCTGCAACCACCCGATGGGCCCGCTGGCGTTGTGTGACCTGATCGGTCTTGACACGACGATGGCGGTGGCCGAATCGCTGTATGAGGAGTTCCGCGAGCAGCTCTACGCGCCGCCGCCGATGCTCAGCCGCATGTGCGACGCTGGTCTGCTGGGACGCAAAACCGGTCGGGGCTTCTACACCTACCAATGAACGACCAAATGAATGGCTCTCGCTGATTACTGATGACTGAGGCAGATCTTCCTACTGACGCTCCGGCCCGACCTTCAGGCGCTCCTCCCAGTGGCGGGCGCCCCCCAGCCGTTTCTATAACGCCTGGCAGGTTCGGCTGGACGCCCGTGGCCGCAGAACAGCCTGCGCAGGATCGGCCCGCAGTTTCTATAACGCCTGGCAGGTTCGGCTGGACATCGGCCAGCGCCCTCCTGGCCCATGAGTTGGCCCATGAGCTTGCGAGCAAGCCTGTTTTATTTGAGGTGCCTGAGCTGCCTGAGGCACTGACGGCATCGGCAGGCCAGTCCGCCGAGACTGCGACTGTGCCGCCGCAGGCTCGCCGGACTGGCTGTTTGTTGTTTGGTGTTGCAGCGTCGCTCGGTGCCACAGTTGGGGCTGTGATTGCTGGGCTGATCTTGGTAGTGGCACTCAGCGATAACGACGGCACACCACCGCAAGATGCCGACGTTGCACCTGTGCTCACAGCGGGCGAGGGCAGTGCTGTGTCGAGTGCCTCTGTGCTGCCAAGCACCGATCGTGAAGTGATTGAGGTGCTAGCTGATGCACTGGCCGAAGCAGTGCCGCCCGTGGGATCCTCAGCAGGTGCCGATTTCTGGAGCCAAATACTTGCCGACACAGACCTCTACCCCAGTGGTGTGTCCGGTGATGTGGCCGCCGATTCCCTCAACGGTACCGCTGAGCGGCAAACAGACGAAGCGACGTTCGATTTCAACC
Organism: Candidatus Poriferisodalis sp.; assembly: GCA_965221195.1. GTDB lineage: Bacteria > Actinomycetota > Acidimicrobiia > Acidimicrobiales > Poriferisodalaceae > Poriferisodalis. The sequence goes on from OZ244864.1 coordinate 962,034, forward strand.
CCGATGTGCTGGCAAGTGCTTGGGCACGGCTGCTCACCGGGTCCTCCGGTGAGCCAGGGGCACCGCTGGGCAGTCGTATCGAAGGCATCAACATCAAGGCGGTGCTTGAAGCGGTTGAGGAATCTGTGGTGATCGTCAACGCTCCCACTCGTGCCAACCCTCTCGGCGCAGGCTCTGGGTTTGTCGTGTCGGCTGACGGCCACATTGTCACCAACGATCATGTGGTGCGCGATGCCGTGAGCTTGCAGGTCAGGCTGTTTGGCGGTGAGGTTCTAGCAGCCGAACTCATTGCCAGCGACCCAGAGCGCGATCTCGCCGTGCTCAAAGTTGAGCGCAACGGGCTTCGAGCCGTCAGGCTCGGTTCTACCGAGGGCGTAGAAGTGGGCGACGAGGTGATCGCTATCGGCAACGCGTTCGGCATTGCCGGTGAGCCTTCGGTCACTGCAGGGATCGTGTCGGGGCTCAACCGTGCCATCACGGTGCAGGACGGAACGAGATTGGTGCGCCTCATTCAGACCGATGCGGCTATCAATCCAGGCAACTCCGGCGGGCCCTTGGTGAACGCCGCTGGGGAAGTCATCGGCGTGAACACTGCCATCCGCAGCGGTTTCGCGGAAGGCATCGGCTATGCCATCTCGATTGATAATGCGCTTCCGATTATCGCCGATTTGCTCGAAGGCAACGTTCAAGGAACAGCTTTCTTGGGCATCACCATGCTGCCTGTAGCAGCCGTCGGCTCATCGGAGGAGTTTTCAGAGTTCACGGTTCCCGACGGCGTGTCGACTGGTGTATTGATCACTAGCGTCGTTGATTCCTCCCCTGCGCAAGAGTCCGGACTTCGTGTCGGCGATGTGATCGTCGCAGTTGACGGTATGCGGGTGGATTCTGCTCAAGCGCTCAAGGACTCCATTGTCGGCTTCTTACCTGGAGACCGAGTTGAGCTGAGCGTCATTTCCCCTGAGGGAACGCAGCGCCGAGCCAGCGTGACACTCGGAACATGGCCAGACAGCTGAGCCGCCTGATCTTGTGACTGAGCCGGCTTGGTGACAGCGCGGCGGGGGGGGGGTGGGGTGACAGTTCGGTCTTCGTCGGTTATCCTGACCGGAAGTGCCACGGGCTGTGGCCGGGCTGTGAGGTTGCTGTGCAAAGTTCTGGTTCTGCATTTGGTGGATGTTCGCGGTTGGCTAGGTTTTTTTGCTGTGCGTTAGTGGCGGCGGTTGTTTCACCGGTTGCTGTTATTGCCCCCCCCCCCCCCCGCAGGGGCGCAGACGCCAGAGACGGTGCGGTCTGTAGTTGATAATGGGGATGGCACGTTTTCGGTGCCGTATACGTGGCGGTTGATTCCTGATGGTTTGAAGTCGGGGGCGAAGTTTCGGTTGTTGTTTGTGACATCAACGACCCAGCGTGGTGATGGTTCGTCGTCTGATATCGCGACGTATGATGCTCAGGTACAGGCTGTTGCGGCGCAGGGTACGAGTGTTATTGTTCCTCATGCGTCGGCATATAAGGCGGTGGCGTCTACATCGTCGGTGGATGCGCGTGATCATATTCGGGCGAATCCAACTAACTCTGCTCATGTGGTGGCGCCGGTGTATTGGATGGACGGGGCGCGTGTGAGTCGGAATTATGGGTCAACAGCGCAGACGGGGTTTTGGTCGTCTGCTTGGGAGAATTGGACTTTGGCGGATCGACGCGATTCATCGCGTCGCGCCCACGATTTTACCAATGGTCCCAATTTGTCTGGTTTAGTGTGGACTGGTACGAACGAAGATGGTACGCGGCATCCCACGGCCCCGTTGGGTTCAGCGAACCCGCGGTTGGGGGATACTGATGGTAACAATAGCCCGATAAGTAGCACGTCGGCCCCGAATAGTAGCACGGCAGCGTTGTATGGTATTTCGCCGGTGTATGTGGTGGCTGACCCGTATGATGACTGTGATGATGGTGATGGCAATGGGCAGACGGCGAAGTTGTTTGTGACGGCGAGTTCGGATAATTCTTGTCATTTTTTTGCTCCTGCGGGTTACACATGGAAGTCTTTGCGGTCGATTGAGGTGCTACGCGCGGAGTTAGCTGATGGGGTGGCACCGGAGTCTGTGTTTCGTGATCAGTTGAGCCAAGGTTATGGCAAAGACGCACTCGGCGCGAAACCCGTGCGGAGTAGTGATGGTACTTTTAGGGTGTCGTCTGCGTGGCCGTTGGTTCCTGATGGTTTGGGTGTGGGTGATAAGTTCAGGTTGCTATTTGTGACGTCAACAGCGATCGACGCTAGTTCTGCAAATATTGGTGTGTATGACGCGCATGTGCGTGCTCGTGCTGCTGCGGGGGATCCTGATATTCAAGGTCACTCGTCTGCGTTTAGGGCAGTGGCATCAACTCCTACTGTGGATGCGCGTGATCATATTCGGGCGAATCCGACTAATGCTGCTCATGTGGTGGCACCGGTGTATTGGTTGGGTGAGACGCGTGTGAGTCGGAATTATGGGTCTACTGATGGGACGGGTTTTTGGGCGGCTGCTTGGGAAAATCGTGCTGTGGGGGATCGACGTGATGAGTTTGGAGAAAGTCCTAGTGGGAGTTCGGTATCTTCGCGTAATATTTGGACTGGCACGTTGGATGGCGCCAGTACAGGAACTCCTGGCACGAAATCCACGGCTTCTTTGGGCGGTTCAGGTTCTACGGCGGTTGTCGGTGATGTTGCTAACGGGATGTTCAACGCGTCTCTTTCTGCTCAGACTGAGTTGTTGCCGTTGTATGGTATCTCACCGGTGTATGTGATCGCTGAGTCGGGACCGGTAGTGCGTCAAGGTATGGATATTAGTGATCCGAGTTTGGTGCGCCATCGTATGTTTTATGATCGCCAGCATTTCGCTGTTACTGATGATAATGGCAACACCGTTGGTGACAGTCATAGTGATGTGGCCGAGGATGAAGATATCCGGCTGCGGCTTGTAGGCGGGTCGAGCGCTCCGCATAACCAAAGCGTGGTGAACGCTTTGGTGGATATGGATAGATTTCGGAAATATTCGACCGACAAAGATGGGGTATGGCTAAGTGGTCTAGATAGGGTATATCTGTCGTTCAAAGACGGTGGGTTGTGTTTGGGCGTGGGCAGGCTGTCGCCTGCTTTGAGTAATGGTGATTTGGGGTTCTTTTGGGGCCGCAGCAAAGTCGCGCGTGATCCGAACACTGGAAATTTTGTTGAAGGGCGCACAGCGGCGTGTGTGCAGGTGACGTTACGAATCACAATGGTCACAAACGCTGACGAAGCAGTGCGGGTGCTAGTCCGTCTGAAAGATAATCACAACGGTGCCGTGTCGGTGCTCACCAACGAGTACCCCACCCAAAACACAAACACCCCGAGCACAGACACAACAGATACAACGGATAACACAGACACCACGGACACAACGGACAACACAGATAACACAAACACAAACACAGACACAACGGATACCACAGACACCACAAACAGCAGTGATGATTCGGGTTCGGACGGTTCGCCTACCTATGTGGTGCCTGCGCAGTTGGTTGCTGATGTGCAGGGTTATGCGGCTGAGACCAGTAATGGTGATGCGCATGTGAATCGTTGGAAGCGGGTGTTGGTGGCGTTTGGTGAGGATGTGCCGGGGTTTGGTGGTACGGCGATGTCTGCTGCGGAGGCGAAGCAGCACGCGCAAACGTTCTGGAGTGTCCGCTGGGACCCGGTCGCAGACGCGCTCACAGCTCTCGAAGCGCAACCTGCTCCCCAAACCAACAGCGATACCACAGACACAACAAATGACAGTGGTGATTCGGGTTCGGACGGTTCGCCTAGTTATGTGGTGCCTGCGCAGTTGGTTGCTGATGTGCAGGGTTATGCGGCTGAGACCAGTAATGGTGATGCGCATGTGAATCGTTGGAAGCGGGTGTTGGTGGCGTTTGGTGAGGATGTGCCGGGGTTTGGTGGTACGGCGATGTCTGCTGCGGAGGCGAAGCAGCACGCGCAAACGTTCTGGAGTGTCCGCTGGGACCCGGTCGCAGACGCGCTCACGGCTCTCGAAGCGCAAGCTGTTCCCGAAACCAGCAGCGACGACATCAGCCCACCCCCGGTTGACCCCGTACCGGTTGACCCTGTGCCCGTTGATCCGGTTCCGGTTGATCCGGTGGTGGATCCGACGGTGAGTGTCACCGCTGGTAGTGATGTCACCGAGGGTGGCGATGCGGTGTTCACGCTTACCGCGTCTCCAGCACCCGCAGCGCCGCTGACAGTTACTGTGGATGTGACCGCGTCGGGTGGTTACGGTGTTACTGCGGGTACGCGCACGGTGACGGTTCCTACAACTGGCACTGCCACGCTCAGTGTTGCTACTACTGATGACAGCACCGACGAAGCAAACGGCTCAGTCACCGCCACAGTCACCGACGGCACCGGTTATGACCCCGATAGTTCTGCTGCAACCGCGACGGTCAATGTCACAGACAACGACGACCCGCCACCGCCACCTCCGCCGGCAGCGAACTTGCCAGCGTTTTCGGTAACTGATGGTGTCCACACAGAGGGCAGCGGCTATTACTTCTTCTTTGTGACCTTAGACAAACCAGTCAACAAGCCGACGCGGGTGAGCTACACCGTTGAGGCGACAGGCAACGGCCCCGGTCACGCCACTGCGGGCACCGATTTTGTGTCCACCACCAGGACAATCTTTTTCCGGCCCGGCCTGATTCGCAACGTCGGCCTAGTGATCGTCAGAGACGACAGCCTCAAAGAACCCAACGAAACGCTCCGCGTCGTGTTGTCTAACCCCCAAGGTGCCACCATCGGCCGCGGCACTGCCACCATCACCATCAAAGACAACGACTAACCCACACAACGACTAGCCCAGCTAACGATTAGCTGGCATTGGGTGCTTTCCTGCCATAGGTTGGCAGCCAGCGCAGCGTCGTACGCTGGTGTCGGTGCGGAACGAGACCGACCTGAGCCAGGTCGATCCGCCGCCGATGCCACCCTCGCGCCGGTCGCTCGCACGCGAGGCGGTGTCGGGGCGAGCTTGGCGGGCGCTCACGGTGGCATCGCTGGGAACGGTGCTGGTCGGCTTCAACAGCACCGCCACCAACCTCGCGTTGGGTCCGATCCAGGAGAGCTTCGCTGGCGCCACCGCTGCCGATGTTGGGTGGGGCATTGCTGGCTTCATGATTGGCACTGCAGCGTTTCTGCCACTGGCGGGCCGTTTGGCCGACCGCATCGGGCGCAAGTTGATCTTCCAGTTCGGGCTGCTGCTGTTCGCCGCGTCTGCGGTGCTGTCGGCGGCAGCACCAACCGTGTGGACGCTGAACCTCGCCCGCGTTTTGCAAGCAGTCGGCGGCGCTGCGATCCTGCCAGCGTCGCTCAGCTTGGTGCTGCCGCTGTTTCCTGAGTCACGGCGCACCACCGCAGTGGGGCTGTGGTCGGCGGCGGGTCCGCTGGCGGCTGGAATCGCCCCAGGACTCTCGGCACTGCTGTTGGGGACATCTGGGTGGCGGCTGCTGTATTTCGTAAGCGCTCCAGTCGCGATGCTGATGTTCATCTTGGCGTGGCGGCTGCTCACCGAGGTGCCACCACCGCAAACCAAGAACAGGCTCGACATCGTCGGGGCCACAGCAGGAACTCTCGGACTCGCCGCGCTGGTCACTGCCATCATGCAAGGCGGCCGCGTCTGGGGATGGACCTCGGTCGTGACGCTGGTGGTGGCAGCAGTGGGCGTAGGCGCTTTCGCGTGGTTCATCGCCAATTCACTTCGGCATCCCGAGCCGCTGCTCAACCTGCACCTACTGCGCCGGCGAGGTGTGTGGGTGACACAGCTCGCCAACTTCTTGGTGAATATCACGTCGCAGTCGATCTGGCTGATCTGGCCGCTGTTCATGTTTAACTTCTGGGAGTTCAACGAGTTTCAGGTCGGACTCGGTGTGACGATCGGGCCGGTCGTGGCGAGCACATCCACGGTGGTGTTCAGTCGGCTCGGCGAGCGTTCGAGCGCCATTGCGCTGTGCCGAACCGGTGCCGCTATCCAGATATGTGCCGTCGGATGGCAAGTGACGCGTCTGGGTGTCGAGCCAGAGTATTTCACCGAGATGATGCCCACGATTGCGTTGTTCGGATTGGGGTGGGGCATGTGCGTACCGCTGCTGAACAGCGTGGCCATTGCCTGGGTGGACGATTCGTACTTCGGCGAGGTCAGTGGGCTGTTCAACACGCTGCGGTATGCCGCCTCGGCCATCGGCATCGCCGGGTTGTTCGCACTGCTAAAAGAAGAATCCGGGTCGATTGTTTACTACCAGCACGTACTGCTGTTCTTCTTGCTCGCAACGATTGCAGCGTTCGTGTCGCTGTGGATTCCGATCCGCCGACCGAGCGCATCTCATCGCTAGCCGCCGCATCTCAGGCCGATGCTGGACTATTTTCGATAATCGGCGTTGATATCAGACGCGCAGGTCTGGCAGGCTGTGCTGCTGTGTCGCTGAGCCAGGTGCTTCAGCTGTTTGCCGTTGCGGCAATCGCAGGCAATGTCGCCACGTTCGGCCTTGCGGTGGCAGCCGTGCGTAGCCGCCGACGGCGCGGCCATCGCTTGGCTACGCGCGGCGGGTCGGCGCCGGGTGCGCGGGCGGGCATCTGGGCGACAGTGGGTGCCGCAGCGCTGCTGGCAACCGCGGCTGCGTTGGGTTCGCTGTACCTGTCAGAGATCGCGCATCTCGAACCGTGTCGCTGGTGCTGGTTCCAGCGGATTGCCATGTATCCGCTGGCGTTGGTGCTGATGATTGGGCTGCTGTTTAGGGATCGAACTGTTCACCGCTACGGGTTGCCGCTGTGTGCCGCGGGCGCTGCGATGTCAACGTGGCACTACTTACTTCAGCACTTTCCAGATCTTGAAGGAGCTACGACATGCAGCCTGACGAGTCCCTGTACGGTGCGCTACGCGTGGGAGTTTGGCTTTGTGTCGATCCCGTACATGGCCGGCAGCATGTTCGTGCTTGTGGGGGCGCTGCTGATGGTGTCGCGGCAGCGTTACTGATAGGGCGCGTTACTGATAGGGCGCGTTACTGACAGGGCGTTTGTCAACCAGCGGGGGCAGTTGGCTGGATCGGTGCAGGCGTAGTATCTGCAAGGGATTGCAAAGAATTGCTGGGGCTGGGAGGGCTGCATGAGATTTTTGTCAAGGCTGATTCCCCGGTCCGTTGGCGGTCGCTGGGCAGCAGGCATCGGCGGGCTGGCTGTCATCGGGGTGGGCGTGTACTTAGTTTTTTTCGTGTTTGCCTTCCATCTGATTTTTGTAGACGAGGTGGTTGACGAAGAAGGACCGGAGTTCGCGGTTGAAGCCGATGTCGATGCCCTCATCAGAGAAGCGCTAGGAGCGGCTGGTTTGGCCGAAACGTTGGAGGCACAGGACGCCTCGAGCGCGTCCTCTGCCACGGCGGACGTGCCCAGCGCCAGCGACACCGCTAACCCCGCAGGCACCAACGAAACCGACGACGACCCAGCCACAGACGACCCAGCGACGGCACCTGCATCGGGTGCCGACGAGCCGATGTCGGTAACCGAGCATCTTGATGACGACCAGCCTGCCGACGACAGCGAACCTGCCGACGGCAGTGAACCTGCTGATGGGGGTGAGTCCGCTGATGATGCCAGACCACGACCACCTGCGGCAGCACCCGCCACGGCAGCACCTACCACCGCTGCGCCGACCACCGCTGCGCCTGCCGCTGCTGAACCCACTTCCGCTGCGCCGACTACTGTCGCGCCTACCACTACTGCTGCACCGCCGCCGCCCACCACGGAACCAGCGGGCGGTGCCGTGCGAGTTGCCTACGTAGGGAGCTTCGGACCCCGGTCGCATCCTGCTGAGGGCACGGCGGCAGTGCTCACCGATGGCACGCGGACGTTCTTGCGGTTCGACGACAATTTCGCCACCGACAACGGCCCCGATCTCAACGTGTATCTGCACACTGCGGGCCCCCAAGCATCCGTGGGTGACCTGTTGGCCGATTTCATCGACCTAGGCGACCTGAAGGGCAACATCGGGGCGCAGAACTACCAAGTGCCTGCCGGCGTAGACCTCAACCGCTACAGCACCGTGTCGGTTTGGTGCGTCCGTTTCAGCGTCGTCTTCGGCACCGTTCAGCTAGTGCCCCGATGAGCTGAGGCCCAGCGCCCTCGGCAGGCTCAGCGCCCTCGGCAGGCTCAGCGCCCTCGGCAGGATTCGAACCTGCGACGCACGGTTTAGGAAACCGACGCTCTATCCCCTGAGCTACGAGGGCGGGGTTGATCGCTGTGTACGGGCAGGCTAGGCGTGCCGCAGTCGGGCGGCTGCGTTGGTGGGAGGGCGCGGGCGCAGCGGCGAACTCGTTGTCAAAGCCGAGATGGCCCGACTGCCGCGGGGTTCGGCGTAGCCGCAACTACCTTTGCCTCACCTGCGAACGTACCGCGGCTTTCTGGGTGACAAGGGCTGGGTGACAAGGGCTAACCATGACTACTACAGGAGCCAAGAACGCGGCCGCGCCGGTGGAACTGCCGACGGGCTTCGCCTGCCACGCCGGAAACGTCGGCATGAAAGACGACACCGACGATGTGATGGTCTTGGCTGCCGACCGGGTCTCGGCCGCAGCAGGCATGTTCACCAAGAGCTTGTTCTGTGCTTCCAGTGTGAGACAGAGCCGGGCCAATGTGGCCGACGGACGGGTGCAGGCAGTTGTAGTGGTGTCGAAGAACGCCAACGTGGCGACCGGCGCCCAAGGCGAGCGGGACACAGCCAACCTCACCCGACGGGTCGCCGAACTGGTGGGTTGCGAACCCGGCCAAGTTTTGGTCGGCTCCACCGGTGTTATCGGTGTGCCTTATCCCGAGGGCGCCATCGATAGATATTTCGACCGGTTGGCGGATGCGCCCACAGGGGCGTTGAGTTCCCGAGATGCCGCAACCGCAGCATCCGCGATTATGACTACCGACACGCACCCCAAGATCGCCTACGCAGAGGTTCCCGCAGGCAACCGCACAGCGACGGTGGTCGGCATCGCCAAAGGTTCAGGGATGATTGAGCCCGACATGGCCACGATGATCTCAGTGATCGTCACCGATGCCGAGATTGCCCCCGACCGGCTCGATGCCATGCTGCGTCGGGTGTGTGATGTCACGTTTAACGCACTCAGCGTTGACACCGACACCTCTACCAGCGACATGGTGGTGATGCTGGCGAACGGAGCGGCTGGCCCTGTTACCGAGCCCGACCTAGAGGCTGCGCTCGGCACAGTCAGCTTGGACCTAACTCGTCAGCTGGCCTTCGACGGCGAAGGTGCCGAGACGCTCATCGTGGTGACTGTCAACGAAGCTCGCGACGATGCCCAAGCCAAGCGCGTCGCCAAGGCAATTGTGAACTCCCCCTTGGTGAAGACCGCTGTACATGGTCGCGATCCCAACTGGGGTCGAGTCGCGATGGCTATCGGCAAATGCAGCGACGAGACCGACATTGACCCTGCGCGGGTCAGGATCTGCTTCGGCGACCAAGAGGTGTACCCGAGGCAGCCAACGTCTGCGGCCCTCGCTGAGCTTGAGACCTATCTGGCACGCGAGGAGGTGCTGATCTCAGTAGATCTCGGTGTCTGCCCCGATGGCTCAGGCGGTTCTTTCACTGTGTACGGCTGCGACCTCACCGACCAGTACGTGCGCATCAACGCTGACTACACGACGTGAGCGACCATCCAAACACAGACCCGATACTTGCACCGCTGAACGTCGGCCAGCGGGCGGCGGTGCTGCATGGAGACGGCCCAGCCTTGGTGGTCGCCGGGGCAGGTTCGGGCAAAACACGAGTGCTTAGCCATCGCATCGCTTACCTGCTGGCCCACCGCCGCGTCAGCCCGTTCGGTGTGCTGGCTATCACCTTCACCAATAAAGCGGCGGGGGAGATGCGCGAGCGCATCGGCAGCCTCGTCGGTTCGGTTGCGCACCGAATGTGGATCTCCACCTTCCACAGCGCGTGCGCTCGCATCCTGCGCAGCCACGCTGAAGCGCTCGGCTACCCGTCGCAGTTCAGCATCTACGACCAAGCTGATGCGCGTCGGCTCACCCGCTACGTAGTGCGCGATCTCGGTCTTGACTCCAAGAAGTTCGGGGATCGGGCGGTACACGGGGCAATCTCAACGTTGAAGAACCAGCTCACGACGCCGTCTCGCGCCACCGAACTAGCCGACTCGCCCGACGGCGACGGCCCGTTCGCCCGCGAAGTCGCACGCATCTACGCGGAGTACCAGCAGCGGCTACGACGCGCTGGCGCTATGGACTTCGACGATCTGCTGATGCAGGGCGTGACGCTGCTCACCACTCACGATGACGTGGCCGAGCATTACCGACAGCGCTTCGCGCACATCCTCGTAGACGAGTACCAAGACACCAACTTGGCTCAGGTGCGTCTGATTGGCCTGCTGGCCGGTCCTGCTCACAACGTGTTCGTCGTTGGCGATTCCGATCAGTCCATCTATGCCTTCCGCGGTGCTGATATCACCAACATCTTGCAGTTTGAGACCACTTTCGACCGTGCCTCAACGTACGTGCTGGACCAGAACTACCGCTCCAGCCAGACCATCCTCGACGCAGCCAACGCCGTCATATGTAACAACCTTGGCCGTCCATCTAAGAATTTGTGGACTGAGCGGTCTGCTGGGGCGAAGCCGATTCGCTACCGAGGCGCCGATGCCGATGACGAGGCCCGCTACGTGTGCGCTGAGCTGCGCCGCTTGCACAGCGACGGCCAGATCGACTGGTCCGACGCAGCGGTCTTCTACCGGTCCAACGTCCAGTCGCGTGTGATCGAGGAAGAACTCATCGCCAACGAAGTGCCCTATCAGATCATCGGCGGCACCCGTTTCTACGACCGCAAGGAAATCAAGGACGCGCTGGCGTTCCTGCGAGCCGCAGTGAACCCCGCCGATGAGGTGTCGTTCAAGCGCATTGTGAACGAACCCGCCCGCGGCGTCGGCGATCGTTCCATCGCCAAGCTCGACGAGGCCGCAGCCCGCCAAGGCGTGTCGCTGACTGAGGCTTTGGGCCGACTTGCGCTGACCGACATACGGGGCAAGGCCCGCACCGGCCTCGCGCAGTTCCGAGACTTGATGGATCGGGCGCAAAAACGTATCGGCGATGGGCCTCAAGTGGTGCTCGAGATGCTGTTGGAAGAATCTGGCTACCTGGGGGATCTGCGCGACAAGAACAACATCGAAGATGAGGGAAGGCTCGAGAATTTGGCTGACCTGCTCGGACGTGCCGAGCAGTTTGAGTCGTGCGATGAGTTTCTCGAACAGGTGTCGCTGGTGAGCGACGTCGACGAGATGAGCGACGGTGCTCAGGTATCGCTCATGACGTTGCACGCCGCTAAGGGCCTCGAGTTTGACGTGGTGTTCGTGACTGGTCTGGAAGAAGGTGTGTTTCCGCACTACCGCACCTTCACCGATCCGTCGGAGTTAGAAGAAGAACGTCGCTTGGCTTACGTCGGCATCACCCGCGCGCGTCAGCGGCTCTACCTCACTCATGCGTGGTGCCGGATGTTGCACGGCCAGATCAGCTACAACCCGCCCAGTCGCTTTGTTGAAGAGATTCCCGAACATCTGCTTGATGACCGTTCGCCTGATGCTGGGAGTTATGACTCGTCATGGCGTTCAACTGGCAGCGATTGGGGCACTGGTCACCACGGCGCCGGTCGCCCCGGCACGAGCCAGCCCAGCCAGCTTTTCAGCCAGTTTGGCAGCACAGAGATGGCTGAGCAGCACCGCAAACGCAGCGACTCCGCCCGCCAAGACAACCGCCAAGACAGCACTAGCCGAGCCAGCACCAGCCAAGACAGCCGCACAACCAAGGGCCGTGAGTCTCGCCGGGCCGAAGCTCGTCGCAGGGTCGCCGCCCGGATGAGCGAGCCCGCGCCTACGCCGTCTGCCGAGTTGGGCTATGGCGTGGGCGACGATGTGCTGCACGCCCGCTTCGGCGCTGGTGTTGTTCAAGAGATCCGACCCGACGGTGACGACTGGGAGGTCACTGTCCACTTCGCTGATCTCGGCACCAAGACGCTCGTTGCCACCTTCGCCAATCTTCGCCGTCTGCGCTAAAGAACGGCACTAAAGCAACCGTCTGCGCTCAGGCAGCGGTGAGGAGCCGACGTTGGCTCCTAGGCTCCCCGCCGTGGATCTCTTCGAATATCAAGGCAAGCAGTTCTTCCGCAGCTACGGCCTGCCGGTCTCCGACGGCGAAGTCGCTTTCAGTGTTGAGGAGGCCGTAGCCGCCGCGGAACGCCTCGGCACACCGGTGATGGTGAAAGCGCAGGTACACACTGGCGGACGTGGCAAGGCGGGGGGTGTGAAGTTCGCCGCCACTGTGGACGATGCCCGCACGCACGCCAGCAACATCTTGGGACTCGACATCAACGGCCACATCGTGCAGCGTCTGTGGATAGAGAAAGCGTCCGACATCGCCGAGGAGTACTACGCCAGTTTCACGCTTGACCGCTCAGCCAAGAAGCACCTCGGGATGTTGTCCGCGGAGGGCGGCGTTGAGATCGAGACAGTGGCCGCTGAGAACCCCGACGCCATCAGCAGAGTGCTGGTAGATCCTGCTGAGGGCCTCACCGAAGATGCCGCGCGGGCTTGGGTGCAAGGCGCGCATCTCAACCCTCTTGCTACTGAGATGGCCGTCCACATTTTGTGCAAGTTGTACACCGCGTACACCGAAGGCGATGCCGACCTCGTCGAGATCAACCCGCTGATCCTCACACCCGACAATCGAGTGCATGTCCTTGATGCCAAGGTCACGCTCGATGCCAATGCCGTGTTTCGCCACGAGGATTACGCGCAGTACGACGAGACCCAGCCCCGTGATGAGCGTGAGCAAGCCGCCCACGCCAAAGGCTTGCAGTACGTAGGCCTCGCCGGCAGCGTGGGTGTTATAGCGAACGGCGCTGGCCTTGCGATGAGCACTGTTGATGTGGTGAATCAGGTGGGCGGCAAGCCCGCCAATTTCCTTGACATCGGCGGAGGTGCCAACGCTGCGGTGATGGCGAACGCGCTTGAGGTCATCAACAACGACCCCGATGTGCGAGCCATTTTCATCAACATTTTTGGCGGCATCACTCGGGGTGAGGAAGTTGCCAACGGCATCATCGGGGCGCTCGAAGCGGTCAACATAGAAGCGCCGATCGTGCTGCGCCTCGACGGCACCAACGCTGCTGAGGGGCGCGAGATACTCGCCCCGCATCTCAACGAGAAGCTGGTGACAGAACCGACCATGCTTGATGCCGCCCGTCGAGCCGTTGCGATGGCTGTAGCAGGAGTGTGACGTGAGCATTCCCCGAAGGGCGGTTGGTTTGATTTGTTGTGATTCGGTTGCGATGGCTACAGCAGGAGTGTGACGTGAGCATTTTCGTCAACAAGGACACCAAAGTTGTCTACCAAGGCCTCACCGGCTCGCAGGGCCGCTACTACGGCCTACTGAATCGCGACTACGGCACCAACGTTGTTGCGGGCACCAACCCCCGCAAGGCTGGCACCGATGTTGAGGGTGTGCCGGTGTTCGCCGACTGCGCCGATGCGGTCGCAGCGACCGGCGCCACCACCTCGTGCATCTTCATTCCCGCGCCGGGTGTGTTTGATGCTGTGATGGACGCCGCCGCTGCGGGCATCACCTTCGTGGTTTGCATCACCGAAGGCGTACCGGCCCATGACGAGGCCCGCTTTTTCAATCTGCTCAAGCGCGACTATCCCGGCGTGCGGCTGCTGGGTCCGAACTGCCCGGGCATCATCACGCCGGGAGAGTGCAACATCGGCATCACCGCAGGCCACATCGCCAAGCCGGGCGGGCCGGTTGGCATCGTCAGTAGGTCGGGCACGTTGACTTACCAGGCGCTGTATGAGTTGCAGCGCAAAGACATCGGTGTCACGACCTGCGTGGGCATCGGCGGCGACCCCGTGCCGGGTACTTCGTTCATTGATTGTCTTGAGGCGTTCGAGACCGACCCCGACACCAAGGCCGTGATGATGATCGGCGAGATCGGCGGCTCAGCCGAGGAAGAAGCCGCCGAGTTCATCAAGCACCGCATGACCAAGCCGGTGTCGAGTTACATCGCCGGCGTGACGGCTCCTCCGGGCAAAAAGATGGGTCACGCAGGGGCCATCGTCTCAGGCGGCAAGGGCACAGCCGAGGCCAAGATGGAAGCGCTGCGAGATGCTGGTGTGCGAGTCGGTTTGAACCCGACTGAGGCCGGCGAGCTGATGGCCGAGATCGTCGCCGGGCTGTAGCACTCGGCTCGACTGCCGGATGCTGAGGCGCTCGTCTTCAAGCAGCGTCCAACCCGCTACGGCGTTGCGGTGATATCTGCGTAGATCTCCAGCAGGGCCGCTGCGTGGGCTTGGGGGTTGTGTGATGCCACCGCGTCAGCGCGCGATGCAACGACGAGAAGCTCGCCGGAGCGCAGCGCCCGAGCCAACCCCTTAGCAAGAGCGCTGATGTCGTTGGCTGGGACGAGGAAGCCGTTGACTCCTTCGGCGATGAAGCGCGCAGCGGCACCGACCGCGGTGGCGACCACCGGTCGGCCTGTGGCGAGGGCTTCGGCGGTGACCATGCCAAAGCCTTCCCGTCTGCTCGGCACGCACACGAGACGGGACCTCCGGTACCACGAACCGATCTTGGTGGGAGCGATAGCACCGGGCAGTTCCAAGCTGACGCCGCGCCGAAGCGCCAATGCTTTGAGCCGCACGCGTTCGGGACCTTCGCCGACGATCACCACTTCAGGTCGTTCTGCGGGCGGCATCAGCGCCACTGCTTCGATGAGCACATCAAAGCCTTTCTCTGACATGAGTCGGCCGACACCAAGCACCGGACCGTCGGTAGACATCGGCTCGGTAGACATCGGCGTGGCCACCCCGAGCCGGTCTGCACCGATTGGCATGGAGATCACCCGCAGCAGCGTCCGCGCGGCGGGGAGCGTCGCACGGAGTTTTGCGCGAAGTCTTGCGCGGCTCCAGATGCGTAGTTGCTGGGCAGATTCGACACGTCGTTGCATGAGTTGTGCCGCCCAATTGCACAAGTCATCTGACACAGCGACCACAGCGTCTGCGCTGCACAGTACCCGACGCGCCAGCCAGCGGTGTACGGCATTGGTGGTGACTGCGGCGTCGGAGCCGTGGATATGTACAACGCTCGCTGCTCGTAGCCCGGCCCCCCGTTGTCTGGCCCCTCGTAACCCGGCTCCCTGTCGTCTGGCCCCCCCTAGCCCAGTTGTCCCGACCTCGGCCATGCGTGCCGCTGCAACGGCCACTAGCCCGCAGGGAAACCACCAGTGGCCGTGGATGATGACGCTTTCGGCACGTGGTCTGGCTCCTCGGCGGCGCGCTTGTCTGACAACAGCCAACGCAAGAGAGCAGATCATCGGGATGACCCACAGCGCCGACAGGCCCGCAAACACCCGGTAGCTCTCGCCGTGGGCGACGCGGGCTTCCACGCTGGCCGGTGCAAAGCGCACTCTGTGTACTTCGATGCCGCCCACATCTGTGCGGCGGGGCGCGTTGGGGTGTGCAGGGCACACCACGGTCACGTCAGCCCCGGCCGCAGCCAACGCCCGCGCATGGTCGGCCAGAAACGGCTTGTGGTGATCGTCAAGCGAAACCGGAAACCCAGGCGTCACCAACACCACTCTCACGCATCCCAGTCTCGCAGCGCAGTTTCGCAGAGCGGTCTCGCAGCGCATCTCGCTCAACCGATATCTCCACGATCCGATGCTGCGACAGACAAGCTCTGTGCCAGTTCAAATTATCAGTTCAATATATATTGAAATATGCTGAAAAAAACACATTAGTGCTCTCTCCGAGAGTGGTAGTGTGTGCTAGGTGGATGGGAAAGAACGCACCGAGCACGACGCGATCGGGGCAAGGGTGCAGCAGTCCCAGCGGGTCGGTAGAGCGAGCGGCTAGGCAGCCTCGGTCGAGCGCAGCATCAGCGATAAGCGGCAACAACGCTGTAGTGATGTGACGACACCCGACGGCAGCGTTACCAAACGGCGATGGCGACCCACCGCAGTGCGATGGGTGCTCGCCGCCGCGACCACCGCAATGATCTTCTGGCTAGCTGCCCGCAACTGGGACGACGTTCGCCAGATCAATCTGAGCATCGAGGCCGACTGGCTAATCGGGGCCGTCGTTGTGTCGTTCGCAGCGACGCTGTTGCTTGTCGCAGGTTGGCGGGAACTCATCGGCGGCTACGGCGCGCCGCTTGCGTGGTGGGCAACTCTGCGCGTTTGGATGCTTTCCCAAGCCACTCGATATCTACCGACCGGACTGGTGCCGATTCCTGCACGGGCCGGTCTGGCTCGGACGCACGGCACCAATCCTGTTGCGGCTGCGGCCTCGGTTGTCGTCGAAGGGGCCACGCTCGTCTGCTGGACTGCGTTGTTTGCTGCCGTGTGGGCACCGGCCGGCTGGCTGGACACATCGGGTGGTTTGGCATTGCGGGTTGCTATCGGCGCCACCGCAGCCGTGGGGCTGGTGACCCTGCCTTGGACACTTGCCGGCGCCGGGGTGTGGTGGCAACGCGTTGATCGTTGCTTGCGGCGTGTCGTCTTGCTGCGATTGATCGCCGACCGGATACGCCCCGACACCCTCAGCGCGGAGCGAACCGCGGTCTGGCGGGCCACATTGCTCTATGGCTTATCGGTTGCGTTGCGCCTTGCGGTCTTCGTGCTTGCTGCGACTGCGTTGATCGGGGCCGACGGCGACGATGTGTGGTTGGTTGCTGGTGCTGGTGCTGTGGGTCTGTTGGTTGGCCTGGTCGGCGTTACACCAGCCGGTGTAGGTGTGAGAGAAGTCGTGGTTGCGGCGCTTTTGGCGGATCGCTTTGGTGTGGGTGATGCCGCCGCCTTTGTCATCGCCGTGCGGGTCTTGGAGTTCGCCCACGAGATGGTGCTGCTGCTCGCTGCCCTCTCAGGACTAACCAGATCGGCCTCAGGACTAACCAGATCGGCAAATGCCTCGAGGTGAGCGACCTGCCCGATGCCAGTGCGTGGCGTATCGGCTGACGTTCGCCGAAAATTCACCTCTCGCGTGGCGCAGCGAGGTGAGATAATGCGGAGCAGTACCCCGACCGTTGCCACAGCAGCGTTCGCAGCACAGCGCCGTTGCCTGTGTTGTCTGTTGCCTGTGTTGCCTGCTATCTAGGTGAACGAAAGGCATTGAAATAAAATGAAGACTGCCACCGAAGCTCCTTCAGCTACGTTGCTCACCGCTGATGATCTGCTGCGCCTCGACACGCAAGGCGTGCGCGGCGAACTAATTCAGGGAGTGTTCTGCGAGATGTCACCGGCTGGGGGCCAACACAGCAAGATCGCCTTCAGGCTTGGTTTGCAAGTGGGCAAGTTCGTCGAACAGCACCGGCTTGGTACGGCCTTCGCAGCCGACTACGGCATCCAGCTTGAACGCGATCCCGACACAGTGCGCGCACCTGACTTCGCATTCGCATCTCATGAGCGTTGCCCGCCCGGTGCCGTCACCGAGGGGTATGGCCAGCATGTGCCAGAGCTGGTGGTGGAGGTGGTTTCGCCGTCGGATCGTCGCGCTGCCGTGCGCGAGAAGGCGCGTATGTGGTTGAGTTTTGGGGTGCAGTTGGTGTGGGTGGTGTTTCCGGACGTTTGCACTGTTGAGGTGTATCGCGTTGGCGTTGACACAGCCGAGACGTTGACCGAGGCCGACAGCCTCGACGGCGGCTCAGTGCTGCCGGGGTTCACTTACCCGCTCAGCCACCTATTCGCCGACTGAGGCAACGAACTGAAGTAATGAAAGGCATTGAAATAAAATGAAGACTGCCATTGAAGCCTCTTCAGCTACGTTGCTCACTGCCGATGACCTGCTGCGCCTCGACGCTCAAGGCGTGCGCGGCGAGCTAGTTCGGGGAGTGTTCTGCGAAGTTATGTCTGCCGGTTACCGACATGGGATGATCGTGGTGCGGTTGGTCGCCAAGCTCTTCAACTACGTTGATGAGCGGCGCTGTGGCACTGTGGTGGCATCTGATGTTGGCATCCTGCTCGAACGCGATCCCGACACCGTCAGAGAGCCTGACATCGCCTTCACTTCGGCAGATCGTCTGCCGCTCGGCTCTGAGCCGGTCGGCTACTGCGATGTCGTGCCCGATCTTGTGGTGGAAGTGGCATCGCCCAGTGACCGCCCGGGCGAGCTTGCCGAACGTGCTGCCATGTGGCTCGGCTTCGGCGTGCGCCTGCTGTGGGTGGTGCATCCCGGCCCCAAGAAAGTCGAAGCCCACCACGCCGATCCTCAGATGGATGGCGCACCGAAGGTCGCAACACTCACGCTCAACGACGATCTCGACGGCGGCTCAGTGCTGCCGGGGTTCACCTACCCGCTCAGTCGCCTGTTCGCCGACTGAGGCCCGACTGAGGCAATGAACTGAAGCAATGAAAGGCATTGAAATAAAATGAAGACTGTCACCGAAGCCCCTTCGGCTACGTTGCTCACCGCTGATGATCTGCTGCGCCTTGACACGCAAGGCGTGCGCGGCGAACTAATTCAGGGAGTGTTCTGCGAGATGTCGAAGCCAAGTTGGAGGCATGGACAGCTCGCGCTGCGGCTTGGCGCACAGCTGTTAAGCCATGTTGACGCTCGGAAGCTCGGCACTGTGGCAAGCGAGATTGGTGTGCTGCTCGAACGCGACCCAGACACGGTGCGTGCGCCTGATGTTGCGTACATCTCGTACAGCCGTTTACCGAAGGGACGCGCGCTTGATCGCTACGACGAGAGCGTGCCAGAGCTGGTGGTTGAGGTGGTTTCGCCGTCGGATCGTCTCGCTGCCGTGCGCGAGAAGGCGCGTATGTGGTTGAGTTTCGGGGTGCAGTTGGTGTGGGTGGTGTTCCCAGACGCTCGCACGGTCGAGGCGTACAGCGCTGGTCTTGACACAGCCGAGACGTTGACCGAAGCCGACAGCCTCGACGGCGGCTCAGTGCTGCCGGGGTTCACCTACCCGCTCAGCCACCTATTCGCCGACTGAGCATTGGCTGCTGTGTCCTAGAGGAGCAGTTGAGGTGTTTGGGGGGCTCGGTGGCAGTGGGGTGAGGCTGGGCCTCATGGCAAAGCTGTTGAGGTAGCAGACTCGGCAACAGACTTGGTAGCAGATTCGGCAGCAGACTCGGCAGTGGCGAGCAGGCGATTGAGCAGTGGGCTTCCCCACGTCAGCAGCGACAGGTTGTCGTGGCGCTCCAGTTGTCGGCGGTCGAATGTGACGTTGTGATGCGAACCGTCGAGGCGGAGCAGCCACACTCCCTCAATGTCAGGATGCGGGGTCAGTCGCTCGGCGCATGACGTGATAGCTAGCAGAGCAGCCCTAAGACTTTCGAGGTCCATCGCTGGTTTCAGAGGTTCGGCGTGTTTTGGCACAGCGTCGAGGTCGGCCAACTTGACGGGTGACGCTCTCGCTTGGCGTTCCATCTGCTCGATCTCATGGACGGCACCGTCAGGCGTGATCTGGCCGAGTGCTGCCCGCTGGACGGCTGATTCGGCCGATGCCAGCACCGGCTGGGCGTTGCCGACGATGGTGGTGAACCAGTGCAGGCTGTCTTCGATGCGTCGCAGGATGTCATCCTCGACGGTGCCCGCATAGGCCAAGTTGGTGACATCCACTTGGGGTTGACCACCGATGCGGTCAACGCGGCCGATGCGCTGCTCGACGCGCGTGAAGTTCCACGGCAGGTCGTAGTTGATGACGCGGGCGCAGGTCTGCAAGTTCAGACCTTCCGACATCGAGTCGGTGCCGAGCATGATCTTCACGTCGTCGCCCCGGCGGAACAGTTCCTTGACGCGTTCTTTGGACAGGTCGGCCCATTCGCCGGTATCGCTGTCAAAGCGTTGGCCTCGCCCGCCGAAGTAGCAGACGATGCTGGTGCCGTAGGTGGCCCGGAGGCGATCACGTAGGTAGCGCAGCGTGTCGGCGTACTGGGTGAACACGACGACGCTTTGATGTCCATCAGCGAAGCTCTCCGCGAGCAACTCGTAGAGCTTTGAGGCCTTGGGTTCGTCGGGAGGCAAGCTGTCCAAGTCGTCAATGAAGCTGTCTAGCTCGGCCAGTTCGTCGGCCAAGTAGCTATCGGCGGAGGCGATGGCGATGTCTTCCCAGTCAGCATCGGGGTTCGCGGTGAGCACGCTTGACTCCTCCGATGACATCCGGTCGTCGTCGTCGATGAGCGCTTCTGGCCGCTGTCGGCCACGCAGTATTTCTCGGCGCCGTTCGAGTGAGCAGCGCACCGCATGGAAGCTCGACGTGAGCCGCCGCCGATAGATGGTCATAATGAAACCCAAAGGCCGCTGTCGGCTCCGATCGGCTAAGTAAGCGTCGTAATGGCGCTTGATGTAGCTGTCGATGCGGTCGTACAGCGCTTTTGCTTGTGGGCACAGATCGCACGACTCATGGCTCACCCGGCGCTGTGGCACCACTGTGCCGCTCGCCAGTACGCCCTCGGACTGATATTCGCGCAATGTTGCTCGCGTTGTCCTAAATACGCGGTCACGCACGGGCGTGTTGGCTCGCAGCCAAGTGTCCCACCACCACTCCCGCTCTTTGCCCAGCTCGCGTGTTGAACTACCTATGTAGGGCCGCTGGTGGAACTCAGTGATGCTCTTGGTAGCCACCAAACCGAGCGCCCGGGTCATCTTGTTGACCAGAGCCGGCTCGGCTTCAACCTCGGCGAAGTACCCCGCCAGCATCTGGCGAAGGAACGACCAGTCACGCTCGGTGAATTCGGCACCGAACTCAGCGAAGTACCGCTCCATGTGTTCCGGCGACTTCGACCACGGCGACGGCAGGCCGAACAGCCGCAGCAGGTCCCAGATGTCGTGGGTGTTCATCTGCATTGGAGTGGCCGATGCCAGAAGCAGCACCTGCCACATGTCTGCCCGGTTCATCGCCGTCAGCGTGGCGAGCATCTGGTTTGGCGCGTCCGAAGCTTTGGTGCCGCAACGGCGGGCGTGATGGGCTTCGTCTACAAACACCAGATCCCACCGAGCGCCCTGGGTTAGGGCAGCACGGTGTTCTCGCCGACGGGCCAGATGAGATGATGCCAACAGCACCGGCGCCGAACGCCAGAGGTTTGCGCTGTTCGCTGCCGCTTGGCGCTGCCTGCCATTGGCCCACACCAAGTCGCCGTTATCGAGACGTGGAATGTCCAGCAGGAACTTCTCACTGAGTTCTTCTTGCCACTGGATCAGCACCGATGCGGGCACCAGCAGCAGCGCCGTATTGAGGCGGCCCGACAGCAGCAACTCGCGCAGCACCAAGCCGGTCTCGATGGTCTTGCCGAGGCCCACCTCATCGGCCAGCAGGTACGAACGCGGCCATGTCTCGGTGATGCGTCGCGCGATAGCGATTTGGTGCGGCCACGGTTCAACGGCTGCCGACACCAGCCCAACACCTGAGCATGTACCTGGCGCTGCGCGGATTGCATCCAGATGCTCAAGTTCTGCGGCCCGCAGCGAGGGCAACTGTTCGAGCGGGTCGCGGGGCGGCGGCGTCCAGTCGGGGGGAATGATCTGCACGAGCCGATCCCGTACCGCTTCAGGCAGCGGCACGGTTCGCCAAACAGCACTGCTAGCTGAGTGCTCACTGTCGCTGTCGTCACCCTCGCAAGGCGGCTGGCCAGCCCACAGCTCTTCGAACTCTCGCGCGAGCGGTTCGCCGTGATCGGCCCAAGTCTCGGCACGCCAAGAGCGGTACACATCGAACGACTCGTAGTTGTGCTGCCAGCCCGTAGCCGACTCGTTGATGCTGCCCTTGAACGCCACTTGATCGCCAGTGGCATCGGTGAGCACGCCGAACTTGGCGTGAAAGTAGCGCTGCCCGGCTTCGGCACCAGCCATAGCAACGCCGCTCGGGTCGCACGGCACGCCCACCCTTATTTGCAGGCGGCCCTGGCGCACCAGCCACGCAATGACCTCCAACCGCCGGGCTGCGACTTCGTCGCCGCTCAAGATGTGGTCTAGCTCTTCGCTGAGGTTGTGCGCCAAGACATCGGCCAGCGGTGCTTGGCCTAGCAGTGCGTTGCGGTCGGCTTCAGACAACTGCGTGCCGATGAGCAGCCTGATGGTGCCGTTGTTGTTGATGAAACGCGCCAAGCCCGCGGCCGCCGAAACGAAAGCCGACGAAGAGAAATACCCCGCCACACGGTCATAGCCGCAGGCACGCTCCAACACCGGCACATAGAACGTGTTGAGCGGATCATCGGAGGAGTTGTAGCGCGTGCGCAGACCTAGCGAGGCGAACCCGTCGCTAGTCATCAGCGATGCCCGGCAGCGACTGGCTTTCGGTTGTTACCTCAAGCTGGTCGGGCGGCAGCTCTATCTGCTCGAAGTACGTCCGGCAAAGCGAATGCAGGTGCTCAGCCTCACCGATATTCCATTCGCCTTGATGTTTGGTGTTGGGAAGCGCGCGCACAAACGCCTGCAGGCACGATGTGAAGACGGGGTTGTCGGTGAGTTCGCGTTGGTCGAGCCACTGCTTGGCCGCACCCGGGCCGTCTTGAGCGGTGATGTACGCAACAGTGTGGACGGCATCGGCCCACACATCGATGACGGCGCGAGAACGGTCGATGCCCGGCAGGTGAGCGTCGGTCTCTCGACGCAGCCGAAGCCTCGGCTCGGTGAGTCGCACTGTGCCTTTGGTTGCGCTGAGCAGTTTTGCGCCTAGTACATCGTCGAGATCGAGATCGCTGATGGACAGGGCCAGCTTGCGAGCATCGTCGTAGGGAAATTCGCGAGCGCCAAACATGCGCCATGCCAACAAGGTGAAGTCGGTGAGCGGATCGAATTCGATCTCTCGGCCCACTAATTGCATCCGCTCGCGGCGCAGAACCTCGCCCCGAGCAACTGCCAGCGCCTCCTCGGGGCGTAGCAGCCGAGAACGGCCGGTCACCTCGTCGGCCTCTGCGGCGTACACCGGCCAGCGAGACGACAGCACCGACAGCGCCGGCCCATAGGTAGACAGCAGCGAATCGACACCAACGAGGCCTTGCGCTTGTCCGCGCTTTAGCGCGTTGGCGGCAGCTTCGCGGATGTCGGCAGCGATGTCGTCGAGATACACCGGGTCTTCGCTGGCAGCGTCGTTTGCGCTGGCTGCGCTGACTGTCTGCTTTGTGCGCTTGCGGCAACTCAAAAACACGGTCGACTTGACAGCGTTTTGGCGGGCTTGATGCAACGACGATTCGCTCTCGGTGTGAACCGGCCACGAGGCTCGAATCTCAAAACCGGCCTGCAGCAATGCACTGCCGAGCGAGTCCCACGCGTCGGCTCGTTTGTGAGTAAACATCACGGTCATGACGCCGTCTGGCGTGAGCACCCTGCGACAATCGCTGAAGATGGCCGCCATTTTGGCCGTGTAGTCGTGGTCGGCCAGCGTTGTGGCTTTGCGGCCGGCATGGGCAAAACGTGCTTTGTTGGTAACCGCCTCGTCGTGTTTGTTGGTGAGCTGATCTGCAAATAGATCGGGCCACAACCGTCCCAGCGTTCGCTTGTGCCACACGTAGAAGTAGTCGGCCAACTCGGCATACATCACGTTGTCGTAGTACGGCGGGTCGATACACACCAGCGTCTGTGAACCGTCCGCCAGCGAAGCCAAATTGCCCGCGTTCTCACAAGTCACAGTGACCGCAGCGCAAGGCAGCGCCGGAGGAACTTCGGAGACGTCGAACATTTGGGTGTTGGTGTCTGTTGCCAGCAGTGCGGCGATGCCCGAATACGCGTCGAGTAGTTGCTTAAGCGTCCAAGCTGACAGTTCTGATCCACCCTCAAACTCAGCAAACGTGTTCTTGAAGGGAAACGCGTGCAGGGAGAAGGTTTGTCCGATTTTGTGACGGCTCGCGTCCCATGCGCTCTGGCGAGAGTTCCAGCTAAGTGCCTTGCCGAGCATCATGGCGAGCAGCGCCAATACTGCATCTGCGCGGCTGGAATCGTCCATGGCAGCGTGAATCTCGGGCATAAGCCTGCGGTATTCCTCCACAAAGGTGCCGTGGACTAACAGCTGTCGAGGTGTGAACATGTCTCGCCAGCGAGGCATCCCGTAGTTGTGTGGTTCACGTGTCTTGTTGCCGGGGGGGATGGTCTCACTTGGCAGCACATCGTCACGTTCCCATTGCGGTAGCAGACGCTCTAACTCTGCTTCAGCGGCGCCAAGAGCCGCCAGATCGACCTCAGTTGGTGCCCTAAATCCTCGTCCGTTCGCGGTGCGAATAGCTACTGCGTACAGCACTTCGCCCATGCGACCTGCTTGGGCTTCAGCCTTGATGTAGTCGCCGTCGATTACCAAGTTGTCCCACGGTGATATTGCTTTGCCGCGCGACCAAGTGCCAGCTTTCTTGGTGTCGAATCGAGCAGCAGCGCCTTCTACGATCTCAAACTCAGGCTCAACCAGTGCCTCACCAGATCGTTCTGTAATCAACCGCACTGCCACCGGCTTGCTGCCACGACGCAGCACCCAATCACCCACCAACGGCACTGTCTTGCCAGTGCGAGGACACGCCACCGTCCGCGCGAAGATGTACGTAGCGACTGCTTCGTTGGGCAGCGATGGGAACTGGCATCGGAGCTTCGCTTGCAGGCGCTCAACAAGGGTTGAACCCCAACGCTCCAATTCTTCAACGAGTCCGACTCCGAAGCGGGCCGGGAACTCCACCCCAGCACGCAGAACCGACACAGCCACAGGGTTGAGGTCATTGGCATGGGCCGCGAGCCGGTAGCGGACCGTTCCGTACGGAATGGAACCCCCACCTGCGGTCGGGTCACATACGGTAGGAATCCGACCCCAAGCGTGTTCCAAAACTCCGCGGAGGAGTCGGATATCGGAGGCGTCTAGGGAGTTTTTGTATGCCTGTTTGTAGGTATATGGGTTCGGAATCGGCTCGCCTCTGGCCTTGGCAGCGCGAAGCAGATGATCTGCTTCTACCGGGTCGCCCCAGATGCCACATAAATACAAGAACCACTGCCGGTATGCCTCCGGCGTGGACAGTTCTTGGTGGTCGTTGAATTCGTTGGCAAGTTCCTCAGACCACACAGGCAGCAGGCTCGCCAGGATGGCACCGGCACTGGCGACCAGCGGCCGCCGAGCCCACCACACATGAAGTGTCTTCAGTTTTGGGAACTGCCCTGGGATAGGGCTGCTCTCGCGCACAGACTCAATGCCAAGCTCCGCGACCGGAAACCAATCCTCAATCAACAGTCGCGGCCGGCCGCCGTTAGTCATCGGCTAGCAGCAGTCGCAGTGCTCGCAGCGCTCGGCTACGCGCAGGCCCAGATGTTCGCGCGTACCAGTACAGCGCCTCTTCGGGCGACAGGGCACTGACCCCGTCCACGATTGCCCGGCGACGCAGCGGCCGCGCCACCGGAAGTGAAGCGCTGACCGTCAGAGCCAGCCGCACTCCCGGACCTTGTGTGAGGTTGAAGGGACGGCAGCGTCTCGGCGACACGGCAGCAGTGGGGTAGCCCGACCCATCTACGGCATCGAGCACCGCCCGCTTGAACTGCCGCGCGCGTGCAGCATCCACCTTCGCTATTGGCTCAGTGGTGTTGTCGAATGTCTCGTTGAGACAAAACCCCCAGTCGTCACCCGAGCTGGTCGGCTGCAGCAGCAACTCAAAGCGCCGTTCGCGCGGGCTCGGCACAGTCACTGCCCACCGCCGGTTGGTGTGCTAGCGACCGACTCAGCTTCTATGCGCAAACCGACAGGGCTGTTGTTGGCAACGACCGACCGGAATTGCTCCCAGTCGCTGCCGTCTATCGCAATAGCCGTAGGCGGTGTTAGCCGCATGGTGAGCGAACCGCCGACCGCGCTGGCTAGGTCGGCCAGTGTCAGCAGTGTCTGCTCAACTTGACGCCAGTCGTTGATACCGCCTTCAACCTCGGCAGTGATGCCCCCTGTGAGCCCGCCGAACTCGATCTGCAGCGATGCGGTGACGTGGCACTCGAATCGTGGTAGCTGCGAAGCGCAGTAGCCCAGAGTTCGAAGATTGGCGATGCCTTGGCCTGGCCCAGCGCTGGCGGTGACGGTGAGGGCGGCTATTTTGCCGATGCCGCTGTCTGCGATGGCATCGCGCAGTTTGCCAAGCGCGGTCCCAGCGGTCTCACCTTCAACTGTTACCCGAAGCGGCTCCTTGGTTTGCGGCTGCTTCGACTGGGTCGGCACAAACACCCACAACGCGTCGAGTTCGGCACGCTCGATCTCCTCGGCAGACAGCCGGTGGGGTGCGGTTCCCGCAGAGGACTGCGGCGGCGGGGGGGGGGGGGGGGGGTGAGCGACACCGCGATTTGGCGACCATCGCGCACGGCGGATGCCAGAGCAGACAGCAATTCGCGTTTAGGGGGCTCGCCGCTGAGCGCTGCGGTGAGTTCGCGCCTCAAGCTCGCCCCGTCTAACGGCCCTGCGTTTTTGGTGATGGCGGCGCTGATGGCCGCCCACCCAACCCGTTCGCGCAACAGGTTGAGCTCGGCGGCGCGAGCCGGCGTGTACAGCACAGTGTCGTCGCAGATGCGAACCCCCGGCGAAGGGTCGCCGGCACCAAACGCCTTTTGTGTGGCAGCGTCGTAGTACACCCAAGTGCCGTTACCGATGCCGGCCGCGATGGATTGGGTGAGCAGTGTGGGGTTCAGCACGATCTTCTGGCGGTGGTCGCGCCACGGCAACGCTGCCAGTTCTGCTGTGGTGATCTCGGTGCGGACCTTGCCGAAGCCGCTGGCGTTCGCCAACAAGTCGGTTGGCGGTGGCGTGTCGGTGATTTTGCCGTGGCTTCGCAGCGCTTCGGCGATGACCGGGGTGTGAGAACCTTTCGGTGTCTTGCCGTGGGCGTTGTATGGCAGCTGCAAGTGCCGCAGATGATTGCTGCCGGGCGCGTTCTCGGGCCAATACAAATGCGCATAGGCCCGTGTGATGCCGATACGCGACTCGAGCGCAGCCTCGTTCGCCAACTTTTGCAGTGCTTTGGCGACCTGCGTGTCGAACTGGCCGAGACGGTCTGAGTCGCCGGTGATGCGCTGCGCTGCGAGCTCAAACTGGATCAGGCCGCGCATGGCTTCTACTTCGTCGGCGTCGGCTACCAAAACCACTACCGCGTTGCGGTTGGTTCTGTTCTGCTCGTTCGTGCCGTAGCGATGGGCCACATCCACGACCTGCTCGGGGATCGTGGCCGCCGATGCTGCCGACACCTTCAGGTCTTCGTGTGAGAACACCACCAAATGCAGCTGCGCAGCGTCGGGAACATCGGCCGGGCCGGTGGGGAAATGCACCGCTTTGGTCGGACCGTCGCTGGCAAACAAGTATCGGATGCGCCGGTCTAACTCCTCGGTGACGTCCGCGTTTGCGACGTTCGCTATCTCGCTGGCAATGATGCGGTTGGCGTTGGGTTCGGTTTGGAACCGCCACCTGGCACCGTCGTAGGTGAGGTGCCACGCAACTCGGTTGGTGGCAGCCAGCGCAGCGTCTACCGCTTCGGGGGTCTCGCCCGGCGCGAGCGTTCCTGCGTACAGGTCAGGTGCCGACGCACCCGGCTGCGTGCCACCAGTCACGCTGTTGGCGAACGCTGCTCGACACGCGCGTGTGGCGAACCGCTCGGTTGGCCATCGCTCGTTGTCAACCGACGCGGCGTGGCTGGTACTCGAAGCGAAATCGGCAACCGCTGGGCCGTCGAGGGCTTCGCGCCCAATCGACGTAGTGATGGCCGACCTCACCGTCAGATTGTCAAGCGGGAGATCGCCGAGATTGATGATGGGCGCACTAGTGCCTGAACTCCACAGGGCAGCGACCGCCTCGGCGAGCATCTTGAGAGCGCCTCGGGCACGTTGAAACCCCGGCATCGGGCCGATCCGCTTGTCGAGACAGTCGATCAGTGCCGGATGGAACGGATACGCGCTGCGCAGGCGCTCGGCGTAACTGGCGGGGTCGTCGGTGGCCGAGCCGCCCACCGTCACGTCTTGGTCGGCCAAAGTTGCATAGAGGCGCTGGTAGGCCTGCGCTGTCGAGCCTGCCGCGGCTTCGTCAACCTCCGCGAACAAGCGCCTACGCAAGATGAACCCAATCTCGTCGTCTTCAGCAGGTCGGCCCACGGCGCCCTTCGGGCGTTCCATCACGTCGTGAGCTTCCAAGAGCAACTGCTGCGCCTCGGCTTCGCTCAAGGCCTTCGCAACTTCGGCTGTCTCGTTACCGAATGCATCGGTGCCCGTTGCCAGCGTGACGATGATGCGAGCGCGCGGTGCCGCAGTCGCCGCCTCAAACAGCACCTTGAGCCCGGCGATGGTCTGCGCTGCCAGATTGCGCGACTGCTCATCCCCCGAGGTGGCCAGCAACCGCAGATGCTGAGCGATTTCGTCGATCACGATCACCGTCGGACGATCACCGATGATGTCCAGCCAGACTTGCTTGCCGATAGCGGTGCGAGCCTCGTCGCTTTTGCGCGCTGCCGCCCACGCGTCGGCGCCGAGCTGTCGGGCGATTTCGCCCCACAAGGTGAACGTGGTCGTGTCACCGGTGGTGAGTCCGTTGATTGGGTCGAGGCTGTCGCCTACCACAGCAGCCACAGCGCACTCGCTCGCCAGCAGCGCTGGGTCTATGAATTCGTCCAAGTTTGGGGGGCGAGCACCGTTGGCCAAATGCCACAAGGCGATAAGCCCATGAGTCTTGCCGCCGCCGAAGCTGGTTTCGTAGCGGTACACGGCGTGCTCGGCGCTGGGGGCCGCACTGGCGTTTCCCGACAGACGAGCGAAGGTTCCTGCCAAGAGTTCGCGCAGACCCTTCGTTGGGTGAGTGATCTTGAAGAACGAATCTGGGTCGGCGTAGTCGTGGTAGTCGACAGCGCCACGGATGACCTGATCGAGTTGTGCAGCGAAGTGCTTGTCGACCAAGCCGCCGCGCAGGACTTCGTCGCGAGGAACGCAGGACTCAACAACGCTCGGCAATGCAGACATGAACCGGCGAGGTTAGAACATGGGTGGCACATTGCGGGGTCTAACACTGCGGGCCGCTTGAATCCTTGCTGTTTGCGGTTGTTTGCGTGTCAATCGTCCCCTGTTGGTGGCCGTGACTAGCACGCCGATTTGGGTTCGCCAAGAATTCGTTCGCTGGCGGCCCGTTGAGGTGAGAGAATGGCGAGGCGAAACCTCCGACGACGCCAACCCGCTTCCAGCACAAGGTCAGTTCTGTCAATTCCGGTTTGCAGACCTATTTGCAACGAAAGGCATCGAAATAAAATGAAGACTGCCACTGAAGTCTCTGCGACTACGTTGCTCACTGCTGATGACCTGATGCGTCTCGACGCTCAAGGCGTGAGTTGCGAGCTGGTTCGGGGAGTGCTGGTTGAGATGACACCACCGGGATACACGCACGGAAGATTCGTCGCTGCGATCACCGCCAACCTCTGGATTCACGTCGAACAACACCGGCTTGGCGTCGTCGTTGCGGGCGATCCCGGAGTGCATCTCGAGCGTGATCCTGACACGGTACGCGCGCCCGATGTCTCATTCACCTCTGCAGACCGCCTGCCGCTCGGCTCTGTGCCGACTGGCTACTGCGATGTTGTGCCTGACTTGGTGGTGGAGGTGGTTTCGCCGTCGGATCGTCTCGCTGTCGTGCGCAACAAGGCGCGTATGTGGCTGAGCTTCGGGGTGCAGTTGGTGTGGGTGGTGTTTCCGGCCTCTCGCACGGTCGAGGTGTACAGCGCCGATGCCGACACAGCCGACACAGCCGAGACGTTGACCGAGGCCGACCATCTCGATGGCGGCTCAGTGCTGCCAGAGTTCACCTATTCGCTCGGCCGTCTCTTTGCTGATTAATAACGAAAGGGACTGAAATAAAATGAAGACTGCCGTTGAAGCCTCTGCGACTACGTTGCTCACCGCCGATGACCTGATGCGTCTCGACGCTCAAGGCGTGAGTGGCGAGCTGGTTCGGGGAGTGCTGGTTGAAATGTCGAAACCTGGCTTGAGACATGCACAACTCACGGCACGTTTGTGTACACAGTTGTGCAACCACGTCGACGAACGACACCTCGGAACGGTGGTTGGGGAGCTTGGCGTGCTGCTCGAACGCGACCCCGACACGGTGCGCGCGCCCGATGTTGCCTTCATCTCCTACGACCGCCTACCCAAGGGGAACCTGTTTTCTGGCTACGCCGAGAACGTCCCAGACTTGGTGGTGGAGGTGGTTTCGCCGTCGGATCGTCTCGTTGCCGTGCGTGATAAGGCCCGAATGTGGCTGAGCTTCGGGGTGCAGTTGGTGTGGGTGGTGTTTCCGGCCTCTCGCACGGTCGAGGTGTACAGCGCCGATGCCGACACAGCCGACACAGCCGAGACGTTGACCGAGGCCGACCATCTCGATGGCGGCTCAGTGCTGCCAGAGTTCACCTGCCCGCTCAGCCGCCTTTTTGCCGACTGAGGTTCGCCTGTGTTTTCCGTGAATCGCAAAAGCCTCGTGGCTACCGGCGTTCGAGCAGCGGGTTGCGCCAGCGAAGACCGCTGAACCGGGCAAAGTCGTTGTCGTTGGAATGAACTTCTGCTTGGTGCTCTATCGCAAGCGCCGCAATGTGTGCATCTGAGACCAAGTTGCCACCAACTCCGGCATCAACAAGTAGGCGCCGCAAGATTGCCAAGTGCTGGACCCCGGGGTTTAGCGGCACGATTTGAGGCAGGTTGAGCCACTCGGAAACCAATCCGACCGCGCGTTCAGTTGGTACCGGACGAATTGCTGTCCGATGCTGCGTGATGATCCGGATGAACCCAGTCGTCACTGCCCACGGAAGTCCGACTCGCTCTGACCCGTTGCACGCTCCCTCCCACCAGTTCTTTGCAGATTCGTGAAACCTCATGTCGTCGCTGTAGGCGTAGATCAGGAGGTTGATATCGGGGACGATCACCGATCAGGCGCATCCCGCTGAGATGCATCCAGGTCGGTCTGGCGAGCGATGCGCGCTTCTTTCTCGAGATATGCCTCGACTTCAAGTTCGTCGACCAGTTGATTCAACCGGAGCGGATCTACCCCAGGGCGCAATCCGAAGTTCAGAGGCCGCACTAGGTACGGCCCGGTCGGCATCACAGCGTCAGGCCGCAATCCGCAACGCAGCACGTCGTTGACGACCTGCTTGAAGGGCAAGCCCAGGTGACGAGCCCGTTCCTTCAATGCGTCTGCAACGTCGTCGTCGAGCGTGAGGGTTGTTCGCATGAAGACATCATGATGGCTCACTCAGCTGATGTCAAGATGCTCCTGAGTGTCGCGCCAATGTCAGCGACACGAGCCTCGACCATCACTGCCCGTGCCTCCACTGCCCGTGCCTCAGCCATCTCCGATGCTGGCTGTGCGGAATGGATCAGCTTGGGTGGGTCGGGAATTCGGTTCTCTGGGGGCTTGCCGAGGTGAGACAATGACGATGCGGCATCTTGGATGTTGTTGCCGACTCGCTTCTGCAACCACCCACACCGTGCGAGCTCCGTGCCCGCACGCCAGCGTCTCAGATGCCACAGCAGACCTGTTTCCGCCAAAAGGTGACTGCCTGAATCTCTAGCCTGAAAAAAAACGAAAGGCATTGAAATAAAATGAAGACTGCCACTGAAGCCTCTGCGACTACGTTGCTCACTGCCGATGACTTGCTGCGTCTTGACGCCCAAGGCGTGAGTGGCGAGCTGGTTCGGGGAGTGCTGGTTGAGATGACACCACCGGGACAAGAGCACGGATGGATAGTTGCTTCGCTCGCAGGCAGAATCGTTCTCTACGTTGAAGAGCGCCGAGCCGGCATCGTCGTCGCAGGCGACTCCGGCGTACAGCTTGAGCGTAACCCCGACACGGTACGTGCGCCCGATGTTGCGTTCACGTCGGCAACCCGGCTGCCTGCTGGCCGTATAACCCCTGGGTATGCCGAGGTAGTTCCTGATCTGGTGGTGGAGGTGGTTTCGCCGTCTGATCGTTTCGCTGTCGTGCGCGATAAGGCGCGTATGTGGTTGAGTTTTGGGGTGCAGTTGGTGTGGGTGGTGTTTCCGGTCTCTCGCACGGTTGAGGTGTACCGCGCTGGCGTTGACACAGGTGACACGGCCGAGACGTTGACCGAGGCCGACAATCTCAATGGCGGCTCAGTGCTGCCGGGGTTCACCTGCCCGCTCAGCGACCTCTTCGCGGACTGAGCTTCTCGGTGTCGGGAACTGGCACGAATCGGGGCAACTAGCCAATGCCGTCAACGAGCACGGCGCGACCGTTGGTGGTTGCCCCCAGTCGGATGCCCACGACGGCTTGATAGTCGTCTGATTCATAGGCCGCTCGGGCGGCCTCCATGGTGGGATATTCAACGATGACTGTCTGTACCCCGGCATCGCCCTCCTTGATGATCGACGCTGGGTCGAGCGCGAGCAGCTTGGCACCTCCCGCCATGATGGGTGCAGCGCTGCGCTGGTACTCCTTGTACTTGTCTGGGTCAACAACGTCATAGTTAGCAATGAGATATGCAGGCATCCGACCGGTCTAGCAGGCCATGCGCTGCGCTGCTGTGCAACGACCGCAGCCATCAACCGGGTCTGCTATCAACCGGCCCGCAGTCCCCGACCGCATAGCCAGCAACCGGTCAAAGAGTGGGTTGCTAGGTTGCCGCCGCAGGGGCGTGCGGAGCGATCCGGCGTTGAGGTCGGCAGGCTGTAGCGGTGCCGCACCGAGACATGATCGTGATTGGAGCCGGACCGGCCGGTGCGGCGGCGGCCATGCGCGCCGCAGGCGCCGGCATCACGGTAACGGCGTTCGAGAAAGCAGCACACGGACGTGACAAGGTCTGCGGCGACGGTCTCACACCCCGCGCTGTTGCAGCGCTCGACGACCTCGGCATCCCGCTCGACGAGGCGCATCGCATAGTTGGGCTGCGCATGATCGCCGGTGAGCGCGTGCGTGAGCTGGACTGGCCGGCCAGCGGACAGTTCGGCGCTCACGGGGCAGTGTGGCCCCGCCGCCGTCTCGACAGCGCCCTCTGCGATGGCGCCGTAGCGGCCGGGGCTGAGCTGCGCTTTGGCACCGAGGCGCTGCCAATCCTCGAAGATGGCCGGGCGGTCGGTGTCGTTGCGGCCGGTGAGCGCTGGACAGCCGACCTGGTGGTGTTGGCGGCCGGCGCGCAAGGCCAAGCCGCCCGCATGCTGGGCGCTCTGCGCGATCCCGATGAACCGTTCGGCCTCGCCATCCGCACCTACGCGCAGACACCGCGCCACGCCGAGGAATACCTTGAAGCCTGCCTGACGCTTCGTGACCCCGACGGCACTGCGGTGCCGGGATACGGCTGGTTGTTCCCCGCAGGCGACGGCACCGTCAACATCGGGGTTGGTGCTCTTAGCACGATGAAAGGCTTCGCGAAGCTGAACCTGAACCGCCTCTGCGACAGCTACCGCGACTTGGTGGCTGACAGCTGGCAGCTCGGCCCGTACTTGGAACGTCCACGGGCGTGGCGCCTGCCGATGAGCGCAGTGCGCCGGCACGGACCCGGTTGGGTGGCGATCGGCGACGCAGCCGGGCTAGTCAACCCCATGAACGGCGAAGGCATCGACTACGGCCTCGAGACCGGTATAGCTGTCGCAGACCTGTTCGCTGCTGACCCGTCTTGCGCGCCTGAGGCCTACGACCAGTTGGTAGCCGAGCGATTCGATGCGTTCTTGCGGACGGGCCGACGCTTCTCCTACCTCATCGGCCACCCTCGCATCCTTCAAGTCGGTCTGCGATTGGCCGTCGGCACTGATGCCATCGCCCGTCTGACATTGCAGGTGATGGGCAACCTCATCGACAACCAGACCCCGGGCGTTGCAGGTCGGGTTTTGGGAGTTGCCGACCGTGCGTTGGCGGTGGCCTCGCCAGCCCTGCGCCGTCTGCACCGACGCCGCCACGAACGCGCAGCCGCTGGCCGTCACAGTGCCGTTGGTTGAGCCACAAACGCTAAGCCACTGCTCCGCAGTCTCGTAGAATCAGCCCATGGATGTACAGGAGACCCCGCAAGAGATATTGATCGTCGCTGGGCCGAATGGCGCCGGCAAGACGACTTTTGCCATGAAGCACCTGCCTGCTCATCTCGCCGGTGTGGACTACATCAATGCCGACCTGATCGCTGCTGGCTTGGCCCCCATGAACCCGCTCAGCGCCAACATCCGCGCCGGCAAGCTGCTGCTCACCGAACTGGACCGGCTCACAGCCCAAAAGCAGAGCTTCGCTTTTGAGACCACCTTGTCTGGTCGGGCCTATCTGCGCCGCGTCATTCGCTGGCGCGAACTCGGCTACAAGGTCACTCTCTACTTTTTGTCGTTACCGACCGCAGACGAAGCCGTCAAGCGTGTGCGTCTGCGGGTAGCTAAGGGCGGCCACAATGTGCCCGAGCAAGATGTGCGGCGTCGTTTTGAAGCGGGATTGTCCAACTTGCGCAACGTCTATGCTGAGGTCGTGGACGATTGGGTGCTGTTTGACAACCGGGGTGCAGTGCCTGTCGTTCTTGAACGCAAGGAGTGTCATGACCACTAATGGTGCAGTAGCTGCGACAAACGGAAAGCGCGCCGAGCTTGAAGAAGGCCTTGAAGATGTCCTTGATTCGCTGCGCCTAGCGGCGAAGCAGGCGCATTTGGATGCCTACCTCACCGGCACCGGCGTAGTTGTACATCGCGACGGCGCAACGCGAATTATCGCACCCGACCCTGCGATGTACGAAGACCTGATTCCGCCTCCGTACGTGGAAAAGCCCCTGCAAGCTGCTTCCTGAGTTTGGCAGCACCACATCTTGTCGGCCTGACATGCAGCAACCGGCGCGGCTGGGGCGTGACCGATAGTGAGCGCAGCGCTGCTTGACGGCCAAGCACTGGCCGCACAGATCAAAGAAGAACTGCGACTCCGTATCGCCCAAGAAGGCCTGCAACCTGGACTCGGCACAATATTGGTTGGCGACGATCCGGCATCTCACAGCTACGTCGGGGCCAAGATCCGAGACTGCGGTGAAGTTGGCATCACCTCAATTCACGAAGAACTGCCCGCCAACCTCACCGGTGCCGAACTTGAAGCTGTCATCAAGCGTTTCAACAGCGATCCAGCAGTACACGCCTACATCGTGCAGCTCCCCTTGCCCCGTCATCTTGACGAAGAAGCCGCACTGCTGGCCATCGATCCCGACAAAGACGCCGACGGGTTGCATCCCGTCAACCTCGGTCGGCTGGTCATGGGCGTTGACGGCCCGCTGCCGTGTACACCCCGCGGTATTCAGGTCATGCTTGAGCACTACGAGGTGCCGACTGAGGGGCGCCATGTGGTGGTAGTGGGCCGAGGGCTCACCATCGGCCGCCCGATGGCGCTGCTGATGGCGTTGAAACGAACGACAGCAAACGCAGCCGTCACGGTGATCCATACAGGTATCGCCGACCTCGGCGCGCACACCCGCCAAGCAGACATCGTTATCGCAGCGGCCGGGGTGCCCGGTCTCATCACGGCCGACATGGTGAAGCCAGGCGCCGCGGTGATAGGCGGCGGTATCACCCGCGAGGGCCGCAGGATTCTCTCCGATGTTGACGAGTCGGTCGGCGAAGTGGCCGGCTGGATAACACCCCGACTCGGCGGTGTCGGCCCGATGACCCGCGCAATGCTGCTGGCCAACACCGTCGATGCCGCTGCCGCTGCCGCAGCCAACTGAGAGAGCCGACTGAGAGAACCGGAGATAACAGTGAACGACCCAGTTCGAGTTGCCGTGACGGGCGCCGCCGGCCAGATCGGCTACAGCCTGCTGTTTCGGATTGCTTCGGGGGCGATGCTCGGCCCCGACCAGCCCGTCGAACTCCGCCTGCTGGAGATCCCCCCGGCACTGGGCGCGCTCGACGGCGTGATGATGGAACTCAACGACTGCGCGTTTGGGTTGCTGACCTCATGTACTGGCACAGCAGATCCCAACGAGGCTTTCGAGGGAGCCGACTATGCGCTGCTGGTGGGTTCGATGCCCCGCAAGGTCGGCATGGAGCGCAGCGACCTGCTTGAGGCCAACGGCGGCATCTTCACGGTGCAGGGCAAAGCGCTTAGCGATTCGGCCAACCCGAGTGTGCGTGTGCTGGTGGTGGGTAACCCGGCCAACACCAACTGCCTCATCGCAATGAACAACGCGCCCGCTATCGACGACCGGCAATTCACCGCCATGACCCGCCTCGATCACAACCGTGCCGTCACCCAGCTCGCCGCCAAGGCGGGCGTTTCGGTCAATGAGGTGACGCGCATGACGATCTGGGGCAACCACTCCGCCACGCAGTACCCCGACATCTTTCGTGCTGAGGTGGGCGGCCACAACGCGGCAGCCTTAGTGGACGATCAGAAATGGCTGGAGGACGACTTCATCCCAACCGTGCAACAGCGAGGAGCGGCCATCATCAGCGCCCGCGGCGCTTCATCGGCGGCATCGGCAGCATCGGCGGCTATCGATCACATACGCGACTGGGTGTTGGGCACACCTGGTGGCGACTGGGTGTCCATGGGCATCCCGTCTGTTGGTGACTACGGCGCTCCTGAGGGCATCATCACCTCATACCCGGTCACTGTTGCCAACGGCCACTACCGCGTGGTGACAGGTTTGGCACTAGACGAGTTCAGTCGTGCCCGGATCGAAACCTCTTGGGCCGAACTGGCCGACGAACGCGACACCGTTGCCGCGATGGGCCTGCTCGGCTGAAACCCGCTGGGCTTGTTCTTGCAAGTAACAGCCAGCGCAAGCAATTAGCTATTGGGGCCATTACTGGGGCCATAGGTGTAACGTCCGATGGCGTTGAGGGTGAGCTGGCGTAGGGGGTTGCAGCTGCCG
This sequence comes from Candidatus Poriferisodalis sp., assembly GCA_965221195.1. GTDB lineage: Bacteria > Actinomycetota > Acidimicrobiia > Acidimicrobiales > Poriferisodalaceae > Poriferisodalis. Next base: position 998,870 of record OZ244864.1, read on the forward strand.
AGGCGCAGGAAGATGAGGGGTTCGTTGGCGATCATGGCAAAGGTGAGCGCGTCGCCGTTGGGAGCAACGCTGACCCCGGCAACCGCCGAACTGTCGTTGAGCTGTCCCCCTTTGGCAAAAACTGTGTTGATTGAGGTTGGGTTGGTTGAGGTTGGGTTGGTTGAGGTTGGGCTGGTTGAAGTTGAGCTGCTCTCCGCAGCCGACTGAGGCCCGCAGTCCCGCAGTGTTGGAGTGCGGCCCGCAATAGACAGCGAAGCCACTAGACGCGAATCTGCCCCTGCGTGCAGCAGCAACTGAACTGTTGCTTCGCAGCTCATGCGGTTGTGAACTGACAGTCCCGAGCCGTCCACGATGGTGATCTCGTCGGCTGTGGTTCCCAAAATCTCGCCCAGCGCAGCAGACGCCGCCGCCGCTGCAGCAGCCCGAGACGAGTCACCGTGGTGCCGGCCGATCTGCTTGAGCAGCATCTCCGCCGGGGTGTTCTCTGAGTACCGCAGTATCCGAACCAGAATCCTCACCAGCGGCGGTGAGGCGATGCTGGCCAGCGAAGCCGTCTCACCCGCCGCCGGCGCGTTGCCCGAACGAGGCCGCTTTCGAATCACCATGCCGCGTTCTTCAAGCAGGTCATCAAAGTCAGCGGCAGCTGCCTCGGTGGCATCGGCGCTGCGAGTGTGGCTTCGCCTGGAGACCGTGTAGGGCGAGTAGCCGTCGTTGATGACCAGGCCCGATAGGACCCCTACCAGATTGTCCGACAGGTACGACGGTTTCCACACCGGCGGCGTGTCCGCTGCGGCATCAGCCAGGGAGTGCGAGGTGTAGGTCTGCTCGCCATCGGCGAACCATGAACCGTCTCCCACAATCGCCCCGTCGATGGTGTCGATGCCGCGAGCCTCAAGTGCTGCAACGACGCTGTCGGCCAGCTTGGTCACGTCGGTGTAGGGACGCTCGGCGGCAATGCGATTGATGTAGCCGGGGGTTGCCAGCACGGGATCACCTCCGCCGATGAGGTACAGGTCGCCCCGCAGCACACCGTCGTTGACCGCGTCCAGCGCACCGGACCCAGCAACCACTTGAGTGGTGAACGTTGCATCAGCGCCCAGCTCGTTCAGTGCCGCTGTGACGGTCGCGAGTTTCATCAGCGACGCTGGAAGAAGCGAAGCGTTGCTTTGGTGCTGGAAGATCGGCGTACCGTTGCGGTACAGCGACATGCACATGGCGGTGGGGGCGACATCAGAGCGCAACGCTGCGGAGAATTCGGTTACCAACCGCTGCTGCCAAGCGGGAGTGCTGTCATCGGGCTGGCGGCCGTTGCCGGAAACGGTGGGATCGGTGCCTGCTGCTAGTGCTGCCGCGACGGCACCCACCGCAATTGCCGTCTCCCAGCGATCTGCCCCAGAGACTCGGGTCGCCTTGCGGCCCGCCAGTTTTGCCTCTGGCACTGCTGCGGTTCCACCAACGACGTAGCCGTCGCTTGCCGCTGTGTTGAGCCGATCGATCTGGCTCTGCGGGAATGGTTCGTCGCGGGCTCCGGCCAGAACGATGCAGCTATCGGACCCAAGCACACCCGCGAGCGTGACTGCCGAATAGATGTCGGACTGCGCCGCGGCATCCGATGCGACAATCACCGGCACGGCACCGCTGCAGTCGCCAAGCACATCAGACGACGGCAGCGTCGCTTGTCCGGTTGAGATCGCCTGTGCGCCAACAGGGTCGGGCAACTGCACACCAAACGTTGTCAGCAGCAGGATCAACGTCGCCGCCGTGGATCGTCGCTTCATGCGGGCTGTGTCTAACGGCTCTGACTCGTGTCGGGCACGATGGTGGTCGTTTGCTAGTGGCGGCTGTGTTTGTTGGTTCCGTCAACTTCAGTGACGGAACTGCCTCTCGCCGGTGAACAACATGGCGAGGCCGAGATCGTCGGCTCGGGCGATCACCTCGTCGTCGCGCAGAGACCCACCGGGTTGCACTACTACCGCCGCACCGGCCTCAGCGGCGACCTCAATGCCATCAGCGAACGGGAAGAAAGCATCGCTGGCGCACGCTCCGCCGCTCGCCCGTCCGTCGGCTTTCGCTGCGGCGAGTCGGCCCGAATCCACCCGGTTTTGCTGGCCCGCACCGATACCCCACGCTGTGCGACCTTGCGCCAGCACGATCGCGTTAGATGTGACGTGTCCGCACACCCGCCAAGCGAAGCGGGCATCGGCTAGTTCCTCCGCTGTCGGCCGTCGTTCGGTCACCACCCGCCAATCTTGCGGCGCTGAAGCGAACGTGTGCGGCGACTGCACCAGCCAGCCGCCGTTGATCTGGCGCAGCGACAAGCCCGCGGCATCTGGCCGGGGCGCCTCCAGCACCCGCGTGTTGCGCCGCTTCGCAGCGATGCGCTCGATCACTCCGTCCTCATAGCCGGGAGCGATAATCAGATCGGCTTGTGCTGCCGCCTCGATCCGTTCCACCGTGTCGAGGCCGACAACACGATTGACAGCCACGATGCCGCCGAACGCTGAGCGGACATCGCAGTCGTACGCCCGCTGATATACGTCAGCGAGGTCGTCCCCAGACGCTGCACCGCAAGGGTTCGCGTGCTTCACGATCACCACGGCTGGGCTGGCTTCGGCATCGCCGAGGTCATGCACGATCCGCCAGGCCGCATCGGCATCGAATAAGTTCAGGTAGCTCAACGCAAGTCCGCCGTGCTGAACAACGTGGTCCCACCAAGACGACCCACCGACCGAGCGGTAGCGGGCCCCGAGATGGTGAGGGTTCTCGCCGTATCGGCAGTCGTCCGCTCGCTCCAATGCCAAATGCACTGTCGGAGGCAAGCCACCGGGTTCTGAGCCGAAGCTGCTGACGCTGCCGACGTTGTCAACACTGTCAACGCTGTTGACGCTGTCGCTTTGGGCCTCTTCGTCGGACTGCCCGTCCAGCCAAGTCACGATCGCTGCGTCATATGCAGCAGTGTGAGCGAAGGCAGCGCGCGCCAACCGCTGCCGCGTGGCCGTGCTCAGCACCCCCTCAGATGCCAGTTCGTCCAGCACTGCGTCGTAGTCGACTGGGTCCACCACCACGCCAACACCGCCGATGTTGTCGCCACAGTTTTTGGCGGCAGCTCGTACCATCGTCGGCCCGCCGATGTCGATCATCTCAACACTTGGATCAGACCGGAACGGGTACAGATTGCACACCACTAGGTCAACCGCTGCGATGCCGTGTTCGTCCAGCGCCGCCAGATGCGTTGGCTTGGATCTGTCTGCCAGAATCCCGCCGACGAGACGCGGGTGCAGTGTCTTCACCCTGCCGTCGAGCATCTCTGGGCTGCCGGTGATGTCCTCAACGGTCAGTACCCCAATGCCCGCATCGGTCAGCACAGCAGCGGTCCCGCCGCTAGAGACAATCTCCCATCCGAGGTCTGACAGCCGTGTCGCCAACTCCACCACACCTGTCTTGTCCCATACCGAGATCAATGCCCTCATTGAACCTGTCCTTGCTGGCCCTGTCCTTGCTGGCCCTGTCCTTGCTGGCTCTGTCCTTGTTGGCACTGTCCTCGCCGGTACTGCACTCCGCTGAACCTACGCGCCGCGCTTGCCAGATGCGCGGTCCGCTGCTGCGGCAGCGACGCGCCCCACTAGCCTCGTGGCCCTATGCGTCCGCCTGAGGACATGCCACCCCCCTCCTCATCTCCCCCGGGAGGGCCAAATGGTCCCCGCCGACCAGCGGGCACTAACGGGTCAAGTGGTTCGCGTCGTCCGCGTCGTCCGCAGGGTCTCACTCGCTTTCGGCTGATTATCGGGATCATCGTTGCTGCGGGCCTCGTCTTGCTGGTGTCGGTGCGGGGCCTTGCCGGCTTCTGGACAGACTTCCTGTGGTTCGACAGCTTGGGCTACGCCTCTGTGTGGTGGAAGGTGCTTTGGGCCAAGATCGGCCTCGGGCTGCTGTTCACGGCGATCTTCTTCGTTCTGCTGTGGGTGAACCTGTTCATAGCTGAGCGCTTGGCTGCCCGATCCGCAGCCGCGCCGCTTGAAGATGTTGCTGCCCGCTGGCAGCAGATCAGCCGACGCCGTCGCAGCCTCATTCGCATTGCCGTGGCGCTGATCTTGGCGCTCATGGTGGGGGCTGGTGTCTCGGGCCAGTGGGAATCGTGGCTGTTCTTCATGAACGCCACCGAATTCGGTTTTGAAGACCCACAGTTCGGTCGCGATGTCGGCTTCTACATATTCCGGCTGCCGTTTTTCAACTTCTTGGTCGGCTGGTCGTTCGCGGCCATCTTGGTGACGTTCATCTTCACCGCAATCTGGCACTATCTGAACGGCGCCATCCGGATCCAAGCCTCGGCGGGCAGCCGAGTGACTCCGCAGGTGAAGGCTCATCTGTCGCTGCTGTTGGGCCTGCTGGCGCTGACCAAAGCCGTCGGGTACTACTACGACCGGTTCGAGCTGACGCTGTCAACTCGGGGGTTCGTGGACGGGGCCACCTATACCGATGTGAACGCGCAGTTGCCGGTATTGCAGTTGCTGATGATCATCAGCGCGTTCAGTTTCGTGCTGCTAGTAGTGAACATCTGGCGGCGCGGCTTCACCTATCCGGTCATCGCCGTGGCGCTGTGGGCAGTCGTCGCCGGTCTCGCTGGTGCTGCTTATCCGGCCATTGTTCAGCGTTTCCAAGTAGAGCCCTCCGAGTCCACCCGCGAGGCTCCGTACATCGAGCGCAACATAGAGATGACTCGCATGGCGATCGGCCTCGACAACGTGACCTCCCGCGAGTTCAACTACGAGCCAGAACTCACCGCCGCCGACATCGAGAACAACTTCGACACAGTGCGCAATGTCCGACTGCTCGACCCCGCCGTCATGCAGGACACGTTCCAGCAAACCCAAGGCATCAAGAGCTTTTACGATTTCCGCGACATTGACGTGGACCGCTACGAGATCGACGGGCAGGTGACCCAGATCGTGCTAGCTGCCCGCGAGCTGCGACCCACCGAGCTGCCGACCGACACTTGGGAAACCCAGCACGTTGCCTATACCCACGGCTATGGCTTGGCGGCTGCCCCGGCCAACGGCGTTGACGCCAACGGCCGCCCGGCTTACGTGCTGGGCGACATTCCGGGCGTGACGGAGCCCGGTGCCGAAGAACTCGAACTAGACGAGCCGGGCCTGTACATGGGCGAAGGTTTGCAGGGTTACGCCATCGTTGGTGCCCAGCGTGACGAGGTCGACTTCCAAGACGACGACGACCGCACTGAGACCACCCGCTACGACGGCCCCGACGGTGTCGGTTTGGGCGGGTTGCTGCGGCGGCTGGCGTTCGCTGTGCGTTTTGGCGAGCCGAACTTGTTGGTCTCTGGCGAGATCCAAAGCGACAGCAAGATTCTCTTCAACCGTGACATTACCGAGCGGGTGCGTTTGTTGGCCCCGTTCTTGTCCTACGACAACGACCCGTATCCGGTAGTGATTGACGGACACGTCAAGTGGGTGCTTGACGCTTACACAACCACGACGCAGTTCCCTTACGCGCAGCGCACCAATTCCCGGGCGGCAACGCTGGGCAGCGACCTGCGCAAAACGCTCAACTATGTGCGCAACTCTGTGAAGGTCGTAGTTGACGCACACGATGGGACGGTCATCTTCTATGTGATCGACGACAGCGACCCGATCGTGCAGTCGTACATTCAGCAGTTCCCGAATCTCTTCTCAGACTCTCCGCCGTCGGCGGAGTTGCGGGAACATTTCCGCTACCCCGAAGATCTGTTTCGGGTGCAGACCGATGTTTGGGGGCGGTACCGCCTGAGCGATCCGTCGGAGTTCTACGACGCTGCCGGTGCGTGGGCGGTGGCGCAGGACCCGGGCGACTCAATAGGCCAGACGACGGTGGAGACGGTGCGTGACGAAATCACCGGACAGGTGATCGCCACAGTTGAAGCGAGGATCGCGCCGCAGTACCTGCTGTTCCGCTTGCCGGGCGACGACGCATTGTCGTTCGTCAGCTTCCGGCCTTTCGTGCCGTTCTCTGAGGACGATTCCCGCAAGAACCTTGAAGGCTTCATGGTGGTCCACAACGACCCAGACCGCTACGGCAAGATTGAGGTGTTTGAGGTCCGTTCAGACCAGCCGATTGACGGCCCTGCGCTGTTCAACTCAAACATTCAGACCGAAGAAGAGATATCTGAGCGGCTGACCCTACTGAACCAGAACGGCTCGGTGGTTCGCCCCGGCAACCTGCTCCTCATCCCTGTTGAGAACTCGCTGCTGTATGTGCGGCCACTGTTCATTGCGGCGACCGGTCCAACAGCGGTGCCGGAGTTGCAACTAGTGATTGCCGGCATCGGTTCCAACGTTGCCATCTCAGAGACCTTCGAGGGAGCGATTGAGAAGGCCATCGGCGGGGCCGACATCGATATTGGCAACGGCACGATTCGGTCCACGACCACAGCGCCGGTGCCTAGAGCGGGTGAGGATGACGAGCCGGATGCTGCTGCGTCCGGCGACGAATCAGAGGACGAGTCGCCCTCAACGCCAGATACCGGCAATGACACCGACAATGTGGGCGACCTGCTCGAGCGGGCAGCTAGGGCCTTTGAGCGTGCCGATGCTGCGCTGCGCGAAGGCGATTTGGCGGCCTATCAAGCCGCCGTGGATGAGGCCGAAGGTCTGATCGCCCGAGCCTCTCGCATTCTCGAACAAGCTGCCACTGGCTAACTCTCGCCATCGCTGCCACGGGGTTGCCGACCTTTACGACCTTGCCGGTCCTGACAGTTTTGCGCGTCCTTGTGCGGCGCTGATAACGTGGCAGGCATCGCCGCGGGGTGGAGCAGTCTGGAAGCTCGTCGGGCTCATAACCCGAAGGTCGCAGGTTCAAATCCTGCCCCCGCCACCATTCTCGTGAAGCACGATGCGGGTCACCGCCTCAATCTCCGATTCGTGTACCCCGAAGTGCCCCAAGGTGTGAGCGATCAGCGCGTCAACCGCCGCTTGACGTTCGGCGACGACGTGGTTTACAAGTCCGCCGCGTTCAAGGTCCGCAGCATCGCTGGGATCGACGGCCCATGCCAGCACAACAATCTCAGGGTTGTGCTCGCGCGCAACGCGAGCAAAATGCGCCACATCCGACGGTCGGCTGTCGACAGCCAGCGCGACGCGGGCTTCGTGAAGTCCTGCTCGCTCCGCAATCATGTGTCGTGAAATGTCTCCAGCCAGAACCTGTCGCCCAGTTCTGGCTGCCCAGTTCTGCGCGTTGGGATCCATTGATACCAAGGTGTAATTGATCTCTGCTAGCTCAAGTGCAGCGGCGACGGCTTGAGCGCGCGACCCGAATCCGTGTACGACGGCATGAGCGCGTTTTGGTGCGTCCGCAGCCGGGCCGGTGCTTTTGCGGTGTGGCGCGGTGCGCGGTGACCATAACCACCCGACGCGCGCGCTAAACGAACTCAGCGCGATCAGAAGCACCGCGACAGCAATGAATGCGTCTGTGCCCTCCGCGAGACCGGCTGGCGCAATGCCGACTTCTTTACCGGCGCGTTCGAGCACGAACGAAAACTCGCCGATCTGCGCGAGCACGACAGCCCCCGCAGCCACCACCCTGCGCGGTTGGCGAACAATCGCCGTTGCGGCTGCTGTGGAAACCAGTTTCACGATCACGGTGCCAAGCGCGAGACCGATCACCAGCAGCGCATTGCGGGCGAAGTAGTCCAAGTTGAACAGCATCCCGATCGATACGAAGAACATCGCAACAAAAAGGATCTGCAAGGGCATCACATCTGCAACGGCGCGAGCGGCTGAACGACTTTCGGAGACCATCAACCCTGCTAGGAACGCTCCCAGAAAGATCGACACACCCGCCCAGCTCGTCAGCAGTGCCGTGCCGAAACAGATCGCCAGGATCGCCAGCAGAAACACTTCCCTGCTTTGCGAGCGCGCCACAAGGCTCAGCAGTGCTGGGATCAGCGTTCGGGCGAAGAGCATCACCGCCGCCACGATTACGACGGCGGTGGCCAACGCAACGACGATGTCGGTCCAGCTGCCCGACTCCCCGCTCAGTGAGGGCACTACCAGCACCATCGCGACGCTGGCTAGGTCCTGAAAGATCAGCAGTGCCACTGAGGTGTTGCCGGTTGGCGAGGTGGTCGCTTTTCGCTCGGCCAGCACATGGAGCACAATCACCGTGCTCGAGAGTGAAACCAATAGCCCGGTGAACACTGCTGTTCGCCAGTCAACGCCGAAAGCGCTCGCCACAACGGTGACCAACCCCGTGGTGAGCCCGACTTGCAAGCTGCCGCCAACAAAGAAGACCGTCGCTATCTCCCGTACCCGCGCAAGGCTGAACTCAATTCCCAGAGTGAACAACAGCAGCATCACCCCGATGTCTGCAGACTGGTTCACCAAGGCGATGTCACTGATGAGTCCCATGCCCCCCGGCCCGATAACCGCACCAGCGGCCATGAAGCCGACAATTGGCACGACACCCACACGGGCCGATACAGCAGCGATCAGCGTTCCTGCGACGAGCAGCACTGCCAGCTCAACTAGCAGCGGCGGCACAGATTCAGGTATCGGCACTCGGCAACGAGGCTACGGGCCTACATGGGTGCGCTGAGCGCGGACATAGCCAGCTCGGCAATCACCCAGGCTGGTACTCCCCAGGCTGAGATTCCCCAGACCGGGATTCACAGCCGCAAATGACCATCACGAGACTCAACGGCCTCAGCCTGACGGGGTGCGGCCATCCTTAGCGCTTAGCATCATCACCAGCAGAGTGCATGGACGGCGAGTGGCCGTGTTAGCCCGGGAGGTGCATGCGTGCGCAGAGTGGTGACCTTCTCAGTCTTGTTGATCGCCGGGCTGAGCCTGTCGCAGGTGCTGCCGCAGCTGACGGGAGATGCCCACGGCAGCGTGTCGAACGTCATTCGGGTAGCGACGATGACCGGTTTGGCGTTCATCATGATCCACGTCGGCTTTGAGTTTCACATCGACAAGTCCAATCTCCGCCAGTACGGGTGGGATTACTTCGTTGCGTTCACGGCAGCGACGTTTCCGTGGATCTTCGCTACCGGCTATTTCATTTTTGTCATGCTGCCGTCCGACGTGTGGGGCAGCGGGGACGCTTGGACTGAGACGCTGCTAGCAGGCAGATTCGCTGCGCCGACTTCAGCAGGCGTGCTGTTCAGCATGCTTGCCGCAGCTGGACTGGCTGGCACTTGGCTCTTCCGCAAGATCCGGATATTGGCCATCTTCGACGATCTCGACACCGTGCTGTTGATGATCCCGCTGAAGATGCTGATCGTCGGCATTGCTTGGCAGCTAGGACTGATTGTGGTGTTTATGGTTGGCCTGCTGATGCTGGGCTACGTGCTGCTGCATCGAGTTGAGATGCCGGTTAGTTGGAGGTGGGTGCTGGCGTACTCCGCTGCCATTGTGGCGGTCAGCGAAATTCTGTACTCGGCGAGCAAGCTGATAGATGCCTCTGTGCCGATCCATATCGAGGTGTTGCTGCCGGCGTTTGTGCTCGGCTGCATTGCCCGCCCCAAATCCGCTGCACCCAAATCTGATGCAGCCAAATCCGATGAACACAGTGAGGCACCAGCGGCTGCTCACGAACAACTGCATCACCTGCTTGAGCGTCCGGTTGAGCAACGCGCAGGCGCGTGGGTTGCGGCCATGTTCATGCTCCTCGTTGGGCTGAGCCTGCCGCAGATCTTTGAGGGAGACGATTCTCAGCAACCGGCGCCTACTACCGCGGCACTGCAGGCAGCCGCACCCGCCGCATCGGTCGAAGACCCCGAGTTGCACGGCGGCGACGTAGACGACCGTTACGTGGGCACCATCACTGCCAGCCAGCCGTCGCTGAGCTGGGCACAGATAGCGGTTCATGTGCTGGTGCTTTCGGCCTTCATCAACGTGGGGAAGATGTTCCCCGTGTTGTGCTACCGCAACGAAGCGCACTGGAAGCACCGATTAGCGATCGCTGTGGGCATGTGGCCACGCGGCGAGGTTGGCGCTGGCGTGCTGGTTTTGAGCCTCAGCTACGGCATCGGCGGACCGATAGTGACCGTAGCGATGCTTTCCTTGGCGCTGAATCTGCTCCTCACCGGATTGTTCATCATCATCGTCAAGCGACTGCTCGGCACCGATTCTCAGCCTGTCGCCGAGACCGTAAACGCCTAGCCCGAAACGCTGCACCCGGCTGTGCTTGGCCCGGTTGTGCTTGGCCCAACGGGCTGGCTAGCTGGGCTGGCTGCTATGGGGACCCGAGGGCTCCTCGCAGGATTGATCGTCCCGAGTGAGCCGGATCTCCGTCGCGGGGCTCCACGCTGATATCAACGACTGAGTAGACCAACGGGTCGTAGCCCTCCGGCACGACGAGGCTGACCTTGTCTGCGGGGTCAACGAGGCCGAGCGACACCAAGTCGGCGACGTTGCCTTGACTGTCGGGTTGGATTAGCCATGCCTCTAAGTCGGCATCTGCCCCAGCCGTTGGTAACTGCGCGTCGATGAGGTCAATGCGGTGCCGTGAGTCCTGCACGATCAGCTCGGCAGACGCTTGCGCTTGGGCACCGAGTGGGTCGAATCGGTCAGAGTCATAGACCAGCGCAGCGGTGGCGATCACGTCAGGATTGTCGCGGATGACGGCGTAGGCAGCTATTCCGGCAATCGCTAGTGCTGCGGCCGCGACGCTGGGCAGCGCAAAGCGCCGCGCTCGCCGCCTGTGGGGTTCGAGAGGCACCACGACTGGGTCTGTGTTATCTGTGCCTGTGTCGTCTGAGCTTGCGTCGCCTGTGTTGAGCAGTGCCGATTCGATGCCCTGCCACACACGCTCGGGTGGTTCAACCAGATTGAGGTCTGCAGCGGTGAAGCCGCGCAGCTTCGCTTCGATGTCGGCGTCGTTTGGGCGTTGAGTTGGGTCACTCATCGGCCGACTCCAGTTGACAGCGGATTTTTGCGAGGCCGCGGTGAATAGTGCTCTTTACGGTGCCCAGCGGCAGCGATGTCTTCTCGGCTATCTGACGATGAGCCAAGCCGTCGAAGTAGTGCATAACGATCACTCGGCGGGTCATCTCAGGCAGCCGCCGCAGCGCATCTGCGATCAGCACTCGCTCGGCGATCTGGTCGATCTCGGACTTGGATGGAACGTCCTGTGGCTCGGCACCGGACCGCCGATCCGAGTGGCGTTTCGCAGCACGGACGTTGTCGATTACTCGGTTCTTGGTGATTGTGGTGAGCCATCCTGCCAAGCTGCCCTTGGCAGGGTCGAACCGTTCGCGTGCCCTCCATGCGCTGATGAAGACCTCTTGGGTGACATCGTCGGCGCAGCTCTCTGGGAGCGTCCGGCGGCACAGCGTGTACACGAGGTCGCCGTACTGGCGGTAGACGGCTTCTAGAGCCCCGTCTTCGCCCCGAGCGAAGGCTTTGTCGATGCCGCCGGTCGGCTCGTTTGCGGAGCGCTGCACGATGAGATCGTACCGAGGTCACCTGCGACACCTCACCTGCGACACCTGCAGTGACCGGATGCGGGCACCATCGATACGTGAATACGAGTGATGCGAAGAGCGAACCGACACCTCGGCGGGCGGGCACCATCGATGCTGCCCGCCCGCCGAAGCCGGTGCCGTCCTACTCGCCGGAGGGGGGCAGTAGGACGGTGTCGATGACGTGGATGACGCCGTTGGAGGCTTCTATGTCGGTGGCGACGACGGTGGCGTTGTTGATTCTTACGGTGTCGCCGTCTACTGAGATGTTGATGTCGGCGCCGTTGACGGTGGTGACGGTTTGGCCGTTGAGTCCTACGACGGTCTCGGCGGGGGCTTCGAGTGGGAGTACGTGGTAGGTGAGTACGGCGGTGAGTAGTTCGGTGTTGGCGAGTAGCTCTTCGGGGGTGGTGCCTAGCGCGGCGATTGCTGTGGCGAATGCTTCTTCGGTGGGTGCGAGTACGGTGAAGGGCCCGTCGCCGTTGAGTGTGTCAACGAGGCCAGCGGCCTGCACGGCGGCCACCAGTGTCGGGAACGATCCCGTCTCAACCGCTACCTCCACGACTGTGCCCAGCGCCGCCTCGGCAGCCTCGGCTGCTGCGGCCGCTTGGGCGGCCACAATCTCCTCAATCACCGCAGGCGGTACCAAGACGGTGTCGATGACGTGGATGACGCCGTTGGAGGCTTCTATGTCGGTGGCGACGACGGTGGCGTTGTTGATTCTTACGGTGTCGCCGTCTACTGAGATGTTGATGTCGGCGCCGTTGACGGTGGTGACGGTTTGGCCGTTGAGTCCTACGACGGTCTCGGCGGGGGCTTCGAGTGGGAGTACGTGGTAGGTGAGCACGGCGGTGAGTAGTTCGGTGTTGGCGAGTAGCTCTTCGGGGGTGGTGCCTAGCGCGGCGATTGCTGTGGCGAATGCTTCTTCGGTGGGTGCGAGTACGGTGAAGGGCCCGTCGCCGTTGAGCGTGTCAACGAGGCCAGCGGCCTGCACGGCGGCCACCAGTGTCGGGAACGATCCCGCCTCAACCGCTACCTCCACGATTGTGCCTGCCGTGGCTTCGGTGGTCGGCGTGGTGTCTTCGTCCATCGCCATGGCTTCGGTGGTCGGTGCTGCTTCGGCTGCCGATGTCGGCGCTGCGGTAGCGGCAGGTGCAGTGGGTGCGGGCTCATCGGCGTCGCTGTCGTCGTCGCTGCACGCAGCCGCCACGAGGGCTGCTGCCAGTAACAGTGCCGATAGCCGGGCAAATCTGCCGTGTCTTGCAGTCATACTGACTTCTCCAAGTTTTGGGGGAACTTGACGTTGATTACGCAGCGGACGGCCTGTTTGGTTGCAGTTTTGGTTGCACTTTCTCGCTAGTGCGTTCGCGCCGGTGCCCGCGCGCTCACCCTGTGTGGCTGTGACCTGGCTGGCTGTGACCCGGCTCGCGATACAGAGCTGCTCCCCAGTGCGCTCCTGCACCGAAGCTGGTGAAGGCCACCAGCGAGCCCGGACCGATCCGGCCATCTAAGCGCAGCTCATGGAACAGAATCGGCAGCGTCCCAGCCGTCGTGTTGCCCCAGTGGTCGATATTGGAAGGCACCATCGCATCATCAACGCCAAGCCGCCGCCGCACGCCGTCAAGGATTCGCTCGTTGGCTTGGTGCGCTACCACGATGTCGAGATCGTCCAAGCTGTTTCCGGTGCGCGCCAGCACATCTAGCACCGCGTCGGGCATGGTCTCTACCGCCAGCCGGTACAGGCCGCCGCCGTTCATCGCGGGATGGTGCAGGCCCTGCGCGATCTGTGCGGCATCTGCGTAGGGACGCTGTAGCGAACCCAAGCCGGGCACTTCGATCAGGCTGGCGTTGGTGCCGTCAGTTCTCAGAGTTGAGGCCAGAAACCCGACAGGCTGATTCTTCTGCGACATCCCGTCCGCCTCGCAGCGTCTCACCACTGCTGCGCCGGCACCGTCGCCGAACAGCACGCTCCAAGCACGGTGACGGTTCGCTAGTTCACGCTCGTCGTCGGTGACTGGTCGTTCAGTGCGGCCCAGCACGATGTCCCATGCGTCTCCCCAGGGCAGATAGCCCGCATGCACCTCGGCGCCGATCACCAGCACCGTGTCGGCCCGGTCGGTGGCGATCAGCATGTCGGCCAGATCCAGTCCGAACAAGAATCCGGCGCACTGCTGGCGCAGATCGAACGTCGCTACGCCTTCGATGCCTGACTTGTGCTGCACTGCGCCTGCGATGCCGGGATTCTGGCGATCAGGTGTCATGGTGGCGCAGACCACCGCATCCACGTCAGCGGCGTCCACCTTGGCATCTGCCAGCGCTGCGGTAGCCGCTTCGGCTCCTAAGTCTGACGCTCCGGTGCCCGGTTCGGTGAAACGACGGCTCACTACACCTGAGCGCGAGCGGATCCACTCATCGGACGTGTCCATGATGCGGGCCAGCGCGTGATTAGTCACCACATGAGGCGGCTCCGCAATACCGGTCCCTGTGATGACCGCCGCCATGAACAACGAAGCCTAAATCAGCCACGCCCTCCCCAGAGCGCGCCTCCTACCGGTGACATCCCGAAATGGAAACCGTCTGACTGAGTTGTGCGCGATACTTGATCGTCGATCAGCAAGACGTAGCTGCCCCAGCCCCCCAAGATCCAGTCCCCCCCCAGACCAAGGAAAATCGATGCAAGACTGCCGAGAGGTGGCTCGACGCCATCTCGTGCCTCATTTCACGGCAGCCGGTGCGTGGAACGCCGACGACCTCGTGGTTGTTGAGCGCGGCGAGGGCTGCTACCTCACCGACGCTGACGGCAACGAGTATCTTGACGCGCTCGCTGGCTTGTTCTGCACCAATCTCGGTCATGGTCGCAGTGACTTGACCGCCGCCGCAGCGAAACAGATGGACCAGTTGGCGTTCTGCTCCAACTGGGGTTTTGCCCATCCTTCAGCCATTGAGGCTGCGTCAATGATCGCCCAGCGCGCGCCTGCCGGTCTCAACCGAGTGTTCTTTGTGAACTCCGGCTCTGAATCGGTGGAGTCTGCGATCAAGCTGGCCCGCTGTTTTCATTTGGCCAACGGATCAGAGCAGAGGCACAAGGTGATTGCGCGGCAGATGGCGTATCACGGCACAACCCTCGGCGCGCTCGCCCTTACCGGTGTTCCTCGTGTGCGAGACCCGTTCCTGCCGTTGATTGCCGATGACACCGTCCGGCATGTGTCCAACACGCTGGGCTGGCACCTTGGGCCGGGCCAGTCGGTTCGCGATCTGCCTTGCGTCACCGAAATCGAGGAAGCCATATTGGCCGAAGGCCCCGAGACCGTGGCCATGGTGATTGCCGAGCCGGTTCAGAACGGCCGCGGTGCCCTTGTGCCGCCGCCTGGCTATTGGAGTGAGCTGCGGCGCATATGTGACACCTACGACGTGTTGCTTTGCGCCGATGAGGTCATCAACTCTTTCGGCCGCCTCGGCTATTGGTTTGGTAGCGAACGCTTCGGTGCCGAACCCGACATCATCACCTTCGCGAAGGGTGTCACTAGTGGGTACGCCCCGCTGGGCGGCCTCGTTGCGCGAGATTCGCTGGTGGAGCGTGTGTGGGACTCTCCGCTGGCGATGTTCGCCCACGGCTCCACCTTCGGCGCTCATCCGGTTGCCACCGCGGTTGCTGTGGCGAACATGACAGCCATGCACGACGAAGATGTCTTCGCAGGGGTGCTGGCAAACGAGGCGCACTTGTCTGGCGGGCTAGCAGGCCTGATGGACGCGCATGCGTGCGTGAAAGAAGTGCGCGGGGCTGGCTACTTCTACGCGGTTGAGTTAATGCGGGATCGGCACTCGGGCACCGAACTCAGCGAGGCTGAGTTTGCTTCGCTGCTGGCGGGCGGTGTCTTGGATCGGCTCGTCCGAGAAGAACGCGTGTTGGTGCGGCCTGATGCCCGTGGTGGTGCCATGTTGATGATCTCTCCGCCGCTAGTGGCCGACATTGCCGTGATTGACGAATTGTTGAGTCGGCTCGACAAGGTGCTGCACCGCACCGGCGACTGGCTCCGCGCCTCGAGTTGACAACCACCGAGTCGGCTGCGGCCCCCGAAACGGTCGTCGAGTCGTGGCGACGCCAAGCACGAGCTGCGCAGATGCGAATTGTCTTGGCCGACGGTTCCGACGAGCGTGCCAGAGCTGCGGCTGCTTCACTGGCCGCTCAGGGACTAGCCGAGCCGGTACTAGTTGACGACCCCGTTGAGGTGTGCTCGCCTGCCGTGCGGGCCTACGCCCGGGCGTCGGCTTGGCGCGAGCGCATCGACCTCAATGACCCGCTGCATGTAGCGGCGCTCATGGTGGCCGTCGGCGAAGCCGATGCCTGCGTCGGCGGTGCCAGCCGTCCGTCCGCCGATGTGGTGCGGGCAGCACTGTTTTGTATCGGCCCTGCACCCGGCATCGACACCATCAGTAGCTGTTTTTTGATGTTGCTTGCAGACGGGACGCCCATCACCTACGGCGACTGCGGTGTGATTCCTGAGCCCGACGCTGCTCAGTTAGCCGCTATTGCTATGGCTACGGCGGCTACCCACGCTGAACTCACGGGGGAGATGCCGCGGGTTGCCATGCTGTCGTACTCCACCAAAGGCAGCGCCACTGGGGTTGGGGTTGAGCGGGTGCGTTCGGCCACGCAGATGGTGCGTGATCAGATGGGCGCACTGGCCGTCGATGGCGAACTTCAATTTGATGCTGCTTGGGATCGGGAAGTGGCTGCCGTCAAGGCTCCGGGCTCGGAGGTCGCAGGCCGTGCCAACGTGTTCGTCTTCCCCGATCTCAACTCCGGCAACATCGCCTACAAGATCACCCAACGCCTCGCCGGTGCCCGGGCCTACGGTCCGCTGCTGCAAGGGACAGCGGGGGTGATTCACGACTTGTCGCGCGGCTGCAGCACAGACGACATTTTTTCGGTGGCGTTGATTGCGGCGTGCCAAGCTGCACAGCGTCGCGGGTAAGCGACCGGCGGCAGACCCAGCGGCAAACCCAGTAGCACAGCCGACCGGGCTTCGGGGATTCGTCCATCTGCACACGCTCTCAGCGTCGTTTACTGTGACAAATTGATATCTCGTTGGTATCTCGCTAGCTGATATCCCGTTCAATTATCCCGTTCAGATATCCCGTTCAACGAAGGGTGAAGACATGACCCGCATGACCCCCAGCGAAGCGTTCGTAGAGACAATGACAGCCCACGGAGTTGACACCATCTTCGGCATCATGGGCAGCGCGTTCATGGATGCCATGGACATCTTTGAGCCGGCCGGCATTGAGCTGGTGCCGGTGGTTCACGAGCAAGGCGCTGCACACATGGCCGACGGCTTCAGCCGCGTCAGCGGTCGCCACGGGGTGGTGATCGGCCAGAACGGGCCGGGCATCTCCAACTGCGTCACGGCGATTGCTGCTGCGTACTGGGCGCACAGCCCTGTGGTCATCGTCACTCCCGAGACCGGCACCATGGGCATCGGACTGGGCGGTTTCCAAGAGGCCAACCAGCTGCCGATGTTTGAGGAGTTCACCAAATACCAAGGTCATGTCAACAACGAACACCGGATGGCTGAACTGACCGGCCGGTGCTTCGACCGGGCCCTTTCTGAGATGGGTCCGACACAGCTCAACATTCCCCGCGACCGTTTTTATGGCGACATTGACGTGGACATCCCTGCACCACAGCTAGTGGATCGTGGCCCCGGCGGTGAACGCACCCTAAGCGAGGCGGCTGAACTGCTGGCCCGGGCGGAGTTCCCGGTGATGATCTCCGGCGGCGGTGTGGTGATGGGCGACGCCATGGAAGAGACGATTGCCTTGGCGCAACGGCTGGGCTGCCCGGTGGTGAACAGCTACCTGCACAACGATTCGTTTCCGGCATCTCATCCGTTGTGGTGCGGACCACTCGGCTATCAAGGCTCCAAGGCGGCTATGCGGCTGATCTCGCGGGCAGATGTGGTGCTGGCGCTGGGCACTCGGCTCGGCCCATTTGGAACGCTGCCTCAGCACGACCTCGACTATTGGCCCACCGAGGCGAAGATCATTCAGGTGGATGCCGATGCCACGATGCTCGGCTTGGTCAAGCACATCGATGTGGGTATATGCGGTGACGCCGGAGCGGCGGCGCTTGCCCTCACCCAGCGTCTGAGCAACCGAGAGCTGGTCTGCGACGCAACACGAACTCAGCGAGCCGCGGAGATCGCCGCTGAACGGGCCGACTGGGAAGCCGAGCTAGACGACTGGATTCACGAGACAGATGATTTCAGCGTCGACATGATTAAGCAGGCAACGGAAGAGAGCCACAACTCGATGCATCCCCGCCAAGTACTGCGCGAACTCGAAAAGGCAATGCCGGAGCGGGTCATGGTGTCTACCGACATCGGCAACATCAACTCCGTGGCCAACAGCTACCTGCGTTTTGAGGAGCCACGTTCGTTTTTTGCGGCAATGAGCTGGGGCAACTGCGGCTACGCGCTACCCACGATGATCGGGGCCAAAAAAGCAGCACCAGATCGACCGGCGGTGGCCTATGCAGGCGACGGAGCGTGGGCCATGAGCATGGTGGAGACCATGACCGCAGTTCGCCACAACATTCCGGTCACTGCGGTGGTGTTCCACAACCGCCAGTGGGGGGCGGAGAAGAAAAACCAAGTCGATTTCTATGGCCGCCGATTCGTAGCCGGCGAGCTGGACGGTGGCGAGAACTGGACTGAGGTAGCCAAGGCCATGGGCGCGGAGGGTGTACGCGTCAATCAGCTTGAAGATGTGGGTCCGGCGCTACAGAGGGCCATTGACGCTCAGATGAACGGCGGCCGCACCACCGTGATTGAAGCCATGTGTACGATGGAACTCGGTGATCCGTTCCGCAAGGATGCGCTCAAGCGCCCTGTCCGGTTCTTGGATAAGTACAGCGAATACACCTGAGCGCGTGCGGGCTTGAGCCTTGATCTGCTGATGCGCTGCTGGTGACTGGCAGCGCTGCTGTGTAGCTAGCCGTCGAACGGTTACAGATTGAGTCCGATGGCTGCGATTGGCGTTGTCACCTGCATTTGCGGGGGAGATGCCACGAGCGGACCGAACGCTGCCATTGCCTTTGCCATGGCAGGTGTCTGACCGTGGCGCTGCATTGCTTCGGCATCGCTCATCAGAGCGAAGAACCAGAACGTGTTTGCTTCACCTCGGTGGTAGGAGTAGATCTCCACGCCCGGTTCGTTGTGGGCGGCTTCAACCATCGCCGATAGGACTTGTTCCATCTCGTCGGTCTTGCCGTCGTGACAGCTGAAGCTGCCGATCACTGCTGCTTTGCTCATAGTGGTTGCTCCTAGATCGAGTGATGTGCATCAAAGCGATGTGCATAGCGCCCGTGCTCAATCGGCTTCGGGGTCTTGGTCTTTAGCGTTGGTGTTCTGGGTCCAATCTTCGGGTCGGTTGCCGATGGCAGGCAGTCCGCCGTTGTCCCGCAGCAGCTTGGCCACATGCATCAGGTTCCATGCCATGAACGTGGCGTTGCGGTTGGTGAAGTCATTGTCGTAGCCCTCGTGGCCGCCGTCAGGCCGAGGATCGCCGTAGCTCGGTCCTGGACCGGCCTCGCCCAGCCACGCACAGTCGGCTTGGGGCGGGATCGTGTAGCCGATATGCGACATGGCGTACAGCAGGTCCATGGCACAGGCTTTGGCGCCGTCCTCGTTGCCCGTCACGATGCAGCCGGCCGTCTTGCCGTAGTACAGGTACTGGCCTTTGTGGTTGCGGTCGCCGCTGTAGGCGTACATGCGCTCCACTACCAGCGTGGCCACGCTCGACTTGACACCCAACCAAATGGGCGTGCCAATCACGAAGATGTCGGCACCCATGATCTTGGCTTGGATCTGCGGCCATTCATCGGCCATGCCGTTGGCCGTCTGATCTTTCTCCATGCCGAACGCGATGGTGTGAGCCAGCGCGTGGATGATCTCTGTGTCTACGCCTTGGTCGCGCATCACGCCAGCGGCACGGTTAATCAAGCGCCGCGTGTGTGACTGGGCGGCATCGTGCTTGATTGAGCAGTTGATGAACAGCGCCCGCAGGCCGCTGAAGTCGGGGAGTTCGTCGGTCTTATCTGTGCTGTCTGGGTTCATGCTGTCTAGGTCCGTGTTGTCTGGGTCCATGCTGTCCAGTCTTTCATGTTGCCCAGCCCTTCATGTTGCGTGGTCTGATTTCGCGTCGATAGCGCCGGTGAGTGTCGCCAACCAATGCTGGAGTCTGTTTGCGACATTACCTTGGCACTGTCGGGTAAGACTGCGGTTGGGTATCGTCGGTTCTGGTCTGCTACGCAACCGAAGCAGTCACTATCTCGGAGGTCACTACGTGGCAACACTCAGAGGGCGACTGCTCTCCATCATCGCAGTGCTGGCCCTGGGCGTGTCTGCCTGCGGCGGAAGCACCGACGGCGAAACTGCAGGTGAGGTCGTCACTGCGGCAACGGTGTCGGCGACAACGCCTGCAACATCGGCCACCACAGCATCCCCAGCCGCAAGCGAATTGTCGGCAGATGTTCCTACAGACGCCCCTACAGATGCCCCTACAAATGCGCCTACAAATGCGATGGCGTCTCTCATTGATGCACTTGAGGCGAGTGCTGAGATGTCTGTACGTGGAGACATGCGCCTCGAGGCTTTCGGGTTCATGAGCGCAGATGTGCAGTTCGAATCCGACGGCGACGACTTCTCAATGGTGCTGAACTTTGACCAGCTGGGAGACAGCCAAGATCTTCAAAGCGGCGCCGAGATCCGCTCCGTGGACGATGTTGCGTACGTGCAGATCGTGGAGTCCCAGTCAGTGCGGGGCTCAACTGAGGCCGGGATGCCTGAAGGCTGGTTCAGTCTGGATCCCCCAACAGCCGCTCAGCTGGGAGTTGTGTGCCCGTCTCCTGTGCCCGGTGGAGTGCCAAGCAGCGGAGTGTGCCCGATTCCTAGCGACAACACTTTCATGATCGAGTATTTGACTGGCGCCAACATCGTTGGCCAAGACGAGATCGACGGTACGGTCACGACGCAGATTCGGTTCACTGTTGACGCTGAGGCTTTGGCGACGGACACAGCTGCCCAGTTGGGAGGCGCCGATGGCATTGCCGGCGATTTCGGCATCGGTGATTTCGACGATTTCGGCGTAGACGAGTTCATTTTTGATGCTTGGATTGACGGTGACGGTTACATCAGGCGCATGATTTTCGATTTGGCTGCCGTTGTGGAAGAATTTGCGGGCGAAACCGACGAAGCCGAATGGGGAGGCCTCCGCGGCGCACTCACTGACCTGTTCGACTTCTCGACAGTCATCAACTTCTACGACTACGGCGCTGACATCTCTATTGAGGCCCCACCTGAAGATGAGATTGTTGGCGATTTCGGCGATACGCGCTCGGTCGGGGCTGTCCGCGCCGCAGTGGCGATCGGCTGAGGACGAGATTCGTACACGGGTGCGGCGAGGAGGCGTGACGTTGGTTGGGTCTGGCGACGCTGGGTCTGGTGGCTCTGGGCCTAGAGAGTCTGGGTCAGGCCTGTCTGGGTCTGGCCGCGTGACGGCCGACGCTGCGGGGTCTAACCGGCACCAGAGAGGCTGGCCGAACCAACGAAGGCTGCTGGCGTACTTGATTGGCGGCTTGCTCGTAGCTGCGATACCGGTCGTTGCATCGCGTTTCGTTGAACAACCCGAAGGCACGACCTACACGATCGACATCCCGCTCGGCACCGCCGAACGACTCGCGGCCGGTGAGAATGTCGAGATCATCCCTGAGGAGCTGAGTTTCAAACTCCGCGACGTGTTGGTGATCGTTAACCGCGACTCGGCGGTGCATACCATCGGGCCCTTTGAGGTGGGGCCGGGTGAACGTAGCGAGCATTCGTTCGGTCAAGTTGCTGCGTTTAGCAGCTACTGCTCGTTGCATCCGTCGGGCGCGATCAGCTTTTCCATCAGCGACGACTGAGCCCGGTACCCCGCAAGAACGCGCAGAAGCAGTCGACGCTGCGGTGCCGTTGTTGCGGTGCCGCTGCTGCGGCTTTCCGGTCGACGTTGGCGAGATGAACTCCTGCCGGACGACTTCCGTTTGCTGATAGCTCAAGTGGGTTGTGGTCGGGCTGTCGCACGACCGGCAGATGCAATTTCATTTGCAAAATTGGCATTGTCTTATTCAAAAAGCATGCATCAGACAACTTGAATGTGCTACATTGACATCTGGTGGAGATCGATCACCCCTTGCTCGCAGCGATTCGCTCGCGCTATGAACCGAGGATCGCAGACCGTCAGCTACGACAGGCGCTGCGAACAGCACCTGTCGTGCTCATCGAAGGCCCGCGAGCCTGCGGCAAGACATGGACAGGCGGCCGAGCGGCGCGCAGTGCTGTGCTGCTCGATGCCCAAGAGGCCGCGTCACTGACGAGCGCGATGTCACGCCAGTTGCTCATCGAAGGAGTCAAGCCCAAATTGCTCGATGAGTATCACCTCGCACCGGACTTGTGGAATCCGATCCGGCGGGCAGCCGACGAACTCGCGCAGGGCTGCAGCGGCGCTGCTTCGCCTGCGAGCCAAGGTTGATATCGCCAAGGCCGGAGAACCAGCGAAGCTTGTTGTTGTCACAGGCGGCGGCTACGCCTATGAGCGCGACGACGGAGTCGCTGTCGTGCCCATCACGCTGCTCGGCCCGTAGCTGCTGAAGCTGCCGACTTGTGCCGCTTTTTCGCGAAGGCTCACCTGATTGGCCGAGGTGATGAGAGGCAACCCACCGCTGAGCGTCAGACTCGAATGATGCCCAAGCCGTCGAGTTCAGCAAAGTCAGCGTCTTGGGTGACGACCGGCATTCCGTGAGCGATCGCCGTGGCCGCAATCCATGAGTCGTTGATCGGCATTGACATGTCTCGTTCCCGCAGTGTGATCCGCAACCTCGCCCAAGCCGCCGCCACTTCGCTGTTCACAGGAAGCGGACGCAGCGCCAGTGCGCTCGCCAGCGTTGAGAGCCGACGATCGCGTGTGATGGTGTCGGACGCTTTCAGCACGCCGACGCGGAGCTCACCGATGGTGATGACGGACACGCCCAGTTGGTCGGGAAGTGCATCGCTGCGGACGGGACGACCCGCTTCGCGCGCGATGAACAGCGATGTGTCTGCCAACCCGCAGTTCACGGCCATGGCAGGTCATCCGTCGTCTCCGACTTGAGGTCAGCTAGGTCATCTGACAGACCGGGATCTGCTTGATGGGCCAAGACATCGCGGATGAATTGTCCGCGGCTCATCCACTGAGGGCGTTCTTCGATAGGCCGCAATTCGGCGACTGGCCTGCCATGCACGGTGATGCAGATGGAATTGCCCGCAGCAACCCGATCGAGTAGCTCGCGAGTCTGATTGCGGAGTTGGCGTGAGGCTACGGTGTCCATGCGACTCAGTGTCGCATATACGCAACAACTGTAGCAAGTCGTTTGTAGAGTTTGGCGCTGCTTGCGCTGCTCTTCGCCGCCGCATGACTGTCTTCTAGGTCAGCACTCTGGCAGCGGCGCCGGTGATGCAGTCGAAAAGTCAGCAGTTAGCTACGGCTCGCAGGGCAACGCACATGCGTTCGCGTCCGATGGCGTCAAGCTGTCCGAGTCGCAGCGTCAGCAACGACTTCGGCACGGCAGCGAGGTTGTCGAACGTCACCGCGCTCTCGTGCTGGATTCCGTGTTTTGGCCCCACCGGGACACAGGTCGGGATGCCTCTGATGGTGCGTGTCACCGGTGCCACGATCACGTTGTTGAGCACGGGAATAGCTTGGTCACGGCTCACCACGAGCGCAGGCCGAGATTTCTGATTCGGGGCTCCAAGCAGCCACAGTTCGCCTTGAGCTACCAAGGCTCAGCTTCAGTCACGGCGATTGCATTCGCTAGAGCCGCCGCGTCCTCTACGGGGCTTTGCGGCAGTCGCCGGTACGACGCAGCGATCACCTCGCCCTCATGCACACGCCAGACCGAGTCGGTGAAGTGATCAACTGCTTGTCGAATCACGTCAGATCGGCTCGTACCGATGCCGGTGGCAACCAGGCGATCGATGCTCTCCGTCTGCTGCTCGCTGAAGCGTGTCGGAATTGGATGTGCCATACCGCCAATATACGTAACGTTATACGACCAGCCGCCGGAGCCGACCCTGTCGTTGTCGATTGCCGCTGCAAAGCCGCCGGTTCGACTACAGGTGGCATCGGTGTTTTCACCGGACGCTCACCTCCGACTCCCGAGGCTGCTACAGACCCACTGCCTTAACCGGCATTGCTCCTCCCGGCCGACGCCGACCGTTTGACGAGCGACACCCTCGCAGCCACATCTGTCAGCGGCGGCGCTGATCCGCGAACGAATGTCGGAGGCGCGCACGCACGCACGGACTGTAGTTGGTTACATTTTTTGCAATAACACGATGTATGATGTAACAAACGACTGCGATAATCGAATCAAGCACCACGACACGGCAGAGTTCTCAACACAAACGCCGCAATGTGAACCGGGGGACGCAATGAGCCAGTTGGCTGAGGCCTTAGCGGGAGCTCGCGCAAGCGCCCGTTACTCGCAGGACGAAGTGGGAGCAGCGCTTGGCATCAACCGAGTCATGGTCTCGTACTGGGAGTCTGGGAAACGAGCCCCAAACGACCGGCAGCTCAGCGCTCTGGCGCGGCTCTACGGCTCTGAGCCACTGGATCTCTTGGAGGGACGGGTTGTTGAGCATAGAGCCGATGACTTGGCGGGGATGCTGCTGCGCGCAAGTGACGAGGTCGACCCGAGTGTAGTTCCGGGTGTCCGCGACTTTGTCGATTTTCTCGGCCGTTTCGCTGAGCTGTCGAAGATTCTGGGCGAGCCGATCCGGGGTCTCAAGCAGAGTCCGTTCGTATTCCGGCCTAGGTTCAGCCAGAAGGACGACATCCGACGCAAGGCTGAGGAAGTCCGCGCTCACCTCGGACTCGGATTCGCTCCGATTCCCGACCTCGATCCGGTCTGCGAGGCGCTCGGCATCACTGTGTACCGCGCATCACTCGGGCCTGACCTCCGTCGAGCGCCTTGTGGAGCTTTCCTCAAACATCCTGAAGTCGGCTTTTCGATCCTGATCAATCTCGACATGACACCGGGCAGGTGCCGTTTCACCGTGGCGCATGAGCTGGCGCACGCGCTGTTCCACAGTGATGAGACCAATCGGGTGTTGTCGCTCGGCAGAGGACCGCGGGAGAGAACGGCTGATGCTTTCGCCGGCGAGTTCTTGATGCCGAGCGAAGGCATCCGGCGTTTCGCAGAAGAAGCTGGGCTGCCTCCTCGTGTTACCGACCCGATCGACATCGTGCATATGCAGCGGTATTTCAATGTCTCGTGGCCGACTGCACTGGTGCGGCTGCGTCAGATGAACGCCATTGCAGCCGAACGATACGCAGAACTCCGCAAGTCGGTGCGTCCGGTGTCGCTCGCCCGTGCTCTCGGCTACAGCATCCACCCTGAGGAGATTGCACAAGACGCTCGGCGTTGGCAGGTTCGGCGCTTCCCGATGTCGTTTCGCCGCATGCTGCGTCAGGCAGTCGTGAAAGGCATCATGTCGCCGCCCACTGCAGCATCGTTCGCGGGGCTAGCCATACCTGACATCGTGCAGATCCTCGGTCAGCCTCTCGGCGGCGAAGAGCAGGAGTCGCCGCATCTTGAAGCAGAGTTCGACGAGTTTGAGGTCACGGGAGTTGTCTGAAAGCGCCCACATCGCCGACACTGTCGTGTTGATGTATTTCCTGCTTGTCGGGCAGGAAGGGTTGCTTGGCGATCTGCTCGGCAGGCCGCTCCAAGTTCCGATAGCTGTCTACGACCCGTCCGATCGGGTTCGTCGGCCTGATTCGGCGGAACGATCGGAGTTTCTGTCGGAGATGAGCCAAGCCGTGAGGTATTACGAGACAGCGGCTGCGTTGAGGGCCGAATCGGAATCACCGGATCGTGCTGTCGAGCCGCTCAGGCGCATCAGGCGTGTTGATGATCTATACGCCGAAGGGGGTCTCGTACCGATTGAGATGACCCAACCAGAGCGACTGCTGGCCGCTCGCCTGCAGAGCAGCGATGTTGGCGACTATGGGCTTAAGTTTCCGCTCGGTCCCGGCGAGGCGGCATGTGTCGCGATTGCTGTCGAACGTGGATGGACTCTCGCGACTGACGATGCTGATGCGCTCAAGGTCGCAGACAAGCTGCACGATGGCCAGAGTTACTCCTACGCGCGCATCCGCAAACTGCTGATTCGTGCCGCCGATGAAGGACGCATCACGCGCAAGGAGGCCAATCGCCTGCATGATGAGATGCGTTCTCTCGGTTTCTGGGACTCCGCGTAACCGTTCCCCTGAGTGTTCTTCGATGCCGTCACGCACGGCGGCGTGTAGTCTGGTGCCATATCCCCCCAGCCGCTTAGGTGGCTGGGTGCAGGGCCCGCTTCGGCGGGTCCTTGCGTTTTCACCAGGCTTGCGGCTTGCGGAATTCTCCCTCACCGTCCCTGAGCACAGGCGCTAACTGGCACTGTGTGAGTACGTTCTTGCGTAGTTGCTTGAAGAACGTGCCCTGCAGCCTGCGTGAGCGTTTCTTGGCAGGGTGCGGATTGATGATGCCGACTCTGATGTTTGCCTCAGTACGGGCTATGCGAACTGCCTCAGCCAGGTCGGAGTCGTAAGGCCAGCACGACCAGATGTGCGTCTACGACATCAGAGGTGCCAGACCGAGCGAGCAGTCGGCCGACGGCTGGGCCGTCGTCGAACGGATGAATGTTGACGTGCTTCAGAAACGCCGCCAACCGTGCTTGCGAGGAACCGTTGCGCCACACCTGCGCCACGACCGGGTGGCCTGATGTGCAGGGAGCGGGGCGTATTCTCGGCGAGCACAACGGCGCGCGATGAGCGCTCGCCACGGTCTACGGATATCAAGAAGTCCGCATCGAGGATCACAAGCCGCAACGCTCGCCCTGGTTCAACGAACCTCAGCGACTGCGAGCATTGGTGTGGCGCAGAACACGCGCGAGCCTGTGTATGCCAAGCTGTCAAGATGACAAATACAGGACGTGTGATTGATCTTTCGGTTGAGGTGATTGGCGATGCCTCCACGGTGTGGCGGGCGGTGGCGACTGGGCCAGGAATCTCGTCTTGGTACGTGCCTCACACCCTCGAGGAACGTGCCGGGGGAGCAGCGACGGCGTCGTTTGGGCCTGAGCCCGAAATGCAGATCACCGGCCGGGTTGCTGTGTGGGAGCCACCGCGTCGAGTGGTGTTCGACGGCGGCGAAGGCGTTGACGGACTCTCTTTTGAGTGGACTGTTGAGCCGCACGGCAACAACACCTTCTGCACGGTGCGTTTGTATAACACCGGCTTCGGCGAAGACGATCCTCAGTACGACGCCATGACCGACGGTTGGAAGCTGTTCATGGCCAACTTGCAACTCCATCTTGAGCA
The DNA here is from genome assembly GCA_965221195.1 of Candidatus Poriferisodalis sp. Classification (GTDB taxonomy): domain Bacteria; phylum Actinomycetota; class Acidimicrobiia; order Acidimicrobiales; family Poriferisodalaceae; genus Poriferisodalis. Next base: position 1,025,766 of record OZ244864.1, read on the forward strand.
CTTCGCCACCCAGACCGCTACCTCTGCGCTGCCGATGGTGATGTGGCCGGTCACCCCCGATGAGGGATGGGAGATCCTCACCGGCGGCCTCGGCATCGACAAGATGCCCGCTGTTGGTGACCGCTTTGACGCGACCGCTGGCGGCGACACGAAACTCGGCGGCACCGTCGTTGACGTTGGCCCTCGCCGCATCGCTTTGCTGGCCGACACACCCGCCCCTGGCACTGCCTTTCTCACCTCTGAGGACGGCGGCGGGTTCACGATGGTCTCGGTTTGGCTCTACCTCTACGGCCCCGAGGCCGCCGCCACAGCCGAACACGCAGATGCCCGCTGGCGCGCCTGGCTTGCCGACCACGCCCCCCAAACCGACTGAGTTGCCAAACCAACTGAGTCAAAGGCAAGCCCACAATGGTGCTCATTAGCCCAGAAGACCTTAAGTCGCTCAAAGAGACACTGGCGATCCTGAGCGACCCCGAAGAAATGAAGGCGCTGCATCGGCCGTTGTTGCGCGGATCGGGGGTGCGATAGCCTCCACGCCATAGAGCTGGTGCCTCCGATGAGGTGCCTCGCTGGGTTCAACGACCCGGCACATAGAGCTGGTGCCTCCGATGAGGTGCCTCGCGGGGGCCAATGCGGCCCCCGCTCTAACGTCTGGGGGGCGTAATTGAACTCGTTCATTATCTTGGTGGACGCGGGATACGTCTACGCCGCCGGTGGACTGCTAGTACACAACACCACAGCGCGGCACGAACTCATGTTGAACACGGCCAAACTGCGTGACTTCCTCGAACCCTTCGCTCGTAAACACACGGAAGTTCGCATGCTTCGCATGTACTGGTACGACGCCGCCCCTGACCGCATGGCCACGCGAGAACAAAAGCACGTTGCGAGCCTGCAGGGTGTCAAGTTACGGCTGGGGCGCCTGACCGCGAAGGGAGTGCAGAAGGGCGTTGACTCCTTGATCTATCGCGATCTTTTCACCCTCTCAAGGTCGGGGCGCGTGAGCGACGCTTTTCTGCTAGCCGGTGATGAGGATTTGCTGGAGGGCGTGCTCGCTGCACAGGAGATGGGCGTGCGTGTCAGCCTCATAGGCATCGAACCGAGCGATAGCAACCAATCAGCATCACTGCGGCAAGCCGCGGACGCCATCTATGTGCTCCAACGAGAGGCGTTGGCAGCAATGCTGCATCGCCGAAGCAAGGAGGGTCCGCAACTCAGCACTGAGCATCAGCCCTCCTCGCCGACAGGAAACGACAAAGGGAGCGACAATAACGGAGATAGAGAAACAGCCAACAGTGTCGAAGAGATCGTTGCAGCGGCGGGTCGGCAAGTTGCTGGCGAGTTCTGGCAGCAGGCTGATGAGACCGACCGCGCCTACCTTAAACGCGAAGTACTGAGTTCAGACCCGAATCGCCGACTGCCTCAACGAACCGACGCATGGATGCTCCGCGTCGCCTCAGAGGGCTTGGGCAGGCGACTCGATGAGATCGAGAAGCGAGTCGCCAGAGCCGAGTTCTGGAAAGAAGTCGCCAAAGTTATTGGCGTGGCCGATCCGTCTTCTGTCAAGAGCACATTGACTCTCTCTGATTGAGAACCCAGTTTTGGCACGCCTTGCCGCCTCGGAACTTGCTGCAGCAGTCGAACACTCCGATGCCTGCTTGCACGTTTGGCTAGTTGAGTGCGCCCCGTAACACGTAAGCTCTAGACACCGTAGTGTGGCACAATTGTGGCTATGCTTGTTGCTGTGACGACTGAATCGCTGCGGACGGTACGAGACGGCTTCTCTGAGTATGTTGATCGGGTGTGCAGATATCACGAGCGCGTCGTTGTAACGCGCAACGGCAAGCCCGCAGCAGTGCTCATCAGCCCAGAAGACCTCGAGTCGCTCGAGGAGACGCTGGCAATCCTGAGCGACCCCGAGGAAATGCAGGCGATTGCCGAAGGCATGGAAGCACTTGAGCGGGGTGATGTCGTGCGTGGTGTCGAAGCTGTGAGAGCACTTCGGCCCCAACGATCTTGATGCCGTACACACTCGTTGTCACTGGACCTGCCTCCAAGGATCTTTCGGAACGGCTTCCTGAAGCCGCTGCGGCAGCCGCAATCGAATTGATCACGGGAACCTTGACGGACAACCCTCGACGCATTGGAGCGCCACTTCGTGACGAATACGACGGACTCTGGAGCGCTCGACTCGGGACATACCGTGTGATCTATCGCATAGATGACTCGCAATGGCAGGTCGAGGTTGTGCGTATCACGCACCGTCGAGACGTATATCGGCGCTTTGACACCTGAGCACCCGGTCTTGGGACCCGCCCCAAGCCCATCGGAAATCTTCGCCGTTTGATCTGATTCACGGCCTCGCAGACCTCACTGTCGGTTAGCCGACGGGCTGGGCTGATGCTTGGTTGGGTTTGAACTCAAACACGTACGGATCTAGCGACTCCTGTGCCGCGATGCGCCACTTGTGCCAGTAGCCGCCGCCGTAGTACGCCAAGCTGCCCGGCTCGGCATCGCCGTGACCGTTGTAGTACGAGAGGCAGTCGCGCAGCGGGGCCGTGGTGATGTCAGCCACGCGGCAGTGCTCGGCGTACTTCGTTTCTGAGTCGGGCGTGATGTCAACCACATTCCACGCTTTGTCGCGCATCTCGGTGAGCATCCACACGATGTACTCGGCGTGGGTGTCGATGGCGTCGGTGAAGTTGAAGCTGCCACCGCCGCCTTGGGGGCCTGACACGATGAACAGGTTCGGAAAACCGTGGCTGTGCAGACCCAAGAACGTCTTGGTGCCCTCGGTCTGCCACTTCTCGCTCAGCGTCACGCCCTCACGTCCGCTGATCATGTTGAACGTGGAGGTAGCCATCCACTGGAAGCCGGTGGCGTAGATCAAAACATCTAGCGGGTACTCAACCCCGTCATGTACCACGCCCCGCTCGTTGATCTGCTGCACGCCCATGGGGGCAGTGTCCACCAGATGCACATGAGGCAGATTGAACGTCGGCAGGTACTCGTCGTGAAAAGTGGGACGCTTGCAGCCATAGGGGTAGTACGGCTTCAGCGCCTCAGCCGTGGCGGGATCTTCTACCACAGCGTCCACCCGGGCCCGTATCTGCTCCATGATGCGGAAGTTCGTGTTGAGCTGCTTGTCGACCATCTCAGCAGTTGACAGCTTGCGGGTGTGCTGCTTGCGCTCTTTGAAGTCGGCCACTCGGCCAGCTAAGTAGTCGTCGTTGGCTTTGATGGCGGTGCGGCCCGAAGAGATCCGCGAGAAACGCTTGCGGCGTGCCCGCGCCCAGCCAGGTTCTTGCGACCACTCGGCGATCTCTTCGGGATCGGTGGCGCGCTGATCGCGCACATCAATGGACGACGGTGTTCGCTGGAATACGTACAGCTCGCCGACCACTTTGGCGATCTCGGGGATGACCTGCACTGCCGTAGCGCCAGTGCCGATGATGCCCACCCGCTTGGTTTCGAGATCGATGTTGTAGTCCCAGCGTGAGGTATGGAACGACTCGCCCGCGAAGCTGGCCATACCGTCGATGCGGGCCAGTTTCGGGCTGGTCAAGATGCCGTTCGCCAAGATCACATAGCGGGCTTTCATCGAATCGCCGCGGTCGGTGCGGACGGTCCAGCGGCCGGTCGCTTCGTCCCACACGGTGGAGTTGACAGTGGTGTGAAACAGGCAGCGGTCGTAGAACCCGAACTTGTCGGCCATCGCCTGGCAGTACTCGAGAATCTCAAAGCCCGAAGCGAACTTCATTGTGGGGATGTATTCCATCTCCTCAAGCAACGGCAAGTAGCTGTACGACTCGACATCGCAGGCGATGCCGGGATAGCGGTTCCAGTACCAAGTGCCGCCAACGTCGCCTCCCTTCTCGCAGAAACGCACATCGGTGAAGCCGGCAGCCTGCAGTTTGTGCCACAGCAGCAAACCCGCGAACCCGGCACCGATGCACAGAATCTCGCATTCGTCATCTAGCGCTTCTCGTTCGACCGGCGGCTCGGAGTAGACATCTTCGAGATAGCGGGAGAACTCTCCCTCTATCGCCATGTAGTCGGCTGCGCCTCGGCGAGCCTCTTTGAAGTCGCGGTACTTGGCCTGCTCCTCGGCGTTAAACACCGCCCCGACCGGCGGCGGCGGCAACTCCTTTGCCTGCTTGTCGGTGTTGACCGAGTAGCCCTTGCCCTGGATCTTCTCGGAGGCCTTTGCTGCTTTGGTGTTGAAAATCTTGCGACCTGTCACCGGATCGATGCTGACCGCCGGGCGCTTGCCCGTATCTTCTGCCACTTGGCCCTCTGGCACTGCGCCTATTGACATTGTGCCCTTTGACATTGTGCGACCTCCGTGATGCCCGGTGTGATGTTAGGGGAGGCACCCGACGGCGTGCCGGAGTGTGACAGCCTTCGCAGCGGCATGGAGCGCTACAGGTCGCGAGTATTCCTATGGACTCTCCTTGGGGTGAGCGTGGTCTTCGCCGTGCTCACCTTGCATCTGCTCACAGCAGTCGCGGCGGGGGGACCGGTGGCGGTTCCCGACATCCCGGCGTACTTGGGTATCGCTCAATGGGTTGGCGGCAACGGGCTTGCACCCGATGGCATCCCGTTCCAGCCTGGGTATGGGCTGCTGATCTCGCCACTGGTCGCTGCCTTGGAGGTCTCGCAATTTTCTGTCCAAGGCGAGACGGTGCATCGTCTCGCGCTAATCGTGAACTCGGTGATCGCCGCCGCCGCTGTGCTAATAGCAGGCCGGCTGAGTTGGATGGGTTCGAGGCGCTGGTGGCTCGCCGCTGCGGCAGGACTCATCGCGGCGACCCATCCGTCACTGTCGAGCGCCTCTCGCATCGCTTGGCCCGAGACTCTGCTGGGAGTGGCGGTGCTCTTAGTGGCGCTCGGCGCGGCCTCCGCTGTGACGGCTGCAGGCTCGGCCGCAAGCCAGCGGGCTTGGGCCCGTGCCGGTCTGTTCGCTGCGGTGACGGTCGCCTTCCATGCTCGCATGGTCGTGCTGGTGGTTGCTGTGGTGCTCACCGCGCTGCTGTGCCGGATCGGTCGGCGGGGGTGGATCGCGCTGGGTGCCGGACTGGGCGGCGGTAGCGCGGTGTCAGCGGCGGCGCTGAGTCTCACCGGCACTTGGCCTGCTGCGCGGCTGAGCGAGGCAGCTCAACTAGACCGCGGCTTCGAACCAGTTGTGACGTTCGCGGGCCAACTCCTAGCGCTAGGCGCCGGCACCGTTGGCTTAGGTGTGATCGGATTGGTAGCGGGACTGAGGCTTGCATTGGAGCGGTTCTGGCGGCAGCAAGAAACCCGCAGCCCAGATGCCCTAACGGCTGGCTTGATGTGTGTTGCGTTCGGCGCGCTCGGCGCGCTGGCAGCAGGCAGCTGGACGCTGACAGGCAGCGAACGCGCCGATGTGCTGCTGTACGGCCGCTACGTAGACCCTTGGGCTGTGCCGCTTGCGGTGCTGGCTTTGGCATGGCTCACAACCCGGCATTCGGGCCATTCGGGGCATTCAACGCAGCATTCAACGCGCCATTCAAGTTGTCGTCGCACCTCCGCGGTGCTCGGCACGAGCGCAGTCGCAGCGTTGATTTCGTGCGTTCTGGTTGTCGTCGCGGCAGATGGTTACGATGCCGCACCGCGCCGCATCATGACCCTGTCGTTCAGCCCGGCGTGGGTGTGGCTCAATGAGCGCCTCACCGCTGTGGCCTTCGCAGCGTTCGTCTTCACACTTGTCGGCGTGCTGCTCGCTGCCGTGGCGTTGCGCCACAAGCGAGTGCCGATGCCGCGCGCGGTGAAGGCTCCCTACGTAGCGACGGGAATGCTCGTCGCTGCAGTGCTCACCTTGAGTGCGGCCGCGACCGTTTCCAATCACCGGCATCTTGCCGATGTTGGTGATGTGGCACGCGAACAGGTCACCGCAGCACTCTCGGTGACTGGTGCTGTTGACGCTGGTGCTGTTGACGCTGGCCTGGCTTGTCTTGCCCACGACCAGATGTTGGTGCCCGAGTACGCGTTGTGGCTGTACCGCTTGGAGCTGCCCCAGATCAGTCACGAACGGGTGAGATTAGAAACCGGTGACCGACCCTGTTCGGAATTGGTCATAGCCGACGATGACTTGACGCAGCGCTGCGCGAACGCCCGACATCTCGTTGACGAACCGGCTGCTTCTTGGGCACTGTGGCATCTGCCCGAGCGCACATGCCAGCCCGGTCAGCTCCAGCCCAGACAGTTCCAGCCCGGCTAGCTCCAGCCCAGACAGTTCCAGTAGCGTCGCCTAATGGCTCCGCAATTGCAGCCGCTATCTAGGCCGAAGCCCGCATCAGCGAAGCCCCCATCAGCACAGCGACTAGCCCCCGGCGGATTTGTGGCACTGTTACGTTCGGCACTGTTAGCGGCAGTGCTAGCGCTCCTAGCGTTGGGTTGTACTGAGGTTGCCCCAGACGGTCAGCGCGGCCAGAACGGCCAGCCCGGCCAGGACAGCCAGCAAACCGAACCCGACACCTTTGGCTTGGCCCCCAATCCAGCGGCGGGCATCGATGCTGCGGCGGTAACCACGGTCGCAACACAGCCTCCAACTTCGCCCAGCGAGACAACCGCTGACGTCAGAGTCACCCAAATTCCCGGCGACCGGGCTGAGGTCGGGATATCGGCTCTGCGGGACGGGATCAACGCCGCTTTGTTGCCCGAACCGCTGGTGTCTCCCCAAGACATTCGCTCCGGCGGACCTCCCCCCGATGGCATCCCGTCCATCGATGCACCCGAATTCGAACGCGTCGATGCAGCGCAGTGGCTGCAACCTCAAGAAGCCGTCGTTGTTCTCACGCTGGGCGGCGATGCTCGCGCCTATCCGACGCAGGTCTTGATCTGGCACGAGATCGTCAACGACACAGTCGGAGGCGAGCCGGTCACCATTGCCTACTGTCCGCTGTGCAACACCGCCATCGGGTACTACCGACAGCTCGGCGACCGAATCCTCGACTTCGGCACCTCGGGTCTGCTCTACAACTCGGCGTTGGTGATGTACGACCGTCAGACCGAGAGTTTGTGGGCGCACTACACCGGGCAAGCCATTGCGGGTGCCCTAACGGGTGCTGAGCTTGAGTTGATTCCCGTTGCGACCGTTGCTTGGGAGACATTTGTGGCCGAGCATCCCGACGGCTTGGTGCTGAAACGTCCAAGTGGATTCCGTCGTAACTACTACGGCACCAACCCCTACGTCGGCTACGACTCGCCCAACGGCCGGCCTCTGTTTGGGGTAACCGATCTAGACCCGCAGTTACCGCCGATGACCCGCGTACTTGTGATACGTCGCAGTGACGAAGTGGTGGCGCTAGCGCACGAGGCGCTGCGATCTGAGGGTGTGATTGAGGTTGACGTCGGCGGTGGAACCGTCGTGGCGTTCAATCTTGCAGGCACGGCTTCGCCGTTGGAGACAGATCAAGTGGCCTTCGGCCGAGACGTGGGTGCCACGGGAGTGTTCAACCCCACCGTCGATGGTCGTCGGCTGAGTTTCGTCCGCAAGCCCGACGCCACAAGCTCCGACGGCTCTGGAGGGTTCCTCGACAACCAGACCGGTTCGACGTGGTCGGTGCTGGGCCGGGCTCTCAACGGCCCGCTCGCCGGGACTCAGCTCGAGGCCATTGAACACTTGGACACGTTCTGGTTTGCTGCGGCTGCCTACGACCCCGGCATTGAGCTGCTAACTGACCCGTAGCGAGCTGGCTAATCGTTGTCTTTGATGGTGCCAACAGCCAACCCATCGGCCACCGATGCCCCGTGCGCGCACGACAGCACCAGCTCGAAAGTCTCTGAGCCCTCCCGTCGTGAATCGTCGTGAATGTTCACGTAGATCCTCTTGAGGGTTTCGCCCGGCCGGAAGCGCACCTGGGTTCTGAGCGGTTCGTAGTCGCGACCGGCTCGAGCTGAGACGGGTTTTGTGTTGCGAGTCTTGACGCAAACTCGCACCGGATGAGGCACGGGCTGATTCAGTCGAAGATTGAACCGGATTCTGCCGCGTGTCTCTCTAGCCGAACGGTCTCGCATCCATATAGCTGCCCCCGCTGCGGAGTCGTCGTCGATGATCGTCAGTGGTTCCTTCGTGCTTTCAGCGACCGGCAATACCGAGGTTGCCTGCGTAAACGCTTCAAGCGCGGGAGTATCTGGCGGCGACATTGCGGGAGAACTTTGCGATTCCACATCGGGAGCGTTTGGCTCGGTATCGGGAGTGTTTGGCTCGGTATTGAGTTCCACGGTATTGAGTTCCACAGTCGGGCACGGCATCGGAAGCCGCGGCCTCCACTGCGACGATATGAGCTGCGCTCGCACAGTGCCGATCTGATCCGTTGTGGTTGAGCGCACGCCGCCGCCTGAGGCTGTGTGCTCAATCTCGACGCATCCAGACATCTCAGCGGGCAGTTTCCTGACAATCCACACTCTGCGCCAGCACTCCCACGGCCCGTCGGCACCCTCGGCAGCATTTGAAGGACCCCTCCCCGACGGGCAGCCATCCGTCGCTGGCGCAGCATCCGCGAACCTGAACGTCAAACTCGCCTGTGGTACCCCGTTGCGCGTATACGACAACCCCGCCTTGGTGAAATCTGCCACCGTTGCCGTCACCGTCACCGGCGCGCCGACAGGACGGTTTGACACCGCAATCGCATAGTTCATCTTGTCCACCACTAGCGTGTCGCGACGCAAAAACCAGAACGCAGACATCGGCGTCGGATGCCGTCGCCGAACACCCTCATTCCCCGGTCTCGCCTCATAACCGAACGGCTCAAACGCGTCCACCACCGAGGCATCGGCAACCACCACATCCAATGATGCAGATTTGCCGTTGTAACGCAAGTCGTCAGATGTTGCAGCATAGGTTACTGTCACAGAACGATTACGAAATAACAGCGGCTCATCTGCACCGTCTTTCATAGTGACCGTCACGCTTGAGGTAGTTACACCAGACGTAGCATTGGCCAGGTAACTATGCGTTGTCTGAGAAAGTTCTATAGCATCGCTGTGAACTCCGTTTAGCGACGCGGACACGGTCACATCATGTTGACGATTGCCGGCCACTGTCAAATCGTAGCTAGCACTGCCACCGTTCTCCGATACCCTCAGATTGCTGACCGAAAGAGACATTTGGACATCGTTGTTGTTAACGGCGACCGCGGCCGAACTTGCATCGCCAACCTTATAACTGGCGTCTTTGGCTACCGTTAGAGTCACTTCACCGTCGTTACCGACGATGTCGTCATCTTCTGTTGAAACCGAGAACACCGCCGAAGAAGAACCAGCCGGGATGGTGAAACTCTTCAAACCTTCGTCATCTGCATCTACGTAATCTTGCCCTGAAGCAGATTCTTCGTCAACCCGCAGGCCCACAGTCAACGCCGCTGTTGTGGCACCAGAACGACTAACAGTAAAGCGGGCGGCAGCACCTTCGCTAATGGGCGACGCAACCGACGCAACAGTTACAGTAGGCAGAATTAGCGAACCATTGATGCGGATCTTTAGGGTTGAGCGAACGAAATTGTTTGTCCAAGTGGAACCGGCAATGTTCAGTCTAAACAGATGCATGTCGGCGAGGCTCCAGCCCGCGGCACCTCCAGAATCTTCGCTCCTTGATGTTGTGACCCGCACTCCAGCGATTCTGGTGCCGATAGCGCCTGTGATGTCAATGACGATGAAGTAGGACGTATTTGCGGCCAGAGACAAGCCACTGCCGGAAGCAGAAAACGTCAAGACCTTGTCCGTGGTGAATGTACTGAACGTGGGTTTGGTCAAAGTGCCTACAACAGTGCCAGGCTTGCCGTTGGAATTGTTATGGATTTTTACTGTGTAGGTGAAGCCAGTATCGAAGCGCGAGAATTCGATATCCACACTGTTGAGTTTGTAGCCCAGGGGGTTGCTCCCGGTGGTGAACTGTTGCGTGTTATCGATTGCACCGAAACCGCTGGCGATGTAGCTCGGAGACCTGAAATCTGCTTGTCCGAGGTTGCTAACAAGCGCTTGTTGCTGCGCTGAAGCTGTGTCGGCCGCGCTGAACCCGAAACCCAGCGCCAGTCCGAACAGTACACCGCTGCGTATCCAACGACGGGTTCTGGGTTTCCCCCAAAACCTAAGACGCATGTTCCACATGCACACCTGAGAGCATTCGCTCAGTCGTCGTCGCCCATTTGGGCTTGCAGATAGCGCTCAACGCCGATGTCGTCGATCAGGCTCTGCTGAGTCTCGATCCAGTCGAGGTGTGCTTCCTCGCCCACCAGCAGTGCTTCGAGCAGCTCACGCGTGCCAACATCGCCTTGTTCGAGACACAACTGCACGCCGCTGCGGTACCGCTCGATGGCGTTCTCTTCGAGTTGGCGGTCGAGCGCGAGCTGTTCGGGTACGGTCTCGCCGATCATCACCGTACCCAGCCGCTGCATGTTGGGCAGGGAGTCAAGCAGCAAGATGCGCTCGATCAGCTTCTCGGCGTCGCGCATCTCTTCCATGGACTCTTCGTGGTACTGCGACGCCAGTCGCCCGTACCCCCAGTCCGCAGCGATCTTCGACGCAGCGAAGTACTGATTGATAGCCGTCAGCTCGGCCGTTAGCGCTTCGTTGAGGAATTCAATGACTTCTGGGGATCCATGCATGGCTCTACCTTACGCGCGCACCGCATGAATGCTTGTCGCCAGTGCCGCGCAGCCCCAGCGGAGCGTTGCGCGGCCCTGCTGACCATTGCGCGGCCCCGCCTTGTTGGCCGTCACGCGCTGGCGGCGACCGGGTCGAACGCGATGGAGCGAACAGCGTGGTGCGTCGGGTTGAGCGTTGCGTCGCGGCATTGGTCCAGCACAGCTCGAATCGTCATCAAGCAGCTGCCGCAGTCGGTGCCTGCGCCGCACGCCTGCCCGATAGCCCCCACCGTGTCGAAACCTTGGTCGGCTAGGTGGCGGATGGTCGCCTCGTTGGTAGCGAGACACTGACAGACGATCATTGCGCTGACATCTCTGGCATTACGTTGGCATCTCTGGTATGGCACTTGCGCGCATTGCACAGCAACACACGCATCCTTGACACCCAATGTTAGGCGAAACTAACACTCCATGCTACCGGCTATGCCAGCGCCGTCAACTGGGCCGTCAGTTGGGTCGTCTACTGGGCCGTCAGTTGGGTCGTCTACTGGGCCGCCAACTATGTCGTCAGTTATGCCAGCGCCGTCAGTCATGTCGTCTGCTAGGCCGTCAGCTAGGCCACAGTTACGAGAATCCTCTCGGCGGTGTACGCACTTACACCGACCGTGCCCTCAGACATCTCAACGGTGGCGGTGCCATCGGGCGCTATCGACACAACCTCGCCCGCTCGGCCTGGCATCAAGCCCGCTTGCTCCAAAAACTCAAGCTGCCCGGGCGCAAATTCGAGTTCTTCGGGGATGCGCTGCACAGTGAATGCGCCGTGCGTGCCGACCTCAGCGAGTGGCTTGGCATCGGCCGGTGCCACGTAGTCGGTGCCGGGGATCGGGTTGCCGTGGGGGCAGGTGTTCGGCTCATCAAGCACCTCCATCATCGCCCGCTCTACGACGGGGGAGATGACGTGCTCCCAGCGACCAGCCTCATGGTGGGCATCGGCCCAATTGAGCTTCAAGATGTCGGTCAGGAATCGCTCAGCTAGCCGATGCCGCCGCACCACTGTCGTAGCAATCTGCTGACCCTCGTCGGTGAGGCTGATGTGAGCTTTGTTGCTGATGTTGACTAGGCCCTCACGCTGCATCCGCCGGATCATCTCCGATACAGCAGGGCGCGAGACTTCTAGCCGTTCGGCTATGCGCGCTTGGATGACTTCAACTCCGTCCTCTGCTAGCTCGTACACCGTCTCGGAGTACTCCTCAAAGGCCGGGTGGTATTCCGTCGGCTCATACCCCATGCCTGCCACCATAGCGTCAGCCCTAGGGTCGCTTGGGTGTGAGATTGATCTGCGTAGTCGTGCGCGTTCTCGCTCAGGCAGACTGGCAGACGCAAACGGGCAGCACGAGGCCCGCGAATCGGAGTACATGATGGATCTGCTGCTGGCAGGCAAGAACGCCTTAGTGACTGGTGCCGGCCAGGGGCTGGGCTTAGCAATCGCCGAAGCGTTCGCTACTGAAGGGGCGAACGTGGCTTTCGCTTACCATTCGTCGAGTCAAGGTGCCCGTCAAGCAGCGGCCGCAGCGCAAGCAGAAGGCCGCAGCGCGATGACTGTTTGCTGCGATGTAACCAGTCAGGACGACGTGAACCGGACCGTAAACGATGTTGTCACCGAACTCGGCAGCATCGATGTGCTCGTCAACAACGCCGCCTACACAGACACCGGACCGTTCCTCGATGCCAACCCCGAGGAGTTGGCACGAATGGTTGACGTGACGGTGATGGGCACGCTGAGGATGACCCAAGCGGTCGTGCGTCACATGGTTTCAGCAGACGTTGCAGGATCGATTGTGTCGCTCATGGGCGACTCCGGTCGTGTGGGCGAGAGCCGTCTAGCAGGTGTCGCAGCAACCCGAGCGTCCACCATGGGCCTAATGAAATCCGTTGCCAAGGAATTCGGTCGCAACGGAATCCGAGCCAACACGGTGTCGCTGGGCTTAGTCCGCTCTGAGCGTTTCGCTCACCACACCGGCAACGCCGACGACGAGCGCATGGCCCGCATCGCCAAGATGTATCCGCTGCGTCGGGTAGGTATTCCCGCTGACGTGCCCCCGATGGTGCTGCTGCTGGCATCGCCGCTGTCGAGCTGGATCACCGGCCAGACCGTGTCGGTCAACGGCGGCTACTCAATGGTCTGAGCTGTGCCGCAGCTTGATGAGACAACGCCCACGTCGGGTGGTCCGTTCGGACAGTCTGTTCTGCGACGTGAGGACGACCGGCTGCTGCGGGGTCAGGGCCGCTATGTCGCCAACATCGGCTACGACGGTCAGCTTGCTGTGACCTTCGTGCGAAGTCCTTTGGCACATGCGCGCATCGTTTCAGTTGATGTTGCGGCGGCGCGCTCAGCCCCTGGCGTCGTGGACATCGCCACGGGAGCCGACCCCGATTTCTGCGATTTGTCGTTGGTAGCCGAATCTGCGCTGAGTTCCCATGTGGCCACGCCCCAGCCACTGCTGGCACAAGAAAAAGTCCGCTACCAAGGAGAGGCGGTGGCTGCGGTGGTCGCTCTCAGCGAAGCTCAGGCCGCAGATGCCGCCGAGCTGGTTGAGGTTTTCTATGAAGACCTAGCTCCCCACGTTGACGCAGTCACTGCAGCAGACCGACCGACCGACCCTGTCCACGATCACGCCCCAAACAACTTGCTCGTCACGCGGATATTCGATGCCGGCAACGTCGAAGACGCCTTGGCCGCAGCCGACCTCGTGCTTGAACGTCAATACCGAACCAATCGACACGGAGGCGCGCCGATGGAATGCCGGGGTGTGGTGGCGCGCTGGAACAGCGACCTAGCCAAACTCGCGCTGCACACCACATCGCAGGTTCCGCACTTGCACCGCAATGCCGTCGCGCGGGTGCTCGGCGTAGCCGATAGCGCAGTGCAGATGCTGGTCGGCGATGTGGGTGGCGGTTTTGGCACCAAGGCCGTGCTGTACCCCGAGGACGTAGCAGTGGCACAGCTCGCTCGTCGGCTCGGCCGTCCAGTGGGCTGGACCGAGACCCGCTCGGAGCATCTGCTGACCGCCTTGCACGCCCGCGACCACCACTACACCGTGCGGGCCGGCTTCGACGCCGAAGGGACACTCATAGCTGTTGACGCAGTGTTGCATGCCAACGTTGGGGCGTACAGCGTCCCGCCGTGGACAGCAGGCATCGAGCCGCTCATGGCAGGTGGCCTGTTGACCGGCCCGTACAAGCTCGACCATTACCGCTGTGAAGTTCGTGGCGTCGCCACCAACACCACGCCGACTGGTCCGTACCGGGGAGTAGCTAGACCTGCGACTGTCTTTGTGATGGAGCGCTTGCTCGACGACGCAGCGGCGGCTCTCGGTCTCGATCCGCTCGACATTCGCCGCCGGAACCTCGTGGCACCCGACGAACTGCCCTACACCGGACCGACGCGGCTGGTACATGACTCGCGTACGTATGTCGAGTGCCTAGATCAAGCCGCCGAACTTGTCGATTATGAAGGGTTCCGCACACGTCAACGCAAGGTTCGCGATGCCGACGGCACCAGCCTCATCGGCATCGGCTTCGCTGCCTACAACGAACTGACCGGACTCGGGCAAAAAGCTTCAGCCGGGCCTCGACTGCCGTTTCGCACCGGCCACGAATCGGCATGTGTGAGGATCGATCCGACTGGCCATGTCAGCGCCACGATGGGTGTCACCTCACAAGGCCAAGGCCTTGAGACCACCATGGCGCAGGTTGTGGCTGCCGAGCTTGGTGTTGGCGTTGAGGCAGTGACGGTGGAGATGGGCGACACCGACCGCGTCGGTTTCGGGTTGGGCGCTTTCGCTAGCCGCCAAGGCGTGATTGGCTCAGGAGCTGCCACGCTCGCCGCTCGCACTGTGCGCGCGAAAGCGCTCACCATCGCGGCGCATCTGCTTGAAGCCGAATCGGAGTGGCTGACCATTGACCACGGATTCGTGCATACCGCGGATGCTCCAGCTGTGGGCGTGACACTGGCCGAGGTAGCTCAAGTGGCCTATTTCGAGCCGCACCGGTTGCCTGGTGGTGTTGAGCCCGGTCTTGAGGCCACGCGCTTTTACGACCCGATCACTGGCACGTTCGCCGCTGGCGCGCAAGCTGCCATTGTTGAGGTAGACCTCGGCACTGGCGAGGTGGAAGTGCAACGCCTCATATGCGTGGAAGACAGCGGGCGCACCATCAATCCCATGATCGTGGACGGACAGATACACGGAGCCGTGGGCCAGGGAATCGGCGGAGCCTTGTTTGAGCACTTCGTCTACGACGACCAAGGGCAGTTGCTCTCAGGCACCTTCATGGACTACTTGGCTGTCTCCGCCGACCGGGTGCCGACCATCGAAGTGGGTCACGTGGCCGACCCGGCGCACAACTTGAACCAGATACGCGGCGTGGGCGAAGGCGGCACGCTTGGCCCGTACGCCGCAATTGCCAACGCAGTGTGCGACGCGCTCGCTCCGCTGGGTATCACCATCGACAGCCTGCCGCTCAGCCCCGCTCGCATCCACGCAGCAATCGCCGCCACCGGCGTCAAGGTGTAGCCCGCGGCACCTCTTCGGGGCGGCGCTTAGGCGTGGGCACCCGAACCCAGATAGGCGTCTACCACTGCTTCGTTTGTTCGTATCTGCGTCGGCGTGCCTTCGGCGATGAGCTGTCCGAAGTTGAGTACGTAGACGTAATCGCAGATATCAAGCACGAGATTCATGTCGTGGTCGATCAGCAGAATCGACACGCCCTCAGATGCCACATCCAGCAGCCGAACGCCCAAGGCGACGCTTTCGGCAGTTGACAGTCCCGCAGCCGGTTCATCTGCCAGCATCACGCGAGGTGCCGATGCCAGCGCCCGGGCCACGCCGACCAGCTTCTGACGGCCAAGGGGAAGGCTGGAAGGCCGTGCGTCGCTGTCATCGGCCACGCCGACAATTTCCATCGCAGAGTCAACTTGGGGCATGTCGGTCGGCCGTTCGGGCAGCACGAGATCTGTAAGCACCGACTTCACTGAAGGCCGCTCGGCGGCGACCTGCACGTTCTCGCGCACGGTCAGATCATCGAATAGCTCAAGCGACTGCCATGTGCGCGTCAGGCCACTCTGGGCACGTACATGAGGGGATTCGCGGGAGAGCCGTTCCTCGCAGAACGTGACGCTGCCGCGCGACGGGACAAAACCGGTCAGCGCATCTATCAGCGTCGTTTTGCCAGCGCCGTTTGGTCCGATCAATCCCACTATCTCACCTTGGCGGACTCTCAGCGACACTTGATCTAGTGCTTTTAGGCCGCCGAAGCGCACCGTGAGATCCTTCACTGAAAGCACGATCGGAGCGTCGCTGGTGATGCGTTGCCGTTGGCTGCGTCGGTACTCCGACCGGCGAACCGCCTCGACGGGTCCCTCGAAGTCCCCCTCGACGGGCGCCGGTGCTCGATCACTACGCCCGCGGGCCTCAGCACGAGCAAGCCTGCGTGAGCGGAATGCTCGCCAGCGCGCGAGGTTCTGCCGGTACGCGCCTGCGATGCCTTCTGGGAAGAAGATCGCTGTTGCGATCAATGCGACACCTGAGGCGAGTTGGTACCAGCGTCCTAAACCGGCGATCCGGTCGGCGGTGATGTACACGATGCCCAGTGGGGCGAACAGCCCGGCGATGATCGCGCCGGGCACGCTGGTGATGCCGGACAGGTAGGCCAACGCCAAAAAACTCAGGCCGATTAGTACGGCGAAACTCTCAGCGGAGAGCTGGCCTCGGCTGTAGCCAATAAACGCCCCGCCTAGCCCCGCGAGGAATGACGCGAACGCGAACGCAATCATCTTGGTTGCTGCAACGTTGATGCCGGCTGATGCACCCGCCCGCTCATTGGACCGCACGGCTAAGAACCGCCGTCCTGTCGCGCTGCGCGCCAAGTTGCCAACTGCAACGGCGCACGCCGTTACCACGATGATCACCAAGATGCCGAACTCCATGCGGGCCAAGTTCCTGCCTTGGCGAATGCTTAAGTCCGCTCCGAGCAAAGACGGACCCGAAATGGGGTTGCCGTACAGGCCAGTGATGGCGGTATTGCGCAAGACGAACTCCTCCAGCGCAACTGCACCGGCCAACGTGACGACTGCAAGCTGAGCGCCTCGGATGCGCAGCGCAGGTATGCCCACCAGCAGGCCAAATGCGGTAGCCATGAGAACAGCCAGCAGCAAAGAGATGGGGAACGGGATGCCGACCGTGTCGCCTAGTGTGCTGAGCGTGAAGCCCGCCGCTCCTGCGATAGCGGCTTGGGCCAGCGAGATCTGGCCGACGAGGCCGGTCAGCACCACCAGCGACAGCATGACGATCGTCATGATCATGCTGGTGATGATCCCGATTCGGTAGCTGCCTTGCGTCACCGCCATCAGCAATCCGGCTACTGCTACAACCGAAGCCACCACGCTTGTTCGCATTTTCACTGGGACGACCTCGGGCAGGGCACTGGATTCGGCAGCGCCGCGAGTAGGCAATGTGTGACCTAGGCCGAACAGGGCGATCACGATGACTCCGAACGGAAGCGCGTCTGGGATGCCGGTGATCGCCCAGTCGGGCCACCACGGATTGGTGGTTTGGTACACGATGATCGACTGGAAGATGCCGAGCCCTAACGCTGCGGTCACGCTGATGGCGATGGACAGCAGCCGGCCGATGACTGCGGCAGCGAGCGCCGGGACAATCAAGAGGTAGTTTGCTGGGCCGAGCGAGATGATCGGCGAGGCCATGATGAACAGGAAGCCGACGACGGTGCTTGACAGCACCCATGTCGAACCGGCCAGCGCCTGCGGCGAATAGCGGGCCAGGCTCACTCCCCGCTCGTTCTCAGTGGAGGCCCGCGTGGCAAGCCCTAGGCGTGTGAAACGGAACCAAGCCCAAGCAGCAGTGGCGGTAGCCAGCACAACAGCGGTGAGCCAGAGACGGTCGCGCGAGAAGCTGATGCCGGCGAAGCTCACTGGCTCATTGGGCAAGATCGGGGCGACGACGCGGGCAGAGCTTGTGAAGTTCATCACGATGAGGGCTTGGAGGACTAAAAGCGCTCCCACAGAGGCGACGACGCGTGCCAAGACCGGAGCTCGTCGAAGCGGCCGGAAGATCAAGAAATGCACCATCAGGCCGATGAGGACGCATGACAGCAAAGCGAGGATGAGGGCGACCGAGAACGGCACGCTGCCCGAACTGCCTCCGAGTCCGATGCGGCTACGAATGATCACCACTGGCAGCACGAGATCGCCGGTCTTGATGAGTTCGTCGTAGACATACGCTGCCCACAAAGCCATTGCGCCGGTAGCGAAATTGATGATGCCGGTGCCCCGATAGGTGATGACCAAGCCCAATGACAGCGCGGCGTAGAGGCAGCCCGATCCCAATCCGATGATCGCAAACAGCAGGTATTGGTCCACTTTCGCCGACCTGCCTCAGCCTGCTTGATCGCTCATCTGATCAGAGTTCGCCTAGACCGCTCAGTTCGTATGCGTCGAACGGACCATCGCCGACCACGACGCGGCGCAGCGACCCGTCTTCGTTCTCAACTACCTGAGTCACTATGAGCTGAGATGAGCAGTGCGAAGGCTCCGGTGGCCATGGCGCTAGGCCGCAGCGCAGGTTTGGACCGAACCAGCCGGGTGTCTCGTTAGGCGCAGCGAATGCCGCTGTGATCGACTCGGGGGTGATGGGACCTTCGATGGTCTCAAGCACGAACTCAATCTCACGCCACGCCGCATACGGAGCGGGAGCGAAGCTCTCAACGAGATTTTCGTGTCCGGCCGCTGTCATATCTTCGGCGTATTCGGCGAGGCGTTGCTGGATCTCGGGTGGCGCAAAATCGGCAATCCACGGCACCCAAAATGGGGCCTGCGTGTACGTGCCGACCGAGGCAGCCCCCAGCACGTTGATGTACAGATTGCACTGACCGGCGAAGATTGGCTTGTCGAATCCGCTTGCGGCGGCCGAGCCGACCATGCCGATGCAACCGAACTCGGTGATCCAACCCATAAGTCCGTCGACGCCTGCGGCCTGCGCGGCTGCAATGGCTGCGGTCCAGTCAGGTGCTGCGACATCAACCACGATGCGTTCCGTTTCGATGTTGTAATACTCAAAGACTGGAGTGATGACGCTGCCCAAGAACTCCAAGGCAGTTGAGGTGTTCTCTACGATCACGGCAATGTGGTCGATGCCGAGTTCGCTGAAAGTCTTTGCCGGGCCCACTGCGAATGCTCCGTTGGCGGTATGGAGGATGAACGCGCCTGGGCTGCTTCTTTCGGCGGGACCGTACGAGTTAGCCGAGACGTAGGGAATGCCGGCATCAAGCCACACGTCAAGTGCCGCTTCGGAACCCAACTCGAGGCCCGCATATGCCATAACTACGTCTTCTTCGACCAGCTTGAGCGCGCAGTTGATGGCACCTTCGGGCGTGCCGTCAGATATGCACACAACCGGCTCGATGATGGCGCCGTGGATTCCGCCTGCGTCGTTGATGGCCCCGATGGCCACTTCGCCGCCGATTCGTAACTCTGGCAGCGAGACCGTACCGGCTTCGTTGTTGACGTAGCCCACCTTGATGACTTCGCCGGAGCGGTCGATGGGTTCGTTGCTGCTTGGCGGTGTCTCGTCGGGTTCGGCATCGGGTTCGGGGCGATCCTCTGGCGCGGTTTCCGTCTCGCTGCCCAGCGTTGCTGCTGCGGTGGTTTGTGCGGGCTGGGTGCTTTGGCTGTCGCTGTCGGAGCTTCCACAAGCGACGGCTACAAGACCGAAAGCGAGCGCAAGAGCGAGGAATCGCAGTAAGGGTGAGCGCATAGAACCCCCGACAGTACTACTGCCCGACTACTGCCCGGCTGACTAGTGCCCGACTAACTGTTGCCCGATTACTGCCCGAGAGTGCTCGTCCCTAAGTAGCTGGATTCGAGCAGTTCGGGTTGTTGTGCCAATTCCTCGGCGGTGCCTTCTAACGCCAGTTCTCCGTGGTTCAGCACGCATGCCCGGTCGGCGATGGCTAGCGCGGCGTGAACGTGTTGTTCCACTAGCAGCACTGCGGTGCCTGTTCCGTCGGCTATCTGCCGCACCACCGGCAGCAGACGCTCCACGATGATCGGTGCGAGGCCAAGGCTCATCTCGTCCACCATGAGCAGTTTGGGGTCGGCGATGAGTTTGCAACCCAAGGCCAGCATCTGTTGCTCGCCGCCCGAGAGCAGTCCGGCGCGGCGATCAAGCAAGCCGGAGAGGACCGGGAACCATCCGATCACGTCAGCTTGGGTGACGTTGCTGCGCCGATGGCGATGCAGGCGCAGGTTCTCCTCCACCGAGAGCTGGAAGAAGATGCCACGATCTTCGGGCAGCAGCGCAACGCCACGGCGGGCTATCTGGTGCGCACTGGCATATCCGAGAGGTGTGCCGAGCACGTTGATTTCACCGTCGATGGGTTTGAGCAACCCGGCGATGGTGAGCAACGTCGTGGTTTTGCCAGCGCCGTTGGGTCCTAACAGTGCCACAACCTCGCCGGGATGCACATGCAGCGACAGCCCGCGCACTGCGGGCACACCGCCCCAGCCGGCCACCAAGTTGCGAACCTCTAGAGCGGGCGCAGACACAGTGGACGCAGCAGACACAGTGGCGCTGTTTCCAACGTCGGATGCTGGCTCAGTAATGCCCATGTGCGGAAACTCCTCCCCTCCCCTCCAAGGTAGACCCCTCCCTCAGCACGCTACGCGTCGGTTGTTAATCGCTGTGAACTCAAGGTGTATCCCCGAGATGTATCCCCGAGATGTATCAAGGCCCGAGTGCGGTGATGGGGACAATGGGCAAGACTTCGAGAGCAGCAGCGACGGCGCTGTCAGTGACGCGGGCTACGTAACTGTGGGTTCAATGGTGTCTGCCATGATGTGCCATTTTGCTTCTGGTTAGCTTCTGGCCATTGCTTTGCGATCAGGTGCTGCGATCGGGTGCGCTGCGGTTAGGACAGCCTCTAGTAGTACAACCTACAGTTTGTGGAATCGTCAGCCTACAGTTTATGGGTCGTTTGGCCCGCAATTTGTGGAAATATGCACATCTGGCCGGGTATCACCAAGGCTCCTCGGCTTTAGGTGCCGTTGTTAGGTGTCTTGGAGGTGTCGCCAGACTCGTTCGGCGGTGCAGGGAAGCTCAATATGGCGCACACCTAGGTGCGACAGTGCATCAACTACTGCGTTCTGAACGGCTGGGGTGGCACCGATGGTTCCAGACTCGCCGATGCCTTTCACGCCGAGAGGGTTGCGGTCGGTCGGGGTTTCCATGGGAATCCGTTCGAAGCTTGGCAACTCTGCGGCTGACGCGATGGCGTAGTCCATGAAGTTGCCGGTCAGCGGGTTGCCTTCGTCGTCGTAGACGAAAACTTCGCCGAGCGCGTGCGCGATGCCTGAGGCCACGCCACCGTGTACTTGGCCTTCAACGATCATCGGGTTCACGATGACCCCCGCGTCGTCGCACGACACATGCCGCAGCGGGGTGACCTCGCCGGTGTCGCGGTCCACCTCCACAACCGACAGATGCACACCGAAGGGGAATGTGGCACTCGGCGGCTGGAAATCGCTCTCGGCTGCTAACTCTTGGCCGCTGGACTCGCTGACGTACGCCGCAATCTGTGCCCAGTTGAGCGACCGGGCAGGTGTGCCGACCACGGCGAACGTACCCGCGTCGGCATCAAGCACGATGTCGGCAGGGTCGGCCTCAAGCATCGCCGCCGCCGCTTGCTTGGCCGCGCACACAACTGCCTCCGCAGCTTCAAAGACTGCGACCCCGCCCGATTGCAGCGAACGAGAGCCACCTGTTCCGCCGCCGCGCTTCACTTCGTCGGTGTTGCCGTGACGCACTTCGATCCGCTCAAACTTTATGCCGGTGGCATCGGCGGCAATCTGGGCGTACGCCGTGTGATGTCCTTGGCCGTGGCTCGACGACCCGGTCAGTACCAGTGCTGACCCATCGGGCCTGACTTCCATGCTGCCGAACTCCGAACCCACAATGGGATTGGAGACCTCCACATAGGCGCACCAGCCGATACCCAGCAGCTTCGGGTCGTCTTCTGCTAGTCGCCGCTGCTGCTCGGCGCGCAGCGCTGGGTAGTCAGCCGCTTCGATCACTGCGTCGAGGGCTTTTGCGTACTCGCCGGAGTCCATCTCGCTGCCGGTGGCAGTCGTGAACGGAAACGACTCTGGTGGAATGAAGTTGCGCCGACGCAGTTCGCTGGGATCCATTCCGATCTCAGCCGCGAACACATCCATCATCCGTTCGATTGCCAACGTCGCTTCGGGGCGGCCAGCGCCTCGGTACGCACCGACGGGCGCTGTGTTGGTTGTGACGGAGTTGGTGTTGATCGACAAGTTGGGAATGTCGTAAACGCCGCTGGCGACCATTCTCACGAACATCGGCAGTAGCGCGCCGATCATCGGGTAGGCACCGGAGTCCTGCACGGCATCCACCGAGTACGACGTGATGTTGCCGTCGCGGCTGCCACCTAGCCGCGCCTTGTAGGAAATAGCCCGGCCGTGGCTGAGACCGAGCATGCTCTCCGAACGCGTCTCGGTCCAGCGAATCGGCCGCTCAAGACGGCACGCCAACCGAGCCACTACAAAGTCCTCGACGTAGTTGGCGTTCTTGGCGCCGAAGCCGCCGCCAACATCGGGTGTAATCACATGCACTTGGCTCGCTTCGAGGCCGCAGAATTTGGCGAGGCCGTCTCGTGAGCGATGCGGGAACTGGGTGCATGCCCAGTAGGTGAGGCGTTGGCTCACGGGATCCCACGAGGCCACAGCGGCGCGCGGTTCGATCGGGGCACCGCTCAAGCGGGGATTGGCGAACGCCAGCTCTACCACCACCTCGCAGTCATCAAACAGCGCATCCGCGTCGCCGCCGGGTATCGCGAAGACCGTGTTGGTGCCCGCTTCGGGGAACAGCAGCTGTTCGTTGCCCAAAGCTGCGGCGGTGTCGGTGACCACATTGAGCGGTTCGTAATCGGCGTAGACCAGTTCTGCTGCGTCTACGGCTGCATGACGAGATGCTGCGACCACTACGACATACGGATCGCCCACGTATCGCACCCGCCCCGTTGCCAACGGCGAGCGGAGCATCTGCTGGTTCAGCGGCGGCACCGAAGGCGGATCTGCGGTGAGTTCCAGATCGGCTGCGGTGTAAACACCTACCACGCCCGGCATCACAGCGGCATCTGCGGTGTGGACGGCAGTGATGTCTGCGTGCGCCATCACCGAGCGCACGAACACTGCGTGCAGCGCATCTGGGCATTCCACATCTTCGACGTAGGTGCCGCCCACGGTCAGGTAAGCGGGGTCTTCTTTGCGCACGACGCGCGTGCCGATCATGCTCATGGCACAGACAATCCTTCGGTAGTTGACTTAGCTGGCGCGCACAGCGGCACGCTGCGAGTTAACAGCCGGAGGCTACGAACTAGCAGCCACAGGCTCCGAACCAAAGGTGAGTTCCCGATAGCCGCCGTCTGCGATCTCGTCAATGTGGCGCTTGTACTTAGGCGCACCGCCGTTGTACACGAGGTAGCGGATATTTCCCGCTTCATGGCCGTCGATGTTGGAGTTGTAGCCGGTGAACCAGCCCTGCGCTTTACGCATCAGCATCATGGAGTACATATCGATGACTTCGTTGGTCCATTCCCGCTCGGCGTCGGCGTTGGCTTCGAAGCGGGTGTAGTCGTTCTCCCAGACGAAGTCCAGCAGAGCAGTTACCCAGTCAACACCGATCTCGATGCCTCGCGGGTAGTTGGTGGATGCTGAACCACTCTGGGGACCGGCGATCGTCAGCAGGTTAGGAAAGCCGTGGATCATCATGCCCAAGAACGTGACCGGGCCGTCCTGCCACTTGTCGGCTAGCCGTTGACCGTTGGTTCCTTGAAAGTCGATGCGGTCGAATGAGCCGGTCATGGCATCGAAACCGGTCGCGTACACGATCAGATCGAATTCGTAGTGCTGGTCGGATGTCTCGATGCCGGTGGGGGTGATCCGCTGGAGAGGTGTCTCCCCCAAATCGACCAGACGGACATTGGGCCGGTTGTACGTCTCGTAGTAGCCCGTCTCAAGCGGGACTCGCTGCACACCGAAACCGTGGTCGGTGGGGATGAGTTTTTCAGCGATGACCGGGTCGTCAACGCGCTCCCGGATCTTGTCGGCGATGAACGCCGACAGTTCGGCGTTGGCCTCTTCGTCGAAAAAGATCTCGCGGTAGTTGGCCATCCAGATACCGAAACCGGGTTCGTTGTACAGCTTCTCCCACTGTGCCCGACGCTCCTCGGCAGAGACGTTGTGGAATCCGCTGCGGATCGGTTCATGCACGAAGCCGCCCGGGGTGCGGGCGCATTGGGCGAAGATTTCGTCGTAGCGGGCACGGATGTCGGCCATCTCTTCGGGAGAGATCTCGCTGTTGTGCAGCGGGGCGCACCAGTTTGGTCGTCGCTGAAAGACGGTGAGATGGGCGGCCTGCTGAGCGATGGCAGCGATGGCTTGCACACCGGTGGCACCGGTGCCGATGACGGCCACCCGCTTGCCGGCAATCTCAACAGGTTCGGCGGGCCAGTGGTACGTGTGAAACGACGGACCCTCAAACACGTCGTTACCGTCTGCGTTGACGCCTTCGATTCGGGGGTAGGTCGGGGCCGACAGCAAGCCCAGAGCGGTGAGCAGGAAGCGGCAACTCAGGTCACGGCCGTCCTCAAGACGGAGCCGCCAGATGCCGGCTTCGTCGTCGAAGCGGGCTTGGGAGACAGTGCAGTTGAACTGCATGTATTTGCGGAGGTCGAACTTGTCGGCCACATAGTTGAGGTAGCGCAGGTTCTCGGGCTGGCCCGAGAACCGCTCCTTCCAATGCCATTCGTCAAGCAGTTCTTGGGAGAATGAATAGCCGTAGCTGTAGCTCTCTGAGTCGAAACGGCAGCCGGGGTAGCGGTTCCAGAACCAAGTGCCGCCGAGGTCGCTACCCATCTCCAGCACGGTCGCATGCACTCCGCGTTCGGCCAGTCGGTACATCTGGTAGATGCCGCCCACGCCAGCGCCGATGATGATGACCTCGTAATCGGGCGCACCAGCGCTGTAGTCGGTCGCACCTGCGCTGTAGTCGGTCGCACCAGCGGTCGAATCGGGCGATCGGTGTGCGATTGCATCGGTCGCTGTGGTCCCCATCTCAGGCCTCCCCGTTTCGTTCGTCGCTGCGGATGGTTGTTGCTGCGCCTCTCCATGAGCCGTCGCGCGCTGAGCGCGAGCTGCTACAGACCGCACCGAGACTTCAATTGACGGTAGCCGAATCGCCCAGGCCGGTGCAGTGTCGCGCCACGGTTGCTGCTGCGGCTCAGAATAAGTCCCAGTAGCTGTCGCGCTGGCGCATCTGCGCCGCCGTCTCCTCAGCAATGAGCCGACCAGAGCGCAGGACGTATACGCGGTCCAAGATCCGCAGGGCAGCGGGGACGTTCTGCTCCAAGAGAAGCACCGAGAGACCTTCTTCGTCGGCCAATCGCCGGATCAAAGCGAAGATCTCTTCCACGATGGCGGGCGCAAGGCCGAGCGACGGCTCATCCAGCATGAGCAGTTTGGGTCCGGTCATCAGCGCCAGCCCCAGGCTGATCATTCGCTGCTGACCGCCGGACATCGTCCCGGCGACCTGGTCCGCTCGCTCAGCGAGCACTGGGAACAGGCGGTGTACGAGTTTGAGGCGTTCAGATCGCTTGTCGTGGTCACGCTCAACGGCACCGCCGAGCAGCAGGTTGTCCCTGACAGTCAGGTCGGCGAAGACGAATTTTTCAGACGGGATTAGTGCCATCCCGCCCTTCACGTTGGCCTGCGAGCCAGCGCGTGTCACATCCTTGCCCAAGTAGGTGACGGTGCCGCGCTGGGCGGGATTGGTGCCCAAGATGGCGGCGATCGTTGTGCTCTTGCCGCTTCCGTTATGGCCGAAGATGCCGACAATCTCACCAGGGTCGAGGCTGATGGAGACACCGAAGACGACGGTCTTGCGTCCGTAGCCGGCATAGAGATCATCGACCTTGAGGATCGGCTCCATGACAGGTGGCCTTTGACTCTCGCAGTGCGTGTCAGGTCCCAAAATACACCTCTGCCAGTTCTGGTGACCCGGTCAGATCATCGATCGTGCCCGCAGCGACGATGCAGCCCAAGTCCATGAAATAGGCATGGTCTGCGAGTCGGCGGACCACATGGAGGTTGTGCTCGACGATGCAGACTGTGCGCCCTTGGTCTCGAACCGCTTCGACCATGTGGAGCGTGGCATCAACCCATTTGGTGTCGATGCCGGACGCGGGTTCGTCGAGCAGCAGCACTGGCGCCTCGGTGGCAAGCAAACGAGCCAGCGATATGAGTTTCGACTGCCCATAGGAGAGCGCGCCGGCGGGGACTTCGGCGAAGTCAGCCATCCCGACGAACTCCAGCCAGCGCATCGCCTGCTCACGGGTTCTGGTCTCGCAGCGAGACGGAGCGCGGCCGCCGAGATACAGCTTCAAGAGCGATTCCCCGTCTTGTTCCTGTACTGCCATCATCACGTTCTGGAGGCAGCTGATGCGGGCGATCAGGCGGACATCTTGGAACGAGCGGACGAGTCCCATCTGAGCGATCCGATGCGGGCTCAATCCGACGAGTTCGGTGTCGTTCATTTGCACGGAGCCTTTGTCGGGCCTTACGAACCCTGTCAGTAGGTTGAACACGGTCGTCTTTCCGGCGCCGTTGGGTCCGACGAGGGCCGTGATCGTGCCGGCCCGCAGCTCGAGGTCGAGGTCTTCAGCTGCGACCACGCCGCCGAAGTGCTTGGTAATGCCACGCGCTTTGAGTACGACATGAGCCCGATCCCAACGATCCTTGCGAGCAGCCATGGGGGATTCCGGCCTTGCGGCCTCGGCGGCGACAGTGGGTACCCAGTCCTCATGGTCTTCATGGTCCTCATGGCGGTCCTCATGCGTCTGCGTGCTGCGCTGTTCGTCGTCGTGGCCGACGTGCGGGCGATTCAGCCAGGATCTTGGCCCGGTCAGGCCAACCCACAGCCGTCTCAGTCGCTGAGATCCTTCTGGGATGGCCCCTTGAGGACGGAAGAGCATCAGTGCTGCGAGCAGCGACCCGTAGAAGATCAACTGAACGATGCTGGCAGTTGAGGGGTCCAACCTGATCGTGTCGCGCAGCAGCGGCTCTAGCAGTACTACGACGATGGCACCGAAGACCGACCCCCAAATATTGGCCATGCCGCCCAGAATCACCATTGCGAAGATCGTCAGCGCGAACGGAAAGCCGTACAAGCCCGGAGTTGCCAGTCGCAGCCATCCTGCGTAGAAGGCGCCTGCCAGACCGGCCATTGCGGAAGTCACGCCGAAAACGGCCAGTTTGAGTGCAAACACGTTCTTACCCAGCGCTTGCACCGCTACAGCGTCTTCGCGGATCCCTTTGAGCACGCGTCCGTACGCGCTCTCGCCCATGCGATGGCAGGCCAGCATGATCAGCCCCAGCATGACGGCGCTGGGAATCACCCAATCGCCTGGCCTGCTCATCTCAATGCCGAAGATCGCTGCTTTGGGAATGCCGATGAGACCGTAGGTGCCACCCAGTTCCGGGAAAGAGGAGATGACGCCGAGGATGGAAAAGGCGACGGCGATGGTCAGGAGAATGAGGTACTCAACACTGAGACGCATCGCAGGCAGCGCGACGATCAAGCCAGCGACAAGCGCAAGGACAGCCCCAGTGAGCGCGCCGGTCAAGAAGGGCCACCCGTGAACAGACGCCGTGTATCCCATTGTGTAGCCGCCGATGGCACCGAATGCGGCGTGAGCCACGGAGACCTGCCCTGCGTATCCGAGCAGCAGGTTCAACGACACGGCAAAGCCGGAGTAGATGAGAATCTGGACGAGGTAGTTGAGCCAGAACTGCATAGCTGTTTTCAGCTTCTCAATTTCCGTAGGCTCGGCATTCGCAGCTTGACATAGACACCTGACTGATTGAAAGACAGCCAAGATAGGTAAGCAACTAGCAGTACGAATACGGCTGTTTGTGTCCATCTCACCGAGAGCCACATCGATGACCATTGTTCTACTAGGGCCACACCGATACCGGTTAAGAAAACGCGGATAGGTGAACTCGCAGTACCAGCAAGAAAGGCGACTACAAAGGCAAAGATCACCGGCCGCGTCGCCATGCCTGGCTCAACCGCGAACTGTAAACCAGTCCACACCGCTGCAGTGCCTGCCAGAAAAGTACCGATCGCAAAAACCAAGATGTTGACACGTTGTGAGCTGATGCCGATGGTACGCGCTAGATCGGGGTTGGATCGCGTGGCACGGACCATCCGCCCCAATGGTGTGAACCTCAGCAGAGCAGCGAGAGCCAATGCGAGCACCGCGTACGTGATGAAGCTGTACACGTCAAAATTCAAGAAAGTGACAGCGCCGATGCTCCACCCTTCACGAGTCGGGCCGAAATATGGCTGGCTCGAAGAACTCCACAGCAGTCGAATGAGATTTTCGAGCGCGATTCCGAGACCGAGTGCCGCAACGAAAATGGCCAACAGTTCCGTCGCTCCGGCCAGCCTAGCGAGGGGTCGGTACACGATGCGTTCGACTCCGCAAGCGAGCACCACCGCTACGCCGATGCCTAAGAAGACAGCAATCCAAAAGGGCAGTGTCGCGTCAATCAGCGGCGGAATCAGGCCGCGATCTTTGAAGGTGAAAGCAAGATATGCAGCGAGCGTGTAAAAGGCACCGTAGGCAAAGTGAAACCGGCCTGTTACACCGAGGATGAGGGCCAAGCCCACGCCCAAGATTCCGTACGCAGCCCCTCGAAATATGCCGTTGGCAGTGAGTTGAAGGAAAGTGTCGAGACTGACGGCAGTGAGGTGCAACGGCAGAGTGTCTCCTGCAAAAATATGGACTGCTCGCGTCCTGTGCGTGCGGAGGTAAATCGAATATCTGTGGGAGGCGGGGCGGTGCCCTGTACCTGGGCACCGCCCCGGCGGTATGGCTGACTAAAAGATCGTAAGGTAGCTGGTCCGATCAGTGGCTTCGCAGCAGAGTACCTGATAACTCACTGGGCCATCTGGACATCGTCACCGTTGAGATCAAAATAGGCGTGCGGAACGACCCCGCCGTCTTCGTAGGTGAACACACCCATAGTTCTTGCCAGCACCGAGTGCGTCTCAAGGTCGATCGTCTTGATGCCGGGACCTGATGCGTCACCGCCATACAGGCTGGCATATGACGGGTTCTCACGGAACGCAGCGTTGAGAGCGGCACCGGTTACCTCGTCACCGTTTTGGCACACCCGTCGCACCAAATCCCACATGCCGAACAGATCCTCGTAGTAGTTCGCGGCGTAAAAGTCGGGGAGTTCATCGTACTCTGCCTCGAACTCGTCCACGAACAGCTCAGCCCAAGGATTGGTGGGGTTGACGGCATCGAAGTAGTCGTAAGCGAAGGTGTAACCATTTTCGAAGGTGCCCTTTGAAGCGTTGATGCCGTCGGGCGTGAACTCAAACCCGATCAGGGTTGACTCGACGCCAGCGGTATCGATTTGGTTGACGAACGAGCCGATGTCCTGTCCGTAAATGGCCGCAAGGAGAATGTCGGGTTCGTTAGCGGTGATCTTCGGCAAGACCTGCGAATAGTCTTGGGCACCTACTGGGGTCAACTCGTACAGGCCGTTGAACTCGTATCCTGCGTCGGCGATCTTGTCCAACATGTCATCTCGGATGATGCCGTTGCCTGGTTCGCCTATATCCCACACTACGACACCGACTGTGCTGAGATCCGGTTCTGTCTGCTTTAGATACTGGAACAGACCGGGCAGGGGGTCGTTGGGCGTGATCGCCCGAGTTCCCCAGAAGAACGGCTGGCCTTGGCCGAAGACGGACGTGCCGCCACCTCCGTCAAGTGTGAACATCTCGTACTCTGCCGTCTGGGGCAGCATTGCGCCGAGATCGTCGACGTATGAGGCCAACTTTGCGACGTAGCCGCCTTCACCGAGTTCAGTCATTGCTTGCACGCCGGCGGCAGGATCGCCTGACTTGTGGTCGTGATAGTCGATCTCGAAGATTGGCCCGCCGGCCGCTTCGATGTGCGCGGCCGCCAGATCGAGGCCGCGACTCATGGTTGACCCATAGAACGAGCCTGCGCCCGTGAAGGCAAGGACAGCGCCAATCGGAATCTCCTGACCGCCGCAAGCATCAGGGTCCAAATCGAAGCCTGTCAGGTCGCGGACGCGTTGTCCTAAAGCGACCGGACCTTCGTCGGGACTGGTTACGGATGTGTTGTCTTCGGCGGGACTGGTTAAGGATGTGCTGTCTTCGTCGTCGCCGCAGGCGGCGAGGACTGACATGAGTGCAACGGCTGTCAGCAGCACGAGAGCCGAGCGGCGCAGTCGCGCTTTGAGCTTGAGTGTTTTCGGAAACATGAATCCCCCCGTTATCCGAATTTTTTTATGTGTACGCCTGCGTCCGCCGCAGCCAAGGCCGCAGAGAACACCGCAGTGACAAGGGTGACAGAAATTGACACTGATGTCAACTTAACCGGACGAGCGAACCCAGCGGCGGAGCGCGGAACCAGTCGTTCAGGCAGTTCCGCGCAACCCTGAGCAACCCACCGGCAGCGTCGCGACCTCGCAGGTCGCGCGGAATCAGTCGTTCAGATAGTTCAGCGCGACGCCTGGCCGCGGCCATTGTGTCTTCACTAGCTTGCCGGTGCCCGAGAGCGTGATGTAAGCGGTCAACAGATCGGGGCCACCGAATGTCACGTTGGTGGTCAGGGGGTCTCCTGTCGCGATGTGGTCGATGAGTTCGCCGGAGGGCGAGACCACACCGATGCCTCCGTTGACCAGCGTGGCGACGCATACGTTTCCAGCGCCGTCCACCCCAAGCGAGTCAAGCAGCGTCAAGCCGGCGAATCCGTGCAGACACTGAGTCAAGTCCAGGGGGTGGATCTCTGCTAGCTCGCCCGGTCCGATGATGTCACGCTGGAGGATGCGCCCGTTCCATGTTTCTGCCCAGTACAACTTGGTGCCGTCAGGCGACAGGCCGATGCCGTTGGGGTCGCGAGCCGGGTGAACTATTTCCCGGATCTCTGAGCCGTCTGCTTTTGCGTAGTAGATGCTTGGAATGTGGTACAGCCTCTGATGTGCATCTTCGAGGCCGTGATCGGTGAAATAGAAGCCTCCATGTTCGTCAAACACGAGGTCGTTTGGCGCTCCAAGCTGTATGCCATCGCATTCAGTGTAGAGATCAACGACCTCCCCAGTGTCGATGTCGACGCTTTGGATCCTGCCTCCGATGTAATTCTCAGGTGTCATACCGGCAGGAAAACACAGCCCATCCAATTCGAATTCAGTGAATCGACCGCCGTTGTTGCACAAGTACAATTTTCCGCCGGGTCCTATAGCGGCACCGTTCGGACCTCCGGCTATCTCAGCCACCGTCTCAGTAGAGCCGTCGGGGAAGACGCGCGTCAGTCGAGGCCCGAACATCTCGACCAAAATGACCGAGCCGTCCGGCATTGCGACTGGACCTTCCGGGAACTTGAGCCCGTCTGTTACTTCTATAATTTCGCTCACTGGGAACTACCTTTGTTGTTGTGGTGTCGTCCGTGCTATCCTGAAGTTACCTTGAAGATTTGTGATCGTGGCTTGGTGGCAGTTCCGTGTTGACAGTCATGCCGAGGGCTTGAACCCAAAGTCGAGAGAGATTTTTTGCTGCGGTCTCGAGGTCGAAGTCGCCGCCGAATACGAAATGGCTGTAGGCGAATCTGTACACCATCGATCCGAGTGCACGTCCGGCATAAACCGGATCAAGTTCGGGATCTGCTAGCCCTTCAGCTTGCCACCGCATGACCGAAGTAATCGAACGTTGAACTACGGCCTGTCTCATGTCTTGCCTGATCTTATGCAACTCGTCGTTGTACAGCGCCATATGGTCAATTGCCACCAAGAGTCGAGCATTCAACTGAAAGCGCTGAAGATAAATGCGATTCGCGCGCAGGACTCGGTCGTAAATTCGTCGTGATGCTAGTTCTGATGCGTCGTGGCTTGATGACCAGTTAGTGAGGTAAGGGTCGTAGCTTTTTGGCACCTCTGGGTCAATCATCATTTCGCGCGCCACAGCTAGTCCCACTTCGCGCACGACTGATTCTTTTGTGGGGAAATAGGTGTAGAAAGTGCCGTACGCGACCCCCGCTTTCTCTGTGATGTCACGCACGAGTGCGTCGCGGAAGTCGTGGGTCTCAAAAACGGAGCGAGCGGCATCTATTAGTTTGGCGCGCGTTCTCCTGCCGCGGTCGGTAGCAGGAAGTCTGCTCTTCACAAGAGCAGACTCAGTCATCGGGCCAGCACCGCGCTGGCGCAGCGACCGTCAAGGCCAGAAGCTTGCGAACGCGATCTCCGGTCAAGGGTCATCGGCTTGAAACACCCGCTTGATACTTACTGCCGGTCGGCTCAGCTGGCCGGTACCGCGCGTGTTCGACGAGCCATCTGAAGCAGGGGTCCTCCAGAGCGCCAGTCATCAGCTCGGGGTGCCACTGCACGCCAATGATCGGCAGTTCGGTGTGCTCTATGGCTTCGATGATCCCGTCAGGCGAGTGAGCAGTGGCGATGTAGCCGTCACCGAGCCGGTCCACGGCTTGATGATGAAGAGAGTTCACCGCCATCTGTGGGCCGTACATCGCGCGAAGCTGGCTGCCTTCGGCGGTAGTCACGATGTGGGAGGCGGCATCGGGTGGCTTCTCGGTTGCAGCATGGTCGGGCAAGTGCGGATGCACGGTGCCGCCGTCGGCGATGTTGATGAGCTGGGCACCTCGGCAGATGCCGAGCACGGGCAGTCCGTTGCTGATCGCTGCGTCAAGCATCGCGATCTCGAACGCATCGCGCAATGGCACGCCGTTGTCACACGCTGCTTCGTCAAGGCTGTCGGCGTACAGGCAAGCGGCCACGTCTTCGCCGCCCGTCAGCAGCACACCGTCGAGCAGCGGCACCACATCGGCCGGGTCAGCATCGAGCGGCACATGCAAGGCAACGGCACCGGCAGCTTGCACAGCCTGGGCGTAATGGGCGATGTACAGATCAACTTCGACACCCACGAAACTGGGCGGAAAACCCTTGATGCGCTCACCGGCGCGGCGGCGCCCCGACAGTCCGATCAGCGGTTTGGACACCCACTCACCCTAGGTGCAGGTTCGTTGCGCTGGGCGCTGCAGATCAACGCGCAGCCGGACCTGGGAGGGTTGCCTAGGCGGATCGGTGAAACCGAAGCCCAGCGGCCGCTCTAGCGGGCCGAGCGCCCCCAACCCAGCGTCGTCAAGGCTCGCTGTTGCGGCGACAACTCGGCGCGCCGAGCGCGTCCGGTACCACTCAGTAACACCGGTTGGGCTCGTTCCATACGTGCTGACGCCGAGCAGTTTGCGGGAGCACCAGTTCTCAACGGTGGCGGTGATCCAGCGGGGGCGCGGCGGCGGCCTGAGTGCCGCAAGGCCGATCTTCATGTCCAGCTTGAGGTTGCCTGCACGGACGATGTAGTTGCGGTCGTTGTGTTCGGTTGTGACCGTCTGGTGGCGGACTTCACCGAATGGGTACACCGAGACGATGTAGTCAGCAGCAGCGGCATCACAAAGCAAGACCCGGCCTCCGTCGGGCTGCGCCCACATGACGTCGGCGAACGGTCCGATGGGGCTGTGCCGCCAGTCACCGATGACGAACCGATGGCCCGAGGCGAAGCCCGCCGACGTGATTGACCCACGCAATGTCTCGATCATTGGCAACACGACCTATCTAGTCATATTTATCTGACTATGATAGTCACATGAACTCTGGCCCTGTGCCTGTCTCTGTGCCTGTCTCTGTGTCTGTTTCTGTGTTGAAAGCGAATCTGTCTCACTATTTGCGTCAGGTACGGCGAGGCGGTGAGATACAAGTGACTGATCGAGGCACGCCAGTCGCCAGGCTCGTGCCGCCATCAGAACCAGAAGACGAGCATCTCAGTCGATTGATCCGCTCGGGTGTGCTTCGAGCAGGCCAAGGGAGTTCGCTCGCTGTGCTTGACGAGCCTCCTCTGACTGTCCCAACCAGCCTTTTTGAGGCGTTGATCTCCGAACGGGAGGATCGTGTGTGAGGTACTGGGATACCTCAGCGATCGTGCCGCTCTTCGTTGCAGAACCGATGACTGACCTCACGCGATCGTGGCTGCGCGACGACGACGCAATTGTCACTTGGATGTGGTCGAAGGTTGAGATTGCAAGCGCCACTGAGCGGCGAACGCGCGAGGGGGTGCTGCCACGCGAGCATCGCCGCAGCATCATGGGCCGCCTTCAGGAGTTCAGTGCGACTTGGCACGAAGTGATTGAGGTGCTCGCCGTGCGGTCACGTTCGCTGTCGTTGTTGGCCCGACAGCCGCTGCGGGCGGCAGATGCCGCTCAGCTCGGCGCTGCAATGCATGTTCAAGAGCAGCTCGGCGTTCCGTTGAAGTTTGTTTGCCTAGACCGACATCTCGCCGAGGCGGCTGAACGCGAAGGACTCGTTGTTGTTACAGCGTGAACTTGTGCGGTTGCCGCCAAGCAGAGGCCGCGGCGCGGTATACCCGATGTAGCGAGCAATCAAACTGACAGGGGCCGCTGCGATATGACGAATCGATTTGTTGCCATAGTGGCGTTCTTGGCGCTGGTGTTATCGGCGCTGTCGCTGCTGGTCGCGTTGTCTGCGACAGACGACCCAGCGGCGGATGTCTCGCCGGTTTCGTCACAGACCAGCGTCGGGTCCGACAACGAGGTCAACCCCAATGCAGCAGCCGACACTGCTAACGCGTCAGAGACGACGATGCCCGTGTCGCCGGTGACAGCCGCCCCTGCAGAGTCCCCCAGTGAAGCCAACCGCGTGGCTGTCTCAGCCGTGCCCGACGATGCGCTGCCGGGCACGCCCGCGGCCTTCGGCCCAACGGAGGGTACCCGGCTCGGTGTTATCGGTGTCACTCACGATGACTGGCTCAATCTGCGCGAGGTGCCCAACGGGCAGATTGTGGCGACGCTGTCGATCCGTATTGGCAACTCTGCTGCGGAGGGGCCGTCGCTGTTGGTGCGAGAACCCGATGCTGTCGGCCATCTCGCAACGCTCGACATCGTGGGGCTCACCGCGACTGGCCGTTCGCGCCAGCTAACAACTTCCACTTGGCACGAGATACAAGCTGGCCCGGTGATCGGCTGGGCCAGCAGCAACTATCTGGCCCCGTTCGCACCCGGGCAGGTCCAAGACGTCACCAGCGAAGTCGCCTTCGGTATCGGCAGCGAAGCCGAGGCTGCCACGTTGCGGGAACTGACCGACGTTGTTGTTGCGGAGTTCGCCTCACAAGCAGATCCGGTTTCCCGTGTCCGCACCGTTGCGCCGCCCAGTGTCTTTGAGGGAGTCGTAGAAATCGCTGTCGATGTAGTCGGCCTGCCGGACGATTCGGTGCGTGGCTACCGGTTGACAATCGCCGCCGACGCCGCGGGCGACTGGTTGGCTGCCAGCACCGACGGCGACCTCTCAACCGACGCTGGGCCGTACTCCCTGCGCCAAGTTTCGGCGACGACCTTGTGCTACAGCCATCGAGGGGTCAGCACCGACGGTCGCTGCAACTGAGCTGCAACTGCTTCGGCGATTGCTTTGACAACCGCTTCAACGAGTTCATCGCTGCATGAGCTGACAGGTGGTGTAAGCCAACGGATGGCGTGATTTTTCGGATCTGGGCGGCGGTGTGCCTGATGCTGCCCGTGCCTAATGCAGTCTTGGTATCAACGGTTGTTCAGCCAGTCGGCGATAGCTCGACCGATTTCGTCGGGGCTGTCTTCTTGGCAGAAGTGATTGCCCGCAACGGTCACTTCGGTCTGGTTCGGCCAGGCGCGGCAGAATTCCAGCTGTGAGCCGTTCAAGATGGCACCCGGCTCGGCGTTGATCAGCAGCTTGGGCACGTCTGAGCCGACCAGCCACTCGCTGTAGTCGGTCACTATCTGAGTGACATCGGCGGGTTCACCCTCGATCGGGATTTGGCGAGGCCATGTGAGGGTCGGGCGCCGGTGTTCGGGCTCAACGAACGGGCGTCGGTACTCGTTCATCTCCTCTTCGGAGAGCTTGCGCTGGATTGAACCGGGCAGCACTGCCTCCACAAACAGGTTCTTGGCGATGATCATTTCCTCACCCGCAGGGGAGCGGAAGCCCTGAAATATGCCGGCGGCAGCTTCGGGCCACTCAGCCCAAGTCACCGGCCGCACGATGGCCTCCATGTACACCAGGCCGGCGACGCGGTCCCGATGCCGGTTCGCCCAGTCGAAGCCGAGGGCTGAACCCCAGTCGTGGATCACAAACGTGATGTTGTCTCCGAGGTCAAGTTGGTTGAGCAATCCGTCGAGATATTCGCGGTGCTCAACGAAGCGGTAAGAGTCGGGTCCGGTGTCGTTGAGCTTGTCCGAGTCGCCCTGCCCGATCAGATCCGGTGCAATGCAGCGAGCCTGTGGCGACACATGCGGCACGATGTTGCGCCACAGGTACGACGAGGTCGGATTGCCGTGCAGGAACACCACCGGATCACCGGCACCAGACTCGTGGTACGCCATGCGCTTGCCGTTGACGGTGACGTAAGACTTGGAAAGCGGTGTTGCCGAAATTGGGGCCATGGGTTGCTCCTTAGTGGCTGAGGGGAAAATCTAGCTACGCGGTGCCAGCATCAACGGTGCCACCATCAACGGTGGCACCATCACCATCAACGACAACAACGAACCCAAACACAATTAGCCCAACCTCAGCATCGACGCTGCGGGCAAGTTCGTTGCGGGGCTGTCGGCCTGCGGCGTGCCCAAGGGCCATAGACATTTCCATAGACATTACAGTTAGGGTCCCAAAGTTGTGATGGGCACAACTGAGATGCCGTCGGGACGTTGGTACGCGTATCCGCCAGTTGCGGTGACGATTACGAGCGCTTGCAGCCGTTTTCGTACGGCGTTGTCAACGCGGCCGGCGAGCTTGTGCAGTGATGCTGCGGCCTGTTCGATGGCGTGGGTGCCTCCGAGTTTGACTTCCAATGCTGCCCATGATCCGTCGCTGAGTTCAATGATGATGTCTGCTTCAAGCCCGGTTTCGTCACGGTATTGGCCTGTCCAGGCGCGCAGCGGACCCGCGTAGACCCGCAGATCGCGAACCGCCATCGATTCAAAGAGCAGACCGAGCGTTTCGAGATCGCCGAGTAGTCGTTCTGGGTTGGTTCTTAGCAGCACGCCTGCCAGCGCTGGGTCGGCGAGCTGTCGAACGGCTGCGGCTCGCAGTGTTGTCCGTGACCGCAGGCGCGGTGACCATGCCGGGATGTCTTCTGCTACGAAGACACGTTTCAGTGCTGCCAAGTAGCTGGTGACGGTCTTTGAGTTGAGCCGTCCGCCGTTGATGTCGTGGGTCAGCGTGCGCAGCGTGGCTCGCGTTGAGATGTTGCGCGCCAGCGACTGCATAAGCCGGCTGACGCGGATTGGGTCTCGTGCGATGCCGTCGGCTTGGGCGATGTCAACGCGGGTGATTTCCTCAAGATATAGCCCCAAGAACTGCTGAGCGTCTTCGGTAGACAATCCGAGCGTCTGAGGAAATCCGCCTCTGCAGATCCATTCGGCGATATCACCCAGCGAGCAAGCGGGTGCCTGAGCTTTCGGTGCAGCACCGTTCATCAACGCATTCAGTGAGACCGATCCGTTGGATTCTCCTGACTCCAACAGCGACATGGGACGCATGCGTACCCGCCCGACGCGTCCTGCCCCAGAGTGGCGTGTGATGTCGTCGGCGGGGCTAGCTGAACCGGTGAGGATGAACTGGCCAGGTGTTCCTCGCTCGTCGCTGGCGCGTCTGGTTGCATTCCAGATGCCGGGCGCGAGCTGCCATTCGTCGATGAGTCGTGGTGTGTCGCCGTCAAGTACCGAGCGAGGGTCGATTTGTGCTGTCTGATAGGCGTTCGGTACCTCGTCGAGCGCAACATCGCTGGCAGCGAACTGCTTTGCGCTGGTGGTTTTTCCGCAGCCGCGTGGGCCTTCAAGCACAGCTGTCGGCACGATCCTCAAGAAGCGTTCGATTTCAGCGTCAACCACCCGCGGCAGATAGCCGGTGCCCCTGCGTGCAGTGTTGTTTGCTTCGTCGCTGGTCACGGCTCCACCCTAAGCGGCCAGATGGACAAAATGTGCGATTGCCAACGGACAAAAAACGATGACTCAAACGGACGTTTTACGTGGTCGGGGCAAACACCCAATACTGCTCCTTGACTGCTCAAGTCGCTTCTGTACCTATATAGGCACGACCTATCAAGCACGGCCGTCGGCACGGCCTTCAGCACGGCCTCTCGGTGTTCAGTCAAGCTGGGGGCAGCGCACACCGACCCTGTTGGCGATCTTGCAGGCAAGGTCTCGGTATTCGTTGTAGCAATCGCGGATT
The DNA here is from genome assembly GCA_965221195.1 of Candidatus Poriferisodalis sp. Taxonomy (GTDB): domain Bacteria; phylum Actinomycetota; class Acidimicrobiia; order Acidimicrobiales; family Poriferisodalaceae; genus Poriferisodalis. Next base: position 1,063,842 of record OZ244864.1, read on the forward strand.
GCTTTCATGTGGCCGCCCATGGTGCCGTCGGCGGCTCTCAAGTGGAACATGGGTTTGCGAGCCTCCCGAGCTAACGGCGTCAGGCTCCAGTACTTCTTCAGCAGCCCGAGGCAGTACTCGTCATCTCCCACCACATCTCCCACCACTGTGCTGGCATTGACCGAGTGTTGAAGCACGGCGGTGTGGTATTCGGCAGGGATTGCATCGATGCATCGGGCATATTTCCTTAGCGGACGGTCCACCCGCAACGTGTGCTGCTGCACCACGTAGCCAAGGGGTGCCATCCCTCCTGCGGGCAGTTGAAGATCGCTGAGTTCGCTCATCGCCTCTGCTTGGGCCAGTCGCTGCTGCCAGCCATGTTTCCACTGCGCAAGCGCCGGACCGAGATTGCGCAGGCCCTGCAGCGATAACAGGTCGGGTGCAAGAGGGATAACGACATAGTCAGCGGCGATGAGCGCGGCCCGGTTGATGGCCCCAAGGTTGGGTCCGACATCAATGAGGACGAGTTCTGCTTCGGCTTCGTCGTAGGCGTGTTTCAAGATGCGACCCAGTGACGAAACGACTTGAAAGGCACGTACGTTGTCGTCGAGGCAGAGAGGCCACTGACTGGAGAAATCATCTTCGGCTACCGAAAGTGACAAGTCGCCGGGCACGAGGCACAGTGTCGGCCGCGGCGAGAGCGTCACCGGTGCGCTGATGTCGCCGGTGCCCTCAAGTAAAGGCATCAGGGCACCGTGAATCGTCTCGCGCGGAGGAGGCGGTGACCACAAATCGTCCCTGCTCCATTCGTCGAGGAACATGCTAGTGAGGTTCGCTTGTGGATCGAGGTCTGCGACGACGACGGTGACACCCAAGTTCGCGTACATCCAAGCTAGGTGGTACACGAGCGATGTCTTGCCGATGCCGCCCTTGTTGTTGAAGAAAGCAACCGTCGTCATCGCGCGGACCGCACCGTTACCACCACTCGGTTATGGCTTACGTCAAAGTCTGGGCTTGGGTTGCCGTTTTCGGCGAGGGTACGCAATGCGAGCGGTATCCCGTAACCGAATCTTTGGGCAAAGCCGAGGTGGTGCATTATCTCAGCGATGAGGTGATTTCTGTAATCGGTGGCGCCGTTGCCGAGGTTGTCGGATGTGACGAGACCGAACAGTCCGCCAGGACTCTCGATGATTACACGGTCGGCATACCAGTACAGCCTCGTGGGTGCCTGAGTGCCTTCGTAGCTGCGGTGCATAACTGCGTTGAATGCGAGTTGGCGGATCGCTTCCACCGGATAATCGGGGAATCGTTGTTCCTGTGGTCCGTCGCCGATCACTAAGCGCGTCTCAACATTGAGGTTGATGAGAGAACTGAGTCGGTTGAGGATGTCTGCCAGACGGCCATTTAGCTCTTCTCGATCCAAGATCGGGTCGGTGATCTCCACGCCATCGAAGCGAACAAACTGCACATAAGCACCGGAGGCCCATCTTTGTGGGTCAGACGCAAACGCCAGCAACGCACCATTCGTGGGCGTGTTGTCGATCATCAGACGGAGCGCATGCATTTGTTGGTTGAGTGACCGTTGGTTCTCCTCAAGAACGTCGGAAGCAATCGCGGCCGGCAGGTATTCACGTTCGATGTACTCGGTATTGAGATCCGCAAGGGTGGCAGATGCTCGCGGCTGCAGGTCAAAAGCAACGTCGCGCATGCGTCGGCGCTCTGCGAGTCGCAACTCGTCCGCGGGAGCGGCCTGCCGCACGGTAGGGCCGACGCGAACCCAGACCCGTCCTTCGTGCCTAATAGGGGGGTCAGACACCGGCTGCACGATCACAACGGCAACGTCGCATCCGCCGAGCGTTCGGCGCTGGACATCCATCGATGGAATCGGCAGTGTAAGACCGTCGCCGCGCATGTCTGCGAGACGCTTCAACAACCCGTCGTCAATACGCAGCCCTGCACACTGGCCATCGTCGGTTACGCCTACAAAAATGACACCTGGCTTGTTGTGTGCAGGTAGGTCGTTGGCGAAGGCGCAGATAGACCGCCTGACCTTCTCAGTGGCTGTCCCCGACAGCGACCGCTTGCGTTCGACGAGGTCTGACTCGGTGTCGGTCATCATGGCCGCAAGTTCGTCGTCGGTGTATCCGTTTGCTGCCACGCCCGCAGAGTACCGGGCATGAACGACCTCATCGGAGGACTACTCATTAAGTAGCCCGACTACACCAAATCCAGCTCCCCTCCTCTCACCTTTTTTCGAAAACTCAACTTTCATACAAATCAGCCTGTCGTTGCGGGCGAACGTATGCGTTTTCTGCTTCGTTAGTGGGTCAGGGTCCTCTAGCGCCAAACTGTGGACTGAATGAGCGCCATTTTGTAGATTGAACATGTGCCAAATTGTCGATTGGCTGCGTTGCCGCATCTTGACACCTGCGGAGGGAGCCGCGCATGAGCGCTGTGACATCCACACCGGGCTACCTGCCACGCATCGCTGAATCAGCCATCAACACCGCACTGAGCGCCGTCGGGGCCGCAGTGATTGAAGGGCCGCGGGCCTGCGGCAAGACATGGACAGCGCGGCAGTTTGCCCGAAGTGAAGTGCTGTTCGACGGCAGCGACGAACAGAGAATGGCGTTCGCAGTAGATCCCGCACGGACGCTCGACGGCGAGGTGCCGCGCCTGCTGGACGAGTGGCATTTGGTGCCTGGAGTGTGGAACGCCATGAGGCGGGCCTGCGACGATCGACGAGACAAAGGCATCTTCTTGCTTACAGGTTCGGCTGTTCCGCCTGACGACATCACCCGACACTCTGGGGCTGGCCGGATTCGACGTGTCCGAATGCGAACCATGACTTTGGCAGAATCTGGTATCTCGACCTGCGAAGTTTCACTCAGCGCGTTGCTCACCCGCCAGAGAGTCTCTGCTGCGCAACCTGACATCTCATTCGGAGAGATCGTTGATATTGCATCTGTTGGTGGCTGGCCCGGACTGATTGATCTGTCGCCCGCCCCAGCGCAAGAGAACCTGATCGCGTATCTGGACGAGATTGCGCGGACCGATGTCGCGCTAGTGGGTGGGACCTATCGGGATCCGAGGGGCATCTCAACCCTGACAAGGTCGCTGGCGCGCAATGTCTCAACAGAAGTCGGCTACTCCACTCTGGCCAAAGACGCCGACCTTGACCGGACGACGGTGAAGGCCTACCTCGAAGCATTGGAGCGTCTGTTCGTTGTTGAGCGTGTGCCGGCTTGGCAGCCCCGTCTGAGATCTCGAACCCCGCTGAGACAGTCACCAAAGAGGCTCTTCGTCGATCCATCGTTGGCTGTTGCAGCACTTGAAGCCGGCACAGATCGACTTCGCAAGGAGATCGACTACTTCAGTCTGGTTTTTGAGAACCTAGTGCTGCGCGATCTCATCGTGTACGCCGAGGCAAGCGGTTGTGGTGTGCATCACTACCGCGACAAGACAGGCCTCGAAGTTGATGCGATCATCCAGCGTCGATCCGATGGTGCATGGATTGCTGTCGAAGTGAAACTCGGCGGCGCGGATGCGGTGGATGCTGCCGCAGATTCGCTCAAGCGCGTCGCAGCCGTTGTTGATGACAGCGTCGTCGGGCCGCCTGCTGGGCTGCTGATAATCACTGCAACCGGTTACGGCTACGAGCGGCCCGACGGTGTAGCGGTTGCGCCGATCACCGCTCTCGCTCCCTAGAGCCAGCTAGCTAGTCAGTCACCCGCCAATCGACCGCAAAGACATGCCGCCAGCAGCTAGCCAGCCACCCAGTCTCGCAACCAGCCCACCACCCAGTCTCGGCTGGGCGGGATGCCTCAGCGGTCGGTGAGGGGCGAGTCGTAGTCTGTTACCTAGCGCATATGGGCACTGCTCGGGCTGACCGGTGATGCCACCTTGGGAGGTTGCGATGTCTTCTTATACCGCACCCGTTGACGACATGATGTTCGTACTTGAGCACATTGCCGAACTTGACCGTCTGGCCGCTCATGAACCCTTCTCGCACGCCGATCTCGACACCACCGCCGCGCTGCTAGGCGAGGCGGGACGCTTCATGTCGGCTGAGGTGGCACCGCTGAACGTGACAGGTGACCAGCAGGGTCTCAGCTTCGATGAGGGCGTCATCACTCACCCTGACGGTTTCGGCGAGGCCTACCGCAAGTTTGTCGGTGCCGGTTGGAACGGCATGGCTTTCGATCCCGATTTCGGCGGCGGCGGCATGCCGTGGTGTGTGGGCTTGGCGGTTCAAGAGATGCTGACCTCAGCCAACATGGCATTCAGTTTGTGCCCGCTGCTCACCCAGGGCGCAATCGACGCGCTGCTACACCACGCCAACGAGACTCTGCAGCAGACATACCTGCCCAAGATGATCAGCGGCGAATGGTCGGGCACCATGAATCTCACCGAGCCCCATGCGGGCTCCGATGTGGGTGCCCTGACAAGCCGGGCCGAGCCTCAGCCCGACGGCTCGTACCGCATCTCGGGCACCAAGATCTTCATCACCTACGGCGAGCACGAACTGGCAGACAACATCATCCACCTAGTGCTGGCTCGCACGCCCGACAGTCCTGCTGGCACTCGTGGCATCAGCCTGTTCTTGGTGCCGAAGTTCCTCGTAAACACAGACGGGTCGCTGGGTGAGCGCAACGACCTGCGGGCGGTGTCTACCGAGCACAAGATTGGCATTCACGCCAGCCCCACCTGCGTTATGTCCTACGGCGACAACGGCGGTGCAGTGGGCTACTTGGTCGGTCCCGAACACGGTGGCATGCGGGCCATGTTCACGATGATGAACAACGCGCGCCTTTCGGTGGGCTTGCAGGGACTCTCACTCACCGAGCGGGCCTACCAGCAAGCACGCGACTATGCAGTGGAGCGCAAGCAGGGGCGGGCAATCGGGGCCGAGCTGGCACCCGGCGAGGCATCGCCCATTGTCGATCATGCCGATGTGCGGCGGATGCTGATGACGATGCGCGCCAACGCCGAGGCGATGCGCTGCGTCATGTACCAAAACGCTGCTGCTATCGACCGGTCGCTGACGGCAGCCGACCCCGATGAGCGCGCGCTAGCCGACGAACTGGTAGCAATCCTGACACCGATCAGCAAAGGCTGGGGCACCGACGTAGGTGTCGAAATGACTTCGCTCGGGCTGCAAATACATGGCGGCATGGGCTACGTGGAAGAAACCGGCGCTGCTCAGCACTGGCGCGACAGTCGCATTGCGCCCATCTACGAAGGCACCAACGGAATCCAGGCCGCCGATTTGGCATTCCGCAAACTGCCGCTGGACGGCGGCGCAGCCATGGCACGGCTCATCGGACATATTGGCGAAACCGCCGCGGAGCTCGCAGCCAGCGAAGATGCGCGCCTCAGGGCGATCGCCGCTGCACTGAGCGACGGCGCGGAAGCTTTCGCCAATGCAGCTACATGGCTGGGTACGCAGCTCGCTGTCGCACCGAACGATGTGGCGGCCGGTTCAACTCCGTTCCTGCGCCTCGCCGGCGTGGTGGTGGGCGGCTGGCTGCTGGCTCGCAGCGCCCAAGTGTCAGCGAGCCTGCTAGCCGAACAGGATCTCGGCGCTGACATCACCGGCAACGCCGCAGGTGGTGGCTCGGCTGGACCGGCTGGCTCGGCAGGATCGGCCGGGCCGCAGTTCTTGGCCGACAAGATCGCGACTGCACACTTCTACGCCACCCAGATTTTGCCAACCGCAGCCGGGTTGGTTCCCGCCGTCACTGGCGGGGCTGGGCCTTTCTACGCCATACCGGCTGAGCGGCTCTGAGCTGGAGCGATGGCGTTGCATGGGCGAGCCCGGACTCCAGACGCGCATTTGAGCGCATCGGCATCTGTGAACATTGAGTTGCTGCGCGACACGTTGGCGAACATAGGGCCGGTGGTGGTCGCCTTCAGCGGCGGTGCTGACTCTTCGCTGGTGGCGTGGGCCGCCAACGACGTGCTCGGCGACAAAGCGTTGTGCGTCACCGCGGTGTCGCCCAGCTTGGCCACCGACGAAGAGCGCGACTGCTTCGCGCTTGCCCGCGAATGGGGACTGCGATGGCGGACGGTCTGCACCGACGAGATGAGTGATGCCGCGTATCGGGCGAACGACACTGATCGCTGTTTTTGGTGCAAGTCGGCGCTCATGGACGCGCTAGAGCCGCTGGCTGCCAAGCAGAAAGCCACGGTGGTACTCGGCGTCAACGTTGATGACTTAGGAGATCACCGACCGGGCCAGCAAGCTGCCGCTGGCCGAGGGGCGCGCTTCCCGCTGGTCGAAGCCGGCTTTACGAAAGACGCTGTGCGACAGGTGAGCAAGAAGCTGGGTTTGCGCACTTGGGACAAGCCCGCAGCGGCGTGTTTGGCCTCTCGGATTCCCTACGGGACTGCTGTGTCGGTGCCATTGCTGGACCGGTTGGATCGTGCCGAGGCCGCCCTGCGGCAGCTTGGTTTTGGCCAACTGAGGGTGCGCCATTACGACGAAACGGCTCGCATTGAGCTGCCGACCGATGACTTGGCGGTAGCCGTTGCGCGCCGAGCAGAGCTGGTCGCCGCCGTCAAAGGTGTGGGCTACCGCTACGTCACGCTCGACCTTGAGGGTTTCCGTTCGGGCAATCTCAACGATGCGCTCGGGCACCACAGGCCTGACGACAGCCCTGACGACAGCGGAAACGGCGAGGGAGTACTGGCTGAGCTTGCCGAGCGCCTAGCCGCAGACACCGTCGCAGCGTTGGGGAGCTGGGTAAGCCGCTGCGTTGCCCAAGCGTGCGAACGAGCCGAGGGGATGCAGCTCCCCCCCGCAGGTGATACAGCGGCAGCAGCCGAGCAATGCACAGCCGAGATCGGCTCTCAGATCGTTACGTTGCTGCAACTAGATGCAACAGCACAGCGCTCCACCCCTTTGGAGATTGTTCGTGGGGCCGTACGGTTTCCTACGGCGGTGCTGCGGCGTGCTGGCGTGCCGACTGCACAGCGAGACGCGTTCTCCGAAGAGCGATTCCCCGACGATCCCTACGATCTAACACCCGCTTCGCTTGCCGACATCAACCCAGAGCTGGGACCGCTGGCGATGGCGTGGGGCGCAGCCAAGGCACTCGAGCTGGCACCACAAGAGCCCAGATCACCCCAAGAGCGCATTCCTCCCCCAAAAGCCCAGAATCGTGCTGCACTATGAATGACTTCGGCCAGCGACGCACGGCACTGATCGAACGGACAGATGCCAGCGATCTGCCTCAAGCGCTGAGCCAGCTCACCGATGACTGGCTGGTCGAACGGTTTGCGTCTGAAGCTGCCGAGTGGGACCTGCACGACGATGGTGCCGCTTGCAGTGGTGTGGCGCTGGTGGCGGTGGGCGGTTACGGCCGCGCCGAGCTATGCCCCGGCAGCGACATTGACCTGTTGTTGCTGCACGATGGCCGCCCATCACTGCTCGCGAACCATGGCGCGCTGGGGGACAGCTCGCAACGAGCCAACTTGGCTGACCGGCTCTGGTACCCGATCTGGGATGAGAAGCTGAAGCTCGGCCATGCAGTGCGATCACTCGCAGCAACACTGGAACTGGCAGCCACCGACATCGACACGGCAACAGCCCTAGCCGATGCCCGCCACCTCGCTGGCGACGCAGAACTGACCGAGCGTTTGATCGTCGGCGTGCGGGCTCTCTGGCATGAAGACGCAACCCAACGGCTTGACGAGCTACGACGCGCGGTCAGCCGGCGTCACAGCCAGAGCGGTGAGGTGGCGTTTCGTCTGGAGCCAGACCTCAAGACCGGCCGCGGCGGTCTGCGTGACGCGCATGCGATGAGATGGGCCGCGCTGGCCGGCGTTGAGCTGCCAGAAGCCGATGCGGAGCGTTTGGCTGATGCGTATGAGACGCTCCAAAAGGCGCGCGTTGAACTGCATCGCACCACCGGCTTGCGCAGCGATGTGCTCTCAGCCGACGATCAAGACGCGGTAGCCGAACGGAGCGGCGCCGCGGACGCCGATGCTCTCATGGCCGACATCGCGCAAGCGGGGCGTGTCATTGCTTTTTTGTCTGATCAGTTGTGGTCCACTGTTGCCCGACAGCGCACCTCAGCCAAGACGACAGGGGTCGGCATAGCCGGGTTGTCCGAACGCGACGGCGAACTGGTGATTGACGGCGACCCCGCTGCCGATGTCGTGCTGGTTCTGCACGCAGCTGCACAGTCGGCCCGCAACGGCATCCCGATCAGTAGGGCCAGCTTGGACAAACTGGCCGAACGCCAGGCGGAGTTTCCTGATCCTTGGCCTCACGGCGCTCGCGATCTGCTTGTCGAGCTGCTTGCCTGCGGGCACCAGGCCATCGGTGTCATCGAGAGCCTCGACTATTTCAATGTGTGGACCAAGGTGCTGCCCGAATGGGCGCCGAATCGTAATCGTCCACAGCGTTCTCGTTATCACCGCTTCACGGTGGATCGGCATTTGTTGGAGGCAGCGGCTACAGCGGCTCGCTTCACGCACCGAGTGGCGCGACCGGACCTGCTGCTGATGGGAGCGCTACTGCATGACATCGGCAAGGGCTATCCCGGCGATCACACTCAAGCCGGGATGCGCCTCGTAGGCCCGATTGCCCGGCGCTGCGGCTACAGCGAAGCCGACTCCGACACCTTGGTGCGCTTGGTGCAACACCATCTACTGCTGACCGACACCGCCACGCGGCGCGACCTCGACGACCCGCTGACTGTTGCCGCCGTTGCCCAAGCCGTCGAGACCCAGGAGTTCTTGGAGCTGTTGGCAGTGATGACCGAGGCCGACTGCATGGCGACAGGTCCGATGGCGTGGGGCGATTGGACAGCGAGCCTGGTCTCTGCTTTGGTCGAGCTGACTTCTGAGCATTTGAGCGGCAGAGGTCGGGCCCAGCCCAGCCATCGGCGCTTGTTAACCGAGGATGTGGTGGCTCTGATGGCCACTGGCGAGACAGCACTGCGTGCTGTGGGCGATGTGCTAACGGTAGTTGCGCCCGATGAGCCCGGACTGTTCAGCCGGGCGGCGGGCGTGCTGGCGCTGCGCGGGCTCGATGTGCTGCAAGCGGATGCCTATTCGAGTCCGGCGGGCATGGCGGTGTCGTCGTTTCGTATCGTGACGCCTGACACTCCCGTCGATTGGGATCGGGTCGTCTATGACGTGCGACGGTCGTTGCGCGGACGCTTGGCGTTGGAGGCACGCATTGCAGAACGCGCTCGCGTCTACCGACGCCGACGGGCACTGTCGGCTACCAAGGCCGCCACTGAGGTTGTCTTTGATGTCGAGTCGGCAACCAGCGCGACGATTGTGGAGGTCCGCACTGAGGACCATGTCGGTGTCTTGTACAAGGTGACTCGGGTGCTCGCCGAGATGGGCCTCGACATACGCTCGGCCAAGATTCAGACGCTCGCGAATGTGGTGGTCGACTCGTTTTATGTGGTCGGCCCCAACGGGCCGGTCATCGACGAATCGCACCAGCGCGAAGTAGAACTGGCCCTGCGCCACGTCTTGTCGTAGCGGCTTGCGACAAAACCGGTTTTGCTGGTGTGCTGGCCCTAGTTCGTGCTGGGCCTCGCCACAGTGCCCGCTGGCGCAGCTGTTTAGTCTGGTTCTTGCTGACGCAGCTGTTTAGTCTGGTTCTTGCTGACGCAGCTGTTCAGTCTGGTTCTTGCTGGCGCAAGAACTGCTCCAACTCGTTGATGAGGCCGTCGGGGTTTTCGACCATCTCGCTGAAGTCTTCGACGGCTTCGGCTGCGGACTCTTCAAGGATTTGCTGCGCGTACTGGGCGAGGGTGTCATCCCCGGCCACCAGTTCGTCGATCTGACGTCCGTAATTGGCGGCGGCGCTGTGCAGTTCGGACTCGCCGAGCGTCACACCCATGAACTGTGCAACGCGCTCGGCTAAAGCCAACGCAGCCTTTGGCGAGGGGTAGTTGTGTACATAGGTGGGGACTGTCGCCCAAAACGAGACGCTGGCAAAACCAGCGCGGTGGCAAGCGTCGTTGAGCACACCGATGATGCCGGTCGGCCCTTCGTAGGTTGACTGGCGCAGACCCATGGTCAGGTTGAGGGCGGCATTGTTGGAGGCACCCACCACGTTGACCGGCGCGTTGTGGTGAGTGTCGGTGAGTAGCGCACCCAGCGTCACCACCGTGGAGACACCCAGCCTCTCAGCCATCTCAATAATCACATCGCAGAACGTGCGCCAGCGCAGCCGGGGTTCCACACCGAGCACGGTGACCACTGGCCGACCGTCATCAGCTTCACCCTTGCGCACATCAGGCGTCGGCCAGTCGATTTGCCGCTCACCGCCAACGACTTGAACGCTCGGACGCACCGAGGCGAAGTCGTAGAAAAACTCTGGGTCGATCTGGGCCACCGGATGGCAGCGAAAGCGCCGCCGCAGGTATCTAGCCGATTCGGTGGCGGCATCACCGGCATCGTTCCAGCCCGAGAACGCAGCAATAAGAACAGCGTCGTCACTTGGCTCAGGGTGTTCGAACCACTCCGTATGGCCCACGGCGGGGAGGCTACCGGTGTTGCGAGGCGGGCCAATCCCCAAGCGCGCGTCTGCGCCTACCATGCACAACGTGGCTGATCAGACAGCGCTCAGCACTCCCGCCGACGCAACGGCACAACCCGAGGTGCATATTGAGGTGTGCGAGCAAGTCAGCGATGAGCTGGTTGCAGCCTTCGCCCGCCTGCATCCACAACTGTCGTCGTCACCGCCGCCCGATGCCGCAGCGCTGGGCACCATCGTCGCCCACCCTGCCACGACTGTTCTCATCGCCAGGCACCCCGTCGAGTTCGACCCCCTAGGCGCAGTGCAAGCTGACCCCGGCGCCATAGCGGGGGTCGGTGTCATCGCGGGGGCCATGGTGCTCGTGATGTTCCCGTTACCAAGCGGCTTGCGCGCATGGATCGAGGATGTAGTCGTCGACAAGTCCGCACGAGGGCGCGGCATAGGTGCATCGCTAAACCGGCACGCGATCGGTATCGCCCGCAGGGCTGGTGCCCGCACCGTAGATCTCACCTCTCGGCCTGACCGTGAGGCCGCCAATCGCCTCTACGCGAGGCTCGGTTTTGTGCAGCGGGATACCAACGTGTACCGCCTTGAGTTCTGAGTTGGGCTCCGGCGGGCTCTGGTTGGTTCTGGCTAGTGCGCGCGTCCGCTGTTGGGCTCGTTGAGGAGGCCTCGCATATATGCATTCCGACAGTCGCAGCTTGGGCTTACTCGGCCGACTGTTAGGCTTCAGCGCGGTGTCGGCGGGCACGGTGGCGCTAACTCAGGGCGTACTGGTGCTCACCCATGCCGTGCTGGAATGGCCAGCGGTCACAGCCAACGTGGTGGCGGTGTGCGTTGCCTCTGGTCCTGCGTACTACGCCAACCGGCGGTGGGTGTGGGCCCGCACCGACCGGCACTCTCTCGTCGGCGAGGTGTTGCCGTTCTGGGCGTACAGCCTTGCCGGGCTGGGCATCTCGTCGCTGCTCGTGGTTCTGGCCGATCGCTGGTGGCAGTCCACCGCGGCGGTCTCAATGGCAAATCTCCTCGGCTTTGGGCTCTTGTGGGTGGGGAAGTTCGTTTTGCTAGATCGGGTGTTGTTTGCACGCGCCTCCACAGCTTGGGGCAACCGGCCCGAAACTCATCCTGAAACTTGTCCCGCTGCGGGCCCCGCATCGAGCACGCACGACCATCCATGAACTCCAAACTCGCGGCCCTAGCGCAGCAGGTGAAGGGCTTCATGGCTCACGAGGAGGGCTTGGCTCTGTATCGGGCCGCAGTCGAGGTCTCCCCCATGGGGCCGCTGATCGAAATCGGCTCGTACTGCGGCAAATCGGCGGTGTATTTAGGTGCTGCGGCCGCAGCCGCTGACGGCGTGTTGTTCACCATTGACCACCACCGTGGCTCAGTAGAGATGCAGGCCGGTTGGGAGCATCACGACCCGACGCTGGTAGACGCTCGTACCGGTCGCATGGATTCGCTGCCGGTTCTGCGTCGGACGCTCACCGACGCTGGCCTAGACGGCACTGTCGTGGCCGTGGTGGGCGATTCGATCACGGTCGCTGCGTACTGGTGCGGTGCCGCAATGGTGTTCATCGACGGTGGGCACGGAGACGCCGTCGCACATGCCGATTATGAGGCCTGGTCGCCCAAAGTGTTGCCCGGCGGTCTGCTGGCCATCCACGATGTGTTCCCCGATCCTGCCGACGGTGGTCGGCCGCCCTATGAGATATGGCTTCGAGCCCTAGAGGACGGCTTCACCGAACACGCCGCCGTGGGCAGTTTGCGTGTTGTGCGTCGACCGATCAAAACCGAGGCGCCCTAACGAGCACATCGGCGGCACTGCTGCGCCTATCTAGCGCGTCGGTGGCCAGCAGCGCCGCCGCCGCGGAGTAGCTGGAGCGTTCTCCGCCAGGAAACGTGGTGGCTTGCGGCACCACCCAACCGGTGAAGTAGCTGCCGTCGTTGGTACGCAGCGGCTCTGTAGCAGCGATGAGCCGACGAGCCGTGGTGGCATCACCAGCGCGCAAGTGAGCGAGCGCACACTCGCACGTCTCTGCTGTAGTCACCCACGGCTGGTCGGCCACGCAGCGCACGCCTTCAGCCAGCACGAATGTGGGAGCGCCCACAGCAAGGTGAGCGCGGGCCTGTGCGCCGTTGAGCGCTCCGCATAGCACCGGGTAGTACCAGTCCATCGCCCAGCGGTCTTTGGGCTCAAATGAATCTGGGTGGTGACGGATCAGTCTTTCGATCTCAGCGGCCGACTGCTTCCAGAGCGGACGTTCGCATCCCATCAAGCGCGCCAAGGCGCTGCCGCAGCGAAGTGAGTGCGCGATCGATGAAGAACCTGTGAGCAGTGCATAGGGCCACGGCTCCCCGTTGGCGTGTACCGCCCACGGGATGTGTCCGCTGTGTCTGCGCAGGCCGGTCACGAAATCGAGAGCCCGCTCAACTGTTGGCCACATCGACTCCACGAAGCCGTTGTCGCCGACGGCTTTCCAGTGATGCCACACACCGACAGCAACGTAAGCGCAGCAGTTGGTGTCGATCTGTGGGTCTTCTATGCCGAGTGCCGTGTAGTAGTTGTGCCAGCTACCTGCGGGGTGCTGGTTGGCGGCTAGCCACTCATAGGCGCGTTCGGCGGCTACGTAACGGCCCGCCGATGTCAGCGCCATAGCGGCCTCAACATGATTCCACGGATCGGCGTGCCCGCCGTCAAACCACACGATGAGACCGTCGGGCTGTTGGCACGCTTCGATGGTGTCGGCCGTGGCGGCTACTTGGCCGGGCGTGAGCAGCGGCCCAGTATCGGCGGCAGCAGTGCCGGTGCCAGCAGTGACGGTGTCAGCGGTGTCGGTTTCCCCAGAGATCGTCGGTGGGGCAACAGCGACCCCCAAGGGCGTGTGCTCAGCTTGCATCAGCGGTTTCCACCGACCGGTCGGCCGACCCAGCCGTGAGGCACCCACGGGCCTTGTAGGCGTACAGCACTATCGACTTGGCCAGCACGAGGTTCAGCATGCGGTCAAGTGTGCGCGTCAGCGTTGGCGCTGCCGTCATGTCCCACACCAGCAGTCGGTGGTAGGCACGTACCAACCGATGGCGGTCGTTGTTTGGTCCAACCCAGCAGCGCAGCCACCAGTAGGGCGTGTGCAAGCCGTGTGCGCCGTGACTGTCGGATACTTCTAGCCCTGCTGTGGACAATTTGGCCCGAAGCTCCTTGGAGCTATAGATGCGCACATGACCGTCAGGCACAGCGGGTGCGTGGTAGTCGGCCGATAGCGCCCAGCACACTCGCTCGGCGGCTTGTGCTGGAACCGTCACTGCGATGGTGCCACCGGGTCGCAGCACCCGCGCTAACTCTGCGATGGCACGCTCGTCGTCGTCTATGTGTTCCAGCACTTCAGCAGCGATGATCCGGTCGAAGCTGTTGTCGGCGTAAGGCAGTGCAGTGGCATCGGCTGCGACTGTGTGGCCGGGGTTGCTGGGTTGCTGGTCGGGGTTGTCGGGTTGCTGGCCGGTCGGCGAATCGATCTCACCGGCGAGGCTCATGGCTGCGAGCATGTCGGTCACAGCGCGCAATTCGTCGAGATTGCGGTCTGATGCCACGATGAGGCATCCGCGTCGGGCACTCTCAAAGGCATGCCGACCTGTGCCGCAGCCCAGGTCCAGCACTCTGTCACCGCGCTGCGCCCCGAGACGCTCGTAGTCAACGGTGAGCATCAGCGTGGTGCTGTTGTCTGTGGTGGTGCTGTGGTGGTGCTGTGGCAGTGGTCCTGGCGCCGCAGGGGGTGCCGCAAGGGGCGCGACCGTCGGCCCTTGACCTTTACTTCCGTTAGCAACGCCCGGTACTGCTCAACGGTTTTGTGAGCCGTTGCAGTCCATGAGTAGTTGGCCAGTACTCGTGCCCGGCCGGCGGCGCCGACTGTTTTTCTCAGGTCTGGCTGTGCGAGGGCCCAACCGATGCGCGCTGCTAGGGCCTCTGAGTCGCCGGGTGGTACAGCCAAGCAGGTCTCACCGTCGGTGCCTGTGACTTCGGGCAGCGCGCCGCCGGTGGTCGCTACTAGCGGAACACCACATGACATCGCCTCAATAGCGGGCAGCGAGAAACCCTCATAGAGGGAAGGCACCACCGCTAGCTGCGCTTCGTTGTAAAGCTCGACGATGCGCTCATCTGCCACGCCACTCACGAACTCCACGCTGTCTGCTAGGCCGAGCCGGTCGATCAGCCCACTGGCCGCCGAGCCGTCCTTGGGTTTCCCGATAACCACGAGGTGCAGCGAAGGATTTTCGGTGCGCAACTTGGCCAGTGCTTCTAGCAGGTACGCCAGTCCTTTCATGGCTACATCGGCACTGGCGGTGGTCATCAGTCGGCCTGGCACTTGTGCGATGTCAGCCAGCGGACGGAACTGGTTTGGGTCAACGCCGACCGTCACGATGTGCAGGCGGTCTGGATTGACGCGCAGGTCAGTGACGATGTCGGTAAAGCTGTTGGAAGACACAGTCACGATGCGGTCTGCGCGCCTCGCTACCCGGTTTTGCATGCGTGTGAAGGCATAGAAGCGCCGCATCGCCAAACGCTTGCGCCATGTTGGGGCGTGGGCGATTTCGAGCCTGCGGTCCACCGTGATGGGGTGATGAATGGTGTTGAGTGTGGGCATCCCGGCCCGCCGCAGCCAGTCAATGCCGTAACCGAGACACTGGTTGTCGTGTATGAGGTCGAAGTCGTCAAGCCGACGACGCAAAGCCCCGAAGGCTCGCAGGCTGAAAGTGAGCGGCTCAGCGAATGACGCTGTGGCTGTGATGGCGTACTCCAGCACGTCAACAGGCGAACCGAACTCGGCCAGTTTGGGCACCCGGAACGGATCGGGCATGCGGTACAGGTCCAAGCTGGGTAGCTCTGTCAGCTTGATTCCGGGGTCTAGCTGGGGGTACGGCGGGCCGCTGAACACCTCAACGCTGTGGCCGAGTGCCGTCAACTCTCGGGCAAGGTGACGCACGTAGATGCCTTGGCCACCGACCCATGGGTGACCGCGGTAGGTCAGCAGCGCTATGCGCAGCGGAGATTCACTTTCGGCTGATGTGTGTTTAGACGGGGTGTGGCAGGATTGTTTGTGGCAAGACTGTGTGTCTGCTGGCCCGAGGTCGGGACCCATCGCAGCCTCCGTAGCGAAGCGGGAACCCAGCGAGCGATCATCCGGCGACGTTCGTGCGAGCCGGGCCGTTGCGCCGAGACCGGGCAAGGCTACCGGCGGTAAGTGACGACAAGTAGCGGTAAGTGGCCATAAGTAAGGTGGGCATCCGTTGTGAGACGACAAATTGCGCCGATGGCTGCGATGGCTGCTGTGGTGTGCCTTGACGCAGTGGGGACAGTCTCAATATCAGAGTTACTTGGCGGCGCGGACCCGTTGTCGTTTGGGTTTGCTGTGACGGTTGGCGTAACGGCGGCGGTTGTGGCGTATCTGGCGGTGAGGCAGCCGAGTCTTCTGCGGCCTAAGAGTTTGGTAGGTCTCGCTCGGCTGCATCGCGGTGATTCGCATGTTTCACGGATGCTGCGCAGAGACCTGCTGCTTGGGTCTCTCGCTCGCTTGGATTGGCCCTTGTTTACAGCTGCGGTGTCGCTAACGGCACCCGCGGTTGCGTCGATTTTGTTCTTAGGTCTATGGCCGATGTTGTTCGTGCTGATTCTGCAGCGGGTCACTCGTTCTGCCTCCGATACCCGTTACCGGCAGATGCGCAGCAGCGATTACGCGGTAATGACGGCAGGCGCTGTCGGTTTGACGCTTGTTGTACTGAGCCATGAAGCTGAAACGTCGCTGCTTGTCTCGGGATGGCGCACGCTCGCAGGGACCGGCCTAGCTCTTGTTGCTGTGTCGTTTGGCGCAATGGGTGCTTTTCATTATTCGTGGGGCCGCCGAACCGCCGCGTTACTCACCGACCGCGACGTTGCTGTTCAGCGGGGCAGTTCGGAGGCGACCGCCACGAATCTGACAATGCTTGCGTTCTTGGCAGCAAACCTAACGGTGTTGCCCGCGCTTTGGATTCTCGGTTTGCTCGTCGATCCGTTCGGATCTATGCGGATCAAGAGTGCAGAGATGGTGGCTGCTTTTGTTATCGGTGCAGTGGTGGTGGCCCCAGAAGGGATACTCACTCGGATAGCGAATCTGCGGACACATAATCTGACAGTCAACGCGATCAGTTATTTGTCACCGGTCGCGTCAATAGCACTGTTCGTGATTGTCGGACGCGCGGCCGGTATCAACGGGGCGTTGCTGACTGTTGGCGCCAGTGGCATCGTTGCTGTCAATTTGGTACTCAATTTTGATCCCGAGTCACCACTAGCCGACTCGCAGTCGGCAGCGGCATCGGTTGGCGCCGCCCGGCATGGCTTCAAGGCATTGATCTTTGCTGTGTGGGGCTGTGGCGCTGTCGTCTATTTCCGTGAGAATCTGCTGGGCCTAGTTGGTGTGACGCGGGTGGAATGGGGCGACGGTGAATACTGGGGACTTGTCGCTCTTTGCGCGACGGTGTTCATTCTGATTCTTTCGTTCCGGCAGCAACGGCTATTCGAACGCACTCTGAGTGAGCAAGAAACTGCCATCAGTTTGTTTCGTCGCGTGGAGAGCCTGCATCAACGCGGAATATTGCTAAACCGTTCGTCTGTTCGAGACGCACTTGACGTTGCCGGGTCGCCCGGGGTGCCCCGTAGCCGACAGGCGTATGTGTCACTGCGGGAAGCTTTGCACGCGGCCACGGAGGGGTCATGGAGCGAAGAGATCAGCGCCGCTGAGGTCGAACTTGATTTGCTAATGCGTAGCAAACAAGAGGGCCGCGAGTTCACAGATCTTGTCGCTCTTGCTTTGTTTGGTTCCACAACGGTCGCGTTAGCATTGCTCGCTCGTCCCGCGGTTACTGGCTGGCCTGCTGTGCTCGCTGATGTGTTCGCTACAGCGTTCGCTGCCGGCATCGTGTTCCTCTTCGTGGCGTTGACCGATCGGATGCGCACTCGAGATGTCGCAGTGCTCACACACGTTCCCACAGAAGGCAACGGATTCACAAAAACCGAGACGCAGACCAGATCTGCTAGAGGTGGCACGTCACCAACGCGCCCAATGTACTTAATTGGTGGAAACGACAGTAGCAGCAACACTGAACGCACCATGTCCCTGCTTATTAGCACCGCGCTCGTTGCCGCATATTGTGTCTTGTTTCACGATAAATGGGCACCATCTCTTTAGACTCTCTTTAGACCAATTCATCTCGCCTCCATCTCGCGGGGTTTGCCACTCCAAGAAGATCGAGTGTAACTACCGGTGGAGTCGGCTTACCGCTGACGCTTGCAAGCATCGCTGCTGCGGCTTGTAACACCTCATCAACCGGTGGTGGTGACGAGATGTTTGTGGTATAAGGATTTCGAACTGTTTGGGGTTGTGTTTGTCGAGGAACGTGATGGGTACGCCCATCACTCCGTCATAATCTTCAGGTATGAACGCTACTTTGTCCACGTTAATGGCATCATAGTTGTCGTAACGCGGATATTCCTCAGGCGTGTAAGTCTTAATCAATTTCAACTTTTTGTCGCGCTTACTATGATCCAAATTCGTAAACCAGTTCACACTGCCCATGCTGAACTGTTTGACCCCTTTTTCATATCTTTTCCTAGATTCGGTCTTGATGTCATAGTTCTCGGGAACTCTGAACCATTTTGTGCCGCCGTTGTTGTAGCCGAGCCACAGTTTCCCATTTTTGATGAGAGGGAAGATTTCTTTGTATGTGATAGCGTTTTGCTGGCCCAAGATGAGGAACTTTTTGTTGTGTTCGATGAGTTGTGCTACGTACTCGCGGAACAGTGAGAACGGTGGGTTGGTGACAACGATGTCTGCTTGAGCTAGCAAATCTTGGCATTCTTGGCTACGAAAATCGCCGTCACCTTCAAGCAAGCTAACCGCACCAGACCGGGCGCGTAACAACATTTCTGCATCTTCTAGACCCACAGACCCACTACGACTAAGGTCTGTTATCTCGCTGATGTCAGCCTTGTACGCAGAAGATGTGTGTGTGTGTGGTATTACATCATCAAGTGACAACTGTTCACCAACAATCGGCGACCCAGCATAACTAGTAGTAATCAACCGTTTCAAACTAAGATTGTTGAATTGCAGCGCGAAATACTGAAAAAAGTTGCTCTCATATGGATCGTCACAGTTGCAGTACACCGTCTTGCCAGCAAAATGCGGCTTATAATACTTCAACTCGTCCTCAATATCATCCATCTCCGTATAAAACTCGTCCTGACCGGCCCGCCTCGCCTTATGCAACGCCTCATTACCAGACACCCGCACTACCCTACACCAACCACCCCCCAACGCAAACAACACCCACCCCACGACACCCAGACGACGCCCGGCCACCGCTGCGAGGCCTCAGCCGTGCTGTCGGCTAGGAAACGCCGAGACGGTTGAGCATGGCACGACGAGCTTGCGCACCTACGGCCGTCAGAAAAACATCAACCGGCATCGTTCCCAGCCCAGACTTGTGTTGATCGGGATGAACCACATGAGCCCCCGGCGCAACGACATAGCAACCGTCCACAAAGCGCGGATGACGCTCGGCCAGTGCTGTGAGCCCTCGGCGGTGATGATCCGGTGAGGATGCCACTTCGAATGCCATCGGCTGTTGCGGGTCGTCGTAGATCAAGTCCACTTCGTTGTTGCCCTCGCGCCAGTAGTGCAAGCGAATGCCCGCGTGGACTGCTAGCGACTTGAGTGACGCGGTTACGAGGTTCTCAAGCAGTGCGCCCCGTTCGACAGGATCGGTGAGGGGGGCGAGTCCGCGTTGCAGTGCTGCGTTGCGAACGGCGCTGTCCCAAAAATACAGCTTGCGACCCCGCCGCTGAATCGCCGGTTCCGAACCCGAGTAGTTCGTCAGTGCGAACACCAAATAGGCCTGCTCAAGGTGCGTCACGTAGCGGTCGAGCGTCGGCTGCGAGATGCCCAGATCCCGACTGAGGTTCTTCGGTGACATGATCCCGGTGATCGCTGCGGCGAGCATGTACAGCAGACGCTCTAGCTTTGCGGGACTGTCGATGCCGGTTGCGTGGGCTATGTCTTTGTACACCGCCCGTTCGACGGCATCACTTCGAAGCACGCGCTGAGATTCGAGCATCCAGTTCTCGATATCGGGCAACGGCGCGGTACTGCCGGGCGAGTTGCGGCGCATCCACAACTGCGGATAGCCACCCACCATCATCAGAATCTCATACAGATCAACCATCTGGTTGTTTACCGTCGGCGCGGTCGGCCAAGCAGCGAGCGTGTCGGCGAGAGCATTTTCTGCTTCTAGGTGGGGCCGGTGGTCCGAACTGGTGCCTGTTAGCAGCAGTTGGGTCTCATCAAGCATGCAGGGCAGAAGGTGGTGCTCCTCCCACCGACCTATACCGCTTTCGTGCCGTTGCTTTCTCAGCGCAGCGCTGCCGCTCGATGTGGCGGCGACCCGAACCGGCCAACGGTCATCATGGAAAGTCTTGAGCCATAGATCCCACTTGTCGGCGTACACGATCTCGTCGAGCATGAGGAAGAGCGGATCCGCATTCGTGGCCTGAGAACCCTCAACGATGGCCCGCACCAAATCGCCGAGACTGGACTCCATGAGCAAGGGATGGTCCATTCGGAGCCACCAGATCTTCCCCGCAGCGATCCCGTTGCTGAGGAGGCGCTGGACTGTTTGGTACAACACTGTGGTCTTTCCTACACGGCGAGGCCCCAACACAACTTGGTGCTGCGGTGGCGCATCGCCGATGAGTTTGCGCCACAGCACAGTCGCCAGCGTTCGCTGCGTTTTCGGCGCAAGCGCCGCAGGCAGGCCGCTAGCGGAATGCCACGGGTTCTGTTCGCGGAAGATCCTGCGGAGATCCTCTTGTGCAGGTGACCAGACAACCATCACGACCCCTCTGCTGTGTGTGCTATATTCAGAATAACATATATCTAGTGTGCTTTATATCTGTGATAACATGCATATAGTGTGCAACGTGTTGGTTCGGGGGTCGGGGCAGCAGAGTTCTCGGCTAGCGCATTGGCTTGTGCCACGCTTCAGCGGGCCGCTCTGGGCTCAGCCGATGGCACCAGCGAGGGCGAGTTCGGCCACTCGGTCGTCGTCATAGCCGAGCACCTCTCGCAAGACATGGTTGTTTTGCTCGCCGAGGCTGGTGCGGCATCTGGTGGGTGTTGTATCTGGCGGGCCATTCGAAGATCGACTTGCGCGCCGCAGCGCACCACCGCTTGATCAGTCAGCGAAAGCGAAGAGGTCGCTGAGCGGGTAGTTGAACTCCGGCAGCGCTGTCGGGTGCTGCTGGTCGATGAAACATCGATACGCAAACGGCATCGGTATGTGACAGTGCTAGTCAACGGTGACATCGGCAAGGTACTCGCGATGGTGCCGCATCGCAGCGAGGCTGCTTTGTCGGGGTTTTTGGCTTCACAGGGGCATCGGTGGTGCAAAGGTGTCAAGGTGGTGGTGTTTGACGGTTCCGCTGCGTACGCGGCGGCGATCACGAAACGTCTCGGTGTGCCCGCCATGTGTTGGACAGGTTCCATGTGATCAGATGGTTCGCAGCCACACTCACCGCAGTGCGCCGAGACATCCAACGCCGCATCAAAGGCACCAACAACCTCCTCCAAGTCCTACGAAGCAAAGCCCACGGCTTCACCAACCACACCAACTACCAAACCCGAGGCCTGCTACTAACCTAACCCCACCCAAACCAGCAACCCAAACCCCACAATTTCGCGAAGGCTCCGCTTTGCTCATTGAAGGACCGCGCAGCAGTCCCGCGCGGTAGCACGAATCAGCGTGAACAGTCGGATCACAGATAGCGTCTGGGTCGGGCGACACTCAGGGGTTCTGCGGGGGAGAGGGATCATATGAGCGTGTACTCGCTCGAAAACGCCGGACGTGTGCTTGACGGAGCGCCGAGGACGTTCATGTCGACAATGGATGCTTCTGTTCTTCTTGGGGTCAGCGAGTCAAGCACCGACGATTTGCTCGCGGCGATGGCCCGTAGCGGCATGGCTGCTCAGGTGTGCCGCGACGGCTGGGTGATGACGTGGATGTACAGACAAGGCAGAGGATTGCCGGACCTGCGGTCGTACCTGCATGACATGATGCAACACCTCGGCGTCGGCTACTACTTGAGCTACGCATCAGCAGCACAGATGCGTGGAGCGTCGCACCACGCTGTAATGCGCAAACGCGTAAACGTCGAAACCGACGACATGAAGTCGTTCGCGCTCGCGGAATCCGACGGCCCGCTCGACAGCGCCGTCTCGTTCCACCAGGTCAAGCCGGGTCACCGACGGCCCGCTGAGATGACGAAGTTCCTGTGTGTGCCGCCTGTTGACGGTGAGCGAGGCATCGACGTTCACAGAGTTGCTCTCAATATCGCGACAACTGAGACTGCCCTGCTTGACATGGTGGAGCGACCAGATCGATGTGGCGGCATGGACCAAATCGCGACGATCGCAAGGAAGATGATGCACCTGAAGCTGCTGCATCCGGTCATGCTCGCCGAATGCTCAGATGCCTATGAGCCTCAGGTGGCGAGACGTGCCGGCTCCATGCTGCAGCGCACGCGCAACCCTGCCTACCGGCTGCGCCTTGGCCCGCTGGCGCGGCGCGTCCGGCGGCGGCCTAGCGACGGGCCTGTGGAGCTTCAGAGCGGGGAACCGGACACCGGCCGCAAGCCTGACCGATGGGGCGTGACCTGCTCGCGGCCTCTGGACCCCGACTTATGACTTCAGGCCCTGAATGGTCGAAAATCATCAACGATTGGCAGAAGTCAGCGCCTTGGCGCGAGCAAGACCATGTGCTCCAAGACCTCGTGCTTAGCCGCCTCATAGTGGAATCGTCCAACGACAGCCAGATGCGCAGACGATTGGTACTGCACGGCGGCACCTGCCTGCACAAGATATGGCACGACACGCCACAGCGCTACTCCGAGGACCTCGACTTTCTGTGCGTCAAGCCGTGGCATCTGCCGTTCGTTATGAGACGCATGAAGAAACTCATGCACAAGGCCGGACTGAGTGGCATTCGATACAATTTCTGGGGATACCCTTCAATTGTTGCCTCGGGGCTTGGCGGCTACGAGATGAATCTCAAAGTTGACTTCAATCCGACTATGAGAGCGTCCCGCAGAGCGTTCATCAACCGATCCTCTAGGGGAAGCCTCACAGTCGAATCCGACTGGTACCGAGGCGAAGCGCCTCACATACCGTGTGCTTCTGTGACCGACATATTGGCATCCAAGATCGCCGCTGTGTTTGACAGATCTAAACCTCGCGACCTTGCTGACCTATGCACAGGTATCGCTGCCGGACTGACCGACAAGGACAAGGTGGCGGAGGCATACATTGTCAGATACCGGCGCGGGAGCCATCCGGCATCGCTGTCAGCACACATTGACGACCTAATGTCCGATGATCGGTACCGGCAAGCGCTCAGCAACAGCGACTTCCTGCCGCGTATTTTCGATGACAGAATGAGGCAGTCAGTCATCGCAGCAGTCGACTCAGCCATAGCACAGCAGCGCAGAGGCAGATAGGCACCATCTCAGCCAACCTACGAACAATCTAGAGCCTTCGCGAATGTGTGGGGTTTGGGTTGTTGGGGCAACAGAGTCATGGGGCAGCAGAACTCTCGGTTAGCGCATTGGCTTGTTCCACACTGCTGCGGACAAGTCTGGACTCAGCCGACGCGAGCCGGCGGTGTGAGGTCGATGCGGATATTGGCGAGTTCGCCTGCGAGCCATGAGTTGGCATCACCGCTGAGCGCTCCGGCGCGGCTCAGGTATCCCAGCAACTCCTCCTGCCGAGGCTGGCCGATAGCAAGGCGATAGACGCCCGACGTTCGTCGGAGCTGCGCGAGCTGAGTCTCCTCGCGGCTGAACGGCAGCATCGGTGCCCAGCGCTCAATCCGGGAGACAGGAGGCGCAGCGGCATCTCGGCCCGGGTGCGAAGCACATCGGTGAGCGTCTGCGACACATCGCAGACCGAACGACGGAGGCGGTCGATGTCGTCGGTCGCTGCGTCGTGACCGCGCCAGTCGCGTAAGACATGCACATGCTCATCGAGCAATGCCCCGAGGTTGCCGCCGACGCAGTGCGCTGCCGCCCTCAGCAGACCATCTCGTTGCGTGTTCCAGCGACCTGTCGAGCGCCGCTTGCTCTTCGGCGTCGAGCAACGGTCGAAGCGCCTCAGCGATCTTCTCAGCTACCTGTGCGCGCAGGTCCGCCAACGGTCTCGCTGGGCCGACGCTCTGACTGTCGTCGCCAGTGAGCGGATCGCCCAGCTCAGCAAGCGCAGGCGACGGGAGCATGAACTGCAGCGAGCCCATAGATCCTGCACGGAGTTCTCGCGCACGCTCTCGGGTATCTGCGCTCATCTGACGAAGCGTGACCTGATCGTGGTGGACATCAGCAGAACCCACCAGCGCCTCGATGCCGGCTGTTTTGGTCGGTCCTTCAAGCTGTAACAGCAACTCGACGTTGCGGCTGAAGGCCGACCTCGTTGCGTTGGCCGAGCCGACGAACAGCGATGAGCGCCGCTTAGGCCGGTCGAACAGATACAGCTTTGCGTGCAGGTCGCTCAAAGACTCTGCCGGGGTCTCCGGCGCTGCGTCATCGTCGGCCTCAGAGTCATCGCTGGCCTCATATCCGTCTCCAGCGTCGAACGCGAATGTCGCGCTGACATGGCCTTCGGCGTTCAAGCTTGGAATGTCGAGTCGGTCAAGCTCCGACTCCCGAGCCACCAGCTCTGCCTCACGGCCTGGCAGCACCTCATCGAAGAAGCTCCGCCGAACCCTCAGGTGTGACTCAGCAGCGTCAGCGCTCGAGAGATAACGCAGCACCCATGCCTTGGCGTGTACCACTGCCTTGTCGTCTGCTGGGGCACTGGCGCCGATCACGCAGTCCTCCAACAGGCTGAAGACGCGATGTGCGCGCGGCGCAGCAATGTGACCGTGCTGCACGATGACCGTGAGCCTGTTGGCGCAGCGTTTCAGCGCTGCCAGCAGGGCCACTGGCGTCTGGTCTGTTTGGCTTGCTGTGCCTACTGCGGCATCCACCGACTCGTGGGCTGTCCCGTCTGGGTCGCTGTGGGTCAGCGCCATCGGCACGGCCAGCAGTGAGCGCAAGTCCAGGCTGTAGGTGACAGCCATGCCCGCATCAAACTCGAAGCCTTCCGGCGGCACCAAAGCGTCGCTCAGCAGCGACCTGCTCGAAGATCCACGGTATGAGCAGGAAGTAGCGCAGTCGAGTCTGCGCGGTGGACACCCCCGGCGCGATCTCATCGGCTAGCGCATCGCGGATCACGCCGAGGCCCAGCGAGTCGAGGGTGCGAGGTTCTTCGAATATCTTCAGCAGGTCAGCCACCTGCTGTTGTGATGCAACGTCGCGGTCAAGCCAGGCAAGCTCGGTCAACATGCTCATCATCGCAGCTTGGTTTCTGGGTTCAGCCGATGGCACCAGCGAGGGCGAGTTCGGCCACTCGGTCGTCGTCGTAGCCGAGCACCTCTCGCAAGACATGGTTGTTGTGCTCGCCGAGGCTCGGCCCCGAACGAGTGACTACATGGGGCGTGTTGCTGAGTTGCAAGCGGGGCGCTTCTACGACCATGTGGTCATGGGTGGGGTGCTCGACATCGATCCAATGGCCCCGATGAGCGAGTTGCGGATCGGTCGCGCAGCCGCGACTGTTCTGGCTGGCGTGCGCGGGAACCCCCGCAGCTTGCAAGGCCGCCTCGGCTTCGGCGGGAGTGCATCTCTCAGCCCAGGCACCGACGACAGCGTCGATGTCGTCACTATGTGCAATACGCCCCGACGCGTCAAGGCGAGCAAGTTTGGCAGGCATTGCATGACCGTCGGCTTTGAGAACATCACAGAGCGACTCCCAGTGATGCTCAGTCTCGCAGACAACCGCAACCCACGCCTCTGGCGCTTCGAGCGGGTCGTCGGCTTCGTCGCTGGGTTTGCACCGATACATCGAGTGCGGACAGATGAACGCATCGGCATTGCCTTGCCGCGTCGCCGTTACGCCGTTGACAGTGTGCTCGAGCACTTCGGTTGCCAAGAAGTGGATCGCTGCTTCCGCTTGGGCGAAGTCGAGATGCTGACCGCGGCCTTGCGGGTCGGCGTCCCGGGCATCGAGCGCGGCCAGCAGCAGCGGCACCATGTACTGCGGTGTGACGTAGTCGGTGTAGGCGAGAAACGGCCCCGCTGGGGCCCGATCTGCCCAGCCGGTCATCTCATAGAAGCCGGTGATGGCACCGGCCAAGTTGCCGAACCCGGCAAACTTAGACAGCGGCCCGGTCTGACCCATCAGGCTGGTGCTCAACAAGATCAGACTCGGGTTGCGTCTAGCCAGCGTCTCATAGCCGATGCCCCAATCGTCGAGGGTGCCGGGGGTGTAAGACTCAACGAAAATGTCGGCCCACGCTGCCAAATCGCACAGCACGTCGCGACCCTCGGCGGTGTTGAGATCGATAGTGACGCCGAGCTTGCCAGCGTTGAGCGTTCCGAACTGGATGGAAGCGTCCGGCGACATGTCGCCGCGCAGGCCGCCAGAGCCGCCGCGCGAGGCATCGAAGCGCTGTGGCCCTTCCACCTTGATGACGGTTGCGCCGAAGTCGGCCAATACCCGTGTTGTGAAAGGACCGGCATACACCCAAGTGGTGTCGAGCACCTTGACGCCTTCGAGAACGCCTTCGAGCGGCCTCGGGTCGGAAGGATCGCCACAGCAGGCACGCAGTCGGGCTGCGGCTTCTAACAATGCCGAGCGTGGCGCCGTTTTGACCGTCTCGGTGTGAGCGCCGAGTTCTGGTGGAGCGCCCAGTTCGGCCAGCGGTGTGCGGCTGGGTTTGCACCATGCACCCGGGGCGCTCACCTTGCCCAAGGTCGGATCGTCAACTTCATCCCAGTAACCGCGCTCAGCGAAGTGCTTCACCTCGGCCAACTCTGCTGGTGTGTATACGGGTGCGAGCAACAGTTCGCGCGCTTGGGCCTGCTCAAACAGCTCAGCACGGGTCAACGTGCTCGTCAGCCGGGTGATGGCGGCCTTGGTTTCCTCAAGCTGAGCCGGCGCTACCTCAGGTTCTGAAAGGAGCCGCATCCCAAAATCGACCCAATTGAGCTGCGCGATCTTCTCGTCGCAGCAGCCGCTCTCATGTACCCAGTCCATCAATCGAGCGGTGAATCGTCCGATGGTGTCGCCGAACAGCAGCGTGATTGAGACGTAGCCGTCCGCTGCCGGATACACGAATTGCAGGTGGAAGTTAAGAAACAAAATTCCGCCTGATGTGCGCCGCGCTGACGGCGACCCATTGGGTGCTGCGACCACGCCGGGGAAGGCTGTCTGCATCATCGCCTGCTGCGCGGAGATGTCGACGTGCTGACCCCAGCCGCTGCGGTCGCGCTGGCGCAGCGCAAGTGTCGTGCCGACCGCAGCGTGCGACCCGGCGTGCAGCCAGCTCTGCGGGGCGGTGATGCGCAGCGGTGCCCGGTCGGCATCGCCGGTGATGGCAGCGCTGCCCGCGGCTGCGGCAACGGTGAGATCCGACGCTGCCCAGTCGGCCTTTGGGCCGGTGCTGCCGAATGCGGTGACCGTCGTGTGTACAAGACCCGGGTTGAGAGCCCGCAATTCGCTGTGGTTGAGCGCTAGCCCAGGGTCGGGCGATTCGATCAGCGCGTCTGCACCAGCGACTAGCTCCATCAGATCGTGACGGTCATTGATGACGCAGCTCTGTGTGCCGCGCCGCAAGTTCCACCAGCTCAGCGACACGCCGTTCGGGTTGGTCGCACGATGGTGCCGCCCTCGCCCGTCGGGACCTTCAATGAGGATCACCTCTGCTCCCAACGAGCCAAGAATCGACGTACACATCGCCCCTCGGTGATCGGTGAGATCCAATATCCGGTACGGCTTCAGCATCGCCGCGAAACTAACGCCCCCCGACGCGCACTCGGGCCTTGGTGACCCGCTGCACCAGTACTCGCACTCGCTCAGCCTGCCCCCGGCAGCGCTGTTGGTTTTGCCTCCGTGGGGCGCATACCCCACAGAGAAGGTCGTTTGTGGTTTATGTGCGTTGTATTGGCGATTTCATGTACGTTGTGTCGCTGTTTTCCTGCACATTTTCGCGGCGCTGGGGGTTCAGGCCAGAGCGCCGGCGATGACGAGTTCGGCGATTTTGTCGGCGTCGTATCCGAGAATGCCTTCGAGCACCTCCATGTTGTGCTCGCCGAGCATCGGCCCGCCCCACAATGGTCGTCCGGGGGTGCGCGACAGGTTGAAGTTGCTGTTCTCGACCCAAGTGTGGCCGTGCTTGGCGTGCGGCACCGACAGGAAATGTTCGCGAGCGATGATCTGCACATCGGCCATGAGGTCGGTTGCGTCGTTCACACGATGGGCGGGCACACAGCGGGCTTGGAGCACTGCCTCAATGTCGGCTGCTTGTTGGGGCGCAGTCCACGCAGTGATGGCGGCGTCGATGCCCACAGCGTGCGCTCGACGGCTTGGTGTGTCTAGGTCAGCGAGACTCTCGGTTGCGCTGAGGCTCAGCGCGCTCAGTGCCCGCGTCAGGTCCGGGTTGGCAGCGGCAGACTCGGTGAGCAGTCCTGCCAGCGCCGCCCAGTGCTCGTCGGTCTCACAAGCGATTGCCGCCCAGCGGTCATCACCGGCCGCGGGATACACCCCGTGGGGACACATGTGACGGTCGGCGTTGCCGTTACGACTCGCAGTGCGGCCGTTGATCTCTTCGTCGGCGAGTTCGGTTGCCAGAAAGTGCAGCGCGCCTTCCATCTGCGCGAAGTCGATGTGTTGTCCTTGGCCGGTGCGGTCGCGTTCGGCTAGCGCTGAGAGGATCAGCATCACCCCCAGCTTGGGCGAGATGTAGTCGGTGTACGCAGTGAACGGCCCCGCAGGAATCCGATCGGGCCAGCCGGTCACCGGGTAGAAACCGGCGACGGCAGCCGCCATCGTGCCGAAGCCTGCGTATAGGCGCATCGGCCCCGTCTGGCCCATCAAACAGCTCGAGAACATGATGAGGTCGGGATTCACCTCGCGCAGAACGTCGTAGGTGAGGCCCCAGTTCTCCATTGCCTTCGGCGAGAACGACTCGGTGAGCACATCGCACCATTCGACCAAATCGATGACGACATCGCGAGCTTCATCCAGCGACAGGTCAAGCGTGAGCCCCATCTTGCCGGCGTTGATCGAGTGGAACTGCAGGGCGTTCTCTTGCCCGCCCTCTTCTCCGATGAACGGATGGACACCGCGCAGCACGTCGGCCTTCATCTCGTTCTCGATTTTGACCACGGTGGCGCCGTAGTCAGCCAAAGTGCGCGTGGCACCGGGGCCAGCTAGGGCCCACATGAAGTCGAGGATTTTGACATCGTCGAGTGGCCGCCCCCCCGCCTGTTCGGTTGCCTGTTCGGGTGGTGGCTCGGTTGGCGTGATCTGCGAGCGCGGGCGTGTGGTGACCGCACGGGTGGCGGCAGATGCGATGCGTTCAGGGGCGAGATGTTCAGTGACGAGATACAGAGATGAATGCTCCCCGAGCCGAGGGGCGCGTGGCAGGTCAACCAAAGGCGAGCCGCTGGTTGTAGCGAACGCACCGCACATCCGCGCCGTCCCGGGACCTTCGGCGCGAGCCATCTCAACCTGCTGCCAGTAGCCGCGTGAGGAAAGCTGCTCAAGTGCCAGCACATCGGCTGTTGTCGTGATGGGCGCAATGAGCAGGTTGTCGTTCAATGCCCGTTCCAGCAGCTCTGCTTTGGTTTTGGAGGCCACAAATGTCGTGAGAGTGTGGATGGCCTCATCGAAAGTGTCCATCGACTCGCGCCCCTCCATCACGGCCATGCCGAAGTCAACCCAGTCCTTGTCGCGCAGCTCGGGCTCGCAGAAGCCCTCCTCGCAGGCCCATGCCAAGATGCGGCTGGTGAACGGGGCAATCATCGGGCCGAACAGGAACGTGACGGTCACGTAGCCGTCCAAACACTCATACACCCACGGGATCAAGAAATCGCCCAAACTCACCGCGCCAGGCAGCCGCACTGGTGCCTCACCACCCACCAGCACCGCCATCATCTGAAATTGTGTGCAGTCCACGAACGACTGCTGTGCTGACGTGTCGACGTGCTGGCCCAGTCCCGAGCGCTGCCGTTCGTGCAGTGCAATGAGGACCGCACCGGCAGTGTCAACGGCTGCGTTGTGCCATGTCTGCGGTGACCCGATGCGGACCGGTGCCCGATCACGGTCGCCGGTCAGCGACATCGTGCCGCTCGAAGCGGCGATAGTGAGATCGGTAGCTGCCCAGCCGGTTTTGGGTCCGGTCTCGCCGAACGGCGTGATAGAGGCAGTCACTAGATGGGGGCTGGCTGCACGCAGTGCTTCAAGGTCAACCTCAAAGACGCCGCAGGAGATCACTGCATCGCAGCCGGCGGCGAGCTGGGCAATGTGCTCTGGGTGTTCGATGACCACCGAGTGCTTGCCTCGGTTGTAGACCTCAAACTCAATGGAGCGCTCGGGGTCGTTGATGTCATCGACGTATGGCCCTCGCCGTCGGGTGCGATGCCCCCTAGGTGGTTCGCCGAGCACCACCTCAGCGCCGAGCTGAGCCAACAGCATCCCGGCGAGATGACCTCGGTCGTCAGTTAGATCCAGTATTCGATGGCCCTCAAGCATCTTGGCATGCCCCCAGTTGTTGCCAATGCGCCGGAGTGCCCGGCTGAATGCCCCGAAGTTTGTCAGAGTCATTCTGTTGGAGCCAGTCTGTCAGAGGCCAGCGCGCCCCACCTGTGCCACGACCTTGCTGTCGTCGCGAAGGGCGGCACCCACCTTCACCTTGGTTGCCGCTTACACATAGCCCTACACATTGCGGGGCGCAAAATCCGGGTTCCGCGGTAGGGAACGGGCTACAATCTAAGTAATTCAAGCCCAGTACTTCAAGACTTTCATGTGCTGGCACATACCGAATTCTTTCAGAGAGGAACTGGACCGTGGCAAACAAAGCAGAGACCGTTAAGGCAGTAGCAGCCGAAGCCGATGTGACTGCGAGTGAGGCTGAGCGAACGCTGTCGGCGTTCTTCGATCTCGTAGTGGCCGAGGTGAAGGCCGGCGGCAAGGTGTCGTGGCCGGGTTTCGGCACGTTCTCCATGTCTGAGCGAGCTGCCCGCACGGGCCGCAACCCCCAGACCGGCGAATCCATTGAGATCGGCCCGAGCCGTTCGCTGAAGCTGGCCACCGCTGCGGCGATGAAGAAAGAACTGATGAGCTGATCTGCGGCCGGTTGCCGGTCAGTGCCCCGGCGTACAACTGACCGGCAGCGTTGATGGCCCCCAGATGCCGTTGGTGACCGGCTTCCATTTCACTTCGCCGCACAGGCGCAAGTCGACCATTCGGCGCGCTACGGCCTTGAGTGCTTCTTGCAGCTCGGCTCGCGCTAAGAAAGCACCCAAGCAG
Organism: Candidatus Poriferisodalis sp.; assembly: GCA_965221195.1. GTDB lineage: Bacteria > Actinomycetota > Acidimicrobiia > Acidimicrobiales > Poriferisodalaceae > Poriferisodalis. The sequence continues at coordinate 1,094,808 of OZ244864.1, forward strand.
TAGTGGATGCCGCTGCCGAATGTCATGTGCGGCACCGCTGACCGGCGCGTGATGTCAAAACGCAGCGGCTGGTCAAACTGCGCCCGGTCATGGTTGGCGGCAGTGAAACTCAGAAAGATCAGCGTGTTTGCCGGGAAGTCGATGTCGCGATAGACGATGCTCTCACTGGCATAGCGGGCAGTGCCCCGGACGGCGCCGAAGTGCCGCATGACTTCTTCGGCTGCTTGCGGCGCGAGTGACGGTTCGTCGCGCAACAAGCGGAGCTGGTCTGGACATCGGGCGAACAGCTCCACAGCGCAGGCGAGCTGATTGCGCGTGGTGTCGGTGCCGGCGAGCAGCACAGCGTTAGCCAGCGACTGCAGCTCTTCGGTGGTCAACCGGTCGCCTGCTTCTTCGGCGGCTATCAGGTCTGAGAGCAGATCGTCGCGGGGTGCGGCGCGCCGCTCTGTGATGAGCTGAGACATGTACTCGCCCATCTCGTCCTGGGCGGCCACAATCGTGGGCAGGTCGCGGGCTAGGTTGCCGTTGAACACTCGGAAGATGTCGGTTGCGAGTCGGCTGAAGAGTTCCCAGTCATCGCGAGGGGCGCCCAGCAACTGGCAGATGATCGGAATGGGGTACGGCTCACACACCTCGGTGACGAAGTCGCCGTGCCCGCGGGCGCACAGCGGATCAAGCAGTTCGTCAATGACTTCAGCCATGAATGGGCGGAGCCGCTCCGCTGCTTTCGGTGTGAATGCCGGCCCCACGAGCCGCCGCAGTCGCTGGTGTTCGTCGCCTTCCATGGCCAAGATGCTCTGCCCGCTGCGGCGGTTCCATTCAGGGTCGTCAATGCCCTGCATCGCAGCGATGAGGCCGAGAGCGCTAAACCAGCGCTTGTCGCGCAGCATGGCGGTTACGTCGGCGTGGCGGGTGATGAGGTAGCCCAGCGGTGTGCGGGCGATCCATGTGCGCTTAGCCAGTTCGGTGAGAACAGCCCGACGCTCAATTTCGCTGCCGTCAACCTCTAGGCCGACTTCGGGCATCTCCACATCGGCAACGGGCACAGCCACAGGCGTACCCTAATCAGGGCTACGTAGACCAAGTTTGGACCCGAAGGTGTCGGCTCATCAAGTTCCGACACACCAGATCAACAACCACAACTCAAAGCTAGAGAAAATCTTTCAGCAATCGATAGCGATGGTGAGCGCCTCGCACACCTGAGCGAGGCGCTCAGGGCTGAGCATGCAGACGCGTTCGGTGAGATCTCTTGTGGGCACCACTCGGATGTTGTCGAGACTTGCGGCACACTCCTGTGGCAGTCCGTCTTGGCGGTCAAGGCGAACCTCGGTTGGGATGTCGCGGATGGTACGGGTGAGCGGCACGGCGATCACGCGGTCAAGGACACCGATGGCGACATCCCGCGTCATCACCAAGTAGGGCCTTCGGCCTATATCTTCATGCTCGCCCCACCAGACTTCTCCGCGGCGAGGAATTGTCACCACGGCTCTTCAAGTATTGAGTCGCGCAAAGAGGCCCTCGCCGCTTGCAATTCGTCGGTTGTGGGAGGAATGCGCCGGTACCCATCGACAATTGCTTGATCAATCTTCTGGCGAGCGTGCTCGGCTGTGACCAACTCCACCCCAGCTCTCATAGCAGCAGCGCGTGACTCAAAAATACCGCTGATGACGAGTTCGTCGAGACTTGCAAGCAAATCTGTCGGCAGCCGAACCGCAATCTGTGTGGTTGACATACGCAAAGAATACCGAAATGGTTGTCGATGCGTATCTCCAAAGATGCTCTGCCTGCTGCGGTGGTTCCATTTGGGGCCGACCCGAAGGTATCGGCGGTGGCGGGGTCGCAGGAGTTAGAGGGAGCGGGCGAAGTCAGCTAGCGCTGCGGCCGAAGCGGCGTACACCTCGGGCATGGCTGCACGGAAGATGACATCGCCTGCGTGACAGGTGCCGTTGACGGTGCGAGCCTGAGCGCTGTTGCCGGCTGCTAGCAACTTGTGGAAGTAGGCGAGTCCCTCGTCGCGCAGCGGGTCGAGTTCGTTCACCGAGATGACGTGCGGTGGCAGGTCTGTCAGGTCTTCCACGGTGGCATGCAGCGGCCACGCCAGCGGATTGGTGGCATCCGACCCGCCGAGGTCGTACAGCTTGGCAATGCCGCTCATGTTCTCGCAGCCCAAGAAGTACTGGTCGTTCTCGGTGAGCGACGGCAGGCCAGCAGGTGGTTTGGCGTAAGCACGAGAAATGTACGGGCACTGCGCGAACACGCCGTCGATGATGTCGAGATAGCCGTCGCGCTTGGCTTTGAGTGTTGTGGCCAGCGCTAGGTTGCCGCCGCCGGATTCGCCTGAGACGGTGATTGTTGACACTCCGAGAGCCGCTTTGTTGGCGGCCACCCACTGCAGTCCCGCCGCACAGTCGTTGAGTCCGGCTGGGAACGGGTGATTGCCGAGCTTGCCACCGCCGTTGCGGAACTCCACACCAACTGCGACGAGGCCTCGCGAGGCCAGTTCGTTGCGCCACGCCACGTACGACAGCCCAGTGGCTGACAGCAGCACCATGCCGCCGCCATGAATGTGGTACACGCACGGCAGCGGGCCCGACGCATCTGCGGGGCGATGGATGAACAGTGTGACGTCGTTGTCGTCTACCCCGCGGATCACCTCAGTGCTCGACACCACGCCGTCGGGGGGCGTTTGGTCGGCGAAGAGTGTGTCGAAGAGCATCTCAAAGCCGGGCTCGGCTTCGTTTACCCAGGCGTGCAGATCGTCGGGTGCCGAAGCGTCACTGATCGGACTCGGCGCGCCGTGCCCGTCAAGACCCATAGCCGCCAAAACTGCCACCATGCGTGGATCAGCGCGCGGGTCGGTGCCGATCGTCATGTTCGGATCGCCAAGCCGTCCCGGCAGGTGTACTTCTGTTGTGCTCATGTGAGTCCCCCTGTCCGCCCGGTGCCCCCATGCTCCGTGCGCAGCCCCAACAATAGTTGCTCGCAGGGTCCCAGTGTGGTCCCAGTGTGGGGTTGTGGTCCCAGTGTGGGGTGCAGCTATTCGTGAGGTGTGACGACGACGAGCAGTTCGCCGTTGTCAACTTGGTTGCCTTGCACAGCGTGAACTTCGGCCACCGTTGCGTCGGCGGGCGCGGTGATCTGGTGCTCCATCTTCATGGCCTCTAGCACTACGAGCACTCCACCAGCACTCACCTCGTCACCTGCACTGACGTTGACGAGCAGAACCTTGCCGGGCATGGGCGCAACCAAGCCGCCTTCAACGGATTGGACATCGGCAATGGGGAAGCGAGATCGCTGCACGAACGTGACCGATCCACCCACCGGCCCGGTTGCGTACCAGCGGTCGGCGCGTCGGCTGACTTGCCATGCACCGCGATAACCAGCCAAGCCAGGAACGGGAATCTCAAGGTCAACAACTGCGTCAACATCGCCGCTGCTGTCGGCATCGGTCGAGCGCTGCAGGCACTCGGTGGTAGGGCACCGATCTAGCGGCTCTATCGGACACAGATCTATGCGGTGGGTCCGCACCGACCAGTCGCTAAACGGCGCGGTGTCGTCGCCGACACCCGAATAGGGATTTCCCGGCGACAGTTGGCCCACGCGCATCTGCCAGGTGCCGTCGCCTCGGCGGCGGTACTGCACGCTGGTCTCAACGAGGTCGTCCCCGAGCGCAGCCGACAGAGGCAGGATTTCATCGGGCATGACGCTGTTGCGGTAACCCGAGGCCATAAATCCCAGCGAGGCGGCCTGTTGCCGGTTGCATTCCTGAGATGCCAACGCAACCGCCACAGCCGCCTTATGCACAAACTGCTGTTGCTGTGCCGGTTCTGCTGCGGCTAGGCCACCGCTTGGCTGGTTCCCCTCGGTATCGCCGCTGTTGCCGAAGTACACCCGGTCGATGAAATCCGTCGTAGTGTCGCCCGCCAAGAACTCGTCACTGCGTAGCACCGAGCACAGGAAGTCTCGGTTGGTGACAACGCCGCCGAGTCGCGTGCGTTCAAGCGCTAAAGCCAGCCCGAGCGCAGCTTCGGTGCGCGTCGGAGCCGCCATCACCACCTTGGCCAGCATCGGATCGAATTCGGTACCGACCACAGAGCCAACCTCAATGCCCGAATCGAAGCGGGCGCCCAGTTCGGTTGCGGGCGCCCACAACTCCACCGTGCCGGTCGCAGGCAAGAAGCCCTTAGCTGGGTCTTCTGCATACAGCCTGGCTTCGATGGCGTGTCCGCAAACGGACAGGTCGTCTTGGTCGTAGCCGAGTTCTTCACCGGCGGCAACACGAATCTGCTCGCGCACAAGATCGAGGCCGGTGATGGCTTCGGTTACTGGATGTTCAACCTGCAGGCGAGTGTTTACTTCAAGGAACCAGAACTCGGCGTCGTCGCCGCTGCCTTCAAGCAGAAACTCCACCGTACCGGCTGAGTGATAGCCGATTGCGCGAACGGCTGCGACCGCTGCGGTACCCATGCGCTCGCGCAACGCTGGGGTCATTGCGGGTGAAGGTGCTTCCTCGATTACTTTTTGATGACGCCGTTGGATGGAGCATTCCCGCTCAAAGCAATGCACGATTGTTCCGTGCATATCGCCCAAAACTTGGATCTCTACATGGCGTGGAGCAGCTAAATGGCGCTCGATGAACACTGTGTCGTCGCCGAACGCTCCGGCGGCTTCGCGGCGGGCGGCTGCAACGGCATCGGCCAGCGCATCGGGGTCGTTGACGATCCGCATTCCCTTGCCGCCACCACCGGCTGACGCTTTGACGAGCACCCCGAAGCCGATATTGGTTGCGGCCAAGAGCAGTTCTTCATAGCCCATGTTGTCGGTGACGGGCACCGACGGCAGCGTCGGAACACCCGCCGCCACCATCACTTCTTTGGCGGCCAACTTGTCGCCCATTGCCGCCATCGCCCCGGGAGGCGGACCAACCCAAATGAGGCCGGCATCGATGACTGCTTGGGCGAATGTTGCGTTCTCAGATAGGAAGCCGTAGCCGGGATGGATGGCATCTGCGCCGCTGTTCGTTGCAGCGTCAACCAATTTGTCGCTTGACAGATATGTGTCGATTGTCGTGCGGCCACCGAGCGGCACAGACAAGTCGGCGTCGCGAACGAAAGGCGCTTCGGCATCACCGTCGGCGTAGACGGCGACAGTTGAGATGCCCATCGACCTTGCCGTGCGGAAGATCCTGCGGGCTATCTCACCGCGGTTAGCGACGAGCAAGCGCCGGATCGGACGGGGCTGGGTACTGCTCATTGATTGTCGGCCTTACATCCGGAAGACGCCGAATCCGTCGGCACCTTTGACGATGTTGTTGTGGCACACCGACAGCGACATCGCAATCACATCGCGGGTGTCGCGAGGGTCAATGATGCCGTCATCGGTGACGCGCCCACTGGCGTATGCAGCCAGCGACTTCAGCTCGTGATAGTGCTCCACCTGCTCGGTTATCTTGCGGTCGGCTTCGGCATCAAATTCGACACCACGGCGCATCGCCTGGCCTCGCCGAACAATCGACATCACCCCAGCGATCTGCTTTGGGCCCATAATCGCGATCTTGGCGGTTGGCCACAGATACGTGAATCGGGTGTTGAACGCACGACCAGACATGCCGTAGTTACCTGCGCCGTAGCTGTTGCCCAAGATGACGGTGATATGGGGCACCGTTGAGTTCGACACAGCATTGATCATTTTTGAGCCGTTCTTAACGATGCCTCCCTGCTCGAAGTCTTTGCCGACCATGTAGCCGGTGATGTTCTGCAAAAACACCAGCGGGATGTCTTGCTGGTTGCACAACTGGATGAACTGTGTGGCTTTGTTGGCACTTTCGCTAAACAGCGGTCCGTTGTTGCCCAGCATCCCCACCGGATAGCCATGAACAGACGCCCAGCCGCAGATGAGCGTGGTGCCGTAGCGAGCCTTGAACTCCTCAAAGCGGGAACCGTCAACGATGCGGGCGATGACCTCGCGGCAATCGATCATGGCTTGGAGGTCTCGCGGCATCAGCCCGAGCAGCTCTTGGGGGTCGTGTACGGGTGGGTCAGCCGGCATCGTCGGGCCCGGTCCGAGCTTGCGCCAGTTCAGATGTGCCACCACTTCCCGGCAGATACGCAGCGCCTCGGCCTCGTCTTGCGCGAGATAGTCGGCGAGCCCTGAGACCTCGGCATGCATTTGCGCCCCGCCCAGCGTCTCGTCGTCGGAGTCTTCGCCGGTGGCCATCTTCACCAGCGGCGGTCCTCCTAAGAACACCTTGGACTGGTTGGCGATGAAGATGTTGTAATCGCTCATGCCGGGTTGGTAGGCACCCCCCGCAGTTGAGCTGCCGAACACCACCGCAATTGAGGGAATCTTCAGTTTCGACAGCTCGGTGACATCGTAGAAAAGCCTGCCCGATTCAGCGAAGTGGCCTTCTTGCTCGCGCATCTGGCGCTCGGGATCGTCGTCGCCGCGCAAGTCGCCGCCGGCCGACTCCACGAACTGGATGTACGGCAGGCGGTTGTCGCGGGCGATCTCAATGGCCCGCATTATCTTGCGTCCGGCGAAGCTGGTGATGGCACCACCGAGCACCGTGGGGTCGTTGCCTTCGATCATGCACTCAACGCCGCTCACCACGCCTATACCCATCACCAGCCCGCCACCGACGGCATAGTTAGAGCAGTAGCCGGCCAGCGAGCTGATCTCAAAGAACGGCGAGTCGCGGTCAAGCACCATCGAGATGCGTTCTCGCACGGGCATCTTGGCGCGGCTGCGCATGCGAGCCATTGCCCGCGCCCCACCACCTACTGCGGCTTGCTGTTGCAGCTCGTCAAGTTCGGAGAGCTGGGTAGCCATGTCGTCGCAGTTCTGGGCGAACCACTTAGCGGAGGTGTCAACGTGAGATCGCAGTATTGGCATGTGACCCTCGCATGGTTGGCGCGAACTCAACGAATTCTGCATGACGCAGCCTCTGTTTGCTCCTCTGGTGCGTCAATTTCGTAACGACGCTCACGACCGCAACCAAGATTTCCACGACTTGCAGCACGCCATCTTCAAGAACGCTTAGCACGATTTTGCATCTAGATGCTGCAACATCGGAGGCGTGGCGTTGTTTCAGCAGGGATAGTCGGTGGGCCCCATGCTGTTGGCTTGCCATAGATTTCGCTGGTGTACGTTCGGACCGGGCCAGTCGGGTTGGCGGTGGCCCACGCCACCTCCGACTGAGACGTGGTCGCCGTCGGTGAACGGACCGTTGTCGTTGATCCACAGCGATCGACTGTCTGGGTCGTAGCGCGTGTCCGGGCGCGGAAGCATGAGCATGAAATAGATCAAGTCTCCCTCGCCTCGCCGCTGAAGTTTTGATTGTGGTTCGCTCTGTTGGGCGCCACCATGACTGTAGGTGGAAAGAACGTGTACGTAGGGCTCTTCGATGATGAGATAGCCGCAAACATCAAACCAATATCGGTCCTCATAAGGATTGAAATCCCACATGCCTGCGAATTCTGCTAAAGGAGCATCAGGGACAGGCCTCTTTGTTCTTATTGGCAGAGGTGGCCGAGCGAACGAGAACGTTCCACTCACGAAGCCCGCATAGGCCGCAGCGGCTCTCTCAGCCATTTCTCTGACCAGTGGCCCACACGAGTACGAGTCCGCTGCACAGTCTGCCATAGAGTTGTCTATGGACACCGAAGATCCAGACAACCGGTTTAGGTAATGTAAACACTTGCCGTCACCAGAGGACAGGCAGCGCAGCACTCTTCCCTCGCTGTTGACTTCCTCTGCGAGCGAACTGTGTTCCTGACGACTTTCAGCAAAGTCATCTCTGTTAGTACAGCCAACTATAACTGAGGCAGCTAATGCTAATGCCAACAGTTTGCGAGACATCTCCTGCAACACCAAGACACGTTTCCTGAGCTCAAACTCTCATTCAATGGTCACATGGTTGGCCACCATTACGTCAACTCCGAGCGTCCGCCGTCGAACATGGCATTTGTGGGTTTCACAGGAATTGTCTCCCAAATTACTCGTTCAGCCGTCGTTGCCATGGTACCTTCGGCCCAGAAAGCCCCATGAGCACCAGCGCGAAGAACCAAGTTCTGGGACCGGAACTCTGTTCGGGGTTACTGCAACGGTGACCTGCTGTGCCATGAACCCATAGCCATGAACCCGTAGCTATGAACCCATAGCATGTCCGCCGTGGCTGACTTGGGCGCTTGGCCTATTGACACGCACTTGCTTCATCGGTCTGATGCAGGTCGGAGTTATCAGGTGTGGGTGGCGTTTCCGATGGGTTACCAGCCCGACGCAGCTAGCGCCTACCCGCTCGTTGTGTGCTGCGATGCCCCGTGGACGTTCGGCACCGCAGTTGACACCACCCGCCTTTTGTCCATGTCACGGGAGACACCGCGTTGCGTGGTGGCTGGCATTGCCCATAACACGGCCGACTTGCGTGAGATGCTCGACCTTCGCGCCATCGACTTCACTGTGACACCGGCGCAAGCTCCGCCAATGACGGGCATTCGGGTTCCGGTCGCGGAAACCGGTCAAGCTGAACCATTCCGTCAATGGCTCGCTTCCGACGTGCTTCCGCTGCTGTACCGCCGCTACCACGTGGGTGAGGCCACGTACGTGGGCCACTCATTCACAGCGCTGTTCGGTTTGCATGTGCTCTTCAACACCCCGGACATGTTCAACCGCTACCTGCTGGCGAGTCCGTCGGTGTGGTGGGATCGAGAGGCCGACGGCGACGGGGTCATGTTCCGTTTAGAAACCGAGCACGCCGCCGCTGGACGCGATCCCGCTGTCAAGGTGTTTATGTCGATGGGCGAACACGAGACCGACGACTACTCACCCCAAGCCAAGTTCTGGGATCAGATATCGGCACGCGGTTACCGCAACCTCGACCTGAGATGGCACGTCTTTGCGGGCGAGAACCACAACACCGTGGTCGGCCCAGCTGTTAGCCGGGGCCTGCGGACGCTCTACGCCAACTAACTCAACGCCAACTTAGAGGCGCGTCACGCTCTATGTTTGCGCAAGCGCGAACGCGAACGCAGAGGGCGACGACTGCATGATGGGCACAGCCGAATGACAGGCACAACATCGCAAGCCGACAACGCCGTCGCGACACCCGAAGTAACTGTCAGCCGACTCGCGCGGCTGCTGCGCCCGTTCGTCGGCATCGCAGTGCCAGCTACCGCAGCAACAGCCGCGCTCTTGGTAGGAGCGGTGATGCTCCTCGCCTTCGGCGCGAACCCGCTTGTGGCGTACCGAGAACTCCTCACAGGTGCGTTCGGCGGTGCCGACAATCTTGCCGACACTGCGGTGCGAGCCATGCCGCTCGCGCTCGTTGGGGTGGGCATCTGTATTGCGTTTCGCACCGATGTCATCAACATCGGTGGTGAAGGTCAGATCATCTTGGGCGCAATTGCCGCAACGGTTACTTCCATGGCATTCGACGACCTGCCTCGGGTGTTGCTAGTGCCGATGGTCATCGTCGCTGGAGCGCTTGGCGGTGGCTTTTGGGGTGCCATACCTGGCGCGCTTAAGGCGTACGCGGGTGTAAACGAGATCTTGTCCACCATCATGATGAACATCGTGGCGGCCCACTTCTTGAGTTTCTTGCTGCAAGATTTGCTCATCGAGCCAGGCGCTATCAAGATCCAACAGACCCGCCGGCTCAGTGAGAACGCTGATCTGCCGTTGCTGCCCGGCGGCACGCGGCTGCACATTGGTGTGCTCATTGCGATCCTCGTTGCGGTGCTGGGCTACCTCTTGTTGTTCCGCAGCGCGCTTGGCATGCGACTGCGGGCTGTCGGCCACAACCCCGATGCCTCTCAGTACGCAGGCATGGCCGTGAAGAAGAGCATCACCCAAGCACTCGCATTCAGCGGGGCCTGCTGCGGCATTGCCGGAGCGGTGCTGGTGTTCGGCAGCGAATCGCATCGTCTCATCGGCGAGGGTGGCGCTGCCGCGTTCACCCAAAACGCTGGCTTCAACGGCATCGTTGCTGCACTGTTCGGTGCCTTGCATCCGATCTTGGTGGCACCGGCATCGTTCCTGTTCGGCGGCCTGCTCACCGGCGGCAGCGACATGCAACGGGCAGTTCAAGTGCCTGCTGCTTTGGTGGTGGCGCTCAACGGCGTGGTTGTGGTGTTTGTGGTGGGGAGCCTGCGGCTGCGAGACCGACTGCGCACCTGGGCAGGCGACATATCGAGCTACGGCGGCCGAGCATGAGCGACTTCTTCACAGCGAGCGTGCTAGTGGCCACTTTGGCGTCTGGCATCCGGCTCGCAACGCCGTTCTTGTTGGCGGCACTGGGCGAGACTGTCGGCCAACGAGCCGGCGTGCTGAATCTAGGCGTTGAAGGCGTCATGCTGATTGGCGCGTATGCCGCTTACATCACGGCACTGCGGACCGGCAGTGTTCTCGCTGGCGTGTTGGCGGCTGTGGGCGCTGGTGCGCTCATGGGCATCTTGTACGCCTTCATCACCGTCGTGATGCACGCCACACAGGGCATCAGCGGCATCGGCATCTTCTTGTTCGGACTCGGATTCACCGATTTGCTGTTCCGCCAGCAAGTCGGCACTCCGGTGCCGATCGATGGCCTTCGCGGTCTCGACATGGGTGCGTTGTCTGACATGCCGCTGCTGGGGGAACTGCTGTTTAGCCACAACGCGCTCACCTACGTTTCTTTCGCTCTGGTCCCGGTGGTGTGGTTCGTAATGAATCGGACCACGTTCGGACTGAACGTCCGAGCGGTTGGCGAGACGCCTGAAGCGGCCGACACGCTGGGTGTGCGCGTCAACATGGTGCGCACGCAGGCGATCATTATCGGCAACGTGATGGCCGGCCTCGCGGGCGGCACACTGGCCCTCGATGTCGGCATCTTCCAACAAAACCTCACGTCTGGGCAAGGGTTCATCGCCGTAGCTCTGGTGTACTTCGGAGCGTGGCGGTCCAGTGGGGTGATGGCCGGGGCGTTGCTGTTCGGCGTTGTGTCATCCACCGTTCTGCAGCTCAAGACCCTTGGGGTAATCGTTGGTGCCAGTTCAACTATCGCTGCGATGGCGCCGGCGATCTTGACCATCGTGGTGCTCGTGCTCGTCAGCCGTCGCATCGGGGCGCCGTCAGCGTTGACGGTGCCGTTCCAACGAGACGGCTGAGCGGCTACCGGCGAAAGGTCTGTTGAGAGATCACCAAGATGCGTTCCGGCTTCGCAACCGCCGCGACATACCGCCGGAACATGATCTTCACAGTGTGGGGGCGCGCCGGGTTTCAGGCGTGACCTAGCATCGCCCTCTAACAGGGAGGCTTCGCTTGGTGTCGCCTGCGGACGCGCTGTGGATGCGTTGTTGAGCGGAGGCACCCAAGTGGCCAATTCGGGAGGGTTCACATGTTTACACGCCGCACACACAGATCGCCGTTGGTGCGAATGGCCGCAGCAGCGGTTGTCTTGTTGCTGATCGCCGCCGGATGCTCCAGTTCTGACGACGACGATGCAGGGTCGCTGCGCATTGCCATCGTTGCGCCAAGCGCCAGAAATGATTTGGCCTTCAGCCAGAGCATGGTTGACGCGGTCAACGCCATTGCTGCTGAGCGCGAGGTTGAGGTCGCAATCACCGACGGCACCTTCATTGTGGAGGAGGCTGCTGCTGCTATCCGCGGTTACGCCGAAGACGGCTACGACCTAGTAATCGCCCACGGCACCCAGTACGGCGGCCCCTTGGAGGAGATAGCGCAAGACTTCGAAGACACGTCTTTCGCTTGGGGCACCGCAGTTGACTTCATGGGTCTAGACAACGTCTTTGCATACACCGTGCGGTCCGACGAAGGTGGCTATGTGTCGGGCACTGTGGCTGCGCAGATCACCGAATCTGACGTGATCGGCGTGATCGGCCCGATTGAGGTAGGCGATGCCAAGCTCTACGTTGACGGCTTCGTGGCCGGTGTTGAAGCGACAAATCCGTCGGTGACCACAAGGGTCGTTTACACAGATTCCTTCAGCGATGTAGCACTCGCAGCCGAAGCGGCTAACGCGCACATCAGCAATGATGCAGATGTGTTGACCGGCTCGGCGCAGATGGTGGTGGGCGCAACCGGTGTCGCCGGTGAGGTCGGCGGCGTGGCGTGGTTCGGAACCCAGTCCAATCAAACCCCGCTCGGAGAAGACTTTGTGGTGGCTTCGCAGGTCTACCACTGGGAGGTTCTCCTCGCAGAGATGATCGACAAGATCGAAGACGGCAAACTCGGCGGTGAGGTGCTTACTGCCACGCTCGCCAACGGCGGCATTGAGGTTGAGTTCAACGACGGTTACGGCCTCGATGCAGATATCCGAGAAGCCGCAGAGGCCACCATCGAAGCCATCGCAGATGGTTCGCTTTCGACCGGCCAATAGACCGGACAGCCTCATTTGGGGCAGCCACATTCGCAATGGTCGGCCCTGCAGCCGGGCCGAATCAGTCGAGCGGGTGCATAGGTGTGCGGGTGCATAGGTGTGACTGTCTCTGTTCGACGGCGTAGAGCCGATGGTTGAGCCAGGTCGTTCCCCAGCGGCGGCCCCGGTCTCCCGGCAAGTGCCGACGGTGCCGATGCTGGAAATGACCGGCATCACCAAGCGTTTCCCAGGCGTGATTGCGAATGAGAACGTGGACCTGGTGGTCCAACCGGGCCAGGTGCATACCCTGCTCGGTGAGAACGGGGCCGGCAAAAGCACGCTGGTGAAGATTCTCTACGGCCTGTACCGGCCTGACGAGGGTGAGATCAAGATCCGAGGCGAGCCGGTTGAGATTCCCTCACCGGCCGCCGCGATCGCTCATGGAATCGGGATGATCCACCAGCATTTCATGTTGGTACCGACTTTGACGGTGGCTGAGAATGTGGCGTTAGGTCTGCACGGGCGCAAGGGCTTGGCAGACATGGGCCCTGTGCGCAAGCGGCTGATGGAGGTGTCTGAGCGGCACGGACTCGCCATCGACCCCGATGCGCACATCTGGCAGCTTGCAGTGGGCGAGCGTCAGCGGGCGGAAATTCTCAAGGCGCTCTACCGAGAAGCACAGCTTTTAGTGCTTGACGAGCCGACAGCGGTGCTTACACCACCCGAATTTGACGACCTGTTCACCACGTTGCGATCACTTACCGACGAAGGTCGCGGACTCATTTTCATATCCCACAAACTGGCCGAAGTCATGGCTATCTCCGACCAGATCACCGTGCTGCGAGACGGTCAGGTCGTGGGACGCACCACCCCTGCGGAGACCACGCGTGAAGGGCTGGCGTCGTTGATGGTTGGCAGAGAGGTGCGGCTGGGCCGCCAAGTGCCTAACCAGGATGTCGGTGACCAGCGTTTGATCGTGGACCGTCTTCGGGTCCGCGGCGACCGGGGCAACATCTCGCTTAACGACTTTTCTGTTCAGGTCGCGAGCGGGGAGATCGTCGGGATTGCCGGTGTGTCGGGTAACGGTCAGCGCGAACTAGCCGAAGCGATCTTCGGTCTGCGGCCCATCACCTCCGGCACTGTGCAGGTGCGCGGTGAGACCATTGCTGCGCCGTCACCGAAGCAGGTGCGTCGGCGCGGCGTGGCGTTTGTGCCCGAGGAACGCATGCGCCACGGCGCTGTCGGTGAAATGAGCGTGTCGGAGAACCTGATGCTCGTCGACTACGACAAGTCGCCTTTTGTTCGCGGTGGGTTGCTGCAGTTTGACACCATTGCGGAGCGCTGCTGGGAGCTGGTGCGCCGCTTCACGGTGAAGACTCCGGCGCTGAGCACCGAGACCTCGCACCTGTCGGGCGGCAACATCCAAAAGGTCGTCATTGCTCGGGAGTTTTCGGCCGACGCTGAAGTGTTAGTGGTTGCTCAGCCAACCCGCGGGATCGACATTGGCGCTGCGGAGTACGTGCATGAGCGTTTGCTGTCCAAGCGTGCAGCTGGTGCAGCGATTCTGCTTATCACAGAGGATCTTGACGAGGCCATGCAACTCTCAGACCGGATCGTGGTGATCTTCGAAGGCCAAGCCATGTGCGATCTGCCTCGCGCAGAGGTAACCGCCGACCGCATAGGCCTACTAATGACCGGCACCGGTGAAGAGCTAGCAAGCTAGATTCCGTTGCTCAGTCGTTAGGGGCACAACGCCGCCTAATGTAGGCCCATAAACGTTGAGCACAGCACGGAATCGGCACACCGGGAGCTCGCAACATCAAGTCACATACCGTCTCAACTGGCTGCTATCTGCGAGGTTCGTGGAGAAGAAGCAAACAGGCAACACCTACCAAGCCACACCTGCGGGCCTCGCGTTCTTGGATCTTGTTGACCTGCACTCGCCGAATCCGCAGTCACTTTCCGCATCCGATCAGCAGCCCAAGCCCGTCTCCCAGCGGTCAACTAATTGGTTTTGCAGCAAATGCCCAGATCGGCCTGTTGGCCGCAGAACACCTCGCCGAGCTAGTCAATGAACACTCCCGGGTGCCACTCAAGCTGACTGAGTACCACGCACCATTTGTTGATGAAAGCGGTCGGTCTCGTGGCGGCATCGTGGAACTTGATTCGATCAAAGAAGCCAGAGTTCAACAAACGCGTCGTCGCGAGGTGCTCGCGGCCGTACACGATGTGATTACCGATCTTGCTACACAAGGACTAAAGGCCGACCTGTCCTCAATTGCAGCGACACTCCAAATGCTTAAGGGAGTCCCGGCCTCTCGGCGTGAGATTGCTGCGGCAACGGATCTATTAGCGAGCCCATGGCTGGGGGCTGTCGCGCGCAATGAAGAAGGCGCAGGCGCAACGCAGTCAGACGGCTTGGTAGCCACAGCGCCGGGACACCTTGTAGCTCTGCGGTTGCGGTGGTTAGCCGACGCCTTCGACAACGAACCCGACGACCACTAGCAGACAACCACTAGGAGTAGTCACCCGGTCAGGCTTGACATCAAGACACAGGTTCAAGCGCAAGCAGCGGGTCCGCGACCGGCGGGGCTCGGGGCGGCTAGACATTGATGCCATGGGAGAGACAGCTATGGGAAAAACAATTGATTTGACATCATCGGACGGCGTGGCTTTTAGCGCTTACCGGGCCGAGCCCACAGACGCACCTAGGGGTGGCGTTGTGGTGGTGCAAGAGATCTTCGGTGTGAACGACCACATCCGCAGCGTGGCCGACAGCTATGCCGCCGATGGCTACGTGGCCGTCGCGCCGGCGCTGTTTGACCGTGTGCGGCGTGGTGTTGAACTCGGCTACAACGCTGAAGGTGTTGACATCGGACGCCGAATTGCCTTCGACGACCTGACGGTGGATCAAGTTATGGCTGACATCTCCGCGGCTGCTGCTAGTGCCTCCGACGGCGGCAAGGTGGGCATTGTGGGTTACTGCTGGGGTGGTTCGATGTGTTACGTGGCATCAGCTCGTCTCGCTGAGCAGATTGCCGCTGCGTCGGGCTACTACGGCGGCCAGATCATGCCGCACCTCAACGAACGTCCCACCGCTCCACTGTTGCTGCATTTCGGCACCGAAGACCAAGGCATTCCACTCGAGAACGTGAACGCGATTGCCGACCGATGGGATCACATCACTGTCCATGTCTATGAAGGTGCCGACCACGGATTCAACTGTGACGCGCGAGCCAGCTTCCACCCCGAGGCTGCTGCCCTAGCCCGCCAGCGCACCCTCGATCACTTTGCAGCGCACCTCAGATGAATCTGTGGCCGACACCGGCAGTAGTGCTGGCATCGGCGCTGACATTGGCGGCATGCAGCAGCGCCGATAACGGACGCAGCGAGATAACACTGCCAAGCACGACGCTGCCGACTACAACGACATCTGTGGCACCGCCGCCGGAAACAACGCCGCCGGAAACAACGACAGTGCTCCCACCGACCGAGCCGCCCTCAGAGCCGCCCTCAACTGTGGCGGACGGGGCGACACTGGCACCGGACGACCAGTCCAAGCCTCCACCCGGCGCGGGCGCCGGCGACAGTTTCTACCCGTGGCTGGGCAACAGCGGTTACGACGTCACCCACTACGACCTCGCCCTCGACGTCGATCCCAACACCAACACCCTCGACGGTGTTACGACCATCTGGGCAGTGTCCACTAGTGACTTGGAGACGGTCTACCTTGACCTCGCAGGCCTCGAAGTTGACGCAGTCACGCTCGACGGCGTGCCCACCGACTTTGATCGCTACCGCAGCGAACTGGTCGTCCGACCTACGTCTCCGATTGCTGCGAGCAGCAGCTTCGCCGTAGAGGTGTCGTACTCGGGCACTCCTGAGCGCATCAGCGACCCGGGCGTGCCTTTTTTTGACATCGGCTGGTTCAATGGCGACGGCTGGGTTTTTACCGCCAACCAGCCATCGGGGTCGATGTCTTGGTACCCGTCCAACAACCACCCACTCGACAAGGCCACATTCACCATCAGCATCACCGTCCCTGAGCATCTGATAGCAGCCTCCAACGGATTGCTGGTTTCTGAGAGGGTCGACGGGGGCCGTCGCACCGTCACATGGCAAATGGACGATCCGATGGCGACCTATCTGGCTGCGGTGTACATCGGCCCCTTCGAAAGGCACTCCCAGCGCATCCGACCGGACCTATTAGTCCGCGATTACATCCCTGCCGATCTGTCTGAGAGTGAGCGATCAGAGACGCTTGAGGCGTTGTCGGTGACCGCTGGGGCGATTGAGTTCTTTGAGCGGTTGGTTGGCCCGTATCCGTTCGACGCGTATGGCACCATCGTGCTGCCGGTGCCGTTGGGCTTCGCTATGGAGAACCAGACGCTGTCGGTGCATGGCGCCGACACGCTCGATGCGCAGATCATTGCCCACGAGCTCGCCCATCAGTGGTTCGGTAATTCGGTGACCGCAGCCGACTGGAGCGACATCTGGCTGCACGAGGGCTTTGCTCACTATCTGAGCTTCCTGTACTTGGCCGAAGTCGGCGGCGAAGACCTTGATGAGTTGATGGCCCAGGAGCATCGAGTCGTGATGGCCACGCGGGCTGTGCCTCCTGGCCGCATCGGCGTGGCACAACTCTTCGATTTCAATTCGGTGTATCTGAGATCGACATTGACGCTGCATGCATTGCATCGCCATCTCGGCGACGAAGTTTTCTTTGATTTGCTGCGGCGCTATTACGACGCATCAGCTGGCGGCACCGCCACCACAGCCGATTTCAGCGCACTCGTCGCAGAACTCGGAGGGAGCGCAGCAACAGAACTGCTCGACGACTGGCTCTATGACCGTTTGGCACCAACCTCACTCGGCGGTTGACACCAATCTCTAGCTGAGTGTCAGCCGCTCAGAACTATGAAGCCTTGGTCTATTGCGGGTTCGCCGCGCGCGTTCAGAACGTCGAAGCGCACAGTCCGAGCAGCAGCATTGCCTTCGGCCAGCGGCGATTCGTCGAAAACGCGCACGGTGACAGTTGACGGCATTAGCACCATGGCACCGAAGCGGCATGCGACGCGGCGAACGCTGTGCGGGTCGCCACCAGCGACGGCATCGATGACAGCGGAGACACCAAGGGCCAGTGTGGCAGTGCCGTGCAGGATGACACCCGGCAGACCGGCTGCGTGCGCGGCGGCTGCGTCGGTGTGTATTGGATTCCATATGCGGGCACATTCGGTGTAGCGGTGAGACGCGCCATGAGGAATGTGTATGGCGATCTCTTTGGCCGGTTCAGCAGGCAGTTCACCGAGATCTGGATTGGCAAGTACATCTGGGGCTGGGCGGTCGGGGCCGACTGTCTCAGCATTAAGGAACAGACCGCCTTGGTGGGTTGTGGCCACTGGAGCGCCGAGGGCATCCACGGTTTCTATTCGCATGGTCCCGAACGCTCCGGGGGTTCTGTGTTCGATGCCGGTGTAGGTGAGCTTGGTGGTGAGTCGGTCGCCGGGACGCACTAGTCGGTGAACCGTCAAGTCGTGGGTGGCGTGTATCGAGCGCCGCACTTCCTCTGCACAGATGCCCCAGCGATCCGATGTCTCACGCCCTGCGACGATGACCGGCCACTCCAAACAGACAGCGAACATCGGATGGGCAACGATGCCGCCGTTGGCGAGTGTGTCGAAGTAGCAGTCGTGGGCGTCGCTTAGCGATGCGGCGTAGGCCATCGTCCAGCGCTCGTCAACATCGTGGGTGATCGGCCCGATCGTCTCCCCAACCATGTCAGTCGGCACCGGCATCAGCCTGAGCGTAATGAGTCCACCAGACCACCAACGGCAGCACTGTCGCAGCGAGGCACACAAGCAGCGCCTTACGCTGCTTGTGGACACGATTGGGTTTAGCTGGGGTCGTGGAAGCGGGCTGCCTTGGCGAGTTCACGCACCTCGGCGCGCTCAGCGGGCGTCAAGACCTCAAAGTCGGGCGCGTGCAGTTTGTCGGTTAGCGATTCAATCTGTTCGCGGGTGTCGCTGAGATGGCTGACATCGGGATACGGCTTGGACCAGCCGAAGAACTCAGCATTCCATTCACCGGCTGGGCCCGACAGGATTGCTTCGAGCGGTTCCATGCCCAGCGCTTGAACTGCCACGCAATGTCGGCCAAAACGCAGTTCTCGCATGATCTGGGCCATGAAGAATGCGTGCGAGGCCCCGCCGGTGGGCGGTCGGGGCAGATCCCGCCAGCCAACAAACGTCGGTGCGCCATGCGGCGCGGCCGCATCGACAACCCGTTCGAGTAGTTCGCCTAAACGTGCGGCGCCTTCCATGCCGGCGAGCCGTTTCGCTCCGAAGTCAGCGCAGATCTCGCCCCAGATGAGCGCACCCTGTGCCGGACTCATTGCGGCGCGTCCTTGCTCGACAGCCTCGCGCATGGTTGACGGGTTCCAAAAGTAGGCGGCAGCGACGACGTTGTCGACCGGGCAGTTGCCTAGCACACCCAGCCGCCCAGCTGCGTAAGCGCCTGTGCCGTCGGCCATGCCACGCTTCGCTGCTTCGGACAAGGTGGATGGGTCCATGAGCCAGTCCATCGCCAGCATCCCCACTGAGCCGCGCATGCTTCGGGCAACTGCGATTGCGTCCATCTCGATAACTCCTCGTTTGACACAGCGTGACTCAGTGTGACCCGGTGTGACTCAATGTGACTCAATCCGACGCTAGGCCAACCAGCGGCTAGGTGCCGCTGAGCTGCGTCCACTCGCCAGACGGCGTCGGCTGCTGTCTTCGCTGCGTCGGGAGCGTCGAACAGAAATGACACCGCGTGGAGCGCCAGAATCAACGCAAGAAACGCCAGAATCAGCGCGTGGTGCGCCAGAATCAAAGTGTGAGGGCACAGGCGAGGAAATGGAAGCTGCGCGGCGCTGGTGGCTTGCTGGCCGCCGACGGTCTCGCTGGTGTGCTGACGTGGCGAGCGGCGCGAGGGCTCATACGCACCTTCGTGTTTCGCGTCTACCGATTGCGTGCCACCGGTCAAGAACGACTTAGGGCGAACGGCCCACTTATCTATGCACCGGTTCACCGCAGTCATCTCGACGGCCCACTTGTAGGCAGTCTCACCCATCGCCGGGTTCGTTATCTCGGCAAAGAAGAACTCTTCTGCCCTAAGCCGCTTGGCTGGGTTATGCGCGCGCTTGGCACGTTTCCGGTTCGGAGAGGCGCAGCCGATCTCGACGCAATGCGTGCGGCGCTCGGCCTGCTGAACGACGGCGAGGCGATGCTGGTGTTCCCGGAGGGCACCCGTCAGCCCTCCGACGACATTGGCCCCGTCTTCGACGGCACAGCATGGCTGGCCGCGAAATCCCAAGCGCCGGTGCTGCCGGTGGGCATTGCAGGCACACGCGAAGCGATGCCCAGTGGCGCGAAATTCTTGAAACCTTCTCAGATAGCGATTGTGGTGGGAGAACCTCTCGCTCCGCCCGCAGCGGCGGGCGGCGGACGTGCCAAACGAACCGACCTAACAGCGTGGACCGTCACACTGCGAAACGCCCTTGAAGCCTGCCAGCGCAGCGCGCGCGCACTAGCAGACGAACCCGGCCGCGCTCGCACGCCGATGCGCGATCTTGTGCCGTGATTAGCCCCGACCATTGCCCACCTACTTGGCCGAAGCCCGAGCCGGGAGCGCTCGCCGGCATCCGCATCTGCGACCTCACCGGGCAACTCGCCGGCGCTGGCGCTACCAAGATTCTGGCGGCTCTTGGTGCTGAGGTGATCCGCATCGAAGACCCTGTGCGGCAAGGTCGCTGGGACATCCTGCGGGGCACCCAGCCGTTCGTGGGCTCCCACCGTGGTGTTGAGGCCGGAGGCTCGTTCAACAACCACAACGCCGGAAAACTCGGCATCACGCTCAACCTCCGCGACGACAGAGCGAAAGCCTTGCTGCGTGAGCTGGTAGCCGTCAGCGACGCAGTGACAGAAAACTTCGCCTCAGGGGTAATGGAGCGGCTCGGCTTCGGCTATGAGTCACTTCGCGCCATCCAGCGCGACATCGTCTACGTCTCCAACTGCGGTTTCGGCGCGGATGGGCCCTATAGGGGGTTTCGCTCGTGGGGTCCGATCGCACAGGCCGTGTCTGGTCTCACGTTTCAGTCGGGCCTAGCCGACCAACCACCGGCGGGATGGGGCTATTCGTTCATGGACCACACAGGGGCCTACTACATGGCGATGGCGACTTTGATGGCTCTGTATCACCGTCAACGCACCGGGGAGGGCCAGTGGGTGGACTTGGCGTGCGTTGAAGCAGCAGGAACGCTGCACGGCACTGTTTCGTTGGATTTCACCGTCAATGGCCGCCCCGCCCGCCGAGACGGAATGCCCAACAGCAACCGTTCTCGGTCGCCTGCAATGGCACCGCACGGTGTTTTCGCCTGCGAAGGAGACGATGAATGGGTCGCGATAGCAGTGCGCCATGACCATGACTGGCAGCGTTTCGTAACCGCTGTAGCTGAGCCGTGGAGCACAGACGACCGCTGGACCCGCCTCGCCGGACGCCTTGCAGACGAAGACCGCTTAGACCGGCTGATTGGCGAGTGGACTTCGGGGCGCAACAAGGCCGAAGTCGCCGAGTTGCTGATTGCGGCGGGCGTGCCGGCCGCGCCGGTACTGCGTCCCAGCGAACGCATCGACGGCGATCCCCGTACAAATGAATGGGGAATGTGGCTGACCGTGCCGCACAGCGCTGTTGGTGACACCCGTGTTGAGGGCTTGCCTCTGCGCCTTTCCCACGACGACTGGGCCATTGGCCGCGCCGCACCTTGCCTCGGCGAAGATAACGACTATGTGCTTGGAGAAGTGCTGGGGTACAGCCACGATGAGATAGCGGACTTTGCCGCAGCGGGGGTCATCTGATGTCTTCACCATCGCCCCGGGGGGCGCTCGATGGGCTCCGTGTGATTGAGCTGACATCAGAGCGTTGTGCCTTGGCGGGAAAATTGCTGGCGGATATGGGTGCCGATGTGATCGTGATCGAACCCCCCGAAGGTTCGCCTATGCGCGGGTACGAACCCTTTGCCGGTGACCGTCCCGATGCTGAGCATGCATCGTGCGAGAATTCATTGTGCGAGAATTCATTGTGGTGGTGGCACTACAACACGTCCAAGCGTTCGGTAGTGGTTGACCTCCACAGCGCAGACGGCGCAGCAGACTTTCGTCAACTCGTCAGCACTGCCGACGCGGTCATCGAGGCTGAGCCACCGGGTCGTCTTGACAGCCTTGAGCTGGACTGGAACCAACTCGGCGGCCCAACCGACTCAACGGGCGCAGCAACTGGGCGCAACGAGCGCCTCATCTGGGTGTCGATCACACACAACGGGCGTACACGGCCAAACCCGCCGACCACCGATCTGACGTTGCTGGCCGAAGGCGGTCCGATGTGGTCGTGTGGGTACGACGATCACTCGCTTCCACCCGTCCGGGGTGGAGGGAACCAAGGCCTACACATGCCGAGCCAGTACGCCGTGATTGCATTGATGGCGGCTTTGATGCGACGTGAGCATTCGGGCCAAGGCCAACTCATTGATGTCTCGATGCTGGCCGCTGCCAACGCCACTTGCGAATTTGCGACCTACTACTGGCTGAATCAGCAGATCGACGTGCAGCGCCAGACCGGTCGCCATGCCCTTCCGCAAATCTCCGAACCCACGCAAGTGCTCTGCACCGACGGTCGCTGGCTCAATACCGGCGTGCCACCCCGCCGCGGTCCAGAGTTCGCAGCGCTGGTCGGCTGGATCGCCGAGTTGGGACTGCTAGAGGAGTGCCCCAACACCGAACTCTTGGCGCTGGGCGAGAGTTACAGCCAGATTGACATTCTCGACCTCGATGCCGATCCGCTGGGCGCAGAAGTCTTCGGGGCCGGACGTGAAGCCGTCAACTTCCTAGCGGAGCGGCTCGGTTCGCACGAACTCTTCGTGGGTTTGCAGTCGATCGGCTTGGCGTGCGGTGTTGTGTACTCGCCCGAGGAAATGCTTACAGATGAGCACTTTGTGGCACGAGGCTTTCCCGTTGAGATCGATCACGACGGTGTTGCTGTTACCTATCCCGGCGCTCCGTTCAAGTTCTCCGCTACGCCGTGGCGCGCCACCCGCGCACCGCGCCTAGGCGAGCACCAAGACCTGCTCACAGACGAGGACGAGGGCCTGAGGTAGGCAGCGGCTCTTGAGCTGATTGAGCTTGGGTTTAAGAATTGTTCTCGGCTAGCGCTTTGATGCCTTCGACGCAACGGGTCATGTTGGCGAGATGCTCGTCTTGGCGCCGAGACAGAATGCGAGAAGTCTTGTCGGGCATCGCCTCAATGGCTGCGGTGAGTCCGGAAGGGCCCGGACCGAGGCGGACGGTGTGGCGCAGACGGCACCGTCGACCGTGCAATACATCGATCTCGTAACGCCAGCGCGCCCCGGCAGTCTCGGGGGTCTCGCCTGTCACCCAACCAAAGAGTACGTTCGGCTCGTACTCGGTGATGGTCAGATCTAGATTCCATTCGCCGATAGCAGGGTGCTGGTTGTAGCCGATGAACTTGGCACCAAGCGCTGGACCGTCGCAGCCGGGCACCCACTCGGCACGCACGAACTCTTCAGAAAAATCGGCACCAGCGTTGATGTCGCTAACGATCTCCCAGACGCGTTCTGCGGAGGCATCTATGTCTATCTCCACCGTGGCACCGGGTCCTTCGCGCAAGCGCCGACCCTCAGAGCTAGCACTGAGTTCTTCCCAAGTGCGACCCCAGCCGTCGATGTACGCGATCTCTTGGGCGCGTCGTCGTCTAACAGCGCCAAACTCGGTGCCTTTCGACCACGCCAGCGGCAGCAACGCAACCGGCGTGACCCCTTCGGGGATGCCGAGCACTTCTCGCAACTTGTCTTCTTGGTCGAGAATCGCCGTCGTCCATGCTGTGGCAAGACCTCGGGCACGCGCTGCGAGGCAGAAGCTCCACGCCGATTGCAGCACCGAGTCGAACAGACCCGGTTTGCCGCTGTTGTCGTGAACACCCCACACACAGGGAATGACAATCACGGGCACCTCGCCAAGGCGCTCTGCGAGGTGGTACGCAGATTTCATCACTCGCTCCATCGGGTGCCCGGTGCCCGCAGTGGCGTCGCGTCCTTGCTGCATGAAGCCGCCCACGATCGAGTGGTACATCTCTGCGAGGGTTTGGCGCTGAGCTTGGTCGCGTATCACGAGCCAACGCCGACTGGCTTGGTTACCGCCGCCGGGTGCTTGTTCGGCCACGTCGATGCAGTCGAGCACCAAGTCGTGTGGCACTTCTCGCTCGAGGTCCAGCCGCAGCCGCACCGAGCGAGTAGTAGACAGCACGCCGTCTACCGAAGCGAGGTCAGCATCGGTGGAGTCATAGCGAGCGGGAACGTGGGGGTTTAGTTCTGGGATCGGCATGCCGTCAGTATTGCCGCGCGGTTCAATAGTTTCTCCGAGCGTGGCGATGCTCTCAGCGGTCCAGCGGCGTGATGCTTTGCCGCCTTGGGCGGTTGCGTTGGCGGCTGCCAGCGTGATTCTTCTCGCTGCAGCGTGCTCACCTAGGGGCTTCCCCATGCGAGAAGCCGTTGAGCCAGCCACCTCTTCTGCCACGGTCCCAAGCCCATCGGGCACGGTTAGCGCCAGTGCGACAACTGACGTGCTTGCCGCCGATGTACCTGCTACTGATGCAACAGGGCAGTCTGTGACATCAGTGACCCAGCAAGGCTGCTCGCCTCAGGCGATGCCGAATGAGCCTGCACTTGACGCTGCATTCGACACGGCCGCAGCATTCGACACAGCTACTGCATTCGATGTCGCCGCTGCACACCTCAGCATTGAAATATCGCGTGCCCTCTACGACTGTGCCCACGAGGTCGGTTTGGCGTTTACAAACAACCCAGCGTCTGCCCTCACACTGGCTGCTAGCGAAATTCGTGGGCCCGTACTGCTGCTTGAGCCATCGTCCACGGCTGATGTGATGAACGAAATACGGCGTCTCGGGGCCGAGCGGATCCTCGCAGCGGGCTTCAGCGAGCAGATATTTGAGCTGCAGCTTGCTGGCCATGCCGTTGAGCAGGTACCGGTCAACCCCAGGGTGGTGCTGCCGGTTGCCGATATTCCGCCTGAGCGTGTGTGGGTTGTAACTGATGCTTCACAAGCCGCTCACCTAGGGGCCATCGGCAGCCAGATTGGCTTCGCAGCGGTCGTTGCAGCCGAAGACTTACGAGCTTTGGCTTCCGAAGACCGCCAAATGCTCCGCGACGCGACCCATGTTGAGCTTCACGACGACCTCGCGTCCGACGCTGCTTGGCAGCTTGAGGTCATCCGTCGGGGTGATGAGCTGCCCGGCGGTGGCTTGCTGATGTTCGGGCCTGATCGCACTCGCCGGCTGCTGGCCATCTACGGCCACCCGACAACGTCGCTGCTTGGTGTGCTCGGCGAGCAAGGTCCCAACGAGGCGGTGGAGCGCGCCAGATCTATCTCTCAAGGGTACGACGCAGACGGGCGGGAGGTGGTGCTTGCCTTTGAGATCATCGCCACCGTTGCGTCGGCTCAAGCTGGCCGCGACGGCGACTACTCCAACGAAACCGACCTTGAGGCGATCAGGCCGTGGATCGAGATAGCTGCTGCTAACGACATCTACGTCGTACTTGACTTGCAGTCGGGCCGAACGGATTTCCTCACCCAGGCCAAGCTCTATGAGGAGTTCCTGCGGTTGCCCCATGTTGGGTTGGCTCTTGATCCCGAATGGCGACTGAAACCTGGCCAAAGACATCTGCGACAGGTCGGCACGGTGGATGCCGCTGAGATCAACCAAGTCTCGGCCTGGCTGGCTGGTCTTGTGCGCGCCGAGGCCTTGCCACAGAAGTTGCTGCTGTTGCACCAATTCCGTTTCTCGATGATCACCAACCGAGATCTGATTGAAACGCCCCCAGAGCTGGCAGTGATGATTCACATGGACGGGCAGGGTCCACTCGGCACGAAATACTCCACTTGGAACGCGCTGATTGGTTTGCCTGACGCCGATCGTTACTACTGGGGTTGGAAGAACTTCTACGACGAGGACAGCCCCACTGCCACCGCCGCAGAGGTGCTGGCACTCACGCCGCCACCGTTGTTCGTTTCTTACCAGTAGCCCCCGAGCTGCCTAACCTTGCCAGCGTGACACGGCTGCCTTTTTTGAACTCTCGCCTGCAGGGCTACCAATCGACAATCTTTGCGGAGATGTCGGCTCTCGCTGTGCGCACTGGTGCCATCAATCTGGGCCAGGGCTTTCCTGACTCCGACGGTCCGGCTGAGGTACTTGAGGCGGCTGTGGCTGCTATTCGCAGCGGCAACGCAAACCAGTACCCGCCGGGTGTCGGCATTGAGGAGTTGCGTCGTGGAGTTGCACGCCATCAGTCGCGTTTTTGGGGTTTGCAGTGCGACCCTGACCGCGAGGTGCTGATAACGGCCGGTGCCAGTGAGGCGCTCGCTGCCAGCTTCTTGGCGCTGTGCGAGGTGGGCGATGAGGTTGTGACCTTTGAGCCTTGGTACGACCTGTACGGTGCCGCCATTTCGATGGCGGGTGCTGTGCGCAAAGTCGTCACGCTGCGACCACCCGACTACGGCTTCGATCCCGACGAGCTGGCCGCTGCGGTCACACCCCGCACGCGGCTGCTGGTGCTCAACAGCCCGCACAATCCGACCGGCAAGGTGTTCAACCGAGCCGAGCTGGAGGCCATAGCTGCGGTGGCGATTGAGCGGGACCTCATCGTGGTTACCGATGAGGTGTACGAGCACATGGTCTTTGATGGCGAGCACATCCCGATTGCGACTCTGCCAGGTATGGCCGACCGCACGGTCACCGTCTCAAGCGGCGGCAAAACGTTCGCTGTCACGGGTTGGAAAATCGGCTGGATCTGCGCCTGCGGCGAGTTGATCGCAGCCGTTCGCACAGCGAAGCAATGGTTGACGTTTGTGAGCGGCGGCCCGTTCCAGTACGCCATCGCCGCGGGGCTGGACTTGGGCGATGACTATTTCAAGAGTCAGGCCGAACATTTGCGGGCCAAACGCGACCGGTTGAGCGCAGGTCTGCGCTCGGTGGGGCTTGAGGTTTTTGAACCTGCTGGCACGTATTTCATCACGGCCGATATCCGTTCGATCGGCTACGACGACGGCATCAAATTCTGCCAGAACCTGCCGGAGCGGGTCGGTGTGGCTGCCGTGCCGAACGTGGTCATGTACGACAACGCCCACGAAGGCCGACCTTTGGTGAGGTTCGCCTTTTGCAAACAAGAGGCTGTTCTAGATGAAGCCATCGAACGTCTCCAGTCGCTCTAAGCCTCTGCCCCACCCCATTTCCTCCCCACCGACGGTCGTTCCGATTTACTCACCCGTTGGGCTCGGTGGCTGTCTTGCGGGCATGCGTCCGCGCTCCTGTCTGCCGCGATGATGGGTTCGTGCGCTTTGGGGTCGCTGTGTTCGGTGTTGCGGCTCCATCGGTCGGAGCAACGAACCTGACCGCAACGTTATTCAGTTTTGGAGCTTAATGTTTGATACCGCCGGTGTGGCTGCAGCGTTATTAAACGATCTTTCGTACCGCCGCACTCTATTTAAAGTAAGTGTGCAAAACTTAATAGTCTTGCGGCAGCGGCTAGGGCAGAGACTTGATCTCCCAGACCGTGCCATTCCTCGTTGCGCGGAACTGGCCGAGGTCGATGCTCTCGCCTTCCATGACGGCATTGCTCATCGTGCTGCCGCCGACGCTGCCGTCAATCACCGCGGCACCATCGGAGCGGATAGTCAGGGTGAACGTGGTGTAAGAACACTCATCGCCGGGATACAGCAACAGGCCGACGCCGCATGGCCCCCAGCTGCCGCCGAGATCCTGCGAGTCCTCCACATCGTCGAACTCGCCCTCAGCATCGGAGAAACCGAACCCGGTCTCGATCCCGCAGGCTTCTACGGCCTCACCGAGCTGTGCGCTCTGCGAGGGTGTGAGTCCTTGCCCAGAAGGGTCAGCGCCGCTTAGCACGTCCAGAATCCGCTCGCCGTCGGGCACTCCTTCGAGTTCTGCCATCAGGCAGCCGATTTCGTTCGGGTCAATGCCCGGTCCATCCTCGGGTGGCATCAAAGCTGCAGCCTCGTCGGGTGTCATGCAGGAGATCACTTCGAGCGTTCCCGGAGTCATAGCCGCCTCCCCCGACGTGTCAAGCGCCGCTGCGACCGTGGCCGGGTCGTCTCTTAGTACATCTTCCACACAGGCACGACTCGCTGCACTCAATCCGCCGACGGTATTTGACAGCTGTTCGATGGCAGCCGATATATCCGTGTCGCCGACTGTTCCTTCGGCTTCTTCGGCACTGGTGATTGCGGGGCTGTCGGTTGCAGCGGGGGTCGCAGCAGCGCCAGTGGTGGCAGCGGTCTCGTCGCCGACGGTCACCGACTCAGTTGAACCGCAAGCCACGGCCCCAACAGCGGCCACGACGGTCACCAGCGCTGTTGGCATCCACCTGCCCATCGTTTGCCTGCCAAAGAGCCGCCGAGTACTCAGCGCAGCCGGGCACGATGGCCAGTGGCGTGATTGACGCAATCTAAGACGCATGGGGGACCTTCCGCGGTTTAACTCGGCTTGTTGTCAAACCAGCTCGCTGGACTGGCGCAAAACACGCTGTGCAAAACAAACTGCACAAGAAACACTGTACTGCACCGTAGCTAACAGCTCTGTAATTAACAGCAATGTAGTTAGGCCCTAGCAAGTCTGGCTCTACGGCAGCCCCCGAGGGCTAGCGACCCGACGTAATCAGCCACGCTACGGTGCGGCTCTACCAGTTGAAGGTAGGCGCGCTGTGTTTTTTGATGCCTGGTTTTTGATGTCTGAGCCGCCACAGCGGTGCCCCGCACACAGGAGCGCACGTAGATGCCAAACAACATGATGACCACTTGGGCGTCAGGAGGCGAGACGTTGGGTGCTTGGCTTTCGATGTCTTCGAGCCAGTCGGCTGAGATTGCCGGGCGCGCCGGTTTCGACTACGTCTGCGTTGACATGCAGCACGGCATCGCCGACTACCCAGCAGTAGTTGAGATGGTGCAAGCCATTGAGCTGGGGGGTGCCACGCCCATCGTGCGAGTGCCGCACAACGAGCCCGGCATCATCGGGCGAGTGCTTGACGCAGGCGCCAAAGGTGTCGTGATTCCGATGGTGAACTCCGTTGCGCAGGCACAAGCCGCAGTGGCAGCGTGCAAGTACCCGCCGCTGGGTGCGCGCAGCTTCGGCCCCGTTTTGGCCGCCGCGCGAGCCGACGCAGGCGAGCACTACTTTGACGTAGCTAACGAAACGACCGCTTGCATACCGATGATTGAGACCCGCCAGGCAGTCGAGCAACTCGACGACATATTGGCGATCTCCGGTGTTGACGCGATCTACGTCGGGCCTGCCGATCTGTCGATCAGCTACGGATATGGGCCCCGATATACCGATGAGCATGCCGATTACAAAGCAACGCTCGAGCACATAGCTGCACGTTGTGCCGCCCACGGCATCGCCGCAGGCATCCACTCGACCGCTGCGCTGTCGGCTGATCGCCGCGGCAAGGGTTACCGCATGCAAACCGTCGCCGGCGACGCCTTGGCACTCAGAGGAGGCATCACCAGCGATCTGCACACGGCCCGCACCTCAGGTACCTCCGCCGGGGCCGCAGCCTCCGCCTGGGCCGACTCCAAGATCTACTAACAGCCCCAGCGCCGCTGGTCACTATGCAGCTGAACCGGTTTTCCCAAGCAACTCAGCTGGTTCAGCACAAGGGTGCAGTGGTGATATCGGTGCGACTGAAGTCGTCGCCAACGCAGAGGAGTCGTTGTCCGGTGTGTTGTGCGAGCGCGTAGGCGAACGTATCGCCGAAGTTGAGGCCGGCTTGGTGCCTGCCCTTGCCGAACCTGCGCCAGCACACCAGTGCCTCCCGCGCTTGGTCGTCGTCGACAGGGGCGATTCGTATGTTGATGCGGGCGAGCAGTTCTTCAAGCAGTTGGGTGCCGGCGGCTCCTACGCGTGCCTCAATCACGATCCCCAGTTCAACCCGCGTCGCGGCGGACATGATGCACGGACCCTGCAGCAACTCGCGTTCAATTGCCTCGCAGCCGGTTTCTTTGAGCAGCACAGCGACGATCGCTGAGGTGTCCACGACGGTCACGCGGGCAGACCGTGCTCGTCGTAGCCCAAGATGTCGTTGGTGCCGCGACCGTCAATCCTAGGCAACTGTCTGAATCTCTCAACGATGTCGCGGAGGCTTCGTTCCCGTTGCCGCAGCCGCTCGAGTGCGAGACGTTCTTCAAGTGAGACGACAACCGCTTCGGTGATGGTCTCGCCAGTCAGTTCGGCGAGTTCTCGGGCAAGCTGATCGGCTTGCGCGCTCTTGATGCTCAGTACCACCCCCACAAATGTAGCAGCATAAATGTTGCAAACTAAGTACCTAGGTACCTAAATGCGGGTACCTAAGCGCAGGTACCCGCATGTCGCGCTGTTTCAAGGCAGCGACGCCCTTGGGGGCCACGACGGTCACGTGGGCAGCCATGGCGTGATGATCTCTCGCGACCTCTGTACCGAAGTCGCTTTGGCGGTCCGGCACAGTGAGTATCTTTGGGTGAAAAGGGTCGAGCGGTTTAGCGCGCGGCCGAGCCAGCGAGGAGCCTTCGGTTATGCGCAGCCACGAAATCGATTACCAAATATTTGGCGATGACATGCAGTTCGTTGAGATTGAACTTGATCCAAGTGAGACTGTCATCGGCGAGGCCGGCACGATGATGTTCATCGAAGACGGCATCTCCTTTGAGTCGGTCATGGGCGACGGTTCCGAGCCCGATGAGGGACTGTGGGGCAAGCTGAAGTCCGCCGGCAAGCGGGCACTCTCGGGCGAAGGGCTGTTTTTGACGCACTTCACCAACACCGGGGCGGCGGGCAAAGCCAAGGCTGCGTTCGCAGCGGGCTACCCCGGCAAGATCATCCCAGTCGATCTGACGCAGTACGGCGGGGAGATCATCGCCCAACGCGATGCCTTCTTATGCGCTGCAATGGGCACCAAGCTCGATATCGCGTTTCAACGCAACCTCGGCGCTGGACTCTTCGGCGGTGAAGGTTTCATTTTGCAGCGTCTATCGGGCGACGGCATGGCTTTCTTGCATGCAGGCGGTTCCATTCAGGCCATCCAACTCAACGGGCAGACGATCCGGCTGGACACCGGCTG
Organism: Candidatus Poriferisodalis sp.; assembly: GCA_965221195.1. Taxonomy (GTDB): domain Bacteria; phylum Actinomycetota; class Acidimicrobiia; order Acidimicrobiales; family Poriferisodalaceae; genus Poriferisodalis. The sequence continues at coordinate 1,125,392 of OZ244864.1, forward strand.
CCTTGTGGCGATGCAGCCGTCATTGCGGTACTCCATCGAACGGGCCGGCAATCTCAAGTCGATGCTCTTCGGCGGTGAAGGTCTGTTCTTGGCCACGGTGTCGGGCACCGGTTGGGTGTGGCTGCAGTCGCTGCCGTTCTCGCGGTTGGCGTCGCGGGTGCTTTCCAACGCCGTCGGACCACAGGCCGACGACTCTCGCGGACCACTCGGCGGCTTGTTTGAGCGCAGCTAGTGCCCCAGCAGCAAACGGCCTCACAGCTCACTTCGAGCCGGGTCACAGTTGACGATCTTTTCGGTGCTCAAGAGGTGTTTCATGGCAAGGGCTGGACTGACGGGCTGCCCGTGATGCCGCCCACCGATGATGCCGTAGCTGCCTGCTTGGAATGGGCGATGCTGCCGCCTAGTCATCTCATAGGCATCGAGCCGGTGCGGGCGCGGTCCATCACCGCCGAAAAGGTGGCCGTCAATGCTGTTATGGCGGGATGTCTGCCGCCGCATTTTCCGGTCGTAGTCACGGCGCTCACTGCGTTATTGCAGCCAGAGTTTGCGCTGCATGGCCCCACGGCATCCACCGGCGGTTGCGCAGTCCTGCTGGTCATCAATGGCCCCATACGGCGAGAACTTGCAATGGATGCAACGTTCAGCGCGCTCGGGAGCGCCGACCGGTCGCGCGCTGTCATCGCACGGGCAGTGCGGTTAGTGCTGGCCAACGTGCTCGACATCAAGCCCGGCGGCATTGACCGTTCCACGCTCGGGCACCCCGGCAAGGCGGGCTACTGCATCGCTGAAGACGAAGAAGCCACCCAATGGATGTCGCTCGGCGATCAGCGGCTCGGTGTGGCACCTGCCGAGCGCGGCCAAGTGTCGTCGGTAACTGCGGTGGCCTCAATGGCCCCACGGCAGGTGATGAACGAGTGGACCACCGAGCCCACTGAGCTGTGCGAAACCCTCGCGGCGGAAATTCGGGCCAACCAACTCCACTACTCCATCTGGCCGGGCAACTACGTGGTCGTGCTGCCGCCGCAGCTGCGGACACACTTTGATGCCGCAGGCTGGTCGAAAGACGACATTGCCGCTTGCGTTTTTGAACGTGCGAAGGTGCGTCGGGGTGATTGGGCAGCCGTCGGCAAGGGCGCGGTGGTCAAAGGCCAACCAGAGCGCATGTACCGAGCGCTGGAATCGCCTGATGATTTGCTGATCGTGGCTGCGGGCGGCCCGGCGGGAGGCTTTGCAGCTGTGATTCCGCCTTGGCTTGGTACTCGCAGTCACGCAGCGACGGTGCCGGTGGGCGCGTGCGTGGACTGTTGAAGGAATCGTCAGAGTTGTGATGCTGCCAAAGAGAACACAGCCAAGAAGAACACTGTGGAACTGCTGAACCCGACTCACGAACAAGACCCGCAGGGCTTCGCAGCGCCAGCTCGGCTCGCCACGCTGGTAGGTGCCACCGTCGGGATTATCTCCAACGGCAAAGAGAACACCGCCCCGTTCTTCGACCAAGTGGAGCGGCTGCTGCGGGACCGCCACGGTGTGGCCGAGGTGATCCGTCGGGTCAAGCCCAACTACAGCGCGCCTGCCCCCCATGAGATGCTGGCAGAGGCGATGGGCTGGGATGCAGTGCTGGCTGGGGTAGGAGACTGAGGCAGCTGTTCGTCGTGCAGTCTGCACGATGCCGTTGCTGCCGAACGGGCAGGTGTGCCCGCTGTCAGCGTGATGACCAGCGCCTTCGTGAGCGCGGCTGAGTTGATGGCTCGTGTGCAGGGTGTACACGAGCACCCGTTCACCGTGATCGAGCACCCGATTGCCAGCGCCGACCAAGCAGGGCTTGAAGCTCGCGCCACCTCAGCGGTGGAGCAAGCTGTTGCGTTGCTCTTGACCTGACTGTGTTGAGTATTGACTGTGTTGAGTATTGTCGGCGGTCTGGCGAAGCGCTGCGGCGCGCCGTCGGAGCAGTTGCGCTGCACAGTCTGGGCTGCGCCACAGTCTGGGTTGCACAGTCTGGGTTGCACAGTCTGAGCTGAGGAGCTAACAACGATGGTCCAACCGATCCCCGATGACTACCCCCGTATCTCGGTGGCGCTGAGCGTCAATGGTGCTGCCGATGCGATCGAGTTCTACACCCGTGTTCTCGGTATGACCGAGCGGATGCGAGTGCCCATGGGCGACAAGATTGGCCACTCCGAGTTGACCTTAGGTGACTCGCTGGTCATGGTTGCCGACGAATTTCCCGAAATGGATTTCCACGCACCTCAGCACTATGGCGGTTCGCCTGCGCAGATGTCCGTGTACGTGGACGATGTCGACGCCGCTTTTGCCGCGGCGCTAGCGGCAGGTGCCACCGAGGTGCGGCCCGTCACAGATCAGTTCTATGGCGACCGCTCAGGCATGATTGAGGATCTTTGGGGCTACCGCTGGAACCTTGCGACTCATATCGAAGATGTGGACGCCGAAGAGCTAGCACGCCGCTCCGAAGCTGCAATGGCCGAGATGGCCGGGACATCCGACGACTGAGCGGCCGGCAGTTTCAGCGGCCAACAGTTTCAGCGGGGACGCCTTTCCGCTAGAGCAACGGGGACGGCTGAGATTCCGAACAGCGCACCGGCTGCCGCTAGCGCCGTCGGCACTGATACCAGTTGTGCCGCGATGCCCAAACCGAGGCCGATAGCGACCTCTCCGACGGCCTGAGACTGACCGACGAAGGAGACCACAGTGGCCCGCACTGAAGATTCTGCGTGACGGTTCGCCATCGCCTCTGTTAAGGAATAGGCGGTCTCCCCAGACACATCTAGGACTGCCCAGCCAACAAGAGCGACCGCGAACCACCCGCTGAGAGCAAGCGCCATCGCGCCGATGGCAGCAATAACCAAGAACCGCGCCAGCAGGAGCGCATCTTGGTGTCTGCTGCGCTCGTTGGTCTCAGAACGATCAAGATGCCGGTGAAGCCAAGTCATCATCGGGATCGCCAGTGCAGCCATCACGAACCAGGCAGCGCCGAAGAACAAGACGGCTTGTTGGCTGTTGAGTTGGCTGAGACCGAGATCAACTAGATGCAAGACAGAGAGCCGGTCGTTTGCTTCCCAAGCGCCTGCAGCGATCGCAGCCGAGAGGGTCACGGCCAGCAGTGACGGGTTTCGACGCACGAGTCGCGCACCACGCATCCAAACAGCGAGTGCCTCTCGCCAAGCACTGACGCGCTGAACTGCGATGTCGCAGCTTGCAGCAGCGATACCGCCGCCTACGGCAGCGATGTTGTCGCCCGTAGCACAGCGACGGGGTGGCGTGAAGCCGGCCTCGCGCATGGTGACAGCCAGATACCCGGCGGCTGCGATGACCATGATTCCTGTGGCTGTCATTGCTCCCCGTACCGACCATGCGCCGATCGCTGCCGCTGCGACCAGTCCGACCATCACACCGATTGAACGGCAGATGGCGTGGCGCACGATGAGCACATCAACCTCACGCCCGGGGCTGGGTTGGAGTTGTTCGACGGTTTGTTCGACACTTTGTTCAGTCGATGGTTGTTGAGCTGCTGGTTGTTGGGCTGCTGGTGTGTCTGCATTGTGAACGAAGGTGGCGGTTTCGTTTGCCAGCAGCTGCGTCCGCCCCGCCGACAGCACCGCTTGGTGAGCGAGTTCGTCGGTCATCCATGCGGTGGCTGCGCCGCTTTGCAGAGTCCAGCCGATGGCCCACAGCACCTGCCAGATGACCAGCACGCCGAACAGTTCTGTCACCGGGCCTAGCACCATTGCTGCGCCCATCACGACATAAGCAGCGACCACGGAGCGCTTGCGGCCATACAGGTCGGCGATCACTCCGGTCGGTGTCTCTGCAACGAGGATTGTGAGTACCAGAGCTGTGCCCAGTGCGGCGAGCCGGAAAGGTGAAAGCTCTAGATCAACCACCCACCAGACCATCGCCGGCAGGCTCCAAGCGAACGCCAGTCCTTGAACGCCGCCCGCCAGCAAGAACAGCCGATCAGGACGTTGGCGCACAACTCCGCAGCCTAGAAACGACTTCCGCCGCAGTCATCTCCAACTCACAGCTCCTGCCAGACGACCTCGGCATCGCCGCGCAGTCCAACGACGGCGCCAGCGCCGTGCAGTCCAAACAGCCAAGCAACGAGGGCCGCAACCGTGTTTACTTGACGTTTGCTTGCCGTCAGGTTGAGGAGGTGGCCGTGTCGGCAGTGGCCGAGGGGTTGAGGCGGCGGGCTGACGGGTTGTTGGCCTGCTGGTGGGGCGAAGGCCACGACGATTATGAGGCCTACCACGACACCGAGTGGGGCATTCCGGTTACCGATGACATCTCTCTGTATGAGAAGATGTGCCTCGAAGGCTTCCAGTCGGGGCTGTCGTGGCTGACGATCTTGCGCAAACGAGAGAACTTTCGGGCAGCATTCAGCGGCTTCGACTTTGAGGCGGTGGCCCGCTTTGGCGCAGACGATGTTGGCCGATTGCTGAGCAACGCAGGGATTGTTCGACACAGGGGCAAGATCGAGGCAACCATCAACAACGCCCGGGCTGCATTCGCTACCATTGAGGCACACGGCAGCTTGGCAGCGTTCTTTTGGTCATTTGAACCCGAACCGGCGAGCCGACCAGCAGTCGTAGATTACGAGTCACTCATCTCCATGCCGTCTACGTCGGAGTCAACGGCTCTCAGCAAAGCGTTGCGGAAGCTGGGCTGGCGGTTTGTGGGCCCCACCACCTGCTATGCGCTCATGCAAGCGTCGGGCATTGTCAACGACCACCTAGAGGGGTGTCATAGGCGCCCCGCAGTTGAGGCTGCCCGCGCAAGGCTGCAACGGCCGAAGCTGACGGGGAAGTGACTGAAATGGTCTCGAACTGAAATGGTCTCGAACTGAAATGGCCTCGACTCGTCGCCAGTTGCTGCGTCAAATGTGGCAACCACCGCGCAGCTTTGAAGAGTTTGATGGTGAGCGCACGGTCAGCTTCTTGGAGTTGTTCTACGACCTCGTCTACGTCTCGCTGATCGCTGCTGCGTCGCATCGGCTCGCCCATCACCTCGAGTGGTCGGAGGTGGCCGTGTTTGCCGTAACGTTCTCACTGATCTGGGTGGCTTGGCTGAACGGATCCGCACAGTACGAGCTTCACGGCCGCGAGGACGTGCGCACGCGCCTGTTCGTTTTTGTCCAAATGCTGCTGGTGGCACTTATGACTGTCTGGGTCAATGCAGGCCCCGACGGTCGCGACCGCTTCGCTGCCACGTACTGCGTGTTTATGGCAGTGGTGGGCTGGCTGTGGTTCACGGCACGACATCGTTCCGGCACGCAGCTGCGCCGGGCGACGCGTCCGTTTATGGAACTGCTCGTAGCGACGGTCGTGCTTATGGCTGTCTCGATGCTGGTGCCCTCGTCCGCGCAGATGTGGGTGTGGGCCGTGACCGCGCTGGCGTGGATTCCGTCGCTCTTTGTGCTGTCGCGGCCGGGCACTCAAGCGTCGCAATCGTCCGGTGTGGTGTCGGAGTCGCTTGTGGAGCGGTTCGGTCTGTTCAACATCATCGTGCTTGGCGAGGTCGTGTTTGGTGTGGCGAACGGTCTGTCTAGCTCCGATCAGCGCTTTGAGACGTTCGCTGTTGGGTTGGTTTCCCTCGGCGTCGGATTTGGTCTGTGGTGGAACTATTTCGATCTCGCCGGTCGCCGTCTCCCACGCCAAGACCGCTGGAGCGTGTCAATTTGGGCAGCGGCACATTTGCCGCTCACGATGTCCATCTCTGCCGTGGGTGCTGTAACCGTGTACCTCACCGAGCACGCCAGCGACGGCCGAGTGGCGGCTGTGGCATCTTGGGTGTTCTGCGGAGCTACGGGCATCACCTTGGTGTCTCTCGCTGCCATCCTCAGCACATTGGGAGACTGGGACCGTCACCGGCGCATCTATCGGGCGACGTTTGTCGCTTTGATGCTCGCCGCAGTTGTAGCTCCGGCCTTTGGGGCTTGGCGACCGTCGCCGATCATTCTCGTTGCGGCCGTGCTGTCGCTGCTCACTCTCACGTGGTTTGTTGCCGTGCTGCGCTGGCTCGGTACCGCCGTCGCTGCTGAGCCAGGGCGGTAACCGCTCAGCATCTTGGCATCTACAACTGTTGCGCGGGCAGGCAGGTAGCTCAGCAGTCCGCCAAGGCTGCGAGCGCTTCGCAAATCTCGTGGCTACGCCAGCCCAATGAGCCGATGCGTTCGGTGAGGAACGTCTTTCGGATCGGTTGCAGATTGTCGAACGACGCGGCGCACTCGGTGGCCAGTCCTTGGTCGGGGCCCAGCGGAACCTCGGTAGGAATTGAGCGCACGGTGCGAGTGATCGGTGCCACCACAAGCCATGTCAAGACCTCAACCGCGCTTGATCGGGTCACCACCAGCACAGGCCGACGCTGGTCATTCGCCTCTGCCCACCAGATATCGCCCTGCGTCGGAGTCGGAGTTACCACGGCTCTTCTGCGATCATTGATGCCGTCGCTGAGTCTGCCCACCCCATTTCCTGCTGGGTCTGAGGGAGGCGCCGGTAGCCGTCGGAGATGGCATCGCCGATCCGGCGGCGCTGATGGGTGTCAATGAGCGCAGCAAGGCCGCGTCGCACCGCGTCGGATCTTGAGTTGAACTCGCCTGTTGCCACCAGTTGGTCAAGCTGTGCTGCCATGTCCTCATCAATGCGGGTCACCAGTTGTGTCATGCATTAAGCATAGCGATTTGCAATGCGCCATGCACTATGCGTAGTGGTTTTTCTGTTGCTACAAGCGCTGCGGAATGCTCAGTCAGGGCTGATGATTACGGGCACAACGCCGTCTTCGGTGGCGAGATGGGTCATCGGTACGTCGTGTGGTTCGGACGGCAGCCGGTCGAAAACGAGTTTGGCGGGGGTCACACCGACTCGGGGACAATCTTCGGGAAGTTTGGCAAGTAGTTCGTCGAAGTAACCGGCGCCGTGTCCCAACCGGGTGCCGAGACGGTCGAAGGCCAGACCTGGCACCAACGCCAGCGCAATGTGCCGAGGCACCAACTTGAACGCGTCTGCGGTGGGTTGGGGGAAGCCGTACCGATGCTGCTCGGTCTGATGCTGCCCGGCAGCCCCGATTGCCGGGTGCAGCGTTAGCGGTCCGACGGGGGGCGTGCGGGTCACAGCGAACCGTTGCCAGCCCAACCCATCAGCTAGCCCGTCTAGCGACAACTCGTGGGGCATCGCTCGGTAAAACAAAATCAGACCCGCTGACTCAGGCAGTGGCCCAGGCTGCGACTCACACTGTGACTCACACTGCAACTCACACAGGGGCATCGCATCAGCAGTACGGTGCCGGTCGAATTCGGCGATGAATGCAACTAGCCCGGCCACGACAGCCGCAGTGGTCGCTTCTGATACCAACCGTTGACGACTCCGAGCCCATCGCCGCCAGTCAGCCTTCGACCAGTCAGCCTTCGAAGTGTCTGCTCTCAGATGCCCGCTCATCTCGCCGAAACTGCGAGCCGTGCCGCTGTGTGCAACCATTAATGTTCCGTGTTTCAGTTTCGCGTTTCAGTCTCGTGTTTCACACCCCAATTCGGAGGTTAGGTCGGTGTCGCAGAACCCGTTGACATCTGATGAGGCGAGTGCCTATCTCCCCGGTTCGCCCGAACGCGACGAACTGGCGCGTCGCACCATCGGGGTGCTGCAGCTCGGGGTGATCCCCGGCGGGTTGGCTATGACTGCGTCATTCTCCGCCGCCACGCTGCTGGCCGACCAGATGACCGGCAGCGAGACGAAGGCGTCGCTAGCGGCTGTGTGCTTGAGCATCGGAGGCACGCTTGCGGGCATCCCGCTCGCTGCTTTGATGGCTCGGCGAGGCCGTCGCGTCGGACTGTCTGTTGGTTACCTCGTCGGAGCGGTGGGCGGCGTTTCTGCGATGACATCGGCGTTGGTTGGTCGCTACTCGCTGCTTGTCGTCGGCATGATGATGGTCGGCACCGGTCAAGCGGCCAACCTTGCCTCGCGTTACGCCGGCGCCGACCTCGCCACCGACGAAAACCGAGCCCGCTCAATCAGCTTGGTGCTGTGGGCCAGCACTGTCGGATCCGTGCTAGGGCCCACGGTCGCACTCGGCCTCAAAAGCTTGCTCGCTGACACTGACGGGCTCAGCGGTTTCGCTCTGCCTTACGCGCTGGCAATCGGTCTCTTCGTCGTAGCAGCGCTCAATCTCTGGCGTCGCCTGCGTCCTGATCCTCTACATGTCGTCACAGCAGACGCGGGAGCAACGAGCGTGCAGCTGCCGAGCTTGGCAGAAGCCGGCCGGATCTTGGCCCATCCAGTGGGTTCCATTGCCTTGATCGGGATGATGCTCGCTCAAGCGGTCATGGTGGGCATCATGACAGTGTCGCCACTGCACATGTCCCAAGGAGATCAGAACGCGCTGATTATCGGAGTCATGCTCTCGTTGCACATAGCAGGCATGTTCGCGTTCTCGCCATATGTGGGTTGGCTGGTTGACCGAGTCGGTGGTCAGCTCATCATCATCATTGGTGCGCTCATCTTGGCGGTGGGTTCTGTTACGGCTGCCAGCACCGAAGCTCAGCATGCAACCGGCTTGTTAAGCGGACTCTTTTTGGTTGGTATCGGCTGGAGTTGCTGCGTGGTCGCGGCCAGCTCACTGCTCACGGCATCATTCCCCGTGGAGCGTCGTGTCAGTGTGCAAGCAACCGCCGATGTATTGATGACTGCGCTTGGCGCAGCTGCTGGCGTGAGCGCAGGACTGGCAGTGGAGCAGCGTTCCTATGCCGATCTGGCGAACGGAGGAGCATGGGTGGCAGTAGCGCTCGGCATCGCAGCAGTGGTGATGGCAGCGCGGAACTTCCGGATGAGCAGACGCTTTACCGGCAGCTAGACCGGCTGGCTCACCACGGCTGGCTCACCACGGCAAGCTCACGATTTATGGCTTATAACAACTCGTTGAGCCGAGCGGCCAGTTGGGACCCAGTCGGTGCCCGCAGCGCAGTCAAGCGCGACAAAAACGACACGGCGACAAAGCCGTTCGCGACGGCGCCGGTGTCGACATCAATCGGCATCTCCACGGATTCTCCCCACTGCATCGCCACGCGGTACGCGTCGGGGTCGTCCTGATGCGCTTCGAGGCTCACCGAGGTGATCGATCGCATCGGCAACGTCCCGACCTCAGTGAAGCGCCAGCCCGCTATGTCGGCGATCTCCCGATTCGGGACGTTGAGGTTGACAGCCCAAGCGGATTCATGTTCGTCGGCCAGCAGACCGGTCAGCACACTGCTGGCAACGTCGGCTGCGACGTGCCATTTTTGGCCCGCAATTGCGTCTTCCCACCCTTGACCCTCCACACCGAAGCCTTCAACGCTCTGGCTTACAGCCAAGCCGGGTATGTCACCATTGCGGCTGGTCAGCGCAGCGCCGACGGTGCCGGAGTGGTAGACGGATCGGCCCACGTTCGCGCCCGGGTTGATCCCTGACACCACCAGATCCACAGGACCGAAAGCGCCCAGCCGGGCGAACATCACGCACAGCGCCGGGGCACCTGAGACGGTCCAAGCCTCGGCGATGCCGTCGAGATGCACTTTGTGTACTTGGGGTTCCATGAGGTGAATCGGACCGATGGCGGCACCGGCGCCTGAGTACTCACTGTCTGGTGCAACCACCACTACATCGCCGTGCGCGGTCATGGCGCTCGCAAGGACGTGCAGACCCTCCGATTCGATACCGTCGTCGTTGGTCACCAGAATTCGCACCAAGTCGAACGTACCGCCCACAAGCTCTCTGCCGACGCATTCCCCGCTACGCGATATTCCTCTGGCAAATCTTTGCTGGCAGTCAGATGCCGGCAGCGGCGCGGTCGATCCGGCGCTGCAAGGCTTCGCACTCAGCCATGTGACGCATCGCGTCCGACTTGGCGGCGCCGTAGTCGTTCGCAACCTGGCGCGCCAAGTCTGGGTCGTTGTACGTGGCTGAGCAGCCGAGTTCTGTTTGAAGCTCCGCGACCCGATGCTCAGCTGCCTCCCAGGCACGCTCGGCAGCAGTGAGTTGCCGTCGCAAGTCTGCTGTTGCGTCTCTGATGGCCTTGCGCCGATCCGCTTCGGCACGACGTCGCTGTGCAGCCGTTGCCCGAGAAGTTTGCGGGTGCGGTGTTTGTTGTGCGGTTGGTGTGGCGCTGGCGGCCTTGACGCCGCTGGTGGGTGCCCCGACGCTGCCGCTGACCCCAGCGGTACGTCTCGTGCTCAGACCCGGCGGACGTAGCAGTTCTTCGTTGACTCCTGGGTGCAGGGTGGCTGTGCCGTCGCGTACCACGATCAGCGAATCGGCCACGCTGCGAATGAGGTGACGGTCGTGGGTGACGAGCAGCACCGTGCCCGGATACACCGACAGCGCATCTTCGAGCAGGTCGCAGCTAGGCAGGTCGAGATGATTGGTGGGCTCATCGAGCACAAGCAAGTTCACCGGGTTTGCCATGGTGATCCCGAGCGCCAACCGGGTGCGTTCACCGCCGGACAGATCGGCGATTTTGCGATCGGCGGCATCGCCCCCGAAGCCGAAACCGCCGAGCATCGTGCGCACGTTGCGACCCGGCTGATCGCCCACCGAAGCTGTGAATTCTTCCACCACCGTGCGACGCGGATCGAGCACTTCGGTTAGGTGTTGCGCGAAGGTGGCCATATCGACGTTGCGGCCGCGATGCAACTCACCGCTCAGTACTTCCATCTCACCTTGCAAGACCCGCAGCAGTGTCGTCTTGCCTGCCCCATTCGGCCCGACCACTCCCACTTTGGCGCCGCGTTCAATGACGAGATCGACGCCTTCGAGCACGGGAGCGTCGCCGTCGTCATACCCCACCGAAGCGTTGGCCATTTCTAGCACCACCCGCGAGGAACGGCGAGGCGTGCCGAAGCCGAAACGGGCTGTGAGTTCTTGACGGCTCGGTAGCTCTACTGGTGCCTGTTTTTCGAGCATCTTGACTCGGCTCTGCACCTGCCTCGCCTTGGTGGCTTTGTAACGAAACCGTTCGATGAACCGCTCAGTCTCGACCCGCCGTCGTGCCTGCTGCGCTGCGGCCGCCTCAGCAGCTTCGATCCGCTCGGTGCGCGCAGCCACGAATTCGGCGAACCCGCCGACATGTTCAAACACCGAGGAGCGGTCTAACTCGACGACGCGATTGGCGACGGCATCGATGAAGTCGCGGTCGTGGCTAACAAAAAGCAGACCGCCCTCCCAGCCGGCAAGTTGGTCTTCCAGCCATGCCACAGAATCGACATCGAGATGGTTGGTGGGCTCGTCGGCGAGCAGCACATCGGGCTTGGCCAAAAGAAGCTGAGCCAGCGCAACCCGCATCCGCCAGCCGCCCGACAGTTGGGCAACCGGGCGCTGCGCGTCGTCGTCGGCGAAACCGAGGCCTGCGAGCACCCGATGTGCTTCTGCTTCAAATCCGTAACCACCCACTTGGCGGAAGCGGGCTTCGGTTTCGCCGTAGCGGGCTAGCACCTCGTCGTAGTCGGCCGCGCCCACTTCGGCTAAGCGCCCCTCAAGGGATCGCAGCTCAGCCGTCATAGCGGTGATGTCACCGGCACCTGCGAGCGTTGCTTCCAGCACAGTGCCGTCGGCGATCTCGTCGAGTTCTTGGGGTAGGTAGCCCACGCTCACTCCACTTTGGCGGAAGACCTCGCCCTCGTCGGGCTCGCCGATGCCCGCCAAGATCTCCAGCAACGTGGTCTTGCCGACTCCGTTGCCGCCTACGAGCGCCACCCGACGGCCCGGTGAGAGCTGAATGCTGACACCGGTGAACAGCCGCCTAGGCGGATACGACTTAGCAAGTGAAGATGCCCACAGCATGCCTGCAAGTCTGCCGACACCTCAGCGGCAACACTGTGCTCCCGAAGCGCTGTGCTCCCGAAGACTTGCTTGGTGATTACACATCTGCACGCTGCGCGGCTACACGGCTGCACGGCTACGCGTGGGGTCTAGGAGAAATGAGGAGCCACGTCTTCCATAAACGCCGTCAACGCTTCGATGCGGCCCTTGAGCCCGCCGCTCACCGCTGGGTCAAGCACGAGATGTGTTACACCGGTGTCTGCGATGCGCCCCACCATGTCGATCATCTGTTCGGCACTGCCGGCCACTGATATCTCAGGTTTCATCCCAGACGCTGGATCGAGGTAGTAGCGCAGCGACAAGGTGATCTCGTGCTGGTCACGCCCCTCCGCTTCGCACGCTGCTACCACCTGTTCCCAGCCTGAAGCGACATCGTGAAGTGGCTCAAAGGCAGCGTGGAAGCCGTGCCCGCATCGAGCCGCACGCCGATACGCAGCCGATGTGTTGCCACCCACCCAGATCGGCACTGGATTCTGCACCGGCTTGGGCTCAAAGCCGACCGCAGGAAACGAATAAAATTCTCCGTCGAAGCTTGGGTTGTCGTCGAAAAAAAGTGTGTCGAACACGCGCAGTTGCTCATCGCAGCGTTTACCGCGCCGGTCCCACGGCATGCCTAACACTTCGGCTTCTTCTTGCATCCATCCCACGCCCACACCCAAAATGAGACGTCCTTGTGACAACACGTCGATGGTCGCTAAGCGTTTGGCTGTTTCGACCGGCGGACGGTAGGGCAAGATCAGCACGCTGAAGCCGAGCCGCAGCTTTTCGGTTACAGCGGCTACGAAGAGCAATGTGCCGAATGGGTCAAGCCATCCAGTTGTTGGCGGCGCAGGGAACTTGCCGTCGTCGCTGTAGGGATATTTCGAGGCGAACTCAGCTGGCCAGCAGACATGATCAGATACCCAGCCCGAGCAGAAGCCGAGCCGTTCAACCTCGGCTGCGAACTCCAGCATGGCATCTCGTGTTCCGATACGGCCCAAGTGCGGCAAAGTGATTCCCCATTCCATAGTTGACACGCTACGCCGCGTGTGGGTGTGCTCGCTAGCTGCAAAGGGGCGACCGGCGGGCCTTGATCGGGAGTCGCTGTCGGGAGTTGCGGCCGGGAGTCGCGATCAGGAATCGATGAGGACACCCGGGTTGAGAATGCCGTTGGGGTCGAGCCGTTTTTTGACAGCGCGTATCGCCTCAGCGAACAATTCTGGGCGCTGGCGGTCGTAGCCGTTCGGTCGATGCATGCGGCCCACGGCGTGGTGGTGGGTGCATGTACCGCCGGCAGAGACCACGGCTTCGTTGGCTGCTTCCTTGACGATCTGCCATTGCTCAATCTCGCCGCCTTGAGTGCCCATTGCGGACCATGTGTAGTAGGGGGCCGGACCGTCGGTGTAGACGTGAGTGAAGCGACATGACAGCGTGTGGTGCTTGCCGAACACGTCGGTGAGAACTGCGCCCACTTTGTGACGCACCGTGGCATCAAACTCGGGCCACCGATCCCAAGTGATGGCGGTCTCGAAGGTGTCGTTGATCAACCCCAGCGAAGTCTCCACGCCGTTGCCGACACCGATGAACGCATTGCGCCACGCGCCGACAGCGCCACCGCGCCCGGTTGGCGTGGCAGTGCCGTCGTCAATCTGAATTTCGTCGTCGTGTATCTGACCGCCGCATTGGCGCGCGATCTCAACCGCTTGCGCGATGTTGTGGCGTTGGGTCAGCTCAGCCGACTCAAACGACACGATGACCAGTGCGTGCTTGCCGTCCATCCCCGCCGCGCGGGCGGCTTCGGCCGGGTCCAAGATGCGCAGGTTCGCTGGCCACAGCTTTGCTTGTACGAGATGCCGTACTGCGTCGCAGCCAGCTTCCCATGAGCCGAACGTGATCCCAGCGGTGGCACGGAACTTCGGACGCTTCTGGATGCGTATCCACGCCTCGGTGATAATCCCGTAGATGCCCTCAGAGCCGATCACCATGCGGTCGGGGCTGGGTCCGGCACCTGAACCGGGCAGCCTGCGCGATTCCCACCAGCCCGATGGGGTAATCATTTTTGTTGATTCGACGAAGTCGTCGATATGGGTGTGATTGGTGGCGTAGTGACCGCCTGAGCGCGTTGCGATCCAGCCACCGAGCGTGGAGAACCGGAACGACTGGGGGAAATGACGCAGCGTGTGTCCGCTGGGCCGTAGTTGGTCTTCGAGGTGCGGGCCGAATACGCCGGCCTCAATGCGTGCTGCCCGTGACACGTCGTCGATCTCGAGCACTTGGTTGAGCCGGTCCAAAGAGATGACCACCGTGGGCCCGCGGTCTTCTGGCGGGGTCAGACCCCAGACCACCGACGATCCACCGCCGTAGGGCACAGCGATGTATCCATTGGCATCGCACCAGTCGAGAGTGGCTTCTACCTCGGTCTCGTTGCGAGGATGGGCCACCACGTCGGGCGGGTTCGGAAAGTCCAAGTTGAAAGCCCGGACTCGTTCGGTGAAGTGGGCTCCATAGCCATACCGGGCCCGGTCGTACGTCGCAGTTGAGCACCAAGCAGCCACCGAGTCGTCAATGGCGATGCGCGGCGCTCGCAGGTCGGCGTCGTTGAGTGATGGCACCGGCTTGGCGGTGATCTCAGTGCCGTACTGGGCTGAGAGCTTGCGGGCTAGCTCGGCTCTTTGCGCGTCAGTGGGCTCTTCAGATTCCAAGCACCACGCCCAGAACGATTTGCGGTCCGCCATGACTGGTACCTCCAAGCGCGCCAGATGCGTTCCAGTCAAACTAGGCGTCGCACATCAGCCACCGCCAGGCGACCCAGTATGCGCTATCTACCGGCGGGTGGCCCAGTATGTGTTTTCGTCTGAGCGCCTAATATTCGCGCCGATCGGTACTAGACCCCAATGGCCGAGACCCCAATGACATGGAGCACAACGATGAAAATATCTACAGCGATTGGCGCAGGTGCGAACCTTGATCCCAAGCGCCTCACCCGCCATGTCGCCGACCTTGAGGCTGCTGGTGTTGACATGGTGTGGGGCGGTGAGATCTACGGCTTCGATTTGGTGTCAACGTTGGCCTACATCGCAGCCAAGACCGAGCATGTACAGCTCATGACCGGCATCTTGCCGATCTATTCGCGTAGTCCGGCGCTTATCGCGCAGACGGCGCTGACCATCGACACTTTGTCTGGTGGGCGCTTCATCTTGGGCCTCGGCACCTCAGGGCCGCAGGTCATTGAAGGTTGGCATGGGGTTCCGTTCTCCAAGCCGATGGCACGGACACGGGACGTGGTTGAGATTTGTCGCAAGGTCTGGTCGGGCGACCGGGTGGTTCACGAAGGCGATGCTGTGACCTTGCCCTATGACGGTGGCACGGGCTTAGGTAAGCCGCTCAAGCTCATGGCCAAGCCGCATCGACGCGACATCCCTATAGCGGTGGCATCAATTGGGCCGCGCAACGTAGAGATGACAGCCGAACTGGCCGAGATCTGGCAACCCATCCATTTCCTTCCCGAAAAGTTCAACGAAGTTTGGGGCGAGGCACTGGCAGCCGGCCGCGCCAAACGATCTGCCGACTTAGCCGACTTGCAGATCGTGGCGGGCGGCGCTGTGGCGATGGGTTCTGGCCCGATGGTTGACGCGGTGCGAAAAGGTGTGCGCGACAACGTTGGTTTCTACGTTGGCGGCATGGGCGCACGCGACAAGAACTTCTACAACGACCTGTTTAAGCGCTACGGCTACGTTGATGAGGCCGAAAAGATCCAGGACCTGTTTTTGTCTGGCAAACGTGGCGAGGCGTTCGCTGCGGTGCCCGACGACTACGTCGACCGGGCCAGCCTCACCGGCGATCCCGAGCGCGTGAAAGAACGCATTGAGGTGTACCGCTCGGTTGGTGTCTCTTATCTAGACATCTCCCTACCGCCCGAGACAGAACATCCCCTCGAGGTCATCTCCCAAGTCAAGGCGTGGGCCGAGTAGCAGGCGTGAGCCGAGTAGCCAAAGAGTCCCATAGCCGCCGCGTAGCCGCATAGTTGAGGCCTGTGTCCGCCGCCGAAGAGAGATCTGCTGATCGACCCAGACGTTTGAGCGCGCGCGAACGGTTCTTGGCAGGCGCCGCCGCTGCGGGCATGACACCGCAGATACTGCGTTTTCCCGAAGGCACTCGCACTGCTGCCGACGCGGCTGCTGCGGTGGGCTGCGAACTTGGGCAGATCGTCAAGTCGTTGGTGTTCATGTGCGACAGCGAGCCGGTGCTGGCACTGACTTCTGGCGCGAATCAAGTTGACACCAGTCGGCTTGGCATGCTGCTTGGCGGCACAATCAGCCGAGCCGATGCCGACGGCGTGCGTGAGGTCACCGGTTACGCCATCGGCGGCACGCCTCCGTTCGGCCATACCTGTCCGCTGCGAGCAGTGGCGGACCGCGCGCTGCTGGCCTACAGCACTGTCTGGGCGGCAGCGGGAACTCCCGACACCGTGTTTGAACTCACCCCAGAGCAGCTTGTGCATGCCAGCGGCGCCGAGGTGGCCGACTTCGCCGTCGGCTCGTGACGCGCAGCGCGTCGGCTACGCAGAGACCGGTGTAGCCGCACCTTCGCCGAGCATCGTCTCGACGCGGAGTAGGCGTGTGTCGATTTGTTGTATTTGGTCTTCGACGCGGTGCAGGCGTGTGTCGATTTGTTGTATTTGGTCTTCGACGCGGTGCAGGCGTGTGTCGATTTGTTGTATTTGGTCTTCGACGCGGTGCAGGCGTGTGTCGATTTGTTGTATTTGGTCTTCGACGCGGAGTAGGCGTGTGTCGATTTGTTGTATTTGGTCTTCGACGCGGTGCAGGCGTGTGTCGATTTGTTGTATTTGGTCTTCGACGCGGTGCAGGCGTGTGTCGATTTGGCGAACTTGTTCTTCGAGCCGGACGAGGCGCACATCTAGACGATGCACATCAGCCCAAAGACCGGCGATGTCTTCTCTTAGCGCACGTAATTCCGAACGGATCCCTTGCAGGAAATAGCCGAGAATTACCAGAAACCCGACGCCGAGCACGCTGATGACCGCAGCAATCACAGTGTAATCCAAGATAGCTCCTCCGCGCACAGTCTCAATTCGCGACACAAGCTATGTGGGAGTGTCCGTATCAATCAAGTGAATTTCGACTGATATCAGTAATTTACCGTGCTGGCTGGGCGGCGCTCTCCTCGGGCGCTGAGGCTTGGTTTCGGTCGGACAGTTCGCCCTCGACGCGCAGATTGGGAAGGATGCGGTCGAGCCAGGCTGGCAGCCACCAGTTGCGGGTGCCGAGAAGTTCCATCGTGGAAGGGACGATCAGCATCCGCACCACGGTGGCATCGAACGCAATAGCGGCCGCCAGACCGAAGCCGAACAGTTTGATGATTCGGTTGTCCTCCAGCACGAAGCTGCCGAACACCACCACCATGATCGCGGCTGCCGCAGTGATGACCCGAGCGGTTGAGGCCAGACCGTCAGCCACTGAGTTCACTGGGTCGCCGGTTCGCTCGTACTCCTCTTTCATGCGTGATAGCAAAAACACCTCGTAATCCATCGACAGCCCAAACAGAATCGCAAACAGCATCATCGGGATGAACGGCTCAATCGGCGCGCCTTCAATGCCGAACAGGCTGCCCAGCCATCCCCATTGGAAGATCGCTACAACCACGCCGTAGGCAGCACCGATTGACAGCATGTTCATGACGACAGCCTTGAGCGGCACCACCAGCGAGCGGAACACGGCTGTGAGCAGCAAAAACGAGGCGCCCAGCACGGCTGCAAAGAAGATCAGCATTCGTTGCGTCAAGTAATCGCTGAAATCGATCCCGAATGCCACAGCGCCGCCTACATGCGCCACAACTGAAGTGCCGGCCAGTGCAGCGGGAATCACTTCGCCGCGCAGACGTTGCACCAACTCTTCAGTAGCGATGTCTTGGGGCCCGGTCGTCGGCTGAATCCGGATCAGTGCCGCGCCGCCATCAGGGCTTGCTACCGGCAGCGACGTCACGGCCACGCCGTCGGTTTTGTTGATGGCGCCGGCAAGGCTCACCAGCGTCCCGAGATCGTCCGGTTGTGAGGTCTCAGCCACCACGAGCAGCGGGCCGTTGGCACCTGGGCCGAAGCCTTCGGCTAGCAGGTCGTAGGCCTGCCGCGTGCCGCTGTCGGCGGGGAAGTTGCCTTCGTCGGAGAAGCCCAAGCGCAGGCCGAGCACCGGCGCGGCCAGCAACAACAGCAACGCAAAGCCGCCAAGCGCACCCGTCCAAGGCCTCGCCTGCACCGCTCGGCTGAGCCGGTACCAAGCGGTATCTCGCAGCGGTTTGGGTGTTCGCTGCGGCAGTGTCCGGCGCAGCGGATTGCGGCTTTTAGCCAACGAGCCGGCTAGCACCACGGCCACTGCTGCAGGAATCCCGGCCAGCAGTGGCGCAATGCCCAACCCGAAGCCCAGCAGCGCCACAGCGACGAGCGACGACGCGATCACTCCCCTGATTTTGATGATCTTCATGCGCTCGCCGAGGAGTCCAAGCACTGCCGGTAGCACGGTGATTGAGCCGGCCATCACCACGGCGACTGTCACCGCTGCTGAGACACCCAGTCCAGAAATGAACGGCAGCCCTATCAGCAGCAGGCCCAGCAGTGACAGCACCACGGTGGCTCCGGCGAAGACCACCGAGCGTCCAGCGGAGTCCAGCGCGGCGCCGACAGCGGCTTGCAGATCGAGTCCGTTCTGTCGCCATTCGCGGACCCGATTGATGATGAATAGCGCGTAGTCAATGCCGACACCAATGCCGATCATCACGCCGATGGTTGACGCGAAATCGGGCACGGTCGCGACGTTGCTCAGGATCACTATGGCTAAAGAGCCGATGCCGACGCCCAGCAGCGCCGTGCCGACGGTCACCCCCATCGC
This sequence comes from Candidatus Poriferisodalis sp., assembly GCA_965221195.1. Classification (GTDB taxonomy): domain Bacteria; phylum Actinomycetota; class Acidimicrobiia; order Acidimicrobiales; family Poriferisodalaceae; genus Poriferisodalis. The sequence goes on from OZ244864.1 coordinate 1,144,128, forward strand.
CGAGACCGAGCCGACCGCAGCGATGAGCACGAAGATCGCAAACGCCAAGCCGATGGCCTCAGTCTCGGGTGGTGCTTGCTCGGCCAGCCACGAACCGCCGATATGTGCTTGCACTCCGGGGATCTGTCGCAGTTCGCTGACCTCAATGAGATGTTCCATGTCGGCGCTCAGCGCACCGGCCTCGTCAACATTGAAACCTGGATCAGTCTCAATGTCGGCGTAGGCAATACGCCCCGCCGCCGACCCGGTGCTGGCAATGCGGTGAGCGCCTCCGGTTTCGTACGGCGAGCGCACCGATACGTCATCGATTGCGTCGATCTCTGCGAGCAGGGCTGTCATGGCGGCCCGTATTTGGGGATCGTTGACACCGTCGGTTGTCTCGATGGCATCAAGGACGATGGTGCCGCTGACGCGCGAGCCGACACTGCCGAAGTGCTCCGCGAGAAGATCGCCAGCGCGACCGCTTTCAGAACCAGGATTGGAGACCTCAGCACCAAACGACGGTCCTAGCCCTGCGGCGACCACACCGACTGCGACAGCCGTTGCCAGCCAAGCCCCCAAGACCCGCCACGGATGCCGGAAGCACCAAGTGCCGAGTGCCTTGTACATGGTGGGTGTCCTTTCGTGGCTCCGGCGATGCCGATGCGCCATCTTGAGGTGTGGTTGGTGTGAGTTGTTGCTGGTACGAGCCTGCTCTGCTTTGCTCGTGGGGGGGAGGGCAGCTAGGCAAGTTACCTGCCCGTTGCGAAGCCAGACGCGCGCGCGGTCAACATTGCAGGCAACATTGCGGCCGACATCTTTGGAGCGGGCCAAGGCCGGGAGCAGGTCTCGGGAGCAGGTCTACGGCAGGGCGCTCACCGATCCCGATCTCTTCGACTGTGGATAGGTGCCGCGGGTGCTGTGTGAACCGTTGGAGGGCTGAGCGATGTTTGCGGTCTCTGTTGGTTCGGGTTCGATTACCACGGTGCATCCCGTGACCGCTTCGAGTAGTTCGCTGCGGGCGCGGGCTGTGAAAAGTTCGACAGAAATGTCAACATCGGGCGGCGCGCATACGGCTAGCCGAAGTTCGTCATCGGGTTGTGGCCCCGACGCTTTGAGTTGGCTGGCACCGCGGACGTGTGTCACGACTTGACGGTCCGAGCGATCTAGGCCGACCCCGACGCGCAGCAAGGCCGCCATCCATCTGACCTTGTTCTTGTCGTCTTCGTTCAATGACGCGAACTCAGCGTGCTTGGACTTGGGAGCGCTTTTGCGGTGGTAGCGGGCGATTTGGGCGATGATCTCGATCTCGCGTTCGGTGAAGCCGACCAGATGCTCGCTGTTGCGGACGATGTAGTAGCTGTGGCGGTGGTGGGCGCTGTGGGAGATAAAGACACCCACGTTGTGCAGCAACGAAGCTGCTTCGAGCAGTTCACGATCTTCGGCACTGAGCGAGTGAAGCGGTGATAGTTCGTCGAACAGTTCCAGTGTGAGGTCGGTGACATGTTCGGCGTGGCGGAGGTCTTCATGGAAGCTTTGAGCGACGAACAGCACGCTCGACCGGCGGAGGTCGGTGAGTCTGCGAAACGGATCTAACCCGGGCTGCGCCCTACGTCGCACCTGTTCGAGGAGGATGCCTTCCCGCAGCGCATAGTCGGATATGTCCATGCTTGCAATGTCGAACATGTCAAATGCTTCGGCGAGCAGCAGAGAGCCGCCGACGATGATGTCTGCTCGACGTTCTTCTAGGCCTTCGATGCTCAGCCGTTCTGCGGGTGTCTTTGCCGACATCAATTCCGCGGTGAGGCTGTGCAGCTCTGCAGCGGTGAATGACAGTCTTCCTGTGCGGCTGTCGCGGTCACCTCGACGGTGAGCGCACATGCGAGCCACAGCGGTGATGGTTCCCGATGAGCCCACGACGGTTTCAAAGCCCAAGGCGGCGATCTCGTCGGGCAGGTTCCCCAAGAACGACCTGATGTAGTCGCGGCATTCTCGCACGGAGCGCTTGCGCGTACATCCGTCGGGAAAGAACCGATCGCTCAGCCGAATCGCACCCAGCTTGAGACTGCGCAACAGCAGCGGTGTGGTGCCGTCGCCGACGATGAACTCGGTGGAGCCGCCGCCGATGTCGATGACCAAATGGCGCTTATCGGTCAGCGGAACAGATGCAAGCACCCCCAGATGTATGAGGCGGGCCTCCTCGACCCCAGAGACCACCTCGAGGTTGACACCGGCTTCGCAGCGAGCCCGCGCCACGAACGCCCCTCGATTGTCCGCCTCGCGCACCGCGCTGGTAGCGACGGCCGTGACACTGGCGGCTCCGGCGTGTTCGGCGATGCGCCGCATCCTGTCGAGGGCCGAGATGCCGCGTTCGATTGCATCTGGCGCAAGCCGTTTCATGTCCTCGCCGCCCGAGCCCAGCCGCACCGGTTCGCGTTCGCGGGTCAGCACTTCAAAGTGACCGTCGGCGTTGACTAAGGCAACGACAAGGTGAAACGAATTAGTTCCCACATCGATCGCGGCAATCACGCTCACATGCCGTAACGCTACGACGTTCGACCTATGTGCCCGACTTGACGGTCTGAGCAGTTAGCGCTGGTTGTTTTCTGCTCTGTGAGGCGGTGTGTCGCGCGGTCGTGAAATGTTCGGTAGTCGCCCGCTTGTTGCTGGGAGCTACGACCCGGGCGGGTCAGGCCGGAGTCGGGAGACGGCGCTGTGTTCGGCGAGGAACGCGCTGAGGGTCGCATCGGTCAGCGGCTCGCTGCCGAATCGGGTTTCGATGGTTCGCAGGTGGTCCAGATAGGAGCGGCGTGTTGACGCAGCGAGATCGCCTATTTCGTCTTCGAGTGTGCCGAATGTAGCCGCGGCGACTTCATAGCGGCGTGTTGACGCAGCAAGATCGCCCATCTCATTTACGAGCGAGTCGGCCGAGATGCGGTGCTTCTGGCTGGTGGGCTTCTGGCCGTTCATGCGGGCGGATTCCCGGCGGACTCTCGAATCCATACCGACGGAATTCTAGTTCTATCAATGGTATTTGCCGGAGGTATTTCAGCCGGTTCGCCAGCGGCGCAAGCAGCGCCTTAGCGCTCCGTCGCTGATGAGCCCCGGCGGTGCCTGCAGCAAAACCTGTCTCCCGCAAGGGGGGAACCATCATGACCAAGCGGATCTTGAAGGGCTATCAGACTTGTCGTTTACTGCCCAGAATCATCTGGCTAGGGTGAGTGTTGTGAGGATTAAAACACGTTCAGATCGCCTGCCTTACCGATTCGCCGTACCTCTTGCTCTTGCTACGGGCGCGGCGGCAGTGGTCAGCATTGAGTTGTTCGGAATCAGTGGAAGTTGGCAGATCCTGCCGGGGGTCGCCGTCGGCATTGTCCTCGGCGTTGCATCCAAGCTCTGGCAGGTCAGGCATCGGCGATTCTTCACATCTGAGTAACTCTGGGTTGCTCGTCAGAGCCTTCAGTGCTTGTGGTTAGCCAGAATCGCTTGCATTAGGAGTGCCCGCGCATCGTCAGGCCGAGTTTTCTCGCACCGTGAACGCCGCACCGTGAACGCCGCAGCACAGTCTTCACAGTGTTGACGGCAGATATTAGCTTCTGGCATATGCCATTCGCAGTACTATAACTGCAGATCGCAAGGTGCGCAACCCGTCGTGTTCGACTGAGTGGGAACGACGGTGACCGATGCTCCGTTAGTGTTCGGTTGATGGCGACGCATGCGACCCAGGTGGTGCCCCGCTTCGGCGAGCTTGACCCGTACAACCATGTGAACCATGCCGTGTATGTGGCGTACTTCGAAGCGGCTCGCTGCCAAGCGCTGGAATCGGCCGATCTGGCGTTGCCTGACTTGGCGGATCAGAACGTGCAGATCGTAGTGACCGACTTGCAGGTGCGCTTCAGGGAGCCCGCAACGGCACGCGACACGCTGCGCGTTGAGACTGAGCTGGTTGAGCGTCGCCGTGCGAGCACACGCTGGCAGCAGCGCATCATCCGCGAGGCCGACAACGCTGTGCTCGTTGAGGGGAGCCTTACCGCGGCCGTCTGCGATAACAACGGCAGGCCTCGCCGCCCGCCACCCGGCCTGATGGACAAGTTCGAAGCGCTCGCCCCCGACTAGACGACTGCCGCCTACCGCCCGCCTGAGCCTTGCCGACAGGGGCTTCGAAGCGCTCGCTCTTGAGACAGCACAGTCTGCTGCGTGGCAGAATCAGCGGCAGCTCGGTTTGCGGCTCTGATAGACAGCCGGGCTTGCCGGACGAAGCAGTCAAGGTGGGGCATTCTCCACACCTCCACGAAGGCCCAACCCATCACACCACCAAAACTGTCAACAACGCCCACCGACATTGCGGTTGGGCAGTCGGATGGGTCAGCGCTCGCGGCGGACTCCTTTGAAGGAGCCTCCGGTCTTCTTAGTGGCCATGAAGCGGCCGGTTGAGGCATCTCGCTTGACCCACTTGCCGGTGTGGGGGTTCTGCACTTGGCTACGGTCGGAAACAGCGCCGATTCGCCCGCTGCCGCGGACCCCGTTTTTCGCCATGAGATTCTCCTTCGTGAGACCTAGCTTCACGGTAGCCGGAAGGTGTGGCCTGAAGCTGGAATCGAAGGTTGTCACCATAGCGCTAGGAGCCGAGTCAACGTCAACAGCCACAATCCGATGATGGCGACTGTCAGGCCGGTCCGCCATCGCAGCAGTAATCGCTCTGCCAACGGTGTGGGTTCTCGCGAGAGCATCACGATGCCTGCCAAGGTGAGGGGGAACGTCAGCAGCGTGAGGCTCTCGACAAGCGCACCGTCTCGCGGAAGCATCGCAGCGACAGCAGTGGCACCGAGGACGAGCGCCAGCACGCAGGCGATGACCACTCGATGTGCGCGCCGAGCCTGTGCTCTGACGCTGACGCTCGTCCAGTAAGGCCGCGCTGGATCTGAGGCGTACATCGCAACAGCGTCGGCGGTTGGGCGGATCGCATCGCAGACGGCTAGGTCTCGTCGGCCGCCGCCGATCTCTTCAACAGAGGGCCGGTCGAGTACGACGCCGTGATCTGGTGATCGAATTTCGACGTGTGTAGTAGCAGCATCAGCGAACACCAGCGGTTGGCGCATCGTTGACGCGGGCGCATCGACCCAAGGACGCAGCTCATGCAGCTTCAGCGAGCAGGCCCGCCCGACAGGAATCACCGCGTCGATGAGAACTTCCCAGCGTCTGCCGTACTCGGCGAGCACCTCGCGCGCTTTCGGGTCCATGGTTCTTACGGCTTCGCAGAATTCGTCAACGAGAGTGTCGATGGCTGACGCGTCTGTTGGTTTGTATGACATGAATGGGATGGCGAGCAGGATGCACTCTGAAGCCGACGCTGGATCCTCATCCTCCCCCAGAGCTTCTATGAGCGCAAGACGAGCGGGGTCGATACGCCGGCACCATTCGGCGACCTCGGACTCTTGAACCTCGAAGTCGAGGTCTGCGTTGAGAAACGCGGTGAGCGCGGTAATGCGAGATTCGCCGGTCGGCATCCGATGCCGTTGCCGCCACCGCTGGGGGCTTGCTTCGTCCAGTTGCCGCAACCACTCGAATGTCGTCATCGCGGACACGCCGAACCAGAGGTCTCCGCCGAGTGGTTGCTCACAAGCCGGGCGACCGTCGACGTGGGTAACGTACGCGGCTTGGAATGCGGCGATCTCCCGACGTTGCAGCAGCGTCACTGCGTTCTTGTCCGCGCCTTGAAAGTCGACGTTGAGCAACAGCTCTGTGGGGCGGACGGTGAAGGGAAGCACGAGACGAACCTCGTCGCCTGTCTCTGCCTCAGGCTTGTGGCGTTGGACGAGCTCGAGCGGTATCCGGACCTGATACGCCAACGAAGCCTCGACATGGTCGCTGTCCCGCAGCACAAACTCGTGAATCGCTCGCTCTCGCCACGCTCGGGTGTCGTCCAGCAAGTCGAATGTCAAGCGCCGCTCGTTCGACAGATCTATGTACACGAAACCCCAGTCGCAGTTGCCGTTCGACGAATCGGCCCATGCTGCCTTGTCGCCGCCACGAACACCAACGAATTTGGCGAACCCCACCGGTGGTTGCGCTTGATCGGTCTTGATGGCCGACGAGTTCGACCTTTACAGCCATGTGAATGCGGCAAGCCCCGCCGCCCGCCACCCGGCCTGATGGACAAGTTCGAAGCGCTCACCCCCGGCTAGACGACTGCCGCCTACCGCCCGCCTGAGCCTTGCCGACAGGGGCTTCGAAGCGCTCACCCCCGGCTAGCCCACCACAGAACGACCGCGAAGCCGGTCGTGTGGCAGAATCAGCGGCAGCTTGAGTGATGACCGCAAGAGCGAACCGAACTTGCGAGCCGATTAGGGAGTGCGAAGATGGATCCCACCTATACCGCCGAAGCCGAGCGCTACCGCGAGAAAATCCAAGCGTTCTTAGCTGAGCACCTGCCTTCAAACTGGGCAGGCATTGGCGCGCTTGACGAGGAGGCCGCTCATCGTTTCGTTGAGGAGTGGCGGACTTTGCTTGCCGACAATCAGCTCTTGGCCGTGTCGTGGCCGACTAGCTATGGCGGGGCCGGTCTCAGCGAGGTTGAGCGGATTGTGCTGGCTGAGGAGTTCGCCAAGGCCGGTGTGCCCACAGGCGGCAGCAACGACAACTTCAGTATCACGATGGTCGGCAACGCCATCATCGAGTGTGGCACCGAGGAGCAAAAGCGCCATTTCCTGCCCAAGATCATCTCGGGCGAGCATCGCTGGTGCCAGGGCTACAGCGAGCCCGACAGCGGTTCAGACCTTGCCAACTTGGGCACACGCGCTGTGCTTGACGGCGACGAGTGGGTAATCAACGGCCAGAAAATATGGACCTCCAGCGGCCACACCGCCAACTGGATATTCGTGCTGTGTCGCACCAACCCCACAGAAGCCAAGCATCGGGGCATTTCGTTTTTGCTGGTGCCGATGGATCAGCCCGGCGTGGAGATGCGCCCGATCATCAACATCAACAACCGCCACGACTTCAACGAAGTGTTCTTCACTGACGCTCGCACGCCTAAAGAGAACGTGGTCGGCGATGTACACGACGGCTGGCGGGTAGCCAACGTACTGCTTGGCTTTGAGCGAGGCCATGGTGCCACCACCGACGCGTTGCGTTTCCGCGACGAGCTTGACCGGATCACCACCGTCGCTACCGAGCGGGGAGCAACCGACGATCCGCTGGTCCGTCAAGACCTCGCCCGTGCCCATACGACGGTCGAGATAATGCGGTGGATGGGTCAGCGCAATGTCACCAACGTGCTGGCCGGCAACCCACCTGGGCCTGAATCGTCGCTGCATAAGCTGCTGTGGAGCGAGTACCACCGCTGGGTAACTGAGTTGTCTGTGAGCATCCTGGGTGCCGAGGCGACTACGCCGAGTGGTCACCCCGCAGCTAACGGCATCAACACCGATGCCGTGGGAGCGGAGTTCTCCTCGCTGGCGTGGGTGCAGACGTTCATGGGCGCCCGGCCGGGCACCATCTATGCCGGTACCTCAGAGATTCAGCGCAACATCGTTGGCGACCGCGTGCTCGGCCTTCCCCGTGAGCCTCGTGCCGACGGCGGCCCGTGGAACCAGATCGGTACCGCCCAGGCATCTCACAGCTAGGCATCTCACGGCACAACCTGAATACAACCGGCGCGCTTGCGTACACATCGACTGTCATCGACCCAAGGGGGGGATTGGTTATGGAACTGCGACTTGACGGCAAGACAGCGCTGGTAACCGGCGGCTCAGCGGGCATCGGCAAAGGCATCGCCAAAGCGTTCGCCGATGCGGGCGCCAAGGTGATGATTACGAGCCGCAAGGCCGACAAGTGCGAGGCGGCGGTGGCCGACCTAGCCGAGACAGCCAGCGGCGAAGTTGGCTACGTGGCATCGCACATCGGGCACCTAGATCAGGCTGAGCGGGTCATGGGCGAAACCATCGAGCGCTACGGGTCGATGGACATTCTGGTCAACAACGCAGCCACCAACCCGTGGGCGGGACCGATGATCGACTGCGACATCCCGCGGCTCGACAAGACCTACGAGGTGAACCTGCGGGCTCCGCTGCAGTGGACGCAGACCGCAAGGCAGATGTGGATGGGTGCCCACGGTGGCTCGGTGATCAACATCGCCTCTGTTGGGGGCCACCACACCTCGGGGGCACTTGGTGTCTACTGCATGTTCAAAGACGCGCTCATGCACATGACCCGGCAGTTGGCCGCCGAGCTAGGACCGAAGATACGTGTCAACTGCATTGCGCCGGGGCTGATCCGTACCGACTTTGCGCGAGTGCTGTGGGATGGGCCGCGTGGGCATCAGATCGCCGACCAGTTGCCCATGAAGCGGCTTGGTGAGCCGTCCGACATCGGCGAGGCTGCGCTGTTTCTGTCCGCCGCTGCAGCGTGGATGACAGGCCACGTCATGGACATAGACGGCGGTGAGTGCGTGAAGATCGCCGGCGAGCTGCCGCTCGAAGCGGGCTAGCTGTAATGCCTAGTGAAGTTGTTGACGCGGCTGGCGGGTGTGTCTCCGATGGCTGTGTCATGTCCGACTCATCAGCGCGGCTCACCGAAGACTGTTCGGCTCGCTTGATCCCGAAACCCAAGATGCGCCCGTCGGTCTCGACGCGGAGTTCGAGTTCGGCGCCGTCGGCCGCGCTTCTCTGCGGTTTAGCTATCTGCTGGGCGCTGGCGCAAGCGAGTCTGTCGCGTGCCGTCTCACGCTCTTGAGCGCCCGCTTTGGGTACCTGCTTAATGCGCTGTGGCTTAATGCGCTGTGGCCGTCCCAGTCGTTCAGCCGATGATGCCGAAGGCGCTGAGCCAGACGGGTGCCCCTACTGCAAGCCCAACAGAGATGACCGTGCCCGTCAGCCAGAAGTGGCGCTGCCGGGCTGTGCTGCGGTCGTCAGAGCGCTGCGCTGCTGCCTCGGAGCGGTCTTCGGCGCGCTGTGCTGCTGCCTCGGCGCGGTCTTCTGCGCGCTGTGCTTCGATCTTCGCGAAGCCGGCGTTCATTTCTTCTTTGGTGGCGAACTTGACGGTCAGTTCGGCGACGAGACGCGACACTTCGGTTGAGAGGTGGTCTTTGGTGACGAGGTCTGACAGGGGCGCGGGGGCGAGGCAGGTCATTAGGTACTCGGCGAGCGACTCGTCGGTTTGTTCACATAGCCAAGCATAGAGACGTGTTCGTTGCTGTTCAGACATGGTGTCCTCCTGATCGGATCGGCAACCTTGTAGCCTAGACAGCATATGTCAATACTTTTTATGTATTTTACGTAAGTTTGTGTGTTGGTGGGATAGGGGTCTGCGAACTGATCGGCTGCTGGGCGGCACTGGCCGCGCTGCTTTGCGGCTGAGTTATCTGCTGGATTCTGGCGCGCCGCGACACTCGTGTTGAGGTCGGCGTGACAGTGACGGCTGCAGATGAGTTATCTGCTGGGCCACTGATGCGCGCGAGTCCAGAGCGTCCTGTCTCACGCTTCTGAGTGACCGTGTTGGGTACCTGCTTGATGTGCTGCGGTGGTCCCGGCTGCTTAGCCGATGATGCCGAAGGCGCTGAGCCAGACGGGTGCCCCTACTGCAAGCCCAACAGAGATGACCGTGCCCGTCAGCCAGAAGTGTCGTTGTCGAGCTTCGGCACGCTGTGTTGCGAAGCCGGCGTTCAATTCTTCTTTGGTGGCGAAGCGCGACAGTTCAGCGGAGAGGTAGTCCTTGGTGACGAGGTCTGACAGGGGCGCGGGGGCGAGGCAGGTCATTAGGTACTCGGCGAGCGACTCGTCGGTTTGTTCACATAGCCAAGCATAGAGACGTGTTCGTTGCTGTTCAGACATGGTGTCCTCCTGATCGGATCGGCAACCTTGTAGCCTAGACAGCATATGTCAATACTTTTTATGTATTTTACGTAAGTTTGTGTGTTGGTGGGATAGGGGTCTGCGAACTGATCGGCTGCTGGGCGGCACTGGCCGCGCTGCTTTGCGGCTGAGTTATCTGCTGGACACTGACGCGCTGCGACACTCGCGTTGAGGTCGGCGTGACAGTGACGGCTGCAGATGAGTTATCTGCTGGATACTGGCGCGCTCGAATCTGGAGCGTGTCGTCTGACGCTCTTGGGTGCCCACATTGAGTACTTGCTCAATGCGCTGCGGTTGTCCCAGTCGTTCAGCCGATGATGCCGAAGGTGTTGAGCCAGACGGGTGTTCCCACTGCGCATCCGACGGAGATGATCGTGCCCGTCAGCCAGAAATGGCGCTGCCGGGCTGTGCTGCGGTCGTCAGAGCGCTGCGCTGCTGCCTCGGAGCGGTCTTCGGCGCGCTTTGCTTCGATCTTCGCGAAGCCGGCGTTCATTTCTTCTTTGGTGGCGAACTTGACGTTCAACTCGGCGACGAGACGCGACACTTCGGTTGTGAGGTGGTCTTTGGTGACGAGGTCTGACAGGGGCGCGGGGGCGAGGCAGGTCATTAGGTACTCGGCCAATGACTCGTCGGTTTGTTCACATAGCCAAGCATAGAGACGTGTTCGTTGCTGTTCAGACATGGTGCCCTCCTTGGGACAGTCGGCGTGAGCAGCAGACCTTAGATGTGACTCGTCAACATATGTCATGTATTTTCAGCACATCAACTCAAATTCACGGCGGTCAGTTTCGTAGCTCTTCAGCACACACCAGGGGCGAAGCGGTGATGTCCGGCCCAACGGATTCGATTGCCGAAGACGGCCTTGGCTCCTCGTTGTGCTGAGCAGCAAGCGCTCCATCGCCAGCAGTTGTCCCATTCATGTCACACCCTTGTTGTAAGTATGTAGAGCAGTACATATGGCCTGTTTTAGAAGGAGCCAAACTCATGTCAGATCTGACTTACGAGCAGTTGCGTGCTGCAGTCGGCGGCGATGCCGTCGCACTGCGGTCCCGCACGGAGTTGCAACCGGCTGACGGTTCGGGCGGGAAAGTCTTCCCGCCCACTTACGCAGTCAACGCGTCGCACAAATACGCAGTAGAGACAAGGTACGTACGCGACCCTGAGTCGGGCGACCGTGAAACCCAGACAGTGTTGCTTGACTCGGTGGCATCCCAAGCCAATCGGGCTGAGCTGGCGCTGCTGGAGGGATGGGAACTCGGGGAGCTTCAGTTTCCAGTGCCGTTTGTAGATTTCGCGACGGACGACGGCGAGTTTGATGACATCGGCCGGATCACGGTTCTGGAAGCACCGCACCGGCTCGCTGACGCGATTTTCCGCGACAGCATGCTTGACGGCACGTTGTTCCGGCTGTCGGATTTAGGTCGGGCCATCACCGATGCACAGCCTCGAAACGCGACTGCGTTGTTTCGTTGTTCGCCGACCGCGCTGTTGTTTGGGCAGTGGGACTCCACCGGCCCGAAGGGAGGTTTGGGGTCAAAGTTTCAACGGGCGTACGTGTCAGAGATCGTCGGACACGATGTTCAAGTGGGCGTGAAGGTCGGCAGCCGCCTTGATCCGTTACAAATTGAGCGGCTTGGCAGCGATCAGATCGCCTACAACCACGACGACCCAGCGCAAGTTTGGACACTTGACCCGGCGGAAGCCGTTCGCTCCAAGGGCGGGAAGCCTGAGCCAGCATCCCGGGGTAGTGATTCTGGCACTGCAGGCCAGCCCTCGAAGATCAACCACGGCAACATTGCGCCGAGTATTGACGCTCAGTCGGGCGGGGTGACGATTTCCCGCGCTGTCCAGACGACTGTGCTGTCGCTAGCAGCACTGCGGCGGCTGAAATTCGGTGGCCATGACCGGACATCGCAAGTTGAGGCTCGGACTGCCGTCGCGGCCCTAGGGGTTGCGGCAATCGTTTATCAACAGCAGATGGATTTCGACCTGCGCTCTCGCTGCCTGCTGATTCCCGAGCACGGGCCGCGAATTGAGTTGGTCGGTCGAGATGGGGCTCCTGCGGAGGTGGTTGACATCAGCCGTGAGATAGCAGCGAGCATCCTTGCCGACGCTGCTCAAGCTGCCTCTGAAGCATCGATCGGTTGGGAGACCAATGAAATTCGGCTCGTGCCAGCACCCAAGCTGCTTGAACTTTTGCGTCGAAGCCGCGAGACCGCCGCTCGCGAGACTCCAGAGGGATAGGCGATGCTTGCTATTGAGGTCAATTTTCTGACCGGCAGGTACGTGGCGACTGCCCATCATGATCGTCGTGAACACGAGTGGCCACCCCACCCAGCGCGGCTGTTCTCCGCTCTCGTAGCAACTTGGGCAGATTCCTCGGAGCCTGATCTCGCACAACGGGGTGCGCTGGAATGGCTAGAGAGCCAAGACCCTCCGCACATCTCGGCCTCTCGGGACGGCGATGTGGCAGTCCGGCGCACAGTCAGCCATTTCGTACCGGTGAACGACACATCCGTGGTTGCCAGTGCCCATTACCGCAAGCGTGCCGAGCGTCTCGATGCCCTCGTCAACCAATACGAGGAAGAACTGGAAGCAGCTGGCGGTGAGCTAACACGTAGTGCCGAACGACTGAGGGACAAGATCGACAAGGAGCTTCTCGTCGAAGCTTTAGTGGCTTCGGCGGGCAAAACGAATTTCAAAGATGCCGTGGAGCTATTGCCCGACAGTCGCACCAAGCAGGAACGACACTTCCCGTCGGTAACTCCCGCCGATTCACGCGTGGTTTACAGGTGGGATGCTGACCCGGAAGCGAGCAGCCGAGTGGCGCTGGGCGAACTTCTAGCCAGCGTGACCAGAGTCGGTCATTCCTCCTCGCTGGCATCCTGCCGATTGATCAACGATGTACCCGAGTCAACACTGCGTCCAGGTGCGGGCACACGGATACTTCGTTGCATTCAAACCGGTCAGCTCGCGGCCCTTGAGCGACTGCATGCCGGGCATGGCGGCCTCCGACCGCGTTCGCTTCCGTTCATCGGTGTGCCGTACAGCGAAGTGGACGACGGCCCTATTGTCGACCCCAATTCCATTCGGCCCAATATCGCGGGTGATCTGGTGATCTTCGAATTGCCGCCTGAGGCTCGTGGTATGTCGGCTACCCGCATAGTTGAGTTCACTCAAGCACTACGAGGAGCAATCTTTCAGCACGCCTCCGATCCGCTTCCCGAAGGGCTTAGTGGTCACACCCTTGACGGCGCACCGACCCGCGACCCCCATGTCGTGTTTCTCGGATTACCTTTCGTCGGACACGCGCACGCCAACGGACGCCTCATGGGATTGGCAATGATGCTGCCGACGGGCCTCAGCGAGGAAGCGCGGCTTGCAGCTCTGCGTGCCGTTGGGCAGTGGGAGGTGACTGCGCCGCACGGCGATTGCAGGCTGATGCTTCCGGGCGGTCGAACATTTGATTTGATACGCAAGCAGCCACCGTTTGAGCTGAAGACACTTGAGTCTTATGTGTGGCGAGGTCCGGCACGCGAGTGGGTAACTGCTACCCCAATCGCGTTGCCCAAGAATCCGGGCCGCCTTGCCAAGGGGTCTGCTGCATCTCGCGCCAAGGCGTGGGCTGTTGCAGAAGAAAACGTGCGCCAGTCCTGCTTGCACGTAGGGCTGCCCGAACCTGAGAGCGTTGTTGTGTCGCTTGATTCAATTATGGTGGGCGGCCGACCTGCTGCGGCATTCCCGCCTTTCGTTCAGGGCACCCGCCGGGGAGACGGCGTGCGCCGACGTTTGGTGCATGCCGCTGTTCGCTTCCGCGAATCTATCGAAGGCCCAGTGCTGATTGGTGCCGGACGCTTTCTCGGACTGGGCCTCATGCGTCCGACTCCGTTGAAATCAGCGGAACGGACACTGCAAGGGGAGAGCATTAGCGATGAGTGAAATCCCTTTGACAACCGACGATTTCGCGCCGTATTTCGAGGCGGTGCATGGTTGTTTGCCCTACCCGTGGCAGGATCGACTGACTTGCCAAGTGTTGACGGACGGACGGTGGCCTGACGTAATCGATCTCCCAACTGGTACCGGCAAGACTGCTGTGCTTGACACTGCTGTGTTCACGCTTGCGGCACGACCTGACTTGTTTCCGAGGCGTATCGTGTTTGTGATCGATCGGCGGATTGTTGTAGATCAGGTCTACAAGAGAGCCGCAAAGATCAGCCAGAACATCCGGGAGGCCAATAGTGATGTGCTGGCGCGAGTGGGATCGGCCCTCAACAGCATCTGCCCTGATAGCGATGAACCCGTTGGTGTCTCAGCGTTGCGCGGTGGCATCCCACTTGACAACGATTGGGCAACACGACCAGACCAACCGTGGGTGATGGTATCCACGGTTGATCAGTTCGGTTCGAAACTCTTGTTTCGCGGTTATGGCGTCAGCGAAGGGATGCGACCTATCCACGCTGGGCTTGCGGGAAATGACTGCCTGATCCTACTGGATGAAGTCCATCTCAGCAAGCCTTTCGCTGCCACGCTGCGAGCTATTCGGGACGAGTCATCGGCAAACTCTTTCAACGATCAGTTGCTGCCCCAGCGTGGTGGGATTGTCGAGATGTCTGCCACACCGTCGATCGCGGGTGGGGACCGGTTTGTGCTGCAACCCGAGCGCGACTTTGAAGGAAGCAGCGAGGCGGGCGCAAAGCTGCAGCGTGTTGTCCGATCAGCTAAACGCGCTCAACTTGTGGAAGTATCTGGTCGAGAACCGCATTCGGTTCTCCCCAAAGCGATACTTCGAATTGTTCAAAAAGATCTGTACGAAGACGAGCGAAGTATCGGTGTGATTGTGAATCGCGTGCGAACGGCCCGCGAAGTCCAGCGTACGCTGACCGATTCAGGCGTTACGGCACATCTCCTTACCGGACGCATGCGGCCACTGGATCGTCAGCGACGACTTCGCGAGATTGAAGCGCTGGTTGATCCCGATAGCCGTAAGTCGAACTTTGAGCGCACCGTTGTCGTAGCTACTCAAGCCATTGAGGTCGGTGCTGATTTCAGTTTCGACGCGCTCATCTCTGAGGCGTGCCCGCTAGACAGCCTCCGTCAACGCGTCGGTCGCCTTGACCGTCGCGGCTCGCTGGCTGCAGAGAGAGGCGAACCTGCCCGCTGTTGGGTGCTCGGTCTAAAGGGAGAACTCAGCAGCAAACGACCTGACCCGATATACGGCGAAGCCGTTCGATCAACTTGGCGCGAACTCACCGAACGGGCCGACGGTTCTTTTATCGATGTCGGCCCAGCGAGTACCCAACTTGACGGCTTTCCTCCTGAGGCCAGAGCGCCGAGCCGTACTGCTCCCTTGCTTCTCCCAACGCATATGGAAGCTTGGACGCAGACCAGCCCTGAGCCTCTGGTGCAGCCAGAAATCAGCGAATTCCTCCACGGCTTCAACGACAACCCACCGGAGCCGGAAGTGGCACTTGTGTGGCGTCGAGACCACAGAGCCGAAGCTCTACGCCTTGTGCGCCCCCGATCAGCGGAACAGCTGTCAGTGCCGATATCGGCTGCGAAGTCATGGCTGAGAGGTGCAGCCGAGACAACTGTCGCCGATGTCGCCAGCGCCGATGTGGTTAACCCACGGGACGACAAGGTCGATGCGTCTGCGACCTTCAAACCGAAATCAGTCCAACGGTACGTCGGAGGTAACGATGTCTTGCAGTCCGTGAACATCAAAGATGTCAAGCCCGGCGATGTGTTGTTGGTGCATCCCGACGATGGCGGACTCAGCGAAGGTAATTGGAATCCGCTGCCTAGCGAGGAAGCAGTGGCTTCTCCAACATCCGAGGACGGTCCGCAGGCAGACGATTCAGTTGTGCATGATCTTGGCGATGAGGCCCAATGGGCATATCGCCGCCGCCGCACGATCACGCTCAACGAGCAACTGGACCGTCACATCAAGGTATGGCTCGGCGCTGATGCACCGACGATGCCCCGACCTCTCAGCGAAGAAACACTGGGCGACAGTCTCGCCAGCGAGGTCATTCGACTGCCCAAAGATCGCGCTCGTCAATGGGTTGAAGACGTGCTCAACTGTGTCTGGGCATCAGTGCCACTGCACTTGCAATGGCTCGCAGGCGATCCACACGCCGATGACGAAGCAAGACACGGTGCGCTGCACATTCTGAAAGCAGCCGACTTCAATGTTGAGTTGGTGAGCAGTCCTGTTGATATCTCAAGCGCCCGAAAACCATCTGAGTCTTACTACGTTCTCGTC
Organism: Candidatus Poriferisodalis sp.; assembly: GCA_965221195.1. Taxonomy (GTDB): domain Bacteria; phylum Actinomycetota; class Acidimicrobiia; order Acidimicrobiales; family Poriferisodalaceae; genus Poriferisodalis. The sequence goes on from OZ244864.1 coordinate 1,160,220, forward strand.
GAAGGTTCCATCGAATCGACGACGTTGGCTAACGATGACGATGCATCTTTGACAGGTACGGGGGTGTCGTTACCTGCGCATCTCAGTGGGGTAGGTAAGCGTGCTGAAGAGTTCGCCTCGCGCCTCGGGCTGTCAATAGAGTTGATAAACGATCTTCGAATTGCGGGTGAATTGCATGACCTCGGCAAGGTTGATGAAAGGTGGCAAGCACAGATGGTAGGACACGACCCTGTCAAGTTGGCGTTGCGGAAGATCCCGCTTGCGAAATCGCTCCGAGGAACCCGACCTAGGCGTAACGCCTGGCCGCCCAATCGCCACGAAGTGGCAAGCGTTGCCCTTGCGCTGTCGGCAGATGGCATCTTGAAACAAACTCATGATGCCGACTTGGTCTTGCACTTGGTCGCAACTCATCATGGCAAAGGCCGACCTTTGCTACCTATCGTGCGCGACTCATGTCCTCAAGCCCTCGGCTACAAAGTGGGCGATGTCGCTGTAAGTGCCCAAACTGACTTCAGTGAGACATCTCTTGCTCTGGACATGGCCGACTGCTTTTGGCGACTCTGCGCCAAATACGGGCACCACGGCCTCGCATGGCTGGAGGCAATCCTCCGCCTAGCCGATCATCGTCAAAGCGAAGTTGAAGCCCATGGAGCCAAAAGCACGATTTTGGAGGCTCAGTGATGTCGGAACTGGAGCTACCGGGATTGACAGGAACCAATCCGCTCGGTTTCATGGCCGCCTTAGGCGTTCAAGTCGCTTTTGAAAACACAACCAGTCGAGCACTCATTAGGTGGACCGACGATGTCGTACCCAAACCTACAGTCACTGTGGATCTCGATCTTGACGGAATCATCTGCCGAGTACTTGAGGTTGTGTCCCAGTGGAGAACTGAGCCCGCCCTTGACCCTTTGCCCGAGGCCACCGACATTAAATTTCCTGCTGACGACATCCGCCATTATTTGTCCGAAGCGCAACGCCACCATAGTGCATCTTTGGCAACCTCGCTTGTAGCCGAAGGCAGCCTTGACTCTGACACCGGCGAAAAGGCAAAACCGACAGATTTGCACTTCACCGCCGGCCGCCAGTTGTTTCTGAAGATGGCTCGCGACATACTAACTCAAGTTACGGAAGATGATCTTCGCGAAGCACTAATCGGTCCTTGGCAGTACGCGAGCACGCTGCCCTCTTTGCGATGGGATGTCTCAGATGACCGCGCTTACGCGCTGTCGGCGTTTGACCCGAGTGACAAAACCAACAATAAGAAGCTGACGGTCCCAGGCGCAGAGTGCCTCGCGATTCTTGGACTCTGTATGTTCCCTGTCTTTCCCGGAACCGGAAAGACAGCGACGACAGCCTGCAGAGGAACGTGGCCAGATGGTTCATTCTCTTGGCCCCTGTGGGATCGTCCGGCATCACCGAATGTCGTCCGCACCTTGGTTGCCCATGCTCACGCTGGCTGCCTTAGTGACTTTCGGCGAAAGAGATCGTTGCCGTCGCTTAGCATTTTTCGTATCTTGGAATCGTCGATTCGACGCAATGATCGCGCCATGGGCTTAGCCAATTTTGGTCCTCCAGAGGTGATCTGGCGGCGTGACTGAAATACCCGATCTCGTTCCTGCCCGGATGGTGAACGAGTTCGTGTATTGCCCGCGACTGTTCTACTTGGAGTGGGTTCAGAGTCGTTTTGAGGACAACGCTGACACGGTGCATGGTCGTTATGTGCATCGTCGTGTCGATGAGGGCGGCGGGCGCATGGGTGGGGCGTCTGAGGACGATCCCGTTAGCAATGCCCGGTCTGTACTGATCAGCTCAGAGCGACTAGGTCTGATTGCCAAGACCGACATCGTTGAGGGCTTTGACGGGAAGGTCGTGCCTGTCGAGGTCAAGCGAGGGCGACCACCCAAGCACGGACCCGCTTGGGAGCCAGAACTGCAGCAACTGGCTGCAATAGGGCTGATCTTGCGTGACAGCGATTACGACTGCAACGAGGGTCAGTTCTATTTTGCAGGATCCCGCGAGCGCACCACTGTGGAGTTTGATGACCGCCTCTTGGCCAAGACGCTTGATACCGTTGAGCAACTGCGCCGTGTCGCGGCTGCTGCTGATGCGCCGCCGCCACTGGTGGACAGCCCGAAGTGTCCACGCTGTTCGCTTGTGGGTATCTGCCTCCCTGATGAGACCAACTTCCACACCGGGCGTGTAGAGAGGGCACCGAGGCGTCTGACACCGCGCGACTCAGAGGCCCGGCCGCTGTACGTGACTGAGCAAGGCGCCCGCTTGGGGATCAGCCAGCGGAGAGTGGAAGTCAAGATCAAACGTGAAGTGGTCCGTAGCGACCGTCTGATCGACATCTCTCAGATCAATCTCAGTGGGAACGTGCAGGTGTCGACACAGCTGCTCCACGCAGCGTTCCGTGAGGAAATTCCGGTTTGCTGGTTCAGCTACGGAGGTTGGTTCCAAGGCATCGCTCACGGTCTGCCGTCCAAACATGTGGAACTGCGTCGGCGCCAAGTCGCAGTGGCGGCCCAAGCGGGCCTGCCGCTGGCTCGTCAGATGGTTGTTGGCAAGATCCGCAACTCCCGCACACTGCTGATGCGTAACTCGCGCGTACCTGTGGAGGCTGCGGTTAGACAGTTAAAGGCATTAGCCGTGCAGGCCGCTGAGATCGATTCGATCGAATCGCTGCTGGGCGTGGAAGGAGCGGCTGGGCGTTCGTACTTTGGCAGCTTCGCGTCGATGCTGAAAGATGACCGTCTGGGCACATTCAACTTCGCGGGACGAAACCGGCGCCCACCAAGCGATCCGGTTAATTGCTTGCTGTCGTTCCTGTATTCTCTGCTCGTCAAGGACCTGACCGCAGTGGCGTACGGGATTGGCTTCGACCCGTACTTGGGGGTCTACCATCGACCGAGGTTCGGGCGCCCTGCTCTGGCTCTTGATCTAGCGGAAGAGTTTCGCCCCATTATCGCCGACTCGGTAGTGATTAACGTTGTGAACAATGGCGAAGTGTCCGAGAAAGGATTTGTCGTCCGCGCTGGGGGAGTTGCGCTTGAGCAGGCAGCTCGACGTGCCGTGATCGCATCGTACGAACGGCGACTCGATCATGAGGTCACACATCCCACCTACGGCTACAAGATCACTTATAGACGTGTGCTCGAAGTGCAAGCTCGGATGCTCGCAGCAGCTATGCTCGGGGAAATTCCCGAGTATGTGCCATTTACCACGAGGTAAGCTCATGAGCGGTCGCCGCAGGTATCTTGTGTCTTACGATATTAGTGATCCGAAGCGCCTCCGAAAAGTTCACAAGGCTATGAAGGCATACGGGTGGCCAATGCATTACAGCGTGTTCATCAGCGATCTAGACACCATCGAGTTGATTCATCTCAAAACAGAGCTCGGTGAAGTCATCCATCACAGCGAGGATACAATCGCTTTCGTTGACTTGGGGGTGCCTGCCGAGCGAGGCGGGAACTGCTTTGAGTTTCTGGGTAATGCGCCCCCACTGCCCAGTTCTGGGCCGGTTATCATATGATGCGAGCGGTCCAGTCCGGTCGCATTTGCCGGGAAGCGCTCGCAGCTCTGAAGTACAGGCCTAATTTGCACTTTGACAACCTAGAGAATTGCTTCCCAAGCGCTCTCACGCGTGGAGCGCTCGCAACTGCTCTAGAATCTACTGGTCAGCGCCAGTAGATTCTAGGAGCGGTTTGGCCGATCAATTGATCGGCCCCTCATTGAAGCGGCGGCGACGGCAGTCTGAGCTATATCGATGCGGGGTTTGGCCGATCAATTGATCGGCCCCTCATTGAAGCTTTCGCCGAAAAGTCCACACCACGGTCTAGCTTGTGGTTTGGCCGATCAATTGATCGGCCCCTCATTGAAGCACTTATTCGCTTCAACTTTCAGACAACTGAATGCAAGTTTGGCCGATCAATTGATCGGCCCCTCATTGAAGCTTCACCCTGCGGCCCAGGATCACCCTGGATGCCTTGGTTTGGCCGATCAATTGATCGGCCCCTCATTGAAGCACTTCCGCCAAGACCAGGTGCCCAAAGGACATCGTTGTTTGGCCGATCAATTGATCGGCCCCTCATTGAAGCTAGCAGGTCACCGGCGGCGATCATGGACGCTTGTGGGTTTGGCCGATCAATTGATCGGCCCCTCATTGAAGCTAGCAGGTCACCGGCGGCGATCATGGACGCTTGTGGGTTTGGCCGATCAATTGATCGGCCCCTCATTGAAGCACCGGCCAGAACGTCGATAATAAGCTGCAACTAAGAGTTTGGCCGATCAATTGATCGGCCCCTCATTGAAGCCGAACCATTTTGAGTCTTTCTGAGAAGGCAATGATCGTTTGGCCGATCAATTGATCGGCCCCTCATTGAAGCGAAACGGTTGCCGTTGCGGTTGTGTTTGTTGGTGTGGTTTGGCCGATCAATTGATCGGCCCCTCATTGAAGCTCGTATCTGATTGGCGAGATGTCGTGAGAGATGCAAGTTTGGCCGATCAATTGATCGGCCCCTCATTGAAGCTCGGGGTTAGCGACGACCTCGAAGGTGAACTCGTCGGTTTGGCCGATCAATTGATCGGCCCCTCATTGAAGCCGCGAAGCGAACCGCGCCGTCGTCGCTTATGCGGACGTTTGGCCGATCAATTGATCGGCCCCTCATTGAAGCCACTGACGCGTCACGGACGATGACCTTGAGCCGCGAGGTTTGGCCGATCAATTGATCGGCCCCTCATTGAAGCCCGCTACTGATGAGGCAAGCCGACGATAGGAGCAGGGTTTGGCCGATCAATTGATCGGCCCCTCATTGAAGCCTACCGCACGGTCGACAGTGCCTCCTAGCCGCCCGCGTGTTTGGCCGATCAATTGATCGGCCCCTCATTGAAGCCGCTCGGCGGCAAGCCCCTTGCAAGCTTCGCGGTCGGTTTGGCCGATCAATTGATCGGCCCCTCATTGAAGCGAACAAGGACAGCGAACTCACGCCGCAAGACCACGAGTTTGGCCGATCAATTGATCGGCCCCTCATTGAAGCGTGGTCATTGGTTTTCCTTTGGTGTTGGTGGCTTCCTGTTTGGCCGATCAATTGATCGGCCCCTCATTGAAGCTTAGCGCCAACCAGTCCGGTGGCACACCGCAAGCACAGTTTGGCCGATCAATTGATCGGCCCCTCATTGAAGCAGCTACTTACAAGCGTGTCTGGCCGAACTATCGTCGGTTTGGCCGATCAATTGATCGGCCCCTCATTGAAGCAACCGAACCTTCACCGTTCTCATCCAACGTGCCTGGTTTGGCCGATCAATTGATCGGCCCCTCATTGAAGCCAGCGTGAACGACTTGTGTTGTTCGCTGCAAATGAAGTTTGGCCGATCAATTGATCGGCCCCTCATTGAAGCAACTAACTGGCCTTGCGGTCGGCTTTCAACAGTTGGTTTGGCCGATCAATTGATCGGCCCCTCATTGAAGCTTGGTGTGTTGATCCTAACACTGTTCGCAGGTGTGGTTTGGCCGATCAATTGATCGGCCCCTCATTGAAGCGACCGTCCATTGACCTTCCCGAAGGCCAAACAACAAAGTTTGGCCGATCAATTGATCGGCCCCTCATTGAAGCGCCTTTTGTCTCGACCAACAGGCCTTTATCTGTCAGGTTTGGCCGATCAATTGATCGGCCCCTCATTGAAGCTCTGCTAGGCGCGATCAACAAGGTCACGCTCGGGCAGTTTGGCCGATCAATTGATCGGCCCCTCATTGAAGCCTTGGCAACAAGGTTCGGACGCTCGACGCTGCGGTGTTTGGCCGATCAATTGATCGGCCCCTCATTGAAGCCGACCGGCGACACTCCTACCGCCGATGAATGGTGGGGTTTGGCCGATCAATTGATCGGCCCCTCATTGAAGCCCTCAAAGTTCCGTCTTGTGCCGTTACCGTCCCGCAGTTTGGCCGATCAATTGATCGGCCCCTCATTGAAGCAAACCATGCACCGCGACGTTCTTTGCTTCGTACCGGGTTTGGCCGATCAATTGATCGGCCCCTCATTGAAGCGTCGATGGCTTATAGCCGCCGCGCTTACGGCTGCGAGGTTTGGCCGATCAATTGATCGGCCCCTCATTGAAGCTGCCCGGGCACGAGCGGGAGCGCTACCGCGCCTAGGGTTTGGCCGATCAATTGATCGGCCCCTCATTGAAGCTCAAGAATGCCTTGCATTGTTTGTTGCGCCTGCACTGTTTGGCCGATCAATTGATCGGCCCCTCATTGAAGCGCGGGTCAACGGAACCTGTATTTCGGTGCCCCCAAGTTTGGCCGATCAATTGATCGGCCCCTCATTGAAGCGACTTGCCGAATGGCACCAATGCACCAGGCCTGGTCAAGTTTGGCCGATCAATTGATCGGCCCCTCATTGAAGCGGTGCATTCGCGCTCACAACGAAGTCAAGGCAGCAGGTTTGGCCGATCAATTGATCGGCCCCTCATTGAAGCCACTGTCCGAGAAGCTGCCAGTCACCGAGAACGCGCGTTTGGCCGATCAATTGATCGGCCCCTCATTGAAGCCGCCGTGACGGCACGCCGGTTTACAATCCGCCCGCGCAGTTTGGCCGATCAATTGATCGGCCCCTCATTGAAGCTTGCACGGCACGACCGTCATAGCGTGCGCGGATGCGGTTTGGCCGATCAATTGATCGGCCCCTCATTGAAGCGACCTGCCGGTGTCGACAGGCCACAGCGAACGTGGGGTTTGGCCGATCAATTGATCGGCCCCTCATTGAAGCTGGGCCCAGCTCGAAGGCAACTGCATGGACGTGCAGGTTTGGCCGATCAATTGATCGGCCCCTCATTGAAGCTTGGTGTGTTGATCCTAACACTGTTAGCTGGTGTGCCGTTTGGCCGATCAATTGATCGGCCCCTCATTGAAGCGCGGGTCAACGGAACCTGTATTTCGGTGCCCCCAAGTTTGGCCGATCAATTGATCGGCCCCTCATTGAAGCCCTTGTGGGGACGGGAGGTACACCTACCTCCCCGGGTTTGGCCGATCAATTGATCGGCCCCTCATTGAAGCCCCTTCCGCCCTTGCGCGGGCGGATTGTAAACCGGGGTTTGGCCGATCAATTGATCGGCCCCTCATTGAAGCACGGTTATTCACGGCGGAAGCGTAAGAAGCACTGTTGTTTGGCCGATCAATTGATCGGCCCCTCATTGAAGCCTGACCGAGCGGATGGAAGAGAATATTGCCGTTGAGTTTGGCCGATCAATTGATCGGCCCCTCATTGAAGCCACCACATGGTCGACTGTCGGATCAGTCAGGTTCAGGTTTGGCCGATCAATTGATCGGCCCCTCATTGAAGCGCCGAGGGCATCGCGCAGATCATCGCCCGGTTCAAGTTTGGCCGATCAATTGATCGGCCCCTCATTGAAGCGGCTTCGATGCCGACGGCTTAGCCGGGCCGTCCATGAGGTTTGGCCGATCAATTGATCGGCCCCTCATTGAAGCGACTTCCTAGCGGTCGGCACCGAGCAGCTCGATGGGTTTGGCCGATCAATTGATCGGCCCCTCATTGAAGCGGCAAGGCGACCTTGTCCGATGGCATCGACATCACCCGGTTTGGCCGATCAATTGATCGGCCCCTCATTGAAGCATTACCTCTGCCATCCGCACCGAACGGTCAGTTGATGTTTGGCCGATCAATTGATCGGCCCCTCATTGAAGCTGGTGCTGCCATTCGGTTCCGTCGCAGAGCACTGTTGTTTGGCCGATCAATTGATCGGCCCCTCATTGAAGCGGGGACTGGTGGGGTTGGTGATTCCTAGTTGTGCGAGGTTTGGCCGATCAATTGATCGGCCCCTCATTGAAGCTCATTGAACTCAATACGGGAACTACCACCGCCTTGAGTTTGGCCGATCAATTGATCGGCCCCTCATTGAAGCTTGTTGTCGGCGGACATAGCCGACGGAAGGATAGGGTTTGGCCGATCAATTGATCGGCCCCTCATTGAAGCGAGGTCGTCGGCTTTGTCGATAATAAGCTCCTCGGGTTTGGCCGATCAATTGATCGGCCCCTCATTGAAGCTGACCACCACCAACAACTGAACAAACTCGGCGCCCAGTTTGGCCGATCAATTGATCGGCCCCTCATTGAAGCAGTAGCGACGCCTCGCAGCGTCGCTCCTAGCTGAGGTTTGGCCGATCAATTGATCGGCCCCTCATTGAAGCCGATGCCCTCGATGGTCACGACAGTGTTTGCGCGCACGTTTGGCCGATCAATTGATCGGCCCCTCATTGAAGCACGTCGGACATTAACGGCATAGCATTGCGCGCGCTTGTTTGGCCGATCAATTGATCGGCCCCTCATTGAAGCTGCTCGATACGCAGTTCCGGTTCGGCTGCGCTACGGGTTTGGCCGATCAATTGATCGGCCCCTCATTGAAGCTAGGATCATCATTCGACAACCGCAAACTGATTACCAGTTTGGCCGATCAATTGATCGGCCCCTCATTGAAGCAGCGTGACTGGCAGCTTCTCCGACAGTGGAATCGCCGGTTTGGCCGATCAATTGATCGGCCCCTCATTGAAGCATCTCGCGGGAGACCGTCGAGGACGCCGCGCTCAACGTTTGGCCGATCAATTGATCGGCCCCTCATTGAAGCTGCGCGAAGAACCTCGGCTGGCCCGCGTGTTACGTGGTTTGGCCGATCAATTGATCGGCCCCTCATTGAAGCGGTAACGGCAACAACAATCCCGTCGGCGTTTGCGCCGGGTTTGGCCGATCAATTGATCGGCCCCTCATTGAAGCCAGCCACCTAGCGGCGGAGCATTACGCCGTTTATGCCGGTTTGGCCGATCAATTGATCGGCCCCTCATTGAAGCGTGGCTGGTTCGGTTGGCAAGGTTGTCGGCTTTAGGTTTGGCCGATCAATTGATCGGCCCCTCATTGAAGCTGCGATGCCGCGTCGAGATGGCTCGGCGCGGCACCGAGTTTGGCCGATCAATTGATCGGCCCCTCATTGAAGCGTTTGGCACCGAGGATCATGCCGCTGCATCGACGGGTTTGGCCGATCAATTGATCGGCCCCTCATTGAAGCTGCGCGAAGAACCTCGGCTGGCCCGCGTGTTACGTGGTTTGGCCGATCAATTGATCGGCCCCTCATTGAAGCCGGCTGGCTTCGTCGCTGCGGATCAGGTGCCCGGTCGTTTGGCCGATCAATTGATCGGCCCCTCATTGAAGCAATGAACAGTCGTTGTGCCGGGTCGACAACCTCGGAGTTTGGCCGATCAATTGATCGGCCCCTCATTGAAGCGGTAGTCGGTGTCGGTGATGCCTAGCCGTTCCAAGGGTTTGGCCGATCAATTGATCGGCCCCTCATTGAAGCCTTTAGGCGCGCTGGCGGCTCGCAGCGCGGCGCGCTGGTTTGGCCGATCAATTGATCGGCCCCTCATTGAAGCGTCAGATTATGGGGTAGTTCCCTTGCATGTTGTTGATGTTTGGCCGATCAATTGATCGGCCCCTCATTGAAGCGCGCCCATCTCGGCCTGAGTGATGCCTGTCTGTCTCGTTTGGCCGATCAATTGATCGGCCCCTCATTGAAGCACGGAATGCGCCGAGTTGCGTCGCAGACTGCTTTGGTTTGGCCGATCAATTGATCGGCCCCTCATTGAAGCTTTCATCCCCAAAAACGCACAGGAGACGTGCACGAAGTTTGGCCGATCAATTGATCGGCCCCTCATTGAAGCGTCAGATTATGGGGTAGTTCCCTTGCATGTTGTTGATGTTTGGCCGATCAATTGATCGGCCCCTCATTGAAGCGGCTCCCCCTGCTGCCGGAACGCGCCGTGAAGCCTGGTTTGGCCGATCAATTGATCGGCCCCTCATTGAAGCACGTATCGCGCACCGACAGCGGCTAGCGGGCTGAGCGTTTGGCCGATCAATTGATCGGCCCCTCATTGAAGCTGAGGCGATGATCGCTCGCTGGGACGCCGAGGACGCGTTTGGCCGATCAATTGATCGGCCCCTCATTGAAGCTCCATGAGCCTCCGCTCCGGCCACACCTGGACAGGCGTTTGGCCGATCAATTGATCGGCCCCTCATTGAAGCGGGACCGGCACTGTCACGCTGCAAGCCACCGACGACGTTTGGCCGATCAATTGATCGGCCCCTCATTGAAGCCGGGCATCGGCGCGATGGTCGGCGCGGTCGGCGCGGGTTTGGCCGATCAATTGATCGGCCCCTCATTGAAGCAGGAGCAAACTCTGTTCGGCGCTGAGGTCGGTCTCGGTTTGGCCGATCAATTGATCGGCCCCTCATTGAAGCCGCCACCTGACTCGGTAGGCGCGTGGTGAGCCGGTGGTTTGGCCGATCAATTGATCGGCCCCTCATTGAAGCCGCGGGGCGCTAGTGGTGCAGGCTTCCACGATGAAGGTTTGGCCGATCAATTGATCGGCCCCTCATTGAAGCTGGGGTCAAAGTCGGCGACGGGCGCAGCGTCAGCTCGTTTGGCCGATCAATTGATCGGCCCCTCATTGAAGCGCGGATGAGGGCGTAGCGACGGTCGAGCAAAGTGCCGGGTTTGGCCGATCAATTGATCGGCCCCTCATTGAAGCACATTCTTAGCTCACGCCGAAGTTGTTCGACATACATGTTTGGCCGATCAATTGATCGGCCCCTCATTGAAGCAACAAGCCCCAAATCTAAATCCAAACCTGCTTCGTGTTTGGCCGATCAATTGATCGGCCCCTCATTGAAGCCTGCGCACCGCTGCGTGGTCGTATGGAGCTAGGCAGGTTTGGCCGATCAATTGATCGGCCCCTCATTGAAGCTTGAAGTTGGCCTTGGGGGGTGGGGGCGCGTCGAGGGTTTGGCCGATCAATTGATCGGCCCCTCATTGAAGCATCCATCCTGTGGGGGGATAACTGTGCCTATTTGTTGTTTGGCCGATCAATTGATCGGCCCCTCATTGAAGCTCAACAGCATGGCCAGCGGAGAAAAGGGCGACAAAGTTTGGCCGATCAATTGATCGGCCCCTCATTGAAGCGTATGCCGCTCGTCCGCGATATTCTTCGACGACATCGTTTGGCCGATCAATTGATCGGCCCCTCATTGAAGCGCGCATCGTCGGATCACGTCCGACCCGTTCCGGCATGTTTGGCCGATCAATTGATCGGCCCCTCATTGAAGCGTGCATACCCACCCGTGCGCTGCGACTAAACCTATTAGTTTGGCCGATCAATTGATCGGCCCCTCATTGAAGCCCCGATGGAGAGGAATGGACGTACCACAGGCTTTCTGGTTTGGCCGATCAATTGATCGGCCCCTCATTGAAGCGCGTATGACATAGCCAAGATTGCTGTGCAGTACGCTTGTTTGGCCGATCAATTGATCGGCCCCTCATTGAAGCAACGACGCTGACGCGCTTGACGACATCAACGGCGATGTTTGGCCGATCAATTGATCGGCCCCTCATTGAAGCTAGGCCTTCGCCGTCCATGAAAAACGCGAAGTCTATGTTTGGCCGATCAATTGATCGGCCCCTCATTGAAGCTAACCTGCCCCAAACACCATCCTTTAGCTCACCATCGTTTGGCCGATCAATTGATCGGCCCCTCATTGAAGCCGGTCAGCGGTGAGCGCACGCTGCGCCGGAGCCCACGAGGTTTGGCCGATCAATTGATCGGCCCCTCATTGAAGCCGTTGTCAGCGCGTCATATGCGGCCTGTGTTAGCTGTTTGGCCGATCAATTGATCGGCCCCTCATTGAAGCACGGATCGCTTCGCTACCCGCGATGATTTCAACAGTGTTTGGCCGATCAATTGATCGGCCCCTCATTGAAGCATCTGTCCTGTCTCCTGTTCTGTATTGGCCTGTCCTGTTTGGCCGATCAATTGATCGGCCCCTCATTGAAGCAAGTCAACGATCTTGTCGCCGCAGTCGGTGAGCGCAGGTTTGGCCGATCAATTGATCGGCCCCTCATTGAAGCGGCACGACGCGGTTCAGTGGGGGGCTCACGACAGCCGTTTGGCCGATCAATTGATCGGCCCCTCATTGAAGCGACGTACGCGAGCAGGTCTCCGACGCCCGCACCGAAGTTTGGCCGATCAATTGATCGGCCCCTCATTGAAGCCGGCCCGGACGCGCACCTGCAAGCCGGCTGCGCCGTACGTTTGGCCGATCAATTGATCGGCCCCTCATTGAAGCTGCCCGGGCACGAGCGGGAGCGCTACCGCGCCTAGGGTTTGGCCGATCAATTGATCGGCCCCTCATTGAAGCCGCGTAACGTTCGTCCGACGTGCCCCCGACCTCGGGTTTGGCCGATCAATTGATCGGCCCCTCATTGAAGCAACGAGCCGTTGGATTCGGTCGCCGCGTCGCGCCAAGTTTGGCCGATCAATTGATCGGCCCCTCATTGAAGCTAGTGGGCTTGTTCATCCGTATGTTCACGCCGTTAGTGTTTGGCCGATCAATTGATCGGCCCCTCATTGAAGCGCGACGTACTCGATCACCTATGAGGGCAGCGCGAAGTTTGGCCGATCAATTGATCGGCCCCTCATTGAAGCAGACGGGCTATTGTCACGACCGTTGCACGCCGCCTGGTTTGGCCGATCAATTGATCGGCCCCTCATTGAAGCCTCCATCGAACGCGGAATGCTCTCGGTGAGCCGGTGGTTTGGCCGATCAATTGATCGGCCCCTCATTGAAGCCGGCTCGCAAGGGAGCTGGCCCCCACAACCAACCGAGTTTGGCCGATCAATTGATCGGCCCCTCATTGAAGCGATGCACGCTTCGGCTTCGATGCCGACGGCTTAGCCGGTTTGGCCGATCAATTGATCGGCCCCTCATTGAAGCCACGTCAAGCGCTTCATCCTCTTGCCTACGCCCCCGTTTGGCCGATCAATTGATCGGCCCCTCATTGAAGCCGAGTTGTGCGAGCGCTGCTGTGGTGGTGGTTGCGGGTTTGGCCGATCAATTGATCGGCCCCTCATTGAAGCAGTCTCCCTTTGGTCCGGTGCCTATCCTCATCAGTGGTTTGGCCGATCAATTGATCGGCCCCTCATTGAAGCGCGGACGTTGAAGGCCTATCGACGCCGTGACTCAGGTTTGGCCGATCAATTGATCGGCCCCTCATTGAAGCCGCTGCTATCGCAGCTTCGATGACTTCCGGGAATAGGTTTGGCCGATCAATTGATCGGCCCCTCATTGAAGCGGCGACTCACGATCCGCAGCGTCGATCTGGCCAGCGGGTTTGGCCGATCAATTGATCGGCCCCTCATTGAAGCCGCCACCTGACTCGGTAGGCGCGTGGCAAGCCGGTGTTTGGCCGATCAATTGATCGGCCCCTCATTGAAGCCAGTCCGAGGGGGATCACGAGCGTCCATGATGTCGGCGTTTGGCCGATCAATTGATCGGCCCCTCATTGAAGCTGCGCCCTCCAGCACGGCTATTGCAGCGACACTTGCTGGTTTGGCCGATCAATTGATCGGCCCCTCATTGAAGCTTGCGTCCCGCAGCATTGGCGGCAACCGACTCGCGAGTTTGGCCGATCAATTGATCGGCCCCTCATTGAAGCAGGGTGACGGGGATGCTGTCGGGGTGCGGTGCGTCTGGTTTGGCCGATCAATTGATCGGCCCCTCATTGAAGCTGCGCACACTTCGCACATTTGTGTGAGCGCATCCTCGTTTGGCCGATCAATTGATCGGCCCCTCATTGAAGCGCATAAACTCCGCGAAGAGATAGTGGACACACTACCGGGTTTGGCCGATCAATTGATCGGCCCCTCATTGAAGCGCAGACAACACAGAACCGAGCAGCGGAAGGCATCATGTTTGGCCGATCAATTGATCGGCCCCTCATTGAAGCTCGGACGGCACCGCGCCGAGGGTGACGGTCTGGATGGTTTGGCCGATCAATTGATCGGCCCCTCATTGAAGCCGCCCTCCGCCGTCAGCGCCCCGACCGACTCCGCCATCGTTTGGCCGATCAATTGATCGGCCCCTCATTGAAGCGAGATAGGGAGCTCCGGCGGTGGTGGCCCGGCGGTGGTGGCCCGGCGTTGGTTTGGCCGATCAATTGATCGGCCCCTCATTGAAGCCGCTCAACTTCATGCCATGAGCATACGGCATAACTTGGTTTGGCCGATCAATTGATCGGCCCCTCATTGAAGCTGCTCCTTCCCGCACCAACTGCATTGGCCCTTAGGGGTTTGGCCGATCAATTGATCGGCCCCTCATTGAAGCAATAAGCACGCCTTCGTTGATGCCTTCGACCCACGAAGTTCGGCCGATCAATTGATCGGCCCCTCATTGAAGCGAACAGATCGGTACCTTCACTGGAAGTTTTAGTACGGGTTTGGCCGATCAATTGATCGGCCCCTCATTGAAGCGCTGTGATGACAGCATTGTCGGCGATCTGATCGGAGGTTTGGCCGATCAATTGATCGGCCCCTCATTGAAGCGGAAACACATCCGCACGTAATCGCTAGCAACGTTAGGTTTGGCCGATCAATTGATCGGCCCCTCATTGAAGCAACAAATCTGCCAAGTGGTGCGCCGCTTGGACGCTAGGTTTGGCCGATCAATTGATCGGCCCCTCATTGAAGCGTACGGCCCGCAGTCCGTCCGACCGTAGTTCGTCAGGTTTGGCCGATCAATTGATCGGCCCCTCATTGAAGGAGCGGCCAAGACTCGATCTCTGTTGCGGATGGTCAGGTTTGGCCGATCAATTGATCGGCCCCTCATGAAGCTGCTGACGTACTCACGAACTACAACGGCAAAACGTCTTACTTCATTGATGGCAACGGGAACGTCTGCTGGCTACTCATTGATGCTGGCTAGCCAGTGCCAGCATCAATTTTGGCCTGCTTCCTCTCAGACGCGTTCTAAGCCATTCTGAGGGCTTCTAACAGTGGCAGGCATGGGGTTTAATACCAGACGTTCTTGCTGTCCTCAGAATGGCTCGTGGTGGCAGGTGATGTCAGCCTCTTCCTGCAGCGTTAGTGCTTGCGTCAAAAGTTCGCTCAGCATCACAAGCGCATCATCGCCAACTTGCTTAAGCTGTTCAATAGCTAGCAGTGTCGCGTTATGTTCCTCAGCCAAAGCGCTGCGCCATTCTCTGCTGCCGTGCCTGTATTGCTCCAATTCGCGCTGGCAGGCTACTGCCGTCATGATTAGCTCAGCAGCAGTGACTAGTGGTTGCTGCCGCCTAGCCATCCGTTCCCTGTCCTGTCTCAGCATCCGATGCGCTTGATGCTGCCGCCTGTTCACGTTCACGTCTGAGCTTGCGCCATCTGGCTGCTTCATCGGTGTTCCAAGCTCGGCATCTAGTGCATCGGCACTTCGCGCAGCGATAGCTGTATCTGCTGCCGTGCTTGATGCCAACTATCGGCTTTGCCGACTTCTCGCTAGGCATCGGCTATCGCCATCTCCGTGATGCGGACAGGCGCGCTCAGCAGGTTCCCGCAAGTTCCGCATTGACGGGCTGTGATGAGCGCAGCCGAGGCCGCGCGCAAATGCTTTCGCATTGTCTGTCTCCTATTCTCGCTAGCGCTGTCTCGCTAGCAGGCTTGTGGTCTAGCACGCCTGTGAGTGATGGCATCTGTTTCGCGCCTGTCACGTTCAAATCCGCAACCAGGGGCTTATTGAAGTGCTCGAAAACGTAATGAAAATCAGATTTTGGCCCGTAACGTTGCGGATTCGGCAGAGGCCGTGAGGCGGTGATGTGATGCCCTGATGTCACCGCATCGCCGCGTCAAGCCAAATGTCGGATTGAGTTGACGGGCATCCTTCCCTTGTTCCGATGTTCGGACACTTGCTGCGGTTGAAGCGCCATGCATGTGTTTGGTGCACGCGTTGGCAAGTTCGGGTTAGCCACGCTGCGATTGCCGACACTGTAGCAGCAACGGTTCAGCTCATCTCTTGTGGGCACTGCTACGCAAAAGCGGTGTATATTGCAAATATGCGGCGTATACAGCTATATATTGAGCCTGACATTGACGATGCACTGACCGCTGCGGCAGCGAAGCGAGGAGTGTCACGCTCGGCGCTGATGCGAGAAGCGGTAAGCACATTGCTGCACACCGAGCGGCCGAGAACAACCGACACGGTCGATGCGCTCATCGGGTGGCTCGATGTTGAACCTGATGATGACATCGACGCGGTCATCTATGGGCATGGCGAATGAGATTTGCTGACACGTCCTACTGGATTGCGCTGCAAGCCAGCCTCGACCGCAACCATCTGTTGGCAGCATCACTGTGGCGTCGTGATCGACACCCGGTGCGAACGTCCACCGCTGTGCTTGGTGAGACTTGGACATGGTTGCGACGCCGTGCTGGACACTCCGCAGCCACACGGGCGGTCAATAGCATCCACAGCTCAGCTCGCGTGTCAATCGCCTTCGTCGATGAATCCATCGATGCTCGCGCTTGGGAATGGCTTCACTTTCACGACGAGCGCACCTACTCCTATGTAGACGCCACCAGTTTTGAGATCATGCGCCGCGAACGGATCACCGAAGCGCTGGCCTTTGACGGCGATTTCAGCGCAGCTGGTTTCGTCGAAGTGCGCCCCTAGCTTCTGATTGCCCCGCATCTCCTTGAGCGTCCCACAGTCTTGGTTGGCGCCGCGGTACCGACAGCGTGTCGAGCAGCACACCTCCACGGTGATAACAAACAACCAGCCGTAGATCAGGGTCGTACATGGCGACCTCCTGACTCGGCCGGTCGGTTCGCGTCGGCGGTGCTGAACCAGCCGCAGATCAGGGCTCTATCTGGCGATCTACCGACGCGCGGGCAACTCGTTCAGGCAGGATGTAGCCGATGTCCAAACGCAGCATCACCTTCCGCGGCTGGAAGGTGGTGGGCGCAGGGGGACTAATGCAAGGCTTACAGGCCGCCTTGTTCCTCCACGCCTCTGGTGCCTACCTCGTGGAGTTGCAACGGGAGTTCGGCTGGAGCAAGACAGCGCTGTCGGGTGCGGTGGCCATGAACCGGGCCGAGACAGCGCTGCTGGGCCCGGCGCAGGGATGGTTGCTTGACCGGTTCGGCCCCCGCGCACTTGCCCGCACCGGGTCGGTGTTTATGGCTGCCGGGTTCGTGTTCTTCGGGCAAGTTCACTCGCTATGGCAGTTTTACGCTGCCTTCTTGCTAATCGCGGTGGGGTCCAGCTTCTGCGGCTTCGTCACCGTGACGGTGTCCATCGTTCGCTGGTTTGAGCGCCTACGGGCCCGGGCCTTGTCGGTCGCCGGCATGGGGTTGGGCATCGGCGGGATGTGCGTTCCGCTCATCGTGCTGTCGTTCTCGCTGTTCGGCTGGCGCACAACCGCCACCGTTGCGGGCATCGGCGGCGCTATGGCGGCGTGGTGGCTCGCCAAGTTCCTCGAAGGACGGCCTGAAGAGTTTGGCCAAGAAATCGACGGTGGCGCTCAAGCCGTCGCACGGGGCCGCACAGTGCGGGCTGAAGGGGTAAGCGACATTCACTTCACCGCATCAGAGGCCCTGCGCACCCGAGCTTTTTGGATGATCTCGCTGGGGCACATGAGCGCCCTCTTCGTCGTTGGCGTGGTGATGGCCCATCTTCAGCTATTTCTGACCTCCGAGCGGAACTACTCGCTGCAACAAGCCAGCTTCGTTGCCGCTGCGCTGCCGTTCGTGCAACTCGGGGGCATGGCCCTCGGTGGCTACCTCGGCGACCGCATCAACAAGCGACTCATAGCGTCGGTGGCCATGCTGGGACACGCAGTGGGCCTGCTGATGCTGGCATGGTCGCCCAACGTGGCGGTCGTAGCGCTATTCATACTGCTGCACGGACTCGCTTGGGGCACACGAGGGCCGCTCATGCAGGCGCTGCGCGCAGACTATTTCGGCTCGTCTTCGTTTGCGACAATCATGGGCATCAGCTCGGCCATCGTGATGACCGGCACAGTGCTGGGGCCGCTGGTGGCTGGCTGGCTCGCCGACCTCACCGGCACCTACGTGCTTGCCTTCGTGCTGCTGTCGGTGATGACCAGCATCGGGATGATCTTTTTCGTTCTGGCCAAGCCCCCGGCACCGCCGAAGCGCGACACAAAGACCAACGCAGCGACTGGCACTGCTGCAGATACAGGCCAAGCGCAGCGATAGGTGGCAGGCTGAAACCCATGCCTGTTCCGCCGTTGCGCGTCGGCGTGACACCCGATCTGGCCCTGTGGCGACGTCCGCTGGAAGAACGCCGCGAGATCATCGCCCAAGTCGCCGAAGCCGGCTTTGACACCTTGTTCTTCGCCGATCATGTGAGCTTCCGAACCGGCCACGGCCATGACGGCATGGTCACCGCCGCTGGTCTGTTGAACCTGCATCCCACCCTCAGCGTGTACATAGCCGTCTATCTGCTGCCCTTGCGCCATCCAGTGCTGGTCGCTCGCCAACTTGCGAACCTGGCCGAAATGGCGCCGGGGCGGATTCGCTTCGGCATCGGTATCGGCGGCGACGACCGACACGAAGTGGAAGTGTGTGGCGTGGATCCCCGCACTCGCGGTCGGCGGGCCGATGAGTCGCTCAGCATCGTGCTGCGACTGCTCACCGGCGAGACGGTTGACCATCACGGCGAGTTCTTCTCACTTGAAGCTGCCCGCATCACCCCGGTACCTGACCCGCCGATACCCACCTGCGTGGGGGGCCGGTCTGACGCTGCTGTGCGGCGCGCTGGCCGGTTCGCTGACGGCTGGCTAGCGGCTTGGTGCTCGGTGCGTCGCTACCGCCAGGCAGTGGCGATCTTCGCTGAGGCGGCAGCTTCGCAGCGGGCTGTTGCTGCGCCACCGCCGCAAGTGCCCGACCACGGTCTGCAGTTGTGGGTCGGTTTCGGCGACAGCCGCGCCGAGGCAGCGGACTGCGTTGCGCCCGAGATTGAACGCTTCTACCAAGTGCCTTTCTCGGCCTTTGAGAAGTACACGCCGTGCGGCACCGTTGACGACGTTGTGGAGTTCTTCTTGCCGTACCTTGAGGCGGGTTGCCGACATCTCAACATCGCCCCGTGCGGCCCGGACCCGGCTATGGCGCTACTGGCAGCAGGAGAAACGGCGCGTCGGTTGCGACAGGCGGATCCGTATGCACGCGTTGACGAGTCTCAGTGAGGTGCATGGAACCGCAGTCTCCGTGTCAGCGTCTGAACTTGTGAACAGTCTTCGTGAGGGGTTCAGATGGCTGGTGGAATCGCTGTATCGACCAACCTGCATTGCTTGCATTGGCCGGTCGATCATGTGCCACTTGGCAGGGATACCTTGACCAGCTCCGCTGAAAGATCAGACCAGGCCGCCTGTACACGGTTTGATGTTGTGCAGACTCGCTTTGAGGACTTCTACGCAACGCACCGCGAGGAGATGGCACGCGCGCTGGGTCTGGTCCTGCGCGATGCGGCTCTTGGCACTGAAGCCGCCGATGAGGCCTTCGCCCGGGCCTGCCAGCGTTGGGCCCAAGTTGGTTCGTATGCGAATCCGCCGGGTTGGGTGTACCGGGTCGGACTGAACTGGGCCCGGTCGTGGCTGCGACGGGTCCGGCGCGAGCGCGAACGTCAGCCGCTGCTGGCCCAACCTCACGTCACTGAGGATCGGGTCCGCGATCTCGACTTGGAACAGGCACTGTCAACGCTCAATGACACACACCGAGCCGTGATCGTGGCCCGCTTCTACCTTGACTGGTCGGTAACCGAAACGGCTGAAGCGCTGGGCATTGCCGCTGGGACTGTCAAGAGTCGCCTTAGCCGAGGACTGGAACAGTTGCGTGACGTGCTGGAAGCGGCACCCGACGAAGAGGAGGGGCCGTGACCGCCGAGGACCGCCTCCGCAGCCGACTGCACCGAGAAGCAGCATCGATGCCGACCGGACCGGGTTCGCTCACAGATGTCCAAGCGCGCGCGGCACAATTGCAGCGCCGACGGACCGTTGTGCGCAGCGGCGCAGGCGCATTCGTACTCGCGGCAGTCGCCCTCGCTGGCATCGTGTCGCTGCGCAATGGCAGCATCAACGAACGCTCGGCGACAACGGCCGACGCAGACGATGCTGCGGAAGCCGCAGCTATGGCCGACACGTCCGAGTCCGGCATGGCTGAGTCCGGCATGGCTGAGTCCGACATGGCTGAGTCCGACATGGTTGAGCCGGACATAGCTCTCTCAGAAGCTGGCGACGCACTGAGCGCTATCGACGAAAGGCCCGAAGCCGGTGACGACATGGCCGATGATGACACAGTCGACGCGGAGATGGCCGACGAAGAAATGGCGGCAGGAGAGATGGCCGCAGAAGCGCTCGCGGAAACAACAACCGACCAAACAGATAGCCAACAAGCCCTTTCGCCCGCAAGCAGCGAAGCCGAAACTGCCGTGTTTGCCACGACGGTGTCAACCGTGAAACCGCCCCCAGCACCCGAAGGCGCAGCCCTGCGCTACTCCTTCAGCGGACGTCACGCACTCGCGCAAACAGCCGATAGTTGGTATGCCTACGACGGTACCGACTGGCAGCCGGTGGTTTTGCCCGACCACATGGAAGTGGCTGCTGTCGATTTGACCGAATCAGGACGCATTGCGGTGCTCGGCGTAATGCAACCGCTCGAATGCGATCGTGCCCAAGTGGTGGCCGTTCGCATCGGCACCCAATGGAGCTACGTCCACGTCAACGACGACACTCCGCCAGCCGTGGGTTGGGAGCTGCTGGATGCTCGCGTCCGAGTCACCGACACCGGCATTGAGTTGGAACGTTCCGAGCGCTTGTGGCTCGACGATAAGTGTGCCGACACTTCCGCCACGTTGACCGGTTCAGCAGCAGAACTCGTCACCGAACTGAGACATCTCGGCGAGATCCGACGTGACAGCCAGCTGTACGCACGGCTCAACGGCGGGTTCGCACAACGGTGGCCGGAAGTTGCTCGCTTTGATGTGCGTGCTGCTACCACATCGGATGCTGTTTTGGATTGGACGGACGCGAGTCCGCCGGAACACTCAACACCAGCGCTGCGCCTCACTCCGAACCAGCAGGGTGACAGCAACGCATCAGCAGCGGTGCTGGGTGAGACCACCGTCCTGGGTGTCACTGCGACCATGCGCGCTAGCGGAGCCATGGTGGTACTCCAACGTGGCGAGCAGACGTGGGAGATCTGCCCGATTGCCAATGAAGAACTGGAGTTGGTACACGGTGAGATCGGCTGGGCGGGTGAGCATCTAGCTGTCATCGTCGGCAAGCCGAACCAGACGCTCTTTCTCGTCGAACGCAATCAATGAAGTTGCTGCATGCCCGGCTTGTGAATCAGGCTGGCCTCAGCGCGGATCTTCTGCTGTGTGTCACCGCTCGGTCGGTTGTCACGTCGGCGCCAAAGGCATGTCAAAGGCATTGAGTGCTTGGGCGGGTACAGCATCGATTGCTTTTCGCAGCGCGTTGCCCTCAAGAACGTCCGGCTCCGCCGGTGTTCCGTCGGCCCGCAGGTACAGCAGCACCACCCGTCCGACACGGCGGCCGGTTGAGTTTTCGACGCACCACGCGTAGGTCGCTGCCTGAGTGCGATACGCCTCGGCTTGTCCTCGCGCAGCATCGTCGGAGTCGGGCATCACACCGAGAGCGTCTGTCTTGAAATCAACGACGACGAGATGGCGGGAGTCGCTGTCCTCATAGAGCAAATCGATGAGTCCTTCGACAAGGATGCTCGGCTTGTCGGGAACTGACAGTGGTACCGCGGCATACAGCTCGCGCCAGATACGGCCATTGCGTGCCCGAACGATTTCGTCGCTGCTCAACGCTGACCGCACAAAGTGCTCAATGTCGGTGTGCTGTGAGCGAGGCACGCTCGCGGCATTGGCCTGAGCCGCTACGTGACGCTCGAGATCGGCGCCGGTGTCCAAATCGATGACTTGCAGCACACCATGTGTGGCCGTGCCGATGGCTGTCCCGCCCCGACCGCGGCGCTGCGGACGTTGCCGTGTGCTGAGGTAATCGTCGTCGGGGACATCCTTGGCTGGCTGTAAGAAATCCTGCAAGAAATCCTGTTGGTGGTAGTGGCGGGCAATGCGACTAGCGCTGATCGACGAGAAAGCCTGCGATGCCGCAGCGGCAGAGTTGCGGCGTTTGAGCCATGCCTGACGGTCAGCTAGCCCGGTTCGCGGCGGTCTAGTAGCAGACGCCGCCGTATGGTCTGGTTCAGGGCGAACGACGGGTTCTTCCCGGTAGTCCCACAGGCTGCCGACAACGCCAGTTGCTGGTGGGAGTACGTCCGCGATGAGCTGCGCGCTGGTGCGCTTACGCTCGGCACCTTCCGCTAGGGAAGCTTCAGAAGGCTGAGACCGATGCAGCGACACCACCAAATGATCTTGCGCGCGAGTGCAGCCCACATAGAGCAGCCTGATCCGCTCGAAGTGATCGGCGTGTCGCTCCCGGTCGCGCCAAGCCTCAAGCACACCAGTCTCGACACCTTTGCGCAGTCGGACCGCAGCCGCGCCCGACCAACGTGCGCTGCTGCCTCTCGCGCTGTTGTCATCGCTGTCAGTGCGCGGCTGTTCCCAAGCGCTATCCCCGAAGCCGATCTGCACCGAATCTGAGCGAGCGCGGTTGCCACCGTTCAGCCCTGCCAAGATCACGATGGGAAATTCGAGGCCCTTGGCCGCATGAATGGTCAGCACCCGCACCGAGTCGTCGTCGGACTCGGGCAGAATTGCCTCGGTTACTTTGGCTCGGTCTGATGTTTGGGTCTCGGCCCATCGCAGGAAGCCGCGCAGTCCACCTTGCTGGCTCTCCGACCAGGCACGCGCCTGATCGATCACATAGCGGACCTGGCGCCACACTTCACGCTGCGGAGGGGAGACTGCGGCCTGTTCGAGCAGTCGCCGATCTCGCACTAAGCGATCGAGCAGCATCGCAGGTGTTGCCTCAAAGTGTTGGTTGTACAGCTCACGCAGATGAGCCAAGCCTTGTGCAACCGGGTGGGCTTCGCCGCCTTGCAGCTTTGAGAGGTCTGATGCGAAACAGCTCCACGACCGAACGGCTCGGTGGTAGGAGTACAGGTCGTCGTCGCCGCACCCGTAGAGCGGCGTGCGCAATGCGCTGACTACGGCTAGTTGGTCGTCGGGGTCGGCGATGGCCCGCAAGCACATCATGAGGTCTCGCACAGTGCGGCTGCGCCACACAAACTCCGATGCTTCTAGCCGGTAAGGGATCTGGGCATCGGACAATCCCCGCTCGAGCTGAGGCAAGCCGGTGCGGGTCGGCACCAAAATGGCAATGTCGGCAAGCTTCGCAGGCCGCAGTTGCTTGGTGTGGTGGTCCTCCACCTGCCAGCCGTCGTCGAGCATCTCGCCGATCAGTGCAGCTATGTCGCAAGCTTCGATCTCGCGAATGCTGTCTGCAGTTTGATCGCCGCCCTGTTGCACAGTGATGTGGGGGTGATGACCAATCGTCACCACCGCCGGTCCCGGCCTGACCGCCGGTCGCCAGCTCATCAAAGGTGTGTACGCAGGCTGCAAGCCGGCACCCATTCCGGACTCGTCGCCGTCGATGAGTTCGGTGAACACTGCGTTGACCCAATTGATGATCGGCTCAGACGAACGGAAGTTCACCTGCAGTTTCGTCAGTGAACCCATCTGGCTGCCGAATCGGACGCGTGCATTGAGATACAGCCCGATGTCGGCCCGCCGGAAGCGGTAGATGGACTGCTTCGGATCGCCTACGAAGAACAGTCGGCCCGGCGCGATGTTCATGTCAGACCACGAGTCGTGTTCGACGCGCTGGCCGTCGGTGCTGTTCGCACTGGGCAGACCGGTGGGGTCGCCGGCGATGAGCGTTGCAATCTCGATCTGGATCGGGTCGGTGTCTTGAGATTCGTCGAGCAGGATCTGCCGGTAGCGCCCGTGCAGTGAGGAGCGGGCTGCCGATGAGTGGCGGAGAAGGTCGCGTGCGCGAACCAGCAAGTCGTGGAACTCCAGCCGACCTGCCGCGTGACGCTGTTCGGCTGCTTCGAGTGTGAATCGCGCAATGCGATCACAGATCAGTGCGATGGCATCGCTGAGTGCGGTTGCTGCGATTTGCGCGCACAGCGCGCGCAGCTCGCGGAAGTCAGCCCGGACGCTGCTGAGGCTTCTCCAGTTCTTTTTTCTGCCGATGTTGCCGATTTTTGGTACGCCTACGGTGGGATCTTCGGCGCTGACTAGCACCGCAATGCGCTGCGCGTCGTCATGTGCAAGAGCGAGGCGTGTCACGAACTCGTCGAGTTGCCCGAAGCGAGCGAGAGCAGGGTCGTCAACTGCGCTGCATTCGTAGTTCCGACCGAACAGTGCTCGCCCCCTCGTTACCACGTCGATTACGTTGACGGGGCTGGCCGTAGGCACCTCAGCGGCGCAGCAAATGCGGTCCCAGTTGGCGTTGAAGGCCACGCCGACCTCGGTGAGATCCGAGAAGTTGACACCCGCAGCGTCAAGCGCCTCGATAGCCCAGCGCGCAGCGTGGTCGTCAAAGAGGCGGTCGGTGAAGCGGTCCCAGCGTTCGGCGAAGTCAACTTCGCTTGAGATCTGGTCGAGTGCCTCGAATTTCGGTGGCAGGCCCGCCTCGATTGCATACTCGGCAAGGATGCGGCGAGCAAAGCCGTGCAGGGTGGAGATGGCCGCTGAGTCGAGATCGTCGAGTGCGCGGCGCAGTAGGTCTGCCTCTGAGGCCTCGGGTGCGGCGGCCAGCTTGGCGCCGAGTCCTGCCCGGATGCGATTTCGAAGTTCCGCTGCTGCCTTGTCGGTGAACGTGATCGCCGCCAGCTTGTCCATCGGGACCGGATCGGCACCACTTACTAGCGCAACGACGCGCTCCACCAAGGCGCGCGTCTTGCCGGTACCTGCCCCGGCCTCTACAAACATCGTCGTGCCGGTTTCCTGCGAGACGCGCCGTCGCTCGACAGCGTCGGCGGGTTCGCGCCCCGAAGCAGGCGAGTTTGCAGCGTCCGTCGCTGCGGAGATATCTCTTAGCGCTTCGCTCATGGTGTGGCCTCGGGTTCAACTAGGGCGGCGAAACGCGCCACGGCATCGTCGCTGTGCTTGCGCAGCCAGGCACTGCGAATCTCGGCGGTGCCAAGCCCGTCGGGGTCGCAGTAAGGGCACACCGTGTAGCCCTTACGGTCGTCATCGGTTGCGGAGTACCCGAGGAACATTCCGCTGCGAATGCCCGAGACGATCACGCTCACGATGCGATGGAACTGCTCCATGAGGTGCTCGTTGACATCGAGTCCTAGCCAGTGCCATTTTCCAAGCTCGCCGGTAATGAACCAATACGCTGCACATTTGACAGCGTCCGTCGCTTTGCCGGTGCCGAAATGCTTCGCGGCCGCAAGCGCGTAGACCGGTAGCTGCAGTTTCTTGCCTGCGAGGGTGGGGTTTTCGATGTCGAGTTTTTTGTAACTGCTGGTGCCCCCAGTCTTATAGTCCACGACCACTATCGATCCGTCGTGATGGCGTTCGACACGGTCCACCACACCGCGAAACCGAACGACGGTCCCGTCGTCGAGTTCGTATGTGACCGCCTCGGCGCTGCCATCGAGTCCGAAGCGGAACTCCGAGCTGAGAATTTGTCCGCGTGTTGTGTCGCTTCGATCTTGGTCGCGGTCAAGTAGTTCTGCGAGGTCGGCTAGCAGTCTGTCTCGGTCGCGTTCCCACAGTACGACGCGACCGGTGAGACCGTGCTGCTCGGCCTGACGGGCCAGACGCTGTCCGATTGTTACAAGACGGTTGCGGTCGCGGTCGTCGGGTAAACGTAGTGGTCCCGGTGGCAAGTAGGGGGGCGCACTGTCGGCATCGCCGGTGTTGTTGTCGTGAAATCCAAAGGTGCCGTTCTGCATCGCATCGAAAGAACGGAAAAACTCATCAATGGCATCGTGCATGAGCCTGCCGCGTTCGCTGGGTGCCAATCGCAGCACAGCCTCGGGCTCTTCGAGTACATGAACTTTGAGCAGATGTTCAAACAGGAATCGCCGCGGGCACGATGCCCACGCCTCTAGCCGCGAGGGTGACATCACTTCAGCAAACGCAGCGTCACTGTCGACGACAGATGCAAGGTTGCCATCGAATCGGGTGAAGCGATTGCTGCGCCTCCCGGCTGTCATTTCAACACCGGCGCTGAAGGCCGGATCGCCGAACAGCGGGTGATCGGACGCACGACGTTCAACTGGTGTCATAGACCAGACGCTGGCCGAGTCGTACTCTTGTTCGGTAGCGGGGAACGAAGCCGACAGCACACCTGTGACATACGAAGGAGATTCGAAGATGCCCTTAACCGTGTCGTCGCGCGCTGCGGTTCCTAAGCGTTCGCTGCTGACATAGCCGTCGGCGAACATGTCTGAGTCGGCAGTTAACGCCTTGACGGTTGGTGCTAGCCAGCGCGAAGGCACGTACTCGGTGTTTTGGCGCAGGTTGCCTCGCGGCACAGTGAGGGTGCTGCACTGGCTTGCACTTGCCAATGCAGCCAAAAGTGCGCGGTGTTCGTCGGCTGTCGCGTGAGCGCTCGATGACATGGCCTGGCCCATAGCTCGGCGCTCTTCGTCGTGGATGAGGCTGTCGGGTGCGTGACGTCGAGGCAGGATGCTTTCGGCGAGACCCACGATGTAGACGCTGCGAGGAGCCATGTCGACGGCACGGCTCAGCGGTCCGACGTACACGCCTCTGCTGGCGGCGCTGCTGTGTCTGTGCGGGTCAGAAAGCTCATCGGACAGGGCCTGGGCCATAGTGCTGAGGTCGACTCGGGGTTCGACAGCGCCGAGTTCGGACAGCCGATCCAGCGCTTCGAGTACCCGCTTCGCAGCTTTGGTCTGCCAATCGGGCCAATCGAGCGTCCACGGAGCACGCCCGACATCACCCACATGACCCACATAGCGGCGCAGAGCCGCGCGAAGCCAATCGCACAAGCGCGGCCATGTATGCCGTGAACGGCCTCTAGCGAGGTGACTCCCCAACTCCTCGACGAACTCGGCGAGACAGCGACACTCGGCAGCCTCGTCGCGCAGTCGCTCAACACGGTGCATGCTCGGGTCTTCGCTGGAGAGTTCGTATTCGCTGCGCGTCTCCAGCTCGCTGGCGTGCGCCGCAAGCCGGACCCTCCAGTCGCTACCACCGGTCACCCGGGCCAAGCGGCTGAGATGTTCCCACTTAGAGTCGGGAATGAAGAAACTCTCGCCGTCGCGGCGGTCACCGACTGCATGTCGTGGCACCCGCGCGCCTGCGAGCAGATCGAAGACATCCCGACGAGCGAGCCGAGGTTCGTCAAGCCGAGCGTCGGCCAATGCGGTGAGCCGCAGTGCGAACTGCCCGTAGGCCGATTCGGCCAGCGTTCGAGCGGTGCTGCCGTGGGTGCCGATACCTGCAGCCTCAAACTGCTCTTCGAAGGCACGCCCGTAAGGGGCCTCGGACCCATAGAACACAGCGATGTCAGACGCTGCGATCCCAGAGTCGAGATCGGCCATGACCGACCTCAGCACCGTGCGGACTTCTTCGTCGGGGTCGGTAACGCTGATGACCCGCTGTGCAGTCGCGATCTCGACTGGGTCGATCGGACCCGATGGGCACGATGGCAGTTCCGGCAGCGACACCCCAAGCCGAGTACACACCATGTGAGCCGCGTCGTCGCCTGAATGGTCGCCGGTGACTCCGATGAGAACCGGCAGGTCTGACTGTGCAGCGCTGTGGCGCGCGAGCGCGCTCGTTAGGCGGGCCTCGCGCGCCGACAACCGCCTCGGCAGATACAGCACGAACTGCCCCAGCTCGCCGAGTATCTGCGCGCCAACATCGGTGGACACGGCTGCGGTGGCAGCGTCGAGCAAATCGGCCGAATCGAACCACTCTGGACTCAATGACTCTTGAACGCGTCGGCACAGCTCCACCACCGCTGCAGCACGTTCGGACAACCCCCCGAGACGTCGACGCTCGTCGGCCGATAGCTCCCGCACTTCGCCGAATGTCCGGGCAAGCTCAGCGGCAGTCTGCGGATGCTCGGCCACCGGCTCGAACAATCCAGGTGCTTGGCGCAGCTCGTTGCGAAAAGCGGCTTCGATTACTAGGTCGCTTGTCTGCTTGCGCTGCTCGACGACCAACCGTTCGGCTAGCGACATCAAGGTGATCGTTTCGAGCGCAGCTACGCCCAGCGCGTCGATGTCTGCCAGCAGCGGCGCGCTGCGAGCCAAGGCACGTCGTAACTCTGTTCGCACTGGGTCCGACGAGACGATCACCGTCACTGGCGCGAGCGGATCTGATTCTTTGGCTTTGGTCACGGTATCGATGAGTGTTAGACGCGCAGGCTGGCCGAACCGGACCGGCACCACACGCAAGCCGTTGCCGCCGTTGCTGTCATGGCGCGGCTGTGGCGAGCTACCACTGAGAGCCCGACTACCGGTGGACCCACCACTGGTGGGCTCTGGCATGGTTGGTGTTGATGAGTCGGTCACGTTGGCGACCCTACGCAAGGGCTGTGACACACATGAGCACGGGACTGGCCTTGGGTCGCCCAGCCAGTGCAGCCCAGCCAGTGAAACCGGGTTCAGGTGCCGGCTAGCCGGGCCACGACGGGAGCCATTGCGTCCACCTCGGGACCGTGGATGACGATGTAGCTGGCACCGTATGTCTCGCGGTGATGGTGCAGTTGCTCGCAGATGCTGTCCACTGTGCCCGCTAGCACCAGCGGCACTTCTCGGGCTTCTTCAAGCGTCAAGCCAAATTCGGGAGCGAACTGGCGAAGCACGCTGTCGGCATCGTCGGATACCAACGCTATGAACGTGTTGAGCTGAATCTCGATCTCTGCGAGTCGGTCGCCAGCGGCCTCGACGACCCACTGGCGTCTCTGTAGAAACTGGGCAGCTACCGAGCTGCGTGCCGCATCGGCGCCGATGGTTCCCGACCGCAAGTTGGGGTTCAAGCCGATGATGTCAGCCAAGCGCGCCGCTTCACTCAGCACTCGCCGTCCGCCTCCTCCGATGATGACCGGCGGGCCGCCCGGTGTGTGAGGCAGCGGGCGACCGACCATGCCGGAGATCTGAAAGTGCTCGCCGTTGTAGTGGAGTGGCTCGCCGCTCCATAGCCCTTTGATGACCTCCAAGGCTTCGATCATCCGGTCAATGCGCACGCCGGGCCGATCCAGCCCTATGCCCGCCTGCTCATAATCGTCGGTCAGCCAGCCAGCACCGATGCCAAACTCGGTCCGGCCCTCAGCCACCAAGTCAAGCGTGGCGAAATCCTTGGCCAGCACAGCGGGGTGCCGGTAATCAGCAGCGAATACAAGCGTGCCGACTCGCAGTGTGGTAGTGATCTCGGCCGCCACCGCGGGATGCACAATCGGCGACCAGCTGTCCCAGAAGTGGTCGTTGCAGAACAGGGAGGAATAGCCCAAATCCTCAACTTTGCGAGCCATCTCGCGAAATGCTGAGGGGCTTTCCGGTTTGCCGTACTGAACTCCAAATCTGAACGGATGCACAACGGCACTTTACGCGCTCACCTTGCGCGCGCCGAACCGCCCCGTCGATGCGCCCAAGGCGGTTCGACAGAGCGGTTCAACAGCGCGGTTCAATAGAGCGCAGCAGGCGCTCAGATTGCCAGATTGCTCAGATTGCGGTCTGCTGGTCCAAGAAGGATCTCTCAGCCAAGCCATGCCATTCGGCAATGCCGTCGCGGAACTGACGCCATGGCCCCAAGATTTCCGCAAAGCGGGCATCGCTTTCAGCCACCCCGTCAAGCACGTTCTCGGTCTCTTCCTTGAACGCGTCCATCATGTCGTCGGGGAACTGCCGAATATTGGCGAATTCCTTGACCCGCTGGAGGTCGGTCTGGTTGCGCACGTCGTAGTCGGCGATGGTGTAGATGTTGGTAGCTGCCGCGGCGATCTCGATTGCTGCCTGATACTCCTGCGGCAGATCATTCCACAGCGACAGTGGGAACTGGACTTCCACTGCCGTGCCGGGCTCCCACCAGCCGGGGTGATAGTAGAACAGCTCGCCGCCGAACTGATCCAAGCCCAAGATCAGGTCATCGGTCGGACCGACGAACTCGGCACCGTCGATTGCTCCCTGCTGGATGGCGGGCAAGATCTCGCCGCCGGGCAAGGTGACCTGCTCGCCGCCCAAGTTTTCTAGCACCCGGCCGGCAAGGCCCGGGATGCGCATTTTGAGACCTTGGAGGTCGTTAACTGAGTTCAGCTCTTTGGTGAACCAGCCACCCATCTGGCAGCCCGTGCCGCCGGCGGGGAACGCGATGATGCCGTGTTCTTCGGCGTAGAACTCGTTGAGCAGATCCAAGCCGCCGCCTTGATACAGCCACGCGTTCTGCTGACGCTGGGTTAGGCCGAATGGCACGGCGGTGCCGAACTGCTGCACGGGACTGAGGCCCACGTAGTAGTACGAGGCCGTGTGGCCCGATTGCACGCCGACATCGCGCACCGTCGGCAGCACTTCAAGGCCGCCCACAATCTCACCTGCCGGTCGAGCATTGATCTTGAACCTGCCGCCGGTGAGCCGACCCACCTGCTCGGCGAAGCGCTGAGCCGACCCGAACAGGGTCACGAGCCCCGCTGGCCAGCTAGTGGCCATTTCCCATTCGATTTCGGGACCGTCTTGAGTGAGTGCCACCGAGGTAGCGGGAGCATCGGTACCGGTGGGTCCTTCCGAAGTCGTCGCTGCGGTGTCTTCGTCGTCATCGGAAGCGCAGGCGTTCAACAGCGTCGCGGCGGCTGCGAACCCCGCGACACCGAGTCCTGCTTTGAGGAACGCTCTACGGTCGAGTCCGCCGCCGTCCTCGTCTTCAAGGACAGTCTCTGGGCTGCCCCCCCCGTCTTGCAAAGTCATAGGTAATGCCTCCCTGAAGCGTGCTGAGTGACGCTTTGTGTTGGAGCGAAAATAGCACCGCGCTGAGGCTGTCACGCGCCACAGCACAACAGAGAGTGACTCCGCGCGGGCGCGTCCGTCTGCGCAAGGTCAGCTGAACAGCTCCAACGATGTGTAGGTGATGCCCGGGAACACACCCAAGATGACCAGCGCGACGGCTTGGAGACCCATGAACGGGAGGGCGCCTTTGTGAATGTCGGCGGTGCGCACTTCCGGCGGCGCAACGCTTTGGAGGTAGAAGAGTGAGAACCCCACTGGCGGCGAGATGAACGCCATGTTTAGGTTCACTGCCATCAGCACAGCGAACCAGATCTTCTCGTCCTGAGTGAACTCCAGCACCTCCATGGCGGGCACGAAAATGGGCACCACGATGAAAGTGATCTCAAGAAACTCCAAGTTGATGCCCAGCAAGAACACGGCAACCATCGCAATGATGACGAAGCCCAGCTTCCCTCCGCCGATTGACGCCAGCCATTCCGAGGTCTGATCGGAGCCACCGAGCTGGAAGAACATGGCGCTGAAGAAGGTGGAGCTGAACAGCAGCGTCATCACCAGCACAACGACGCTGGCGGTGGACTTGCCGGCCTGCACCGCAGCAGTACGGCTCAGCCTCCACTGCGGCGTGATATGGGTGGCACCGTCGCGCAGCAACAGACGGTCAAACAGCCAGTTCAGGCCAGTGAGCGCCAGCGCGCCGAACACCCCGACGGCGCCTGATTCTGATGGCGTGGCGATGCCTTGGAAGATTGACACCAGCACGCCGAGAATCAGCACCACGATCGGGACGATCGCGATGAGCACCTCGCACGCCAACATCCGGTTGAACGCCATGATCGCAAAGCACGCAACGCACACCAGAATGGCTGTGATGACTGCCGTGCGGAAACTTGCTAGCAGCATGACGCAGCCGACCATGAAGCCCAGCAGCCCAGCGATGAGCAGTTTGGTTCCCACCGACGGGTTGCCTTCCAGCGTGCGCTCATCAGCAGGCATGGCCGGGCCCACATCGGGTTTCAACCACGACACGATGAGCACATAGGTCACATAGAGGCCGCTGAGCATCAGACCGGGCAGCAAGGCACCGGCGAACAAACCTAAGATGCCAACGCTCATCTGCTGGGCCAGCAAGATCAGCACGATGCTGGGCGGCAGGAGCTGAGCGAGTGTGCCCGACGCAGTGATGGCGCCCGTGGAGAGCTTGTTGTCGTAGCCGAGGCGCACCATTGCGGGCAGCGACAGCAGGCCCATCACGATGACGGTCGCGGCCACTACGCCGGTGGCTGCTGCAAGCAGCGTGCCGACGAGTACCACCGCCGCGGCGACACCGCCGCGCAGCGCGCCCATGAGCATGCCGACTGCGTTCAGCAGCCGCTCGGCCATGCCGGAGCGCTCCAAAAGCGCACCCATCAGCACAAACAGCGGCACAGCCAGCAGCACCGGATCGCTGATGGCCCCAAACCAGCGCGAGGGCAAAGTGCTCAAGGTGGCGGTGTTGAACGAGCCGGTGAGATCGCCGATGAACGCGAAGGCCAAGGCTGTTGCGGCGAAGGAAAAGGCCACGTTGTAGCCGGTGAGGATCATGCCCATGAACACGATGAACATCGTCAGGGCCAAGAAGACGCCTGTGTCCATGCCGAAGATCGCCAGCAAGTCAGTCATAGGGCAGCTACTCGATCCGCAGCGGCGAGTCGTGCTCAACGATGCCGCCCTTGTCTCGGTTGCCGATTATTACGAACCCGGTCTTGATGAGTTCGGCCAAAATCTGAAGGCCGAACAGCACGAAGGCCACCAAGATCATCACCTTGATCGGCCCGACGGGCAACCCGCCAGCATCAACGGCTTCTTCCCACGTCTCCCAGACGCGCCAGCCGCTCGGCCATTCCCCGTTGTACCGCCGACCCAGTGACGTGGCTGCGTAGGGCTGCAGGATGCGGATGGCCATGACGATGAACGGCAGCAGCAACGCAGAATGGATCACGAAGTCGAGCCAGGCCTTGCGCTTGGCGCTGAAGTTGGCCCACCAGAAGTCGATACGCGGGTTTACCCCGTCTCGGACACCGAAGTTGACGGCTAGAAGGAACATCAGCCCAAACGATTGCCACGCCAAACTGGCGGTCTCGCCGAACAAGATGTCGGCCTCCACCAAGTCGTTGCCGTAACGAGTGATGACGTTGATCAGCTGTAGCCCGAAGACAACCCAAGCCAGAATCCACGCAGCGGTCAGGCTGAAAGTTGAGACGCGTTCAATGCCGCGGCGCAGCCGATCTAACCCCTCATGCCAGAACCCCACCACCACTGCGCCTGCGAGCACCAGCCAGTTCCACCAGTCCAGATTGCCAATCCAGTACTCGGTGGTGAAGAACAACCCAACGACAACTGCAGTCACGATCACGACCGCCGCTAGCCATCCAATGGGATGAAGCCGGGCCCACCACGGAATGGCTATGGCCACCGGCGGTTCGTGCGAGATGGGTGCGGCGGTGTCGGTCTCGGTCACATTGCCCCTTCCCCATGTTCGCTGTGCTGGTTGCCGGTTGTGCAGTTTGCCGACTGGTAGTCGGCTGGCTCTAACAATCAAGCCAACAGCACAACAGCCAACGGCCCAACATCCTGCCACCTCAGTTGTCACGGCGGGAGACATTGCACGCAAGCGCTGCTGTGAACCCGCTGCGACCACCTGTCGTACGACCGGTTGTGCGACTACCCTCAACAGCCGTGAAGCTTGCAGGCAAAGTAGCCGTCGTCACGGGTGGTGCGAGCGGGATTGGGGAGGCGCTAGCTGAGCGCTTCCATCAAGAAGGGGCTCGAGGCCTCGTGGTGGTTGACCGAGATGAGCAGGGCGCACAGGCGGTGGCTGATCGCGTTGGCGGCACTGCTGTCGGACTTGATGTCACCGACGAGGAAGCCATCAAGACGCTGGTCGCCGACACAATGGCGGCACACGGAGCACTTGATGTGTTTGTGTCGAATGCCGGCTACGTGACCCAAGGCGGGCTAGAAGTCTCCAACGACGAACTCCAGCGCATGTGGCAAGTGCATGTGATGTCGCATGTGTACGCGGCGCGAGCGGTCGTCCCGGTCATGGCTGCTCACGGCGGCGGGTATCTGCTCAATACGGCATCCGCGGCTGGCCTGCTGACTCAGGTGGGCTCTTTGCAGTACACGGTTACTAAGGCCGCTGCTGTTGCTTTGGGCGAGTTCTTGGCGATCACCTATGGCGACCGGGGCATCGTCGTGTCGATGTTGTGCCCCCAAGCCGTTGAGACGAACATCTTGTCCAACAGCCCCGACAGCACTGTCAGCGACCAAAACAGCGGCGCACCTAGCGCGGCGGCGGGCGACGGTGTGATTCAGCCTTCGGAGCTAGCTGACACCGTCATCGAAGCGATGGCCGAGGAGCGGTTCTTGGTGCTGCCCCACCCCGAAGTGCAGACGTACCGCGAACGCAAGGCATCCGACATTGACCGCTGGCTGTCGGGGATGCGGCGCTTCCAGGCACGCCTGTTCGCCGATGAGGACATCACCCCTGCGGACTGGCTGCTTGGCTGACGCTGGCCCCGGCCAGCGCTGTTGGGCTGATGCTGGCCCCGGCCAGCATGGTGCGGGCGTGATGAGCTAACTGCGATGCAGTGGCGGTGTGCAGGTCGCCCAGCGCTGTCACTTGCGTGAGTGCCGCATCCAGCGTTGGCGCTCGGAATGGCTGGCCGGCAAGCCAAGGTCGAAGCGTCAGCATCAGTAGGCGCCCTCCAGCGGGGTGGCTGATTCCGTCACTATGCATGCGAGCAGCAGCGCCCGTGACGATCCTGCGCCAACTGTCAAGCGAAACCCGCCGGTGCCACAGAGCGAACTCGTCGTCGGCTTCAAGGAATAATGGCAGCGACACCATCGGCAGAGCAGCCTCGGGTCTGCTCACCCCGGCCAGCACTCCCTCTGTTGCCATGAGGAATGGCTGCTCGTCGTTGGGCCAGTCCAGCAAGGTGTCGATCCCGGCCTCTGCCAGCAGTGCCGGGGTTCGGAAAGACTCCACTCCCTCAGCGGAGAACCAAGCTGTAGGTCGGATGCCGATGGCCGACTCAATGGTTTCCAAGCTGAGTTCGATGGCGTTCCGCTCTTCGGCTTCGGAGTTCTTGGAAGTGATGAGCCGGGTGGCTGCGACACCTCGCCCGGCGATCTCGCATCCGCGCTCCGCTAGATGTGAGACCAACCAGCTGTAGTGCTGCGCGGTCAGTGCGTCAACAGCGACGGTCGCCGCGATGCCGTGGCGTTCCAGTAAGTCGACTAGGCGGAAGATGCCGACTCGGTGGCCGTACTCGCGGATCGTGAGCAGGGGGTAGTCGGGAGCGGGCAATTGTGTTAAGCCGCCGCTTCGTTGCCGCAGCGAGTAGGCGTCGGGCGGCGGTGCCCACTCGACATGCTCAACGACGATGACAGCGCCGACGGCTAGCGGGCTGCGCTGCGGCCACTCAAAACAACCGCGGCCCACCAGCGGCGACCAGTCGTAATAGGGGTGGTCCATGCCGTGTTGCCGCCGGGCAGGCCCGAACTCGTAGGAGTGCGGCGACGCTGAGGTAGAACGCGGACTGTTGGGCAGGTCAGCGGCCGCATCTGACCCTGCTGGCCGCGTCTGCACTGCTGGTGCCCGGCTTGATCGCGCCCGGCCTGCCGGTGCCCGCCCCGCTGGCGCCCAGTCTGATCGCGCAGGGACAGGCTCGGGTTCGTGGGCTGCAGCGTCGTCGTAGTGGTGGTCGATGAAGTGCTGAGCGATCTGGCCGGCGGTGGTCTGCCACACATCGTCGTGGCTCATTAGACAGTCGAGCATCGCTGCGAGCCCGTCAACCCGATGCGGCATGCCCATCAGATAGGGATGCAGCGCCACACACATCACGCGACCGCCGGCGCTGTCGTCGGCTTCACGGCGCAGGACATCGAGCTGGGCTTTTGCCATTGCGACGAACTCATCAGTGTCGAAATGCTGAGCGAAGACCGGCACATCGTTGAGTTCCATCGAATACGGCACCGACACCAGCCGCCGCCCACTGCGGGTGGCCAGCGGCACCGGTTGATCGTCGTGGAACCAGTCGGCGTGGTAGATCAGCCCTGCCTCGGCCATGAGATCGGGAGTCGCAGCGGTGTTGGAGACTGCCGGGCCGAGCATTCCTAGTAGCTGCTGCCCAGTGTGGTGGCGCAACGTTTCGATGCATTCGAGATAGAAGGCACGCTCGGTGGTCTCGTCGATCGATGAGATGTAGCGGGTGTTGTACATGCCGTGAGACATGATCTCCCAGCCGCGTTCCACCATGGCAGCACCTACCTCGGGGTAGTGATCGAACACGGCCAGATTGGTCGAAGCTGTGGCGACGACACCGAAGCGGTCAAGCACTTCGGTCATGCGCCAGAAGCCGACGCGGTTGCCGTAATCGCGGTAGCCGTATCCCTGCACGTCGGGATGCGGTGAGCGGGTCCAAGTGTTGCGCTGCGGGTCTCGCGGGGGCAGGTATTCGTAGTGCTCCACGTTCGGAGCGATCCACAAAGCAACTCGGGCATCGTTGGGCCACCTGATCGGTGGACGATCAACGATCGGCAGATACCGCACCCGATGCGGAGCCAAGCTGTCTGGCAGTGGCGCGATCAGGCCCGATGCTGGGTCATTAGCTAGGCGAGTCATTGGCTAGGCGGGTCTTTGGCTATGCGGTCGTTCGTTATGGGCACGTCCGCACAGTACGTCTGTGCGGTAAGTCTGTGTAGTACGCCCGCACAGTATCGGGAGACTGAAAATCGAGAGTCTGTGACTTGTGACGACGGTTCGCCGGTTTTTTTGGTATCTCCCTCTGTACTGATTGTTTGATATTGATTGATTTGATTGATGGAGTGCTGGCTCGCCCGGTGTTGGTTATGGTCCGCACGCTGCGGGCTCGGGTGTGCTCGGCACTGTGAGCATTGGTTCTGTGAGCACTACGAATACTGTTTTCTACTGGTCCTGCGGCCGCCACGATGCGCCGGTGCTGCTGTGCCTGCACGGCATCGGCTCGTGCGCGGACGCGTTCTTGGCTCAGCGGCCTCTCGCCGAACGGCTCGGAATGCGGCTGGTTGCTTGGGACGCACCCGGATACCGCCATTCGCCAGACCCCCCCGCTGCGCCCGGCATTGACGGTTGGGCAGATGCTGCGGCTGCGCTAATCGAAGCTGTGTCGGACGGTCCCACAACAGTGCTCGGTGTGTCGTGGGGCGGCGTGACGGCAACCCGGTTGGCTCTGCGCCGCCCCGATCTGGTGTCGGCGCTGATCTTGGCCGACACGAGCGCCGGTGCAGGAACGAAGCCTCAACAGGCAGAGGCTATGCGGGCCCGAGCTGCCGACTTTGTCAACTTAGGACCCCAGGGATTTGCTGCGGCACGCTCGCAACGGCTGGTCAGCCCAGAGGCCAGCGACGACCTTCGTGCGCAAGTCGCCGACTTGATGATTCCATCCATCCGTATGCCCTGCTACCAGTGGGCGTGCGACTCCATGGCCGAGTCAAACCATTACCCAGCATTGGGGCGCATCACAGTGCCGACGCTGGTTGTGGTGGGCGAACACGACGAAGTCACACCGCCGCGAACTTCACAGCGCTTGGCGCAGGGCATAGCCGGGGCTCGCTATGTGGAGATTCCAGCAGCCGGCCACCTCGCCAACCAAGAGCAGCCCGAGGCGTTCAATGAGTCTGTCGTTGAGTTTTTGGAGCGGCTGCGAAGCTGAAACGTTGGCCGTCAGACTGGACTGTCAGACTGGTCTGTCAGACTGGTCTGTCAGATTGATCTGTGCCCCCAACAGTGCCGTTCAACACCGCCGTTCAGCGCCGTTTTGTGCCACTCAGTGATGTTCAACGTGGCGGCAGACGAATGCCGCCGTCCACCCGGATCACCTCTCCGTTCATGTACGGGTTGGTGATGCACTCCATCACCATGAAAGCCAGCTCTTGTGCAGATCCGAGCCGCTTCGGGAACAGCACATTTTGACCTAAGTGCGCCTTGCGCTGGTCGGCCTGTTCGCCCTCACCGTAGATCGGCGTGTCTATGAGGCCCGGCGCGATTGTGTTGACCCGGATGCCAGTGACAGACAAGTCACGGGCAATCGGCAAGGTCATGCCTACGATGCCGCCTTTGGCGGCCGAGTACGGCGCTTGGCCGATCTGACCGTCGAACGCCGCAACCGAGGCCATGTTGACCACCGCCCCCCGTGCGCCGTCCGCGTCAACAGGCTCGGTCTTTGCCATCGCAGCTGCCGCCTGGGCCAGCATGTTGAACGAACCGATCAGGTTCACGTTGACGACGAATCGAAACTGCTCCAAGTCCATCGGCACGTTGTTGCGGTCAATTGTGCGTCCGGCGCGGCCGAGTCCCGCCGAATTGACGAGCGCTCGCAGCGGACCCATTTCAGCAGCCGCATCCACCGCACTGCGGGCGTCGTCTACGTCGGTGACGTTGCAGCGCACAAACAGACCGCCGACTGCTGATGCCACCTCGGTGCCTAGGTCTTCTTGCAAGTCGGCGACGACGACATGGGCGCCGGCATCGGCGAGTTGGCGAACGCTGGCCTCCCCGATGCCCGACGCTCCGCCGGTGACGATTGCTGAAGCTCCGGTGAGATCAAGACGAGTCATGCTGCTTTCCTCCAAGTGGTAGGCGCCGGATTGAAGCTAGCGTCGGCGCTTGACATGTTCAGGGGCTCGCCAAGATGACCGAGACACCGGTCGCTGCGGCGCCCGAAAAGATGACTACGTTCGCCACCTTGTCGGTGCCTGCGTTTAGGGCACTGTGGCTGAGCGGTGTTTTCTCGTTCATGGCCATACAGATGCAGTTCTTGTTGCGTGGCTGGTTGGCTTGGGACCTCACCGGGCGGGAGAGCGCGCTGGGCACCGTTTTCTTCTTTTTCGGTGTGGCACTGCTGGTTGCCACACCGCTCGGTGGGGTAGCTGCCGACCGGCTGGCTAAGCGCCCACTGCTGATTGCCGGTCAGCTCATCCTGCTGCTCACGGCGTTGGGCATGGGCATAGCACTTGCGACCGGTGTCATCGCATTCTGGATGCTGGTGCTATCGAGCGCGCTGCAGGGCCTGATGTTCGGCCTGATCGGACCGGCTCGCATTTCGATGACCAGCGAACTGGTAGGCCGAGAGCGGATGGGCAACGCCATCACGCTGTCGTCGTTGTCGTTGAGCGGCAGCCGGGTCTTTGCGCCTTCACTGGCGGGAATCTTGGCCGGCTGGGCGTTGGTGGGTTTGTCGGGCACGTATTTTGTGTCTTCAGCGCTGGCTGGGCTCAGCTTGGTACTGCTGGTCGGGCTGCCGGGGGCCCCCCAAACGCAGCGCAAAATCACCGCAGCTAGA
The DNA here is from genome assembly GCA_965221195.1 of Candidatus Poriferisodalis sp. Taxonomy (GTDB): domain Bacteria; phylum Actinomycetota; class Acidimicrobiia; order Acidimicrobiales; family Poriferisodalaceae; genus Poriferisodalis. The sequence goes on from OZ244864.1 coordinate 1,199,405, forward strand.
GCGCGAACCAACCCGTTCGCCGATCTCGGTCGAGGTATCCGCTATGCGATGGCTCGGCCTTCATTGCGCCGCACGATCCTCGTTTCGTTGTTCGTGATGATGTTCGGCTTCAACTACATAGCGTTCATGCCGGCATTCGTTGAGGGAGAATTCGGCCTTGGAGTCTTTGAGGTCGGCCTGATTTCGAGCGTCGGATCTATCGGTGCAGTCGTGGCTGCCACCTTGCTGGCCCGTCATGCCGATGGGCCGCGTGCGGGGGTCTTGCTGATCGGCTTTGGCTTCGGCTTTGGGATCACCGTTGGGGTGCTGAGCTTCATGCCCAACTTCTGGCTCGGGTGCTTGATCTCACTCGGTGTGGGCGCATCTTCGACAGGTTTCATGTCACTCACGCAGACGCTCGGCATGCGTGCCACCGCCGAGCCGTATCAAGGCCGAGTGCAGTCGCTGCTTCAGTTGCCGTTCGCAATGTTCGCCCTCATGGCCTTGCCGCTGGGCGCGCTCGCCGAATGGGTGGGCGTGCGCAACGCGCTGCTCACCATGGGCGTGGGCGTAGTCGCTGCGATGGCGCTGTACGCCTCAACCTCGCGTCGCGTCACTGTCGACACAGCGCCTGCCTGAGGCAGGCCGAGGGGATACAGCGCCTGCCTGAGGCAGGCCGAGGGGATACAGCGCCTGCCTGAGGAAGGCTGAGACACACCACCTGCTTGTTACAGGTTGGGATACAGCGCCTCGTTGCTAAGTCATGCGATCTGCTCTATCACTGAGGTCTCTGACAGGCTTGACCGGATGTCGGTGTCGGCTTTCGTGTCCACGTCAGCGCACCAATGCGACATCGCCGTCTCCAGCGTTTGCTTGACGTCAACGGCCAGAGCCCGTGCGTCAGCTTCGTCGCATTCAATGACCACACTGTCGTGGACGGTCTGCACCGCAGCAGCCGACGGGTACCGGGTCAACACTTCTGAAAGCCGACCGTAAGCGTCGAGCATCACATCTGCCACACCGCCTTGCACTGGGGCATTGCGATAAGCGTTCGCCATCTGGCCGACACGGGTATGCAGAGCACGTTGCAGCAAGAACTGTTGATCGGCTGGGCCCATCTGGATGCCTACTTCGTCCACGACGGCGCGCCGCAGGTGCCGGTGCTCGAGCAGTTTCTCGACCGCCGGACGAAGCAACTCCGCGTCGGCAGTATCTGGAGATGCCAGCTCGAATCGCTCCAGCACACGGCGCCACACCTCAGCCGGACGCGGCTTCGCCGAGCAGCCGACCACGGCTGCAGCTTCGCCGAGAACCCAGTCCACTGAGAAGGTGAACTGCTGCCGCCGCCCAGCCGGTGTCCGGGAGCTAAACGACAACGGCGAACCGTCCGACCGCACCACCACAGGAGCTGCGAATGACAGCGCCCACGCCACCTCGGATGCATCGGTGTCACCGATCGTTTCTAGGCCGTTGTGCCGCTGGCGACCGGTGTCGATGGCCGCTGAACTTTGGGCGCCCAGAACGGCGTCGCATACTTCCTCGGCGCTGTGGTGCCGTCGCTGCTGATTCCTCAGTGTTCGACGGGCCTCGTCGGTGCGAGGCCAAAGCTCGGCAAGTCGCAGTGTGAGCTGCCAGTTGACATCGAGCGCTGTCGCGGCGAAGTGCTCTATGAAACGGTCACGTTCGTTTACCCATGCCGCGATGCCCCCATACGCGTCTAGATATGCCCCGATGAGCGCGTCGGCTTCTGATCGGCTTGTGGGCACGCCGGCATCAGTCAGCCCCCGAGACAACCCTGCACCCCTCTGGCCGTACAAGATCCCGAAGTTGATGCGCTTCGCCTTGGTGCGTAACTCTTCATAGCGGGGCCGGTCGATGCTTGCTAGCCCGGCCGGGCCGTCAAGCTGCACACCGAACATCCGCTCAGCGGTCGCTGAGTGAACATCGAGACCTTCGGCGAAAGCAGCCCGCAATCCCTCATCGCCGGCGAGCTGGGTGGCGAAGCGCAACTCGGCTTGGCTCAGGTCGGAATATACGAACACTCTGCCCTCCGGTGGCTTGATGTAGGGCTTCAGTCGGGGAGTGAAGTTCTGAGCGTTTGGGTTGCGGCTGGCCAGCCGGCCGGTGTTAGTGCCGACAACTTGCAGGTATTCGGGATGTAGTCGACCGTCGGGCCACAGATGCTCGCTCATGGTGTGGCCGTAAGTGTTCAGCGTCTTGGACAGGTCACGGTACTCAAGCAGCGTCGTGCAGATGTCACCGCCGATGCCTGCCAGTACAGAAGCCCCGAGCGAATCGGTCGCCACGAGCGTGCGTCTGTTGCCGCCGGTTTTGACCGTCCACGCTGCTACTCGTTCCGTTTCGTGTCGGTTGAGAATCTCGCGGGTCTGATGTTCGCTGTCGGGGTTCCAGTTTGGTGTGAGGCCACTGCCGAAAAGGTCGGCTTGACCACCTCCGGTCAGTTCGGCTAGGCGGGTGAGCACATCGACTCGCCGTGTTGCGAGTGCTGCTAGTTCGGCTTCCCACCCGGCTGCGTCAAAGGGCAGACCGGCGCGCTCCATGCGATCTAGAAACGGCCGGGCGGCCTGCTCAAGTCGGCACACTTCATTCAGTTCTGCTTCATCTAGGCGTTCGCGCAGGACTGTCGATACCCACAGAGTCTCTACGGCGTCGGCGGCTGCGTACGCCACTTGGGCATCGCTCAGCGGGCCGTGGGCCGAATACGAAAGTTGCGTGGTGGCCTTGCCCTTGACGCTCAGCCCCAAGTAGCGCTCGGCTGCCCATGCCAGCCCATGGAAGAAACTGAACCCTGTCAAGCCCTGGTGTATCAGAGCATCGGCCAGTTGCGCGTCCCACCAGCGCAACGAACGAACAGGCGCACCAGCGGCTTTGGCCGGGTCAATGAGATGGGCATCGATGACGCGGTCGTCGAAGGTGGCGTTCCAAGCATCGCAAGCTAGATCGGACGCCACCAGGCCCTCATTGAGCGCAGCGGCCAGCTCGCAAAGGTCGTGCTGGGTTGCATCGATCACCCAGGCACGCTCCACGCCGTTCGGTGTACGAGTGGCCGCTGAGATCACCCGCAGCTTGGGCACTTCACCTCGCGCAGTAACTCCGCGCGGCACGAAGACCGTCTCGGTGTCTACCGCTCGGGCTGTTGAGGTGGCCAGGGCGCAGACGAGATCGCCGAGATCGTCGTGACGCACCATCGTGATTGGTACTTGTGCGGGGTCTTGCGTGGGTGTAGGACGCGGGTCCAGGCAGCGGGTGCCGCTCTGGGCACAGGTGAGATCGCTGACGGCGTCCACGGGCGCACCCTACGACGGCCCTGTGACTCGACACCGCCAGGGGGCGGGTCTGCGGCGAGTGTGGTGAGGCGTTGTGCCAGTGAGCTGTTGTGCCCAGTCAGGCGTTGTGCGTGCTCTGCGGGCTGGCTGCTCGGCCACAGGGTCGTATCTCTGCGATGAGATCGCCGGGTTCAACCAAAGCGCCAGGCGCTGCGGCGACAAAGATGACCGTGCCCGAGACCGGCGCAGAGATCGACGATTCCATCTTCATGGCCTCAATGACGGCGATTGTGTCTCCGACAGCTACCTGATCGCCCACAGACACCGACACGTTCACAGAGCCCCTGAAGGGCGCCGCAACGTGCCCCTCAATGTTGGGGTCCGCTCTTGCGTGCTCGGCACGGTCAACAGCTACGGCCCGATCAAGGGTGTCGATGTCGCGGGGCTGACCGTTGACTCGGAAGCTCACGAGGCGTATGCCCTCGTCGTTGGGTTCACCGATTGAACGGAGACCCAACAGCAGCCGCACACCCGGGCCGAGCACCACGGCAGTGTCGTCGTCGTGGGGTTCGAGTCCGTACCAGAACAGCAGCGAGGGCAGCACCGATAGGTCGCCGTAGCGATGCGTGTTGTCGTCTTTGGCGGCCGATTGGGTGGGGAACAATAAGCGGTTCAGTGTGGCGGCCCGGTCGGTTGCGAGACCTGCGGTGTCGTCATGGGTGAGTTCGGATGTTTTGGGGGTCCAGTTGCGGCCTTCGGTCGCCTGTGTTCGGAACGGCTCACCGAAGCCGCCAGGTGGTGTGCCGAGTTCACCGCACAGAAATCCGATGACGCTGTCGGGCAGGTCGGTCGCAGCAGGATCGGCCACCAGATCGTCAGGTGTGACACCAGAAGCCACCAAGTGCAAGGCCAGATCGCCGACGACTTTCGAGGATGGCGTGACCTTGATCGGGCGGCCCAGCAGTTCGTTGCACGCGGCATAGAGCTGTTCCACTTCTTCAAAGCGGTGTCCGAGGCCGAGCGCAGTGGCTTGGGTACGCAGGTTAGACAGCTGCCCTCCCGGTATTTCATGGCGGTAGATGGTGCCAGTAGGCGATGCCAGACCGGCCTCAAAGGGCGCGTACACGCGCCGCACTGCCTCCCAGTAGGGCTCCATGTCGCCGATAGCGTCAAGGCTCAAGCCAGTTGCCCGTTCGGTGTTGTCGGTCATTGCCACGATTGAAGCAATCGAGGGCTGCGAGGTCATGCCAGACAGCGGCGGGGCTGCGCCGTCGATGGCGTCAACGCCTGCGGTGATTGCAGCGAGGTACGTTGCCAGTTGCCCGCCGCTGGTGTCGTGGGTGTGGAGATGGACTGGTTGGGCGAATCGATCCCGCAGCGCGCTGACGAGCACCGTAGCTGCCGAAGGGCGCAGCAGCCCCGCCATGTCCTTGATGCATAAGATGTGAGCTCCGGCTTGATCTAGCTGCTCAGCAACCTTCAAGTAGTAGTCGAGGGTGTAGAGGTCTTCGTCGGGGTTGCTTAGATTGCCCGAATAGCAGATGGTGCCTTCGGCGACAGCGCCTGCGGCAATCACGGCCTCAATGGCGGGGCGCATCTGTTCGATGGAGTTGAAAGCGTCGAAGATACGGAAGATGTCAATGCCACACTCGGTTGCTTCGGCCACGAACTCATGCGTGACCGTGTCGGGATATGGCGAGTAACCGACCGTGTTGCGCCCCCGCAGCAGCATCTGAGTGCAGATGTTGGGCACTGCTGCGCGTATGCGTCGCAGCCGTTCCCACGGATCCTCATGCAAGAACCGCAAGGCCACATCGAAAGTGGCACCGCCCCAGCATTCCATGCTGAGCAGTTGTGCCATGTCGTGAGCCATCTGGCGCGCCCCGGCTACTAGGTCGATGGTGCGCAGCCGGGTGGCCAAGATCGACTGATGCGCATCGCGCAAAGTGGTGTCGGTGACGGCCACAGCGGTCATCGAGCGCAGATCCGCAGCGAAGCCCGCGGCTCCGAGTTCGTCGAGCCGCTGCTTCGATCCGGCCGGGGCGCTGTGAGGCGTTGGGCGCAGCTTGGTGACCGGATCAACCTGGGTTGGTGCTCGCCCGTGCGGTTGGTGAACCGTCACGTCGGCTAGGTAACGCAGTAGCCGAGTGGCTCGGTCAGCGCCCACCCCCGCAGTCGTCAGCTCTGGTCGGTCGTCGATGAAAGTGGTGGTGACAGGTTCGGAACGGAACTGCGGGTCGGCCAAGATCGCTTGCAGGTACGGCTGGTTGGTTGATACCCCCCGCACTCGATACTCGGCCAAAGTGCGCTGCATGCGCCGAATCACTGTGTCGAAATCGGGACCGCGGCAGGTGATCTTCTCGATCATTGAGTCGAAGTGCGGCGTGATTTCCACCCCTTGGTAGACGCAGCCATCTAGTCGTACGCCCGCGCCGCTGGCGGGTCGGTAGGCCACGATGCGCCCAGTGTCGGGCCGGAAGTCGTTGGCGGGATTCTCAGCAGTTACCCGGCACTGCATCGCGCAGCCGCGCACGCTGATGTTGTCTTGGGACAGTCCGAGGTCGTCAAGCGTGGCACCGGCAGCGATACGCAGCTGGCTTTCCACCAGGTCAACGTCGGTGACCTCTTCGGTCACGGTGTGCTCCACTTGGATGCGCGGGTTCATTTCGATGAAGACGTACCGGCCGCCGTCGGCGTAGATCGCCGAGGCCGGATGATCCACTGCTTGGTTTCCGTTTTCGACGAGGAACTCCACTGTTCCTGCGTTGGCGTAGCCGATCGACTCGCAAAAACGCACCGCGTCGGCCAGTAGGCGCTGCCGCAACTGGGGGTCCAACCCCCGCGCTGGCGCCATCTCGACGACCTTTTGGAAGCGTCGCTGCACCGAGCAGTCTCGTTCGTAGAGGTGGACGACCCCGCCCGTGGAGTCGGCGAGGATTTGTGCCTCAATATGGCGCACATTGCTCATTGCTTCTTCAAGGAAGACCGTGCCGTCGCCGAAGGCGCTGTGAGCTTCCCGACGAGCGGCACTGACCGCTGCTGCTAGCGCGTCGGGGCGCTCAACGCGTCGCATTCCTCGACCACCGCCGCCAGAAGCGGCTTTCACGAAGAGCGGGTAGCCGATCTGCGATGCGGCATCGGTGATGTCTGAGGAGCCAGCTTCGTCGTCAATGGGCATCGACTGTCGCAGCACCGGCAAGCCGGCGGCCTCGGCGGCTTCGCGCGCCCGCATTTTGTTGCCCGTTAAGCGCAGCACCTCAGCGCTGGGACCCACGAAGATGACACCAGCCGCTGTGCATGCATCGGCGAGGTCTGGACTCTCCGACAAAAAGCCGTATCCGGGGTAGACCGCATCGGCACCCACCTCAACTGCCTTGGCCACAATGGCTTCGTGGTCGAGATAGGCGCGCACCGGCCGACCCTCGGTGCCGATGACGTATGCCTCGTCGGCCTTGATGCGGTGCAGAGCGCCGCTGCGTTCTTCCTCAACCGGGAGGATTGCTACGGTTCCGATGCCGAGCTGGGTTGCCGCCCGAAAGGCGCGTATCGCAATCTCACCCCGGTTAGCGACTAACAGTTTTTCCATGTCGCCTCCTGACTCTCCAACGCCCTAGCCCCTGTTTATGGCACCCCTGTTCGTGGCTTTCGCTGGGTTTCAGGCGTTTGAACGTCGGATGAACCGGTCAAACATTGGGACAGTGAAGTCGATGATGCCGTGGCGAGGCGAATAGCACAGGCCCCGCTTGATGAGAGTGTCCCGGTGGGGGCCAACTTGGGTGGTGGTCTTGCCCATCGCTGCTGCGACGCTGCCGGAAGCATAAGGGCCTGGTCCCAACGAAGCCATCGCAGCGAGGTAAGCGCGCTCAGCCTCGGTAGCTCGGCCGATGCGGGCGCGGAAGAAGCCAGTGTCAAGTTCGTGAACAGCCATCGGTACTGCTTTTTCAACATCTGCGGCGGTTATGTGATCTAAACCCTCGGCGATGTCCCACGTTTGCTTGCCAAACTCTTGCAGGAAATAGGGGTAGCCGTCCGTCAGGTTGACGATGTGCTCCAGTGCGTCGGACTGCCAGTACACGCCCTCGTCTGCGGCAGGTGCGCGCAGCGCTTCGCAGGCTTCGTCCGCGGGCAAGTTGTCGATGACTGGGAAGGAGAAAAGACGCTCGGCATACGACCTAGCTTCACCGGCCAACGAAGGCAGCGATGGTAAACCGGCACCGGCGATCATGAAGGGCAGTTGATCTTGGTTGATGCGGTGCAGGCTCATGATGAGCGAAGTGAGTTCGTCTTGGCTGAGGTATTGGGCTTCGTCAATGGTGAACAAGACACCGGTGTTTTGTGTCTGAGCTAACTTACCGATTGCTGTGAAGAGGTCGGCTAGGTCGTCATTGAGCGCTCCCGAATCGGCGAAACCCGCAATGGGATCGAAGCTGAGCGCGAGTTCGCTGCCGTCAGGCAGGTTCCATCTCGCAGAGAAGGAGCGCAAGATGCCCAAGGCCCGCCGAACATGCTTACCAGCGCGGCGAGCAGCCGACAATCGCAGAAGAGCCTTGCGGGTGAGTTCGGCCATGGACCCGACGAAGCACTGGTTCTCTGCGGCTTCGGTTGGCACATGTATCCATCCGTGGGATTCCGCTGTTCGTCCGAACTCGCGCAGCAGCACTGTCTTGCCGACGCCTCGCAGGCCGGTGAGCATCAGGCTCTTAGCCGACCGGCCGATAGCCAGCCGTTGGACCGCGACATCAATTTCGTCAAGCTGGGTGTCACGTCCGACGAGAGCAGGGGGAGGGGACCCCGCGCCCGGGCTGTATGGGTTGCGTACCGGATCCACACACTGAATATAACAATCTGCGGCGTTTATAAGAGATCACGTTATAAACGCCGCAGATCCTTAAAAACTCCGTTTCAGCATCCTGCTGTGCTGATGTTCAGGCTGTTTTGTAGCTTCGTCCGCGTGAAGTGGTATAGCAAGCAGAAAGCACAGCCAGGCGAGCACAAGTCAGGGCAAGCACAGTGATGAGCGCTGGGCCCACTGGGGTATCAACTGCCTGGAGCGGGCCTTGGCTGCTGGATCCAGAGGTTCTGCATCTCAACCACGGGTCTTTTGGTGCTACGCCTGCGGTGGTACTTGAAGCCCAGCAGGCCATCCGCACCCGTATCGAGGCCAATCCAACCCGGTTTTTTCTCGAAGGTGAGTACCAAGACTTACTCGATAAGGCTCGTCGTGTCGTCGCTCGCTTCGTGGGTGCCGACGACGCAGGGCTGGTGTTTGTGACCAACGCCACGGCTGGGGTCAATGCCGTGCTGCGCTCGCTGGAGCCGAGTCTGTCGCCCGGCGATGAGATCTTGATAACCGATCACGAGTACAACGCCTGCACCAACGCAGCATTCGTGTCGGCTTCGCGAGCCGGCGCTGTCGTGACTACCGCAACGGTGCCTTTCCCACTCAAGAGTCGCAGCGAGGTGGCTGATGCGGTGCTCAGCGCGGTCACCGACCGCACGCGTGTCCTGCTGATTGATGCAGTGACCTCGCCGACGGGCCTGGTGATGCCAGTGACAGAGCTTGCAACGCAGCTAGAACCTGACATTCGAGTGATGGTTGATGCGGCACACGCACCCGGCATGATCGACTTCGACGTAACGAGACTAGGTGCCTCCTACGTCACTGCCAACTGCCACAAGTGGATGTGCTCAGCAAAGGGCGCTGCGTTCTTGTGGGTGGCTGCCGACCGGCGAGAAGGCCTTTATCCCGCAGTCATCAGCCACGGCTACAACGGCGGCTGGCCGTCGGGCGGAGGCCACTTGCATGAACAGTTCGATTGGACCGGTACTCACGATCCCACCCCTTGGCTCACCGTGCCGGATGCGCTGGGCGCTATTGAGGCAATGCATCCCGACGGCTGGCCCGGTGTCAGGGCAACGATCCGCAAGCTGTGCTTGGAGGGTCGGCGCAAGCTCATCGAGACGCTCGAGATCACCGAACCTGCACCTGACGACATGATCGGTGCCATCGCCAGCGTGCCATTGCCGGCTGCTAACAACTCAGGATCGGTGATCTTCGACCCGCTAATGGCGGCGCTGCGAGACCGCCACGGCATTGAAGTGCCGCTGTTCACTTGGCCAGCGCCACCCGAGCGCGTATTGCGGATATCAGCACATCTCTATAACCACCCCGAGGACTACGACCTGCTTGCCCAGGCACTCGCGACGGAACTGTCCGCTGAGCGCAGCAGCGGTTCATCTCACTGAAAAGTCGCAAGAAGCGAACAATCGTCCGGCAACGCAGACATGAGACCTGACGAGAGGGTTTGCAAAAGCATGGACAGATTGATTGCAAAATCCTAAGCAAAATCGTTGCAAAATCCTAAGTGGGCTGCTATTTCGGTAACGGTGGAATACATCTCGCGTATCGGGGACGACGTTCTGGCTACCCGATTGGGTTCTGCACCAATGGTGGTGATTGAGGGACCGCGCGCAAGCGGCAAAACAGAGTTGGCTAGACGCCAAGCCGCAAGTGTGTTGCGATTCGACGTAGACGATGCCGCGCGAGCAGCGGCCGAATTGAACCCTTCGGCCATTCTTGACTTACCGCGGCCGATCCTGCTCGACGAATGGCAGTTTGCGCCCCGAATCTGGAACGAGGCCAGGCGTCGGAGCGATGATGCAGGCGGTGTCGGGCATTTCATCTTGACCGGCTCAGCAGTCCCACCCGATGATCACACGCGGCATTCAGGCGTTGGGAGGGTGTCTCGCTTCAGGCTGCGTCCGATGTCGCTGTTCGAACTCGGTCACTCAACCGGTGAAGCTTCCCTCGCTGCACTCTTCGGCGGTGCCTCAGCTCATGGCACGGGGAGACCTGAAATCGTCTTGTCCGACGTCATCGAAATGGTTTGCCGGGGTGGGTGGCCTGCCACTGTTGCCAACGATTCAGCATCGGCAATCGACTACGTGCGTGACCAGATCGAAGAGATCTGCCGTACCGATATTGCCGCTCTCGAAGGACGCCGCCACGACCCAGTGCGGATGCGTCAGTTGCTGGTCTCGCTGGCTCGCAACGTGGCAACCGAAGTGACGCTGGAAACCTTGAGTACCGATGTCGCCGAAGCTGGTGAGAAGATCGCCACGGAGACTGTTGCGGCGTACCTAAGGTCGCTGCAGCGACTCTTTGTCTTAGAAGAGCAACGCCACTGGTCTGTCAGCTTGCGTTCTCGCTCGCGTCTACGCAAGTCGTCGAAACGTCATTTTGCAGACCCCTCCTTGGCCGCCGCAGCGCTTGGCGCAGGTGCGTCCCGTCTGGGGCGTGACACCGAACTGCTGGGCCTGCTCTTTGAGTCGCTGGTGGTGAGGGATCTGCGTATCTACGCCGAGCCGTTGCGAGCGTCGGTCTTCCATTACCGAGACAACACCGGCTTGGAGGTAGACGCAATCGTCGAGCGCCCTGACGGCAGTTGGATCGCCGCAGAGGTGAAGCTCGGCGGCGAGCGTGCCATAGAAGCAGCAGTGTGCAGTCTCTTGAGGCTGCAAGAACGCGTCAACACCGACCACATCGGCCAGCCGGCCAGACTGTTGGTAGTCACCGCAACTGGGTATCCCTATACGCGCCCCGATGGTGTGTCAGTAATCCCGCTCACGGCCCTTGGCCCTTGAGCTGTCTCACGGTCCGGCTCCTCGCTGGCTGCTGCCGGGAGGAGCAGCCTGATCGAGTCAGGCGCTGCTGAGTCGGTCAAGGGGTTTGCCGAGGAGGACTTCCTAGTCCGGGTTGGTGGAGTTGTTGGCGGGGTAGAGCTCTCGCCAGTCGAGCTGGTCGTCTTTGGGCAGTCTGGCGTTAATCGGTTCCATGTCGGCCAGTAACTGGTCGGCAGCTTCGTTGCCGATGGCGGTCCAATGTGCTCCATCGAGTCGATCCGTGGTCGCTTCGATCTCAGCGCGACCGGCGAAGCCCGCATCGGTGGCCTTGCCAACGGCATCCACCCAGCCGCGTCGCCGGAGCCGTTCGACTGCAGCCACAGCCTCGGTTGTGGACCACCCAGCTTCGGTTTGTATCCACTCGCTGGGCGCTTCATCGACGACGACGTGAGACACCACCGATTCGCAGCCGTCCAGTCCGGCTGACGCCAGAGCTATCAGATGGCAGCCGCTGCGGTACTCGCGCAGCAAAGTGCAGCCGTGCCACAGTGCCAAGTGTGGCACGTCGGGCCATTCCAACGATGCCCAGCCCGCAAAGAGCATCCTCCCGACCGGATCGGCAGCATCGCAGGCAGCTCGTACAACTTCGGCGCTGCGACACACGGCTTCGCTGTGTGCCAGTTCGCCTAACTCGCGCCGCAGAGCGACATCCATCGCCGCATAGCGGGCTGTTAGCACGTTGCTTGGAGTTGAGAACGTCCACGCGTCCGGGATTGCGCGCTGCACTCTCACAGGCGCGTAATAGAAAAACAACGACTCCACCACGCTGGCTGGCACCGGCCCCACAGGTGCCACGCGCGTAGCGAAGTAGTTCATCCAGAAGCCTCGCAACCCTGTCGCCGCACCCGCTTCGCGCACTTCAGGTGCCCAGTAACACAATTGGTGATAACGCTCTACGCATTCCCACATAAGCCGCGCCCGCTGCTTGGGAGAGTTCGACCTCACGAGTCTGCCTTACGAGTCTGTTTGAGGAGAGGGTTGGTTTGTAGGGGGCTGGTTGATGATGTGAGTGGCGGCGTTATCGAAGTGAGCGAACATGGCTTGGGCTATGTCAGGGTTGAGCGGCGATCCGTCTGGTAGCCGAGCCGCTTTGAGCGATGCCAGCATGTGGCGCATCCATGCATCGCGTTCTGGCTGACCGATGGCGAACGGCATGTGACGCATCCGCAGCCGAGGATGACCGCGCTTGGCGCTGTAGTCGGCCGGTCCGCCCCAGTACTGGGCCAAAAAACTCGCCAGCCGGTGCCGAGACGGACCGAGATCCGCCGGATACATCGGACGCAATAAGTCGTCCTTTTCGACTGATCCATAAAACCGACCCACTAGCTCATCGAAGAACTGCTGGCCTCCGACCGCAGCGAACACCGTCGGAGGCTGCTCGATGTGCTGGGCCAACCGGCCGCCAAGCGTCAGCCCGCCCGCACCCCATTCCTCGGGGCGCTGCGGTGAGTGCTCGTTCGCTGGGCTGGCATTGGCTGGGCTGGCATTCGACTTGGTCACGGTGCTCAGGTTAAAAGACAACGCAGCAGCACTGGGTCTCTTGTTGCGCTGCGCGCGTAGGGTCTCTTGGTGCCGGCCAACACTAGGAGGCACAGTGACCCAGACAAAACAGCCCCAGACAGACCAGCCTCAGACAAGCCAGTCAGCTCAGCCTCAGCGGGCAACCGACGGGCGCAGGCCAACTAGACGCCGTGCATACAGATCGCACCTGAGCTATATCGACAAGTCACGTGAGTACTACGCCGCGCAGGGCTATCCGCAGCCGTATGAGTGGGCGTACAGCCATGAGGTTGCTTTGGCACCGCTGCCGAAGCCGTTGTCGGAATGCACCGTGGGGCTGGTCACTACCTCGTTCTTTGAGAAGGGCCGTGAGCCGGCAGGTGTGCCGACAGCTCGGCCTAAGCAACCGTACGCGGCCCGCTGCGACGACGCTCTCGACGGTTTGTACAACCGCGATCTTTTCTGGGACAAAGACAGCACGCACACCGACGACCTCGACACATACCTGCCCATCAACCGGTTGCGCGAGTTTGCGGCCACCGGGCGCATTGGCGCGTTGTCGGAGCGCTTCTATGGGATCCCAACCGACTACAGCCACCGGCGCACTCAACGCAACGACTCACCCCGCATTGTGGAATGGATGCGCGAAGACGGTGTGGATGCCGCTTTTTTGGTGCCGCTCTGACCGGTCTGCCATCAGACCGTGAGTCTGGCCGCACGCCATCTTGAAGAAGCCGGCATCCCGACGGTGATTGCTGGCAGTGCCCGCGACATCGTCGAGGAGTGCGGCGTTGCCCGTTTTGTCTTCACCGATTTCCCGCTGGGGAATCCAACCGGCAAACCCGGCGACGTTGACATGCAGCGCGCCATCGTGGGCACTGCGCTGGATTTGCTCATCCACGCTTGGATGCCTCGCACCACGGTGCAGACGCCGTTTGTGTGGGATGCAGACGACAACGACGGCTGGCGTAACCGCTTCATGCGTGTTGACGACTCAAATCGTGCTGCGTTGGCCGCGGCTGGCCTCACGCGTCGGCGCGACCAAGCCAGCGCAAAGGCCGACGGACGCGCCCGGACAAGCTGAGCCAATCCACCCGAACGAGCCAATCCGCCTAGTCAGTCCGTTGAGCTAGTCCGCTTGGACGAACTCCAATACGGTTGTGTCGGAATAGGACTCGGAGTACGACTACGAGTCGGGTTCGTCGCCGCTGGTTTCGCCGAGGCTCTCGAGGCTTGAGGGCGTCAAGTTTGAGGCGAACTTCGACATGTTGTCGGTGAGCGCGCTGATGAGCTGCTCTACGAACTGCGGCGACATGTTGACCCGCTGCACGACGACACCGCGCCGAGACGACTGACTGTCGCTGAAGTCCAGCCGAATGAAGTCAAGTGTGAACTCGTACGGCGAGTGACGCACCACGGCGAAGTTCGACCACACACCCGCTTCAAGTTCAGGAGGAAGGCGGATCTGCAGTTGAGTCCCGTCCGGCATTGATTCTGCGGGGGTTCCTTCAGTCACCCTCCGAACGCTACACGCGAGTGCGTGAGCGGCCTCTCAGCGTTCTTCGCGTCGATACGGCAGCGTCAGCGCAGCCGGAGCGGGACTTGGGCGGTGCCGAGCGCGAAAGCTGATCGCAATCAGTACCACCACCGTAAGCAGAAACGGCAAAATCCCCAGCAGCGCAGGCGAGATGGTGTTGATCTCCAGTCCGAAGATCGTGAGATCGAAGGTCTGGACTCGTGGCTGCAACGCCAGTGTGAAGCCGAATAGCAGCGATCCTGCCGCTAGTCGCCCTGGGCGCCAAGCACCGAAAATCACCAGAGCCACGGCGATCCAGCCTCTCCCGGCGATCAAGCCTTCCGTCCAGCCCGCAGCCATGTACAGCGAAAGAAACGAGCCCGCCGCACCGGCCAACGCTCCGCCGACCAGCACCGCACCGGTGCGGAGCATGGTGACTGAGTGGCCGACCGAATCGGTGGTGGATGCCGACTCGCCAACTGCCCGCAGCGCCAGTCCGAGCCGGGTACGGCTCAGCACGAACCAAGCGGCTAACCCGAGCGCGCCCGCTAGATACACCACCGGAGGTTGATCGAACAAGATCGGCCCCGCCCAAGGGATGTCTGCCAGACCGACGACGCTGAGATCGGTGAACACCGCATCGGCACGCTCCCTTGCTGCGTCTTGGCCTATGAATGCAGCAAACCCGACCCCCCCGATGGTAAGGGCGAGGCCCGACACGACCTGCCCCGCCCCCATGATCACGCTGACTATTGCGTGGACAGCCGCTGTAGCCATGCCCACTAGGGCCGCTACGGCGAAGCCGACCCAAGGACGGTCGGTGGCGAGGGCCGCCATGAAGCCTGTCACGGCGCCCATGGCCATCATCCCCTCAACGCCGAGGTTGAGAACGCCAGACCGTTCGGCGATGAGCTCACCCAAGCCAGCTAGGTACACCAAGGTGGCGAACTGCACTGTTGCCACCAGCAGGCCGATGATCGCTTCTTCAGACATCAGAAGCTTTGCTGTTTTCAGAAGCGTCGGCTTCGCTGCTCACTGGACGCACCCAGCGCACCCGATAGTTCAGCAACACCGCTGCGACCAACGCGCCGATGAGGATCATGGCCTGGAGAATCGTGGAGATTGAACTGGTCACGCCGAGTGTCTGGATGGATTGGCCGCCTCGCAGCACTGCTCCGAACACGAACGCCACGACGACTACGCCCGACGGCCGCATCAGTGCAAGCGCTGCCACGATGATTCCGGCGAAGCCGTAGCCGCTCGATAGTCCCGGCTCAAGCCGTGTGGCGGTGCCGGCCAGCTCAATCGCACCTGCTAGGCCCGCCAGCCCGCCCGACAGCAGCAGCGCTGTGAGCACCTTGCGTTGCAGTGAGATGCCGGCGTAACGAGCAGTGGCCGGCGATGAGCCGGCCATGCGTAGTTCGTAGCCCCACGCTGTGCGCGAGACCGCCAGCCAGAACGCTGCTACCAGCGCTGCGGCTGCCAACACGCCGATGTGGGCCTCGCCGAACAGGACCGGCAGCGAAGCCTGCTCGGGAAGAGGCGAAATTTGGGCAAAGCCGAGAGAGTCTGGGTCTTTCCACGGTCCGACTTTGAGCCATTCCACCATGCGTATCGCCACTTCGACCAGCATCAGCGTGGTGATGATCTCGCTCACGCCGAGGTACGCGCGCGCCAGTGCTGGTCCTACGACGAGCACCACACCGCCCACCGCACCGGCGATCAACATAAGCAAGATCAGCACAGGACCCGGCAGGTCGCCGGCCACCATTGCGAAGCCCGCAGCGACTGTGGCACCTGCCATCATCTGACCCTCAGCGCCGATATTCCATAGGCCCATCGAGCCAGCCACCGCTACTGCTAGCCCGGCGATGGCCAGCGGCGTAGCGCGCAGCAAGGTCCGCGAGAGCGCATCTGTTCCCCCGAGCGACGACTTAGCCATGCGCTCATAGACCGTGAACGGGTCGTTGCCTGAGATCCACAGCAAGACCGCCCCAGCTATCAGTGCCAGCACTATGCCGATCACGAAGGCGATGGCCTGTGCTCCCGGTGCCACGCGGGCGCGCCGTTGCAGTACTGGTCGCACGATGACGTGGTGCCATCGGCCCCGGCCGCGGGCGAGGGTGTGCAGCGGGGCGTGCGTTGGTTCGGTCACGTCGTCGCCGTTCCGGCCATGGCAGCGCCGACGTCGCCACGGGTGACCTCGGTGGGGTCCATGCGCGCCGCAACATGACCTTCGTACATGACGATGAGCCGGTCCGACAGCGCGAGCAGTTCGTCAAGGTCTTCTGAGATCAGCAGCACCGCCACGCCAGCGGTTCGCTGGGACACAATCTGCGATTGGATAGCGGCGATCCCTGCCACGTCGAGGCCGCGGGTTGGCTGAGCCGCAATGAGTGCTTTAGGTTCGCCGGTCAGTTCCCGCCCGAGCAGCAGGCGTTGCAGGTTGCCGCCCGAGAGGGCGCTCACTGGTTCGTGTACACGACCCACCTGGACGCCGAACCGCTCAACGAGGCGCTTGCAGAAGTCTTCGCAGCGTTTCAGGTCGAGCATCAGTTTTCGCCTCATCGACCGATACGACCGCAACATCGCGTTGTCAACCACCGACATGGTGGGCGCTAGTCCCACACCGAGACGATCTTCGGGCACATAAGCGAGTCCGGCCCGGGAACGAACTCTCGGCGATGTTTTGGTTACGTCGCTGCCTGAGAGCAGCAGCGTGCCTGCGGTGGTCGGCCGCAAACCGGCGATGGCTTCGGCCAATTCGCGCTGACCGTTGCCTGACACGCCGGCGACACCCACGATCTCGCCGGCGCGCACGTCGAGGTCGACCGAATGCAGCGCCGGTAGACCACGATCGCTTAGTGCGCAGATGCCTTGCAGTTCGAGCACAACATCGCCGCCGGGATGATCGGTGGGTCGCTGAATATGCGTAGCCGCTTCGCCCACCATCATTTCCGCCAGATCAGAGCGATCAACGCCTGCGAGGCTGTGCGGTTGTGCGACGGTTACACCGTTGCGCAGCACTGTTGCCTCGTCGCACACTGCGAGCACCTCATCGAGCTTGTGGCTGATGTAGATCACCGAGCGGCCTCGATCCGCCATTGAGCGCAAGGTTGCGCCGAGTGCATCTGCCTCAGCAGGGGTCAGCACCGCAGTCGGTTCGTCCAACACCAACACATCGGCGTCGCGCCACAGCGCCTTGAGGATCTCAACGCGTTGGCGCTCACCGACGGAGAGTTGCCACACAGGCCGCGACGGGTCGGTCTGCAGCGAATAGGTGGCCGCCAAGTGTGCGACCCGCTCGATGATTTGGCCCGTCTGCAGGTAGCGGGGTGCTGAGCCCAGCACCACGTTTTCAAAGACCGTCAGTGTGGGCACCAGACGGAACTCTTGATGGACCATGCCGATGCCCGCGGCAATTGCATCGGCGGGGGAGTGGAACTGGCGCTGGCGACCGTGAACCCAAATCTCACCGGCATCGGGCAAGTAGACACCGCTCAGCACATTGACCAGCGAGGTCTTGCCGGCACCGTTCTCGCCGAGCAGCGCGTGGATGGTGCCGGCGCGCACGGTGAGGTTGGCGCCGTCGCAGGCGACCACTCCAGGGAACTCTTTGCGGATGCCGCGCATGTCTACGACAACGCGGCCGCTATCGCCTTGGGGGGACGCGGTTACCTCCCCCGAAGGCGACATCGGTTTGCGTGCTGTTCGATCAGACAGATCAGGGGCTGGCGTCACCCACGACGCCTTCAACGAACCAGTCCATGCTGAGCATGGAGCCGTCGTCCATGGTTGCGCCGTCGGCAACTCGCTCGTTGCCGTCCTGATCGTTGATCGGGCCGGTGAAGACATCCCAGTCGCCGGAGCGGATCTGCTCGGCTGCTTCGTCGATGCGGTCGGCGATGTCGCTTGGTACATCGTCGGACAGCTCAGCGAGCTGGACGATGCCGTCGTCCATGCCGCCCCAGTACGCGCCTGGCGTGTATGTGTCTGCTGCCACGGCCTCAATCGTGCGCGCGTAGCGAGGTCCCCAGTTCCACACCGGAGCAGTGACGAACGCTTCGGGCGCAAAGTCGCGCATGTCGGAGTTGTAGGCCACCCAGCGAGCCCCAGCGTTTTGGGCTGCCACGCCTGCGGCGGTGGAATCTTGATGCATGGCGATCACATCGGCGCCGGCTTCTAGGAGCGCAGTGGCCGAGTCGCCTTCAACTGCTGGGTCAAACCATGTGAAGGTCCAGACGACGTTCACTTCGGCCGACGGGTTGGTCTCGCGCACACCAAGGGTGAACGCGTTGATGCCCCGAATCACCTCGGGAATGGGGAACGCAGCGACGTAGCCGATCTGGCCGTTCTCGGTCATCGCTCCGGCTGCCATGCCTGAGAGGTAACGCGGCTGATAGATGCGCCCGAAGTAGTTCCCGAAGTTGGTGTCGTTTGCCTTATAGCCCGAGGCGTGCTCAAACACCACATCGGGATATTCCTCTGCGAGTTCCTCCATC
Organism: Candidatus Poriferisodalis sp.; assembly: GCA_965221195.1. Lineage (GTDB taxonomy): Bacteria > Actinomycetota > Acidimicrobiia > Acidimicrobiales > Poriferisodalaceae > Poriferisodalis. The sequence continues at coordinate 1,217,872 of OZ244864.1, forward strand.
GGGTCCATGTAGCCGAACGATGTGCCGAAGATGATGTCAGCTCCCTCGTTCTCAATGAAGTCCACGGCTACTGCCCTGAAGTCCTCAGCATTTTCTGGGATGCTCTCCACGAACAGCGTCCTAGCGCCGGTCTGCTCCTCTGCGTACAGGCGCCCTTGGTCGTGCGCCCAGTTCCAGCCGGCATCACCGACCGGCCCCACAAGCACGAATGCTGCGGTTAAGTCTTCGGTGTCGCCGTCATCGCCGCACGCTGCGCCCAAAAGCGCCACGCCGACGAGGGCAAGAGCGAGTCGTGTAAGAGTCCTTGAGCGCATGATTTGCCTCTCCGTCTGTGTCTAGGAGAGCCTAAGAAGCAGCCTTAGCCAAGCAACCTCTCAGGCAGTAGCGGTTGAGCCTAATCCAACGCGTGCGCCCTCGCGTCCATCATCACACAGCAGGGTCTCAGCCAAGGTGTACACGCTGCACAAGCCGACGCTGCAAAAGCCGACATGGGGACGCAGCCGGAACGGCCGGGTCTGCTAATCTTTCACCACGGTTCGGCGCCCCATAACAGGTCTGGCGATGGGGGTCCATACGATGGGGGTCCATGCGTCGTGACTGAGGGGGATCTACGCAGCCGCGTCCGGCGCCACCTCAAATTCATCTACCCAGATGCACCGCTCGACAGCCTCGTCAGCGATGTGCTTGACACCATCGGGCTTGGGGGCACCGAGCCTGTTGCAGGGTCTGTTGCCGGGTCTGTTACTGAGGAGGGGCCACGCTGGGATCAGCGAGCGGTGGCTGTGATCACCTACGCCGACTCGATCACCGAAGCGGGCAAGCCTCCGATGCAAACGATGCATGACGTGCTTGACGACCTGACCGGTGACGTGGCAACGGTCGTACATGTGCTGCCGTTCTACCCGGCGAGTTCTGACGGGGGCTTCGCTATCACCGATCACCGTTCGGTAGACCCACGGCTAGGCGACTGGGACGACATCACCGACCTAAGCCAGACCTACACCGTCATGGCGGACCTCGTCGTGAACCACGTCAGTGCCGACCATCCGTGGGTGAAGCAGTTCTGCAGCGGAGAAGAGCCCGGCAGCCGTTACCTGCTCACCGCTGAGCCCTCCGACGAGTTGTCGAGTGTGGTGCGTCCTCGCACGACGCCGTTGCTGCGCTCCGTTGAGACTCCTGAGGGCCCTCGGCTGCTGTGGTGTACTTTCAGTTACGACCAAGTCGATGTGGACTTCGCTGAGCCTGAGGTCTTGCTCGATTTGCTGCGCACCGTGGCCTGCCTTCTAGATGCGGGCGTGCGGTGGTTCCGGCTTGATGCCGTTGCTTATCTGTGGAAAGAACTCGGCACATCCTGTGTGAACCTGCCGCAAACGCACGAGGTGGTGAAGCTGCTGCGGACACTGCTCGATGCCCGCTGTCCCGGTTCGGTCATCATCACTGAGACCAACGTGCCCCATAGCCAGAACATTGCCTACTGGGGCGAGGGCGACGAAGCCCATCTCGTCTACAACTTCAGTCTGCCGCCGCTGGTGGCTCACACGATGCTGTCGGGTTCGTCGGCGACGATGCAGCACTGGCTGAGCCAGCTAGAGGCACCGCCTGCGGGAACGTCGTTTTTCAATTTCATCGCCAGCCACGACGGCATTGGCCTGCGCCCAGCAGAGGGACTGTTGAGCGAGGCTGAGATCAACCGCCTTATCGCTGCGTCGCACAGCGCCGGCGGCACGCATTCAGAGTTTGAGACACCCGCAGGGCCCAAGGCGTACGAGCTGAACGTCTCGCTGTGGGACCTGTTAGCAGGCGACTCCGACCCGTTGGGTGTGGCGCAATACCTCGCTGCGCACACTGTCATGCTGAGCCTCGTCGGCATTCCCGCCTTGTACGTACACACTCTGCTGGGCACTCCCAGCTACTGGACACCGATCGGCGAGCCGCCTCGCATTGTGACTGAGCACGGCCTGCCGCCAGTTGAGCGCAACAGTCGCACCATTAATCGGCGCAAGCTGACGCTGGACGAAGCGGTGGGCTTGCTGGGGGCCCAAGACGGAATCCGCCGCAGGGTGTTGGTGGAGTTGATGAGACGGACACTGATTCGGTGCGGGCAGCCGGCTTTCCATCCCGACAGCCCGCAGGTGTCGTTGGATTTGGGTGACCGAGTACTGGGGCTGATGCGTGGCGATGCCCGGTGGGGCCAGACGGTGGTGTCGGTGACCAACGTCAGTCATGTCCCCCTCACGGTTGATCTCGAGTTGCTGTCATCGCTGTGTCCGCCGGGAAGCGTCGGCACACAGTTCGCTGAGGTCGGGTGTGTGGATCTGCTCGAAGGCGCGCTTTGGGGTCCATCAGACCGGGTGGACCTAGCAGCTGCCCAGACCATGTGGCTCTGCTTGGAGACTGAGCGCCGCGAACCCGCTCCAATACACGGAGCCAGCGCCAAACAGTGAGCCATTGAAGATGCCCTAGAGGTGGTGGTGGTGGCTCAGGTGTTGTCGAGTTCGACGGCGTCGTAGAGCTGGGTTGCCACGTCCGGTACAGCGCTATGCACTCGTGACCAGTTCGGGATGAATGGGGTGCCCATCGGGTCGCCCAAAAACTCCTCGCCAGCTTCCATGATGGCGGAGGCGAACAGTTCCACGGCTGTCTCTTCGGCGTGGAGGTCGAAGTCGAAGCCGTTGAACGTAGCGTCGTTGCGGTAGTGACTGACGAGATCAAGAGCGTTGCGGTAGTACACAGCCTTGACGGTGCGGAAGACCTCTGGGCCGAAGACGGTCCCGTCGATGGCCAGTTTGCGGTAGATGGCTTTGGCGATGTCGCGACTCATTTTGTGCAGACCGGCGTTTGCGTCGTTGAGTGACAAGTCTTGGTGTTTGTGGTCGTAGCGTCCGCAGAGATCGACTTGGCAGATGCGCCGTCCTTGGTAGATGCGGTACACCTCTGACAGCACACCGATCTCGAGTCCCCAGTCGCTGGGGATGCGGACGCTGCGGGTCATGTCGAGCTTCATGGCGAATTCGCCCGCGAGTGGATACCGGAACGACGCTAAGTAGCGCAGGTAGTCGTGTTCGCCGATGGTGGCCCGCAAGGCCCGCAGCAGCGGTGTCACCAGCAGGCGCACCACCCGCCCGTTGAGCCGCCCCGATGGGCCTTCACCCGCCCGGTAGTAATAGCCCTTTGAGAACGAGTAACCGAAAGTGGGCTGCAGTATCGGATACAGCAACCGAGCCAGCAGACCTCGGTCGTAGGTGACGATGTCGGCGTCGTGCAGGGCCACGTTCTCGCAACGGCCTGAGGCCAAGAAATAGCCGAGGCAGTACCAAACGTTGCGGCCCTTGCCCGACTCAGTCGGCGCCAGCACCCGATCGGCAAGCGTTTCGTCGATCTTGCGAAGCCGCGGCCCGTCGTTCCACAACAGACGGCAGCGTTGCGGCAGGCGCGAGAAGAACTGCTTGGCGTCGGCGAACTGCGTTGCGTCTGCCCGGTCGATGCCGACGATGATTTCCTCGATGTAGGCGGCCTTGGCGATCTCATCAACGATGTTGCTCAGTGCTGGCCCCTGCAGCTCGCTGTAGAGCGCTGGAATGATCAGCGCGATCGGCCGCCGCCGCGAGTACTTAAACAGCTCGTCTTCGAGGCTCTCGATGGGCCGGTTAGTGAGGCGGTGAAGTGTCGCGATCGACTCGTGCTGCTGAAAATCGGCCACGTTGACTCGCCTTGCCCTAGTTGCCCAGTTTGCCCCATTACCCAACCGTGAGGTTACAATCTCGGAACTCACTGGGCCCTGCGCTAATGTCACAGATTGATGAACTTTGTGAAGAGCTTGGTCGGGGGTGCGTGCAAGGTAGGTGATGACACCCGGTTATTGTGCCGCCCTAGTACACAATCTGCGTGGCGGCACCACCGCTTGACGGACCGCAGATACAATACGACTAATCCCGCATCGACCACCTGATTGTTGACCAAATTAGATACAAAATGTTCATTCCCATAACCAGCGGTACTGAAGAGTAAGGCGGAGCAACCGTGAATCAAATCACGTCGTCAAATGGCAACATTCCCGCATTCCGAGCCTCGATAATCACGGATTGGAAGGAAAACCGCCGACACTACGAACAAGCAGTTCGGTGGATTCCGCAGTCAGAATTCGCTTATCAGAAAGGGTTATTCGAGGTGACGGCCAGCGTCTTCTGGAAGATAATGCACCCAATCAAAACGTTTCGTATGCTTAGAATTCGAAGTTGGCTGAGCGAAGATACGAGGCGAGACCTTAACGAACGTTTTCTTGAATTTCGGGATACTGATCACGAACTAGCCCACCTCAACGCCGAACAGCGCAAAGCTGTGTTGATTCAAGAAGACCGAACACTCGTCATTGCCGGTGCTGGAACTGGCAAGACGCACACGATGGTCGCTAAAGCTCATGACACCGTCCGCAAGGGGATCGCGCAGGCGGAAGAAATGGCGTTTGTAACTTTCACCCGCGCCGCTGCCGACGAAATCAGGCAGCGTTGCTCAGAAATAAAAGGGATTGAGATAGGAACTATTCATCATCTAGCCCGCCAGGTCATCTTTCTCGCTGACGGCAAACGACCAAGGTTGTCACCGTTGGCAGATGACAAGAATAAACTTGATCGTCTTAGCCGTCTTGAGGAATGGCTTATTGAGGCGGTCCAGGAAGACTCAAGCCTTCTTGTCGACATTCACGCTAGGAGAGCCGCGGCCGAGAGACACCGATCGCCAACAGTCACTGCTCCACCTTTTGTATCGGTTCCACCTGGTCGAGTCCGAGTCAGGTCCTGGGGTGAGGCACAGATAGCATTAACTTTCTATCTGGCAGGAATCCCATACGAGTACGAGGAAGACTTTGAGGTACCGCATAAGTTCAGATCAAGGTCCAATGCACGCTATTGTCCAGATTTTTTTCTGCCAGATGACCCCCAAAACGCTGAGGCAACGATCTGGGAAGGAATCTGGTTTGAGCATTTCGCACAAGACCAGCACAAACGTCTTCCCAGTGATTGGTCGCCGGAAGAGCGACAGAAATATACTGCAGATCGGGAATGGAAAGAAAAGTTACACAATAGCCTAAATACACGGTTCGTTTATACGGAATATGGGGATATCGAGCGATGCCGTTCGGACAGTCTTTCGTTCCCTAATCTGATACTCCAAAGAATCAGTGCGTTGGGTCGATCATCTACAGCGCTTCCGACGTCGGCACAAGTTCAAGACCTCATCGAGAAACTGAAGGCCGAAGATGCAGGAGTTAGACATCTGCGTGTCACTTATGAGATTGACGAATGGATCCGGACATGTCGTCAACAGTTGCCTGACGCGTCAATGCTCAATAACACCCTGAAAGATCGGCAATTGCTGCAAGAGGGGAGTGCGCTTGGACGACTGGCTACACCGGTAATGAAGCGTTATGTGGCACATTTGAAAGAGACTGATACCGTTGATCATGAAGGCACTATTTTGCAGGCACTTCAATACCTCAGCGACGGCGACATCTCATCGCCTTGGCATGTTCTACTTGTTGATGAGTATCAGGATGTCAACCCCGCCCAGGCGGCTTTTGTTCATGCCCTCTGGGAATCAGCGAACCGGGTGGAACCCTTAAAGCACCCGCGTTTGACTGCGGTGGGCGACGATTGGCAGGCGATATTCGCTTTTCAAGGTGGAGACGTAGCGTTGATCCGAGATTTTGAAGATCCTGCTTGCCGCCGCCAGAGGTTTCACGAGCGCGTAGCACTTAGGCAGACATATCGCTTTGGCAACCAACTGGCCCGTTCAACTAGAAATTTTGCCACGCGCGATCCTAAATCCATCGACCGCGAGGTCATTGGGCTCAGCAGCCGAACCCCACATGCAACATGGCCCAATAGCATTGTACTTGCCAGTGCTGAACTGACTGAGAAAGGAATAAAAACTTGCGGTACGCGCGGTGACAACCGCACTTCTGCGGTGGTTATCGTGCTGAGAAGTATCGGTGTACAGCAGCGGCACAGAGACGGTTCCTTAAGCGTTCTTGTCCTCGGGCGAAAAAACTCTGATATAGACCAGACCAGGTCTGGGGTGAACGGCGGTATAGACCGGGATCGCATTCGCCAAGAGTGCGAGAAACAGGGGATCGAAGTTGAGTTTTCGACAGTCCACCGAGCGAAAGGGCGCGAAGCTGATTATGTGATTTTTATTGACACTGGCCCGTCAAAGGCAGCTGAGTCTGGTCGCGAGAAAGCGCTTGCGCGCGCACTGACCCCTTTGAGATACGGGGGCGCTAACGTTGGCGAGGAGCGCCGAATCTGGTACGTGGCGCTGACTCGAGCCCGCCACAAGGTATATGTCATCAGCGACACCGGATCGGAGTTAAGTCCGTTTTTTGATGAACTGATGCGCAATGAGGATGGTGCATATGACATTGGCACAGCCGAACTCTCCGAATTTCTACAACCGGTAGTGCCACCAGTGCCGTGTCCAAAGTGTGTCAAGAGTTCTGAGGTTTTCGAGAGTCCAGCGTTGTTGGTTCTGCGCAACGGGCAGTATGGACCGTTTGCAAGTTGCAATAGCTACGCAGCAGGTAAAGAGCACTATTGCGGGTATAAAGAGCGTACATGCGAAGTCTGCGACAGTGGCTTGATGGCGCGTGATGCTAACGGTCGCGCCGTATGCAGCAATCCCAACTGCGGCAACGTAGTACCGCTCTGTTGTTGTTCACCTCCGAAGCCAATGCTCCTTCGTAGGAACAACACCACCAACGAACCGTTTTGGGGGTGCCAGAGTTTTGGCACCGAGGGCTCCTGCCAGAAAACTAGATCTTTCAACGAACGCACCGTCGCGAGGTCCCCAAGCGCGCTGCGCAGGGTGCGACCCGTCCGAACGAGAAGGTGACCGAGTTGCCGGTCGGAGCTGCCGAAATTTTCGGAGCCCGCGTGAAAGTGTGGGATTCGGGTTGCTGGTTTTGGTGGGGTTAGGTTAGTAGCAGGCCTCGGGTTTGGTAGTTGGTGTGGTTGGTGTGGCAATGCCATTGCTGAGACTCAACGCAGGCGCACCAGTTCGTTGGGCGCCCACGCGGGCCATGTCGGCTCTCCGTGTGCCCTGCCGTTCTTGAAGTGCGCTACGAGACGAAACGGCTTCCTTGGAGAAGAGTTGTCATAGACAAACGACTCAGCTGCGAGCGACACGGCTGTGCCTATGTGTGTCCACAGGCGCCGGTGACGTGCTCGAGTCTTGCTCTCGGGAACGCTGTGTCCACCCTCGGTCACACGGTCGGCGACACGTTGAACAGCCAAGTTCTCGGGCACGAGGAGAACGTGCAAAGTGACGAGGTAGCCGACTGCTTGGGCGTGGCGCACAGCTCTGCTTTGGATTCGTGAGAGAAGACCGTCTCCGTGACGAATGAGACCTTGTCACGGATCAGTGCATCGCGACGGGCGTGGGCCAGCTTCGACGCTTCGTAAGCGTGTTCTTGTATTTCGTGCGGCCATCGTTGCGCTGCGATGAGATCGGCGTTCACGAACGGAAGACGCTGATGGACGATCACTCTTTCATGGAACGTCGTCTTGCCGGCGCCGTTAGGCCCGGCGATGACATGCAGAACTGGCGTTGACACGGGTAGCTAAGCCGACGTGAGCGAATCCGTTTCGTGACGCGAATGCACGACGACTTGCCCTGCCTCGTCAAGCCCGCTGTACTGTCGCCCGGAAGCACGGAATTCTGCCTCAAGGTTGAGACTTTGTCTGTGTTCGTATGAGATTTCATCCCACCGCGCACGCACAACAGCCTGTTCGTGTTCGCTGAGCCCATCGTAAGAATCATCACCAGTGAGCACACGCTCGATGTCGCTGGTGGATACATGCTGAGACATTTCAAGGGCACGCCCAATTCGGGCCCAATGCCCCACCTGCTGCGGGATACTGCGGGTTCCCACCTCGGCAGCAGCTTTGGCGGATTCGTAAATTTCTCTGTCTACTCGAATGGGTGTGCTGTTCGCAGCCATGAGCAACCTCCACAGCGACTGTAGCAGATTGCTGCATCGCCTCGGCCGACGGGTTGCGTCAGGCGATGGGTCATCGGACGCAGACTCGGTCATCGCTGCGGGGCATTCAGCTATCGGGTGACGTGCTAGTTAGCGGCGAGCTGTTCTAGCCGTTCCCATTCGTCTATGAGGCTGCTGTCGGTAGTGCGCACGACATCGCCCAGCCATCTGGTCAACTCCACGATGCTGTCGGTGCGGCGGTGCTCAGGTACGTTGCGAATGAGTGCTTTGTAGGCGTCGCTGAGGTAACGCAAAAGCACGCCTTCTGACCCTTTGATGCCGTAGTGGTTCACGTACTCGCGGAATGTCATCGCTCGTTCGCGCATGTCTCTTGCTACTGATTTGGGGCGGACGTTGTCGTTGCGCAGCCACGGATGACGGGTTGACCAAGCGTTGAAGTTGTCATAGAGCCAGTCGCGCAGCGGTTTGGGCCACTCCACTTGTTCGAGCCGCTCCATTCGCTCCTCGTATTCGACGCCCTCTGCTTTCAGTTCGGCCAGCAAGTCGGTGCGCGCCATGTCTCGTTGGCGTTCAAGCACCACGGTGGGGTTCTCGAGCGTGGCTTCGAGCACGCTGAGCACATCGAGCGGGTAAGCCGACTCGTCGGGGTCGAGAAACTCAATGGCATCGAGTGCAAAAGGCGACAGCGGTTGAGTCAGGTCGAACTCGGCTTGCAGGTCTACGTTCACTCGCACCAGTCGGTCCAGCTCGTCGGGTTCGTCAAGGAGTTCCACGACCTGTGTGTTGACCAGCGAGCGATAGATGGCGATGGCGCGCCGGATGTGAGTGCGGTTGGCAGCACGCGTTTCGTGGTTGTCGGTGAGCAGTCGTCGCATGGCCGCGCAGCCGTCACCGGGCCGGTCCAGCACGTTCATCAGCATTGAGTGCGACACGTCAAACTGCGAGCGCAGCGCCTCGGGCTGTCCTGATGCCAGCCGGTCGAACGTTGCGGCATTCCACGGTGCGTAGCCGCGTTTGGGCGGTGACGGGCGATGCACTTTGCGGAGCTTGGCTGCGTCGTCGCCGAACTTCTCGCGGGCTTTCTCAAGCGCCACTGCGTATTCGACTTCATGCTCTGGTGCTTGGCACCACACAAAGCCTTCGTCGTCAAAGCCTCGGCGCCCGGCGCGGCCGGCGATTTGGCTGAAATCTCGCACCGACAGCACCCGTGTGTCGCGGCCGTCAAACTTGCAGAGCTGGGTGAACACCACGGTGCGGATGGGCACGTTCACACCGACGCCGAGCGTGTCGGTGCCGCAGATCAGCTTGAGCAGGCCCGTACCGGCCAGCCGCTCAACCAGCAGTCGGTACTTGGGCAACATCCCGGCGTGATGCACACCGATGCCGGCCTTGACGAATCGTCCGATGTCGCGCCCGAACGGTGAGTCGAAGCGGAAATCGGCGATCTCGGCTGCCACTTGTGTTTTCTCGTCCTTCGACAGCACATTCAGGCTGGTGAGAGCCTGCGCCCGCTCGGTGGCGGCCTTCTGGGTGAAGTGGACGATGTACGCAGGCACCCGGCGTAGTTCCAGCAGTTCTTCAAGCGACTGGTGCAGTGTGGTCTCGCGGTATGTGAAAGTGAGCGGCACTGGGCGTTGTGCCCCAGTCACAGTGGCGACTTCACGTCCACTGCGACGCTGCAAGTCGTCGGCGAAGCGCCCAGTGGGGCCGAGCGTGGCGCTCATCAAAATCATCTGGGTGCGAGTCAGTTCCAGCAGTGGCACCTGCCAAGCCCATCCCCGGTCACGGTCGGCATAGAAGTGAAATTCGTCCATGACAACGCTGTTGACCGGAGCATCGGCACCGTTGCGCAGTGCCAGATTGGCCAAGATCTCTTGCGTGCAGCAAACGACCGGCGCGTCGGGGTTGATGGCCCCGTCACCGGTCACCATGCCGACGTTCGCCGCTCCCAGTTCGTCGCAGAGCGCGAAGAACTTCTCCGACACGAGCGCTTTGACTGGAGCGGTGTAGTAGCTGTGCAAGCCTCGCGCCACTGCCTCAAAGTGCGCCGCAAGGCCGACTAATGACTTACCCGAGCCGGTGGGTGTGGTGATGATGACGTGGTTGCCGCCGAAGATCTCCAGCACGGCATCTTCCTGTGCCTCATAGAGCTTGAGGCCCAACTCGGCGGTGTAGGACAAAAATCCGTCAAGCAGGGAATCTGGGTCGGGGTTGTCCGGCAAGAACGCCGCCAGCCGACCCGACACCGAAGTGGCAAACGAACTTTCACGCGTTGGACAGACGCTCACGGTTGCGACACTGCGCGGTAGTGCGATGTGACATCAAGGTAGGCGAAGAGCAGCCCGCTGGGTTCAGACCGGGTTGAGGATTTCAGCTACCCTGAACTTCAAGCGCTTACTTGGCGAGGACGTTGGGGCCGGCTTGATTCTCAATGGATCCATGCCTGCCACGGTCTCAAGCCTGAAGTGGTAGGCGATGAGCATAATGTTCATGATCATTTGAAGTTCTGCATAGTTGCGACCCAAGCAAGCGTGGGTTCCTAATCCGAATCGAACATAGGCACCACGAGTGCGGTGCTCAGCACGTTCTGGAAGGTAGCGATTTATGTCAATCTCCAGCGGTTCCTTGAACAACTTTGAATCGTAATGAGATGCACCTTGACAAGTCAGTAGGTAACAATCTTTTGGAATCTCATAGCCTTCAATGGCGCAGTCATTCATGACTTTACGCAGCTGAATCGGAAAGGTTGGATACAGACGCGCCGACTCTAGGAATACACGCCGTGTGGTATCGAATTTCTCTGCAGTGAACTCGTCCACATCAAGTTGAGCGCCATCGCCGAAAACCGATTCAGCCTCTTTGTAGACAAGTTCGTGTAGGTCGGGGCGTTGATTCAGGATGACGAACACAAAACCCAGTCCAGAGCCGAGATATATCGCTGCTGCCATAGAGAAAACAAACCAGAAGGCCATATCGGTCTCTGGTAGAAATTGTGGATCTTTTTGGTGCAGTGCTAAAACAGCATCTGCTATATCACCCGGTTTGTTGCGTCGCTGAGCGGGCGTATGCACCTCCATAACCGAACGACGCAATTGATGAACACGTCGCCGATAACGTCTCATCTTCGGCGTTGACAACATGAACTTTGGCATGGCACCTAGCCCTTCCGTTGCCAAAGCACGATGCTCAAATTCAATCAATTCACGAGCGTAAGAGCTACAATCTACATTCACTAACAGGTGAGAAGATTGAAGGCCAATAAGATCTTCCATCGTTTGTGTGGCGCGGAAGATGTCTCCTACTTGCCAGCGTTCAAGAGATCTCCGACAGTGATAAATGGCCTCCGGCAGACGATCCCGAAACGCCGGACCGGTGTAGGCATGCTGCATCTCTCGCCGCATTCTGAAATGATCTGCGCCATCCATGCCAGGGATGCTGTTGCCAGCGCCAACAGTCCGCTCCAAGCCTTGGATATGGTCTTTCGTGCGAAGATAGTAGCGCCCGTAAGTATCAACCCACTTATTTGCTTCTGCACCAATCGCCGCTACAAGAGGCATTCCATGTACCTTGAATGGCAAAGCTACCACAGGACCATGCTTTTGCGATATCTCAAACATTCCCTTAGGGATATTGCCTAGTCGCAAGTCACGTTGCCGCACTAAGTCAACAATGGGCACCTTCGCCATAGGCTTGCTTGGAGGCAAACGGCGCAGTTTGGGACGCCCTACCGATTCCTTGATTGCTGCTGCCACAGTGCGACCGATAAGAGATATATCTGTAATTAACTCTATTCGTTCGTGTCGGCCTTTTAGGTCTTCTGGGTCTAGCAAATGCTTGAGGCCGTCAATTGAGTGAAGCAAAGAAACCAGGATAGAGTCACGTGGATCTGGAATCTCGTCACCTAATATCAATTCTTTTGTTCTTATCCTAGCTGCTCTTTCGGAGTGCTCAGATTGACTTGGATACACTCCCGAAAGAGCGATGTCCTGCGAGAGCGTAAAGAACCCACCGTGTGTGTAGTCTATGATGCCCTTATCGAACAAGCGCTTGAGCGTATTCTCTGCAATATCGTCCGAGTGGGCCGCAAGATATTCAACCCAATACTGGGTGTCGTTGTCCTCTGAGGAAGCGACAATATCTGCCAGAACTGAATCTAGCAGTTTATCTCCGATTGGTGACGGATCAATCACGAAGAGCTTTTCTAGATCAGTATCGATGCGGCCAGCCAGAGCCAAATCGGCAATAATTGCACCAGTCATGGCACAAGAGCGGGGCCAACCTGGGGGAACCTCTAAGCAACCTGTCTGATCGTTGAGGATCAATGTGACCAGTTCCTCAAACAAATACAGTTGATGGGGTTGGTGTTGATCTGCTACGTGAAAGGTCGGGGGGGCGGCGTTCATTGTGATGGACTCCGGGGGAGCTAGGAGAAATTCGCGTCTCCTGTTTCGCGTGCAGCCTGCCAACATACCACAGAGCAACAATGCCCGCTAGCGTCGGATTCTGGGAACGTACTACTAGCCATGTACGACTAGCGAGCTGGAACTCGCTCTCTTCAACACACTTGCTTTAAGGCTTCTCTGCAATAGCACCGAGGCGGCGGAGGTGGCCTGATCGGATGTCCGCGGTCTGCCCCTGCACAAGTAGAAAAAGCGCTTCACGGGCGAGACGTTGTGCGTGATGTGCGAGCGTGATCGCCCGCCCGCCGACGGATGACACCAGCGCGCAGGCGGCGCGCATGCCCACGTAACCGACTTGCGCCCGACGATCGGCCATCTCTTCTACCTCAGCAGCGCGCAAAGCGCTGCGTGCTGCGTCCAACTCGGCATCCAGCGGGGATGGGCCGAGCAGTTTCAGCGCTCGCCCCGCCACGCCGAGCATCAGCGCTCCGTTGGTGCGCAGACCGGTTCGGTAGAACGACAGCCAGTCGTCGTAGCTGACGATCTCAACCACCTCATCGTCTGCAACGGCGTGCCCGTCGAAATGCAACTCAACAGTGACCGATGCGTCCACTGCGGCCAGATGTAGCCGTCGGTAACTCAGCGTCGCAGCTTCGTTTGCTGTCAGCAGCATCCATACCAGCCGGTCGGCGGCATGAGCGGCCACCAGCACAACATCGATATGGCCCCAGCCGGTCACGAACGGCGCTGTGCCGCGCAGCACCCAGCCGCCTTCGGCGCGCTCGGCGAACAGGCACGGTTCAGGCCGCAAGACATGTGCAAACGCCACCCCGCTGCGCGCCCGCCCGGTTGCTAACGCCCGGGCCCAGCGCTCATGCAACGACGATCCAGGCGGGGTTCGCGCTGCATTGGCCGAGCCGCCGCCGTGTTGCGCCCAAACGAACGCAGTGGTGAGACAGCCCCCCGCCACCGCTTCGAGGATCGGAAGCCGCTCAAGTTCGTCGAAGCCGCAGCCGCCGAGTTCTCGTGGTGCCCACAGGCCATACAAACCGACGTCACGGAGCAAGTCCAAGTTGTCGGCGGGCACGTTGCCGGACGCATCCACATCAAGGGCACGCTCAAACAACACATCGTCGGCGAGTCGTCGCGTGGCGCTCAGTAGGTCGTCGGTTTCATGGCTGTTCTGGCTGTTCTGCCCGCTCATTGTGGTCCTGTCATAAATGCCCCGTCACAGATGCCTTGTCACAGACGCTCCACGGTGCCTCTTGGCTGGCCGCCGGGTTCCAAAGCTCGGGCCACGCCGATCATGGAGTCCCTAGTGATTAGTTCGGCCAGCCGCTCAACTGGCCATCCTTCGGTGCCCGCAGGCCGCTCGGGCAGCACCAAAAAGCGCGTCTCCGAACTTGAGTCCCACACGCGCAGTTCGGTGTCGGCTGGGAGGTCTAGCCCCATCTCAGATAGCACTGTCCGTGGCTCACGCACCATTCGGGCCCGGTACTCGGGGCTCTTGTACCAGTTCGGCGGCAAGCCCAGCAAAGCCCACGGATAGCACGAGCACAGCGTGCAGACCACCACGTTGTGAACGCCCGGCTCGTTGGCTTTGACCTCGATGTGCTCGATCTCAGCACCACTCACACCCAACGAGGTCAGCACAGCGTCGGCATCGTTGAGCAGACGCGCCCGCAAGTCGGCATCCGTCCAAGCGCGAGCTACCACCTCAGCTCCGATCATCGGGCCGATGTCGTGCTCGAAACGTTTGATGATGGCGTCGATCCGGTCCCGGTCGGCAATGCCGCGCTCCACCAGCAAGTCCTCAAGCGCCGCCACGCGGATCTCCGGCGACGACGCATCATTCTGTTCATAGCTGTGCGGGTGATCGTTATGCATCTGTTCTCCTCGGCCCAGTCTGCTGCAGACTCAATGCAGCAGACTCGCTGCAGCAAACCTGCCCACCGCTGGCTGCTGCTTTGGGTTATTTGAGTTAACACTCGAGGTAGCACTCGTAGAGGTCTACGTGGATGGCAGCATTTGGGTCTGCGTCGTTGCCCCACAGTGTCCGGGCGTCGTAGCGCACGCAATAGACGTGCTGGGGCCGCTCGCCCATGTTGTGCGCTGTGCTGTCGGGCAGCACTTCTGCTGGGTGTAGTTTGACGACCGTGCCTAGCTTGCCGACTGCATAGTTCGGCAGTCGGGTGTGGCCGGGCTGCAACGGACCTGAGGCGATCACCCGGTCTCCCACGCTGAAGCGGGGCCGCTCGGCCAACAGGCGCCGCACTGTGCGATCTTGCCGTGCTGGGCGATCTTGAGTCAGTGGGCGACCTTGCTTACGACCTTGCGTGCGATTTTGCGTGCGACTTTGAGGTATCTCTGCGGGCCGGTCAGGTGGCAGCAGTGCAGTATCGAGCACAGCGACGGTGCCAACTCGCAGAGCCGGTGAGGCTTCGACTGCCTCGCAAGGCGGCACCCCCGCGCGTGCTTCTACAGCGGCAGCCATCTCGTCGGGGCTGACTACTCCCTGCTCGGCCAGCAAGACCTCAAAACCAGCCAGCCAGCGCCCGTAGTAGCCATGACCAAAATAGTCGCAAGGGTCGAGGCGCTCCAGTACGTAGCGGAACTCGCCGGGCCGACGGGCTGCTACGGAAGTAACCGCACCCAGCAGCCCGAACACGCGCTTCTCCCAATCGGCCTTAAACGGCGGCTCAGCCGGATCATGCGGCACCGGCCCGTATCCAGTCACGCCCCCGAGGTCGTACACGCCGCGTGTTGCGGCTTCATGCTGCATCCTCTACAGCCTCGCACCACCGACAGCGCGTTGCGCTGTCGGGTGTGTTTGCAGCGCGTTGCGTTGTCGGGTGTCCCTAGCGAACGGCGGCGTGGTTGTTATGTTGCGGCAGTGGCAGAGTTCGTGCTGGCGGTAGATCTTGACGGGGTGTGCGCGCAGCACACTGAGGCATTCCGCAAAGTGGTGGCGCGAGAACGGAACGTCAGCGAGGACGCACTGCCGCTGACTCGCAGCTGGAGCTTCGCCGAATGGGGCTTGGCATCTGGCGAGTTTGAGGAACTGCACCGCGTCGCAGTCACCGATTACCGCATGTTCCGTGACATGGAACCGATGGCGGGCTGCTCCGAAGCGTTGTGGCGGCTATCCGATGCCGGTGTGTGGATTCGAATCGTGACGCACCGGCTGTACACGAGCTGGGGTCATCGCGTCACAGTTAGCGACACCGTTGACTGGCTTGACCGCCAGCGCATCCCTTATCGGGACATCTGCTTTTTGGCGGACAAGTCGGTGGTGAACGCTGATGCCCACATTGAAGACGCGCCGCACAACATTGAGGCGATCCGTCACTCCGGCGGTTACGTCATCACGTTTGATCAGCCGTACAACGCTGATGTCGCCGGTCCGCGTGCGAGCGACTGGACCGAAGTCGAGGAGATGATTGTGGAACTCATGGCAGCCGCTGGTGCTGCTGTTCCGCGCCCACTTCCTGGTATGGACGCCGGTTCGGACCGGCTGGGGCGGCACGTCTCCGATACCGCCTGAACTGCTTGAACTGCCTGCAGCGGGATTTCGCTGATGCGGCGCTAGGTGATGGCGCGAAGTGACGGCGCTAGCCGATGGTGCTAAGTGACGGTGCTAAGTGATGCAGTACCACACAGCGCGGGCTAGGAACTGCTCTTGCGAAAACGTCCAAAGCGACGTTTCGGCTCTTCGGGCGGCTCCGGCAGTGCCGGCCACGCCTCAGTGAGCTCTTGCTGGCCGATGTGGCGCATCGCTTCTAGTTCCTCGCGGCTGTAGGGCTCGGCGCGGGGATCAAGCGCCCGGTATCGAGCCTCAGCGCTCGCGAAGTTGTCGTCGGTGATGAGCTGGTCAACCAGCGTGGTCGGTGCCCAAGTCTCGCGCGGGCCGACGTAGAGATAGCCATCGGCGATGTCACGCAGCCGCAGCGAGCTGTCAGTGCCATCAAGAGAACCTCGCACTTCCGACATGGCGATGCTGCCCAGAGCTGATGCAGCCACATCGAGACCGAAACGGATGTCGGTGCTGCCTCGGCCTTCGGGGGATCTCGCTACGAGTTCTTCAACCCGTTCTGTGGCTGCGGTGTCGGCGATAGCCCCGTGAAACACGACGCGCCGACAACCGTCACCCATCCAGCGCCACAGCAAATTGCCCACCGAGGTAGTTGGCATGCCGTCAACCCATTCGACTAGCCGTGTGGTGGTGGCCGCAACGTTCATGTACACCAGCGCCCGCTCGCCCGGGCGCAGCACCTCTGAGGTCAGCACGCTGGCAGCGTGGAATGCCGACATGTCGCGGTAGTGCCCACCGAGCCACCAGTTGCGCAGACCTTCTTCGGCGGCAGAGCGACCGTCAAGCAACTCTGGGTTTTCAACGTAAGTCGGCAGGCCGAGGGCGACCATCCGGATGGGCCGACGATCAGTTTTGCGGCGCTGCTCGCCTTGATTGTGCTCCCAAACGGCTCGCAGGACATTGGCGTATTCCCGGTAGCCGAATCCGGCACCGAGCAGATCCACGAACAGGTCTGCGCAGGCGCGGTCGTCCCATTCGGATGCGCCGACCAGCGCATCAAGGTCATCTTGGCGCCGTGAGTTTGTGTACTCCCAGGCCACGTTGGCTACGCCGTTGTCTGCCAGTTCGCTCAGTGCTCCGGCCAAGAAGTGGAGATGTTGGCTCACTCCGATCTGATCGCCGAGCATCACAATCTGGTGACGCCCGCAGACATCGCCGAGGTATTCCTCTGGGGACGCGAGCGCGGAGGCGGGCCGCTCGTCGTCAGTGGGGGCTTGGGGCGACATTGCCGGTGATTCTGCCCGATCTGGCCCTCGAATCTGACCGCTCAGCCCGTCGTATCAGCCTGACAACCCCAAGAGTGAAGCTGGGCTACAAGCGCTAGAGCACTTGGGTCCACGCCAGCTCTGCGGCCGCAGCTGTCGCGTTGACGGCGGCTTCGAAATCGCTTGCAGTGGAGCTGAGGTCTCGCAGGGCTGGGTCCAAGGCATAACGCCGAGCGTGTGCCATGTGTACTGCGGGAACCGGCTCTGCGAGCGGGGAGGGTGCCCGACGTTCATAGTCGCGTTCGAGGTAAATCCAGCCGGTGGCCAGTGCTCCGAGAGGTTCGCGGTCGAGGCTCGTAGTACAACCCAGCCGGGCAGGCGGGCCTCGGTCAACATCAAAGGCCATCGGAACGGCGAGGTCATCGTTCAACGCGAAAACAGTGTCGAGCACACCGTCGGCAGCCAAGGCGTAGTCACACAGTTCGCCGTCGGCGGGTAGTGCCTCGTGCAGCAGGACTGTCACCGCACGATCTGCGATGGCCTCGTACATGCGGTTGGCGGCTCCTACCACCCGACCTTCCACGATGTCGGCGTCGAAAGCATCCCAAACTCGGTGCGGCCGCCGCCTCACGCGGGTGAGAGCGTGGGCCGTGCGTGTCAGCACGAGTGCTCGATGACCGGGTTCGACCACTTCGCGCAGCAGCACTTCGTACATGTGTTGCGACAGCGGGCCGCGGTGGCGCAGATGTGGCCACGCTTGGGAGATGCGCAGGTCAGCAGTGTCGGTGACCGCATCAAGGTCCAAGTCGTAGTCCAGACCCAGCAAGCGCATGGGTGTGAAGCCCTTCTTGGCCACCCGACGGTTCACCTCCCACACAGCGCGGAGCACGTCTAGATATTCGCGGTAGACGAAACTGTGACGGATGCCCCAGCGCAGCAGCGCCTCCTGCGCGAGCCGTTCATCGAACGTGGCGCCCAAGACCACAGCGTCAAGTCGTGCCTGATCGTCGATGCAGGCGTACTCCAAGGCCACCACGGCAACGCCGGCCCGGTACGCCGCCGCAACCAGATCCTGCAGAAACAGCCCGGCGCGTCGTGTCGGTGTGTGATGACCAACGAAGACCACTTGGTGCCGCTTGAACAAGTCACCCACATAAGTGAGCGGGTCGCTGCCATGTTTGTTGAGCCAGTCAGCCAGCTCGTCTGCCAGAACCGGCTGAATGGGCGGCAACCCGCGTCGGTGCCGGTACAGCGCTACTCGCTCAAGCAGTGCAGGATTGCCTCGCCGGTTGTCCACCTGCTCTGACAGTACCGTGTCGAGCCGTGGGAATGCGGTTGTACGACACTGCACGCAAGTCGGTTGTCGAACTCGAACTTGGCGATGCCGTGGGCATGTACGTGTGTGGCATCACGCCCTATGACTCCACGCATCTGGGCCACGCCGCCACGTACTTGGCCTACGACCTGCTGATTCGTCGGCTCGAAGACTTGGGCCACACCGTCACGATGGTGCGCAACTACACCGATGTGGACGACAGCATCCTGCCCAAAGCTGCCGAACTTGGCGAGCACTACTTGTCGCTGGCTAACCGAGAGATCGAACGCTTTACTGCAGACATGGCTGCTTTGGGCGTGCTTCCGGCTACGCACGAGCCCCGGGCCACTCAGTCCATCGATGCCATGATCGAGATGATCGCTCAGCTCACCGATGCCGGACATGCCTATGTCTGCGGTGACCGTGTCTTGTTTGATGTGTCCACTTTTCCGGCTTTCGGCAAGCTGTCTGGCTATAGCGCTGAGCAGATGGCGGCGCTTGCAGCGGAGCGAGGTGGCACACCGGACGATCCTCGCCAGCGCAGCCCGCTGGATTTCGTGTTGTGGCAGGCCAGCGATGACGGAGAGCCTTCGTGGCAGTCGCCTTTTGGGCCGGGGCGACCCGGTTGGCATATCGAATGCTCCGCCATGGGCCGCGCGGCGCTGGGCGAGACCATCGACATCCACGGGGGAGGCGGGGACCTGATTTTCCCCCATCACGAGTGTGAGATTGCCCAGAGCGAGTCGGTTGGTGGCGCGCCGCTGGCTCGCTACTGGGTGCATGCAGGTTTGGTCTCTTACCAAGGCCACAAGATGTCGAAATCGCTCGGCAACTTGGTGTTTGTCTCAGATTTGCGGGTCCGCATCGACCCGCGCGCTATACGGCTGGCGTTGATGGCACACCACTATCGCCGCGACTGGGAGTGGTTCGATTCTGAAGGTCCGGAGAGCCAACGCGATCTGGAGGCACTGATGGCCGCTGTGAGTGGAAGCTCACATCGGAGCGATCCTGCCTCGGGGTCGTCGGGCCTCGTCGTAGAGGTTCAGGCTGCGCTCGATGATGATCTCAACGCTCCTGCGGCCCGCGTTGCGCTGCTCGACGCGGCGGCGGCGATTCAGCGCGGTGCTGCGGGCACTGCTTTGCGGTCGGAGCTGGTCGCTTCGGCAGCGCTGTGCGGCATCGATCTGCGAAGCCCGCCTGCGCCCCGCCCAGCGTGAGACTGGGCAGCGTGAGGCTGTGCAGTGTGAGACGCGGTGAGGGCGGACGACCAGACTGGGGGACGGCCAGACCGGGGGCAGCGAGATTGAGGGCGACAAGATTGAAGACAACAAGATTGAGGACAGCGAGATGACGACATTGGCTGTGGTCAACCAGAAGGGCGGAGTGGGCAAAACAACGGTTGCGCTCGGTCTCGCCGAAGCCGCCTGCGCCGCGGGCCGCAGCGTTCTTGTCGTGGATCTGGACCCCCAAGCCAATGCATCGGCCGGGCTGGGAGTATGGAACGCCACCCCCAACATCGACACTGTGCTTGCCGACACTGTGCTTGCCGACACTGTGCTTGCCGATGCGGGACCCGCAGCAGTGCTGAAAGCTGTGACGCAGACCGGCTGGCCCGCCGACGGGCCGCGCCCTGAGCTTGTGCCAGGCAGCTACGCGCTCGCAAACCGCGAGCCCCAGATGGCTGCCGATCCGGTGGGAGCGCAGGATCGACTGCGAATCGCTTTGGCTGGCGCAAGCCACGATGTCGTGCTCATTGACTGCCCTCCGTCGCTCGGGCTGTTGTGCATCAACGGGCTCTTTGCAGCAGACAGAGCGGTCATCGTGACAGAACCCGCAGCGTGGGCTGCCGACGGCGTTGACCTGATTCGGTCCACGATTAAGCGGGTGGCGCAACGTCAAGGAACACCGACGCTGGCCGGCATCGTGCTGAACCGCGTGGGGCGCACCCGCGACAACACCTATTGGGCCCAGCAACTTGTTGAACGCTTCGGGAGCGAGATGCTGTCGCCGGTGCCTCAGCGAGCCGCGATTGCGGAGGCCTCTAGCCAGTCTTTGCCCTTGCGTGTACTGGGACGCCGGGCGGGCGCCCCAGAAGCAGTGCAAGCCTTCGACGAACTCTGGGCCGATCTTGAACGCCGATTGAGCTGAAGCGCTCCGGTACTCTCAACGTCAGCACAGCACCACATGAGCACCGACATGGCCAACTACGACCCCAACCGACCACGGCCGCTCGTTGATGCGGCGGCAGCGTTGCCCGGCGACGCGCTGGGCACCGACCCCCCTCAGTCTCAATCTCAGTCTGAGCCTCAGACGCCGCCCGCTGGGCAGGTCGGCATCACTGAGCACAGTGCCGAGCATGAGGCCGATCCTGCTCCTGGGACCGCATCGCGCCTGCTGCCGCGACAGGCCGAGCCGGTTGACCGTCGGTTGTTGGCGATCTTTGGCGGAGTGGTGGCCATTGGCTGGCTTGTCGCTGCTGGGCTTGTGTGGTGGCTGTGGCGACGGCGACCCGGGCGCTGTTGAACCATCCGCGCACTCCAAGGCTCCATCGGCAACGCTGTGACCATGCAATCCGACGCCGCCACAGTTATGCCTGACGTACGCCGCAACATCAAGCCACCTCGTACCTTGAGTCCCTCGGGCGCGTCCACGTTCCGCCAGTGCGCGCGACGCTGGAAGCTCCGCTACATCGACAGGTTGCCTGACCCGCCGGGTGCATCAGCGTTGCGGGGAACTTTCGTGCATCACGTCTTGGAGGAACTGTTGGCAGTCCCGCCAGCGCATCGCACGCTTGAACGGGCGCGCACGATCTGTCGGGATCTGTGGCCGACGCTGGCCGACAGCGCCGACTTCGCAGCGTTGGGGATGTCGGCCGACGACGAACGCGGCTTCCGGTGGAGCGCTTGGCGTGACGTTGAAGGGTTCTTCGCGCTGGTCGATCCGGCACAGATCGATGTGGTTGACCGTGAGCGAGACCTCACTGCCACGCTTGAGGGGGTGCCGTTCCGTGGCGTCGTAGATCTGGTAGATCGGGTAGGTGACGGTCTGCGGATCACCGACTACAAGACAGGCCGCCCGCCCGCACCTCGTTACGTTGATAGCCGTCTGACGCAGGTATGGCTGTACGCGGCGGCGGCTGAGGCGCTCGGAGATGTCGTAAGCGAAGTGCGGCTGATGTACCTCGGTGAGACAGCCAGCGGCTCCGATCGCCGCAAACCCACCGAGATCGCACGCCCGTTCGATCTTGAGGCCGCCCGCCAGGCCGTTGATGAGCATCGCACCACCTGGGAGCGCATCGCTGAGGCTGTCAGTACCGGCCAGTTCAAACCGACCACCGGCCCGCTATGTAGTTGGTGTGCCTACCGCGACGAATGTCCCGAAGGCCAGCTTGAGCACGAGCGCCGAGGTGGCATCGCTGCTTGAACGAGTCTGCGTCGGATTCGGCTGGCTGTGTGTGCCAACCTGCATGAGACCCCCCCCCATGAGACTTGACTGGCTGTGCGAGCTGGCCCGTCGTGCCTGAACTGCCCGAAGTGGAGGTTGTGCGTCGGCAACTCACCGAACCACTGCTGGGACGGCGCGTTGTGGAGGCATGGGCGCATCGGTCCCGCAAGTTTGCTGACGGCGCCGACGCAGTAGGCAGCGAGGTTGAGGCGCTGCGTCGGCGGGGCAAGTACCTCATCGCAGAACTCAGTTGCGGACGCGACCTAGTAGTTCACCTCGGCATGACGGGCCGGTTGTACTTTGCAGATGCTGATGCGAATCCACCCAACAGCCCCTACCTGCGCGCTTGGTGGCGGCTCAACGACAACCTCAACGACAACCTCAACGACAACCCCGACGAAAACACAGTGCTCTGCTTTTGTGATGTGCGGCGTTTTGGTCGTATCGCACTGTGCGACCGAGGCGATTACCGCAACCTCCCGACCTTGGCTGCTATGGGACCTGAACCGTTCGACCCTGCGCTTGACGCGCAGGACTTCTGGCACAGAACCAAGCGATCTAGCCAGCACATCAAGACACAGCTGCTGAATCAGCGACTGATCGCCGGTGTCGGCAACATCTACGCCGACGAAGCGCTGTTCTTGGCCGGCATCAATCCGTCGGCCCGCTCAATTTCCAAGCCTCGCGCTGAACTTCTGCTTGCAGCGCTTCGCAACGTGATGGCGGCCAGCATCGAACGGGGCGGCAGCACCCTGCGCGACTACTACAGCCTCCAAGGAGCGGGCAGCAACCAAGAGCATTTCGTCTGCTATGGACGCGCTGGTGAGCCTTGCGTTCGCTGTGGCACCGAAATGCGTCGCCGCGTGTTGGATCAGCGCTCAAGCACTTGGTGTCCTAGCTGCCAGCAACGCTGAAGATCCAACATCCTCTGCGTCTAACAGCGGCTACCAGCGTCTGCTCAGTGTCTACTCCGGCCTCACCGCAGGGGGCATACTGGCATCAAGTCCGACAGCACGGACACTGCCCATAGGGAGAGATCGGCGTGGACAACGAGTTGTGGCGTTGGGTCTGGGTGATCACGGCGATGGTGATGGGGCTCGGTGAGATGTTCACCGCTGGCTTTTTCCTCTTGCCTTTCGCCATCGGTGCCACACTTGCTGCTGTTGCGGCGTGGCTAGATGTTGACGGCGGCATCCAGTGGCTGCTGTTTTTCGGCGGCACAGCCGTGTCGTTGCTGATTTTGCGTCGCTTCATGGGCAGCCAAGACCAGCCCGACGATCTGCCGGTGGGCGCCAACCGCTACATCGGCATGTCGGGGCGAGTCATCGAGACCATAGACAACGTCGACAACACCGGCCGTGTTCGCGTGGAGTCCGACGAGTGGCGAGCCGTCGCCGCCGCAGGGCCCATAGAGGAAGGATCGGTGGTTTGTGTAAAGGCGCTGCAAGGCGCGAAGCTGCTCGTTGAGTTCGTCGAACCACCGCCACCTGGCTACGTGCCGCACCATCCACCTCCCGCAGCGGCCACTTCTCCCGAATCAAGGCCTGCGGCTGCTACAGGCGAAATGAGCGCTGCCGAAGGCGAGCAGATCACCGAATCAAAAACCCCGCCAGAAAACCCAAGGAGCGAGTGATGGACAACATTGAACCTGGAGTGATCCTCCTTGCAGTCATTGCATTGGCGATTTTTGTGGTTGCCGCGAAGGGCCTGCGCATCGTGCGTCCTTTCGAGCAGGGCCTCATTGAGTTCTTGGGCAAGTACCGCAACACGGTCGAGCCTGGCCTGCGGTTCGTCATCCCGTTTGTGCAGCGCATCTTGAAAGTTGACATGCGCGAGCAGGTGGTGGATGTGCCACCGCAGGAAGTCATCACCAAAGACAACGTGGCAGTGACCGTTGATGCTGTCATCTATTACGAGCCCACCGACCCGGTGAAACTGAAGTACGCGGTTGGCAATTTCATTATCGCGGTGACCAAACTGGCGCAGACCAACCTCCGCAACGTCATCGGCGATCTGCAACTTGACGATGCGTTGGTGTCGCGCGAGGTCATCAACTCCAAGCTGCGTCAGATACTCGATGATGCCACCGACAAGTGGGGCACTCGTGTGGTGCGGGTGGAGATTCAACGCATCGAGCCACCTGCTGATGTGACCACAGCGATGCACCGCCAGATGAAAGCCGAGCGTGACCGCCGCGCCGTTGTCACCGAAGCCGAAGGCGAGAAAACGGCAGCTATTTTGCAGGCCGAGGGCGTGAAGCAGGCCCAAATCTTGCGCGCCGAGGGCGAAGCGGAAGCAATCAAGCGGGTAGCCGACGCCGACAAGTATCAGAAGCTGACCGTCGCCGAAGGTGAAGGCCAAGCTATTGAGCGGGTCTTTTTGGCGATCCACAACGGCGATCCCACCGAAGATCTGATTGCCATCAAGTATCTCGAAGCGCTGCAAGGCATCGCAGATGGCCATGCCACCAAGATTTTCCTGCCGCTCGATACCAGCGGCGTGCTCGGCGCTGTGGCCGCCATGGGCGAGATGTTCCGCGACGGCGTGCCTAGCCGCGATGCCGTGCCTGCAGGTGCGACTGACACCGGCGACTGACACCGGCGACGAGCAGGCCTAACTGTCCGCGTACCGCGTTCGCGGTCTGGCACGCTTTCTGATCGCATAGCGCCTAGGGTGCGCGGCCATGGCATTGGGCTTGCCGTCGGTGTTGGTGGGTTCGTGGACCGACGAGGCCGCAGAGACCGGCGTGACCGTGGTGCTGCCACCGCCAGCCACGGTAGGGGCGATTGCCGTGCGCGGCGGTGCGCCGGGCACCCGTGAAGCGGCGGCATTGGGTCCTACCGGTGCCGGTGTCGAATGCCACGGCGTGGTGCTGTGCGGCAACAGTGTCTTCGGCTTGGCGGCCGCCGATGGGGTTGTGCGGTGGTGCGCCAGTGAGGGCCGCGGGCTCTATATCCGCAACAACATCGTGCCAGTGGTGGGTGCCGCCGTGGTGTACGACCTCGCTGGGCCGGACAGTCCCCGGCCCACCGCCGAGGCCGGTTGGGCAGCATGCGAGGCCGCTTCGGCTGATGAGCCCGCCACCGGACGTGTCGGTGTCGGACGGGGCTGCACGATCGGCAAGGCCGCTGGCCCCGACTTCTCTGCGCCCGGGGCACTGGGCGCAGCCGTCGAGCGATATGGCGACGTTGTCGTTGGCGCGCTGGTGGCAGTAAATGCCTTGGGCGATGTCATAGACGCCGACGGGACAGTGCTGGCCGGTTGTGTAGCTGCGACGGATGCTGCGCGCTATCCGTACGCCGACGTTGAGGTAATTCCGGGCTTTGCGGGCCGAGGCCACAGTGACGCTGACACAGCATCCTCAGCAGCCGCTCGATCCAACACCACCATCGGGTGCTTGGTCACCAACGCCCGTTTGACCAAAGCTGAAGCCTGCCGCGTGGCCGACTTGGCACACACTGGCATCGCTCGCGCTATCGAGCCTCCCCATACCAGCTTTGACGGCGACGCGCTGTTTCTGCTCGCAACCGGCGAGGTCAACACGCAGCCCGACTTGATTGCGACTCTCGGTGCCGCCGCTGTCGCGAGGGCCATCCGCTGCGAGTTCGCTGCCTGAGGCACCTGTTTGCGCCTGCCGCCCCCGTCGGGCACAAGCCATCGAGGCCTGTTAGGGCTGGGCTAGGTGCGGGGCACAACAAGCGCTTTGGCTTGAGAGCAACGGGCTTCGTCAAAGTCGCCACAACCGAAGTTGTAACAGGGGTTCGCTAACTTACCGCTCTGTGACACAACCGGTCAGCACCTGCGGGTGCGCTGACCGTTTTGGCGAGAGCTACCTAGTTCTCTCTAGCGGCCAGAACATTTGTTGCCGTATAGTGTTCCGCCCTAGTTTGGAGGGGACCGCCATGCATCTGCTGAACCGACAAAACCGAGACGCAGCAGTCGGCGGGTCAATTGGTTGTCTTCCAAGCATCTCTGCTCATCATCCCTTTAAGCGAGCAGCGCACGGCGACTGCCACGCTTCGGCTGTTGGTAGCGACCAGTGAACGTCCTCGAAAGCGGCTCGCCGTTCGTTCCGCTGCCCGCCGCTAAGCCTGCATCGTCGCAGCAAACAAACAGCGGCTCTGGCGCGTGGCTACTACTCGGCTTCGTGGCAGCCGCCGTCGCTGTGGTCTCAGCGACGGTATCTGCTGCTTCTGAGATCGACATGACGCGCAGGGCTGTGTGCTTTGTGGTCTCGCTGGCCGCCTACGCCTTTGCGTGGCTTTTGTATACAGGCCGACGGGTGAGCGCGCAGAAGCGAAACCGGAAGCATCGGATGCCTGCTTGGAGCTTTTTGCGGCTGATCGCGTTGGTTTCCTCGGTGGGGGCTGCGTGGTTGCTAGCGGAGGCGTACGCACTATGAGCCGACGGTTCTTCGCTTCTGACAGAGCAGTTCTTGCTGCAAATGCCGTAATTGTCAGTATGGCTGTCTGCATTGCTGCTGTCGTGCTAACTGTTTCACCGTCGCATGCCCAGCAGCCGACGAGCACGCAGGAATGTGATGCTGCTGCCGATGTCAAGATTCTTATGCTGTTCGACACCAGCGGCAGCCTGAGATGGACCGACCCCGATGAACGCAGAATGGACGGAGGCATAGCGGCTCTCGATGATCTACGGCGGCTGGCTGCTCACTACGCAGGGACAACCATCGTGGTCGCTGTCGACAGCTTCGCGGGCGGCTACGACGAAGGTCAATGGCTTGTCGTCGACTCAGAACCCGGCTCGCGGATGAACGCCGCATTGCGCGCTCGCGTGAGAGATGTAGCAACACGTGACAGCGGTGCGCTCACCGATTACCGCGAAGCGATTAATGGCGCTGACCGGCGCATGGCGGCATGGTCGGACTCGTCTTGCAGACTCGTGTTCTGGTTCACTGACGGAGCTCACGACAGCGTTCGCCGAACGGAAGGCGTGCTCACTCCAGCGGAATCTGAACAGATAGACGCTCTGTGCGCGCCGGGTAGCGCCGGCGACCGGCTGAACCGGTCCGGTGTGGAAGTCCATGCTGTGCATCTCGCTCCTTCACCGGGCGACGAACTGCCCGAAACGCTGAGAAGGCTCTACGGGCAAAGCGACCTGTTGTGCGGTCAGCGGCTTGACGGCGACATCGTCGCTGTGCAGGACACAGCCAAGCTTGTACGCAAAGTCAGCGGCATAGTCGAAGACAGCCTCTTTGAGGCCATCGAACAGCCGGGCGAGACGTACGCATGCACTGCCGATTCCCAGCAAGCAGGCAGCGACCGGTCAGTGTGCGAATACGAATTCACGATCGCCTCTGACACTCAAGCGTTCTCAATGTTCATCGAACTGAAAGACCTCGAAGACCCCAACGACATCGAAGTGCTGATGCGGCAGCCGGGCATTGACCATGAAATGCCGATCGGGTTCGTCTATAACGACCCCGAACCGAAACGGCATCCCCCGACGAATCTGCTGACCCGATCGCCGACGACCAACTGGCGCCAGATCATGGCGCACAAGGCGTTCACAAGTTCATGGGGCCCTGACCAAGCAGAGAGGCGGGACCACTGGCACGGCGAATGGACTGTGGTGTTCAGAGGCTCCGAAAGCGCTCTCGCCCGTGTAACCCCTCCGCGTGTGACCCTCGAAGGTACACCGCAGCTGTTGGCAAACCTCAACGGTAACTCAATCGCTGGCGAAGTGCTGATCGACGAGATACAAGGCGACCCTGAATTCTTGCAGTCGTTCCGAGGC
Organism: Candidatus Poriferisodalis sp.; assembly: GCA_965221195.1. Taxonomy (GTDB): domain Bacteria; phylum Actinomycetota; class Acidimicrobiia; order Acidimicrobiales; family Poriferisodalaceae; genus Poriferisodalis. The sequence goes on from OZ244864.1 coordinate 1,245,575, forward strand.
CAAGTGAAGCTGAGTGTGGAATCTGAAACAAACGTAGACGGTTTCACGGTCGGCAGCCAAGACGGTTACTTCGTGTCCGAAGAGGACGGCCTGAGGTGGTCTGTGCAGAGAATCACAGATGCGTTGCTATCTGTGCCGGGCATGGCGGATCATCTGAAGTCGTCGGACGGCGAGGTGAGAGTGAAAGCGCGTCTGGTGCAGGACTTGGAATGGGACGACTTGAGGCAAGGCTGGGAGTTCCCCAAGTCGGTGAGAACCGTCAGTGTCAACATCGACCGGGTCGCATGGGCAGAGGATGCTCAGAGGCACCCCAGCATCAGCGGCGTGTCGGCAGCGTCCCCTGTCAGCGAGACCGGCGAGTTCAACGTTGAAGCAGTGCCTGGGTCGATGCCCGGCGCGCTGACACTCAACGAAGTGACAGCCATGTCCGCTGACGACGAAAACATCACAGTTGAGTTGTCTGATTCGTGGTACTGCGATGTGCCCACCGATCAGCCAGCCGACTGCCCACCGATAGTCGTAGATGTACATTCCGACACCGACGACGTTGCCGATTTTGAGTTCCTTTTCGTAGCTGAGCTTCACGACTCCGATTCTCTGATCGAGCAGGCTGAGCGGCAAGGCCTAGGCGAAGAGGCTCGCGGCGCGTATGAACCCGTCAACCGGACAGCGTCCGCTGAGGCCACCGAGATCAACGTCGTTGATTCCGATGAGCGACGCTTGATCTTCGTCACGTTGCTGTTGATAATCGCTGCCACAGCCGCCGCGCTCAGGCTGAATTCGGCGTGGCGTGGACGCCGGTGGGCGCCGTTGATGAACCTCTACGCCGTGTCCATACCCGTGTTGCACAAGGACGGCGAAGTTGTCAGATTGGACGGGTCATCGCTGACCTCATCGAAAGAAGACGAGAAGTCGGTGGCTCTGAAGCTAACGCAGCACATATCACGCGGCGAAGCCGGGCAGGTGCGGCTCAGAACAGATTGGAGGAAGCCGCTCTCAGGCGGCGCGCCGGTGATCACAGCCTCAGCAATGAACAGCGAGTGCTGGTCGAAGCAAGGCAAACGGAAAGACAAAGGCATCGTCGGCAACACGCTGCGCGACGGGTGGGCCTATCAGAGACAGGGAGACGAAGACTTCTTGGTGGTATGGGATCTGCCGAGCGACGGATATCAAGCGGTGAAGAGTGCAGCCGAGGAAGCAGCGGATGTGCTCAACAAAGACCCCGATTTCCTCGCGGACGCAGGAACTCAGACCGACACGGCGAACGCAGATGCCGACGGTGAGCCGGAACTGTCCAACGATCCGCTCGTTCAAATGAACGACATGTCGTTGGCTGCTGAGCCGTTTAACGATCCGTTCGCTCAGATGAGCAAAGCCCCGGTCGATGATCCGCTCGAGCAATCCCCAAACGACCCGTTCAACTGATGTACGGTTGCAGGTTTTTTTCGTATAGGCCCGTTAGTTGAGGAGACTAAATGTTGAGTCCGATGATCCTGATCGGCTGCGGCGGTTCAGGCCAGAAAGCTATCCGATACGTACGGGATGCTGTTGAACGACGCGTCAGGCACGCAGGATGGCAGAAGCCGCTCCCGTCAGGGTGGCAGTTCATAGCAGTGGACATGCTCGATGTCATGGGGGCCGACGATTCGGTCCCGCCTCTGCCTTCGGCAGATTTCCACAAGATCGCCCCTACTTTCACGGATTACCAGTCGCTGTGGGACGCTTCGCTGGCCAATAACCCTCCCGGGGATGCCCACACTTATGCACCGGACGGTGAGTACGTCCACAAAGGCAAATATCTCGAACTTATGGGCTGGGCGCCGAGTCCGTTGGACGTGAAAGTGCCACTGAAAAAAGGCGCCGGGCAAAGCCGCGCTGTCGGGCGGTTGGCAGGGATCAACTCCTTGGCTGACGTCATCAAGAAACCACTGATCGAAGCTTTCTCTAAGGCAGGCAACGCTGTAGGGGATATGGCCGAGATAACGGAGAAGCTCGGTTTTCCTGTGAACCCGGGTGCTTCTGCAAGCACTCCGATGGTAGTCGTGTGCGCTTCGATGGCTGGCGGAACCGGCGCGGGCGTAGCGCTTGACGTGGTGGAAATTGTCCGCAACACTCACAAGGACGGCAGGTTTCCTGTTTTGGTGCTGTTCACGAACGACATTTTCCAAGGGGCAGCGTTTGGTGCCGCTCAAGGTTCGATAGCCGGCAACTCGCTCGGCATGATGAGCGAGTTGCTGAATGCGTACTGGGGTAAGGAACAAAAACCGAATCCGCTGTTTGCAGGGTCGATAAACAATCCTGGGCGCGGCCCTCATGCGACGTTCCTGATCGGACGTCAGTCGCTGAGCGGCGGCGATCTTGGGGATGTGGCCTCAGTCTACAAGTCGGTTGGGGAATCGTTGGCGAACTGGGTGACGGACAAGACCGTTCAAGAGTCTGCGTATGAGTACGTTACGACCAACTGGGAACAAAGCGCAAATGCACGTCTGGGCGGCTATCCGTTCGATGTGGAGTACCAAAGAGGCGCGGTCTCGTCGTTCGGTGCTGCGACCATCACCACAGGCAGGGAGAGGTTCGAGATATGGGCTGTCGATCTGTTGTCTCGCGCTGTTTTGGAATCGCTTGACAATGGGCATTTGCACCACAACTTTGCTACCGCTATCGACAAGAACACACCTGAGTCTGTGATCATCGCGGAATTGGCTGAGAAAGCAGCGCTGCTAATCGCTCACGGCGAATCAGAGGTGCCTATCGCAGCAGGACCGATCCAAGACACTAGCTCGATGAAGGGCGCGTTGTCTATTTCGAACTTTTACGCCGACCGGAAAGAGCTAGAAGCGGAGAAGTTCCGCATTGCGCACGATATCAAGCAGAAGTTCCCGCCGAGCACTGGGGGCAACGGTTCTGAATGGAAGCAGTGGCTCACGCGTGAGGCGCAAACACAGCGCGATCACTCGTTTCAGAGGGCTCGACAGTTCGACCCTGCGGCTTGGGGCAAGAACGTCATCGAGACAACAGCCAAATCTGTTTCCATGGTCACAGCAGAGACTTCGCTGCATGTATCCATACCTGCGCTTACTGAGGCGCGAAGGTTGCTGCACAGCAAATCGGAGTCGATGCGAAGCGAGTCAGTGTATCAGCGCCGAAAAGGGAGGTCTGATCTGGACGAGGGCTTGAGCAAAGCCGAAAAAGTCGGCAAGAACACCAACATTGACAGTCAGGAAATTCAAGAGGCGATCCGCTGCATCGCTCAAGGTATAGCGCGGGATTGGCTGTCTGAGCGAAACGACATGGCATCGGATGCTCTAACGCACGCAGCGAACTATGTTCTGCATCCCGCTGAGGAAACTTTGAGGCAGAAGGCCAAGAGCGTCAAATTAGCGTTAGCGGATTCGAATACCGCCAAATGGCCGACAGCTAACGCAGGCATCCCTATTCAGTATCAGCCGTCTACTGTCGAGTTTCCACTTGAGGGGCACGATAAATGGGTTTCTCTGCTAGACGAAATCTGTAGTGAGAACAAAAACGGCATCACAGCGTCGATGCTTCCATTTCAAGCCACGGTGTTCGCGCTCATTGCTGGTAGCCCTGACGGCACCATTGATCCTCTGGTGAAGCCGATAACGGAGACATGGACACCATCCGGTGCGGTAGTAGCGAAATACACCTGTCCTGCCGACGCTGATGAGATCAGCAAACGGACACGCGAATGGGCTCGCCGTCCGGGTTCAAAGTTCGACAGAGTGGTCAGTGAAGGCTTGCGTGACTACTTGTTGGAGTTCAACAAGTACGACGGTAAGCCTGTGGGCGATCACAAGGAACGGCTGGTGATGCTGAGAACTCAGTTGGAGAAAGCCAAATCTCAGTCAGCGCCGCTGCTGCGAGTAGACGACGGCATCCACGGTACGATTTACCCGGGCGTCGGCGGTGTGTCGGAGATGCTGGTGTGCGCCCAGTTCCCGTTCCCTCAAGGACATCCTGCGCATGAGATCACCAAGCAAATTATTGGCACCGAAAATTTCAAGCAATCCAGCGCTGATGTTTCGTCGGTGCTGGTGTCGTCGTTTCTCGCGAACCCCATTCACCCAATGGCAGTGACATCGTTCACAGAACCAATAGCAGACGCATACAACAAAATAGCCGGTTCGGCGCAGTTAAATGCGTCGTTCTGGCTGTGGCGTCGCTCACGACGGATAGACCATTTTGTTCCGATGCCGAACGGCTCGATCGATTCTATTATCCGCGGTTTCGCTGCTGCCCGTCTGTGTGGCTGTGTCACCGCCGACCCGTCGCAGCAGATTTCTGTGAGCGGAAACGAAGGGCCTACATTGTTCCCTCATCCGCTGCTGACACAGGTGTACCTCAACGATGTTTTGGCTGGTTTGATTGAGTCGTTCAGTTTGTGCATGGCGATTGTTGGCATTGAGAAGGAGAACGCGTTTGAGCCGTATCGCCGACTTCACGAACTCGGCGATGAGCGGAACTTGTTCGGCCCAGATTCGCCGCTTCGGGCGTGGTTGGCGTGCGAGGAAATGCCGTACGAGCAAGTTGACAAGCCCAAGGCGACAGGCAGTAACCCTTCGGAACGATGCAAATCTGCTCTTGAATATATGAGAAAGAACATAACGCATTTTGAGGAAGTCGCTGCGATGCCTCTCAAAGGCAAATCTGAGGAGACGAAACCGCAGTCTGGCAAGGCAAGCTCGAAGATACCCACAAGGGAGATAGTACCTGCCCTCATCGACGGCTACCGGCGGGTGTGCTCTGAGATCGAACGGGTGTGCTCTGAGATCGAATCAGAACAAGGCACAGTCGTATGATCGTCGAAAAGGACGGGCACGTCACCGTGATCATCGCCGCGGACCCTGCGATGTGCATGGAATCAGTTGCGGGATGGGCGCAGACAGGGCTGATCCGCACGGTGCTGATCTGCGCGAGAGACCAGCTAGCAGCAGACCAATTCGAATGCTTTAGCAGTATCGACGGCTGGGAACAGATGCCGCTCACTGAGGCACTGAAAAGCACACCAGTCTCATCGCTCACGGTGACATCGCTGAGGCCGCGCATCTCAGCCGACCATAAAGCCACACCGGACTGGCCTCAAGTTGAACTGGATGCGCTCAGAGAGATCACCGAAAGATACAGCCTTGCGTCACACATGCCAATAACGACTATGACTGTGAGCATGCACGACCCCGAAGCGCAGCTCAATCAGTTGGCTTTCTCACCTGAATGGGATTTCCACCTCATCCACGACGCAGAGTCCGTAGCTCACAACAAACTGCCGTCAGAAAATGTGAGCAAGTGGGACGACAAGGACCGTTTGGCAGCTTGCGCCTTGACTGCGTTAATGTCCGCAGGAGCGTGGCTTTTTTGTGAAGGGCCGATAACGCCCAGCGTGCCCACCGGTAATGCTGTAGTGCGCTGGCCGCATGTCGTGTCCCCCCAAGTGCGGGCAGTGTTCACAGGCCAGCTGATCCAAGATGCCTCTGTCGGTCTCGTCCCGTCTTTGCCGCCGTGGCCCACTCCAGTTGACACAAACACCAAAGCTGCTGAGCAGGAATCGGTACCTCACGCTAAGACAGCCACAGACATATGCCATGCGCTTAAATTCGTGTACAGCGATGCCCGCCAGCGGACATCTGAGAATAGAACCATTGCTGCAAGTATGGCGGCAGCGTGGCGTGCGCTGACCAGAGGTATCAAATCGCCGACAGCGGAGACGGACACAGAACAAGCGCTTGAACGGCTGCGTTCAAACCTAGAAGATCTGATGCACGGTGGCACCGGAGACGTGAAAGCAGCTGAACTGCATCGATCCATTCAGCAGTCCGAGGTCCCCGGCTCCGTCGGTGGCGCACTCAGCGAATCAACCGACTGGGGCAGTCTCCGCAACTACATGTTCGCACTGGCAGACGGGGGGATACCACCTGAAGGTCTCGCGTCGAGATGCGGGTTACCAGAAGATTCAAGCGGCCGTAGGCTGCTGTGGCGCAACCCGTCCAGCACCGTCGATGCTCCTGAGTCGTCCATTGGTGGCAAAAAATTCTCAGCAGAAAAAACGGAAACCGCCGAGAGCAGCAGTTTGATGAGCCGCGTAAGAGAACAACTACTTGCGGCATTGAAGGTTGCTGTGAACTCGTGCATGCAGCATGTCGTGCCTACCGACGGAGAGCAGAGCTACGAAGCAGCGTCGAAAAGCTTGTCGGTTTTGCGCAAATGGCTTGTGTTTGCTGCAAGCTTCATTGCACTGACTGCTGTTGTTGTTGCGGAGCGATGGCTTGGTCTGCTTGGCAAGGTGCTGCGAAGCATGGGTCTGGACTCGATAGGCCCGCAAACGTCCCAACCCGAAGCCGAAGCCGTGTTGGCAGGTTTTTTGATGTTCGCGTTGCTGCTTGTGGTGACGCTGACTTGGTATTGGGCAGGCAAAGACGCTCTCGACTGCGAAACCGCTCAGCGGGAACGAAAATGGTCTGAGGAAGCTGGAAAGCACAGGGCCTCCGAAGCGGCGAGACTGTGCGTTGCTGCTTATGAGTTTGATCACCACGAGAAGATCATCTCTGTGATGATGCACAAGCCTTACATCACAGCGCAGACAGAGATCGGCGAGCGCACAAACATGGACCAAGTCGGTGCTCCGTACAGCATGCTCCTCGCAAGAGCGGAAATGAACCGCGACAAGATGGCTGAGATATTGAACAGGCAACAGATCACCGCTGTGAAATCAGGATGGATACGAGCAGCGTTCGAGCATGTGGCAGATGAATGGCAGCGAGGTTACGCAGCCGATGTGGGCGCACATTTCTCTCCGTTTGACTCTGACCACACCCCACCCGGAGTCACGGGGCACATCAACATAAACAACGGGCAAGAAATGTTTGGCCCTCGGGAGTCATTGAGAAACGCGGTAGTGCTTCCCAATCTACGCAAAGCTGCTACCGAACAAAAAGTGAAAGAATTGATATCTGAGCAGTCATCAAGCAACGGGCCGATAGTCCCGTTTGATGTGCTCGCAGAAGCGTTCAGCGAAGTGCATGTTACTTCCGCTGCTGGGCTGAGTGGGCGATCCGTCGCAGAATTCCTCGACTTAAGCGACAACGAAGGCCATGAGCTTCTCAAATGGGATCAAATTCTCCGAGTGGGGATTCCGAAACCCAAAGTCGAAACACTGCATTCTGAGACCCCCGTTGATGTAAGAGAACAAGGCAGCCAAACGGAGACCGTTATAGCAGCCTGGCGGCTTTTTATTTCAGAGGCTTTTCATCCGTCAGGTTTGAGGCAGTATCACGACAGCGAGCAGGTTGAGTCGCATCTTCAGACTGCATCCGATGCTGTCGTGTGAAAGTGCGGCGAACCCCACCGGCGGTCGCGTTTGATCGGTCATGGTGGTCGGTCTTTATGTATAGCAACCACCGGTAGAGGTGTTTAGTATGGCAGCGAGGGCTGATCGTCGCAGCGGGAGCATTCGGGTGAAGGCTTGGCCGGGGTGCCTCACACTTTTTGTTTGTCAGGCGGATGAGATGGGTCGGTTCAATGGTGTCGCGGGTGTGCGATGTGTGATCTCGGGGCAGGCGGCATTCTGGGCTTGGTGATCGGCGGCAGCGAAGTCTTAGCTTTTCTGGAGCGCCACAACCTGCTGTAGCCCATATCCATGGTCGTTTTGCATGGTCATTTTGGGCTAGCTTGATGCTGTGTCTGTTGAAGTGCCCGTGGCGCGGACTGTGTCGGCTGCTGAGTTCAAGACGCACTGCCTGCGTTTGATGGACGAAGTCCGCGAGACTGGCATTCCGATCGTCGTTACCAAGCATGGTCGGCCTGTGTCGCGTCTCGTGCCTGTGGAGCGCTCCCAAGTAGACGTTTTCGGAGCTTTTCCGGAGTTCTCGGGATTCTGGGACGAACCGGAAGAGAAGGTCATCGACGCGAGAGCCGTGGCTGCGCTCGCTGACACGGCATCTTTCGAAGCTGAATCAGCCTAAGGCTGAGCGAACGCTTGTCGCTGCTGCTGGACACCCATGTAGTGGTGTGGCTGATTTCGGGCGAACTACGTCGCCTGCCGCCGCCCATTGCCGATGGCCTCCTGTCGGCGTTGGATCAGGGGCGTACAGCGGTCTCAGCCGCGACTTTTTGGGAACTGACGCTGAAATTGTGCAAGCGCCCCGCAAGGTTGCCTCCGCTCCCGCCGACTTGTCCCGACTATGGGCCGGTGTGCAGCAGTACGTCAACACCATGCGTGCTTGACAGCAGCGATGAGTGTTTGCCGTATCTTGGGGGAATGGAGAGCGATTCGGGCGGTGTCACTGTCTTTGATTTGTTCGAGAGCGCTGAGCGGATGATCGAAGCCCGCTTGCGCCGTGAGCGTCCGGCGGTGACCGATGCTGAGGTCAGGGCGGCCATCGACGAGTGGGCCAGCGGCGGTGACCGGCATCTTGATGCCGACGGCTACCTTCGCGAAGTGTCCGTTCCTGATCACTGGCAGTGACACGTCTCTATGACGCGCTGTTGAACGCCGTTGATGTGCTTGATGCGCTCCGACAGCGTTACGCACTTGTCGGCGGCATCGCCGTCTCTGCGCTGGCTGCCCCTCGCAGCACCAGCGATGTCGACATGGCCGTTGCGGTCGCTGATGACGGCGAAGCTGAGGCGGTCTCTCAATCGTTCATGGCAGCGGGATATGAATTGGTCTCGATTCTGGAGCAAGACGAGACAGACAGATTGGCCGGGGTTCGGGTGCGTGATTGCGTCACGGGTGTGGGGCTTGATCTGCTATTCGCCATGTCTGGGATAGAACCCGAGATCGCTGCGTCTGCTCGACCGATTGAGGTGCTGCCTGGCATCACCATGCCGGTCGCCACCGTCGGCAGCTTGATCGTGACGAAACTGCTTGCGCGTGACGACCGGCGTCGGCCGATGGATGCTGACGATCTGAGATCGCTCGCTGAGCTAGCGACCGACGAAGATTGGGCGCAGGCGCGTGAACTTGCTGATCTGGCAACTGCCCGCAAGGCGAACCGCGGACGCGACCTCGCTGCGGGCGTTTTGCATCTGAGAGCGAACGGTGCCTATTGAACCGAGCGGCCATCTCAAGCATGCGCGCCGCAGCGAGAGCATGTTCGCGGGTCGGCACAATCGACACATCTGAACACGATGTCACCACCGCAGCTTAACTGAGGTCATGAGCACCTAGCCGATATGTCAGGGGCGGACGATCCGCCGTAGTAACCAGAAGAAACCAACAGAGCCAAGCCATCCGCCGATGAGCAATCCGGCGCGCTGCAAGACGTTTCCTTCTGCGAGCACAGCCGTACCGACAGCAGTGGCCATGAACCCGATGAGTGCGAGAAACACGCCTAGTATCTCGACGACTCTGAACGTGGAATCGGCGATCTGCCGACGTGTTTGAGCCTCTGCTTCGCCCGCCGTGCGGCGTAACTCGTTTTGAGCGTTATTGAGACGAGCGGTCAGCGCATCCTCAAATCTGCCCATAACAGTTTCGACGCGCGCGCCGAAAGATGCTTCGGTCTCAAGCCGCAACCGGAACTGGTGATACTGCTCTGAGATGTACACAGATGAGCCGTCGTGCAGGTCTATTGCCTGCTCAATGTCCGACAAAGCGTCTTCGAGATTTCCTAAGGCGTAACGACAACGAGCGGTTCGGAACAGTACATCAGAGTCGCCGTTGCGAGACCGCCCGTCTCGTGTTAGTGACCTCAGTGCTACCTCAAGAACTGTCTGGTAGCACTGAGTAACGCCAGGTATATCTTGAGATCGTCGCGAATCTGGCAGCGGTAGCAAAGCGGCGCAACGCATGAGATAGCTCGTTGTCTTCACGCCCCAGGGTCGCCGTTCACCGGGGTTTAACTCGCCGTCAAGTTCAACCGCGAGTTGTTCCGCGGCAACGAATCGGTTTGAGCTAGGTAACTCAACCTGTTCAACGGCGGCAGCGTCGCTGTCGGCCAGAACTACTACGCGGCAGGCCTCATGCACGTTTGCGAGTACGTTTACCGCTTGGAATAGGGGAAAATCCGATGTTGCGCAGCCTGAAGGCAGCGCGCTTTCCAGAGCGTTCAAGCCTTGACGCAACGGAAGGTACGATCTAACGAAAGTTGCGTGGTCAAACAATATCTGTGCGCATACGATGATGCTAAGTTCGTCACGGCCTGCTGCGAGCAGTATCTCGGACGGTGCATACTCCACCAAGCAGCGCGCCAGCCCTAGTTCGGCTTGGTAGGCCGACCAGCCGAGATTCCATGCTGGAAGTAACGACTCTCGGACTTCAGCGAATAGCCTCTCGGACTTGTTCTCGTTGCTTGCAGCACTGCTGCGTGCATGTTCGATTAGGGGTGCAGCTAGGGCTGCGACCAGTTTGGTTCCATCAAGACCTGACACCGAGCGGACAACAGCGTTGATTCGATCGTCGCCGAATGACCCACGCGGCGCGACCACAGATGTCAGACGGTTCATTGAGCGCTTGCCCTAACCAATTGCATAAGCGTTGTGCCACGCTCGTGTATAGGAGCGTGCAGAGCGCTTGGTGGCCACCACAGCCACCAAATGAAGGGGCAAACTCGGCAAGCTCTATCGGTGGTTGCGAGTAATTTTAGTGTGATGGAGAAGGGGGGCGGGGGGCTTCGGAACAAGGAAATACGATCAACCCACATACGCAAAGGCGCCGACTGTTTGCGTGACTGTGAGTCCACGTCAAACATCATAACATCTGACATGCTGAGACACTAGCACATGAACGTTTGTCTCTGTCCGCAAATCCGTCCGCCTTAGCCACTTGATAACCAAGTAGAGGCAAGTGCTGTGGATTGGGACTGAGAGCAAGTGCCTTCCAGACTCCGGGGAGGATCCTGTCTCAGGCAGTCCAGAGGGAGTCAATGGGTTGCAGTTGGAGGCGGTCGTCGACTTTGCCGGACTGTGTACCTGTGTGCAGCAGGATTCCGGCTCGGAAAGTACCGGGCGCGGCGGCATCAAGCCGGTCTCGTAGCCATGCAAGGCTGCGTAGCTGCCGTGAGTCGGGTGAGCGAGTCGCTTTGATTTCGACTCCAACGACAGCGCTGTCGGGGCCTTCGACGATGAGGTCAACTTCGCGTCCTTGGTTGTCTCGATAGTGCGAAAGCGTGCAGTCTTGCGACGAGGCAGAGACTTGGGCCGCGATCTCGTTCACTGCGAAGGTCTCCAACAGAGGCCCGGTCAGCGGAGCGGTGGGTGCATAGAGAGCTTCAGCGTCGGTGTTGAGGATGCCGGACGTGAGGCCGCTGTCGGTGAGGTGGTGTTTGGTGCGACGTACCGGCCTCGATGGCAGACCGCGGCTCCATGCGGGCAGTTCGTGAGTCAAAAAGACCGTCCGCAGCCACTCGCAATAACTGGCGATAACGGATCGGCTGGTGTGCAATTGTCGCGCCGCGTTGGAGAGGTTGAGAGAGCCCGCCGTCATGCCGGCGACCCACCTCAGCAGCGAACCGAGGGCGGCTGTCTTACGGATGTCTGCCAGTGCTGCGATGTCGCGTTGTGTGACCGTCTCGACGTAGGCGCTGAACCATTCACGACGCTGCTGTGGCGTCAACTGGATTGCTTCGGGATAGCCGCCGCGGCAGGCCAGCGCCAGATATTCCTCGCGTGTCGTACCTCCAGCATCCGGCGCAGCGGTTGCTCCCTCAAACCATGCATCAACGGCAGCAGGCCTAACGCCGACCATCTCAGTCTGTGAGAACGGCCACAAGCGAAATATCTGGATTCGTCCCGCAAGTGACTCGCTGATTGACGGCACTGTCAAGAAGTTGGTGGACCCGGTGAGAAGGAATCGTCCTGGTGTCGGGTCGCTATCGACTGCTTGTTTCACGGCGCGAACCAAGCGGTCGCCTCCTAGCTGGATCTCGTCAACGGCAAGGGGGTGGCGTCGGTTGAGCAAGAACGTGACAGGATCGGCGAGAGCTATCTGCCGTTCAGCTTCGTCGTCCAGCGAGATGTATGTGCCACCGCGCTCCTCGGCAATCACGCGCGCCAAGGTCGTTTTGCCGCATTGCCGTGCGCCGTGCAGCAGCACGACCCGCGACCAGTCCAGCGCGTTCTCAATACGCTGCCGCAGATGCCGTTCTAAGTATTCGATGGTGCGAGCCTACGCTACCGAGCCGATGCTACTTGACAGATTGTATGGCAGCTAGTGAGCAAACTGTACGGCTGATACCGAGCAAATTGTACGCGTTCAGGGCCGGGGTAACGGCGCTGCTGCTCGCCGTTGCCGACTGCCGCGACCCATGCGTGCAGCGTCCGCACCTGCTAGTAATCCTCGGCTATTCGTTCTGGTGCCAAGCCGTAGCTGTTTGCAGCGGCGGTGACCATCGTGTCGAACAGATCAGATCGGTCTGACAGGCGGGGCGGTGCAGCCAGCGGATTCAGCGACCCCCCGCGCGTTGTCATGGAGGAGGAATCGTTTCTGGCAGGCAGCGGGCGACGACATCGAACGCTTCGGCGAATGCTCGGTTGTCGGCCTCGCTGAGAATGCTGCCCCGCGATTTGGGTTCGCCTTCGGCGGCCCACAGAACGTTCTGTTTGCGGATGGGGTGGCCGGGGTTCAGCTGATAGAGCCTCTGGGAACGATCCAGTCGCAGCGCTGGCCGGTCACGCTGGCAATGAGATCGAAGTCGGCATCGTAGTGCAGCAGTGTGAGGCCTTCGGTTTCGGCTGCTGCGGCGATCAACGGTGCCGCAACAGAGCGCACCGCCTCGTTCGCCAGCCGGGTCAGCACGCTGGTGTCGACCAAATGTGTCAGCGCCACGCGCTCTCACGATTCTCGAACTCAAAGCTTGCCAGCGTGTCCAGTGCAGCAGTGACACGTTCGTTTCGGGAAGCGCACGCGCAGTGCAGCGCAGCGTTGACAGTTGCCTTGATGGTGTCGGTGCCGAGTTCGGCTCGGGCTGCCGACAGCGCTTCTTCGTCGAGGTCGATCAAGTGTTTTGCCACGAGACACAATATATGCAGAAAGAGCGCCTGTATATACAAATGTGTCAAGCCGATGCCACATCCTGCGCGGTTGTCAGCCGGTCCAGAGGGAGTTGATGGGTTGCAGTTGGGGGCGGTCCGCCGATTTGTCCCGACTGTGGGCCGGTGTGCCAACGCGTTTACTGTTCCGTGGCGGATCTTCCTGTCAAGCCAACGCCATGAGTGTCGTGGCCGTACCGACTGCAACGCCTCGCCGCAACGGTATGGTGATGAGTATGGCAACTCAGAAAGTCACGGTGACACTCGGCGTGGAGCAGGTCGAATCTGTCAAGGCGCTGGTCAAGGCAGGGGACTCGCCGAGCGTCTCGGCGTTCGTGCAGAGCGCAGTCGGCGCGGCGCTTGACGATGCGTCCGCATGGGGCAGAGTCTTAGCTGAGGCGCTGGAACAGTCGGGCGGGCCGCTCACCCCCGAAGAACGCGACTGGGCCGACGCGATGCTCAACGACATCGACTCACATTCCGTGACTGCTGCGTAATGCCGGGGGTTGTGCTTGATGCTGGCGGGTTGATCGCATTCGAACGGGGCCAGCGGTCGGTTGTTGCGCTGCTGACCCGCGCTCAGGAGACTGCTGCTGACATCACGGTTCCCTCGACGGCGCTGGCGCAGACCATTCGCAGACCAGAGCGCCAAGTGCGGCTAGCGAGACTGTTGCGGTCGCCGAGCACACTCGTCGTTCCACTGGACAGAGCCGACGCGGTCGGCATCGGCCGACTGCTTGCCGCCAGTGGCACAGCGGACATCGTCGATGCCCATGTCGTGCTGTGCGCCCGTCGCGCCGGTCAGCGCGTCGTGACGTCGGATCCGGAAGACATTCAGCATCTTGACCCAGCGCTTGAGGTCGTCACGGTGTGAAGTGCCGGAGGACGCGGGGGAGGGCGAGTCAATGTCCGAACTGGAGGCTGGTTGATGCTTGAGCGTCTTCGCTAATGTCCGCTCATGGACTTTGACTGGCCCGGTGATGACGATCCCCGTCGGATTGCCGTGCGTGACTGGCTCGACGATCACGACGGCAAACCCAGCCAAGAGGCGCTAGCGCGCGCTGGTTATGTGGCACCGCATTGGCCCAAACCTTGGGGCCTTGCAGCAGACCCCATCACTCAACTGCTGATCGATGAGGAACTGGCAACAGCCGGTGTGAAGCGCCTTGCGGGTGGCATTGGGCTGGGCTGGGCCGGGCCAACGATCATCTACGGCGGCACCCAAGCCCAAAAAGACCGCTACCTGTGGCCGATCCTTACCGGTGCTGAAGTGTGGTGCCAACTCTTCTCTGAGCCCGACAGCGGCTCCGATCTTGCGGGCCTAGCTACACGGGCAGTGCGAGACGGAGACCGCTACATCGTTAATGGTTCCAAAATCTGGTCGTCGGGCGCGCACCGCAGCAAGTTCGGCATTCTCATTGCCCGTACCGACCCTGACGTGCCCAAACACCGGGGCGTGTCGTATTTCATCTGCCCGATGGACGCACCCGGCTTGGAGCTGCGCCCCATCATCGACATGACCACCGCGCATTCGTTCAATCAGACGTTCTTCACCGACATGGAACTGCCGGTTGACAACCTCATAGGAGACGAGAACGACGGCTGGCGCCTCGCCAAGATCACACTCGGCAACGAGCGAGTGTCGCTCTCAGGAGAGGGTGCGTTGTGGGGCAGCGGACCCAGCGCCACCGATTTGCTTGATGTTGTGCGGGCCGCGGGCGGGCTGAGCGACCCCGTGCTGCGCGACCGTGCGGCCCGATTGCACACCGAAGGCGAAGTGCTGCGTCTCATTCGGCTGCGGACGCTCAGCGCCCGGCTGCACGGACGTCAGCCGGGGCCTGAGGCCAGCGTGCGCAAGGCGCTCGCTGACGACCACGGCCAGCACGTCATGGCATTGGCGAAAGATCTTGCGGGTACTCATGGGCTGCTGGCCGATACAGGGCCGATGGGCGCTTCGCCGCAGTTCCCCACAGCCCAAGCCGTGGTAGAGGGTTGGAACGGCTGGCACGGCGGCTACTTGTTTAGCCCGGCCTTGACCATCGGCGGAGGCACCTCAGAGGTGCAGCGCAACATCATCGCTGAGCGGGTGCTGGGCCTTCCCCACGATGTCGACGAACAAGCGGGCAAGTCGTGGGCCGAAACCCGCGCCACCCTCACCTAACCGCTAGCAAAGGGGGAGGGGAGGGGATGCAGCGGCTGGATGCATCGACAAACTGGCGCACTGTCCGTAGCTCGCGCGGCTTGCGACTGCAGAAGCCCCTTATTGAGGAAACCGGACTAGGCGAGCGTGTCTCGCTGCGTGTCGTGGACGGTGGTGTGCTGATTGAGCCCCGCCCCAAGGCAAGGGCGGGGTGGGCCGACGCTGCTCGACTGGCCCGCGAACGAGCAGAGGAGACAGAGGAGACAACTGTCGAGTCTTGGCCGCTGACCGGGTTCGACATCGAGGAGTGGGAATGGAACTCGCGAGATGTTTGTCGACTGACGATGTGACCCAATCAGGAGCCGCCCCAGTTCTGTGCTCGGGCTAGCGGCCGGTGAAGGTCGGAGACCGCTTGTTGAGGAAGGCCCGCACAGCTTCTTTGGTGTCATCGGTGCTGAAGTTCAGCGCTTGAGCTGTGCCCTCGGCGTCAAGCGCGGTGGCGAAGTCGGCTGAGGCGTTCAGCGTGAGCAGTCGCTTGGTCATTGCCAGCGCAAGAGGCGGCCCGGCGGCGAGCCGATTGGCCCAGTCGTCCACGAAGGCGCCAAGGTCGCCGTGAGGCACCACCTTGTTGACGATGCCGAACTCTTCGGCCTGCTTGGCATCGATGACGTCTGCGAAGAATGCCAACTCTTTTGCACGGTGCAGACCGACGAGACGCGGCAAAATCCACGAGCCGCCGAAGTCGATGGTCAGGCCGCGCCGGGCAAAAATCTCGCTGAAGCGAGCTTGGTCGGAGGCGACGATCAGGTCGCACGCCAAGGCGAGATTCATGCCCGCGCCAGCGGCCACACCGTTCACTTTGGCGATCACGGGAACCATGATCGAATAGAGCGCCGACACTGTCTGATGAATCACGTTCATGTTCTGCAGCGGATGCGGCCGCACACCGCCGTCACCGTCGTCGGGACCTAGGTCGGCGCCGCTGCAGAACCCGTCACCGGCACCGGTCATCACCACGCAGCGCACAGTGGGATCGCCGCCAAGTTCGTTCCACGTCTCGCGCAGATCGGTGAACATCTGCGGGTTTGCAGCGTTGAGACGTTGAGGCCGATTCATCGTGACGGTGACGACACCGTTGTCAGCCGCGTCGATGATGAGTGTTTCAAGTTCCGTCGATTCCATGAACAGCAACGCTAGTAGCAAGCCCTGTGCTGCATCCGGTGGGCCCAGCAGCGCTGCTGGGAGCCCGTTGCTGCAAGGAGCCCGTTGCTGCAAGGAGCCCAGTACTGCGGGCAGCCCAGTGCTGCAAGAAGCTCAGTAGTCGATGCCTTTTTTGGCGCGAATGCCTGAGTCGTAGGCGTGCTTGGTTTTGACCATCTCGGTGACGGTGTCTGCGAGGTCAATCATCCATTCCGGAGCGTCGCGGCCTGTCAGCACGAGCGAAACGTGTTTGGGTCGGCTGCGGAACGTCTCTTCCACCTCGGCGGCATCGATCCAGCCCCAGTTCAGCGGGTAGGTGATCTCGTCGAAGATCACCAACCGGTGGTTGCCAGCCAGTACAAGAGCCTTGCCGTGCCGCCACGCCTCGCGAGCTTCGGCCTCGTCTCGTGTGAGGTCGTCGCTGTCCCAAGTGAAGCCCTCACCGAGCGACCAGAAGTCGATGCCCAACGGTTCGGCCATCATCTGCTCGCCTGTCACCCAGTTGTCAGATTTCAAGAACTGCACAACAGCAACGGGCCAGTCCCGCGCCCGTGCCCGCATCGCCGTGCCGAACGCTGCGGATGATTTGCCTTTGCCGTCGCCGGTATTCACCACCACCAAGCTGCTAGGGGTCCGCAGCCCGTCGGGACGCGGATCCTCGGTGGGTGGATCCTCGGTGGACCCAGCATCGTTAGGCCCAGCGTTGTCGGATTGTGATGCGTTCATAAGGTGTCTCCATTCTGAGTGGTTTGTGCGGTGAGGGGCCGTGCAGCCAACGCATCGGCTGCGGGCGCGTTGGCCGCGGGCGCTGTTGTGGCGGGAATGATCACCGGACCTTCGGGGTCGTCAATCACCCGAACTTCGGCGTCGAAGTGGTGTGCGATGTTGGCGACGGTCAGCACTTGGCGAGGGGTGCCCCGTAGCGCAATGGTGCCGCCCGCCAAGATGGCCACATAGTCGCCGTAGCGGGCTGCGAGCGTCAGGTCGTGCAGCGTGGCGATAACGGTGAGGCCGCGTTCGCGCCGCAGCTCATCAACGAGGTTGAGTACGTCCTGCTGGTGCCCGAGGTCCAGCGCCACAGTTGGTTCGTCAAGCAGCAGTACATCGGCCCGCTGGGTGAGCGCCCTCGCTAGCACCGCACGCTGGCGCTCCCCGCCCGACAGAGACTGCACGGCACGATTGCCGAAACCGGCGAGGTCGAGGCGTTCAAGCACTTCAGCGGCGATCTTGCGGTCGGCCGGTGTTTCGTCGGCAAAAATGCTGCGATGAGGCGTGCGGCCTAGCAGCACGTAGTCGGCAACGAGCATGCCTTTGGGGATTACTGGTGTCTGTGGCACGTAGGCGATCTTGCGAGCTCGTTCCACCGACCGCAGTTTCGTGTGGCCTTTGATGCTGACATCGCCGTCGTAGCTCACGAGGCCCAGCACGGCCCGCAACAAAGTGGTCTTGCCCGCTCCGTTCGGCCCGATGATGTTAACCCACTCACCGTCGGCTACATCGAGATCAACGCCAACGAGGACATCGGTTCTGTCGAGCCGCACGGCGACCGAGGCCAAGCGCACCGCAGGCTGCGCTGCACCCCGATTGCTCACCGTGGTCTTGCTTGCCGTGGTTGTGCTCGCCGTGGTCGGTTTGGCACGCCGACCAAGCGTCAGCCCTTGCACGGAGGGGTTCACCAGATCTCCCGTCTGCTTGTCCGCAGCACGAACACGAAGAACGGCGCCCCCAAAAACGCAGTGACCACACCGATCGGCAGTTCGGCAGGTGAGAGCACCGTGCGCGCAGTGAGATCGGCGAGCACTAGGAATGCTGCACCGAACAGCACCGAGAGGGGTATCAGCACGCGGTTGCTGGTACCGAAGATCAGCCGGATTGCGTGCGGCACGATGATGCCAACGAAGCTGATCAGCCCGCTCACCGACACCGCAGCGGCCGCACCGAGCGACGCTGCGAGCAAGACGATCAGCCGTATCCGGCGGGGGTTGAGGCCGAGCGCTGCGGCTTCCTCGTCTCCCACAGCAAGCACGTCGAGTGCCCGCCGGTAGCGCAGCACGATGGCCGTGGTCACCAAGAAGTAGGGCAGCAGCAGCATCGGCTCGGCCCAGCCCGAGGTAGCGATCCGGCCAAGCAGCCACGCCAGGATCCGCCGGAACGCATCTGCGTTTGCCTGCAGTAGGTAGGTCTGGCAGGCTGCCAGAAAGCTCGCAACCGCTATCCCCGCCAGAATCAGCGATGCTGTCGAACGTCCCCCGATGTGGCCGGCGAGGTACGCAACAGCCACTGCGCCGAGCGCCCCACCGAATGCCGCGACGGGAACTAGGTCGAACATGCCGGCCCCGTCGCCTGCATCGCTAACGATGGCGATTGTGGCTCCCAGTCCGGCGCCGGAAGCGATGCCGAGCAGGTACGGGTCGGCGAGAGGGTTTCGGAACGCTGCCTGATACGTGGCTCCGCTCATGGCGAGCGTTGCTCCTACCAGCAATCCCAGCACGACTCGGGGCAGTCGGATGTCGGTGACGATTGCTTTGTGGGTGTCCCCGAGACCCGACTCAATTGCGATGCCGGGGAGCAGATCGGCTAACTCCATGAGCACACGCGGCACCGCTATGCCAGCGGGACCAATGGTGAGTCCTGCGATGGCAGCGATGATGACAGCGGCGACACCGGCTATAAGCGCGCGGGCCCCCAGTCTCGAAGCTTGCAGCCCAACAACGTGGCTGTCTGCGTTGTTTCCTGCGTCGTTTTCTGTGTCGCCTGAGGTGCTGATGTCACCCATGGCTAGGCACCGGTCAGTTCGCTGCGTCGACTGAGACGATGGCATCGGAGATTGCCGCGATGAACTCCACGAGGCGTGGTCCCCAACGCGACACGATGTCGTCGTTAAGTTCAAAGACCCGGTTGTTCTGCACTGCGCTCAGCAGGCCCCAGCCGGCGCGAGCGGCGACCGTCTCGGCGTTCTGGCCGCAGCACAGCGTGTCGGCTAAGAAGATCAAATCGGGATCGGCATCAACGATGTATTCGTCGTTGAGCTGCGGATAGCCGTATGAACTGCCGTCGGAGTCGGCCGGGTCGGCGATGTTGTCGAGCCCGAACAGCGAGTACACCCCTCCGATGAAGGTGCTGCTAGTTACCGAGTACAGGCCGTCGTCAAGTTCGTGGTAGTAGGTCAGCCCCGAGGCATCGGGAGCGGCGTCGATGAGGGTGGCGATCTCGCTTTGCATCTGTGAGATCAGCGCAGCCGCTTCGTCGGTCTGCTCGGTGGTTTCGCCGAACTCGCCGATTTGCACGTATACGTCGTCAAGAGTGACAGGAGCGTCGATGGTTAGCACTGCGATGCCCGCCGATGCGAGGTTGGCCTCGATGTCGCCATCGCTGCCCATCACGACGAGGTCGGGGTTGTATGAGGCAATGGCTTCGACGTTTGGCTGCCAGCCGCTCAGGTCGGTAACGGGGGCCTCAGGCGGGTAGTAGGAGAACTCATCAACCGCCACCACGCGGCTTCCAGCGCCGATTGCGAACAAAATTTCGGTACCTGTGGGCGAGATCGACACAATCCGCTCATATCGGTAGTCGGTATCGGCAGCCGCAGGCTCGGTGCCAGATGCAGCGTCGCCGGTCGGCTCTGAGGCGTCTTGGGTGTTTTCGGTTTCCTCTCCCTCCTCGGCAGTGTTGGCAGGGTCGGCAGTGGTTGCCGGTGCTGCTGTCTCAGCAGGCGGTTCAAGTTCGGTGTCGGCCGCAGCATCGGCGGCTAGTACAGGCTCTGAGCTGTCGTTGGCGGTGTCGTCGCCTCCGCAGGCAGAGGCCAGCAAGAGCGCGGCTGCCAGTTTCCACAGCAGACGCAGCAGTTTTGCCCGCTTGGTTGCAGGACGGTTCATGTCTTTCTCCCTTCTGCTCGAGTACTGGGCCGAGCAGCGGGAGCACCGCCGCACGATCCGCTCCTTGCCTCGAGGAATCGGTTCGTGGATGGCAGCCGGGAGGCGACCGGACTCGTCCCCTCGCAGGGGCATCACCGTTGCGGGACAGTTCCGGGATCTCACCGGCTTCGCTCACGACAACCGGGCTTGATTCTATTCGCTCAGCCCACAGCTCAGGCAACGCAGCCTCGTCATACGTGGCAAGTGAGGCAGAGCCGGTCAGACCCACATATACCGAAAGTAATTGAAAATGATTTTGCGAGTCGAGGCGCGTCGTCTACTGTCCGCGGCAGATAGCCGTCGGAAGGAATCCGTGATGTCTGAAGCCCAGCGTTCTCGCCTCTACGATTGGTGGTGTGAGCAGACCGATGAACCGCTCGCCGAGTACGCCATGTCTTGTCTGAGTCCCGTACCCCTGCCCGATCTCGCCACCAAGGCCGACATCCTCGCCACCAATGAGGACATGCGCGCACTCAAGGAGGACGTGCGTGCGCTCAAGGAGGATGTGCGTGTGCTCCAAGAGGACATGCGCGAGGTCAAGGAGGACGTGCGTGTCCTCAAGGAAGAAGTGGCTCGCCTCGATGCCAAGGTCACCGAACTCGAAAAGAAGGTCGCAGCGCTTGATGCCAAGTTCGCTGCGCTCGATGCCAAGGTCGACTACCTAGCGCTCCAAATCAATGAAGAACGCCGGGTGAGCCAAGTTCGCCACTACTGGCTCGCAGGCATCGGCTTAGCGGCTGCGGTGCCGATTTGGCTCAGCACTGCAAGCATCATCGGCTGACCCAAAACTCCAACACGAAAACCGGCACCGAACGCACACCGTCGGGCTAGGTCAGCGGGTCAGTTTGGTTCAAGGATCTGCACCCGTTGAGCGTCTGTGGCGAGTGCAGCCAAGCCAATGCTACGAGCAGGTTGACATCCAAAAGAGGCGTCACCACTCCTCGCTTGCGGCACGGACCATCTCCGGCGTAATCGGGCCGCTGTCAGGGCTCACCTCAAAGGTTGGCACGCCCCCAGCCCCAGCCGGTGGGCGCTGTCGGCAGCCGCGACGAGCCAGTTCCGACATGGCCGCCCCAATCGAAACGCCTCGCTCTTGTGCCAGTGAGCGGGCTACTGCAAGCATGTCGTCGTCTAGGTCAAGTGTTGTTCGCATCAAAACATCATAGCATCAGCGCATCCATCAGCACATCGCAGTCGGCGGCTACGGCGTGACCGCAGCCCTTCCTGCGGGCATGCAGCGGACGGCTTCGATGCCGATGATCACACGGCGCCGTGGGCTGACAGTGCTCCGCGTCGGTCGAGATCGTTCAGCAGGGCGCCAATGAGGTACTCGACCGAGTGATGCCCCTCGACGAAGTAGCTGGCGTGGGTCACTTTGATTGTGTCGATCGAATCGGCGCCCACGAGGACGATGTCGATGTGGGGACGCTCAAGGTGCTGCATTTCAGCGGCATCGTAGGCCTTGACAGCCTCGACATCGTCTTCGAATTCCCGCAGCGAGATCTGGGTCGCTTTCTCGCGATCGTACACGATCAAATAATTCACCACGCGTCATTCTCCTCTGGAAGCGCCAAGAGCGAACGATACATCTCAGACCGCCCGCGTGCGTTGGCGGCGTCGATTTCCGCGAAGGCTCTGCCCGGCACGATTGATCTCCCGGTTCGACAGCGGCGCAGCATTCACGGATCGATGAGAGCGGCGGCTCGTGATTCCATCCACGCACGTTACGCCCAGATGGCTTCGGGAAGAATCCGGCAGGGCAGGTTCAGGCGTGCCAGCACTCCGGGCTGGCGGAGGCGATCGGCAGTTTGCAGGGCGGAACTCCAGCCCAGCAAGACCCCGGCGAGCTCTTGATGCTGCCGCTGGCGCTCGACTTCCGCGAAGTGTCGCTGCCGGCGGCCGGCCGCTACCAAGTAGTGACGGACATGGAGAGAGCCGGAGGCTCGTCTGCGTCGCTCGCGTTCCGCGCAGGCTTCGCGAGCGAGACACACTGAGGCCGACCCTAGACGGCTGCGGGCGAGGCTCGTCGAGAGTCTCACCAGCCGCACCGATGTTGACTACAAAAACGGTGACGGCCCACCAGACCACCACAGCACATTGCGCTCTCTCAGCGAGTTGTACGCAGCCCGAGATGTCGAAGGGCCAGATCGCTGGGTTCCCGACGAGGAGCTGCGCGGGCTTGCCCGGAGCATCGCCGGGCTGGTCTCGTCTGAGCTATCTCGGTGAACGCTCCCGGTCCGACGAACGACAACTGGCAGAATCTGTTTGCTACCCTGCGCGCATGGCATCTGTCGCTCATCGGATGAGAACGATTCATTTCTTGATCGCGTATGACCATGACACGCGCAGCCAGGTCGTGATGAAAGAGTTCACCAACGGTGCCAGAGCTTTTGAGGCCTACGGCGATCTCGAACGCGAATACGAAGACCGCCCGCGTGTTGAGGTAGTTCTGCTCGGTGCAGACTCCGAAAAAGCGATCAGAGTCACCCACCCCAACTACTTCGACGACCAGCCGTTCGAGGAACTCCTGAAACTGGCGCGCTGACCCGGCACCCGCACCGACGCACAGCAGCGGTTCGTGGCCTCTGGATCGGTGCCTGTTCTGCGTCTGCGAATCATCCCGTGGTCGTTCCGACATGGCCGCCTCAATCGAAACGCCTCGCTCTTGTGCCAGTGAGCGGGCTACTGCAAGCACATCGTCGTCTAGGTCAAGCGTTGTTCGCACACGCACCAGAAGTGCGCCGAGACCAGGCCGAGACCAGTTCGCTGTGGCGGGCCCGCCACCACGGTGTACGAGCCAAGTCAAAATTCCCCGTTGACACGGCGGCGTAATCAGGTACGCTGGTGCTTGTTCCGTGTGCTTCGTGTGGGCGGAACGCCCAGCAGGGTTCGCTCCGTGCGCTAGCGCCGAGGTGAGTCCTTCTACCGGTCGGCGCTGTCACAAACTGCGGCGACGCGGCGTTTTACAACGCAGAGCGGGAGCGATTCCCCTCTGCACAGCACAAGGAGAGACAGTACCTTGACTATCTATTCGAAGCGGCGGGGCAGGCGTTCTTTGGCTGCGGTGTTGGCGGCGTTGCTGATGGCTTCGCTGTTGGCGGTCGTGGCGGGTTCACCGGTGCAAGCTGCAAACACAGCTAGTGAGGCTCTGGTCGACACGAACAATGACGGCAAGAATGACAGTCGTCAGTTCGCTGGCAACGACCGTTACGAGACGTCGCTGGCGCTCGCTAGGCAGTACGTGGAGGCTCAAGGCGGCCTAGGCAGTGTCGGCACGGTGATCATGGCATCCGGCGAGTCGCAGGTTGATGCTGCGGCAGCAGCTGGTCTGGCGAGGTTCATGCAGGCTCCGGTGCTGTTGACCAGCTCAACCGGCATCCACCGCGGCATAGCGAAATTCATTGAAGACGAAGGCGTGAAGACCATCCATGTTCTGGGTGGCACGGCAGCAGTCCCCGACGAGGTAATCACCCAGTTGGAAGACTTGGAATCTGAGCCGACGGTCACTCGTCATGCCGGTGCCAACCGGTATGCAACCGCTGCTGTGGTTTCGAAGGTCGTGGGCACTGCAGGTTCGTGGTGTGGTACCGACGACACCACAGCCGTCCTAGTCCATGGCACCGATCTTTCAGCAGCGATTGCGGTTGGTCCGTTGGTGTATGGGTTGGAGTTGCCGTTGTTGTTGTCTGAGTCGGATGTGTTGCCTGAGGCTTCTGCTGGGTTTATTTCTGGTGAGGGTGTTGAGCGTGTTGTGATTGTGGGTGGTACGGATCGGGTGTCTGAGGGTGTGGCTGATGCTGTGAAGGCGTTGGGTGCTTCTGTGACGCGTGTTGGTGGTGGTTCTGCTGCTGAGACGTCGGTTGAGTTGGCGAAGTTGATGGTGGGTGATTGTCGTGATGATTTGCGTACTGATTTGTCGCGTGTGGCGTTGATTAATTCGGTTGCGACGGCTGATGGTGTGTCTGCTGGGCCTGTGTTGGGTATTGGGTTTGGTGGTGCTGGTGCTGGGCCGGTGCCGGTGTTGTTGGTGGGTGATGAGTTGCCTGCTTCGGTGCGGGAGTATTTGGCTGCGACGCCTGAGGTTGATGCTGCTGGTGATAAGACGAATTTGTTGTTGGTGTCGATTGGTGGTACGGCTGTGGTGTCTGATGCGGTGATGGAGGCTGCTGTTGATGCTGCGGGTTCTGCTGATGCGTTGTCGGTGACGATTAAGGCGGCTCAGACTGGTGTTGGTATTAGTGAGGGAACGTTCATGTTGGAGTTCTCTGATTCTGTTTCGACTGATGGGGCTAATGTTTCGCTTTTGAAGGATGCGTTGTTTGTGAATGGTTCCGCGGCGTCGGTCAAGGTTGGTGATTCTGGTTTGGAGATTGCTAATACTGATGCTGCGACGTGTAAGGATAAGCAGGTGTGGACGGTGACGTTGACGCATCCGCTTCGGGGGGGTGATCGTATTGAGGTGCGTTCGTCTGCGGCGACGGTGATTGGCGCTAAAGAGGATAAGCGTCCGTTGGCTTCGGCGTCGTTTACGGTGCCTGCGCCTCCGGTTGCGTCGTCGGCGAGGCCGTCAGTGGAGATCGTGGCGGCTGTTAGCGCGGGTACGGTGTATGTGTTCTCGGACAAAACTGGTACCCCTGACGCGTCGGAGGTGACGGTGCGTCGTGGTTCTGGGTCAACTGCGAGAACGGTTACTGCTTCAGGTACCGTGGGTCCGTTTGAGACGCCGTTTGGTTACCATTATGGGTTCACGATTCCTAGCATTGATAATGACACCGCCACGTTGAAGGTGGGTGATGTGGTGACTGTTGGGTCTGGCGCGATAACTGCCACACTAGTGCTTGGTAAGCAGGCTGCGACGGAGAATCGGGGGACGTCTCGTAAGGTGACAGCGGCGAAGCGTTTGTCGGTGTCGGCGATTCATGTGAGTCCGGTTGATCCGGATGCTAATGATGATCCGGATGCTAATGATGCGTCGAAGCGAGAGATAAAGGCTGGTGATAATTTTGTCAGTCGCCGCGCGTCGGTTGTGGTGCCTGGTTCGTCTGAGAATCCGGTGACGGTTACTGGGTTGTGGTCGGGTGATGCTGCTGGGGCTGCTGGTAATGGCTGGTCGGTGTCGGTTGATGAGGTGACTGGTATTAAGAAGGAAGCGAAGAACGTTGAGATTGATGTGAGTGTGAACACTCGTAACAGGGTGATTCGTGTTCGTTACTTGGCGGGCTCGCCGACGGTTAAGGATCTTTTGGATGCTTTGAATGGTCATGAGGGTTTTGCTGCTCATTTCTCGGCGTCGGCTAATGAATGCGATGATCTTGATAAGACGGTTGTAACGTCTGCCGCCACGGATGACTTGGCTGGTGGTGTGAGTTCGGTCGGGGTGATAGTTGCTTTCAACGACTGGGTCAAAATGCTAGCTCCAGACAATGCAGGTGGGAAGTTGAAGGGCGACGTGTTCGGCAAGTTGATCACCGGTTACACGGCTGATGTCGCTGCTGGGGATGTTGTAGCTACCGCTGAGGGTCTCGTTGATGACGAGAATGCGACTCAGAGTTATTCGGTGAGTAACGCTCGGCCCACTACTTTGCCGTACAACCGTGTGCATTTCTTGGTGTCTACTAAGGACGTTACGAAGTTGCCGACGACGCGTTCGGGTTTGAACGTTGTCACGATCAGCAGTGGTGACAAGCCCACAGGCACAGCTTATGATTCAGACGATTATGTAGCGACTGGCTACTTCGCTGATAATCGTGATACGGCTAACGTGGATGAGACCCGGAATGCTGGTAGTAGGGTGTCGGCTAGGCGTGTCAACAGCGTCCCGGTCAGCTAACAACTCGTAACCGGGCAGCCCTGTTCGTGTTCTTTGCGAACGCAAGCAGGTTGGCTACCCAACCTAGGGGAACCCCCGCAGCACTATCGGCTGCGGGGGTTCCCCGCGTTTGCAGCCAGAGCCACTCCTGTGTATGGCCGGGCGCGTTACAGCTCATGAGCGGCATACGATGAGCCGCGGCACCTCAGCGGAGCTCCTGGCTTCGCTGCACAGCTCATGCGAGTGTGAGATGACTGTGGCCCCGCACCGGGGGCAGGCAAGCTGAACACCTGACGAGGGGCCTCGCAGCAACCAATCCGCTGCGAGGCCCCCTCCCGTGTACCAACACCCTTTACGTTGTTGGGTGGTCTTGGCGTGGCAGCGTTGGGGCTGTGAGCCGGTCTGGGTGGGATGAGGAGTCGTGGTGCCTGTACCTCCCTGTGTCTACAGTCTTCATGGGCGCGGCTTCGGTGCTGCGGCGAGGAGGACTGGTCTGTGACGATATGTGATGTGCTGGCTGATCGTGCTCTGCTGGCTGCGGTGTGTGAGGACTTGGTGCCGTTCATGAACGGCGAGAAGATGTGCCGCTTGTCGCTTGTGCTTGATGAGCTTGTTGCCGATCCGAGCGGTTCGCTGCTCGACGAGGAGGATCGGTCGTGGTTCGGTGCCGCTGTCGAGCGTTCGCTGGATCGTCGAGTTTTCTGGGATCAGGAGTTGCAGCGACTGGAACAGCGTGGGATACGCGTCGTCGCGTCGGTTGATCCGGATTATCCGGTCAACTTGACACTTGCCCATGACGCTCCTCCGTTGCTGTTCGTTGATGGAAGCTTCGAGGACCGGGATCGGCGTGCTGTTGCCGTTGTGGGGACGAGAGCAGCTTCTAGCGAGGGGGTTGCTCTGGCGGGCGTTATCTCTGATGGTCTGGTCGCGCAGGGTTATACCGTGGTGTCTGGGCTTGCCAAGGGCATCGATGCGGCGGCTCATGCAGCGGCGCTGAATGCGGGCGGACGCACGATTGCCGTGTTCGGCACGCCGGTCAAGACTGTGTACCCGGCCGCTCACAAGGCCCTTGCGAGATATATTTCTCGTTCGGGTGCTTGCGTCTCGCAGTTCCTGCCGGGCGTGCGCACGGGGCGGTGGTCATTCCCGGCGCGTAATCTCACGGGTTCGGGCCTGTCGCTCGCGACAGTCGTCGTTGAGGCATCGGAGAGTTCGGGTGCTCGGCATCAGGCGCAAGCGGCGCTCAGGCACGGCAAGCGGGTCTTTTTGGTTGAGTCGCTTGTCACCGCTCAGCCATGGGCGCAGCAGATGGACAACGAATCGCTGAACGTCACAGTGGTCAGCGACGCTGAGATGATCGTCAAGGAGTTGGAATCCGACCTAGCAGTCGGCGATGACGCAGTGTTCGCATGAAGACCATCGACGCAAGCCGCTACGTCGATCTGCTGTCTCCAGGGCTGCTGCCAATCGCCGGCGCTCAAGACGGCGTATGCGGCAAATGTCGAAGCGGCGTCAATCCGGTATTCCCCGACTGCTACCAATGCAGACGACACAGCGTGCCCGCGGTGTTGCCCATTTCCATGTCAGTACACGGCTGGCAACTCCACCACTGCCTTCGCCATTACAAAGACGACAAGCGCCCAGAGCGCCGCCGCGAGTACACGCTGCGACTAGCTGCGCTGCTGAGCAAGTTCCTCGAGCACCATCTGAAGTGCCTCGGTGGCCCACCCGAAGCAGTCACGACGGTACGATCTGCGGAACGCGACGCACCGCTTCGGATAGTTCGACGGATTCGTTCGCTGCGTGATCTCCACGTACCGCTGAACTGGGCCGGAGATGACGGAGGCGTTCGCTTCTCCGCTTCTTCTGAGCTGAGCGGGCGGCGAGTCCTGCTGATCGACGACACATTCACACAAGGCCGAGCCGTCACAGCCGCCCATCACGCGCTCGTTGAGGTCAACGCTCAAGTCATGATGCCGCTGGTGATCGGTCGGCACTTTCGGCCAGAGTTTACGACAAGCAAACCTCTCTATGATTGTCTCAGACGTCACCAATGGCATCTCGAGCGCTGTGGAATCTGCAAGCCCATCGAGTGCTTAGGAATCACCGAACCAGCAAAGCTTCTCTGAACAAGTCGGTGGGCAAGCTCTACCGGTGGTTGCGAGCCGATCGCAGCATCCGGTCGGTGCATCACCGGCAGACTCAATTGCGTCGGTCATTCGTCTCGCGCTGCCAACTCCGAATCAACACTGCTCATAGCCGAACGCATGCCATGGCCCACGACCCCGACAGCACGCCGAACATCACGTCCCGCCCCGACCCATGCATCTCCGCGGGGCTTGGGCAGATCCATCTCAGCGAGCGACTCATCGGTCTGCTCGCACAGACAGTCATAGATGACGAGAACGATGTGCTCGCTGGGCGCGCGAACGTGTCAAGGCGTTGCGGTTGTGCGTCATCGGCGGCTGAGGGAGATGTTCCTGCGGGAGGTATCTGAGTTGCCCGCGCGGTCTCCTGCTGCCCCTGGATGCACAACCAGCCGAGACCGCAGCATTAGCAGCAGACCCCCCAGGCAGCTTCGTGATCGTGGCATCCGGCGAATCGCAGGTTGATGCTGCGACAGCAGCCGGTCTGGCGAGATTAATGGGGCCTTCGCGAAAACGTGGGATTCGGGGGGTGCTGGGTTCGGTATGGTCAGGTTAGTAGCAGGCCTCGGGTTTGGTAGTTGCCGTTGTTGTTGTCTGAGTCGGATGTGTTGCCTGAGACTTCTGCTGGGTTTATTTCTGATAATGATGTTGAGCGTGTTGTGATTGTGGGTGGTACGGATCGGGTGTCTGAGGGTGTGGCTGATGCTGTGAAGGCGTTGGGTGCTTCTGTGACGCGCGTTTGTGGTGGTTCTGCTGCTCATCGTGTTGAGCGAGCCTGTGACCTGATAGTTGCGATTCGACATTCTTTGCCGAATCCTGTCTGCTTGGCAGCGCGAAACGATCAATGTGTCAGCCACGGCTTGATACTGTGAAGGAAGGAAGGCCCTCCGCTTGACCGCCCATTGGGAGACTGCCATGACACAGGTTGCCGTGCGAGCCGGCGTACATCGTGCCCTCCTTAGTGGGCCTGCTTCAAAGCCCACCCGCCCAAACCCCAGCCGCCCAAATCCCAGCCGACTGGGGCATTGGGCGGTGGCGGCCTTGGCAGCTGTGCTCGCTGTGCTTGTTTTGAGCCTGCCCGCCGCACCGGCTGGTGCCGCCGCTGTTGATACCACCGCTGAGCGTCTGTGGGGCGCAACGCGCTATGAGACCGCTGTTGACATCGCCGAGGCGTTCGTAAAGGGCCAAGGTGGCAACCGATCCCGAGTGAGCACGGCAATTCTCACCTCCGGTGCCGATGAGCACTTCGGCTACGCCTTAGCTGCTCCAGCGCTCGCTCGCCGCCACAGCGCTCCACTGCTCCTCACCGAAACACTTCGTCTCACTCCCTCCACAGCTCGCTTCATCCGCAGCTACGGCATCGAGACGGTCTACGTCTTAGGTGGTACCAGTGTTGTGTCGGAGGCTGCGGCGAGTGCGCTCGATGCGATCCCCGGCGTCGCTATTAGGCGTATAGCCGACACCGACCACTACAGCACTGCGGTAGCCGTTGCCCGTCAGTCTGGTCCGAGCTTGGGTGAGCCCGGCGGGTACCGCAGCCAAGGCCGAACCGTGCTCATCGCTACCGGCGACGCTTTCGCCGACGCTTTGGCGGCCGGTCCTCTTGCCTATCGGGGCGAGCATCCGGTGCTGCTCACCCCGCCGCAAACACTGCATCCAGCGGTGGCACAGTTTCTAAGCGCCAGCCAAACAAAACACGCAGTGATCTTGGGCGGCACAGCAGCAGTAGGTGCCGAGGTCGAGCGCGAGCTACGCGCTCTAGGCCTCTCCACCAAGCGGCTGTGGGGCACCAACCGTTTCGGCACTGCCACGGCCATAGCAGCCGAACTGCTGGGCACCGACTCGCCTCAGCCCTGCTTTGACGGGGGCGAAGTGGGGTTGGCGAACGCGTGGCGCCCGCCCGACGCGATCACCAGCGGGCCGCTGCTAGGCCATCGCTGCGCGCCGTTGCTGCTCACCGAACAGACCCTGCTCAGCCCCACCACTCGCGAGTTCTTGACTTCCTCGGAACATCTCAGTGGTGATATTGACGGCGACCTGCGCATAGCCACGCTCGGCGGCACAGCAGCCGTCTCAACCGCTGCCAGCGCCGAAGCGGCATCGTCGGCGACGTTGCCGCCACTAACGGCGCGCATTCGCGCCCTTGAGGGGCGCTGCCACTTCATGGTCACGTTCAGCGAGCCGGTGCGAGCCGACCACGCCACCGACATCAACAACTACACCGTCGAAGGCCAAAGCTTGGCGGGCAGCGTCGACCTAGCCGACGCACGGATCGGTAGTGCGACCACCATGGTCACCATCACGTTGTCGGGTGGTTCCGCTCCGTCCGATAACGCCCCACCGGTGGGCTGCGGTGCCCCGCTGGTTGCTCGCGACGACATCAACATCAGAGGCGGTGCGATTGGTGCTATAGGCGACAAGCGCACTGTTGGGGCCACTGGTGCCAGAGTCACCCCCGACCGGTCCCCCCCGAGCCTTGAAATCTTGGCGTTTGCCGGAACGCGGTCAATCTTTATTGAAGCGCCCGAACCGTTCCTTGAAGCCATCCAACAGGACGCTTCGAATCCTCAACTCACCATTCGCCGTGACGGTGCTGCCACCGAGACCGTCCCGTTGTCGGGGCTCGGCGATGGTGTCGTCCGCTACGAGGTACAGGTGCCGGACACGCTCGGTGATCTGCAGGTCGGTGATGTCATCACCATTGCCAAGGATCAGCTGCGCGACTTGGCAGGCAACAACAACTTCGAGAAGGTCGCACGAACTCAACTTGACAACACAGCTCCTCGCATCTCCAGAGCTACCGTGAGCGCTCCAGTGGGCGTTGTACAAGCCACCGCTGACTTGGACGGTCGCCGCAACGGAACGCGAACACGCGACGCAATCACCATCACGGCGAAGCCCAACACAGTGGCTTCCGGCGCAGCAGGCAACGACTGGACTGTCTCGGTGCGACTTCGTGATGAGTGGGCAACGCAGAGGCCTTCGGTAGTCGTGATTTCTGCTGAATTCCGTCAAATCGGTATAACCGCCCCTGCTGGCCGTGCGCTAACCGACATCGAAATCGACCTCAACGGCGACCCAGCCTTCAACAAGCTCTTTGAAGCTGACGCAACTAGCTCCGCACTGGCAGCCACCACCACGCTAGACGGCAGCGCCGGGCTGCAGCGTTTTACTGACGGCGTCAGCGCAGTTGATCTCGCTGTGTACTGGTCGGAAGCGGTGTGGAGCTGTGATGCACCGTCGGGCATAGACCTCAGCAAGCTGGAAATTGACGTTGAGGGCGACCGACGCTACGACTTCTACTTGAACGGTTCACGAGCCGAAATACGGTTGGTTACCTTCGTTCCTGCACCAACCGCCAGCGGTGTGGGCGAGCCAGAAACTGCTGTGTGCGACACCTCGGCGGGGGTTCCTGAAGGCACCATTGTGGCCCG
Organism: Candidatus Poriferisodalis sp.; assembly: GCA_965221195.1. Classification (GTDB taxonomy): domain Bacteria; phylum Actinomycetota; class Acidimicrobiia; order Acidimicrobiales; family Poriferisodalaceae; genus Poriferisodalis. The sequence goes on from OZ244864.1 coordinate 1,277,203, forward strand.
ACTTGAAGCCGAGGACATCAACGATCTGCCGTCGCTAAGTTCAGCCTTGTTTGACAGCGGTGGGGCGGCAACCGACCTGCGCGGCAACGAGTCCGTCAGGCGACGTTTCGATGGCTTCACTCGGCCCTAGGCACCGGCAAGTGATCAGTTGCCGCCGCATGGCAGCAGCGTTGTGTGCAACGACGCTCGCCATGAGCCTCGCCATGAGCACAGTCTTCGTCGCGCCGCAGCCAGCGGGCGCGGCAGCGTCTGATGTTTCCTTGGAGCGCATCGCAGGTGCGACGCGTTACGAGACGGCAGCACAGGCAGCCGGAGCTTGGGTGACAGCACGGTCTTCTGGCGCATCCTCGTCCAACACTGCTTTGCTGGCCTCGGGAGCCGATGCACATGCCGCCATTGCGCTGATCACACCGGCGCTCGCACATGCGTACCAGGCACCGCTGCTGCTCACCGAGTCGGATCGTCTCTCTGCGGCCGCAGCAGCTTTCCTCAGTTCGCGTTCCATCGATCAGGTGGTCATCGTTGGTGGCACGCAGGCTGTCAGTACAGGGGTTGTGGACGATCTGCGCGAACTCGGCATCAGCGAAGTCAACCGCATTGCCGGTGCAGACCACTATGAGACTGCTGCTGCTGTGGCGCAACACGTCGCCGACCGCTTCGGTCCGCCCGGCGAGTTTGGCCTACGCAGCCGCACCGTGGTGATCGCCACCGGCGAAGGCACAGCCGATGCTTTGGCCATCGGCCCGTTCGCTTACCAAGGCCGCCATCCTGTTCTGCTTACACGGCGAGGCACTTTGCACCCTTCGGTGGCGAGTTATCTACGCGATAGCGGTGCCACCCACGCGGTGATCATTGGCGGCGAAGCAGCAGTTACCGCCGCCACCGAGACAGCAATCATTGGCCTAGGTCTCACCACCGAGCGCTGGTTTGGCGAAGATCGCTACGCAACGTCGGCCCGCATCGCTGCTCAGCTCATGGGCAGCGGCTCTCCGGTCTCGTGCTTTGACGGCACCGCTTTGGGCATTGCAGTGGGCACTCGTGCCGCGGATGCCGCCGCTAGCGCGCCGCTGCTGGGCGAGCGGTGCGCGCCGCTGCTGCTGACAGAGCCTCAGCGAGTGCCCGCAGTGGTGCGCAGACTGCTCGACAGCGAGCACTACCTAGCTGGTGGAGCCACCGGCCGAGCTGGCATCACGGTGTTCGGTGGTACGGCGGCGGTAAGCGCCAGCACCGCCGACGCAGCTGTGAGAGCGGCCACGCTGGTGCCTATTCGTGCCCGCATCAGCGCTGTTGAGGGCCGGTGCTATTTCGTTGTGGAGTTTGACGAGCCGGTAGACGCTGTTGCCGCTGCTGATGCCTCTAACTACCGCATCGCTGGCACGAGTGTCGAAGCTAGCGAAGTGCAGCTAGACAGCGACGACGGCCGCACCGCACGCCGGGCGACGGTAGTGCTGGCCGGTTCTAGCAGTATCGCAGCGGGCAGTGTGCCCACTCGCTGCGACCGTCCTCTGCAGGCTCGCGATGAGGTGCGAATCACCGGCGGCGTGATCGGCGCTGCACAGGGCCGACGGACAGTTGACGGCGTGACCGCTCCGGTGGCGAGAGACCGACAGCCACCCCGTTTGGTGGTAGTGGCACCCAGCGGTGCCGAATCGGTTTGGGTAGAGGCTCGTGAACCCATACGAAATTTGTTTGGTGAAGTTGAGTTTTTTCGGCGCGATGCCACGCCAGAAACGGTGGTGATGTCTGCCGATGTCAAAGAGGGCGCATTTGGTTTTGAGGTTGCGGTGCCCACTGAGTGGGGCCAACTTGACCGCGGCGATCGGGTGACGGTGTTGGCCAGCGCAGTTCGCGATTTGGCAGGCAATCGCAGCCAGAGAGCATCTGTCACTGCCCGCACAGACTCCACAGCGCCCAGAGTGTCGCGTGCCACAGTGACGACACCTGCCGCTGCTGCCGCTGCCACTGCAGTGATTGACAACGCCAGCGGCGCGCCGCTCGCAGCGGCAGGGCTGACGGTGGCGGCGCTGTTCGGAGGTTCCGCAGCCGGTGCCGCGGGCAACGATTGGGAGCTTGAGTTTGAAGCTGAGCGGTCGTGGAAGGCCAGTCGCCTCGCTGAAGTCGACATCTCGTTTAGCGCGAAACGACTGCGCATCCAAGCGCCTGCTACGCGTCCGTTGCGCAGCATTGTCGCCGACCTGCACACCGATACTGCTTTTGAGCGACATTTCTCTGCGCGTCTCGACACTGATGAAGGTTCAACAAGCATCGGCATCGACCGCGATGTAGGACCGATCCGGTTCAGCGGGGGCATCAGCGTCGTCGATGTTGCGGTGTATTGGTCGGAAGCGGTTTATGGCTGCAACACCGGCAGTGACGCGGTATCAGCCAGCGACATCGAGTTCGACCTCGATGCCGACGGCAACGCCGAGTACGCTTTCGACGGCACCTCAGCTTCGTCATGGGGAGTCGAAGTGGTGGGTATCGGCTCTGCCATAGCGCCGGGCGGCTCCGGTGGCTCGCTCTGTTCAGCCGCGGGTGAGTTGTTGGGCACGCTCCATGCGCGGCTGCGTTCCGAGCAGGCATCGTCGTTGCCGACGGTTCGGTCTCGGCTTGTCGTCTATTCCGGCGCAGCGGTTGACCGTGCAGGCAATTCGGCTGTTTCCCGCCGAGGCCTCTCGCTTAGCCGTGGCTGAGGCTTAGCCGAAACCCTGGCGACTCGCCAACAAGCCAGAGTCGCCAACAGAGCCAGACTTGGCAACAAGTAGGTCTCAGAGCTACACTGCCGCCGGTCGCCGCTGTCACAAACTGCGGCGACGCGGTGTTTGACAAGGCAGAGCGAGAGAGAATCTCGCCCGTGCTGAGCAGGGAGAAGCAGTACCTTGACTATCTATTCGAAGCGGCGGGGCAGGCGTTCTTTGGCTGCGGTGTTGGCGGCGTTGCTGATGGCTTCGTTGTTGGCGGTTGTGGCGGGTTCACCGGTGCAAGCCGCAAACACAGCTAGTGAGCAGTTGTTTGACAGAAACGAGAACGGCAAGCAAGACAGCCGTGAGTTTGGCGGGGCCGATCGTTACGAGACAGCACTGTGGCTTGCGGAGCGTTATGCGGTCGAACAGGGCGGTCTCGGCTCTGTTGACACTGCAATAGTGGCATCCGGCGTGACGCTGATTGATGCGGTTACCTCGGCGGGCCTGTCACAGTTCATGCAAGCACCGGTGCTACTCACGCGCCCTGAGGCGCTTGATGCTCGGGTTGCAAGGTTCATTGAGCGACACGGCATCGATGAGGTGATTGTCACTGGTGGTCCGGCCGCAATGCCAGACAGCATCGTTGACGAACTTGAGGCACTCGAATCTGAGCCGACGGTCACCCGCATCTCCGGTGCCAACCGCAATGCAACTGCCGTTGCAATTGCCGAAGCGGTCGGTGTGAATGGTTCGTGGTGTGGTACCGACGACAAGTCAGCCATTCTGGTTCACGGTGCAACCAGCGGTGCCTTTGAAGCGATTGCGGTTGGTCCGTTGGTGTATGGGTTGGAGTTGCCGTTGTTGTTGTCTGAGTCGGATGTGTTGCCTGAGGCTTCTGCTGGGTTTATTTCTGGTGAGGGTGTTGAGCGTGTTGTGATTGTGGGTGGTACGGATCGGGTGTCTGAGGGTGTGGCTGATGCTGTGAAGGTGTTGGGTGCTTCTGTGACGCGTGTTGGTGGTGGTTCTGCTGCTGAGACGTCGGTTGAGTTGGCGAAGTTGATGGTGGGTGATTGTCGTGATGATTTGGGTACTGATTTGTCGCGTGTGGCGTTGATTAATTCGGTTGCGACGGCTGATGGTGTGTCTGCTGGGCCTGTGTTGGGTATTGGGTTTGGTGGTGCTGGTGCTGGGCCGGTGCCGGTGTTGTTGGTGGGTGATGAGTTGCCTGCTTCGGTGCGGGACTATTTGGCTGCGACGCCTGAGGTTGATGCTGATGGCAATAAGACGAATTTGTTGTTGGTGTCGATTGGTGGTACGGCTGTGGTGTCTGATGCGGTGATGGAGGCTGCTGTTGATGCTGCGGGTTCTGCTGATGCGTTGTCGGTGAAGATTACAGCGGCAGTGTCTGATCCGGGGACTATTAATTTGGTGTTCTCGGATGCGGTTGATAATGATGATGAGAAGAAGTCGCTTTTGAAGGATGCGTTGTTTGTGAATGGTTCTCCGGCGTCTCTTGCTGGTGGTGTTGCGGGGATTGCTAACGCGAGTGACAAGTCGTGTTTGGCTGATCCGAAGCAGACGGTGACGTTGACGCATGCGCTTCAGGCGGGTGATCGTATTGAGGTGCGTCCGACAGCAGCGACGGTGATCGGCGACAACGACGACAGACGTCAGTTGGGTTCGGCATCGTTCACGGTGCCTGCCGATAAGGCTCTGTCAACAGCGAAACCGTCAACAGAGATCGTGGCTGTGGCCGGCACGAACTCTGTGATTGTGTACTCGGACAAGGAGGGCACGGGCGATCCGAAGAAGGTGAAGGTGCGCCGCGGCTCAGTGACTAAGGAAGCCACTGGCAATCCTGTAGCGTCTGCGGCGGCTGGACCGTTCGGCTTCCGGTATTCGTTCACGATCCCCGTCATCGCCACCGATGACGGCAACCCAGCAAACGGCGACGAAACGAAGCTGCTGCCGAACGACATGGTGACCCTCGGAAGCGGGGCGATCACTGCTACCAAGTCCCCTACTCAGGATGAGACCGATAGCCGTCAGGATTCTCGCAGGGTGACTGCGGCGAAGCGTTTGTCGGTGTCGGCGATTCATGTGAGTCCGGTTGACCCGATCGTTAATGACGCTTCGAAGGCTTCAGCTGTCCGCATGTCGAACGAACGCATCGTGAGTCGGCGTGCGTCGGTTGTGGTGCCTGGTTCGCCTGGAGATAATTCGGTGACGGTTACTGGGTTGTGGTCGGGTGATGCTGCTGGGGCTGCTGGTAATGGCTGGTCGGTGTCGGTTGATGCGGTGACTGGTATCAAGAAGGACGCGAAGAACGTTGAGATTGATGTGAGCGTGAATGCTCGTAACAGGGTGATTCGTGTTCGTTACTTGGCGGGCACGCCGACGGTTAAGGATCTTTTGGATGCTTTGAACGGTCATGAGGGTTTTGCTGCTCATTTCTCGGCGTCGGCTGAGTCGTGCGAAAGTGATAACCTCAAAGCGCCGGTCACCACGAGTGCTGCCGAGGATGAGTTGAGCAAAGGTGTGAGTTCGGTTGGGGTGATAGTTGCTTTCAATGACTGGGTCCAAGCTTTAGCTACTGATGGTAAGACGTTGAAGGGCGATGTGTTCGGTAAGTTGATCACCGGCTACCCGGCCGATGCCGAAGACGGTTCAGTTATCGCCGAAGCAACGGGCCTCGATGAAAGTGCGTTCGAAGATGGCGCGGATTTGGTTTACGCGGTGAGTGATGCTCGGCCTGCTACTGCTACTTTGCCGTACAACCGGGTGCATTTCTTGGTGAGCACCAGGGATGCCGCGAAGTTGCCGACGACGCGTTCGGGTTCGAACGTGGTCACGATCAGCAGCGGTGATAGGCCCTCTGGCACAGCTTTCGTTGAGGATGATTATGTAGCGACCGGCTACTTCGCGCAGGATACTGATACGACTAACGCGGATGAGACCCGGAATGCTGCCAGGAGGGTGCCGGCTAGGCGTGTCAACAGCGTCCCGGTTCGCTAACTCGTAACCGGGCAGCCCTGCTCGCGTTCTTTGCGAACGCAAGCAGGTTGGCTACCCAACCCAAGGGGAACCCCCGCAGCACTATCGGCTGCGGGGGTTCCCCGCGCCCCAACCCCAACCCCAACCGAGTGTTGTCTTTTTCTGGGCAGCGGCTAGGGTGCGTGTGTGGCAATCTTCGGACCGATGCGACCACACGCTGGGCCACGCGGGGCGCTTAGTTCCGCTGCTCGCCGTGTCGAGCGAACCCGTGACCTAATAGTCGCGATTCGGATCCCGCCTGAGTCCCGCAGGGACGACTGGACCGCTGCTGGCGATGCCATGCATGAAGCTTGGAACCTGGTCGGCGCCGAACTTCAAAATGCCATGAGTCATGTTGCAGCAAAGACCACAACAAGTTCGCACCCGCCGCAATGACCCACCAAACGACGCACTGGAGGCGATGTCAGGTACCTTGCCACTCACGGCTCAAGAGGCAAGCGAAGACGACATTGCTCGATGGTGGCTGTTGTGCTTCAACACTGGTCACCATGACCGCTTAGCGTGCCGCCCGAGAAGGCCGCCAAGTGTCTCTTTCTGATTGCGTATAGCTTCGTTGCAGAGGTGGTCCTTTCACCGGCGATCGCGGAGGAGCGCTGGAGCGAGACCGTTTGCTAGGGTCGTTCTCAAAGAGGTTGAAGTTCTTCAACTATATTTGCATTGGATTTGTTTACATAGGGGGGATGAGTTTGTGGCAAACACATCTTGGTTCGAGGAGAACCGACACCTTCTTGGCAGTTGGGCACTTCGCATAGAAGACTTCGCAGAAGGACACGACAAGGCCACTGAGGGCAAGCGGCGCGTTGGCCGGTACGTGCTGTGGTGCCTCGACAATAACCTTAACCCCACTCAGCCCAATGACGACCAAGTGACCCAATACCTGAACCAAGCGAGACTTCTCAAAGATGGCACCCAGCCTTTTCCGCAACCACTAAAGAATAGAGTGCGCGGGTGGATCAGCAAGTGGCACAACTGGCTGGGTAACTGAACAAGCCTCCCAGTTCCTCACACGGCCCGATATAGTGTCCGAAGTTTCTGCTCCGGAGACTTGCTAGATGGCTCAGGTATCGCTTGCTTTGTGTGCAGATACCTAACCCCAACTGTCCACCGCTGAAGTATCGGCTTGTTTATTTTCCGCCGAGCGCTTGCATGCACTGATGCACCTTACGAATGATGCGTCCGGCTGCTGCGCGTTCACTGGCGCTGAGATTTGTATTGGAAGCATCAATTTGTGCAAGCTGGAGTGCTGTGTGGCACTGCGAACGAGTCAGAGCGCGAGTGTGCCGAGGACCTTTGCTGTGCCAAATGATGTCGCCGATGTCGTCATTGAGATGCATGTCGGTCCAAATGTGGCCCACATGCAAAGCCACTCGGCCATCGGCGAGCACTTCACCAGTCTGAGGCCGTGACGCTAATTCGCTCATGGTTATCCCGCAGCGGCACCGACGGAGACGTTGTTGTAGGGACTCACTGAGGCCAGTTTCAGCATCAACGAAGAAGACAGCCTGACGGCTACGTAGGTGCTGGCGCGCAGGTGATACCAGCGTGGACCCAGCGGATTGAATGGAACGTCGGCCAGAATCTCAGCAGAACATCACCAGCCACGCTTTTCGCGCGCTGTTGGGTCACGAGTCCTTGCAGGCGGGTAGGCAAGGCTCGTGTGCTGCGCTCGAGCGGGTTACGCTCCGCAGCCAGCAGAACAGCTACGACAACGTGCGGGTCGACAGTCAGGCGTGTAATGCGGCATACTTCGGCTATGGCAACAGCGCGCGTGACTGATAGATGCGGTTCACTATGGGCTACAACGCGGCATCACAACCCGGCCGCTCGGTTGAGAGCGTCGCTGTGCCGACCTTCTGGGATGGCGTGGCGCAAGCTTTCGACATCACCGGCCGACACCCGCCCTACAACACTCTTGATGACAAGGCTGCGAATCTCTATGCTGGGGTGCTGCGGAACTGGCTGTGCTACAGCACCCAAGCAAAATCTGTTGCCGCACAGCACTTGCAGGTCATCGGTGAGTGACCACGAGGATGTTGGTGCCTTGCAGGAATGCGGGGGGAGAAGCGAACTGATGAGCCGTGTCTGAAGCGTCAGTGGTGCCTCTGCCCCCCACAACGTTTGACAGTGCCCGGGAGTGGGCGACGAGTCGCCTGGCAGGGATAGAAGACATGTTGAACGCAGACGGCCTTACGATTGTTTCGCCAATGCAGCAGGGCGTAGAGCACCGAGCGAAGGTCGCGATTGAAGCCCGTCAGGATCGCCGGGAAAACCTTTTTGTCATCATTGATACGCCAGGTGGTGTCGTTGAGGTAGTTGAGCGTATTGTGCGCGTGCTTCGGCGGCATTACACAGAGGTGAAGTTTATTGTTCCCGACAAAGCAATGTCGGCTGGTACAGTTCTGGTGATGTCGGGAGATCAAATCCTGATGGACTACCACTCGTGCTTAGGGCCGATTGATCCCCAGTTAGTGCGCGGTAATAATCTTGTTCCGGCACTCTCGTACCTTGCTCAATACCACAATCTCATTGAAAAAAGTCAGAATGGTTCATTATCTACAGCCGAGCTTGTTCTGTTGCAGAAGCTTGATTTGGCAGAGCTTCATCAGTTTGAGTTAGCGCGAGATCTATCTATTGAGCTGCTGAAACAATGGTTGACGAGTTACAAATTCAAAGACTGGACAGTTACCGAAACGCGGGGTATCCCAGTTACCGCAGAAATGAAAGAGGAACGAGCGAGTGATATCGCACTCCAACTGAGCGATCAAGCTCGCTGGCTGACACATGGTAGAGGTATTGATATTACGACCTTACGTGATGATCTCGGCCTCAGGATAGATGACCTAAGTGGAGCGTTAGAGTTGAGGAGTGCAATCTGGGATTATTTCTGGTTCATACGTGATTACATGGCCAGTAACAATAGTGACTCATTCGTACATACTGTAAAATTTTTTTGATTTCAGGAAAAATCCGTGAAAATACAACACGTACCTTTTGAAGAAATAGCTGACGTTAATCGTCAAGTGGATAAAACAGCGATAGAGCGATGCGATCATGCAACACAACAACTAGCTGATGTAGGAATCAAATTGGGTGGGTACAAACTTGAACCCGCGCTTGGCGGCACGGTCCTTGATCGTTCACTATTGAATTCAACACGCAGCCCGCAGAATTTACGACAGGGTTAGCTTACTCAGACGACACTTCCCATTGTCTGCTTGTAGCGTTCAAGAGTAACTAGCTAAGTTGTAATGTCCATGGACGTTGTTGACGGTTTGGGTGGTGTGAAAGGTTGAGCCTCCGTGGCAGTGTGGGGCCTGTTGGTATCCAATCTGCGAACGGAGGCTCAAGTGGGTAACAGTAGTGCAATAACGATGCGGTGCTGCGCGCCGCGGTCGAGGTTGTCGCCGCATTCGCGGTTGGTGATGGTTGAGCGTGTGCTGGCTCGGGCAGTCTGTGTTGGCGGTGGCGGCTCAGATGGGTTGCTCACGTCAAACAGTGACGAACTGGGTGAAGCGCTATGAGGCTGAAGGCGCAGCGGGCTTGGCGGACCGTTCAAGCCGTCCGTTGAGGTCGCCAGCTCAGACTTGTGGAGCCTTCGCGAAAACGTGGGATTTGGGTTGCTGGTTTCGGTGGGGTCAGGAGCGCAACCAGCCAGCTTCGTTCCTGATACAGAGCACCATGGCGAGACTTGATACATTGGCAGACCACGGTGAGCAGGCCGCTTCGCGTCGTGTTAGCATGGAGCTGTAGAGGGAGGGCTGGGCGTGAGCGAACTTGGTTCTGAATTAGAAGCTCGGCTTGAGAGCCACGAGTCAGGAGTTGCCGACCTGATGGAAGCATATGAAGCAGCGGAGGTCATCTACTTCAAGTCGGTGAACGCGTCTGCTCTGATGGAGTACCCGTTGGTTGCTTCAAACTCAACCACGTTGGTCGCTAATGCCGACATGGGGTGAGCAACTTGGCGAGTTGCATTGAATTTGTTTACATGAGGAGGACGGGTTCGTGGCAAGTAAATCTTGGTTTGAGGAGAACCGACACCTTCTTGGCAGTTGGGCACCTCAGATAGAAGACTTTGTAGAAGGACACGACAAGGCCACTGAGGGCAAGCGGCGCGTTGGCCGGTACGTGCTGTGGTGCCTTGACAATAACCTCGACCCCATTCAGCGCAATGACAATCAAGTGGATGAATATTTTGGCGAAGTAAGACTTCTTAGAAATGGCACCAAGCATTTTCCCCCACCCACTCAGAACAGCGTGCGCAGATGGATCAGCAAGTGGCACGAATGGCTGGAACCGGCATCAGCGGCGGCGTACCGGCAGATGTTTGTATTGACGTGGAATCCTAAACCACAGGACATGAGTTCGGCCAAACTAGACGACCATCTAGATCGGTGTCAGCGCCGTATCCAAGCAACTGAAGACGGTGGGACATGGGTGGACTGGTGGTCGACAGGAAAACGCAAGAGCGGTATTAACGAGGGCGACGATCTGGTCTTGTTTCTGCACGGTACCGAGGGCGGAATCATCGCAAGCGGTACCGCTGTCAGCGAGATCTACCAGGATTTTGATGGTGGGGAGGAGGAGCAGAATTGGGTCAATGTCGAATGGCAGTGCTGGGTGGCTGCCGAGGACTGTCTGCCGTTAGCGCAATTGCGCAGTTCCATTGCGCCGAAGTTTTTTGAGTACATTCCGCGAGCATCCGGCCAGCAACTCTCTGACACAGAAGCAGACTCGCTGCGTCAAGCTTGGCACGATTGGCGGAACGAACTGCTTATCCATCCCCCACCGCTGTCGGGAGAAGAAGAGGGTGTGCGGGCTGCCAGTGACCGAAAGATCCCAGAAGGCGCGGTCGTTCAAACAAGGGTGAACAGGTATGAGCGCAGTAGTTGGGCTCGCGCAAAGTGCTTGAGGCACTACGGCTATAAGTGTCAAGTGTGCGGTTTTGATTTTGAGGAGCGTTACGGCAAACTCGGCAAAGGTTTCATGCATGTGCACCACCTCACACCGCTTCATGAGATCGCTGGTAACCCCGACTATCTACTTGATCCAATCAAGGACCTGCGGCCAGTGTGCCCGAACTGCCACGCGATGCTCCACCGACCAAAGTCTGGAACGCTCACCGTAGAAGAGTTGCAGGGTTACTTAAGGGCGGCGCAGACGACGACGTGAGTGTCTGACTTTCTTCAGCACTTTGGTCTCTGGCTGGACACCGTGTTGAATACGACGGCACGCACAGGAGGAGTCGCGACGATGGCTACTACGTTGGAGGCACCGTCTCGGATAGGCGGACGAGAGTTACCGCGCGAGCTATTTGAGGCAAGCGACCTGCCCGAGAGTTTGCATGGCAGGTCCCTTGTCATTGAGTTTCAGGAGCGGGCTCTCTACACGCTCTCGTTCGTTGACGAACTGATCTTTGAAGCGCTCGTGCATCGCAAGTGTGAACAACTCACGTTGCGCGGCTTGTCTGAGCGGCTGCAGCAAGTAGCGCAGGATGCCGCTGACTACCACAACGTCAGTAATCGCCTAGACTTGAGACCCTGATAAATCCGCACACTCGGACCTTCGCGAAAACGGGAATTGCAAAATTACGGCACAGAGTGGCCGTCGGCCCGCCTGAAAGCGGTTCGGGTGAAGCCGTGCAGCGACCTGCACCACGCAACGTCGGGCGTTCGTCCGAACAGACACCACGCTGCGATAAGGGACTCGCCAGTGAATCTCCCTTTGAGTAGTGGTTGACTGTGGGGTGACTTGATCCGAGGTTTCGCACCAGTGCGGAACTTGCTAGAGTCTGCGTATTCCTCCCCGCCTTCCTAGTTCTGCTGGGAATGGCGGGGTTTATTTTTGCCCGAAGGGTCGGGAGATGACGCGTGTAGCCGTGTTTTTGGATTATCAGAACGCTTACCACGGGGCTCGGGAGGCCTTCGGCGATCCCTCGCGTGCGGCCCCGAAATTCGGACACATCCATCCTCAGCGCCTCGGGCGACACCGACCTGATTCCTGAACTTGAGTATGCACTAGGTGTCAACAAGCGAGTCGAGACCGCAATGTGGTGGGATCTCCAGTACCGCCACCGCCAGCTGAAGCTGCCCCGGTCTAAACACCGACTCTGGAACCACCGACTCGACCGACAACGGTACGAATACGTGAGCGACAGCACCGACTACACCAACAACTCATAGGGCACTTCTCCCTGTCTGATCCGGCCGCAACATAGACCCCGAACGTTGCTGTTCGGTCATCATTGACATGACTACCTCCTAAACGAGGTGGCAACCAAACAGGGGGAGGCACCCCACCAGCGGGAAACCAACCCGCCTTATCCACCTGACAACCAAACAGGGTGAGGCACCAACCTAACCCCACCAAACCCAGCAACCCAAATCCCACAATTTCGCGAAGGCTCAGGATCGGGTTAGGTAGGTCGTGTGGGCGAACTCCGCGGCGGCGGCGCACTCACCATAAAGTGATGCTCAGCAACGCAGGTCGTCGCGGAGCGCTGTCACCAGTGCAGCAAGGTCGGCGATCGTTCCGTCACGGGCGACTCGCCGGACGGTGTAGCCAACAGCGTTGTCTTCGGTGATGTGCTTTCGGGCGTGGTCTATTGCGTCGTCGACGCACACACCGCGATCCAGCGGTCTGGGCGTTGAACCTCCGGCAGCCTTCCAGGCAGTAGCCGATTCGCGGCGCACAGGTGTTTTTCGTTTCGCTGGGGGAGCCTCGAGAGCGTTGGCCTCTGTCAGTTCTCGGAGGCTCGGGCGCCGTTTGATCAGCAGGGTCTGACCGAAATCTGTCATCACCCACTGCCAGCCGAACTCGTCATCGGCTGACCGGGCGGCCTCACCGCTGATTTCCTTCACCGGTCCCAAGCCCTCGACCACCAAACGGCCTTCGTGCCTGACGAGCGCATCGGCCTGGGCCTTGGGGGCTGTCCACGTCAGGATGTCGGGGTAGGTGTGTGTTTGGCCGGACTCGCCTCGCCCGACAGCAGCCAAGCGCAACGCTTCGCGCTTCAGATAGTCGCCGTCAAGAGGCATCTCTGGCGGCAGTCCAACAGAGTCGCAGGCACCGAGCATCGCTCCGGCCATCGTGGCGATGGTGTCAGTATCAGTGTCCACAGCGTCAGCAGCGGCAACGACTGCTTCATGCGGATCACGAGCAACTGATGCCAGAGCCGCAGCAGCGACAGTTGTCAGTATCCCGCTGCCTCGCTGGCGCGGATCCGCCAGACCGAGTCTGTCAACGACCTTGCGGTAGACCGCTTCCGTGCTCTTGGCGTTGCCAAGACAGGCTTGAGCGTCGCTGACAGTCTGATGAACTTCGCCGACTGCTGTGCGCCAGCCGTCTGTGAACGGCATTCCCGCTGCTTCCTGCCAGAGCTTCACCCAAGTAGAACCCAGATGCGAATGCGCCTCCAACGCCGAGGACCAATACTCCATCCCGGCGGCGATCTGACAGCACTTGTCAAGGTCTGGAGCGAAGCCGTGTCTCATGCAATGAGCGAGCGTCGCCGCATGAAAACAGGCCCCCACGATGGCCCGCGGATGTCCGTGGGTGCAGACACTGTCGGAGATCACATCAAGCAAGAAATCTTCCTCGCGACCCGTCGATGCCCACACATGCGGCTGAATGCGCATCGCAGCGCCGTTGCCACCGGCATTGAACCATCCCGGGAATGTGTTGGCGTACCACGATGTCCGCGGTTTGCCCAAGTTCTTCGCAGCCGTCTTCGAGGCCCGACCGCCCCCCAACGCATACGACGGCCACACCGGAAGCTCGATCCGAGCGAACGTCTCGACATCGAACCCGCGGTGGCTGACAGACCGGCTCACCGCCATCCGGAGCTGAGTGTCGTCCGACCAGCACCCCTGAGGCAGCTCTACTTCGACTCCTTGCCTGCCGCCGACGCGTCGCCGCCACGCCATGAGCCGATCTAGCGGCCTGCCCTGCGTGCGGCGCTGAAGCCCTTTGCGGTCCGTCAGCTCGCTGACGAACCCGAGCGCATCACCGTAAGCAGCCCACAGCATCGAACCCTGTACCCGCAACGACGTTGCGTCCATCAAGTCTAGGCCGGGGGCTGAAGCTGCAGTAGCGACATCGCTGAACTGCATCTCCGGCTGCTGATGAACCGCATGCCTTGCCTCAGTCATCGGAACGCCCCCGGGTCGATTTCAACTCTAGGCCGGTTCGGGAAGTGGCTCAGGGCAGCGACTACTGCCTCATACGCCTCTTCGTTGCCAACCGTGATCCGGTGCAGATGCGTTAGCGGCAGCTCGTACGGGTACAGCACCTCGGCCTGCGGGTCGGTGGTGCGATTCGTCGGTGTGCCGTCTCGCTCAATCTGACGCCCATACCGTCCGATAACATTCGGCGCAAAGAGCTGCTCGAAACCAACCAAACCAACCCAGCGCCGTGCAGATGGGTAGATGTTGTTCGTCGTGCAGAACACAACACCGGGATCGCCAAGGATCTCAGGCCCGAAGTTCAAGATCACCCACACGGCATCGGGATGTTTGCGGCGGGAGAAGTCAAACATGTGAAGGTTGACAGCCGAGACCGACAGATTGACGTAAGCGTGCCAGCACTGGTCGAAATGCCGATCAACCGCATTCGGCTCGTACACGTACTGCACCAGCTCGTCCGCTGGAAGGTCTTGGCGGTTCTTCACGGCACTGCTGTACAGAATCCCCACAAGTCCCTTGACAGTCGTGAAATGCACGATGCTCGCGATGCCGCGCTCGACCGCAACTTCGACAACTTCTGGACACCGCAAAGCCGTCTGCACCTGCTCGCGCGTCTGCGGCTTCGCTTCGGGTGCCTGCTTGCCAGCGTTCATGCTCTGACCAACTCATACGTCGAGGAGTCGAGCAGGCCGATCAGCGATGACTCCTCACCCGGCTTGTAGCCGACCATCACAGACTTGCGGGCCCTGCCTACTGCCATTGCCAGCATCCGCTGAAGCCGTTCAAGATCAGCATCACCTTCGTCGGCACCGTGCGGGGTGACTTCTTGGCTCAAGCCAGGAAGCAGCACATGGTCGAACTCGAGGCCTTTTGCGGAGTGGATCGTGCATAAAGCAACGGCTTCGGGACCAGTGGGCCAATCGTTGCGCCTTGTCAATTCGCAATATGGGATACCGCGCTGAGACAACACCCTGCGAGCCTCGTTGAACCAACCGCCGCCTCGCGGCTGCAGCAAGGCGACCGACTCGTGCGCGAAGTCGGCGGTGCGCTCGAGCCGGTCGATCATGACTCTGAGTTGGCTGTTGTACTTGCCTGTAACAACCAACGGCTTGGTGCCCGAACGGCGACACGCCTGGAAGTCTGGCAGCGTGCCGTCGTCCTCCATCGGGAGTCCGCTCACAAGCGGGTATGCGAAAGCTGCGATCTCGGCAGTGTTGCGATAGTTCGTCTTCAGTGTGTAGATCATCTCAGGACGAGCAGAGATGCCCACTTCACTCCATGTGAAGTGCTGCGGATAGATGCGCTGCACCGCATCCAGCACGAATGTCGTGTTGTGTTGGTCCTGCAAGTGCCCCTGAATCGCACGTACCTGATTTGCCGAGAAATCCTGTGCCTCGTCAACGATGACGATGTCATAGGCACCGAAGGTCGAAGCTGAGGCGGCAAACATCGCGAGATCGCTCCAATCGACTTTTCCGCGCTGCTGCTTCGACTTCATGTACGTCGGGATGACCTCATAGATCAACTTCTCGCGTGTCCGACGCGCAACCCGGGGTGCAGAGCCCCGCCCTTGCCTTCTGACTGTGATATAGCCGGAAAGATCATCAGAGTCGAAATCGGCGGGTTCGTACTCAAAGCGGCCCAAGACATAGCGGACTTCATCAGCAAAAAACTCATGCTGACGTTTCGTAGCCAAACGATCAATGGATGGACGCAGAATCGCCGCTGTCTCATCAGCACCCAAGATGTCAACATCAGCTACAAGTGATCTGGCCCACCGGCCAAACGTCTTGATCTCCAGTTCCAACGCGTCGTTGCGCGGTGCCGAATTCCGAGCGAGTTCAGCGATGTAACCCTCCAAAGTTCTGTTGAAAGTCAGCACAAGAACACGCACAGGCGCGTCGCTTTCGAGACGCTCACGACGATCCAAGCGAACCCGAATCTGCTCCTTGAGCTTCAAGAGCGCCGTGGTCGTCTTGCCGCTCCCAGCGGCACCCCGAATTATTCGGAACCCTGGCCTCACATCAGCGAGCACCTTCAACTGCTCAGGGGTCAGCGTGACAGGCTGCAAAACGCGCACAACAATCGCTCTCTGTTGTCGGACCCCACTGCCTAGGGCCACATAACGTTGAGCCTACACATGAGGTGCCTCACCCTGTTTGTTTGTCACTTTGTTTAAGAGGCAGTCATGTTAGGAGGTGGTCATGTCGGTAGTTGTAATGTCCATGGACGTTGTTGACGGTTTGGGTGGTGTGAATGGTTGAGCCTCCGTGGCAGTGTGGGGTTTGTTGGTACCCAATCTGCGAACGGAAGCTCAAGTGAGTGATGGTATTGGAAGGAAGGCTCAGCGGTGCGTACCAACGCCGAGGTTGTCGCCGCACTCGCGGTTGGTGATGGTTGAGCGTGTTTTGGCGGGTCAGTCCACCACAGCGGTAGCAGCGCAGATGGGTTGCTCACGTCAAACGGTGACAATTGGGTGAATTGGGTGAATCGCTATGAAGCTGAGGGCGCAGCGGGCTTGGCGGACCGCTCAAGCCGACCGCAGCGTTCGCCGAAGCGCACACCTGAACGGGTTGAAGAGAAGATCTGCGCTCTGCAGCGCCGTGAGCGGTTGGGTCCGAAGCGGTTGGCTGTTCGTGTGGGCATACCAGCTTCGACGGTGCATCGGGTGCTCGTGCGTCGCGGGTTGAACCGGTTGGCGTGGATTGACCGGCCCAGCGGTGAGCGGGTGCGTCGCTATGAGAAGCCCTATCCGGGGGATCTGGTGCATATCGATGTGAAAAAAAATCGCCAAAATCCCCCCCCCGGTGGTGGCTGGCGGGTACACGGACGTAGATCACCCGCAGCCAAACACTCCAAACGCACCAGTCGCACGCGACGCGGCTACACCTACCTGCATGTCGCTGTCGACGATCACTCCCGGCTCACCTATGTCGAAGCCCGAGATGATGAAAAAGGCGAAACTGCTGCTGAGTTTTGGTGTAACACCCCGCGACTGGTTCAACAACCTCAACGTCGCTGTTGACGCAGTGATGACCGACAACGGCCCAAATTTCACATCTGACGTGTTCGCTGCTGCGCTCGCTGAGAACCGCACCGTTCACCTGCGTACCCGCCCGTACCGGCCGCAAACCAACGGCAAAACCGAACGATTCAACCGCACCCTCGCTGAGGAATTCCTGTACAACTACCAATTCCGGTCAGAACCCGACCGCAGACGACGACTCCAAAACTGGATCCACACCTACAATCTCCACCGACACCACACAGCCATCAACAACACACCCGCCAGCCGCGTCAACAACCTCACTGGACATTACAACTAGCAGTGCTGTCCGTTGAGTTCTGTCCGGTCGGCGGACACGAGTGCTGATCGTTGATGACCACCTGCTGGACGCGGATCGTCTGGGCCGCAGCGGAGACCGTTGTAGTGTTGGTGCAGCGCAGTTTCTGTCTGCATCGTGAATGGGATTGAATTGCCAGTTGACTACGACGGTCTGTATGAGGATGTGTTTCGGCAGCAGTGGCGGGAGTTATCGCAGCAGCAGCGAGACGATGCCCAGTCTTCAAACCGTCGTGGGCAGTTGGAACCGGGGGCGCCTGATGCCCACGCAGTTCATGATGTTTTCTTCTATCTGAGAGGCCATGCAGAGGTCTTCCGGGCCGTTTACAGGGGGGCGGGGCATGTTCCGCCCCGCAAGCGTGAACGCCTCATGGTAGTTGATGTCGGTGCTGGGGCTGCGACTGTGGCGGTGGCGTTGACGGACGCTGTGGGCAAAGGCACACGTGGGCGGATTGATTATCTGGCATATGACCCACATCCGATGATGCGCCGGATCGGCGAGTGCGTGCTCGGACATCTCGACGCTCAGTTTCGGTCTGCGCGCTACATCAGTTCGCTTGATGGCATCGATTTCTCTGGGGTTGACCGGTTGTTGTTCGCGTTCAGCTATGTATCGCATCAGAGCGCTGTGACTGATGCAGATGTCGATTTGTGGGCTTCGCTGATCGGGGGTGCAGTGCGCGCGTCAAGTCGTGCGGTTGAGTTGATCTACACGACGGCGAGTCTCAGCGGCGGTCGGTTGTCTGAACTCGGTGAAAGACTAGATTGTGCAGGCATTTCAAGGGGGGTGACACCGGTATCGGTGCAAGTCAAGAAGCGGTTCCCCATGCCTGGCCCGGACGATGTGGGGTGGACCGCCAGCGGTGGCAACTGGAAGGTTCGATCGGAGCATTGGGTGATGAGGGCGTGATGACGCAGTTGTCGATGTTGCCTGAGGAGCGGGAGGAACAGGTGGTTGCTCCTGTCGGGTTCGGGTATCACGCAGAGTTCTTGACCGCCCGCGAAGAGGCTGATTTGCTTGGGCGGGTGGACGGGTCGGAGTGGCTGGGTGATCTGTCTCGGCGTGTGCAACATTTCGGTTATAAGTACGACTATTCGCATCGCAGGCTTGACGAGTCGGCGCACATCGGGCCTTTGCCGGAGTGGCTGGCAGTGCTTGCTTGCAAGGTCGGAGGGGTTGCGTCCGGCGAAGCCGGGCGTTTGCTGGATGTGCAGCGCCCGTTCGATCAGGCGATTGTCAATGAGTACGAGCCGGGGCAGGGGATAGCGCCCCATGTCGACAGGGACTGTTTCGGGCCGGTGGTGGCGACGGTGAGCTTGGCATCAGCGGTGAACATGGACTTTTTTTGCGCTGAGACCGGTGATGGTTACACGCATCGGCTGGAGCCGCGCAGTCTTGTTTTGCTGTGCGGTGATGCGCGCTGGCGGTGGCGTCACGGAATCGCCAAGCGGCGCACCGATATCTGGGACGGGCAAAAGATTGCCCGCCAGCGACGCGTGTCGGTCACGTTCCGCACCATCGCAAGCTTGGCGTCGGCCCGCCCGGCCTCAGCACCGAACCGATCCTGAGACACACAACAGCTAACACGTCTCGCCCACCTGACAACCAAACAAGGGGAGACACCCCATGCGACTCATGTCATTGTGTAATTCGGGCGACTTGACAGGCGCTGTTTCACTGAGCGGACTTCTCGACGGTAAACCGTAAGCCGTTGACACCGTTGGCTCACGGCATACCGGCATTGACCGCGAGGACGATCTGATCTGCCGGGGCAGCCTGCCTGGCCTCATCGGCTTCGCACCGCTTGAGGCCCTTGACCGCTTGGAGGGCTATCTCGCAGACATCACTCAGATCTGTCTAGCCACCGGCAGCCCCACAACCCACGACCCAGCGAAGATGCGAGCACTGCTGACATCACATTGGGCTTGCACATCGGGCTTGGCTCCCGCTCTCGCTTCGTAAGATTTGGCTATGCGTGCCCCGAAGCGACGCAGGCCTCGGCGGCGCACTCCTTATGTGCCCAATGGCAGCAATTTGGAGGCGCTAGCGCATCGCGTCTGCTACGTCGGCAGCCCCGAGCACAAAGACATGCCAACATTTGCTGGGCAGCCTCACCCCCGCAGCGACGCATCCATTTGCCCCAGAGAGCACAGCGACCTTGACTCGGTCATCGGTTGGCTGCGGTCGGCAATTCGAGCCGGCTCGGTAGGTGAGCCGTGGGAGGGTGGCTTCCCGCGGTACGTGTGGCCTCGCGAGGGAGGCCGCGAGGGAGACACAGTCTTTGAGGCTCGGCTCGTCAACCGAGGCGACGGTTCTTACAAGGGCTATCCGTTGGCGCCTGATGAGTGGCCTGAGCATTTGGCAACTTCGCGATGAGTGCTCTGCGTTTCGACATTCAATGGCTCGATGGCACCGGCATTGAAGGTCCCGAGTTGGCTGCGACGTTCGCCGCATTGCGGATCTCAGTCGGCGATGCGGTGCTGACTGCTGTTGACGATCAGCGCGCTCAAACGCTCCGTGATGTCGTGTATGTGCCGGTGTATCCCTTGGCTGAGTGGCTGGTGGCAAACTGGTGGTTCCTTGCCTATGAACCGGAACATTCCCTCAACCAGGGCAGTCCTGGTTTTGCTCACCGCCACTGGCTGGTGGCCTCTTCGGAGGGTTATGCGTACCCAGATGTGAGAGTGAGTTCGGCTGGCGGCCTGACGCAGCTCGAATGGAAGCACCGCGCATCAAAATGGTCTCGAATCGAGTACCGCAACTCCGGCTCAGCGACCCTTGAGCGTAACCATTTTGTCGAGAACTGTGCTGATTTCATCGAAAAGGTCACAAGCAGGCTCTGGGCTTGTGACATTTCGTCTTCTTACCTGCAAACGGAGTGGGATCTCATCCGAACCGCCGATGATGATGAGCGGGATTTCTGTGTAACTGCGGCGAGCTTGGGGCGTGATCCCTACGACCTCAACTCCAGATAGCACAAATCGCAGGTCGCTGAGTCGGCGACGCCCTCACGCAGGGCCGGGACTCCTCGTTGATCCAGATGGAGTTGATCCAGATGGAGTTGATCCAGATGGCGTTGATCTGATGGTGAGCTAGCGTTAGGTGGTCCAATATGGACTAGTCTATATTGATGCAGTTACTCTCGAAGGGAAAGGGCGGGTGTCGTGTTGGCGGAGGTGACGGAATCCGACCGTATCTGGACGGTGGCTGAGGCGAAGGCGCGCCTGTCGCAGATTCTGCGCTGCGCGGAAACCGAAGGCCCCCAGCGCATCGGCACGCGCAGAACTTTCGTCGTCGTTCCCGAGCACGTTTGGCAGCAACGAGCGGTGCCCGAGGTGCATCTAGGCCACTGGCTTGTCAACAACATGCCGCGCGGGTACGACCTTGAGCTGCCGGAGCGTCGTTCGACTCGGCCGATCCCATTTATCGACGACACCCCTGACGACATCACCCCTGACGATGTCAACGACCTGCCGTGAACGGCGTTCTTCTCGATACCAACGTCGTTTCTGAGACCGCTCGGTTCGCACCCGATGCCAACGTCCTCGCGTTCTTGTCGAGCGAGTCAAACCTGTGGCTGTCGGTGATCGTGCTGCATGAACTTGAGTACGGCATTGGTCTCATGGCCCCGGGCCGTCGCCGTGATGCCATCGCGAGTGCCGTCAGGTCGCTTGCGTCGGGAACGCGCCGGATCGTGCCGGTGGGGTCGGCCGAGGCAGAACATGCCGCAGAGTTGCGTGTTGGCGCCCGGCGCGCCGGCCGCACTCTAGATCTGGGTGATGCACTCATCGCAGCCACGGCCGCCGTTCGACGGCTTGCGCTGGCGACCCGTAACGTCTCCGATTTCGAAGGTCTCGACTTGCGCCTGATCAACCCATGGGGCTACGAGGGGGCGAACACAACTGCCTGCTGCAAGTGACGGTTGTTGCAAGTGATTGGTCGCAATGACTGGCCGCAGTTCTGCTACATACCCTCACTTAGGATCAAGAACGCAAGATCGTCTAAGTGCAAGCAGCCAGCGTTGAGTCAACTTCATGTATGGCTGCGGCGCTGGAGGCTTAACTGCCACCATCAACACCAAGCGTGGTTGGCGGAAGCGGCCGCCGACAGAAAAAGCGCATTCGGCCGCATCAGGTCCCGGACCGCACGGGTCTTTTGTCGCTCCACGCTGCCGATGTGGAGCCAGCTTCGTCGGTTATTGCAGCGTTGGAGAATGTAACCGATTGAGGCCGCGGGGCCGAAGGCGGCGATGTATAGCGTTATGTGGGATGGTTTCGCTGCGAGTTCGGCGCGTTCGCAGGCTTGCAGCGGTGTGTGCTGCTGTGCTGGTGGCCGGGGTAGTCGTCGCTGGACCGGCGGCATCGCAGGTGGTGCCGTCGCAAGGGCGTTCGTTGCCTGCGGCGGCGGTTACTGGGCCGACAGCGCCAGCGCAGTGGCCAGACGTCGGGTCTGCTTCGTTCGGTATCGATGGCTGGTCGAACGCTGTGCGTGTCTTTGGCGGCGACAGTTTGCAGAACTCCGCAGCGGCGGCGCTGCTGGGTCGCGGTTCGGGCCGGTTTCCTTTCGGTTCGCCGGATCGGACTGGTGGCGCGAGCAGTTTGGCTGGGACTGCTCATTGGTGGGGGCTTGGTGTGTGCCCGAAGTCGGTCATTGTGGTCGCTGGCGATGTGCTGGCGGACGCGATGGCGGCATCGGCTTTGTCGGACCCGACCGGCGGTTCGTCTGAGCCGTGGCTGCGTCGCATTGCGGCAGCTGACCCTCTGTTTGATCCGATCGGTGGTTTTGCTCGGGTGGACACGTTTGCTGCACCAATCTTGTTTGTCGGCTCGGCGCGGGGTGGCGCGACGGCTCTGCCGTTGTCAACTCGGCTGGTTGCAGCCGATCTGCGTTCGGGTGGTTGCAGATCTGCACGTCAAGCAGTCATTGTGGGCGGCCCTGCGGCTGTGCCGGTTGAAGTTGAGGCAGAGCTGGTGGCTGATGGCTATGCCGAGGTGTTCCGGGTGGCCGGGAGGGATCGCTACGCAACTGCTGCGGCTGTGGCGCAGGCTTTGGGCACCGCAGCTGTGCCTGCGGGCACCGACGGATGCACAGACTCCGGCAGCTTTGGGCCAGACGATTTGTCGTTCTATGCGAACGCCGTTGTGGAGTATCGCTCGCAGCCGGGGCGTTGTGAGCTGCTGGGCCGCACGGTGGTACTCGCTGATGGAGTCGAAGGCATCGATGCGGTCGCGGCGGGCTGGTGGACTAGTCGTTGGCAGGTGCCAGTGCTGCTGCACAACGGCAGCGGTCGCCTTCCCCAGCCGACGGTTGAGGCGCTCAGCATTTTGCAGGTCGATCACATTGTGGTTCTCGGCGGTGAAGCGCGGGTGTCGGCTTCTGTGGTGCGGGCGGCAGAGCGAGTCGCTAGGGCCCGAGCGATTCGAGTTGCAGGCCCGAATCGTTATTCGACCAGTGTCGAGATGGCGCGTCATTTCGGCGGTTGGTTCGCAGACGAGGAGCCGGGCGGGTACGCGGGGGCTTTGGTGTGTGTGGCGGCATCGTCGGGCACGGGCGCTGCGGCAGTGGGCTGGGCCGATGCGTTGACGGCAGGCCCTTGGTGCGGCACGGCTAGTGCGAGAGCGACATCACCACCGACTCGGATAATCGGCTCAATAACAGTGCCGAAACCAGCCGTGGTAGGCCTAGACAGCCGCAGCAGCCGCAGCGTCGCAGCAGCGTCGGGGCAGGGCAGCCCAAGGGCGACCGCGCCGGCGGTGCCGGTGCTGTTGTTGCCCGCCGGCGGTACCGAGCTGCCACCTTCGCTGGGGCAATATCTCAAGGCGTTGTTTCGGGTGCCAGCAAGCTGTGCTGCATTAGTTGGCGCTGGCGCTGCTGGGAGTCAGCAGGACGCAGCGGCGTATGCCGCAGCGCTGCGCAGCGGCACCTGCCCCGAACCGGGTTTCGCTGTTGCTTTCGGCGGCTCTGACGTGCTCGCAGACGAAACGGTAGGGGCGCTGTCGGCAATGCTCAGCGGGGGCTTGACCAGCTCATGGGCACCGCAGCCGGTGCTGGTCGGCGTTGAGACACCTGATCCCTCGGGAACCTACGGCATCTCAACAACGCGTGGTGTGCCGTTGGGCGCAGGCGTTTTCGCAACCACTCTGCCGATGTCGCCGGTGTACCGTCATGCCGACACGGCTGCTGCCAGCGCAATCACCCTCAGCGCTGCCGGGCTGTCCAAAGCAGTGCCGTTGCGGGTGTGCGCGCCCAGAGGCAGCTATGGGCAAGCCAGATGGCTCATCGCAGAGACCGCCGCCGACCAATCGCCGTTGACTGTGGTGGATCTGCCCGATGTTGGCTGGTACCTCGCGGACGCTGACGGCACGCTGCGCTCGAGCGGCCGGGGTACGCCGTCGTGTCTCAGCACCGCAGCGCCGACAGATTCGTCATTGCTGACGCGGGCGGTTAGCAGTGTTGGACGGACATCGCGTTCGCTGCTGGTGGCCGCCAACCCGACACGGCGAATGTCGTTGACCGGTCCCGTTTACGCCCGATGGCCCGAAACGTCCGGGGTGCGCAGCGACCGGAAACTTGATGTCGGAGTAACCACTTGGGAGTTCAGCACCGATCCACCAGATGTGACAGCACAACTAGCCGATGCGCGAGCTTCGGTGACAGCGACTTGGCTCAAAGTGTCTTTGCGCCGTCGGGCACCTGCTGAGGGCGGCAGCATCGGTCGCCCGGTTGCGTTCACCGCCGACTGGTCGGTGCAAACCGAGCGGGGGCAGCTCAGCGGAACTGCCTCGGGCGAAGCGCTGCTAGTCGCCGGCCGGTGGGAGCTGCGCGGCGCTACGGTGCTCCGCGGTGGCTCGTGGGCATCGTCGCTACTTGGTGCTCCCGGGCGCGCCGCTGACCCTGCTGGCTCACCCAACGTCGCTGGCGCGGCTGCCGGACCGCGCCAGTCATCCGACACCACCGACATCGTTACCCCGCTGCGCGCAGGCACAGCCGACGGCTACGGCGCTGGAGGCTTCACTGCCACCATCAACACCAACGGTGCCGACAACAACGACGACACCATCCGCTGGCAACCAGAAGCATTCATCAACACCCCCCACCGCTAACCCAACCTCGCCAGCCGCGCGACCGGGCGTTCGCTGTTGAGTTCGGTGTGTCCTCCTACGTCATTGAGCGCCAAGTCCAGAACCATCAGATAGCTCAACTTGCAGGTCGCTGAGTCGGCGACGCCCTCACGCAGGGCCGGGACTCCTCGTTGATCCAGATGGAGTTGATCCAGATGGCGTTGATCTGATGGTGAGCTAGCGTTAGGTGGTCCAATATGGACTAGTCTATATTGATGCAGTTACTCTCGAAGGGAAAGGGCGGGTGTCGTGTTGGCGGAGGTGACGGAATCCGACCGTATCTGGACGGTGGCTGAGGCGAAGGCGCGCCTGTCGCAGATTCTGCGCTGCGCGGAAACCGAAGGCCCCCAGCGCATTGGCACGCGCAGAACTTTCGTCGTCGTTCCCGAGCACGTTTGGCAGCAACGAGCGGTGCCCGAGGTGCATCTAGGCCACTGGCTTGTCAACAACATGCCGCGCGGGTACGACCTTGAGCTGCCGGAGCGTCGTTCGACTCGGCCGACCCCATTTATCGACGACACCCCTGACGACATCACCCCTGACGATGTCAACGACCTGCCGTGAACGGCGTTCTTCTCGATACCAACGTCGTTTCTGAGACCGCTCGGTTCGCACCCGATGCCAACGTCCTCGCGTTCTTGTCGAGCGAGTCAAACCTGTGGCTGTCGGTGATCGTGCTGCATGAACTTGAGTACGGCATTGGTCTCATGGCCCCGGGCCGTCGCCGTGATGCCATCGCGAGTGCCGTCAGGTCGCTTGCGTCGGGAACGCGCCGGATCGTGCCGGTGGGGTCGGCCGAGGCAGAACATGCCGCAGAGTTGCGTGTTGGCGCCCGGCGCGCCGGCCGCACTCTAGATCTGGGTGATGCACTCATCGCAGCCACGGCCGCCATTCGACGGCTTGCGCTGGCGACCCGTAACGTCTCCGATTTCGAAGGTCTCGACTTGCGCCTGATCAACCCTTGGGACCACAACACCTCCCACCCTTAACCCAAGCCCGGTAGTCGCGCATGGCACCGGCGGCGGGCAGACTTCCCGCATGGGTACGGCGATGATGACCGATCTGTACGAGCTGACCATGCTCGACGCGGCGCTGCAGTCGGGCGTTGCGTCGCGCCGCTCGTGCTTTGAAGTTTTCGCTCGGAGGCTGCCGCCGGGACGCGGCTACGGCGTGGTAGCCGGCCCCGGCCGCTTGGCCAAACTTCTTGCCGACTATCGGTTTGAGGCCGAAGACTTGGAGTACTTGGCTGGTCTTGGACGCTTCAGCGACAGTCTGCTTGAGCACCTAGCGACGTTCCGCT
Source organism: Candidatus Poriferisodalis sp. (assembly GCA_965221195.1). GTDB lineage: Bacteria > Actinomycetota > Acidimicrobiia > Acidimicrobiales > Poriferisodalaceae > Poriferisodalis. The sequence goes on from OZ244864.1 coordinate 1,302,886, forward strand.
TCGACGGCGACGCATGGAGCTACCGCGAAGGCGACGTCTACGTGCCCGGTAGCCCAGTACTGCGCGTCGATGCCACCGTCGGCGCGGCGCTGCTGGTGGAAACACTGGTGCTCTCCGTGCTCAATCACGACTGCGCCGTAGCTTCCGCTGCTGCACGGATGCATGATGTTGCACAGGGGCGTCATCTCATTGAGATGGGCGGCCGCCGCACCCACGAACTTGCAGCCGTTGCCGCCGCGCGCGCTGCTTGGCTGGTGGGTTTCGATGCCACATCGAACCTTTTGGCCGGTGAGCAGTACGGCATCCCAACGGCCGGCACCGCCGCTCATGCGTTCACTCTGGCACACCACGACGAAGAGGCCGCCTTCGAAGCGCAAATGCGAGCACACGGCCTCGAGACCACATTGCTCATCGACACGTTCGATTTGAGAACGGGACTCGAACGAGGCCTCGCCGCAGCGAAGCGTCTCGGTGGAGTGCCGGGAGCGGTTCGCATCGACTCAGGAGACCTCACAGCAGAGGTGCCTCGGGTGCGGCAATGGCTAGATGAAGCGGGAGCCGAATCGACCCGCATCGTGGTGTCGGGAGACCTCGACGAATACCGCATCGCCGACTTGGCAGACCTACCGGTGGACGGCTACGGAGTGGGCACACAGCTCGTGGTGGGCTCAGGCCACGCGACCGCTGGCATGGTGTACAAAGCAGTCGCCATCGCACGGCACTCTGGCATGTTCGAGCCGGTGGTACCTGTACACAAAGAGTCAGAAGGCAAAGCCACCCGTGGCGGTGTGGTGCGGCCCTACAGAGTGGTTCACGACGGCGAGGCGGACTCAGAGACGCTCGTTGAGCAGGATCGCCCCGGGCCCACCAACAGCCGACCGCTGCATGTGCCGCTGCTTCGTTCCGGTCAAGCCACCTACCCCTACACGCTTGCCCAAGATCGCAGCTTTCACCAGCGCGTCCGAGCCGAGTTGCCCGAGTCGATGCGCCGCCTTGACGGCGCCCCGATTTTCGAGGCCGAAGTAGTTGCTGAGTCTGGCGTGGGTTAGGCGCTCGGCTGAGGAACGAGCCGCAGGTACGGGAGCGGTGCTTCCCAGCCGTCGGGGTATTTCTCGGCGGCGGCTTCGTTTGAGACCGTCGGCACAATGATGACGTCTTCGCCCTGCTGCCAGTTGGCTGGTGTGGCTACCTGCTGGGCCGCCGTGAGCTGGCAAGAGTCAACCAAGCGCAGGATCTCCGCAAAGTTGCGTCCTGTCGTCATCGGGTAGGTAAGTGATGCCTTGATCTTTCGGTCGGGGCCGATGATGAACACCGTGCGAGCGGTTGCATTGTCGGCGGCTGTGCGGCCTTGCGAAGTGTCGCCCGCCTCCGCAGGCAACATGTCGTAGAGCTTGACGATGTTCAGGTCGGGATCGCCGATGAGCGGGTAGTTGACCTCATGGCCGGTGGCTGAGGCAATGTCGGCCTTCCAGCTCTTGTGATCGCTTACCCCGTCAACGCTGATGCCGATGAGCTTGCAGTTGCGTGCAGCGAACTCGTCCGCTAAGCCGGCTACAGCCCCCAGCTCAGTGGTGCATACCGGGGTGAAATCCTTGGGGTGGGAAAAGAGCAGCGCCCATCCGTCGCCGACCCAGTCGTGGAAGCTGATTTTCCCTTCCGTCGTGTCGGCAGTGAAGTCTGGGGCGGTGTCGTTGAGACGCAGAGCCATGTGTGTCCTCCGAGGGCAGATGTGCCAGTGCAGATGTGCTAGTGCAGATGTGCCAGCGATGGCACAGACCGTTAGGGCAACGCTAGCACCTATTGACGATAAATCCGACTGGATTAGTCAAGATTAGTCAAGAACCTGCACACAGCCGTGATAACAGTCGTGATGACTGTGATATCCCCGTCGGCCCGCAGACGGTTGCGGGTTTGCCTACACAGCACTGTTTGGTTACCGCGCTGCTGCTTGGTTACCGCGCCGAGCGCCGGGCTGTTGTACTGGAGAGGTGCCCAGCCAAACCGACAGCCAAACCGATAGCCGCGTTGGCGACCCACCCCCGCAGCCCACCGGTGCCCGGTCGGCAGCGGCACTGACCATCGCCGGTGCCGATTCCTCAGGCACTGCGGGCCTCGCAGCAGACTTGCGAGCGTTCGCAGCGTGTGGCGTACACGGTGCCTTCGCGCTCACGCTTGTCTCGGCGCAGAACACAGCCGAGTTCCGGGCAGCGCAGCCGGTCAACGCCGAACTGGTAACGACTCAGATCGAAGCAGTGATCGACGACATGCCCATCGCAGCAGCCAAAACCGGCCTGATGCTCTCTTCGGCGACAATCGTTGCTGTTGCGTCGCTTGCGGCCCGTCGTTTGCCCCAGCTCGTCGTGGATCCGGTTCTGGTGAACGGTCAAGGTGAACCGATGCTCGACACCGACGCTGAGCGCTCGGTGGCAACCCGGCTGCTGCCATGCGCTCGTGTCATCACACCGAATCACCTTGAGGCCGGACGGCTCGTGGGTCGCCGTCTCGGCACCGACCCCCAAGCATGGGTTGACGCAGCCCACGAACTCGCCGCCGCAGGACCTGAAGCAGTCGTCGTCACCGGCGGCCGAGCCATCACCCATGCAACCGTCACCGACATCGTGGTACGCAACGGCAATGTGCGGCTGCTCAACGGCCCGCGTGTCAACACTCGCAACGTCCGGGGCTCAGGTGATGTCTTCTCCGCTGCGATCTGCGCGCAACTGGCCAAAGGCGCAGACCTAGACGCAGCCATCGATTTCGCCCACGATCTGACATCTGGCGCAACAGCAGCGGGAGCATCCCTGCGGCTCGGCAGCGGTCCAGGGCCGGCGGATCCGATCGGGCGCTAGCGATGTGCCCAAGGGCGCAGCCATCGTCTGTTACCGAGCACCTGCCTACACTGCGAGCGCCTAATGCAACAGCGGCGCCGGGACTGGTTCAGCCAGACTGGTTCAGCCGGATCAGTTCGGCCGGACCGGTTCAGCTCTAGCAGGCACCGCAGGACAGGAGACACCTGGTGACACGCGAACGCTGGCAGTCGGAGTTCGAAGCCACCGAAGTGCGGGATGCCGATTTCGCCACGATGAGCGGCATCGAACTAGATCCGCTCTACGCGCCCACCGACGGCGAACCCGATCCACAAGTGGGCTGGCCCGGCCAGTTTCCTTATACCCGGGGCGTGCATCCGAGCGGCTACCGCGGACGCATGTGGACGATGCGCATGTTCGCGGGGTTCGGCACCCCCTCCGACACCAACCGGCGATTCCACGAGATCCTCAAAGCCGGCGGGGGAGGGCTGTCCACGGCGTTTGACATGCCCACGCTGATGGGCCTCGATTCCGATGACGCGATGTCGTTGGGCGAAGTCGGGCGCTGCGGCGTGGCCGTCGACTCCATTGAGGACATGGCAACGCTGTATGACGGCATCGACCTAGAGGCGACCACCACTTCGATGACCATCAACGCGCCTGCTGCCACGATCTGGGCCATGTTCGTGGCGAACGCTGAGGAGCAAGGCGCAGACCGCCGCAGCCTCGGCGGCACTCTGCAAAACGACATCCTCAAGGAGTACCAAGCTCAAAAGGAGTGGGTGTACCCGCCGCGACCCTCGATGCGCATAGTGGCCGACACCATTGAATTTGCCACCAAGGAGATGCCGCGCTGGAATTCGGTGTCAATCAGCGGCTACCACATCCGCGAGGCAGGTTCCACTGCTGCTCAAGAGTTGGCGTTCACGCTGGCGAATGGGTTCGCGTATGTCGAAGCTGCGGCTCAGCGAGGTCTGGCTGCCGACGAGTTCGCCCCGCGGCTCAGCTTCTTCTTCAATGCTCACATCGACTTCTTTGAGGAGATCGCCAAGTACCGGGCGGCGCGGCGCATCTGGGCCCGCTGGATGCGTGACCGCTACGGTGCCGCCAACGAGCGATCTACGATGCTGCGGTTCCACACACAGACAGCGGGGGTTTCACTCACCGCTCAGCAGCCCGAGATCAACATCGCCCGCACTGCCATTGAGGCACTCGCCGGGGTGCTGGGAGGCACTCAGAGCCTGCACACCAACTCAATGGATGAAGCACTGGCTTTGCCGACCGACAAGGCAGCGCGCATCGCCTTGCGGACCCAGCAGATCATCGCTCACGAGACCGGCGCAGCGAACGTCGTTGACCCCCTCGGTGGCAGCTGGTTTATCGAGCAACTCACCGACCGGTTAGAAGCTGAGGCCGAAGAGATGTTTGCCCACATTGAGGCTGCTGGCGACGGTTCGATGCTGGAAGGTGCTTTCAGGCTGATCGACGAGGGCTGGTATCAGTCCGGCATCGCCGATGCCGCCTACGAGTTCGAGAAAAAAGTGAATTCGGGTCGGCGAGTGGTGGTGGGTGCCAGTGCTTTCACCGAAGGCGGCTCCGACGACGAGATCGATCTGCTCAAGATCACCAACGACGACGAGCAGCGGCAGATCCGGCGCTTAGCAGAAGTGCGTGCCAACCGCAGTCAGGCTGCGGTCGATGATGCTCTCATGTCGTTGCGCCGGGCCGCCGAAACCGACGCCAACCTCATGCCGCACCTCATTGACACCGTGCGCACCCGCGCCACAGTAGGCGAGGTAACCAACGCGCTCGCTGATGTCTTTGGTCGCCACCAAGAGCGGCCGTTCATCTGAGCGAGCGATTGCGTTTGCTCCTGTGTTCGTTTGCCCCGCGTTCGTTTGTTCCTGTGTTCGTTTACTCTTGTGATACAGAGTTAATGTTTTGATTGTCTCTGTTCCGACTGTGTCTGTGGGAGGTCGTCGCGTGACCAGACCGTCCACGCAGGGACCAGCTCGCGTGCCGGAGCAACCAGTACCACTCCGCTCCCCCAGAAGGCTTGAATGGAGGCCTGTTCAGTGGCTTGTGCAGTGGGCGGCAGTGCTTGTGGCGGCGGTCATTGTTGCGGGCGCGTGCGGCAGCGAGCCCGACCAGACGCAGCTTGAACGCGAGGTTCAGGATTACCTAAAGAGCGTGGTGGCTCCCGCGGAGATCACCGACGTTAGCTGCCCCCTAAACGCTCCGATCCGGCCCGGCTCGACGTTTTTGTGCGACGGACTAGTTGAAGGCGCTTTCTATGAGGCGCATGTCACAATCATCGACGAACAGGGCCGCCGGGAAGTCAGACCCCGCCAAGCCGTGATGCAGGTGAACGCCACCGAGACAGCCCTTGGCGCTGAGGTGGCAACCGACATCGGACGTGACGTTCAGGCAGACTGCGGCGACGACCAATATCTCGTGGTTTCCGTCAACCAGACTTTCCTGTGCCAAGTCACTTCACCGAGCACCGGTGAGAAGGGCAACCTTGAAGTGAAAGTCCTCAACGAAAACGGCGCAATCGAATGGACACTGAAGGGCTAGGCCGGAATCATGGCACGTTCTCGCTATGACGCGTCAGGCCGCTTGCGCCCGCTGAGACAGCGCCAGCCGGGCTTGTGGTGGACTGCCATCTTGGTCGTTGCTGCGATGCTGTTGACCGGCTTCGCCGCGATTACCTCTGTGCTCTGATCGGCAGGGTTCTGGTTGGCGGGACTGCGAGAGGCAGGGCTGCGAGATGCCCTCAGTAGGCTGCACCCATGGCCTTGAGCGACCAGATGGTGCCCGCTGACGCAGTGCGCGAATCGATGATGGATGCCCGGCGGGAGACTTTCACGGTCACTCCGGCTGCTCTAGAGAAAGTCCTCGAGCTGCGCTCCAGCGAGGTTGACGCAGACCAACTAGCGCTGCGCATCGAGGTGACCGGAGCGCAAGGTGTCGATTACACCTACGACCTTGCCTTTGAGCTGCTAGCGGAGGCAGATTCTTCTGACGTACCGTTTGCGGCAGGCGACGGCCTGACGGTGCTCATCTGTGACCGGGATGTCACCAAACTCGACGGTGCCTCACTGGACTTGCCGTCCAACCCCAACCAGCCGGGTCTAGTGCTGCGCAATCCGAACCGGCCAGACCTTGGCCCCAACGCCCAGTTGGATCTAGACGGCAGTGTCGAGGACAACGTGCGCGAGGTACTGACCAAGCGCATCAATCCGTCGATCGCGGCTCACGGCGGATTCGCCGAGCTGGTGGCTGTTGAAGACGACACCGTGGTCGTCAAGCTGGGTGGGGGTTGCCAAGGCTGCGGCATGGCCAACGCGACGGTCACGGCCGGCATTGAGCGCACTCTGCGGGAACTCATTCCTGAGATCGAACGGGTGGTAGACCTCACCGACCACGCGTCGGGCGAGAACCCCTACTTCACCTAATCCGCGTTCGTGTGCTGCCATGGCACAAGCCGAGATAGCACACCACTGGTCGCCAATCACCGGATTGTCGGAGCACGACCACGAACTTGACCGTGCAGAGTTGATTTCACTCGCAAGCGTCTGGGGTGACGTCAAGAGCGAGCTGCCGGGCGATCAGGTCGACGACTTCAATGAGCGCTTGAAGCGTGAGTGGGCCATAGAAACGGGATTGATTGAGCGTGTCTATACGTTCGACTCGGGCATCACACAACTGCTGATTGAGCAAGGCATCGATGCATCGCTGATCCCGCACGATGCAACCGACAAATCGCCTCAGGTCGTGGCCGGAATCATCGCCGACCAAGCGCAGGCTGTTGATTTTCTGTTCGACTTCGTCAGTCAACAGCGAAGCTTGTCAACCTCATACATCAAAGAACTCCATGCCTTGATGACGGGCAAGCAAGCCAGCGCTTCGGGAATAGACCAGTTCGGTCGAACGGTCGAGATCACGCTGAAGCACGGCGAATACAAGCTGCATCCCAACAATCCGACCCAGCCGGACGGTCGGATCTTCGAGTATTGCCCTCCCTCCCAAGTCGACTCGGAGATGGATCGGCTGGTCAAGATGCATCATGCTCACGCCGAAGATGACGTTGCTCCAGACCTCGAAGCAGCCTGGCTGCATCACAGATTCACGCAGATCCATCCGTTCCAAGACGGCAACGGCCGCGTCGCCAGGGCCCTTGCTTCGCTCGTGTTCATCCGCGAGGGCTGGTTCCCGCTGGTTGTTGTGAGTTCTGATCGAGTCGGCTACATCAACAATCTGAAAGCTGCTGACGATGGCGATCTTCGACCGCTGACATCGCAGTTCGCGTCGGTCCAGCGCACATGGTTTCGCAAGGCAATCGGCATTGGCGAGCAGGTGCGCCAAGCTGCAGAACGCACCGACCAGATCATTGCGGCCATCGGCGAGCAGTTCCGCGAGCGTCGAGCACGGACGCGCGTCGAGATAAGGCAGGCGAAAGAGATTGCGACCACGCTTGCGCGAATGGCACTCAGCAGGTTCCAGACTCTCAAAGACGACATATCCGAAGCAATAGGCGCCGATGACGAGGCCCGTCGCGTCTTTGTGGACATCGGCATCGATGACGACGCCGAGCGCCGCACATGGCATCGCTACCAGGTCGTTGAGACGGCCCGGCACTCCAGTCTCAACTACTGGGCCAACTCCCGCGAGCTTCACTCTTGGGTGCGACTCAGCTTGGTGACCGAGAGCGGACGCTCAGAGATTCTTCTGTCGCTCCACGGTTTGAATCGCGAATTCAGGGGTCTGATCGGTGCCTCAATGTGTCTGTATCGCAGGCAGAAGGGTGACGACATTGAGCATCAGATCATCGAGTTGGAGCCGGTGTGCGGCGATCTCTTCCAGTTCAACTACAAGGAAGCCGCGGCCTCAGTGGAGCGCCGTTTTGGTGTCTGGCTAGAAGAATCCCTGATTCGGGGCCTAGACCAGTGGCGGCGAGGCGAGTAAGAGCCTGCCCAGACGAGCGTTCCGTTTGTGTGTAATCTTAGGCACATGAGACTGCACATTCATTTGGAGGATGAACTCGTCGCTGATATCGACCGGCGTGCTGGCCCACGACGCCGTAGCGCATTCATCACCTCGCTTGTCAAACGCGGACTTGACGACGAGCGTCGATGGGATGAGATTGAGGCATCGCTGGGCAGCCTTGCCGACAGCGGTCACGAATGGGATGGCGACCCTGCTGAGTGGGTACGCTCACAGCGCCGAGCAGATACTCAAAGAGCGGGTTGAGCGTGTCAAGGCTCGTGCTGGATTCCACCGTGCTGATCGACGCTCTTCGCGGGCGACCGGCTGCTGAGCGACTTCGAAGTTTGCGTCGAGCGGGCGTCGAGCCGTGGGTCTGCGCTGTCTCGGTGGAAGAGATCTGGCGGGGTCTCCGGGATGACGAGGAGCATGATGCCCGTCGGCTTGTCGGGGCGCTGCGGCAGGCACCGTTGGGAGCGTCAGAAGGACAGCGTGCCGGACGGTGGCGTCGCGAAGCCGCCTCCCGCGGTATCACGCTGCACCAAGCAGATTGTCTCATAGCGTCCGCATCAGTCGGCATCGGCGCGGCCCTTGCCACTGCCAATGTCTCAGACTTCCCCATGCCGGAACTCGAAGTGCAGCACTGGCCCACTGTGACCTGAAACATCGCCGAAGCTCGACGGCTGAGGAACCGGTCGGATGAGGCAGCCCTTCTGCGACTCGGCCACGGCGCATTCTCGTAGGATCATGCGCTGGCTGGGGTGAGCCGTACGGCTAGACGCCCGTGAGTGCCGGTTCCATCGGTGACGATGAAACCGGCTGGAGACTCGTATTTGAGGAGCGATTAAATGGCAAAACGAGGGATCATTGCGTATGGGGCGTACGTGCCCTACTGGCGGCTGGACCGCTCCAAGATCACAGCGGCGATGGGCGCAGGCGGCGGTCGCGGTCACCGAGCTGTAGCCAGTTACGACGAAGACACCACCACGATGGGTGTTGAGGCTGCACGCAATGCTCTGCGCGGTAGCGGCATCGTTCCCGACGCTGTGATGTTCGCCACAGCCAACCCCGCGTACATGGACAAGACGAACGCCACTGCTATACACGCAGCGCTCGACTTGCCTCAGTCGTCTTGGGCGGTTGACGCTGGCGGCGCGGCGCGATCCTCTGAAGCCATCTGGGCACTAGCCGCGGCCAATCGCGGCACCAACTTGGCGGTGGCTGCAGACCTACGCACCGGTCGCCCAACTAGCGCCGATGAGGCCAACTGCGGCGACGGAGCGGTCGCATTCGTGTTCGCAGATGCCAGCGACGGGGCCACCAGCGACGCAGATGCCAGCGACGGGGCTCTTCCGCCGGTGCTGTGCGAATGGCTCGGCGGTGCAGTTGCAACGGCTGAATTCACCGACCGATACCGCCAGCCGGGCGACACCTTCTCGCGCATCTGGGAAGAGCGCTTCGGCGAGCAGGTGTATCTGCCGCTCGCCAATGATGCCGTCGGGCGAGCACTGGCTGATGCCCAAGTCAGCCTTGACGACATCGACAAGATCGCCGTCGTGGGTCTGCACGCGCGCGCTGTGCGCGGGCTGGCCCGCATGGCCGGCGACAAGCTCGTCGCCGACTTGTCCAGCGAGATCGGCAACACGGGCAGCGCACACGCAGGGATCATGCTGGCGTCTGTGCTTGACGAAGCGGCGCCGGGTGAGACGATCTTGCTGGTGCATCTCGCTGACGGTGCCACCGCCGATGTGCTCCGCACGACAGATGCCATCGCTAACCACACCCCGTTTGCGTCGGTGCGCTCTCAGATAGATCGGGGCAATGACGCGCTTGATTACAACAGTTTCCTGACTTGGCGGGGATTTGTGGATCGAGAGCCTCCCCGCAGGCCTGACCCCGACCGGCCCGGTGCGCCACCGGCGTTCCGATCAGAAGACTGGAAGTACGCCCTTATCGGCTCACGCGACCGAAACTCAGGCGCCATCCACATGCCGCCTATGCGTGTGTCTATGGAAGGGGGAGCGCTCGACGACATGGAGCCGGTCCGCATGGCGGACATCCCGGCCACTATCGCCACGTTCACGGTGGACCGACTGGCGTACTCGCTTTCACCGCCGGTGGTAGCCGTCGTGATCGACTACGACGGCGGCGGTCGCTTTCAAGCGGAGATGACCGACGTCAACCCTGGCGATGTTCGCATCGGCGACCGCGTCGAGATGACCTTCCGTCGGTTGTACACCGCAGAGGGCATCCACAACTACTTTTGGAAGGCACGCCCGGCGGCTTCGGCTTCGTGAGAGTCGGCAGCCGTCTCAGCAGGCCAAGCAAGCATGCACCCCGGTTCATCGGCCATAATGGAGCCCGAGGGCACGCAAACTTCGGCGTGCCGGTGCTACTGAGACACTTCACGGCTCGTCAACGACAACCGGTCTCACGCACCAACTCGTAATTTCGTTTAGATTCACATCCCACAATCGGCAAACAAACAAAGGCAGGCACAGATGAGTTCACATGGCATCCGCGACAAGGTCGCAATCGTCGGGATGGGCTGCACCCCGTTCGGCGAGCATTGGGATCGCAGCGTCGACGACATGCTCACCGACGCCGCTCACGAGGCATACGCATCCGCGGGCGTGTCCCAAGACGATGTTGACGCTTTCTGGCTCGGCACCTTGGGTTCGGGAGTGTCGGGCATGACGCTGTCGAAGCCGCTGCAGCTCGACTACAAGCCGGTCACACGGGTTGAGAACATGTGCGCCACCGGCTCTGAAGCATTTCGCAACGCCGCTTATGCGGTGGCCTCGGGTGCTTACGACATGGTGATGGCCATCGGTGTTGAGAAGTTGAAGGACTCGGGCTATTCGGGCTTGACGGGTTCTCGTCCGCCCAGCGATGGCACAGAGTCGGCGTTGACGGCCCCGGCCATGTTCAGCTTGCTGGCACCTGCGTATGCCCACAAGTACGGGCTGGATTCTGAGACCATGAAAGAGGTCCTCACCCGCATTGCGTGGAAGAACCACCGAAATGGCGCGCTGAACCCTCGGGCACAGTTCCGCAAGGAAGTCGCCAAGGAGACCATCGCCAACTCGCCGCTGGTGGCCGGACCACTGGGCATCTTTGACTGCTCGGGTGTTAGCGACGGCTCAGCCGCTGCGATCTTGGTCCGAGCCGAGGACGCTCACAAGTACTGCGACAACCCGCTGTACATCAAGGCACTCAGCTTCGCCTCAGGTCCAGCCACGGGCGCGCTCGACAGCACCTACGACTACACGACGTTCCGCGAGGTGGAAGCGTCCGCAACTGAGGCGTACAAGCAAGCAGGCATAACCGATCCTCGTTCGCAGATCGCTATGGCAGAAGTGCATGACTGCTTCACGCCCACCGAACTTGTGCTCATGGAGGACTTGGGATTTGCCGAACGCGGCTTGGGTTGGAAGGAAGCCATGGCCGGCACCTTCGACCTTGACGGCGACCTGCCGGTTAACCCAGACGGTGGCCTGAAGAGCTTCGGACATCCGATCGGGGCATCTGGCTTGCGGATGCTCTTTGAGTGCTGGCTGCAGCTGCGAGCGCAAGCTCCACCAGAGCGACAGATCCCATCAGTGACAGAGCAGGGTAAGACGTTGGGCCTCACGCACAACCTCGGCGGACAGCCGGGCGCATGCGTCAGCTTCATCTCAGTTGTGGGTTCCGAACTGGGCTAACCGCGCCTACTGCTGAGGTTGTTTATGGCAGTTGTCTAAGGCATTTGTCTCAGGCAGCTGCCTAAGGTGCGCCCTGATCCAAGCGCGCTCCTCACGCAACAACCTCCCCGCCACACTGAAAACGAACACCTCCGCCGGTAGCTACTCTTTACGGCAGCTGTCGTAGGTTCCGCGACTGACTGCGGCGGTTACGTGGTTGTCATTCGGGCCAGAATTTTGCTGACTGATGTGGCGATGCCTTTGGTGTCGAGGCCTGTTTCTGCGGCGAGTTCGGTGGGGGTGCCGTGAGGGAGATAGGTATCGGGTGTGCCGAGCTGGCAGATGCGAGGAATGCTGGGTGTGTCGAGTTGTTGTAGCGCGTCGGCGACCAAGCTGCCGAAGCCGCCAACTCTGACTCCGTCTTCGACGGTAACGACCAGTGGGTGCGTGGCAGCGTCGAGGATCATGGTGCGATCTAGTGGCTTGAGCACCCGCGGATCCCATAGCGAGACTTCGATGCCGTCGCTGCTCAGCAGATCGGCCGCTTCGACAGCAGCACGAAAGGTTTGACCCGCTGCGAGCACGCATGCATCTAGACCGCTTCGATGTTGCCGGGCTTGTATCCGCAAATTGCCCGGCAACGCAGGGAGCGGCTCGATGGGTCCTGCGGTTGCTCCTTTGCCCCGCGGCCAGCGAATCATGACAGGTCCCTCAGAGATATCAAGTGCATGGGCGAAAGCGACCGGCAGTTCGTTTGGCGATGACGGTGCAATCACCGTCATGCCCGGAATGCGTGTGAACATGGCGATGTCGTACAGCCCGTGGTGGGAAGCGCCGTCGGGGCCTGTGATGCCGGCACGGTCCACGCACAAGATCACCGGCAGTCGATGCAGTCCGATGTCGTAGAGCGCCTGATCAAAAGCGCGCGCCGTGAAAGTTGAATACACCGCCACCACCGGTCGCAGACCTGCGCGTGCCATGCCAGCGGCTGAGGTCAACGCGTGCTGCTCGGCGATGCCTACGTCGTAGTAGCGCTCGGGAAACTCGCGCTGGAATGGCAGCAGCCCGGTGGAGCCGCCCATTGCAGCAGTGATTGCCACGATGTCGTGTCGGCTTCGAGCAGCAGCGACAAGCGTTTCGGTGAACACCGACGTGTAATCGCGCACCAGCGACTCGCTTTGGCGATCTGCTGCGTCGCGTGCTGTTGATTGAGGCGCTGCTGCGGTTGTCGGCGCAGCTTCCGACGGTGATGCGCTGGCAGGTGCTGGCGAACCACCTGTGGCGGGGTCGAACAGGCCGATGTCGTGCAAGTGCTTTTCGGTGTCCCCCTCGGCGGGTGCGTAGCCGCGCCCCTTCTGCGTTACCACATGAACAACAACCGGACCCTCTGCGTAGGCCGCGGCGTCGCGAAATGCCGACTCCATGGCAACTATGTCGTGGCCGTCTACAGGGCCGAGATAGCGGACACCGAGAGTCTCAAAGAACGCCGGCGGCTCCCACATCTCACGCATGGCCGCGGCGGCGCTGTCGAGTCCCCGCCGCACGCCGTCCCCGAGAGGCACTCGCTCAAGCAGGTGGTCGACCACTCTTCGGCCCTGCACATAGTGAGGCGACTGGCGCAGTCGCGACACCGCCGCCGACAGCCGACTCACGGTCGGGGCGTAGGAGCGGCCGTTGTCGTTGAGGACGATGAGCGCACGTTGCGCGTAGTGACCGAGGTTGTTCAGCGCTTCAAAGGCCATGCCGCCCGTCATTGAGCCGTCACCGATGACAGCGATGACACGACGGTGCTCGTGACCCGTCAGCGCGAAGCCCGCAACGAGGCCGGATGCCCAACTCAGCGAGGTTGAGGCGTGGCTGTTTTCGACCACATCGTGGGGAGATTCCGACATGCTGGGATAGCCCGACAGGCCGTGCCGTTGCCGCAGATGCTCAAAGCCTTCCCGGCGTCCTGTGATGAGTTTGTGTACGTACGCCTGATGGCCGGTGTCCCAGACGATGACATCACGGGGCGACTCAAAGACCCGATGAAGTGCCACGGTGAGTTCAACCGCGCCGAGATTCGATCCGAGATGCCCGCCGGTGCGGGAGACAGCCTGCACAATGAAGTGCCGTATCTCTGAGCAGAGTTCGTCAAGCTGTGCGGGGTTGAGCGCCCGCAGGTCGGCCGGACTAGTGAGCTTGGCGAGATGCATCTGTAGTCCAAGGGTACTCAGGACCGAAGTGGTGCTCTTGGCAGGGACTCACCGCGCTTGCGACGCCCACCGAACGCCAAAGCCGGTGCGCCAGCCAAGCTCACTAGCAAGGTCAGCGCGTACAGCAGCAAGCCCAGCAGCACGGCTTCGCCTTCGTTTACACCTCGGGCAGAAAGGAACAGCACGAACGCGCCTTCACGTACACCGAGGCCGCCGATCGTGAAAGGCATGAGCTGGACGATCAACACCATCGGCGCAAATGCCAGCCATGCGCGCAGGCCTGGATCGATGCCGATCGCCACTCCGATCAACGCCGTCGCCGCCACGAGAAGAACTTGGTACACGAGGCCTACGGCCAGCAGCCGACCCGCTGCTCGCGGCTGTCGCCGGAACACGCTCAAGCCAGTGTGGACGGCACCCAGCGCGTCCCGAATGCGACTGCCGCCGGTGAGCCGACCGAGCCCGCGTGGGTGCTCGGCAACCCACACAATGACTGCAAGCACAGCGAGCGTCGCCAGCGCGAACCCGCCCGCAATCCGTCCGCCTGAGTGTGCGAGGAGGCTCGGCTGCGACATCAGTGCTGCCAGTGTGAGCATCGGGAGCACGATCCAGCCGGTGAGACGCTCGATGATGACTGTTGCGAACGCGTTGGCATTGCTGCCACACAGCCGACCCAGTCGATTGACGCGCAGTACATCCCCGCCGATGGTGGTAGGCAGGAAATTGCCGACGAACTGAGCTGCCAAGTAGATCGACAGCAGTGAGCGGCGTGACACTTCGACGTCGAGTGTGTCGGCTACCTGCCACCAGCGCGCTGAAGCAGCTATGAATGCTGCGGCGATGGTCAGCAAAGCTACTACCAGCCATGCGGCCGCTGCCTGCATGGAGTCGAGATTGAGGGCGGAGAGTTCGTCGCGACTCACGATGAGCAGCAGCGCCAAGAGGCCTGCGCTCACACCGACGCGCAACATGGTGACGAGGCTGTGCGGTATGCGCACTTAGGCTGCGCTCCCAGAGAGCTTGTTGACGGAGGCGTTCGGTACCGCTCCGCGGCGCGCGCCTGTGGCGAAGCGTTTCACGTTGCTTTGCACAATAGTGTGGCTTCACTGCGGGGTGTGAGCAGCCGACGGGCTTTGCGCTGATGCTACGCAGATCGCCACGGCCAGCTCAAGACAGTCACCTCAAGACAGTCACCTCAAGACAGAACGGCAGCGCACCACATGACTCCGACAGCTCCCACGATCACTTCCGACAGCGCCCCAGCCGGGCCACTCGTTGATTTGGACTTGGTTGACGCGACCTTGCGGCAGGCTCTCCATGCTGGTGGGGAGTGGGCTGAGTTCTTTGCAGAAGACCGCTCGGCGACGGGTGTGCTCATCGATGAAGGACGCATTGAGGAAATGAGTTCGAGCCGGGACCGCGGCGCGGGAATACGGGTCACTGCTGGAGATGTGACGGGTTACGCGCACACATCCGACCTGACACCCGAAGGACTTGCAGACGCGGCACGCACAGCGGCGGCGGTGGCGATCCGCGCGCCCAGCGGCGGGACGGTGGACATGCAGTCCTTCAGTGGTGCCTTGCGTGGTGCCTTGAGTGGCGATGGCCTCGCCGGGGTTGGTGTTGAGGTGTTGCCGACCACCATCGGTGCTGAGCACAAAGTGGCGTTGTTGAAAGCGGCGGACGATGCCGCACGCTCAACGCATGAGACGATCACACAGGTGACGGCCCGTTACGGTGATAGCCGTCGACGGATCCTGGTGGCCAACACCCACGGTGTCTGTGCAGCCGACGATCAAGTCCGCACTCTGTTCTCGGTGGGCTGTGTGGCGAGCGGCGACGGTGGCCTGCAGACCGGCCGTGAAACTGTTGGCTACACGGTGGGGTGGGAGCTGTTTGACGAGCACGATCCAGCTGAGCTGGCTGAGCGCGCGGCTCAGCGTGCTGTTACCAAGCTGGCCGCTCGTCCGGCACCCAGCGGCGAGGTGCCGGTGGTGATCGCCCGAGGCGGTGGCGGTGTGCTGTTCCATGAAGCTTGCGGGCATGGGCTCGAAGCCGATTTGGTGCGAAAAGGTGCATCGGTCTTTGGGGACCGAGTTGGCTCTCAAGTCGCTGCTCGGGGCGTGACGCTGGTGGACGACGGCACGATGGAGCCACAGTGGGGGGCGCTGAGAATCGACGACGAAGGCCACCCCACTCAACGCAACGTGCTGATCTCCGACGGTGTGCTCACCGATTACATGTGGGATTGGCTGCGGAGCCGCGACGACGGACGCGTGCCGTCAGGGAACGGTCGTCGCCAGAGCTACACGCATCTGCCGATGGTCCGCATGACCAACACGTTCGTCACGAACGGCGACACCGACCCCGACGACATCATTGCTGACACACCTTGGGGGGTGTATGTGGCTCATCTCGGAGGCGGCCAAGTGAACACTGCAACTGGCGACTTCGTATTTGGCATGACTGAGGCCTATCTCATTGAGGACGGCAAGATCACCGAGCCGCTGCGTGAGGGCAACCTGATTGGCAACGGCCCACAAGTGCTTGTTGACATTGATGCTCTCGGCAACGACTTCGCTATGGGCCATCCGGGTACTTGTGGCAAGGACGGCCAAGGTGTCCCTGTTGGCGATGGCCAGCCCACCCTGCGAGTGCGCGCCCTGACTGTTGGGGGCACTGCCGCGTGAGCGGCAGGTTGATGGCTCGCGTGAGCGGCAGGTTGATGGCTCGCGTGAGCGGCAGGTTGATGGCTCGCGTGAGCGGCAGGTGTCTGGCGTGAGCGACACATCGTGGTCACGCTTGAGTCCTGACGAGCTGGCGAGCTTGGCCCAGCAGGTGTGCGAGCGGGCCGTCGGCAGCGAACAGATTGAGGTGTGCGTTTCGACGGGGCGTTCCACCACGGTGCGGGCATACGACGGCGAGGTGGAATCGCTGCGCTCGGGTGTAACTGCGGCAATTGGCGTGCGTGTGGTTGAGGACGGCCGTCAAGGGTTTGCGTCTGCCGGCTCGCTGGATCTCGACGTGGTGTCCGACGTGCTGACCGCAGCGCGTCGCAATGTTGCCTTCGGCGAGCCAGATCCTCATCAGTGCTTGGCCGAGCCCGACGGTGTCGAGCCGCCTGGGTTGGATCTCAGCGACCCATCGGTGCTCAGCGTTTCCGATGCCGACAAGATCGCAGCAGCGATCGACCTTGAGCGTCGCTGCTTACATGCTGATCCGCGCATTTCTGGCGTGCGTGTCGCTGCGTGGAGCGACGGCTGGTCCCAATCGGCCTTGGCGTCGAGCACGGGCTTGTGTGTGCAGATCTCGGCGGGAAGCTGTTCGGTTGGCGTTCAGCCGCTCGCTACCGACGGCGACGAGACGCAGATCGGCTATGCCGGCGATGCTGCCCGCCGACCCGATCAGCTTGACATTGATCGGGTTGTTGCGGAATCGACGGCGTTGGCTACTGGCCAGCTAGGCGCTACCAAGCCGCCCAGCGAACGACTACCGGTCGTGCTGGCACCGTCGGTTGCAGCCGCTTTCATTGACGTGGTCACCAGCGTGCTCGCCGCCGACAGCGTGCTCAAGGGACGCTCGCCGTTCGCCGAACGTGTGGGCTCACAGATCGCTGATGCAAGATTGAATCTGTTCGACGACCCGACCGATCCCGCGACGCTGGGCGCGGCCAACTTTGACGGCGAGGGGCTAGCGGCGCGCCGAAATGCGCTGATCACCGCTGGCGTACTTGACGGTTACTTACACAACGCGTACACCGCCCGCCGATCGGGCACTGCGTCTACCGGGTCGGCTGTGCGTAGCGCTCGTTCGCTGCCGGGTGTCGGCACGCACGCTCCTGTTGTTGGCACGGGAGACATCGCCAATGACGAGCTGCACGCGTTCGTCACCGACGGCGTGCTGGTGCGGGGCGTGAGTGGCCTGCACAGCGGGGTCAATCCCACAAGCGGCGACTTCTCGGTGGGTGCTTGGGGGCATCGCATCTCAGGCGGTGCTCTAGCGGAGCCCTTCCGTGAGGCAACGATTGCCTCCACGCTTCAGCGGATGCTGCTGGGTATCTGCGGTATTGGTGCCACTGCCGAGCCGCTAGGCGGGGGAATGTCGATGCCGCCTGTAGTGGTGGCCGATGTCGCGCTGTCGGGCGTGTGAGCTGTGCCGCACCCGCCTGCTGCAGCGGCCCTTGCACGGCACCCCCATTTGGCCGACAGTTGCCCTGTGGGCTGGGTCAGGGTGGATTTTCATACCCACACCATGTGGTCGGGCGATTCCACTACAACGCCGGATGAGTTCGCTCAGTGCCTCGCCGAGAGCGGCATCGATGTGGTGTGTGTGACCGACCACAACGCAGTGCGTGGTGCTCAGCAACTGCAAGGCGAACTCGATGCCCGGGTCGTGATCGGCGAAGAGATGAAGACCCATGCCGGCGAGATCATCGGACTTTTCCTTACCGAACGGATCCCGCAGGGGCTCACACCCGTTGCAGCGGCACAGGCGGTTAAATCTCAGGGAGGGCTGGTGTATGTCCCGCACCCGTTCGATCCGCTCCGCAACAACCTCCGCCGCGACGCGCTCGATGAACTCCTCGCTGTTGGGCTCATTGACGGCATCGAAGTGTTGAACGCTAAGACGAGCCTCAGCAGTCTCAACTCACAAGCAGCGCGTTACGCACAAGAGCACGGCTTGGCACCAGGCGCCGGCAGCGACGCCCATGTTGGGGAGGCGCTCGGGAGCGCGTATCTCGAGATGCCAGATTTCGACGACTGCGACCCAGCCAGTTTTTTGGCTTCCATGAGCCAGGGCCGGGCGGTCGGTCACCATTACGACCCACCCCGCCGCTGGAGGCCGCGCATCATCCCGTCGCTCGGAAGCCACGACGAGATGTGACAGGTAGTTGTGACAGGCGGTGACGTCGTCGTTGCGATCCTGCTCGGTCTGCTGCAGGGGCTGACGGAGTTTTTCCCGGTGTCCTCAAGCGCCCATCTCGAACTTGTCCCTTGGCTGGGAGGGTGGGACCTTTTCAACGGCGACGGCGAGTTGGAGAACTCTTTCGATGTGGCGCTGCATGTGGGCACGCTTGCTGGAGCGGCGCTGTACTTGCGTGCCGACATCGCTCGTTATGCGGCGGCTCTGTGGCAAGGCATCCGCGGGCGTCCCACTGCGCACACGGCGATTGCAGTGAGCTTGGTCGTCTCAGCGGTGCCTGCAGCGTTGGTGGGGTTGGTGCTGGAAGATGTCGTGCTCGATCTGGCGGAGGAACCTTTGCTGATCGCAGCCTTGTTGGCATCTTTCGGCTGGTTGTTGTGGTGGTCCGACTCGGCCGCCTCTCGGGGGGCGTTGCGGCGTGATCAGCACGCGTATGGTCTGCGTGACGCGTCCGTCATGGGTTTTGCTCAGGCGTTGGCGTTGCTGCCGGGTGTGAGCCGCTCCGGCGTAACCATTACAGCCGGACGCTGGCTCGGTTTTGATCGAGCAGCAGCAGCGCGGCTGGCGTTTCTTATGAGCTTGCCGATCATTGCGGGCGCAGGCCTCTACCGCGGGTTCACGCTGGCGCAGACACCGCCGAGCGTGCCCGAGTTGCAGGTGATCGCTGTGGGTGCGGCGGCGGCCGTTGTTTCGTCGTGGTTGGGGGTTGCTGCGATGTTGCGTCTGCTGGATCGAGCGGGTCGGCGTTCTGTGCGGTCCCCGTTTGCGTTGTTTTTCGGTTACAGGACAGCGTTGGCGGCAGCGGCCGTCGTGGTGGTGCTCACCGGCTTGCGCTGAGAACAACGGGAACGATCACGCCCGTTGCGCTTGCCCGTGCCACCGATTCGAGGTCTGCGGGATCGACTTCGACGAACCATCGTTCTTGCGACACAGCGAGGACGTATGCACCGACGCGATCTGCTCCGATGTCGGGTTCTGCGGGTTGGAACGGATCTATATCTGCGAACAGCATCAACTCGACCGCAGTACCGGGTTGGACTTCGGGGGCGTACGGGCCGACACCGATGCCAATGCCGCGACGTTGCGGACTGACACTGGACGCAGGGTCTACGTCCAGTCCGGTTAGCACACCGCCGCGGGGCACGGCTCGAGTCACCTCGCCGATGCCGAGCGTGCTAGTGAGCGCACCGGCAGGCACGAGATGGGCGGGAACTTCCACCAGATCGACGTTTCCTTCCACAGGGGTGCCGATCGCCAGCGGGGAGTTCGCCGCTAGCACCCGCACTGGTGTACCCCACGCCGCTGCTGCTGATCGCGCCCGGCCCTGTGTGCCACTCACGAGCACTAGTGCAATCAGAGCAACAACACCGACTGCAGTCCAATGCACCAGATTGGGTCGGCGCTGCCAGAGATCGCTGAGTTGTGACAAGAACGACATGGAACCCTCCGTCGCGAGGCCATCGCAGCGACTGCGCCGCTGCGGACCGATTTCGATGCGGGGGCGTCAGCCTGACGCCGAGGCGGCCCCGACGGAAGAGCTGTCTTTGCCTCCCGACGGGGTCGAATCCTTGGTTCGAGAATCCTTGCTTGTGCTGGTAGTGCTCGATGAGTCTGATGAACTCGATGAGTCTGATGAGTCCGGTGAGCCGTCGCCGGAGGTCTTCGACTTCGGCTGGCTCTGTGTCCTGCTGTCGTTGCGGTAGAAGCCGCTGCCTTTGAAGCTGATGCCTACGTTGGAGAACACTTTGCGGACTTCGCCGCCGCATTCGGGCGTTGCACCGTTGAATGCTGTGTTGTCTTTTGGTAGCGGGCAGACGGTGATCGGATCATCGCTGAAGCTCTGGTAGCGCTCAAAGGTTTGGCCGCAGTCACAGCAGCGATACTCATAAGTCGGCATGAGGTCTCCGTGCGGCTTTGAGTCTCTGTGCGGTTTTGAGCCGACAGTCCGATCCAGCGGCGGTCAAAAGGCCAACAAGCCCCCAGACCGCCCGTCAGTGTATCCCTCAGACGGCTCACCGGTCTTGGGAAATGAACGCTCGTGGCACCAGTAGCTTCGGATTCCGTGCATCAAGATTCCGTGCATCAGATCGATCTTGCCGACCGTTACGGCATCGACCTCGATACAGCGGCGACGCTTGCTGCCTACCGATTCGACCCAGACACATTCGATGAGTTGCGCGGGCGACTGGTCGGCATCACCGGATCGGGCCGCAACGACGAAACTCCTCACTGGGCTTCTCACAGGGTCAGAGGCGAGATCGAGCCGCTTGACGACGCTGACTTGGTGCGATTGCCTCCGGTGGGTTCCGCTGAGCGCTCCCGGGTTGACCTTGTAGGCCGCAACGCGATCGCCGGCGGGCATGTCGGCGTTCTGTTGCTGGCGGGAGGAATGGCGACGCGTTTTGGGGGGGGAGTCAAGGCGCTCGCCGAAATCTTTCCCGGCTTGACGTTTGCTGCTGCCAAACTGGCCGACCTGCGACGTCTCGCAAGTGAACTGGGCTGTGTCATACCGCTGTGGCTCATGACCAGCTTCCGCTCAGATCAAGTTTTGCGGGAATGGGCCAAGGAGTCGACCTGTGAGGAGGTGCAGATCGGCTGCGTTCCCCAAGGCGTGTCGATGCGCCTCACCGCAGAAGGCGACCTGTTTCGCGATGCCGCTGGCAAAGTTTCGCTGCACGCGCCAGGGCACGGCGATGCGCCGTGGGCGATGCGCCGCAGCGGTGAACTAGATCGGTTCTGTAGCAGCGGCGGACGGCATGTTTTCGTCAGCAATGTCGACAACGCTGCTGCCACGCTCGACCCTGCAATCATCGGAGCACACCTAGAGGCGCAGCGGCAACTCTCTTGCGAAGTCGTCAGCGGCGACGCTGTCGGCGGAGCGCCGTGGCGGGTAGACGGGCGACCGCAGATTGTTGAGGCTTTCCGCCTGCCGCCTTACGTCGATCCGCAGACGACTGGCGCGACCAACACCAACTCTTTGATTGCAGACGTGGAAGCACTACGGACAGATTGGCCGCTCACTTGGTATGAGGTGCGGAAGGTTGCCGACGGTGTCGAGGTTGTCCAGTTTGAGCGACTGATCGGCGAACTATCCGCCTTTGTTGACACCACCATGCTGCTAGTTGACAGCGACGGGATTGACGGGCGCTTTCAGCCGGTCAAAGACCCACACGAACTTGAAGTGCGTGGTGGTGAGATTGCCCGCATCCTCGCTGGCAGAGGCGTACTCGCTGGGTCGTAGTACGGGCCGATACATTGCGCCATGTGCTGCCGCTGGAGACTGCGCAAGCCTTCGTAATAGACCGATGCCGAGCGCTTGAGCCGGTGCGATTGCCGGTCGCAGACGCGCTGGGCCTAGTGACGGCCAATGAGATCATCGCGCCACAGAGCATTCCTCAGTTCGCGAATACGGCCATGGACGGCTTCGCGGTGCGGTCTGCCGATATAGCGGACGTTCCCTGTGATCTGCGTGTAGTTGAGACGATTCCGGCGGGCCACGAGCCGCAGGTAACTGTGGGGCCCGGCGAAGCCAGCCGCATTATGACCGGCGCGACCATCCCGCCGGGCGCCGATGCCGTCGTGATGGTGGAACGCACCACGGTTGTTGCCGGTGCTCCCGATGGCGCTGAGGTTGTTCGGGTGGACCTCAGCGTGCCTGCGGGCAATCACATCCGTCCGGTCGGCGACGACCTACAAGCAGGCGAGAGCGTGTTCCCCGCAAGAACCGAACTCACCGCTGGACACCTTGGCGTTCTGTGCAGCCTTGGCATGAGCGATGTTGAGGTGTATCCCCGCCCTCGCGTCGGAGTGATGTCGACTGGTGATGAGTTAGTTGACGACGGCAGCCCGTTGCAACCGGGTCAGATTCGCGATTCCAATCGTCAAACTCTGCTGGCATTGGCGCATCGGTCCGATGTTGTGTCCATCGATCTGGGTCTGGCGCGCGACGATCCGGCCGAGATTGAAGCCGCTTTGCGTGTTGGTGTCGAGACCTGCGATGCGATTGTCACCTCTGGCGGTGTCAGCATGGGCGACTTCGACTACGTGAAAGAAGTGCTGAAACGTATCGGCGACATGCGCTGGATGCAGGTGGCGATCAAACCGGCCAAGCCACTGGCATTCGGCACAGTAGGTGATGTTCCGGTCTTCGGGCTCCCGGGCAATCCGGTGTCCTCAATGGTGTCCTTTGAGCTCTTTGCCCGGCCCGGCCTGCGTTCGATGATGGGCCACCGGGAGCCGATCCGGCCTACGGTCTTGGCGGTCGCCGCAGAAGATCTGCCCCGGCAAGCTGACGGAAAAACACACTTTATGCGGGTGCTAGCGACACCATTGGGCGGTCGGGTTGAGGTGCGCTCAGCCGGGGGTCAAGGCTCGCACATGCTGTGGGCTATGGCGAAGTCGAATGCGCTGGCAATTGTGCCCGACGGGACAGGAGCGCGCACCGGCGACGAAGTTGAAGTACTCCTCCTGGACTGACCAGCCCGGCTGGGCTGGCTGGACTGGCATGGCTGACCAGTCTGACCAAGACTGGGCTAGGAGCGGCTGGGGAGTGACTGGGTACGCTCCACTTGATGGGCAGTGCAGTTGATGGCGGCGCAGTTACTGGACAGTGCAGTGGCTGCTGAGCAGGTAGGACCTACAGATCTCGTCGATCCGTTCGGCAGAGTCGTGGGCGACTTGCGCATCTCGGTCACTGATAGATGCAATTTCCGCTGTCAGTACTGCATGCCCGCTGAGGGCATGACGTGGCTGCCACGTTCGGAGATTTTGAGCTTTGAAGAGATTGAGCGTTTCGCCAGAGTCTGCGTGGAACGTTTCGGTTTTGAGAGCGTTCGGCTGACGGGCGGAGAGCCCTTGGTGCGGGCACATTTGCCCCAACTGGTCGAACGTCTCGCCGCTTTGGGTGTCGATGTGGCGTTGACGACCAACGGAGCGACTTTGCGGTTGCATGCTGGGCCGCTGGCAGAAGCTGGCTTGTCGCGCATCAACATCAGCCTCGATTCCTTGCGGCGGGACCGCTTCTTGGAGTTGACCCGCCGAGATGAGCTAGACCGCGTGCTTGAAGGTATCGACGCTGCCATCGACGCTGGACTTGCTCCGGTGAAAATCAACAGCGTCATGATGCGCGGCATCAACGACGACGAAGTCATCGACTTCGCGCAGTTTGGTCGGGAACGTGGCGTTGAGGTGCGCTTTATCGAGTTCATGCCGCTCGAAGCTGGAGACGTTTGGACCTCGGCTGTGGTGGTTCCTGCCGATGAAATACTGGCGACTATTTCCTCAGTGTTTCCGACTGAGCCCATCAGACGTGCCAACGAGCCCGCTGAGCGTTATCGCTACGTTGACGGCGCTGGCTATGTCGGTGTCATCGCAAGCGTCACCAAACCATTCTGCGATAATTGCGACCGGGTGCGTTTGACGGCGGAAGGCCAATTCCGCACCTGCTTGTTCGCCCTCGACGAGTTCGATATGCGCAAAATCCTTCGCGGCGGTGCGGTAGGCAGACAACTTGACGACTTGCTTGCCGAAGCAATCCAGAACGCAGTCGGCACCAAATGGGCAGGCCACTCAATCGGCCAAGTCAACTTCATCAAGCCCAAACGAACCATGAGCCAGATCGGTGGCTAGATGCCACCGATCCATTGATGCAGGGGTGGTTAGATGCCACCGATCCATTGATGCAGGGGTGGCTAGATGCCACCGATCCATTGGTGCAGGGGTGGTTAGATGCCACCGATCCATTGGTGCAGGGGTGGTTAGGTGCCACCGATCCATTGATGCCGATTCGTAGGTACAGGGGTGCAGGCACTATGACCGATTCACCATTCACTCATCTTGATCCGCTCGGACGTGCGCGCATGGTGGACGTGACCCCCAAAGAGCCCACACATCGGCGCGCCCTAGCGCGGTGTCGTGTGTATATGGCGGCTGAAACGGCATCGCAGGTCGCCCGCGGTGCCATCTCCAAGGGCGATGTCATCGCCGTTGCCCGCGTGGCCGGCATTCAGGCCGCTAAGCGTGCTCCCGATCTCATTCCTTTGTGCCACCCGTTGCTGGTTGGGGGAATACTTGTGAACTTCGAGATCGCCGACACTTGGATCGAGATTGAAGCGCAGGTTGAAACAGTTGACCGTACCGGTGTGGAGATGGAAGCGATGACGGCTTGCTCGGTTGCTGCGCTCACTATTTACGACATGTGCAAGGCCGCTGACCGTTCCATGGTCATCGGCGACTTGGCCCTGTGGGAAAAGACCGGCGGCAAGTCGGGCACCTATCGGCGGTCAGAACCGTCCGAAGACCAGTAGGTAAGAAGCACAGAGCAAAAACACACAGCAAAAAACACAGTGGGCTAGCCTGATTATCGCTTGACGCTGACTATGCACATGTTGGTTCGCGTCAAGTGGCACTCTGTGTTGTAAGACCAGCCGACGAGGCAGGTAGTGCGTGACACATCTGATCTTGATTTTCTTGGCGGCCGCGTGGATAGCAGTGCTGGTACCTGATGTTGCGCGCTGGTGGCGACCGCGGCGCCGAGCGATGTGGTCGCTGAGACAATTTCGCCAGCAGCTAGACACACTGGGCCAGTCTGTTCCCGCTACCGTCCGCCCCTCCCAGAGGCATCACCACGCAGTCCTTCAAGGCCACGCAGTCCTTCAAGACCACGCAGTCCTACAAGACCAGCCTGTTGGTCAACCGCAGCGTTGGGACGGCCCCCCCACGAAGATGCCTACTACACCACAGCAGGCAGCCGCCCGGCGCCGCGATGCCGGTTCGCTGCTCGTTCTGGGCCTCCTAGCGACCTTTGCTTGCTTGATATTGACCGGTTCGTTGTGGGCAATGGCCGCATTCGTGTGCTTGTTAGGGCTAACCGTCGCCTACCTCTCACTGGTGCTGCGGCGTCGGCGCGTAGCGCCGATTGTCAAAGTCCACTACCTGCCGCTGTATGCCGCTGGGATGTCGTCCACCGTCAGGATGATTCGACGCACGGCGAGCGAATAGGCAGCCGACGGACAACCGCTAGGCAACTGCTAGACAGCCGCTAGGCAGCTACCAGACAGCCGACAGCCAGCCACGGAAAGCCGCAGGTATATTCGGCTCCGCCCGTCATGGGGGGTGTAGCTCAGTTGGTAGAGCGCTTCGGTCGCATCGAAGAGGCCAGGGGTTCGATTCCCCTCACCTCCACGGCGAGCCGATCGGGCAGGCTGTGCTCGATCGGGTACGTAGCCGGTGTTTGCTTGGCACTCGCTGCGCTCCTCATTGCTGGGTGCGCAAGCGGCACCGAGGCCGATTCGCGCTATGAGGGTCTCGCCGTGGCGCCCTCGCAATTGCGCCAGATCCCCCAGATGGTTCTTCCCGACACTTCCGGCAACGACTTCCATCTCGCCGATGACACCCAAGGGCAGGTGCGGTTGGTGTATCAACTTTTCACCAACTGTCCCGATATCTGCGGGGTGCAGCTAGCACAGTTGGCCAGCGTGTTAGGGCGCCCCGGTGTGCCCGGCAACGTGCAGGTGCTCGCTGTGACGGTTGACCCAGATCGGGACACCCCTGAGGTTCTGCGCGCCTATCTTGACCAATTCAGCGCCGACTTCATTGGATTGGTGCCCCAGAACCCACAGCAGCTCACCGACCTGCAGAACGCCCTCGGGTCGCTGGCTTCTATCAAGGTGTTCCCCGAGTCTGTTGGCCCTGAATCTGTTGGCCCTGAATCTGTTGACAGTGGGAACAGTAACGGCACACCCCAGGATGCTGGCACCCCCCACGACCACGGTGCCTACGACATCGCGCACGACGGACGCGTCTTCGCGTTCGCTGCCAACGGATACGGCTACGCGCAGTATCCGTATCCCACTCGGCAGTCGGAATTTGACCATGACCTACCGATCTTGGCGAGCATCGAACCTGACGCACCGCTTGAGGCAGGCTTGTAAGCATGAGGTTCTGGTGCTCGGCCTTGCAAGAACCGTGGACGTGGGCTTGGCGTGCTTATCCCGGCGTGTGGGCTGCATCTGCGGCCCTCGCTGTGCCCTATGTGTGGGCTCGGCGCCGCATCCGCCAAACCAGCGTCGTAGCACCGGACCCAGCGGCGGTTGCGCTGCAGCGACGGCAAACATGGTTTTTCGCAGCTGGGGTAGCCGCGTTCTGGGTGGCCTCGGATTGGCCGCTGGGAGTCCTTGGTGCTGGCTATTTGGCTTCCGCGCACATGGCGCAGTTCATGCTGTACACATTGGTGGCCGCGCCGCTGCTGGTGCTAGGTACCCCCGAGGTGATGGCTCGCCGGGTTTTGGCAAAACTGCGCCTGTACCGGTTTGTGGCCAAGCTGACGCGTCCCGTCTTTGCCGGCCTTGCTTTCAACGGCTGCTTGGTGGCGACCCACTCGCCGTGGGTGACCGACACGCTGCGGGCGAGCCAATTCGGCTCATTCGTGATGGACGTGGTTTGGCTAATTTCTGGAGTGATTGTGTGGCTGCCGATCTGCTCGCCGCTCCCAGAGCACCGGCTGCGGCAGTATCCCGCAAAGATGGTGTATCTGTTCTTAGCGCTTGGTGTGGTGCCCGCCGTTCCGGCTGGGTTCTTGACCTTTGCGGGCTTTCCTCTCTATGCCACCTATGAGTTGGCACCGCGTTTCTACGGTCTTGACGCAGCCGCCGATCAGCAGATGGCTGGACTCATCATGAAGCTGGGCGGTATCCCGATTGTGTGGGGAGCGATCGTCGCGATGATGTTGCGCTGGGCCGACGAGGCGCGCCACCCGAGCCCAATGCCTCACTAGACATTAGAGCTATTTTGGCGGATGTGAGCGTGCCGGCGAACAGCCTGCCTGCTATGGCCCTAGAAGACAGCGGAGGGAATGGATGACCGAGGTGCGGGTGTATCTAAACCCAGAGGAAGGGCCTCGCTGGTGCGCTGAGGACGACCGCGGGTTCATTGGAGCGTCTGCTCGTTTGCATATGTTGGTCGCTGCGATCAAGGAATGGGCAGTAGACGAAGGTTTCGCTGACGATTTGGGTATCCGTCTGGTTGATCTCACCGATCGCGCTGTATGACAGGCCGAGGCCTAATCGACAATCACCAACGCCCAGTAGATCACCGCCGCTGTAAGGCCCGCAGCGGCTGCCAGTGCTCGCACGGACAACCACACCTCGTCGCTTGGACGCATCGGCCGCCGCGGCGGTCGGCCGAACATCAGCCGATGCGGGCGCTCTCGCGCTCGCGCAGCCGTACGTGTACCCACATTTTCTCGATGTGCTGAGCGACGGTGAGCGCGCCCTGTGGCACTTCGTTCTCGGCGAAGAAATCTTCGACCTCGCTAGCCAGTTCGCGAGTATGCAGGCCGCGTATGCCACCTACCATGCGAGAGATGGAGTTCTGTGGGAAGCGGCTGGTGAGTTCGTCCCACTGGTCGCGGACGAACTCCCACGCTGTTGCTCCCCAGTCCAGGTGCATCATTGCGGCTCCCAGCAAGTACGGGGCGTTTTGGGTGCGCACCTCAGTGGCGAACAACTCAAGCGTGCGGGCGAACAGGTCGCGTTGGGGGAACAGCAGAAGCGCCTGCAAGCAACGCAGCTCGCTTTGGGGAGTGTTGGCCGAGCGGTACATGCCGACTATCCGCTCATAGTCGGTTTCGTCACCGGCCGCAGCAACGACCTCGGTAGCGGCCGCCGCCAAGTTCGGTTCAACGGCAGCATTGCCGCTGCAGTGGGTCTCGAAGATCTCGCGAGCCTGCTTTCGCACTAGTGAGTCGCGTCCGCGCCCACCCGCGGCTTCAAAGAGCACACCGCGAAGTTCTCGGTCGAGATCTGGTTCGCCCGGCTGGGGCTCAAAGCCCAGCACACCCAGAGCAGTTGTCGCCACGTCCCGGATCAGCACTTCCAGCGCAGCTCGACCGGTCGGCTCGGCGATGGCGTGCAGTCCTTTGAGGCCCGAGATCATCCGTAGCCACACATGCAGGTCTGTTTCGAGTCCCAAGTCGGTGACCAGATTGATGAACTCGGCTGCGCTCGCATCGCCGGCCAAGACTGCTGCATACGTGTCGTCCACGAGTCCGTACCGTTCGATGGGCGCAAGCACTTCGAGGGCTTGCTGTGCTACCGCTTTGAGTAGGTCGTCGCCGTAGCGAACCCGGTAGTAGCCGTGACCACCTGCGTTTACCACCGCCCACTCCACCGGCCCGCCCAAGTCCACCGTCGTCGAGATGTCCAAGAGCAGCAGTTGCCGCTCAACTACCGAGCCGTCGCGTAGATGAGCGCGAACTATGACCGGCACGTTCCACAGCGGACCGTCGCTTGGCTCTGCGTCGCTCCCAGAACTGTTGCTCCCAGAATCGGCGATCTCGGAATTGCCGCTGCCAGAATTGCCGCCGTAGACGAATTGTTGCTGGGAGATGCTGAGGCCATCTTGGTGCCTTGCGACTGTCAGGATCGGGTATCCGCCTCTGAAGATCCACCCATCCATCACCGACCGCACTGGCTCGCCGCTGGAGGACTCGAGGGCATCCCACAGGTCGGTCGTGGTGGTGTTGGAGTAGCTGTGGCGTTTGAGGTAGTGCTGAACGCCGGCTGCGAACCGATCTGCGCCTAGGTACTGTTCGAGCATCCGCACGACAGCGGCGCCTTTCTCGTAGGTCAGCACGTCGTACATTCCCTCGGCATCGGCGGGCGAGATCACTTGGTACTCAACCGGCCGGGTGGTACTCAAGGCGTCAACGTCGAAAGCCGCTCCCCGTTCGATTGAGAACTCGTCCCAACGCTTCCACTCGGGACGGAAGGCATCGGTGGTCGCTATCTGCATGAACGTGGCGAACGCTTCTTTTAGCCAGATGCCGTTCCACCAATCCATCGTGACGAGATTGCCGAACCACATGTGAGCCAGCTCGTGGGCCACCACATCGACGATGCGCAGCAGCTCTGAGGTGGTGGCTGTTTGCGGGTCGGCGAGCAGCAGCGTCTCGCGGAAGGTGATGGCGCCCATGTTCTCCATTGCGCCGAAGGCGAAGTCCGGAACGGCGATGAGATCTACTTTGGTGCCCGGATAGTCGATGCCGTAGTAGTCAACCAGCCATGCCAGCGCGAAGGCCCCCGCTTGCAGCCCGAACGCCGTTAGGTTCGATTTGCCGCGCACATGAACAATGCGCAGCGGCACGCCGCCTACGTCAACCGGCTCGGTCGTTTCGAGATCGCCGACCACGAACGCCAGTAGGTAGGTGGACATCAGCATGGTGTCGGCGAAGGTGTCGCGTCGCCGTCCGTCAGCCAGCATCTCCGATGACACCAATTCACCGCAGCTAATTGCCAGCAGATTGGCGGGCACAATCATGGTGACACCGAAGACGGCTTTGAGGTCTGGCTCGTCGAAGCAGGGGAACGCCCGCCGAGCGTTGGTGGACTCAAACTGGGTCGTAGCGATTGTGCGTGTCTCGCCTGCGCCGTCAACGAACGTGGATCGGTAGAAGCCCCGGAGCTGGTCGTTGAGCACACCGGCGAAGCTGCATTTGATCTGAACTTCGCCGGGCTCGAGCCGGTCGCCGTCTACGGGTCGTAGCGTCATCCGTTCGGTGTCGGGGTCGAGCGATACGTCGGCTTCGACAACCCTGTCGCCTTGTTGCAGGGTCGCCGATGTGCATTCGAGCTCCGCAGCGTTCAAAGTGACACTGTCAACAGGTTCTTGCACCACAGCACCGATCACGACCGTCCCCGCGAACTGTGCAGCGTCAAGGTCGGGTTCGATGACGATGTCGTAGCGAACTGGCAGCACATCTCTCCGCAGCCGGTAGGGATTGGTACTGGGCAAGCTGTCAGTCAGAGGCATCACGCCGCGCAGATTACCGACGCCTCTGCACCGCAACAGCAGAGTTCTGAAGATGCAAGAAACCGATCAGTTTCTCGTTGCATGCATCTAGCAGCCTGCGGGCCGCCCTGAGGTCATGGGTCAGGAAAGAGCGACGCTGCGATGTCGTCGGCGATTTCGTTGAGCAACGACCGCAGGTGTCGGCGTTGATCACCGATGTCAACAGGATCAGCTGAAACGTTTGGGCTGATGGCTTCTAAGTAGATCTTTGCTTTGGGCTCGGTGCCGCTTGGCCGGATGCAGATTCGTACGTCGGCATCGGCGGGCTGGTTGTCGCCGTTGGCGGTGGGTGATGCTGAGAGTGTCAGTTCGACGAGATCAGCGGGGTGGGATGCGCTCGAGTCCAGCCAGTCGGTGAAGCGTGTGACCGCACGACCGGCGATCATGCTTGGCCGATGTGTGCGCACATGTGTCATCACTGCGGCTATCACGTCTGCGTTGGCGCGTACTGAGGTTGCAGCCGTGACGTGAAGTCCTATCTCGGCTGACAGCTCGTCGAGCCGTTCTAGCGGACCGATGCCGCGGCCAGCCAAGGCACCCACTAGTCGCGCAAATTCCACCGCAGCTGATATGCCGTCCTTGTCCAGCACGGCATCGGTTACCGAGTAGCCCAATGCTTCTTCGTAACCGAACAGCCAGCGCGCCGTACGATGTTGGAGACGGGGCATCATTATCCACTTGAACCCTGTGAGTGTGCGGTGGTGGGCCACCCCCCGAGTTCTGCACAGAGCCGCGACCATCGTTGCGGACACCACCGACGATGCCGAGACGAACGCTGGCTCTCTAGATGCCGGTTCCCCAAATGCTGGCTTCTCAGATGGCTTCCTAGATGCCGGTTCCCCAGACGCTGGCTCACCAGTTGGCTTGGCGCGGGTCTCGTCGCCGAGACGCGTTGCCAGCTCAATCAACCAGTCGCACAGCAACACGCCGAGTTCGTCACCGCTCAGGCGCCGCCACGAGCCGTGCTTGTCTCGCACGGCGACTGCCAGCCGGTCTGCATCGGGATCGTTGGCCATGACCAGATCGATGCAACGCTCATCGGCGAGCGAGGTGGCATCGTCGAGCGTGCCCGGCTCTTCAGGGTTCGGGTATGGCAGCCCACGGAACGACCCGTCGGGATGTCGCTGATGCTCAACGTAGGTCACAGGTGGCAGGCCGGCGGCGGCGAACGCATGCCCGAGTGTCTCTGCGCCGACCCCGCACAGAGCTGTGTAGACCATCGGCGGCACATCGTTTGGGTCAACAGGCCGACCGTTCTCGTCGAAGACGGGACGGCGCACAACAGCTCCGACGTATTCGGCGATCACTGACCGCACGTTAAGGCTCTCGATCTCGTGCCGGGCGGCTAGGTCGCCGTCGTCGGGCAGCGACGACAGGTCCATGCGAGCTTCGATGCGCCGGTCCAGTGGTGGCCGTATCTGCGTGCCGTCGGCCCAATACACCTTGAGACCGTTGTCGTCGCGGTGGTTGTGGCTGGCGGTGATCATCAGTCCAGCTCCGGCGGAGCGAGCGAGCATCTGGCGGGCCAGCAGGGGTGTTGGCGCTGGCCCGTCGATGATCGCAGTGGGAATCCCCAAGCCCGCCAGCAACCGGGCGGCATCTAGTGCCATGTCTGATGAACCGGGCCGCGCGTCGAAACCAACGACGGCGCCGCGACCCCCGAGGCCGCTGGCTATGAGTTCGGCACCGACTGCTCGGGCTGCGATGCGGGCCATGACGCGGTTCATGCGAGTCGGTCCTGGTCCTGTGGATGCACGCATTCCCGCAGTGCCGAAACGCAGAACGCTCCCGAAGTGCTCCTGCACCCATTCGGGGTGTCGGCGTCCAGCCTCCATGGCCTGGCGGTTGGCGGGGTCTGGTTCGGCCTTCAGCCAAGATTCAAGCAGCACTGTGGGAGTCGTCATGTCATCGCTCGTCGTCGCTCGCCTCACCCACCGGTTCGGCTCTGTGTTTTCGCTTGGCTCGCAAGGCTGGTGCGCTATCAGTCTCGCCGCGGAACAGTTACACCTAGCGCGTGTACGTTGAATCTGCTACGTATCGGCTGAGTGAGACATTGCTTCGTCTGTGGGGTAGCTGTTTCAGCAGCCTAACCACACTGCCTAAATCTCGGTCACTTGTGTCACTAAGTGACCGAGATTTGACTAGTCGGGTCACTTACTGCTGCTAGGACTCTTTGGGCAGTGTCAGCAGGGCAGTATGTTCGGCCCGGCATGCTGTTCCCGACATTTGTTTTTGGAGCATTTTTCTTCGTCGTTTTCGTCGTGAATTGGCTGACACGGCCTCATCCAACGCTGTGGAAGCCGCTGATGCTCGCTGCCAGCGTTGTGTTTTACGGGTGGTGGAGTTGGCGCTTCGTCATGTTGTTGTTGGCGACCATCGTCCTCAACTGGATAGTGGGCCACTTCGCCGCAGACGCGCTGCGTGGACTGGATTCATCCGCAGGCGCGCTGCGGACATCAGACCCAGCGACCCAAACCCGGGGCCCCCAACTTCGAGGTGCCAGCGCCAAGTGGTGGATTCGGATAGGTGTGGCCGCCAATCTCGGCATCCTCGGCGTTTTCAAGTACTGGGATTTCCTTGCTGTGGAGATGTCGAACCTGCTTGAGAGCATCGGCATCTCCGGTGCCCTGCCGGCGCTGGAGTACACGCTGCCGGTCGGCATTTCGTTCTACACGTTCCAGGCGATGAGCTACATCATCGACATCGGCCGGGGCCAAATTCGCGAGATGGCACCGTTGGACTTCGCGGTCTATTTGTCGTTTTTCCCTCAGCTTGTGGCCGGCCCGATTGTGCGAGCCTCAGAAATGGCACCACAGCTCGCCGCCCGCCCTGACCCTCGCTGCGTACCTGCAGCTGAGGCATTCGGCCTCATACTGAACGGGCTGTTCAAGAAGGTGGTGATCTCAAGTTTTCTGGCCAGCGAGATCGTGGACGGTGTTTTCGCTGATCCCTCAGCCCATAGCGGATTGGAGGTTGTGCTGGCGGTCTACGCCTACGCCGTCGTGATCTACGCGGACTTCTCGGGCTACACCGACATCGCAATCGGCGTGGCGCTGTTGCTCGGCTTTCGTTTCCCCCGGAACTTTGACAACCCGTATCGGGCCCTCACGCTGCAAGACTTCTGGCGTCGTTGGCACATGACGCTCTCTCGCTGGTTGCGCGACTACTTGTATGTGCCGCTGGGCGGCAACCGGCGAGGTCGGCTGGGCACCTACCGCAATCTGTTGATCGTCATGCTGCTCGGCGGTTTGTGGCACGGCAGTACGTGGAACTTCGTCATCTGGGGCGGCATTCACGGCGTGGCGCTGGCTGTGGAGCGGCTGCTACGAGAGCGTCGCGACCGCATCGGCACAGGTGGGTTGCTGCCGTCGGGCATCGCCGACACGTTGCGTTGGCTGGTCACGTTCCACATCGTGTGCTTGGCGTGGGTGTTTTTCCGGTCTGAATCGCTGTCGGCGGCGATGGAGATGCTCACAGCTGTGGTCAACTTCGGCAGCTACGCAGGCACGGCGACGCCACTTGTCATCGCTGTGACTTTTGGGGCACTGGCATTTCAGTTCATGCCATCTGACTGGTTTGAGCAACTTCGAGATGTCTTCGCCAGCTTGGGCTGGGTCAGCCAAGGAGCTGTGGTGGGATTGTCGCTCGTGGCAATCGACGTGCTCGGCCCGACAGGTGTGGCTCCGTTCATCTACTTCCAGTTCTGAGCCATGCCGGTCATTCCTACTGTCCCTAGCCAATCGACTGCATCCTCCCAAGACCGCCTGCGTCTCGATGCAGCGGACCGGCGTATTGGGGTACCTGCCGGCCGGGTGCTTGCTGTTGGAGTTGTGGGCTTGGGGCTGGCGATTGCTCTCAACGCCCAGCAGCTCTTGCGAGAGGCACAGCAGAAGCCATTCGGCCCCGCACGCGACGCATCTATCGCGGTCTGGGAGCCCATCGAAAGCGTCTCAAGCGCCGTGGGGCTTCACCTGCCCCGCCTGTGGGCTGACGAAACCTTGGGCCGCCCGGTGACCGATCCCGGCGCAACGCCCGTGGCATCAAGCGACGGCGCTCGTGCAGTGGAAGTGCCATCAGTGGAAGTGCCAGCCCCGGCTCCCAACAGCACCGATGCGCCGTTGAGCGCCGTTGTTGCTGAGATCGGCGAGGCATCTAGGGCTGCGGCGACGATCCCCGAAACCGCCCCCGACACTGCCAGCGCCGACACTGCCACCGCCGCAGATGCGATACCCCAGTCAGGGGCTCAGGCCGCGCCGACACCCGACCATCTTGCGCCGACACCCGACCATCCGCTGCGCCTTGCAGTGATCGGCGACTCGATGGTGAGGTTCTTTGGCGACACGATGGTCTCACTGGCCCATGAGACCGGTGTAATCGACGCTGAGACAGAGCATCGCCTCTCCAGCGGCCTCACCCGCCCTGATTTCTATGACTGGCCGGCACGCCTAGTTGAACTCCTAGCAGCCGACGATCCCGACGCTGTAGTGCTGATGTTCGGCGGCAATGACGCGCAGGGAATCGTTGTTGACGGTCAGATCACCCGTCCGTTCGCAGACACTTGGGTGGGCGAATACTCCGCCCGCGTCCGACACATGATGGATCTCGTTACGACGGATCCCGATCGCGTGCTTATCTGGGTTGGACAGCCGATCATGCGCGACCCAGATTTCGACCAAAAGATGGTTGAACTGAACAAGATCTACGCCGCCGAAGCTGCTGCACGCCAACGGGTTCGCTATGTGGACACGCGTGATCTCTTTAGAGGACCCAACGGCGGGTTTAGTCGTTATGTCATCGACGAGGCGGGTCAACGCACCGATGTGCGCCTTACCGACGGGGTACACCTCAGCACGATCGGCGGACGGTGGCTTTCGCAGCTGCTGCTCGCAGAACTCGGCGAGATGGTGGATTTGAGCGCAGCCGCGCTGCCGTGAACTGCCAGCGTCACTGACCGGCGCAGCGGCTAGCGGCTATGAGACCTGAGTTCTTGCGTGTTGGGTCCGTGCGGCCCAATCCGTTAACGGCACAGCGCCTTGAATTCAAGTCCAGAGTCGGCGAGCCGTTCAAGCGCCATGTCGAGACCCTCAACGGTAGATGAGCGATCGCCGCCGCCATCGTGCAGCAAGAGCACGGCACCTTGTCTCGCACTAGACACGAGACGGTCGGCAATGGTGTCAGCAGGCAGGCCGAGCCAGTCTTGTGGACTGTAGGACCAACTAGCCAGCCGCAATCCATGCTCGGCAGACCACCGCTGAGTGTGCTCGCCGATGTCGTAGAAGGGCGGCCTGATGCACGGTGCCGCGAGCGGTCCGAGTAGTTCTTGGGTGCGTCCAACCGAGCGATCGAAGGCCGCTTTGGAGACGCGGGCCAGCGACCGGTGATCCCAAGTGTGGTTAGCCAAGGTATGGCCTTCGTGCGCGATCCGTTGCACGATCATCGGGTACCGCTCGGCTAGGTAACCCACAACGAAGAATGTGGCCTGTGCGCCGTGGGCGGCCAGCACGTCCAGCACTTGGGGTGTATGCACTGGGTGCGGACCGTCGTCGAATGTCAAGTAGACGACGGGACCGTCGTCGGGCACGAGCGGCGGTGATGTGCGGGTGCTCGACCAGAAGCCGTTGAGGTCGCGGGTCGCAATCCGGTTGTCGCTTCCAGGAGGAAGCACTTCGATCTCCAGCCGGTAGCTGGCCGGTGCCATGAGCGACGAGACGACCGTGATGTGCCAGGTGCCGCTTTGTGGGACTCGGCTCGCAAACCGCTGGGTGCGTTCGGCGACAGGAACCAAGACCGTGTCGGGGTAAAGACGCGCTTCTAGCCAGACCCCATCGGGTGCATCAAGCACTGCTCGCATGATGTCGTTCTGTGATGCGTACACGACGAACGGATGACGCTCGCGCAGCTCAATCTGGTCCGACACCGACGCGGTGGCGCCGTCGGGTCCGAACCGCACCGGAGTGGGCGAGCGAGTGATCTGCAGCGACGACATGTTGCGGACCGGCTCGACACGCAGCGCTGTTGTTGGTTCATAGCGCCGCTCAAGGTTGACGGCCAAAGTGGTCCGCCTCGTGATGAACGTCGATGGCTCATGGGGCGAGCGATCAAAGAGAGATACTTCGATGTTGCCGTCGTGGATGTTGATGGTGTCCACGATGATGTTCTGGCCGATCTCAGCTAGTCGTCGTAGGCGGAGTTCTCCACCCACCTCCACAGTGGGCACGAGCCAGTGGGTGAGCGACGCGTCTGATGCTTCCTCAACGGCATGCAAGACGTAGTCGTCGATGCCGTCAGCGTTCAGGTCGCCCTGAGCCCGTCTTGGTTGCAGCATGAACGAGCGATACGGGTACGAAGCATCGAGCAGCGTCTCAGCGGTGGTTGCGATTCGATCCTTGTTGGCTAAGGCGGTGCCAGCGGATGCCAGCGGCGCAGCGACGGCGGGTGCCTCCGCAGCCACAGCCGGCCGCAGCGTCGGCGCGACACCTGCCGCGCACATCAGCGCAGCCAAGACAGCGCCTAACGCCACTGCCCGCGCGCGTGCCCGCGCGCGAAATCGCGAGAGCCTGTGCCTACAGATCCGCTCCATCACAAATCATGGTGTCGTAGATGGTGCCAGCCGCTAGGGATTTGCAACCGGTTCTTGCTTGGCCTAGACGCTGACGCAGCGCGTCCAAGAGCTAGCCGCGGCCGCAGTTGGGGCGCTTGCCGTGATTGGCTTTGCTGCGGCGCGCCCGGAGCTTTCGCTTGTTGGTGCGCTTCGACATAGACGCACAATGCTACCGAAACGCTCGTGCCGACACCCCGTGTGTACCGCTACACCCCATTAGCCTCGCCGGGTGATGGAGCGATTCGGGTTCGTCGGTCTTCCGAATGCGGGGAAATCGTCGTTGTTTAACTCGCTCGCTGGTGGCGGAGCGTTGGCCGCGCCGTATGCGTTTGCAACCACCGATCCCAATGTTGGCGTGGCCCGGGTGCCCGACGCACGACTTGAGGCGCTGGCCGCGATGAGTTCAAGCCGCAAGGTGGTGCCAACGAACACTGAGTTCATTGACATCGGCGGCTTGGTGGAGGGCGCCAGCCAAGGCGAAGGGCTCGGCAACCGTTTCTTGGCCGGCATTCGCGAGGCCGACGCAATTGTGTTCGTTCTGCGGGCTTTTTCCGATGCCGAAGTGCCAGGTCTCGCCGATCCGCTAGAGCATTTGCGCATTGTGGAGACAGAATTGACGCTGGCAGATCTCGAAACGGTGGGGTCGCGGATCGAACGCCAGCACAAGGCATCGCGAAGTCAACCCTCCGATGCCGAACTCGCCGCGTCTGCGGCAGCATTGGAGGCAGCCCTTGAGCATCTTGAAGCTGGCACGCCGCTGTTCCGTGCGTGGCCGATGGCTGCGGTAGGGGATGGTTCCGATGCTGGTCGGCATCGAGCCGCTTTGCGGCACCACTTCTTGCTCACCGACAAACCGGTCATGGCCGTGCTGAATGTGGGGGAAGACCAGTTAGACGCGGCAGCCGAACTGGCTGCGCCCATCGAGGCCGAGCTGCCAGGCGCCACTGTGTTGCCACTGTGCGTGCAGCTCGAAGCCGAGGCGGCGCAGCTCCACGCTGACGAGCGCGCCGAGATGCTGGAAGGGCTCGGCTTGGGCGAGGGTGCGTTGGAGCGATTCGTCCAAGCAGCACACGGCTTGCTGGGCTTGTGTACGTTCCTCACCACGGGCGAGAAAGAGTCCCGCGCTTGGACGTTCCGGTCGGGTTGGCGGGCACCGCAGTGCGCTGGGCGGATCCATTCCGATTTCGAACGTGGCTTTATCCGTGCCGAAGTGATCGACTGGGCCGATCTGCTGGAACTGGGTTCCTGGGCGGCTGCGCGTGACACCGGCCGCCTGCGGGTGGAGGGCAAGGACTATCCGATGCGCGATGGTGACGTCGTGGAGTTCCGTTTCAACGTGTAGTCATGCCGTGGCTGACCTGTGGCGACCGGGTAGTGGCAAGCCTTGATGTCGCCCGTACACGTTCGGCACGCCGACGGGGGCTGCTGGGGCGCAACGGTCTGACCGGGGCGCTGCTGATCGAACGATGCCGCGCTGTACACACCGTCGGGATGAGTTTTGAGATCGACGTGGCGTTCATCGATGCCGACGGGTGCGTAATCGACATCGTGACGATGCCGCCGGGGCGGATCGGCCGCCCCCGATTCGCCGCTAGGTCGGTTGTTGAAGTCGAAGCCGGCGCCTTTGAGCGCTGGAACGTCGCCGTTGGCGACACGCTCGATGTACGGCTCGATACATGACACCGCACAGCACACGCACAGCATCCGCACAGCGTGCTGGGATGCGCCCATGACCGACGCGGTGAGCGATGCGAAACCGAAGCCCGAGCCGACCCAGCTCTGGCTGGTGGCCACGCCAATCGGCAACCTCGCCGACATCTCCCAGCGAGCGCTTGAGGTGCTCGGCAGTGTTTCGTTCGTGGCATGTGAAGACACGCGCCGCACCGGGCTGCTGCTGCAGCGGCTAGGCCTTGAGCGACGCCCCTTAGTTGCGTTGCACCAGCACAACGAGGCCGCTGCGTCACAAGACATCACCGATCGACTGGTGGCGGGGGAAACCGCCGCGTACGTCACCGATGCAGGCATGCCCACGGTGTCCGATCCAGGGCAACGATTAGTGGCGGCCGCCGCGGCTGCAGGGCTGGGTGTCAGTGTGGTTCCTGGACCGTCGGCGCCGGTAGCCGCACTTGCCGTGTCAGGCCTGCCGTCGCAGCGCTGGGTCGTGGAGGGTTTTTTGCCTCGCAGTGGGCAGGCCCGCTCGTCTCGCTTAGCCACCCTCGCCGCTGAGCAGCGAACAGTGGTGCTGTTCGAATCGCCGAAACGTCTCAGTGCAACGCTCGACGATCTGGCCCAATCGTGTGGCACCGATCGACCTGCTGCGGTGGTGCGCGAACTCACCAAACTGCATGAGGAAGTGGTGCGCGGCACGCTCGCCGATCTCGCTGCCGCCTATGCCGAGCCGCCGAGGGGCGAGATTGTGGTGGTAGTGGGTCCGGCGCCACCGTCGGCATCTGAAGATGCCGAGATCAAAGCCGCGTTGGCTGCCGAGCTTGCCAGCGGTGCGAGCACTCGTGACGCTGCTGCGGCGGTGGCGCAGCGTCTTGGCCTACACCGCAATCGGGTGTATCGCTTGGCAATTGAACCGTGTGAGTCGTCTGAGTCGTCGGCATCTGTGTAGCGGTGAGTTCTCAGTGAACGGGGCCGCTCACCTGCCTTCGCTCACCCGCCCTCAGTAGGGTGCGGATGTGGCTTCCTATTACGTCACAACACCGATCTACTACGTGAACGATGCCCCTCATATCGGGCATGCTTACACCACCATCACCGCCGACGCGATCGCCCGCTGGAATCGGTTGTGCGGTGATGATGTCATGTTTTTGACCGGCACCGACGAGCACGGTCTCAAAGTGCAGCGAGCTGCTGAGCAGAACGGCTGCACGCCTATCGAGTGGGCCGACCGCACTGTGGTGCGTTTCCAAGAATCGTGGCGGCAACTCGATATTTCCAACGATGACTTCATCCGCACTAGCGAGTCACGTCATCACCGTTCGGTGCAGCAACTGTTGCAGGCCTGTTATGACAACGGCGACATCACGTTGCAGACCTATGAGGGTCTCTACTGCGTGAGTTGCGAGGCGTACTTCACCGACGACGACCTTGACGACGGCAACTGTCGCATTCACCGTCGTCCGGTTGAGCATGTAACCGAGGAAAACTACTTCTTCTCACTCAGTCGCTATGAGCAGCCGCTGCTGGACTGGTACGAGCAGCACCTTGACTTCGTGGTGCCTGTTGCTCGGCGCAATGAAGCTCTCGGTTTCATCCGCAGCGGACTGCAGGACTTTTCCATCAGCCGCACCTCGCTGAACTGGGGCATTCCGCTGCCGTGGGACCGCGATCACGTCACATACGTCTGGTTTGACGCCCTCACCAACTACATCACTGCGGCTGGTTATGCCAGCGACGACGTTGAGTTCGCTCATCGCTGGCCCGGAGTACACCTCATTGGTAAGGACATCTTGCGGTTTCACTGCGTGTACTGGCCGGCGATGCTGATGAGCGCTGGGCTGCCACTGCCGCGCCGAGTGCATGTTCATGGTTTCTTGCTGGTGGGAGGTGAGAAGATGTCCAAGACAGCGCTCAACCAGATCGCACCAAGCGATTTGGTGGCCGAATTCGGCAGCGACGGCGTACGACACCACTTCTTGCACGATCAAACGTTTGGCCCCGATGGAGATTTCTCCTATGAAGGAATGGTGGCTCGCTACAACGCCGATCTGGCCAACAACTTGGGCAACCTCATGAGCCGTGTCGCCACTGTGGTTGGCCGCAAGTGCGGCGGCATCGGACCGTCGCCGCGTTCCGACAGTCCCCTAGCGGAGGCCGTGGCGTGTTGCGTTGCCGAAACCGCCGATGCTTGGGAGCGATTGTCCCCCTCAGAAGCGCTTGATGCCACTTGGCGGATCATCCGCGAGACCAACGCTCTGCTCGAATCCACCGAGCCGTGGAAGGCCGAGCCGGGCCCTGAAGTGGATGCCGTGTTGGGTGACGCGCTTGAGGCGTTGCGCATCGTGGCGATCTTGGCGTCGGTGGCGACGCCGCGAGGCTGCGATGAGGTGTGGCGGCGCATCGGCATGGAAGGTTCAGTCGTTGACCAGCGCTTGCCCGCAGCCGCGGCATGGGGCGGTTACCCGGGCGGTCTGCCGGTGTCAACCGGTGAGCCTCTGTATCCCCGTTTCCGGTGAGTTGGCAGCGATGAACCCGGTGCCGGTGCCCCAAGCTGAGGTCTGGGTGGACAGCCACTGCCATCTGTGGGACAACGGCGAAGAACTGGTGGCTGAGGCTCATCGCGATGGTGTGGTGTGGCTTGTTGACATCGGCACTGATGTTGAGCGCAGCATCGCTGCGTTGGAGCGGGCCAGCGTGCTGCCGGGTGTGGCGGCAACGATCGGGCTGCATCCCCATGATGCAGCCGAAGGTCCGGCGGCTCTCGATGCCCTTGAGCGGCTGATTGCCGCTGGCGAGACACCGGCAGCGATTGGCGAATGCGGACTGGACTACTACTACGAGCATTCCGACCGGGACACCCAACGCGAGGCTTTCGCCGCTCAGATCGCCATGGCACACCGTTACGGGCTGGCGTTGGTTATCCACAGTCGCGACGCCTGGGAAGACACATTCGATGTGCTCGATGCTGAAGGTGTGCCTGAGCACACGGTGTTTCACTGCTTCACCGGTGGTACTGATGAGGCCCGTGCCGCACTCGACCGAGGAGCGTCGGTGTCTTTCAGCGGCATCGTGTCGTTCCGCAACGCAGCCGAAGTCCGCGACGCTGCTGCGCTGGTGCCCGCCGATCGCTATCTGATCGAGACCGACGCGCCGTATCTGGCACCTGTGCCCAATCGCGGCAAGCAGAACCGGCCGAGCTGGGTGCGTTTGGTGGGTGAGGCCGTGGCCACCGCACGCGGTGTCCCACCGAGCCAAGTCGCCGCGGAGACCACCGCCAACGCCGTGCGCATCTTCAGGCTCGGTGAGCCTGCGCCCTAATGACGACCGGTCGGCTGCT
The DNA here is from genome assembly GCA_965221195.1 of Candidatus Poriferisodalis sp. Taxonomy (GTDB): domain Bacteria; phylum Actinomycetota; class Acidimicrobiia; order Acidimicrobiales; family Poriferisodalaceae; genus Poriferisodalis. Next base: position 1,344,933 of record OZ244864.1, read on the forward strand.
GAGTTTGCCTGCCACCAAAGCGCTACTGGCACGGGCCGGCACTGCGCCCCGACGCAGCCTCGGGCAGAACTTCGTGGTCGATCCGAACACCGTGCGTCGCATCGCACGCCTAGCGAACATCGGCCCCGGCGATCGTGTCGTTGAGATCGGCGCTGGACTGGGTTCGCTGACGCTGGCATTGGCGCAAACCGGCGCCCACGTCGTAGCGGTTGAGACCGACCGTCGGCTCGTGCCGCTGTTGCGTGAAGTGCTGGGATGTCTCACAACCGATGCAATCGATGCAACCGATACGGCGCTGAGCGAGGCCGAGGCACGCATTCCCTGTTCCGAACCTGCCGAACCTCCCTTGGTGCAGGTCGTGCATGCCGATGCTCGGCGCTTGGACTGGGGTTCGCTGCTGCCGGGCAAAGGTTGGCAGGTGGTAGCGAATCTGCCGTACAACATTGCGACATCGCTGGTACTGACCGTGTTGGATGACGTGCCGGCTGTCACTCGGTTGCTTGTGATGTGCCAGCGCGAAGCTGCCGAGCGGTTAGCTGCGTCCCCCCGCAGCGGTGCCTACGGTGCCGTCTCGGTGCGGGTCGCGCTTCACGCTGACGCAGAGCTAGTTGGGGCTGTTCCGGCGACGGTCTTCTATCCCCGGCCAGAAGTGGAGTCTGCGCTGGTGCGCCTCACCCGCCGCACCCCAACCGCAGACCCCGCTGTGCGCGCTGAGGTCGGTCGGCTCGTGACAGTGACGTTCTCCCACCGCCGTCAGATGCTGCGCCGCACGCTGCGCGGAGTGTTTGATGATGTAGATGCAGCCTTAGCTGCGGCCGAGATCGACCCAACTGAACGCCCCGAACGGCTCGGGCTGACCGAGTGGATCCGGCTGGCTGAAGTGTCTCTTGCTGGCAGGGTGCAGGGCTGAGGCTGTTGTGTCGGTTGTGTCGGCTGTCGTGTCGCCGGGCAGGCTTGCGAACGTTGATCCGGTTAGGCTGCTGGCACCGGCGAAACTGACGCTGTCGCTGCGCGTCACCGGCACCCGAGCCGACGGTTACCACTTGATTGATGCCGAGATGGTCTCACTTGACCTGTGCGATGAGCTGGTGGTGCATCCAAGCGCCCATCGTTCAGTTGAGATCGTTCCGGCCCCAAGAGCAGGCGGCCAAGTCGATTCGCAGCAGGTGTGGGACATTCCCACCGACGGCTCAAATCTGGTCATCAAGGCGCTGGAACTCGCAGGCAGAACGGCTCATGTAGAAATCCGCAAGCGCATCCCGCCCGGCGCCGGCCTAGGTGGGGGATCGGCCGACGCTGCGGCGGTGCTGCGCTGGGCTAACCAGATAACAGCCAGCGAGCGTCTGCTCTTGAGGGCTGCATCGGAAGTAAACGAAATCTCGGCATCGGCCTCGTCGGACGACTCTGGGAATTCGTTGACGCGTCTTGACGAATCTTCGCTGATCGGTTCACAACAGGCAGCAACGTTGGGTGCCGATGTGGCGTTCTGCCTCATCGGTGGTCGTGCTCGAGTCACAGGCATCGGCGAGATCGTGAAGCCGCTTCCGTTCCGAGTCCAGTCGTTTGTGCTATCGATACCACCGATCCATGTTGACACTGCCACGGTGTACCGAATGTGGGACGAGTTAGGCGGACCTGTCGGCCCGAACGCCAACGACCTCGAAAGCGCTGCGGTGGCGGCGTATCCCGAACTCTCAGCTTGGCGTGATGATCTTGAGGCGGCCACTGGCCGAACGCCGCAACTCGCCGGCAGCGGTGGCACTTGGTTCGTTAGCGGGCCCATCGACACCAACACAGAGTCGCTCAATCCGCCTCATCCATCACCCCTGAACCCGACCCAACCTCGCAGGCAACAAAAGACCCGCCAAAGGTAGATTGTCAGTTCAGTTCAACGAGCAAAACTGGTTCTCAAAAGCAGTCTTCTGAACGTTACCCACCTTTACAGCGATGTCGGCGATCTTCGTGGCGGCGCTGACAATTGCATCGTGCTCAACTCCTAACGGTTCGGAGGCTTGTGCTGACAAGTCCTACGACGCAAAGCCCACGGCTTCACCAACCACGCCAACTACCAAGCCCGAGGCCTGCTACTAACCTAACCCCGCCGAACCCAGCAACCCAAATCCCACGTTTTCGCGAAGGCTCAATCTTCAGGCGTATTGCTTCCCCCTTCGCCGTAGTCGAACCGTACCAGTACGCACATAGGCACCCCGACACGCGCGCTCACAGCGAGCGGTCACTGGCGATCCGATCTTAGTCTCGTTGTTCGTGACGTTCTATATTCCGCCGACGGCGAAGCCAACTGACGAACTCCATAGTGAAGAAAGTGTACATCGGAACAAATATTAACTGAAGAACCATTAGCAAAATATCTTGGCTGTAAACAGTCGTGATGACTATAGAGCATATTGAAACAAATGCACAAATAGCTCCCCAAAAACGTACTACCGGCTCTGCGTACGTCCGAAGGCGAGACAATAACCAGACCGTGAATAAAACAATTACAACAATCCACACCACAAACGCAGAAAGCAAGTAGTGGTCTATTGAATCGGACACGGGAAATGTCTCTAGTGCCACAGTCTGCTAGCTACACCTAACTCCTGCTTCATTGCGGTAATGGCCAGGTACAACAATCGAATTCAACACGAAAAGGCCTACTGCAAAACCGTATTTGATTTTCAGACAGGTTTGGGAACGAGCGACCGCCGTCGCCGGTTGCGCCCGGTATCGCAGCTACGCCGCCAGCACCCGCCGGCGGCAACGGCAACACCGTCCAAGCCACAAGCACCGCCACAACACAAGTCCAAATCTTCAGACGCATTGCTTCCCCCCTTCGCCGTAATCGAACCGTACCAGCACGCATATAGGCCCTCGGACACGCGCCCTCAATAACGAGCGTAGCGCACCCCGTCTGGCCAGCGATTCTCAACGAACCATGCCCCAGCATTCTCATCGTCAGGGAACCGCTCGAAGAACTCAACAAGCGTCATGCCCTTGCGCCAGTTCTTTCCCGGTGCTTTTTGCCCCTACCCGCAACATACAAATGGAGTTTTACACGCTTGGGGAAACAGCCCTACGACCCCCCTTTACGTTGTTGGGTGGTCTCGGCGTGGCAGCGTTGGGACTGGTTGTGCTGATGCTGCGTTGGAACAGGCTCTTGTTGAGCGGGCCTACGGTGGTGTCTTGAGGTGGGCTATTGGACAGCGTTCTTTCTGAAACGGTAGGGCTTGCCTACTGGGCTGACCTACTGGGCTGACCTACTGGGCCAAGTGGATGTCATACATGTTCGTGACTGTAACTGTGACATCAACAGAGCTGAAAATGTTACACTGAATGCCGTGGACGCTGTACCCACGTCGGCCGTACCCACCTCGGCCAGACTCACGCCGGTCGGCTACGTTGAGCGTGTTGTTGACACCGAGATTGCCGAAGCGTTGGTGAGCACGCCCGTGGTGGTAATCGAAGGTGCCAAGGCCTGCGGGAAAACTTGGACCGCAAGGCACCATGCCCGCAGTGAGGCATCATTTGAGCAGGACCACCAGGCGCGGGAGCAAGCTCGACTGCTGCCGCGGCACTTCCTCAGCGGGCCTGAGCCGCGCCTGATTGATGAGTGGCAGATCGTCCCTGAAATATGGAACAGCATCCGGCATCTGTCAGACGAAGAGCGTCGCCACGGACGGTTCATCCTCACCGGAACTGCTCGTGTGGCCGAAGACGGCATGCGCCACTCCGGGGCCGGACGGATCTTGCGGATTCGGCTGCGGCCGATGTCGCTGTCCGAGTCAGGCATCTCAACTGGTGAGGTCTCACTTGGCAGTCTGGTTGACGGAACCGAGTGCATAGCGAACCGCCCGGCCACGGGAGTGCCTGAGATTGCTGCAGAGCTGTGTCGCGGCGGCTGGCCTGAGCATCTTGAAATTTCAGTAGTGTCGGCCCAGCGGCGGTTGCGTGCGTATCTGAGCGAGATAACTCGCCTTGATGTCTCCCAGTTTGCAACCGGCAACGGCCGACGGCGAGATTCGCAGAAGATCGGGCGCTTGCTCCAGTCAGTTGCGCGAAATACAGCAACGACAGCATCTATCGCCAAACTGGCATCGGACACTGCAGGTTCTGGCGAGGGAACCCAAGCGCAAGATCAGCGGACTGCTGCCGCCTACTTGGACGCACTGGCTTCGTTGTTTATTGTGGAGGATGTCCCGGCTTGGTCAGTCAGCCTCCGATCGCGGGCGCGGCTTCAGAAATCGCCCAAGAGACATTTCGTTGATCCATCGCTCGCCGCTGCCATGCTGCGTGCCGGTCCGGATCGTCTGCTTGCCGATCTCAAGACGTTCGGCTTCTTATTTGAATCGCTGGTCGTCCGTGATCTGCGGGTGTATGGGCAAGCCCATGAAGCCTCGGTCTGGCATTACCGCGACTCTCACGGCGACGAAATTGACACAATTGTTGACTGGGGCGACGGCCGTTGGATGGCTGTTGAGATCAAGCTCGGATCGATGAATGCAATCGATCAAGCCGCTTCAACACTCAATCGAGTGTGCGAAAAAGTGGACACTACTATTACCGGTCCGCCGACTCGCAAAGTAGTGATAACTGCCGGCGGTTATGGATATGACCGCCCCGACGGAGTCGCTGTTGTGCCTTTAGCAGCCCTGACGGTCTAAGCCCAGATACAAGCTCAATTGCGGCTGGGCCTCTGGCGAACAGCAGAGACGATGCTAATTCAGCATGCGCTCTAATCCGCGAATTGTGTTGTAGCCCAGCTAACGCACCGCTCACCGCATGAACGTTGTGCAGAGAGCGCGCTGTTGGGGCCACGTACTGTCGCGGCCACTTACTGGCAACGATGGTCAACGGTGAGAGGGGGGACGCTTGGGGTCAGCGGTTGCGGCGTTGGTAACGCGTGCGCCGCAGCATCTTGCGGTGCTTCTTCTTGCGCATCCGCTTGCGGCGTTTCTTGACCAGCGATCCCATGAAGCACCGCACGCTACCGACTCGCGTCGGCGCTGCCACGAGAACGCCCGCGATGCGTTGGGCGCAGCGGCATCCAAGCGGCTCGCTACGCTCAACCTGCAAGCATTTCGGCACACGCCGCAAGCGCCATCGGGGATCGTTCAATTGGCAGGACATCGGGTTTTGGTCCCGGCAATGGAGGTTCGAGCCCTCCTCCCCGAACCCAGCGGTCGCCCGCCAACAGCAGGCCTGCACTAATGAGCGAACGCTGTGCCGCGATCGTGCTGGCAGCGGGGGCCGGCACCCGAATGTCGTCAGACCTGCCGAAACCTCTGCATCCGGTTGCGGGCCGGGCCATGGTGTTGCGAGTGCTCGATGCCCTTGCGGGTGCTGACGCAGATCCGGTGGTGGTCGTCGTCGGCCACGGCGCAGCGCAGGTTTGCAACGAGGTGCGCGCCCACGCGCCCCTGCCGAATCGACTTATCTTTGCCACGCAGCCCGAACAGCTCGGCACCGGTGATGCCGTCCGCGTCGGACTCGACGCGCTCAGCGAAACGCTCGGTAACCCACCGGCGACAAGCGACACGACGGCAAGCAACACAGCAAGCGACGTGCTGGTGCTGCCAGGTGACACGCCGTTGCTTCGCCCGCAGACGTTGGTTGAGCTTGTTGCCGTTCGACGCCGCGAAGGCGCAGCAGCCAGCCTGCTTACTGCCCGCCTTGACGACCCGGCTGGCTACGGGCGCGTCGTGTACAGCGATGCCGGGATCGCCATTGTTGAGCAGCGCGACGCTTCGCTTTCGCAGACGCGGATAGATGAGATCAACGTCGGCGTGTACTGCTTTGAGATCGCTCATCTCCGCTGGACGCTCCCGCGGTTGCGCCGCGCCAACGCCGTCGGGGAGTACTACCTCACCGATGCAGTTGGACACCTGACGCGCGGCGGCCAAGACATCGCTGTGCTGCCGTTGAGGGACCCTGCCGAAGCCCTAGGCGCGAACGATGCAGCTCAACTCGCTGCCTGCGAAGCCGCTTTGGCCGCTCGCAAGTAATGCGCTCCCTGTCGAAGCGCCCCATGATGCCGCACTCAAAGGCGCCGCACCCAAAGGCGCCGCCACCGAACGGCAGCAACAGCGTGAGCCTTGGGGTTCGCAAGGTGGCGTCGGATAGTCTCAAAACGGTGACGGGCTGCAGGCTGCGCCGCCTGAGTCTGCCGCCCAGCGTCGCACACCATCACGCAACGTGATGGCGCAGTGACGGCACACAACGTGACGGTTTTGAGCGCGCCGCCGTCTGAGCTGTCTCAATCTGGAGCTGTCTCGAAAGGAATACGCGATGGAGCTGGTCACCAAGAAGCGTCTGCATCTTTTCAGCGGCAGGGCAAATCCCGATCTGGCCCAAGAGATCGCTGAGCATCTAGGCGTCGAGCTAGGTGACCCGGGTTTGGTCGATTTCGCCAACGGCGAAATCAAATGCAAGTTCGCGGAGTCCATCCGAGGCGGGGATGTTTTCATTATCCAGAGCCACGCTGCCAGCGAGACCATGAGCATCAACGACGCCATCATGGAGCATCTCATCATGGTGGACGCCGCCCAACGCGCTTCCGCCAAGCGGATCACCGCCGTCGCACCGCTGTACGGCTACGCCCGTCAAGATCGCAAAGCGGCCGGTCGCGAGCCGATCACCGCCCGTTTGCTGGCCGATCTGTTCACTACGGCCGGCGCGGAGCGGTTGGTGTCGATCGACCTTCACAGCGGCCAGATCCAAGGCTTCTTTGACGGCCCGGTAGATCACCTCACCGCCGCACCGGTGCTCATCGACTATTTGGCTTCAGTGATGGGATCGGCCTCCGTCATCGTGTCGCCCGACACGGGCCGAGTGAAAGTGGCAGAGCGCTACGCCACCCTGCTGAGCTGCGACGTGGCGTCGATCTACAAGCGCCGCTCAAACGACACCGCCAACGAATCTGAAGCGCTCGGGATCATGGGCGAGGTAGCGGGGCGCACCTGCGTCATCATCGACGACATGATCGACACAGCCGGCACTATCTGCTCTGCCACTGAGACCCTGATCGCTCACGGAGCAGCAGACGTGATGTGCGCCAGCACGCACGCAGTGTTCTCCGACCCTGCCGTTGACCGGCTCAAAAACTCCTCGTTGAGCCGGGTGATCGTGACCAACACGGTGCCAATCCCCAGCACTCGACGATTCGACAAGCTCGAAGTGCTGAGTGTCGCCGGTGTGTTCGCCGACGCACTCGAGTCGGTGTTTGAAGACGCGTCGGTGTCGGAGATCTTCGACGGCCAGAACCTCTTCTAAGAGCCGTAAACTTGCCTGCCGCTCGGCGCGCCGGGTCCGACCGATGAGGAAATCGCGATGGAACAGATGAAGCTCGTTGCCGAGAACCGCAAGGCCATCGGCTCTGGTCCCTCTCGGCGGCTGCGAGCCGACGACAAGATTCCTGCGGTCATGTACGGCCACGGCACCGAACCGGTGCTGCTCACGCTAGATCGCTTGCGATTTCGGGCTGCGCTGAACGCAGCGGGGCCGAACGCAATCATCACGCTCGAAGTTGAGGGCGAGCATCACCTCACCATCGTCAAGGACATGCAGCGCGACTCCATCGCCAACCGTGTGACTCACGTCGATTTCATGCTCGTGTCTCTAGATGAGCGCTTGGTGGTGGACGTACCGGTACGGCTCATCGGCGATGCCGTGCTGGCTGGGCGTCAGGGCGCCGTCACCCAGCAGCAGCTGATGTCGCTGCAGGTTGAGTCTCCGGCGGGCGCGATCCCGCCTTCGCTGGATGTCGATGTGTCGGATTTGTCGCTCGAACATCCAGTCCGGGTCAGCGACATGACGCTTCCTGAGGGCATGGTGAGCCTGCTAGACGGCGACACACTTGTGGTGATCGCTCAACGCACCCGTGCAGCTGTCGCAGCCGAACAGGTTGGTGACGACGGCGAAGCCCTCGACGGTGCTCACCAAGCCAACGCCGAAGACGAGGACTGACTGCGCTGGTGTCGGTCTTCCGCCGGGCGGCCGCGCGGCGGGGAACAGCCGCCGACTGGCTAGTGGTTGGTCTGGGCAATCCGCCTGAGCGCTTCGCCGATAGTCGCCACAACCTTGGGGCGGCGGTGGTGGAACGTTGGGCGACCTCTTTGGGCTGCGACTTGGCGACGGCGCGGCGAGAGCGCGCCCGGGCTGGCACTGTCACGGTGAGTGGGCAGCGAGTCGCGCTGGCCTGCCCGACCACGTTTATGAACGAAAGCGGTCGCAGTGTGGATGTGCTGATTCGGCGTCACGGCATTGTCGAACCAACTCGGCTCGTCGTTGTACACGACGAACTCGATCTTTCCCCGGGCCAGTTGCGCTTCAAAGTGGGCGGCGGGATCGCCGGTCACAACGGGCTGGCCTCGGTCGCAGGGCATCTAGGCACCCACGACTTCGTGCGGCTACGGATTGGCATCGGCAAGCCGCCGCAGCCTCAAGTTGGCCGTAAATGGGTGCTGCAGCGACCCAGCCGCTCAGAAGCGCCACTCATCGATGCATCTGTTGACCAAGCAGTGTTAGGTCTAGAAGTGCTGGTGCGCGACGGCATCGAAGCTGCGATGAACGTCACCAATGCCCGCCGACGGCTGCCAGGTTGCAAGCCCCTGTGAGCCCGTCGTGAGCACAGCGTTTCTTGTGAGCACAGCGTGAGCACAGCGTTTGTTGTGAGCACAGTGTTTCTTGTGAGCACAGTGTGAGCACGGCACCTGCGGCGCCCTTGCGCGCGCTGACCGAACGTTTGGGTGGCGACCCGGGTTTCGTTGCGATGCTCGGCCGGTCTTCAGGCTCGATTGCAGTCGCGGAAGGGGCCCGCCCGTTCGTAGTTGCCGGTTTGGCCACACGAGGATCGCGCGCTCCGATCCTCGTTGTGACGGCAACGGCCCAAGAGGCCGAGCGCTGGACTGCCGACCTCGCCACTTGGCTAGGAGAAGATCGGGTAGCTCTCTTCGCCGCGTGGGAGACGCTGCCCTTTGAGCGTGTGAGCCCTGCAGCCGAAACGATGGGCCGACGGCTGGCAGTGCTGTCGGCGCTGGCGGCACCGTCGGCACGTCAGTCCGAGTCATCGCTTGGTGCCTCGCTCGGTCCTGCCAAAGCTGAGCTTGCTGGGGTTGATGCCGCTGGGGTTGATGCCGCTGGGGCTGGGCTTGCTGGGGTCGAGGTTGCTGAGGTAATCGTGGCGCCGATCCGGTCCCTGCTGCAGCGACTGAGCCCGCCTTCATGCACCAACGAGCCGTCGGCACTCACTGTGGTCAAAGGCAGTCGATGCGACCTCGGGGAACTGGTGAACCAACTGGTGGCATGGGGGTACCGGCGAGAACATCAGGTTGAGCACCGCGGCGAGATTGCCGTTCGCGGCGGGATCGTGGATGTGTTCTGCCCAACGGCCGACGCACCGGTGCGCATCGACTTGTGGGGCGATGAGGTGGACCGTCTTACTGAGTTCTCAGTCGCCGACCAGCGTTCGGTCGTTGATGTTGATTCGACGCGGCTGTTGCCGGCGCGCGAACTGCGTCCCGACGCTGCCATGCGCGAGCGTGCGGCCGAGCTGGCTCGAAGCCAGCCGTGGTGTCGTGAGCACATGGAGCGCCTCGCTCGCGGCGAACTGTTTGACGGCATGGAGTCCTGGCTGCCGTGGCTGGCTGACGAAGAGTTGGTGCTGCCGGATCTTCTCGGAACGCATGCACTGGTGTTGCTGAATGAGCCTCGGCGGCTCGCTGACCGCGCAGCCGACATAGCGGCTGAGACCGACGACCTGACCCGCTCGCTTGCTGTGACGTGGGGCCTGCGCAGCGCAGATGAACCAGACGAAGCAGACGAACCAGATCAGGCCGCCGGTCGCGACACCGATGTCGACCACAACAGCGACGGTTCCTACAACGATGCACAAGCCAACCAGCCAGATTCGGGGCCAGATTCGGGACCAGATTCGGGACCAGATTCGGATACTGGGTTGTTTCCTCGGCTTCATGTGCCGTTCGATCGGCTGCTTTCGCGCTTCAGCGGGGCGGTGTGGTCGATCGACTCGACTGCCGCCCCAACTGCGTCCGGTGAAGGCGGACCCAGCATCGCCACGCAGATGTGGGCCCCTGTCGCTGGTGACCCCACACGTCTGTTAACACAGCTCCGCAACCTGATTACTGGCTCCCCAATCACTGGCCCCCCAGATGTGCCCGAGCGATCCATCGCCTCCCAACCAGAGCGGCCTGTTGTCATAGTGGCTGCTGAAGGGGAGGGCTCTGCTGAGCGTCTCACCGACGCGCTCAGCGCCGAGAATGTCCCTCTTCGCCTGCACCGCAATCGCTCGTCCTTTGTAGCTCAGCCGGGCGGCCATGTTGTTGTTGCGCCGCTCGGCAAAGGCTTTATCGCCTCAGCAGCAGGGGTGGCAGTGCTGCCCGAAGCAGAGTTCACCGGCCGCCGACGCGTTCATCGTGCAGCACGCCGACGAACAGCTCTCACTCCAACATTTGAAGATCTCAGCATTGGCGACTTTGTCGTACACCATCACCACGGAATTGCCCGATATTTAGGGCTGGTTCACCGGGCCTTCGGCGACGACGAGCGCGACTATCTCGAGTTGGAATTCCGGGGCACCGACCGGCTCTACCTGCCCACCGAGCAGATCGACTTCATCCGCCCTTACATCGGCGGCGAGACACCAAGCCTCAGCCGTATGGGCGGCAGCGACTTTCAGCGTCAGAAAGCCAAAGTCAGAGCCGCCGTGTCTGAAGTCGCTCAAGAGTTGGTGTTGCTCTATCAGCGGCGTATCACCACTGTCGGCCATTCATTCGATCCAGGCTGTCTTGGCATGGCCGAACTGGCCGACAGCTTCGCCTACACCCCCACACCGGACCAGCGTCGCACCATCGAGGAGGTCTTAGCCGACATGGCCGCGCCCGTACCGATGGACCGCCTCGTGTGCGGCGATGTTGGTTTCGGCAAGACCGAGATAGCGGTGCGGGCGGCGTTCTGCGCGGTCAGTGCCGGCAAGCAAGCGGCGGTGCTGGTGCCTACCACGCTGCTCGCTCAGCAGCACCACCAGACGTTCTGTGAGCGCTACGCCGACCAAGCAGTCCGCGTTGAGGTGCTGAGCAGGTTCCTCACCCCAGCAGATCAGCGCGCGGTCGTCGCTGGGCTCGCCGACGGCACGGTGGACATGGTGATCGGCACTCATCGCTTGTTGTCGAACGATGTCAAGTTCAAACATTTGGGCCTCTTGGTGGTTGACGAAGAGCAACGTTTTGGGGTTAGCCATAAGGAATCCATCAAGCAGCTGCGTGCCGAAGTTGATGTGCTCACAATGACTGCCACGCCTATTCCTCGCACGCTCGAAATGGCGCTCACTGGCATCCGCGATTTGTCTTTGCTGCAGACACCTCCCGCGGAGCGCCAGCCGATCCTCACCTATGTCGGCCCCTACGACGAACGCGCGGTCAGTGAGGCCATCCGGCGTGAACTTCTGCGAGAGGGCCAGTTGTTTTTCGTTCATAACCGAGTCGCGGACATTGACCGTGTGGCTGCTGAGTTGGCTGCGTTGGTGCCCGAGGCACGCATCGCCGTGGCGCACGGCCAGATGGACGAAGGCACGCTCGAACAGGTCGTGATCGATTTCTGGGAAGGTGCCTACGACGTGCTGGTGTGTACGACGATCATCGAATCGGGCATCGACATGCCGAGCGTCAACACCTTGGTGGTTGATCGTGCCGACCTGCTCGGTTTGGGGCAGCTGCATCAGATCCGAGGTCGAGTTGGCCGCTCAGGCCAGCGTGCCTATGCGTACCTGTTCCATCCTGAGGGCCAGTCGCTCAGTGAAGAGGCGTACGAGCGTCTACGCACGATTGGCGAGACCACCGAGTTGGGCTCGGGTTACCGCATCGCCATGCGCGACCTGCAGCTGCGCGGCGCAGGCAACCTGCTCAGCGGCGTGCAGTCGGGCCATATCGCCGCGGTCGGCTATGACCTCTACTGCGAAATGGTGAGCGAGGCTGTCGCCGAGCTGAGCGGCGAGACACCCGAGCAGCCGTCTGAAATTGTCATCGACCTGCCGCTTGCGGCGCATCTGCCCGAGGACTACGTAGCCGACAGCACCGGACGTCTTGAGGCCTATCGGAGGCTCGGCGCAGTAACCGAGCTAGTGCAGGTGGCCGACATTGAAGCTGAGTGGAAAGATCGCTACGGCCCGGTGCCCGCCGAAGCGCAGACGCTGCTGCACATTGCGTTGCTGCGCACCGAATGCCACCGGCTGGGCCTGCGGACCGTGGCGTATGCTCGAAGTCACGACGGTGGTCGGGTGCGACTCGCACCGCTGGAGCTGACTGCCAGCGAGGAGCTTCGCATGAAGCGCATCTGTGCCGGCACGCCGTTCACAACGGCCCGCTACAAAGCCGAAACTGCAGAGGTGCATCTGTCTGCACGGGCGCTACGGCCGACCACGGTGGGGCACTTGTTCGCGTTCTGTCAGCAGCTGCGCCCCCCCGCCGATGCAGCGGCCATCTAGTCTGCCCACCGTGCGCGCCGAGGCAAGCCCCATGCCGCGACAGGTCCTGTTGCTGGTGTCGTTGGTGCTGCTGTTGTTTGTGGCTTCTGCTTGCAGTGCCAGCGGCGACGGTGACAGAGGCGATGTCATCACGATTCACACAGAGGTTCCCTCTGAGCTTATTGCCGAGCTCGACACCGACAACGACGGAGTTGTGACGCGTGACGCCCTCGATGCGGCCAACCAGGAAGCGGAGCGGGAGGCGCAGCTTGCGGCCAACCAGGCAGCGCTCGAAGCAGAACGGGCCGAACAAGAGGCACAGCGTGGGGCACAAGCCGCTGCCGCTAAGGCAGTTTTGGAGGACCGCGACGCGGTTGTGGCCGATTTTCCTGGCGGGCAGATCTTGGCTGCACAGGTCAGCGACAGCTTGGCGGCTTCGCCTACTTCGCAGATGGCCGACGCGCAGAACCCGACCCACGAGGAGTTTGTTTCTCGGCTTACCTCGATGCTTCAGTTGCGCTTGGCCGCCGTGGCGCTTGACGAGTTCGGTTATCCCGTCAACATCGACGCTTCCGACGAGGACATCAACGCGCAGGTGCAGGCCCATATCGAGGGGCCGTTTGAGCAGTTCGCTCAGCAGCGCAGCATCGCCGAAGATCCCAACATCGAGCGGTTGGCAACACCCCACTGTGTGAGTGCTCTGGTGCTGCCCGACGAGGCTGCTGCTGCTGCTGGCGCCAAGCGTGTGGGCGCTGGCGAGTCAATGGCTGAGGTCGCAGCCGAGGTCAACTTTCCTGACATCACCGAAGAAGACGGCACTCTTGGATGCGGCCTACCTTTCGATTTGTTTGGCCCCGGCGAGGTGGCGTCAGCCCTGTTCGATCTCGATGTTGGCGACGTGAGCGAGCCGATCTTGGTGCCGTCGGCGGCGAGTCCTACAGGCGAGTTCTGGGTGGTGCTGCACCTCGACGATCTGCAGCAAGACCTAGCTGACTTGTCGGCAGTTGGGCCGTTTGCGGGGCGCTTGCTGACCGAAGCAATGGTTGGCTATGTGGTGAATGTGGAGCCAGCGCTTGGCACTTGGGATCCTGACAGCCTCCGAATTTCCCTGCCTTACCTCCAGTGATTACCTCCAGTGATTACCTCCAGTGACCGATTCCAGTGACTGATGTGGTGAGTGATCCCAGCGAGAACGTCGTGATGGACGCTGATGCAGACCTCGGCGAGCGGATGGTTTCGCTGCATGGGGTGATTCGACATCTGCGACGCGAGTGCCCTTGGGATCGAGCCCAGACGCATGCCTCTTTGGCGCCGTACGCGACAGACGAGGTGACGGAGTTGGTCGAAGCGCTGCAGGCGGCCGACGATGCGCTTTCGGGCAGTCCCCATGACATGGCGACCGCTATTGAGGATTTGGTCGAAGAACTTGGCGATGTGCTGCTGCAAGTACTGATGAACGCCGCTATCGGGGAACAGGCAGGAACCTTCACGCTGACCGAAGTGCTATCGACCGTCGAAGCCAAGATGCTCCGCCGCCATCCCCATGTCTTCGAGCGTGACCCCGCGGCGCCCGAACCCACCGATGCCGAGCTTTCGGTGCAATGGGAGGAGATCAAAGCGGCCGAACGAAAGGCCCGAGCAGACCGCATCGCCGCGCGTGAAGCGCGCAAGAGTTAGCCCATTAGCCCAGAAGCGCGCAAAGCGCGCAACGCCTAGCTTCGGTACTGTGTTGCTGCGTGACAGCACGCACATCCACGCACATCGTTGAAGTAACCGGCCGCGAGGTTCTGGACTCTCGGGGCAATCCCACCGTTGAAGCCGAAGTACGAACTGCCGGGGGCGCTTTTGGCCGAGCGATAGTGCCCTCGGGTGCCTCAACGGGTCAGTTTGAGGCGGTCGAGCTGCGTGACGGCGGCGACCGCTACGGCGGCAAGGGCGTGGCTGTTGCGGTCTCCCATGTAAACGACGAGATCGCTGGCGCGCTCTTGGGTCTCGATGCCCGAGAGCAGCGGACGGTCGATCGGACGCTCGTCGAGTTAGATGCCACCCTCAACAAAGCCCACCTCGGAGCGAATGCGATGCTAGCCGTGTCGCTGGCGACTGCCCATGCGGCGGCAGCCTCGCTTGGCATATCCCTCTTCCGGCATGTAGGCGGCACCAACGCACATGTGCTTCCCACGCCGATGATGAACGTCATCAACGGCGGTGAGCACGCCGACAACAACGTCGATCTCCAAGAGTTCATGATCGTGCCAACCGGAGCAGCGTCGTTCTCAGAAGCCTTGCAGTGGGGCGCCGAGACATATCACGCGCTCAAAGGGGTGCTGAGCGCGCGGGGGCTGTCGACGGCCATCGGCGACGAAGGCGGTTTCGCGCCCGACTTGGACTCCAACGAGGCTGCGCTGGCGCTGCTGGTCGAGGCGATCCGCGAAGCTGGCTTCGAACCGGGCACCGACGTGGCGCTGGCGCTCGATGCGGCATCCACCGAGTTCTACAGCGATGGTGTCTACTGCTTGGCCGGCGAGGGCCGAGAACTCGACGCTGCCAGCTTTGTTGGCTACTTGGCCGATTTGTGTGAGCGCTACCCGATCTGCTCAGTTGAGGACGGCATGGCCGAAGACGACTGGGAGGGCTGGTCGGCGTTGTCCGACCGGCTCGGCGGACGGGTGCAGCTCGTTGGCGACGACTTGTTTGTGACCAGCATCGAACGGTTGAGTCGTGGCATAGCCGCTGGCGTCGCCAACAGCATCCTCCTCAAGGTCAATCAGATCGGGACGCTCAGCGAGACGCTCGATGCTGTGAAGCTAGCCGCCAGCGCTGGCTACACCTCGGTGATGTCACACCGCTCGGGTGAGACAGAAGACACCACCATCGCGGACCTAGCAGTTGCCGTCAACTGTGGCCAGATCAAGGCGGGCGCACCGGCACGCTCGGATCGAGTCGCGAAGTACAACCAGCTTTTGCGTATCGAGGAAGAACTCGGTAGCTCTGCTGCCTACCGGGGCGGTGACGCGCTGGCGCCGCGCCGATGAGTGCTGCCGCTGATACCCCGGTTCTGCCCCGGCGTCCACGTTCGGGTCGGCGGGCAATGAGGCTGCTCGTCGGCCTTGTAGTCGTTGTGGCTTCGGTGGGACTCCTAGCGGGGCTGCTGTTTCCTTGGCAGTCGCTCAACTCTCAGCGTCGCAGCATCGCTCACGCACAAGATACCTTGGCTCGGCTGCAGGCTGAGACATCTCACCTGTCTGATCAGGTCACCGAAGCCAAAGACCCTGTCGTGGTGGAACGGATAGCGCGTGAGCAACTCTCGCTGGTGCGCGAGGGAGACACGCTGTACCGGTTGAACGTGAACCCCGCGGATGTGGTTGACCTGCCGACTGCATGGCCGCTGCCGGGTGTGGCGCACCTGCTCCTTGATTGACAGCGTGCTGAGGGTGCGCTGAGGGTGTGCTGGCTGGTTTGTCATGGTCTGTGGCGCGCGTTTGCGTTCTTGGTGGTTGTTGTGGTGTTGGGCTGGTGCGGTGCTTGTGGGTGTGTGTCGGCGCGGTGTTGCTGCATGGTGCATGATGGTGTGGGTTAGGTTTGTTGGCCTACGAGGACGGGAGAGGTCATAGTGGAGATCAGTGTCACGGTGAATGGTGAGACGCGTGCTGGCGATGTGGAGCCGCGTACGTTGTTGGTGTATTGGTTGCGGGACGGTTTGCGGTTGACGGGGACGAACGTGGGTTGTGATACGTCTTCGTGTGGGGCTTGCACGGTGCTTGTGGGCGGCGAGTCGGTGAAGTCGTGCACGATGTTGGCGGTGCAGGCTGATGGTGAGGATGTTCTCACGATTGAGGGTTTGGCGCCGTCGCCCGATGAGTTGCATCCGATGCAGGAGGCGTTTCGGCGCAATCATGGTTTGCAGTGCGGTTATTGCACACCAGGCATGGTTATGGCGGCGGTGTCGTTGTTGGAGGAGAACCCCAGTCCGACGGAGCGAGAGGTTCGTTTGGGGCTTGAGGGGAACCTGTGTCGTTGTACGGGGTATCACAACATTGTCAAGTCGGTGCTGGCTTGCGCGGCTGGTGAGGGTTCGGTCCAGGAGGGGGTGCTGCGATGATTCCCGCGGCGTTTGATTATGTGCGTGCTGGTTCGGCGGAGGAAGCGATTGCGTTGCTCGGTGAGCATGGTGATGAGGCCAAGTTGCTTGCGGGTGGTCATTCGTTGTTGCCGATGATGAAGTTGCGTTTGGCGGTGCCGAGCGTGGTTGTTGATATTGGGCGTGTCGGCGATCTCAGCTACATCAGCGACGGTGGTGACCATATTGCTGTTGGGGCGTTGACTCGTCACCGCGCGCTTGAGACGAGCAACTTGCTGACAGCTGAGTGCCCGCTACTGGCTCATGTGGCTGGTGAGGTAGGTGATCCTCAGGTTCGTCATCGTGGCACGATTGGGGGTTCGTTGGCGCATTCTGATCCTGCTTCGGATTTGCCGGCGGCGGTGTTGGCGCTGGGCGGCACGCTTGTCGCCCAAGGTCCGAATGGCAGCCGTGAGATCGCTGTGGGTGATTTTTTTACTGGCTATTTTGAGTCGGCGTTGGCTGATGATGAGATGTTGACTGAGATTCGGGTGCCGAAGGCGCCGGGTGTTGGTTGGAACTATCAGAAGTTCAATCGGCGTGCTCAGGATTGGGCGATTGTTGGTGTTGCTGCGGTGACGGTGAATGGTGGTACCAATGTTGCGTTGGTGAACATGGGTTCAACTCCGTTGCGTGCTAGCGCGGTTGAGGCGGCGCTGGCAAGCGGCGCGTCGGCAACCGAAGCAGCCGAACAGGCCGCCGACGGCACTGACGCCCCAACAGACCTGAATGCCACACCGGACTACCGCAACCACCTAGCCCGAGTACTCACCCGCCGAGCCCTCCAAGCCTCCGGAGTTTCATGACCGATGCAAGTATCGCTGCAAAGCAGTGGCGCCAAGTTCTCTTGGCCGGTGCCCTAGCGTTTGCTTTGTTGCTGCCGACGGTGTCGGCGGGTGCAACTTCGGAGCCTCTGACATCAACCGGCACAGCTTCTGAGCCGGTTGCTGAACTGTCTGAGGGGGAAGCGTCGGTGGCAGCGACGACCGGCCGCTACCTGAGTTCAACCATGCCAGATGCTTCTGAGATGAAGAAAATAAGTCAACGCTGTAAGCGTGTGAGCTGCTACGTTTTTGCGATACAAAATGGAGAGTCTGTGCTCGATACTTTGGTGAGGCTTGCAGTCGCTGATCGAGCCGAGATTCCCGGTATTGAGTCGCTTCTCCGAGACTTAATTGCGCAACCGGACGAATTCTTGAGCCATACAACAGGAGAGAGTAAGTCTGTGCTAGTTTCCGATGCCCAAGATGCATTGCAGGCTGTTAGATCAGAAAGCCAAAATCCGGGTTCGGGAATAGCTAAACGAGGTCTTGACCCCAGCCAACAGACTGATCCTTTGTTTGGTTTAGTCGCCGGTTCTGGGCAGATGCCTAGCACAGCGCTACCATGGACCGTGTTAGTTGACCACCCGTACCGCTGGCACGCTCGCACCTATATGGCTATTGGCTTTGCATCTCCATTTTATGCCTCTCTTGTTGGCTCTGTTCGTGTAACTTACAAGATGGACTTGAATGGCCGTGAAACTAGATTTACTCAGGAGTTTTCGACAGCTTCAAACCGAGGCAGATTCAAGATAACTGAAAATATTAGCGAGTGTCGAATTGATGTTTCTGTGGGGTTTGATTACGACTGCCGCAACCACCCTCGGCCGACGCAGTATCTTAGTCAATGGAGAGTAAATCTTCGGCAGCCTCAATCTGGTTTTATGAGTGTGTTCGACCCTTCGTATCGCCGTAAGTTCTTTGAGTTTAGGCACAGAGTTTCTTATCGTTGGTTCGATGGTAGTAACACAATATCACCTGTGATGGACATTAGAACTGGTCAGAGTCCACGATTTTACTGTGATGCTGATACTGTTCAGGTGTGTAGTTTCAGATAAGACGCATTATGTCTACACAAAAGGCGCTCCTTGTAAGCCTTGTTGTATTGTTATGTGGAAATACAGTTCTATCTTGCTCATCGCAAACCTTTGATGAGCGTGTTGATAATATTTTGAGTGATGTTTTACCAGCCCTTGGACGTTTGTGCAGTGTCTCGTTCGAAAAAGATCAGATACCGAAATTTGTCGAGATTACTCCTTCCAATCAGCGTCTAATAATTCGGCGGCAAGATCCTCTAGAAGAGTACCTTCTGTATCACATCATGGGAGGTATTGGCTCTGACTACGACAGTTACGCTGCGGAGATGGACCGCCGCAATATCAACCAATTAGGCTTCTATGATGACCGGTCTCACAGTATCTGGATACATAGCGATTCGGATGATAGACGGCTTTATGAAGTTTTAGCTCATGAACTTACACATGCATGGATTGCTCAAGAGCAGCCATCTTGGAGGCGAGTTCGACCGCAGCAAATAACTGATAATCCTGACGCTTATCTGGCAGGCTTGGGTATAGAAGAAGGACTTGCTATAGAATGTACTAGCCGGTATAGGCAAGACAAATGGGATAGCACTTACCGAAATACCGACATGCACTGGTTCGCATTTGCTGAGGACGATCGAGATACTAAAGTAATAGTGGATGAGCAAACGTTCTACTTTATAGATCGCGCTAGTCGCTGGGTTCAGTTACTTGCTGCGGGTTTTAGGGAACAGTTTCTTGATGACGCAATAGACATAGGCACAATTCTCCATGAATCCGAACTTAGTGAGATTCAGACTTCGTTATTGCTTGACATCAGAGAAGCTGAGCAGAACATCCAGTTTGGTTCACTACTACTTCGTGAAGCACTCATACTGAATGGTGTCTCTTGGCCCAACGCCGAAGCTATTACCCGTTCTGTGTTGTATGATGACTTCAAGATTGTGGAAGATTCGCAGGGGCGTCGGTGTTCGTTCTTGAGGGTGGCATTCGACAACAGTGCATCATTTCCTGCGCGATGGCTATCGCCACTTGATGCAATGTCAAAGTGGGCGGTATCTTCCGGCATACGGATGGATTTTGAAGGCGATAACGAAGTACAGATGTCTGAATGCCTTGTTCTTCACAGCACGTAGACGAAATCACGAGTGGCTTGGCAAGCTTTATTGGTGGGCAGACTGGACTGGTGGTTACGGTTGAGTTGAGTGTGCTCGCCTGTGGCGGACAGTTCTGCGTTCATCATGACGCATGCAACCCACTCGTTGCCGTCGGCGAAGGGATGCACTTCGGTTTGATTGACAGCGTGTTGAGGGTGGGCGAACTCCGCCGTTGGCTGATGATGAGATGTTGACTGAGATTCGGGTGCCGAAGGCGCCGGGTGTTGGTTGGAACTATCAGAAGTTCAATCGGCGTGCTCAGGATTGGGCGATTGTTGGTGTTGCTGCGGTGACGGTGAGCGGTGGTACCAATGTTGCGTTGGTGAACATGGGTTCAACTCCGTTGCGTGCTAGCGCGGTTGAGGCGGCGTTGGCAAGCGGCGCGTCGGCAACCGAAGCAGCCGAACAAGCCACCGACGGCACTGACGCCCCAACAGACCTGAATGCCACACCGGACTACCGCAACCACCTAGCCCGAGTACTCACCCGCCGAGCCCTAGCAAGTACGGGGATTACATAGCCGACCAAGCACGCCACGCTAATTTATGTCACACGCCCCTGCCAGCATGGACACATGGCAGAACCCCAAAAGGCACCCCCGTTACCGAGCGGCCTTGTTCAGCCGATGATGCCGAGGGCGTTGAGCCAGGTGGGTGCTCCTACGGCGATTCCGACGGAGATGATTGTGCCGGTCAGCCAGTAGTGGCGCTGTCGAGTTGCGCTCTGGTCTTCGGCGCGTTGTGCTGCTAGCGCGGCTTGGTCTTCGGCGCGTTGTGCTGCTAGCGCGGCTTGGTCTTCGGCGCGTTGTGCTGCTAGCGCGCGTCGGTCTTCAGCGCGTTGCGCGGCGATTTCTGAGCGTAGGTCAGCGAAGCCGGCGTGCATTTCTTCTTTGGTGGCGAATTTGGCGGCCAACTTGGTGGTGAGTTGTGCGAGTTCAGCGGAGAGGTGGTCTTTGGTGACTAGGTCTGATAGCGGCGCGGGTGCGAGGCAGGCCATTAGGTACTCGGCGAGTGGTTCGTCGGTTTGCTCACGCAGCCAAGCATAGAGACGTGTGCGTTGCTGTTCAGACATGGTGTCCTCCTGATCGGGTCAACAGCCGCGCATCATAGAGACAGCACTTCAGTACTTTCCATATATTTTGGGTCCCTTCATGTTGTTGTTGGGTGATCGGGGTGGAAGTGTGAGGTTCTGCGGGTGCGGGTTGTAGTTGTGGCTCACGCAGCTCAGCAAGCTCAGCAGAGCAGTTGAAACTTGATTGCGTCACAGATGGAACGTCTGGTGATTCATCGGCGGTTCCTAGGGCAGTCGCAGTTTGATTCCACCGATCGCTGTGTCGTCGGGTTCGTTGAGTGCGTTGGTGGCAACCATTTGGCCTTCAACTGCGGCTCTGTCTTCCCACGGCATCGTTTCTGTGCGGTTACTGTCGAGATGCGCAACGGGCACAACACCCGCGTTCGGGAGTTGGTCATCACACGGGATCGCTTGTTCGCGTGACTCGCTACGGGATTGCAGAGTGGTACGGGCACGACCTGCTGGACCTGACCCCGACCGAGCGGCAAGACCTCGTTGACGCCGCTGTGAACCACCGCGAGCGGCCTTGTTCAGCCGATGATGCCGAGGGCGTTGAGCCAGGTGGGTGCTCCTACGGCGATTCCGACGGAGATGATTGTGCCGGTCAGCCAGTAGTGGCGTTGCCGAGTTGCGCTCTGGTCTTCGGCGCGTTGTGCTGCTAGCGCGGCTTGGTCTTCGGCGCGTTGTGCTGCTAGCGCGGCTTGGTCTTCGGCGCGTTGTGCGGCGAACGCGCGTTGGTCTTCGGCGCGTTGTGCTGCTAGCGCGCGTCGGTCTTCAGCGCGTTGCGCGGCGATTTCTGAGCGTAGGTCAGCGAAGCCGGCGTGCATTTCTTCTTTGGTGGCGAATTTGGCGGCCAACTTGGTGGTGAGTTGTGCGAGTTCAGCGGAGAGGTGGTCTTTGGTGACTAGGTCTGATAGCGGCGCGGGTGCGAGGCAGGCCATTAGGTACTCGGCGAGTGGTTCGTCGGTTTGCTCACGCAGCCAAGCATAGAGACGTGTGCGTTGCTGTTCAGACATGGTGTCCTCCTGATCGGGTCAACAGCCGCACATCATAGAGACAGCACTTCAGTACTTTCCATATATTTTGGGTCCCTTCATGTTGTTGTTGGGTGATCGGGGTGGAAGTGTGAGGTTCTGCGGGTGCGGGTTGTAGTTGTGGCTCACGCAGCTCAGCAAGCTCAGCAGAGCAGTCGAAACTTGATTGCGTCACAGATGGAACGTCTGGTGATTCATCGGCGGTTCCTAGGGCAGTCGCAGTTTGATTCCACCGATCGCTGTGTCGTCGGGTTCGTTGAGTGCGTTGGTGGCAACCATTTGGCCTTCAACTGCGGCTCTGTCTTCCCACGGCATCGTTTCTGTGCGGTTACTGTCGAGATGCGCAACGGGCACAACACCCGCGTTCGGGAGTTGGTCATCACACGGGATCGCTTGTTCGCGTGACTCGCTACGGGACTGCAGAGTGGTACGGGCACGACCTGCTGGACCTGACCCCGACCGAGCGGCCTTGTTCAGCCGATGATGCCGAGGGCGTTGAGCCAGGTGGGTGCTCCTACGGCGATTCCGACGGAGATGATTGTGCCGGTCAGCCAGTAGTGGCGTTGCCGAGTTGCGCTCTGGTCTTCGGCGCGTTGTGCTGCTAGCGCGGCTTGGTCTTCGGCGCGTTGTGCTGCTAGCGCGGCTTGGTCTTCGGCGCGTTGTGCGGCGAACGCGGCTTGGTCTTCGGCGCGTTGTGCGGCGAACGCGCGTTGGTCTTCGGCGCGTTGTGCGGCGAACGCGCGTCGGTCTTCGGCGCGTTGTGCGGCGATTTCTGAGCGTAGGTCAGCGAAGCCGGCGTGCATTTCTTCTTTGGTGGCGAATTTGGCGACCAATTTGGTGGTGAGTTGTGCGAGTTCAGCGGAGAGGTGGTCTTTGGTGACTAGGTCTGATAGCGGCGCGGGTGCGAGGCAGGCCATTAGGTACTCGGCGAGTGGTTCGTCGGTTTGCTCACGCAGCCAAGCATAGAGACGTGTGCGTTGCTGTTCAGACATGGTGTCCTCCTGATCGGGTCAACAGCCGCGCATCATAGAGACAGCACTTCAGTACTTTCCATATATTTTGGGTCCATTCATGTTGTTGTTGGGTGATCGGGGTGGAAGTGTGAGGTTTTGCGGGTGCGGGTTGTGGTTGTGGCTCACGCAGCTCAGCAAGCTCAGCAGAGCAGTTGAAACTTGATTGCGTCACAGATGGAACGTCTGGTGATTCATCGGCGGTTCCTAGGGCAGTCGTAGTTTGATTCCACCGATCGCTGTGTCGTCGGGTTCGTTGAGTGCGTTGGTGGCAACCATTTGGCCTTCAACTGCGGCTCTGTCTTCCCACGGCATCGCTGCTGTCCAGCGCCATGCGAAGCTCATCACCCGCACAATCGACGACAGATCTTGTGCCTGTGATGTTGATGTTCGTTTGATTCCGCCGAGATACTCGCTGCGGAACACTGTGGGGATCACAATCCGCGCCTCGTCTGTGGCGGACAGTTCTGCGTTCATCATGACGCGTGCAACCCGCCCGTTGCCGTCGGCGAAGGGATGCACTTCGGTCACCAGCATCATCATGAACAACGCCCGACGAAATCCTGCTGGCACCGAAGATGTGAGTTCGAGGCCCTTGAGCAACGTGCCTTCAACCAAGTGCGGTGCCACGAAGTGGTATGCGCCCACTCGGTTGTTCGTCTGCTTCCACTCTCCTGGACCCAACTCGGGCCTGCCTTGGAGGATTGAGGCATGCCGGTCTCGCAGGAACGTCAGCATTTCGCGCGGGTCATCGGACACGGCCCGGCGACCGACCGTGTCGGCGACGCACCGGTATGTGCCCAAAATGTCGTGACCATCGGCGGGGCGAGATGCCGGTGGCTGCTGAGTCTCAATGATCCGGCGCGCCTCATCGACCAAGAAAACCGTGCCCTCGATGTAGTTCGAGAAATAACTCTCGAAAAACGGCAATTCGAGGTTGTACGGGCCCGCCGGGATGTGCTGAGGCATGTCGGGATCTTCGTGGGAGGCGAGGCCGACGGCCATCTGGTTGAACATCTCCACCCGCCGCTCATCCCACGCTTGATGGTTGGCCAGCGCAGCTAGGAGCTTCCCGCCGTCGGGCGCTTGCGGTGCCCGACCTTGGAGACGTTCGAAAATGGCATGTATCTCCCGCGCGCGATCTGCGGCATCTATCTGGTTGGCTAAGGCGATTGCTTCATCGCGTAGCCGCATGACGCGCACTTGGTCCATAAAAGAGGCCTTGCGGGCGACCCAGTCCTCCAACTCTGCAAGCGACAGCGTCCGCGATGCCTGCTGGTTGCGTCCGCGTGTTGAGACCAGATTGTCGACGAGCACTCGGGCGGGTCGGGAGATACGCAGTCCATGCGGCCACGGCAGGTCATCGGCGATGTCGAAGCTGGACTGGTGAGGCCGAACCTGGACCTCAACGCCCGGCAGCCTCAGCGAGGTACTCCGCTGGTTGGTGGCGACATGGAGCACACCATTAGTGACCTTGCCGTCTGCGGCTGCTGACCGGTCGACGATCACCGCGTCAGGAATCATCCGACCCAAGATGCGCCACAGATTGCTGGCGACGACCTCCGCAGGATCGCTCGTGGTGTCTGCTGTGTACAGTCGGGGCGCGAGTCTGCGAAGCTGCCCTTCGGCCACTGCTCGACGCAGCGTGGCCGCAGACGGCACACCATCGTCGTCGTCGAAAAAGACAGTTCGCGCGCCGCGCGGCCAAGACAGCGAAAGCGGCGGGCTCACATCGCAAACGGTATCACCTAGTTGGCTTTACTAGATAGTTTTTGCTCGTTTTGGGCCTTACTGGATAGTTTTTGCTCGTTTTGGGCCTTATCTGCAATTTTTTTCTCGTATAAGCCGGATGTGACGAACAAAATCACCCGAACGAAATCACATAAACACAACCACCCAGCGTGTTGCGGCTCAGTCGAGCAGTCCAACAGATTGGCCGCCGTCAATGAGCAGGCCGGTGCCGGTGATGAACTTGGCTTGCTCGCTGCACAGAAACGCCACGGCTGCGCCGAAGTCGTCGGCGTCGCCGCAAATGCCCATCGGATTGCTCTGCCCCGCATCTGCGGGGTTGTTGCTGATTTGGGCGATGCGGTCGGTCCAGTGGGTGCCGGGCTGAGCTGAGTTCACGGTTACACCGTGGGGAGCCACCTCACGCGCGGTGATCTTGAGAAAGCTCGTCAAGCCCGCGCGGGCAACCGAGCTCGCAATCAGGAACGGGATCGGCTGCTTGACGCCCACGCTGGTTATGGCGCACACCCGACCCCACCCTCGCTCGCGCATAGGCGGAATAGCGACCCGGCACATCTCGATCATGGCCTTGCAGTTCATGTCGAACGCAGCTTGGTAGGCAGCTATCTCGGTGCTCTCGAACGTGCCCGGCGGAGGACCACCGGCATTGGTCACCAGAATGTCCACAGAACCCAAGCCCTCGGCGGCTTGGGAGACGAAGCGGGCACCCTCGGTAGGGTTGCTCAGGTCGGCAATGACGGTCATCACTTCGCCCTCAATCTCTGCTTTCGCCGCAGCGAGTCGGTCTGCATCGCGGCCGCAGATAGCCACCCGCACACCGTTGGCAGCCAGCGCCTTCGCCGAGCCGAGCCCCAGCCCGGCTGATCCTGCGGCCACCGCTGCGGTGCGTCCTGCAATTCCTAAGTTCATCAACCGTCCTCCTGCCTCGCGCTGAGTCGGACCGAACTGTCGCCCATTGACACAGCCATCGATACAGCCGCCATCACCCAGAACCGTAGCCAACCAATAGCAACCACCGACAAGGGGCGCAGAGGCACGGCCAGCAGAGGCATGGCCAGCAGAGGCATGGCCAGCAGAGGCATGGTCAGTTGCAGCTCAGCCGTCGGTCAGTTCCGCTATGGGCCGTAGCCCTTGGAGCCACCGCCGCATAGCCGGGTCACGGATATCGAGGAAGCCTCGCCTAGGTGCCGTGACCGCACCGGCGCGCAGCAACCGACGCCGGTAGGTGTTGATGTAGGACGGATTCTTTCCCATCGCAGCAGAGAGCGCTGCGATCTCGACAGGCCCGTCATTGGCGGCAATATGGCGCAGGAGTTCCTGATCGGTGGGTGACAAGGCAGACCACAAGGGCCGCAGCAGTATGTCAGTTAGCGCTTGATCGGCCTCGTAGATGCCCTCTTGCAAGTCTTCGGCGGCGAGGTGTTTCGCGCTGTGTGTGCATGATTCCCATCCGTGAAAGCCGACGAGTTGCACCATGAACGGATAGCCGCCTGAAGCGACAGTACCCATCGAGAGCGCATCATCGTTGATGGAGCCGCCAGCTTCGCGAATCGGCACCTGCATGGCTCTTTGGGTTGCGTCGCGGCTCAGCAGACCGATTTCGGCTCGCGCGCAACGGTGAAAGAACGTCATGCCCGGATCGGACAGCACGGTCTCGGTGACTTCGGGAAGCGCAGCTAGAACCAAAGCGATGGGCCGCTGCTCGCGGCGCGTCACATGCTGGATCGCTGCGGCCAACTCGCGGGCCTCGTTCAATTCGGCGGCATGGAACTCGTCAAGCGTGATGAGCAACCCTTGGGCGTTGGCCGATTGTTTGCCGTGGGATTGCCCGATGATCTCGGCGATGCTGGTGAGCACCCGTCGAAGGCTGACTTCGTGGTACGGCAACTGGCCGGTGGGCCGGTCTGTGTCCCAAGACAGCCCGAACCCGAGTGCCTGAGCCGAACGCAGCCGAGTCTTCGGATTTTGCTGCAAGCCTTCCACCAGCGCGCCCAACTCATGTCGCAGCTGAGCGGAAAGTTCTGGCGCGGAGGCGGTGGCGCTCAGAGTCAGCCACCCGTTATTGCGCGCTGCGGCTTCAACCGCGCCGAGAAGGGCCGTCTTGCCAGTGCCTCGCCGACCTGTCAGCAACAACGTGTAATCGGGATGACGGGGACCATGATGCAGCGCTGCGAGCACACGATCTATGACATCGTCGCGCTCAACCATGAGCGGCGGCGCTGACCCAAAGGTTGGTGTAAACGGGTTCTGCTTCGCCACTGCGTCCTCCTGAAACCTTCGTCTTCTTGAAACCCGACGCATCTTGAAACCCGACGGCGAGCGTGGGACCCGCCACCACAGCGGTTTCTGCGGCAGTTTCTGAGACGGTCTCTGCGAGGCAGCCTCTGCGACAGCCTATCTAGAGTTTATCATTTATCTGTTTTTATCTATTTATCTGTTTGTATCTGTTCGCTACGGCTCACGTCGGCAACGTGACGCGCGACCGTGCGTCGGAACTTGTCGTGGATGACGGTAGTGCTGTAACAGTGCGGTGGCGCTTACCGCCGCCGATGTTGTCTGTTAGCTTAGGCCTGTTCGGGGTCTGGAGCAGGTAGGTTGAGGAGGCCCTCGACGTGAGCGAGGCGTTCTTTGGTGCCAGCGATTTGCTCGCCGAGATAGCCGATGCTCGTGTTGATCTCGGCAAGCAGACGCTCCATCGCGTCAAAACGTCTGTCGATGGCTTCAAATCGAAGCTCCAGATTTTCTCGCAACGCGGCGATGCTGTTGTCGACTTTGCTGTCAAGCGCAACGATTTTGCTGTCTAACGCGGCGATGCTGTTGTCGACTTTGCTGTCAAGCGCAACGATTTTGCTGTCTAGCGCGGCGATGCTGTTGTCGATCTTGTTGTCTAGGGCGGCGATGCTGTTGTCGATCTTGTTGTTTAGCGCGGCGATGCTGTTGTCGATTTTGCTGTTTAGCGCGGCGATGCTGTTGTCGATTTTGCTGTTTAGCGCGGCGATGCTGTTGTCGATTTTGCTGTTTAGCGCGGCGATGCTGTTGTCGATTTTGCTATCGAGCGCTTTGAGGTTGAACCGTATCATCGCCCAGAAACCAAGAAACAGGGCTATCAGCGGACCGCTGAACGCGACCACCAACTGAAACGTGTCGTTCCAACTGAAATTGTCCATCAGGTTCACAATAGCCGTTCCTTGCTCTTGCGCCAACCGTGAGCAGCGGTCATGGGCGTGCCTGTGAAGCCGGGCACCTGTTCGCCGAACGCGAGAAGGACGCAGTTCCAGCGGGCAACAGTTCCAGCGGGCAACAGTTCCAGCGGGCAACAGTTCCAGCGGGCAACATGGTCTTGGCCGTGGTGGGGTTCCGCGGCATAGCCGCGCCCGTCAGTTATCAGGCCCGCGGGCACGGCTTCCTCGCTGTTGACTGTGTCGCAGTTTCGGGCGACAGCGGGGGGGGGGAGCGGGCCCACCGGTGCAACGGCGCGACTGTTTTGGGGTTCCTACCCGTGTACAATCACTCCATGCATTTCTTGTGGTCTGGTACCTGTGCCGGAGGCAGTCCCGGGCGTGCTGCCTCTTCGGTACGTGTGGCGTTCTCTCCTGTCCTGTTGCGGCGGGGGGGGGGGGGGCTGATCGCGATGCGGCACGCGGCACCCTGGCGAGCCCTGCTACAAGGGCGGCGGGGGGGGGGGGGGGTGTAGATGCCCCAGATCGGGTTGCTGGTGGCGCGAATCCCCGCGCGGCCAGAAGCGTCGCAAGGACCGAAGCGTGAACGACGCAGCTAGGACTATCGCCCCGCGCAAGGCCTTGCGTGAGCCGAAGCGTGGCAGGTGTCGGGGGTTTGTTGCTGCGGCACTGGCCACGGTGTTGTTTGGGGTGTTGTTTGGGGTGTTGGCGCCTGGTTCTGTTGGGGCGCAAACTTCGTCTGTGGTGTCTTCTACTGGTGATAGTGCGGTGCAGGTAGGCGAGAGTTCCGTGGCTGTTGTTGGGTTTAGTGTGTCGCCTCCGGTGGATTCGGAGGTGTGGCTTCGGTTTTGTTTTGAGAGTTCTTTAGCTGATTCTAATTTTTCTAATCTGCAGACTCAAAGCGGTAATATGAATGTGTCTTTGGATAATAATGGTTGTTTTGATGGCCAGACGGTAACTGTTACCGTGGCCGGGGCGACGACTCAGTCAGCTACTATTAGGTTTCAGCCTTTGCCTAATACGGTGGATGATCTTGATGAGGTTGTTACTGTTACGGTGAGTGAGGATCCTGATAATCCGTTGCCTGATGGTGTAAGTATCGATGCTGAGGCTGATTCGGTGTCGAGGAAGATTGTGGATGAAGATCCGACGGTGGTGTCGTTGGCTCGTTCGGGTTCGGCTGCGATTGCTGAGGGTCAAACAGCGGAGTTGGTGGTGAGTTTGGGTCGTGAGCTTGTTGCGGGTGAGATGGTGGGTGTGCCGTTGGCTATTAGCGGTACGAATGTGACGACCGCGGACTATGATTTGGTGTTGAAGGAAGGGCAGGGGCTTAACACTGGCGTTGAGTTGTCGGGTGTGTCAACAACCGAGCCGCATTTGAGTTTTTCTGGTGCTGGCGCGCAGACAGCAACTTTGCTGCTGACAGCGTTGCTTGATGATGATACGGGCGCTGAAACAGTAACGGTCGCGTTGGGGCCTGATGATGCGACTGCTAACGGTTTTGATCGCCCAGCGTTAGAGACGAACGTAAGTGGCGGTGTTAACCGGTCAAGCACGCAGAATAGTGTGAGTGTGACAGTGAACGATCCTGATGCACCTGCTCCGCCTACGTTGGGGGCCGTTGGGCTTGGTGACACGCGGGTAAGGCTCTTTTGGCAAGACCCAAAGAACAGCAACATTACGGGTTATCAGTTCCAAATTGGTACCGGACTTATCAATCCTGATTGGGCGACTGTTCAGCCTGTTCCTCATAGTGATGCGTCCACTACGGATTACGTGGTTACTGGTTTGACTAATGACACTAATCATAATTTTCGGATTCGGGCGACCTCTGGTGGTATTGCTGGTGCTTGGTCAGAAGCAAGTCCAGGGATAGCGCAGGCCGGCCGCATTGTGATTCCGGCTGTCCCAGCGGGTGTAACAGCTACTCCTGGTGAAGCAAGTGTGACGTTCAACTGGGCTGATCCTGGTAACAGTTTCATTAAAGCTTACCAAATTCGTCACCGTGCAACACCAACCGGCGAATGGAATCCAGCGGTCACTGTAGGAAGCTCACTCTTGACATCAGGCGGAGGGTTAACGGTACCTTACAGATACACAAACAATATAACTAACGGCACAGAATACGAGTTCCAAATCCGAGCTGAAGGCAAAGGATCCGGCTCTCAATGGGGCGGTTGGGCAACAGTAACAGCCACCCCACGGCCTGCACCGCCAACGTTTGGGGTTATTGTGCGTACTCCTCCTTTGTCTTTGCCTGAGGGCACAAGAATAGATGGGGATGGTGGTACGTATCAGGTGTATTTGTCTCGTGCTTTAGGTGCGGGTGATCCGTCTGTGGTGGAGTTAGAGATAGCTGTTTCTGGTACTGCGACTCGTGGTGTTGATTATTCGTTCTTTGATCCTGGTCAAATAGAAGGAGCAAATCCTAAAATTTCTGTCAATGGGGTGTTCTTGGCAGGCAAAGATAATCCTGTGTTGCATATTGACAGGTCAATATGGGGTAATTCTCCTAACTTGTTGGTATTTAGTTTACCAATCAAGGTTGTGGAAGATAACGTGGTTGAGTCTTCTGATGAGACAGTCGTGTTGACATTTCCAGGTGGTTCAAGCACAACTTTTACGTTGAGTGATGCTCCTACGTCGGTGACGTTTCAGTATGGCACAGCTAATGCAATTAACACAAAAGAAGGAGTTGCCAATGTGACAATTCCAGGTAATCTTGACGAAGCGACGGGTAAAGATTTTGAGTTCCCTCTGATGTATTCCAAACCACAGACTCGAGGTGCGGTATCGGGTGAAGATTATACGCCGGTTGATAGTTTTTCAGTTAGGGCCAACGGGAATATATCTCATTCGCTTCGTGTACCTATCGTTGATGATGATGTGGATGAGCCTAATGAGGCCTTTGATGTGGAATTGGGTGAAGCTCCCACTGGTGTTACTAAGGGCACGGTTACTCGGGTGAAGGTCCAGATTATTGATAATGATCCAACGACTGTGACGCTCGCGCTTGGCCGTGGTAGCGCGGCGGTGCTTCGGGAGGGAACCGGTACTTCTTTGACGTTGACGTTGGGTCGTGATTTGGTGACTGAAGAGTATGTAACTGTTCCGTTAAGTGTTTCTGGTACTGGTGTCACTAGTGGCGATTATTCGCTCACGTTAGAGTCGGGCACTGGTGTGAACACTGGTGTTACTTTGCTTACTTCTGGGAGTTATAGTACCGCTAGTCCCGCGGTGAGGTTTGATGGCGGTATATATAATGAGCAGGTTGCTTCGTTGACGTTGTGGGCTTCGGCTGACAGCACCACAGAGTCCACCGAAACTATGACGGTACAAATCTCGCGTGCGGAAAGTAATCTTGACGGGGGTAAGCCTGATAACCCTAACGCGCCAATAACTGTAGGTACGCGTATTGATGCGAGAACAGTTAGGGTCACGGTGTTGGGTGCTCCTGTTGCGCCCACAGGCTTAACCGCTTCGGCGGGTAACGCCCAAGTGGGGTTGAGGTGGTCCGACCCGGATGATCCTCTTATTGCGAGATACGAGTTTCGTACTGGTACTGGTTCTTCGCCGGTGGTGTGGGCCGATCCGCGACCTGTTCCAAATAGTCGTAGTACGACTGTTTCTTATGTGGTGCCCGATCTGGGTGGAGATCCTGTGGCTTCGTTAACGAATGGTACGCAGTACAGTGTTCAGCTGCGGGCTGTGTCTGGCAATGAAGACGACGGCTGGTTGATAGGTGCGTGGTCGGATGCGGTGACGGCTACGCCGAGTTCTTCTGCTACGGCCGCTCCGGCAGAGCCTATTAATGTTTCTGTTTCAGCAGGCGACAACCAGGCTGTTTTGAAGTGGGTCGATCCGGGTAATGGTGCTATTACGGGTTATGAGTTGCGTACGGGTTCCGGTTCGCCGTTGGAGTGGAAACCTTGGAGTGCGATTGCTTCGAGTGATGCGTCTACTGTTGCCCATACGGTGACAGGTTTGACGAATGCCACTGAGTACAGTTTTCAGATTCGTGCGGTGGCGGGCAGTGTGAAGGGTTTAGAGTCAAACACAGTCACGGCCACGCCGGAGGCACCTGCGTTGTCTTTGTCGAGTTTGATTGTTGCGGGTGGTGTGACAAGGGTTCCTGAGGGTACGTCGGGTTTGCGTATAGGATATCGGTTGTCTCGCCAGTTGAGGGTTGCGGACGATCCGGCAGTGGTGACCTTTGAGGTGGCCGTTTCTGGTAATGCGTCTAGGGGTACCGATTTTTCGTTTTCTGCTGTGACAGTTCCGGGTTTGTCGGTGTCTGGTTTGGCTAGTGGTAACTTAGTACTCTCGTTTGATCGGGATGCGTACTTGGCAGGTAATCGTCGAGGAACCGTACTTTTTCTGCATTTGAATGTGGTGGCTGATAGTAGTGCGGAGCCAGCTGATGAGTCGGTTGTGTTGACACCGCCTGGTGGTCGCGCGGTAACTATAGGTTTGTATGATGCGCCAGCGTCAGTTGCGGTGCGTTTTCCTCTACCAACCGTTGATTCTGCAGAGGGTCATAATTTTGATTTTGGTGTCCGTTTGAGTGAGCCGTCGGGTAAGGATTTAGTGTTTCCGTTAGAATATCCCACTGAGGGTGCGACGGCGGTGTCAGGTGAAGATTTTGTAGCGTTGGAAAGTATCACGGTGAAGGCTAACGGGCAGCCCTCTCACCAAAGCAGGAGCTACACTCATGCTGATAATGATGTTGACGAACCGAACAAACAGTACACGATATCGTTGGGTGATGCACCGTCTGGTGCTACGAAAGGCACACCGAGTGCTTTGACGGTAACAATCAAAGATAATGATCCAACTACGCTGACGTTGGCGTTGGCTGGGGAGTCTGGTGTGGCTGAAGGGTCGTCTTCTAAGTTGACTGTAACGCTTAGTCGCGATTTGGTAGCCGGTGAGATTGTGCGTGTGCCACTTACGGTTACTGGTACAGGTGTGACAGCAGATGATTATACGTTGACGCTTGATACGGGATCGGAGTTGAACGCGGGTGCGACGTTGAACACAACGGACCCGTTTAGTGATGCGGCTCCGCAGGTGGTGCTCACCGGGTCTGACACAGATACGGTGCAGGTAGCTACCTTAAGGCTTAGCGCTGTTGTTGATAATGATGATACTGAAAACACCGAGAACTTAGCGATCGGTTTCGGCTCGGTGACCAGCAATCTAGACTTGCCACCTTTCATACCAGATACGACTTTTAGAACGCAGGGCACTACTACCGCCGGTGCGCCGATTGAGTTTGTGTTATCTGAGAAACCACCTGCTGCGCCTGCTAATTTTAGGTGGGGTAGTTGGGCGGATTCTTTGTTGGTTTTTGAGTGGGATGATCCTGATCCTGTTGATACGCGGATTACGGGGTATGAGCTTCGTCGGCGTGTGAAGTCTGATGATCCGTGGGTTGGTGGTTGGCAGACGGTTTCTGGTGGTGCGTCTGCTAGGTCAAAGTCTGAGATTGTTCTTTCTGGTGATGTGGGTACTACCTATGAGGTGCAGTTGCGGGCGGTTGCGGGCAGTTTGAAGGGTGAGCCGTCTGGGGTAGTGACTGCTGTTAAGTATCCTGCGTTGTCGGGGGCAACGACGTCTGCGGGTGATACTCGTGTGACGTTGTCGTGGGATGTTCTTGGTGTTGAGGCGGTGACTGGTTATGAGGTTAATGTTGGGTCGGGTTCGCCGTTGGTGTTTGATGGTTATACTTTGATTCCGAATTCGTCTGATTATCGTACGTCGAGTTTCACAGTGGAGGGGTTGACGAATGGTACGCAGTATACGTTTAGGGTGCGCGCTAAGGTGGGTGATACTGCTAGCCGGCATTTTCAGGTGACTGCCACTCCGTCTGCTTCTAGTGTGGCGAGGCCGGCGGCGCCGCGTGGTTTTTCTGTGGTGGCGGGTGATTATGGGGTGCGTTTGGGTTGGGTTGATCCGGGTAATGCTGCGATTTCGGGTTATGAGGTGCGTCGTGGTGTGGGTTCGCCGTTGGTGTGGGGTGAGTGGACTGCTATTTCTGGTTCTGATGCTGATACTACGGGTCATAGTGTGTCGGGGTTGGTGAATGGGGAGGAGTATAGTTTCCAGGTTCGGGCGGTTGCGGGCACGGGTGGTGGTGCTGTTGAGGGGTTTGGGTCGTTGGTGGTTTCTGCGGTGCCGGTGGCGCCGGTGTTGGGGTTGGAGCAGGTTCGGTTTGCGTCTGCGCCTCGGGTGCCTGAGGGTACAGTGGGTGCACCGTTTTCGTATCGGTTGTCTCGGAGTTTGCGTGTTGGTGAGGATCCCGCGTCGGTGAGTTTTGAGTTGGAGGTGGGTGGTTCTGCTGTGCGGGGTACGGATTATAGTTTGAGGGCGCATGATAGGTTGGTTGATGGTGTGTCGGTGTCTGGGTTGTCGGGTGGGAATGTGGTGTTGACGTTTGACACTGCAAAAGCGGTGTTGGGTTCGCATCGTTCTGGGGTGTTTTTGTTGGTTGATTTTGTGTTGGATGATGATTCGTCTGAGGGTGATGAGTCGGTTACGTTTAGTCCGGTTGGTGGTGGTACGGCGGCGTCGTTGACGATGTATGAGGCGCCTGCAGCGGTGACGGTGCGTTTTCCTGTGACGGATGATCAGTTTGTTTTTGAGGGTTACTCTGTGGGGGTGCCTGTGCAGTTGTCGGAGCCGTCGGGTCGGGGTTTTACCTATCCGATGGTGGTGACTGATGGTTCTGCGGTAGCTGGTACCGATTTTGATGTTTCTGGTGTTTCGGGTTGGACGGTGCTGCCTAATGGTAGTACGGCTTTTAGTGCGCGGATTCGGACGTTTAGTGATGAGGTTGATGAGCCGAGTAAGCGGTTTGCGGTGGCGTTGGGTGACGCTCCTGCGGGCGCGGTCAAGGGGTCGCCTAGTGTGCGTGATGCTGTGATTGTTGATGATGATCCTACGACGGTGACGTTAGCGTTGGCTGGGAAAGCGCGTGTGGCTGAGGGAGCATCTAGCGGGTTGACTGTGACACTTAGTCGTAATCTGGTTGCTGGTGAGACGGTGCGGGTACCACTAAGGGTGTCCGGTAGTGGTGTTACATCGGGTGATTATTCGTTGACGCTAAATGGTGGGTCGGGGTTGAATGCGGGTGTGTCGTTGGACACGTCGTCGCCGTATTCGGTTGCTCAACCGGGTGTTATTTTTAGTGGGTCTGATTCTGATACGGTGCAGACGGCTACGTTGGTGTTCACAGCGGTTGATGATTCAACGTCTGAGTCGGTGGAGAATGTGTCGGTCAGGTTTGGGAGTGTTTCGTCTAATTTGGATCGGTCTGATCCGTCTTCGTTTGGTACTAATGGTACTGTTACGGCTGGTGGGCCGGTAGGGTTTGTGTTGTCTGATGAGTCGTTGGAGGTTGAAGCGACTTTGTCTCATCCTACCGGTTTGAGGAGGTTTCCTGAGGGTTCTTCGGTTTTTGTGCGGACTTTGGTGTTGAATACTGCGTTGACGGCGGCTGATCCTGACACGCTAAGTTTTGAGGTTGGTGTTGCGGGTACTGCTGTTCGTAACACTGATTTTGTGTTGTTTGTTGATAATGATCGCAGTAGTGAGGGTGTGTCGGTTGTGATTGCGTCTGATACAGCGAACCCGGTTATTACGATTGATAAAACGTTGTTTGGTGTTGGTAAACGGTATGCAGATGTTGGTTTGGGGGTGCGTGTGTTGGCTGATAGTGATACTTCTGAGTCAGATGAGACGATTATTTTGTCTACCGCGGGTGGGTCGAACACGTTCACGGTGCATGAGGCTCCCGATTCGGTGGAGGTAACGTTCACAGAGGCGTCGTTTGCGGTGAGTGAGGATAACCCTCCGGCTACGTTTGTTTTGCGTTTGGATGAGCCTACTGGTAAGGATTTGCGGATTCCGTTGTTGTATCCTTCCGGTTCGGGTAACACTGCTACAGGGGATGATTACTCTGGCGAGCGGCCTGGGTTTCTTGTTATCAAAGCTGACGGTGAGACGTCACACGAAATTAATTTTCTAGGTCTTTTTGATGAGGTTGATGAGCCTGTAGAGTACATTACTATACGGTTGGGTACTGCGCCTGCGGGGTTGACCTATGGTGCGATCACCGAGGCGGTGATGAGTATTAGAGATTCTGACCCCACAACAGTACAACTACAAGTAGCTGGTAGCAGCCAGGCGGGGGTACCGGAGGGTGGCACCGTTGATGCGACTATACGGTTGGGTCGTAGTTTGTTAGACGGCGAGGTGGTGGTAGTGCCACTAACAGTGACTGGTACGGGTGTTACTGATGATGATTACAGCCTGACTTTACCCCCACAAGCAGGTGGCGTGAACACGGGTGTGACTCTTGACACTACGTCGCCGCATACGGTGAAACGGCCTGCAGTTATATTTACTGGCTCTACTAGTGGTACTGTGCAGGTAGCGACTGTGAGACTAACTGCGGTGAGTGATAACGTCGCTGAGAACACTGAAACGCTGCAACTCGGGTTGGGTACGATTCGAAGTAACCTTGACCATTACGATCCATCGGCTCGTGTCACGAGTTCTACTATTCAGGTTGGTGGCACTGTGGATGTGTTGATTGGTATCACCCCGGTTGGTGTTAAGTTGGATCAAGCGTCACTGGTTGAGGGTGAGTTGTTGGCTGTCACGGTTGAGCGTCAAAGCGCTGGTGAGGCTGTTGATATACCTATCAATTTTGTTATTGATAATGTTGGCACTGTTGCGTCTTCGCCGGTCCGGATATCTGCTGGGGAGCGTACCGCTGGTGCGACTTTGAAAGCTCCTAACGACCGGGTTGACGAGGCCACCCAAGAGGCGTGGCGGGTTGAACTTGGCACGCTGCCTACTATTTACACACCCGCCCCCACCACACCTGACACCACACCCGGTGCCCCACCGGCTCATGAGCAACTACTCGGCGTGCAACATTTCACAGTGCTAGACAACGACCCCACTGTAGTCACACTCGCTGCTTCTGAAAACAATAACGGGCCTGTGACTGAAGGTGCCAGTAAACAGTTCACCATCACACTCAACCGCGGTCTTGTCACTGGTGAAACCCTACCGGTACCATTAGTGTTTGGGGGCACCGCGACACGTAACAGCGACTACAGCGTTGCTTGCCCCACCACGGCACCTGTCGGGGTGAGTTGCAGCAACAACAATTTGAACCGCAGTGACACTCCACGGGTGACGTTCACTGGTCCCACTCAAGGCACTTCAGCCACGGCAATTACGTTGACAATCAATGTTGCTACCGATGACTACCTGGAAACCGACACTGCCACTGAGACTAATAACGATATTCGCACTGGCACTGAAACGATACATGTCACCCTTGGTGAACTCAATGACACGTCTGGTAACGGTCTTGGAGGTGGCGCAACCGCGGTCAACAACCTCGAAGCGTTCAACATTGTTGACACCACTGATCCCGCCAACGCTATCCCACCACCACCATCTGAAAACACTGCCACACCTGAGGACACTGTTACACCCGAAAACACTGCCCCGGTCTATAGGGTGCCCACTAGTCTCATAGCCGATGTGCGTGGCTACGCTGCTGAAACCAATAACGGTGTCGCGCACGTCACGCGTTGGCAACAAGTCCTGCTCGCGTTTGGTGACACCGTGCCAGGGTTCACCGGCACCCCCATCACACTCACCGAGGCGCAAATTTATGCGCGACAGTTCTGGAACATCCGCTGGGACCCCGTAGTAGAAGCGTTACAACAACTCAACAACAACCCCCAACCACAAAACCCCGAACCAACCACACCAGACGTCTACACCGTACCCGCTAGCCTCATAGCCGACGTACGCTCATATGCTGCTGAAACTAGTAACGGCACCGCGCACGTTACCCGTTGGCAACGAGTGCTCTTAGCTTTCGGTCAAACCGTGCCAGGTTTTGTCGGCACGCCCATGACGCTCGCTGAAGCGCAAACGTATGCGCAACAATACTGGAGTGTTCGCTGGGACCCGGTAGTCGAAGCGTTACAACAACTCGCCAACAACCCACCACCACCACCGCAATCTAAAGACCCACAAATAGACCCACAACCACAACCAGAACCTGTGCCACCCGAACCCGTGCTACCCAGAATCGGTGTCACAACACACACCAACAACATCACCGAAGGCCAAAACGCTACCTTCACCCTCACCGCCGTACCCGCACCCACCACCAACCTTGACGTCACCGTCAACATCACCACCACCGGTGATTACGGCATCACCCCTAGCACCCACACCACAACCATTGATACCACCGGCACCGGAACCCTCACAATAGCTACCACCAACGACAACACAGACGAACCAAACGGCACCCTCACCCTCACCCTCACCCTCACCACCACCACCACCTACACAATCGACACCACCAACAGCACAGCCACCATCAACATCAACGACGACGACGCACCCACACAAACCACCAACACACCCATCATCTCAATAACCGACCAAACCATCACCGAAGGCGACCAAACACTCGGCGATCTAGCCTACCTCAACCTCTACCCCGTCACCGTCACCTTGAACCAACCCCACAACAAAAGCGTCTGGATCTCATTCACCATCACCCACCTCGGCACCGGACCAGGCTACGCCACCCCACACCAAGACTTCGCCCCACGCAAACTACGAAGCTTCATCATCCCAACCGGCACCACCACCAAAAACATCTACGTCCACATCAAAAACGACAACACCAAAGAACCCAACGAAACCTTCCAAATCACCCTCCACAACCCCCTACGCGCACAAATCGGCGACGGACAAGCCACCATCACCATCAAAGACAACGACTAACGAGGTAGGCCGCTGTCGGTTCGGCAGCAGGCGTGCTGTTCCTGTGTGTCGTAGTATCAAGGCGTGAGCGTTACTGCTGAGGTGCCGACACACGACGAACTCGTGGCGAAGATGACCGGCGGCATGGCGCGCCCAGACCTTCCCGCCTTCAGTGGCTCAGAGCGGTTGCGGCCCGACGGTAGACCAACGCCGAAATTCCGGCAAGAGCTTCGCCGCATACCGAATGTGGCCAACGCACTCAACGTTGTCGCATCGCTCGCCGCCCCGGTCGCCGTTGTTGCTGCCGTGATCGCGATCGGCCACCAGCTGGCAGTCATCGTCGCTGTACCGATCATCGGCACACTGCAACTGCGAATGTTCATCTTTCACCATGAGGCTTCTCATCGCCTGCTGTTCTCAAATCGCTGGCTCAACGACCGCATCGGCATCAATCTGATGGGCTGGCTGCCGCTTGGCACCGGCGCGCACCACTACCGACGCGGCCACGCCAACCACCACCGCGATGAGTTCGGCCCCAAAGAACCCGATTTTCTCCTGTACTCGTTCTATCCCATAACCCGGCGGTCGTTTGTGCGAAAGCTGCGACGTGACCTGTTTGGTGTGTCTGGCTGGCGCATCGTCAAGCCACGCTTTGGTGGCCTGTTCAAACCCAAATACATACCACTCAGCTTGCGTTTCTTTGCCGGGCAGGTGATGGTGTTTGGCCTGTTCTGGCTGGTCGGCCACCCGTGGCTGTACCTGTGGTTGTGGGTGCTGCCGTGGTGTACTTGGTATCAACTCATCAATCGCTTGCGGGCTATTGCCGAACACGGTGGAATGACCCGCACAGCTGATCGTCGCAACACGACGCACCATGTACAGCAGGGCTGGCTGGCTCGACTGCTGCTGGTGCCGTACTTCGTGGGGTATCACCTCGCCCATCACGT
Source organism: Candidatus Poriferisodalis sp. (assembly GCA_965221195.1). GTDB lineage: Bacteria > Actinomycetota > Acidimicrobiia > Acidimicrobiales > Poriferisodalaceae > Poriferisodalis. The sequence goes on from OZ244864.1 coordinate 1,384,348, forward strand.
TGACTCGGGTATTCCAGCGCGCAACCTGCCGCGTTTGCAGCGCGCCCTAGAAGAAGACGGCTACCTGCCGCCAGAAGCTGCTTGGCCGAACTATCGCTCGCTGTGGCGTGCCCTTGCCGCAGGCCCGCCCAAGGCTGCATAGCCCAAGACTGCATAGCCTCTGGCCAAACAGCCTCTGGCCAAACAGCGTCTGGCCTACGTTGGCGAGCCGTAGCCTTGGCCTTCGTGTTTGAGGTGCCCACCTGCCCCGATGATGTCTCGGCGGCCCTCTCAACACACGGATACCTGCCCGAAGCAGGCCTTTCGACAGTGGTGTACCTGTCGGTCACTATGGAACGGCCGCTGTTTTTAGAAGGCGACGCTGGTGTAGGCAAGACCGAGCTGGCCAAAGTGCTCGCCACGTGGACCGGGGGCGAGTTCATCCGCTTGCAGTGCTACGAAGGCATTGATGCCGCCCAAGCTCTCTATGAGTGGGACTACACCCGCCAGCTTCTGCACCTACGAACCGCAGAGGCCACTGGGCGGACAGCGGCCGATGTCGATGCCATTGAGGACGAGTTGTACTCAGAGCGCTTCTTGATCCGCCGACCGCTGCTGCGGGCCATCGACCATGACGCATCGGTGCCAGCGGTGCTGCTGATCGACGAAGTCGACCGTGCTGACGACGAGTTCGAAGCATTTCTGCTTGAAGTGCTGTCGGACTTCACCGTCACCGTGCCCGAACTTGGCACCATCACCGCCGCCCGACCACCGCTCGTGGTTGTCACCTCCAACCGAACCCGCGACGTACACGACGCACTGAAGCGGCGCTGTCTCTATCACTGGGTGTCGCACCCTTCGGTGGACCGCGAAGTAGAAATTGTGAAGCTCAAACTGGCAGATGTGGACGGCACTCTTGCCCGACAGGTTGCCTTAGCCGTCTCAGCGATGCGCGAGATGCGGCTCTACAAGCCGCCGGGAGTTGCAGAGACCATCGACTGGGCGACCGCCCTTGGACGTCTCGGCGCAACCGAACTTGACACACCGATGCTGGAGGCAACTGTGGGCGCAGTGCTCAAGTACCGCGAAGATCAGAAGCGAGTCACCTCAACAGGCATGGAAATGATCATGGCTGCCGTGGCCGAGGCCTAAGCAGGCTCAATGCAACTAGTCGCTGGGCAACTAGTCGCTGGCGATCGGGTGAACGAGCCGGAGCGTTTGGCCTCGGCCTTCTCGGCGGTGCTGCGAGGCGCCGGTCTGGTTGTCACCGTCCGCCGGGTAATGGCATTCACCGAAGCGATGCGTTTGCTGGGGGTCGCCAAACGCGACGATGTCTATTGGGCAGGCCGTGCAACGCTGGTAGGCAGCCCTGCCGACATCGGCACTTATGACCGGGCGTTCGCTGTGTTTTGGGAAGGCCGTGAGTCCAGCGGCTTGGTCGTTGAGTTGCCGCCCATTTCGGTGACGCTGGCTACCGACACCGACGAAGACAGTGGTGCCAAGCCGCCCGCTGGCCGCAACGAATCTGATACCGGGCCTACGCTGCGCGTCCGCTACAGCGACACCGAGACGCTGCGCCGCAAGGATTTCGCCGACTGCAGCGATGCCGAACTGGCCGAACTTCACGCTCTGATGGGCGAACTGCGCTTTGTGGCGGCTACTCGCCGCACCCGCCGCGCCGTGCGTGCCAAGGGCCTTTCGCGCCGTCCCGATCTGCGGCGCACCGTGCAGCGGGCGCTGCGCACCGGCGGGGAGGCCATCCGACGCGAATTCCTCACCAACAACCGCAAGCCCCGTCGTTTAGTGCTGCTACTTGATGTTTCAGGCTCGATGGAGCCCTACGCCCGGGCGCTGGTGCGCTTTGCCCACGCTGCCGTCGTTGGGCGAACGAAGGTAGAAGCGTTCACTATCGGCACCCGCCTCACACGGGTGACGCGTGAACTCTCGTCTCGCGATCCCGACGCGGGGCTGAGGGCTGCCGCAGCTTCGGTGCAGGACTGGTCGGGCGGCACCCGCTTAGGGGCCACGTTGGGTGAGTTCAACGATCGGTGGGGTGTGCGGGGCCACGCCCGCGGCGCTGTGGTGGTGATCTGCTCAGACGGATGGGACCGTGGCACACCCGACGAGCTGGCCAGCCAGATGGCGCGTCTGCACTTGGTGACCCATCGGTTGGTGTGGGTGAACCCGCTGAAGCACACACCGGGTTACGCGCCGCTGGCTCGGGGCATGGCGGCAGCTTTGCCCCACGTCGATGACTTCATCGAAGGCCATTCGTTTGACTCGCTTGAGCAGCTAGCTGCGGCTGTTGCTACTTGAGCTGCTGTCTGAGCTGCCACCTGAGCCCAAGTGCGCATCGGCCCAGCTAGCCCACGTTTGTAGGCGGCCTACGCTTGCCCATGCTTGTGTGTGGCTCAAGTTCAACCGACGCACCGACCGCCAAGACCGCAACAATAGAGATCGGTAGATAGGGCTGACTGGTAGATAGGGCTGATTAGGAGACAGGGCTGATTAGGAGACAGGGCTGATGGATGAAATCTTGGACGACATTGACCGGTGGCGAGCGGCAGGCCAGCGAGTAGCCGTCGCCCGAGTAGTAGACATCGAAGGCTCAGGACCTCGCGACCCGGGGGCTGCTATGGCGGTTAACGAAGCGGGTGAGGTTGCCGGCTCGGTTTCGGGTGGCTGCGTGGAAGGCGCTGTGGTTGGTGAGGCGTTAGAGCTGCTAGACGGCAAGCGATCCGGGGGCATCTCTACGTTCGGTTACAGCGACGACGAAGCGTTCGCTGTTGGTTTGACCTGCGGTGGCACGATTCACCTGTTTGTGGAGGAACTTGACTGGTGAGCCCAGATCCAGATAGCCCAGGGCCAAATAGCACAGGGCCAGATAGCACAGGGCCAGATATGCAGGCAAGCTACCGCGGCGCTGGCATCTACGAAGCCTTCCGAGACGCACTCCGCGCCGAGACACCCGTCGCACTCGCCACGATCATCGACGGCCCCGAAAAAATCGCTGCGTCCGATTCGCTCCAGCAGACGGGCGCGAAACTTCTGGTACGGACGGACATGCCGACGCTGGGCACGCTGGGCAACCCTGACCTTGACCGGGTGGTGGAACGTGACGCTGTGGGAATGCTCGATGCCGGCATCAGCGAAGTGCGCCACTATGGGCAGCACGGCGAAGCCCGCCAGATGGACCTCAGCGTTTTTGTGGAGTGTCATGCCCGTCGCCCGCACATGGTCATCTTCGGTGCCGTTGACTTCACCCGCGCACTGGCCTCACAGGCCAAGCTGCTGGGCTACCGGGTGACGGTGTGCGACGCCCGCGAAGTCTTTGCTACTCGGCGCCGTTTTCCCATGGCCGACGAGGTTGTGGTGGACTGGCCGAATCGTCTGCTGGAACGAATCGGCACCGAGCTGGGTCCACGAGATGCCGTGTGTGTGCTCACTCACGACCACAAGTTCGACGTACCTGCGATTGTTGGTGCGCTGCCGACGCGGGTGGGTTACTTGGGCGCAATGGGGTCGCGGACTACTCACGAGAAACGAACCGAGCGGCTCCTTGAAGCTGGTGTCACCGATGCCCAGCTCGAACGGGTGATGGCGCCCATCGGCCTTGACATCGGCGGTCGTACTCCCGAGGAAACCGCTGTGTCGGTCGTGGCCGAGATCATCGCGTCCCGTACCGGCCGCCAAGCCCCCCGGCTAAAAGACGGTCAAGGTCGCATTCACTAGCTGCCTTCGCTGGTCGTCTTTGTGTCCGCGTGGGTCTAGCCCAGATGCGCGTCCCAAATGCATGTCCCAGTCGGCAGGTAACGTCACCAAGATGGGCTTCACCACCAACGAAGACCACGAAGCGATCCGTGAAGGCGTGCGGCGCGTCTGCGCGGACTTCGGTGATGAGTACTGGCGCGAATGCGACGACAAGCACGAGTTCCCTTGGGGTTTCTACAACGCCATGGCCGCTGGCGGCTGGGTTGGCATCGCTATTCCCACCGAGTTCGGTGGCGGCGGCCAAGGCATCACTGAAGCGTCGATAGTGCTTGAAGAGGTGGCGGCTAGCGGTGCCGCCATGAACGGCTGCTCGGCGCTCCACTTGTCGATCTTCGGCATGGAGCCGGTGCGCAAGTACGGCTCAGAGGCTTTGGCTAAAGAAATTTTGCCCGCAGTGGCCGACGGGTCGCTGCACGCCGCGTTCGGGGTCACCGAGCCAGATGCCGGCACTGACACCACATCGATCCGCACTCGGGCTGAGCGTGACGGCGACGAGTACGTGATTCACGGTGCCAAGGTATGGACCACCAAAGCGCCGTTCTGCGATGTCTGCCTGCTGTTGGTGCGCACTACTCCTAAGGAGGAATGCGAAGGACCGACCCAAGGTATGACCCTGCTGCTCGTCGACTTGAAGGACCCAGCGGTGGACATCACCCCGATCCCGAAAGTGGGCCGCAACGCAGTGGTGTCCTGTGAGGTGCGCTACGACGGGCTGCGGGTGCCGGTCAGCCGACGCGTTGGAGAGGAAGGGGAGGGCTTCCGTTACCTCCTCGACGGTCTCAATCCCGAACGGATTCTTATTGCAGCCGAAGCCTTGGGGATAGGCCGGGTGGCGTTACGGCGAGCCGTGGAGTATGCGAAGAGCCGTGTGATCTTTGGGCGACCGATCGGTCAGAATCAGGCGGTCTCGTTCCCGCTGGCCGACAGCCACGCACGGCTGCACGCTGCCGAGCTGGTCGTGCGTGAGGCCTCATGGCGCTATGACAACGGCCTTGAGTGCGGTGAGCAGGCCAATCTGGCGAAGTACTTGGCATCGGAAGCGGCTTTCGATTGCTCAGACCGGGCGATGCAGACTCACGGCGGTTTCGGTTACGCCAAGGAATACGACGTGGAGCGTTACTGGCGTGAGGCTCGGCTCATGAAGATCGCCCCAGTTAGCCAAGAGATGGTGATGAACTACTTGTCCAACAAAGTGCTGGGCCTACCGCGTTCGTACTGAGCAGTTGACTGAGCAGTTGATGAGCACGGCGGCTGATGAGCACGGCGCCTGATTGATGAGTACGGCGGGTGTGCTGCTAGCAGCAGGCGCAGGAGCGCGTTATGCGGGGCCGCACCACAAGCTGCTCGCACAGATCAAGGGCCGCAGCGTCGCCGGACATGCCTTGCAGTCGCTCCTCGACGCCTCGCTTGACACCTCCCTTGACGCAGTGGCTGTCGTGAGTGGTGCTGCCGATATCGGGGCAGTGCTGGCAGAAGTTGACGGCGATGTGGAGGTGATCTACAACGAGCGCTGGTCGTCGGGCATTGCTTCGTCGGTTCGTTGCGCAGCGCGGTGGGCGCAGATGGGAGGCCACAGCGCGGTGGTGGTGGGCCTTGCCGACCAGCCGTTCGTGCTGCCCCAAGCATGGCGCTCGGTAGCTGCCAGCGACGGCCCTATCGCAGTTGCAACCTATGGATCGCGTCGGGGCAATCCGGTGCGCCTAGCACGACAAGTCTGGCCGCTGCTGCCGTACGACGGCGACGAAGGCGCTAGAGCGGTCATCAGGCGGATGCCCGAAATCGTCGTGCCAGTACCCTGCGAAGGACGACCTGACGACATCGACACCATGGAGGATCTGCGCCGATGGAGCTGAAGAACGAATTCCGTGTAGGCATTCCCGTCGAGCAGACTTGGAACACTCTCACCGATGTTGAGTTCATCGCACCTTGCATGCCCGGCGCGCAACTCACCGAGGTGGACGGAGACGAGTTCAAGGGCGGAGTGAAGGTGAAAGTGGGGCCGATCACGGCCCAGTACAAGGGCTCGGCGAAGTTCGTCGAACTCGACAAGGACCATCGCCGCATCGTGCTTGAAGCCACCGGGCGTGACTCGCGGGGCGCCGGAAACGCCGCCGCCGAAGTGACTGCCGAGATGACGCCCGACGGCGACGGCACCGTCGTGTCGATCACCACCGATCTGAAGGTCACCGGCAAAGTGGCGCAGTTCGGCCGAGGCGTGATGGCTGATGTAACCGAGAAACTGATCGGCCAGTTCGTGGACTCTCTTGAGCGCAAACTCTCCGAGACTGTTGGGTCTGGCGAGATGCCAGCAGCCGATGGCCCCGCATCCGACGACTCTGCGGGCGATGGCCCAGCAGACGATGGCCCCGCAAGCGACGGCTCAGCAGCCGATGCTGGTTCCAGCTCTGCTGTTGGTACTTCTGAAGCTGCGTCTGCATCGTCGTCTGCATCGTCGTCTGGGCCGCGCAAAATCGAAATGGCCGAGCCCGAGGCAGTCGATCTGCTCGGGACAGCAGGCAGGCCCATGCTCAAGCGCCTGCTAGCGCCGCTAGCCGCGGTGGTGCTCTTGCTGCTGATCGGACGTCGTCGCAGACGCAAGCGTCGCCGAGGCTGAAGGCCAGCCGCCACGAAGCTGCCAAGCAGTGCTTGTCCGCTGCGCTGTCGGCGCATCCCCGACCCTCGCCCAGGCCGAAGCCGTGGCCGAATTGCTGGGCCGCTTACCGCAAGGTCGGTACTGTGTGGCGGTTGCGCACGACGATGGTCGTCCTGTGGTTATCGCCAATGCTCCTCTGCTTGATGACGGTCGTCCCATGCCGACCCGCTACTGGCTGGTGGACGCGGAACTGCGCCGACGGGTCTCTCAGCTAGAGGGAGCGGGCGGCGTTAGGGCCGCCGGAGCGGCCGTTGATGCACACGAGCTGGCTGCCGCTCACAGCCGTTACGCCGCCGAACGAGACGCGCTGGTGCCGCCTGAACATCTGGGACCGCGCCCGGCGGGCGGTGTAGGAGGGACAGCGCGGGGCGTGAAATGCCTGCACGCACACTTGGCGTACTGGCTCGCCACCGGAGACGACCCTGTCGGCGACTGGGTCGTGAATCGGCTCGGTGGCACCAGCGGGTGGTGGGCCCCAGGTGAGGCCGCAGTCGCGCTCCAAGAATCAGCACCCGTGATGGATCCCGATGGCTGATGAACCCGCTTCGCACGATGAACCCGCGTCGCACTCTGTAGCGGTAGTGGACTGCGGCACCAACTCCACTCGATTGCTCATCGACGACGGCTCCGGCTTTGGCTTGCGTTTGCTGCGAATCACCCGTCTGGGGCGCGGTGTAGATGCGGAAGGCTCGCTGGCGCCCGACGCCATAGGTCGTGTCGTTGATGTGCTGAAGGAATACCGCTCTGTTATTGAAGATCACCAAGTGAGTTCGGTGCGGGCTGTGGCCACCAGCGCCGCAAGAGACGCAACGAATGGGAGCGAGTTTTTGCTGCATGCGAGCGAGGCGCTCGGTACCGACATCGACCTGCTCAACGGCGACAGCGAGGCGAGCTACGCCTTCGCTGGCGCAACGAAGGATCTCCATACCACAACCGGAACCACCGCCCTAGTGCTTGACATCGGCGGCGGCTCGACCGAATTCGCATACGGAATGGCTCAAACGGGCGGCTCTCCCAGCGACGCTGTCTCAGTTGACATGGGTTCTGTGCGCTGGACCGAACGGTTCTTGGCGTCCGATCCGCCTCGCCCCGAAGAACTCAGCTCTGCCATTTCGGTAGCCCGTCTGCACCTCGATGACATAGACCGGGAGCACCCCACTATCGCCAAGGGCGCACCTACATCGCTGCTGGTCGGCATCGCTGGCACCGTCACGACAGTTGCCGCGGTGGAGATCGGTCTCGATCCTTACGATCCCCAAGTCATCGACGGCTTCGTGCTGACAAGGGCCGCGGCAGAGGATGTGTTTCGCACATTGGCCACCGAGCGACTCGCCGACCGTGTTCACAATCCGGGTCTGCACGTCGAACGTGCGCCGGTGATTGTGGGCGGCTGTTGCATTCTCGTGGCCGTGATGCGCCACTGGGACATCGATGAGTGCGTGGTGCGAGAACGCGACTTGCTCGACGGCGTTGCCGCGGAAATGCTTCAAGCGCCTGATGCGGGAGAAATCTCCGCAGACGATCATGCCGACCGGTGAGCGTCGACGACGCGTCGGTACTGTGCGTGCCGTGAGTCGCCTGCGCACTGAGCGACTGGAGATGCGTCCGCTGGTGTCGTCGGACTTCGTCCAATGGAATGAGGTGCGTGAGCGGTGCCGCGCCTGGCTGTCTAGGTGGGAGCCGCGCCCATCGAAGGGCGCTTCTGATCCGTCTCGTGACCCGCAAGCGTTTGCGAATAGATGCCGTATACGCGAGCGCGAGCGATCTCTGGGCACTGGTTTCGATTTCGGTCTCTGGCATGAAGGCTGCTTCTGCGGCGAGATCAACATCTCTCATGTGGCGCGAGGAGCCTTCCAAAGCGCCCATGTGGGCTACTGGATCGACCAGCGGTTAGCGGGCAGGGGCCTGATTGCCGAAGGGCTGATGGCTGTTTTCGAGTTCGCCTTTGAACAGGTTGGCTTGCACCGTGTCCAAGTGTCGATTATGCCCACCAACGCGGCCAGTCTGCGGGTGGTTGACAAGCTCGGGTTGCGCTCTGAGGGGATCGCGCAGGGTTACATCCAGATTGCTGGGGTGTGGGAAGACCACGAACGGTTTGGCCTGACGCTAGAAGACTGGAACGCCCGCAGGGAAGAAATGGTGGCGCGACTGCGCGCGGCCCGTCTGCGCGCGACCCATCTCGGTGATGGCGCTCAGCCGTCAGGGTCGGACAGCCACGCCTGACCGGGTTCGCAGTCGGCGGCAACCGCGCACCAGTGGCAAGGTGGCCCTGCAATGCGACGCGGTCGGTCTACGTGCTGACGTAGCGCGATGAGTCGACCGATGCCGTCGACGGTGCGGCGTAGGGCGCTGTCGAGCACCTCCGCGGTGATGGTCTCATGCTCGATGCGGCCTTCTGCCACGTAGAACGAACCCACACCGAGTGGCGGCACACCGATCGACAACGTTTCGATGAGCGCGTAGAAGCGCAAGTCTTCGGGATCGGTTGGCGCTCTGGCACCGGTCTTGAGATCGATGATGACCTTGCCGGCTCGCTGAGCGCCATCGGCCGCGCCGCCTGCAGCAGGCGAGCCGAGGGTGAGGTCGTACTTGCCGTTCAGTACGAAGGCGCCATCGCACAGGGGTGCCCTAGCCCGGATTTCAGCAGTGGGCAGCCAGGCGCGCTGTGGGGGCGGGAAGGTTTCGTTGAACCGCGTCAGCAGACCTACACAGTTGGCGATGAGGTCGGCGCGCTCGCCATCGGTTGCGTTAGCTAGGAAAGCTCCGAGGCTTGCGTCATCGTCTGTGAGTCGCTCTATTGCCGATTCGACTGCATCTGTTGGCGTGAAATGTCGATGCATTGCCAGTTCCACCGCCTTGTGCAGCACCGTGCCGCGAGCGGTGGGAACCGACCACTCAAACGGAGTGTCATTGTCGGCGAGATAGCGGGCTTCGCAGCCGAACACTCCGGCGAGGTCGCGCTTTGACACCCACAGCCCTCGGCTGTGGGTAGCGCGAGCGGCGTCCGTTAGACCCCCTAGCGCGTCTTGGGCCCGGTCGCGTAGGTCGTCCGCGAAATCTGCGGAGTAGGTGGGACGCTCGGAGGCGGGCACGCGAATGGCATCTAGCGTCGCCTGTTGTGCAGGTAGCAATTCTGGATCGATGTCGGCCATGTGCATACATTGTTGCTCGGCTATCGCCCTTGTTGCTCGGCTGTCGCCCCATTTGTCACACCTATCGGTAATGCTGGGGACATGCCAGCAACACCTCGCACTCAACTTCCTGCCGCGCTGCGGTTCGTCAATGCGTCTCCTGCGCGCGTCCGACTTCACCGGCCCGGCAGCGCCAACTCCAAGTCAACGGGCGGCAGCAGCAGTTCTGGTCCCGACGCGTCCGGCCGCTTCGTGCTGATCGTGCGAGCGTTGGCCATGGCCGCACGGTCGCTGGGTCTGCAGGCGCCGAGCTTTCAGAGCCCGCCCCGTTCCGACGGGCTTGACCGCTCCATCGGGCGCACTCCGTCCGGTGATTGCGTGGTGGCGGTGCGCGTGCGCGGGCGCCCGTTCGGCGCTGTCGTGGCCGATGTGATTGAGGGCATAGTGGTTTGCAACGACCTGAGCGCCGAAGCTGCTGGGCCGGTGCGCAACGAGCTGTGGCACCAAGCTGCGACGATCAACCTCGGTGACGGTAAGGGCCCCCACACTTCGGCACGTTTCGGGTTGGACGAAGCTGCTTGAGCACTGGGCAAGTCAGCACTGGGCAAGTCAGCACTGGGCAAATCAGCACAAGGTAAGTCGCTGTTCGTTGGCGGCGCGGGCATGATGGAATGTGAATTATGGATTGTGCATGATGGACTTATGCATTCCTATGCCGTGCTGGCCCGGATGGCGAAACAGGCAGACGCAGAGGGCTTAAACCCCTCGGCTCCTAACAGAGCGTGCGGGTTCGAATCCCGCTCCGGGCACTTAGCTGTGATGTCACCTAGCTGTAATGTCCTGGGTCGCTGTGCGGTAGGTGAGTGCCAGTAGGTGAGTGAGCCTGAGACAGTTTCGGCGCTACGACGACCGCGACGACCAGTGCGTGATGCCGGCGGTTGCCACGGCTACTGTGTTGCCATGCGCGAGTGGAACACGACACTGCCGAATCTGATGGGACCCGAGTTCTGGACACTGCCAGCCGACGAGATAGACGCGGTGATTGCCCGCTACCACGCCGAGGCACCGTTGGAATGGTTCGAGGAGCCCTACTTTTCTGAGTGGGTTGCTCCTAGCCGCGGCTACTGGTGCGCCACGCGTCACGCCGATATTGCCACTATCTCGCGCAATGCCGACGTGTTCAGTTCAGCGAACGGGATAACAATCGGCGACAACCCACCCGAGTTCACCGAGTTCTTTAGTTCCATGATCGCAATGGACGATCCTCGCCACGCACGCCTGCGACGCATTGTGGCCAAGGGATTTACGCCCAAGATGCTCGAGCAGCTTGACGTCGGCATCCGCAACGGAGCGCGGGAGATCGTGAACTCGATCTGCGAGCAAGGCACTTGCGAATTCGTGTGGGATGTCGCTGCTGCATTGCCTCTGCGCATTGTGTGCGACCTGATGGGCATACCTCATTCTGAGTACAAGTTTGTCTTTGACCGCACAAACATCATCTTGGGCATCTCCGACCCCGACTTCCAGCCACCTGACGGCGATCTGGCCACTGCGATTCTCCAAGCCGGCGCCGATTTGGCTGAACTTATGAAAGAAGTGGCTGTAGCCAAGCAAGGTGGCGACGGCACCGACCTGACCAGCATGATCGTCAACGCCGAGTTTGAAGACGATCGCCTCAGCGAGTCTGATCTCGCCAGCTTCTTCGTTCTGCTGGTGGTGGCCGGCAACGAGACCACCCGCAACTCAACGGCGTGGGCGTTGAAGTTCCTCACCGACAATCCCGATCAACGCGCGATCTGGGCGGACGACTTCGAGAAAGTCGCTCCCACCGCCGTGGAGGAGATTGTCCGCGTTGCGAGTCCCGTGAGCTACATGCGTCGCACAGTGACCCGCGACTTTGAGTGCGGCGGACGCCAGATGCATGAGGGTGACAAAGTGGCGATGTTCTACATAGCTGCTAACCGCGACCCGGCAGTGTTTGACGATCCGTTCCGCTTTGACGTGCTGCGCGACCCCAACCCGCAATACGGATTCGGCGGCCCGGGGCCGCACTTTTGTCTCGGTGCACATCTGGCAAGGCGCCAGATCACCACGATGTACCGGGAGCTGTTCAGTCGTCTGCCAGACATTGTCGCTACGAGCGAGCCAGACCTGCTGCAGGCTTCGTTCATCCACGGTGTCAAGCGGCTTGACGCAGAGTTCACGCCGTCTGCTCCGGTGGCCGTCTGAGTCTGCTCGCTGTCTGTTCGCGGTCTGTCCGCTGTCTGTTCGCTTAGTCTGCCCGTAACGTTCTCGCTATGAACCAACCGCAGATCGCGCCTGCGACCGGCAAGCTCGGCGTGCTCACACCCGGCATGGGTGCCGTGGCCACCACTTTTATTGCTGGGGTGCTAGCAGCGCGTGCCGGACTGGCAGAGCCCATCGGTTCGGTCAGCCAGCTCGCCCACATCCGTCTCGGCAGCCGTGCACAAGGACGCAACCCGCTCATCCGCGATTTCGTGCCACTGGCATCACTCGACGATCTGGTGTTCGGCGGCTGGGATCCCATCACACCCAACGCGCTTGAAGGCGCTCGCGCTGCTGGGGTGCTCGAAGACCGCGACCTCGGCGTGATCTCGCGTGAGCTGGAGAGCATCGTGGCGATGGATGCCGTGTTCGACGCACGCTGGGTGAGCCGGCTTGAAGGCACCCGCGTCAAGCCGCCGATGAGCAAGCTCGAAGCGGCTCAAGCGCTGATGGGCGACATTGAGCGTTTCCGGGCCGAGAATCACTGCGAGCGGTTGGTGATGGTGTGGTGCGGCTCTACGGAGGCGTATCAAGAACCGTCCGACGTACACGCCAGCGTGGAGGCGTTTGAAGCCGGGTTGGCCGCCGATGACGAAAATATTTCACCTAGCCAGATCTATGCCTACGCCGCGCTGATGAGCGGCGTGCCGTTCGCCAACGGCGCACCGAACCTGACCGTCGACATTGGAGCCATGACCGAGCTGGCACAACGCCGAGGTGTGCCCATCGCCGGCAAGGACTTCAAGACGGGCCAGACACTCATGAAGACGCTGGTGGCACCCGGTTTGAAGGCTCGGATGCTGGGCTTGCGCGGCTGGTATTCCACCAACATCTTGGGCAACCGCGACGGCGAGGTGCTTGACGACCCCGAGAACTTTAAGACCAAAGAAACATCGAAACTTGGCGTTCTGGGAACCATCTTGCAGCCGGAGACCTACCCAGAGCTGTACAGCGAGATCGACCATGTGGTGCGAATCAACTACTACCCGCCTCGCGGTGACAACAAGGAAGGCTGGGACAACATCGACATCTTCGGGTGGCTCGGCTACCCGATGCAGATAAAAATCGACTTCTTGTGCCGCGACTCCATCTTGGCGGCACCGATCGTGCTTGACTTGGCACTGTTCTTAGACCTAGCCCAGCGAGCGGGCCAAGGCGGCGTCCAAGAATGGCTGTCGTTTTACCTCAAGGCGCCGCAGTCAGACGATCCGGTTGGGCCCGAACACGACCTCTTCATCCAGCAGACCAAGCTAAAAAACACACTGCGCGAATGGATGGGCGAGGAGCCAGTCACCCATTCCGAAGCCGGCTAACGCACCACTTCGACCGACTTCGTTGGTCAGGCACTTTTTTTTCATCGCAGATTGCATCGCGTCGGATGGTCTTGGACATCACTGTGCGTCGCGGTGCTGGCTCTGTGCGCGTCTATCTCAGAAGCCGCCGCTCCTGCCGCAGCGACGAACTCTCGGTCCATCAGCACTCCGAGCTTGACACCTGAACCGGGTTGGTAATCCAAAGCTCCCGTCGCATTCAAGCGGCGCAGCATTGAGTTGATCGTGTCTGACGATAAGGGCAGTGCGTCTGCGATATCAGCAGGAGTCGCTGCGTCGTCAAATTTTGCCACGACTCGAATGGCTGTGCGTTCATCTGCGCTGAGATTCTCCCACAGATGCTCTGAGACTCGCTCCCGCACGATCTCGTCTGCTTGTTGCACAGCCACGAGAGCGTCGCTGGACTCAATGGTCCGGTTGGGAGCGGATGCGTGCTGCCATGCCCAGTAACCGATGAGTTGCATCCGATAAGGATTCCCGGCTGCTGCGTTCACCATGATTTCGAGGGCATCATCTTCGATGGTGCCTGCTGCGTCTCGGATGCCGCTGTCTAGACACAACCGCACATCGGCTCTGTCTAAAGCGGTCACATGGACGTGCTCACAACGGCGAAAGAAGGACAGTCGTGGATCTTTGAGGAACGTGAAGAGCGCTTCGTTTAGAGCAGCCCCCACGAATGCCACCGAGGACTCTCCGCGAGGCGAGACGTGCTGAAGGTCCGCTGCGAGCCGCACAAGCTCCATTCTGTCTCCAGCGTGCATCTCGTCCACGGTGATCAGCACGCCGCTGCCATGACGTTTGGCTTCATCACCTAAATGGCGGAGAATGCGCCCGAAGTTCCATTGCCGCGATTCGGTTGTGGTTGACCGGCCTGCTGCCGCTCCCCAGAGATTGAGTCCGCCGGATGTTGTCTCGAGTGTGCGGTTGATTGTTGGTAGGTCGGCTCCGAACACACCGGAGCCGGTTTCCGCGGCTGTTATTAGTTTTTCTGTGAGGCGGGTATGCAAGCCGGGTGTGCTGGCATCGTCGCTGAGCACCAAGAAGCCTCTTGTGGCTGCTGTGTCTTCAATCTCGTTCAGCATCGTTGTTTTGCCAAACCCTCGGCGGCCAAGCAGCAAGCTCATACTGTGCGGGTCATGGGGGGCGCCTGCTACGCCAGCGTTCAGGGCGTTCAGTTCGTCCGAGCGACCTGCCATGAGGTGCGGGCGGTGCCCGAAGCCGGGTGTGAACAACGACGGTTGCGCTGCACGGTTTCGCATCTCTTAGAGAATAATGCAGGCTTGCGCGGGGGTTTCGCACAAGCGTGCGGCCCGACAACGTTCAGGCGGATGCCTTACGCGCTTCCGGTGGGTACCACTGACGGACTGCTCGTGGTCGGCACCGCTGGTGCTGCTGTGTAGTGTGATGATGTGGATGAGTGTGATGTAACCAGCGTCTCCACGCGGACGTCACTCATAGAGTTTGTGCAGTTTTGGCGACCAGAGTTAGGGCTTGAAGCTATAACGGATCAGACAGCGATCAACTTGGTTGACCATCACTTGAGGCAGCCATTCTGGTTCTTCTGCGAGTTCGAGGTGGCTGGTGTGCAGGGCGATCACGGCGGCGGTTTCTTGAAGCTCCGCTCGGGCTAGCGCCTGGCCTAGGCAAAAGTGCGGACCCATGCTGAACGTAAAAGACCAAAGTTTCGGATCGCGGGTGATGTCGAACCGATCGGGATCAACGTAGCGAGCCGGGTCGCGGTTGGGGCCACCAATGATGACGCTGAGCGGCTCTCCGGCTTCAAGATAGAGCCCAGCAACCTCTGTGTTGGTATTTGCCTTGTTACCGCTGGCATAAAAAGCCGGCCGGTATCGGAGCACTTCCTCCACTGCGCTTTGCTTGAGTCCCTCGGGGTCTCGGCGCAACAGTTCTAACTGATCCTGATGACGGGCGAGTTCCATAAATGTGCTCGTCATCACACTGGCAGTGGTCTCAATCGCCCCCCCGAAGATGTTGGTGAACAAAACAATCAGCTCGTCGCGACTCAGCCGATGGCCATCTTCTTCGGCAGCAATCAGACGGCTCAGCAGATCATCTCGGGGGTTCGAGCGCCGATTTTCCACCAGTTCGCCCACAAACTCCATCACTGCTGCGAACGTGGCATTGGCCTTGTCGCGGATCTCTTGGGTCACGTTGGGGCCGAAGGCCTCAGTTGCCCCCTCTGCCATCTGCATGCCGATAGTGACACCCTCGTCGATCTCGATGTCCAGAAAAGACACAACCGACATGAAGGGAACCATGTTGATCTCTGTTTTTAGATCGAATTCGCCGCTGTCGGCGTGACGTTCCAGCATTGACCGCAGATGCTCCCGAGTCACCGAGCGGACCTTCTCGACAGATTTCGGAGTGAGCGCTCGGCTAGCCAAGCTCCGGATCCGGCGGTGGTCAGCCCCGTTGAGAGTGCCGATGGAGTGCCGACGCCACTCATAGAGAGGATCGCCGGGCTTGAAGCCTCGCTTGGTGATGTACTCCAGACCTTCGTTTTCGAACTCTGGGCGTTTCTTTATTTCCTCGGCATCCGACCAGCGCAAGATGGCCTTGATGCCGTCGGGAGTCACAGCAGTGCGGTGGCGGCTCCGTAGATCGGCGATGATCGGATAGGGATCGGCCCAATAATCGTCGCTGTCAAGCGGGATCACCGGCGGGGTGGTGTGCGGCATGACCAAAACATTAGAGCTAGGCACACTGGGGCTAGGCGGGCCGAGTTGACCTCAGCCGAACATTCCCCCGTCAACTGTGAATTCTTGGCCGGTGCAGTAGCTGCTGGCATCAGATGCCAAAAACAGCACAACGCGGCCGACTTCGGCCGGCTCAGCGATGCGCCGCAGCGGCACCTGTCGCAGGACACGGCGGGTGCGGTCGTCGTCTTCGTTGAACACGCTGGTCTGCGTCAGCATGTCGGTGTCGATGTAGCCAGGATGCACCGAGTTGACGCGCACGCCCCGACGTCCGAGTTCTTTCGCTGCCGACTTCGTCATGCCGCGTACAGCCCACTTGCTGGCACCGTAGGCGAAGGCTCCCATGGTGCCCATGAGTCCTGCCACCGAACTGATGTTGATGATCGAGCCCGTCCCAGCTTCGGTCATGGCGGCACCGACCTTCTGCATGCCCAAGAACACGCCACGGGCGTTGATGGCAAGCACGCGGTCATAATCTGCAACCGAGGTATTCATGAGGCCGGCACCTTGAAAGACACCGGCGTTGTTCACCAAGACATCGACTCGCCCGTGGCGACCCATGACATCGGCCAAAACCGCATCCCAGTGGGCTTCTTGGGCTACATCATGGTGCAGGTACTCGCAGCCTATTTCGCCAGCAGCCCGTTCGCCCTCTTCGTTGAGCACGTCGGTCAACACCACAGTCGCACCTTCGTCTGTAAAAAGCTGACCCTCCACGGCACCTTGGCCGCGTGCGCCGCCGGTGATGATTGCGACTCGCCCGTCTAAAACACCCATCCGCCTCTTCCCCTCATTGCGTGACTGTTACTACGTGACTGGGTCCCGGCTGGAACCGCGACCGACCTTATCTTCTGGAACTTCTAGAACTTGTAGACCTTGTAAACCTTCTAGACCTTCAAGCGCCCTGTGTCTCTTTGGTTTGGGTCTCTTTGGTTTGGGTCTCTCCGGTTCGGCGGAGGAATGCGTCGTAGGGATCGGCAGCGCCTTCTTGGTCGATGATGGCTTTCTCTTTGGGCAACCCTTCGAGCACGTCGTCGATGAACGACACCAAGGCCTCCTCGTTCTCTACCTGCCGATCAGCAGCCTCAGACAGCGAGTTGCGGTGCTCAATGAACTCATAAATGAGCTGGGCATCTTCGAGTCGGTCCCGGTACTGGGCCGGAATCGCAGCGATGACCGGTTCGTAGCGTTCCGACAGCCATCTATACGCCTTCACTGCTTCGGGCAGCGCCCTGCCGGCTTCATGCTCGAGCGACAGGCCGTAGGCATCAAGTGCGTTGAGAAGCGTACGGGCCTGGTTCTCTTGCACTTCGAGCCCTGTCAGTTTCCGCAGGCGCAGATGAGCATGCCCTTCCTCAACCACGACCGGCCGAATTCTCAGCTTCGTGCCGTCGGAAGACTGCACGACAGACAACTCCTCGACATCGAATCCCATCGCGTTCAGGCGTTGGATTCGCTCGTTGATGCGCCAACGTTCATCGGCAGATATCTGGTCTTCTCGTGTCAGTTCCGTCCAGACGCGGCGGTAACGACTGACGAGATCGTCAGTGATTTCGGCCGCGTCGAAATCGTCCTCAAGCAGCCCGCCGGCTATGGCGTCGTACAAGCCCCCTGTGATGTTCTCGACCCCGATGGCCAGGTCGTGATTGCGCAGCGAATCGGTCAAGGTCGGGCGGCATTCCGCCGTTTCAGCGTCAACCATGTAGGCCATCAAGGCACCCGCATCACGCCTGAACAAGATGTTCGCCAATGAAATGTCGCCCCAGTACACCCCTTCGAGATGCAGTCTTGTAATCAAGACCACGGCTGCATCAAGGAGACGGTCGCGCAGCAACGTCACCGAGGTAGTACGGAACAGATACTGGTAGGGGAGAGCGAAGTCCAAGAAGCGGGTAATCAGCACCGACTTGAGTTCTGAGCCGTCGGCACAGCGACGACCGCTCACCACGCCGACGGCGCGTACAGCAGGGAGCCGTTCGTCTTCTAGTTGGCGCAAGACGCGGTATTCGTGCTCGGCCAATGCCTGCTCAATTTCTTTGAGTGCGTAGACCCTGCCGTCGTACTGCACCATGCGCACGACATGGCGGCTGAGCCCTCGCCGCACCCGGATCAAGCGCTCGGTGACATCGTGCCATTCCTCCAACGGTCGATCCCATGGGAGATCTAGGTAGTCGGGGTGTCCCTGACGAGTGAGGATCGTGAGCCCAGACTCGTTGGGCCCCGTGTCGTTGGGCCCCGTGTCGTTGGGCCCCGTGTCGTTGGCTACTCCGACCACAGCTCGCCCACCAGGACCGGACCCTGCGCTCATAGGCGCAAGTCAACCATTGCGCCGTGGAAACTCTGCTGCCACGTAGCAGCGGCAGTCATGCGGCAGTCATGCGGCAGTCATGTAGCAGCCATAAGGTGCGCTGCGATGCGAACCGCTGGAGCGCCCAGCCCCAGACCTAGTGCTGCGGTCTGCAGTGCCGCACCTGGTGCTGCCAGTCCTGATTCTGCCAGTCCTGATTCTGCCAGGGCTGGGTTCGGCCAGCGCGTAGGCCTGAATTTCGTGCTCGTATCCACCATGGTGCTCGGCCCGATTCCCATGATGCTGCCCGCAGTGCTCGCGGTAGACCTCATCGCCGACTTGGGCATTACCACTGGCCCGTTCAGCGTGGCTCTGACTGCCAACACGATTGTCGCTGCGCTGTTTGCGCCGCTATCAGGACGGATCACCGACCGCATAGGCCCGAAGCGTTCGGTGGTGCTAACCATCGTCACCGCTGGGTTGGGAATGTTAGCCATGGCCTTCGCAGGGGGTCTGTGGCTCCTAGGGGCATCGTCGGCTTTCGCTGGCCTCGGGCAAGGCTGGTGCAACCCGGCGACCAACAAGCTCATCGCTGAGCGGGTCCCCCAAGGCAGTCGCGGCACCATCACGGGCCTGAAGCAGTCGGGCGTAATGATCGGCACGTTCCTTTCGGGATTCACCTTGCCGACTTTGGCCGTATGGTTCGGCTGGCGTACCGCTATCGGTCTCTACGGCGTCATCGCGCTGGTAGTGGCCTTGGGCATACACCTGTGGCTCAGCGCCGATACCCCCAAAACCAGCGCAGCCAACCCCGCACCCGGCTCTCACGCGGCAGCGGGTGCTGAGTTCGACGCTGCGGCAGCGCATCACCCGCCAGTGCAGATGGGCCCAGTGCAGATGAGCCCAGTGCAGATGAGCCCAGCCGAGCGCTTGTTCATCATCAAAATCGCATGGTTCTCACTGCTTATGGGTGGTGTAATCGGCGGTCTCGGCCGGTTTCAAGTGCTCTTCGCTGAGGAGTCGCTGGGTTGGACCAATTTCTGGGCTGGCATGGCGAGCGCCCTCGCAGGCATCACCGCGGCGGTGTCGCGCATCTGGTGGGCGCGTCTTACCGAGCGGCGGGTTCAGCCAGCCAGCGCGCTCGCTGTGCAGTCGGCCTTCACTGTGGTCGCTATGGCACTTTTGCTCGCAGCCACCTCAGTGCATGGCTCGCTGATGTGGGTGGTGTCGTTGCTGGCCGGCTTCACGCTGATGTCTTGGAACGCAGTGGCCATGCTGGCCGTCATCACCGGTGTGCCGGTGGCGTTGGCGGGCAGGGCGTCGGGAATTGTGATGCTCGGATTCATGTCGGGTCTCAGCATCGGCGGCCTTGCAGCGGGTTACGTCTATGAGCAAACGGGCAGCTTCAGCGTCGTGTGGGCGAGCTTTGCCGTCTGTGCCGTTGGTGCGACCCTGCTGGCACTGACCATGCGTCGCCGTCTGGTCGCTGTGTGACCCCGCTCGCTCTCTGGACGCTCAACAGAACAATCGACAGAACGCTCAGCGAGAAGATCTATCCCTCTTGGTGTTCGGCGCCGCTAGGTAGTCGTGGACGATCTCGTCGGGCTCGCCGACTGCTTGGATGCGACCGTCTTCCATCCAGACCACCCGATCGCAGAAGCGCCGTATCTCGTTCATGTTGTGCGTCACCAGCACCACAGATCCTGACGCTGAGCGCACATCGTCGATGCGTTCAGCCGCTAGCCGTCGGAACTCTTCATCGCCCACTGTCAGTGCCTCGTCTATCAGCAGTATCTCGGGTATGCGAGCAGTGGCAATAGCGAAGCGAAGCCGGGCGCGCATACCCGAGGAGTACGTCCGCATGGGTCGGTCAATGTCGTCTCGCAGACCTGTGAAATCGATGATCTCATCCATTTTGTCGGCGACCTCGGCGCGGGTGAAGCCGAGCGCTAAGCCGCCGATCAAGATGTTGCGCCGACCCGACAGCGTCGGCCGCAGCACCGACGACACCCCCAACAGCGATGGCCTTGACCGGCCTCGGATGCTGCCCGAACGCAGTGGCAACAATCCGGTCATCGCAGCTAGCAGCGTTGACTTGCCCGCCCCATTCGGCCCGATCAGCCCCAGCATCTCGCGCTCAAACAGATCAAGCGTCACGCCCTGCACTGCGGGGATCATGCGGTGCCGCCGTCGCATCCGGCCTCGGGCAAAGCCCCCCTTGAGACCTATCGGCGGTTCTTCAAAGACCCGGTAGCTGACGTGGGCATCACGCACCTCAACCGTGACAGCGGGGCCTGTGACGGCGGGGTCTGTGCCAGTGGGGTCGCTCATGCGCCGAGCCTCTGCTCGGACCGGTGGAACACGAAGAAGCCCAGCGCGGGCATCACGATGCACCACGCCATCACACCGGCCACCACCCACATATCGACAGGCTCACCTAGCAGGCACCAGCGAGCACAGGTAATCACGTCGTAGATCGGATTGAGAGCAAAAGAACGCCGCCATGCTGTGCTCTGCACAAACTCCTCAACGCTGAAGATCACCCCAGAGCCATAGAACAGCAGCCGGAACAGGTGCGGCAGTATCTGGCGCAGATCGCGCATCGTCGTGCCGATCCGCGCTGCCAGCAGTGCAATGCCGAAGTTGAGAGAGAACTGCGCTGCCAGAACCGCCGGCAGTGCCAGCCAGCGAAGAGTCGGCACCTCACCAGTGGCCAGAACCGCTACCAGCGCCAGCGCCAGCGCAGGCACGAACGCAGCGGTCTGCCCGTTTACCGAGGCTGCGGGCAACAAGATGCGCGGGAACTGGATCGACCGGATCAGGCCCAAGTTCTGCGTGATCGAACCGGACGCTTCCAGCGTGATGCGTTGGGTCAAATGGAACAGCACAACACCGACGATGAGGAACCCCAAAAAATTGTCAACCCCGCGCCGGGTGTCGATGATGACCCCGAAGACCAAGAAGTACACGCCCACTAACAAGGCAGGATTCACCAGATGCCAGAGCTGACCCAGCGTGGTGTCCATGTTCTGGGCTCGCAAATCCTGTGCGGGCACCACAATGGCGAACTCTCGGCGGCGCCAAGCTTCCCGCAGGTACACAAGCGTTGATGGCCGTGACGTAAGGTCGATGAGCGGCCGAGCTGTGTTAGCTGTGCCTCTGTCGTCGGCTGTGTTGGTTGTGCCTCTGTCGTCGGCTGTGTTGGTTGTGCCTCTGTCGTCGGCTGTGTTGGTTGTGCCTCTGTCGTCGGCTGTGCTAGCTGTGCCTCCTTCGTCGGCCATGGCAGTAATCCTATGAATGGCGTTCTAAGGCGACGGTGCTGGGCTGCGACCCTCAGCGTGGGCATACTCACCCATCTCAATGATGTTCGCCGGACGATGTCCGCCGAAAGACTTCCAACAGCAGTAGCCAACACCAACAGCAGCAGCCAGACCGTGCTCACATTGCCGCCCCAACGCCCCAAGCCGCCACCCGCCGATGTGCGGGGCAATGACTGGCGCTCGCTGGGAGTGGTGCCGCCGGACATGTTTGAGCCGAAGTTGCCAGTGAGCGTCGTGGTGCCGTACTACCAATCACCCCAAGCGCTTGGGCTGACACTCGCCGGGCTTGAACGTCAGACCTACCCAGCAGAACTTTTTGAGGTTGTCGTCGTGGACGACGGCTCAGATCCACCTCTCACACTTGCCGCAAGCGACTTGTGCGAATCGAACTCGTTGAACCTGCGAGTCGTCCGCCAAGAAGACCTCGGTTTCGGCTTAGCTCGGGCCCGCAACAACGGCGCGCGCGTCGCTGAGGGCGATGTGCTGGTGTTCTTGGACTGCGACATGGTTCCCGAAGTCGGCTGGTTGACCGCTCACGCCCGCTGGCACCATGCCGCCAGCGACCTGCTCACGCTGGGCTTTCGGTGCCATGTAGACGTGGCCGGCATCAGTGCTGATGAGGTGCGCAATCGGCCCGGTTCTTTGCAAGCTCTATTCGCTGGGCGGCCCAGCCAGCGCCCAGAATGGATCGAGCGCCGCATGGAAGCGACCGACGATCTCGCCTCCGGTGCCGATGACGTGTTCCGAGCAGTGACCGGCGGCAACTTTGCCGTCTCAAAAGACTTCTTCACCGAAGTCGGACGCTTCGACGAATCTTTCGTTCAATGGGGTTCGGAAGACATCGAGTTCGGCTGGCGTGCCTACGCGCTGGGTGCTGTGCTGGTGCCAGAGCGCTCGGCACTGTGCTGGCATCAAGGTGAAGGAGCGGAACTCAGCTCCGACGAGACGGCCAGCCTCGCCCAGCAACGCGACAGAATTTCGCACCTCATCCCCGACCGGCGTCTGCGCGACTCGCCTCCGGGTCGCTCCTACACCGTGCCGCAATTCGTGGTGACCGTGGAGCCCGGGCACGCAGACGAAGCCGATGTGCTGGGCACAGTCGAGCAGTTGCTGGCCAGCAGCGTTCACGATCTGGTGGTGTGGGTTGAGGAGCGACCCGACGAACGGTTCGAACAACTCCGTCGCCTGCTCAATCCCGACCCGCGGGTGAGCGTGGGACCTGCTGGCGGCGCAGCGTTGACGCATCCTGCGGCAGCGTTCCACGTTCGAGTTCCCGCCGGTGCTCAAATCAGGCCGCGGATGGTCGAACGACTTCAGATGCAGCTTGGCACAGCCGTTGCAGGCGAGTCGGATCTGGCCTCGGGCCATCGGGTGGGCATCAGCCGCAGCTGGGTCGTCCACCGCGCTCGCCGGTCAGCCAGACCGATTGCCGAGTTCGGCAGCGTCATCGAACTCGACGTGGACAGCTTGCAGGTAGTTCAGCAAGCCAAGCCCCAGGGGTGGCTTGCCAACAAGTTGGCAGGCCCGGCGCAACGCTCCTTGCGATGGTCGACCCAGATGCGTCGGCACCTAGGAACGCTGTTTGTTGCTACGCGAAGAATCAGACGGCCCCAAGACATCACTCAACTGGTGCGTTCCATTGCACAGGCGCTTTGGTGGCGAGCCAAGAATCTACGTTGGGCCGCGCGGCGGGTTCGTTGGGCTGTGCGGCGGGTCCGCTGGGGCGTGCGGCGGGCAAAGAAGCGACCGCGCGTCTGGAAAAAGCGGCTGCGCATCTGGCTGGGCCTGCAGCCCCGCAGCCAGCGCTACGTGCAGCAACTCGCTCGCTACCCACTCGGCGCTGAAATCGTGGCCGCTGGACGCAAAGCCGCAGCTGTGTTCGCTGCCTCGACGAGAGTGGCGACCCACGTAGCCGACGACGGCGACCACCATGTCGATGTTGTGGTTGCCGACTCGGTGGCGACGAGTGAAGCGGCGCTGCGGAGTGTGCCAGATGAGCGCCGCCCCCTCGTCGCCGTGCTGTCCGATATGAGTCCGCTGGCGAAAGTGCAGGCCTTCAACCCTGAAGCGGTCAATCCGATCGGCTGGTCGGCAGACGGCCAAGGCGATCCGGCTGCGCTGCGGTCGATGCTGTCACCGGCCGCGCTGTCAAGGGGCACAAGGTCGATCTTCAGCCTTTGTCTGGGAGGCGAACTGCTGGCCGATCTGCGCTCCTTGCACCATCTCATCGACAGCGCTAGCGACCACACCGATGTTGCTCAGCGTGCAGGTGTGCTGGCAGCGCTGGCTGGTGCCGGTGTCGTTGTACACATCGATGACCCCGATCCGGCGCTCACTGCAAGTCTCGGAACGACGCTGGCGAGTCTGATGGCATCGAGCGACATCGTTACCGCAGATGCGCATCGCCGAGAGCAGCTCAGTATCGCAATGCGACGCTGCGCGTTGCGTGACCACTCGCTGCGCAGCCGCGCCCGTGGGGTGCTTGGCTCAGTCGGCATCAACGTGCAACCACCGGAAGTATCCATCCTTGCCCCCACAAGGCGCCCAGACCGTTTGGGTGACATCATCGCCTCTGTCGGTGCGCAGACATACCCACGCCTGGAGCTTGTGCTGGGCCTCCACGGTGAGGGGTTCGATAGCGACGCTGAGATCGAAGCGCTCACAGACGACTTTCGCCACGCGCTTCGCATCGTCCGAGTTGACGGCAAGCAAACCCTTGGAGGAGTGCTGCGAGCCGCAGCCGAGGCAGCCGCAGGGTCGTTGATCACCAAAATGGACGACGACGACTTCTACGGCACTGAGCACATCTGGGATCTTGTGCTCGCCCACGAGTATTCCTGCGCTGAGCTGATTGGCAAGTCGGCTGAGTACGTGTACTTGGAGCGTCTCAACAAGACGGTGCGTGATCAGAACCGTCAGAAATTCTCTGAGCGCCACATACCGTTCGTGGGCGTTTCTGGCGGGGTGCTGATGATCTCCCGCCACGACCTTGAAGCAGCCGGGGGCTGGCGGCGGGTGCCGCGTCGCGTTGACATCGCACTGGCCCACGATGTCACGGTGGCGGGCGGGCGCATCTACTGGACTCACGGCGCCGGCTACTTGCGGGTGCGCCACGGTGACGAGCACACTTGGGACGTTGAGGACAGTCACTTCTTGGGGCGGGCTAGCGAAGTGCGCGACGGCTGCGATCTAGGTTTCGCCGGCATCGACACTGCTGGGCCCCCAAAGGCTGGGTTGCAAGGCTGATTTGACAGGCAGGGTTGCAAGGCTGGGTTGACAGGCAGGGCTTTGACAGGTTGGGTGGCAAGCCGGAGTCGCACCCCGCGGCCTTGACCGGCGCGCTAGTTCTACCGGCGGCCTGCGGGGCGCACAGGTAGCCTCAGATCTGGGCGATCACGCTGGATGAGGGGGATTCCATGGTGCTAGCAGACTTCCAGCTTGAAGACCGTTTTGAACGTGTTGAGGGCAGCGTAGCCATGTCGGGTGTGCAGGCGTTGCTGCGCGTGCTGCTCGATCAGCTTCGCGCAGATCGTCGCGATGGCTTGAGAACAGCAGCCATGGTCTCGGGCTACCGCGGCTCGCCCCTCGGCGGCATCGACTCGCTTATGGCAGGCAACGCCGAAGAACTCAAGCAGAACAACATCGTCTTTGAGCCCGGCCTCAACGAAGATCTCGGTGCCACTATTGTGTGGGGCAGTCAGCTTGCCAACTGCAACTTCGACTGTCGGTACGACGGTGTGCTCGGCATGTGGTACGGCAAAGCGCCCGGTATTGACCGGTCTGGCGATGCCATCAAGCACGCCAACGTCTGCGGTGTTGACCCCAAGGGCGGCGTGCTGCTCGCAGCCGGCGACGACCCTGCCTCAAAGTCCTCCACGCTGGCTTCGGAATCTGAGCCGATGCTTATGGGGTTCCAAACACCAATCCTGTACCCGGGCTCAGTGCAAGAAGTCATCGACTATGGCCGCTGGGGTTACGAACTCTCTCGCTACAGCGGTCTGTGGACGGCACTGAAGATCGTGACCAACGTTGCAGACGGTTACGCCACCGTGCAGGTCGGCCCAGGCCGTGTGTCGGTGACCCGTCCCGAGTTTTGTTGGGAGGGCCAGCCGTGGGCTCACACCCAGCAAGATGCCCTGTTTGGGCCGAACGCTGTGCGCATGGAACTTGAGATCCACGAAGGCCGACTAGTTGCGGTGGACGAGTTCGTAGCCGCCAACCAGCTCAACGTCGAGACCTTGCCCAACCGCGACGGTCGTATTGGCCTAGTTGCCGCAGGCAAGACCTACTACGACTTGCGCGAAGCACTCGACCGGATGGGCCTCAACACCCCAGAACTCCAACGACGCGGTGTGCGCATCTGGAAGCCCGCCGTGGTGTGGCCGCTCGAACCCACCAGTCTGCGCACCTTCGCCAAAGGCCTCGACACCATCGTGGTTGTTGAGGAAAAGCGTTCGATCATTGAGACGCTCATCAAAGAAAACCTCTACGGCATGGCAGGTGCCCCGGCAGTGCTCGGCAAGCGCGATGTGCAGGGGGCTTTCTGGTTTCCCGGTCACGGCGAGATGGACGCCGATCTCATCGCACGCAAGATTCGACCGTTCCTCGTCGATCGGCTAGGTCCTGCAGGCATCGGCCCTGCTATCGACGAGCGTGTCACGATCCCGCTCGCCGTCACAACGTCAACGGGCCACAAAGCCTCAGGCCGCACTCCCGGCTTCTGCTCGGGTTGCCCGCACAACCGTTCCACCTGGGTGCCGGAGGGTTCTGAGGCAGGTGGTGGCATCGGTTGTCATGGCATGGCCGCCATGACAGCAACGCGTAATGTCCGCGGCGTCACCCAGATGGGCGGCGAGGGCTGCCAGTGGGTGGGCGCGGCACCGTTCGTGACCATGGAGCATCGATTCCAGAACATCGGCGACGGCACCTATCACCACTCAGGTTCGCTGGCGCTGCGCCAAGCGGTAGCTGCTGGCACCAACATCACATTCA
The DNA here is from genome assembly GCA_965221195.1 of Candidatus Poriferisodalis sp. Taxonomy (GTDB): domain Bacteria; phylum Actinomycetota; class Acidimicrobiia; order Acidimicrobiales; family Poriferisodalaceae; genus Poriferisodalis. The sequence continues at coordinate 1,410,815 of OZ244864.1, forward strand.
AGATTCTCTTTAACGGCGCAGTGGCGATGACTGGTGGCCAGGATGTGGACGGTGCCATGGAGGTACCGGAGCTGACCCGCTCGGTACACGCTGAAGGTGCCGCCAAGGTGATGGTGGTGACCGACGATCCGAAGAAGTACCCGACCGACGCCAACTTTGCCCCCGACACCGAGGTATGGCACCGCGACCGCCTTGATGAGGCACAGCTTTTGCTGCGGGACATTCCCGGCTGCACAGTGCTGATCTACGACCAAGCTTGTGCCGCTGAGCTGCGCCGCGACCGCAAGCGCGGCAAAGCGGCTGAGCCTGCGATGCGGGTCTTCATCAATGAAGCAGTCTGCGAAGGATGCGGCGACTGTGGTGAGAAGTCGAGCTGCCTGAGCGTCCAGCCCATAGAGACCGAATTCGGGCGCAAGACACAGATTCATCAGTCTTCGTGCAACAAGGATTACACCTGCCTCGACGGCGACTGCCCCGCTTTCATCGAAGTGGTGCCCGCCGGCAAGGTGCCTGCCAAGGTTGCAGTGGCCTTAGACCGCATCGGCGACGATCTGCCAGAGCCCGACCGGATCGATGAGGGCAACATCTTGATGATGGGCATTGGCGGTACCGGCGTGGTGACCGTCAACCAGATGCTGGCCACAGCAGCTCTGCTCGACGGCAAGACGGCGAACGGCCTTGACCAGACGGGTCTGGCCCAAAAGGGCGGGCCGGTGCTGTCGAACCTGAAAGTACGGAACCTCAGTGCACACAGCGACACGGCAAACAGCGATACAGCAACCAGCGATACGGCGAACAGCGAGGCAAACAAGATCGGCGTCGGTGAGGCCGATGCCTACATCGTGTTCGATCTGCTCACCGGTGCCCACCCGGTGAACCTCGATAAGGCGTTGCGGGGCCGTTCGGTGGCGGTCGTGTCGTCGTCGAAGGTGCCCACTACTGCCATGGTGCGCGACACCGGAACCGAATTTCCCGAGTGGACTGCGTTTCGTCGAGTGCTCGACGAGGCAACCACCCCTGAGCGCAACGTCTACTTCGATGCAGGTTCGCTAGCCGACCGCCTGTTCCGCTCGCACATGCCTGCCAACGTGCTGGTGGTGGGGGCGGCGTACCAAGCGGGCGTCATACCGATCAGCGCTGCCGCGATTGAGCGAGCTATCGAGCTGAACGGTGTCGCAGTAGAGATGAACACTCAAGCGTTTCGAGTTGGGCGCAAGATCGTGCTTGACCCGGGCTTTCTAGCAACGCTCGAAATCGACCGACCCACCAAACCAAAGCGTGACACCGGCCCCAGTGACCGCGAGCAAGACCTCATTGACGACCTCATCGACACAGTGCCCAACAAGTCCGAAGAGCTGGCCAGGCTGCTGCGAATCCGGGTGCCCGACTTGGTGGGCTACCAGAACCACGCCTATGCCGCGTCGTATGTCGCATTCGTGGCCAAGGTGCGCGAGGCCGAAGCGGCAGTGAGTTCCGAAACGGCGCTCAGCGAGGCCGTGGCTCGGTACCTCTACAAACTGATGGCCTACAAAGACGAGTATGAGGTGGCTCGCCTGCATCGCAGCGCCTCCTTCAAGCGGGCTGTGCGCGAGCAGTTCGGCGACAAGACTGCGATCACCTACAAGTTGCATCCGCCGTTCATGCGTCGCTTAGGTGTCGAAAAGAAGATCGGTCTAGGTCGCAGTGGCGAGGCTGCGTTTGCTGTTCTGGCCCGCATGAAGGGTCTGCGAGGCGGAGCGTTCGATCTGTTCGGCCGGACAGCCCATCGACGCATGGAGCGCGAACTGATAGACGAATACCGCGCCATGATCGAACGGGCGCTCGACACCCTCACCGCAGGTGACGAAGCCGCCTATGCGCGGGCGGTTGAGATTGCCCGGCTGGCTGACATCATTCGCGGCTACGAAGAAATCAAAGAAGCCAACGTCGAACGATTCCGAACTCGCGCCGCCGAACTCGGTGCCTGAATCTTGGTCGGTTTTCTAGGCTGTGGCTCAGTGACCAACAACGGCCCGATGCCCAAGGCTCTTGAGGGCCTCAACATTGCCGCTTCTGCGCTGGATTTGGTGGGCCAGACACCGATGGTGCGGCTCGGCCGCGTGTCGCTAGACATCTCCACGCCGGTGGTGGCAAAGCTGGAAACCGTCAACCCCGGCGGGTCGGTGAAAGACCGGGCGGCGCTTGCGATGATCGACGCTGCTGAGGCCGAAGGGCTGCTGCGGCCGGGCGATGTCATCGTGGAGCCCACCTCAGGCAATACGGGGGTGGGTTTGGCAGTGGCAGCCGCCCAGCGGGGCTATAGCTGCCGTTTCGTCTGCACCGACAAGGTGGCACCCGAAAAGCTGGCGTTGCTGCGCGCCTACGGTGCTGAGGTGGTGGTGTGTCCTGCCAAGGTCGATCCCGACGACCCACGCTCGTACTACTCCACCGCCGCGCGCCTCAAAGCTGAGACGCCTAGAGCATTCTCTCCCAATCAGTACGCAAACCAAAACAACCCTCGGGCCCACTATGAGAGCACCGGGCCTGAGATCTGGGACCAAACTGGTGGAAGGGTGACCCATTTCGTGGCCGGTGCAGGCACCGGAGGCACCGTCAGCGGTGTCGGGAGGTTTCTCAAAGAGCAGAACCCTGCGATTGAGGTCATCGTGGCTGATCCGCCCGAGTCGGTCTATGGGGGCGGCGACGGCAGTCCGTATCTCACCGAAGGCATCGGTGAGGATTTCTGGCCTACTACCTACCACTCTGAGATCGTGGACCGTGTTCTTGCGGTGACCGATGCCGATTCGTTCGCGATGGCACGCCGGGTCACTCGGCGTGAGGGGCTGCTAACCGGCGGCTCAGGCGGTACCGCGGTGACCGGTGCATTTCGCATTGCCGCCGAACTCGACGCAGCGGGCCGAGCAGACGAGTCGCTTGTTGTCACGCTGATCCCAGATTCGGGTCGGCTCTACCTCAGCCGCGTGTTTGACGCTGACTGGCTGTTCTCGCAAGGCCTTCGGAGTGATGACGAGGTAAATCTCTTGCCGGTCGATGTTGAGACGAGCCGCTGATGACCGGAGGAGACCCTCAGCTCTCAGGTTTTGAGGATCCCGACGAGTTCGGCTTTGAGACGCGAGCGATACGGGCGGGTCAGCCGCACGATCCCTACACAGGCGCAGTGGTGACATCGATCTCGCTGGCCACTACCTTTGCTCAGCACGCTGTCGGTGAGCCGCGTCACGGCTATGAGTACAGCCGCACCGGCAACCCGACACGTCACGCCTACCAAGTCTGCTTGGCATCGCTGGAAGGTGCCCGCCACGGCTTTGCCTTCGCAAGTGGGCTAGCCGCATCCGATGCCCTGTTGAGGTTGCTGCGTCCCGGCGAAAGCCTGCTGCTAGGCGACGATGCCTACGGCGGCACCTTCCGGCTCATCAACACGGTCTTCGGTAACTCCGGTGTCACCATGAGCGCAGTAGATCTCACTGCGCCCGAGAAAATCCGTGACGCGTGGACACCCCGCACACACATGGTGTGGTTAGAGACACCCACCAATCCCTTGCTCACGGTGTTCGATATCGAAGCGATCTGCGCCGTAACGCATGAACTTGGGGGTGTGGTGGTGGTTGACAACACGTTCGCCACGCCGTACCTGCAGCAACCCATCGCCCTAGGCGCAGATGCGGTAGTGCACTCGGCCACCAAATACTTAGGCGGCCACAGCGATGTCGTGGGTGGTTTCGTGGCAACCAACAACGACGAAATCGCAACGCATATGGCATTCACACAGAACGCTGTGGGTGCAGTGCCCAGCCCGTTCGACTGCTACCTGACGCTGCGGGGCATCAAAACCCTTGGCGTGCGCATGGATCGTCACTGTGCAAGCGCGCAGACCATCGTCGAACTACTTGAAGCACACCCAGCGGTGCGCTCGGTGCTGTACCCAGGTCTAGGTGACCATCTAGGCCATGACATCGCCTGCCGTCAGATGACCGGTTTCGGCGGCATGGTGTCTTTCCGGTTGCGTGGCGGAAGCGCAGCCGCGAAGCGTGTCGTTGAATCCACCAGAGTGTTCACCTTGGCTGAGTCACTGGGTGCTGTGGAATCGCTGATCGAGCATCCCGGTGCTATGACGCACGCCTCGGCCGCAGGCTCAGCGCTGGAGGTTCCCGACGACCTAGTTCGACTGTCGGTCGGCTTGGAGTCTGTCGATGACCTACTGAGCGATCTCGGCGCTGCCCTCGACTTGGCATAGAACTCGACTTGGCATAGAACTCGATTTGGCGTACGGCTCGATACCGCCGGATAAACCACTGCGAGCTGGGCCATCTAGCATGATGCGCTGCGCAGTTACGCAGCTGCACTGTTGCAAAGTTGTGCTCTTGTGCAACGGGGAGGCCGCTTATCAGCTATGACGACGCCCGATTCAGATGCCGACGGTTTGGCGTCGGCCGACCGCGAAGTTCGCCAGTTTGAACAAGAGCGATGGGTCCGCCCTGCCGATGCCACAGAAGTGCTGTTGGTGCGCCACGGCGCTTCTCAGCCCTTCGTGCCGGGAGAACCTTTTGCGATGCTCAACGGGCAAGGCGACCCTGAGTTGGCACCTGCGGGCCGGTTTCAAGCAGAACTGGCTGCCAAGCGTCTAGCGCGCGAGCCGATCGATGCGCTCTATGTCACCTCGCTGCAACGCACCCATCAGACCTTTGAGCCGTTGGCGCAAAGGCTCGCCATGACACCGAGCGTTGAGCCCGATCTGCGCGAGGTAGCCCTAGGGGAGTGGGATGGCGGGCGCATCCGCCAATACGCCGCTGAGAATCATCCGCTGTACCAACGGCTCCATGCTGAGCGGCGCTGGGATGTCATTCCGGGCGCTGAGTCGAACGAGCAGCTCACCGAGCGCTGCATGGTCGCCATGGGTCGCATCGCCGAAGCACACCCCGGCCAGCTCGTGGCAGCTTGCGTACACGGCGGCGTGATTGGCGCAGTGCTAACGCACATCTGCGGTGCAACTCCGTTCTCATTCGGCGGGGCAGACAACTGCTCGATCACCCAAGTGGTGTACTGCGACGGTGCTTGGACGCTTCGCCGGTTCAACGACTGCTCTCACCTCGACGATTATCTGCACCACGGCTGAGATACTGGGCTGATATTGGGCCGCGGCCTGATGCTGGGCCGGTACTGGGCCGCGGACCGAACCGCAGCCCCGTGGTGTTAGCTCTGCTTGAGGAAAGCACTGAGTGCGGCGGTGAGCAAGGCGGGGTCATCACTGCCGCCGAGTTCGCGAGCTGAGTGCATCGAAAGTTGAGCCGAGCCCACATCGGCGACGCTCATGGCGAGCCGTGAGGCTGTGATGGGCCCGATGGTCGAGCCGCACGGCAGATTGCCACGGTGAGAATAGATCTGGTGCGCTATGCCGGCTGCGGTGCAGGTTGCAATGAAGCGAGCACCGCTGCGCGCGTCGGTGCCGTAGCGCATGTTCACGTTGGTCTTGATGACCGGACCGCCGTTCAGCATCGGCAGATGCTGCGGCTCGTGGCGATCGGCGTAGTTCGGATGCACAGCGTGGGCGCCGTCAACAGAGACGCACTCAGAGCGAGCAACCGCCCGCAGGTACTGCTCGCGGTCAGCACCGAGGCTGATCGCAATGCGTTCGAGAGCGTTGGCTAAGAAAGGACTGCCGGCGCCGGTGGCGGAGCCACTGCCAATCTCTTCGTGGTCAAATAGCACTGCCACCGCGACGACATCGTCAGGTATGTCAGGTGTGTCGCTGACGGCCGCTAGAGCCTCCACTGTTGCGTGGCATGACGCCAGATTGTCGATGCGAGCAGCGGCAAACATCTCGCCGTCGAGTCCGAGACGCATCGGCGGCGTGAGGTCATGGGCCATCACGTCCCAAGCCAGTACTGCGTCTGGTTCGACACCGAGTTCGGTAGCTAGAAACTCGCGGAAGCCACCTTCGCTGGGTTCGCCGAGACCCCACACCGGAGTCATGTGCTGTTGGCGGTCGAGCTTCAGCCCTTCGTTAGCTTCGCGATCGAGATGAATGGCGAGCTGAGGTACCCGCAGCAGTGGGCGGTCGCATCGCCACAGCTTGATCTGCGGGTCGGCCCTGATCTGCGGGTCGGCACTGTTGGGGCAGCCGTGCTCGGCTCGCAGTGCGACTCGACCCGAGAGCCCGAGATCGCGGTCGAGCCACGAGTTGAGCAACGCTCCTCCGTAAATCTCCACGGCGAGCTGGCGATAGCCGTATGAGCCGCTATCGGGCTGTGGGCGGATGCGCAGATTGGGGCTGTCGGTGTGCGCGCCGATCACAGCGAATCGCAGCCTCTCTGGGTTCACCTCGGCACCGACTTGTGTGGCAATAGCAGTGCCGCCGTCCCGGACGACGAGACCGCTACGCAAAACATCGGGCTGCCAAATCGCCGAGACGGAGGTCTCCACGAACCCGGCTTGCGTCAATCGCTCGGCCGCTGCGGACGCAGCGTGATAAGGAGACGGAGACGCGTTGATGAACGCGAACAGCGAATCGAGCATGAGACGACTATGCGTCGGCGTAGGCAGTGATGATGTCTCGGCTGAAGTCGTCGAACTTGGATCGTGACATCGGACTGGTCACGATGCGGGTTACACCGATAGCTGCGTATTTCTCGACCCATTCAGGCGTCGCCGCCCCCATAGCCGTGAAGTCGAGTTCGGCGGGATCTCGACCGGCTTTGTCAGCGCAGCGTTTGGCATGGTCAAACAGCTTCGCCATTTCTTGGAGGTCACCGGAGGCGGGAAAGAAGCCGTCGCCGAGTTCTCCGGCACGTCGGGCGGCGCGTTTGCTATCGCCGCCGATGATGATCGGAATGCTGCCAGCGGGCCGCGGGCGGCAGTACACGCGGTCGAAGGAGATGTGCTCACCTGCAAAAGAGCAGACATCGTCGTGCCAGAGTGTGCGATACGCCCGCAGATGCTCATCGGTGATGTAGCCGCGGTCCTCAAATGGCACACCCAGCGCTTCGAACTCTTCGGCCAGCCAGCCTGCGCCGATGCCGAGAAGTACTCGTCCGCCCGACAGCCGATCCAATGTTGCCACCGCCTTGGCGGTGACCGCGTAGTTGCGCTGCGGCACTATCAAGATCCCGGTTCCCAGCTTGATCTCTGAGGTAACCGATGCCACGAAGGCCATCCAGATCAAGGGATCGGGGATGTCGAGGTCGTCTCGTTTGCCGGGCATCTTGCCGTCTTCGGAGTACGGGTAGGGCGTCTGGTAGCCCTCCGGTACCACGACATGTTCAACGGTCCAGAGCGATTCAAATCCTGCTGCCTCAGCCGCTTGGGCATAGGCGATTGCCGACTCGCCTTCAACGTTAGGTCCCGTATTCGCAAGTGTCATACCGAATTTCATTATTTACCCCGTGTTTTCCTGTGTTTTCCTGTGTTTTTTTGTGCGTTGTTTGTGTGCTCTTGTTGGTCACTGTGCTGGCGCACCGTTCACCAACAGCGGCGACCCCTAGGGCGACCCCAACGGCAGCGACCTTAGTGCGGGAAAGCAAACTCTTTCATCGGGGCAGCGACGGGGGGCAGCGACTTGGCGCTCGTTCTACACTTCGAGGATGCAAAACATAAAGATGCTGGCCCCCAAGATGCTGGCTCCCAGAGTGCTGGCCTTGTTGTTGTCGGTGATGATTGTTGGCTACGCGTGTAGCAGCGACGATGATCCGCCTCCTGCAACCGAAGCGACTGCGGCGGCGACCACGGCCGCGCCTCCTACCACGCAGGCACCGCCACCTACGACGACGCTGCCACCGACAACAACTGCGCCGCCGCCTCCTACAACAACTGCGCCGCCGCCCACCACCGCCCCGGCTGTCGCAGCACCCATACCGACAGCTGTGCCAGAGAGAGAAGTGCCGCACGCCGTAGAGGGTGTCCTGCTTGAGGGTCAGACACCTGAGGGCTACGACTCGCTGCTGTTTTCCACGAACGTTGTGCGAACCGAGGTCTGTCCCGGCACCCTGGCCTTCGGCGGCCTCTGGCCGGTGGCCCATTCCGAGGCGCAATGGGCGATCGATCCGTTGACGGGACCCATCATTGATGTCTTTGTCACCCGCTTTGAATCGGCTGAAATGGCATCTGAAGCCCTCAACAAATGGAGCGAAGACCTCATTGCTTGCGGCGAATTTCCCGAGCCAGAAAGCGGCGCTCTCGGTTCATTCAGTGTCGGCGAAGACCCCGCTGTGGGCGATGAGTCATTCGGCATCAACTACACGGCCACCTTTCAGGGGCTTCCCATCAACCGCTACGGCGTCTATGTCCGCGTCGGAGACTCTCTGTACGTCTCCGGTGCCACCTTTATTTTTGTGGAACCCGAAAAGCCAGTCGTGCTTGAAGCGCTGGACGCCATATTGGGCCTGTAGTTGATTTGCTGCTGGCTTGACGCGGCGTTGAGATGACAGCGCCGATCATGTTGTCGCTGAGGAGCCGCGCTGAGGGGCTGCGCGGCGACATTTTCGGGGGCCTCACTGCTGCGGTGGTGATGCTGCCACTGTCACTCGCATTTGGTGTGGCATCCGGTCTCGGTGCCACTGCCGGCCTCTACGGCGCAGTTGGGGTCGGTGTGCTTACCGCGCTTGGGGGCGGCTCCAAGACCCAGATATCGGGACCGACAGCGCCGCTGTCGGTGGCGATGTCGGTTGTGTTGGTCGATTACGCCGAAGGGGACGTCAAAAAAGCACTGGCAGTCGTGGTGCTCGCTGGAGTGCTGCAGATCGCTTTGGGTGCGCTGCGTTTGGGCAGCTTCGTGGCCTACACGCCCTATCCCGTTGTTTCGGGGTTCACATCAGCCGTCGGTGTCATCATCATCGCCGTTCAACTCATCCCACTGCTCGGACACGAGGTAGTCCTCGGTGGGGTGGCGGCCTCGCTCGGCTCATTGCCCGATGCCGTCACCGAAGTTGATGTCAATGCGGCTGCGCTCGGCGCAGTGGCGATTGCTGTCTGCTTGGGTTGGCCGCGATCTCTGGGACGGTTGCTGCCTTCTTCAGTTGCGGCGCTGCTGATTGCCACGGCTGTCAGCGTGTTGTGGATTGACGATGTGGCAGTGATTGGCAACATCCCGTCCGGCCTGCCCGAACTTGTGATACCGAGCTTCGATTGGAGCGACATCGGCGCAGCCTTGCCGCCCGCAATGACGCTCGCCTTGCTCGGTTCAATCAACAGTCTGCTGACAGCGCGGGTTGCCGATTCGATGACGCGCGACACTCACCATCCGAACCGCGAACTGATAGCCGTTGGCACAGCCAACTTGCTGATGTCATTCATCGGCGCAGTGCCGGGTGCCGGGGCCACATCGGCCACCGTCGCCAATGTCAAGTCGGGTGGGCGCTCACGGGTATCGGGGGTGCTATGCGCAGTGCTGCTCGGTGCGCTAGTGCTCGGTCTTGGACGGTTCGCCGAACTCATCCCGCACTCTGTGCTGGCCGGCATTCTTATCAAGATCGGCTTCGACATCGTTGACTGGCAGTACTTGGTACGGGTGCGACGGACGCAATTCGATCAGTACGCCGTGATGGGTCTCACCTTGGGACTGTCGATTGTGTCCGATCTTCTTCTTGCGGTCGGTGCCGGCCTGCTTGCAGCAGCGATGACTGCCTCCCGACAATTTGAGGGGCTTGAGTTCGACAATGTGGTCTCCACCCCGCTGCTCGACATGACGTTCTTGAAGAGGCCCGACACTGGGCAGCCCGACACTGGGCAGTCCGACACTGGGCGGTCCGACACTGGGCAATCCGACACTGGGCGGTCCGACACTGGGGCGCGCGACGAGGATGCCTCTGGTTTGCTTGCAGCTTTCGATGTCGACGATGCCGACGATGTCGACCCGTTCGCTGCTCGCTGCGGCCTGCTCTCGCTACGGGGCACCTACACAGCTGCATCGTCGATGAAGCTGTTCAACACCATCAACCGCGACGTGGAAGAACACGAAGTGGTGATCTTCGACTTCACCGAGACCCGATACATGGACGACAGCGCCGCGTACATTGTGGGCCAACTCGTCGATGTGGCAGTTGAGTCGGGAACGAAGTGCATAGTGCTCGGACTCGAAAGTTCGCAGGCCACGAGCCTGCGAGAACTCGATGTGCTTCGCAGTGTTCCTGCTGACCAATTCGTCGTTGATCTTGACGGTGCCCGATCTGTGGCCTTGAGGCTCCTCGACGATCACACCAGTGCCAAAGGCGGCGAATGAGACGAATACTGAACGGTCGGCCTGTGGCAACGATCGTTTTAGGTGGAATCTCGGTGGCGGCCTTCTTAGGTACCCACTCGCTTGCCCGCATCGTGACATTCGCGCCATCCTCACGGCATCCCAACGTGATCGACGACTACAGCACGTTTGCACCGTATATAGCGGAGTACCAAGGCACGGTCGAGCTGCTTGCTGGCGGCTTCTTACAAACGGACTGGTGGCGCATCTTTTCCGGTGCTTTTCTGCATTTTGACTTGCGCCATATGGCCTTCAACATGTTGCTGCTCTTTCTGCTGGGCCGGCGACTTGAACGGGCCGTGGGGCCCTGGTTGTTCTGTGCTGTTTATGTCGTGTCGCTACTCGGCGGATCCGCCGGTGCGATGCTGCACAGCCCCCGAGCCGCTGTCATGGGAGCATCGGGGGCGGTCTACGGCATCATGGGTGCGACGTACCTCGTAGAGCGCCTGCGCGGTGGTGATCCTTGGCGTGATGGACTGGGCAGCCTCATCATCATCAATGTCATCTTCTCGTTTCTCATACCTGGCATATCGATCGGCGGTCACCTCGGCGGCCTAGCGGCGGGAGTGGCGGCGGCGTTCGCGGTCGGCAACAACAGCGGCAGCGCCACGTCGAGCCGTCAAGAGCCGATCTGGGAGCAGTGGCCTGATGTAGCACCGACCGCAACGCCTCGTCGCAATCGCAAAGCCTCGTCGCCGGCCGCAGTGTGGGCGCTGCTTATCGGACTCGGACTGCTCGGCTTCTTTGGAGCATTGGCTGCTGCTGTAACTTGGCGCAACCCGCTCCTCTAGCCCCCTCTTCTAGCCCGCTGCTTCCACTGCGTAACTTCCGGTGTTGCGCGTCGTCTAGGCTGTGGGCCAGACGCATACAGCTTGGCGAGTCACGCTGGGGCTCTTGTGCAACTTCGTTTTGGCTGCGGCCCTAAACGAAGATGCAAGACCAGCTTTCGGCGGGGTCCGCTGGGCAAGTTCAGGGAGGAATGTGCGTATGAAACCCAAACTGTTGACACTCTTAGCGGCGCTCTTTGCGCTGTCGCTCTTCGCTGCTGCGTGCGGCGGCGATGACGACGGCGACGATGCCGAGGCCCCAGCGGCCACCGAGGCATCGGAAACCATGGAAGAGCCCGACGAGATGGACGAGATGGACCACCTCGGCGATGGCTCCCTAGGAGTCGTCAGAGTTGAGCCGGGTGAAGCTATTCAGATCCGCTCGCTGCAATCCATCACCGGCGATACCGCATCGTTTGGCTTGCCGATTGACCGCGCCGCCTACCTCGCCGTAGATGACTACGGACAGATCCACGGATTCGACGTTGACTTGGGTCAGAGCCTTGATGATCTTTGCTCCAACGACGGCGGCCAAGCTGCTGCTCAGCAGATCGTGGCCGACGAAGATGTCGTGGGCGTGCTCGGCACGTCATGCTCGGGCGCAGCCGTAGCTGCCGCACCGTTGATCACTAACGCCGGCATGGTGCTGATCTCAGGTGGCAACACATCGCCAGCGCTGACATCAGACCTAGCAGGCACTGCCGGTCCGAACCATGTCAAGGGCTACTACCGCACAGCGCACAACGATTTGTACCAAGGTGCGGCTATGGCACAGTTTGTGTTTGGTGAGCTGGGCTTAACCGACGCAGCCGCTATTCACGACGGCGACCCGTACACCCAGGGACTCGCTAAGGCGTTCTCAGATGCCTTTGAAGAGCTGGGCGGCAATGTCACTGGTTTCTCGGCTGTGAACAAAGAAGACACCGACATGGTGCCAGTGCTCACCGAGCTTGCAGCTGGTAGCCCGCAGGCCTTGTTCTTCCCGATTTTCCAGCCGGCAGGCGACTTCGTAGCCGACCAAGCACCTGGAGTGCCCGGCCTCGAAGACACGGTATTGCTGGCAGCTGACGGCCTGCTCAACGCCAACTACCTGCCTTTGCCTCAGACCGACGGTATGTATTTCTCTGGCCCCGATCAGCGCTTTGGTGAGAACGTGAACGAAAGCACGGGCAAGACGGCAGTAGATTTCACCGAGGCGTACCAAGAGCGTTGGGGTGAAGAGCCCTCATCGGCTTTCTGGGCGCACGGCTATGACGCAGCCACGATTCTGCTCGAAGCCATCGAAGCCGCTTCGGATGTGGACTCTGACGGCAACCTGCACATTGACCGTCAAGGGGTGCGTGATTACCTCTACGGTTTGCAGGGTTACGCCGGCATGATCGGCACCATCAACTGCGATGAGTTTGGCGACTGTGGTGCGGCCAAGATCACTGTGGTGCAGAACTTGGGCGGCGAAGACAACATCCAAGCCAGCCTGAACAACGTCGTCTTCTCTTACGAGCCCTCCTAGAACCGAGGCTGCCGCACATTGCGGTACGCAGCCTGTGAGTCCGCTCGGTCAACAGCGTGCTCACAGGCTGCGGCGGCCTCGCGTTGAGCGAACGGCCGCTGTGTAGGTGCTACGGCGTAGGTGCCACGGCGCTCCGGGAGGCTGCGCGATAAATGATGCTCCAGTTCTGTTGTTATCAATGCAGTATCGGTGACATGAGGCTGTCGCTGCTGCGTCAACAACCATCTGATCGCCGCTGATGGCAGCCAAGAGTGCCGCCGCGGGGCGCAAGCCGCGAACCCGGGTTGACTGGTTTCTCACCGTTTTGCGTGTGGCGGTGCTGTTGGTTGTGGCCGCAGGATTGCTGGCATTCATCGCTCAAGAGATCAACCCTGACAACCCCATAGCGCAGCGGATCAACCCTGATGCGACCGGACTGACAGGTGCTCAGTTCCGCGGGCTGGTGGTGTCGGGCGTCTCACAAGGCGCGATGTATGGGTTAATCGCGCTGGGCTACTCCATGGTTTACGGCGTGCTGGGCTTCATCAACTTTGCCCACGGTGAAGTGTTCATGGTGGGTGCGATGACCGGCATGATTACCTCCAACAAACTGGCTGACGCTGGGCTGTGGGAGTCCAACTTCATCGGCTCGCTGGTGCTGATCGTGGTTGTCTCAGTGATCGTATGCACGCTGACCGCGGTGATCATGGAGCGGGTGGCCTACCGGCCGTTGCGTGGAGCGCCGAGACTGATCCCGCTTATTACCTCCATCGGCGTGTCGTTCTTCTTGCAGAATGCGTCGCTGGTGCTGTTGGGTCCAGCCACCAAGTCCTACCCCGATGTGCCGAGCTGGGTGAAGGACAAGCACACCTTCTTGCAGATTGAAGGCGCGAAGATCTTGGTCGTAGTTGTGGCCGCATTGTCGATGGCGGCGCTGTGGTATTACGTTGACCGCACCAAGACCGGCAAGGCGATGCGGGCCGTCGCCGAAGATGCCGAGATAGCGGCGCTGATGGGCATCAACGTCAACCGCACCATTTTGAAAGTGTTCGCGGTTGGTGGCGCAATGGCGGGAATGGCCGGGATCCTCTGGGGGATCCTGTTCCGCAGTGTCACGCACCTGACAGGTTTCTTGCCTGGCATCAAAGCGTTCAGCGCCGCAGTCGTTGGCGGCATCGGCAACCTCGGCGGTGCGATGGCAGGTGGCCTTTCTATAGGAGTTGCAGAGTCGGTCGGGCCGCTAGTGATCCTTGAGCCTTTGGGTGTCAGTGGTGTCTCGCAACTGCGTGACGCAGTGGCGTTCTCCATGCTGATCATCGTGCTGTTGGTGCGGCCCGCTGGTTTGTTCGGCGAGCGACTGCCCTCTGAGGAGCGCACATGAGCTTGACCGGGAGTCAGGCCACTGAGTCTCAAGCCGCTGGGCGGCAAGCCACTGAGTCTCAGGCCACTGGCGAAACGCTCCCGCCTCGGAGACCGTTTGAGCAAGACTGGCGTCGCGTTGCGCGGCTAGGTGCCATCGGCGCTGTCGGTCAAGTGTTCCTCTCGTTGTCGAACATGCCGGTAAAGCTCAACGATCGGCCGATCATTGAAGGCTTGCTAAGCTTGGGTTACCTGTCGCTTGTGGTGGTGCCTATCGCGGTTGGCATCACCGTTGGACGCCAAGTGCGCCGTGAAGGCGTGCAGAACCATGCGCCTGGCTTGCATGAAATCGTGGGCGGCGCAGCATGTGGCGTACTAGTCGGAGGGAGTCTGTCGCTGCTGGCGGTTTTGCTCGCCAACTTTGATTTGCGTGAGCCGTTGGTCAACTGGAGTCCGATTCTGGCCGACCTGCTGGCCTTCAATCAAGGCACCGCGTTTGCTGTTTTGATCTGGCTCGTCTTGGGAACCGCAGCTGGTGCTGCCGGAGGCGCACTACATGTTGTGCCGCCGCTGGTGAAGCGATTGCTGTGGAGCGTTGTTTTGACGGTGCTCGGCGCCGCAGTGCTTGAATCGTTAACAACTGACCTAGCTGAGGGCCTAGGCCTCAAAGGGGTTGTCGATTGGTTTTACGCACCGAGGGGTGGTCTGACCGTCAGCGGCACTGTTGTGCTTGCGCTCGCAGCGGCGGTGTTGGCCTTCGTGGCGCGCGGCCGTCTTCGCCAAGCACGCGCTCGCATCGGTTCGTTAGAGGGCCCAGCGCGCGCCCGCGCGAACACTGGGCTGATTCTGGCAGCCGGTGCTGTGCTGGTGATCTTGCCAATGTTCGTAGGCAAGCTCACCAACGAACTGCTCGCCAACGTTGGGCTGTTCGTGCTGCTGGCGCTCGGCCTCAACGTCGTCGTCGGACTCGCCGGCATTCTCGACTTGGGCTACGTGGCGTTCTTCGCCGTTGGCAGCTACAGCGCTGCTGTTCTCACCGCGGCTGCATCGCCGCGCATCAACCCCGAGTTGCCTTGGTTTGTTGCCCTCATTGGCGTGGTGGTCATCACGGGACTTGTCGGGCTGTTCATCGGTGCTCCGGTCATTCGAATGCGCGGCGATTATCTGGCCATCGTCACGCTCGGTTTCGGTGAAATCATCCGGTTGTTGTTCTTGTCGGACTGGCTGTCGGGCTGGTTCGGCGGCTCCCAAGGCATCACCAACATTCCCGGCGCGGAGATCTTCGGCTTGGCGACGGTGTCTGGTACCGACCCCCGCAGCGTTTTTTATCTGGTGCTCGCATTCTGCGCGGTGGCCATCTACGTGTCATGGCGCTTGGAACGTTCCCGACTCGGACGTGCTTGGATGGCGGTTCGCGAAGACGAGACCGTGGCCGAAGCCATGGGAATCAACACCGTCAATGTCAAGCTGCTGGCGTTCGTGGTGGGGGCGGTGCTGGGATCGTTCAGCGGAGCGATCTTCTCAGCGAAAGTGGGTTCGGTCTTTCCGTCAAGCTTCCTCATCTTGGTGTCGATCGTCATTTTGGTGGTGGTGATCTTTGGCGGCATGGGCAACATCGTGGGTGTCATCGCTGGCTCGGCGGTGCTCATCGGCGTGCTCGGCGGACCCAAACAGCCGGGCTTACTGGCCGAGTTCTCCGAGTTCAAGCTGTTGATCTACGGGGCTTTGTTGGTGTGGATGATGCTGGCGCGGCCCGAAGGGCTCATTCCCAGCGTGCGCCGCACCCGTGAGCTGCACCAAGACGAAATGGCTCAAGATGCCTGGCTGCGCGGCGACGCCGAAGTTGAAGAGGCCGACGCTGCCTCAATCGACACGAGCAATGGCAATGCGGCTCCCGACGCTGCCGCGCGGAGCCACTCGTGACCGCCGCCACCGCCGCCGCTACCGATGCCGCTGCCACCACCACAATGCAGCCGATCTTGGAGACACGCGGACTCAGTGTGGAATTCGGCGGGCTGCATGCCCTTGATGGGCTGGATTTGTCTGTCTACCCGGGTGAGATTGTCTCGGTGATTGGCCCCAACGGCGCCGGCAAGACCACGTTGTTCAACGCAATCACTGCGACGGTCGCGGTGAGCGACGGCGAAATCCTCTTTGAACGCGATTCGCTTCTTGGTCTTGACCCGAATCGGGTGACCGCTCGCGGCATAGCCCGCACGTTTCAGAATGTCCGGCTGTTCGCCAACATGACAGTGCTTGAGAATGTGATGGTCTCCCAGCACTGCCGCACCCGACAGAGCCTGGTGGGTGCACTTTTGTACACGAAGGCGTTCCGCCGAGAAGAAGCGGAGATCCGCGAGCGCGCCGAGAAGGTGCTGTCGTTCTTCGGCCATCGGCTCATGGGCTATCGGTTTGACCAGCCGGCCTTCACGCTGTCTTACGCCAACAGGCGGCGGCTGGAGATTGCCCGGGCGATGGCTACCCAGCCGAAACTGATCTTGTTAGATGAGCCAGTGGCTGGCATGAACCCCACAGAGTCGGCCGAGCTGACGGGTCTGATCGGGCGGCTGCGAGACGAGTGGGGCTTCGCCATTGTGGTGATTGAGCACGACATGGAGGTGGTGCGCGAGGTCTCCGACCGGGTGGTTGTGCTTGATCACGGTGTGAAGATCGCCGAAGGCGACTACGCCGATGTCTCGACAGACCCTCAAGTCATTGAGGCGTACCTAGGGCGCGGAGCAGCATCGTGAGCAGCACTCCAACCTCAAGCGCGGTGACGGACACCGATGGGCGTACGCCGCTGCTTGAAATGCGCAAAGTGAATGCACATTACGGAGCAGTTCATGCCTTGCGCGACGTTGAACTGTCGATCTATGAAGGCGAACTGGTGTGCCTGCTGGGCGGCAACGCCAGCGGAAAGTCGACCACGCTCAAAACACTGCTCGGCATGCTTAAGCCCACTTCCGGCGAAGTTGTGCTTGACGGTGAAGTCGTAAACGACCGCCCCACCAGCTATCGGGTTGCGCGCGGCATCACCTTGGTACCCGAGAATCGGCGGCTGTTCAAGCGGCTCACCGTGCGTGAGAACTTGCAGTTGGGCGCTTATCTTCGCAAGGACAACGACTCAATTGCTGCCGACTTGGAACGTGTGTACGAACTGTTTCCCCGTGTTCGCGAGCGGCTCGGCCAAAAGGCGGGCACCCTGTCGGGCGGCGAGCAGCAGATGGTGGCTGTCGGCCGGGCGCTCATGTCCCAGCCTAGGGTGCTGCTAATGGACGAGCCATCTATGGGATTGGCACCGGCGCTGGTGCAGCAAACCTTCGAGCTCATCAGCCAGATTCACGAGGCCGGCATGACCGTGTTTATGGTTGAGCAGAACGCCAACATGGCACTCGGCATAGCCGATCGGGGCTGGGTGCTACAGACCGGACGGGTCGTACTTGACGACAATGCTGAGGCTCTGCTGGCGAATCCAGCACTGCGCACCTCCTACCTCGGGGGCGGCAAAAACGACAGCGAAGAAGGCTGAGCTAAACGCTTTTTGGCTGAATACCTGCGGGACCAGTGGGGCGATATAGCTGTCATTCATCTCGGCGGTGATAGTTTGAGCTAGTTCTGCAGTGGCAGGACGGTTGCGGCTACGCCTTCGAGTTCGGCGAGCCAGTTGGCTGGTTCGCCAACGAGAACCGGCACGAACTTTGACGCGCCCACGTCAATGAAACGCTGCATCTGGTCTCGCAAGCCGCCCCAGCCGGTCGGGATGATGTCGCTTGGGTCGACATCGGGCGCTCGCCGTTGGAGGATTGCCTTGTAGCTGGGGCCGATCTCGCCGTGGGTGTAGGGGATAAGAACGCCGAAGTGCTCGGGGTCTATCCAGCGCTCGTACTCGGTGGCGGCTCTGTTTACGATCTCCCAACCGGCTGCTGCGATCTCGGGTGTGCAAAACGACGGCAACCAACCATCGCCGAACCGGCCGCAGCGTCGCAGTTCCACTTCGGCTGCGCCGCCCAACCAGATATCCATTGGCCGCTGTATGGGCTTGGGTTGCAGCGAGACTTCGTCGTAGCGGTACCAGTCGCCGTGATGGGTGACAGTCTCGTCGTTCCAGAATTGCTTCAGCAACGGCAATGCTTCGTTGAACATCTTTGCCCGCTGGCGGCGCTCAACGCCGAATGCTGATTGCTCGTGGGTATCTGCCACGCCGAGGCCGAATGCAGGCAGCAGGCGACCGTCCGACAGACGATCAAGGCTGGCCAGTTCCTTGGCGAGCACAGCGAGGTTGCGTCCGGGCAGCACCAGCACCGACATGCCGAGTTTCATGCGTTTGGTGCGACCCGCTGCATAAGCCAGGCCCACGATCGGGTCGGGGCATTCTCCACCGAGCCGCTCGCTCAGCCACAGCGAGTCGAAGCCCACCTCCTCAAGCGCGTCCACGAACGGGTCGAACGTGGCGTGGTCATTCGTGAAGCTGCGCGTGCCGAGCCCGAAACCGATCCGGATTTTCATGGCTTTCACGCTAGAGCACAAGAGCACAGGGGATCAGGGGCCCAGGGGATCAGGGGCACAGCAAGATCGGGCATTCCTCATCGAACAGCTTCGTGAGCGCAGCCGTGATTGCACATTGTGGGGTCGCATCGGGCCCACCGAGGGTGATCGCACATCCGCTGGCGGGCGCGCCCTACGCTCAGGCACAAGCGTCACGCTCTGCTTGCTATGGAGAACCGGCCATGAGCTACACCGCAACGACCAATCTCATTGATTTGGTCTCGCCGTTTCGACTAGACGGCAAGGTTTGTTTGGTGACTGGGGCTTCGAGCGGCTTCGGCGCACGGTTTGCTGAGATCTTCGCAGCAGCCGGCGCCCAAGTTGTGCTAGCGGCCCGCCGCGCTGAGCGCTTGGAATCGTTGGCATCGAAACTGCCTGACGCGTTGGCAGTGCCGTGCGATGTCGGCGACGACGCTGCTTGCCGCAAACTCCTAACTCAAACCGTCGATCATTTCGGGAAAGTTGATGTGCTGGTCAACAACGCCGGCGTGAGCGACGCCATCAACCCCGCCGAACGCGCGGACATCGACAGCTTCCGTCACGTCGTGGACATCAACTTGAATGCGTGCTTCTTGCTGGCGGGCCTTGCTGCTGCGGACATGATCGGACGTGAAGCTGCGGGGAGCATCATCAATGTCGCATCAGTGCATGGTCATGTCGCATCAGCTCCCAATCTGCAGCCGGCGTACGCAGCTTCCAAGGCAGGCCTCATCAACCTCACTCGCGACCTCGCTGTGCAGTGGGCCACTCAGGGTGTGCGCGTCAATGCGCTGTGCCCGGGCTATTTCGAGACAGAGCTGACATCGCCGATGTTCGAAGACGAACGCTCCATTAGGTGGATTAGTCGCAACACCCCGATGCAGCGCCCTGGCCAAGAGCACGAGTTAGACGGTGCTCTGCTGTTTTTGGCTAGTGATGCCAGCAGCTATGTGACTGGCACATCGCTGCTGGTTGACGGCGGTTGGACGGCCCGATGAGCGGGTCCCTCCGTGCCGAGCGGCGTTCGCAGCGTTCGCAGTGTGGGGGAATCGGGTGAGCCAGCCAATCTCATCCATACGGCGAGTGGGAGCGGCCGCACTGGCCGCGGTACTCGGCGGCGGCTGGTTGTTGGCATCGGGCCGTTGGCGGCGAACATGGCGTGCCGACTCGTTGACTGGTGTCGCCACCCGCGAAGGGGCGTATCAGCATCTGGCTGCCGAGCTGTTGCGTTCGGCACGCACTGGCCGGGTGGTGGGTGTCGCATTTTGCGATGTGAACGCCTTCAAGCAAGTCAACGACCAGCACGGCCACCTTGTCGGCGACTTGGTGCTGGTAACGGTGGCGCAGTGTTTGCGTGACGTGGTTCGGCCATCCGATGTTGTGGCCCGTATCGGTGGTGATGAGTTCGTGGTGGTGTGTGGTGGTTTGCGCAGTGCCAGCGACATGGATCTCATCACCGAGCGTTTGCAGGCATCGCTCGGTGCAACGTCTAGCTACGAGGGGGCTGGCTATGAGGGTGCTGGCGACCCCTTGGCTGAGATGGGTGTAACCGTCAGCATCGGCAGCTCTACCGGCCGAGGCGGTGAAGTCTCGCCCGAGGCGCTGCTTCACGCAGCAGATCGTGCGATGTACCACCACAAAGGAAGACAGCTCTAGCTACTCAACGCAGCTACTCAACGCGTTGGGTGCCGACTTTCAGGTCGCGGAATGGGCTTGTGGTGTCGATGCCCGGTTCTTTGGGAAGTCCCAGCACGCGTTCGCCGACGATGTTGCGCATCACTTCGTCTGAGCCGCCGGCTATGCGCATCGCCGGAAAGCCCAGCACGTAGCCGGCCCACGAGAACGTACCCCACTCGCCGGAGTCCGCTACCAGCTTGGGACCCAGCGTGTCCGCCACGAACTCGCAGGTGGCGTCCATCTGGCGGATCAGACCCATCTTCGACAACGACATCTCTGGCCCCGGTGTGCGACCGGCCTTCAGAGCATCCATGGTGCGCTGGTTTGACCAAGCCAAGACTTTGCTGCGGGTGTATATCTCGGCGAGTTTCTGGCGAGTCAGCGCGTTGGTTGCCAAGCCGTAGTGGGCGGCCATGGCGGACAGTCGTACGAAACTGCCGCCTCCGGCACCGCCTCCGCTGCCGCCGCCTATCGCGGCTCGTTCGTTCATCAGCGTCGTCAGCGCCACGCCCCAGCCTTGGTTCACCTCGCCTAGGCGTTGTGAGTCGGGCACGCGCACGTCGGTGAAGTACACCTCGTTGAAGTTGGCTCCGCCGGTCATCTGCCGGAGCGGCCGCACATCCACGCCGGGCGCCTTCATGTCTACGAGGAAACCGGTAAGGCCCTGATGTTTGGGTAGGTCAAAGTCGGAACGGGCGATTACTTCGCCGATATCGGCATAGTGCGCGCCTGAAGTCCAGACCTTCTGACCGTTGAGTATCCACTCTTCGCCGTCGCGTTCTGCCCGCATCTGCAGACTGGCCAAGTCTGACCCGGCACCCGGCTCAGAGAACAACTGACAGCCCACAATGTCGGCCCGGTACATCTTGGGCAGCACCTCAGCGGACACCTCGGGGTTGGCGTGAGCCAAGATGGTCGGCGCCACCATGCCCAAACCAATCCCAAAGAAGCCGTCGTCGGGTGTGTCGAACTGGCTCTCCAGCTGGCTCCACAGACGCTCAAACTTACGGGTCATACCGCCGCCGCCTAGTTCGGCAGGCCCGCTGATCCATCCGTAACCGGCGTCGTACCGAGCGGCCCGCCACTCCTTTGACGCTGCGAGGTCTTGCTGTTCGCGTTCTCGATCCACCTCTTCAAACAAAGCAGCGTTGTCTGGCCCTTCTCCCCAGACGAACTCGCGCCGCTCGGCCTTGCGCTTGGCATTCGCTTCTAAGAACTCCGTTGCCTCGGCGATGAACTGCTCCTCTGTGATCTGATCGGTTTCGGCTGCCGCCATGTCGGGCTCCTGTTTCTTGTCAGAGATGAGAAATCTGCAATGCTGGCAGCCCCAAGCTAGCGAAATATCTCGCTACGCTCATCGGTCATGGGTCAGCCCGTCCGAGTAGCAGAGCGACCTTCGGTTGTGCGTCAAGGCACAGTGCAGTTTGAGACCAACCGTCCGCTGACGGGAGCGGGTCACCGCTACTACAACAGTGCACAAGATGCTGCCAGTGCCGAGGATCCGGCCGATCTGCTGGCGTGGCGTTTGTTCCAGCGGGGAGGCGTTGATCACGTTCATGTGTACGGCAACGTGGCAACGATCGACATCTCTCGGGGTTACACCTCTGAGGGCATTGCCGAACTCATTGAGGAGCTGTTTGCTCACTACCGCTAGCTCGGCTGCCAGCCTGATAGCTCAGTGCATTGATGACGACCAAGGGTCGGCGCTGTCGGTGTCGAGGCCGTAGCGCTTGATGGCGTTCGCAGCCGCTTTGGCATCAATCTCGCCCGTTTCGGCGAGACGCCACAGAACAGCAACAGCGATGTTCTCGGCGGTCACCTCAAAGTGCTCCCTCAAGCGGCTACGTGTGTCGCTTCGTCCGAAGCCGTCGGTGCCCAGTGATGTGTAGTCGCGGCCGATCCAGCGGGACACTTGGTCGGGCACTGTGCGCATGAAGTCGGTCACGGCGATGACCGGTCCAGCGCCGCTGGCTAGTTGGCGAGTGACGAATGGCACGCGCTGTGGCTCGGCGGGATGCAGCGTGTTCCAGCGCTCGCATGACAGCGCTTCTTCTCTTAGTGCTTTGTACGACGTTGCGCTCCACAGGTCAACAGCGACATCGTGCTCGGCGGCCAACAAATCTGCTGCTGCCCTGGCGGTGCCCTGCGCCGATCCCGAGAACAGAATCGTGGCCGCGTGCGAGCGGCCCTGCGTCGGTGGGGCGAAGCAGTACAGCCCGGCGAGCAGATCCTCAACAGCGAGATCATCTGGTTCGGGGGGTTGGAGATAATTCTCGTTGTAGATCGTGAGGTAGTAGAAAATATCTTCGCCCATGTCGTACATGCGACGGATTCCGTCGCTCACGATTGCAGCAAGTTCGTAAGCAAACGCAGGGTCGTAGGCCTGACACGGCGGCACGACCGATGCCAGCAACGGAGAATGGCCGTCTTGGTGCTGCAAGCCTTCGCCCATCAAGGTTGTGCGTCCCGCTGTGGCACCCATCAAAAAGCCGCGTCCGCGCATGTCCGCCAACGCCCAGATCATGTCGCCCACACGCTGGAAGCCGAACATCGAATAGAAGGTGTAGAAGGGCACCATTGGCACACCGCGAGTTGCATACGATGTCGCCGCGGCAGTGAAGCTGGCTAGCGCTCCTGCCTCGGTGATGCCTTCCTCAAGTATCTGGCCGTCGATGTCCTCGGTGTAGGACAGCAGCAGGTCGTGGTCGACGGGTTCATACAGCTGCCCTTGGCTCGCATAGATACCTAGCTCACGAAACAACGAGTCCATGCCGAACGTGCGAGCTTCGTCGGGAATGATTGGTACCACTCGCTCACCGAAACCTGGTTCGCGCGTCATGGCGCGCAGCATCCGGGTGAACGCCATCGTCGTTGATACCGCCATCTGGCCCGATCCGGCAGCAAATTCTTCGAAAGGCTTCGAACTTGGCATGGGTAGCGCTTTGCGGGACCAGTTGCGAATGCGCTTTGGTAGCGGGCCGTTGAGTGCTTTGCGGCGAGCCATCAGATAGTCGTGCTCGGCTGAGCCGATCTGCGGACGGCAATAGGGCGGATCGTCGGGATCGAACTCGGCATCGATCTCGTTGTGGAGGCGAAGCCGGGTGCGGATGGTCATTAGCTGGTCGCGGCTCAGCTTTTTGATTTGGTGCGTGGCGTTGCGTGCCTCAAGATCTGGTCCCAGCGACCAGCCCTTTACGGTCTTGGTCAAGATGACGGTGGGGCTGCCCTCGTGAGTGACCGCCGCTTGGTAGGCGGCATAGAGCTTTTTGTAGTCGTGGCCGCCGCGGGGCAGTGTTTGCAGTTCCTCGTCGGAGAGATGCTGGACCATCTCGCGCAGCCGCGGGTCGGGACCGAAGAAGCGTTCGCGGATGTACTGCCCGCTCTCTACTGAGTAGCGCTGATACTCACCGTCGATGGTCTCGTTCATTTTGTTGAGCAGCACGCCGTCTCGGTCTCGGGCCAGCAGTTCGTCCCAGCGGCCACCCCAGATGACCTTGATGACGTTCCAGCCTGAGCCGCGGAAGTTGGCTTCGAGTTCTTGGATAATCTTGCCGTTGCCTCGCACGGGGCCGTCGAGCCGCTGCAAGTTGCAGTTGACAACAAAGATCAGGTTGTCGAGCCGTTCTCTGGCGGCGAGGTGGAGCGCTCCGAGTGTTTCAGGCTCGTCGGTTTCGCCGTCGCCAACAAAGCACCACACCTTTGATGCTGCTGCGTTGTCGATGCGACGATGGTGTAGGTAGCGGTTGAAGCGGGCGTGGTAGATCGCCATGATGGGGCCGAGTCCCATCGACACTGTCGGGAATTCCCAAAAATCGGGCATCAGTCGGGGATGGGGGTACGACGACAGCCCGGTGCGTCCGATCTCGCGCCGGAAATGTTCGAGGTCGGTCTCATCAAGGCGGCCTTCAAGGTACGCCCGTGCATAGATGCCCGGCGCGGCGTGGCCTTGGATGTAGATGTGGTCGCCGGGCTCGCCGTCGTCTTTGCCGTGCCAGAAGTGGTTGAAACCCACGTCGTACAACGCCGCCGAGCTGGCGAAGGTGGACAGGTGACCGCCGATGCCATCGGCCCACGAGTTGGCGTGAGTCACCATGGCGACTGCGTTCCAGCGGATGAAGGCCCGCAAGCGCTTCTCGATGTCCTCGTCTCCGGGAAACCACGGTTCTTGCTCGGGCGGGATCGTGTTGATGTACGGCGTTGAGACGGTGGCAGGAAAATCAACCTGCAACTGGCGGGCCTTAGACATCAGCCGTCTGATGAGGAAGCGCGCGCGGTTCTTGCCCCGCTCCTCAACAACGGCCGCGAAGGATTGCAGCCAGTCGTCGGTTTCGTCGGGGTCTATGTCGGGAATCTGCTCATGCAGCCCATCGAAGAGCATGGCCTCTAGTGTCGCATCTCAATGGGCCCATCAGCGAACACGACAGGCAGCGAGGTCTATACCGACCACGAGCGCTCCTTGTAGGCGTTGAGGACTTCAACCGCTTCGCCTCGCACAAGTTCGTCGTGATGGGCTTGGTTTCGGTAGGTCCGCAGGCAGCCGTAGCAGCTCGTGTTCCGATCGCATTTGCATTCATCAACGATTCTCCTGGCCTGATGCATGAGCTTCGTCAACTCCTCGCGTATCAATCGGACATAGCCGGCACCGCCGGGGACTGAGTCGAAGATGATCAACGCAGTGCCACTGTCACCCGGAAGCGGACGCAGTGTGCCGTCAACGTCATCGGTGGGAATGCCGAGTGTTGGGGTTGCGGCAAGCAGCGACTGCAGGGTGCTGCGCGCTTTGAGTGGGCATAGCCGTGTCTTCAGGTCAAGTTCAAGTACGTCAGTCAGAAAGGTATGCCCAAGGTCTAATTTGCGCAGTCGCCCACTGCATTCTCTTTGCGAACCAGGTCGGTGATGGGTCTTCGGAGTCTTCTGTTGGTGTTGGTTGACGAGTGGTTCCCCATAGCCGCAAGTGAGGCACACTCGAAATCCCTTTGATGCCGGTCCAGCGTTGATGGCAGTGATTTGTCCTTGTCGACTGAAGCGAGCGCCGATCGTGACACCTTCGATCTGCACGGGCTCCCACGGGGGCTGTTCTCCTTCGTAGTCACTGAAAAAAGAACGTGCCCAGCCAGCACGCGGCGGGCGGGTCTCTCCAGGCTGGTCTGGGCTCTTGTGTCCGACGAAGCCGAATTGAGGTACCACGAATCGCCGCTTGGTGACAGGGCTATTGCATGCATTGCACGGTGGAGCTTCGTGATGACCCTCAGCATCAAAGTCGGGCCGTACACGAAAGTCGCCACAATTTTGACATTCGGAGTACCAATGCGCATAGAGAGCTCGGCCTGGCGGGGCTCGCAACCCGCCAGATTCCCAAATTGACTTATTCGCCACGACCGTAGATCCTGGTGCGTACTCGGTGATGCCCCAGCGTAGGTCTCTACTGAGATCAAGTGTTCCAGCGTCACGGTCGCCGTCGCGCCAAAGATCCAGCACCGCGACATCGACCGGAAACCCGTACTTGGGCAGAACGACACGAGTAGCCAAGTAGTCGACTAATGGTCGTTTCTCCAAGGTGCCTTTGACTCGCAATAAAGCGGACTTACGCCTGGCTTGCTTTGATGCTGCATCGGTTTTTCCTTGGTCGTATAACTCACGTTCTTGCTGATCTACTTCGTTGATTGCACGATTGATCTCGTCCAGATCTTCTCGAATCGAATCTTCGGCGCGTCGGAGCGATCCAGCGGATTCGTCAGATGTGCTGTCTTCAGCACCAGCGGTCAGATGCTCTACCCAGTCCCAAGTCTGAAGTCCTAGTTCTGGGGCCACAGCATCGGGCGTAATGCGAGCTAAAGCCTGTCCGAGTTCCTCCGGAGTTGAACGCAGCCACTTGACGAATTCCTCAACCGCAGCCGGTCTTTCGCCGTTAGGGAGAAAAAACGATGCGACATTGGTGTGCGGTTCGCGCCCTGAGTCCTTGACGCGCCGCTCAAACGCAGCGAATGCCACGGCGTGGATATGACGACGCACAATCCGCGAGTTCCGCAGCGACACGATTGGCACCTCAACGTTTCCGTTGATGAGGCGCTGGGGTTCTCTGAAGTGATGAAGATCGTGGCTGCGGCGTTGCGCAAACGTGACAACCAAGGCCGACTTGCCGGCTCGCCTGCCGGCGCGTCCGGCTCGTTGAACATAGTTGGCAGGCGTAGGTGGTACGTTGCGCATCAGCACAGCTTGCACATCGCCCACATCCACGCCTAACTCAAAAGTAGTGGTGCAGCTCAACGCGTTGATCCTGCCGTCAAGAAAATCCTGTTGGTATTCGCGGGCTTGTTCGGCTGATAACTGCCCAGTGTGCTCCTCAACCCTCATTCCCGAAGGAATCAGCTTGGTGTAGAGCCACCGGTAGTGATCGGGCGCATCTAAGTCGGTATCGGTGACAGGTTGCAGAGAACCCGTGCATTGCCAAGCAGGGCATACGTCGTTCACACTCCGCCACGCAACCTGCCGACACTTATCACACACGTAGTAGGGCCGTCCTTGCCGGGTTGGCACGAACCGGATCCATTCAGGATCGATGGCGAATGTAGACCCTTTCTTTCTTATGGTGCGTGATGGGAATGCCTTGTCCCAACCGCTGTCTCGGCTGGTGAGCCATTTCCATATTCCGTCGAGGATCTCTCCGGTGTCAGCAGCTGCACCTTGACGGTCAAGTACCTTGTGCAGGTAGTCCATGCGACGGTTCGTTCCGCGAGTTGGCAGCCAAGAAAGTACCTTCCTGTCGCTGCGTTCCGCACGAACCGTGGTCACAACATTTCTTGGAGCGAATTCTTGGCTCTTGATGTCCACACCTTCAGGCAGCCAGACAGCCGCCTGCATTCTCAATGTTTCCAGCAAGACGGCCACGATGTCGAACACTTCGGCATCGCTGAATCCGAGCCGTTTCAGTGGCTTAGGCGGTTGTGCGCGTCTCGGCACGGCGACAGTGATCTCGCTCAGTCCGGTGCCGTCAAGGCTCTGACGACGATCTGTTGCCAAGATCTCGGCCATCAGCCATGTCCGTATCTGTCGTCGTTTTGAGTCGCCGCTTGAATCTGGATTGAGGACGAGATGCTCTTCTGCGAGCTTTTGGATCCGAGGCACGAGGTCGTCAAACCGCAGGTCATCTTCACTGTCTTGAGCGATTGCCAGCCAGATCATTCGGCGCTGGATGGCACGTTCATAGGTGCGTTGGAGATACGGAGCGAAGAAGGCCGCGTCTTGTCTGCTATCGGCGAACGTCAGCAACTTGCGACCTTCGCCGATGTCGGGCGCTGCATCAGGCTCAATGTGCGCTGGCGGCAGCGCTTGGTACAGGCTGGTCGTGGCCACTGCTACGGGGGCGTCTTGGCCAGTGAAGAAACGCAGGACGATGTCGTCGTTTGTGCGCCCAGAACATGCGGGGCATTGGCGAAGCGGGTCATTTGGGCGTTTGGGTTTGGCAAACACGACCCGCTCTGAGACTCCGATGGCGTTGCAAAGGCAACGTTCTCCCACTGACTCGCTCAGACGACCGCACGCAGTACAGATATGGCGATAGTCAACATCAGCCTCCACTTCTTCGTCGTTGACAACAGCGGCCTCGTCTTCGTCATCAGTTTCGACCTGCCGCCCCATCAGCAAGTAAACTAGATTGTTTCGATGCGGTGGTGCTTGGATTAATTTACCCGAAAACTCGAGTTCTCCTTCATTCATGTTGACATCTTCGATTTTTCCCACAAGGAATCCCGCGCCGCAGCGCACGCAAAGACCGAGTTCAAACATCTGCGAAACAGCCCCCCTTTCGTCACAGCTCGGGCAGGTGCGGTGCCGCTCGAGTTGCACTCTTGGCGCCGCCGAATCGTGCGTCGGAGACCTGCATACGAAAGCGCCTTCGAGCGCTCGCAGCATGTAATGAAGGCGACCTGGTGTGTCGTTATCGGTCTCTTCGACGGACGGCGTAACGATGTCTTGTTGCGAGAATTCGGTTCTATGCTGCTCAACTTGTTCACCAAACAAAGCAGAGGCAAAACCTGCGATTCGAGATAGGGCATCAGCGCCCGTTCCAAGCGTCGCAGAGGTCCCGATGAACTGCAGGCGACCAGGTTGGCTCTGCACTACGCGGTCGCGCAGACGCCGTAATAGCATGGCAATTTCAGCACCGCGAGCGCCGTTGTACACATGCATTTCGTCTAGCACGATCCAGCGCCAGTGCTGCCCGGTTGGGCCGTCAAACAAATTCGTGTCAACTGGGCGCAGCAGTAGGTATTCGAGCATTGCATAGTTCGTTAGTAGAATGTGAGGTGGGTTCTCGCGCATTTGCTCGCGGGACACCAGTTCGCCTATGTCGGGTTCGGCACCTGTAGCGCTGCGATGTGCATCTACGCCCTCTTGTTGCCTCTCTTGTGTTGCGCCGATATATCGCCCGAATGTGATCTGGGGAAAGGGGCGAAGTAGGTCGCGTAGGCGTTGCATCTGATCGTTGGCGAGTGCGTTCATGGGGTAGAGCAACAGAGCCCGCACACCGGATTGGTTCAGTGTCCCTTCATCGTTTTCAGTGAGAAGTTGATGTAAAATGGGGAGAAGATAGCACTCGGTCTTGCCCGATCCCGTGCCGGTCGCGATGACAAGATTCCGGCACATTTTCGCTTTCCTTAGAGCGCGTTCTTGGTGCAGCCAAAGGGTTCGTTCTGGTGGGAATACACTCGAGTCCAGTTGGGTCAAGCGTGGATGTAAAAGCCCTTCCGAGACCAAATCACTCAGCGAAGCACCAGTGGCATAATCGGGTGTTAACTGGGGATATGGACCTTTCTCGCTCTCGAATTGCCCGTCAAGGGCTCGGTAGACCTCTTCGCGCAATGATGCGTCGACTGGTGAGTAGCGGGTCTTCAAGTAACGTCGATACGACTCACCGATACTCTTGGCAGCAGCGATGGGGTCAAACTCTTGCATGTGGGAATCGCCGTACTCAGTCATTCTCGGAAATCCTCAATCGCCATTCGACGTGACGCAGCCCTAGTGCAAGCAGGACGCTTCGTGTCGTGAGCAGCGGGGCGATCTTGGCAGCGTCACGAAGCGCAACAGCGGCTTCAGCCGTGTCTGCCCTTCCCGATGATTTGTCGATCAGATGAAATGAGGCAGCGAGAATATCTGCCGGGAACTTGTGCCACGCAGGTCTGCTCGGCTTAGGCTTGACCAACTCAAGCAGGCGAACCTGTTGGGCGCTGAACCTCTGAGTATAGGAATAGGTAGCATGGTGAGACGAGCGCCATTGTTTGATTCGTTCGCGATCGGGTGACATGTTGCTACCCGACGATTGGGTTGGTTCGTGCCAAGTGTTGGTCAACATCTCAAACGCCGCTTCGAGATAGCCACCCCACTGCAATGGCAAAGAACCCGCTGGCGGCAAGGCTTGTTGCAGTTCTCGCAGTCTTTCTGGTGGCCATTCGTCTAGTGGTGGCGTGACGGGTTCGATTCGACTATCGACCGGTGTTGCGTCCAATTCAGGTCGCCACCCGCTGAAACGTTGCCACCGGTCAAGGCTTGCGTCGGCACGATCTTCTTGAACATCGTTGACGAACGGATAGTCCAGCGCTGCGGCTACGGTTGGCATTGTCTTCCACAGACGTTCCAAATCTCCGTCTGTGATTCCGACTGGCCCCTCTTGGATGGAAGAGACGATAATGAACTCGAGCCTACGGAGTGCTTGCGCCGGCAGTTCTGCTAGATCCGGGGCAAGGCGCGGTAATAGATCTCCAGAGGTCAGCACCAATTTGACGAGGTCAACCAAGGTGTTCATCGCATTCTCATCAGTCTCACATAGTTGTGCGACTGCCTCTATGGCACAAGTGAGCTCGTCGGTTGCAAAAGAGGCTGCACTAACATCGAGGTTTCGTGAACGGACCCAGCCTCCGACGATCAATTCTAGTGCTTGCAGTGGCGCCTCGGTGCGAAGGCTGTTGAGTTGGGTCCGCCGCTGAGTCTCCGATCCTACGAGCAGACTGCACACGCCTTCTTGGCTTGGAGTTGGCCGCACCTGAGAGATCCACTCATTGGCAGCGATGACTTCTGCTAGGTAAGGA
This sequence comes from Candidatus Poriferisodalis sp., assembly GCA_965221195.1. GTDB lineage: Bacteria > Actinomycetota > Acidimicrobiia > Acidimicrobiales > Poriferisodalaceae > Poriferisodalis. Next base: position 1,441,001 of record OZ244864.1, read on the forward strand.
CCTGGTGTCAGGTTCACAATCCCCTCGCATCGACCCGCGGCGCTGTCATCCACTTCTACACAAATAGGATCCTGCCATGGCCGGTGTTGTGACCAGAGTCGAAGTTGGCGGCCGATGAACTGGCGGTTCTCCTTCCACTCTGCACTGACAATGCACTCGGTGGTTTCCGCGTCAAGTTCTGTACTGACATCTAAATCGCTTACAACGAACTGCGCTTCAACAATGGCAAGTGACTCGCTTAGGTCTTCTACATGGAGAATAACCTCTAGGCGGGGTGCCACCGAGGTGGCGATTGTTGATCGAAGTTCGGCCAGAGCGAACGACCATGACCCGACTGGGCTTTCGGTTTGCACAGGCCCTATCTCGTGAAAGCTTGCGTCACCGCGTAGTTCAAGCCGCAGTGTTGTCGGCCGACCACATCGAACCAATAGCGATTCGACCGTGCCTGATTCGATCTCGTCGACACCGATTCGCAACGGCTCACCTTCGAGAATCGGGAATGATCCATCGTTCCGACGAAGCGCCCATACCAGTCGCGGAATAGTGACAGCGAAGGCGGTTTCTTGTGCTGTGAGTACAACCGTATCTTGCCCTGGCTCAAAAGACAGTCCTGCTTCTGAGACTCGCGTACCGTTCTCGAGGAAAAGCTCAACATCTGCGCTGACCCGTACCTCAACGACCTCACGCGGCCCGAAGACTCGATCTGGAACATCGACCACAAGTCCGCCAATTACGGCTATCTCTTCGCGAATGTCGCTGCCTAACGGACCGGAAACTTCAAGCATTCCCGCGAATGCAGCGGAAGAGGGAAGAAGTGGTGCCGAATCAAATGTGCTCGCCGTCTCCGGCAACTCTTCGAGCGGTTTAGTAGTTGGCCTGCGACTTTCGGTTGACAAGGCTGCGGTAGGTTCGGTCTCGCCCCGAGTCTCGCTCCAACGGATGCGCCAACTCTTTGGATTAGCCTCTGATGGCACGGTAATTTTGGGCGGTTCAGCGAACACGCTGCCACTTGGTATTCCGGTTGCTCCAAGTACCGGTGATGTCACCAGTTTAGGCCGCGCGGTGGTTTGGGTGACGGTCAGTTTTGTCGGGCCAGCATCGCCACTTAGCCCGGGTGGAGGCTTCACCAACACGGAGTCCGCCGCTTCAAGGTTGAGGTTCTTCAGCACCCAACCACTCCACGCATCTGTCCGCTGTGGAAGCTCCTCTAGACTTGGGATCGGCACTCCGTCGTTGTCGATCACCTCGACACCTGGAGGAGTAAGAATAAAAGCCTGGTCGGCGGGCAATCGATGTTGTTGACGAGCGAGTTTGCCGGAGGCATCGAACACGTATGCGTGAACCTGTTCCAAACCCCCGAACTGCCGGGCTGACTGCCATTTGGCTGAGTGTTCGCTCCACTCCAGCGTTGCAGTCCAGCCATGTGCTGGTGCAAGTGGGATGTCGAGTTGATCGTGGCGGCGTGTCGGGAATCTGCGTGTGACAGCTCCCTGAATCAGCCACTCGCCGCCACGCGAGAAAGGCGGGAGTGTCATGTAAGGTCCATTACATGAATAACGGTCAATGTGAACGGTGGGGCGCGGCGGACGCTGCACGCGTTCGGTGTCACAAAATTTATCTGTGAGCAATGCACGAATCAAGTACTGAGGAAGCCCTGCGTCCTCAGATAACTCTGCAATCAAATCAGTTGCATCTCTCCCGAATTCGACGATATCCGCGGCTGTGTCGATCATTCGCTGCAGAAGGTCGCTTGCAAATTCGTCACCGTATTCGAAGAACCGCTGAACCGGCCTAGCGAGTTTTGACCAAAGGGCACTGGACTGTATTATCCAATCAATAAGGTCTTCAGCATCCCAGATGCTGTTGCGCAAACCGGTAAACACTAGTTCCGCAACATCGTCTGAGTAACTAGCAGGAATGCCGCCGTGCATCAGAATCGGACTTACGTAGGGAAGCCAACGTTCCCTTGATGCCGCATAGTCGAAGTTCTCAAGCGCGAGTTCCTTTAGGGCCGAGAGGAATGCTCTGCCTGTCTTTGTCTGATCGGCCGGTGAAGAGAAGTACTGATAGATTTCGGTGTTTGGCCAGAATGTGCCATCGTTATAGCAGCGCGAGCCTTCGCCGGCGAGGAACGTTGCAGTGGCAGCAGGGTAGCGCTTCAGGCGATCTAGTTTGCCGTGCTGTGCGACCTTGAGAACAACAACTCTGGCCATCTTGAACAATGAACTGTCCTCAGATAGATCGAGCTCGCTAACGATACGAATGCCTTCGAAATGATGCCGAAGCTTTCTCTCGACAAATGAGGGGTTGTCGGTGGAGGTTTTTTCTAGGCGTTGTTCGTTATCTGCATCAACTGTGGACATGTGCCAATCTTAGGGGCCTTTGCGCTCCTGTGAGATGGCTGGTTGCTGGACCCGGCGTGAGTCGGGTTGATGGGTCAGGTTGACACGGTGCGCAGGCGCGACTTCTTGGCGATCAAGTCGAAGTCGCGATCGCAGTGGAGCACCTCTAGATCAAGCCTTATGGCTGCGACTGCGATCAGGATGTCCATGATGGAACGGATCGTGATGCCGTCTCGACGCATCGCCTGGTAGAGCAGAGCGGCTTCGAGCCAGTCGCGGCGCGGCAGCAGAGGTGCTGTGCTTTGCGACAGAAGCAGTCGGCGAGTGCGGTCAATTTCGTTGGAGCGGGCCCCGGCTGGCACTTCGAGCAGCACTGGGTCGATGACTACCGCCTCGCTTTCCGAAATCGCTCTGCGCAAACGAAGTGCGACGGGCGACTCGGTGCCCTTCAAGAACTCGATCCAAGCTGAGCTGTCAGGCAGAAGCATCGGTGTTTTGGTTTTGCCCCCAACTCATGAATAGCCCAGAGCGCATGGCATCAAGGTCGCCGTCCCAGCCGACGCCTTCCACTGCCAGCTGCTCCTCAATGCTCATCGGCTCGTCGCCGATGAGTTGCTCCAGCGCCAGCTGAACCGTTTCGCTCTTGGTGTTTGACGCATACATGCACACAACGCGTTCGAGCAGCTCGTCATCATTGTCGATGCTGGTGCGGCCCATCTCAGCAGCCTACATTCCAGCCCACATTTCCCAGCCCACATTTCAATTTGTAGCTGGTCATGGTGTAGCTGGGTGCTCCCGTAGACGAACCCGTGTGGCGCTGCTTGCGGACCATCGGTGCTCAGCGAGGTTTCGTCGGGGTCTATGTCGGGAATCTGCTCATGCAGCCCATCGAAGAGCATGGCCTCTAGTGTCGCATCTCAATGGGCCCATCAGCGAACACGACAGGCAGCGAGGTCTATACCGACCACGAGCGCTCCTTGTACGCGTTGAGGACTTCAACCGCTTCGCCTCGCACAAGTTCGTCGTGATGGGCTTGGTTTCGGTAAGTCCGCAGGCAGCCGTAGCAGCTCGTGTTCCGATCGCATTTGCATTCATCAACGATTCTCATGGCCTGATGCATGAGCTTCGTCAACTCCTCGCGTATCAATCGGACATAGCCGGCACCGCCGGGGACTGAGTCGAAGATGATCAACGCAGTGCCACTGTCACGCGGAAGCGGACGCAGTGTGCCGTCAACGTCATCGGTGGGAATGCCGAGTGTTGGGGTTGCGGCAAGCAGCGACTGCAGGGTGCTGCGCGCTTTGATTGGGCATAGCCGTGTCTTCAGGTCAAGTTCAAGTACGTCAGTCAGAAAGGTATGCCCAAGGTCTAATTTGCGGGCCCTTCGCGGAAATGTGGGATGGGGGTGTGTTGCCTATGGCTGTGTGGTGTCGGTGGAGATTGTAGGTGTGGATCCAGTTTTGGAGTCGGTGTCTGCGGTCGGGTTCTGACCGGAATTTGTAGTTGTACTGGAATTCGTCAGCGAGGGTGCGGTTGAATTGTTCGGCTTTGCCGTTGGTTTGCGGCCGGTACGGGCGGGTACGCAGGTGGACGGTGCGGTTCTCAGCAAGAGCTACGGCAACCCCCTGCGTGCTTCGGCGTGAGCACGCAATAGGTTCTCGCTATAGGCATCCATTTTCCGCATCGCTTGGAGTTCGTGGCTTGGGGGCGTGAATCGCCGATTTCGGCCGCAGCATCAGCAGAGATTTTTTGGATTTCTTTGTCGACGGTGTCGGTCAGATAGTCATTCAGTTCGTGTGCTCGCGATTCGAGGTGATCAAAAACGTCATTCCGTTGCGCTTCGAACCGATCGTCGGCATGAACGATTCCGGGGTCTTCCAGCATCGAAACAATTCTCCTCAGAACATGCGAGTTGGGATTCCCCATGTAGCCGTACTTGCGGCGATAGAAATCAATTCCGTCTTCGAGACTGTATTCACTGTGCTGGTCAATGGCAGCGAGATCGATGTAGTCACGCAATTTAGGTCGATACATAATCACATCCAATTTGGAAGCGAGTATGTCCGGTAATGCGCCTACAGGAACTCCGTCAACATTGGCAGGTTTTTCAAGCCATCGCATCTGTTTGGCGGTGCTTCCTTCTGTGGGTTTTGCTTGAAAAACGTCAACTTTCACATCACCTATGATCGCGTAGTATCCGTTTTTCTCGGCTGTGAGCACATCCTGCCCGTATATGCGCCCATCTGGGTAAGCCTCCGAGATGTGTCGATTCATTCGACGCGACATCGCAGCCCCTGAGAAATCCTTGAAGGTCATAATGTCGATGTCCTCGCTTGCTCGATGCTTCAGATGCAAAGCCAGCGCGGTGCCGCCCATTAGTCGCCCTGTGACCGTGCGTGCCAGCAACCCAGCAAGCGGCCATAACTCTCTAAGCTCAGGCGCGAACAGATGGTCGCAGTCCTCAAGTCGCGGCATGTCGCTTTGCTCTCCACCGGAGCTCGCTTCGGATGCGCCTGTTCACGTCGCCTGTGTCGTAGCCGCGGCTCACAGCGAGCGTTTCGAGTGCCTCAGTCGAGACGTTTTTGAGTGCCCAGCATTCAGCGGCAATATCAACGCTGCCGATGCAGTTCCCTGCCACCAGCAGTTCATGATCCGGCAGCCGCAGTTCGCTGCCTTGCATACCAGACCAGAACAAGTGCCAGAACTGCGGCGGCACAACCCCTTCCACTGGGCATTTGTAGCGTTTGATGGGACACGGCGGGTTGTCGCGCATCGTGCGCATGCACCGAGGGCTGTAGGTAAGCGACCACAACGGTTTGAAGACGGTTCTGTGTCCGTTGCGCACAGGGCCTTCTTTGACGTGAGCGATTCCGTCGTTCTCGAATCGGCGCAGCAAACGCCGAGCGTGCGTTGTGGTGATGTCTGCGAGGTCAGCGATTTTCGCTGCGGTAGCGCCGTCAGGGCGACGCCGGAGCGCAGTGAACACAGCCAAAGACCCTCGCGAGGCGAGACGCGCTGATCGTTTGCCGCCGGAATCAGCGTTGCGACCTCGGCGGGACACCCACGCAGCGTCTGTCTTGCCGCCCAAACCTGCAAGTGCTTCGCTTGGGCTTCGGCGGGTGCCGTGCAGCGAGGTGCCTGTTGTTGCTGTGAACTCCTTACGGCAGTCACGACACCGCCATTGCGGCCAGCGGCGACCGGCTCGTGTGCGCTGCGCGACTCTCGGGCTGCCGCAATGAGCACAGCGAACGCCGTCGCACCAGCGCTGTTCAGCCAGCAGTTCAGCAGCCTGATCATCAGTCACATCAAGCAGCATACCCGTTGGGGACTGAGCCTCCAGAAAATGTTCGCGCTAATGAGATCAGGAGTGAGCCGACATGTGATCTTGAGCCAGTCGGCATGCCCCAACAAGCACTCAGAGCAGTCAACCGAGAACAACCTCGCCCGGCTCTCATCATCCACCACCCCCCTCCTGCACACAGACCACGCTTTCCCCAACAGCGGCGGACCGTTAGATCATGAACCTGTTCGCCGTGAGACAACCACCAAACAAGCACTACAGCAGCGGCTGCTGTGCTTGCCGTGACCACAAGAACATCAACTGCCCCTCAAAACACCACCCCGCCACCACCACACCCAAAAAGCCCGAGGCGGCAACCACCGCCTCAAGAACGCGATCCAAGCTGAGCTGTCAGGCAGAAGCATCGGTGTTTTGATGTCGCCCCCAACTCATGAATGGCCCAGCGTGATGAATGGCCCAGAGCGCATGGCATCAAGGTCGCCGTCCCAGCCGACGCCTTCCACTGCCAGCTGCTCCTCGATACTCATCGGCTCGTCACCGATGAGTTGCTCCAGCGCCAGCTGCACCGCTTCGCTCTTAGTGTTAGACGCATACAGGCACACAACGCGTTCGAGCAGTTCGTCATCAATGTCGATGCTGGTGCGGCCCATCTCAACAGCCTACGTTCCGGCCCACATTTCCCAGCCCGTATTTCAATGTGTAGCTAGTCAATGTGTAGCTGGGTGCTCCCGTAGGCGAACCCGTGTGGCGCTGCTTGCGGACCATCGGTGCCCAGCGAGGTTTCGTCGGGGTCTATGTCGGGAATCTGCTCATGTGACCCATCGAAGAGCATGGCCTCTAGTGTCGCATCTCAATGAGCCCATCAGCGAACACAACAGGCAGCAAGGTCTACACCGACGGGTCATGCCTAGGCAATCCAGGTCCCGGCGGTTGGGCCTACGTCGTCGACGATGGCCCGTGGGCGTGCGGTTGTGAGTCACCTACCACAAACCAGCGCATGGAGGTTGCTGCGGCTGCTATGGCCGTCAACGACTTGGAGGGGCCTCTGCGCATCGTGAGTGACTCCACTTACGTGGTCAAGTGCTTCAACGACGAATGGTGGAAAGGTTGGCACCGCCGGAACTGGCTGAACTCGGCGCGCAAGCCAGTAGCCAACCGCGATCTGTGGGAGCCGTTCATTGAAGCTGTGCTGGCACGAGGCGATGTCACGTTTGAATGGGTAAAGGGCCATGCCGGGCAACGGCTGAACTCTGCCGCCGATGCGTTGGCTGTGCATGCGGCCGGGGCGGGGACGGGCCTTGGCGGCGACCGATTCGACGACAGCTTGCTTGACCGGTTGACAGATCAACGAGCTGGCTCGAATCTGCCCTCGAATCTGCCAGCGTCAGATGTTGGCGATGAGGACGACCGCTCGGCTGCTGGCACAGAGATAGCTGGCACACGGATCGCTGGCACAGAAATAGACGGCACAGGGATAGCTGGCACAGAGATAGTTGGTCAGGGATTGGCCGTGCTGGGCCATCGCCCGCTTGAACTCGGCGGCTATAACGAGAACCCGGTATCGCGTCGGGTGCTGCGCCAGCTCAGCGACGTGCTGGCCGCCAAGCGTGAGATGCATCCAGATCTCGTGGTCGCCTCGGGCCTCGGACTCGGCGCTGAGACGATCGGTGCCGAAGCGGCGCTGGCGTCCAATGTGCCCTACGTTGCGGTGTTGGCGTTTGAGGGTCTCGATGCTCGCTGGCCTGCGCCGTCGCGTCGCCGTTTCGCCGAGCTACGCCAGCACGCAACGCAAGAATTTGTGCTGACGGGTACCGCACCCGTCGATAGCGAAGCGTTTGGCAAAGCGATGCGTCGTCGTGACGCTTGGCTTATGCGCAACTGCAAAGAAGCAGTTCTCGTGCGCCGCTGCGACGACCGAACGCTGACAGATCTGCACCGTCGATTAGAAGACGCGTTTGGCGGCCAAGTGTGGGTGATCGATCCGGGCGATTGAACGCTGACCTGTCAACAACGGCTGACTGTCTGCGCTGACTGGCTGCGCTGACTGTGCTGTCTGGTCTGTCAGCTATCTGCGCTGCCTGTCAGCTCTGTCTGTGTCAGCTCTCCTCGGAGCTTTCGTCTGTAGCAGTTTCGTCTGTAGCAGTTTCGTCTGTAGCGGTCTCGTCTACAGCAGTCTCCACGACAGCAGCCAACCGTTCCAAAGTCTTTTCCATGTTTGTCACATTGCTGCGGTGGAAGCCCATGAGTTCGATAGCGACTGGCAGCTTCACTCTGGAATAGTCGAAGGTCTCGCATACCAGCGTGCTGCCATCAGGCTGAGGTTCAAGTTCGTAACGCCAGAGCGCACCGTGGGTGTGTGCCCAACCAATGAGTCGGTCTTCTTCGAATTCCAAGACGCGATTCTTGACTTTGTAAGGAATGATGATCTTGACGCGCATAGAGAAGGTGCTGCCGAGTGTTAGCGGGGCGTTGCTGGTGATGAGCTGCCGCAACGTGCCCGTGCCGGCGATCTCAATGTGACGACTGGGATTAGCGAGTACCGCGAAAATTTCCTCAGCAGGGGCCGCAATGACCCGCTCTGCACTCACGCTGCGCTGTTTTGGTGTGGCCACGATTACCTCTCAGCACCACTACTTCTAAGCAGGAGTCAGAGCGTCTTGGACTATATGTGGCGGCGGCGCACCACTGCCGCGGTCAACGCTACCGTCGGCCCGCACGAGCATCCACCTCGGCTGGTAGCTGACACCTAGCTGAGCCCACAACTCGCCGTCAGCGTTGGCGGCTTGGGGCACATCACCGAGTCCATAGCGGGCTACGAAGTCTCTGTAGGCGTTCTGTGAGTCGCCGCTGGGTATGCCGACGATGTGGAGGCTGTCTCCGTGCTCTGCCTTCAGCGCTGCGACCGCAGGCGCTTCACGTCTACACGATGGTCACCATGGCGCCCAGAACCACAGCACGACATCGTTACCCGCTGTCGCAGCCAAGTCGAACTGTTGCCCATCAAGCTGCGCTCCTTGCAGCAGCAGAATCTCGGCGCGGGTCTCAACTGGCGCATTTATCGGCGCTGCACTGGTTGAGGCTGCACTGGTTGAGGCTGCGCTGGCTGGCGTCGCACTGGTTGGGCCTGCTATCAGTGCGGTCTGCGGTGTTGGCGTGGTGTCCGACTGCTGCGTGACCGTGCCGTTGTCGCCGCATCCGCTCACGACGCAGATGAGCACCGCTGCTGACGCGACTGCCGCTCGACAGCTCAGCACAGCCACGGTGCGAGCCTACCCGTGGCCTCAAGCAGGTGGCTGCGGGCTACATTCGCCTCAGTGAGCACTCGGACTCTGTTGGCCTTGGCGCTAGCTACCGGCCTCGTCATCTTGGCGGCGTTCGCTGTGCGCGTAGTGACCTGGCCTTGAGAGGCTGCGCCCTGTCTTGAGAGGCTGCGCCTAGGAGTCGGCGTACCCTCGTTGTGCAATGGCAGACGAAGCAATGGCGGATGAAGCAATGAAAGGAAAGGCCACCGATTCGCTTCACTACGACCTCGTCGTGATTGGCGGCGGACCGGCGGGTTATGGGGCAGCGTTGTATGCGGGCTCCGCCGGTATGAACGTTGCGCTGGTGGAGCGAGACCGACTCGGCGGCACATGCCTTCACCGCGGCTGCATACCCGCAAAGGAACTGCTTGAGACAGCAGCGGTCTGGCGCACCGTCGGCGAAGCATCCGCATTTGGTGTCAACGTTGCTCCGCCGGAGCTGGACTTTGGTGTATCGCAGGAACGCAAGCAACACATCGTGGACGGTCTCGAAGTCGGCGTGAAGAGTTTGCTGAAACGACGCAAAGTCACAGTGATTGAAGGCACCGGCCGGTTGGAAGGCGACCGGTCCGTTGTGGTGGAGGATGACGCGTCGGACTCGCAGGTGCTTACCGCAGACCACGTTTTGCTCGCTGCGGGTTCGGTACCGATCACACTGGCTGGCTTTGAGCGCGACTCCACTGTGGTTTTGACCTCCGATGAGGTGTTGGCTCTCGACAGCGTGCCGAGCCGTGTAGGGGTGATCGGCGGTGGGGCCATCGGATGCGAGTTCGCTTCCATGCTGAGCGACCTTGGTGCACAAGTGACGGTGCTTGAGCGCGCCCCTCAGCTTGTCCCAGGTGTCGATATAGACATAGCCAAAGCGCTGAGAAGGGCGTTCTTGAAGCGAGGCATCCAAGTGCTCACTGACTGTCGGGTCACCGGCCACGCTCCGTTTGATGGCGGCGGAACGACCGTTCGCTACACGGTGGGTGAGACGGCGGGCGAGTCGGCGGACGGCGATGCTGAAACTGGCGATGCTGAAACTGCTGAGTTGGAGGTGGACGCTGTCATCGTCTCGGTAGGGCGGCGGCCGTACTTGGACCATCTCGGCCTTGACGCCACTGCAGTCAAGGTGGACGAGCGGGGCTTCGTCATTGCCGACGAGCGTTGCCGCACGTCCATGGCCGGGGTCTACGCCATCGGCGACCTCATCGACACACCGCAGTTAGCTCACGTCGGATTTGCCGAGGCAATCGTGGCGGTTCAGGACATCTTGGGCGAGGAGCCCGCCGCGGTGGACTACGCAAACGTGCCTTGGGCCATCTACTGCCACCCGGAGGTGGCATTCGTAGGACTGACCGAGGCGGCAGCCCAACAAGTCGGCTACGACGTTGTGACTTCCAAGCATCGCTACAGCACCAACTCGCGCGCCATGATCGTCAATGACACCGAAGGTTTGGTGAAGATCGTGGCCGAGCGCGAAGCCGATGGAACGGCCGGGCGTGTGCTCGGCGTTCACATGATGGGTCCTTGGGTCACTGAGCAGATGGGTCAGGGCTACTTGGCGGTCAACTGGGAAGCCACGGTCGCTGAAGTTGCTGCGTTGGTGCAGCCGCATCCAACGCTCTCGGAACTGTTTGGCGAGACGATGTTGTCGCTCACCGGACGAGGGTTGCACGGATGACTCTCTCCGCTGACTCTCTTTGCGGATCCCATGTGCGGGACCAGCCAGCAATCGAGTCGGCAATATGGCTGACCCAGTGACGGCTGACCCAGTTATGGCTGACCTAGTGCTGCCTCAGCTTGGCGAGACGGTCACCGAGGGGACGATTATCCGCTGGTTCAAAGGTGTCGGCGATTCGATCGCTTTGGGCGAGATGATCTATGAAGTCTCCACCGAGAAAGTCGACAGCGAAGTGCCTTCGCCGATGGAAGGCGTCATCACCGAGATACGTGTTCCCGAGGGCGAGACAGTAGGGGTTGGCGCTGTCTTGGCAGTCGTCAACCTGCCCGGGGGTACACAAACGTCGGCCCCAGCTGTACCCGATGCCAACATTGACGCGACCGAGGCTGCACCGCCGCAGCCCCTGCCACCTGAGCCCCTGTCACCTGAACCGTCACTGGTAGTGCAGGCACCGGTAGTGCAGGCGCCGTTGTCTGTGATTGCACCTGTGGCCGCCCCAACAACCGCGTCTGCGTTGGGTGCCAACGCAGCGCATGAGTCAGGTTCGCACGGTGGGGGGCGACTGCTGTCGCCGGTTGTGCGACGTCTGGTACGCGATCACGGTCTTGATCCCGCAGGTCTCACCGGCACGGGCGTTGACGGAAGAATCACGCGCTCAGATGTCCTCAATGCCATTGATGAACGTCAACGCGTTGCAACTGCAACAGGCGTTACAGCGGGAGCCTCTGCAGCGTCCACCGGACCAGCAGCTCCTGCAAACCCGGCGACGGCTAGGTCAGCGCTGCCGGCGGCTGGGTCAGTGCTGCCGGCGGCTGGGTCAGTGCTGCCGGCGGCTGGGCCAGCGGTGCCGCCGCCCGTTGCTGCGGCCGCTGCTGGGGGATGGACCGACGGCGATTCCCGTTTTGAAGCGTTCAACAACGTTCGACGCCGAACGGGCGAGCACATGGTGCATTCGGTTGCCGCCTCGCCTCACGCGTTCACAATTGTCGAAGTCGACTACGAGAACGTCGACCAAGTGCGCCGAACTCACCGCGCCTCTTGGCGGGCATCGGAGGGTTTTAGCCTCACGTACTTGCCGTTCATCGTGGTGGCGGTCACCGACGCTTTGGGCCATTGGCCGCGCTTGAACGCGTCCGTTGAGGAAGGTGGTTTGCGGCTCTGGCGGCGCCGCAACGTGGGAGTTGCAGTGGATCTCGACTATGACGGGTTGATTGTGCCCGTGCTACGTGATGCAGATTCGCTGAGCCTGCGAGGCATCGCTCGCAACATAAACGAACTCGCCGCCCGCGCCCACACGAAGCGCTTGACGCCCGATGACATCACCGGCGGCACTTTTACGATCTCCAACAACGGCTCATTTGGCACCTATTCCACAGCGGCCATCATCAATCAGCCGCAGGTTGCGGTGCTCTCCACCGACGGTATTGCTCGCCGTCCGGTCGTGGACACCGACCGTTTCGGCAACGAGAGCATCGTGATTCACCCGGTGGGCCACTTGGCGATGGGCTGGGATCACCGGGCGTTCGACGGCAGCTACGCCGCAGGATTCTTGGGTCACGTCCGCCAGATGCTCGAGCAGCACGACTGGGGAGCAGAGTTCTGAGACTGGCTCCTTCTGCGCCGTCCCCTTGCGTGCTGCGGGTGCGTTGGTTGGGGCAGGTTCGCTATGGCGAGGCACTCGATTTGCAGCAGCGATTGTTCTCTCACAGCAGCGACAACTACCTCTTGCTGCTCGAGCACAACCATGTCTTTACGGCGGGGCCGAGCGCACCCGAGGCTCATCTGCTGGTCGATCCCGCCGAGGTTGGTGCCGACTACGTACGCATCGGCCGCGGCGGCGATTTCACCTACCACGGTCCGGGGCAGCTCGTTGGCTACCCGATCCTTACTTTGCCGGGTCGTCGTGGCGGTGGACTAGCCGAGACGGCCTCATATGTCTGCGATCTCGAACAGGTGTTGATTGACGCATTGGCTGATGTTGGGATGAGCGGGTGCGGCCCGCTGCGTGGGTACCCGGGCGTGTGGACTGGTCTAGATGAAACGCCCCGCAAGCTCGCAGCGATCGGTGTGCGACTCAGTCGCGGTCGCACAATGCATGGCTTCGCGCTCAACATCGACACCGACCTGTCTTGGTTTGAACGCATCATTCCCTGCGGCATCCGCGAGTATCGGCCAACATCGCTGCGAGCCGAGGGTTGCACAGCGACGATGCGCGAAGTGGTCGACGCAATCGCCCAGCGGGCGGCGGATCGATGGGCCAGCGCAGGGATCGAACGGGCCGATGTTGCCTGGAGGCACCGCCCGTCCGACCTGAGTTCCTTTAGTCGCGGTCTGGGTCCTGGTGCCGTTGAGGCGCCTTCGGTACGTAGCCGTGTCCGCTTGGCCGAGGCCGGCGTGGAGGGGGGCTTGGAGATCGCCGACCGGAAGCCGTCGTGGCTACGCGCCCGCATGGACCTCAACGACGGCTACTTGCAACTACGCCAAGTCATGCGAAGGCATGACCTCGTCACTGTCTGTGAGGAGGCAGGGTGTCCGAACATTTTTGAGTGCTGGGGTGCAGGCACGGCCACGTTCATGCTCAACGGCGAACGATGCACCCGGGCGTGCGGTTTTTGCATGGTTGACACGCGCCAACCGGGTCCGCTCGATCCCGATGAGCCAAGCCGGGTTGCCGACGCAGTTGCCGAGATGGAACTCGACCATGCCGTGGTCACTGCCGTCGCCCGAGACGACCTTGCCGACGGGGGAGCGACCGGCTTCGCTGAGACCATTGCGGCTATTCGGGCTCAGTCTCCGCGCACGACCGTTGAGGTGCTAGTGCCTGACTTCGGCGGCGATGCCGTATCGCTCGGCATCGTCCTAGATGCCGGTCCTGATGTTCTCAACCACAACATCGAGACGGTGGCGCGTCTGCAGCGAGCGGTCCGGCCGTCGGCTGGCTATGCCCGCAGTTTGGCCTTGCTCGCCCGCAGCGCCTCCGCAGGTCATGTCACGAAGTCCGGCGTCATCGTCGGCATGGGCGAAGAGGTTGCAGAAGTAGATGCCACATTGGCCGATTTGGCGGCCATCGGCGTGAAGATCGTGACAATCGGGCAGTATTTGCGCCCCACGAGCCACCACATCCCCGTGGCTCGCTGGGTGTCGCCTGCGACCTTTGAGCGTTGGCAGCGGGTGGGTGCCGAACTCGGCCTCACACATGTCGAATCCGGCCCGTTGACGCGCTCTAGCTATCACGCCGCCGAATCGGCTGCTGCCGTCTCGCTTGCGGTACGCACCCGACCCGTCAGCACCTAGCGGCTCGATCAGCCGCATGGGAAACCGAAGTGTGGATTGTCGAAGAACCCGACTGCCTCATTCATTTCGACCTCATTCATTTCGACGGGTCCAAATTTTTGGGTCCCTACAACTGAGCTTGGCTTGCCGTGGGTGAGGGCGCGCCCGTTGATGTAGCCACGGTGCTCTGCCAGTGGGCCACCGGGGGGCTGGCCTATTTGTGGGTGACGACCCGGCGGCGGGAAGTGGGGCTTGGTTACGGCTGGCTCTTACGGTCGCTGTACGGTGCTATTGCGGTCATCGCTGCTGTCACGGGGTTTGTCTTTCAGCCCAACGCAGTGCGGGACGCAGCGTGCATTGTGGTGGCGGTGTGCGCGTTTGCGACGCTAGTGCGTTCGGCTCGGCCTAACGCACCTGCTGCAGGCTCCGCTGGTGATGCAGGCTCCGCTGGGCCGTCTCAAAGCTATGACTCTCAGAGCGATGACAGCGAAGAAGTCGCTCCTGCTGAGTCTGGTCCGCGCCGGACGGTTGCAGGCTTTGACCCCCGTTGGGACTTGGCAGCGCCTCTGGTTGGTGTGGTAGGCGTCGTGGCTGCCGGGCTCGGTGCCAGCGGGAGCATCAGCCCAATCCTGCATCTCGCGCGTGTTGCCGTTGGTGCCGCTTTCTTGGGCGTGGTGAGCGACGCGATGCTGCTAGGGCACTGGTACTTGGTGCAGCCGGGGTTGCGCCGTGAGCCGCTGCGCCAGCTCGTGCGGCACCTCGGCGCGACCTGGCCGCTTGAGGTGGGTTTGCTGCTAGTGCCGACTGGCATGGTTTCGGTGCTCAGCGGCAGCATCGACGACGGCTACGGCGGACTGCTGGGCTGGTTCTGGGTTGCGTGTGCCATCACCACGGCGGCGCTTGCAGCCGTAGCGATGGCAGCGCTGCGCGAGCGACAGTACGCAGCCGTGATGGCCGCCACCGGATTGCTCTACTTGGCGATCCTCACCGGCTTCGGAACTGACCTCGTCGCACGCCTCACCCTCGCTGGCTGAGGGCGACGGGCCGAGCCGCAAGTGCAACTCGCGTAGCTTGGTGTTGTGAGCAGATCTTCGTGTGAGTCTCCCCGTGAGTCCTATGAGTCCCCGTGAGTCGAAGGTGATTGCTTCAACAACATCACTGACACAACGGTTCGGGTCAACGGTGGCACTCGATGGGCTAGATGTGCAGATGCGACCCGGGGTGACAGGACTCGTTGGAGCGAACGGTGCCGGCAAGACGACACTGCTCAACGCGCTGCTCGGCTTGCGTGTACCGACCTCCGGCTCAGCGATGGTGCTAGGACTTGACCCCCGCAGCCAAGGCGCGGCGCTGCGGGCCCAAATCGGCTTCGCTCCCGAACGCGATGTGCTGCCCGATGAGATGCGAGCCGTTGACTTCGTGCGTCACTTGGCGCAAGTACGCGGACTGCCGCGCATAGCGGCTCGCACGCGGGCCTCCGACAGTCTGTGGCTAGTCGGCTTAGGTGAGGAGCGGACACGCACGCTCGGCACCATGTCAACCGGTCAGCGTCAACGAGTCAAGCTTGCACAGGCCATTGCGTCCGATCCCGAACTGGTGCTGCTCGACGAACCGACTTCCGGGCTTGACCCCACGCAACGCAGCGAGATGCTCGCCCTTATCAAAGAGGTAAGCAACGAGCACTCAGTCAGTGTGGTGCTCTCCTCGCACCTGCTCGACGAGGTCGAAAGCGTCTGCGATCACATCGTGGCTCTTGACGCCGGTCGGCTTGTGGCGTGCGGCTCGATAAAAGAACTCATCGGCCACGACGAAGGCGTCACCTTAGAGCTTGTTGATGTCCGGACCCCGGCCGGCTCGGTGGATGTCGTTGAGCAAGCATTGCTGGCCGCAGGCATTGAAGTGGAACGCTCGGGTACCACGCTGCGGCTCGGCGGGCGCGAGGTCGGCGAACTGTGCGACCGGGCACGAGATGCCGTGGCTGACGCAGGCGCACGCCTCCGTCGGCTTGAGGCCCGGCGGCGCACGTTGGCCGACATCTTCGACACGGCAGTCCCATGAGCGAACAGACTCTCTCAGAGACATCAGAGATGTCAGAGATGTCAGAGGCGGCTGTTGGCGGCGACGCAGCGCAAATCCACGACCAGGGCTTTAGGCCATACACCGGTCCACGCAGCGGTCTCACCGGCGCCATGCGCGCCGTGGTGGTCTCGTCACTGAGGTTCACGCTCGGCTTAGGCCGTCCGGCTCGTCACAAGTTCCTGCCGTGGCTAGCTGTGGTGATCGCCATCGTTCCGGCGGTTGTGTTCGTGGGCATCGCAACGGTGCTCGATGTTGACCTGATCTCGGAGAACATCTTGCCGGAGTACCACGAGTACTACGGATTGATCGGGACAGCGCTGTTCTTTTACTGCGGGATCGTTGTGCCCGAGATTTTGGTGGCTGATCGCCGCAATGGCATGTTGCAGTTGTACCTGTCCACACCCTTGCGCTTGTGGAGCTACCTAGCGTCGAAAACAGCGGCGGTGGTGGCAACGCTGGCAGTCATCACGGTGGGCCCGTTGCTCTTCTTGCTCATTGCTTACACGGTGGAAGGATCAGGTCCCAATGGGTTCGGCGACTGGCTGGGGGTGCTCGTACGCATTCTGGGCTCGGGCGTTGCCATCGCTGCCACCATCACTGCTGCGAGCTTGGCAATCTCAAGCCTGACCGACCGGCGTGCCTTTGCAGTAATCGGTGTCGTTTTGTTGTTGCTGGGCTCGCAGCTTGTCACGGGCGTGCTCGTCGAAGCGGCCGAGGCAGACGCTCGCATCTACGCGTTCAACCTAGGTGAGATGGGGGCAGCGCTCAAGGATCGGATCTTCGGTGTTGAACCGTTACCGCTCGCAGAGAACGAGGCCGCGCTCGCTCAGCGCATCGGCGAACTGTCCACGCTGTTCGTCATTGCGGTGAACGCTGCATGGGTGGCAGCAGGAGCGGCAGTGGTGTGGTGGCGTTACCGCCGCATAGAGGGCACAAAGTGAGCGCCCGTCCGCGTCCGGTGCCGGCACCTTCGACAGATTCGGCAACTGGCCGCAAGGAATCGCCCGCAGATACCCACCAGTCTTCGACACCTGAGCTGCCTGTCGGCATGGTGGAGGTACACGGTGTCTCGAAGTTTTTTGGGGACGTGGTGGCGGTGTCGGAGGTGACTTTTGCAGTGCGCTCCGGTGTCACTGCGCTGTTAGGGCCTAACGGCGCGGGCAAGTCAACGCTGTTCCGCATGATGTGCGGGCTGACGGCACCGTCGCGAGGATCGGTGACCGTGCTGGGGGCAGACGCACGGTCTGACCGTGATGTGCGTGGCCGGATCGGTCTGTCGCCGCAGCAGGATGCTCTGTTTGATCGTCTTGGCGCGCTCGATTTTGTGCGGATCGCTGCGGAAACTCAAGGCGTCATAGATCCCGTCGAAGCGGCGCGTCGCACGCTGAATCTTGTGGAGCTGAACCCCGACGATCCGCGGCCCATTTCTGGATACTCCAAGGGCATGCGCCAACGCACCAAGCTAGCCGCTGCTTTGGTGCATGACCCAGATGTGCTGATCTTGGACGAGCCGCTGAACGGTCTCGATCCTCTCCAGCGCCGCCGCATGATTGAGATGCTTGCCGGACTTGGCGCGCAAGGCCGCTGCGTGCTTGTGTCCTCTCATGTGCTCTCTGAGGTCGCTCTGTTGGGTTCGCGCATCTTGGTGATTGCCCAAGGTCGGCTGGTGGCCAGCGGTGATTATCGGGAATTGCGAGAGTTGATGGACGACCGGCCCCACCGTGTCAGCATCGAAACGGATAACAGCCGCACGTTGGCTGCGGCACTCGTGGAGTCGGGCGTTGCTGTTGGCGTTCGTGTTGAGGGGGACGCCGTCGTGGCAGACACCTTGGATGTAGACCGGCTCGGCCGCGAGATAGCGCCTCTGGCTCGCCGCCTGGACTCGCGTCTGCGCTCAGTGCTGCCCTTAGACGAAGACCTCGAGTCGGTGTTCCGCTACTTGGTGGAACGACGATGAGCAGTCCGACGGTGGCGGTGCCCTCTTCCCCGACGCGACGGCGTGTTGGAGCTATGCGCGCAACTGCGCTGTGCTATCGAGTCCTGATCCGTCAGATCGTCTCGGTGGGCCGTCTTGTGGCACTTGGTGCCTTGGGAGCGATCATGATCCTCGTCGGTTGGATCGTGGGCAACTCATCACGTCGCGGAGACGACAGCAGCGCGCAGATCATCTTGGACGGTGCCAGCTACGCCGACGGGTTCGGCTTGATCGTGATTGTGCCCATCGTCTCGCTGGTGTTTGCGGCCGCTTCGCTCGGCGACGCGCGCGACGACGGCACCTTGGTGTACCTGTGGCTTCGACCCATGGGTCGAGCCCCGCTGGCCGCTGCAGCAGCGTTGGCCTCTGCCACGGTGTCGCTTCCACTGTGTGTGGTGCCCACGGTGTTAGGCGGCTGGCTTGCGACCGATTTCGTTGCTGGGTCGGGCAGCGTCGCGCTAGGAGCGTTGGTCGCAGCAGCGCTGGGGACCGTCGCCTATTCGTGTCTCTTTGTGCTGTTCGGATTGTTGTTCCGCAAGGCTGTGCTGTGGGGCATTGCCTATGTCTTGTTGTGGGAGGGACTGGGGGTGGGTCTCGGCGACTTCGCTGAGCGACTGTCGTTGCGCGGCTACACCCGCTCGCTGCTGGGGCAGATTGCCGATCTGGATCTGGGCTTCACGACGTACGAAGTCGTGTCGGCGGTGATCGTGCTGGCCACAGTCGGAGCAGCCAGCCTGACGTTTTCAGCTGTGCGACTCCGCCACATCAACGTGGACTAGGTAAAGGTGGCCTAGCGCCAGCACAATATGTCGGCACAATATGTTGGCGCAAAATGCCGACGCAATATGTCGGCACAATATGAAGATGCGCTTGGTGATCCAGATCCCTTGTCTGGACGAAGCAGAGACTCTGGGTCAGACCTTGAGCGAGTTGCCGCGCCAAGTAGACGGCTTCAGCGAAGTGTTGTGGCTGGTGATCGACGACGGCTCTACTGATGGCACGGTCGATGTGGCGCGGGCGCAAGGCGTGGATGCCGTCGTCAGCCTCACACAGAACAAAGGGCTTGCGGTGGCGTTCGCCAGCGGTCTTGATGCTGCTCTGCGTATGGGTGCCGACGTCATCGTCAACACCGACGGCGACAACCAGTACCACGCTGGCGACATCAACCGCCTTGTTGAGCCGATCGTGGCGGGACGAGCCGACTTAGTTATTGGCTCGCGCGACATCCGCAATCACCCCGAATTTTCGCCGCTCAAAAAACGCCTACAACGACTCGGCTCGTGGACCGTGCGTCAGGCATCTGGCACTGATGTCGCAGATGTCACCTCGGGCTTTCGGGCCTATAGCCGAGAGGCAGCTTTGGCGGCCAACGTCGTCTCGCGTTTCACCTACACGCTGGAGACGGTGATCCAGGCGGGAAAATCTGACCTCGCTGTTACTGACGTGCCGGTGCGCGTCAACCCCACGTCCCGCCCGTCGCGGTTGTTTAGATCTAAGCGGCAGTACGTTCGCAGGGCGGCGGGAACGATTGCCCGTGTTTATGCAATGCACGAGCCGTTGCGGGTGTTTGCCGTTCCGGCTGCGTTGTTCGCAGCAGTCGGGTTGTTTTTGTTTGGACGCTTTGGCTGGTTCTGGGCCACTTCGGGCGGCGCAGGTCATGTGCAGTCGCTCATCATCGGCGCTGTCGCTTTGCTCGTGGCAATGCAACTGGTGATGCTAGGTGTGCTTGCGGATCTGCTGCGAGCCAACCGCGTCATCGCCGAGCGGACGCTGCGCCGCATACGGGCCATAGAACTTGATGTAGGCACGTTGGCTGAACATGCTGCCGTAGGAGCATTGCAGACAAGTGACCCAATAGTCCAAAACCCGAAGCCCTACGACACTGGGACCTACGACACTGGGACCTAAGGCACTGGGACCTAAGGCACTGGGACCTAAGGCACTGGGACCTAAGGCACTGGGACCTAAGAAGCCCGGGACCTACGACAACAGTGTTAGTGGGCTTGTTACTGGCCTAGTTACTGACTTGGGGGGTCTAGGAGATCACCACCACGATGTCGCCTGCGCCGACCGTGTCGCCTGGCGCGACCTTGATCTCGCTGATCGTTCCCGAGCGGTCTGCGTTGATGCTGTTTTCCATCTTCATGGCTTCGAGCACTACTAGACCTTCGCCGGTTGAGACCTCTTGACCTACCTCAACTAGCACTTTCACGATCGTTCCTTGCATGGGGACGGTCACTTGCCCGGTGCCCGCACTTGTAGATGCTGCGTTTGCTGAGCGCTGCGGTCGTGCAGCGGTTGCTGGTGAGTTGGCAGCAGAGACCGACCCGGGCACCCATGCGCTGACGGAGAATCGCTTGCCGTCCACTTCCACGACGATGTCTCGTCGCACACGCGGCTCGCCTTCGCCGTCAACGGATCTGTCCGCTGCTGCGTCGGTTGCTCCACCGATCCCGCTCAGGTCCAGACACTCTTCGACCCATTTCGTGCTGTGGGTGCCAGCCCGAAAATCGTCGGAAGCCATGATCGCTGCGTGCGCAGAGGCCGTTGTCGCAACACCGCTTATATGGAGCTCGCCGAGCGCGCGTTGCATGCGCGCAATAGCGGTGAGACGGTCCGAGCCCCAGACGACCAGCTTGCCGATGAGATTGTCGTAGTACTGGCTCACCGTGTCGCCTGCCTCGTAGCCGCCGTCCCAGCGAACGCCGAAGCCGTCGGGCACCTTCAGTGCGCTCACGGTCCCTGGGGAGGGAAGAAAGCGCCCGCCTGCGGGATCTTCGGCGTTGACACGCACCTCAATGGCGTGACCTGTTGAGGTGATGTCGGACTGGCTGAACGACAGCGGCTCGCCCGCAGCTATCCGAATCTGTTCGCGTACCAAGTCGATGCCGGTCACCATCTCGGTGACCGGATGCTCTACCTGCAAACGGGTGTTCATCTCGAGGTAGTAGAACTCGCCGTCCTGATAGAGGAATTCAACAGTCCCTGCGTTCGTGTAATCACAGCCGCGCGCTACCGCCACAGCAGCCTCGCCCATCGCCGTGCGGACATCGTCGTCTAGCAGCGGGGCAGGGCTCTCCTCGACCAGTTTTTGGTGTCGACGCTGAGCCGAACAGTCACGCTCACCTAACCAGACGGTGTTGCCGTGGTGGTCGGCGATTATTTGCATTTCGATGTGGCGCGGCCAAGGGAGGTAGCGCTCCATGTAGCACTCGCCTCGTCCGAAGAAGGCTTCGGCTTCTCGCTGGGCGGAAGACAGTGCAGCGTCGATCTCCTCGGAACTGCCGACCACTTTCATGCCGCGGCCTCCGCCTCCATAGGCCGCCTTGATCGCAATTGGGTAACCGTGAGCGTCACCGAATGCAGCTACGTCGTCGGCTGAGGTGATGACCTCGGTCGTGCCCGGCACGCCTGCTACGCCGGAGCGCTCGGCGGCGAGGCGCGCTGAGATCTTGTCGCCCATCACTTCGATGGCCTCCGGCGGCGGCCCCACGAACGCCACGCCCTGCGCGGTGACCGATCGGGCGAAGTCGGCATTTTCGGAATAGAAGCCGTAGCCGGGATGAACGGCTTCGGCCCCGCTGCGCTCAATCGCGTCAACTATGGCCGCAGTGTTGAGGTAGCTCTCGGCGGCGGTCTGACCGCCGAGTGCGAAAGCTTCGTTGGCGAGGCGCACATGCATTGCGTTGCGGTCAAGTTCGCTGTACACGGCGACCGTGCCGATGCCGAGTTCTCGACAGGCACGGATGATGCGGACTGCGATCTCACCTCGGTTGGCAATGAGGAGCTTGTTGAACACGGATGCTGTCCTGACTTCATCCGCCGGCAGCGACGGCTGCGCCGGTGCAGAGGCGACCGGCCATCGGCAAGTCTGTCGGCTGCCGCCGCGAGTGCCACCGCTACCCTGCGAGCGTGCCTCAGATGAGCGACTTCAGCAACCTTGAGTCGGCTCGTTTCGCATCGGTCAGTCGCACCAGATTTGTCAGCGTTGAGTGGCATGCAGAGATCGATTCGACGAATACCGAGCTGCTTAAGCGGGCGCGTCGAGGGGCGCCTGAGGGCTTGGTGCTCATCGCCGATCGTCAGACCGCCGGACGCGGCAGGCGAGGACGGCGCTGGACGGCCCCGCCGGGCACTTCGCTCATGATGTCTGTGCTCTTGCGTCCACCCCCAAGATCGCTGCCAGCGTCCCGTGCGGCGTTGGTGACGATGGCTGTTGCGCTCGCAGCGAGGGATGCGTGCCATCGCGTCAGCGGGGTGTTGCCGAGCCTCAAGTGGCCGAATGATCTGGTGACTGCCGGTGCTGGCCCCCAAGACCGCAAGCTGGCGGGCATCTTGGCTGAATCGATCATCACAAACGGGCATCTCACTGCGCTTGTTGTCGGCATGGGACTCAATACCGGCTGGCCCGCCGTGCCTGCCGAGCTAGCAGACATCGCAACAAGTCTCAACCTTGAGTCTGGAACGTTGGTGGACAGGACGCTGTTGGCGCATCTGGTGCTTGAAGGGCTGGAAACGCGATACGCGCGTCTGTGCGGCGCTGGTTGCTGTGATGCTGGTTGTAGTGATGCTGATGCCGCCATGGCAGCGGCATGGCTGCTCGCTGAGGCGCGTCGCAGCTCAGCCACGCTCGGACGGCGCGTGCGTATCTCCTTCGATCAGACCTCCAACGGGAGAGCGTTGGAGGGGTTGGCCAGCGATCTTGACACCGAGGGGCGGCTGCTGGTCTGCGACGATGCTGGCAAGATGCACACAGTGTCAGTCGGTGACGTTGTCCATTTGCGCCACCCTGACATCGCTCAAAGAGCCTGACATTGCCCGAAGAGCCTGATATCGCCCGAAGAGATTGAGAACACCGTGCCGCTGAGCCTTTCCCTAGACACCTTTCAAGTTGTCACTGATGGTGGTGATACGTCGCCCACAGCCGCCAGCGACCGCCCAGTCCGCAGCGACGCACTCGAGACTTTGGGTGCATCGGTGAATTATTTGGCGGCCAGCGGTTTCGACGGCTCAACGGCTACGACAGCGCTGATGGCCGGCATAGCCGAGTCCTCCGACGATGCCCTGCCGGTGGCCGTCGGGCTGGGTTCAGACGACCTTGCAGCGTCAGACATCCGTAACGCAGCAGCGAATCTCTGGCGTTCGGTGTCGCAGCTCAAATCGTTGAGGTCGGCACTCGCAGCAGTATCCGCAGACGACCTCGGCGCCGATGTTGCACTCGGCGCAGTCGTTGAGGGCATGCTGCTCGCGTCGTACCGATTTGACGAGCACAAGAGCGACCAGCCTCAGCCAGAGGCAATTGAACGGATTGTGCTGCTGACGCCTGACGGCACCGACACCGAAACCGTGCTGGGCCGAGCAGCAGCAGTCGCTGGAGGCATCGCTGTGGCCCGCGATCTTGTCAACCAGCCTGCCGGCGCCCTCACCGCCACTGGCCTCGCTCAAGCAGCGACCTCCGTGATCGAAGCCGCAAGCGCCAGCACCGACCCTGCCAAAGGGACGGCATCGGTGGAGGTATGGGACCGCGAACGGCTCCAAGCTGAGCGTTGCGGCGGACTGCTCGGGGTTAACGCGGGTTCAACAGAACCCCCGGCGCTGATCCGTATGCGCTGGCAGCCAGCCGTTGCGCCAAGAGCGACCGTCCATCTTGTCGGCAAGGGCATCACCTTTGACACCGGCGGTCTCAACCTCAAGACCTTCGAAGGCATGGAATGGATGAAGATCGACATGGGGGGTGCCGCTGCAGTCGTGGGGGCCATGAGCGCCATCGTTCGGCTGGCGCCTGATGTTGCCGTCACCGGCATCTGTTGCTGCACCGACAACCAGCCCGGACCAACGGCCACCAAGCCCGGGGATGTGCTGCACATTCGCAACGGCAAGACGGTTGAGGTACTCAACACCGATGCCGAAGGTCGGCTTGTTCTCGCCGATGGCCTCTCCCTCGCCGTCGAAGAGAAACCCGACTTGGTGGTGGACCTTGCGACGCTGACAGGTGCCTGCATGGTGGCGCTGGGAGACAAGTACGCCGGTCTCATGGGCAACGATGCCGCGGCGATTGAGCGCACCCAAGCTGCGGCAAGCGCTGCTGGAGAGCTTCTTTGGCATCTCCCGCTGCCACCGGAGTACCGCGAACAACTTGATTCCCCGATAGCCGATCTTCGCAACATCGGCAAGAACCGTTATGGGGGCGCGCTCCATGCCGGTCTGTTCTTGTCGGAGTTCGTCGGCGACACACCGTGGGTGCATCTCGACATTGCGGGTCCTGTGCGCACTGATGCCGATGTGGGCGAGCTGTCTGTGGGTGCTTCTGGGTTCGGCGTGCGGACCCTCATCGAGTTGGTCTGCAACTGGCAGTAGCTGGGCCGCGTTCGTGCTGGGGTGCGCTACTGCCGGGGCACGCTCTGTGAGGAGTGGGGCCTAACGCAGCGTTTCGCCCACGCCCAAGCAGTTGCCTCGTTGGCGGCATCGGGCGGCAGTCCCAGCATCACGAGCCGCTCTGCTGCTTCGTGCAGTCCGTTTCCCAGCGTCAGCATGCACGATGCCAGCAGCCTGATCTCACCGACGGAGAAGTCGGTCTGTTCATTCGTCTGGGTCCACAGTCCGACTTCTTCTCTCAGCTCGCAGGGCATGCGCGCATAGAGACGACGAGGCACAGGAGGCAGTCGCCGACGCACCAGCAGCACTGCGTTGTCGTCGAAATGCACCAAGTCGAACATCTGGCATCGGTCAACGGTCCGCATGAAGGTGCTTTGGCGGCCTCCGCGATGTTGCAGGCCTATCCGTCGAGCGGTGAGTTCGAGATCGAGTTGCAGGTCGAGGTTTGGCCCGAGTTCGTCGAATTCACGTGCGAGCAGCCGCAGCAGCCATACCGCGCTCGGGCCGAGGATCGTAACCCAGAAACGTTCCACGTAGGCCGAGCGTGGATCGTGCCCACATCGTTGTAGTGCAGGATCGTCCCAAGGTCGTACCCGCAGGGTGTGCGGTCGCTCATTCGGCCAGATGTTGAGGTCGGATGCGTTTGGCGGCTCGCTGCCACTGCCGACAAGCCGCAGCGCGGGCGGTGCAGCAGCGCTGGCGTTGCTCTGCAGCGAGGAAGTCTTCGGCATCTGTTCAGTTCGCACGGGGATCCCCTTCACGGTGGCCGCTTGCGTTCGTCCGCAAGCGTGTTCTTCTACATGTCGAATTGTTATATACCAAAAGTACAACTAAAGTACAGAAAATAATGAAAAATATCTAAAACTTTGTCAAATCTGGCTCTGTGCCATCCACCAGACTGTGTGCCATGAACGCAAGAACCCACGCAACCGATGAGATCGACGACGATGTGCGAACGGTGGCCGGATGGATCGACGAGGCTCGTGCGGTCACCGTGCTGACCGGTGCGGGCATCTCCACCGATTCGGGCATCCCAGACTTTCGTGGCCCCGATGGCGTGTGGACGAAGAACCCTGCAGCTGAGAGGCAGGCCACGTTGCAGAACTATCTCGCCGATCCCAAGGTGCGCGTGCTTGCTTGGCGGTCACGGATGGATCACCGATCACGGGGCGCAGCACCGAACGACGGGCATCGGGCCTTGGTGCAACTTGAGCGCCGACGCAAGCTGGTGTCGCTGCTGACTCAAAACGTGGACGGGTTGCATCATGCAGCCGGTTCCGATCCAGACAAGATCGTTGAGGTACACGGCACTGTCCGCGAGGTGGTGTGCTTGGAATGCAACTACCGAGACGACATGGGTGTTGTGCTGGATCGGGTGCGGCTCGGTGAGCAAGACCCGCCGTGCCCCGTCTGCGGCGGGATTCTCAAGAGCGCCACCATCAGCTTCGGCCAGCAGCTGGTGGCACGCGATCTGCTGCGGGCTCAGGCTGCTGCGGAGAACTGCGATCTGTTGCTGGCTGTGGGGACGACGCTGGCCGTGTACCCCATTGCGGCTGTGGTCCCTGCCGCGAAGTCAGCTGGTGCGCGCATTGTCATCTTGAATGCGGAGTCAACCGAGATGGACCATCTGGCCGACATGGTGCTGCATGAGTCAATCTCGGTGGCGCTGCCGCAGATCTGCGGCAGCACTCAACGCCCTGCGTGAGGCGTGACCTGTCTCTGATCGTCTCCGCCGCGTAGTCGGCTGCGTCAAGTCGTACCGTCTGTGGGCAAGTCATTGTTGATCACCCGAATATTGATCCGCGTGTCCGGGTGCCAAGCCACTTTGTTGCTACTGAATAGCCACTGTCTCAGCGAGAAATAGGTAAACACGTTCACATCGGCTAGGTGAGGATTCCATCCAGGCTTGCTGAAGCCCACTGGTGGCGAGTTACGAGCACCGGGCCATGGGCGAGCATCACCAATCCACGGATACACCTGAGCTGCTATCCGACCGTTGATCGCGGTATCGGTCTCTTTCGCCGTGATGCGCACGCGCAACTGGTTATGGCTGTTCAGAACTCCATTGTTGAGCAGTTGTGTCTCCAAGAATGGTCGCATATCCCACCACGGCGGGTTGTAGCCCCACCTGCGGCACACCTCCCCTACCCCCGCAAAAGTTTTGCAGTCATATGCACCCAAATTGGGCGGATCGGACTGCAGTGCTGCTCTGAACACTGCCGAAACATCGCTGCCACCATCGGGAACTCGACTAAACGTCACCATCACATCACGCGACTCACCTTCGTTGAGCCTGAAATCTGATTTGCTGACAACAAAACTCACGTCTTTGTGTGCCACCGAATACCCGCGAGGTGGCGATGAGCAGGCTGCTGCTCCGCCAGGTATCACAGCGTTAGTTCGCGAGTCGCGGCACGGGCCGTTTGGTCTGACAAAATAGCGCGGCGATACCTTATTGGCAGATGGCGGATCGTTGTCTGCAACCAACACCCGCTGAGCTGACGGCGCTTGGTCATTGTGATGCAGTTGGTAACTCGTGCGCGTTGCTGGTTCCAACACCACCAGCGTGAGGGAGCCATCAGGATGATGCCACTTATCATCTACCGTCGTCACTGTCACCGTCGCTGACGGCTCGGACGGTGTGAGAACTACTTCGTCGCCACCGGTGATTCGGCCTCCGAAAGGCTGCGATTGCAGTAGATGCAATTGCACCCGAATATCGCTGGCCGGGGCAGGATCGGCAGTGACCGTGAACGAAGCTGACTGGCCTTCGGTAATCGTCGTCGCGCCCGAATATGACAGGCTCACCACCGGCGAATTCGAACTTGTATCGCTCAGTATCAAGGGGGTTGCGTTGTCTGTGGCTGTGACCTCGCTGCTGAGCGCGCCTAGCCCGATGTCAACCGTCTCACCGTCGGATTCCTCAACACGGTCAACTAGTACCTTCAAAATGATGTCAACTTTGGCGGCAGCGTCGTCGCTGCCGGTGAACGTCACAATGGGAACCCGTTCGGCGTTCGCCTCTTCTTCGGTGCTCGTCTGTTCTTCGTTTTCTGCCCGATTTTCAGCGTTCGCCTGTTCTTCTGCGGTCATGCCGTTGTCGTCAAATCCTGAGCACGACACACCCGTCGGCAACGGAGTCGGGCACTCCAGCGTGTAATCGGTGCCCCTTGCCGCCGATTCGTCGCTGTTGCTTACTGTGAGTGGTACTTCCAACGACTCCCCAGCGGTCAGTGAGCGACTCAGAGCGACGGTGTACGGCACCGAGGTGCCCTCCGTTGCCAGAGTGCCAGGAGCCCGCGACAAGGTCACCGAAGTTGGATCGTTATCAGCGATAGTCACCACCACACTGGTAGCAGTGCCAGTGGTGTATCCCGTCGGCAGTGTGCCCAACTCCAGCGTCAACGTCTCAGTTAGCTCATCGGTACTGTCGTCAGTTGCGGTGAGGGTGAGTGTGCCCGACGTAGACCCACTGGTAACAGTGATGCTGGTAGCCGACAGCGAGTAGTCGTTCGTCGCCGCAGTGCCGCCTGCAGCGGCGCGCACTGGGATTGTCACGTTTGTGGTGGCCGCTTCGGCCAAAGTGGCGGTTACGGCCAATGTGCCACCTTCGGTGACCGCACCGTTGTTGTCAATACTCAGATCAACGGCTACCACCGGCACAGCGTCATCGTCGGCGATGTTCACTGTACGGCTGGTGGTGCCGCTCAGGGAGTAGCCGCTGCCTGAGCGTAACGCCAGTGTGACCGACCCGTCTGGCTCTTCAACGCTGTCTTGCACAGTCGGCACCGAATAAGCAACTCGGGTATCGCCCGCAGGCAACGTCACCGTTTCGTCACCTTCGTTACTTGATGCCACATAGTCGCCGCTGTTGGTTTCAGAGACCCGCACGTTCACCGTAATCGGGAACGACGACGCCAGCGACGCAGTGATAACGAAATCTGCTGCTGTCCCTTCGGTGACGTTCGGCGCTGTGGGAGCGGGTTGTGAGAGAGTCGGATCGCTTTCGTCGTCGCGCAGCACCAGCGTCGTACTGTTAACAGTCACACCGGTCAATGAGCCAGCCACAGTCACCGTTGCATCGCGCTCATTCACGTTGTCGTCGGTGGGCACCAACGAGAAACTGGCAGTGCCTAATGCGACCCCAGAGGCGATAGTTAAATTGAATGGGTTCAGCGGGGTGAAGTCAACGAACTCAGCCCCGGCTGGACCGGTCACAGTAACTCGCACGGTCTTGGCGGTGTCGAAGCGGGTTGTTGCGTGATCGATGGTGGCGGTGACGGTGATTGTTGTTGGGTCGTCGTTTTCGTTCACGCTGACAGGGTTGATGGTTAGGTCGATTTCGGGTGTTGCGTCGTCGTCGGTGACGGTGACGGTGACTGTTTGGTCGGTGATTGTGTTGTATTTGGTGTCGGTGGATGTGACGGCGTGGGTGAGTGTTGCTGTGCGCTCATTACCAGTGTTGTCGAGGTTGTCGTTGACACCAGTAACGGTGATGGTTTGTGCGCTAGCCCAGTTTGTTGTTGTGAAGGTCAGTGTTTCAGTGGTGCCACCGTTATCACCCGCGTCGGGGCCGTCTATCACTGCGGCTGCTGGTGTGTCTGACGTGACCGTGATTGTCACATCAGCAGTGGGTTGGCTGTCCAATACCACGCTGTAGGTATCAGTACCTGCGTTTTCTGTTACCGATGTGGATCCTGAGGATTGGGTGATGGTGACTCCGACGCCGTCGTCGTCAACCAAACTAAGTGTCGCGGAGTTGATGGTTAGGCCAGTCAAGGTGCCTGACACGGTGATTGTTTCGTTTGTTTCGTCGGTGCTGTCGTTTTGTGGTGTCAACTCGAACGTAGCAGTACCAGTCTTGGCACCCGCGGTGATGGTGAGGTTGAAATCGTTCACGGCTCTAAATCCGACTACACCCGAACCGCCCGACCCGTCAACTGATACTACCACCGTGCGGTCTGTGTCGAAGCGGGTTGTTGCGTGATCGATGGTGGCGGTGACGGTTATTGTTGTTGGGTCGTCGTCTTCGCTCACGCTGACAGGGTTGATGGTTAGGTCGATTTCGGGTGTTGCGTCGTCGTCGGTGACCGTGACGGTGATTGTTTGGTCGCTGAGTGTGTTGTATTTGGTGTCGCTGGATGTAACAGCGTGAGTGAGTGTCGCTGTGCGCTCATCACCAGTGTTGTCGAGGTTGTCGTTGACACCAGTAACAGTGACAGTTTGTGCGCTGGCCCAGTTTGTTGTGGTGAATGTCAGTGTTTCAGAGGTGCTACCTGTGGTGCCCACATCGGGGCCGTCTATCACTGCGGCTGCTGGTGTGTCTGACGTGACCGTGACTGTCACATCAGCAGTGGGTTGGCTGTCCAATACCACGCTGTAGGTATCGGTACCTGCGTTTTCTGTTACCGATGTGGATCCTGAGGATTGTGTGATGGTGACTCCGACGCCGTCGTCGTCAACCAAACTAAGTGTCGCGGAGTTGATGGTTAGGCCAGTCAAGGTGCCTGACACGGTGATTGTTTCGTTTGTTTCGTCGGTGCTGTCGTTTTGTGGTGTCAACTCGAACGTAGCAGTACCAGTCTTGGCACCCGCGGTGATGGTGAGGTTGAAATCGGTTACTGCTCCAAATCCGACTACACCCGAACCGCCCGACCCGTCAACCGATACCACCACCGTGCGGTCTTTGTCGAAGCGGGTTGTTGCGTGATCGATGGTGGCGGTCACCGTTACTTTGGTCGCGCCGTCGTCTTCGCTCACGCTGACAGGGTTGATGGTTAGATCGATTTCGGGTGTTGCGTCGTCGTCGGTGACAGTCACGGACACTGTTTGGTCGGTGATTGTGTTGTATTTGGTGTCGGTGGACGCAACGGCGTGGGTGAGTGTTGCTGTGCGCTCATTACCGGTGTTGTCTAGGTTGTCGTTGACACCAGTAACAGTGATGGTTTGCGCGCTAGCCCAGTTTGTTGTGGTGAATGTCAGTGTTTCAGAGGTGCCACCTGTGGTGCCTACGTCGGGGCCGTCTATCACTGCGGCTGTTGGTGTGCCTGAGGTGATCGTGACCGTCACACTATGGGTGGGTTGGCTGTCCAACACCACGGTGTAGGTATCGGTACCTGCGTTTTCTGTTACCGATGTGGATCCTGAGGATTGTGTGATGGTGACTCCGACGCCGTCGTCGTCAACCAAACTAAGTGTCGCAGAGTTGATGGTTAGGCCGGTGAGTGTGCCTGACACGGTGATTGTTTCGTTTGTTTCGTCAGTGCTGTCGTCTTGTGGTGTCAACTCGAACGTAGCAGTACCAGTCTTGGCACCCGCGGTGATGGTTAGGTTGAAATCGGTTACTGCTCCAAATCCGACTACACCCGAACCGCCCGACCCGTCAACTGACACCACCACGGTGCGGTCTTTGTCGAAGCGGGTTGTTGCGTGATCGATGGTGGCGGTCACCGTTACTTTGGTCGCGCCGTCGTCTTCGTTCACGCTGGTTGGGTTCACGGTTAGATCGATTTCGGGTGTTGCGTCGTCGTCGGTGACAGTCACGGACACTGTTTGGTCGGTGATTGTGTTGTATTTGGTGTCGGTGGACGCAACGGCGTGGGTGAGTGTTGCTGTGCGCTCATTACCAGTGTTGTCGAGGTTGTCGTTGACACCAGTAACGGTGATGGTTTGTGCGCTAGCCCAGTTTGTTGTTGTGAAGGTCAGTGTTTCAGTGGTGCCACCGTTATCACCCGCGTCGGGGCCGTCTATCACTGCGGCTGCTGGTGTGTCTGACGTGACCGTGATTGTCACATCAGCAGTGGGTTGGCTGTCCAATACCACGCTGTAGGTATCAGTACCTGCGTTCTCAGTTACCGATGTGGACCCCGAAGACTCAGTAATCGTCACCCCGACACTGTCATCGTCAGTCAATGTTAGTGTGAATGTGGTGTTTGTGGTGGTGAATCCGGGTGGTGCTGTGCCTGCGTTGATGGTTAGCGTTTCATCGTTCTCGGTGGTGGAATCGTTGACGGTTGAGATGGTGACGGTAGCTGATTCGGCTCCGTAGGGAATGAACACTGAGGTTGGTAGCGCATCAAAATCGGCAGCGCTGCTGGTGCCGTGTGTGTAGGTCAACGGGACAGTTACCGGACCGGTTACGGTGTCTGGTAGTGTTACGTTGAACGTGAAGTCGTCGCCTTCGGTCACACTTGCAGCGGTCAACGCGGTGTCGTCAGTGTCGGTGAACGATATCTGCCAATCGGTAGCGTCATCGTCGGTGATCAACACACGCGTTGTGACATCACCAAGCGTGGCAGGGTCATCATCGTTGTAGGCAACGAGGTTCAGACCCACAGAACTAGTGGCCGGGTTAGCGGTTATCTCCACCAGTTCGTGCTCGGTGTCGCTAGACTCTTCAACTTTATTTGAATGGCTTGATGTTTCTTGCCCAGTTGAAACAAAGTTCAACACAGCCCGCTGCACTGTATCTGTTGCGTCACCGGTGAATATCACCGTCAGTTTTTTGTTAGACGTAGATGGATTTGAGACTTTGGAGGTAACACCGTCGCCGGAAACACTCCAAGTGTAATACAACAAATGTTTACCAGTCGCAGACCCACCGACTATCCAAGCCCTCTTTGGGAACGTCTGCTTGTGATCAAAAACTAACTCCACCTCAGCCGTCTCGGTAGCAACAAGCGGCCTCGACAACTCAACAACTATCTCTGTTTCACTGCCGTCACCGCTGCTGATGCTGCCGTCAATCACACCACCACCCGACAAACGCACCGAAATATCTTCATTGTCAGCGGAATCGTCCAAAACAATCGAAAACGAACCCGCACCCTTCACGCCATCAGAAAAACCAGTAGCAACCAAACCAGGAGTCACAGACTCAGACACCGGCACACTCACCACAAGCGTCTCATCAACCGCATTACTGTCAGCCCGATGAATCAACGTTATTATACCGATCGAACTACCTGAAGTCGGACCAGTGAAAGTAAAAAACGCATCTTCAACAGAAGTGAAAGTGCCCTTAGCCACACCACTGGGTAACACTTGAGAGATAACCCTGAACGAGTCCCTAAGCGTCGCACCAGAAAACACCACCGGCACCTTCAACGTCTCACCAGCAACCAACGCCCGACTCAAACGAACATGAAACGATACCGACTGCCCCTCCTTCAACACACCAACATCACCCTGCCGCGACAACGTCACCACCGTCACATCATCATCAACCACCGTCACCGCAACCATCTTGTCAGCCAACGCGGCATAGTTCACATCGTCAGACGTGACGGCGTGAGTGAGCGTCACAGTGCGCTGGTTACCAGTGTTGTCGAGGTTGTCGTTGACGCCGGTAACGGTGACAGTCTGCGCGGTGTCCCAATTGGTGGAAGTGAACGTCAGCGTTTCGGTAGTGCCACCGGTGTCGCCATCGTCGGGGCCGTCTATCACTGCGGCTGTTGGTGTGTCTGATGTGATCGTGATTGTCACATCAGCACTGGGTTGGCTGTCCAGCACCACGGTGTAGGTACCGGTACCGCCGTTTTCTGTTACCGATGTGGATCCTGAGGTTTCAGTAATGGTGATGCCGTCGTTGTCGTTGATGTTGAGTGTGAATGTGGTGTTTGTGGTGGTGAATCCGGGTGGTGCTGTGCCTGCGTTGATGGTTAGCGTTTCATCGTTCTCGGTGGTGGAATCGTTGACGGTTGAGATGGTGACGGTAGCTGATTCGGCTCCGTAGGGAATGAACACTGAGGTTGGTAGCGCATCAAAATCGGCAGCGCTGCTGGTGCCGTGTGTGTAGGTCAACGGGACAGTTACCGGACCGGTTACGGTGTCTGGTAGTGTTACGTTGAACGTGAAGTCGTCGCCTTCGGTCACACTTGCAGCGGTCAACGCGGTGTCGTCAGTGTCGGTGAACGATATCTGCCAATCGGTAGCGTCATCGTCGGTGATCAACACACGCGTTGTGACATCACCAAGCGTGGCAGGGTCATCATCGTTGTAGGCAACGAGGTTCAGACCCACAGAACTAGTGGCCGGGTTAGCGGTTATCTCCACCAGTTCGTGCTCGGTGTCGCTAGACTCTTCAACTTTATTTGAATGGCTTGATGTTTCTTGCCCAGTTGAAACAAAGTTCAACACAGCCCGCTGCACTGTATCTGTTGCGTCACCGGTGAATATCACCGTCAGTTTTTTGTTAGACGTAGATGGATTTGAGACTTTGGAGGTAACACCGTCGCCGGAAACACTCCAAGTGTAATACAACAAATGTTTACCAGTCGCAGACCCACCGACTATCCAAGCCCTCTTTGGGAACGTCTGCTTGTGATCAAAAACTAACTCCACCTCAGCCGTCTCGGTAGCAACAAGCGGCCTCGACAACTCAACAACTATCTCTGTTTCACTGCCGTCACCGCTGCTGATGCTGCCGTCAATCACACCACCACCCAACAACTGCACCGAAATATCTTCATTGTCAGCGGAATCATCTAAAACAATCGAAAACGAACCCGTACCCTTCACACCATCAGAAAAACCAGTAGCAACCAAACCAGGAGTCGCAGACGTAGACACCGGCACACTCACTGTAAGCGTCTCATCAACCGCATTATTATCAGCCTGATGAATCAACGTTATTATACCGATCGAACTACCTGAAGTCGGACCAGTGAAAGTAAAAAACGCATCTTCAACAGAAGTGAAAGTGCCCTTAGCCACACCACTGGCTAACACTTGAGAGATAACCCTGAACGAGTCCCTAAGCGTCGCACCAGAATACACCACCGGCACCTTCAACGTCTCACCAGCAACCAACGGCCGACTCAAACGAACATGAAACGATACCGACTGCCCCTCCTTCAACACACCAACATCATCCTGCCGCGACAACGTCACCACCGTCGCATCATCATCAACCACCGCCACAACAACCATCTTATCAGCCAACGCGCTGTACTTAGGGTCCTGAGAACTAATATCATGAGTAAGCGTCACACTGCGTTTGTCGGCGGGGTTATCAACATCATCATTTTGGCCTTGCACGGTGATGGTTCGTGCGGTGGACCAGTCCTTTGCTGTGAATAATAACTCTTCAGACGTGGTGTATTCAGCCGCGTCGGCAGGGCCGTCAAGCAGTACAGTGGTTGGTGCTGGTGAGGTAACGGTGACCTTCACGTTGTAAATGGGTTGGCTGTTGAGCACCACCGTGTAGGTAGCAGTACCACCGTTTTCTGCCACCGACAGTGCCGCTTTGGAGATAACCACCCCAACACTGTCATCATCACTCAAATCGAGCGTCGCGGAGTTGACAGTCACACCACCGTGACTGCCAGACACCTTAATCGTTTCGTCATCCTCATTAATGCTGTCAACCTGTGGTGTCAACGTGAACGTGGCAGTACCCGTCTTTGCGCCCGCAGCGATCGTCAGGTCGAAATCGTTCACTGCCTCAAACCCGACCACACCCGAAGTGCCCGAAGCACCAACCGATACCACCACTGTGCGGTCCGTGTCAAACCGGATCGTTGCGTGATCAATCGTGGCAGTCACCGTTACTGTGGTCGCGCCATCACCTTCGCTCACACTGGCAGTGTCCACACTCAAATCAATCTCAGGTGTCGCATCATCATCAGCGATGTCGATCACCACACTCGACTGGAGACCTGCAGCGTAACCATCTGGCAGCGTTCCTAACCCCAGCTTCAACCACTGAGATGGTTCGTCTACGTCGTCATCAACAGCCGCCAGCGTGACCGTGCCAGTTGTTTGGCCTGACGCAATAGTAATGCTGTTGGCCGACAGCGTGTAATCGGCAGCCACCGCGGTGCTACCTGCGACAGCGCGCAGTGGAATCGTCACACCCGCCGACGGTGCAGCCTGGGCTAGGGTGGCCGTAATCGTCAACGTACCGCCTTCGGTAACAGCGCCGTTGTTGTTTACTCCCAGATTGACCGCAACCCCGGAATCTACCTTGAACGGCATCGATAGGCCGTAGAAAGGTTTGGTGAGGCTTCTAGCTGCCGAGGCACCTGTTATCGGTCCCACCTGGCCGCCAAAGTTGAGAAGCGGATTGCCTTGACGGACATGGGGCGACGAGCCCAACTCAAGCCCACTGCGGGCACCACCACCGGTGTCAGTGCCAGTCCAATAACCTTGACTATACCTGTTGAAAGCGCCGCCCTCATCAGTAGGTGTCTCTTCATCGTCCCAGGAGTTATCCCAGAAATCGGCGTAATCATCAGCGACTTTGTCGCCGTCTAACCAGTAAATGGCTTCACCATTGCCGTCGGTGGCAGGGTTGGCGTCGTTGTGGTCATGGGCATCAACAGTGGTTGTGCTGCCGACCACCCGGAAGAACCCGGCATAGGGCACCAAGCTGGCGTGACCTTTTGCGGCGTGCAACCACACAAACTTGTCGTAGTCGGTAATGTCGGCAGAGGTGGCATCGCGCGCGCCGGATGTGGTGAACAGCAGCCGGAACGTGTCACCTCCAGACGCCCCAGACGGTATTAGCGACCAATCGGGCGGCACCACAATGTCGCCGGTCTCATCATCAGAAATCAAAAACGAAAAAGGCCCACCCGTCGGTTTGGCAATGTCTATGTTTGTGCCTGCGGGAGCTCGGGTGCTGGTGCCTAGACCGACGGTTACAGAGGGCTGGGTACGGACATTGTTGTTAACCGCAGCCAGGCGCACCACACCCTGTGACGCTCCCGCCGCAAGTCGCAACGCGGGATTCTGGGGGCTATGCGGTGAGGCAGTGAGTAACGAAACCCCCGTCTGGACAGCAGGCTGCAACGCCCAAGTGAAGTCGTCGCCTACCGTCGCGCCGGTCGCTGTTAGAGGAACCGTTACCACCTCA
Source organism: Candidatus Poriferisodalis sp. (assembly GCA_965221195.1). GTDB lineage: Bacteria > Actinomycetota > Acidimicrobiia > Acidimicrobiales > Poriferisodalaceae > Poriferisodalis. The sequence continues at coordinate 1,477,171 of OZ244864.1, forward strand.
TCATCAACGAGGGTGCGGCCGAGCGTAGCCGTGAAGTCTTTTGTGCCGGAAGCCTCAGCCATGTCACCGGCTGGCGCGCTGAGCGTCACCGTGGTGTCGTCATCGTCTTTCACGGTCACCGACGCAGTGCTGGCGGAACTGTTGATGGTGTAACCGTCGCCGGGCTTCAAGGTGGCGGTGATGGTGCCGTTGGGTTCATCGATGTTGTCATCAGTGGTAGATAGCTGGCAATTGCCTCTAAGGATCGCTTTAACTACGGGGCAAAGGCCGTCGGCTTCGCGTTTAGGCTCCAAGAAGTCAGCGTCGTTCGACGCATCCGCGTAACCGACCCTCACCTGCAGAAATCTGCCTTTTACTAGCGGCGTTGAGGATGCAGTGAGAGTGAATACGGCATTTTCGCCTTCGGTGACCGCTGGACCGCCGGTGATGGAAATCTCCGGCAGCACGGGATCGTCGAGAGACTGAGCCCCAACCGGGCTCCTCCCTACTGCGGGCACTAGCGCCAACAGCGACCCGGCCAACACCACTCCCAGCAAGCCACTCGTGCTCCGACGAAACCCACTCATGTCGCTTCCTTACGAAGGCACCAGTGGGCCAGAACAAGTGACCAAGACGAGACTGACCAAGACGAGACAGTGGGCAGGCGACGGCGACGGGGGGGGGGGGGGCAGGCGCGACTCGCGACATCCGCGACTGTCACCAGAACTTGCGCTAGAACCGTCGCTCGAACTCGAAGGCCAAATAGCGCTAATGCTGCGCATGGTGTGGTACCCTAGCACCGTCACACTTCTAGCTTTTGCGCGGGCAGCCCTGTTGTTTGAGCATCCCCGCAGATGCAGGCAGACCAAGCAAACCAAAACAGCGGAACGGCTAAGTAAGGTGCAGAGCCTGAGGTGACACCACTCAACAAGGGCACCAGCTACTGCCCCTGTTGAGTGCTGCTGTCGAGTGCCCTTGTTGAGCGACGAACTAGGAGGCGACTATGGCTTCGTTCCGTGAAATGCTGATCGCCACGAAACGTGAGATCACCGAGATAGACACCGCGACGGCTGCTGAGTGGATTGCCGAGCGTTCGCCCGTTGTGCTTGACGTGCGTGAACCCGACGAATACGAGCAAGGAGCGCTCGACCAGGCCGTCCATATCCCGCGCGGCCATTTAGAGGCCCAGATTGAGAACCGTGTCGCCGACCATGACGCCGAGATCGTCGTTTACTGTGCGGGCGGTGTCCGTTCGGCTTTCGCCGTCAAAACTCTCGCCGAGCTGGGCTATCCCAACGCCGTATCAATGGACGGCGGTTTTGGACGTTGGAAAGACGAGGGCCGCCCGTGGTTAACACCGGCATCGCTCAGTTCTGAACAGCGAAATCGGTACCAGCGCCACTTGCTGCTACCTGAGGTAGGTGAGACCGGGCAGCTCAAGCTGCTAGAGGCCAATGTGCTTATGTTGGGCGCTGGCGGCCTTGGCTCACCGGCGGCGCTCTATTTGGCGGCGGCTGGGGTCGGCACAATCGGCATCATTGACATGGACATCGTGGACGAGTCCAACTTGCAGCGCCAGATTCTCCACAACGTTGAGCGGGTAGGAGACCGCAAGGTTGACTCCGCCAAGAAGACGCTCACCTCGCTGAATCCTGACATCAACGTAGTGACCTACGACACCAAGCTCGGTGCCGACAATGTGCTCGAAATCCTGCCCGGCTGGGATGTCATCGTAGACGGAGCCGATAACTTCCCGAGCCGTTACCTGCTCAATGACGCGTCGGTGAAGCTGGGCATTCCGGTTGTGCATGGCTCTATCTTCCGATTTGAGGGGCAAGTCACCGTCTTTGATCCGCGCCGCGGTCCGACGTACCGCGACTATCTGCCGGAACCCCCGCCAGCAGAACTTGCACCGTCGTGTGCCGAAGCTGGGGTGCTGGGTGTGCTGCCGGGAATCGTCGGGTCTATTCAGGCGCTTGAGACAATCAAGCTGATACTCGGTATTGGCGATTCGCTGTCGGGCCGCCTAATAGCGTTTGATTCGCTTGAGATGTCGTTCCGCGAGTTCCGACTTCGCCCCGACCCCGCCAATGAGGTGACCTACGACAACCGTGAGCGGATCAGGGTCGCCGATCTTGACGGACTCTGCAGCCCCGCTGTGGGCTAAGCCCTCCCGATACGCCAACTGAGTCGGGCTTGCGGGCTTGCGGGCTTGCGAGCCTGCGCGGCAACACAGCGGCAGCAGGGCGCAAAGCCACAGGTACCCTGCGGGGTCATGGCGCTCAAGCGCGTTGTTGTGATAGGTGGTGGCCCAGCAGGCCACTCAGCCGCTACGTATGCCGCGCGTTATGGCGCAGAAGTGACGCTTATTGAGCGTGACATCGTCGGCGGTTCTGCCCATCTGCGCGACTGCGTGCCGTCTAAAACCATGATCGCCACCGGCTCGGCACTCAGCTTCGCCGGCCACCTCGACGAACTGGGCTTAGCAAACGTCTCTACTTCCGTTGACACCCTTCACTTGCGTCAGCGGATCGGCGACATTGAGCATCGGCTGGCGGACGTAGCCCGGCAGATGCTGCTCAGCCAAGGGGTGCGGATTCTCGAAGGCACAGGCCGGCTAGTTGGGGCAAACGAGGTCTGTGCTGCCACCGAAAACGGCTCTGTTGAGCTGTGCGCCGATGTCATCGTTTTAGCGACAGGCAGCCGGCCTCGCATACCCGACTGGGCACCGCTTGATGGGGAGCGCATTCTCACGACCCGTGACGCGTACCCGCCGGCGGAGCTGCCGACGCACCTAGTGGTAGTGGGATCTGGCGTGACCGGCGTTGAGTTCGTACATATGTTTACGTCACTCGGGTCGAAGGTCACTTTGATTGTGAGTCGTCAGCAGGTGCTCCCGCACAAAGATCCCGAGGCTGCGGCAGTGCTCGAGCAGACCTTCAGCGACCTCGGTGTCCACATGCTCAAGGGGGCGCGCGCAACGAGCATGGTCTGCGACGGAAACGAAGTTGAGGTGGTTTGCAGTGACGGGCGGACGGTGCGAGCTTCGCACGCCTTGCTCGCTATTGGCTCCGTTCCCAACAGCGATGGTCTGGGCTTGGAAAACACCGATGTGAAGCTCAATGCCGATGGGTTCGTCGAAGTAGACCACAACCTGCGCTCTTCGGTGCAGAACATCTACGCCGCAGGCGACCTATCGGGCAAGCTGCCTCTCTCATCGGTGGCAGCGATGCAAGGACGCAAGATTGTCGAACATGCGATGGGTTTGCACGAAAGCCGCCCACACCGCCACCTCGACTACGAAAAAGCGGCTTCAGCCATTTTCACTGAGCCGGAAATCGCTGATGTCGGACTCGCTGAGGCAGAGGCATTTGCGACAGGCCGCAAGATACGTGTAACCAAAGTGCCATTCGGTGCCAACGCTAAGGCGCTCATTGAGGAAAACCCTCGGGGTTTCGTGAAGATTGTCTCTGATCCTTTGACCGGCCAAGTGCTCGGCGGGTCGATCGTGGGTCGTCATGCCGCCGAGCTGATCTCGGTGGTTGCCTTGGCTGTCACCGCGAACCTGCGCGTGCAGGACATCGCAGAAAGCCTGTTCGTCTACCCCTCTTTGAGCGAGGCTTTGTCTGAGGCAGCGGAGTGAGTCGGCGTGGCTGGCGTGCCCGTCTAGTTCTAGGCGCTCTTGGCGTACTGACCTTCCTTGGATTGGCTGCCACTGCCGGTGGTTCCTATGTGCTGCTGCAACTCAGCCGGATTGAGCGTCACGAGCTTGCCGATGTGCTCACATCGGCGCCGCAGCAGCCGGTGACTGCTGCTGATGTGCTGATTGAACAAACCCCGACAGAGCCGGAACACTCCGAGGTAACCGATGCACAGCGCACATCGGGCGACCAACGCGCCCCCGACGGCGCCGCTGAGGCCCTCGCTGACCCAGCAGCAGGCTCAAACACAGCAGCGGTGCTGCTCGCCGATCAACCGGTGCTGCCGGGAGGGCCAAAGGGAGAGAACTATTTGCTCGTCGGCACCGACAGCGCCCTAGGGCTTGAGGCGGACGATCCGCTGAGGGGAGGCCACTGGGACACCAGCCAGCTCGCAGATGTCATCATGGTGATCCGACTGCGCGACGACGGCACGGCCGCCATCATGTCGATACCGCGTGACCTAGCAGTTGAGGTGGCGGGTACGAGCGGCATCGACGGTGCCGGTGTGTTAGCCAAGATCAACAGCGCATACAACCGAGATCGGAGCACCGCAGAGCGAGCCGCCCGATTGATCGACACGGTCGAGAAAAATCTCGATATCACACTGCAGCACTACGTGGAGGTGGACTTTGAGGCGTTTTTGCGACTTGTTGATGCCGTCGGGGGTGTGGAGATGACGTTTGAGCGTCCGCTGCGAGATCAGCCGAAACCAGGCGCTCAAGATCCAACGGACAGCCGCAGCGGCTTTGTTGCTGAAGTCGGTACGCAGACTCTGGACGGCCGTCGGGCTTTGGCGTACGTCCGCAGCCGTCGACTGCAAGAGCAGGTCGACGACGGTACGTGGCAGCCGTTAGGCGCTTGGAATGATCTCGCCCGCACTGCTCGCCAGCGCGAATTCATGCAAATTGCAGCAGAGCAAGTTGTGCCGGATCTGCTTGGCAGCCCAAGGAGGCTTTTGTCGGTGCTTGACATTGCGGCCGATCACTTGGCCACTTCGGACACGCTGAGCATTGTCGATGACGGACGCCGTCTAGCGGCTGATTTCGCTGGGATAGATCTGGCAAAAGACATTGAGGAATATGTGCTGAGGGTGCGCGATGTCCACGATCCGTTGCGGTGGTCGCTAGCTCTCACTCCCGATCCTCACAACCAACGCGTGCTCGATGTGTTTCGCGGTATCGGCTGGGATGACATCGTGGAGTCCCGCGTTCGAGTTCAAGTCACCGGTCCGCAGCGTCAACGGGTCGCAGATGAACTGAGCCGTCTCGGTTTTGTTGCCGATGTTGCCGATGTCGCAGCCGTTGCTGGCGTTGCGGCGCAAAACGACGGACGGTCTCCGGTGAGTACCGTCATCTACCTTGCGCCCGACGGTCGGCTGTCGGCAGGACTGCTCGCCAGTCGTTTGGTGCCCGTGCCGGACTTCGCCATTCTTGACGATCTTGACCCGAACACGTTGATCCTCCATACCGGCACCCAGCCGCCTCGCATCAACGCGGGCTATCGCAGAGTTGATGTCCCCGAAGTGGAGCAGCTACGCCAATGAGCAGCACAAAAGACCCCCAACGCATCCTTGTGGTTGGCGCTGGCTATGTCGGCTTGACCACCGCAGCGTGCTTCGCCCATCTCGGCCACGATGTCATCTGTGCCGACATCGACCAAGCCAAAGTGGCGTCGCTGTCAGCAGGCATTGTGCCGATCCGCGAACGAGACTTAGACACTTTGGTGAGCGAAGGCATGGCGCAGCAGCGGCTGCGGTTCGTGGTCTCGGCTGCGTCGGTTGCGGCGACATGCGATTTCGTGTTCCTATGCGTTCCGACACCCCTGCGTGCCAACCGTGAGACCGAACTGAGCTACCTCATGTCGGCCGTTGACGCAGTGGCCACACACCTGCGACCCGGTTCTGTGGTGGTCACGAAATCCACCGTGCCCGTCGGCACTGCACCCAAGATCGGGGCTGCGCTTGGACGCACCGACGTGGGGTTGGCGTCGAATCCAGAATTCCTGCGGGAAGGCTCGGCAGTGGCCGACTTCTTAATGCCGGACCGGATTGTTGTCGGTGCCGACGACCGCTCGGTTGCTCAGCGGGTCGCGGCGCTCTATGGCGCCATTGACGCACCGTTGATTCTGTGTGACCCCACTTCGGCGGAGACAGTCAAGTACGCAGCCAACGCGTTCTTGGCCGCCAAGGTCTCGTTCGTGAACGCGCTGGCAGCGGTATGTGAGGCCGTCCAAGCAGACATTGACGCAGTGCTTGAAGGGGTAGGCACCGATCATCGCATCGGCTCGGCCTATCTGCAGCCCGGTCCTGGATGGGGAGGCTCTTGTCTGCCCAAGGACACAAGAGCGCTCGTGGGTGTAGCAAGCAATGCTGGATACGTCTTCGATTTGCTCGAAGGTGTGATTGCAGTGAACGAGCAGCAACTTGAGCGTGTGGTCGCCAAGGTCGCCCACGCCGCCGGTCGAGGTGGCACGCAGCACGTCGAGACTGACGGCCGGGAGTTGAGCCTGGACGGCATTGCGGTGGCAGCGTTGGGGCTGACCTTCAAGGCTGGCACCGATGACCTGCGCGGCTCACCGGCGATCAGAGTGGCAGAACGGCTCCGCGATGTCGGTGCCTGCGTGTCGGCGTACGACCCAGCAGTGAGCGACAGCCCAGATGAGCGCCCCGATCTTGAGGCTCAGCTGCCCCCTGGAGTTGCGCTCACCTCGACTGCATTTGATGCTTTGCGCGGTGCTCACGTTGCCGTGGTGCTAACAGAGTGGCCCGAATTTGAACGCCTCGACTGGGAGCGAGCGGCTGCGGAGATGGAGACAGCTCGCATCGTTGACGCTCGCAACCTGCTCGACCCCGCCCGGTTGCGCGCAGCAGGCTTTGTCTACCAAGGACTCGGCCGGCGTTAGCGCAGGTGGAGGGCTTTACGCCGGTAGCTTGTCGGCCCGTATGGTGAGATCGGCCGCAGCCAAAAAGGTTGCCAAAGCTGCAAGTGCTGGCGTCGGCGGCCGGGGCGGTCGAGGTTTTCGGGCTCGACGCAACCTGCTGTTCCCTGCGTCGATGCTGCTCGTCGTTGCATTGGGTGTCGTGTTAATTCTGGTGGCGCGCTCAGAACGGGCTGCCAACGCGCCGTCCGGCCCACCGCGGATCGGCGATCACTGGCATTCGCTCTATGAGATTTATGACTGCGACGACTTCATTGACGACCTGTACCCCAATGACGTTGACGACTTCACCGGCATCCACACTCATGGCGACCGCTTGATTCACATTCACCCGTTCGTTTCAACAGTCACCGGCCAGTTCGCCACGGTCGGAGCGTTTATGCGCGAGATCGAGTTCGACTTAGACGATTCGAGGATCGAACTGCCCGATGGCAGCTTCCTAGATGAGGCAGGCCCCGGGTGCCCCTCACCCGACCCCGACAGCGACGACCCTGCTGTCGCAGAACCCGCAGCGGAGCTTCGGATTCTTCGCTGGGAGACATTGCAGGCTGAGAAGGCGCTGGCGTTCACCGAAGATCTTCAAGGTGTGCGCTTCTTGGGTGATGGTCAGATATTCGTGTTTGCCTTCGTTCATCCCAGCGTCGACAACGACGACATCCCGCGGCCTGATGACAGCTTCCTGCGTTCCTATCTGAACCTGCCACCTGAGGACCAGCCGCTGCTAGACGACATTTCCGAAGGGCCTGAAGCGCCGACCGTTGGCGAGGTGGAGTTGGAGTTGCCGGATTCTGGGGGGGAGGGGCCTGAAGCGCCGACCGTTGGGGAGGTGGAGGTGGAGTTGCCGGATTCTGGGGAGGTGGGGCCTGAAGCGCCGACCGTTGGGGAGGTGGAGTTGGAGTTGCCGGATTCTGGGGAGGTGGGGCCTGAAGCGCCGGTTGTTGGCGAGGTGGAGGTGGAGTTGCCGGATTCTGGCTCTGAGGGGCCCGAAGGGCCGGTTGTTGGCGAGGTGGAGTTGCAGCTACCGGATTCTGGGGAGGTGGAGTTGCAGCTACCGGCTCCAGACGAGGATTCTGGCCCGGACTCTGGCCCCGAAGGGCCCCAAGCACCGGCGCAGAGCGACACCCCAGAGATTGCCGACTCACCTGAGGGCTAAGTCCGGTTCACCCCAACCATGAAGGCGATCTTGCTGCTGGGCGGTTTTGGTACCCGGCTGCGTCCGCTCACCAACGACATGCCCAAGCAGATGCTGCCGGTGTGTGGGCGACCGATGATCGAGTGGGTCTGTGAGCATCTCACAGCTCACGGCGTCTGTGGTGTGGTGCTGTCGTTGGGCTACCGATCGGAGGCATTCACCGCGGCGTACCCACGGGGCCGCATCGGACGGCTGCCCTATGAGATTGCCACCGAACCTGAGCCTCGCGGCACCGCAGGCGCTGTGCGATTTGCAGCACAGACCAGCGCCATCAGCGAGACTTTTTTGGTGCTCAACGGCGATGTGCTCACCGATCTCGATCTCAGCGCGCTCGTCGGCACCCACGAACGCTCGGGCGCTGAAGCCACCATCGCTCTGACACCGGTCGCCGATCCGGCGGCGTACGGCTTGGTGACGACTGATACGTCTGGTCGGGTGCTGAGCTTCTCAGAAAAACCATCGCCGGGTTCAACCGGTGCAGCGTTGGCCGCCCAGACCGAGATGGCGACGGTCAATGCTGGCACCTACGTATTGACATCATCGGTTCTCGACCGCATAGCACCCGACCGACCTGTGTCGATTGAGCGTGAGATCTTCCCTCAGATCGTTGCAGACGGAGCGCTAGCAGCGTCGGTCTTTGATGCCTACTGGCTTGATACCGGCACGCCGCAGCAGTACTTGGCGGCCAACCTTGACATTCTCGAAGGCCGACGGGCAGGGGCCAAGGTGGTGGACGGCCATGCAGTAGGCAACGTAGTCGCCAACGCAGACGGCAACGCAGCAGCCTCCGCTGTCATCCACCCCAGAGCGCGTATCGGTACCTCAGTTATCGGCCGGGGGTGCGAGATCGGTCCCGATGCTGTCGTGCAGCGATCAGTTCTCTTGGACGGCTGTCGCATCGGGGCGGGCGCTGTCGTAACAGACTCGGTGCTCGGCTCAAGAACAGTCGTTGGCGCCGCGGCGATGCTCACCGACCACTCGGTGGTTGGTGCCGGCGAGCGGGTGCCGCCGAGGGCTCGTCTGCGTGCAGTGCGCCAACCAGCCGTCGACGAATCAGTTTGAGCATCACCGGAAGAGATCCTCGGCGGGATCACGGATGATCTCCGAGCGCACCGAGGCCCGTCGCAGCCATTCGGGATTCACACCGCGCACCACGGCAACTGGGACATTGTTGGCTTTGCCGCAAACCAAGTCTGCCGCAGAGGCGATTTCGTCGGCGACGCACACTTCGGTGACCATCAGCTCGCGGCCGAGCGCATCGGAGGTGCCTTTGAGGTCAACGACAGCCGCAATGCCGGCACATCCGATAGCCACATCGGTGACGCCGCGCCGCCAAGGCCGACCGAACGTGTCGGAGATGATGACCCCGACCGTGCGACCCGACCGCGCCCAGATACGGCTTCGTATTTTGTTCGCTGAACGGTCGCTGTCGTTGGGTAGAAGCGCAGCGTGGCCTCGTTTGACGTTCGACAGGTCGATTCCTGCGTTGGCGCAGATGAATCCGTGCTTGGTCTCGCTAATGATGAGATCGCCGCGGCGACGCAGGACCCGTACCGACTCACGTTCGACGAGAGGCTTGTGCGAGAGCGGGTCATCGGGGTCTATCTGCTCGATAGCGCCCTCGGCCTTGGAGACGATCTTCTGCGTTACCACTAGCACATCACCATCTAGCAATCCAACAGACGATGCCTCGCAGGCAGTGCAGATGACGGCACCTAGATCGTCACCTGGAACGATCTCACCGATGCCCTCAACACCCAGCAGTTCAATAGTCACGTTTTAGCCACGTTTCGCTCACGCTCCGGTTGCTGCATCAAGGGTCGTGCGTGCTAATGCGGCGGCTCGGGAGGGACTGCTCATGATGGTGTCGATGACTGTCGGTGACATCCCCGCATTCGACACTGCCGGGGCCAAATCACTATCGGTGTCGTCTATCACTAACGTTCCGGCGAATTCCCTATAGAGCCGTGCTATGCCCACAACGCTGGCTTCGTGACCTAAGTCGCTCATCATGGCTGCGGCAGGTCCCTTGATTGATGCACCACCGACGATGGGCGATACCGCGACGACGCTGCGACGACGCTTCGCTAAGACCTCGCGGATCGGGGCCACATCCACCACCGGGCCGATGGACACGAACGGGTTTGACGGCGCCACCACCACGGCTGTGGCGCTGGACAGTATGTCGATCACGCGGGGTGCTGGCTGGGCGGTTTCTATGCCGGCGAAACGGACAGCGCGGATCGCAATGGCGTGCTGTTGGGCCACGAAGTATTGCTGGAAGTCGATCTCTGTGGCACCAACCGGCTCCGCAGGAGTGATGCGGGTTCGGATTGGATCGTCGCTGACTGGCAGCAAGGTCAGTTCGAGACCGAAACTGGCGGCTATCTCGCTGGTCACTTGTGACAGCGATGCGCCCTCGCTGCGGCGTTGGGTGCGGTACAGATGCAGCGCGAGATCTAAATCGCCGAGCTTGAACCAATCTTGGCCGCCGAGGCGCCCCAGTTCGGTTAGCACGCGCCATGACTCGCCCATGCGTCCCCAGCCCGTCTCAGGGTTGATCTGCGAGGCCAGTGTGTAGGTCACCGTGTCGAGATCGGGGCTGATGCTCAGGCCGTGCAGTGTGAAATCGTCGCCCACGTTGACGATGGCAGTCACGTTTGTCGGTTGATGCACCTGCATGAGTCCGCTCAGGAATCGGGCTGCCCCGACACCTCCAGCCAGAACGGCAACTGTCTCATCTCGACCAGTCTCATCTCGACCAGTCTCATCTCGACCAGTCTCATCTCGACCATTCTCATCTCGACCAGTCTCATCTCGATCTGCGGTCACAGGGTGGTGGGTCAAGGCAGGCAGTCTGGCAGCGAACTCGTTGCTACCGCCGCAGTGACGACATTTGAGGGCGTGGCATAACCTGACGGGCTCCATATCTCATTGCCGGTCCCATAGCCGGAGCCTTCGGCGCGCACCTGCACTTCGTACAGAACGCCATTGCTCAGTCCCGAGATGGTTTCGGGCGAACTGGCGTTTCTCTTTGTGTCCCAATCTCCTTGGGGTGGTAGTCGGTATCGGATGGTGTAGCCGGACGGGTCTGTGTTGCCTACTGTGCCGCCTACTGGGGCTGGGGCTTTCCAAGAGACTGTGAGAGCGCCGTTGAGCGGTGTTACTGTCACCTCACGCGGTGCCCCGGCTGTGTCTGTGCGAGGATCGCAGTTGCGGTTGATTCCCTTCAGCGCGTCGACCGCTGCTTCAACTGTGGCATTGGCTACGGCCGCTCGGCCACCGAAGACGGTGAGCCTGACTGTGCTCTTATTGGGAACCGGGCCGGCCAAGAACGTTCGGGTTGCCTCAGGCAGAGCCGGTTCTGACAGTAGCAGCGGGGTACTCCGCAAACCCAGCAAGACACCGCTGACCAAAGCGTCGGGGAAGTTCCGGCCATCAGCGAGCCCGAACTCTTGAGATCCGAAGTCGCATTCGGTGAGTTTCTTGGCGATCTCAGTAGCAGTCTCAAAGCGATTCTGCCCCCATACACGCAGGACGTTGATACCTGCTGAGACAAGTTCGTTTTCGACTGATTTCGAGACTGCTGCTGGTCCACCTGCGATGAGTACCTGTGAAATGGTGTAGTCCTTAATGAAATCCTTGACGGCTGTGGGCAGTTCGTCTGGGTCGGTGAGCAGTACGGGATGTTGGCCTGCGAAGGCGAGCGGCGACAATGCCAATGCGTCAGCGAAATTTTTCCCGGTCGCCAGCAGAGCGGTGCGACGATTGTCGTTGCAGTAGTAGCCGACTTCGCTGGCAGCGACCTCGCGGCTGATGTTGACCACGGTCTGGTAAAAGTCGGGACCCGCCAACCGTTTGGGCGTACCTTCGATCAACTCAGCTAGCTGTTGTTCTACTTTGGCGGACACGGCATCGCTATTGCCGACGATGACGACTTGCGCAACGTCGTTTTGTTCTATGAATCTGCGGGGCGCAGAGTGCAACTCATCGGGTGGGGTGAGCAGGATCGGCGCTGTAGACACCGCCGCCAATGGTGTGGCAGCCAGCGCTTCGGCAAAGCTTTTGCCCGGAGCCACGATCACGGCATTGATTACATCGGTTCCTCCTAGGATGTCTGCGAATTCCTGCGCTACCGCCGTTGCGGTCTCGTAACGGTCGTAACCCCACAGCCGGTTTGTGCTAACACGTGATGCAGCGTCGGCAGCGTGTGTGATGCCGACGATTGCAGAGCTGGCCAGCAGTGCCGTTGTTGCTGCGCGTCGCAGGCGAATCCAGTTCCAATATGGGCGGTGCCTCATGCGCGGCACGGTACCCGAACCTGCCACCCAAGAGGGTGAAGCCTTCGAGATAGCTCAAAATGACTTCGCAGCGTCGGCGGTGGCCCTACCCTGATTGTTGCCCGCATGTCTGCGGGGCGATCCTCGAACCGGAGCCGACCTGTGCCGACGGCCCTCATCACCGGAATCACCGGCCAAGACGGCCAGTACTTGGCCGAGCACTTGCATGGTGAGGGTTATCGGGTTGTCGGCCTGATGACTGGTCAGCACAACCCGCGCTCAGAGACGGTGTCCGCTGATCTGCCGTACGTGGAAATCGTGCCGGGTGACCTCGCCGATCTAGCATCGCTGATAGCAGCACTTGAATACACCCAGCCCGACGAGGTGTACAACCTTGGTGCGATCAGCTTTGTTGCGTTGTCGTTCAAGCAGCCCGAACTGACTGCCAACATCACCGGTCTGGGAGTCCTGCGTCTGTTGGAGGCGATTCGGCTAGTGGGCGGGGTGGATAACCCGATTCGCTTCTACCAAGCCTCTTCCAGCGAGATGTTCGGCAAAGTTCGTGAGACACCTCAGAACGAGCTCACGCCGCTGCATCCGCGGAGCCCTTACGGTTCGGCCAAGGTGTTCGGCCATCACACCACAGTGAACTACCGCGAGAGCTACGGGCTCTTCGCCTGTAGCGGCATTCTGTTCAATCACGAGTCGCCCCGGCGCGGTCTTGAGTTTGTGACTCGTAAGGTCACCAACGCCGTGGCGCGAATTCGACTTGGCCTGCAGGACGAAGTGGCGCTTGGGAATCTCGATGCCAAGCGCGACTGGGGGTTTGCAGGCGACTACGTGCGTGCCATGCATCTGATGCTTCGTCAACCGGAGCCCGACGATTACGTCATTGCGACTGGCGCCACCCACGCGGTGCGCGACTTTGTGCGGCTTGCGTTTGCTGCGGCGGGCATCGATGACTGGGAGCGTCATGTGCGGATCGATCCTCGGTTCTTCCGGCCCGCCGAGGTCGATCTTCTTGTTGGCGACGCATCCAAGGCTGCACATGTGCTGGGCTGGGAGCCTCAGATGTCGTTCGGGGATCTGGTGCAGACGATGGTCACGAACGACATCGAGATTGAGCGGCGCAAGCTGCAGTGAAGATCCCGACCACCGACATCGGGCGGATGCCCCGTTCAAGGCTCAGCAGGCTGAGCTTGCATCAGCGGGCTCGGTATGTAACAGCCTCCGACGGGTGCAGGCCGCAGCGAACACCAGTAGGCCTTCGTCGGCTCGCCAGCGCGGTTGGAGCGTGCTTGACGGCACTTGGCACTTTGGCGGCTATGACACCGCCCGCAGCAGCGCAGAGCCAGGCAGAACTAGCGCCCGACGTCATCACCGTGGACGGACGCGGCTGGGGTCACGGAACTGGCATGAGCCAGTGGGGTGCCTTGGGCTACGCGATTGATCATCGCTGGAGCAGCGAGCAGATCATCTCGCACTACTACGGCTCAACATCTCACGGACCGACTTCGATCTCAGATGTGCCGGTGTCTGACGTCTGGGTGCATCTGATCGACAACAACCAACGCGATCTGCTGCTGACGTCGGGGGCGGCCTTTGAAGTCGCCGGACAGTCATTTGACGCGGGAGAAATTGCGCGCATCGGCGTCAGCGGTGGCACGTTCTGGGTTCGCTCCACGAGCGGCTGTGCCCAAAATGGCCGCTTGGTTGACGGCTCTCTCGCTTCGTTGACTCGCCGCGGAGATCGATACGTCGAAGCGTCCCCGAAAGCTGGCGACTACAAAGCTGGCGATTACAAAGCTGACGATGTCTCTGAGATGCTGACGGTGATCTACTGCGGTGCGTCCGGTGTTGAACCTAGGCGAGTTTCTTACCGTGGGACGGTGGGTATCGTCAACCAGAAAGGCCCCTACACCTTCAACCGGCTGCCGGTTGAGCAGTATCTGCGAGGCGTTGTACCGCACGAAAGCGATCCCGCGTGGGGTTCCCTAGGCGAAGGACGAGGCATTGAAGCCTTGGAGGCCCAAGCCATCGCTGCGCGCTCGTACGTGCTGGCGCTTGCGGCACGTCGCTCATTAGCTGGAAATTTCACCGACACCTGTGACACCACGGCGTGTCAGGTGTACGAGGGCGCCGCGCTCAACGGCACACCAATCGATCACGGTGCCAAATATGTCCACACCAACACTGCTGTGCTCAACACTGAAGGAAAGGTCGTACGGCGAGCTGACGGCGTCATCGCCCTCACCGAGTATCACGCCACGAGCGGTGGCTGGACCGCTGGCTTAGACGAAGGATCGCGTTTCAACGGCGTTGAGGACCGTGGCGACGATGTAGACATCAACAGACGACATACTTGGCAGAGACGTCTGCGGCGCGCCGACATTGAAGCAGCCTTCCCTCAGATCGGGCAGCTCGTGTGCCTTGAGGTGACGAAGCGCAACGGGAACGGCCCGTGGGGTGGGAGGAGCCGCGGCGTAAAGCTGGTCGGCACGGAAGGGGTCTGGGAAGAGACATGGAACAGGTGGACGAAGGACTTGTTCCGTAAAGCCCTTCTGTTGTGGTCTGACTGGTATCGCTTCGCGCAATTTGACCAATCGGGGCCGTGCCCCGACGGCCCGGTGGGTGCGGTGGGCACCGACAGTTCAATCCCAGCGACGATTGGTTTCGGACTGTGGGTGCTGAAGTCCGACGGCACTGTCTTCGCTGACGGCGTTGCAGCGTACCTGGGCAACGGATCGCCGTCGTCGTCTGGCAGTTTCACGGCGATGGCTGCGCATCCCGATGGTGATGGCTACTGGCTCGCTACTTCCGGTGGCGATGTTCAGACCTTCGGCAGCGCCAAGCATCACGGAGACGCGACCGCCGTTAGCAAGACCGAGTCGATTGTGGCGATGGCTGCGCATCCCGATGGTGATGGCTACTGGCTGGCTTCTGGTCGGGGCGAAGTTTTCGCTTTCGGCCAGGCGGGTCATTGGGGAGCGATTGCACACCTGCAACTGGAAGCCGAAGTTGTTGACATTGAGGCCTCACCGACCGGTGACGGCTACTGGCTAGCGCTCGACGACGGTCGTGTTCTAGCTTTTGGTGACGCACCGCAACTCGGCTGCGGTCCGTTGCTGCTCACCGACGAAGCAAGTGTCGGTCTTGCCGTTGGACCCGATGGTGATGGCTACTGGCTCGCCGGTGCTGACACGGCTGTGCATGCAGTTGGTGCTGTGGATCATCATGGTGATCGGGCTGCGCTCCAGAACCGCCTGCGAGTTGTGGCGATAGCAGCAACCGCTACTGGTGATGGCTACTGGCTGGTGTGGAGTGATGGCACCAGCTTCAACTACGGGGACGCGCCGGATTACAGCACGTCTCGGGCCGGGGTCGGCGTCGTTGCAGCTTCCTCGGTTTGGTAACGAAGCCAGCCGGGGCGTGGCATCACGATGAACTCCGACGCGTCGACCACGCCGACGGAAGCGCCGCAGCCGGCTGCTGCGGACCTCTCGGCCTCGGTCCCGCCGCCTGCTGTGGCGGCGATTGTCACCGCAGGAACCAGATGGTCCGACACGGAAGCTGCCTTGCGGGCCTTGGCAGCGCAGGACTACACCCGCCTTGCTGTCTTGGTGCTGTGCGATGGTGAGAAACTTTGGGGTCCCAGAGTCCAAGAGGTGTTGCCCACCGCTGTTGTCGCGGATCACGTTCCGTCCAGCAGTTCCGTGCGTCGAGGGTCGCATTTTCGCTATCTCGGCGCTTTGAATAATCGGGGGGCGTCGCTAGTCCAAGGAGCCGACTACTTCTTGTTCTTAACAGATCGCGTTGCGTTGGCACCCGATGCCATCAGCGTTCTCATCGAAGATGCCGAGCAGGCTTCGAGTCGGGTCGTTGGCCTTGCGGGTCCCAAACTGCTCAACGCCGATGACGGCATGACGCTGTGCGACCTCGGCGGCACAGCGGATCGCTTTGGTGTGAGAATCCCGATTGCGGGCCAGGACGAGCTAGATCAAGCTCAGCACGACGAAGCGCGCGATGTTTTCGTGGCGCCGACCGAAGCCATGCTGGTCAGAGCGGAAATGTTCCGTACCGTCGGCGGATTCGACGATTACCTAGACGGCGACGGTGCCGCAGTGGATCTGTGCTGGCGCCTCCAACTCGCCGGGGGGCGGGTCCGTGTGGTGCCGACTGCTGGGGCCATGCTGGCTGCCGGCCCGCCTCAAGCAGTACACGGCCCTTCCACGCGTCAGCACGATCATCGAGCCCGGCTGCGAACAACGCTCAAGTGTTACGGGTGGGTGTATCTGCTACCGACTGTCGTGCTTGCGGCACTCTTGGCGCTAGGTGAGGTGCTCGTTGCGGCGTTGCGCGGTCGTTTCGCTCAAGCCTCAGATGTGGCGCTGGCGTGGGCGTGGAATGTGCGTCATCTGCCACGCACGTTCGCGCTGCGCGGTGCCGTCAAGCGCTACCGGCGCGTGCGCGATGCCGACTTGCGTCGATTGCACCAACGCGGCTCGGTGCGAGTGGCCGATTGGTTTCGCTACCGCCTAAGTCCTGAGGGAGGTCTGGCAGCACGCATCACGATTGACGAGAGCATCCTCGGCAGTTGGCGACGCAACGCGCACCCCACGGTCTGGGTGGTGTGGGCTATGGTGATCGGCGGGATTGTCTTTGGATCCCGTGATCTGCTGATAGATGGCATTCCTACCTACGGCCAGTTCGCCCAGTTCGCTGATGCCTCAACGATGCTTGGTGCGTATCTGGACGGCTGGCGTGGCAACGCAGTCGGTAGCCCTGGGATCGGCCATCCGGCTCTGGGACTGCTGGGCATCGGCGCATTCATCGTCGGGGGCGCGGTTGGGCTGTTGCGCCATATCGCTGTGTGGGGGCTGCTGCTGGCCGGCCTCGTGGGCATTTGGAAGCTCTGTGCTCCGGCGAACAGCCGCAATGGACGACTCGTTGCTCTCGTGCTTTACGCCGCTTGCCCGCTGCCTTACAACGCATTGGCCGGCGGACGGTGGGATGTGCTGTTGGCCTATGGCGTTGCACCAGCTGTGGTGCTAGGTGTCAGCCGGTTGATCGGGGCTTACCAGGTCGGCCCTGCAGCTAACGACAGCCGACGCTCGACAACTGCTCGGGTAGCGTCGCTGGGGCTGCTGCTGGCAGTCGCAGCCACCTTTGAGCCGTCCGTTGTGCTGTTCGGTGTGATCGCGGCGGTGGTCTTGGCAGTGGTGGAAACAGTCCGGCGAGCTTCGGGCCGGTCGTCGCCCCGCAAGCCGATGCTCGGTTTGCTGTTGGTCTTTGCGGCGGTAGCCATTGCGGTGCTTGCAGTGCTGCCGTGGATCATTGAGTTTGGCTCATTGGGTAACTATCTGGATGCCTCGCTGGATGTCTCACTGGACAGGTCAACCGTCTCGACACCTGATTCGCTGGACGATCTGCTGCGCTTTTCGACGGGGCCACTGGGCGAACTACCACTTGGTTGGGGACTAATCGCAGCCGCGGTTATTCCGCTTTTGGTTGCACGGGCGGACCGGTTGTGGTGGACGGCTCGGGCTTGGGTGCTGGGCTTGGCGGGCTTCGCCGCAGCTTGGGTCATCACAGTGGGCTGGACGGACGGTGTGTGGATCAAGGGGAGCACACCCGATTCGCTTGTTGAGGTCTCGTTAGTGTTCGCAGCGGTCGGTCTGTGTTGGGCGGCTGCCGCCGGGCCGGTTTCACTGTCGGCCTCAAACGGCGACGCACCGCCGCGCGTGCGCGGCGCGTTGGTCCTTGTCAGCGCTGTTGCAGTAGGGGCGATGGTGCTTCCCACAGCCTGGGCAGCGATAGACGGGAACTGGTCTGCGCCCACCTTCGACCATCGGGTGCCGTTGGGCCTCGTTGACGACCGTGATGTCGGCCCCGACTATCGCGTTCTCTGGTTGGGCGCACCGGAGATCTTGCCGTTGCGCGGCTGGGATCTGGGCATGGACGGACTTGCCGCTGGCACGTCAATACGCGGCTATCCCGATGTGCGACACCAATGGGCGATGCCCGAAACACCCGGTAACGAGCGACTCTTGGCAGCCCTCAGAGTTGGACTGGCCGGCGACACCCTGCGAATGGGCCGTCTGTTGGGATCGTTCGGCATTAGGTATGTCGTTGTGGTGGAACGATCCAGCCCGTCTTACTCCGAAGGCATAGAACGACCTGTTACACCGCGGATCGCCGAAGCTTTGGCTTCGCAGATTGACCTGCGGCCACTGGCTGCCGATCCGTCGGTGCAGGTATTTCGCAACGAGGCGTGGTGGTCAACACGGGCTCAGTTCTCGCGAGCCATCCCGCCGCAATTCGCTGTGGATCAGTCTGATCTTGTCGTGAGCGATTTGAGCGACGGCATCGGCGTGCTCACCGATTACAGATCCCAAACAAGCCAACTCGGTCCGGTGGGAACCGGTCCGCTCCTCGTCGCTGAGACGTACGACCCGGGTTGGCGCCTTCACATTGCCGACTCGCAGGTCGCTCCGACGCTCGCTCAGGGATGGGCGATGCGCTTCGACCCGCCTCACTCGGGTCCAGCAGAACTCAGCTACCAGCGCTCAGACGCGGTCACTCAGCGACTGTGGGCTCATGTTTTGATCTGGCTCGCCATCATCTGGGCAGCGGTAGGCCAGCCCACGCCGCTCGTTGACCGTCTTGTTGGCGGTTTTGTGGCTGGCGTGCGCAGACTCCGGGAATCGCGGTGACGGCTACGAGCTGGTGGCGCTGGCTGGGGCGCCTAGTGATACCGCTGGCGCTCGCCGCAACGCTGGTCGTTGATGGGCGCATCGACCGCGGGCCGTCAGCGGCGGCTTCCCCCTCAGCGTCCGCGGCGCCCACCCAGATCGAAGTGCCTTCCCCTGATGCTCTGACGTCTAGCTGGTTCTGCCCTGTGGTGGGTATTAGGGCCACATTGCCGAGCTTCGGCGAGACAACCTCTGAGCTGTTGCTCACCAACATGACTCAGACACCGGTGTCGGTGTCAGTTGAGCTGCGCGGCCGTACTACTGGACGGCAGTATGTGACTGCGGGCGTTGCGCCGTTGAGCACGGGCGTGGTCAACATCGCCGACTATGCGCGTGACGAGATCGTCGGTGCACTAGTCGAAGCCTCCTCGGGCGGCCTCGCAGTGACACGCAGATTTATCTCCCCGCTCGGGATGGACGAAGCCCGTTGTTCGAGCGTGCTCGCCCCGAGCTGGTACATCCCCGTTGGTGATACCCAAGCGGACGCGCTTGGGGTGATCGCGATTATGAATCCGTTGCCGCGTGACGCAATTGTTGATCTCACTTTTGCCACTGAGGCGGAGTTCGGGCCGTTCGTTGCGCCAGCGCTGACCGGTGTGGTGGTGCCGTCGTGGAGCACGGTGGCTGTCAATGTGGGCGAGCATGTGCGCCGACGCGATGTGGTCGCTGCGTCGGTGATCGCTCGGACAGGCCGCATCGCGGTGGACTCGTTTGTTTCTTACGACGGCAGCGTCGGGCGGCAGGGTTTTGCCGCAGAGTTGGGTTCGGTCAGCGAAAGCGAGAACTGGCTGGTGCCGCTTGCAGGCATCGACGAGACGACTCACGTAACGGTGCGTGTGTTCAATCCGTCGGATGATGTGGCTCAGATCGTTGCGCAGGTCAAGGTTGCCGCCGCCGATAGCGACAGGGTTGCGTTTGCGGTGGCAGCACACGATGTGGCCGAGCTGACTGTTGAGCCACTTGGCGAGCTAGCCCCCAGTCTGGCCCCCGGCTCTGGCACGCTGGCCGTCCCGGCGGCGGTGCCGTTCGCCGTCTTGGTGAAGAGCCAGAACGGTGTGCCTGTCGTTGCGTGGGCTGAGACCTTGGTCGGGTCTGATGCCAATCCGCTGACGGACCTTCCGATTGCGTCGGACCGGGTCGAACCCGACGGCGTCGGCGCGCAGATGCCCCCCTCGGTGCTCGCCGCACAGTCAGGGTTGGCGACAGTGCCGGGCATCGGTCAGGCTCGCAAGCGTTGGCTGGTAGTCGTTCCGGCCGAAGCAGGCGCTGAGACGTTCTTGATCGTCACCACAGACATGGCTACGTTGCCAACTGGCAACGCTGAGGCCCCCGGCAACGCTGAGGCTTCCGACAATCCACCTGCTGACTCACCTGCCGAATCACTTGTTGATAGCAGGGTGCTGGTTGAGACGCTGAATGGTGAGACCGTGGCTGTACTAGACGTGCCAGCATCGGGCGTGGCTCAGCGGCGGCTGGTGAGCGGCTCGACTCATCTGGTGACATCCGATGTTCCTTTTGGTGTGCTGCTTTGGCAGTCACGAACCGACAGCAACGGCCTGAGCGTGGCTCACCCGCTGGGAGTGGTGAGCCCCTAATGGAGCGTCTTGCGATTGCTGCAGTGCTGATGGTTGTCGCAGTAACGGTGGCCTACGCGGTTCAGCGTCGGCGTGTTGGCACCGTTGGTGACGTGACGAACCTCACCGTGCCTGCCGCGGTTGATTTTGATTCGCTGGGCGTCGATGCGGGCCCCACAATCGTGGTTTTCACCGAAGAAACCTGCCGGACGTGCGCGGCTGCGGTTACCGCCGTCCGCGGATCGGCCGGTGCCGGTGTGCCGGTCGTTGAAGTGCCCTTCGCCAGCGGTGGTGACGTACATCGCGCCCACGGCATAGACACAGTGCCCACGACGGTGGTAGCCGATGCCGAAGGCCGAGTCGTTGACGGTTGGATCGGCCGCGTGGATGCGTCTGGGCTTACAGCCGCAATCGCTCAAATCTCAGAACGCTGAGCGCTGCGGGACTCGGTTTGCTGGGCAGATTCCGCATCTGTGGCTGGTTCGGCTGCTGTGGGTATCCCGTTGCCGGTTGTTGTTGTTGGTGGTATCTCCGGTTGCGGCCCAGCGGCGAGCGACGAGATTTCTGAGCCCGTGAGTGTCTCGTGTTTGAGCAAGGCAGACGCAACCCGGTCGAGCGCCTCCCGGTGCTCGATGAGCGCTTGGCGAGCCCGGTCTTGCTGAGTCCGCAAGATTCGCTCCACCTCCTCGTCGATGACTCGAGCGGTCTCGTCTGAATAGTCGCGCCCTGAGACAAGATCTTCGCCCAGAAAAACCTGCGAGTTAGAACCCCAAGCCATCGGCCCCACTCGATCGCTCATGCCCCATTCGGTAACCATCTTGCGAGCCAGTTCAGTGCCTTGCATGAGATCGTTAGATGCGCCGGTGGATGTCACCCCAAAGACGGTTTCCTCTGCCATCCGACCGCCGAATAGCACCGCAAGCCGATCCTCGATGTAATCCTGGCTGTACGCGTGACGCTCCTCAGGCAACTGCATGGTGACCCCAAGTGCTTGGCCTGTCGGGAGGATTGTCACTTTGTGGACCGGGTCGGCATGGGGAAACAGCGTCGCAATCAGCGCGTGCCCCCCCTCGTGGTAGGCCGTGACTTCGCGCTCGCGCTCGGTTAGGGCGACGGATTCGCGGCGCTGGCCCATTAGCACCCGATCGCGCGCTGCTTCTAAGTCGGCTAAGCCGATCGACTCCGATTCTCGCCGGACGGCATGCAGCGCGGCTTCGTTAACCAGATTCGCTAGATCGGCGCCGCTCATGCCCGGTGTGCCCTTGGCGAGAGTTTCAAATTGCACATCGTCGTCGGTCTTTTTGTCTTTGGAATGCACCTTGAGGATGGCTAGACGTTCGGAATACTCAGGCAGCGGGACCACCACTTGGCGGTCGAACCGTCCCGGACGCAGCAGCGCCGGATCCAAGATGTCTGGCCGGTTCGTTGCAGCCATCATCACGATGCCGCCAGTTTCTTCAAATCCGTCCATCTCAGCGAGCATCTGGTTGAGCGTCTGCTCGCGTTCGTCGTGACCGCCGCCGAGTCCTGCACCGCGTTTGCGGCCTATGGAATCGATCTCGTCGATGAAAATGATCGCCCGACCTAGTTTGCGAGCGCTCTGGAATAGATCGCGCACCCGGCTGGCACCAACACCGACGAACATTTCCATAAAGTCCGAACCGGTCACCGACAAAAACGGCACACCTGCCTCACCGGCCACTGCTCTAGCGATGAGAGTTTTGCCGGTACCGGGAGGGCCGACTAGCAAGACACCTTTGGGGACCTTGGCACCGATTGCTGTGAAGCGTTCGGGCGTCTTGAGGAAGTCAACGATCTCGGTGATCTCCCCTTTGACACCGTCGTAGCCGGCGATGTCGTCGAACTTCGTCGCCGGACGCTCCGTGGTGTAAGTCTTGGCCTTGCTGCGGCCGATCGACATGATCCCCGACATCTGGCCTTGGGCGCGTCTTTGCATCCACCAAAAGAGCAAGAAGATCAGGCCGAACGGAAGCAAGAAAGGCAGCAGACTGACAAGCAGGTTGGGTCTGTCGGTGTGAAATTCGATTGACACTTCCTGCTGTCTCAGCAGATTCAGATCGGTCTCAGGAAGCTCAACTGGCCCTTCAGAGGAGAACTTGGTGCCGTTGATGTATTCGCCGGTGATCTCACCGGTGCCGTTGGTGATCGTGACGCTGCTGACGCGCCCCTCAGCCACCTGTGCGATCAGGCCGCTGTAGTCGACGGGGTCGCGGTCTTCATTGTTCAACAAGCCGGGCAGGAACATCACCGACAGCAGCGCCACAGCGATCAGCCAGATGGACCAACGGGGCCAGCGTTCGCTGCGTCGCCGCGTTCTCGAACCCGACGGCGCAGATTCTTGACGTGGCGACTGACCCTCTTGATGGTCTTGGTTTTGGTGATGGTCTTGGTCACGGTCTCGACTGGGCGCGTCTGGGGGCTGGCTGGCTCGGGGCTTGCGCGCTCGGGAGTGCCCGTCTGCGGAGGACACGTCAGATGCCATGAGTTCATGCTAAGAGGCTGAGACGCAGCTTCGCCATCGCCTCAGCCTCTAACCTGCTCGCGTGGCCGCAGTAACCGTGCGCCTCTCTGGCAGAGAGGCGGTGCTGGCGGCTTGGCTTGAAGCGGCTGTGGTCGTGGTGAGTTGCGTGGCCGCTCTGCTGTGGCTTGATCCGAGCGGGGTCTTTTCAGCGACGACACCCACCGGCGGCGACATGGGTGCTCATGTGTGGGGACCGGCGTTCTTGCGGGACGAACTTCTGCCTTCGGGATCGCTGCGAGGTTGGACAACTGACTGGTACGCGGGAATGCCCGCGATGCAGTTCTACATGGTGCTGCCGTACCTGCTCATCGTGGCTGTTGACACAGTGCTGCCCTTCGGCGTCGCCTTCAAGCTGGTGGCGGTCAGCGGTGTCGTTTCGATGCCGGCGACGGTTTGGCTGATGGGCCGTTTGGCGGGCTGGGCACAGCCGCTGCGGATGCTGCTAGCAGTCGCCGGTCTGTTGTTTGTCTTCGACGTGAACTTCACGATCTACGGCGGCAATGCAGCATCGACTCTGGCGGGCGAGTTCGCGTTTTCCATGGCACTGTCAGCAACGCTGGTGTACCTCGGTCTGCTTTGGCGCTCACTTGAGCGGGGCACCGGCCGCGCTCGCACCAGCTTGGTGTTGGCATTCGTCGCGCTCTGTCATCCGATACCGCTTGCGTTCGCCGTTGCTGCCAGCGTGCTGATGGTGGCGGTGCGAAGCCTGCACTCGCTGAGGGATCGCATCGGCCAGGTGCCGACGATTGCGGCGCTGGCTGCTGCGATCATGCTGTGGACCGCTGTATGGAACATCACTGAGGTTCCGCTGTGGCGTCTCGCTGTACCTGTGGGAGTTGTTGCTGCGCTTGCGTTGGCCCAATGGCGTCGCTGTTGGCATGCGCTGGTCATCGGGCTGATCGGCGGAGCAGTGTCGGCATTTTGGACAGTGCCGTTTGTTGCCCGCCGGGCGTACCTGAACGACATGGGCTGGGAGCGACTCGCCTCAGTCAGAGAGAGTTTGTTCTTCACCGACGAGATCAGCGCCGAGGGCACCTTTCACAGCATCACTTGGCTGCTGGTGCTCGCAGGTTTGGGTGCAGCGGTGGGTTTGGCGCGGGGCTACCGCCCGGCGACGACGTGGACGGCCATCGCATTTGCCATGGCCATGGCATTCGTGCATTGGCCCCAGCACCGGCTGTGGAACGCGCGCATTCTGCCCTTTTGGTACTTGTCGCTTTATCTGCTGGCAGCCATTGGGCTGTGGCTTCTTATCGAAGGTCTGACCCGTCGGGAGTCGTCTTCGCTTGACGTTCGAACCGGACCGGCACCAAAGACTGCACAGTGGCTGCGGATCATGGCGCCGGTGGTGGCGCTTGTGGCGGGGCTGGGTTTGCTGTTGTTGCGCTCTGGTGACGCGCCGGGCGGCAGTCGCGATGCCAGTGGTGCCTACCGCTGGGGTCCGCTTACGGTGTCGGCGGAGGACCGCAGTTTTGTGTCGGACTGGGCGCGCTGGAACTTCCGCGGCTATGAGAGTCGCCCGGCATATGCGGAGTACAACGACTTCGTCACGACTATGGACGAAGTTGGACGGCAATACGGGTGCGGGCGCTTGCTCTGGGAATACGACCGCGACGTCGTAGGCGCGTACGGCACGCCGATGGCGCCGATGCTGCTGCCGAAATGGACCGACAGATGCATCGCCTCCATGGAAGGCCTGTACTTTGAGTCGTCGCCGACCGTGCCCTTTCACTTCCTCATGCAGTCGGAACTGTCAGCGGCGCCATCACGTCCCATGCGCGGCTTGCCGTACAACGCCTTGGACTTCACACTCGGTGTTGCACACCTGCAGATGGCCGCAGTCCGGTACTACGCCGCGTTCAGCACCGAAGCCACTGCCGCGGCGAACAGCTCTGCCGGATTGCGGCTTATTGACACCTCGGGGCCCTGGTCGATCTATCTCGTGACTGACAGCGAGGTGGTGTCAGCTCTGCGTTTTGAGCCCGCAGTCGCGCAGGGGGTGTCACAAGCGGGTCGCGCTTGGACTGATCCTGCGGTGATTTGGTGGAACGACCCAGCGGCTTGGGATGTGCCCATAGCTGCTGAAGGTCCGCAGCACTGGGCTCGCGTGAAGCTGCTGCCGCCGCCCAATCCCGAAAGCGTGCCACCGGCTTCGCTGAGGAGATTCAGCGCAGCACCTCAACGCGCGTTGGCACCGGTTGAGGTCAGTGATGTTCTTCTCGACCGAGAACGGCTGTCTTTTTCTGTTGATCGGCCCGGTGTGCCGGTGCTTGTCAAGATGTCGTACTTCCCAAACTGGACGGCCTCTGGCGCTGAGGGTCCCTTTCGCGTCACGCCGAACTGGATGGTGGTGATACCCACCCACACCGATGTTGAGCTGGTCTATGGCACCACCGCGGTGGAGTATCTCGCTTGGATGGCAACGCTGATCGGGCTTGTGGGGCTGGTGCTTGTCGCGGCTCGGCCACCGGCTCGATTTGAGCGCCGCCGAGCCGTCTGGACCCGACGCGCAGCGCTGGTAGAGGCTCGCGTAGCACTCACAGAAACTCACACAGAAGCGGACGCGTCCAGCAGGCCAACGGTGTCAGTGGTGCTGCCGGCGTATCAAGCCGCGCATCTGGTAGGCCGGGCCGTGACGGAAGTGAGAGCGGCTCTGGGTGGTAGCGCAGCGCCGGGTGGTAGCGCAGCGCCGGGTGACAGCGAAGCGCCGGGCGGTGGCGAAGCGTTGGTTGACAGCTTCGAGATCGTGGTAGTAGACGACGGCTCTGTTGATGGCACCGCAGAGGCGGCTCGGCAAGCCGGTGCCGACCTAGTCGTGTCGTTGGAGCGGAACCTCGGCAAAGGCGCCGCAGTTCGTGCCGGAATGCTTGCTGCAAACGGACGCTGCCGCCTGTTCACAGATGTCGATTTGGCCTATCCACCCGAGCAGCTGGCCTCGCTTGTCAATGCGCTCGAAGCTGGCGCCGATGTTGCGCTCGGCAACCGGCGTCACGCCGATTCGCGTACCGTTAGTCGGTCGCCCCGAGCGAGAGCGTTCGCAAGTCGATTGTTCAACGCCTTCTCCCGACTGGTGTTGCTCCGTCGTTACCGCGACACTCAGTGTGGATTCAAAGGTTTCACTGCTGAAGCCGCGCAGGCAATCTTTAGCCGCAGCGTCATTGACGGCTTTGCTTTCGATGTTGAGGTGCTCTACCTCGTTGAGCACCTCAACTTGAGGACAACTGAGGTTGCTGTGTCGGTCAACCACACTGCCGATAGCACCGTCCGCTTGGCTGCGCAGTCGCTAAGAGTAGTTGCGGACATCTGGCGTGTCCGCCAACGCGCCGGGGCCGGGGCGTACAACAGCGGCTCCGTGGTGCCGTGACCGTAAGCGTGGGATGGCAACACCGCTCGGTCTTTGTCGACTGAACAGACCAGCTTCGTCAATCAACACTCGGTCTTGGTAATCGTCAAACCAGAGTGCTTCGGGGTTTCTTCCGACAATGGTCGTTCGCCCCCGATCAGATGCATCGCCCGGACTGCGTAGCACCTTAAAAATCACCACACCGTTCTCTGCGCCTGCCAGCCCTGCAATGGAACCGTCGGTTACTGCTGAAACCTCGGTCTTGCCCTTGTAATGCACGATGGCCAACCGAGCGTGCGACTCCACACCCGACAGGCCCTGTTGGGACTCATTGAGCAGTTGCCATGCCCGCTCGATCGGCACGTTGAACGCTTTGTAAGCCACGATGTTGCGTCCGCAGAAAAAATAGTGATTCCCCACCCCGACGCTTTTGAGCGTTCGTTGCAGAATCCGCAAAGCAGCAGCATCGTCGTTGACACCGGCGATGATTGGCGTCTGGTTCTCAACGCTAATCCAGCCGCGCGAAACAAGCGCATCTGTCGCCCGACGCGTAATGACGTGCCATTGCAGCACACCTTGCTCGTCTGCGACATAACAACCCTCAGAGTCTTTGACAAGGAATTCGTCGGGGTGGTTGAAATGAACCATGAAGCGCATAGCCACATCGGGATAGACCTCATGAAAGCGATCGATCATCGCAAAGAAGGCATCATCAAAGCGCTCTGGATAGAAGGCAAGTTCCTTAGTTCCTACTCGGATGGCCTCGATTCCTGCTTCTGCCAAAGCAGTGAACCAACCAGCCAACTTGGAATTAGGGAGCACCATTGGGTCACCACCGGAGAGCAGTATCTCCCGTAGCTTTGGGCGCCCGGTTTCCGGATGACTACCACCGTTGCGGGCGACGGCTTCGTTATGAGTCCGAATGTAGTCGCTGATCTCCCCGACGTTGGCCAAGCCTTTCTTCTTTAGCTCACCATCGGCACGCTCAATTTCTTTGCGTCCGATGAGTTCTTCTCTGTAACAGAATCTGCAATGCGCCGAACAAGTAGAAATAACATATAGCAGACCCATTTCGTACTTGTGCAAGAGACCCTCTATAGGGCTGTAATCGAGTTGGTTAGCCGGGTCTGGGTCTCCCGCTAGATCTACCGTTTCGTCTGGCGACGCTTTTACGAGCTTTTGCAGCGCAGTGCTGGTTGTCGCCATGTCAAAATAGTGGCGTGTTAGTTTGACGGGCATCCGAGCTTCAACATCGCGCTCAGTGCCGCGCAATTCTTGCAGCTGTGCGAGCTCGGCAGAGGTATAGAAACTCTTGAATTCTTCCGGCGCGGAGCCGCTCATAAAAGGCTCGAGGCCGTTGACAATCTGACGGTCATATCTGGGATTGCTGACCGTGTCGAGCACCGATTGTTCTCGACTTGTTGGCTGATATTTTGTCTTGCTCATCGTCATCCTCGCTTGCTTCAGGCAGGTTTGTACACCACTCTCTGCGCTCACCCTAGGGAGATGCTGACGCAAATCGCAAGGTCGCTGCTTACCGGGACCCCACTGGGCTGGCTCATGGGGCTGGCACTGGGCTCACTCATGGGGCTGGCTCATAGGCTTCGGCTCCGTGACGGTTGCCCGCATTCCACCGGTGCCGAGGGATCTGCTGGCAGCTGTGGTCAAGGCATACGACCTGCGCGGGATTTTTCCCGACCAGCTAGGACCGTCCACAGCGCGTGCGTTCGGTTTTGCGTTCGCGACATGGTCGGGCGCAGCTCAGATAGTGATCGGCCGTGACATGCGTCCGAGCGGCATCGAGCTGGCGGATGCTTTCGCGGCAGGCGTGCAGGTGGCTGGGGTTGATGTGATCGATCTGGGTCTCGCCTCCACCGATCTGCTCTATTTCGCGTCTGGTCATCTCGGCTTGCCCGGTGCGATGCTTACGGCTTCACACAATCCCGCCGAATACAACGGCATCAAGCTGTGCGGGCGGGCAGCAGCGCCTGTGGGCGCCGACAGTGGCCTAGCCGAGATTGCTGAGCGAGCAGCGGCCGGGGCCGTCGTGAGTGATGCTGGGGGCCGCCGCACGCAGCGCGATCTGCTCGACACCTTCGCTCGCCATGTCCGTTCATTTGTAGATGTCAACCAACTGGCACCGCTGCGGGTCGTGGCCGACACCGCTAACGGCATGGGTGGGTATGTGCTGCCAGCAGTCGTTGACCCGCTGCCATTTGAGGTGGAGTTGATGTACGGCGAACTTGACGGTACGTTCCCTAACCACCCCGCTGACCCCATTCGGCCCGAGAATCTTGTCGACTTGAGCGAGCGGGTGCTGGCCACCGGTGCCGACGTAGGCCTTGCCTTTGATGGCGACGCTGACCGCGTCTTCGTTGTTGACGAGCGGGGCAGCGCCACGAGCGGTTCGCTGCTCACTGCACTGGTAGCAAAGGCCATGCTGGCGCGGCATGGTCCCGGGCCGATCCTGCACAACTTGATCTGTTCTCGGGCTGTTGGCGAAGTCATAACCGAAGCCGGCGGTCAGCCGGTGCGCACCAGAGTGGGACACAGCTTCATCAAGGCCGAGATGGCTCGCACCGGTGCCACGTTCGGTGGCGAGCACAGCGGCCACTACTACTTCGCCGACAACTACCGAGCTGACTCCGGTCTCATTGCTGCGCTGATTGTCCTAGAGACCCTCAGTGCAGCAGACATGGCGCTGTCCGAACTGCTTGCGCCTCTCGATCGCTATGCCTCATCGGGAGAGATCAACGTACGCGTTGAGAATGCCGAAGAGGTTCTGAGGCGGACAGCGACGCATTTTGAAGGATTGACGCAGGACCGTCTCGATGGGCTGACTGTTGATGGGGGCGACTGGTGGTTCAACTTGCGGCCGTCCAATACCGAGCCGTTGCTTCGTTTGAATCTTGAGGCGTCCGACGCGGACGCAGTTGCACAGCGCGTGAGCGAGATCACCACATTGCTGGCATGATCCCTACGGCTGGCATGATCCCTCTTATGGACACGCGCTCGGCACCTCCGTGCGGCTGGCACTGCTCACAAGGAGGCATCGGTGGCACTTGATCGGGTACTGGCAGAGATCTTGGCCTGCCCAGCGGACAAGGGGCCGCTGTACTACGTGAGCGATGCTGATCTGCTGTACAACCCGCGCTTGGAACGTGCCTACGGCATTGACGGGGGCATTCCGGTGTTGCTGATCGACGAGGCCACAGAGCTAGATCAGGCCACCGCAGCAGCGCTTCGCGCACGCATCGCAAGCGGCGAACTGCAGCCGACGTTCGATCCGATGTCTGATCCGAGTCGTTGATCTCCCAGCATCAAATCGTGATGTGCCCGAGATGCCCGACGTGCCCGAGATGATCGACTCGATGGGAATGAAGGCTGCGGTCAACGCGCTGCCGGAACAGCTCAGCGCAGCGCTCGCTCTCGCCCAAGCAGTCCCCAACCCGGCGGGCAGTCGCCCGATTGCCAATGTGATCATGTTCGGCATGGGCGGGTCGGGTGTTGCCGGCGACATTGTCTCAGCACTCGCATCGCCGCTTATGCAAGTCCCGGTCACCGTCGCCAAGAGCTATGAGTGCCCAGCGTTTGTCGGCCCTTCGACGCTGGCGATTGCCGTGTCGTTCAGCGGGAACACCGAGGAGACGCTTGAAGCGGTCACGGCTGCGCACGATGCCGGCGCGTCAATCGTGGCCGTCACCTCCGGCGGTCATCTGGCCGATCTGGCCCGTCAGTGGAACGTTCCGCTGTATGAGGTTGACGGCACCATTCCGATGCCGCGAGCGGCAGTCGGCGCTATCGCAGTGATGCCACTGGTTGCGCTCGAACGAGCGGGTCTGCTCAACGATGTCGCCGATTGGGTTGAGGCGGGGGTTACCCAGCTTCGCACGCGTCAACAGATGCAATCCAGCAGCGATCTCGACGAACTGGTTCGGGCCATCAGCGTTGGTGAGAAGATCCCAATCTTCTATGGCGGTGGCGCGCTGGGCGCGGTCGTTGCGGGGCGTGCCAAGGCCCAAGTCAACGAGAACGTCAAGATCCCGGCTTACGCCAGTGTGATGCCTGAGCTTTGTCACAACGAACTGGCCGGATGGAACCTAGTAGGCCCCCCAGACCACTCACCGCTCGCGGTTGTCGCTTTGCGGCACGACTTTGAGCATGCTCAGATGCATCGTCGCTACGACTTCACACAAAGTGTTCTCGGTGTGCTCGGTGTGCCCGGCGGCGGGTCCCTGAGCGTGCCTTACTACGCACTGCGCGCTGCCGGTGAGGGACCTCTGGCGCAGTTGTTTGACCTCATTTTCCAAGTTGACGTGCTGAGCCTGCGCATCGCAGCGGCCGCCCAGCGCGATCCCGGACCGATCCCGCTGCTCACCGAACTAAAGGAATACCTTGCCTGCGACTGACTCAACGATTGGCTTGGCGACTGGCTCAACGACTGGCTTGGCAGGAGCCGACTACGAGATAGGAGCCGACTACGAGATAGCCGATCTCAGCCTCGCACCGGCTGGGCGGCGCCAGATCGAGTTGGCCGAGACAGAGATGCCCGGACTGATGGCTCTGCGCGCTCGGCATTTCGACAGCCAGCCGCTGGCTGGTGCCCGCATCACCGGTTCGCTGCACATGACGGTGCAAACAGCAGTCCTCATTGAGACATTTGTCGATCTCGGCGCTGCGGTGAGGTGGGCATCTTGCAACATCTTCTCTACCCAAGACGAAGCGGCCGCTGCTGTGGTGGTTGGCCGCAATGGCACAACAGCAGCGCCTGCTGGCGTGCCTGTCTTTGCTTGGAAGGGCGAGACCTTGGCGGAGTACTGGCGTTGCAACTACCGAGCGCTGCGCTGGCCCGATGGACCCGGTCCGACCTTGATCGTTGACGACGGTGGGGATGCCACCTTGATGGTCCATCTCGGCGCGCGCTACGAAGCTCAAGGTGTCGTGCCGCAACTTGTGGCCGATGGCCCCGATGCAGCTTCGCCCGACGAAGTAGCTGTACACGAACTACTCGCCGAACTGCAGCGCGCAGAGCCGAGCCTGTGGACGGAGATAGCCGCAGGCATTCGCGGTGTTTCAGAAGAGACCACAACCGGTGTGAACCGGTTGTGGGAGATGGCGAATCGCGGGGAACTTACGTTCCCGGCCTACAGCGTGAACGACTCGGTGACCAAGTCCAAGTTTGACAATCTGTACGG
Source organism: Candidatus Poriferisodalis sp. (assembly GCA_965221195.1). Classification (GTDB taxonomy): domain Bacteria; phylum Actinomycetota; class Acidimicrobiia; order Acidimicrobiales; family Poriferisodalaceae; genus Poriferisodalis. The sequence goes on from OZ244864.1 coordinate 1,508,666, forward strand.
CTGTCGGCACTCGCTCATTGACGGCCTCAACCGTGCAACTGACGTGATGCTCAGCGGCAAAGTGGCATTCGTGGCGGGTTACGGCGATGTCGGCAAGGGCTGCGCTCAGGCGCTGCGCGGGCAAGGATGCAGGGTGATCGTGTCGGAGATCGACCCCATCAACGCCTTGCAAGCCGCTATGGAAGGCTTTGAGGTTGACCGTCTCGAGAACGTGCTCGACATCGCCGACATCTACGTGACGGCGACCGGCAATCGCGACATCATCTCCGCGGAGCACATGTCTCAGATGAAGCACCGGGCGATAGTCGCCAACATCGGACACTTCGACAACGAGATCGACATGGCCGGTCTTGTAGCGATGTCTGATGTGCAGCGCAGCGAGATCAAGCCCCAAGTAGAAGAGTTCGTCTTCCCGAAGGGGAATTCGGTGATCGTGCTAGCCGAAGGCCGACTGGTGAACTTGGGCTGTGCCACCGGACATCCCAGCTTTGTGATGTCGATGAGCTTTACCAATCAGGTGCTCGCACAACTCGAATTGCACGCTCGTGGTGCTGAGTTGTCTGCAGGCGTGTACGTGCTACCCAAACACCTCGATGAGGAAGTCGCCCGTCTGCACCTAGACCGTCTCGGTGTGAAGCTGACCAAGCTCACGCCGTCACAAGCCAACTACCTAGGTCTCGACGTGGGTGGTCCCTACAAGGCGGACCGTTACCGGTACTGAGAAGCTGTGCTGGCAGGCTGTGTTGACAAACGGGGACGACAGGCTGAGACGACAGAAGGGGGCACTGGGGAGCCACTAACTGTCCAAAATCGTTCCGTCTGAAATCGTACTGTCCTAAATCGTTTCGGGCCTAAATCGTTTCAGTGGTCAGGGGGGCTGCCTCTATGGTCGGCCCGTGCTGTTTGAGGTGCGATGTGCCGGCTGCGGCTTGTTGGGGTGGTGTCCTTGTGTTGCTTGCATTGAAGCACTGGAGGCGCCCGAACCGGCATCGGTGGCTGGCACGGAGTCGGTTGCAGCTCTGTTCTCTCACTCCGGCATCGGCCGCGAGTTCATTCATGCGCTCAAGTACCGAGGCGAGCGGGCGATTGCCGACTGGCTGGGCCAATCGTTGGCGCTCACTCACCTTGCAGTGACCTCGACATCTCGTTGGTCTGCCGTCGGTGCGCCAGCGGCAGTACCTATGTGTGTTGACACCGTCACTGTAGATACTGTCACTTGGGCGCCCACCACGGCGGCTAGGCGTCGCGCCCGCGGCTTTGACCAAGCAGAGACGCTGGCGCGTGCCACTGCCAAAGCGCTGGGGGTGCGCCCTGTGAGACTGCTTCGTCGCATCGGCTCAGCAGCGCAGTCGGGTGCCGGGCGATCTGCTCGGCTTGCTGGCCCCCGCTTTGCGGGCCGTGCTGTTACAGGCGGCCGTCGGGTGCTGCTCGTTGACGATGTGCTCACAACTGGCGCCACGCTGCGGGCAGGTGCTGCCGCGCTCGCAGATGCAGGTGCCGCCGCCGTTCATGTGGCAGCGTGTGCCCGGCGCAGTTATAACCACCTTCGTGCAGATGCCTAACATGGCACTGTCTCAAAGACAGCCAACTCAAAGACAGCCAACTCAGAGACAGACAGTGCCAACCGAGCTGAGTGCCTGCTCAGAAAGCTGAGGCGATGCAGATCACTATCACCGGTCGAAAGGTTCAAGTTCCTGACGACGTGCGAGCAGCAGTAGAGCGCAAGATCGGGGCTTTGGACCGATTCGTAGCAGGGCTAGACCGAGCCGAGGTGGTGTTTCGGGAGGAGAAGAACCCGCGCATATCTGAGCGTGACCAAGTCGAAGTCACATTGCTTGGCAACGGACACCGCGTTCGCGCGTCGGTCGCCGGGGTCGATCAGCACCAAGCTGTCGATCTAGCAGTCGGCAAGCTCGGAAAGCAACTGCGCAAGCTCAAGACCCGCGCAGTGCGGCGGCATCGCCCAAACCCGCGCCGCGACGAAGCGCATCACCCCTTGGCGCGTCTGGGCAACGACCTCGTGACCGAACCGGCGAATGAGTCTGTGGCTGCTCCGCTAGGCGCAAGTCCCGATGATCCCGAGTGGGTGCCGCAAATTGTGCGACGCAAGACGTTCGACTTGGAACTGATGGAGCCCGCCGAAGCGGTCACACAGATGCAGTTGCTCGACCACAACTTCTTCTTGTTTGTGAACGCTGACAGCAACTTGCCGTCCGTGGTGTACCTGCGCTCGGACGGACATGCGGGCCTCATCGAGATCGACACCTGAGCGGCTGGGCACCTAGGGGGCTGGGCACCTAAGCGATTGGCCGACTCAGCGGCTGGGCACCTGTCTAGGTGTCTCAAAAATCTCAGCTATAGGAGCGGAGCCCAGCGGTAACCTGCGATGGTGGCTCTATTTCAGCGCGTGCTCCGTGCCGGAGAAGGCAAAAAGTTGCGCCTGCTAGAGGCGTTGGTCCCTGAAGTCAACGCGGTTGAGCCTGAAGTTGAACGGCTGAGTGACGATGAACTGCGAGCTCGGACGGGCGATTTCCGAGCCGAACTAGACCGCGGCGCCGACCTAAACGACATCTTGGTGGACGCATTCGCGGTGACCCGCGAGGCAGCGCGTCGGGTCATCGGCCAACGTCACTACGACGTGCAAATCGTCGGAGGGGCGGCGCTGCACTTCGGATGGGTGGCAGAGATGCGTACCGGCGAGGGCAAAACCCTCGTCTCGACGCTGCCGGTGTATCTGAACGCTCTTGGCGGCAAGGGCGTTCACGTTGTCACGGTGAACGACTACCTCGCGGCACGCGATGCCGAGTGGATGGGCCGCATCCACCGTTTCCTAGGTCTTGATGTGGGGCTGGTCGTGCCCGGACCCTACGACGCTGCTCACAAGCGACACCAATATGGCGCGGACATCACCTATGGAACCAACAACGAGTTCGGCTTCGACTATCTGCGTGACAACATGGCCCCGAATAGCGCTGCTCAAACCCAGCGCGGCCATAACTACTGCATCGTGGATGAGGTCGACTCGATCCTCATTGATGAGGCACGCACGCCGCTCATCATCAGCGGGCGGGTCGCCGATGCTGCGAAGCTGTACCAGCAGTTCGCCCGCATTGCGGCGTCGATGATTCGCGACGTCGACTACGAGGTCGAAGAAGACAAACGCAACGTAGCGGTGCTTGAACCAGGCATCGGCAAAGTTGAGCGGGCGCTCAACATCGACAACCTGTACGACGAGGTCTCGGCCAATCTCGTCCATCAGATGAATGCGGCACTACGGGCCAAAGAGCTGTACCGCCGAGACAAGGACTACGTCGTAGCCCACGGCGAAGTCAAGATTGTTGATGAATTCACCGGCCGGATCCTCGAAGGTCGACGCTGGAGCGAAGGTCTCCATCAAGCGGTGGAAGCCAAAGAGCGGGTAGCGATCCGAGAGGAGAACCAGACGCTCGCCACCATCACCTTGCAGAACTACTTCCGCCTGTACGACAAGCTCGCCGGCATGACTGGCACAGCCACCACCGAGGCTGCTGAGTTCGGCAACACCTACGGACTCGACGTGATTCCTGTGCCCACGCACCTGCCGACAGTGCGGGCCGATCACGGCGACCTCATATACAAGACCGAGGAAGCCAAGATTGAAGCAGCCGTTGACGACCTTGCCGAACGAGCCAAATCTGGCCAACCCACTCTGGTAGGCACGGTCAGCGTTGAGAACTCCGAGAAGCTGTCTGTTGCGCTTGCGCGCCGGGGCATTGACCACAGCGTGCTGAATGCCAAAGAACACACGCGTGAGGCCGACATCATCGCGCAGGCAGGACGACTCGGTTCAGTGACAGTGGCCACCAACATGGCTGGCCGCGGCGTTGACATTCTGCTTGGCGGTAACCCAGAGGGCTTGGCTCGGCGCGACATGCTGAGGGAAAAACTTGACCCCGACGATCCTGACAACGCCGCGGAGTTAGCTCGTCGCATCGGACGTTACGAACCCGAGTGCAAAGCCGAGGGCGACGCAGTGCGCAAGCTCGGCGGGTTGTATGTGCTTGGCACCGAGCGTCACGAGTCTCGCCGTATTGACAATCAGCTGCGAGGCCGTTCGGGACGACAGGGAGATCCGGGTGAGAGCCGGTTTTATCTGTCCCTCGAAGACGACCTGATGCGCCTGTTCGCTACAGGTGCTGTCAACTGGGTGATGGACCGAACGCTGCCCGACGATGTGCCGCTTGAGGCGAAGATGGTAACCAGAGCCATTGAGCGTGCGCAAAACACGGTTGAGCAAAAGAACGCCGAGGTCCGCAAGAACGTCCTCAAATACGACGAGGTGATGAACCAGCAGCGCAAAGTGATCTACGCACGGCGCAAGCAGATCCTTGGAGGGGAAGACCTGCGCACCGAGTCATTGGGATACGTCCGCGAGGCGGCCGAAGCCGCAGTGCTGGATCATTGCGACAACGACGAGATAACCGAGTGGGATTTCGACGGGCTGCTCGCCGCCATTCGCGCCTATTGGCCCAGCGAGCTGACAGCTGAGGAGTTGTCGGGGAACTGGCTGTCGGGTGACGGCCAGCGCGGCTGGGGCATCGACGAAACAGTGGAGCTCGTATACAGCGACGGCGTCCGCCACTACGAAGCACGCGAATCGGAGATCGGTGCCGAGGCGATGCGCGAGGTCGAACGGCAGGTGATGCTGCGACTCATCGATCAGCGCTGGCGTGAGCATCTCGCTGATATGGATCACCTACGCGAGGGCATACACCTTCGTGGGATCGGCCAAAAAGACCCTGTTGCCGAATGGCAGCGAGAAGGCTTCGACATGTTCGGAGCGATGCTTGAGCGGGTGTATCGCGATTTCGTCACGTATGTCATGCATGTGCAGGTCACTACCGTTGGGGCCTCCGGCTCGGGAGCGAGCGACGAGCAGGCAACAGAGCCATCGGTGCGTCCAGCCGCTGTTTCGGGCGGCACGCAGACTGGCGGCACGCAAACTGGCGACGTTCAGTACAACGCACCAAGTCTGACACCTTCAACTGTGACGGTCGGCAACGGTGCCCATGGTGCTGGCACTGCGATGTCGGCGCGGCCTAACCGCAGCGGCCCGTCGCAGTCGCGTCGTATCGCTGCGGCGTCAGCAGGCACGATTGTCAAGTCCTCGCAGGAGAAGTTGGGGCGCAACGATCCTTGTCATTGCGGTTCTGGTCGTAAGTTCAAGCACTGTCACGGCCGCTGAGAGATTCCAGTGATCCGCACTTTGAACGACTACGCCGACGCGTTGGCTGACTTAGACCGACGCGTCAGCGAGGCCCATCACTATCTGGGGATCGACGAAGCGCGCAAGGCGGCGAGCACGCTGGAAGTTGAGGCGTCCGAGCCATCGCTATGGAATGACCCTGAGCGGGCGCGCGCGGTCACTACCCGGCTGTCTCACGTTCGCGACGACATCGAGCGCTGGGATCGCGCCCGCTTAGAAGTGGACGACGCCGCCGCACTCGTCGAGCTAGCGACTGAGGAAGACGACACCGAACTGCTTGACGAGATCGGCGAGGTTGCCGAAGCGGCAGAGCGCAGGCTTGCCGAGATAGAACTAATGGCGCTTTTCAGCGGCGAGCATGACCACAACGACGCAGTGTGTGAGATCAACTCAGGGGCAGGAGGCACCGACGCGTGCGATTGGGCCGAGATGCTTCTGCGCATGTACCAACGCTGGGCCGAGCGCAACGACTTCTCCGTAGAACTGACCGAGGCCACCGACGGGGGAGAGGCCGGCATCAGTTCTGCCACGTTTCTTGTCAAGGGTCGGCACGCTTTCGGTTTCCTTGCCGCGGAACGAGGCGTGCATCGACTGGTGCGTATCTCGCCGTTCGACGCGCAATCTCGACGCCACACGGCATTTGCGTCGCTGAAAGTGGTGCCGTTTTTCGAGGAAGTGTCAGACGAGGTGCCTATCGACGAAGGCGATTTGCGCATCGATACCTATCGTTCGTCTGGTGCTGGTGGCCAGCATGTCAATGTCACCGACTCCGCTGTGCGCATCACGCATTTGCCCACAGGCATAGTGGTGGCCTGCCAGAACGAGCGCAGCCAGCACCAGAACAAGGAACGCGCTTTGCAGATGCTGGCGGCCAAGCTGGCCGACCTGCAGAGGTCCGAGCGGGAGGCCGAAGTCGCGGCGTTGGCCGGTGAGCAGCGTGAAGTGGCGTGGGGAAGCCAGATTCGCTCCTATGTGCTGCATCCGTACCAGCAGGTCAAAGATCTACGCACCGGTCTCGAAATAGGCAACGTCGATGCCGTCCTCGACGGCGAGCTGAACAGTCTGATGGAGGCCTATTTGCGTTGGCAGCGTTCCCAGCAAGGCCGAGACCCGAGCGGGGGATGAAACCGTAGGCACCCATGATTCGCTTCGACAACGTAACGAAGATCTACAAGGCCGAGACGCGGGCAGTCAACGGCGTGACGCTCAACATCGACAAGGGCGAGTTCGTTTTCCTCGTGGGTCCTTCTGGCTCTGGCAAGTCCACGATGCTGCGCCTGATGACGTGCGAGGAAAAAGTCACCGATGGTGACATCCATGTGGCTGGCAAAAACCTGTCCAAGCTGACCAGTTGGCGCGTGCCCTACCTGCGACGCAACATCGGTTCCGTCTTCCAAGACTTCAAGCTGTTGCCGAACAAAACCGTCTACCAGAACGTGGCTTTTGCGCTTGAGGTCATCGGCCGCCCCGAGAACGTCATTCGCACTCAGGTGCCAGCCATTTTGGAACTGGTCGGCTTGCAAGACAAGCACCGTCGCCTTCCTGACGAGCTGTCGGGCGGCGAGCAGCAACGCGTGAGCATCGCCCGAGCGTTTGTGAACCGCCCCCTGATCCTGCTGGCTGACGAACCCACCGGCAACCTCGACCCTGACACCTCAACCGAACTGACTTCGCTGCTGGACCGGATCAATCGAATGGGCACCACCGTGGTCATGGCCACGCACGACCGCGCCATAGTGGATCGCATGCGGCGCCGGGTGGTTGCGCTGCGGCAGGGCGAGCTGGTTCGTGACGAGCAGCACGGCACCTACGGCAGCGAGACCGATCTGTCGGCGGCATCTGGCCTGTCGGCGGCATCTGGCCTGTCGGCGGCATCTGGCCTGTCGGCGGCATCTGGGGATCCTCGGGTTGATGGGGCGAGTCCGTGAGCCGCATCCGCTACTTCGCGCGAGAGACCGGGACGAACATCCGACACAATCCCACGTTGACCGTTGCTGCGATTCTCACTGTGGCGGTTGGTGTGATGTTGGTTGGCATGGGGCTCATGGCGGGCTATGCCAGCGGGAACGCGCTTGACCGCTGGGAGGGTGGCGTCCAATTCGAGGTGTTCTTGAACCCTCAGATCGACCTCAGCCAGCGCGACGCGCTCGGCCTTGAGCTGCAGACCCATCCCGAGATCGACCGTATCGAGTTTTTCAGTGCCGAGGAGGCCTACGCGTTGGTGTCTCAGCAGATGGCCGACCAACCCGAGCTGCTTGCCCAGGTCTCTGCGGAGGCGTTGCCTGCGTCGTATCGTGTGGTGCCACGGTCGGTTGAGGCAGAGCTGATTGAGTCGTTGGCCGCCCAGTTCCGGGAGCGCCCCGGCGTGATGTCAGTGCAGACGGGGCGCGAAGAAGTTGATGCCATTCGCACTTGGTTCACGTCGTTCCAAGGGATCGTTTTGCTGCTGTCAATCGTGCTGTCCGGCGCCAGTGTCATGCTCATTTTCAACTCGATCCGGGTGGCGATGTTCGCTCGTAGGCGTGAGATTGAGGTGATGAAACTTGTCGGTGCTACGAACAGTTTCATCCGGTTCCCGTTCATGCTGGAAGGCATGCTGCATGGCCTCATCGGAGGCATCATCGGGGCGATTGCGGCTGGCGCGCTGCGAGGTCATGTCGAGGGTCTGTTTTCGCGCTCGGAAATCTTGGCGTTTTTTCGTTCGTTCGTGGTGACGTCGGGTCAGTTCACGACGGTGGTATTCGTGACGGTGATCGCCGGTGTGCTTGTGGGGGTGATCGGCTCGGCGTTCGCAGCTAGTCGCTTCTTGGACGTGTGAGAGCACCCGCATCGTTATTTGGCTGACATCTGGCTGACGCAGTTCTGGCTGATGTCTGGCTGACGCAGTTCGCACGACGCGTGCAGCAGCCGGACAGGTAGAACAGCAGCCAACACTGCCGTCCGTTGGTTGGGCGGCCATTGCTCAAGGGGGCGCTGTGCCAGAGTTTGAGACGATCTTGTACGAGGTTGACGACCGTGTCGCCACTATCACACTGAATCGACCCGAACGCCTCAACGCGTTCAACCGCCAGATGATGCGTGACCTGATCGACGCCGTTGACTTGGCTGATGCTGACGACAATGTTCGTGCGGTGATCTTCACCGGCGCTGGCCGGGGTTACTGCGCCGGGGCTGACCTCAGCAGCGGTACCGACACATTCAACGCCGACAGGCGATCAAACGACTCTGAGGCCGAACGAGCTTCGCAGCAGACCAGCGATGGTGATTTGGCCCGAATGCGCGACGGTGGCGGGTTGCTCACATTGCGCCTGTATGAGTGCAACAAGCCGCTCATCGCGGCGATCAACGGTCCCGCCGTTGGCGTAGGCATCACGATGACCTTGCCGATGGACATTCGGTTGGCATCCACACAAGCACGCATCGGGTTCGTTTTCGCCCGCCGTGGCTTGGTGCCTGAAGCCTGTTCGTCGTACTTCTTGCCGCGCGTGGTGGGGCTTTCTAAAGCGCTGGAGTGGTGCTTCAGCGGTCGAGTGTTTGACGCTCGCGAGGCGCTGGAGGCGGGCTTGGTCCGCAGCTTGCACGAACCCAACGAACTGATGGGCGCAGCGCGTTCGATTGCCGCAGAGATCGCAGAGAACTCCTCTGCTGTCTCGGTGACGATGATCCGCCACATGCTGTGGCGGATGCTCTGCGCGGATCATCCAATGGAGGCCCACAAGATTGACTCTCGGGGCATCTTTCATCTTGGACGGGGCGCGGATGCCCGCGAGGGTGTGGCATCGTTCCTTGAGAAACGTCCCCCTACCTTTACGCTAAAGCCCAGCCAAGACCTGCCCGAATATTTCCCTTGGTGGGACGAACCCGAATTCAGCTAAAGCTCAGATCTTTGCGGCCAGCAGGTTCCGCAGAAGTTCGGGAGGATCGTCGGCCACCACAAGTGCTTCGCCGATGAGAGCAGCGTCGTATCCGGCCTCAGCGACAGATCGCATCGATGTGCCGCCAGCCACGCCGATGCCCGAAGCCGCCACTAGCAGGATCCGGTCGTCGATTCCCTCAAAACAATGGCTGACTCGTACTGCCTTGTCGTAGTCCACGGTGAACTTGGTTGACTCGGGGTTGTCCCGCTGGTTGACGGCGATCATGTAGGCACCGAGTTCAACTGCTGCGGCGAACTCGGCCTCGTCGCGCACTTCGGTGAGCACATCAAAGCCGAGTGATAGAGCCAGCCCCTGCATGCGCGGGAGATCCTCATGGTCGATGTCGGCCAAGATCACCAGCATCGCGTCGGCCCCCATCTCGTGGCTGTCGCGTACGTCATCGAGCGTGCGCAGGAAATCCTTGCGTAGCACCGGCAGTCCGGTCGCGGCCTTGGCGGTTTGCAGGTCTTGCGGGGAACCGCTGAACCGCTCGTGTTCGGTAAGCACCGAGAGACAGGCGGCCCCGCCGAGTTTGTATTGCGATGCTAAGTCTGCAGCGTTCGCATCAGTCCGCAATGCACCGCGCGACGGCGAACGGCGTTTGATCTCGGCAATCACCGACAGTCCCGTTTCTCGAAGCGCAGCAGCAAAACGGTGGCCTAGGGGTACCTCGCTGGGTTCGGCCCGGTCAGTGTCGGCCCGGTCAATGTTGGCCCGGTCAATGTTGGCTTGGTCAGCAGCCATGTCATCAATCTCATTCGTGGAGGTGGCGGGAATCGAACCCGCGTCCTTCAACGTTTCGGTGGGTCTTCTCCGAGCGCAGTCGCTGGCAGATTGTTAGGCGATGGAGGGCAGCGACACCCTTGCCAGTCGCCTTAGCCGTCTGTGAGTTTCCCCACTACCCCGTCGGCACGAGTAGTGGGAGAGTCCTGCAGATGACGGCACCGACGCCCGCAGGACCGGGGCAGTTGGGCCAACTCACAACCCGAGATCAGGCTGCGAGCACCAGATCGTCACGCTGAGCGTGTTCGATATTGGCGTTTGTATTTGTTTCCGGCTCTTTTTCGTGGATCCGGAGACCACGACTCGCTTCTCTCACGTCAACCGTCAAAGTCGAAACCGATCACCCCCAAAGTGGTTGCAGAACCCGCGCCTTGCGAGATCTTTCGGCGGCACACACCCTAGCGATGCGCTGTGACAAGCAACAGCGCCCGCGGTTTGTAGCCGTTTTGGTGAGAACGAGAGCGTAGCTTCTTTGAGATGGCAGGCGAGCGAGGTGGCGGGATGCTGCGAATCACCGACGCACGAGTCTGCTTTGATGGCGCGCCGGCGCTTGACGGCGTTGACCTGGCGGTCAGCGACGGCGAGATGGTGGTGCTGCTGGGGCCATCAGGATGTGGCAAGACCACACTGCTGCGAGTGGCCGCAGGATTGCAGCCGCTCGATGCCGGCAGCGTTGCGCTTGACGGCAAGGACTTAGCTGGCCGACGCCCCGATCAGCGCGGCATCGGACTGATGTTTCAAGACGAAGTGCTCTTCCCCCATTTCGATGTGGAGGGCAACGTGGCCTTCGGACTGCGCATGACCAAGGTGCCGCTCACCGAGCGGCGACGGCGGGTTGCTGAAATGCTGGCGCTGGTGGGACTGTCTGGTTTCGAAAGGCGCGAGGTGACCACGCTGTCAGGCGGCGAGGCACAGCGAGTCTCGCTGGCGCGGGCGCTTGCTCCTAAACCGAGAGTGCTGCTGCTTGATGAGCCGTTTGGCTCGCTGGACCGGCTGCTGCGAGAGCGGCTCATCAATGAGTTGCGGCCGGTGCTCGACCAAGTCGGCGTTACCGCCGTTCACGTCACCCACGATCACCACGAAGCGTTTGGGTTGGCAGACCGAATCGCAGTGATGGCATCGGGCCGACTGCTGCGGATTGGTACCCCTGAACAGGTGTGGACTCATCCCCGCACCGCCAAGGTGGCCCGATTCTTGGGCCACACCAACGTGTTCGACTCTGAGGTGCCGCCAGCGTTGGCCCGAACCGTCGGCCACCCCAGCGGCTTCGTGCTGCGTGCTGATCGCATCACCCTTGGCGCACCTGCACCCGAGACCGGCAACACCGAGACCTGCGACACCGGGATCGGCAACGGCGGGGCGACAGCACTGCAAGCCACTGTGACCAAGCGACGCTTTCGCGGCGACCGTTACGAACTGCGGCTCGATGTTGACGCCGACGGGGTCATGGTCAACCTAAGTGCCATTACTCCTGTCGGCCCAGCCGTTGGCAGCGAGGCGACCGTGCATATAGCACCCAGCGCAGTCATCGAACTCAACGGCTAGACGTTTCCTCGGCTGCGGCGGGCGGAGGTGTTTGTAGGTCGCGTTCGCGGCCGTGAGACGACGGCTCCCAATAGACGTTGCCGGCTACTTCATCGGGCCGATACTGCTGAGGTACCCAGCCACTTGGATCGTCGTGGGGGTAGGCGTAGCCCTCCCCGTGACCTAGCGATGCAGCACCTCGGTAGTGGGCATCACGCAGGTGTATGGGCACTTCACCGGTCCCGGCTGCGCGTGCATCGGCCATGGCTCGGCTGAGCGCCACCGTCACGCGGTTGGATTTGGGGGCGGTCGCTAACCGCACTACAGCATGCGCCAAGTTCAGCCCGGCTTCGGGCAGGCCGACATACTCAACGGCCCGAGCCGCAGCTTCCGCAACCAGCAGTGCGGAACTGTCGGCCATGCCGATGTCCTCTGAGGCCAAGATCACCATGCGGCGGGCGATGAACCGCGGGTCCTCGCCTGCGTTGAGCATGCGAGCTAGCCAGTAGAGGCCGGCATCGGGATCTGAGCCTCGCAGCGACTTGATGAACGCGCTGATTGTGTCGTAGTGGCCGTCGGCGCCATAGCGAACTGCCTTGGCGTCCACTGCGTGCTCAGCGTCGGCCAGCGTGACATGGATGCGCGTCGGCAATTGATTTTGCACTTGGTCAGGCAATTGATTAGGCATCGACTGGTCAGTTGCTGCCGGTTCGGTGGGCTTTGCTTCGCTGATTTCGACACTCACGAGCCTCTCTGCGGCTTGGCGGCGAGCGGCGAGCGTCACGGCCACTTCGGTGCTGGTGAGCGCATGACGGCCATCGCCTCCGCTGCGGGCAGCGAGGTGATCGACGGCCTCGACATCGGCAAATGCGTCGGAGGCATCGAGTGCCCGGTCGATGAGGATGCGAAGCGCAGCGTCGTCAAGCGGCACCAGACGGAACAGCGTTGAGCGCGACAGCAGCGGCGGGTTCACCTCAAAGTGCGGGTTTTCGGTGGTGGCACCGATCAGCACGATCAAGCCGTCTTCGACCGCCGGCAGCAGCGCATCCTGCTGGGCCTTGTTGAAGCGATGCACCTCGTCAAGGAACAAGATCGTGCCCCGGCCGTGGGTGCCGAGGCGCAACCGGGCATCGTCGATGACCTTGCGTACATCCTTGACGGTGGCGCTCACTGCCGACAGTTCGCAGAACTCCTTTGCGGTTGACGCAGCCACTACCCGGGCGAGTGTGGTCTTTCCGGTGCCCGGCGGACCCCACAAGATCACCGATGTCAAGCGGTCTGCTTCTATCAGATCACGCAGCGGCTGCCCCGGTGCCAGCAGGTGGTTCTGGCCGACGATCTCGTTGAGCGCACGAGGGCGGAGCCGCGCCGCCAGTGGGGCTTGACCCCCGAGGCGTTCGCGGCCAGCGGCGTCGAACAGTTTCCCGCTCACAGTCTCCCGCTCACACCCTGGCCGTCATAGTTCGGGCCGTCATAATTCTGGCCGTCACTCTTCTGAATGGTCGATTTCGTAGTCGCGGATGCGTTTTGCGAAGCTCAGGTCATGGCCCGCAGGATCGAAGATCGCGAACATGCGCTCACCCCACGGCGCGTTGCGCGGCACCGCTTGCGGCACTAAGCCCGCGTCGAGTGCCCGCCGATGCAGAGCGTCCACATCGTCCACATGAAAAATCACCCGACCCCACCCGGTCTCTGCCTCAGCCTCGCTGTCAACCGCAATGAGGTTGACGAAGCACTCGCCGCTGCGCAGAGTGCTAAACGTAGCGTCGGTACCGCCGTAGCTCAGCCGGAAGCCCAACACCTCATAGAACCGAACCGACGCTGCCATGTCCGGCGCCCGCAGCGTGATTGCATTGATCGATTCGACACCAGCCACCCGCACATTGTTGCCCGACGCGCATGCGGCTCGCTAGCGGGCGAGTTTCCGTAACCTGAAGTAGTGAGCAAGTACGCCCATGTAGATCTGCTTCCCACAGGTCCCGCAGACGTGACCTACCGACACATCACGTCCGATTACGTCTCAACACTTGACGCTGCAGGTCGGCGTTTCTTGCAGGTTGAGCCCGAAGCCCTGCGACTGCTCACCGCCGAGGCGATGCGCGACATCTCTCATCTGTTCCGCACCGACCATCTGGCATCACTCGCTGACATCCTCGACGACCCCGAAGCGTCTCCCAACGACCGGTTCGTCGCGCTTGAGCTGCTCAAAAACGCCAACATCGCCGCTGGGGGAGTGCTCCCTAGCTGTCAAGACACCGGCACCGCCATCGTCTGGGGACACAAAGGCGAACGAGTGCTCACCGGTACTGCGGACGACCCCGATTTCGACGACGCGGAAGCCATCTCCCAAGGCGTGGCCGACACGTACCTAACATCAAACCTGCGCTATTCACAGCTCGCCCCGCTCGACATGTTCACCGAACGCAACACCGGCAACAACCTGCCCGCCCAGATCGAGATCTACGCCGCGCCCGGCCACGAGTACGAGCTGGTCTTCATGGCCAAAGGGGGAGGTTCAGCCAACAAGAGCTTTCTGTTTCAAGAGACCAAAGCTTTGCTTAACCCCGACAGCCTCACCTGTTTTCTTGATGAGAAGTTGCGCACCTTGGGCACAGCCGCCTGCCCTCCGTATCACTTGGCGGTGGTGATCGGCGGCACTTCAGCAGAATTCGCGGTCAAGGTTGCCAAGTACGCCTCGGCCAAATACCTCGACACGCTGCCGACCGCAGGCGGCGAAAGCGGTCACGGCTTCCGCGACCTCGAATGGGAGCAGCGCATCCTCGGCCTCACCCGCGAATTCGGCATCGGCGCACAATTCGGTGGCAAATATTTCTGCCATGACGTGCGAGTGGTTCGCCTGCCACGTCATGGCGCAAGCTGCCCAGTGGCAATAGCGGTGTCGTGTTCGGCAGACCGACAAGCAATCGGCCGCATCACCGCCGACGGTGTGTTCTGCGAGCAGCTAGAGACGGACCCTGCCCGGTTTCTTCCCGAGACCTCTGAGCAAGAACTGTCGTTTGGTGTGGTGCCCGTCGATCTGAACCAACCGATGGACGCGATACGCAACCAACTCACTCGCTATACGGTCAAGACCCGGCTGTCGCTCAGCGGCACGCTGGTGGTTGCCCGCGACATCGCCCACGCAAAGCTGAAGCAGCGCTTAGACGCAGGTGAGGGGCTGCCCGACTACATGGCCGAACGACCGGTGTACTACGCCGGGCCTGCCAAGACACCCGAGGGCTACGCCTCCGGCTCGTTCGGACCCACCACCGCTGGGCGCATGGACTCCTACGTTGAGCAGTTCCAAGCCGCCGGTGGCAGCCTCGTCATGCTCGCCAAAGGCAACCGGTCGCGCCAAGTCACCGAGTCGTGCGCCCGCTATGGAGGCTTCTACCTTGGCTCTATCGGTGGTCCGGCCGCTCGGCTCGCCAAAGACTCAATCCGCAAAGTAGAGGTGCTCGAATACCCCGAGTTAGGCATGGAAGCCATTTGGCAGATTGAGGTGGAGAACTTCCCAGCGTTCATCGTGGTGGACGACAAAGGCAACGATTTCTTCAGCGAAGTTGCCACTCCGGTTCATATCGCCTAAGTCGCCCACCGATCTGCTATTGCCGCAACCTACAACGCAGCCTGCCGCAGAGCGCCTCAAGGCTCAACCCGGCGTGCTACGGCTCTAACGATGACGCAGCCTCGTTCTGCTGGGCGGGTGCAGTGTTGGTTGGTCGGCCTTCGATGCCGAGCGCGGTTTCGATGCGCGCTAGACGGTCGGTGTGGTCAAGTAGCACACTCTGTATTTGGTCGAACTTACGGTCAACTTCGCTGCGGAGTGTGCCGATTTCGTTGTTCATGTCGTTGCGGAGCGTGCCGATTTCGGCGCGTACGGAGCTGATTTCGTTGTTCATGTCGTTGCGGAGTGCGCCGATTTCGGCGCGTACGGAGCTGATTTCGTTGTTCATGTCGTTGCGGAGTGCGCCGATTTCGGCGCGTGCGGAGCTGATCTGTTCGTTGGTGTCGTTGCGGAGTGCGCCGATTTGTTCGTTCATGTCGTTGCGGAGTAAGTCGATTTCGCCGCGTACGTCGTCGAACGCGGCGACCATGAACAAGAACATGCCGCCGATGAGTGCTGTGAGTACTGCGCCGACGATGGCGGCTATGAGTGTGGTTGAGCGGCTTTGTTGCGTTACCGGCGTGGCGGGTGCGATGAGCTGCACGGTGGCTGGCATCGTTAGTGGCTCGGCCGCCGGGGCCTCGGCCGCTGGGGCTTTTGTGGTTGCGGGTTCTGCCGCCGGTGCTGCCTCTGTGGTTGCGGGCTCGGCGCGTGCGGCTTCTGTGGTTGCGGGATCGGCCGTTGGGGTTTCTGCGGCATGCTTTTCGCCGGTGTCGGTCACGTTGTTGATCGTAGCCATGTGTGCCTCGTGATTCGTCGCGGATAGGCCAACTGGTCGGCGTGAACGTAGACAACCCAGCGGGTTGACTTCAAACGATTTTTTTTCGAGTCCCAAGCCGCGGCTCTGGAACTTGCAGCCCGCGGCACTCTGAAGCCCGCGGCGTTCCGCAGCCAAGCGGTTGGGGTGCGGGATCTTTCGCCCGCTCGCACTTCCACTGTGCTCGCGGGCCCGCGGCACTCTGCAGCCAAGTGGCTGGGGTGCGGGGGTTGGTGTGCCCGTGCTTCAAACAGATGAAGCGCTTCGTACAAAGGTTGGATGTGTTTGGGGCGCTTCATAACTGCGCGCGGTCACGCCAACCCCCGCATGTTTCAGTTGAGCTTCCGTGGCAGTGCGGGAAACGCGTTCGTATTACAACCGATGTTTGTGCCCCCACCCGCACGCAACAGTTGGAGCCTTCCTGACACCGTCACGCTCGGTGACATCGCCGCTGCTGGTCACGCCAACCCCCGCACGTATCAGTGGCTGGCGCAATCTCTGTGGCTGTACTGGGTACCAATGCAGCAGGTGAGGTGCGGGGAACCCCCCCCGCACGCATTCGGGCCGACACGGCCTTAGCCGCGGCGTGTTCAGCGGTTTGCAGTGTTGGTTGGTCGGCCTTCGATGCCGAGCGCGGTTTCGATGCGCGCTAGACGGTCGGTGTGGTCAAGTAGCACGTTCTGTATCTGGTCGAACTTACGGTCAACCTCGGCAAATCGAGCGTTGGTGTCGGCGCGGAGTGTGCCAATTTCGGCGCGTACGGAGCCGATTTCGTTGTTCATGTCGTTGCGGAGTGTGTCGATTTCGGTGCGTACGTCGTCGAACGCGGCGACCATGAATAAGAACATGCCGCCGATGAGTGCTGTGAGTACTGCGCCGACGATGGCGGCTATGAGTGTGGTTGAGCGGTTTTGCTGCGTTACCGGCGTGGCAGGTGCGATGAGCTGCACGGTGGCTGGCATCGCTAGTGGCTCTGCTGGTGCGGCCTCTGCGGTTGCGGGCTCTGCTGGTGTGGCCTCTGTGGTTGCGGGCTCGGCTGGTGTGGCCTCTGTGGTTGCGGGCTCGGCTGGTGTGGTCTTTGAGGTTGCGGGTTCGGCGCGTGGGGCTTTTGTGGTGCGTTTTTCGCCGGTGTCGGTCACGTTGTTGATCGTAGCCATGTGTGCCTCGTGGTTCGTCGCGGATGGGCCAACTGGTCGGCGTGAACGTAGACAATCCAGCGGGTTGACTTCAAACGATTTTTTTCAAGTCCCCAACCGCGGCTCTGGAACTTGCAGCCCGCGGCACTCTGCAGCTAAGCGGTTGGGGTGCGGGGGTTGGTGTGCCCGTGCTTCAAACAGATGAAGCGCTTCGTACACAGGTTGGATGTGTTTGGGGCGCTTCATAACTGCGCGCGGTCACACCAACCCCCGCACGTACACGGGCTGGCGCAATCTCTGTGGCTGTACTGGGTACCAATGCAGCAGGTGAGGTGCGGGGAACCCCCCCCGCACGCATTCGGGCCGACACAGCCTTAGCCGCGGCGTGTTCAGCGGTTTGCAGTGTTGGTTGGTCGGCCTTCGATGTCGAGCGCGGTTTCGATGCGCGCTAGACGGTCGGTGTGGTCAAGTAGCACTCTCTGTATTTGGTCGAACTTGCGGTCAACCTCGGCAAATCGAGCGTTGGTGTCGGCGCGGAGTGTGCCGATTTCGGCGCGTACGGAGCTGATTTCGTTGTGTACGTCGTCGAACGCGGCGACCATGAACAAGAACATGCCGCCGATGAGTGCTGTGAGTACTGCGCCGACGATGGCGGCTATTAGTGTGGTTGAGCGGTTTTGTTGCGTTACCGGTGTGGCGGGTGCGATGAGCTGCACGGTGGCTGGCATCGTTAGTGGCTCGGCCGCCGGGGCCTCGGCCGCTGGGGCTTTTGTGGTTGCGGGTTCTGCCGCCGGTGCTGCCTCTGTGGTTGCGGGTTCGGCGCGTGCGGCTTCTGTGGTTGCGGGTTCGGCGCGTGCGGCTTCTGTGGTTGCGGGTTCGGCGCGTGCGGCTCTTGTGGTTGCGGGATCGGCCGTTGGGGTTTCTGCGGCATGCTTTTCGCCGGTGTCGGTCACGTTGTTGATCGTAGCCATGTGTGCCTCGTGGTTCGTCGCGGATAGGCCAACTGGTCGGCGTGAACGTAGACAATCCAGCGGGTTGACTTCAAACGATTTTTTTCGAGTCCCAAGCCGCGGCTCTGGAACTTGCAGCCCGCGGCACTCTGCAGCCCGCGACGTTCCGTAGTCAAGCGGTTGGGGTGCGGGATCTTTCGCCCGCTCGCACTTCCACTGTGCTCGCGGGCCCGCGGCACTCTGCAGCCAAGCGGTTGGGGTGCGGGGGTTGGTGTGCCCGTGCTTCAAACAGATGAGGCGCTTCGTACACAGGTTGGATGTGTTTGGGGCGCTTCATAACTGCGCGCGGTCACGCCAACCCCCGCACGCAACAGTTGGAGCCTTCCTGACACCGTCACGCTTGGTGACATCGCCGCTGCTGGTCACACCAACCCCCGCACGTACATGGGCCGACACAGCTCTAACTGCGGCGTGTTCAGCGGTTTGCAGTGTTGGTTGGTCGGCCTTCGATGTCGAGCGCGGTTTCGATGCGCGCTAGGCGGTCGGTGTGGTCAAGTAGCACGTTCTGTATTTGGTCGAACTTGCGGTCAAATTCTCTGCGGAGTGTGCCGATCTGTTCGTTCATGTCGTTGCGGAGTATGCCGATCTGTTCGTTCGTGTCGTTGCGGAGTGTGCCGATCTGTTCGTTCATGTCGTTGCGGAGTATGCCGATCTGTTCGTTCGTGTCGTTGCGGAGTGTGTCGATTTCGGTGCGTACGTCGTCGAACGCGGCGACCATGAACAAGAACATGCCGCCGATGAGTGCTGTGAGTACTGCGCCGACGATGGCGGCTATTAGTGTGGTTGAGCGGTTTTGCTGCGTTACCGGCGTGGCGGGTGCGATGAGCTGCACGGTGGCTGGCATCGTTAGTGGCTCGGCCGCCGGGGCCTCGGCCGCTGGGGCTTTTGTGGTTGCGGGTTCTGCCGCCGGTGCTGCCTTTGTGGTTGCGGGTTCGGCTGGTGCGGCTTCTGTGGTTGCGGGATCGGCCGTTGGGGTTTCTGCGGCATGCTTTTCGCCGGTGTCGGTCACGTTGTTGATCGTAGCCATGTGTGCCTCGTGGTTCGTCGCGGATAGGCCAACTGGTCGGCGTGAACGTAGACAATCCAGCGGGTTGACTTCAAACGATTTTTTTTCGAGTCCCCAACTGCGGCTGTGGACCTTGTGGCTTGTAGCACTCTGCAGCCAAGTGGCTGGGGTGTGGGGGTTGGTGTGCCCGTGCTTCAAACAGATGAAGCGCTTCGTACACAGGTTGGATGTGTTTGGGGCGCTTCATAACTGCGCGCGGTCACGCCAACCCCCGCAGGTATCAGTTGAGTCTCCGTGGCTGTGCGGGAAACGCGTCCTGTAGCTAAGCGGTTGGGGTGCGGGGGTTGGTGTGCCCGTGCTTCAAACAGATGAAGCGCGTTGTACGCAGGTTGGATGTGTTTGGGGCGCTTCATAACTGCGCGCGGTCACACCAACCCCCGCAGGTATCAGTTGAGTCTCCGTGGCTGTGCGGGAAACGCGTCCTGTAGCTAAGCGGTTGGGGTGTGGGGGTTGGTGTGCCCGTGCTTCAAACAGATGAAGCGCTTCGTACACAAGTTGGATGTGTTTGGGGCGCTTCATAACTGCGCGCGGTCATGCCAACCCCCGCACGCAACAGTTGGAGCCTTCCTGACACCGTCACGCTCGGTGACATCGCCGCTGCTGGTCACACCATCCCCCGCACGCATTCGGGCCGACACAGCCTTAGCCGCGGCGTGTTCAGCGGTTTGCAGTGTTGGTTGGTCGGCCTTCGATGTCGAGCGCGGTTTCGATGCGCGCTAGACGGTCGGTGTGGTCGAGTAGCACTCTCTGTATTTGGTCGAACTTGCGGTCAACTTCGGCAAATCGAGCGTTGGTGTCGTTGCGGAGTGTGTCGATCTGTTCGTTGGTGTCGGCGCGGAGTGAGCCGATTTCGGCGCGTACGGAGCTGATTTCGTTGTGTACGTCGTCGAACGCGGCGACCATGAACAAGAACATGCCGCCGATGAGTGCTGTGAGTACTGCGCCGACGATGGCGGCTATTAGTGTGGTTGAGCGGTTTTGTTGCGTTACCGGTGTGGCGGGTGCGATGAGCTGCACGGTGGCTGGCATCGCTAGTGGCTCTGCTGGTGCGGCCTCTGCCTCTGTGGTTGCGGGTTCGGCGCGTGCGGCTCTTGTGGTTGCGGGTTCGGCGCGTGGGGCTTCTGTGGTGCGTTTTTCGCCGGTGTCGGTCACGTTGTTGATCGTAGCCATGTGTGCCTCGTGGTTCGTCGCGGATAGGCCAACTGGTCGGCGTGAACGTAGACAACCCAGCGGGGTGACTTCAAACGATTTTTTTCAAGTCCCAAGCCGCGGCTCTGGAACTTGCAGCCCGCGGCACTCTGCAGCCCGCGACGTTCCGCAGCTAAGCGGTTGGGGTGCGGGGGTTGGTGTGCCCGTGCTTCAAACAGATGAAGCGCTTCGTACACAGGTTGGATGTGTTTGGGGCGCTTCATAACTGCGCGCGGTCACACCAACCCCCGCAGGTATCAGTTGAGCCTCTGTGGCTGTGCGGGAAACGCGTCCTGTAGCCAAGTGGCTGGGGTGTGGGGGTTGGTGTGCCCGTGCTTCAAACAGATGAAGCGCTTCGTACACAGGTTGGATGTGTTTGGGGCGCTTCATAACTGCGCGCGGTCACACCAACCCCCGCAGGTATCAGTTGAGTCTCCGTGGCTGTGCCGGAAACGCGTCCTGTAGCTAAGCGGTTGGGGTGCGGGGGTTGGTGTGCCCGTGCTTCAAACAGATGAAGCGCTTCGTACGCAGGTTGGATGTGTTTGGGGCGCTTCATAACTGCGCGCGGTCATGCCAACCCCCGCAGGTATCAGTTGAGCCTCTGTGGCAGTGCGGGAAACGCGTCCTGTAGCCAAGTGGCTGGGGTGCGGGGGTTGGTGTGCCCGTGCTTCAAACAGATGAAGCGCTTCGTACACAGGTTGGATGTGTTTGGGGCGCTTCATAACTGCGCGCGGTCACACCAACCCCCGCACGCAACAGTTGAGTCTCTGTGGCAGCGCAGGGTCTGTTGGTTCCCGACTGCGAACGGAGGCTCAAGTGAGTGATGGTATTGGAGTGGCGTTGCCGTTCGTGGGTGTGGTATCATAGAGTCGTGACGCACAAAGGGGAGACACATAGGGGGGGGGGGTATCCACCCCAACTTAGGGCTACCCACCCCAACTTAACTGTCAGGTTGATAGAGGGGGATCGGCTAGCAGTGACCGGCGAGCAAGCGGGTGTGACCAATTCAGGTCTGGGTCGTGTCGGCGGCCCCGGTTGGTGGCGCGCGCTCAAAGCGACGCTTGTAGTTGCGAAAGCTAGTGGTTCCGGTTGGCGTCGTCGGCTAGTGGCGGCGTTGGTGGTAGCGGTGTTGGCTGTGGGGTTGGCGCCGGTCGGCGTGCTGTCTCCTGCGCCGGCTGAAGCGCAGACAGCGCCGGGGAAGCCGACAGGTTTGTCGGCTTCCCCGGGTTTCAAAGCTGTGACTTTATCTTGGAATAATCCGTCTAATAGTAATATTACTCAATATCAGTTTCAGCAAAGAATTGCTGGCAGCAGCTGGGGTAGTGTTTGGGATCTTATTCCTGGTAGTGGTGCTAATTCTACTGCCTATGTGGTTGCTGGGTTGACTAATGGTGTTACCTATGATTTCCGAATCCGCGCTATAGCTGGATTGAGTAACAGCGCAGCATCAGACGTTGTGTCTGCCACTCCGTTCGATAGTCCGGCGGCGCCGTCTAATTTGGTTGCTAGTGCTGGTGATGGTCGTGTGGCGTTGAGTTGGGATAATCCGTTTAATAGCAACATTTTTAGTTATCAGTTTAGGTATGCTTCGGGTACGTTATCATCTTCGGATTCTTGGAAGCCGGTTGTTGGTTCTGATGCTAGTACTACAAGTCATTTGGTTACAGGGTTGACTAATGGCACGCAGTACACTTTCCAAATAAGACCCATTGGCAGAAACTTTGTTCGTGGTTTAGAATCGGTGATGGTGACAGCGACTCCTGAGGCGGGTTTGGTGTTGGCGCCGTATGGTTTCAGGTTGGCGGGTTATGGGTCTGAGAGTTTGATGGTGTCTTGGGATGATCCGTCTAATAATGCGATCACTGGTTATCAGTATCGTATAGGTTCAGGGGTGCCGTATAGTTGGGGTAACTGGACTGAGATAAATAACAGTTCGGCTTCTACTGTTAGCCACACGTTGGGTTCGCTTGTTAATGGTGTGCGTTATGGTGTGCAGGTGCGAGCTGTTTTGGGTGCTAAGGTGAGTCAGCCGTCGCGTGTGGTGTATGGTTACCCGGCTGCTGATGTGTCTGGGTTGGCCACTCGGCGGGGGGACACGCGGGTTACGTTGGAGTGGACTCGGGTAAGTAATGCTGGTATCGATGGTTTTGAATATCAGATTATTGAGGGTCAAACAAGCGGTGAATGGACAGCGATACCCGGTAGTGATGGTGGTACTCGTAGTTTCACGGTGTTGGGTTTAACGAATGGTACTGCTTATAAGTTCAAGGTGAGAACAACGCAAGGACGGCTTAGTGCTACTGCTGCAGAGGTAGGGCCAGTTACTCCAGCTGCGGGCGTTAAGGCGATAGCAGCCGCACCAGCGAATTTTAGGGCGACTCGCTGGTTTAACACTGGTTTTGAAGTGCAGTGGGATGAGCCTGATAATGCTGCGGTTACCGGGTATCAGTATAGCACAAGCAGAACAAGTGATCCTGAGGGTGGTTGGTATGGTTGGGCTGCTATACCTGGGGATAGGAAGACAACTACGTTTCAGCGTTCTAGTGGTTTTGCGAATAAAACTGCTGTGTATGTTCGGATACGAGCAGTTGTCGGTTCTACACCAGGTATCGCGTCGCGGCCTGTTCTGATAGTGCCTAACGCGCCTGTTGTCTTGTCACCAAATGCGGGTGACAAGCAGGTAACATTGTCTTGGCCTGACCCTGAAAACAGCTATATTGTTGGTTGGGAGTACAGCGCACGACAGGCTTTGGGTACTATCACCCTTGCCAGCCGGTGGACGTTGATTCCAAACAGTGATGCTACTACTACATCGCACACAGTTGACAATGTTAACGGTACGTTAATAAACGACGCTACTTTCTACAATTTTAGAGTTAGACCGGTGTTCGGTGCAGGGTTAACAGGAGCTTTATCAAATCAAGTTCAGTCGACACCTACTGCGGCTCGTAAAGCTAAACCCGCTGCGCCGCGAAACTTTAGGGTTACTTCTTTTACATATGACACTTCAACATCAAAACTAGATGCAGTTTTTTCTTCTGCTGACCTGAGCAACCCGAACATAACTAATTACAAATGGACTCTTCGTAGAGTCTCAGCTGAAAACCCGCATGTAAATCACACGTCCACGGGTCGTACTTTGCGGATAGCTCAGATAGATGCTGATATTGCCCATGAGGCGTGTGTTCGAGCGGCAATTAAAATCTCTGAAGGCAATTTCGTAGACGGGTTTCCTTCTTGTATTCGCTTCACCACTTACCCACCCCCGACCGGTCTAACAGCTCAAGCTAGCACCAGTCAAGTGAAACTATCTTGGACCGATCCCAACGTTGATGCTATAGCTTGGTATCAGTATCGAGTCGGCACCGGCGAAATTGGTTCAATCGAATGGCAAGCCTGGAACGGTGTTCCAAACAGTAACGCAGACACCACCACCCACACAGTAGGTGGTTTAACGAACGGCACGCAATACCGCTTCCAACTTAGAGCAGGCGTAACAGGCCAACCACCCACCCCACCATCAACCATCGTCACAGCCACACCGGTTTTGCCTGATCGGCCTGCGAAGTTGGCTAATGTGTCTGTTACGGTTGGTAATCAGTCGGTAACATTAGGTTGGGATAATCCTAATAGTGATGTTGTGGATGGTTACGAGTATCGTCAGGGTACTGGTGATCCGCTGTCGTGGGGTGAGTGGACAGCGTTTAGTGGTCGTTTTACAGGCGCGAGACTTCAGCGGGTGGTTGTTGGGTTGACGAATGGTACTGCTTATAGTTTTCAAATACGAGCAACTGCTGGTACTGTGAAAGGCGCAAGTTCTGATACTGTGACAGGCACTCCTGTTGCGCCGCCTGCGAAACCGACAGGTTTGTCGGCTACCGGAGGTGTCAACCAGGTAACGTTGTCTTGGTCTGATCCGTCTAACAGTAGCATTACCCGCTATGAGTTCCGGCAGCGTGTAACTGGTACTAGCACGTGGGATAGCTGGACTGAGATTTCTAATAGTGATGCGGATACTACCAGCCACACGGTTACTGGGTTAACTGGCGGTACTGCATATGATTTCCAAATACAAGCACTAGCCGGCATAGCGGTAGGCACCAGATCAGATGTTGTGTCGGCTACACCGTTGTTGCCTGATCCGCCTGCGAAGTTGGCTAATGTGAGGGTTAAGCCGGCGCCTACAAGGGTGACTGTGTTTTTTGATGAGCCCTCTAATAGTGCGATTACTGGTTATCAGTATCGTCAGCGTGTTGGTACTTCTGGTGTTTGGAGTGGTTGGAACGATGTTGCGGAAGCCGATGTGGGTAGAGGACAAATTTTCATTGCCTCATTAACGAATGGTGTTACCTATGATTTTCAGGTACGCGCTGTGATTGGAAACGTTAAGGGTGTTGCGTCTGATGTTGTGTCTGGCACACCGTTCCCGCCACCGGCGAAGCCTACGGGTTTGTCGGCTACCGGAGGTGTCAACCAGGTAACGTTGTCTTGGTCTGATCCGTCTAACAGTAACATTACTGCCTATCAGTTCCGCCAGCGTGTAACTGGTAGTAACACATGGGATGCCTGGACTACTATTTCTAATAGTGATGCGGATACTACCAGCCACACGGTTTCTGGGTTGACTGGCGGTACTGCATATGATTTCCAAATACGACCACGCGTCGACCTTGTATTAGGCACTGCTTCTGACACCGTGTCGGCTACACCTTCGGGTTTTGTGGTTTCTGTTGTTGCTGCTGATTTGATGGAGTCTGAGTCGTCTGGTACGCGTAGCGGTGTTTTTCGTGTGAGTGTGAGCCCTGTGAGGTCTGTGGCTGTTGCGTTGCGGTTTTGTTTTGAGAGTTCTTTTACGACTTCTAGTTTTACGGTTAGTGTTGGTGGAAGCCAAGTGTCTTTGGATAGTAATGGGTGTGTTGATCGTGAAGGGGCGGGGGGTTCTGTAAATCAAATTACTTTTACTGTTAATGGAACGAATGATTCTGTTGATGAGCCTGATGAGGTAGTTACTGTAACGGTGTTGGAGGATCCTGATAATACGTTGCCTGCTGGTGTGGTGATTGATTCTGATAATGATGAGGCGTCGATTAAGATTCGCGATGATGATGCGACTGTAGTTTCGTTGGCTCGTGTGGGTTCGGGGGCGATACGTGAGGGTGGTACAGCAGAGTTTACTGTTGGTTTGAGTCGTGCGTTGGTTGCGGGTGAGACGGTTGATGTGCCGTTGTCGGTTGGGGGGACGAATGTGGGTGTTGCTGATTGGTCGTTGGCGTTGAAAACAGGGCAGAGTGTAAACACTGGTGTGACTTTGTCGGGTGAAACTACTGCTACACCTAAGGTAAGTTTCTCAGGTGCTGCAGCGCAAACAGCTACGCTTGTGTTGTCCGCGTTAATAGATGATGATACGAGTGTTGAAACGTTTACTGTCGCGTTGGGCCCTGATGGGACTGGTGCGAACGGGTTTGATGTTGCAACGTTAGCTACGAATGTGGGTGGTGGTGCTGATCCGCATGCTAGTAATAAAACTTTTGATTTAACAGTAAATAATCCTAGTCCTGCTGCTGCTCTGTCAGGGTTGACAGCGGCTGCGGGTAACACTCAAGTCACACTAAGTTGGGATGATCCGTCTAACAGTGATATTGCTAGCTACGAGTACCGCCAAGGAACAGGTGACACAGTATCTTGGAACAACTGGACTGCGATTCCTAACAGTGACGCGGATACCACAAGTCACACGGTAACCGGGTTAACAAACGGCACACAATACAGCTTCCAAATCAGAGCCGTATGGAGCGGTGTGGCTGGCACCGCATCAACCACCGTCACAGCCACACCTGAGGTGTTGGTTGCTATAACCCCGGTTGGTATCAAACTCGACACTGCGTCACTGGTTGAGGGTGAGTTGTTGGCTGTCACGGTTGAGCGTCAAAGCGCCGGTGAGGCTGTAACTATACCTATCAATCTTGTTATTGATAATGTTGGCACTGTTGCGTCTTCGCCGGTCCGGATATCTGCTGGAGCGCGTACCGCTGGTGCGACTTTGAAAGCTCCTAACGACCGGGTTGACGAGGCCACCCAAGAGGCGTGGCGGGTTGAACTTGGCACGCTGCCTACTATTTACACACCCGCCCCCACCACACCTGACACCACACCCGGTGCCCCACCGGCTCATGAGCAACTACTCGGCGTGCAACATTTCACAGTGCTAGACAACGACCCCACTGTAGTCACACTCGCTGCTTCTGAAAACAATAACGGGCCTGTGACTGAAGGTGCCAGTAAACAGTTCACCATCACACTCAACCGCGGTCTTGTCGCAGGCGAAACGCTACCCGTACCATTAGTGTTTGGGGGCACCGCGACACTTAACAGCGACTACAGCGTTGCTTGCCCCACCACGGCACCTGTCGGGGTGGCTTGTAGTAACAACAATCTTAATCGTAGTGACACTCCACGGGTGACGTTCACCGGGCCACCTGAAGGTGTCACAGCTACCACGCTCACGTTGACACTCAATGTTGCTACCGATGATTATCTGGAAACCGACACTGCCACTGAGGTCAATAATGATATTCGCACTGGCACTGAAACCATACATGTCACCCTCGGTGAACTCAATGACACCTCTGGTAACGGTCTTGGAGGTGGCGCAACCGCGGTCAACAACCTCGAAGCGTTTACTATTACCGACACCACTGATCCCACCAACGCTATCCCATCACCACCAGACCCGGTTACACCCGACAACACTACTGAACCTGAAGCCACTGCCCCGGTCTATAGGGTGCCGACCAGCCTCATCGCGGACGTGCGCTCATATGCTGCTGAAACCCACAACGGCATAGCGCATGTCACGCGTTGGCAACAAGTGCTCTTAGCGTTCGGTGACACCGTGCCAGGGTTCACCGGCACCCCCATCACACTCACCGAGGCGCAAATTTATGCGCGACAGTTCTGGAACATCCGCTGGGACCCCGTAGTAGAAGCGTTACAACAACTCAACAACAACCCCCAACCACAAAACCCCGAACCAACCACACCAGACGTCTACACCGTACCCGCTAGCCTGATCGCCGACGTGCGCTCATATGCTGCTGAAACCCACAACGGCACCGCACACGTCACACGCTGGCAACAAGTCCTCCTCGCGTTCGGTCAAACCGTCCCCGGGTTCACCGGCACCCCCATCACCCTCACCGAAGCACAAACCTATGCGCAACAATACTGGAGTGTCCGCTGGGACCCCGTAGTCAACGCCCTACAACAACTCGCCAACAACCCACCACCACCACCGCAATCTAAAGACCCACAAATAGACCCACAACCACAACCAGAACCTGTGCCACCCGAACCTGTGCTACCCAGAATCGGCATCACCACACACACCAACAACATCACCGAAGGCCAAAACGCTACCTTCACCCTCACCGCCGTACCCCCACCCACCACCAACCTCGACGTCACCGTCAACATCACCACCACCGGCAACTACGGCATAACCACCAGCACACACACCACAACCATTGACACCACCGGCACCGGCACCCTCACCATAGCCACCACCAACGACAACACAGACGAACCAAACGGCACCATCACCATCACCCTCACCACCAACACCACCTACACAATCGACACCACCAACAGCACAGCCACCATCAACATCAACGACGACGACGCACCCACCCAAACCACCAACACACCCATCATCTCAATAACCGACCGAACCATCACCGAAGGCGACCAAACACTCGGCGATCTAGCCTACCTCAACCTCTACCCCGTCACCGTCACCTTGAACCAACCCCACAACAAAAGCGTCTGGATCTCATTCACCATCACCCACCTCGGCACCGGACCAGGCTACGCCACCCCACACCAAGACTTCGCCCCACGCAAACTACGAAGCTTCATCATCCCAACCGGCACCACCACCAAAAACATCTACGTCCACATCAAAAACGACAACACCAAAGAACCCAACGAAACCTTCCAAATCACCCTCCACAACCCCCTACGCGCACAAATCGGCGACGGACAAGCCACCATCACCATCAAAGACAACGACTAACCCCACCAAAACGAAACTCGTCTTAGGAGCGCGCGCTCAAGGCTAATAGACCGTGCGCAATTGCAGTTTGGGCAAGCGCGACATCAAATGTAGCAATCGCTCTTGCACCATTGCGGAGCGCGGTGTCAAGTACGACGGCATCGGGCAACCGCAATCTAGATTCGGCACGCAGTTTCGCCCAGTGCGTTGGCGCGTCGCGTGCAACCTCAGGAACCTCAAAAGCAGCCCTCAATCTGAGAGTTGCGTCTTGTAAGACACCTAATTGGGCGGGCGCAACGAGACATTCTGCGAACGTGACCGGATGCAACCACACGTCTTCGTCTCCGATGTGGCGGCTAATGGCAGCGGCGCGAAGATGGTGACGGTCGCTGGGGTCTCGCAATGCAATAACCCAACTGGCGTCGGCCACGATCACGCAGGCCAGTCCTCGGCTCGGTCGTATAGCTGCGAAGATTCGGGCAGTGACCCGGTGAGTTCTGCTCGGGCTGTAGCGCGCGCATTCGGCGACCGACCGCCGCAGGCCCAATCGAGCACTACGTGTTGCACAAGTTTCGCTCTGGGGGCAGACGGCCAGCGCTGCGACGCGATGTCGAGCACATCGGCGATCTCGTCTGATTCTGTCAATGGGTGGCGGGGTCTTGCTGTAGGCACGCAGGAAAGTGTAGCACGTGGTGCAGCACTTGACGACTCGCAACCTCCAGCGTGATGCCTGGGTCTCTGTGCAGACTCAAGAGGCATGATATTTAGTTGCGATCTTTAGTTGCGCCAGAACAAGATGACGTCAAGCGGGTTGATGTCTCCCACTGTGAACCAGATCGAAGCGGTGATGCCTGCTGCGGCGACCAGCACCATGGTGACGATGGTTGAGCGGGGTAGTTTGCCTTGTGCGTCCGATGGCAGGCGCTCGCGGACACGCCGCAGCAGTCGATCGGCCCAAGCAGCGTCCCGAGCCAAAATGCCGAGCCCGACGGCAATTACGAGCATTCCTGGGCCCGGTAGCGGCAACATGATGATGCCCAGTACGACAACGGCGACACCGAAGCCCATGCGGAAAAGACGCATAACGGAGCCGCGCCATGCCAGTTGGCGCGTCGGTTCGCGTTCGCCTGTCTCAAACTCAGCTTCGATGGCAGCCGCCCGAAACCGCTCAGCGCGGGTCGGATCTTCCGAATCGTCCGGCTTTGGCGTGTCTTTGTCAGGTTCGGTCATGGCTCAAATTGGCAGGTGTCAACAAGACGGCAATAGTGTGGCGCTTCAGCGGCCAGCCGGTAGCGGCTAGGCAGTAAAGGCTAGGCAGTAAATGCCCAGCAGAGCAGTGGATGCCAAGCAGAACAGCAAGTAGCAGGGAGGGCAAGAATGCCGACCGTTGAGAGATCCAGCCCGATTACTTGGACGGTGGGCGATGTCCGGCTCACCCGCATCGCAGAGCTTGAGGCGCAGTGGCCGTTCGGCATCTTACTGCCGGGCGCTGAGGACATCATCGACGACCACGACTGGCTGCGACCCGACTTTGTCACCGACGACGGCCTTATGCGACTGTCGATGCACTCAGTGGTGATCGAATCGTTGGGTTTGCGCATCATCGTGGACACCTGTGTCGGCAACGACAAGCCGCGCCCGGGTGCTCCTCCGTTCGATCAACTCGCTACACCGTTTCTAGATGATCTTGAGTCGGCGGGTTTCGCTCCTGAGAGCATCGACTATGTGGTGTGTACTCATCTGCACGTTGACCATGTGGGTTGGAACACCCGGCTCGTCAACGACCAGTGGGTACCGACGTTCCCCAATGCCCGCTACTTGTTCTGTGAGACCGAGTACGACTATTGGCGCGCTGAGCCGCAGCATTACGGGCCGGTCTTTGAAGACTCCGTTCAGCCGATCATCGATGCTGGCCTAGCGGACCTCACAAGCGCCGATCACCGCATCAACGACGAAGTGTGGTTTGAGCCGACACCCGGCCATACCCCCGGCCACGTCAGCGTCATTGTTTCCTCGCAAGGGCAGCAGGCGGTGATCACCGGCGACATGATTCACCACCCTGTGCAGTTCGCCCGCCCCGACATGGCTTCAAGCGCCGACTACCAAGCCGACGGCACCTCCACTGCTACCCGTTTGGAGGCGTTCGGACGCTGGTGCGACGGCCGGCTCGTCATTGGCACCCATTTCGCCGGCCGCACCGCCGGCCACATCATCCCAACCGAGACCCCAAACACCTGGCGCTTCAACCCCTAGCCTCGCGCTCCGCCATGAACCTAACCGAGAGCTACCGATCCACAGTGCCCCGGCAGTTGCTGACGCGCTTTGAGTGGCGTGAAGTGCGCAACGCCGCCGCGATTGCCAAGGCCACTAATCATGAAGAGTGGGCCGACATCATGACGGTTCTCGACGAATTCGAACTGACCCTCGCTGAGATGATGCTGCCCGGCGGAAACAAGTCGGTTGTTCGGCCATCAAGCTGCCGACGTCAAGTGCCGCAATGTCTTTCCAGTCCATCGTGTCGTAACGAGAGAGCCGCCGGTGCTCGGGTGCGACTTTGCCCGTCCGGTTCTGAAATCGCCAAGGCGGATCGGCCAGCACCGTCCCGAACGGCCCACCAGCTACCTCGCTGAGCCTCGGGGGGTTACACAAATCAACGGCTTTTGCTTGCCTCATCGCATGTACTCCCGTGACGTATGGCGGCGACGGTTATCTGACGAGCGCAACGCTGGCTGCCCGTGCTTCTCCCTATGTCCTACCAGCCGGGAGTCACACGCATCTGCATCTTGACGGATTGCGCGTTCGTTGCGACGAGCCAACGGCAGATGATGAGGGCCGGTGCCGTCTCAGCAGCCGAGCCGATCAGCATTTGGTGGGGGGCCGAGGGCAGCCGATGTGCTTCAGATCAGAAGGTTTGCTTGCAGCATCTCTAGGGCTGCTGGGTCAAGGCCGTGCGCGAGCAGGTAGCCCTCCGCACCTGTCCTGTGCCTTCGCTTGAGCCCTGTGCCTTCTCGTGTGTCTTCGCTCGAACTGCGTCCGAAGCGGTTGTCAAGTTCTGTCAGCACTGCGGCCATCACTGCGCGCGGCGCGCTGAGGATGGCTCGCACGTCGTCGATGTCGATGCCGACCCGCACGAATTCCGGCATCAGCTCAGCGATGCGCTGGCGCGAACGCGGATTGTCTGACAAGCAGTAATCGTCGAGCACTGCCTCACGGTCAACGCCTAGGGCTTCTAGCAAGAGCGCAGAGGCAATACCGCTGCGGTCCTTGCCAGCAGTGCAGTGAAACAGCATCGGCAGATGGTCAACATCGGCCGCTATGGCGGCGAACTGGGCGAACCGTTCGCCGTATTCCCCGAGCATTTGCAGGTACCGCCCCGCCATGTCGTCTTCGCTGACCGACCGCAGCCGACCCTCAATTATCTGGTCCACCATGCTGATGTCACTGTCGACAGTGTCGCCCACCGGCAACGACAGATGAGTAGTTACACCGGGCCACAGCCGCGAGCGATCCCGCTCAATCTCTGGTTCGGCTCGCAGGTCCACCACCGTTCGGATGCCCCGGCTGGTGAGTTCTTCGAGATCATCGGCACTCAGCGCGCTCAAGCGATCGGAGCGAAACAGTGCTCCCATCCGCACATGACGGCCTCCCGCCGCGGGGTAGCCGCCGAGGTCACGGCAATTCTTAGCGCCCTCCAAGGCGACCACAGCATCCCGACGCATGGACTCGCAGGGTACGCAAACGCAGCCGGGATGCGTGTGCAGCCGAGCCTTCTGCCACTTCCACATCTGCGGCAACGACGACGCTACGGCTCGAATGCCTGTTCTCCTGCGGCGATGCTCCTGCATGCAGCTTCGGAGGGCTACCGTCACCGTGCATGCGTGCAGTGGTGATACCCCAATACGGCGGCGTGGACGTTCTCCAAGTGCGAGAGGTGCCAGACCCGACACTAGGGCCCGATGAGGTGATGGTGATCGTGGTCTGCTCGGCGATGAACCGCGCCGATTTGCTCCAACGGATGGGCTTGTACCCCGCACCCGGCCCCAAACCTGCATTTGAGATCCCAGGACTCGAATACGCCGGCATCATCGCTGCGTGCGGTGAGCGCGTCACGGGCTGGTCGGTAGGCGATGAGGTCATGGGCATCACCTCGGGCGGGGCGATGGCCGAACAACTCGTCACCCACGAGCGCATGCTGGCGCGGATCCCATCTGGGGTAAATGTGCGAGACGCAGCAGCCATTCCAGAGGTTTTCATAACCGCCCATGACGCGCTGATCACCCAAGGTGGATTGGCCTCGGGCGGCACCGCGCTGGTGCATGCCGGCGGGTCGGGCGTGGGCACCGCTGCCATTCAGATCGCCAAGGCCATCGGCGCTCGCATCGCTGTCACCTGCTCAACGTCGAAAGTGACGGCATGCAGCGATCTCGGCGCCGACCTCGTCGTTGACTACACCGAAACCGACTTCGTCGAGGCAGTCAAGGAATGGACGAGCGGACAAGGCGTTGATGTGGTGCTCGATGTGATCGGCGGTGACTACCTGTCTCGCAACGTTGCCTCGGTGCGAGTTGGGGGCCGCATCATCCAAGTAGGTGTCATGGGCGAACCGACGGCGACGTTCTCGCTCGGCGCTCTGCTGCCTAAGCGGGTGACGCTCACCGGCACGGTTCTGCGTTCACGACCAATCGAGCAGAAGATCGACGCCAACCAGCGGTTCTGCGCTGAGCTGCTGCCGCGTTTTGACGACGGATCGCTGCGGCCTGTTATCGACTCGCGCTTTAGCCTCGACGACATCGCCGAAGCGCACAGCTACATGGCCACCAACGCGAACGTCGGCAAGATCTTGGTGGAGGTGAGCTAGCGCGCAGCGGCTGGTTGCCGCCGTTGGTGCCACACCACTAGCGGTGCTCGACCTCTAGCGGTGCTCGACCTCTAG
Source organism: Candidatus Poriferisodalis sp. (assembly GCA_965221195.1). GTDB lineage: Bacteria > Actinomycetota > Acidimicrobiia > Acidimicrobiales > Poriferisodalaceae > Poriferisodalis. The sequence continues at coordinate 1,541,942 of OZ244864.1, forward strand.
CGGTGCTCGACCTCTAGCGGTGCTCAATCTGGCTGTAGTCGCGCTGACCCGGTCCGGTGTACTTCTGGCGGGGCCGGTAGATCTTCTGCTCTGGATCGCCGAGCAGTTCCACCCAGTGAGCCAGCCAGCCCGGTGTGCGCCCGATGGCGAACAGCACGGTGAACATGTCCAGCGGGAATCCCATCGCCTCATAAATGAGACCTGAGTAGAAGTCCACATTTGGGTACAGCTGCCGGTCGCTGAAGTAGGAGTCGCTGAGCGCAACTTCTTCGAGCTTCATGGCGATGTCGAGCAGCGGGTTCAGGCCGGTCACCTTGAACACTGCGTCAGCGGTTTCCTTGATGATCTGGGCCCGCGGGTCGTAGTTCTTGTAGACCCGGTGCCCGAAGCCCTGCAACAGCACCTCGCCAGCTTTCACCCGCTTGACGTAAGCGGTCACATTTTCGAAGTTGCCTATCTCGTGCAGCATCCGGATGACTTGCTCGTTGGCACCGCCGTGCAACGGCCCATACAGCCCGCACGTTGCCGCAGCCACTGCTGAATACGGGTCGGCGCGACTCGATCCGACTGTGCGCATCGTGGTGGTGGAGCAGTTCTGCTCATGGTCCGCATGCAAGATGAACAGAACGTCCAGAGCTCTTGTCAGCGTTGAGTCGGGCACGTAGTCGGGATCAGCCACGTTCCACATCATCCGCAGGAAGTTGCCGGTGTAGGAGAGGTGGTTGACCGGGTACTCATATGGCAGACCCATCCTGTTGCGATAGGCGAACGCTGCCATCGTGGGCATCTTGGCCATCAGCCTGATGATTTGGACCATCCGCGTGTAGGGGTCGTCAATGTCTTTTGCCTCGGGGTAGAAGGTGGAAAGCGCAGCAATGGTGGAGACCAGTGTGCCCATCGGGTGGGCGTCGTAGCGGAAGCCCTTGATGAAACGCGTGATGTCTTCATGGACGTAGGTGTGGAACGTGATGTGACGGATCCATTCGGTGGCCTCAGCCTCGGTGGGAAGTTCGCCATGTATGAGCAAGTAGGCGACCTCAAGAAAGCTGGACTGTTCAGCGAGCTGCTCTATGGGATAACCGCGATAGCGCAGTATCCCCTCGTTGCCGTCAATTTCGGTGATCTTTGAATCGCAGTTGGCTGTAGAGAGATAGGCAGGGTCGTACAACCACAGGCCACGGTCCAGCTTGCGTAGTGCGGCGGCCGAGATCGTGCCGTTGACCACAGGGACGGTCACCGACTCTCCTGTGCGGTTGTCGGTGATCGTGAAGCTGTCGTCTGCCATTAGTCCCCCTTGTTCGTGCCGCTGAATGTACCCAATATGTCGCTGCGCCGCGATTTGTCCTCGCTTCTGGGCGGGATCCAGAAGCGAGCGGAACGGTCACAGGGCCCCATCACAGGGGAACGCGATCACAGGGGAGCGTTGTCGTGCCGACGCTGGCTCAGCCGCTCTCGCTTGGTTGAGAGCATGTCAAGCGTGTCGATGAGTTCTCGCCTCGTGTCGGCGGGATTGATGACGCTGTCCACATAGCCCCGTTCGGCAGCCACATAGGGATTGAGGTAGGTGCTCTCGTAATCGGAGATATAGGCAGCGAGTTCGTCGGCGTCGGCGCCTCGACGCAGAATCTGAGCTGCCTGCTCAGCGCCCATCACCGCAAGTTCGGCACTCGGCCACGCCAAATAGACATCGTTGCCCATCGTCTTGGAGTCCATGACGATGTAGGCACCGCCGTAGGACTTGCGCAACACCACAGCGACGCGTGGCACGGTTGCTCGCGCATAAGCGAACGCAAGTTGTGCACCGTGACGGATCATGCCGCGCCACTCGAGGTCTTTGCCGGGGTAGAAGCCGGGCGTATCCACGAGCGTGATTAGTGGCAAGCCGAAAGCGTCGCAAAAATTGACGAAGCGGGCACCCTTCTGGCTAGCAGCGATGTCGAGGGTGCCTGCGATGCTCATCGGCTGATTCGCTAGCACGCCCACTGAGTACCCGCCCAGCGTGGCAAAGCCCGTGACGAGGTTCGGTGCCCACCCCGCTCGTAGTTCGGTGAAACAGCCGTCGTCAACGAGTTCGATGATGATGTCGCGCATGTCGTAAGCACCCGTCGGCGCCGACGGCAGTATCTCGCCCGCAGCAGAGGTCAGGCGCTGACGCGGATCGTGGGTTTCGATGCGCGGTGGCAGTTCGTCGCAGTTCGACGGCAGGTAGGTCAAGATTTCGGTCAGCATGTCAGCCACGCCCTCAGTGGAGGTCACTGCTGCTGCGGTTCCTGAAGCCTTTGCATGAATCGAGGTGCCCCCGAGTTCGTGGGGACTGATGACCACGCCAGTCATCTCGCGCACAGGGACGGGGCCGCTCACGAAGGCGTAGGCATCCTCAGACATCACGACGAGATCAGACAGCCCGATCAGCAAAGCGATGCCCGAGATGGCTTCTCCTGTCACTCCCGCAAGGATTGGGACCACTCCTGAGCATCGGACGAGTTCTCTTGCGGCCTCGCCCCAGCCGTGCAGCGCCGCGACACCATGGTTTGCATCGGCGCCGCTGGATGACAGCATGAGGATTACCGGCAGACGCTTGGCGAGCGCTGTCTGCAGGCCTGCGACGATGGTTTCGCTATCGGCAGGCGCAAGCGCACCGCGCCGGTGTGGACTGCCAGCGGTGATCACCATGGCCGCCCGCCCACCCAAGGTGGTGACGTTGGCGGTGACATGTCCGCTCGCACCGACGCGCAACTGCAGGTCCACTGCCAGGAGGCTATGTGCTAGGAGGCTGTGTGCCAGAAAGTTATGTGCCAGAAGCTATGCGCCAGAAAGTTATGTAACAGTGACGCCGGGGATACGCAAAGACACACTGCGCACCACTGAGCGAAGCAGGTCACGGGCCGCCGCCGCTGGTGCTGAGAGCATTCCGCGGCGACGAATGGCAAGCGCGACCTGGCGAGGGGGCAAATCTGCAACGGTGAGCACGCTCCAGTCACCGCGGTCGGTCCAAGCCGGGATGGAGGTGATGGGGACGATGGCAGGGCCGTAACCCTGGAACGCAAGGGTTGCGGTTAGTCGGATGCCGTCGAGCTGTGCCATTGTCCGCAACGACACACCGCGTCGCGCCGCAGCTGCGTCGATGAACATGCGCATCACTGAGCCAGACGGCCCAAGCAGCAGTTCATGCTGTTCGAGTTCGGCGAACGTCACCTCTCGGTCTCCAGATGCTGCGAGTTTGTGCCCGACCGGAGCGATGACAACGAACTCTTCAGCGAACAACGGTGTGGCTACCAGCTCGGAGTGATCGAGCGGGGCGTTCACAATGGCCAGATCGATTTCGTTGCTCTCAAGCAAGCGAATGAGAGCCAGAGTCGTGGCATCAACCACCGTGGCATTGACATCTGGGTGGCGTCGGCGCAGTTCGTCGAGGAATGGTGGCAGCAGCCAGCGTCCGGGTGTGCCGATGATGCCTAGCTGCATGTCGCCGGTGACATGCGACGTCATAGATGCCACGTCAGCTCTCATGGCTGCGATCTCACTGTTGATTCGCTTGGTGCGGGCGAGTACGACTTCTCCCTCGGGGGTCAGCGACCCCGCTGTGCGATCTACCAGCACCGCGCCCAGCTCCTCCTCAAGTTTTGCGATGTGGCTAGACACGTTCGACTGCACGGTATGCAGCGCTCGTGCCGCTGCTGAGAATCGACCGTGTGTGGCGACTGCCGCCAAGGCATCGAGGTATTTCAGATCCATACAGCCACGCTAGTGCCTGCCGACGGGCTATCTCTCAAAGAGATTGAAAATATCTGCGCTAACAGTTGGCCCGATAGCGCAGGTCTGGGTAGCTTGTCTATTGAGCGGTTACACCCCACCGCTCCACAAATCGCACTGCCGCACGGTGTCCCCCCACCTAGGCAGGCGAGTGCCGGATCGGAATCCCAAGCTCCGACCGGCGAAGGTCGAAGCGTACCCCACGCCCAGCGACCTCAGCGAAGAAGTCGGCCCACCCCCCGGGTCGGCTTCCTCGCGTTGGGGGGGGGGCTCAGGCTTGCGTTAGGGGGCGGGGGTTCAGGGTTTGAGAGAGGCTCGGATGAGGTTGAGCGCTGAGCCTGCCTTGAACCACCCCACTTGGTCATCGCTGAATGTGTGATTGGCTTGGAATGTCAGCGTGTCGCCTGACAATTTTCGTACTTCAACGGTGACAGGGATGCCCGGTGCGAGACCGGCGAGGCCTAGAACTGAGATTCGGTCATCTTCCTCAATGCGGTCGTAATCGCCAGGATCAGCGAACGTGAGCGGCAACATGCCCTGCTTTTTCAGATTGGTTTCATGTATGCGGGCAAAGCTTCGGCACAGCGCCACCAGACCGCCCCGGAACCGAGGTTCCATGGCGGCATGCTCACGGCTTGAGCCCTCGCCCATGTTCTCATCACCGATCACTACCCAGCCCAAGGCGGCAGCGTGGTATGCCTTTGCGATCTCTGGATACGGCTGCGTCTCGCCCGTGAGCTGATTCTTGCCATGCCCAACTTCGTAGCCGTCGAAGGCGTTGACTGCGCCGAGATAGAGATTGCCTGAGATGTTCTCCAGATGGCCGCGATAGCGCAGCCAAGGCCCTGCCATGGAGATGTGGTCGGTGGTGAACTTGCCCTTGGCTTTCACCAGCACAGGCAGGTCCTCATAGTCGTTGCCGTCCCAAGCAGTGAACGGCTCAAGCAACTGCAGCCGATCTGAGTCGGGATTGACGCGCACCGCAACGACAGAACGGTCAGCAGGAGGCGCTACGAACCCGTCGGTGCCGGGATCAAAGCCGTCCGGTGGCAACTCGACCCCAACGGGAACCGGCAAAGTGACCGGTTCGCCGCTGTCGTTGTAGAGCACGCCATCAACGGGATCGAAATCGAGCGTGCCTGCCAGTGCCAGCGCCATGACGGTCTCAGGCGAAGTCACGAACGCAAGAGTCGCTGCATCGCCGTCGTTGCGCTTGGGGAAGTTGCGGTTATAGGACGTGACAATCACGTTCGGTTGGCCCGCCACGTAGTTCTCGTCGCCCGAGCGATCCCACTGGCCGATGCAGGGCCCGCAGGCGTTTGCCAGCACCGTTGCGCCCAACGCTTCAAAGTCGGCCAGCAAGCCGTCGCGCTCAATGGTGGCCCGCACTTGTTCTGAGCCTGGCGTTATCAGCAGCTGCGTACGCGCTCGGAGCCCCTTGGCGGCCGCGTCACGGGCGATCGAGGCGGCGCGTGTGATGTCTTCGTAGCTGGAGTTAGTGCAGCTACCGATCAGTGCGGCACTGATTTGCAACGGCCAGCCTTCGACCTTCGCCTCAGCACCCAACGCTGAGGTTTCACGCGCGCGGTCTGGCGTGTGCGGTCCGTTGATGTGCGGTGTTAGACGCGACAAGTCAATCTCAATGACTTGGTCGTAATGACCGGCGGGATTAGCCGTAGCAGCTTCGTCGGGCCGCAGGTGCTCAGCGACCGCATCGGCGGCTTTGGCTACATCGGCCCGGCCCGTCGCCTTGAGGTAGCGGGCCATAGCGGCGTCGTAACCGAACAACGACGTGGTGGCACCGATCTCGGCACCCATGTTGCAAATCGTCGCCTTCCCGGTTGCGCTCAGCGATTCGGCACCTGGGCCGAAGTACTCCACGATTGCCCCGGTGCCTCCGGCGACCGTGAGGATTTCTGCCACTTTGAGGATGACATCCTTGGGGGCGCTCCAGCCCGACAGTTCGTTGGTCAAATACACGCCGATGATCTTCGGCCATCGCACGTTCCACGCGAAGCCTGTCATCACGTCAACGGCATCGGCGCCACCGACCCCCACAGCCAACATGGCTAACCCACCGGCGTTGGGGGTGTGACTGTCGGTGCCGATCATCATCCCGCCGGGGAAGGCGTACTGCTCGAGCACGACCTGGTGGATGATGCCGCTGCCCGGCTTCCAGAAGCCTGCGCCGTAGCGGGCGCACACGCTCTCGAGAAAGTCGTAGACCTCTTCGTTGTTATCGGCTGCGGCCAGCAGGTCGCGTTTGCCGTCTTCGCGAGCCTCAATCAGGTGATCGCAATGGGTTGTAGTAGGCACTGCGACCGTGTCCAGACCGGCCGTCATGAACTGCAGCCAAGCCATCTGCGCGGTGGCGTCTTGCATGGCAACCCGATCTGGCGCTAGGTCTACATAGGAGACACCTCGCTCAAGTGCCTGTTCACGGTCGCGCAGGTGAGCGATGAGGATTTTCTCGCAGAGCGTCAGTGCCCGGTCCAGCCGTTCCCGCCCGAACGCGGTGGCTTCGGCCAGTCTGCTGTAGGTGCCCTCTATCAGGCTGATCGGTGTCGTCGAATACACAGCCATGGGTCTCCAGTGCTTGCCAGACGTGTCAAAGGATGCGCCCCGACAGGCGATCTTGGAATCGAACTTACCCAACCGATGGGCCTGCCGTTCGTGCAGGGTCGCTAACCCGCGCATGTTCTTGGTCGGCGCAGAGAGGGTTGTTGTCGAGGGGTTGATGGAAGCACAGGATCGCCCGCACTCCGACGTAGGTGAACTCCCATGGCTCAGGGTCGGGGCCTTGGAGACCGCCGTCAGGCGGGTAGCTCGGGATCCATCCGTGGCGCTTGGCCTGGGCGAAGTTGTCTGCTGCCAACCACTCATAGGCGGGCGATTCGCCGAAAGAGCGGTAGCCCACTTGGGCGATGTCGATGGCGTAGCCGGTGTGGTGTTTGGAATATCCGGGCGGCGCCGACAGCTGCATGCGTTCAGCGAAATCAGCCAACTCATACGGTGTTCGCAACGGTCGTAGGAACAACACGCGCTGGTAGCGGTGACCGCGGTAGGCGGAGTTGAGCTTCAGCTTGAAGCCTTGAGCGGCGGCCTCGTCGGCCAGTGACAGCCACGCATCCGCAGCCGAAGGCTGCAATGCAAGGCCGTTGCCGATCAATCGCAGCAAAGAGGAGTTCCGCGGGAGCGGCCGGCGCAAGTAGCCGCGCTCTTGGGCGCGGGACCGTATAGCTGCGTCCAGCTCTTGGGAACCGGTGATGGCCGGTGCCTCTGAGATCGGCAAAAGGTTGGGCAGTGAGGTTGTGTTGGGCAGCGAGGTTGTGTTGGGCAGCGAGGCTGTGTTGAACAGCCGGTTGAACTCCGCACCGGTGAAGCGAGGCCATAACAGCGATCCGAGACCGACCGGTGTGGGTTGTCGCCAGCGAAGCCTCGGTTCGTCGGGAGGCGGCTGAGGCACCTGCGAACCGACGACCTGGTCTGTGACATCAAAGAGAGCGTCGATCTGGCGTGCCTGCGCTGCGCTCGGGACCCACAGCGAGCCGACCGCAAGAGTCAGCGCTGCTGCTGCGGAGATGAGGGGCCGCCTGCTGACAGCTCGGTGCTTAGGTGACACCAGCATGTTCGTCGGCACCGACCAATGTGCGGTACAGGTCCGCGTAGAGGCCATCGATGGCGATGAGGTCACGATGACGGCCCTGCTCAACCAACTGGCCATCGTCGAGGACCAATATCTGGTCTGCATCGGTGACTGTCGAGAGCCGGTGCGCGATGACCAATGCGGTACGCCCTGCCAACGCTGTCGCCAAGGCGCGCTGCACAAGCGCCTCGTTCTCGCTGTCGAGATGGCTGGTCGCTTCGTCTAGCACCACGATGGCGGGGTCTGCCAGAAGCACACGAGCGATAGCGAGCCGCTGTTTCTCGCCGCCAGAGAGGCGGTATCCCCGTTCGCCGACCACAGTGTGGATGCCGTCGGGAAGTTTTGAGATGAGTTCGTCGATATGGGCAGAGCGGCACGCCGCTACAACTTCGTCGTCGGTTGCCGCTGGTCGGGCGTAGCGCAGGTTCGCTGCAATCGAATCGTGGAACAGATGCGGATCCTGAGAAACGACACCGATGCTGGCACGCAGCGATTCCTGCGTGACATCGCGCACGTCCCGCCCGTCAATCATCACAGCTCCGCTGTTGACGTCGTACAGACGTGACAGCAGCGACACCAGCGTCGTTTTTCCGGCCCCTGAGGGTCCAACCAGCGCAACTGTGTGACCGGGTTCGATGGTTGCGCTGACATCTTGGAGCACCGGCCCGGTTGTCGCGTTGCTGGTCGTACTGTGTGGTGCGGGTTCACCGAGTTCCAGCAGCATGTCATGGTCTGCTGGCGGATAGGTGAACGTCACGTTCTGGAGTTCGATGCGGCCCTCAATGTCGCGCAGGTCTTCGGCATCGGGCCGGTCGGTGATTGGGTTCGGCAGGTCAAGCACCGCAAAGACCCGCTCAAATGAAACCAGTGCGGTCATCACATCCACCCGGGCGTTGGTCAAACTGGTGAGCGGCGTGTAGATGCGCACCACCATCAGGCTCATTGCCACCAAAGTCCCGATGGTGAGCGCGCCCGAGATGACCAGATGCGCCCCCACCCAGTACAGAACCGCAGCACCAATGGCCCCAACCAGGCTCAGTGCAATGAAGAACGTGCGCCCCCACATGGCGCTCTGGATGCCTATGTCACGCACTGCCTGCGCAGAAGCGCTGAACGTGTCTCGCTCATCACGGTGCCGACCGAACAGCTTCACCAGCAGTGCGCCCGCCACGTTCAGACGCTCGGTCATCACCGTGTTCATCTGAGCGTTGTGCCCCATGCTCTGACGGGTCAGCGTCTGCAATTTGCGACCGACCTGCTTGGTGGGTGCAATGAACACCGGCAGCAGCGCCAGTGCCAACAACGTCAGCCGCCACTCCAGCAGGAGCATCGCAATCAGCGTTGTCGAGAGCACGATGGTGTTTGACACCACTGCACTCAGTGTGCTGGTGAATGCCCGCTGGGCGCCGATGACGTCATTGTTCATGCGACTAATCAGCGAACCGGTCTGGGTGTGAGTGAAGAAAGCGACAGGCATCCGCTGGACATGGTCGTAGAGGCTCACCCGCAAGTCGAAGATGAGGCCTTCGCCGATGCGCGCCGACCACCAGCGTTCGATAAAGGAGAGTGCCGCCTCGCCCACAGCAGCGGCCACGATGAGGGCTGCCAGCACGTTGAGCTGCCAGCGGTCGCCGCTGGGGATCGCATCGTCGATGATGCGGCCGAACAGCAGCGGCGGCACCAAAAAAGCCAGCGCGCCCAGCAGTTGCACAGCTATGAAGCCCGTCAGCATCGCACGATAAGGACGGGCCAAGCTGGCAGCTCGGCGCACGGTGCCCGATGCCAGCCGGCGGCCTTGGACTGCGGCTGGATCTTGGCCTATTGCGCCATGGGCGCTCGGCATCGGCACCATGAAACGAACCTTAGAGGCTGGGTCGAATCAGGCTTGGTCAAATGAGGTTGGGTCGAATGAGACTGGGTCGAATGAGACTGGGTCAAATGAGGCTGGGTTGAACGAGATTGGGTTGGACGGCGAAGCTGTGGCCGCAGCAGCCCATCAGCGCAGTATTGGTGTGTCGCTGTGAGTAGCGGCGCTGTTAGCCGCAGCAGCGAAGGTTTAGACGTAAGGCCATCGGCGCTTGGAGTCTGTATGACTCGTATGACTCGTATTGGGTGCAGGCTCGGTCAGCGCCCAGCGGCGGCGCCAAGCCGAGCCAACAGGTCCTTCCAGTGTGGGACTGTCAGCGCTGTGCAACCGCCGTCGGGCGGCAAACCAGTTGCCGGTAGCGGTTTCGTCAGCCAAGCCTTCCACCGCAGCTTGCAGACGCCGGGTGAACCGACGGTTGTTTTCTCCTTCGTCGAAGTCGAGCGGGCGGCCGAAGTTGATGACCGAGCGGGCTCGTTTCGGCCATGCCCGGCCTTTGCGGAGGATGTCGAAGGTGCCTCGTATATGAACCGGCACGACGGGGACGCCGGCTTGGCGAGCCAAGAACGCTGCGCCGGGCCGGAACTGCTGACCCCAACCGTCGGGCGACCTGCCGCCCTCGGGATAGATGACCAAGCTCCAGCCGCCGCGCAGCAACCCGACTGCTCGGTCGATCGTGCGGCGATTCAGTGCGGTCCGCTCAATCGGTATGGCGCCCACGAACAGCGCCGAAACCGCGGAAGTGACCCGGTTGCCGAAGAAATAGTCCGCAGCGGCACCCACCACCAACCGATTGCACCACGGCTCAGGAATCGACGTGACGATGACGGCGGTGTCTGCATGGCTCTGGTGATTGGCGGCGAACACTGCTGGCCCGTCTAGGTCGCTGAGCCGGTCAACGCCTTTCACGGTAGGACGGGCGTAGTAGTTCACTAGCCCTCGGGCGATGGTGTCTCGCCAGACTCGGCGGGCCACCCGGGCAGGGAAGCGCCGGGCCCAGTCGGTGTCGTAGTTGGCACCCACGTTGGCCGCTAGCGGTGTCTGGCCTTTGGGTGTCGGGGCGGCCCGGAGTGGGAACTGCGCGTTGCGCACAATCCGCGTCACCGAAGCCTTGCGGCGCTGCTGGCGCTTGGCACCCAGATGCGGCGTGGCCATCGGTTCAGACTACGTCTGCCATCAGCATGGGGGGATTGTGTAGGTGCGTGATGGTCGGGTCGCGTCCCACGACATCGGTCGCCATTTCCAAAGCGTCATTCAGTGTCGAAGCTGAACGGAACCCCAAGCGCCGGACCGCCGCCTGGTCGCCTCCGACGACAATCACCCCACCCAGATGCTCAAGTGCGTGCGCGCACCAATACCACATGTAGAACGGGTGAACACCGTGATAGGCGTACGACGTGCGATACAGATGCCGGTACCACTCGTCTTGCGCGTAGCGCTGCTCGTAGCGCTGCTCAATGACCGCAGGATCGGTCGTGTCGGCTAGCACTTCTTCGAAGAAGTCAATGTAGCTGGGATGGTGAACGGGATGAAACTCCCACGGTGTCGGATGCGACATGATGAGCACGCCGCCTTGGCGCGCCAGCGGTTGCCCCCGGTACAGGTTGAAGAAATAGCCGAGACCCAAGCACGCCACCAGTATCGGGTTCATAATTGAGTTGACGTTGTACGGGCACAAGTACGGCAAACCCATGGTCAGCACGTCGGTCTGGCCCTCAACGCGGACGAGATGTTGGCGGTACACGTTCTTCAGCGTCCGTTCATGGACTGCCTCAACTTCACCGGCCTGAATCGACGTGAGTCCGTACGGCGCGCGGATGCCGTGGAAGATGCGACGAGCCTGTCGGCGTGGCATCAAATCCAGAGCTGTCTTGGTGCCCATCAGCATCATTCGGTCTCGCGGCGACATTTCCCATTCGCGCTTTTGGAGATAGTCGTAAGGCGGGGGGAATGTGTCGTTGTTGAGGGTGGTCTCTATTTGGAACACCTTCACACCTGCTTCGGCCAGCAGTCGGCCTTGGCGCCAGTTGCGGGTGTGAAGCTCTGAGTGCTCAGGATCCATGAACGATGTCGAATGCAACATGGTGCTCACGTTGTGGTGGTGGCGCAACGCGGCGTAGGGCGACAGACCAGTTGCCACGCTCTTGTGACCGCCGTCCATCGACACCAAGTTGATGTTGACGTACACCAGCAGGTCGGATTCGACGGCCCGTTTGGAGAGCACCACCTCTTCGCCCGCATCGGTTGTACCGAGGTGGGTGAGTCCGTCTGGATCCTCAGCATCAAAGTTGTACAACTGGCCCCCGGGGGCGAAGGCGTCGTACACCCGGTCGCCGACGGCGTGTCGCAGCTCCGCGGGGGTCATGCGCCGGTGCAGAGCGAGAGCTGCGATGAGATGCACGTCGTCAACACTTGCTGCTGCTGCCATGTCGAGGATTTGTTCGATGATCCGGCCCCGGATGTCGGGCGCAATCATTGGTGGCAGCGGCAGCGAGATGTCATCAAAGGCGATAGTCAGTCTCATGCCCGGCTGCATGTACGACGCGAGGGGTTTGCAGTCGCCCACCGGGTTAGCTAGTGCCTCGGCAATGGCGCGTTCGGGGTCGCGCAACGGATCCAACGGCTCGTTGGGGTACACAACCCGGCTGCCGACAGGCAGCTTGTTGAGCCGGAATCCCTCGCCGTGATGGAACAGGATCGGCGGGGTCGTTCGGTCTACCTCCAAGACGAGGCCCCTGCGGGCGGTCATCGTCGCTGTCCTATGCCAGCCACTGGTTGGCCAGTCACTGGTTGGCCATTTACTGGTTGGCCAGTCACTGCTCGGCGGGAGCGCTGCGCCCGATACGGACGCTCACCGCTGGCCCTCACACCGAGACGAGGTGCGAAGGGCAGCAGCGGCCGAGGCCCGCCGGGTGCGCGTTCCCAGTTCTCGCACAGCCACCCGCGCTTGTCAGCAATCGCTACCAGCCGAGTCTCGGGATTCACTGCTACGGGATAGCCCACGGCCTCCAGCATGGGCATGTCTGAGGCTGCGTCTGCGTATGCCACGCCTTGAGCGAGGTCAAACCCCTCAGCTTCAGCCCAGTCAACCATTGTTTGGGCACGCACTTCCCCGGTCGGTGGGACGTCGAGCATTTCGCCGGTGTAGCGACCGTTGCGGCTGTCGATACGCGCCGCGATGATGTGGTCAAACAAGGGAGCCAATGGACTGACTGCTAGCTCGAGCGCTCCCGTGATGAGCACAGTCCGATGGCCGGCTGCCCGGTGCTGACGCACCCGTCTGAGTCCTGCCGGGAAGGCCTTGGCCAAGATGAGATGACTCAGCATCTCCGCGGCGTCAGCATCGAGCTGGCTCACCGGCGCGCCTTGGTAGCGCCGGTAGAAGTAGCGCAGAAAGTCGGTGCGGTCACGCCGGTCGCGTCGCCACAGCCCCGGTGTCTCCGCAAGCGTGCGCAGCGCGAACCGCACCCGCTGGGAAGTATCTAGATGACGGGTGGCGAGCCAGGCGTAGGTTTCCACCACGTTGCTGGCGATCAGAGTGTTCTCAAGATCGAAGGCAGCGAAGTGACGGGCCGGGTCTAGTGCTGCGGCGCGCAGCCGCTCGGTGCGGGTCGGTCCGGTGCGAGGCGTGGGCGTGGTCTTGACCCGTGCTTGGGCAATGACGGTCGGCAGATGCACATCCGCGATGTAGCTAGGCCAGTCGATAACCCGAGGATCAAAACCGAATCGCTCCCGATCCGCGGCGGGAAGCGATGCCCACAAACCCAAGGTTCGGTCGATGCTGTACAGCGCTTCGCATCTACCGTAGGCACCGTACAGCTGCACGTAGCCGCGGATCTGCTCAAGTTCGGCGCGGCGCTGCGTTAGGCGCACGGTGAAGTCGTTGCGGCCGCGCATCGGGAGGTTGTTGACGATCCTCTCCGCTGCGGTGAAGACACCCATGGCGCGGTCAAGCTGCTCTTCGAGTCCGCTTGCACCTGCATATCGCCACTGGGTACTGGCCGTGGGATGACCCTTGGAGTCGTACACAGGGTTGTCCTCGAACCATTTGATCGTCGTTTCGGTTAGCACCTTGAACCGCAGCGGGTTCACCGCTCCTGAGGCGATTTGGAAGATGTCAGGCTCAGGTGCAGGTCCCTGTGCGGCCACGGCGATGATGGCTGCTGCCACCATGTCAACCGGAATTACGTCTATGACGCCTTCGGGGTAGCCGGGGAAGGTGTCCAGCTCGCCCTTCGCAAAAGACACGAAGAGTGGCTCGGCCATGCGGAAGCCGCGGATCCAGCCCGGCGACGGCTCGCTGAACGCCGACTCGATGATCGACGGTCGCACAATTGTGATGGGCACTTCACCGCGCAGCTCAACCAATGCCTGCTCACCGAGCGCCTTGGAGTAGGTGTACACGTCGGGCCAGCCGAGCGATGTGGCGCGGCTGCGCCCTGCTGTCACCATCTCGGCTTCTACCCAGTCGCGGCGCAGTTGCTCGGTCTTGGCGGCGAGCAGTGGCAGTCCCGCGGGACCGAGTTCGGAGCGGGCATCGCGATGAAAGCGGCGCAGCCGTTCGGGCGAGCGGCTCGCTGCGTCGAGATCGGCACGGGTCCGGCGGGCGGCGGACACTTCTTCTCGCCAATCAATGTCCATCGAGAATGGTGTGTCGGCCAAGAATGCCTCGTCTGCTGAGCCTCGCCGGTTGCCAGCGACGTAGCACGTTGACACGGCGATGAAGTGAGGTGAGGCACCCGCGGCGCCGCAGGTCTCTAGCAGGCGGTTCGGACCTAGCAGGTTCGTCTCGATCGAGGTATCCAGCGGGCTGTCGAAGCTGACCGTGGCGGCTGCGTGGATGATGACATCGCACGAGCACAGCAGCTCGCGGTCTTCCTCGGACAAGTCCAGTCCGTCCACGCTGATGTCGCCCGACAGGACCGAGATGCGGCGCGCGCAGATGTCCTCGAATTCGTCGGCCCACGCTGCGCGCAGGCGGTCGAACGCATCGTTGCGCAGGATTTCTCGCTCAACTCTGCGTCTGGGGTCGGCTCGGCGACCAGGTCGCACGACCAGCACGAGTTCGCAGTCGGGAACCGAGCGAAGCAGCCGCTCAACGAGCGCCGTGCCCAAGAAGCCGGTTGCGCCGGTGACGGCGATGCGCTTGCCTGTCAAGGCTTCGGCGATCACGATGTGTTGTTTAGCCCCATCGGGCGCCGAATACGCACACCGCAGCCAAAATGCCTATGCCTTGACCATGCCGACAGCTCGGCGCACTCAGACTCACTGTTGGGAAGCTCACTGTTGGGAAGCTAACTCTGCGAAAAGTCGAGTACAGGCTCGCACAGCCCGCCAGCCGCACGACAACGCGTAGCGCTCGTAGTCGCTTCCGGGGGTTCCGAACGTGGCGAGATCCCGACACGCCACCGCTTCCGCTGCTCCGCACCGTTGCCAGAGCTGATCGAGATATTCGTCGTCGCCGGGAGGCGGGTCGTCTGGCGAGCGTCCGGCGAGCGCAGGCGGTGAGCCGTCGTCGCCTACTGTCAGCACGCAATCGCGAGTGGTGCGGCCACCGCAGGTCCAGCCGAAGCTGGCATATGCCGAACCGCCCGGTGCGGATAGCACCAGCTGCGCGCAGGCACGGGCGCTGCCACCTCCGCAGGCTTCCCACCAGCCGTCCAGTTCGGGGATGCTGGCTGGCGCAGGCGAGTCTGGTCCAAAATCGATGATTGCATCGATGACTGCCACGCCGACATCGGTGCCTGTTTCGCTGAGCAGCACGTTGCAGTCCAAGTTCTCCCGGCCGCCGCAGCTGAAAGCAAACGCCTCGTAGTCGCTGCCCGTAGAGGCCTCAAAGAGCAGCGTGTTGCAGGAACTCGCAGAACCCTGCCCGCATGCGACCCACAGACCGTCAAGGTACGGATCGTCCCCCGGCGGGGCATCGGTCGGGTTGAACCGCGCCGGGCCGCGAACCAGCGATGCCGGAAGTGCAGCGTTGCGCTGCTCGGCTGGGGATAGGGCTGCGATTCCCGCTGTTGTGCCCGTTTCGGATGATGCGCCAGCAGACGCGCCGGCATCGCTGCGCGCGCAGACGTCCCTAGCAATGTCGGCGAGCGATTCGTCTGATGGATCGAGCGGTAGCGAAAGCTCTGCTGCATCGCTCAAGCCGAGCGCGGCGGCCAAGCGCTCGCGCTCGCAGTCGCTCAGGCTCACATTGGGGTTGCTGTCGATTTCAGCGGGCAGATCCGAAGATGCGCAAGCAGCCAGCAGCACAACAGCAGCAATGCAGGAGACGAACGCACTCCAAGCCATGAGCATCATTCTGCAATCTCGTTCGCGCTCGCCGTCGACCCGATGCCTGCGGCCTACGCGATTCCTCGGACAGCCAAACAGCCCGCCACGACAAATTGGACATGGAAAATTGGACATGGAAAATTGGACACGGAGGTCCGTCTGACATGGCAGGGGCCGCCACTTGGTCTCCGTCTGTTTCCTAATGCAGCGTGAGATTATCGTATGCCCATGACTACGGAGTGGGGCTCCCTGAAGCACAGCGCCGCCTCGATCGCATACCGGCAATGCAGGACATCGTCACATTCGGTCCTGTCAATGTACCCTAGCAATAAGTGGTTGTTTCCAGCTATAACTAGAACATGGGAACAAACGAAAATTTATTGCAATCTCGATAAAACATCATTTCAGATAACCTATCAAACTAAATGTGTATCGTCATTCGCATCTAGTGTTCGCCTATTTAGGCTGAACATGGCCCTAATTTGCTTTGGAACGCTACTGGTAATTTCACTGATATTGGGGTGTGCATCAACCGAACAGAGCGCCGAAATTTACCAAGAAGACAGTGGCATAACGCAATCTAGTGAAACAGTGTTCAACAGAAGTACTCAAGTGGAATCGACCGAAGTCGCCGCTGCGCCGATAGACACGCTTCCGATAAACGTTCCGCATCCGGAAGATGTTTTGCCGTTGCCTTGGGCGGATTTTAACGAAATGCATGCACCAGGCGGTGATTACAATGGCATGGGGATTACTGGTCGACTTGAAATCGAAGACCGGTGTGTATATTTAGATTTTCGCGCTAGCTACGATACGTACACCCAAGAACCTCAACGCTTGGTGTTATCACTGCCTCGCGACCGCATTCAGTATGATCCGGCCTCTGGTGAACTCTGGGTGCATTATAGTGGGGGTAAGCTTGAGGGGCCAATTGTTTCCGGTCAGCGTGTCGGCACTGGCGGCAGTTACGGAGGTCGAAGTCAGCTTTGCGACAATGAGGTTCTAGCGACTGTCAGCGGCCTTCGAGGGTGCAGGCGCGTGCCTACAGTAAATCACCCATTGTGTGAGATTGAGGAGTACGCCCGTCTGCATCGAATTCAACGCGATGAGGCACAACGTCGATTTGTTCTCTTTCCGACACTCTTGGGTGCTATTGAAGAACTTCGAGAAATTGAGGCTGTTCGCACTGCCGGATGGGGTTTCGAGCACAAGCCTGAGTTTTTGGCATGGTTCCGGCTCACAGATAATGATCCGCCCAGCGAAACATCTCGAACGCTCACTGATAAATACGAAGAACTCGAGATCCGAACTGGTGCAACCTTCAGTTATAAACAGTTGCTTGAAGCTCAAAGGCTGTTCGCTGATGGACACGACCTGTGTTTGCCACAAGATACCAACGACAAAGAGCTACATTGCTTCGAGCTTGCGAGCGCTGTGGCTCAAACTTGGATCGACCATGGAAAGAACGAGTTGGTAGTCGCAGTTGACTTTGACCGACTGCCGCGCCGGATTGCTTCATCCGTCTTGGCTGCTGAAGCTGAACATGATGGCTATCTTGACGCTGGCGCTATCTTGAGTCATATCTCCACTGACGAACTGCTCGCCGCTGTCGGGCACATCATTGAGCAACAGCTTGATGTTCCTCTGCGTGTCGTGCGCGGCGTGAAGTTCCCCTGAACGAGCACTGCTCGTATCGGCGTCACGTCAGCTTGGCTGCGATGGAACCCGATGAGCGCAGTGCCGTGCCGTCTGCTAGTTGGGTGACGAAATGACGGGTCGGTCCGTCCATAGCTTCGGCAATGAGATCGTCGAGCAGGTCGCTGAGGGTGTTGCCTTCACTTGCCCAGAAGTACCAGCTCAGTGAGCCGGGAATCGGGTTGATCTCATTCACCCATAGACCTGCCGGGTCTTCGCCTCCATCCCAGAGGAAGTCAATGCGCATGACCGACCGGGCCATCACGAGGCGGCTCACCTCGGCTGCCGCAGCGCGCAACGCTGATTCGATAGTGGTCGGCAGTACTGCTGGCAGCTCGCGCGGTGCTGTGGCCATGCCACCTCCGCCACTCAGGTACTTCTCGGCGTAGGTGTAGATCGTGCTGTCGCTGCGCAGCGGCCGTTCCACCGCACTCAGCCGCAGTTGCGGCCAAGTCCGCACGGAGATGTTCAAGTCGATGGAGTCGGTGAGGTAGCGCTGCACTGTTGCGCCGTCACGCAGCAGCGGTGATGTGCCTGCGAGGGCCTGAGCCGTTGCAAGGTCTTCGACGATCTCGATTCCTATAGACGACCCGCCAAAGCGTGGCTTGACGATAAGCGGGCCTTGGGCCAGGTCTGTGATGTTGCTGTCTGAGATGCCGCTGTCTGTCGTGTTGCTGTCTGTTGTATCGCCGTCGTCGGGACCCTCAGGCGTGAGCAGCCACAGCGGCAGTGCGGGCAGCCCCGCAGCGGCGATGGTGCCGCTGAATGCCAACTTGTCCATGCAGATCGCTGCGCTGGCTTGGCTAGGCCCGGTGTAGGGGACTCCTGCGAGGTCCCACACAGCCGACAGTCCGCCGTCCTCGCCGGGACCGCCGTGGCAGCAGTTGACGACGACATCAACGGGCACTGGTCGACGACGACGGTCGCTGCGTACGAAACCGCCGCCGGGACGCACTGCGAGATCGACTTCCGACGCTGCACGCGGCAGACCGGCGGCAAATGCTGCTGGTTCGATGTCGGTGGGGACTTCGTACCAGCGACCTACCGGTGACCAATACAGCGCTATGGGCTTGCGCCCGGCTTCAGCGAGAGCGTGTACTGCCTGCAACCCTGTGAGGATTGAGATGTCGTGCTCAGGCGACGGGCCGCCGAAGCAGACACCGGGACGAGTCATAGGCCGCTTCACCTTGTTTGATTGTTGTTTGATTGTCGTTTGATTGTCAGATGGGCAGGACGGGCTGGTTGCAATGTCCACGGACGTTGTTGACGGTACCGGCGTTCTGGTTCAGGTTGCGTGATCGGGGAGAATCTGCTTCGCCTGCTCGTCGATATGTGCGAGAACTCCGGTTTCGGTGAGGTAGCTGCGGATACGCTGAGAAGCTGCTACTTGCCCGATTTCTGCTGCTATGTCTAGCTTTGCGACGGCCCTTTCGGCTTGTGCAGCCAGTGCAGCGAGCTGGGTGTGAGCGGGGTTGGTGTGGTCATAAGCGGGGATAGGCACTGCTCGCCACGGGTTCGTCTGAAAATGCCTGCCGCTTGTGCGGCTGTGCAGGAACGCCTGCCTCAGACACGGTGCGTTGAGCACTGCCACGAGATAGCGGGCCTCGGCTGCGCTGCCGGCTTTGCGCCAAAAGACCGACGAGTTGACCACGGCGGAACGAACCTTCACCCGTGCTGCGCGCATGATGTCGCCTGACCCTGGGTAGATCACCATCCAGGCTCTCGGTGCTGCCGAGAGTGGGAGTTGCGCAGACAGTTCGTTGTGGTAGTTGATCCGGGTGAGCAGGGTCTTCGGGGTATTGCTGCCTTCGCCTTTGTTCTTGCTGTACAGATCGTCCAGTTTCTCCCAGAAAGGCTCTTGGCAGGACTGCTCCTGCGTCAACATCCGTCCGTCAGTGTCGCATGGCACAACTGCTTGGACAGGCGGAGCGACAGAGAACGGGCGCAGCTGCTGAGATTGCAGCATCGGCAGCAGCCAGCGACTGGGGACTTCGCCGGTTTGCGGCGACAGATCTTTCCATGGCGACTTGTCTGAGCGGAGTGTCGTGATCTCGCTGCGGTCATTGCGCGCATCAGATGCAGTGCTTTGGTCAATGATGGTCAGCACCTTCGGCGTAATCGTCGCTCCTTGTCGCCATGTTTCAGCACTGTACGCCGATGCAAGCCGCGGAAACGAAACCTCAGGCTGCCAGCGCAGCAGTGCTCGAGCTTGCGCCCAAGTCATATGTGCTTCTGGTTCTTGTGCAGGACATGACATCACCAGCACATGGCCGTCTGCTGCTGTTTTGGCAGATGCGAGCGAATGCGCCTGCGGTAGATCTTCGGGCCTGCGTTTTTCATACAGCACACAGCAGCGACGGGCGTCCCCTCCGCCGAACACCTGAGTTTTTGAGAAGTCCAATGCTTGGGCAAGATGCTGCTTGTGCCAGTCACGAAATCTTTGCCAGTTGCCGCCTCGGATAGCAGATGCTTTCGTGACCCACGCCGCCGGATCGGTTTTGGGCTGCGCGAGGTAGCTCATACGGGCGTGACGGATGAAGAGTTGGGCGATATCAAAATGCGGGGCTTGTATGCCACCGGTCCACAAGCCAAGACTCTCGGTGCGGTTGTCTTTGCCGGCCAAGGCTTCCAGCACTTTCTTGCGGTCGCCGCGAATGTCGGCAACTTTCACCCACGGCGGATTCGCAACAATCCGATTCACTTTGCGATGTGAAAGCTGATCGGCGCCGATCACGTTGGTGATGAACCATGTCCACACCGAGTTGCCTTCCGCTTCGATGACAGTCGCAAGAGCCGTGTGCCCAGACTTGATCGCTTCTAGTTCTTCCGGGAGTTTGTGGGCGATGTCACTCGGCAAGGCGGAGCCGGAAGTGGCGGCTTCGACGATCCGTCCGAGCATTCCCTGAAAGTCTTTGTGCTCAGCGAATGCTCTGGGGATGCGTATCTCTCGTTGCTGGGGAGATCGGATCAGCAGTTCCCCGTTTTGAGGCTCGAACAAAGTGCCGGTATCGGTTTGGCGCTGCATCAGCGAGTCGCCTTGATACACACGCAGCGCCGACTCTGCTGCCGACGGCGCTGACGGCAGGGCGCGCAGCAGCGTGGCGCGGCTGAACTCGACCGCCACGGGGTGAATGTCGATGCCGTTGACCAGCAGACACACAACCTCTGCCTGCTGAGCAATGTCCAGCCCCTGCAAAGCACCGCTGGCGAGGAGCCTTCTGGCGCTGTGATACAAGAACGTGCCCGAACCACAGGTCGGGTCCAGCACGCCGATCCCGTCCAACGACATGCCGCTGTGGATGTGGCTAAGAGCAGCCTGCACGCTCTGCTGACACCAGTCGTCGTCCAGCACTTCGCTCACCATCATCTCTGCGAGCCAGTCAGGGGTGTAGACCTCGCCGAAATCTTTGCGGTCTTGAGCGTCGACGAACTGCTCATACAACGGCCTGAGCACATCACCAGACGTCAACCTCCACTCGAACCCACAAATCCGATCAAGCAACGTCTGCGCCCACCGTTCACCAGACGGGGTGTCAAGAATCCAGCCGAGGAAGCCGTTGCCGATGAGCTTGAGCGGGTCAGGACGCGCGTCGGGATTGGTGAGCGTGTGCTCAACGCCTCGCGCCAACGCAACCAAGAAACTGTGCGCCACAAACAGACGGGTCTCGCCGCCAGCGGCAGGAGCCATACCGGAGCCGCGCAGCATGTCAAGCCACAGTTGCCGTTTTGTTTCGGTGGTCCGCTGACTGCGCGCATGTTTGACGACCTGGTCATGAAGCGCGAACAACTTGCTCAGGTCGTCTTCGAATTCAGATACCGGGTTGAGAGGAATCCGCGGCTTCCCTATCGGCGCAGCGTCGAGCAGAGGGGCGATCTCCCGAAGAAGCGCAGCGGCGGATTGCGGCCTGAAGTTGCCGAGCACAAGCGACGGTGCCCTGCTTGCCCTGCTATGAGGGAACTCCCAGACATGCCACACCTGCCCGTCGGTGACGATTCCGATCCATGCACGATCGGGCGCTTGATCGGGCAGTTGATCGATCTCGTGCTCTATCTCCGCTCTCACATACCGCTCGAGCTGATCGAAAGGCGAAACCGAACCAGACCGAGAAGCAAGCGGCTGATTGGCCGCTCCCGCCTTCTTCACCTCAATGAACACCCGTCGCCGAGGCAGGTAAATATCGGCGCGGCCCGCGCCTCTGGAATGCTCTTCTTTGCTCTCTTCAACACCTAACGCTCGCAACAGACGGAGCACCACTGTCACGATGTCACGCTCGGAACGGCTCGGATCAGCGTTCAACAAATCCGCAGCAGCCTTGTCTGCATCTGCGTTGTGCATGAGTGTCCTCCTTAGGCAGCAGTGTGGCAGTGCTGTCATCGTCTCATCTGGGTGTGACAACAAGCCGGTCGCTCGGTGCGTCATCAGGGGTAGTGATCGGGGAGGTCGTTCTCATAGAGGACGGCATCGCCGGAGGTGAGATGGCTGCGTACCCAAGCGACTGCTTCGTCGCGGCTTGCCACAAGATGGACAGCGGCAGTTTGGCTGGCACCGTCGTACACCAAGCCGTTGGAGCCGTTCTTGCGTATCGCACGACGTGCCGCGGCTCGGTCCCACCCTGTTGAGCCTTCTAGCAAGGCTGAACGGTTGGTTCGGCCGACGATGATGACATCATCGGCGATCTGAGCTGCGTGAGCGCCGAGTTGTCGGTTGTCGGGGGCTTGACGGCGACCGAGTTCCACCATGCCTCCGGTGACTAGTACGCGTCGGCGTGCATCGGTCTGTGCGAGAAGGTTCAGGGCGGCCCGCGCACCAGCAGGATTGGAGTTGTAGGTGTCGTCGATGACCGTGACTCCGGAGGGGCTGCGACCAATAGTGCGGCGATGCTCAGGCGTTGGCAGGTCCTCCAAACCGATAGCGATGTCGGCATCGGAGACTCCCAGCACCGACGCCGCAGCGACAGCGCAGGCAATGTTCGTAGACGCAGCGTCGCCCAGATGACCGACCGCTATTTCCCTGCCGAACAGCACCACGCGGCGCACCACAGCTTGAGACTCAGCTTGAGACACGGTTTCGGCATCAGCCTCGCTGGACAAGTTCGATAATTTCTCTGTGGGTGTCTGTGGGGGCGACCCATTTGGAGCTGCGCTTGCTAGCACCGTCGCGTCTGCGGTCGGGTCCTGTGCGGAGCAGCGGATGACTCGCAGGCCTGACGCAGCCAAACGGTCTGCTTCTGCGCTCAAGCCGTAGGCATCGACGTTGAGAATCGCTGTGCGACTTGTGGCGAAGATCTCCGATTTGGCGGTCACTATGCGATCGAGACTGCCGAATCTTTCCAGATGAACCGGGCCGATGGCGGCCACTACCGACACCGACGGACGCACCCATCTAGTCATGGAAGCAATTTCACCTGGCCCGAAGGTGCCCATTTCGGCGATGAACACCTCAGTGCCGTCTGTGAGGTGCTCATTGACGGTGCGACTCACCCCGGCGGTGTTGTTGAAGCTCGCTGGTGTGGCCAACACTGCCCGAGACCCCTCTGTGAGATGGCGCAGATAGCCCTTGATGGTGGTCTTGCCGTACGACCCGGTGACAGCGACCCGCACGGGATCGACCTTGTCGAGTCGTTGCTGGGCTCGATGCACCCAGCGGCGAGTCAGCACCCCTTCGAGCGGTGCCAAGATCGCCAACGTGATATCGACCCACAGCGGCATGCCGAACAGCAGAACGGCGGTGACTGGCGCGGCCACTCCAGCGAGCAGCCCGACAACGATCAGCGTCAGCCCGACCAGCGTCAGTGTTGATGCGATGGTGATGAGCCGACGTGTCCACGCCAACGGGCTAGATCGCCCGCGCAAGCTGAGCCCACGGGGTCCGGCGCCCACAGCGGCTGCGGTAATGGCTGGCGCCCACTCAAAGGTGCCGCTCAGCACCACACCTACGGCTGCTGCGAGAGCCAGAACCCGGTTGCGCGTGTCGAGCAGCCACCAGCGCCGAGCGAAACGCGAGGTACGACCGATGCCGTAGTGCTCTCGCTGCGCCACTCGCAGCCAGCGAGCAGCCGGAAGCACGCCGGAGACGACTGCTACCCACAGCACAACTTGGTTCATGCGACTCCGTTCATTGGCTGCGGTTCATGAAACTGCATCTGGTACGTCTGGTAAGTCCAGTGTCTGCTACGCACGGTGTCTGGCGTGCCAGTGTCTGACGCGCCAGTGTCTGACGCGCCAGCCACAGCACAACCAATCACAGCATCAATCACAGCATGTTGAGGCGTCCCACCACGGCATCAACTAGTGCCGGTGCAGCCTCGGTTGGCACGAAGTGCCCCACATCTTCAAGCACCGTCAGCCGTGCATCGGGGAGTATCTCGCATGCCTGCTGCGCGACCGTCAAGGGCACCGAACCGTCGTCACGGCCCCACACCAGCTCAACAGGCTGACAAATTTGTCGGAGCTGCGTTTCGTACGTCTCATTGACGACGCGTACAAGCACATCTCGCATGACACCCGACGCAGCGCGATAGTCGGCACTGCCAAAACGCTGTCGCATGCGCTCCATTGCATCGTCGCTTACCCATCCGCGCTTTGCCAGCCCTCGAATTAGTCGGTACCGCACGGCAGAGCGCGAGCGCGCTTGGTTGGACCCGCGCAACAACGGCACCCCGCACAGCACAAGCGCAGCAACGGTGTCTGCGTAGCGAAAGGCCAACTCGACGGCCACTCGTCCGCCGAAACTGTGACCGATCAGCACAAGCCGCTCGTCGCATTCGTCGAATACCGGCGCGACCATCGCGGCGTAACCCGCAGCACCGCAGGGTTCCGCGGGTGCGGCGCTGGCGCCGAAGCCGGGAAGGTCTAAGGCCACAGCACCAACTGCTGCACCGCAAGAGACGAGACGTGCCATGGACGGGCCGAAGTCGGCATGGCTGCGGCCCCAGCCGTGCAAAGCGACGACCGTTGCCGGTTCAGAGCCGAACCGGCTCCCAAAGAGGGTGCCGTCAGCGAAGCTGCGCAGAGGCTGCAAGCTCAGTGGGTCTTAGTTCCCGTTGGGGCGGATGTGTGCGACCGGTTGATAGCAGACAGCAGAGCCCGGAAGCTCGCAGTGACGATGTTGGGATGCAGTCCCACACCCCAGTACACGTCGCGGGACGATGTCTCGATTTCGACGTAAGCCGCAGCATCGGCGCCAGCACCGGCCCCCACTGCGTGTTCTTGGTAATCGACCAAGCTGATCTCGATCCCGAGCGCCTCAACTAGGGCGCTCTTGAACGCCGACAGCGGTCCGTTACCGCGCCCTTTAGCCCGTATCTCGCCGTCGGGGGCTTTGATGGTGGCTTCCACTTCAGACTCCTCAGATGACTCTGAATCAAAGTGGCTGCGATGGCCGACGTAACTGTATGGCGACTCCGCATACAGGTAGGTCTCGTCGAAGGTTTTCTTGATCGCTTCGGGCAGTATTTCGCCGCCTTCATCGGTGATGGCTTGGATCACGCTGCTGAACTCAATCTGGAGCCGCCGCGGTAGATCAAGACCAAAGGTGTGCTTCATGACGTACGCTACGCCGCCCTTGCCAGACTGGCTGTTGACGCGGATGACATCTTGATACGTGCGGCCCACATGCGCCGGGTCTATCGGCAGGTATGGCACCTCCCAGAAGTCATAGTCGTCTGGCAGCGCCTCGAAACCTTTCTTGATTGCGTCCTGATGGCTGCCGCTGAAGGCCGTGTACACCAAGTCACCTCCATAGGGATGGCGGGGATGAACCGGCAACTGGTTGCAGTACTCGGTGATGCGACGCAGGTGGTCGATGTGGCTGATGTCGAGTTCGGGGTCAACTCCTTGGCTGAACAGGTTCATCGCCAAGGTGATGATGTCAACGTTGCCCGTGCGTTCGCCGTTGCCAAACAGCGTGCCTTCCACCCGGTCTGCGCCTGCCATCACACCGAACTCAGCGGCCGCAACGCCGCAGCCGCGGTCGTTGTGAGGGTGTAGCGACAGCACGACGGCATCGCGATGGTCAACGTTGCGGTGGAAATATTCAATGAGATCGCCGTAGGTGTTTGGCGTTGCCATCTCGACGGTGGCCGGCAGGTTCAAGATGATCGGATCGTCGGCCGTGGCACCCCATTCGGCGCTGACGGCATTGCACACTTCCAACGCGAACTCAATCTCAGTGCCGGTAAAAGATTCGGGCGAGTACTGAAAGCGGATGGTCCCACCGTCATGGCGTTGCGCCAATTGTTTGCACATCTGAGTGCCCTCTGTGGCAATGTCGCAGATGCCTGCCCGATCAAGCCTGTACACCACCCGCCGCTGCAGCTCAGAGGTTGGGTTGTACAGATGAACGATGGCTTTGTTTGCGCCAGAGATCGCTTCAAAAGTGCGTTCGATCAACTCCGGTCGGCTTTGCGTCAACACTTGGATCCATACATCGTCGGGAACCAAGTCGTTGTCGATGAGCATGCGGCAGAACTCGAAATCGGGTGCCGAGGCGGACGGGAACCCCACTTCGATCTCTTTGAAGCCCATCTCGACGAGCACTTCAAACATCTGGCGCTTACGCTGTACGTCCATGGGGTCGATCAGTGCCTGATTGCCGTCGCGCAGGTCCACCGAGCACCACAGCGGTGCTGCTGAGATGACCTTGTCGGGCCAGGTTCGGTCCGGTAGGTGCGCGGCAAACGCGTAGGTGCCGTAGAGATGGAACGGCATCGGGCTGGGCTGCTGGGAGCTGATGCGCTTGATGTCTGCCATGGGAATCTCCTGCGGTAGGGACGGTTGTTTGGAATTGTGCTGATTGGGGTTGTGGGGAATCGACTCGATTGGGGCTGGGTCACGAAAAAACCTCCTGGCCCGAAGGCGCAGGAGGCTGGGCGAGGACCTGTGCGGTCCTCGCCTAGTTAAGAAGGAGCAGTTCGGTTGCTGAATGCAGTGCTAACTGGGTTAGAGAACGCATCACACCTACAATGCTATCAGATCGGCGTCTGGCAGCCTGTGACATCTGGCTGCTTGAATTGGCTGTTTGAACTGGCCGCTAGCGACGGCGGTCGGCGTGAAGGCGCAGCATCAATTCGTGTAGATCAGTGCCACAGTGCTTGGTCCACTCGCCGTCGCTGTTGAGTTCCCACCTTGTGATGCCGTCATCAAGGTACCTGTCGGTTAGGTCAACTAGTTCGCTGACGAGTTCGGGTGCCTCAACTGGGGCGAGCGCTTCCACGCGGTGGCGCAGATTGCGCGGCATGACATCGGCGGAGCCGAGCAGAATCGTGTAGCCCCGGTCCGCGCTGCCGAAGCGATAGACCCGGCTGTGCTCAAGGAACCTGCCGACAATGCTGCGCACCGAGATGTTCTCGCTCATGGCTTCGACACCAGGTACCAAGCAGCAGATACCACGCACGATGAGGTCAATGCGGCAGCCCTGCTGTGATGCTGCATAGAGCGCGTCGATCATTTTTGTGTCAACGATCGCGTTCATCTTCATAAAGACATGGCCGTCGGATTCGGCGGCCTCAGCGGCGATGAGGTCCATCAACACCCGACTGAGGTTGTGCGGTGCGACAGCGAGTTTCCGGTAATCGGTTTTGGCGCTGTAGCCGGTGAGCGAGTTGAACAGCGCCGCAACGTCTGCTGCAAAGTCTCCGTCGGTTGTCAGCAGTCCGAAATCTTCGTAGATGCGAGCCGTGTCGGCGTTGAAGTTGCCGGTGCCGATGTAGCAGTAGTGCGCGATGGCTTGCGCTTCTCGTCGCACCACAAGAGCGAGCTTGCAGTGGGTCTTCAGACCCACAACACCGTAAGCAACATGTACACCCGCTCGTTCAAGAATGCGCGCCCACTCAATGTTGGCATGCTCATCGAAACGCGCTTTCAGTTCGACCACCACCACTACCTGCTTGCCGCGCTCCGCAGCTCGGATCAGCGAATCGACCAGTCGGGTGCGCTCAGAGGTCCGGTACATCGTCATCTTGATAGCGAGCACGTCAGGGTCGTCTGCGGCTTGGCGGATGAATGCGTCAAGGCTGGAGGTAAATGACTCATAAGGGAAATGCACTAATACGTCGCGGTGCTGCAGGCGGGCGAAAAAATCGACTCGTTTGCCCGACTTTTCAGCGCTCACTGTTCGATTTGTGTCACTGCTAGCAAGCACTGAGCCAGCCTCGTTCACTGTGCGTAACGCCAGCGCCGTCCGCGGCCTGTGAGTCGGCATTTTGAGATCGTCGCGGTCGATGCGGTACAGCTCGCCGAGGTCGGCTAATCCGAGGAGTCCGCTGGCGGTGTAGACATCGTCATGCGTCAGCTTCAGCTCGCGTGTCAGCATGTCGATTGCTTCGTCTTTGAGGTCTGCGGCCACTTCAAGACGCACCGCTTCTCCGAATCGCCGCTGGCGAAGCTCAAGTTCCATTTGCTTGAGCAAGTCGTCGGTCTCGGTGTCGTCGATGTCGAGGTCTGCATCGCGGGTGACACGGAACGTGCTGTGGCTGAGCAGTTTCACGCCCGGGAACAAGTCGCCCAAGTGAGCGGCGATGACCGATTCCAGCGCGATGAAACGGTGCTCATCAGGCAGTGCCAGAAAGCGCGGCAGGATCGGCGGTACTTTGACGCGGGCAAACGATGGACCACTGCGAGAGTGCTCAACGAAGACAGCGAGATTCAAAGACAGATCGGAGATGTAGGGGAAAGGGTGAGCAGGATCGACAGCAAGCGGGGTCAGCACCGGGAAGACCTGTTCGCCAAAGAGCCCAGCTACCCATGAGCGACTGATTGCATCGAGATTTTCCGGCACCACGAAACAGATGCCCTCGTTAGCTAACGCCGGTTGCAGCTCGTCCATGAACAGCGACGAGGCATCTTGGAGTTGCTCGGCGGCGGCTTTGCGGATCGCCCCCATCTGCGCCTGAGGTGTTAGGCCGTCAGCGCCCGCGTTTCGCACCC
Source organism: Candidatus Poriferisodalis sp. (assembly GCA_965221195.1). Classification (GTDB taxonomy): domain Bacteria; phylum Actinomycetota; class Acidimicrobiia; order Acidimicrobiales; family Poriferisodalaceae; genus Poriferisodalis. The sequence goes on from OZ244864.1 coordinate 1,570,102, forward strand.
CGGCTTCAATGGAATCGAGCACCGTGGGCACACGCACTTGGAAGAACTCGTCGAGGTTCGATGCGTGGATGCCGACAAACTTGACGCGCTCAAGGAGCGGCAGGTCTTGGTTATGGGCAAGCGCTAGGACGCGATAATTGAAGTCCAGCCACGACAATTCTCGGTTGAGGTAGCGCTTGGGTGATCTAGTGTCATCAATGGCCGTAAACCCCAAGATGCTGCGCTTTCTAGTGCGTTCAGTTGACTAGTTCAATATCGCTTTTTGTGCGGATGGTGATGTCGTCACGGTTATGCACGAGCCACCCCAGACACTGCTCCATTGCTTCCATCGCTTCTATCGCCGCTTTCATCGCTGCTGCCTAGATGTGCTGTCCGATGAATTCTGGGGAAAGTCTAGGCAGGTCAAGCCGGTGTAAACTCAAAGGTGTTGTTGATGAAGACATTAGCGCCGACGAATTCAACTTGTGTCATCTCATCCATCAGCGATGGGTCGCTACTGCGGGCCCACTGTCGTCCTTCGGGCGTACGCACAGCTGCTAAGGCCACTTCGGGTGTCTGGTGGCCATGCATGACGGTGTAGGCCTCAATAGTGGCATCACCGGTGTAGTCGGCGTTGAGATTGACGGAAGGAAAGCGGTCAATCTCTGCTTGACAGTTCTGGTAACGGAACCCGGCCTTCGGTGGCGTGGTGGAGTAGATGCCGAAGGCGTGTTTGGTGAGGTAGCCGCCGTTAGCTGAGCACAACCCGACGCTACCGGAGCTTTCTCGCAGCTTGCCTACCATGGTGGCAATCGAATGAGTGACATAGTTGTTGAGCGGGCCGCCGGCAAAAGTAAGCCCACCGCTCACGGTCAGATCACGTTCTAGACCCAAGCCGAGTTCGGTAGCTGAGATCTGCACTGCAGAGGGAAAACAGGAGTAAAGATCGACGAAATGAACGTCATCGGTACCTAAGCCTGCCATTTCTAATGCGCGGTTCCCGGCCACTCGGATTGCTGGAGAACTGTGAAGGTCACCGCGATTTGAGACGTAGTCGGTGTCGCGTCCGTCGGTGCCCGAGTGCGGGAATACCCAACGGTCAACAGAAACCCCAGCGGCGCTTGCTGCGGTGGCTGAGCAAAGAACGAGCGCCGCGGCGAGGTCCAAGTCCCAGTTGGAGTTCATGGCCTTTGTATACGGAAATCCGACGAGTCGATTGTCTGGGCCAGGGGTGCGGATTTCTTCGGCTGTCATTGGTGTGCGCACCCACGCATAGGGATTGGCGACTGCAGCTTGGTTGAACTTCTCCCACAGCCTCCCGAGGCGTTCGCGGTGCTCGTCCATCGACTCGCCTCGCCAAGCCCGGAATGCCGATTCGAAGATGGGATAGAGGTTGATGGGCATGGACAATCCACGCTCAAGTTCAACCGGGCTGTTCATCACCACGTCTGCGCCGAGGATCTCGTCGGGCGTTGCGTCACGTTGGTCGGTGTAGGGGATGCGCTCATCTCGGCGACGGGCACGCCGTCGGCTCCAGATGCCTTCCGCGCCGACGATGAGCACGATGTCGGCAGTGCCTGCTGCGATGCGCTTGCACGCTTCATTCACCATTGACTGCGGCGTGTTGCCGCCGTCGGTGGACAGGCCGGTTTTGGCGGTAGCGCCGAACCGCGCGTTCAGCAATGCGCCGGGATCGGTGTAGGGCCAAGCGCCTTTGACGACCCATGTATGAGTGGCGCGTGCTGCTAGAGCCGGGGCGCCGCTGTCGTTGAGAGCCGCTTGGAGCGCTTCGCCCATCATCGCCAGTGGTTCAAGAGCGTCTGCTGTACACGATGGCCGCTGGAGGAACTGGCCCGCTCCGACCAAGACGGGGGTTCGCGGATCTATCTGGCTGGGGTTCATGGGCTGTTGCCTTTGTTAGGAGGGAAGAAGTCTGGCTGGCGCGAGATTAGAGGCAGAGCCCGATGGCAGGGCCACAGATCCGGACGCAGAGCGCTGCGAGCGCCATTTTGATTTCGCTCTTGATCTTGCTTGATCTTGCTCGGTCTCGCTGTGATGCACTCAGTGCAAGGGATGGCCCGCAGTAGCGTCACAGCTAGGAGGCCGCCCGTGGCCCAGTTGCCCGATCATTACGCAGCACTTGGTGTGCGTTCCGATGCTGATGCGGCAGAGATCCGGCGCGCGTGGATCAGGGCGGCCCGTGCCAATCATCCAGACCGCCGTGGCAAGGTCAGCGAGGAGCAGACCAAACGCTCTGATCGGCGCATGCGGGCAGTGAACGAGGCGTGGCGTGTGCTCGGGCGGGTGGAGTCGCGTCGTGTTTACGACCAAGAACGAGCCGCAGCGACGCCGCAGCCGTCGGCATCGTCGTCTGCCGCGACACATGCTGGCCCGACTGGGGCTGCCGGTGGCACAACAGGCCGCCGAGACGCGCCCGGGGCTCAGCAGTTTGACGAGAGGTACGCCGCAGGCGGCGAACCGGGAGGTCCGGGCGGTTTTGTGGTTCGTCACCGCAGTGCAGCCCTGGTGATTCGCGTGCTGCCATGGGCAGCGATTGCGGTCGTGGGGATGGTGATCTTCGTGGCCAGTGCCTATATGTCGGCGGACCCCGATGCCGAGCCGTCGAACGTTGCTGTGCTCGAAGTGGGGGAGTGCTTCTGGGTGGCACCCAACGGCACGCTGCGTACGGTGAGCTGCGATTGGCCCCAAGACGGTGTCGTAGTGCTCGATGAGATCATCACGCGGTCATCGAGTGATCAGTGCCGACATCCCGAAGCCGCCGACCACGCCGCACCGATTGCTGGGCGACGCCTGTGTTTCGTGCCGGTTGACCGCTGGCAGCCCCCAACTCTGCCGTAGAGCGCGAACTCCGCTCGTGGTTGCGTGTTTGTGGTTGCGTGCTCATGGTTGCGCGTTCGTCGTTGCGTCAATCGCTTTGCGTTAGCGCGTTTCGGCGATGAACCAGCGGGCAGGCTGGGCTGCGACACCGACGGTGCTTTCGCGGTCATCTGATGATGTGCTGGTGGTGGTTTCCCAAGTTTCCACTCGTGCGATCACGATGTCAGTGCCGACGGCGAGTTCCACGTTGGCTTCGGCGGCTTCTGGCACGCCGAGCGCTTCTGCCAACGACTGCCAGCCCCACCTGCGGCCATCTTGTGACCAGCCGATCCACTGGCTCAGCGAAGACTGCGACTGGTTGGTCTGTTCTAGCCCAGAAGCGCTGTTGGCTTGGGCCGCTTCGATTTGTTCGGGTGTGAGGTTGACCAAGCCAGGTGGTGTTCCAGGCTCAGCAAAAGCAGCGACACCAGCGGGGCCAACGGCTACCTGGTTCACCCGTGCGATGTGCTCAGGCAGTTCTGCTATCAGCGCGGCGGCAAAGTTTCCCGGGCTGCGTTCGACGCGGACACCCGCAGCAGTTCCCCCAGATGTCCACAAGACAGGGCTGGTGGCATCGAAATAACGAGCTGGTGGGAGTTCTTCGCCAGTTGATCGTGATTCATCAAGCAGTGAACTGTGCCAGTCGTTCCCGTCGGATGAAGTCACCAAGAGTTCGCCTTCGTCTGCGAACAGCACCAGCTCAAAGCCGTCTTGTGTGCTGCGTCCAGCGGCGTTCCTTGCGGCGATCTCAGTCGCAAGCGCTGCGGGGCCGCCTTGGCTCGTGTAGAGACGAATAACTTCTCTGCGTGCATTTGTGAGCTGTGCCTGCTCTTCGGGCGTGAGCTCGAACGACTCAGGCTCAGCGTCGCCCATGGTGAAGGTCACCGTGTTGCCTTTGATCAGAATCTCCATCGGTACTTCGGGGCCGCCGGTTTGCCTGTCGATCTCCGACACGTCCGACACCAGCCCCCGAGCCGCGATGATCGCAGCAGTTTGGTCAGTGGCTTGAGCATTCACATCCACAGCCACAACTATGTTCTCGCCGTTCACTAGGGCTACGTCTATTTGGGCAAGGTCGCCGTTGTCGGCTTGGGGCAGCGCTATGTCGTTCCACTTGTCGCCTTGGTTGTCTGAGTAGCGGACAACATGTTGGATAGTGGAACCGTCGTACACTTGGCCGACGAGCAGCCAGCGCTCACCAGTGATGTCCAAGGATTCGACGAATACCTCGCTGGGCACGCGCACTGGTGTCCAATCGCGCCCGTTGGCCGACACAAGCACTTGGTTGCCTTCGACGTTGGATGATTGGACAATCGCTCGACCATCGCCCGTAGAGGCCAGGCCATAGGCATTGGGCAAATCCAACCCAGACACAGCGGCAGGATTCAACTCCTCCCACGTCAGAGTCGGGCCCACAGATGCACTCTGCGGCGTAGCGGCCTCGGCGGGTCCCGAGACATCAGGCTCGTTGGGCCCAGCATCAGGCCCAGTGTCGAACCCAGCATCGGACCCAGTGTTGGGTTGGCCGGCTACAACTAGCCCCACTGGTTGCTCATCTCCGGCCGCATTCCAAGCCGTGATGCCGACAGCCACGAAGACGAACGAAGCAGCGACACCTGCCATGGCTTGGCGGGCATGGCGGGCCTTGGCCCTAGCTGCGGCTCGCTCGGCAATGTGCGACACCGGCGGCGGCGCAGTGGGGGTCTCAACTCGATGCCGGATAGCCGACCCCAGTGCCTCACCGAGACTCTCGGTGTTGGGTTGCTCGCTGTTGGGGTTCTCGTTGTTGGAGTGTGTGCTGTTGGCGCCTTGCATGGTTTCGTTTCTTTCGTCTTCTCTTCTCATTGTTCGATTGCCTTTCGCAGTTCGGCCAATCCTCTTGAAGTGGCGCTTTTTACGGTTCCGGGCCTGATCCCTAGGGTCTGGGCGATTTCTTTTTCGCTCATGTCGGCGTAGTACTTCATAACCAGCACTGATTTCTGTCTGGTTGAGAGCTTGTTGAGGGCATCGAGCAGGTAGTCATGTGATGCGGGATCAGAGCTGACGGGGGGTTGCAAGCCGATGCGCCGCCTCACCTCCCGCTTGCGCAGTTCGCTGCGCGCGCCATTCACCACGGCGCTGCGCAGATAGGCCCCAGGGCGGCTCAGGCGATTCCACCGGTCGAAGACCTTGGCGAAAGCGTCCTGCACGATCTCTTCAGCGAACTCTGTGGTGTCCACCAAGCCTCGGGCTAAGCGGACCATAGGCTCGTACTCGCGGCGGTACAGATCCTCAAAGGTCGTCAACTTGACAACCTCACTGGCCTGCACCTGCTTACTGGCCTGCATCAGCTGTGGCGAACTGCGTTGAGCACCCTCAGGGTTCTCAGCTGTCATCAAACGTAAAGTTTCCATCACCCCGCCACGACGCATGACAATCCAAGAAGGTTCCAAGAATCTTCCCGAGTCGCTCTGGGCTTGGTGCAGGCTCAGGTTGTCACACCGTGGTGCAACCGTGGATCCATGACCAAACAAGCTCTTGGCAAGCGCAGTTGCGAGGCAAGCCCGAAGCGGCGGATTGCCGGGCCACCGGAAGCGACCGACGCTGTGAACGTGGTGGGTGGAGTCAGCCGAAGTTCATTGCGCCTGGGCTGCCGCCGTCTACCACCACGGTCTGGCCGGTGATGGATTCGGCCTGGCACAACATCACGGTGGCGTTGGCAATGTCAATCGGGCTACCCACTTGGCCCAACAGTGCTCCCCGTCGTGCACCGTCAGAGACCTCTGGGGGCAAACGTTCCGCCATGCGGGTGCCTTCCACTAGGCCCGGTGCCACACAGTTGACAGTGACCGCCGGAGACATCGCCACAGCCAAGCAGTGGGTGAGGTGAATGAGCGCCGCTTTTGAGCAGCTATAGGCGATGCTGCTGGAGCTGGGGAACAACCCGCCGACTGAGGCGATGTTCACTACCCGCCCCCCGCCGTCGGTACTCAACAGCCCGGCCAATGCACGGGTCAACAGGTACGGCCCCCGCAGGTTGGTCTCGGCCACCCGGTCCCAGGTAGCCGAATCCAATGTCTCAAGGTTGCGGAACGGTATGCCGATATTCCAGGCTGCGTTGTTGACCAGCACATCACAGCGGCCCCTTTCGGCCACAGCGGCCGCAGCAGCGTCAATCGACGCCTCGTCGCGCTGGTCAAGCCGCAAGATGCCGGCTTGTCGTCCTGCGTCTCGCACCAACCCGGCGCTGGCCTCAGCGCGTTCTTGATCGCCAACGTAGGTCACGATTACGTCAGAGCCGGCAGTCGCCAGCGCCACGCAGATGGCACGCCCGATGTCGCCCGAGCCCCCAGTAACTACCGACAACTTGTCTGTCAGGTTCATGATGTGCAACCTCTCAGTTTGATACCAGCTCGGCCAATGCTGCGAGCAGTGTCGGCGGACCCGACACCTGCAACACTGTCACCACAGTGTCATCCCAGCGTCGCAGGTCCGCGGCGATCTTGTCCATCGGGCCAATGAGTGAAACCTCTTCAACCAATTCGATAGGAATCGTTCCCGCCGCTTCCTGCTTGTGGCCGGTGAGATACATGTCCTGTACTTCATCTGCTATGTGCTGATAGCCCATCCGACAGAAGACGTCGTAGTGGAAGTTGGCATCGCGGGCACCCATTCCGCCCATGTACAGCGCCAGCATGGGGCGTACCCGATTTGCGGCACGCTCAATGTCATCGTCGGGTACCACACTGATTGGACAAACCACCTCAAAATCAGCGTCTGCGGGAATGCGACCGTCTTCGCCGATCAGCGGTTTGCCCGCAGCGGCGAAGCCGACATTTAGAGCATCTGCGTAGAACTGGTTGTCCTTCGGGGCAAAGAACAGCGGCAGCCAGCCTTGGCACATCTCACCTGCGAGGGCCACGTTGCGGGGTCCCTCTGCGCCGAGGTAGATGGGCACATTGGCACGCAGCGGATGCACGGTGGACTTGAGCGGCTTGCCGAGACCCATGCCACCCGGGTAGGGCATCTGGTAATGGTCACCGCTGAAGCTGACAGGTTTGTCGCGCTCAAGGATCGCCCGGACGATCTCGATGTACTCCCGAGTGCGGGCCAGTGGGCGGGGGTACGACTGGCCGTACCAGCCCTCAACCACCTGTGGGCCGCTGACGCCGAGACCCAAGATAAATCGCCCACCACTGAGATGGTCCATGGTGATGGCCGCCATGCCGACAGCCGCAGGCGTGCGTGCGGAAATTTGGATAATGCCGGTGCCGAGGCCGATGCGCTCGGTGCGGCTACCCCACCACGCCAGCGGTGTCAAAGCGTCCGAGCCGTAGGCCTCAGCGGTCCAAAAGGAATGAAAGCCGAGCTGTTCGGCGCTTAGCAGCGTTTCCAACGCGTCCGGCGGCGGACCGGACGCCCAGTAGCCAACTCCTGTCGCAAGCTTCATGTCCTGCCGCCTTTCGTGTCGCTGTGCCGATCTGTATCGATCTGTGTTGATCTGTGTTGATCTGATGGATTGCTGTTGATGGGTCCTGCTGGGCTGGTGTCACAGGCGCGAGCCACACCTAGCCGCACCAATCAACACTCCCGAGGGCAGGCACAGTATGTGCGTTGTGGGCGAGGCGTGCCGAAGCGGGCGGGTACAGTCCGCGCCATGCGGACGCGAGCCGCGCGGCACACCAGCGCAACCACAGGAGCATGCCATGAGCGTTGAACGCAGTGATGGCCCCACCAAGGTCATTCTTGACGAATCTGAGATCCCCACCCAGTGGTACAACGTGGTGCCGGATCTGCCGGCGCCGCCCCCGCCGCCCCTGCATCCGGGAACGCTTGAACCGATTGGCCCTGACGACTTGGCGCCGCTGTTTCCGATGGCCCTGATCGGCCAAGAAGTCAGCGGTGAGTCCCACATAGACATCCCCGGCGGGGTGCTTGACGTGTACCGACTGTGGCGGCCTAGCCCGCTGTACCGGGCCCGCCGCCTTGAAGCTGCGCTAGACACGCCCGCCAAGATCTTCTTCAAGTACGAGGGCGTCAGCCCGGCCGGCTCTCACAAGCCCAACACCGCTGTGCCGCAGGCATTTTTCAATCACGCCGAAGGTGTCACCAAGCTCACCACCGAGACCGGAGCGGGACAGTGGGGATCGGCTCTGGCGTTCGCAACGGCACAGTACGGCATTGAGTGCGAGGTGTGGCAGGTAGCGGCTTCGTACCGACAAAAGCCGTACCGCAAGACAATGATGGAGATCTGGGGTGCACGGGTGCATTCGAGCCCCTCGGAGGCAACTGAGTACGGACGCTCACTGCTGGCAGAAGATCCCGATCATCCCGGTTCGCTGGGAGTGGCGATCTCTGAGGCAGTAGCCACTGCCGCGGCTGACCCCAGTTCCCGTTACGCGCTCGGCAGCGTGCTGAATCATGTGCTCATGCATCAGACGGTCATAGGAGAGGAAGCGCTGGCACAGCTTGCGAAGATCGGTGAGGTGCCCGATGTGATCGTTGGCTGCACCGGCGGCGGCTCGAACTTCGGCGGGCTGGTGTTCCCGTTCTTGCGCGAGAAGCTGGCAGGGCGCATGAACCCGACGATCCGTTGCGTTGAGCCGGCGGCCTGCCCGACGTTCACCCGGGGCGAGTACCGCTACGACTTCGGCGACACCGGCGGGATGACACCGTTGTTGAAGATGCACACGCTCGGGCATGGATTTATTCCGCAGCCGATCCACGCGGGCGGTCTGCGCTATCACGGCATGTCGCCGCTGCTTTCGCACATCTACGAGCTGGGTTTAGTTGAGGCGCTTGCTATACCGCAAGAAGAATGCTTCGCCGCGGGAATCTGGTTCGCGCGCAGTGAAGGCATCGTGCCGGCACCTGAACCCACGCACGCGTTGGCAGCGGCGTTGCGCGAAGCCGAAGCAGCAAAGCAGGCCGGTGTTGAGCGCACGATCCTCACAGCATTGTGTGGGCATGGCCATCTGGACCTGCCGGCCTATGAGGCGTACCTCTCAGGTGCGTTGGTTGATGCCGACTTGAGCGACGAAGCCATAGCAGAGGCCCTGTCTGCCATCCCCGCCACTCCCGCAGTGAGCTGAGCCGCTCGCTCGCAGGAATTGGCTGAACAGATGCAAAGATGACGACATGACGAAGCCCTCCATCCGCTCGTTTGCTGCTGGCTCGCTTGCAGCAAGATTTCTCGCCGATGCGGTGCTGACCTGCGATGAGTCGTTCACGGTGATCGAGCACGCAGCAGTAGATGTCGGCCCCGACGGACGCATCACCTTCGTGGGTCCAGCGGCGGAAGCACCGGCGACCGATGCAGCCGTGCTTGATCTGGGCGGGCTTTTGATGCCGGGTCTCGTCAATACCCACGCGCATACGCCGATGACGCTGGTACGAGGTGCCGGTGACGGGCTGCCGCTGATGGCGTGGCTAACCGATGTCATGTGGCCACGAGAGGGACTCATGAGTCCATCGGACGTGTGGTGGGGGATGACTTTGGGCTGTGCGGAGATGCTTCGGTCGGGCGTGACGACTACCTGCGAGATGTACGCGTTTGAGCGCGCCGTGATCGAAGCGGGGCGCGAGGCTGGCATTCGGCTGGTCATGTGCCCGGGTGTGCTGTCAGTTTTGGATCTTGACCGAGGGGGCAGCGTGGCCGGTCGAGTATCTGAGATATCTGATGTTCATGCGGCTGAGCACGACCCGGACGGCCGCGTCACCGTTGGGTTTGCCCCGCACTCGGCCTACGACCTTGGCTTAGAGGCGTGCGCGGAACTCGCCAGCGCAGCCCGCGACCTTGACGCGCTGCTGCACATCCATGTTGCTGAGACGCGCACCGAGGGTGACGCGCTGTCGGCAGCTCATGGCGGCGCCAGCGTGCCGCGGCTGCTGGCTGAAGCTGGAGCGCTTGACGGGCGCGTGCTTGCGGCCCACGGGGTCTGGCTCGACGACGACGATTTAGCCATCTACGCGGCTCACGATGTCGCTGTGGCGCACTGCCCGGTCAGCAACATGAAACTGGGTTCGGGCGTGGCACGGGTTCCTGAGATGATCGCGCGGGGCATCACTGTCTCGCTTGCCACTGACGGACCGGCTTCCAATGACGACCTCGACATGTGGGAAGAAGTCAAGATTGCCTCGTTGCTGGCGCGAGTCACTGCACACGATCCAACCCTGATGAGCGCACAGCAGGTGATCTCCATGGCAACTCGCGCGGGAGCCCATGCGTTAGGCCTGCCGACCGGCACGCTTGAGCCGGGCCGCTGGGCCGACATGATCCGCCTTGATATCGACGATGTGGCGTTTGTGCCGGTCACTTCGCCGCAGGAGTTGATTGCACATGTGGCATGGGCGGGCGGCAGTCGCCACGTAACTGATGTCTGGGTAGGCGGTGAGCGGGTCGTGGCGGGTCGGGTATGTCTGACGGTTGACGAGTCACGGGCCCGTTATGAGGTGCAGCACCGAGCTGAGCGGCTAGCACGGGAGTCGGGAACGTGAGCGACACAAGCCACAGTGTCAATGCAGTCAGGGCCAATGCAGTCACGGCCAACGCAGTCACGGAGTCTGGCGAGCGAGCCCTAGTTGGGATAATCGCAGGGACTGGCTTCTACGAACTACCCGGCCTTGCTGAAGCCGAGCACCATGAGGTTGGCACCAAGTGGGGCGAGGCTCACGCCATGACCGGGCTTTGGCGCGGACGGCCGATAGTCTTTGTGCCGCGCCACGGCGGCGACCATTCGATCCCACCCTCGGCGATTAACTACCGCGCCAACATCGCTGCCATGAAGGACTTAGGCGCAGAGGCCATCTTGGCTGTGAGCGTCGTCGGATCGATGGTGCCCGAGCGAGGGACCGGGTCGTTCCTGTTGCTCGACGACTATCTGGAGTTCACCACGGGCCGCGCGGCCACCTTCTTCGACCGGCCCGGCGAGGTGGTACATACCGACATGACCACGCCCTATGACCTGCGTCTGCGTGGCGTGTTATCAGCCGCCGCCGATGCAGAAGGCATAGATATTGCACCGACAGCGACATACGTCTGTGCCAACGGCCCTCGTTTTGAGACACCGGCGGAGATTCGGATGTATGCCCAGATGGGCGGCAGCGTCGTGGGAATGACCGGCTATCCCGAGGTTGCATTGGCCCGTGAGGCCGGTATTCCCTACGCCGGCGTAGCAGTTGTGGCGAACATGGCCGCAGGAATGTTCGATGGCGAGATATCCCACGAAGAGGTATCCGCCGCGCTAGAAGCGACTAAGGCGCCGCTGTTTGCTCTGCTTGGACGAGCGGTGCAGATGATCTAAGCAGATGATCTGAACGGATGATCTGACAGCGACCAGCGCTCACTTTGCCAACCGACTTGGCTTGTTGGTCATCAACGCCTCGCGGCTCAGGCGTAACATGCAGCCAACAGGGGCGGGGAGGGCTTGTATGGGTAGCTGGGGCTCGATGGAGGCGTTTGAGGAGTTCCTTGACGGTGGCGGGCTGGTAGAGCCCGATGACGACATGCCCGAGGCTTACCGCGAAGCGGTCTTTCGGTTTATTGAGCTGCACGCCAACAGCGAATACATGGGCGGGCTGACCGAACGTGACTGGATCGCTAAGGCCCCGGGGCTAGCCAACAAGCTGACAGCACTGGCGAAGACCCAAGACGAAATCGGCCACGCGCACCTGCTGTACATGGTGGCGGCGGACATGGGTGTCAAGACTCGTGACGAAATGACCGCCGATCTGTTGGCGGGCCGCACAACATTTCACAACGTGTTCCACTACCGAGCCCACTCGTGGGGTGATCAGATCGCCATCGCTTATTTGGTGGATGCGGCGGCGCTGGCAAGCCAGCAGGCGGTCTTCAAGAACTGCAGCTACGGGCCCTACAAGCGAATTTTGCGACGCATCATCGCCGAGGAGGGCTTTCATATGCGTAACGGTGAGGAGATGTTGCTGAAGATGGCCAAAGGCACTGTTGTGCAGCATCAGATGATGCAAGAAGGACTCAACCGCTGGTGGTGGCCGGCGGTTCAGCTCTTTGGGCCTGATACTCCCCCAGGTGATGTGTTGCTGCGTTGGCACATCAAGTCGGAGCGCAACGAAGTGCTGCGAGACCGGTTTGTGCAAAAGATGGTGCCGCAGTTGCAAGCGGCCGGGTTTACCATTCCCGATCCAGATCTTCACCAAGACCCCGAGACGGGGCGTTGGGTGAGTGGCGAGATCAACTGGGAGGCACTAAAAGAGGCAATTGCCGGGCGCGGCCCCGACAGCGAACGGCGACTGCGTGATGCCCGCAATGCTTGGAATAGCGCGGCGTGGGTGCGCGAAGCGCTGGACGAAGCTGCTGCGGTGCCCTCATGAGCCCAACCCCATGAGCCAAGCAGTGCTTGCTGAGCCAGGGTCTGCTGAGCCAGTGCCTGCCGGGGTGGTGCCTGCCGGAGTGGTTGCGGCGATCCGCCAGTCGGTGTCGTTGGTGTGCGATCCGGAATATCCCGAGGTGACGATCTCCGAGCTGGGTATTCTTGAACAGGTCAGCAGCAGTGACGATGGTTCGACAGTGCGGATAGAGCTGGTGCCGACCATGCTTGGCTGCCCCGCACTTGACATGATCGCTCAAGATGTCACCGACGCGGCACGATCGGCGTGTCGAGGTGTTAATGTCTGCATTGACGTGGTCTTCGTAGACGACCCCGTGTGGACACCTGACCGCATTTCTCCGTCCGCGGTGGGATTTCTTGCCCAACAGTACGCCGTAGCCGTGCGAAGCAGCGCAGCCGACGCGAGCTGTCCCATATGCGGCAGCACAGTGTTGGAGCACCGTTCAGACTTCGGACCGACGCCATGCCGCAGCGTCGAGTGGTGTCCGCAGTGCCGTAACCCAGTCGAAGTGGTTGGCCGTGTTGATGTTGCGCAGCGGGTTGCTGAGGTCGGGACAGTTGCTGCGGTCGGGAAAACGGTCGGGGAGGCGGGGATATCGCGAAGGATGCCAACGTGAGGATCTACCCAACGTGAGAATCTACGAGGTGTTTTTGAAGCGTCCGGGCAAAGATCCCTTCACACATGTTGGAGCGCTCGAAGCACCCGACGATGAGTTGGCGCTCAGTTTTGCTCGCGACTGCTACGTGAGACGGTCGGAGGGAGACCAGATGTGGGTCGTGGCACGGGATGATTTGCTGGTAGCAGATCCTGCGGAATTAGAGATGGCTGACCGCGCCCATCGCCACAATGACGGTTCGTTCTTGAAAGATTTGCGCAGCGCGCCAAGGCAAGAAATGCCCAGCCGTCGCCAGCGACGTGAGTGATTTTGAGTCCGTGACCCAGGTCAACACCGCAGTCGACCCGGCGCAGGTTCCTGGCGCTCGCGAACTTGTGCTGGCGCTTGCCGACGACGAGCTGTGTATTGGCCAGAATTTGGGCTGGTGGATTGCGGTGGGGCCGTTTCTCGAAGAGGATCTGGCACTCACTTCGATGAGCCAAGACGAGCTGGGTCATGCCCGCGCGCTCTACGGGCTGTTGGGCGACGACATTGATGCGTTGGCTTACGGGCGCGAGCCACACGAGTATCTCTGCGCCCATATCACCGAGTTGCCTTGCCATGACTGGGCGCAGACGCTGGTGCGTCACTTTCTGTATGACACAGCCGAGTCGGTGCGATGGAGCGCTTTGGTGAGTTCGTCGTGGGAGTCCCTCGGAGCGGTTGCACGTCGAGCGCTTGCCGAAGAGGGGTCGCACCTGCGTCATGCCACCGGACTGGTTGACCGTCTGCTATGCACCGAATCGGGTACTGCTCATTTGCTGCCGCTGTTCGACAGGCTTGCGCCGATGGCGAGTGAACTCTTTGATGCACCGGTGGGTTGCTCAGATGAGGTGTTGGTGACATCTGGCGTCATGGAGTGCGAACTCAGTATCCAGCGTGCCCAGTGGCAAGCAATCGTCGAAGATGCTCTGGGGACGGCCGGATACCAGCCTCAGTGGCCGGTTTTCGACGAAGTGGCGACGGTTCACAGCGGCCGGGGCGGTCAGCGTTCGCAATATTTCCCTGCGTTGCACGCCGAGATGGTGGAAGTGTTGTCGATAGACCCCACAGCACGCTGGTAGCACTGCCAACCCGGCGCGCTACACACCGTTCGGCCGACTCGGATCGTCTACAACGACAGGCCTCGGCGGCGGAACTCGGCGTCGCGGTCATGCACGCCTGCCTCGTGGTCGTAGCTGTGAGCCAGCTTGGTGAAGATCGCTGCTGTACGCGGCCACCGCTGGAATTGTTGGCTGCGTACCCGGTAGTACTCGGCCAGTTCACGTTCTTGTTCACCGCCCTCGGTCACAGATCGTGATGTGACGCCGCGCTGGTTGCTTACGGCTAGGAGCAGTCCTTGGTCAATGTCGTCGTTGTCTAGACCTTCGAGAAGGTTGCGAACGGCCTCGCAGGGCCAGTCGCCGTTTGAGTCTGCTGGCGAAGACGCCAGGGCGGTTCCGATCATCGCATCACCGACGGCCACTCGGTCGATTTCGGTGAGGCGAAGTCGTGCATGCTGCACCCACCACTTCAACGATGCCTCGTCAATGGTGTCATCGTGTTCTGTTGCAGTGCCATCGTTGGCCTCGTCAGCGACTACGGCGGTCTGCTCGGTGTTCGCCGTTTCCGCAGTTTCACTTGACATGCATGGCACGAAGTGGTCTGTGGGCCATGAGCTAATCACCTGCCATGCGTTAACTGCGAGTTGCCGCTGCTGCTCATCGACAGAGGAGTCTTCGCTGAGATTTGCGCTGGCGGGTTTGAACGCCCATTCGACGAGCTGAGCGAAGAAGTCGGGGTCGCGGGACATCTCGAGGTAAAGGTTTGAAGCGCTGAAGTGCGGCTCGTGCTGCAAGAGCGGGAAGTACTGCCATTCCAGTTGCGCGATTCGGCTGGTACCGAGATGCTCGCGGTGCTTGTTGAGCACCCCGAACAAGTCGCTCAGCTCCCAGCGATGCGTGACGACGCTGCTTACGCCTTCGACCTCGGAATGCTGGATTAGCAGGGCCAAAAATTCGGCTGCCTCTTCGGCGTATGCCGGCTCAGCTCGATGGTCCTGCGATGACGTGGTCAGCACATGGGCAACCAAGTCAAGGCGTTGAGCGGCTCGCAATCTGGCCGAGAGGCCGAGCAATTGTTGGAGATTGTCAGGTTGGTCAAGATTGCCGTAGGTGATTCGCGCCCAATACTCAGCAGCGACATCGCACCCGAATTGGTCAAGACGATTCCATGCCTGATCTGAGGGAGGAACCGCTCTCAGCAGGTCTGCTGTTGCCTGCGGCGACGGCTTCTTGTCAGCGACTAAAAGTTTGAGTCCGGCCCAACCGAGATCAGCGAAGCGGGCACCGAAATAGCCGATGCCCGCGCCTATGACGGGGGTGGGCGCATCGCGCATCAGCGCAAGGACATCAGCGTCAAGAGTCGGATTCGTTTTTGCCAGAGCCACCCCGACCCAATGCGGCACTGCGACTCCTTGCGCCAGATGGAAAACGCCGTCTAGCCCCTGCGTTGACAGCACCGAGCCGACAGCGCTCTCCCGTGACGCCCAGACTGTCTCCGCAAATGACTCGTCCCGGTCGGACACCGCTATGTCGTCTAAGTGCAGCAATCTCGATGAGAACAGATGGCCGTAAGCAACAGCAGGATCGGCTGGTCGCAAGTGTTCAAGTAGATGGTCAAGCGGTTGCAGCTCGGGTTCGGGGAGCGCCCACCAAGTGTCAGAGAAATGGCGATGGTCTGCGAGAATCGCTCGAAGCGTCGGCCAGACCGTCGTCTTGAACTGCTCGGTCGGATCGTTTGATGCAATCTGGCCGAGCGTGGCTGCGGCATCAACTCGGGCTGCTGTGGGAAGGTTGCTGAGCTTGCCGAGCAGATCAACCCAGCGTTCGGCATCGGTGCCGACGTTGTTGAGAAGAGTCGTCGCAGCCGCGGTCACGGTTTCCTTGTGCTCGCGCTGAGACACACCGGGTTGCGCTCGCCGCCATTCACGATAGTGGGGATGTGGGCCGTCGGCCTGTAGATCGTGGTGGTTGGGCAGCATCGTGAGCAACAACCGCCAGGCAACAGCGTTGTGAGAATGCAGCAGCATCTCCAGCGCATCGAGCCGAGTCTTGAGGTTGGCCGATGTGTGCGGCATCCAAGGGCACATGATCGATGCGAGGCTCTCGGCAGGACTGTTTGCGGATTCACCGCCGGGCTCGGCTTTGGTCAGCCGAGCGAGAACGTCAGCCACGGCAGGCAGATGGTCAGGTGACCACGCAATGATCTCTAGCGCTTCCAAGACTAGGAAATGTGGCGACGACGAGCCGAAGTCGATCAGGCTTGAGCTGCCGCCAGTGAACAAGGCACGTACGAAATCATGGTTATCGGCGAGGCATCTGCGAAGTGCTTCCAGAACGACGTCGGGAGCTGCCTCCCCGAGCAATGGCAGCACATTGATGAGTGCCAGCCATGTTCGAGGTGACGGATCGTCCATTGCGGAGCGGAGCACCCTTGACGTGACCGTGTTGGACAAGTCCGATACCTGCGATGTGTTTGCAATGGGGTGGGGAGGCAGGCTGCCTGCAAGGGCGAGTGTGGTTGCGATCCCCTGCTTCAGCCGAAGCGAGTATCTGGCCTTGACACCGTCGAGGCAGGCGAGGAGCAGATCATCGCCAGTTAGCTCCCGCAACGGGTCAGCATCAACCAGTACTGTCAGCGCCTTCTCAGCGAACTTGTTGATGTCGTTTGGGGTGAGCTGATCACGCAGCAGCACCCATGTGTCAGCGGGGGAGACGCCGTACCACTGCCCATCAACAGCGGCCAGCGGCGCATCAGACATCTCGAGTTTGCGCAGCATCTCGACGGCCTGGTTGTAGGGAACACCGGCCAACTGCTCGACGATTTCACGGTCGCCATCACGAGTTTCGTCCCAACCACCGGTCAGTAAGCACGCTCGTAACGGTCCGTCGATGTGTCCCTTCGCCCACTGTGGGGTGTACAAAGCGGGATCTTTGGCCAGCTGCCGTCGCAGAGCAATCAAACTGGTGCGGGCGATGCCCCCGAGATCGTAGGCCTCATGCATTTCAAACCCGGCCGCTTCAAGCCGTTTTGCGACGATCTCAGAATCGATTGCGTCCAGCGTGATGGTCGTGCTGCTGTTGCCAGGCACTGGCACGATCATTCGGTGCGGGCTTCCGGCGGGCAGCTGTTTAGCAAACTCTGGCGACGAAACCACCACCGTCAACACGAGACCGACGCTGGATTGAGTTGGCGGAATCGCCAGGGCATCCTGTGCGAACAGTCGCTCGGCCGTGGTGTGGCTGTCAACGTAGAGCACATGCTCAGTACTGGTCTGGTTGGGGTTACCACCATTGAGCGCAGCAGCAACGAAGGCGATGATCTCGTCACGGTGGACTTGCCCACCGATCGTCACGATGCCCCGTCCGTTGATGCTGTGCTCACGTAGCTCAGTGGCAGCTTTCTCGCGTCCTGCGAGCGTGATTCCTTCGTCCAAGGGCGTGTTTGTTACCGATAGCCAGTTCTGCCACCATTTTGACAGCAGGCTGATGCCTTCGGTCGGCTTGCCAAGCAGATCGCGCATCCATATGGTCGTGGCGACTGCACAAGAGAGCCAGTCTTCCAAGCTGTCAACGTTCAGGGTTCTGACTGGGCTGAAGTGGTCATCGCCTGCGCGTTCTGACTCAAATGACCGCCGCTTGGTCCACGGGGCGCATGCAGCAGCCACGTACGCAGTTTCGGCACGTTCGTCTGGGGTTGAGTTCTTGAGCCGCTTCTCGTAGTCGCAGTCGGCCTTGTTCTTTAGACCGTTTTGTTGTGTGGTCAACTCCCATACGGAGTTGCCGACGGGTACGAAGCGGTTGCCGCGGGCGCACCGCACTGCCCTGTCCCAGCCAGGCAGCGCTGTCCCGGTGCCAGTCGGAATATCGATCCACTCCGCCGATGGCTCGGTCTCGGCGACAAGGTTGCGTATCAGTTGGGGGAACCTTGCCGCTGCATCGCTGGTCTGTGCCCAGCGGATCAAGTCATCTCGATTCACTCGCAGCGGTTCCGGCACTGTCGGTACTAGATGGATGGGCGGTTTCATGGCTCGCGCCAGATCGCGTGCGAGTTTGCAGTCTTCGGCTGTGCAGAACGCCAATAGACCGCTGCCGCGAAGCGACTCTGCAACGCGTCCGAGATTGCGGATTCGCTCTGCCGGACGCGATCGTTGGGTTGAAAACTCTCTGAGGCTCACACCCGATGTGACCGATTTTCGCAGCTCTGACAGGTCGCCACTGATGCGAGCGAATGCTTCTCGCAGCTCGCCTGCCGCCATTGCTCCTAGATCAGCGCTTAGCCCTCCCATGCCGCGAAGCTCCACCTCAACGGCAATTTGTTCAAGCCAGTTGCGCCGAGCTACGTCATCGGGCAATTCGCCGAGAGCATGCAGCCGCCGGCCAGCGGCCATGAGAACGCGCTCCCGCTGCTCGTTCCCGCTGACATCGGAGGCTGTGCGTAATCCCGAGATCCAAGCGTGTTCAAAGTCGTAGAAGCGCGTTGCCCGCGCAATGTCTGCGAGCGCAGCCTCAACTTCAATGCATGCCGAGTTGTCCGCAGTTTCTACGACGGTATCGATTGCGTTCATGTTGCCTCCCAATCGTAAGGGTTGACGGCATCGGGGCGAACGCTGATTCCGGCCGCGTCGAACGCTTCCCGAGCCATTTCGAGGACATTTGCTGCTGGTTGGTAGTGGCCGCTCATGTTGTTGATCGCCGAGACGATGATCTCAGCTTCACGGAACTCCACATCGAACTCGCCAGCGGCAAGCACAGGATTACCGTCGGAAAGCACGGCGTGTGAGATGTTCTCGTTGTGCTGTCGTCGCGGTGCTACCACAAGCCTGCTGTCGCTCAGAACGACGAAAATCATGCGGACACCCGCAGCAGCGAGTGTTTCGAAGTCTTCGCTTGGGATTTCGACCGGGGCGACACCGACTTGGCGCGCTGCAGCCTGTTCACGCGCTAGATCGTCCGGCTGACGGTTGATGTACAAGCGAGGCACATCGGTCGCCACGGGTAGCGCATCGTAAAGCGCTAATCATATATTATCAATATATTTTATTATTTTTCATGTATTACACGGGAGCATAGACTTGGAAGGGCGGTGGCTCCCAGCGAGACACTGACTGTGCGTGGGCTAGGTGTAATGTTCAGCGAGGTTGTTGACGCGGTTGGGGGTGTGACAGTTAGTTTCCCGTGGCTTCCCAAGGGGCCAGCGTCGCCGCACGCCAGTCGCACCGAGGACGCGAACCGACTGCGGGAGGCAGGCAGCAACGCTCGCTGCCTGTGTTCTCGGGTTCATTGCAGAGCACCCAGATGCGAGGTCAGGTATGTCGAGTCATGGAAGGAGGCCCCGTGGCACTTGGACGGCGCTATCGGCCGCTTGAAGCCGGACTAACTGATGTTTGACAGCAAGAACGAATTGTTAGAGGCCATACGGCTGGGCGAGATGAGTTTCCTCGAGTTCAAGGAGGTCAGATTCTCGGGGCGCAAGGTGATGGGCCCTTCTCGAGATGGCTTGGCCGATGAAATTGCGGCGTTCGCGAACAGCCGAGGCGGAGTGCTGGTGCTTGGTGTGGAAGACATGTCCCGTGACATTGTCGGCATTCCCCAGGACAGGCTTGACGCCGTAGCTGACTTCGTGAAGGAAATTTGCAACGACTCGATCACCCCTCCGGTGGAGCAATTCATGCTGGATCGCCTCTTGGTGCCGTCAAGCACAGGGGGCACAGCCGTCATCGTGAAACTTGAAATTCCCCGGAGCCTCTTCGTGCATCGCAGCCCGGGTGGTTACTGGCATCGCGCTGGCGACTCGAAGCGGGTCATGACGCCAGATTTGCTCGCTCGCCTTTTCCAGCAGCGCAGCCAGACACGTCTGATCCGTTTCGATGAGCAGTCGGTGGCCAGCGCACGCCTCGGTGATCTTTCTGAGGAACTCTGGATGAGATTTCGCACGCCGCGTTCGGATCGTGAGCCAGAGACCTTCCTGACCAAGCTCGGCATGGCTGCTCGAGCCGACGACGGCACCGTTGTGCCGACAGTCGCCGGGGTGCTGATGGGAAGCGAGACGCCGGAGCGATGGCTGCCGAATGCGTACGTGCAAGCCGTGGCATACCGGGGCAGATCTGTCTTAGGCGACCAGCGAGTCGGTGCGAGCTACCAATTAGACGCGACGGACATCACGGGACCGTTGGATCGTCAGATCATCGAGGCCAGCCGGTTCGTACTCAAGAACATGCGCCGAGGCGCATCCAAGGTCGTTGGGCGCGTAGATGAGCCTCAGTTTGATGTGGGGGCTGTGTTTGAGGCGCTGGTGAACGCCGTTGCGCATAGGGATTACGCGATACATGGCGCGAAGATTCGGCTGCGCCTGTTTGAGGACCGGTTGGAGTTGTTTTCGCCTGGTGCGCTTGCGAACTCCTTGACTGTGGACTCCTTGCGGTATCGCCAGACAGCGCGCAACGAGACGATCTGCGGACTGCTGACGCGCTGCTTAGCACCCGACGAACCTTGGCTGACCGTTGGCCGCGCCCATTTCATGGAGAAACGCGGCGAGGGAGTGCCGATCATTCTCGACAACAGCGCTGCTCTTTCAGGCAGAGAACCCGAGTACCGCGTCTTGGACGATGCCGAGTTGATGCTGACCATCCACGCTGCCGGGGTTGAACACTCAGATTGCTGAACTCGGCTCACACCGAGCCGAAGTCCAGTTTGCTGGTACACCGTTCGGGCGACTCGGATCGCCTACAGCGACATGCCTCAACTGTCGTCTGCTGCTAGTTCGGGCGCATTTACATCTCGCACGTCGTGTTCCACCAATTTTGGCTCAGTGAGTTCATCACCGCCCGTGACAGAACCCAGTTCTCGGAAGCGACGGGCTTGCGGCAGCACCATGCGCTCAAACGAACCAACGCTCTCGTTGTAAGCACCGACCGCGCTGCGAAGGCCGCGACCCATCTTGTCGATGTGCTCCACATAGGTCGAGAGGCGCGAATACAAGTCGTTGCCGAGGCTTGCGACCTTCTCAGCGTTGCGGGCGATGTCTTGTCGCTGCCATGCCAGCGCCACCGTTCTTAGGAAAGCAATCAGCAGACCAGGGGTTGCGATCAGCACTCGGTGTCGTTGCCAAGCGCTCTGCCAGATATCACTATCGACGTCCATTGCCACATCGAGCATGGGATCGGTTGGCACGTACATGAGCACGAAGTCGGGCGATCCGGGCACCCACCGTCCGTAGTCACGGTCGCCCAACTCTTTCGCCCGGCTGCTGAGAGCTGCGGCATGCTCAACGAGGGCTTGCTGCTGCTCGGCTTGATCAGCGGACTGAACAGCTCGGTCGTATGCGGCGAACGGTGTCTTGGCATCGATCACGACGCTTGCGCCGCCTGGCACCTTGACGACCACGTCAGGCCGCAGCCGGCTCTCCCCTTCTTGGTCGCCAACCGTGGCCTGCTCGACGTAGTCGATGTGGCGGCTCATGCCCGCAGCTTCGATGACGTTGCGAAGATGCTGCTCGCCCCAAGCACCTCGCATCTTGGAATCGCGCAAGATTCGGCGCAGGCCGCTTGTCTCAGAAACCAACTGGTCAACACTTTGTGAAACCTTGGCCGTGTCCGCAACCCGAGCTTCGTCGGCCTTGCTGACATGTGCCTGCAATTCCTTCAGGCTTTCGCGCATGGGCTCGACGAGTTCGGAGACGGTCTTGCCCGCTGTCTTGGTTTGTTCGGTAGTCAGATCGCGGAACTCTTTCATGAAGGCATCTCGCGTGGATTCGCTGACCTGCGCCGCGATTTCTTTGAAGCGGCCCTCAACCTCAGCCTGCTGTTTTGCCATCTCCTCAACACGAGCAGCTCGATCGGCCTCAACAGAGGCCAGTCGGGTTCGCAAATCGGCGGCAGTGTCGCGTTGCCCAGCCGACTCGTCGCGAGCAGCATCTCGCTCAAGTTGAACCTGCCGCAACTTGCGTGACAGCAGCACCCCCACAATGGCTGCGCCTCCGGCGATACCAATGAGTAATCCGATAGTGACAGCGAGACCGGTGGACATGTTCTGTTCTCCTTGGTGGCAATCTGGGGCGGCAATCTGGCCTGACTCGTAGTGCCTGACTAGTGGTGCCTGACCTGTAGTGCGTCGTCGCAGCACAGGTTGCGACGACGCACTTCATTGTCTAGCGAGAGGGTGTGACAGCCCCGACGGTGACCGCTCTGGGAGTCCGCTCTCGCTACTAACGTCAGAGCCGATGCAGGCCGCAACCGCCCAACATTTCGAATGGTTCGCCAGCAGCGGCGTTTGCAACGGTTGAAGCCTTGGCGCGGTCGCACCGCAGCTGCGGCTGCGGTTACGTTCCTGCTCCTTGCAGGCGCGTGCAACGCCGTCAGTCCCCAAGCAACTGACCCCGCCAACACACCCGCTTTGGCAGACGATGCCCCCGGCGCTGAGAGAGAGCCGTTGGCACCCGCCGCCCAGCCAGAAAGCGATACTGCACCGGACAGTCCGGCAACCGACAGCACAGCGCCGCGCCGCGGTGGCACACTCGCAGTGCTGCTAGCGGCCGATCCCGCACCCATCACCGGCTGGACACCATGGGACCACGTATGCGCGTGGTCGTGCCGCAACGTCTTAGACCACGTAGTGGAAACGCTTACCGTCGTGCTTCCTGACGGCTCAATCGCGCCGTGGCTGGCCGAGTCGGTGTCCGCGGACGCCTCGCTTCAGCGCTGGACCGTTCGCCTGCGCGCAGACATCGCCTTCACTGACGGCGAACCCATGAACGCCTTGACGGTCAAGGCCGGCATCGACGACTACTTGCGCTCGGGTCGCGCCAGCGGCAGCCACCTGCGCAACGCTCGCATCGCCTCGGTCGTCGTATTGGACGACCTCACGTTGGTCATTGAACTCGGCGAGCCCAATGCCGGACTGTCGGCTGCACTGGCCGGTCCCGTCGGGCGCGTCTTCTCCACCGCAGCTGCTGCGACAGACCCCGACGCTTTTGCCAGAACACCAGTAGGCACCGGGCCCTTCGTCTTCCGTCGCTGGTCACCGGGCGAGCCGGTAATCCTCGAAGCCAATCGGAGCTACTGGCGCACCGCAGCCGACGGCTCCACGTTGCCGTGGGTGGACGAGATCCGGTTCACAGTGATTGACGACGAGCAAGAACGCCTCGGCGCGCTAATGGCTGGCCAAGGTGATGTCCTGATGTCACGATCAGCCGAAGCCGCTACCGCCCTTGCCGACACAACCGATAGAGCCGGTCGTCCGCTCAGCGTGATCCGCCGCTTTGACGACAACGCCGGTGTCGTGCTGTTCAACCTGCTGCGCGCTCCCCTTGATGACATACGCGTGCGGCAGGCGCTCATCGCAGCATCAGACCAAGACGAACTCCTGCGGTCACTCGGACCCAGCATCCACACCATGGCAGCGACGCAATGGTGGGCACCCGACAGCATCTGGCATGCAGCAGAAGTGGCGCAGGAATGGCCGCGCCACGATCTCCAACGTGCCCGCTCGCTGCTGCTTGAGTACTCCGAAGATCCCGAGCGTTCCGACGAGCGGGACATCGGTGAAGCAGTGCAGGTCCGGGTGCTATGCACTGACGATGCTGCGCTTGCCCAGATGACGGCGACGCTTGAGCGTCAATGGGAAAGCACAGGACTCGTTGATGTCGAAGTCGAGACGCTTGCTCGCACGGGCCTCATCAGTCGTGTCACTGGCTCGGTGGTCCAGAATCCTTCGTTCGTCGGCGATTTCACGGCTGCATGCTGGCGCGTTGGCGGCGAATCGGACCCCGCAGTGCTCGCCTCTGCGGCGGTCGGGCCGGTCAGAACCACACCGCTGAATGCATCCAACTTCACCGACGAAGATCTGGCAGCGCTGGCCGGATTGATCGAATCCACTACTGCTCGCTCGCAGCGGCAGCAAGCAGTGGCGCAATTCTCTGCGGCGTTGAACAATGAGGCTCCCTGGGTGTACTTGGGCTACGCCGTGAGCGTCCTTGCAGCTTCTCAAGCCGTTGGTGGCTTGGGTCGCACGACACTGCCCGACGGCGAGACAGTTGAAGGCCACCGGCTCGGCGTGGGCCGCTACGACGAGGCATGGCTGCGACGTGAGTGACGGCACTGAGGCCTCGCTGCGGGCCACAGCAGATCCCCAGCAGCTCGGGTGGCTTCGTCGCGCCGATCGGGATCTTCACATCCCACCGGGCCACGCCCTAAGTCGGGTCGCGGTTGAGCACCGCGGAGCGTATGGACTCATTGATCGCAGCGGCGAGACGGATGCTGGGCTGGATGCTGCGCTACGCGATGTGGCCCGGTCGCCGCTGGATTATCCCACCGTCGGCGACTGGGTTGTTCGATCACTCGAACCCCGCCACAACCAGCGCGTCGTTATCACTGAACTGCTCGAGCGGACCTCGCTGCTGTGTCGTCGCTCGGCTGGCCCGCGTTGGCAACCGCAGCTTGTGGCAGCGAATGCCGATGCTTTGGCAGTCGTCACGACACCGGCGGTCGGCGGTGATGCCGACGGTGATGGCAGAACCGACGAAGCGGCCAGCGGCTGGCACCGCATCGAGCGCTACCTCGCGGCGGCGTTCAACGGAGGTGCCCAACCGGTGGTCGTCATCAACAAAATCGACACCGTCTCCAGCGCTCAGCGTGAAGCCGCCATCGATGCACTCAGGTGCCGTTTCGGTGCAACGTCGCAAGATATGCCGATCTTGGCCACGAGCGCTGTAGACGGACGAGGCCTCAACGAACTGCGAGCTTTAGTCGCAGACGGCGCAACTGTGGCACTGAGCGGACCGTCAGGGGTTGGCAAGTCGTCACTGGCGAACCGTCTCGCCGGTGCTGAGGTGATGCCAGTGGCACCGCTGAGCCCCGATGGCCGCGGCCGACACACCACCGTGCGGCGCCAACTCATCACCGTTGGAGGTGCTGGCGGAGGCACGCTGGTGGACACACCTGGTTTGCAAGACCTGATTCCTTGGGGGGGTGACCTCGGGCTGCGGTCATCGGTCGGCACCCCCGACGGTGTGGCCTTGACGTTCGGCGATATCGCCGAACTCGCTCAACGCTGCCGCTTTGCTGATTGCGCGCACATAGCCGAACCAGACTGCGCCGTCACCGCTGCTGTTGAGTCTGGGAAGCTCCCAGCGGAGCGCCTCAACATGTACCTAGAACTCGTCGTGGACATGGCTGAACCCGAAGCGTCTCGCAGTGGGAGAGGTCCTCGCTGAGAAGCCGTTGGGGGCGAGTTCAGCGGCCTTTGAACTCGGGCTGGCGCTTGTTCATGAAGGCATCCACGCCCTCTTGATAGTCCTCGCTTTCGAAGCAGGCTTGGGCCATAGCTTCCGCTTCGGCGAAGTCCCGTTGAGACTCCGGCTTCTGCCATTGCGTGAATGCTGCCTTGGCAGCGGCGATGGTCAGCGGGGCGTTCTGGCCGATGAGGTCGGTCCATTCATTGACCGCAGCCTCAAGCTGCGCTTTGGGCACGACCCGGTTAACAAGACCCATCTGCAGGGCTTCTTGGGCTCCGAAGCGATCGGCCAAAAAGAAGATGCGCTTCGCAGCAGAAGGGCCGACCAGACGCATCAGCGTGCCGATGCCAGCCGCTCCGTAGCCGAGTCCGAGCCGTGCCGCAGGGATCGTGAACTGGGCATCATCGGCAGCGACGCGAAGATCGGCTGTGAGTGCCACTGCCAGCCCGCCACCGATGCAGTAGCCGCCGATGGCAGCGATGAGCGGCTTGGACAAGCCAAGCAATGCCTCGTACGCCCTTGACGTGCTGTCGTCGTAGTCGCGGTTGGCATCTGCGTCCGACCTTTGCTCGCCGAACTGGCTGATGTCGGCTCCAGCGGCAAAAGCGCGTTCACCAGCGCCGCGGATCACCACCACCCGCATCTCGCGGTCGCCCTCCAGCTCGGCGGCGGCCGCGGCGATGCCGTGCCACATGTCCGCGCTGATGGCGTTGTGCCGCTCCGGGTGGTCCAAGATGATGCGGCCCACATAGCCGACGCGTTCAACATGTACCTGCCCGCTCACAACCACCGACGCTACCGCTCACCCCACAGTTGCGCCTGAAGTGTTCAGGGTTTGGGTGGCACCCAGTTGGCGTTGCGACGTTCGCGGAAAGCAGCGATTCCTTCTGAGGCTTCGTCGCTTCGGAAAAGCCGTTGGCTGAGTTCGGCTGTCCATTCCCAGGCTTGGGAGCGAGGCATCTGAGGCACCTTGGTGATGAGTTGTTTGGTGTTGGCCAGCGCGTCGGGGCCGCCGCGCACCAGCCTGTGCAGTGTGACTGCCACCTCGTCGTCGAGTCGGTCGCGCGGCACTGCCCGGTTGATGAGACCTGCTGCCGCTGCTCGAGCGGCGGGCACGCGCTCGCCTTCAAGAAACAGCTCGCTGGCGTCTGCGCGGCGCAGCTTCGGCAAGCAGACCACCGAGATCACCGCAGGCGCCACGCCGATACGAACTTCTGTAAATCCGATGATGGCATCATCGGCGGCGATCGAGATGTCCATGGCCGCTGCCAGCCCGACACCCCCAGCGGTCGCATGTCCCGCCAGTCGCCCGACCACCGGCTTGTCGCAGGTCATGATCTTCTCCAAGATCTCCACGAAGTTGTGACGCAGCGTCGGCTCGGACCAGCCGGGCTGGGTAGCCCGCAGGTCGGCACCAGCGCAGAACGTGTTGCCGACATGCGTGAACAAAACAGCGCGCACTCCGGGATCGGCCAGCGCTGTTGCGAAGTGATCGCCTATGCCGTTGACGATCTCAACGCTGAGAGCGTTGCGGTAGTCGGGGCGGTTCAGCGTGATTGTCGCCACCCCGGCTGCGACTTCATAGAGCACAGCCGCGTCGGGACCGCCCGTTGGGGTGTGCTCGGCTGCCGCGTTGTCGCTGTTCTCTTGAACACTGTCTTGAAAACTGTCTTGATCCATCGTGGCGATGCTAGGCAGCTAGCTGTCGGCACACTGTGCTTAATTGGGGTGCCGACTGGTGCGTCAAGCAACAACCTGGTTGGCACGCAGCTGGTCGTCGGCACACAGTGCTTAACCCGACTTCTAAGCTCCCGCAGATGACAGAACTTCTGGCACAGGCTGAGCCGGCAGTCGACGCGGTGGATGCGTTGCTTGAGATCAGCCGCGTCAACGACATCTGCGGTCCCGAGCCCAGCTGGGTCTGCGAACGCATCTATGACTGGACCGGCAGCGAGGGCTTCGCCTCGGCATCGGTGTGGATTGTCGACAAGCCGCTCACGGTGCTGGTCATTCTGCTGCTGGCCAGCGTCGCCCGTCGCGTTGTGCGCCGAGCCATCGACCACCTAGTGGAGCGCATCGCTTCAGACAAGAAAAACTCAGAAGAAAACGAAGCTGAGCGCACCGCTGCGCAGGGACGAACTTGGGACGCTGAGCGTCTTGCTGCCAAGATGGCTCAGCTACGCGAACGCACTGAGCGGGCTAGTCAGCGCGCCAAGACGCTCGGCACTTTGTTCAAGAGCGTCGCCTCTGCCATCATCTGGACAATCGCGCTGATGATGCTGCTCGGCGAGTTTGACGTGAACCTAGGACCGCTTATTGCAGGTGCCGGCATCATCGGCGTAGCCGTCGGTTTTGGTGCACAGTCGATCGTGCGAGATCTCCTCACAGGCGTGTTCATGCTGATCGAAGACCAGTACGGCGTCGGCGATGTTGTTGATCTGGGTGATGCCGTTGGCACGGTCGAATCCGTAGGGCTGCGCACTACCCGGCTGCGGGACATCTCCGGCACGGTCTGGCATGTGCCCAACGGCGCCATCGCCCGGGTCGGCAACATGTCGCAGCTATGGGCGCGCGTGCCGCTAGATCTCGATGTGGCCTACGACACCGACCTCGACACAGCCATGGAAATCATCAAACGCGTTGCAGATGAGGTCTGGCAAGAGCAAGGTGAGAGCACCACAGTGCTAGAAGAACCCACGGTGGCAGGAGTGCAGGCGTTCGGCGCTGATGCAGTCACCATTCGGGTGATGGTTAAGACTGAGCCTTCGGAGCAGTGGGCCACGGCACGTCTGCTGCGCAAACGGATCAAGGACGCTTTCGATGAGGCGGGTATTGAGATTCCGTTCCCGCAGCGCACGGTGTGGGTCCGTAGCGGCGAGCCTGATGACGACCAAAGCGGGCGACGCGTCGGCTCTTTTGAGCCGACGGCACCGTCTATGGATGCCGATGACGGAGGCGCCCCCGGCGCAGACGCCGATTACTGAGTCGCCAGCCTGTGGGTCGCCAGTCTGTGGGTCGCCAGTCTGTGGGTCGCCAGCCTGTGGGCAGCCGGGCAGGCCCCGCAACCTTGTTCAGCTGCGAGTGCTGGTATCGGTTGGTGCCAGCTTCACGTTGACCGCCGGGTGTGCGAGCGCATCATCGGCGATGAGCGTCAGGCTCTCGATGCGTCCGGCGTCGATCAAATCGGCTCGTGTCCGCTCCAAGATGGCGACATGTGTACCCGCTGCGCTGACTGTCACTTGTTCGGCCGCTGTGCGCAAGCTGCATCTCGCCTCAGTCTTGGCTCGGCGCACTTCGCTGAGCACCGAGGCGGTGAGTTCAAACGCACCTTGGGGGTGGTCGGGTACCAGCGAGGCGATTTGGCGCGGATCGGGCCAGTCCGCCCGATGAATTGAGCCTTCCCGCCACCACGACCAGATCTCCTCGGTCACGAAGGGCAGGAACGGCGCAAACAGTCGCAGCAGTGCATCGAGCGTCGTTGTCAAAGTGAGGTGTGCATCCGCAGCCGCCTTGTCCCCTTGGCCGCCGTATGCCCGCCCTTTGGCGAGTTCTACGTAATCGTCGGTGAAGCGCCAGAAAAACTGCTCTGAGCGCTCTAGCGCGCGTGCGTAGTCGAAGTTCTCAAAAGCTTCGGTGGCGACGCGCACCAGCTCGGCTAGGTCCGCCAACAGCGCCGCATCCAACGAGTTGCCCACGGCAGCATCACTGACTTCGGCGGCGGTCAACGTGGCACCTTTGGTGAGCGTTAATGCAAACTTGGCGGCGTTGAGGAGCTTGATCGCCAGCCGACGCCCGATCTTCATCTGGCCCTCGTCGAATGCTGTGTCAGTGCCAGGTCTGCCGTTAGCTGCCCAGTAGCGCACCGCATCGGCACCGTACGTGCTGAGCAGGTCCGTGGGCGTCACCACGTTGCCTTTGGACTTGGACATTTTCTTGCGGTCTGGGTCGAGTATCCAGCCTGAGAGGGCGCAATGCCGCCACGGCGCACAACCATGAGCGAGATGGCTGCGGACTGCCGTTGAGAACAGCCATGTCCGGATGATGTCGTGTCCTTGGGGGCGCATGTCCATCGGATACGTGCGCTCCCACAGGTCGGGATCTTCGCTCCAGCCGCACGCGATCTGCGGGGTCAGCGATGATGTCGCCCAAGTGTCCATCACATCTAGATCGCCCACGAAGCCGCCGGGCTGAGCCCGCTGCGACGCGTCGTAACCCGCAGGCGCGTCGCTGCTGGGATCGACCGGTAGTTCACTGTCGTTGGGAACGATCGGCTGGTCCCACACCGTTTCGCCTTGGTCGTCAAGGGGGTACCACAGCGGGATCGGCACGCCGAAGTAGCGCTGTCGGCTGATCAGCCAGTCGCCGTTGAGACCCTCAATCCAGTTTGTGTAGCGGCCTTGCATGTAGGGCGGATGCCACGTCATCTCTGCCCCTCGGGCGATCAGCGCACTGCGCAGATCTTGATTGCGACCGCCGTTGCGGATGTACCACTGTCGGCTTGAGACGATCTCAAGCGGCCGGTCACCTTTCTCAAAAAACTTGACGGCGTGGGTGATCGGGCGAGGCTCGCCGATGAGTTCGCCTGATTCCCTCAGCATCTCCACAGTGACATTGCGCGCCCCGCCTACAGTGCGCCCCGCTAAACGCCGGTACGCCTCGCAACCAGACTCTGAGTAGACGCCTTGAGGTGGATCCGCAGCAATGCGACCGTCACGGCCCACTATTGCTCGCACCGGCAGGTCTAGCTCGCGCCACCACGTCACATCGGTTGTGTCGCCGAAGGTGCAGATCATGGCAATGCCGGTGCCTTTGTCGGGCTCGGCGAGGCGGTGAGCGACAACTGGTACTTGCACGCCGAACAGCGGCGTAACCACCGTGGTGCCGAAGAGGTGCTGGTAGCGCTCGTCGTCTGGGTGAGCCACCAGCGCTACGCATGCCGCTAGCAGCTCAGGCCGGGTGGTCTCAATCTCGACGGTGCTGCCGACAGCGCTTGATCCGTCAAGACGGCCGAAAGAGATGCGGTGATAAGCCCCGTGCCGTTCGCGATCTTCAAGTTCGGCCTGCGCCACTGCAGTGCCGAAAGTGACATCCCACAGCGATGGCGCCTCAATCTGGTACGCCTCACCGCGCGCGAGGTTTCCGAGAAAGGCCCGCTGTGCGATCCTTTGGCAGCGCTCATCGATCGTGGTGTAGGTCATTGACCAGTCCACGCTCAGCCCCAGTTGACGCCAGAGCGCCTCAAAGGCGCGCTCGTCTTCCGCTGTCAACAGGAGGCACAGTTCAATGAAGTTGCGCCGAGAGACCGCGATTTCCTCGCGTGCCTTTGAGGCTTTGGGCTTACCGCTGTCGGGTGGCGGCGCAAAGTTATCGTCATAGGGGAGCGTGGGATCGCAGCGCACCCCGAAGTAGTTCTGCACGCGCCGCTCGGTGGGCAATCCGTTGTCGTCCCAGCCCATCGGATAGAAAACCTCGGCGCCGACCATGCGCTGATAGCGGGCGATGCAGTCGGTGTGGGTGTAGCTGAAGACATGACCTATGTGCAGTGAGCCGCTGACCGTTGGCGGTGGCGTGTCGATGCTGAACACCCGCTCGCGTGTAGCAGAGCGGTTGAATCGGTATGTCCCGTCAGTTTCCCAGCGCTGCGACCACTTCGCCTCAAGACCGTCCACGGTGGGCCTGTCGGGGATCTGCGTCATATGAAGACAAACTACCGTCGCGCTCTTGTGTGGCCGCTTGTGGGAGAATGACTCGACCGCTGAGATGGCTGCTGGTCTGCTGTCTTCGTCAGGCTTGTTCAGGGTCCGGGGTGGGAATCCCGAGCCGACCCTCGATGTAAGCGACGCGTTCTTTCACGCCGGCGACTTGTTGCCCGAGGTAAGCGACATTGGCTTCCACGCTATCGAGTCGCTTGTCGATGCCATCAATCTTGCTTTCTATCGCCTTGAGGCTGCCGTCAATCCTGCTTTCCATCGCCTTGAGGCTGCCGTCAATCCTGCTTTCCATCGCCTTGAGGCTGCCGTCAATCCTGCTTTCCATCGC
Source organism: Candidatus Poriferisodalis sp. (assembly GCA_965221195.1). Taxonomy (GTDB): domain Bacteria; phylum Actinomycetota; class Acidimicrobiia; order Acidimicrobiales; family Poriferisodalaceae; genus Poriferisodalis. The sequence goes on from OZ244864.1 coordinate 1,601,273, forward strand.
CTTGAGGCTGCCGTCAATCCTGCTTTCCATCGCCTTGAGGCTGCTGGCGAACTCGCTTTCTATCGCCTTGAGGCTGCTGGCGAACTCGCTCGCCATAGATTTGAGGCTGAACCGCATCATCGCCCAGAAACCAAGGAACAGCGCCACTAGCGGCCCGCTAAAAGCAACCACGACCTGGAATGTGTCTACCCAGCCGAAGTCGTCCATGTCCAAAGCATAACCCGTTGCACCTAGCGGAGGCTCACTTACGTCAAGCGAACGACCGTCTGCATAGGTTCAGAACGGTTCGGAACGGAATTGTCTGCAAGGGAAGGTGCTGAGGTCAGGGAACGATCTTGAGCGGAGCGCCTGTGAGAGATCGCAGGGCGCTGGTGTCGGCGATGATCACTGTTCGCCGAAACCTCTGAGCAGTTCATCAACATGGTCGGCCCAGGCACTGTCTCCTGGAATGATCCCAGCACGGGGGGCAGGCCGCGACACGGCATCGGCTATGGCCCGGCGGATCACCTCAGCTTCTGAACAAGATCGCAGGCGTGCCTCTCGCGCCACGCCGTCTTTGATGTTATCGGGCAAGTACACAGTGGTCTTCTGCAAGCCATATATGGTACCAGCACCAGCTATTCGCGCCGAAGACTAACCCCGGCTCGCAAATCAACTCAGCTCACCAGCCTGGCCCGCAGCATTGACTCTGCAAGCGGCACCTGCTCTGCACAGTCATTTGCGTTCTTCGCGCTCGGCGGCTTTGATGCCGTGGCTCATGACAATAGTGGGGGCTAGCAGCATTGACCCCACTACGAGCGCCACGGCGATCAGCGTGGTCAGCAGGGGTGTGTAGCCCCAGCGGACACCGGCGGCACCGAGCACCAGCGACCCGAGATACAGGCTGTAGCCGATTCGCTGGCCGAGACTTGTGATCCGCTTCAGCCGCGACCGCCGTGCAAGCACATCATCAAAGGGCACATCGTCAAAGGACTGATAGGCCACCGACTCATCGCCGTGATGGCTGTCGGGCGAGTCGCCTCGGGGTTCGGGGGCTTCGGTCATTGCCCCATTATCTCGGCAGGCCGAGAAGTTCAGGCCCGTATAGCTCTTATCCGTGTAGTTCTTACCTGTGTAGTTCTTATCTGTGCGTATTAGTAGGTTCGGCTGGCCGATTTGCAGGAGCATCTGTTGGGTTGCTGAGCCACGGCGTAGGCGCTGGCCATGGCGCAGGTTCAACGCGTGAGACCCAAGCAGGTCCGCTATGCACTCCCGTCGGAGTGGCTGCTGGAACAGCCTCATCGGTGGGAGCCTCATTGGTTTTATCCCGAACGCCGGAGGAAACCAGCAGAGGGTTCTCTTGTGTCGTTGAGGTCGTAGTAGGCCAAAGCACGACCGATTCCTCGTGTCCATCGTTTTGGTCGGCCTGCTGGGCTTTCTTGAGTCGGTGAGTCCCAAGGGAGGCAGGCCACATGAGTCGGAATCCGATATTGGCCAAGCCAGCGGCTATCACTAGGTCTCCGAGTGTGATGACATCTCGTATCGGTGCAAGCGGTACCACGCTGCCCAGCCATTCGGCAATCGTTGCGTCGTTCGCCCAGCGGCGAGTTGTGCCCAGCAGCACACGGTCAAGCCCGTCGAAGTCGATGATGCCAGCGGCGACCACTGCGCTTGGGTCCACCGGCATGTAGCCGTTGAGTAGCAATACAGCGAGGTTTGCGGCGATCCCTATGGCGACAATTGACACACCCGTGATGTGCCTGTTGAGAAAGCACCAAGCCAGCAGAAGAGCGAGAGAGATGCCGAGCGCGAAGCGGCCGGCGAGCATGTTCGTGTCGAGCCCGATGGCGAGCGTCAGCACTATGCCTAGCGCCAGCACCGGCCAGTGGTTGAGCCGTACGGTCCGCAGCCGGTGTCCGATGTCGGCAGCGGAGGTGCCCGAGAGGAGGGCAACGACGAAGCCGATACCGATGCCGACGAGGCAGATAAGCGCGATGAGCAACACCGCGTCCCGACGGTACCGAAGTTGACCGGCGCATTTGTGGATACCCCGAGTGGCCGCATCAGTAACCCCGAAACGCCCCTGAAACGACTTCGCAAGTTCAAGCCCAAGCCCCCCCCTTCCTCCCTTCTCTCTGTCTCAGCCCCCCCTCATGTTTCAGCACCTGTCTCAACGACATCAGCCGACTACTGCTTTCGCTTGCTGTGGGCGATGCCGTAGCCTTCGTTTGTTGTGGGCGATGCCGTTGAATTTGAGGGTGTCGTGGTGCTAGTTGACCGGTTCCCGGCGCTGGCGGGCGTGGACTTGCGTGTGCAGGTCGGCGAGATGGTTTGCCTGCGCGGACCCAACGGGGCAGGTAAGAGCACACTGCTGCGGGCCTGCGCGGGGCTTGCTGCAGTGCGCGGCACCCGCGCCGAAGTGCTCGGCATAGACCTCAAGACGCAGCGCCGGTTGGTGCGACCTCATGTGGGTCTGCTCGGGCACCGCTCACCGCTCTACGGCGACCTGCGGGTCGAAGACCAGCTCCGGTATTGCGCCGGGTTGCATCGTGCAGACCGCCACGAGGTATCCGCAGCAGCGGAGAGGTTCGAACTAGGCGGCCGCCTCGCCGGGGTCGCTATTCGGAGACTGTCGGAGGGCCAGCAGCGACGCGTGGCGCTTGCATGCCTGACCATCGCGCGTCCGCAGTTGTGGCTGCTCGATGAACCTCATGCCGGACTCGACGTCACAAACCGCCAAGCGCTTGACGATCTGCTCGCTGACGCGGCCAACAGCGGCGCGACCGTGATTTTTGCGACTCACGAGACTGGAAGACCAGCGGCGGCAGCAGCTCGGCAGGTACACCTCTTAGGCGGTCACGTCGAGATGTCGACCGAGACGACGACCGAGACGATGACAGAGCCAGACAGCGCGCCTCAACCCATTGCAGCGTCATCGGCCATTGCAGCGTCAACAAAATTTGATTCTTCGATTGATTCTCCGACTGATGTGGCGTGAGATTTGGCTCGTATGTAGCAAAGACATGATGATTGAGTGGCGCGCTCGCGTCATGCTCATCCAGATTGTCCCCGTCGTCTTGGTGGTCTTGGTGGTCTTCGCATTTGCGTTCGACGCGAACCCTTCGCTGCTCGGCGCTGGTGCCGGCGGCCTGTTCTGGGTGGCTGTGCTGTTTGGCGCAGTGCTCGGCGCCAAACGCAGCTTCGACATCGAAGCCGAAGGCAGCAATCTCGATGCTTTGCGCCTTGGCGGACTTGCTGCAGCCGCCATCGTGTGGGGCAAAGCCGTCGCGTTGGCGCTCCAGCTCATCGTTGTCGGTGTCGTCGCTGCTGCGGCACTGTTGGTGCTTTATTCGGTGACCGTCGATGACTGGCTGCTGATGATCGCCGCTGGCGTATGCGGGCTGGCGGCAATGTCAATCTGTGGGACGTTGTACGGGGCGATGACGGTAGGTCTACGCTCCGCAGATACGCTGCTTGCGTTGCTTCTTATACCGGTGGCAGCACCGGTGCTTTTGGCCGGAACCCGGGCGTTCGATGTGGCGTTCGGTACCAGTGCCGACCAAGGTTGGAGCTGGACGGCACTGCTTGCAGTAGTGCTCGTCACCTACACCGCAGTGGGCTGGGCCGCAGCCGGCCCGTTGCTGGAGGATGCCTGAAGATGAACGGAGCCGCTCCGCTCGACCTTCGCCAACAGGTACAGCGAGCCGGGTCGCCGTCAATGACCGGCAGTGTTGCGACCCGAGCGCTCGGCTCAGTAGCGATCGCTGCGGTTGGAGTGATGGGGTTGCTGGCGCTGTGGATCTCACCCGCCGACGTCGTTCAAGGCGACGCAGTGCGACTCATGTATATCCATGTCCCCTCCATCTGGGTTGCCTACGGCGGCTTCGTGCTCACCGCATTCGCCAGCTTCCGGGTGCTGCGGCTCACCCGCAGCGGTGCTGGTGGGACCGCTGCGGTCATCTCAGACCACCGGGCACGTCATTGGGACCGCATTGCTGGCACCGCTGCTGAACTGGGTGTGCTGTACACGGCTATCACGCTGGCATCGGGATCGCTGTGGGGGAAGGTCACTTGGGGCACCTACTGGCAATGGGATGCTCGGCTCACTACCACCGTGCTGCTGCTCGTTACCTACATCGGCTACCTAGCGTTGCGTCGGCTTCCCACCGAGCCGCGTTCACGAGCGAGACGCTCAGCTGTGATGGCACTCATCGCCGTGGTCAACTTGCCGATCGTGCATTACTCAGTTGACTGGTGGCGCACGCTCCACCAAGAGGCAAGCCTCAATCGGTTGCCCGGCGGCGAGAGCGAAATCACCGGCGAGATGTACTGGACGCTGCTGTATTCCTGGGCCACGTTCACGGTGGTAGCGATCTGGGTGGGCATCCACCGCTACCGCGTGCTGCGGCTGGAAGAACTAGCCGAAGAAGCGTCGCTGGAGGAACTTGTTGCCCAGCGACGCAACGAACAGATGGCCGTTCGATGACCTACGCGACCAACGTTTTCTGGGGATACGCGCTGGCAGCCGTTGCGACGGCCAGTTACGTCGCCTGGGTGATTCGTCGCGGACATGTAATCGGGAGAGATATCGGCATCGGCGCAGATTCTGAATCCGGTCAAGCTGCCGACGAAGCCTCCCGTGACTGACCTCAGCCCCCGGCGTTCGCTCAACGCTGCGAACGAACGTGCAGCTGCGCGTGTGGAGATGGGCCGCCGTCGTCGCAACGTGGTCACGGCAGTCGTGTTTCTGCTGGTCATTGTGGGCGGCCTAGCCGCCGTATACGGCCTGCGCAATGCCACGCTCTTCTTCCGCAACGCCGACGAAGCAATCTTAGAGCGAGTCAATTTGGGCGACCGGCGCTTCCGTTTGCAGGGACGAGTGGTGCCTTCGTCGGTGACGCTCGATGCCGGTGTGACCAGTTTTGAAGTGATTCACAACTGTGCCTCAGTTGCGGTGCGCCACCTAGTTGACCCGCCCGACCTGTTTGAGTCGCCGTGGATACCAGTAGTGCTTGAAGGGCGCTGGGTACCCGGAAACGTCGTGACGGTTGCCGGCCGCGACACGCACTTCTTTTCGAGCGACAACATGCTGGTGAAACACACAAACGAGTACGCAGCAGCCAACGCTGAACGCCTCGGTGACCTCAGCGAGCCTCCTGAGGGCTTCCTCGACGACTGCGCGTTTGAGGTGCCTCGCTTGTGAGCGCGCTGCTGGGCACGCTTGGCGTGGCGATTGGCCTCGTTAGTGCGCTCGGCGGTGCTGGGACGCTGATCGCAGCCAGAGTGCTCTGCGCTCCGCAGCGGTGCCGCCAAGCGTTGGTATGGGTGGCGGCCATGGGTGGCGGTTGTGTGCTGGCTGTCGTCGCCATGGAGTTCGCGCTTCTCAGCGACGATTTCTCGCTTGCTTACGTAGCTCGCAACTCCACCGTCGCCACACCTCTTATCTACAAGATCGCGACGCTGTGGGGGGCTCTTGAAGGGTCCATCTTGCTGTGGGCGTTGGTGTTGTGCGGATACGTGGGGGCGTTTGCCTGGCGCTTCCGGGCACGCACCGCAGAACCGACCGTCGCTTGGGCTCTGGCGGTGATGTTGGCGGTGTGTGTGTTCTTTTTCGCATTGCTCGCAGGACCGGCCAATCCCTTCGGCACGCTCGACAATCCGCCGATCGATGGCGGAGGTCTCAACCCGTTGCTGCGCAACCACCCTTTGATGGCGATTCACCCGGTGATGCTGTACCTCGGCTATGTCGGATTCACGGTTCCGTTTGCGTTCGCAGTGGCGGCGTTGATCACTGGCCGCTTCGACAGCGGTTGGTTGATGGACACTCGTCGCTGGACGCTGGTGGCCTGGGGCAGTCTGGGTGCCGGGATCCTGCTGGGTGCATGGTGGTCGTATGAAGTCTTGGGCTGGGGCGGTTACTGGGCGTGGGACCCCGTCGAGAACGCCTCGCTGCTGCCGTGGTTGACTGCCACAGCGTTTGTGCATTCGCTCATAACTCAGCAGCGCCGCCAGATGCTGCGGGTGTGGAATGTGTCGCTGCTCATAGTGACGTTTGCCTTGACCATCTTCGGCACATTTTTGACGCGTTCAGGCGTGCTCGAATCGGTTCATGAGTTCAGCGAGTCGTCGCTGGGACCGATTTTGTTGGGGTTCTTTGCAGTCATCGTGATCAGCGGCGTTGCACTGATGGCTTGGCGGGGCGAGTCGTTGCGCAGTCCGGCCAGTTTGGGCTCGCTGTGGTCACGCGAAGGGTCGTTTGTGGGCAACAACTTGCTCTTCGCTATGGCTGCCTTCGTGGTGATGCTCGGCACGGTGTTCCCGCTGCTGGCGGAGGCGGTGTCGTCGGAGCGGCTTGCGGTCGGGCGGCCCTACTTCGACCGAATGCTGGCACCGGTCGGCATAGCACTGCTGGGCCTCATGGCTGTGTCGCCGGCGCTCAACTGGCGTGACACACCAACGCAGCTTCGTTCCAAACGGCTCATGTGGCCCGCCGCTTCGGGAGCGTTGACCATGGTGGTGTCGGTGTGGGCCGGCGCGCACGGCTTGTGGCAGGTGGTGGCGCTGGGTCTGGGTGGCTTTGTCATTGCCAGCGCGACCCGGCTGTTGTGGCTCGGGGTGCGGCGTAATCGCTGGCGTGGTTTGCTGGGTCGAACCGGTGGAGGCATGATCGCCCACGTCGGCGTGGGAGTGATCGCGTTTGGGTTCATTGCGTCAAGCGCGTACGGCTCTGAAGGTGAGTTCACGCTGTCGCCGGGGGAGGTGGGCACAGTGGCGGGCCATCAGGTCACCTACTTGGGGTTGACCGATGGACCAGAAAACGGCAACCGGGTCGTGCGAGCGCAAATCAATGTTGAGGGCCGAGGTGTTTTTGAGCCGGCGGTGACCCGCTTCGCAGAATTCGGCCAGCCGATCTCAACACCGTCGGTGGCAACCAGCTTGATCGACGACGTGTACTTGGCGCTAGCGGCCATTCCCGAGGAGGGGAGCGACGAGATCGCGTTGCGCGTGCTCATCAAGCCCCTCGTGGTGTGGATGTGGCTCGGTGGTGCCGTGCTGACATTGGGAGCAGCGGCTGCCCTAGTGCCGACGCGTGTTGGAGCATCAGACCGTGTGCGGCGTCGCGCAGACGGCCGGGCTGACAGTCGTGCAGACGGTCGTGCTGGCGCTGCTGCTGACAATCGCGCCAGCAACAGTGTCAGCAACAGCGCCAGCAACAAAGTCAATGAAACCATCAATGATGCTGTCAATGAAACCACCGAAGCCGCCGATGCTGGCGTGGTGGCATGAGTGAGCAACAAACAGAAACGCAGAGACGCTCATGGGTGCGGGTTGTGTCGGTGCTGGTGGGCTTGGTGGCTGTCGGTCTGATTGCCTTGCTGGCAACGCGAGACACAAACAGTGGCAGCATTCGTGCCGCAAGTCCGCTCATCGGCGAACTAGTGCCGCCGTTGAGTGGTGAGTTGCTCTGGCCGCCCCCCAGCGTGATTGAGACCACCGGCACCGCAGCGTTACCCGGTGTGCGAGTTGGGGCCGATGAGGCGGCGCGATTCGATGTTGATGCCGTGGGTCCGCTGTCGTCTCGACCTCGTTGGGTGCTGGTCAATTTCTTTGCGTCGTGGTGTGTGCCATGCGAGCGGGAGCATCCCGCGCTCGCTGAGTGGAGCACCCGTCATCGAGACGACGGAGTGCTGGTGGCAGTGCCGTTCGGCGACCGAGCCACCGATGCAGTTGCGTTCTATGAGCGTCTCGGTGGTGACTGGCCGGTGATCGGCGATCCAGATTCCCGCTGGGCGGTTTCCTTCGGCGTGCAGCGGCCGCCTGAGACATTTTTGGTCACGCCTGATGGCGTAGTGGCGGCGCGTTGGCAAGGCCAGATCAGCGCCAATGAGCCCGACGCAGTCATCTCACTGCTGGTCGATGCCGCAGCTGAACGGGCCGAGCAGTAGGGCCTCTACCTCGCCATGCCGCGCCGAACGCGCCTGATCGCTTGGGTTGTGATAGCTGCGGTGGCTGCCGCTGCTGCAGTGGCTGCGGCTACGGCAGAGCGCCAGCCGGCGACTGAAGCCGAGCGGGCCTATGCCTTGAAAGAAGCCACGCTGTGCCCGGTCTGTGATGGACAAAGCGTGCTCGAATCGAATGCGCCCGCGGCTGCTGCAATGCGCAGACAGATTGATGAGTGGACCGGTGCTGGTCGCACCGATGACGAGATCCGAGCCGCGCTGGCCGCTGCCTACGGCGACGACGTTAACCCTTTGCCGCCCGCTGACGGTGTTGGTGTGTTGGTGTGGGCGCTGCCGGTCGTGGTGTTCGCAGCAGCGGCTGGCGGTCTGTGGGCTGCTGCGGGTCGGCGGCAGGCACGAACCTCAACACAGAGCACCACCGGTGATGGCTTGAGTTCTGGTCGCCGTCGGCGGCGCACGATTGTGGCGACGGTCAGCGTCTTGGTGTTCGTCGGCGCGCTGGCTGGTGTAGCAGTGGCAAGGTCCGCCGGCCTGCGTATGGCGGGGGAGACCCTCTCTGGTGACATAGATCGCTCGGCTAGGTCGCTGCTGATTGACGCACAGCGTCTCTTCGCTGCGAATCAGCTTGATGAGGCTCGCGCCACATTGGAAGAGGTCTTTCGGCTCGATCGTGATTTGCGCGGAGCACTGCTGCTGTCGGCTCGGTTGCATCTGCGCCGTTGTGAGTCAGCGGCGTCAGGCGAACCTTCCGATGTGCCTTCAGATGTGTCCTCAGATGTGCGGGTCTGTGATCTGCCCTCAGCGTTGGCGGATCTCGACCGGGTGCTGGCCGACGACCCGGTTGACACTGAAGCGCTGGCTTTGCGGGGCTGGTTGCTGGTGCGCCTCCCAGATCGTGAGTTGATCGCAGCGGGTATTGCGTCGCTCGATGCGGCGGTGGCTCTCGGGCCCAGCGAGTTCGATCCGTGGGTGTTCCGCGGCTACGCAGCGCGTTTCATCGAAGGCGATCTCGATGCCGCAATCAGCTACTACCGAGCGGCGCTTGAGCGCAGCCCGCCACCGGCCATGGCCGCCGCGATCCAGAATGCAGTGACGCAAATGCAGTCTGAGCTCGAATAGCTGATCGCCACGCGGCCCCCGATCAGGCTGCTTACTGTAGGACCAGCGCGAGTAAGCCTGCTAGCGGCGGGAGCAACCGTTGTCACAGTAACATGTTATTCACAGTAGCATGTTATGCTGAATCGCGTTCGCGATGCCTCAGGCTTAAACTGATTGGTCATGTGGCACCGATACCGCTGACCTATAGCGATAGGCAAGATTGTACCTAAGCTAGGCTGTTTCGATCATCAAGCTCCGAGTTGCCATATGTCTGATCTCAGCGGCTCAAGGCGATTCAGAATGGCAAGGCACCTGTCGAATGTTGCTTGGGTTCTAGTGTTGTTAATGTTCTTCGTGAATGACAGGCTCAACATAACAGAAGTTGCACTGCTTGCAGGGGCTTTTTTTCTTGGGCCTCGACCGGATTCTCGGAGCATCGATACAGGAATTAATGAGGCTCGCCAGAAAAATCGAGAAAGCTGGTCTACCTATGTTGCCTCGCTGCGATCAGCGCCTACCAAAACAATCTTGAACATTGGTTTCCGTGGATTGTTCGGGTCTTGGGTTGTCATTATCGGACTTGTCATATTCGCTTATCTCGCATCATTTACGCTGTCATTGCCGTTTGACAGCTCAATTTCAGGTTGGGTATTTTTGCTAGCGTGCTTGCTGGTGCTGGCAAATGTTTGGGCGTGGAAACGGACCTCTAAGTTGAATTGAAGAAAATAGAAAGCTAAAATAGTCACCAATACCATCAACCAGCGGGAAATTAACCCGCTGTATCCACCCGACAACCAAGCAGGGGGAGGCACCCCTCGTGAAAGGCAAGCGTCGAGGGTCGGCCGACAAGGGCAGACCAGTCAGCATCAGCGATCAGCAGCTAGCAGCGGCGGTGGCAGATGTGATCGACCCTGAGCTACGTCGGCCCATAGGACAGATGGGCATGTTGCGCGCCGCAGCAGTGGCTGGCCGTGCCGCCCAGGTGCTCGTTGCGTTGCCGACGAATGACTGGCCGGCTGCTGGTCACCTATCGCAGGCTGTCAGCGAGGCGGGCCGCGCAATCGAAGGCATCGACGATGTGGTGGTGGAGTTCACCGTCATGGACGAAGCAGAGCAGTCGGCGCTGCGCGCACAGCTCATCGGTGATCCTGCGGCAACCGCCGGTACTAATGCAGGCCACGGTCATGCTGAAGGCCGTGCTGTCCCGTTCGCTCAAGCCGGCAACAAGACTCGTGTGTTGCTGGTGGCCAGCGGCAAAGGCGGCGTTGGCAAGTCGAGCGTCACTGTCAATCTCGCCATCGCCCTTGGGCAACGCGGAACGCGCACCGCCGTCATCGACGCTGACGTCTGGGGATTCTCGATTCCGCGCATGCTCGGCGTCTCCCGCCCACCTTCGGTGATCGATCAGATGGTCGTTCCCACCGAAGCACACGGCGTGCGGTGCATGTCGATGGGGTTTTTTGCTCGCGAGGACCAGCCGGTGATTTGGCGCGGCCCCATGCTGCACAAAGCGCTCGAACAATTCCTGACCGATGTTTTTTGGGATGAGCCAGATCACTTGCTCATCGATCTGCCGCCTGGCACCGGCGACATCTCGCTCTCGCTGGCACAGTTCTTGCCCCGCTCAGAGATGCTGGTGGTGACTACGCCGCAGCCCGCTGCACAGAAGGTGGCCCAGCGTGCTGCTCAGATGGCAGAACGAGTCAACCTTGCGGTGCGGGCTGTGATTGAGAACATGAGCTGGTTCACTGGCGACGACGGCAAGCGATACGAACTCTTCGGCGCCGGTGGCGGCCAAGTTCTCGCCCATGAGCTGGGTGTGCCGTTGCTCGGCCAAGTGCCGCTGGTGCCCGCATTGCGCTCAGGCGGCGATGAGGGCATGCCGATTACAGCCACCGAGCCCGACAGCGAAGCGGCTGGCATATTCGCCGAGATGGCGCGTTTGTTGTGTGAGGAATACCTGCCCACTCGCCGCTACAACGAAGGACTCAAGTTGTTGTGAGCGCCGTCGCAGCACCCTCGGCCAGTGTCACGCCACCATCGGCTGGTGCCGCGCCGCTCATCGGTTCCCTCGATCAGGTGAGCTTCGACAATCGTTTCACTGCTGCACTTCCGGCCGACCCCCTTGTTGTCAACACGCGTCGGCAGGTGGCAGGGGCGTGCTACTCCAGGGTTTGCCCGACACCGGTGCTGGCACCGCACTTGCTGGCGCACAGCGCGGAGATGTTTGAGCTGCTGGGTTTCGATGCTGCGCTAGCGACCGATCCGCGGTTCGCCTCCGTATTTGGCGGCAGCGAGCTGCTTGACGGCATGGATCCTCACGCCCACTGCTATGGCGGCCACCAGTTCGGCCACTGGGCCGGTCAGCTCGGTGACGGCCGTGCCATTGCGCTCGGCGAAGTGGTTGACCGCAACGGTCAACATCAGACCCTGCAGCTCAAGGGCGCCGGCCCCACGCCGTATTCCCGAACCGCCGACGGCTTGGCGGTGTTGCGCAGCTCAGTGCGCGAGTTTTTGTGCAGCGAGGCGATGGCGCACTTAGGCGTCCCGACTACCCGGGCGCTCAGCTTGGTGGCGACCGGCGGCGACGTGATGCGCGACGTGCTCTATGACGGCAATCCAGCATTGGAGCCCGGGGCGGTGGTTTGCCGTGTGGCACCTTCGTTCGTGCGGTTCGGGAACTTTGAGATCTTCGCTTCACGAGGCGATATCGACACTTTGCGAACACTGACAGATTTCGTTATTGCAACCGACTTTGCGCATCTTGATGCGAGTGCTGATCCTCTCAGAGCTTCGTCTGAGAGGTATGTGCAGTTCTTCGATGAAGTAATGCGGCGATCAGCAGACATGGTGTGCGAGTGGATGCGTGTTGGTTTTGTTCACGGAGTTATGAACACCGACAACATGTCGATCCTGGGTCTCACGATCGACTACGGGCCCTACGGCTGGCTCGACGACTACGACCCTGACTGGACACCCAACACCACTGATGCGGGCCGTCGTCGCTACCGTTTCGGCGCGCAGCCGTCCATCGTGCAGTGGAATCTCATGCAGCTCGCCAATGCGCTGTATCCGCTGATCGGTGAGGTCGAGCCGCTGCAAGTGACGCTCGACGGTTATTCACGCTATTTCGAGCAGAAGTGGTCGGCGATGATGGCCGCCAAGCTCGGACTGCCGGACCCTAGTACCGAAGCCGACCAAGAACTAATAGCCAGCGCCCTTAGTGTGCTGCGGTTGGTTGAAACCGACATGACGGTCTTTTGGCGATGCCTTGCCAAGGTGGACAGCTCGGTGGGCATCGATCCCACGCAGCGCATTGCGCCACTTGCCGACGCGTACTACCGACCGTCGGAGGTCACCGACGAGCACCGCTTGGCCACCAGCGAGTTCGTTGAGCGCTACGCGACCCGGCTGCGAGCGTTGGGTATTGACGATGCCGCACGAACCGAAGCAATGAACCGAGTCAATCCCCGATTCGTTCTGCGCAACTACTTAGCCCAGCTTGCCATCGACGCTGCAGCCGACGGCCGCCCTGAAGCCATCAGCGAACTCCTCGATGTCATGCGTCGCCCCTACGACGAACAGCCCGACCGAGCTTCCTACGCTGCGCTGCGCCCCGACTGGGCTCGCACTCGGGTCGGTTGCAGTCAACTTTCCTGCAGTTCTTGAGTTTCTGCCACAACAGGGGTTAGCGACGCTGGGGGAGCGACGAACGGCGGATCGGAGCACCGGCGGAGATCACGCCGTCGGCTTCTAGCTTGTCAATCGTCGCGTCATCAAGGTCGGCTAGATCGGCCAGCACTTCGCGGTTATGTTGCCCCCGGTCGCCGACCACAACACCGTGTGCAGCGCCGGCGCGGGCATCGGCGAAGCGCCACGGCGACTGAGGCACGGTGATCGGCACGGCTGCGGTGCCCGCGACGGCGTCTACGAAAGCCCCTCGCTCGTCTGCCCAGTCCGTTTTGGCCAGTTCGTTCACTGTGCGCACTTCCGCAGCCATCACCGATTTCACGCCGATCGCTGCTTCTACAGCTTCCGCGCTGTCAAACTGGCTCACCCATGCGCCGAAGACAGCTTCGAGTTCGTCCCGGTGCAGCACTCGGTCTTCAATGCGCGCGAAGCGAGGATCGGCTTGCAGGTCCTCGCGCCCCATGGCGGCGACCATTACTCGGAAGCTGAAATTGGATGTCAGATCTAGTGTCACGTTGACGTGTCGGCCATTCGACAGTGGATAGATCGCCGACCAGTTCTGCCCAGACTTGAAGCCGATCTGCGGATCCTGCCCGGTCAGTTCGGTCGCGGCTTGGTCGTTGCACATCAGCGTGCTCTCGGCCATCGAAACTTCGACGGCTTGGCCTCGTCCGGTGCGGCTGCGCATGTGCAGCGCTGCCAGCACGGCGCCTAGGGCATGTAGTCCGGTGTAGGTGTCGGCGTGAGACATCGGGTCATTGCGGTAGGGCTCACCTCCACGCCGCCGTGACACCATCTCAGTCACGCCCGCTTCGGCGTGCAGGACCGACGCGAACGCGCCTCGGTGGCTGCGACTGTTGCCGTGGCCCCAGCCCGACACCGATGCCACGACGATGCCGGGATTGATCTTCGATAGCACGTCGTAGCCCACGCCCAAGCTGTCGAGCACGCCCGGCCGGTAGTTCTCTAAGACGACATCGGCCTTGGGAACCATGGCCATCAGAACCTCACGCCCGGCCGGGGTGGCAAGGTCCATAGAGACACATTCTTTGCCGGCATTGAACTGTGCGAAGTATGCAGACCGACCGTCAACTTGGGGAACCACGAAGCGGGTGAGGTCGGCATCGGGCGGTTCAATCTTGACGACGCGGGCACCCAGATCTGCGAGCAAGCGCCCGATAATCGGCCCGGCTACTGCCCGGGTCAGATCCAGCACCAGAAGATCCTCTAGCGGCTGTTCTGGTTGCTCTGGCTGCTCCATGAGGGGAGACAATAGAACCCTGCGACATCGGCTGCTGAGTTATCGCCTCGCCGATACGCACCTTCGTGTAGCAGCGTGTAGCCGCGTGCAGCCGTCAGGGTCCGACTGAGTTGACACGAATTTTCGTTCGTGGTTACTCGGAACTACACTGTTGTTATTCAAAGCGGCTGCTGTCTTCGCGCGCGATGCACGCTGGCGGCGGTTGTCAGCGCCCGGGGGTCTGCGGCGCAGAAATCGTTGTTGCAGACCCCCAAATACCGACCGGGGAGAACGACCGGCAGAAAATCACCCGAGGTTTGTCACACCTTGCTTCTACGGTGCCCCTATGTGGCATCGCACGACGGGTGCGGCCAACGGGGTCCGAGGAGGACGACATGAATCAACCAGACACAGAACGCGACCGGGCGCTGGACATGACGCTCACGCAGATCAAGCGACAGTTCGGCGATGGCGCAGTGATGAAAATGGGCGAGCAGCATCACATGGCAGTCGAGGCGATCTCCTCGGGCAGCCTCGCCATAGATCTGGCACTCGGCATCGGCGGTTTCCCTCGCGGCCGGGTGGTGGAGGTGTACGGCCCCGAAGCGTCGGGCAAGTCCACGCTGGCCATGCATTTGGTAGCTGAGGCGCAGCGCACCGGCGGTGTATGCGCGTATGTAGACGCTGAACACGCGATGGATCCGTTGTACGCGAAGAACATCGGTGTCGATGTCGATGAGATGCTGATCTCTCAGCCCGACACCGGCGAGCAGGCACTTGAGATCACCGACATGCTTATTCGTTCGGGTTCCATCGATGTTGTGGTCGTCGACTCCGTGGCGGCGCTTACACCGCGAGCGGAGATTGAGGGCGAGATGGGCGACACTCATGTCGGCTTGCAGGCACGTCTCATGTCTCAAGCGCTGCGCAAGCTCACAGCCAACCTGAACAAGACCAAGACGATCTGCGTGTTCATCAACCAGTTGAGAGAGAAAATCGGTGTGATGTTCGGTAGCCCCGAGACCACATCGGGCGGCCGGGCGCTGAAGTTTTATTCGTCTGTGCGGATTGACATTCGCCGGATTGAGGCGATCAAGGTCGAAGGCGAGGTAGTGGGCGGACGCACACGCGTCAAGGTCGTCAAGAACAAGGTGGCACCGCCGTTCCGACAGGCCGAGTTCGACATCATGTACGGGCAAGGCATCAGCCGCGAGGGCTCACTGCTCGACGTAGGTGTCGAGCACGGCATCGTCAAGAAGTCGGGGGCCTGGTACACCTACGAGGGCGAGCAACTCGGCCAAGGCCGCGAGAACGCCAAGAAGTTCCTGATTGCCAATCCTGAAATCACCGTTGAGATCGACGGGCGGATTCGGCGCACGTTGGGCCTCGGAATCGACGCTGAAGTCGGCGTTGACGCTGACGTGCTCAACCGTCTCAATGACGCTCAGGCAGCACGAGCCGAAACTGCCAGCGTCGACTGAGAGAGTTTGTGTGGGCGGTGGGCGGCCCCTCGGCGCCGCTCACCCAAGCACCCCTGGCCTTCACCTCTAGCCTGCATACTGTGGCTGAGAGCACCGACTTCGGGCCTAGCGAGAAGCAGCGCAGCTACTTCGTGCGCACCTACGGGTGCCAAATGAACGAGCACGATTCTGAGCGGATCGCCGGTTTGCTTGAAACCGACGGCTTGGTTGCCGCGCCTTCAATGGCCGACGCTGATGTCATCGTGCTGAACACCTGCTGCATCCGTGAGAACGCAGACAACAAGCTGTACGGGCAGCTCGGGCACCTTAAGCGCCTCAAGGAGGAACGGCCACAGATGCAGATCGCTGTGGCTGGCTGCTTGGCGCAGAAAGATCAAGATCTCCTCAGGCAGCGGGCACCACATGTCGATGTCGTGTTCGGCACACACAACGTGGCTCGCGCCGCAGACTTGCTGAACGAGGCTCGTGTTACGGGTCCGGTGACGGAGATATTGGCTGAATCAGACGAATTTCCGTCAGCGCTGCCGGTCCAGCGAGACGCTCAGCATGCCGCTTGGGTCACGATCCAGATCGGCTGCGACAACTCGTGCGCGTTCTGCATCGTGCCATCGGTGCGGGGCCGAGAGATCTCCCGTCCGTTCGGTGAACTGATCGAGGAGGTTCGTCGTCTTGCCGCTGACGGGGTCAGCGAGGTGACCTTGCTCGGACAGAACGTCAACAGTTACGGCCGAGATATCACAGTGGCTCTGCGCGGTGCCAGCGGCCAAGCCGAGTCCGACATGCCATGGCGAGCCGGCTCGGCGTGGGCAGCAGGTCGCCGCACAGCGCGACCTATCTTCGCGGACTTGCTACGTGCCGTCGGGGCGGTCGGCGGCATTGAGCGTGTGCGCTTCACCAGCCCGCATCCCAAGGACCTGCGAGCCGATGTGATATCGGCTATGGCCGAGACACCCGCGGTGTGTGAGCACTTGCATCTGCCGCTGCAATCCGGCAGTGACACAGTGTTAGCCGCTATGCACCGTGGATATACGGCACAGCGTTACCTCGAACGATTGAGCGCGGCACGAGCCGCCGTCGATGATCTCGCCGTCAGCACCGACATCATTGTGGGCTTTCCCGGCGAGACCGAAGCCGACTTCTCCGAGACGCTGGAGGTAGTTGCTGAGGCGCGCTTCGACAGTGCGTTCACGTTCGTGTTCTCACCGCGCCCAGGCACTGAGGCCGCCGAGATGGCCGACCGGTTCGTGCGTCGCGAAGTGGCGACTGAGCGCATGGAGCGGCTGCGAGCTGTAGTTGAGCGCTCGGCCCGGTTGGGCAACGAATCTCGCATTGGACGTATCGAAGACGTTTTGGTTGAAGGGCCGTCTAAGCGCGACCCAGCCGCTCTCACAGGCCGGACCCGACAGAACCGTCTCATTCATTTTGCGTCGCCTGGGCCGCTGCTATCTGGGTTGTTGCGATCTGGCGCTTATGCACGGGTCCGTGTGCGAGAAGCAGCCGCTTTCCATCTGGGCGGCGACTTAGTGGAGGTGACGGCACCCGCGCGCCACCGCACTCGCATTCCGGTCGTCGCCTGCTGATTTTTTGCTGCGAGACGGAGCGTGGGCGGCAACTTCGTTGAACTGCCGTTGGCGATAGTCGGGCCGACCGCGTCCGGCAAATCCGCGCTTGCTTTGGAACTGGCGCGACGCTCTCAGACATCAACTCAGACATCAAGGTCGGCGAGCCCGATCGAACTCGTGTCAGTGGATTCGATGCAGGTGTACCGGGGCATGGACATCGGCACTGCCAAGCCCACTGCTGCCGAACAAGCGGAAGTCCCGCATCATCTCATCGACATCGCCGAACCAACGCAGCGATTCACCGTCGTCGACTATGCGACTGCATTCGACGCAGTCATGGCCGACATCATCCGCAGCGGCGCAGCGCCGTTGCTCGTCGGCGGGACTGGCCTATACCTGCGTGCAGTCACCGAAGGTCTGAAACCACCACCCGAGTTCAGATCGATCGCAGCCCAACTAGAAGCCGAAGCCCACGCCCAGGGTGCTCCCGAAGGCATTGCGACGCTGCATGTTCGCTTGGCCGAACTCGATCCGCTGGCTGCGTCCCGCATGGCACCGACCAATCTGCGTCGGATCGTGCGAGCGCTGTCGGTCTGCCTTGGCACCGGTCAGCCGTTCTCGTCGTTCGGGCCGGGTCTTCAGAACTATCCCGAGGTGCCTTACCGGCTCGTGGGCATCGCAACAGACCGCGACACTCTCGACGGGCGCATAGCGGATCGGTACCAGCACCAGATGGCGCTCGGCTTTCTTGAGGAAGTGCGTTCCTTGTCGGCTCAGCCGCTCTCAAACACCGCTGCACAGGCGCTCGGATACAAAGAACTGCGCGCCCACCTAGCGGGAGAGTGCTCGCTTGATGAAGCGCTCCAACTCGCCATCGCACGCACCCGTCGTTTCGCTCGGCGTCAGCAGCGCTGGTTCGCCCGAGATCCACGAATCACTTGGATTCCTCACAGTGAAGTCGCAGTCATGGCTGACAGTGTCGCAGCACTCAAAAACTGAGAGACGGGGACTCCCTGTAACACTCAAGCCCGGCGACCCTCCTCAACAACCCCAACCCTCAAGTTTAGCTTGAAGGTTTAGCTCAGGCGCTCTTCTATCATGTCAAGGGTGTTGTCGGTCAGCACCGCCGCGATCCTCACATAGCCCGATGCTGACGGGCCGTAGAACTCCCCAGGCGATACGAGAATCCCAGCTTCGCGCAGCAGTATGCGGACAAATGCCCACGCGTCGCCATCGGGTGCAGGGACCCACAGATAGAATCCGCCGCGCGGCAAGGCAGGCTCGGGACCAAAGTTCCCAACGATGCGCGCAATACGTTTAAGGCGGTATCGGTAGCGGTCTCGCTGGGCTGTGACATGGCTCTGATCGCGTAGGGCCGCAACAGCGGCGGCTTGGGCCGGTCCAGGCACCATGAACCCGGCGTGTTTGCGCACTTCTCGCAAGAAGTGGACAAGATCGGGGTCACCCGCGTAGAAACCGACTCTCACCCCGGCCAAGTTGGACCGCTTCGACAGAGAATGCACCGCCACAACACCGTCAACCTCTGCTGGCGCAACCTCTGCTGGCGCAACCTCTGCTGGCGCCGCTGCGGCGGCGTTGCCACTGGTAGGTGCGAGGATCGTGCGCGGCGGTCCGTCCCAAGTGAACTCCGCATAGCACTCATCGCTCAACACCGGCACGCCGCGCTCGCGGCCCCATTGAGCGACTGCTGCGAGGTCGTCAAGTCCACCGGCGGGATTGCCGGGTGTGTTGACCCACAACACCAGCGCGCGTCTGGCGTCTGCGTCGCTGATGGCATCAAGGCGGATGGACCAATGCTCGTCCGCTGGCACGGGCACCGCCCGGCAACCGGCGAGTTCGGCACCCATGGCGTAGCTGGGATAACTCACCGCGGGGTAGAGGACTGTGTCGCGTTCGGGATTGCGCAGTCGCAGCCAATGGGGCACCCCGGCTACGAACTCCTTTGAGCCGATGGTCACAGCCACCTCGGTATCGGCATCCACCCGAACGCCGAATCGCGTCTCACACCAGTTCGCAGCCGCTTGCCGCAAGTCTCGAGTGCCGATTGAAGGTGGGTAGCCGCGTTCAGCATCAGACCCGCCCAGCGCTGCCAGAACCGCCGCTGTCGGCGGGTCGGCCGGTGTGCCTATAGACAAATCCACCAGCCCTCCCCGATGCCGATCGGCGAGGGGTTTCAGCTCGTTCAGTCGGTCATATGGATAAGGAGGCGGGACGTACCCGTTGCCGACACTCACGACGACATCATTGCCCGATCATTGCCTGTCATCGGCATCTTCGGCTCCTGCATCGAATTTGCCGTCTTGGTTGCCAACGATGAAGGCGGCAAGGAGGCGCCGGGACACGTCATCAAGGCGGGCACGCACGATTGTTGTGTCCTCGTCGTGGGTTTCACGCAGCACTTCGCCTTCGCGGTGAACAGCCGCTAGGACATCGCCGCGGCTGTAGGGGATGCGCAGCTCAGTGACTTCGGTGAGGTGTCGGAGCCGGTCGCCGACCCCCGCCAGCAGTTCGCCGATTCCTTCGCCGCTGTCGGCAGAGATCGCATAAGACCCTTCGTGCCGTTTGAGCATCTGTGCCACTACGCCGCTGTCGGCGTCATCGCACTTGTTGAAGGCGATGAGTTCGTCGATGTTTCCAGCGCCGATCTCACGCAGCACAGAACGCACGATGTCGATGTGCATCTCCGGCTCCGCAGCTGACGCGTCAACAAGATGCAGCAGCAAGTCGGCTTCGGCCACTTCTTCGAGCGTCGACATGAACGCTTCAACCAGCGAGGTAGGGAGCTTCTTGATGAAGCCGACCGTGTCGGTTATCAGCACGGTTTCGCCGCCTGGCAGCTGCAAACGCCGCGTGGTGGCATCGAGCGTCGCAAACAAGCGATCTTCAACCAGCACGTTGGCACCGGTGAGGTGCCGCAGCAGGGTTGACTTGCCGGCGTTGGTGTAGCCAACGATTGCCACCGTGCGGTAGCGGGAACGCCGACGTGACTTGCGCTGGTTCAGCCGGGTGCGCCGCAGTCCGCGCAAGTCTTTTTCGAGCCGAGCGAGGCGATGCTGAATACGTCGGCGGTCAACTTCCAGCTTGGTCTCCCCGGGGCCACGGGTGCCGATGCCGCCCGCCTGCTGGGAGAGCTGCCGACCGCGGCCTCGCAGGCGGGGGAGGCGGTAGCGGAGCTGTGCCAGCTCCACCTGGGCCTTGCCTTCGAGGGTCGTGGCGTTCTGAGCGAAAATGTCGAGAATCACTGCTGTGCGGTCGAGTGCGGTGCGCCCCAAGATCCGCTCCAAGTTGAATTGCTGCGCTGGCGACAGTTCATCGTCGAACACGACGGTGTCTGCGTCGTGCTCCTGGGAGGCATCCAAGATCTCGCCAGCTTTTCCGCGCCCGACGAACGTGGCCGGGTCTGGAGTGTCCCGTCGCTGGACGATCCGCTCCACCGGGTCGGCGCCCGCAGTGTCTACGAGCCGCTCAAGTTCATCGAGGTTGGCGTCCACCTCATCGGCGGTTCGTTCGGCTAACTGCACCCCCACCAGCACGATCTGCTCCCGGAACGCCCGGTCGATCAACCCTGACTCGGCCCCACCGAACTCCCCGAATGCCCCCCGATGCGACTCCTCGCTTGTCTCGCCTGTCGTCGGGTTCGCCCGGTTGCGGTGGGCTCGATCTCCCATCAGTGCTGCGGATTGGTCATTGCTGCGACGCTATCGGGAGCAGTGCCGGTACGTCGTTGAGCCGCAGCGTGAGGTCGGTTTCGATTCGTACAGCTTCGACACACAACTGCGGCCTGTGGAGTTGTTCTAGATACGGCACGGTTCGGACCGAGTACCGAAAGATCGTGTCGCCGCTGCCCGGGTAAGGCGCAGTGCGCATATCAATTAGGTACGTGCTCGGACGGTTTGCGTCGGTGCGTCCTGTTGGTGCTGTTCCCAGCGGATCGGAGCCATAGGTATTTGAAGGGTCTTTGCGATTTGGGCCGTTGTGGCTTGGTTTCGCTGCGTTTGCTGTGCCACCCGCGCCCGTCACAGTATGCGAGCCTGTTGTTTGATTCTGGCCGAGCGTCTCATCTGCTTCCGGCACTTCCGCCGGGTTCCTCACGAATCCCCAATGGCGAGCAAGCGTCGCCGCTACGACGGATCCGCTACCGCACGAGACGGTCAGCCCCGCGCCTCGCTCCCATACCGACATTTGCAGTGTCCACGCCTGTTCGGGCCGCGTTGGGTTGGGCGGATAGGGCCAGATGAACTCCACATTGATGCCATCGGGGAAGTACGTCTGGTAGATACTGCCGAGCTTGGACACCGCAGCGGCTAGTTCCTCAGCTCGGTCGTTCAGTTCACAGCTAGGGCAGTTGATTGGCGGCTTGGCGAGCGCGATCACGAGGTGTGGATTGCCGATGTCTCCCGTGCCGAAGTGGCGCAGGTCACCGCCGAACGTGCTGCGAATCCGCTCTTCTAGCTCGTCGGGTATCTCCGGTCCTGGCCCAACCGGGTTCATTGCGACTTCCACGGAGCGCCGCTGAGCAACGTCGTCGGACGGTATCGGCGTTGTCGGCCCAGCCAGCTGTGCCCCGCCAGCGTTGGCAACGGTGCATCGTTGCTCGCCGGCGTCGGTATCGAAAGGGATCAACGGCCCGGCACCGATGATGCGGGCATCGAAAGAAGCCATTGCTAGACACGCCAGCCCGTTTCCGCTCGTCTCAGCTACAGACCCGTCGGCGTTGCGTAGATGCATGCGGATGGGGGCCCTCGGCGCGTCTTCGGGCGCGTTGTGTTGTTCGGCGCCTCGTTGTGCTGCGATGGCGCGCTCTCCGCATACCGCTTGGCCGGTTGTGCCGAATACCTCCGCGAGGATCAGCCCGTCGGCACCTCTGGAATGGACATATCCGCGCTGGGTGCCGAGGCCGAGGCTCCGATTGCACACAACGCTTGCCAGATCGCTTCGCCCGAGACCCCGAGCGTTCAGCGACGCGTCAAGGCTGCGCAGCTCAGCTTCGGTCAGTAGCGCAATCAAAAAGTCATTGCCCTGAGCCTCGTAGCGGGCGAGCGTCAGTTCCTCCACGGCCCCATTCTCACACCGCAGCGCCGCCTCCACATGGGTTTTCAGGCAGTCGTCCCGCTATGGTCTTCGGCCCTACTCAAGCCGAACCCCACACGCGGGAGAGAGCCACTTGGTTCCCTCCGGTGGTATCTCGGCATGGGTAGCAACGTGCCCGTCTCCCACAGGAGGGAACCACCTTGATTCCATTCACACACTTCGTATTGTTGATCGCGGCTTTCTTCGGTGCCGATCTAAATGACACCGAAATGGATAGCGAATAAACTCGTTGACAAGCAAGAACTGGGTTCTGCCCGTTCAGCTTGCAGGCTGACTGTGACTTATAGTGGCGCAGTTACGTTTGGTCTTCGGGGTTGCTCTTGGTGGCATCCGTGTGGCGGAGCGACCCGTTGAGAACTTCTTGGCAGCGGTCACGACGTCGCTCGTAGCGGACTAGAGCCGAGTCGGTAATGCCTTGGTGTCTGCATTGGTCTACTACTAGATCGGCGATTCGGAGCGCAGCAGCTACATGCACCCGAAGGGAGGCCTCGTCAAAACGACTGTGGGGGCGGTCCGCGGAGTATGTGGCACCAGGTCGCCAGATGTGCAACTCGGATAGCTCAACTTCGTCGCCAGCAAGTTGGTGGAACGAGTCGCGTAACTCTTCAGGCTGGCCTGCTAGCAGCACATGGATTCTGTGGTCGTGGGGCGGCGCGCTTTCGTTAATCACGATGTGGGTGGTCTTCGCGGCCGATTCGAAGATCATGTGAATCTCACCCATCGCCCGTGCCCAGCGGATATCTTCCAGAGCGCTGCGTTCGTCTGCCTCATCGGCGCCAACTGCCCCTTGCTCTTTCGGCGTGGGCTGCATCTGATTGGTAAGCGCGACGATGGCATCGGACATATCCGTGAACCGGCTCTGCATCTCCGCAGTGGAGCTTGATGGCAATCCGATCTCCTTGTCCCAGTTGATCCTGTCGTGGCCGCCTGCATCGGCAAGCTCAAACGCGTAATCGGCAATGCGCGCCTCAACCGAACAAGGCACGCGGCTAGTGCGCACGGCCCATTCGGGAGCGTCGGTGACCATGACATCTACCCGGCAGCCTGCCACGGCGGTGCCTTGAGCTTCCAAGGCCCCGCGACGTTTGCTTCGCTCTGTGTAGTCCAAGTCGTCGTAGATCGCTACCAAGTCAATATCGCTGTTTTCTGTAGCTTCACCGCGCGCCAACGATCCAAAAAGCAAGACCTTGCCCACCCCCGCGGTGACGAGTACATCTGCTGCGCGTTGTGCGGTAGCGAGGTCAACAGCGCTCATAGGCCGAGACTACCTGCGTGCGGTGCCTAGGTCGGGTGATTCAATGACTCCCGAGGAGGGCTCCGCTATGGGCCGAGTGCTGTGATGGGTCTGCGAGCTGGCGTTTGGGCGCGCCTCGCAATCGTGAGCGGGATCGCAATCTTGGCGACCAAGCTGGCACATCCTCGGAAACAAATAGGCGTTCGAGGACCGCCGCATAAGTCGCAGCCGTCCTCGGATCGACCGGACCCCCGCTGCCGATGTCAGCCGCAAGAGTGCTGAGCGTGGCTTCGGTGGAAATGTTGCGTGCAAGCGAAGCAAGCGTCCGTGATATCGCGGCTGGGTTGCGGCGTGGTCCTTCTACCACTCCGAGTTCGACCGTCGCTAATCCTTCCAAGTAGTCGATGATGAAGTCTTGAGCGTCGGCAGTATCCATGTGTTGGCAGAACGGCCATCCGCCACTGCAGATTGCGTCCGCAATATCACCGAGTTCGATATCCGACATCGGTGCTGAGCATTCGGCACCGTCAAACAGGCCTTGAAGCGAAACTTCACCAGTGGAGGAGCCCGACTCAAATAGCGACATCGGACGCATTCTCACCCTTGCCACACGACCTGTCCCCGAATGCTGAGTGGCACTTGGTGGAGGATCGGCGGAGCCGGTGAGAATGAATTGGCCAGGCGATGATCTGCGATCGCATTCACGCCGCACCATGTCCCATATGTCGGGGGCCAACTGCCACTCGTCAATGAGCCGGGGAGCACTTCCTTCGAGCACCTTTAGAGCGCCGAGCGAAGCCAACGAGACGGAGGCGATGCTGCGCTCAAGCAGTACTTCGCTAGCGGCGTGCTGGCGTGCCGTGGTCGTCTTGCCACACGCCCGGACCCCTTCAATGAGAACCGTCGGCGCAGATCGCAGGCGGCGCTCAAGCACGGTGTCAGCCACTCTTGGGGTGTAGTGGACATTTGGCGGCAGTGTCGCCGACATCTCAAGTCCTAGCCCTCGTATGCGCCCCGAGTGCAAGCCGGTTGGTGCCGTTGATTTCTGCTCGGCTCTGGTAACGCTCTCTGTGCAAGTTGCCGATGTACGTATTGCAAGGAGTAAATTGTAGCAAACGCAAACTAAAAATGTGCCAGTTGCAACGCGTTTAATGCTGCTTTTGCAATTTCGCTGAGCCTTAATGAACCAGTCGGCAACACGCATCAAGCCAACTTTGCCACCCAGACAAGCGGGGCTTTAGACACTCCAGACGGCCCACTGACGCGGGCGAGGGCAACCGACGACGGCGGAGTGCCTAGGGCGCTACTTGGTGGGTTCGCGCTGGCCGTAGTTGGTGAAGGTGTCCCCGATAGAGGTAGCCACCGAGGCCAGCTGTGAGCGGTCGTCATTGAGACGGGGCGCTATCGCTGCCAAGCCGTCAACCGTCCAACGGCCCTCAGCGACGATGATGTCGTCATCGGCCAGCGACCAGCCTTGGTACAGACCCACTTCGTTGGCACCTACATGGAACACACCGCCGCTGAACGGACACTCTGCTGTTGCCAAGTAGGCCACCAGAGGGCTGATATTGGCCGGGTCGTACGCGTCAAACTGAGCGGGGTCGTCGGGCGCTTTCACTACGTCGCCGAGACCGGGTGTCTGCAGCGTAAGGCGGGTGCGTGCCACCGGTGCTAGGCAGTTGACGCGCACGTTGTAGCGAGCCAACTCGCCCGCTGCCACCAACGTCATCGCAGCTATCCCCGCTTTAGCGGCCGAGTAATTGAACTGCCCGAGATTGCCCAGCATCGCACCTGATGCGGTGTTGATGATTGAGCCGCTGACTTCTTTGCCCGCCTTGGATTGCTCGCGCCAATACGCAGCCGCCCAGCGGGTCGGGCAGAAGTGGCCCTTCATATGCACATTCACCACGGCATCCCACTCTGCCTCGGTCATGTTGACCACGACGCGGTCGCGCAGAATCCCTGCATTGTTAACCAGCACATGCAGGTCTCCGAAGGCCTCAACGGCCTCGTTCACCATGCGCTGCGCGCCCTCCCAGTCGGTGACGTTGTCGCCGTTAGCAATGGCCTCGCCGCCCATGGCCTCAATCTCGGACACCACTTCTTGTGCCGGCCCTCGATCAGCTCCGGTGCCGTCGGCTGCACCGCCTAGGTCGTTGACGACGATCTTTGCTCCCTCCGAGGCCATCAGCAGCGCATGCTCACGGCCGATTCCACGGCCGGCACCGGTGATCAGCACGACACGCCCGTCAAGTGTCCCCATGTTGTTCTCCCATCCACGATGATTGCCAGAGCGGATGACCGGGGTCGAACCGGCGACCTCAACCTTGGCAAGGTTGCGCTCTAACCAACTGAGCTACATCCGCGTCGGCATGTCACTGTAGCAAGCGCCTACCCAAGCGACGCGTGGAATGAGCCAACCCCACCGGCACCCAGCGTTCCCGCCGCAGCGCTACTTGGTTTGAGTGCGCAAGTCAATGCGCAGCGTCAGCGTGCCGCCGACAAACTCGGCCTCGGCGTCGCCGATCATGGCGAAGTCCATGAAGTCCAGCTCTGCTTGTCTTATGAAGTGGCGCCGTTCCTCGCCGCCGACTGCGGGCAGATTTCGCTTCCGCACGGCCTCGGCGCGCTCAGCGAACCGGTCAATCATCTCCTGCGGGTCGAAAGTGTCACTCACGGTGCCTCCCCTACGGTGCTTTTTTCGGTCTGCTGCTGTTTGGGTGCAGTCCGTCTCAGGTACAAGAAGAATCCCGCGCAGCACGCCACCGTCAGCACACCGCTGAGCGACACCAGCAGCCACCACACTCCTAGGCCCGAGCCGACGGCCTCGGACGGGACGTTGGTGTGCCCATCGGCCAGCATCGTTGCAACCCAGCCGGTCAACGGTCCGCTCCGGGGAAGCTCAAGCCGCTCTTGTGGATGTCATCGATGAACTCGCCCATCGGCTCACCGGTCTGTTCGGGTTCGGTAAGGAAACCGTCGTGGCCGTTGTCGCTGTCGATGTCGATGTGCTCAACTCGCATCGTGGCGCGGCTTCTCAGTGCCTCGACAATTCTGAGCTGCTGGGGTCGCGGGTACAAGAAATCGGTGCGCACGCTCATCACCATGGTCGGTGCGACGATGCGAGCCAGTGCTGCGTCAACGCCGCCGCGTCCTCGTCCCACATCGTGGAGATCCATCATCTTGTTGAGCACCAAGTAGGTATTGGCGTCGAAGCGCGGCACGAACTTGGCGCCCTGGTAGTCGAGGTAGCTCTCCACATCGAAACGCTGGCTGAGCCGCAACGGCAGCACTGGATCTTCGCTGTGGCGAGCGAAGCGACGATCGAATTCGTCGCCGGAGCGATAGTGGATCATTGCGATGCGACGCGCATTGGCTAGGCCTCGGTGTGGCCCTTCACCGTCGGCTGCGTCGTAGTAGCGGCCACCTCTGAAGCCGGGATCGTCGCAGATCGCCTGTCGTCCGACCTTGCTCCACGCAATTTGCTGTGCAGATGCCTCGGCTGCCGATGCGATCACAACCAGCGAGCCGACGCGCTGAGGGTAGGTGACACCCCACTCCAGCACAGCCATGCCACCCATTGAGCCGCCAACGACGCTAAGCCAACGACCAATGCCGAGATGCCGTCCAAGTACGCTCTGTGATCGCACAATGTCGCGGTTGGTGACCACAGGAAAATCGGGGCCGTAGGGTTCGCCAGTGGACGGGTTGAACGACGACGGGCCAGTGCTGCCTTGGCAGCCTCCGAGAACGTTGGCGCACACGATGAAGTAGCGGTTGGTGTCGAGTGGCCGACCGGGGCCGATGAAATCGTTCCACCAGCCTTCGGTGAGTTGAGCGGGTGGATGCGCGGAGCCGTACGCGTGCGCGTCGCCGGTTAATGCATGGCAGACCAAGATGGCGTTGGACGCATCGGCATCAAGCGCACCCCATGTCTCATAAGCGAGCATTGGCTTGTGCAAAATGCCGCCGCCTTCCAAAGTGAACGGACGATCTGGCGACAATTCCAAGAACTGCCGTTCGGCCGCGCCGAGGCCGGGGTGCCATGCTCCCGAGGCTGGCAGTCGCCACGCCGTCGGTTCGTCGCTAGGGGCACCCGCGTGCCTCGCACCGTCCACAACTGCGCCTTTGTGTCCTGATTCGTCTGGTTCTTTGGACTGTCAAGGGTACCTGTCGGCTCCTAGAGGCTTGAAGCCAATATCAGCGACTGGCGCCGACACCGACCGCTTGGAGGCCGACGGTGCTTCCGTTTTCTGGGCTGCTGGCGAACACCACGAGGTCGTCAAGACGTTCGTCGTTGGAGAACACCTCATGGAGGGGCAGTCGCAGGCCGAGTCGCCGTTGTAGTCGGCGGACCTCAAGTTCTTCGTCCCACAAGAACATTGTCACTGCGGTGCCACTGCGTCCGGCCCGTGCTGTGCGGCCAGAGCGATGGAGGTAGGTCTTGTGCTCGGGTGGCACGTTGTAATGCACCACCACGTCGACACCGTCAATGTGCAGACCTCGTGCAGCCACATCGGTGGCGACGAGGGCGGTGAGCTTGCCTGTTGCGAAGCTGGTGAGCGCGCGTTCTCGCTTGACCTGCGGCAGGTCACCGTGGATGGCACCCGCCTGCACCCCGGTTTTGCGCAGCTCGCTGGTGAGCTGATCGGCACCGCGTTTGGTGCGTGTGAACAGCAGAGTGCGGCCGTTGGCTCCGATGATGCGTGCTGCGACTCTCACTCGGTCCATCTTGTGTACCGACAAGAAAAGGTGGCCCATCTCGGCGACGGTCACCTCGCGTTCGGCGACTTCGTGGAAGACGGGATCACGCAGGTATCGCTTGACGAGCGTGTCTACGACACCATCGAGCGTGGCGGAGAACAGCAGGGTTTGGTGCTGACCGTCGATGCGGCGAAGCACCCATTCCACCTGCGGCAAAAAGCCCATGTCGGCCATGCGGTCGGCTTCGTCCACCACGACGCGCCCAATGCCTGACACGTTGATGGCGTTACGTTCGATGAGGTCGATGAGCCGACCGGGCGTGGCTATCACGATGTCCATGCCGTCGGCGAGCAACTCAATCTGACGTTCGATGCTGGTGCCGCCGTAGGTGGCAATCGAACGCAGATCGGCAGCCTTGGCCAACGGCTCAACGACGGCAGCGATCTGACTGGCCAGCTCGCGCGTTGGTGTGAGCATCAAGGTGGTGGGATGTCCATCGGCGGCTCGGGGCGTGAGCGCCAGCATCGGCAGGCCGAATGCCAAGGTCTTGCCGGCACCTGTTTTGGCTTTGCCGCAGACATCGCGTCCGGCGAGGGCAGGACCGATAGTCAGTTCTTGTATGGCGAACGGCTCGGTGATGCCTTGATCGGCCAAGGTGTCGCAGAGGGCCTCGGGCAGGCCCAGTTCACTGAATGTAGTCACGGATGTCTCTTCGAAGGTCGTGGCCCAAAAATGGTCCAGAAAACGGCCCAGAAAAATGGCATTGCCAGCGACTTTGGCAGCGGCAACGCTGGGCAGTGGGGCCACACGGCGAACTGCCTTGGGTGCCAAGTGTACGGGGGTAACGCCGTCAAGTGGCGGCAGCGACGGGGGGGGGGCCTTGCACTTTTGGGGCAAGCCGCTGCCAATCGATCAACCAAGGCAGGCGATCAACTCAGGCAGACCACTACCCTGCATGCGCCTAGGCGGAGTGGCCGAGTGGTTAGGCAGCGGCCTGCAAAGCCGTGTACGCCGGTTCGAATCCGGTCTCCGCCTCAACTGATTGCTGGCTTGAGCCGCCAAAGGGACCCAGTGCTAGGTGACCCAGTGCTAGGTTGGCTTGGCTTGTTATCGGGGCGATTGGCGCAGTTGGTTAGCGCGCTTGCATGACACGCAAGAGGTCACAGGTTCGACTCCTGTATCGCCCACCCTGTATCACTCACCCTGCATCGCCCATCTCGGGTTTGTTCGTCGATCAGCACACGCAGCCGTGAACGCGAAAGACCAGTAGTAGAGCTGCCCAGTATTGGGGCTGTCCAGTGGCAGGGCTGCGCAGTGGCAAGACACTTCACTGGGATATCTCCCCGTTGGTGCCGCTGCGCTTGCGCTGGGAGTCGCGTAGCTTGAGTCTGTGCGAATTGGTGTGCTCACCGGCGGCGGTGACTGTGCAGGTCTGAACGCAGCGATCAGGGCCGTCGTTCGGGTAGCCGGCCATGAGTTCGACCGCAGCGTCGTCGGCTACAAGCGAGGCTGGAACGGGATTCTCGACGGCGACAGCGTCGAGCTGGACTCCGAGGCCATGCGGGGCGCGCTACCGCGCGGTGGCACCGTGCTGGGCACGTCGCGTAGCAGCCGTCGGCTACAGAGCGCAGGCACGGCACCGTTGATTGAGCAGCTCAAACGAGATGGCGTTGAAGCGCTGGTGCCGATTGGCGGTGATGGCACGCTGATCACCGCCGGGCGTTTGTCTGAGGCTGGGTTTCCTGTCGTCGCAGTGCCCAAGACCATCGACAACGATGTCGTCGGTACCGATGTCTGCATTGGCTTTAACACAGCGCTTGGGGTTGCCACCGAAGCCGTTGACCGGCTCCACACCACAGCCGAATCACACGACCGAATCATGGTGCTTGAAGTGATGGGGCGCGAAGCAGGCCATATCGCGGCAGGAGCAGGACTCGCCGGGGGCGCAGCGGCGATCTTGGTACCTGAATCGCCGTTCGATATCGACGCGATCGCTGAGCGGCTCATTGCACGCCATCACCGCGACCGCAACGCGTCGATAGTTGTCGTTGCCGAGGGAGCGATTCCCAACAGCAGCGTCCGAGCGCCGGATAACGGCACCGATGAGTGGGGCAATCGTGTGCTTGACGGGATGGGACATTTCGTTGGGGATCTGCTTGCTGAGCGCACTGGCTTTGAGACGCGCACGACCGTCTTGGGCTACATCCAGCGGGGCGGCCCACCGACGCCGGCTGACCGGCTGCTAGCTAGTCGACTTGGGGCTCGCGCTGTCGAAGCGCTCATGAAGGGCACGACCGGGTGCATGGTGGGTGTCCATTCGACGGGCATTGCCTTGCCGCCACTTGCGGAGGTGGCGGGCCGTACCCGCTACCTCAGCGGGGATCAGCTGGAGCTGCTGGATCTCATCTCCACTGCGCCGGTGCTGACTCCGCTGCACACGCCACGACGCTGGTTCTGAGCAGGTGGTTCTGGGCACTGCCTTTGTGGATCTGCGATGTCCCGCAAAGCTGCGACCCCTCCTACTGCGGGGCAGACAACTGTGCGCGGTAGGGTGACTGCCACATCACATACCGGGGAGTCCACTGGGCTGAGAGGGCGACGCTTGTGCGGCCGCCGACCCGAGAACCTGATCTGGGTAATGCCAGCGGAGGAAGCACATGACCACTCATCGACGTACCAAGCCGTTCCGCATCGCCGTTGCCGTGGCAGCAGCGATGTTCTGTGTCGCCGCATGCGGTACCAGCGACATCTCTGAGACCGCCGTCCCGGCGCCGCCTCCGCAGACGGAGTCACCGTCACAAGACGCAGCGGCACCGACGACTACCGAGCCGCCGATTGCAGGCACCACGGTCACGCTGCTCACTCATGACTCGTTCAGCCTGTCTGAGGGGACGCTGGCCGAATTCACGGCTCAGACGGGAGTGAACGTCGAACTGCTTGAGGTGGGCGACGCTGGCACTCTTGTGGCCGAGGCAATCCTCACTAAGGATGCTCCGCTGGGCGATGTGCTGTTCGGCATCGACAACACCTTCCTTCAACGCGGCCTTGATGCCGGGATATTTAGGCGTTACAGGTCGCCGGCACTGGACGGAGTGCCCGAAGACTTGCAGCTTGATCAGCGCCATCGTGTCACTCCTGTGGATTATGGCGATGTGTGCGTGAACTACTGGAAAGACGCAGTGCCGTGGGAGCCCGTGACGCTCGACGAACTGACATTTTCAGAGTTCGCTGATCAGTTCGTTGTGCAGCATCCCGAGACTTCGTCGCCGGGCTTAGCGTTCTTGTTAGCCACCATTGCGTTCTACGGCGACGGCTGGGAGCAGTACTGGGCTGACCTTCGTGCGAACGGTGTGAGTGTTACGTCTGGTTGGGAGGATGCTTACTACGGCGAGTTCGTGGCCGGAGGCGGCGATCGGTCTGTGGTCGTTTCTTACGCGTCGAGCCCACCGACGGAGGTGATCTACGCCGACCCACCGACCGATGTTGCACCCACCGGTGTCATCACCGACTCGTGCTATCGCCAGATCGAATTTGCTGGGATCCTCAGGGGCACAGACAACGAGGCAGGAGCGCGTGCGCTGATCGATTTCATGCTGAGTGAGACGTGGCAGAACGATGTGCCGCTCAACATGTTCGTGTATCCCGTCCTAGAGAGCGCGACGTTGCCGCCGGAGTTTGTTGAGCACACAGCGGTGCCCCCATATCCGCTGATGCTGGATCCAGCTGAGATCGAAGCCAACCGCGACGCTTGGACCGAGCGTTGGGTGGAGATCGTCCTGCGTTAGCTCATCCCTGGCTCACTGCTGGTTCACCGCTGGGACAGACGCAGATGCCCGTAGCAGCGACCAGCGACCGGTCTTTGGTGCTGCGCCGGGCGGCCCCATTTATGGGATGGACGATTGCGGCAGCTGCGCCGCTCGCCTTCATGGCGGTGTTCTTCGTGTACCCCGTCCTAACCGTCGTAGCCGATGGGTTCGGTGGGTTAGTTGAGGTGCTGGGCCGCCCTGCGATACGCGGGGTGCTGTGGTTCACCTTCTGGCAAGCAGCTGCTTCTGCCGGGCTGACGCTCCTCGTCGGCATTCCTGCTGCAGCGATGCTGGCCCGTCTGACGCCCCGGGCGCGACGGATCGTGCGCGCAGTCATCACTGTGCCGTTCGTGCTGCCAACGGTGGTGGTGGCGGGCGCCTTTGAAGCCGCCTTTGAGCGGTTCGGCCTCAACTCTGGCGCAATCTCGCTGCGCCACACTGTCTGGGCCATATTGGCCGCTCATGTCTTTTTCAACTACGCCGTCGTCGTGCGAACCGTTGGCGCTTGGTGGGCCGGTCTCGACGGTCGCAATGCTGACGCGGCTGCGGTGCTGGGTGCCACACCAGCGCTGGCATTCCGCTATGTCACTTGGCCGCTGTTACGCCCTGCCGTTGCAGCGGCGGCGGCGGTGACGTTTTTGTTTTCGTTCACATCGTTCGGCGTGATTCTCATCTTGGGTGGACCAGCGCGCGCCACGGTCGAGACCGAGATCTACCGCTATGCGATCACTCGGCTCGATTTCGCCACCGCGTCGGCGCTGGCCCTGTGTCAGCTCGTGGCAGTGGCAGCGCTCGTGGCGCTGGCCGGTGTGGCCGAGCGACGCAGGGCGGTTGCTCGTCGGGCCCCGGGACGGGAAGCACCACGCCGACGCTGGAGTGTCATCGTCCCAAATGCTGTGATCGCTGTGGTCTTGTTGGGCGTGCCGATCGCAGCGCTTGTTGAGCGGGCATTCGCTACCGGCGGCGGGTATGGGCTGGCGAACTTCGCCGCCCTAGCCGAAAGGGTGCCGCTGCTTCCTGCTACGGCGCTCGCCGCTGTGTGGCACTCGCTGGGATTCGCTGCGCTGGCGACGCTCATAGCCACCGTCGTCGGTGCCGCTGCATCGATCGTCGTTGTGGGAGGCCGCGCCCCCAAAGCAGCAGCAGCGAGCGGTTCGGCGAGGCTGCGCCGACTCTTCGATGTCGGGCTGACACTGCCGTTAGGAGTTTCTGCGGTGACCGTCGGGATTGGCATGCTGCTTGCGCTCGACACGCCGCCCCTTGAGTTTCGTACCGCCTGGTGGATAATCCCAATAGCTCACGCTTTGGTGGGCATGCCATTCGTCGTGCGGACATTGGTGCCGACGATGCGCTCCATCGATGACCGACTGCGTGAAGCGGCTGCGGTGCTGGGGGCGTCGCCGCTGCGTACACGCCGGGAAGTTGACGTGCCGATCGCGTCGCGCGCCGTCGCGGTGGGTGCAGCTTTCGCATTCGTCGTCTCGCTGGGCGAGTTCGGCGCCACAGCGTTTCTGCCTAGGCGACCAGACACGCTGACCGCTCCGCTGGCGCTGTTTCGACTGCTCGGCACACCCGGCGAAGCGCTGCGAGGCCAAGCGATGGCGCTCGCAGTGGTGTTGATGGCAGCCACAGCCCTTTCGGTGTTAGTCATCGAAGGGCTGCGCCGCACCGACGAATCGCTGTTTTGAGCGTTGACATCGAGCGCCAAGCGCGGGACCTACGATGACGCTCGGGCAGGCTTAAGCACGGCAGGGTCTGTTCGGTAGTTCCTTGCGTCCGACATTTGACCCGAAGCAGTCACACCCCCCTGTCAGTCTCTGTGTCGTAGTTGCGGCATCGCATAAAAAGACTGAGGTATCACATGACAAAGCAACCTGACTTCGCAACTGGCAAACCCGTGGATCTGAGTAAGCCTGAAGAAAGCGTCCGGCAGGATTACGAGCAGCAGCTCGTAATAGGTTACGGCTATCCTAAAGACTATTTAGATATAGAAGTCCGCATTCCTCGGGGTAGCTCCCATTTTCCAGAGGCCGCGGATTTGGTGATATACCGATCTGCTTCTGGGCGTAGTCCGACGAGTGACATACATGGAATCGTCGAATTCAAGCGCCCCGGACGGCAGGATGGAGTCGACCAGCTTAAGTCATATATGACTGCAACGTCAGCACTTTGGGGTGTCTGGACTAACGGAACTGACATCCGGTATATCTGCCGCGATCCGCAGGACCACACGCGGTTGCTTGAAGGCTACCTGCATAATGCCCCAGCTTTTGGTCAGAGCATTGGCGATGTTGGCAAGCTGAGTAAGAGCGACCTCGTGCCTTTCGCGCGCGCCGAACTAAAAATCATACTTGGTCGCATATTGAACAAGCTCTATGCGAATGCGCAACTTGCTAGACGAGATCAGTTGGGCGCTGAGATGGTAAAATTGCTTTTCGCGAAAATTGAAGATGAGACGACATTCCCGGATAAACCACCTGACTTTCGAGTACAAGCAGGAGAAACACCCACAAAAGTCGCTGGTCGTATCTCTGCCTTGTTTTCACGCGTGGTCCAAACGTATAAAGCAGACGAGATATTTGAAGAGCACGACTCTATAAATCTTGACGCTCAGTCAATAGCGGAGGTGGTAGGACAACTTGAGCGAGGTAGCCTGACGCTTACGGACACGGATGTAGTTGGTGATGCCTTCGAAGTTTTTGCAGAATCGCGTCTAGCAGGTGAGCGAGGCCAATTCTTTACTCCGCGCGGAGTAGTGCGTTTAGCTGTCAGGTTAGTGGATCCTCAACCAGATCAGTACGTCTGTGACCCAGCCTGCGGGTCTGGTGGTTTCCTGATTCAGGCCATGAGACATGTCTGGGCCTTGATGGACAGTGATCAGCATGGACAGTGGGGCACCGGTAATCATCTTGAAGAGCGTAAGCGGCACATGGCTGCTAGCACCATCTACGGCGTTGATAAGGAAATCGATCTAGTAAAAATCGCGAAAGCATATATGGCAATTGCGGGCGACGGACGCAGCAATGTTCGACGAGGTGACTCGATTGGTCAGATAGAAGAAAATGAGGGTAAGTTTGACATCATTCTTACCAACCCTCCATTCGGCACACGCGCGAAGGTGCAGACTAATATTAGTCGGAACTTTCAGCTCGGACACAGATGGAAAGAAACCGCCCAAGGTTGGGTAAAACTATCTCAAGCACGCGCATGTGATCCATACGTACTGTTTATTGAGCGCTGTCTTGACATGGCCAAAGACGACGGAAAAGTGGTAATGGTTCTTCCTGAAACCGTGTTCCATGCTCCGACGCTCGGCTATGTGAGACAACACATACGGAGCCGATCCTCTGTGGACGCCATTGTCGATTTGCCGCACAATTCTTTACGGCCCCACTGCAACGCCAAGACGTGTCTGCTCGTTCTCAGCAAGAATTCAACACAACAGTCAGTGATTATGGCGACTCCTTCGGAAATGGGCCACGATCTTCAGGGCAAAACCCTATTCCGCCCCGGGACGGAAGAGATTTGGGATGACTTGCTCGTAGTTGAATCTGAACTCGCGAATCCATCGGACGAGGGAAACCGATTCACATTTGTCGTAGATCCAGAGGCAATCAACAACGATGAATGTTGGGTGCCCAAGTATCACCGGGGCTTAAAGTTTCCACCCAAATTGCCGAAAGGCTGTGCAGGTATAACTTTGGAACAATTAATTAAAGATGGCATTATCAACGTTTTCAGCGGTCACGGGTCGCCACACGCTTCGGAAAAGGGACGAGGATCAATCCCTTATATTCGGGTCGCAGATATAGTCAATTGGGAAGCATATCACAATCCCGTCTCAAGAGTTCCGAATGCGGAGCGTCTGCGACTAAAGGCTGACCAGCGACCGCCTGAGATTGACGATATCCTATTTGTCCGAAGAGGCAGCTACCGAATTGGAACAGTGGCAATCATCGGTCCTCGGGACACAAATGCAATCTTGACCAGCGAACTACTCACAATTCGAGTCAATGATAACGATGCAGGAATCACACCGCCCTATCTGCTAGCTATGCTCTCAACCGATACTGTGCAATCGCAAATACCCCCCAAAATTTGCGTTGACACGACGCTCCCTAATCTTGGTGATCGCTGGAAATCAATCATAGTTCCATTACATCAAGACATGGCGTGCCGAGACAGATTGGGCCGTTCGGCCGAACAAATTATCGCAGCACGTCGGAGCGCTTGGAATGAGACTGACCAACTTGCGCGGCAACTTGGCGATCTCACAACTTGAGCGCCCAAAAATTTTAAACAATCTCTTTCGTTGCGCGTCACTGAGAGATTGCGTCGCACAGACGAATCGCCGACAAGCTCTAGTAGTGGTTGCGAGTGAGTTGAGTGTAGGTGGCCGTGGCTTATTGGTGGTTGTGGAGTTTGCGGGAACTGCGTGCCGTCGGCAGCGGCTTCGGGTGGGGTGGACTCGTCGGTCATTGTTGATGCCTTTGTTGTTTGGCGGTCGGGGGAGTGGTGGGGGAGGTTTGGAGGGGAGTATGACTGGGCGCTGTTTTGTGGTCTTGGGGTCGCGTGGGCGGTCAAGACACCGACACGTCAGATAGGTACTAGGCAGGCGTCGTTGCCTTGCACACGCACTCGCAAACAAGAAGTGCCGTTTGTGGCGTTGGTGAGCGCACGGTTGAGATGTGGCAACAGCTTTGGGGAAGGAACCCATCCACCGTCGGGTGGCTGCGAGTTGTTGGTGCGGTCACCGTTGACGCGCTCAGGTTCGGCAGCGACGATCATGGCATCGCCCGTGGAGGGGTTGGCTTTCACGGTGACGGTCCAGTAACCGTCAGGGGTGACAGGTTGTGGCCAAATTCGGTCGCGTGCGGTGACGTTGGGAGGTGTTGTTGCGGTCTTTAGCGACGGTTGCGGCGAGTTGACCTCAGGGATTCGCAGGACACGCCCATTGTCGTCGCCTAGTAGCGGCCGGTTTAGTTCGCTGAGAGCGATCTGTTCCAGACTGTCTGCCCATGCCCAGTTTTTGGTGGGTTGCAGTTTTTGGTGTCGCCACATGTCGGAGATGTCTTGACCGTCTGGGGGAGCGAGACGTAGACGGCGACACCCCACAAGAGCTTGAGCGGCTGCTTGTGCTCCTTTTTGGCCTGCTTTGTCGCCGTCACCGACGATGAGTACAACCACGTTGGGGTTGTTGCATGTTGAGGCGATGATGTGAGCGGTTTCTTTCATCCGTTCCGCGCCTAACGCTGCGATGACAGCCCACGCGGGTGATGGGTTGGGGCTGGCGGTGTGCGTCGTTGTTGTTGTGGTGGCTTGGCGGGCGGTGAGCCAGTCGGTGACACCTTCGACGAGTAGTATCCGTAGCGGGTTGGCGGCGAGAGCGTTGAGGCCTGCTGCGGGGCATCGGCAGCGGTAGGCGGTACGTTTGGTGGCGCCGCGGTGATGCCGCGCTGCGTCGCGGGGGAGGATGTCTTGCCAGCCTTTGGTGGCTCCGTCTGTGTCGAGCAGTGGTACTCGTAGGACTCGTAGAGCGAGTTTGTTTTTGGTGTTGCTGCGGTTTGGTCGTCCGGGGCAGTCCGCGTCGCAGATGTGTGATCTCACAGCTTCGTGCGTGCCGGCCTGTTCGAGGTGATGACGGTTGAGTTGTTTCGCTTCGGCGAATTTGGTGAGCAGTCCGCTGTCGTTGGCGGGGTTGTGGCTGAACGATGTGTTCTCAGTGAACGAGGGGTGTGTGTGCGTGTCAGTGCGTGGGGAGGTGTACCCCAACAGCGCCGTGAATGCTCTGTTTCGTAAAACGCGCCGCAAAGCCCGCACAGCGATGGAAGAGAACGCCGCGACCGGTGACGTGGACCGTGGCGAAGATCAGCAGTTAGCTGCTGCTGCTGCTGAGCTAGAAGACCATTACCGCGAAACCGGCGAACCTGTACTGCGGAACTGTTCAACTATCTTCGCTCGGGTTGCGTCCGAAGCGACTCACACGTACGCCGATTTGTTGAGCACACGGTGGGGTTTAGAAGTGAAAACGTTTGAGTTGCGTCAACCGCAAGCGCTTCAGGAGACTTTGCCGTGCGGTCCGACGCGTTCCAGGTTTGAGAAACCTTTCTCGCATGACATGTCTGTGGGGACTCTCGCGGCGTCTGGGATCACGTCGTTCAGCAAAGTCGGTGACGATGAAGGCGTCTGGGCTGGGATGGCGTTGTCTGACTCGACTCCGATTTGGGTGGATTTGCAGGGAGCGTCGAAGGCGAACACTCCACCGGCGATGCTGGTGGTAGGCGAGTCGGGGTCAGGGAAGACGTTTTTGTTGCAGTTGTTGGCTACGCAGGCTGCTGAGGCTGGGTTTCCTGTGGTGTTCATCAACCCTAAACCGGCGGATTCGTTGTCTGGGTTCGCTCAGGCTGTGAACGGTGAAACGGTGCGGATGTCCAGCAGTGAGCACAACCCGGGGGCGTTGGATCCTTTCAGGTTCGCTCGGACACCGCAGGACGCTGCGGTGATAGCCGCGGCTCATGTGAAGTCGGTGTTGCAGTTAGGGCAGATGGATGAGTTGCATCTCGATTCGGGTTTGTTGAAGGCCGCTAATGAGGGAGCGCAGTGTGTGGGTGACGCGTTGAAACATCCGATGGTGCCTGAGGACGTTCGCGGTGCGGTGCGGTTGTTGTGTGAGGGGCAACCGTTGTTCGCTCAGGGTGTGAGTTACACCCCGAGACCTCGGATGGGGTTGGTGTCAGCGGACGCTATGAGCGCTGAGGTGGGGACTTTGACGTTGGTTGAGTTTGATCGGCAGTTGACGTTGCCGCAGACAATGGACCGGTCGTTGCATAGCCGAGAGGAAACGTTGGGTGTGTCGGCGGTGCAGTTGGTATGCGCGGCGGCTTTGGAGTCCATGTTCGCGGCGGGTGGCGGGATGCTTATAGTGGACGAGGCGCATGTGTTGATGGGTAGCAGCGAGATCGCTAAACGCATCACACGTTTAGGTCGCGAAGGTCGTTCTCAGCGAATATTGCCTATTTTGGCTACGCAGTTGCTCGCTGATGTGATGGACGGTGACTCTAATATGGTGTCTCACCTTTCGAGAGTGTGTGTGTTAAAAATGCGTGACCCTCGTGAAGCGGTGGCCGCGTTGCGACTCTTGAAGCTCGAACCGACTGAGGAGCGGCTGGCGTGGCTTGCGTCTGCGGGGCCGGTGCGTGGCGAGCGAGGCTCGTTGGGGTTGTTTCGTGATTTGCGGGATCGTGTGTCTGGTTTCACTGTCGGTCCGGTTCCTAAGTCGGTGGAGATGCTGTTTTCGACTAACCCGCTGGATCGTGAGATGCGGGAACGGAGTTTGTTGTGACTTTTCGTGGCTGGTGTGTGGTCGGAGCGGAGCGGGTTGCTGCTGAGTTGCAGGCTTCTGGGCAGAGGGTGCTTGCGTTACCCGCGGCGACTACTGCGTCTGTGTTGATGACTACTTTGGCTAAGCAAGCTGGCGCGCCGACTGGGGTGGCTTTCGTTTTTGGTTCTGAGGCGTTGCATGTGTGCAGCCAGATCGCGCGGGTGCCTTTGCCTTCAAGTGTGATCGTGGCGCTCTGCGATGACCCGTCTGTGATAGAAAGCGCTTCTGTGACGGTGCTGCCGTCACAGTCCGACACGGAAACGGTTACTACCGCAGCCACAGCAGCAGCCACAGCAGCCGTGGCGGGGGCTCCCCCACAGGCAACAATCCCGCCCGCAGCGCCGCCAGCGGAGCCCGTGGTTGTGTCGGAAAGCCCCTCCGGTGCCGCTTCTGACCTTAAGTCACCGCCGTTGTCTCCCCCATGGGTGGCTGTTCCGGCTACTGAGGAAGCGCCGGTCGCGGCTCCGGTTGACCTCTCGGTGCCTTCCGCGGAACCGCAGCCCGCGTCTATGCCGGTGGCTGCTGCGCCTGCTGTGTTGAAGCCATCTGTGTCTGCGTCTTCGTCGGGAGTGGATAACTCTGAAACAGATTTGTCATTGACAGCAGCTTCGGGGGTTGCTGACGACTGGGGGCTTCCCCCCGCCGCTGGTACCGCACCGGAGTCAGTCTCGTCGGATTCTTACGAGCCCCAGACTGCTGCTGCTCCACCGTCCGGTGTGATGTTGATGCCACCACCGACACCGACTAACGCAGCGGTCTCTTCGCCGGACTTGGTGACCGCGGAGCCGGAGCCTTCACCGTCAGTGGTGGCGCAACCTTCGCGAGTTGACCCCGCGGGGCCGTTGCCTGAGATACCTCGGGGCGCTTTAGCGGATCCGTTGCTTGACGCGTTAGGTGACGACTCTGGCAGCGCGGAGGGGGATATGGAGTGGCAGCCGTTCCCGTCGCTGGGGCGGCCATCTGACCCTCACTCTCACTCTGGCTTGGGCTTGGGCTTGGGCTTGGGCTCTGCGACGCGGGATGTGTCGCCGCAGCAGGGTGGGTCCGTTCCCGCGTCGCCTCCGCCTTCGCCTCCATCTCCGCGCTCGCAGCCGCAGCCGCTGTCACGGTTGGTGGGTGTTGACGCGGGAACGGCAGATGTGAACGTGTCAGCGTCGGACACGGTGTTGAACGTCGCGGATGTGGATACGTTTGATGACAGATTCTCGCCGGATGTGTGGCGACGCGGCGTGGCGGCTCACGCTCCGTCAGGTAAAGCGGTGGGTGTGCTCGCCGCTAAGGGCGGGATCGGTAAAACAACGTTGACGATGTGGATCGCTGAAGCGATGAACACTGCGAGTTCGTCTGTGGCTGTGGTGGACGCCAATTTGGATAACCCAACGATTTGTTATCACACTGAGTGGTGGGGTAAAACACCGGGGATAGCAGCGCTGGTGGATCGTGCTGATGGTAAACCACCGTCCGCGCAGCAGATTGATGATGTGATGGTGCCGGTGGAGGGTCTCGGGTTTTTGTTGGCCGGGCCGCAGCATCCTCGACGGTTTGATCCGAGGATGGTCGCGCGTGTGTTGTGTTACGTTTTGGGGTATCTGAAGACTCGTTATGAGTGGGTGTTTGTGGATTTGCCGGTAGCTGGTACCGATACAACTATGATCACTGATTTTGCTTTGCGTAGTAATGATCTTTTTGATTTGTATACGGCTGTGTTTTCTACTGAGAACTCGGACATTATGAGTGTGTCTACGTGGTTTTGGCAGCAGTCCCGTCCACCGGAACAAGGCGGCAGTAATCTTGATCTGAAACGTTGCGTCGGGGTGGTCAACAAAACCGGTGGCACTGATATGGATCCCGAGTTTTTGGCGCAACAAATTCAACGTAAGTTAGGCATGAACGTTGCTGGGCAGATCCCGGTAGATAACCAGTACGGTACCCGCAAAAACAGTGGAGAGTGGGGCTGCCCACCCGCGTTGCGGCAATCTATAGCCGATCTTTGTTACACCGCTTTTGGTGTGTCCACTTGGCAACAAACACCTAACACGTCGGGGCGTCAACAACCATCCAAAAACAGTGGCCTGTTCAAACGGCGCCGCAAAGCCCGCACCATCAACTAAACCCGCCAACCATCCACCCGCCGTCCCTCTTCTTTGATCGTGAGTGTGTGTTCAACGTGTTCGCAGGTAACAGCACACTCTACGATAGTTGATTGTCGCAACAGAAGGCCTACGTGACAAATTCCAGTTCACTTACGCAACAGTCACAAACCGTACGAAACAAACCCCGTTGGGTGTCCAAACGGCAACATGTTTCTTACGCCATCAAAACATCTCACATATGTTGTATTATCGGACTGATAATGGTTGCTGGTGTTATCGTCGGTGTGGTGCAGGCAGTAAACAACGACGACCACGCGGCAGGACTTTTAGTTCTCAGTGGCTGCTTCTTGGCCGCTGTGACGCTTCGAGGTTTGTCTGTTTGGAGAACTCGCCGTTAGTCGGTGCGCCGTATCAGATCGTACCAGCCCAAATCTTTCCTAGCGGTGGCTTCGAAGTCGCCGTACCCGAGAGTGATGTCACCCCACGGACGCCACGGAGCTTCAGGGCAAGCAACCGCGTCACGGAAACGCCCAGCGCGGTACCATCCACGACTGCAAGCAATACCGTCGTTTGATAGGCGCACTTTAACTTCTATGTATTGCAGGTCGGCGTTGATCTGGTCGCGTTGTTCTGGTGTTAGCGCAAGTTCGCCGTTGTAGTGCCGTTTCAACGTCACTAATCCCTGAAAGAACGTCGCATTTATCGCTCTTGCGTAAG
Organism: Candidatus Poriferisodalis sp.; assembly: GCA_965221195.1. Classification (GTDB taxonomy): domain Bacteria; phylum Actinomycetota; class Acidimicrobiia; order Acidimicrobiales; family Poriferisodalaceae; genus Poriferisodalis. The sequence continues at coordinate 1,643,331 of OZ244864.1, forward strand.
CGCGCCATTCTTCGGGATCGTCTGTGGGCGGGTTAACACTCCAACTATCTTTAGGGGCGATATCGTAAGAGGTTTCGGGGAGTCCCCATTCCCAGTCGGTTTTTAACGCGTTGAATCTTTGTCGGTGCGCTTCGTACCAGAGTTTTGTTTCAACTTCAATCGGATCAGGCTCAGTTTCTGGCGCTGTTTGGGGTTGGGGGTTTGCGGGCGTGGGATTGTTGGTATCTGTGTCAGGATTGTTGTTATCTGAGGTGTTGGAGGTGTCGTTGGTGGTCTGTTGACCCTCGGCGGTATCGGTGGCGTCGGTGCCATCGGGGGGGCTGGTTGGTTGTGGGCTGTTTACCTCAGAAACGTCGCTCTTAGAAGTGTCACTTTCAGCATCGCTGCTACTAGTACCACCATCAGTACCACCATCAGTGCCGCTGTCGGTGCTGCTGTCAGTGCTTTCTGGCACATCAGTGCTGCTGTCGGTGCTGCTGTCAGTGCTGCTGTCAGTGCTGCTGTCGGTGCTTTCAGTCACGTCGGTGTTGTCGTCGATGATGTCGTTGTTGTTGGTGGCTTGTGGGGGTTCGGTGACCGTCGGGGTTTCTTGGGCGTCCACAACAACGGTGGTGGTGGTTTCACTAACCGGTTCCGTGGTAAGCACGTCCGCGGGAACTGGCTGTGTGACAGTCGGCTGGGTAGCAGCAGGCGGTGTAGCTGGCGGTGGTGTCGTGGTAGTGGACGCGCTTACCGTCTCACGCGCCGTCTCGGGCGCCGTCTCGGGCGGTAACAGCGACGCCTCCACAACACCGTCACCGTCGGTGTCGGTGCCGGTGTCGGTGCCGCATCCCGCGGCGACCAAACCCAACACGGCCACGCAAACACCCAGCCGCGCCCTAAAACTCAATTTTGATCTCATAAACCTCAAAGACTAGCGACCAGTTAGCGCCTGGCGGTCTCACCTACCAGCCAACCCCACATTTGGAGAACCGGCCCGGCGGCACAGTTGGGCAGAAAACCGCACCGCCGAGCCGTGCTCTCATGTTCAGCAACACCGCCGCCAAACGACGCTGCCAGCTTGTTGAGTGTGACCATCGTGAGCTTGGCAGGCCAACAAATCGCAGCGCCCGCGGTGACAGCCACGGCGGTGACTGGTGACGGCTCCGGTGTAGCCGGTGGGTCTTGTTCACCGTTACGGTGCTGGTTTAGCCAGCAGAGCCAAAGGTGGGTGGCCCGTCTCGCCAGTCAGTGAGACCAGGAGGGTCACCGACTAACGCACCGCGGTTGGTGTAGGTCACAGAAGTGACTTCTGTGGGAGCCCACGCGGACCAGACCGAGCATCCATATCCTGACGCTCGGGCGCGTTCGCGGGCTTGGACTTGCACCACCCACACAGCCTGCAACTTCTCAAATGATGAAGGGGCGCGAAAAAGGAATGACGGATGTATGGACAGACATCCCAACCATCAACAATATGTCTAAAGAGCGCTCCGGCTATCCGACTCAGAAGCCGTGGGCGCTCGCGGAGCGGATCATCAAAGCGTCTTCTAATCCTGGTGATGTGGTGTTTGATCCGTTCGCTGGTTGCGCTTACACGGCGGTCGCTGCTGAGGAGCTGGGTCGCCAGTGGATTGCTTGCGATATTTCGCCTCGGTCGGTGACCGTGCTGCGTCGCCAGTTCGCTAAGAAGGGCTGGTCGATAGACGGGGAGGTGCTCGCGGACGAAGCGGGCGTGGCACAACTCACCTTCGTGGACGTGAAAGTGAAAGGCCCCGGCGACGTTCCCGAGCGCGCCCCGGATGATGTCGTAGCCGTGCCGTCGGTGAAGCCTCTACCTGAACGCAAATACAAGCGACGCTCTTCTGATATGCCTCGCTCAGAGATGGTGGAATTGTTGGCGCGTTTGTCTGACTGGGCGTGCTGGGGCTGCGGTTTCGCTGTGCGAGGCCCGGACGGTGAAGTGGTCGAAACCGCTGCCCATTTCCATCTAGATCACATCGAACCCAAAGCCGAAGGCGGCAGCAACCTTCTCCACAACCGGGCTGTGTTGTGCTCACCTTGCAACACAGAGAAAGGCAAACGCACTGTCCGTCTCAAAGATTTCCGGCGTGACCCGTCTGTGATCGCCCGCCGGACAGCTTACGGCGTCCCTGAAACTGATCTCTGCGATCTTGATGAAGCCCAGGAGCAAGCAATGATCGAATGGTCGCGATGGCGAACCAGCAAAGGACTCGACAATCCGACTTTGGCGCTCAGGTGAGCCACACAAGGCACCCACGACACCCAGACAGACAACTCCCGGTTGCCGCCGCGAACTGCCCAGCAGATGACTTTGAGCCGACCGGAGACGACATGCGGTTGACGAACCACCCCCGGACCGGGTAGGCAGACGGCAGGCGGACCGGTCGGCTGGCTGGATGGCTGGTCATCCGGCTTGGCCGAGGGTGGGTGGTTTTTCTGGGGCGTGGTCGGCGGGGACGTGGTTGTTGCTGGTCGCGGTGACGGTTGTGATGGGGCTGGTTTCCCACGCGGACCAGCCAGAACAGCCGCTGGTGGCGCTGTCAAGGCTTTGAGCTTTGGCTTGTTCGCGGGCTTGAATTTGCAGCACCCACGCTGGTGTGGGGTTGGTTGCCCATTGGCGGGCGATGTCGGCTCGCATGACATCGTGCAGCTCGTTGGTGTTGTAAAGATTCTTGCGGAATTGCGCCCAAGGTGTCCACCCGTCGCTGTTAGGCACACTGAGGTCGCGGTTAGATGATGCACCTATGCGCTGTATGACTCGCAGTGGTCGCATTGGTGCTGTGGCGGGGTTGCTGTCATGATCGATTGCGGCGCTGACGTGACTTGAGGGGACTTGCGTGCGACCGTCACCCCCGACGTGACCTTCACCGATTAGGACGCGTACTCGTAGTTGTGTTTGTGTGCCGCAGAGCTTGTTTGTCCATGTGAACGGTTTGCCACGATTTGGGGGCAGCCAGACCGTGGAACGTCCACGCAGATCAACCCCACCTAGCGCCGCCTCGAACTGTCCTTGTGTGTCAACACCGGGCCACACCAGCACCCCAACAATCCCTTGTTGGGTCAACACCGGAGGTGGCGGCGGTGGTGGTGGTGGTGGTGGTGGTGGGGTGGGGCATTGCCACCAGCCAGCGCGCCAAAACGCTGTCCCTGAGATACATGACGGTCTTGGCGGTAGCGTGTCAGTGTCGGTGTCAGGGTCTGGGGCTGGGTTCACGGGACATGGCCGTCCGTTCTTAGGGGTGTGCCCTGAGTGTGCTACCCAGCCCTTCGCGTCACACGGAGGTGTGAAACTATGCGTATGGCAGCCTTTGCCGTTACGATGAAACCCTGACGGGCACACCGTTCCCGAGGACGGCGGCGCGATTTCTGGTAACGGCGGTGGGGTTGTTGTTGTGGTGGTGGTTGGGTGGGTGTGGGGCACTCGGACGCTCTTATACACCGGCTCGTCCCAATGGCGGAAGAAGTGGCCTAGGTGATGATCGCAGCTCATATTTCGTCGAGGTTTGTGACAGGATGAGCGGAATGGGTTGGTGCCATAGAGAAAACTGATGGCGTCCGGGTACCATTCGTTGGTGTGGATGTAGTAATCGATTTTTTGTTCCCATACGTCGTGAGCTTCAGCGGACTGGTTGGTTGTGGTGACAGCAACGAGTGACACAGCGGCCACAACAACAGCTACAGCGGCGGCTCGTAACCTGGGTCTAGTCACGTTCGGATGCGGGTGGGGGACATGGTTTGGTGGTGCCACGCCCGCCATGGTGACGACCGGCCATCCACCGTGACGTGCAACAACCGTGACGGCTGCACCTAGCAACATGGCAGCGCCGATGCCGCCTTGTGAGGGACAGCCGGGTGTGGTTGGGTGCCAGGCGTACGGCCGGTTAGTAGTCTCTAGCTTCTATGAGAACGCGAACCCTTTGGGGCTATCTCAGTGTGTGCGCGGTAACCGTGGTGTTGCTGGCGGCCTGCGGAACAGACAACCCACCAGCGGACATCTTTGGGGCGCAGCGGTCACCCGTCCCGACATCAACGGCGGTTACAGATGCCGTCGTTGGTGACGCTCCTGCGGTGTCAACGTCTCCTGCGTCTCCCACAACGAGCGTTGAGACGAAGAACAGCGAACTCGCAGACAGCACCACAGACGTGACATCGGCAGCACCTACTACAAATGTGTTCAGCGGCGACGCGCAAAACGATCCACTGAGCGGTGAGAACAACAGCGGCGAGCCTGCTACTGACGGACCCGACGCGGATGCCGCGTCGGTTGGGGGACCCGACGCAGCAGCAGAACCCTCACCATCAAAAGAAGAAGACGCGGGTGGGGGCCATGAGTATGTGCCCGGGTTCACAGAAACCGACCCGGTCCCCACCAACAGCGCTGACAACAGCGACAACAGTAATAGCGGCGACAGCGGTGATAGCTCTGCGGTTACACCCCCGCCGCCCGCCTCACCGCCGTCTACGTCTCCTCCGAGTACGACTGCGCCGCGTGTGGCGAGTGGTGATGTTGGCACGATTCATCACGACGACCCTGACGGGCTAGGACATGGTGGCACAAAGAGGCCATGGCTCAAAGCGCATCAGACGACAGTACCGCCGCTGACGCCATATGGCAGTCCGCTTTTCTGCTTGTACTTACAGGCGAGCGACGAGTTCCATGAGGACGGCAGCTTCGAAGAAATGCTCTGGAAGTACACCTTACTACACAAGGACCGTATTAAAGCTGAGGTTCGGGCTGGTGTAGAAGCGGGTGATGATGTCGCTATCGGGGAGGACTGGGGTGACCCTGACGCTGAGGAATGGTCCACAGAATGGATAAAATTTGGCGACGAAGTGGACTACCGTATGCTTGTTCTGTATGACCCCGAACTAAGCAGAGAAATCAACGCTCGCACACAAGCTAAGATAGACGCTGGACAAACCTGCGACGACGAGTGATCTGATTGTTACTGCTATTACTAGCGGGTTGGGTTATTAGGTTTGATGTGAGCTATTAGGTTTGATGTGAGTTGTTAAGTTTTGACGGTCACCGCGAGAACACAATAGTGTTGAAGACCGCGGCTGATACTACTACTACTACTACTGGTGCTGTTGTGCGGTAACTCACAGACATCAAAGCGCTGCTAGTAATCTACGTCCACCATGGTAATGCGGCGTCTGTGGTGTTATGCGTGTTACGTGTTCACTGTTATGTGTGTTATGTGTTCACTGTTATGTGTGTTATGTGTTCACTGTTATGTGTGTTATGTGGTGCGCAACGACTTGTTTGAGTCGCATCTCTGTCGCTGGTCCAATATTAGCCAGCGCTGGCGCATTCAGCGCCAACACTTCGCGTCGAGTCACCAAGCCAACCCTCAACTCTAGGTCCCGTCTTCGTCACAGGCACAACCACAATCGACGGCGTTACATAGCTGTGCAAAACGCCGATCACTTCTATGATCTCGTCCACACGAGCGTCAACCGTCTTGAACAACACAGCGACCTCTTGGCGGTTTACCACCTCACCATCCCACCAATACGTGCTCGTGATTGGCCAAGTCTGCCCTGCTGCTGCAAGGCGACGCTGCACCACCTCACGCACGATCTCAGCGGCTTCGCTTGCCGATGGGCAACTCACTACAACTAAAGCAGGTTTCATGGCTACGTTTCCCGCCGAGCACTCATGGGGTGCGCTGCCGGGAGGTCGTCCGCGTCGCTATGAAGCCTCATACGTCTCCCCGCGTCGCTTCGCGGCACCTTCGTCGGCGCGAAGCATCTGCAACGCTAGATTCTCCTGCCAATCAGATGCCAGGCGGCCCGTCGCGCGCCACTTACGCACCGTGGACAAATCTAGCTTCGGTTCCATCGTGCCTGCCTCACGAATCAGGTCCCGGCACCGCAGTCATGGGACACACCAGGCACCTTGAGTGCGTATTCTTAGCTCTTGTGCGGGTGATCGGTTTGGTGTTGGACGGTTTCTCGTCTTACCAGGATCGCTGCGAACTGGACCTGTCTGAGGTCACGGCTTGTGCCGTGGTGGGCGCTAACGGGGCCGGTAAGTCATCACTGGTGGACGGTTTGCTGTGGTGCCTGTTCGGGGAGACCAATGACCGCACAGCAGAATCGGTGATCTGCGAAACCTCAGACGTGGCCCGCGCGGAGGTGACATTCACCACAGACGACAACACCCAATGGACAGTGACCCGCGAACGTCGGCGCAGTGGCAGCCAGTCAGCCCGAGCGGTAAGCAGCACAAACCCGGACCACGTAATCGACGGCGCCAAAGAAGTAGCCCAGCACGTAGGCGGACTACTGAACTGCGGCGCTAAAACGTTATGCGCGACAGCGTTCGCTCGTCAAGGCGCCGCCGGTTTGTTCGCGGACGGGTCCGCGTCGCAGCAGCCCTTTGGTTTGCTCGTTGATGGGTCGCTGGGTAGGGACTGCCGGATTCGCAGACGAACACTTCGATGTTGAGAGAAGTTTCAATGTCGCCCCAGTTTGCGATCTTGCGTCCTTGGTTTCAAGTAAGACTGCATACCAAGTGGCGAGGTTGGCGAGTAGCGCAGCGCTGATCGCAGTGGGCGACCTGCGGTGTTTGGCTCAATAGCCGTGCCGCAGCGGCACCACCAGGGTGTGCCGACTGACGCGCTCGGGCAAGGTCACGGCTGTGGTACTGAGACATCGACCGCGTTACACAACCTGCTAGATCGTTTCTGCGTTTAACCATTAGGAGCCTCGCAGCGACGCAGCTAGCGGTACACCGTTGAAAGAGCAAGGCTAAGAAACCCGGCGACCAAATCAGGCCTAGTTCCTGCTGTGGTACGCGCCTTGATCAAAGCGCTTACCACAAACTGCAGCCTCCCTGCCTTAGGGAACACCTCACTAATGGTTGTGTTGTACCGCAACCGTCGTCATGAACGATCACTCGCAACCACCGGTGAACTTCGCCCAGGCACGAATCAATGAGGCGCTGTCGGGAACTGGCAGTCAGCCTAGGGGTAGGGTCCACAGCTATGGACAGCATCTGCGACGATCTTGTCGCTGAGACGGACGCGCTCAGCGACGTGGTTGACGGCATCAGCGAGGACCAGTGGCACCTGCCCACGCCGGCGGAAGGCTGGGACAGCCGTGAGACGGTGATCCATCTCGGCATGGCGGACTGGGTGGCGACGATGGCGGTGGTCAACCCAGAGCGCTTCGACGGCTTCAAGGCATCCGCGGCACGCGGCGAAACGGACCTGCACACCGCAGCGGGTCTGGACTTTGCTGCGATGTCAGGAACACAGATATGGGACTGGCTATGTGAGGAGCGCGCCAAGATGCTGGCCGCTGTTCGGCCGTTAGATGTCAAAGATCGGATTCCGTGGTTCGGACCCAGTATGAGCGCACTCTCCTTCGTCACCGCCCGGTTGATGGAGACGTGGTCGCATGGTCACGACGTGGCCGATACTCACGGCCGCGAGCTGCCTCAAACCGACCGGCTGCGCCATGTCGCGCATATCGGAGTGAGCACCCGCGGTTGGAGCTACGCGAACCGCGGCCTCACAGTGCCCTCTGGCTCGGTGCGTGTTGAGCTTGACGGCCCGAATGGCGATACATGGACATGGGGACCTGACGACGCTGCGGACAAGGTGAGCGGTGATGCCTATGAGTTCTGCCTTGCGGTGACTCAGCGTCGACATCACACCGAGACGGGGTTGTTGGTGGAGGGCCCGCTGGCACTTGAGTGGATGGACATCGCACAGGCCTTCGCCGGCCCGCCCACCGACACCGCGCATCGCTGCGTGGTGTGACCTCTTAGTGTGACCTCGTGGCAGCCGACGCGCTCGCAGACGCTGTGCTCGTTGTCGGGTTGACCGGCGGTATCGGTGCCGGCAAGAGCACAGTTGCGAAGATGCTGGTCGGCCACGGGGCAGCAGTCGTGGATGTCGATGCGTTAGGCCGCGAGATCATCGCCCCCGGCGGACCGGCGGTGACTGCGGTGGCTGAGCGATTCGGAAGCGATCTAGCGACCCCCGACGGCGGTATCGACCGTGCAGCGCTCGCGCAGATTGTGTTTAACGACGCCGACGAACTCGCTGCGCTCAACGAGATCAGCCATCCCGTCATCAATCGGCTTATCGATGAGCGCATCGAAGCCATCGCAGCAACCGCGTCCGCGGCCGTTGTTGTGCTTGACATGGCAGTGCTGGTGGAGAGCGCGCTCGGTCGGGGCACTAGGTTCCCCTACGAGATCGTCGTCACCGTGGAAGCACCTGTTGATGTGCGTTTGGAACGCCTGAAGGGGCGCGGCATGACCACTGACGACGCCAAGGCACGGCTTGGCTCCCAAGCAAGCGATGCTCAGCGGCGCGACGCAGCCGATTTCGTCATCGCCAACGGCGGACGACCGCAAGAGCTTGCCGATGCCACTTCTGAGCTGTGGGATGCCTTGCAGCGATTAGCGCGTGAGCGCGCCAGATGAGCCGCGCAAAATGAGCGCAGCCACCAGCGCCCAAGCGAATCAGCCGGTTCGGTACCCGCCCCAGAACCACATTCTGCGGCACTTGCGGTTGAGCCATCGAATGTCCGCCGACGGGTCGCTGGCAGCGACGATGCCGGTGCTGGACGATCTGGCGGATAGTCCGCTAGCAGATGGTGGCTGGTTGCGCTTGGGTGCGGTAGCCACGTTGGTGGATTCGGTTGCGGGTCACCACGCCGTACTGGCAGCAGCGCCAGACTGGGCGGCGACGCTGCATCTTTCGACGGTGCTGACAGCCCGCGCTGTGGGTGCCGAGGTGACGGCGCGCTGCACGCCGCTGCGCATCGGCAAGAACCAAGTGGTTACCGAGACATTCGTCACCGACGCAGTGGGCACCGAGATTGCCCGTTCCACCTGCACTTACGCCCGGCTGCCGCGACGCGCTGACACTCCAGCAGCAAGCCGCACAGTGCGTAACAGCACCGTCGATTTACGCGAGGACAACGAGCTGGATCCCAGACCGCCGCTCGACGAATACCTGCACATCGCGCCCGTGCCGGGCGAGCCACGCATTGAGTTGCCGATGCATAACCGCATTCGCAACTCGTTTGGCTCATTGCAGGGGGGCGCATCAATTGTGGTGGCCGAGGCCATGGCGAACCACCTCGCTGCGCTGACAGCGGGACGCACGCGCAGATCACGATGCGTGTTCGCCGACATGCATTACCTGTCGCCGGGTCGGGGAGGCCCGTTCCGTGTTGAGGGGGAGGTGCTTGCCCGCACCGATTATCTGCTCACCAGCCGCACACGGATCTTCGAGACCGCCGATGGCACTGAGGGTCCTAAGAGTGGCGCAGAGCGTTTACTGCAGACCGCAACGGCGACGGCGGCATACTTGGACTGACCGGGCCAGTGTTTGTAGGCCGGTGCCTGTGGGCCAGTCCAACCGATGGCATCAGAACTGACGGCATCAGATCAGCGCAAGGATCACGAGTGTTACACCGGCCCTCTACGGTGCAGAGTATGAACACGGCACTTGGGGGTTTCGGGTCAAGGTCTCATGCCCGGTTGCCGCGTCTGGCGGCTTTTGATGTGGACGGCACGCTGATCGACCGCCACGGGGTGCTCACCGAGCGGACCGCGTCGGCGCTTGAGGCTTTGACCGGTGCCGGTGTCATTGCTGTGCTGGCAACTGGCCGCCCGTGGCCGCAAGCACAGCCCATCGTGTGGTGCGCGCCCAGCGTGTCCTACGCGGTTTGTCTCAACGGAGCGGTCGTCATGGACGCTGTTGCGGGCGAGCAGATTGCGGATCGCTCAATGACCCGCTTTGAGGCTCTTGAAGCGGCCGAGATCGCTCGCAAGTTGATCCCTGACGTCCGGCTCGGCCTAGATCTGGCCGACGGCCGCCATGCGTGGGAGCACGGATTTGCCCCAGATATGCCTGCTGATCTCCTTGCCGACATCAACGTTGCCCGCGTTGAAGATGCTTGCGCTGCCGTCGATGGGCCGGTGTTGACGTGGCTGGTGTGTGTACCTGGCGTTGACACGCTGAGGGTCATCGACGAACTTGCGCCGCAGATGCCGCTAGGTACCGAGATTCGCCCGTCTGGGCTGGACATGGCAGAGATCGCGGCTGTCGGGGTGAACAAGTCAGCGGGTCTGGAGGTCGTCTGTCAGCGCTATGGCATAGACGCGTCCGAGACGGTTGCGTTCGGCGATGGGTTCAACGACATCGACATGCTGCGCTGGGCCGGTTGGTCGATTGCGATGTCGAATGGCCCCGCTGAGGTGCAAGCCGCGGCCGATTTCGTGGCACCCAACGGCGACGGCGACGGCGTGGCAGCGGTGATTGAGCAGATGCTTGAGCGAGCAGATGTTTGAGACAGCCCGATGACCTCACCAACCGGCAGCGACACCCCCGACGGTCCCAACCGAGCCGCATCGACAGGCGAAGCGTCGACGTCGAGGTTGTCGATCTGGGAGCGGATGCGGCGCGCTATGGCCGATCACAACTCCCAGGCTCCCCGCGCACCGATGGGAATGCCACAACCTGCCGCTGGTGATGACACAGCCGATGACGCAGCCGACACGATGACCGACGAGACCGACAGGACCGACAGGACTGATGGGGCAGTCGCAGCCGACGGTGCGACTGCGACGTTGGTGCTTGAGCGCATTCATCACTACCGCGACACCATCCGCAGCTACCATGTACTCATCGAAAACAAGCGCGTCAGCCAGATCCGCGACGACCAGACCGAGCATTTCTCGCTACCTGCGGGCAGCTACACGTTGCGACTGCAGCTGATGTGGATCTTCAGCCCGAAGGTAGTGATCGAGCTTCCTGCGGGTGCCACCAAGCGTTTAGTTTGCGGACCCAACGGCGGAATACTTGAGGCTTGGCGATTGTTCTTCGCCCCCACCACGGCAATCTTCCTCCGCGACGCGGAGGAAGGGTGATGCTGTCTCCGCGACGCGGAGGAAGGGTGATGCTGTCTCCGCGACGCGGAGGAAGGGTGATGCTGTCTCCGCGGCTGTGAGGCAGTGCAGACTGTGAGGCAGTGCAGACTGTGAGACGGTGAGCATTCCCCAAACGCCACGGGGACTAGAGATCTTGCCCGAGGCTGGGGCGGGCTTCTCTGGTGCTCAAGAATCGGTCATTGAGCGGCGGCCGTCCTCTTTGCCTCCCCGTTTGACGGTGCTGCTGGCGCTGGTGCTGGCCTTGGTTGTCGCTGCGGTGACAGTGTCTTGGCTGCGTGGCGACGACCCCGAACCCGATGAGGCTGAAGCGGCTGCGGCTGCCACGACAGAACCCCCCGCAACGACTGCACCCGAGGCATTAGAGCCTGCGACGCGCACCACGCTGCCGCCACCCACGGCGCTAGACGAAGGAGTGGCGGATTTGCCGCCGGTGCGGCCCGCAGCGGAGCTGATCGCCACGCTGAGGGGTGATCCCACCAGCAACGTTGAGGGCTTTTTGTTTCGGCTTGACCTGCTGAGCGGTGCCGCTACGTACGTGGCGCTGGCTGGTGAAGCGCACACGCTCGTCAATCTTGATGGCACCGTCGTTGTAGGAATCGGACGCGACGTTCTGCGGGTCGAACCCGAGACTGGCGACACTGTCGTCATTGCCGAAGACGCTGAAGAGATTCTGCCTGCCTATGGTCCTGCGGGAGTCGTCGCTGTCGTTCGTAGTGCTGAGAACCTCTTTGCTCGGGTCCTCGGACTTGACGGAGTGTTTCGTTCGGCGGTGTATCTGCCTAATGAAGCTCGCGTGCATGGAGCGATCGGGGACCATGTTTTGGTGTCAATGGCAGGACGCGTCATGGCGGTGGACGGCCGCAACCAAGCTCTTCAGCTCGGCAACGGGCGAGTGCTAGCTGTCGGCGATCGTCAGGTCGTGCGGCTGCAGTGCGAGCAGAACGGTTGTCAGATCACCGACACGAGCTTTAGTGCCACTTTGGGAGAAGGAGGCGGTGAGGTTGCTGAGCGCATCGTTGAGGTGCCCGCAGAGCTAGCCGCGGCGCCACCGGACCGCTGGAACGAGCAGGGGCTGATATCGCCCGACAGAAACAGGCTCGCAATCCGGCTACTGCACGGCGACACAACACCCGCTGGGGTGGTGGTCGTAGATCTCAACGATGGGTGGGGGCGCCATTCACCCGAGATCGGTGTAGATCTAGGTCGCATGGCATGGGCGCCAGACAGCCGGTTTCTGCTGTACACCTTTGAGAACGACGTGATGGTGTGGGATGTCGAAGCCGTGTCGGGACAGATTCCCTCTGGACGGGCCAGCGTGGGTGAGCCGCTTGAGCACATCGTCCTGCGCAGCAACTGACCGCAGCAGCTGCGCAGCAATTAACCCAGCAATTAACACTGCAGTTGACACTGCAGTCGACGGTGGCAGGCGGGCCGGTCTGCGACGGCGGCCACAGATCCCCTCCAGTATGCTGGCCTTTGTGAGCAGAACTAGCTGACAGCCCACGACAGCCAGCGACCGTCGCGGCGCTCAAGCCGAAGCTGGTGCGAGAAGCAAGCCGACAGCGATGCAGCGGTCAGTACTTCGGTCAGTAATCCGCATGCCAACGGCACGCCCCCGCGCAGCAGCAAACCGTGGGTGAACGACGGGGGGATTTCGTCGGTGTGGTGGGTCACGAGCACCATCGCTGGCGTATCGGGATCCGCGGCGAGCGATTCGAGGCTGGTCACTAGTTGTTCGCGTCCAGTTAGATCCAGACCAGCTGTCGGTTCATCTAGCAGCAGCAGCTCGGGGCTGCCCATGAGCGTGCGAGCCAGCTGCACCCTCTGCTGCTCGCCCGATGACAGAGTCGCGAAAGTCCGGCCAGCCAAACGGCCAGCGCCTACCCGCTCTAAGCACGATTGAGCGCGCGACCGATCGGCAACGGAGTATCTGTGCCACCACGTCTCCAGCGCTGCGAAGCGCGCCGTCATCACGATGTCGAGCGCGCTGATGTCCGGCCGGAACTGATCTCGCAACGATGAGCTGGCCAGCCCGATGCGCCTTCGGTGATCGCGCACGTCAACTGCGCCCCACCGCTCACCGAGCACTTCCACTGTGCCGGTGGTGGGAAACCGATACATCGACAGAACCTTGATCAGGCTCGTTTTGCCTGAGCCGTTAGGTCCGAGCACAATCCACCGCTGGTGCGGTGCGATTTCCCAGTCGAGCGGTCCTAGCACCGTCGTGCCGTCGTAGACGACCGAGACATTGCGCAGTGAGGCTGTCAGAGGTGCGTTCATGGACGACTGGGCTCGCCCTCGTCAGTGTGGGAAACCCAAGTGGCGTACATCTCCCCATAGCGACCGCCCAGTTCGACCAGTTCCTCGTGGGTTCCCAGTTCAACCACGCCCCCCTCGTCGATGACTGCGATCCGGTCGGCTCGCATGGCCGTGGCCAGCCGGTGTGCAATCAGCACTGCCGTGCGCCCTTCGAGCAGCAAGTCAAGCGCACCTTCGATCTCTGCTTCGGTGCTGAGATCCACGCTGGAGGTGGCTTCGTCCAGCACGATCACACGGGGCTGTGCCACGAACGCGCGGGCCAACGCCAGCAACTGACGCTCACCGGACGACAGCGACACACCTCGCTCGTGTACTTGTGTGTCTGCGCCGTCGGGTAGGCGGTCGATCAGCCGTCCCAAACCGACCAAATTAAGCGCTGCGTCGATGTCGTTGTTGAGCTGCGTGTCGCCTGCGCGCCTGGCGTTGTCGCGCAAGCCGAAGGCCACGTTGTCTCGGATGGTGCCATGAAACAGGAATGGCTCTTGGGGTACGACGCCCAGTTGGTTGCGCAGCGACGAAAGTGTCACGTCACGCAGATCCCATCCGTCGATGGTGATGCGCCCCTGGGTCGGGTCGTAGAAGCGAATGATCAGTTTCGCGATGGTGCTTTTGCCTGCGCCGGTCGGCCCGACCAGCGCAAACGTTTCGCCTGGGTGGATATCCAAGCTGACCTCGCTCAGTACCTCAGGCGGGTCGTCGTCGAATGGGCTGCCGGTTTCCTCGCCGGTGCCAGTCTCACCTGCTGCAGCATCGTCGTAGGCGAACGACACGTTCTCTAGCCGGATGTGACCGCTCATCGGTGGTAGCTCAGCGGCGTCGGGGCGTTGACGCACGGTAGGGCGCGTCGCTAGGACCCCACTGATCTTGCGGAGCCCAGACTGACCCTGCTGATAGGTGCTGTAGAGCTGTGCGAGTTGCTGGATAGGGGCGAAAAACGTCGTGACATACAGCACGAACGCGCCCAGCTCCCCAATGGTGAGGCTGTCCCGCAGCACCATCGCTCCGCCGATGGCTAGCACCAGCCCTTGGGCCGCAATGCCTATCGCTTCAGTGCTGGGTCCGTAGATTGCTTGGACTTTCGACATGGACAAGTTGGCATCGCGGTAACGCGCTGCTACATGGCGGTGCCGCACTGCGTTCTCCAGACGCCTGCCTGTAGCTGCGATCACTCGGATCCCCGCCAGATTCTCCGACAGGTCGGCGAGCACATCGGCGATGCGATCGCGAATCTCGGCGTAACCCGCCTCGCTACGGACTCGGAACCACAACGTCAGCGCCACCAGTGGCGGGATGATGCCCACGAGCAGGATCACTGCCAAGGTCACGTTGTAGTTGAACAAAACCACGGTCACGACGCTCACCGTGAGCACCTGAATCAGTAGATTCACGAAGCCCTCGTTGATGAGCATCGCCACATACTCCATATCTGAGGTCATGCGGCTGAGGAGCACCCCAGATTTGGATTGCGTGTACCAGTCCAGCGAAAGCCTCTGATAGTGACTGAACAGGCGTAGCCGCAGGTCGTACATCACCTGCTCGGCTATGCGCCCGTTGAGGCGCTGGCGCAGCCGACTGAGCAAGATGCTGACCGCGACGATGCCCGCGAAGATTGCTACGACCGCGTTGAGCGCGAAGCGGTCGCCTGCGCGGATGCCGCGGTCTATGCCTTGTTGGAAGAGCACCGGAACTGCTTGCATTGCTGCGGTTTCCCCGCAGAGCAGCAGCAGTGCTCCACCGACGCTCCAGCGGTGCGGCATCAGCATGTCCCGCAGGCCGAACGGACGCAGCCGTCTAGCTTCGACTCGCTCTGCTACATGGTCGAAGTCGATTTCGGGGTCAAGGTGTTCGGGTTCGAGCGCCAGCAGCCGGTCGGCACCTTCTTGCAGTTCGGTTGGTACACCGGCGAACGGCAACCCGGCCGCTGCGCTCGACTGCGTCGCCGTCGGACCCATATGGCCTGGGCCGCCGACCATCACCATGAAATCATCACCATGAGGCTGTCACCATGAGGCTGTCACCGTGATATGTCGCTCTTGAGTGTGCCGCCGCCGACAGCGGTGAGAGGATCGGAGTTGTCGGTGTCGTTCTGTGCAGCTAGGACCTCGACGTAACGGGGCTCGGTGGCCATTAGCTCGGCATGGGTTCCGTCGGCCGCCACGCGTCCATCCTCAAGCAGAACCACCCTGTCCGCCAAGCTGATTGTGGATAGCCGGTGGGCGATGATGATGGTGGTGCGTCCAGCGAGCACCTCACTCAGCGCGTCGTGGATCTTCGCTTCGTATGCCACATCGATTGAGCTGGTGGCATCGTCGAGTATCAGCACGGCGGGATCGGCGAGAATCGCCCGTGCGATAGCAATGCGCTGACGCTGACCGCCTGAAAGGTCGTAGCCGCGTTCTCCCACCACTGTGTCGTACCCCTCATCTAGTTCAGCGATGAACTCATGGGCTTGGGCTGCGACAGCGGCAGCTACCACCTCTGTGCGCGCAGCATCGGGCCGGGCGTAGGCGATGTTGTCGCGAATGCTGGCTGAGAACAAGAAAGGCTCATCTGCGACGAGTCCGACGGCTCGCCGCAGACTGTCGCCGGTGAGGTCGCGTACGTCGTGACCATCGACGGAGACGGCACCGACGCTGATGCTGTAGAAGCGCATCAGCAGCCGGGCAAGCGTCGACTTGCCGCAGCCGGTCCGCCCAACAATCGCCACCCGCTCGCCGGCGCGAATCCGCAGGTTCAGATCGTCGAATACCAGTGGTGCTTCGCGTTCGGTTGTCGCTGTGCCGTAGGCAAAGCGCACCGCCTCAAATCTCACTTCGGAGCCCACAGGCCCTCCATTGATTGCCCGCCGTTGGGGTAGATCGATTGCGCCCGGCCGGTCTGCGACCAGCACCGGCTCATCAAGCACTTGAAATATGCGCTCAGCGGATGCCTTGGCCCGCTGGCCGAAGATGAAAAGCATCCCGATGAAGCGGAACGGCGCTTGCAGAAGCAGGATGTACAAGTAGAAGGTGGCCAGATCGCCGACAGAGAGCGAGCCGCCGATGATCAGGTGCCCTCCGACCAGCAACACCATCGCCATCGCTAAGCGCGGGAGGTTCTCGATAACCGGCGTGTAGTGCGCCCGAGTGTTGTGCTGCAGCTTGTTGGCCCAGCGCAGCCGTAGGGCTGCCCGAGCCATCTCCTCTACCTGTCGGCCCTCGGCACCGAAGGCCTTAACTACACGCACGCCGTTCACGCTCTCGTGAGTCACAGTGGCGACCTCGGCGTTGCGCGACTGGATAATCCACGAAAGTGGAAACATGATGTGCCGAAGCCGTTGGCCCAGCACGTACACAGCGGGCATGATGAGCATCGTGATAGTCGTCAGCGTCAGGCTGATCCAAGCCATAACCGAGATCGCCACCACGAAGCTCAGGAGCTGGATAGACACAATCGGCGCGAAAGCCAGATATGTCTGCACGGAGCGGATGTCGGAGTTGGAGCGTGAGATGATCTCGCCGGTCTGCACTCGGTCGTAGAACGCAAACGAGAGGCGACTGAGATGAGCGAAGAGCAGCGTGCGCAACTGGAACTCCACCCGGTGACCCATGGAGAACAGACCACTGCGGTAGACGTAGGTGAAGATGCCGCGCGCCACGCCAAGTCCCACCAAGACGATGACCAGCGTCCACAGCGAACCCGAGCTGTTACCTGCGGAATCGGGCACTGCCGCATCCACGGCGTAGCCGGCCACTCTCGGCGCAATGGCGCCTGCGCCCGTCGCCAAGATTGCAGCTATCACGGCCACGATGACACGGGTTCGGTGGCATCGCAGCAGAGGCCCGAGCCGCCGTATCCAGCTCAGCGACGGATCGGCGCGGATGGTGTCCTCGTCGTAAGCGGGCTGCCCATCAGACTTGCTATATGGCCTGTATGGATTCGCGGGTGCAGTGCCGGCAACTACCCGCATTCGGGCGAGACTACCGGCGCGTCCGTGCCTAAGTCCGATGCCGTGGCCCACCGCTGGATCGCTCGGAGATACACGGCACACCCATGACGGTGGGACTTATCGCAGGACTCGGAATTGTCGTCGCGCTCATCGTGCTGAACGGTGTGTATGTGGCAGGCGAATTTTGCTTGCTAGCTGTTGACTCTTCCCAAGTTGATGTGTTGGCCGACCAAGGGCACCGGCGGGCTCGAGGAACTAGGGCGCTGTTGCGTCGGTTGAGCTTTCATCTTGCCGGCGCCCAACTCGGCATCACGCTCACCTCGCTGGTGCTCGGCATCATCGCAGAGGACACCATCGGCGGCCTGATTGAGTGGTCGTTGGGCGGCTGGGGTTCGACGCTGGCATCGGCCGGGGCAGTCGCCGTGGCGGCTATTGCTCTGGCCGCTGTCATCCAGATGGTGTTCGGGGAGCTGCTCCCGAAGAATCTCGCTGTCTCGCGTCCGCTCGGGACCAGCATGGCGCTGGCCCCGATCCTGCGGCTGTACGGAGCTGTAGCTGCGCCTATCACGCTGCTGTTCAACGGCATCGCCAACTCCACAGTGAGAGGTCTCGGCCTTGAGCCCACCGAAGAACTCCGCATCGTGCGCACACGCGACGAGCTGGAGTACGTGGTGCGTTCGTCGCGTGAGCGCACACTCAGTCACAGCCAGGCTGATTTGTTGGTGCGCACTTTGCGTCTCGGTCGCAAGGATGCTGCCGACGCGCTGACCCCGCGCACCGCGATGTCGGCCATTGGTGCCGCTGGGACGCTCGCTGAGTTGGCGGAACTGGCGCGTCACAGCGGGCACTCCCGATTCCCGGTCCTAGGCACAAGTTCTGATGATGTTTTGGGTGTCGCAGAGGTGCGCGACATCTTCCGTTTCGATGTTGACGAACGCGCACATACGCCGGTGGAAGCGATCATGCGCCCAGTTGTGGCCGTCGCTGAGAGCCGCAAGCTCGACGGTGTTCTCGCTGACATGGCAGCGTCGGACTGCCGGTTGTGTGTTGTGGTGGACGAGCATGGCGGCACTGCTGGTGTTCTGACCCGAGAGGACATTGCAGAAGAGCTAGTGGGTGACATCTCCGACGAGTTTGATGAGCCCGCCGCGCTCACTTCCCGGCGACCGGGCCAGCCGATGATTCTCGCTGGTACTGCCACGCTCGACGAAATCGAGGAGGCCGTCGGCTTGGTAGTGCCAGCGGGTCCCTACGAAACGTTGGCGGGCTTTGTGCTTGAGCGCCTGGGCGAGATCCCCCAGGTAGGCGCGGTTGCCACATGGAATGGTTGGCAGTTCAACGTCGTCGCCATCGATGGGCTCCGCGTGACGGAGATTCGTGTTGACCCGCCGCCTGAAGCGGCTGGCGACAACCACGAGGGCGCGCAGGACGTGCAGGGCGCATCATGACTGCGCTGGCCATAGCGGTGGGTCTCGTGCTTATTGTTTTCAACGGCGCATTTGTAGCGATCGAGTTTGGCCTTATCGGAGCGAAACGGGCCGCTGTGGACAGTGCGGCAGCGACCGGCAAACGCTCAGCAGTGGCCGCGCAGCGCATGCAGTCCGATGTGCTGACCACGCTCGGGGGAGC
This sequence comes from Candidatus Poriferisodalis sp., assembly GCA_965221195.1. GTDB lineage: Bacteria > Actinomycetota > Acidimicrobiia > Acidimicrobiales > Poriferisodalaceae > Poriferisodalis. The sequence goes on from OZ244864.1 coordinate 1,662,131, forward strand.
GCAACTGGGCATCACGTTGTGTTCGCTTGCGGTGGGACGCCTCACCGAGCCGGCCATTGCCGGGCTCATTGAAGGGGCCGTGCATGGGATCGTAGAAATCCCCGATGCCGTACTGCACGCCATTGGCTTCGGAGTCGGTTTGGGCATCGTGACCGTGCTGCACATGGTGTTCGGCGAGATGGTGCCCAAGAACTTGGCGCTCATCGGGCCCGAGCGCACATTGATGGTGTTGGCCCGGCCGATGGCTGCGTACCTCTACGTTGCCCGCCCGATTGCTCAAGCGTTGCAGTGGGTGGCGAACGGCATGACGCGCATGTTGCGTGTTGAGCCGACTACCGAACTGACCGACATTGCCACGCCGGCCGAGCTGACGCTTATGGCGCGTGATTCGCTAGCAGAGGGCCACATCGCACCAACAGATGTGGCGCTGCTTGAGCGGGCTATGCGTTTTGAGGCCACCAACGTGAGCGAGGTCATGGCACCCGCGAACGTCGTCGCTGCTGTGCGCTTGGCCGATTCGATCACCGCAGTTGAGCAGCGTTTTGTCGCCACCGGCCGATCACGGCTGGTCGTGCTCGGAGACGGACCTGACGATGTGCGGGGAATGCTGCACAGCAATGACTTGGCAACTTCAGAAGTGTGCAACACCCGCGACCTGGCCGAAGCTGACCTGGCCGAAGCTGATCGACTTGTGGCCGGTCAGCGCCTTGGGCGAGGTCTCATCCGTCAGATGCTTCGGTTGCACACCGACACCACGCTCAATGAGGCACTGCGGGTCATGCAGCGCACTCGCATCCATCTCGCCGTAGTAGTAGATACGCAGGGGCGCACGTTGGGCGTGGTTGCGCTGGACGACCTTTTGAGGCGGTTGATCGACGATCCGGCTGCGCCGCCTGCTGAAGACTCATCCGCAGCGCGTTAGGTGCGTTAGGTCGCTGACTGCGGGCGTTCAGGCACCGATGGCGTGGTAGCCGCCGTCTACATGCACGATCTCGCCGGTGGTGCCGCCGAACCAGTCCGACATCAACGCCAGCGTGCTACGGGCTACGGCCTCGCTGTCGGTGATGTCCCAGCCCAGCGGTGCGCGTTCGGCCCAGGCACCTTCGAACTGCTCAAAACCGGAAATGGATTTTGCGGCCATCGTGCGGATTGGACCGGCCGAGATGAGGTTGACGCGGATGCCCTGAGGCCCCAGCGAGCGGGCTAGGTAGCGAGCGGTGGACTCAAAGGCAGCCTTGGCCACGCCCATCCAGTCGTAGTAGGGCCACGCCACACCTGCGTCGAAGGTGAGGCCCACCACCGACCCTTTGGCTTGTGCGAGCAGGGGCGCCATCGGCGCTGTCAATCCGGCCAGGCTGTACGCAGAGATATGCATCGCCGTGGCCACATCGTCCCATGGGGCATCTAGGAAACCACCGCCTAAGCAGCTCTGAGGAGCGAATCCGATGGCGTGCAGCAGTCCGTCTAGCCGACCCCAGCGTTGGCTGAGATCCGCGCGCACGGCTTCGATCTCCTCAGCAGAGGTGACATCGCATGCCAGCACATCGCAGGCAGCAGGGAGCTTGCGAGCGGTGCGCTCGGTGAGCCGCAAGCCCCGACCGGCGCCCGTGAGCACCACCTCCGCCCCTTGTTCTTGTGCCAGGCGAGCCACGTTGAACGCCAGCGATGCGTCGGTAAGCACACCGGTGATGAGAAATTTCTTGCCTGCCACGATTCCGTTTGGGGCCATCTGCTTGTCTCCGCTGTGGGTTGGTCGTTCGACTGGGTAGCTCAACTGGGTAGTTCAACAGCTTCTCAACAACTTGAGGTGTTGCTTGCTCTGTGCGGGACGCTAGGCGCTCACAGGTGACCATTTCGTCCGTCGGTAAGGCTCAAGTAGCGTGGCCACTGTGTCGGCGGACAAGACAGCCAACGGACACCCAAGCGGTGTAAACGCAGCGGCCTTCGATGCCGTTGGTGAGCCGACCCGTCTCGGCATCATCGGCGGCACCGGCCCAGCGGGTGCTGCACTGGCAGCTCGACTGGCCGACATCGGCTGCGAAGTGACGTTGGGTTCGCGCTCAAAGTACCGGTCTATGGAAGTGGTTGACGACATCATCGAGCGCTGGCCGGACCGTGACCTGTCGATATCTCCTGGTGCTAACAGCCTCGCCGCGCAGGAGCCAACGGTAGTGATTGCGACTCCTTGGGATGCTGCAGCAATCACGGCGCGTGGAGTAGCCTCTGCGCTGCGAGGCAAAGTCGTGGCGACCATATCCAACGCGTTGGCCCGAGTTGACGACGAGTTTGTGCCGCTCATTCCACCGCGAGGGTCAGTGGCGGCTTCAGTGCAGGCCACCTTGCCCGAATCGCATGTGGCCGCCGCGCTGCAGCATGTGCCGGCGACCGAGCTTGGCAACCTCGACGAGCCTGTTCACGGCGACATCCTCATCTGCAGCGACCATCGCGAAGCCACATGGCACATTGCCGAGATCGTTGACCGTATGCCCGGTGCCCGAGCACTTGACTGCGGGAACCTGTCTAATGCCACGGCCATTGAGGCATTTACTGCGGTGCTCATGCAACTCAACACTCGTTACCGGACGCGGGTGGCGCTTCGGTTGGTGGGCTTAGACCATGTGCCTATCAGCGTGCTGGGAGGTGGTCCCAGCGGTGCCGATGAGGCTCTATCGGTTGCTGAGACCGTTTGGGGTTGAGCCAGACGACCAGAGCGCTGACACTGCGGGCAACCCTGCTTGGGTCCCAGCGCTGCCGGTAGCGTTGAATCCGATGACCGGGCCCGAAGAACTCGGCGAGGTGCGCGACGAGTTACCCGCCGACCTTGATCGGGGTTTCGTCGGTACCTACAAGTTCCCCGACAATACCCGTAGACGAATTGCTGGCGCGGTGTGCTTCGCTTCGGGTGTCTGGGCGGCCACTGCGGCGCTGGCAGCCGATGCCACCGCCGTGCTCCTCAACGAGGGTGTGACCGTGGGCGGTGTGTTGCTGGCGCTGTTCGGCCTCTATCAGTTCGCCTCGGGCCGCAGATTCGCTGTGAATGAGAACGAGGCGCTGGTGGCGGCCGTTGCCGATGTGGGCTTCGCCGTTGGGCACGCCAGTGCTCAGCTCGGCTGGCGGGGCTGGCTGAGCCGCCCCGCATGGCGAGTGCTGGTCTACTCGGCAGAAGATCCGCCCACCCAACGGGGCCTCGTGCTGGTGGACGCACTGGACGGCTCGGTGCTTGAGCGCTGGGTGGAAGACAATCCCGAGACGTGGATCTCTACTGTCGTCCCAACGACCACATCGGTTCCTGCGGCTGGTGCCGACTCCGATGCTGCTGAGACCCCACCGGGCGCTACAGACCCGGGTGCCGTAGACAACATCCCCGAAGGGGGTTGACGGTGTTTGACGGCAGGTTCCGCACAGCCGTCGACAGCGTTACGACACCGATCGGGCGCGGGCTTGCCGCGATCGGCTTGAGCGCAGATGCTCTCACCGGATTCGGGCTGTTGATGGCCGCCGCGAGTGCGGTCGTCATTGGCATGGGACGCTTAGGCCTAGGCACGGTGCTGTTGGTGCTGACTGCCCTGTCGGACCTGTTCGACGGGCCGGTAGCTGCGGCCCGGGGGACCTCGTCTAGCCGTGGCGCGTTTTTCGACTCGACCGCTGACCGGGTTACCGATGGGCTGCTGCTTGGTGGCATTGCCTGGCATCTGGCCTCTGAGCACGGCGGGACGTGGGCAGTGCTGCCGATGGCTGTGCTGGGTGTGAGTTTTGTTATTTCTTACGAACGGGCCAAGGCAGAGCTGCTGGGCTTCACAGCCAAGGGCGGCCTAATGGAACGGGCTGAACGCACTGTGGTGTTGGCGGTGGCCGTGGCGTTTGAGGTGTTGCTCATTCCGTTGCTATGGGTCTTGCTGGCGCTCTCCGTTGTTACAGCAGTAACCCGGTTCGTGAAGGTGTGGCGGCAAGCCAGCGCTCCCATGTCGAAGTGAGCGCAATGTTTACTGCGCTTCGCCGCCCTGTGGGGCGGGATGGGGCTCGCCGCCCTGTGGGGCGGGATGGGGCTCGCCGCCCTGTAGGGCGGGATGGGGCTCGTCGCCCTATGGGGCGGGACAGGGCAATAGTGCTGGGTTATCGGCTGGGTTCGGCTGCGGCTCGGGTGGTGCCGCTGCGGCTGGGCGAACGTGTGGCTGCTTTGGTAGGTCCGGCGCTGGTTCGACTAATGCCAGCGAAAGCGACGATGGTCCGGCAGCATCAATCCAGAGCACTGCGCTGGAAAGCTGCTGCTGCTGGGTTGTCATCGCAGCCGATTGACGCGCGTGCCGCAGAGCGCTCAACGGTTCAGGCGTTCAGCTCGTACGCCCGCTACTGGATTGAGTCGTTCCGGCTCCCAGCACTGAGTGCGGTGACGCTAGATCGCGGCATCGACGTGCCGGGGTACCGCCACGTCGAAGAAGCGCTTGACCGAGGCAACGGTGTGATCTTGGCATTGCCGCATTTGGGCGGCTGGGAGTGGGCCGGGTTCTGGATGGCGACGGTCAACCGGCTGCCGATCACGGTCGCTGTGGAACCCCTAGATCCGCCGGAGCTGTTTGAGTGGTTTGCGCGATTCCGAGAGAGACTGGGCATGCGGGTTGTGCCGTTGGGTCCTGATGCGGGGCGCGAAGTGCTCGCTGCGCTGCGGCGAAATGAGATCGTCTGCTTGTTGTGCGACCGTGATCTCCGCGGTGACGGCGTTGAGGTCAGTTTCGGCGACGAGCACACGACACTGCCGGGGGGCCCCGCGATGCTGGCACTGCGCTCCGGAGCGGCCTTGCTGCCAACAGCGGTGTACTTCAGGCCCGCTGGCAGGCACCTCGGTGTGGTGCGCCCACCGCTGGATGCCAAGCGGCAGGGTCGCTTCAGGGATGACGTTGCGAACCTGACTCAGCGACTCGCCGACGAGTTGGCTGTGCTTATCGCCGCAGAGCCGCACCAATGGCACCTGTTTGGCCCGAATTGGCCATCAGATCGATCCAGTCTGACAGATACAGCCAGACAGATACAGCTAGATCAACACAGTCAGACAGATACAGCCAGATCAATACAGCCTTAGGTTTAGTTTGATGCATCGGCGCGCCTACCGTTGTTGCAGCACGCAAGCGCAGAGCTTGGACCGTCTGTGAGGTTTGGCCTATGAGGCACGGCCCGTGAGAATCGGGATCATCTCTCCGTACAGCTTGAACAGTCCAGGCGGCGTGCAGACACAGGTGCTGGGCCTAGCCAGCGCTCTAGCCGGCTACGGACACCACACGCGAGTACTAGCTCCCTGCGATGGGGCACCGCCGCAGACTGGGATAACACCACTTGGTGCCAGCATTCCCACGTTTGCTAACGGATCGATTGCTCCGATAGCGCCTGATTTTGCTTGCACATTGCGCACGGTCCGGGCCTTGCGGGACGAGGAGTTTGATGTCCTGCATCTACATGAGCCGTTGTGTCCTGGACCTACGCAGACGGCTTTGTTCTTGCGCTCGGCACCGATTGTCGGAACCTGGCATGCAGCGGGCACCAGTCGTGCCTACTTGGTGCCGGGAACGCGGTGGTTGGCGTCGCGAGTAGACGTTCGGGTGGCAGTTTCCCAAGATGCCGCCGCGATGGCCCACAACGGCCTCGGCGGCGAGTACGAGGTGGCTTTCAACGGGGTTGAGCTAGACCGTTTTGAGGGTGTCGAACCGACGCGCAGCACGACACCGACTATTGCCTATATCGGGCGCCACGAACCCCGCAAGGGCCTAGCTGTGCTGTTAGAGGCCATGGAGAAGCTGCCTGAGGGAATTCGCCTCTGGGTGATGTCGCGCGGTCCCCAAACCGAAGAACTGCAGCGCCGCTACCAACGCGACACACGCATTGACTGGCTGGGTCGTGTCAGCGATGCTGAAAAGCTGGCGCGCATCAAGGGCGCTGATGCGGTCTGTGTTCCGTCGCTGCACGGCGAGAGCTTCGGGGTAGTGCTGCTTGAAGCGATGGCGGCCCGGACACCGGTTGTCGCCAGCGACCTGCCCGGCTACCGCAACGTGGCCCGCATTGGCGACGAGGCAGACTTGGTTCCGCCGGGTGACGCAGCGGCACTGGCTGAGGCACTTGTGGGTGTGCTGCTGCGACCTGACCATGCAGCAGATCTCATCGCCGCTGGCCGTCGGCGTGCTGAGCAGTTCTCCATGGTTCGATTGGCCGGGATCTACATCGATGCCTACGAGCGGGCCATCTCACGACATCGTGCCGCCCAACTGCTCAAGCGTGCCAGTTGAGATATCGGACGGTTGAATGCAACGGTGGATCCGCTGTTTGAGTTCGATCGCGGCCGAGCCGACAAGCTGTTCATTGAGTTATGGGCAGTACATCTTGTCGCAGGGGCGATTGCAGGTGTGCTCTGTTCGCTGTTCACGTCGCTGGGTTGGTGGGCGATGCCGCTTGCGCTGGCGGCTGCTTGCGGACTCGCTGCGTTTTGGCTGAGCATCGGCGAGCGCCGTTTGCGCTCCGCCCTAATTCCTGCCGGTTCGAGGCCATGTGGGCCCGCTGATGAGCCTCGTTTGGCGAACGTCATAGATGGCATTTGCTTGCTCGTCGGTGTGGAGCGACCTGAGCTGTTTGTCCATCCAGCAACGGCAGCAAACGCGGCAGTATTCGGCCGACGGCCGGACCGCACGACGGTCGTGGTCACCCAAGGGTTGCTTGGTGGGCTAGACCGCATTGAGCTTGAAGCCGTGGTGGCGCGCCTGCTGACGCAAGTTCGCGACGGCCGTACTGCCTATCTGACCACTGCGGTCACCACCGTGGGATTGCCGGCGTTGATGTGGCGAGCGTTGTGGCCGCTCACCCAAGCTCGCCTCGAACGCAAGGTCAACACCGGCAACGACTTCGATGAAGATGCGGAAGCCGTGAAGCTCACGCGCTACCCCCCAGGCCTCGTTGCTGCGCTCAAGACGGTGTCGGGCACCGGAGCGGGTGTTGGTGTACCGATGGCGACATGGCCGCTGTGGCTGGCCGACCCACGTGCTGGGGATGTCTCCCACTTCGATGAGCTGCCCACCTACCGGGGCGATCTTGAGACGCGCATCGCGGTGCTGGAGGAATTCTGATGACAGCGCAAGAGCCTCTCCCTAGAATGAGGCCATGACTTCAGGCTCTGCACCAACGGGCCAGCTCGGCACCTCCACATCTGTAGATACTTCTGTTGCATCGACCGAACTGGTCGGAACTGTGCGCGTAAAGCGCGGACTCGCCGACATGCTCCGTGGCGGCGTCATCATGGACGTAGTCACCCCCGAGCAAGCCAAGATTGCCGAAGACGCTGGCGCTGTTGCCGTCATGGCGCTCGAACGAGTGCCAGCCGATATCCGGCGCGACGGCGGCGTGGCACGCATGAGCGATCCGGCGATGATCGAAGGCATCCAAGCTGCGGTGACTATCCCGGTCATGGCCAAGGCCCGTATCGGCCATTTCGCGGAAGCTCAGATACTTGAAGCGCTCGATGTTGACTACATTGACGAGTCCGAAGTGCTCACCCCCGCAGACGAAGCCCACCACATCGACAAATGGGCGTTCACGGTGCCGTTTGTGTGCGGTGCCACGAACTTGGGCGAAGCGTTGCGGCGCATCTCTGAGGGTGCCTGCATGATCCGTTCCAAGGGAGAAGCAGGCACCGGCAACATCATTGAGGCAGTGCGCCATCTGCGAGCCATCTCGGGCGATATTCGCAAGATCACCCAAGCCGATTCTGCTGAGCTGTTTGACTGGGCCAAGCAGCTGCAGTCACCGCTCGGCTTAGTGCAGGAAATCGCTGAGACCGGACGCTTGCCGGTGCCGCTGTTTTGTGCTGGCGGCATTGCCACGCCCGCTGATGCCTCTTTGGTGATGCAGCTAGGCGCAGAGGCGGTGTTCGTCGGGTCGGGCATTTTCAAAAGCGACGATCCGGGTCCGAGAGCTGAAGCGATTGTTGAGGCCACGACGCATTACCGCGACCCGTCCGTGGTGGCCAAGGTAAGTCGGGGCCTCGGCAGCGCCATGCCGGGACTTGAGATGGAAGGCCTCAAGACCAAGCTCGCCGAACGCGGCTGGTAAGGGACTGACCTCAGTGGCGGCGCCGCTGGTCGGTGTTGTGTCGCTGCAGGGTGCCTCCAGCGAACATGTTGCTGCGTTGCGGCGGCTGGGCGCACGAGCGGCGGAGGTGCGCGTACCGTCGGACCTCGCAGGTGTTGACGCGGTAGTGATTCCCGGTGGCGAATCAACCACGATGTCGCATTTGCTCAAAACGAGCGGTTTGTTTGATCCGTTGGCAGAGCGACTAGCCGACGGCATGCCGGCGTTCGGCACTTGCGCCGGCATGATCCTGCTAGCTGAAGAAGTGCTAGACGGCCGACCCGATCAGCGTTGCTTCGGGGCTATCGATATATCGGTGCGGCGCAACGCTTTTGGTCGTCAGGCCGCCAGCTTTGAAACCGATCTTGACGCCGAAGGCTTCGCTGAACCTTTTCACGCCGTGTTTATTCGGGCCCCGTGGGTTGAGCGGACCGGAGAGAAGGTTGATGTGCTCGCAACGGTGAGCCCCGGCTCAGGCGCACAAGACACAGCAGCGCTCTCGCCGCAGACCCCCGAACCCAAGCGGCATCGGCCCAAGGTGCCGGTGCTGTGCAGGTCAGGTCCAGTTCTGGTGTCGAGCTTCCATCCAGAGTTGACCGGCGACGACCGCGTTCACGCGGTTTTTCTGGGCATGATCGGCTCTTCTTCCCCCGACTGATCCGGCGAGTGGGGCAGACTGTCGGATGCCTCGTCAACTCGCACGCGAGAGGAGGGTTTGTGTCTGGTCATTCCAAGTGGGCGACGATCAAGCACCGCAAGGGCGCTGCCGACAAAGCGCGTAGCAAACTGTTCGCCAAGCTCATCCGTCAAGTTGAGGTCGCTGCTCGCTCCGGCGGTGGCGATCTCGATGCCAACGCCACGCTGCGAACGATGTACCAAAAAGCACGGGACAACTCTGTGCCGCTGGACACCATTGAGCGTGCCATCAAGCGAGGCACCGGCGAACTTGAAGGGGTGTCCTACGAGCAGGTCACTTACGAAGGTTATGCACCCGGCGGTGTTGCGATGTTCGTGGATGTGCTCACCGACAACCGCAACCGCACCGGTTCGGAGATCCGCAGCTTGTTCGCTCGGGCCGGCGGCTCGCTGGCAGAACCAGGCGCGGTGGCTTGGCAGTTTGAACGCAAGGGCGTGGTTGTAGTGCCGGCTGTCTGTCAGGCATCGGGGGGTTCTTCTGCGGAGGGTTCTTCTGCGGAGGGTTCTGTGCCCGATGAGGACGAGTTGATATTGGTGGCGTTGGATGCAGGTGCGGAAGATGTTCAGCGAGAGGGCGACACTTGGCGGGTCACCGTCGGCGCTGCTGACACCATGACGGTGCGAGATGCCATCGAAGCGGCGGGCATCGCAGTGATGTCCGCCGACTTGACGTATGCGCCGCAGAACCTCATAGAACTCACCAGCGTCGGCGAAGCCAAGCAGGTCATGGCTGTGCTTGACGCGCTCGACGATCACGATGACGTGCAGGGCGTGTACGCCAATTTCGACATCAGCGACTCGCTGCTCGAAGCCATCTGATGTTCGTACTCGGGATCGACCCTGGACTGTCGCGCTGCGGCTACGGCGTGGTGGAGCAGATTCCTGCTGCTAAGTCACGGCCTAGCCGCAACGAGGCAGTCGCTCTGGGTGTCATCCGCACCGACCACACCGATGCACATGCGACTCGTCTAGCGGTACAGATGCGCGAGCTAGAGTCGCTTATTGGCGAATTTCAGCCGTCGGTTGTGGCTGTGGAGCGCGTGTTCTTTCAAGTCAATGCCCGCACAGCGATCGGTGTTGCGCAGGTCGCCGGCTTGGCTATGGCGCTTGCTGCGGCATCGGGAGCCGAAGCAGTTGAGTACACGCCCACTCAGGTCAAGCAAGCTGTCGCGGGATGGGGCGGGGCCGACAAGGACCAGATGAAGCGGATGGTGGGTCAGTTGCTTGCACTGCCGGGACCACCCGAACCGGCGGATGCCGCTGACGCCGTTGCGGTTGCCCTGTGCCACCTCTCACAGGCCCCCTGGCGCAGTGCAGAAATCAACGCCACGCCTCGAGTGCTGGCCCCTGTACCTAGTGCCGACACGTCACCGTCAAGTACATCGTGACTAGACACACCGTGACTGGCTACACCATCAAGCACACCGCAGCTGGGTACACCGCAACACTGCACCGTGGTTTGCAGCCATGATCGGCTCGCTGCGCGGACGCCTGATCGCTAAAGATCCTGGCGGTGAACTGCTAGTTGAGGCCAGTGGTGTGGGTTACCGCGTCATCGTCGCTCCGACCACGCTGGCAGGTGCCGGACCGATAGGTGAGGAGTGCTTTGTGTATGTGCATCATCATGTGCGCGAAGACGCTTCGGACCTCTACGGATTTGCTGAACTAGACGAGCGTCACTGCTTTGAGGCGCTGTTGAGTGCGCACGGTGTCGGACCTTCACTGGCGTTGTCGGTGCTTTCGCATCTGCGGGCCGATGAGCTGCGGCGGGCCGTTGCCGCCGATGACGCTGCGGCGCTTGAACTCGTGCCTGGAATCGGGGCCAAGACCTCCAAGCGGATGTTGCTTGACCTCAAGTCCAAGCTCGCGATACCCGACTTTTCTGGCGACGCTGCGTCGCCAAGTTATGAAAGCGACGGCTTGGGCACTGCTGTTGGCGAAGTCCGCGCTGCGTTGAGCCAGATGGGCTTCACTCCTGCGGAGGTCCGCGACGCAATGGCTGCTGTGGCAGTGGAGGCGGCACGCACCGAAGAGGCCGGAACCGGTGAGTTGTTGCGACTGGCGCTGCGAGAACTCGGCCAGCGATGAGCAACACATGCACGACTTCGCCTGCTCTGCTTGCGCTCAGCGAGCCTGCATGATGACGATTTGCGGCATGGCGAACCGCGACGAAGCGCAGACGCGCGCTTACGTGGGGAGGCATTTATGAGTTCGGCAAGCGGCCGAAGCGAGGGCTACCGGCGCGACGAAACCGCTGCTATGCCCGGCCAAAGTCGCAGTGACACCACAGATCCGGCTCGCACGATTTCCGAAGACAGCGACGCCGAAGCCAGTCTGCGACCTCGCGCGCTTGAGCAGTTCGTCGGTCAGCCTGAAGTGAGAGACCACGTCGCCATCACGCTGCGCGCTGCGTTGGCCCGTGGGCAACCGCCCGATCATCTGCTGTTCGCCGGACCGCCGGGGCTGGGCAAGACCACGCTGGCCGGCATCATTGCGTCTGAGATGAACGCTGCGATGCATCTCACAGCCGGACCAGCTATAGAACGCGCTGGCGACCTTGCAGCCATCCTCACCAACGTGGCTGACGGCGATGTGTTGTTCATCGACGAGATCCATCGGCTACCCAAGGTCGTAGAGGAAGTGCTGTACCCAGCCATGGAAGATTTCGCTATCGACATCGTGCTGGGCAAAGGGCCAGCAGCGCGCTCCATTCGCTTCGATTTGCCTCGCTTCACGCTGGTAGGTGCAACGACTCGGACTGGGCTGATCTCGGGGCCGCTGCGCGACCGGTTTGGCCTAGTTGAGCGTCTCGACTACTACAGCACCGACGACCTCACGACGATTGTGACGCGAGCGGCAACCATTTTGGGCATCAGCATCGACAGCGAGGGTGCAGCTCAGATCGCCGCGCGCAGCCGCGGCACTCCCCGCATTGCCAATCGATTGCTGCGCCGTGTGCGCGACTTCGCCGAGGTGCGAGCAGACGGGAACGTTGACGCGAGCGTGGCACGCGAAGGGCTGGCGATGTTCGGTGTGGATCGGCTCGGACTCGACAAAATCGATCGCGCCATCTTGGAGGCCTTGGCTGTTACTCATGGTGGCAGACCGCTAGGCCTGTCCACTCTTGCGATCACTGTTGGCGAGCAGACCGAGACGGTCGAGGATGTCTATGAGCCCTTCCTGATTCAACGCGGGCTGTTGCAACGCACCCCGCGTGGCCGCGTGGCGACCGCTGCGGCGTATTCGCATCTCGGCCTCGAAGCTCCGCCGCCGACTCGCGACCTCAGCGATGGTGTTGATGCTGAGCGCATGCTGTTTGATCCCGACGAGTCTTTGGCTTTGGGCGGGCAGAGATCATCCGCGGCGCCGTCGGAGATCGACGATGCAGCTTGGTGAACAGCAGCTTGGTGAACAGGAACCCAGTGGACAGGACCTAGCCACCCAACGATTGTCGATGGCCGATTTCAACTACGAGTTGCCTTCGTCGGCTATTGCACAGGTTCCCGCCGAGCCGCGCGATTCAGCCCGGCTACTCGCAGACCAAGGGCCAAACAAATCACCTGAGCATCTGCGCATATGCGATCTGCCTTCGTTGCTGGGCCCTTCTGATGTGTTGGTCGTCAACGAGACCAAGGTGATGCCTGCTCGCTTACTGCTGCGAAAGAGCACGGGCGGGGCTGCTGAGGTGCTGTTGCTTGAACCGCTCACTGCCAGCAGCGGCCGCTCAACACGAAGCACAGTCCCCACAGTCCCCACAGTCCCCAAGGCAGACTCAGCAGATTCAGCAGACTCAGCAGTGGGTTCCGGTGGCTGGGCTGCGCTGGTGCGGCCTTCGCGTCGTATCGCTGAGGGGTCTCTTCTTGTTTCCGAGCGCGATCCGCAGGTGACCGTTGTTGTGGGTCCGCGGTTAGATCGGCAGCGCCGAGCGGTATACGTGCGGGTCGGTGAAGTCCAGGTAGTCGATGTGTCGCAGGCCGCGCTGCTTGAACGTGCGGGAGAGGCACCGCTGCCTCCATACATCAACCCTGAGGAGGCACGACGGGCCATTGCTCGGCGTGCTGGGTTCGACAACCCCGAAAGCCACGCCGCCAGAGCCGCTGTGTCTAACCGGTATCAGACGGTGTACGCCCGCTCGGACGGCTCTGCTGCTGCGCCCACCGCAGGGCTGCATTTAACTGACCGTGTGTTTGAGGCGTTGCGTTCTAACGGCGTGGCTATTGCAACGGTTGATCTGACGGTGGGTTTGGCCACGTTCGCCCCGGTCACCGCCGACCACGCCGATGAGCACGACATGCATGCTGAGTACTACCGAGTGCCCGCCGCAACGCTTGAGGCGTGTGCTGTGGCCGAACGAGTGGTAGCTGTTGGCACAACCACCGTTCGGGCACTCGAATCGGCTGCGCGCAAGCGAACCGCTGGAGCGTCCGCGCTAAGTGATGTCTGCGGCTGGACCGATCTATTCCTGCGCCGAGGCGCTGAGTTCGTGATGGTCGACGCGATGTTGACCAACTTCCATCTGCCCCGATCGTCGCTGCTGCTGCTTATCGATGCGTTCATCGGGCCTCGATGGCGTGACCTTTATAACCGAGCGCTTGGCGAGGGCTACCGCTTTTTGTCCTTCGGCGACGCAATGCTGCTACAACGCAGCTCGGCACCATGAGCGCAACCGGTGACCAATCGGAATCCGGGTCAGCTGCCAAGGCCGCTTTTGACAGGGTTGCTTTTGACAGGGTTGCTTTTGAACTGTTGGCGACGGACGGCAAGGCTCGGCGAGGTCAGGTAACGACGGCCCGCGGCACATTCCAGACACCGGTGTTCATGCCAGTGGGGACCCGAGGGGCGATCATCCACCTGGATGCCGCCGATTACGACGAGCTAGGACTCGAAGTGGTGCTGGCTAACACGTATCACTTGCATGCACGGCCGGGCGCTGATGTCATCGAAGTGTTGGGCGGTCTGCATAGTTTCACTGGGTGGGACGGCCATTTCCTCACCGATTCTGGCGGCTTCCAGATTATGTCGCTCGGCCGCCGTAACGGCGGCGCAGGCCAGCACCGTCGCCGTAGCGGCGGCGCGGCTACGCCCCAGCTTGACGACGAGGGTGTCACGTTTCGCTCAACCTACGACGGCATGTCCATGCGAATAACACCTGAGGACGCGGTCAGCATTCAGCGTCGTTTGGGTTCAGATATCCAGATGGCGCTCGATGTTTGTCCCGAGCTGCCCGCCCCGCTGCAGGATGTGCGTGCTGCAGCCGACCGCACACATCTGTGGGCTGCCAGAGCTGCGGCGGCCATGGCTGAGGCGCGCCGGAACGGTTCCGCTGGTGGCCAAGCACTGTTCGGTATCTGCCAAGGCGGTGTTGATCCTGCACTGCGTTGCCACAGTGCTGAAGTGATCGCAGAAATCGGTTTCGACGGTTACGGCATCGGTGGGCTCTCGGTAGGGGAGTCTCGCGCCGAGATGGGTCCCGCACTCGCCGCGGCGACCGAAGTGTTGCCGTCGGGGAGTCCGCGGTACCTCATGGGTGTAGGGGATCCCGCACGGATCGTTGACGCGATCGCTGCGGGTGTGGACATGTTCGACTGTGTGCTGCCTAGCCGCCTCGGACGCCACGGCACTGCGTTGACACCGCAGGGCCGCGTCAACATTCGCAATGCTCGCTACGCACGCGACCACACACCGCTGGATTTAGGTCCAGATATAGGTCCGACGGGTCCTGCGGAACGAACTCGACCGGGCGCTCGTTTCAGTCGTGGTTATTTGCGGCATCTTATGAGCGTCAACGAGCCCACTGCCGGCCGCATCCTGACTTTGCACAACATCGCTTTTTTGGTCAACTTGGTCGCAGACGCGCGCTCCGCTATCGAGTTGGGACAATTTGAGTTGTTTCGAGAGCAGGTCAACGAAGTCTGGGGCTGAGATACGGAGGCTGAGATACGGAGGCTGAGATACGGAGGCTGAGACACGGAGGCTGAGACACGGAGGCTGAGACACGAGGAATGGGATCCTGGGACTGGGATACGACAGAGGCCGCTGCGCCGGTACGCTCACCCGTTGACCCCGTTGCCGAAGAGGTGCATGTCATGGGCCAGATCATCGTGCTCGTCGGACTGTTCGCGCTGATGTATCTCTTGATGATCCGTCCGCAGCAGCGACGGGCCAAGGAACGGGCAGCGATGCTGAGCCGCGCTGATGTAGGCGACGAGGTTGCCACAGTCGGCGGAGTGATCGGCAGGATCGTCGCTGTAGAAGAGCCCGGCGAGGTCGTGTGTCTTGAGGTTGACGGCGATGTTGAGCTGCGCGTGCAGCGTCGCGCCATTGGCGAGATACTCAAGCCCGCGACCTCAGCGGAGCCTGCTGATTCACCCACTGCCGATGATGCCGAACCGCCCGAGTAAGTCAGGCCGCCCGAGTAAGTCAGGCTTGGCGCCTTCCCCCACGGTCTGTCGATAACTCAAAGATGCGTCGCTCGCAGGTCGTTTCGCTGCTGCTGGCCGCCCTCATCGGTTTCGGCTCACTGGCCGGCGTGATCGTCGCGGGTTGGGGGCCCGTGCTGGGCGTGCAACTGCAGGGCGGTGTGGAGGTGCTGCTGCGACCGACCGCTCCGGCGGACGATGAGCAACTAGATAGCGCTATTGAGATCATCCGGTCTCGTGTTGACGCTCTCGGCGTGGCTGAGCCCGACATCACGCGCCAAGGCGAGCAAGTTGTGGTGCAACTCCCCGGCGTGAAGGACAAGCAGCGTGCGGTGGACCTCGTCGGGCAGACCGCAGAACTGAGGTTCCGTCCGGTGCTGTCAACTTTCAATCCCGCCAATGAGGCTGAGCTTCTTGCTGCTCGTAGCAGCGCCGACGCTCAAAACGGCGATACCGCACCCGAAGAATCCGAAGAACTTGAGGCTGCCGATGCCGCTGCCGATATTGAGACTGTTCCAGTCGATCAACCAAGCGATCAACCAAGCGATCCACCAGCCCCTTCGGGCTTTACACAACCCGAAGAAGACCTAGCGGACCGGGCGGTCGTCTTGCGCGACCGTGTCGGCGTGTTCGGTTATGTGTTGGGACCGGCCGAGCTGACCGGTGAGGCGGTCGCTGAGGCAGCGGCAACGTTCAACAACGAATGGGTCGTCAACGTCGAACTCACCGACGACGGTGCCGTTGGTTTCGACCAGATCGCTGCCCGTTATTTCGGTCAGCAAGTGGCGATCGTGCTTGACGGCATAGTGGAGTCTGCGCCCGTGATAAGAGCCAACGAGTTTGGGGGCACAGCAGTCATTTCCGGCACGTTCGACGAGGAAGGCGCACGGGATCTCGCCGTTGCACTCCGTTTTGGCGCATTGCCCGTGGAGTTCGAGCAGGACGACGTGCGCACGGTTTCTGCCACGTTGGGCGAGGGCACACTGCGTGCTGGCGCTGTGGCCGGCATTGTCGGTTTGATCGTCGTCGGCCTGTACATGCTGGTGTATTACCGCTTGCTGGGGATCGTCGCTGTGGCCAGTCTTGCGATCAGCGGGTCGATCTTGTGGTCGCTGATCAGTTGGCTTGGCGAGAGTCGAGGACTTGCGCTGACACTGGCCGGCACCACCGGCATCATCGTGTCGATCGGTGTCCAAGTTGACTCCAACATTGTGTATTACGAGCGAATCAAAGAAGAGGTCCGTCGGGGACGCGCCATTCGTTCTGCTGCTGATGCCAGCTTTAGGGGCGCGTTTTCCACCATCGTTTGGGCCGATATGGCGTCGCTGATCGGTGCTGGTGTGCTGTATCAACTGACCACCGGGACCGTGCGCGGCTTTGCGCTGTATCTCGGCCTTGCCACGCTGATCGACTTGGCGGTGTCGTACTTCTTTATGAGGCCGCTGGTGGTGTTCATCGCACGCAAACTTGTCAACGAGCAACCCCGGCGGCTCGGTGTCGTTCCCCGCAGCAACGAGCCGAACGCTGTGGCTGTGGGAGGGGCGACGTGATCTCGGCGCTGCGAACGTTTTATCGAGGCGAGAATGCTTGGGACATTTTGGGTTTGTCTCGCAAGGTGCTGTTGGGTTCGGCTTTGGCTGTGCTTGTCTGCGTCGTGGCTTTGGTGGTGCGTGGCCTGAACTTGGGCATCGAGTTTGAGGGCGGCTCGGTGTGGGAGATCCCCATTGGCGCAGATACCCAGATTGATGACGGCACAGAGGGCACCGATGAAGCAGGCGCCGATACTGACGGCATTGCTGAAGATGGCAGCAACGGCAGCGACGCCGACAGCGATGATGTCGCCGCATCATCGTCGGTTAACGGCCTGTCCACCGACGACATCGCTGCGGCCGCGGCTGCTGCTGGAGTGCCGGGCGCGAGAGTGCAGCTCGTCACAGTGACAGGGTCTGAGAACATCTTTCGGGTTCGTGGGGCGTTGCTACCCGGCGTGAGCGCAGCCGATGTCAACGCTGCGCTGGCCGAAGCTGCCGATGTTGATGCGGAGAGCCTCTCGACGCGCCAAGTCAGTCCGTCGTTCGGCGATGAAGTCGCTGGCAAAGCACAGCGGGCCTTAGTGGTGTTCTTTGTGCTTATTGCGTTGTATCTGTGGTTCCGTTTTGAGTGGAAGATGTCGGTTGGGGCTCTCCTCGCGGTGGGCCATGACATCGCGCTCACCGTTGGCGCTTATGCGCTGTTCGGGTTTGAGGTGACACCGGCGACGGTGGTGGCGTTCCTCACGATCATGGGCTACTCGCTGTACGACACGATTGTGGTATTTGACCGTGTGAAATCCAACGAGCGCTCGCTGCCGGCGCGTAGCCAGTTCACGTATAGGTCGCTAGCTAATGTGTCGCTCAACCAAGTGCTGACACGTTCGGTGAACACTTCGGTGACTTCGGTGCTGCCGGTGCTGTCGTTGCTCGTGGTAGGTGCCGGTTTCTTGGGCGCTGGCACGCTGGCAGAGTTCGCAACGGCGTTGCTGATCGGCTTGCTCGTGGGTTCGTACAGTTCAATCTTCGTAGCCATGCCAACTGTGGCGTGGTTGAAGGGCCGTGAGCCCAGCTGGGCTGCTTCGCAGGCTGCGGCTGATGCCGCGGGTCGTCACGATTCAATGGAAGCAGCGACCGAAGCTCTCGCTGCTGAGCGTTACACACGCAGCGCTACGCCGCGTCCCCGCAAGCCCCATCGCTCAAGGTCTCAGAGTCGCCGCCATCTCTAGCGTCCGCTGAAGACATCTCACTCTCGGTCAGAGGGTTGCTTCAGGGTCTCGCGTGAGAGGTTCTACTCGTGTTGCCTGGATCCATACCAGTGTTGTGGTTGCGGCTGCGACGGTGATGAGCGCTGCTGCGATGCCCCAGTGGTCTGCGAGACCTCGGTGATTGGCATCAAGAGCGAGGTTGGTCGCGAATGCCAGCAACGTTCCGGTGCCCAGTGCTGTAAGCGTTGCAGCCGCCAAGGGAGCGACGAAGAGAACGCTGAGATCAATTGCCAGCGCTCGCCTGGTTTGGCCGATTGCTCGCATCGTTGCGAACTGGTGTTCTTGCTGACGGAATAATGCGATCATGGTGTAGAGCAGCGCGCCTGCGGCGATTGCCGCTGCGGTTAGGCCCATCAGCAGCAGGAACGGCTCAAGCACATTGTTTTCCCAGCTCGTCTCGGCTCCCATGGCCGATCGTGTGAGGACCCTTGACACTCCCGCTATCGCTCGTGACCCTACGAGGACGGATCGAAGTCCTTGGTCGCTCCCGTCGGTTGTGATGAAGAGAAGCGACAACGCTATGGGGTCTGCGTCGGGCGTTGCGTGCGAGACAACGATGTCGTTGTGTCCGACCCAGGACGCACTGATGCGTCCGCCCATCGGATATGTCCCGACGATTGCACCCGGACGTTCTCTGTTGCCAAAACCGTACGTGTCCGGCAGTTCTATGACTGTCTGATTCCTCTGGGAGACGTCGGGAATGTAGGCCATTCCCGGTTGGCATCCATCCGGCAGATCAGCAATGCGGCGCAGGCCGTCGCATGATGCACCGTATACAAGGGTCTTGTGACCGTCGGCAAGCTTGAATGCCCGACTGACAGTAGTTACGTTGGTGATGCCTCGCAGCGATGCGACGCTCGCGGCGGCCGTCTCGGCTTCGGCTCGATCGTTGACGTTGAAGATTTCAGCGACTGCGTCAAAATCGCCTGTCGGTTCGGCTGTGTCGTTGAAACTGGCCTGCACGACAAAAGCGATGGACATCATTGCAACGGATGCACCGGCCAGACCTGCCAAAGTTGCTTGTGGCCGACGGAGCATCCGGGCGCCTGCATAGGATGACCAACGCCGTTGATGCAGCAGACGTCCGATGGCCTTGGTTACGAACTCTGCCGCCGGTCCCAAGCCAATGACGGCCATCAGCAGCGCTACGGCGACCATCAACTGCGCCACGACAGGCGAGAAGTTTGAACGCAGAGCATAGAACGCGAGGATGGGCGCGACTGCGATCATCACCGGTGTGCCACGGAACCGGCGGGCAGCCAGATCACCTCCGCTGTCGCCGAGAGGTTCGCGGCATATCGCAGCGATTGTCCGCGCCGATGCCAACACGAGCACAACTGCCGCAGCTAACCCGACGCTGAGCACGGTCGTCACTGACAACTGCATGTCACTCCACCAGTACGACACCCCGGCGAGTCGAAATGGCGCATCTGACAGCGCCGCTACGGAGAACCCGCCCAACGCAACAGTGATCCCGACGAACCAGGGCAGGCCAAGGTCGGCTGCAACTACGATGCGCAACCGATTAGGTGGCAATCCGAGACGGCGTAGCAGTGAATAGCGCGCCTTGCGTCTGTTCAGATGAACCGCGACACCGGCTCGCCCAAGCGCGAGGCAGGGCAGCAGTAAGACGCACAAACCGACGATCACGATGCCTCTGGCTTCGCTGCCTTGTGGTAAGGAGACATTCAATGCGCTCAGAGTGCGGAATTCGTCCGATGTGCCTTCTGGGATTTCTGCGAAGTGAGTGACTATGAGCAGCTCATCGGGATGCGCCAGCGCCGCCGGTTCCAGCAGTTTGGGTGCATGAGAACCCACGTACGCCCCCAGTTCTCCAGACCAATCATCAGCAAGTTGCTGAGCCACGGCTGGTGATACCTGAACTGTGCCGGAGGGCGCGATCCTAGGTATGCCGGGAAGATCTATTTTCTCATCTGGATCGCCGACGAGCAGCAGAACCGTTGCGGATCCATAAGCAGTTACGACATGCCGAGTTGCGCGTAATGGCCGGTCTTGTTGCGTGAATGTCGGTTCTAATCCCCGTGGGCCGTCCCGCACCGATGCTCGCTCCTGGCCGACGATAACGGCAGAACCAGATCCCAACGCCAACGCCACACCGAGACCAGCAATCAGGCCAGTCGCAAGCACCAGCAGAAAGTCTTTCCAAGAAGCACTTGAGCGCGGCCACACAGTCTTGCACAGCAATCTCATAGGGGCTGATTCCCTGTTGGCAAACGAAAATACGATCTTGCTGCAGCACAGAATAAAGCTGAAGCCGTAACGTTACTCAGGCAATGGTCGCGCAGTGCAGCAGGCACATCATCATCTTGTGGATAGCGCAGAATTCGGTGAAAAAAGCGGAGTCAGACTAGTGTGCATTCAAAAGTAGGCCATTGCGCAGCCATACGACTCGGGAAACACGACTCATCACCGTATTGTCGTGGGTAACCAGCACAACGGCAGTGTCAAATCGGTGAGCGAGATCAACAAACGTATCTATCACTATTGCCGAATTCGCTTCGTCAAGTGACCCTGTTGGCTCGTCGGCGAAGATAACACGAGGTTGGGTAGCGAGCGCTCGAGCTATGGCGACACGCTGCCGCTCTCCACCAGACAAGTTTGATGTTGACGCATCAACAAAACGTTCCATTCCCAACGCTGCCAGATACGCATCAGCCGCTATGAGCGCCGGAGTGTATTGTTGGCCGGAAATGACCAATGGAAGTGCGACATTCTCGCGCACGTTCAAGTCTTCTACGAACGCAGAGAACTGGTATACGACAGAGCAGAAACGCCGCCGAGTAACCGTTAACGTAGGTTCGTTCAAGCACAAAATATCAACTGCTTCGCCGTCAGTTTCGCTGCGCCACCATACATCACCGCTGGTGGGCTTACGGAGTCCAGACAGCACATGCAGCAACGTTGATTTGCCGGAACCGCTCGCTCCCGCTACAGCAACAACTTCACTTGGTGCTATCTCAATATCCGCCGACAACAGAACCTTCTGACCTCCGAATTCTTGAGCTATTTTGCTGCCACGCACTACCCAATCGCTATCTTCGTGATGAGTTAGCGCACTCACTGCTGCGATTCCACACTGAGTCGGAGCCTTGCGTGATCACCAGGCCAGTAAAAATTATCTTCTAAGATCAGAGGAGCGAAGATTTGAGCCAGCTTGCGTCTCATAAACCTACTTTAGCACAGTCAGCACCTTTGGTGGTGACATGTGACGTGAGTGCAGGTGTCGGCGACTGATTGTTGGGCTTTCGCCAAAACGTGGCGCTTGGACTGGTGTTCGGCGCGGGTCATCGCAGGCGGGCACAGCAGGCGGCAGAATGTGGGGGTGAGTCTTTTGTTGTTTGGGTCGCTGTTGGTGATGCTGTCAGTACTGCAGCGAGCCGACTGTCGCTGCGGTCGGATTGGTTAGGGCGATGCCTGCTGTGTCGCGCGTCCTTCCGTGGCGACGCGTTGCGAGCACGGTCGCAGCCGACATATCGCCGGTTGTTGTGCAATTCCGCCAGTGCTGGCCCAAGCGCTCGCCCGCACTAGTGATCCGGGCCTACGAGGCGGCGCGCACAGCCCACGAGGGCCAGCGGCGGCGCACCGGCGAGGCCTACATCACCCATCCTGTTGCAGTCGCAGGCGTGGTTGCCGACTTAGGCCTTGACGACACTTCAATAGCCGCAGCACTGCTGCATGATGCCGTGGAAGACACCAGCGTGGAGTTGGTAGCGCTGGCCGACGAGTTCGGATCTGAGGTGGCCGGCATCGTGGACGGTGTCACCAAGCTAGATCGGGTGCGGTTTGCCTCCAAGCAGGCACAGCAGGCAGCCACTTTACGCAAAATGCTGGTGGCGATCGCTAGCGATCCCCGTGTGCTGATGATCAAGTTGTCGGACCGGCTTCACAACATGCGCACCGTCGGCGCGCTCAACGCCGCCAAGCAGGCCGATGTGGCACGCGAGACGCTCGACATTTACGCCCCTCTTGCTAACCGTCTAGGCATGCAGCAAGTGCGAGACGAGCTAGAGGATCTCGCTTTCGCTGCGCTGTATCCGAAGCGTTATGCCGAGATTGACCGGATGCTGGCCGAGCGTACACCCACCCAAGAGCGCTACGTCGATCAAGTGCTGGGGGAAGTCCGCACGCAACTCTCCCGCATGAAGATAAACGCCAAGGTGACAGGACGTAAGAAGCACCACTGGAGCGTCTATGAGAAGATGGTCATCAAGAACCGCTCATTCGATGAGATCTTCGATTTGGTGGGGATACGGGTAGTAGTGCCAACTATTCGCGATGCCTACGCCGCCTTGGGCTCCATTCACGCAACGTGGAAGCCGGTGACAGGCCGCTTCAAGGACTACATCGCGATGCCCAAGTTCAACTTGTACCAATCGTTGCACACAACAGTGGTCGGCCCGTCGGGTACTGCCGTGGAAGTGCAGATACGCACTGATGAGATGCATCAGCGAGCCGAGTACGGCGTGGCGGCTCACTGGCGCTACAAGGCGGAGCGCAACGGCAACGGCACCAAAGCAGACACGAAAGCCAGTGCAACACCCGAAGAAGACATGCCGTGGCTGAGTCGGCTGGTTGAGTGGCAAGCCGAGTCGGAAGACCCGGCTGAGTTCATGCGCACTATCGCCAGCGACTTGGGCCAAGACGAGGTGTACGTCTTCACTCCGCAAGGCGATGTGCTGACACTCCCGGCGGGGGCTACGCCGATCGATTTTGCGTACGCCATACACACCGACATCGGCGATTCGCTCATCGGCGCCAAAATCGACGGCCGGCTGGTGCCGCTTGACAGGCCTCTGCGCTCAGGTGACGCAATCGAAGCGTTCACCTCAGACGACAGTGGAACGCGCCCATCGCGTGACTGGCTGGAGACAGCGGTCACACCGCGTGCCCAGTCCAGCATTCGGCGATGGTTCGCTCGGTCGGAACGGTCCGAATGGGTGGCTGCAGGACGCGATGCCATCTGCGATGAGCTGCGTCGGGAAGGGCTCAAGGCGTCATTGCTGATCGACAGTGACGAGATGCAGGCCGTGGCGGCGCAGTTCAGTCGTGCCGAGCTGGACCTGCTGTTTGAGGCTGTCGGCAAGGGCGATGTTCGACCGCACTCGGTGGCCAAGCGGCTCCTTAGCAATCTGCGGGACCGCAGCGACGGAGTTCAGCTGCCAGCCCGACCGGCCAGACAGCGCGGCTCGCGCCGCCGACGTTCAGCAGGCGTTCATGTGGACGGGCACGACGACGCACTGGTGCGTCTTGCGCGGTGTTGCAGCCCGGTACGTGGCGATGATGTCTTGGGGTTTGCGACCAGTGGGCGAGGTATCTCAGTACACCGAGCCGACTGCGCGAACGCAGGTGAGCTGGCCATGTCGGTGAAAGCTCGTCAAGTGGAAATCGAGTGGGATGAGAGCTGGGCGGGTGAGTTCGTAGCGGCACTGGAGGTGCGTGGTCTTGACCGCAACCGACTCCTGCTTGACGTAGTGCAGGCAGTGTCGGGCCGACATGACCTGTCGATCTCTAGCTGCGACACGTTCGTGGGTGACGACCAAGTAGCCGTGATGCA
Source organism: Candidatus Poriferisodalis sp. (assembly GCA_965221195.1). GTDB lineage: Bacteria > Actinomycetota > Acidimicrobiia > Acidimicrobiales > Poriferisodalaceae > Poriferisodalis. The sequence goes on from OZ244864.1 coordinate 1,685,721, forward strand.
GTTTGAGGTAGAGATTGGCGACCCGATCTTGCTCGATCAGTTGCTCGCTGCGCTTCGGGAGGTACCGGGCGTTTTCGACGTTTACCGCACCATCGAAGGTCCGGCCCGCACCGAATACTGAGTTTCTGTGGTCGGACTCCTGTGGCTGGGTACCTGTGGCTGGCATCTGCGTTGGGTGTCTGTGGTCGGCGAGCGCGCCGCCGCAGCGCCAAGTACGCCCCTGAGGGGCGGCTGGGGGCCGATGGCACCCAAAGCTAGGACTCGTGCGGGCAGGGGCGTAGCCTGCGCTGTTGATGACCGGTCCGTCCCCTGAGTTAGCGCAAGACCCAGATTTTCGTGCCTCCGGCTGTGCAGCAGCGAGCAAGGTTGAAGTGAGCAAGGCTGCAGCAAGCAAGGCTGAAACAGCCAAGCCGAAGGCCTTCCAGACGCCGATCGGCACTCACGATCTCATGCCACCTGAGTCTGCGCGTTGGGCAGCGCTGCTAGGCGCATTCATCGCTGCTGCACAACGAGCCGGATTCGGCTACCTGCAAACGCCGATCTTTGAGGACATCGGCGTGTTTGCTCGCATCGGCGAGGGCACAGAAGTGGTCGGCAAAGAAATGTACGAGTTCACCGACCGCAGCGACCGCCGCTTGGCACTGCGACCCGAATGCACCGCATCTGTGTGCCGCGCCTTCGCACAGCATCGCCCTCCTACCCCTTGGAAGGTCTGGTACCAAGGGCCGTTCTTCCGTTATGAGGCCCCGCAGGCTGGCCGCTACCGACAATTTCACCAGATCGGCGCTGAGACGCTGGGCACCGACGACGCAGATGCCGATGTTGAGATCATTGCGCTGGCTGCGGGTTTCTTCGAGACGCTTGGGTTGCAGCAGGTGCCGTTACTGCTGAATTCGATGGGTGACCCCGACACTCGCGCTTGCTACGGGGAAGCGCTGAGCGTCTATCTGCAGCGACGCGCCAACGACGTTGACCCCGCCGACCGAAACAAGATCGAGCGTCATCCGCTGCGCATCTTGGATTCCAAGCGCGCCGCGACAGCCGCCGTTGCGTCCGACGCGCCTCGCATCACCGAATTCTTGTCACCCGACGCAGCAGCGCACTTCGAACGGGTGCGCGAAGGACTCCATGCGCTGGGCATCTCCTATGAGGTCGATCCGAAACTGGTCCGCGGCCTCGACTACTACACACGCACCACGTTTGAGTTTCGCGCCGCCAGCTTGGACGCAGCCCAAGACACCATCTGCGGCGGCGGCCGGTACAACGGCTTAGTGGAGGCACTCGGCGGGCCGCCTGCGGGAGGTATCGGGTTTGCACTCGGCATTGAGCGTCTGCTGCTGGCGTGCGACGCTGAGAGCGTCTTTGATGCTCCACCGCAGCAGGCCGAAGTGTGGGTAGTTGACACTGCAGGAGGTGCCGCTGCGCGTGACATCACTCATCAGTTGCGCTCGGTCGGCATCTGGGCAGATCGGGCTTTCGATGACCGTTCGATGCGGGCGCAGATGCGCGCCGCAGATCGTTCTGGTGCGCAGATAGCGCTCATCGTGGGGCCTGACGAGGCCGACGCAGGCATGGTCACGGTGCGGCCGCTTCGCCGTCCCGATAATGCCTGCGCCGATGAGCCGCAGCAGACCGTGGCGCGCCCCGAACTGCTGGGCGTTCTGCGCTCCGTCTTCGATGCGCTAAACGCCGCCACAGACGACACCAGCAGAACTCTTTCGTCAGGATCGATGCGATGATGGCTGAGCCAACTGAGCCAACAACGTCAACGAAGTCAACGAAGTCAACAGTCTCAACGACGCAAGCCCAGGCATCCTTCACTCCGCTGATGGGCAGCATGCGAACCGATTACTGCGGTCGGCTGCGCCGAGACGACATCGGTCGCGAGGTGACTGTCTGCGGCTGGGTGGCGCGTCGCCGTGAGCACGGCGAGCATTTGGCCTTTATCGACTTGCGCGACCGCACCGGCATCGTGCAATGCGTGGTGGATGTGGCCAGCGCCGTGACGTGGCAGAACGAAACGGTGCATGACTTGCGAAGCGAGTACGTGCTGTCGGTCACCGGCACCGTCTGTGAGCGCCCTGCCGACACAGCCAACCCCGAACTTGGCACGGGCGAGATTGAGATCCGCGAAGCCACGGTCGAGGTGCTGTCACGTTCTGACCCCCCACCGTTTGTGATCGACGGTCGCACTGAGACCGACGAGATGCTGCGCATACGGCACCGTTACTTGGATCTGCGTAACTCCCGAATGCATCACAACTTGGCTCGCCGGGCCCGGGTCAACGCAGCTATTCGTCGTGCAGTGGAAGCACACGAGTTCATCGAGATCGAAACCCCGACTCTTGTGGCTTCGACGCCGGAAGGGGCCCGCGATTTTGTGGTGCCTAGCCGCATGCACCCCGGACGGTTCTACGCGCTGCCGCAAAGTCCGCAGTTGTTCAAGCAGCTCACCATGGTCGGCGGTATCGATCGCTACTACCAGCTCGCCCGCTGCCTGCGCGATGAGGACCTGCGCGCCGATCGGCAATTTGAGTTCACCCAGCTTGACTTGGAGATGAGTTTTGCGTCCGGCGCCGATGTGCGTGCGGTTATCAGCGACGCTGTCGCAGAGGCGGTGTGCGAGATCACCGGTGGGCCGCGTCCTGACTTCGCTGAGATCTCTTGGCGTGAAGCCATCGACCGTTACGGCTCCGACAAGCCAGACCTGCGATTTGGCATGCAACTCGTTGATGTCACCGAGCTGTTCGCCGAGACCGGGTTCAATGCTTTCAAATCTCCGACCGTCAAGGCGATGCTGGCCCCACAAGGCGGCGACATCAGCCGCAACGCAGTCGATGAGTTGACGAAGCAATGCCAGCGTTGGGGAGCGAAAGGTCTGGTGTGGATGCGCGTCTTTGACGGCGCAGCGCCGCCAGATGGCGCACAGATTGCCTCGGGCGGTCGCCTAGCTGTTATCTCGCCGGTTGCCAAATTTATGTCAGAGGCCGAGATCGACGGTGTGCTAGAGCGCTTGGGCGCCGGGCCCAGCGACATGTGCTACGTGGTGGCCGACACTTGGCGGCAGGCCAGCGCCGTGCTGGGATTGCTGCGGCTGAAACTGGGCCGCCCGCCGGTCAACGAAGGCGGGCTGCAGCTGTTGTGGGTGGTGGACTTCCCGCTTTTTGAAGATGTCACCGCCGACGGCTTGCCGGTGCCCGCACACCACCCGTTCACGATGCCGCATCGCCATGACCTCAATGCTGTGGCTGAAGCGGCAACGAAGATGGGCGCGGGTGGGACATGCGATGCCCAGACGCTTCTGGCTATCCGTTCGCAGGCCTACGACTTGGTGCTCAACGGCTGGGAACTGGGTTCTGGCAGCGTCCGGATTCACCGTGGCGACATCCAGCAGCAGATTTTTACGATGCTCGGTATCGACCCGCAGTCGGCGCAACAGCGTTTCGGCTTCTTGCTAGACGCATTCCGCTTCGGTGCGCCGCCGCATGCAGGCTTTGCCTTCGGCGTTGACCGGCTGGCGGCCTTGCTGTGCGGTGAGGAAAACATTCGAGAAGTCATTGCCTTTCCCAAAAGCCAGTCGGGGGCCGATCCGCTGACGAATGCTCCTAGTCGCATCACCCAAGACCAACTGGACGAACTGGGTCTAGCTGTGGTGGCACCACACGACGAGGAGGGCGACGTATGAACACCAGTGACCTCGCAGCCGTGGTGGTGACTGTCTGCGTTGTGGTTGCGTTGGTTGCATTGATCGCCGTGCTGACGCAAGCATTTGTGTTGATGCGGGAACTCAGGCGCAAGCTTGCCGACTTCGACACAAAGATCGGGCCGGCGTTGAACCAATTGGCAGATACTGCTGAGATAGCCCAAGCCGAGATAGTCCGGCTGCGCGATGCGCTCAACGTCGTTCACAAGATCGCCGGTTTGATTGATGCTGCTGGTGGTGCCGCCAATCGGGTTGCAGGCGTGCCCGTCGACAAGGCCCGTGCGGTGTTTGAGATGTTGCGCGACAAGTTCGGCGACGCCGAAGATGAGCCTTCTGGCGCTAGGGCAGGAAAGAACCGCTGAGATGCTGAAGCGGTTGCGTTGGTTGACCTTGGGCGCTGGACTGGGTGCATCGGGACTGCTGTGGATGCAGCGGCGCCTGCGCCATGTCATTGACCGGTATGCGCCAGTCCGAGGCACAGCGACGGCGCTCGGCACTGCTCGCCGGGTGCGTCGCGACCTCAAAGAGGCATGGCAGGACGGACGCAGACGCGTCGATGAGGCATGGGAAGACGGCAAGCGCCAAGTGCATGCCGCTGAGCAACGCATGCGTGACGAGCGGGAGCGCCGCTGGGCCGAGCGTCACCAGCGTCGCCAGAGCCGCCAGCGCCACCAGGCCGCCTGAGCCGTTGCTGCGGCCGCGGCCGGTCCTGCGTTGTCAGTTTGGGCGCGAAAGGTCACGGCAGACGCAAAGCATCGAAAGCAACACAGCATCGAAAACAACACAGCATCGAAAGCGGCACAGCGCCACGGTAGGCCGCGAAGGGCCGTAGCTATCCTTGCTCTGGTGCGTGCTAGCGAACTGCGTGAGGCGTTCAACTCGTTCTGGTCCGAGCGAAACCACGAGGTTCGCGCCTCCGCGAGCCTGATTCCTCACGAGCCGTCGCTGCTGTTCACGGTGGCTGGCATGGTGCCGTTCATGCCGTACTTCCTAGGTGCTGAGGTGCCTCCTGAGCGGCGGGTGGTGACTATCCAAAAGTGCGTCCGGGCGGGTGGCAAGCACAACGATCTTGACGACATCGGCCGCACCAACCGACATTTCACGTTCTTTGAGATGATGGGCAACTTCAGCTTCGGCGACTACTTCAAGTCCGACGCAATCCCGTGGGCGTGGCAGTTCGTCACCGAGGTGCTCGGCCTCGACGCAGACCGGCTTTGGGTGACGGTGCATCTCAGCGACGACGACGCTGCTGAGATCTGGCAGTCGAAGGTGGGGGTTCCTGCCGAACGCATCCAGCGGCTCGACAAGGACAACTGGTGGGCGGCTGGAGAGGTTGGGCCGTGCGGGCCATGCAGCGAGATCTTTTACGACCTCGGGCCCGAACATGGCCTAGGCGGCGGCCCAGCGCATGGCAGCGAAGACCGTTTCGTGGAGATCTGGAACTTGGTGTTCATGCAGTTCGCTGCCGACAGCACCGGCGAGCTGACACCGCTGGAGGCACCTGGCATCGATACCGGCGCGGGCCTCGAGCGCATACTGGCGGTGCTCCAGGGCGTGCCGACGGCGTGGGACATTGATCTCTTCGCGCCGCTGCTCGCCGAGGCCGAGCGCATATGCGGCAAGACGTACGGCACCGATCCTCAGACCGACATCTCGATGAGAATCTTCGCCGACCACGCTCGCGCTACTGCGATGCTTATCTCCGACGGGGTCTTCCCGTCCAATGAAGATCGTGGCTACGTGCTACGGCGCATCATCCGCCGCGCGGTCCGTCACGCATGGGTGCTCGGCGTAACCGATGTAGTGATGCCGCGACTGGTAGAGATCGTGGTTGATGTGATGGGCGATCACTACACCGATCTGGTCGCTAACCGCCAGTTCATCGCTGAGGTAGTGGCGCGTGAGGAGGAGCGGTTCCGCGCCACGCTCGCTGCTGGTCAGAAGATTCTCGACGAGGCCACCGCAGGGCTGGGTGTTGCACCCGGCGCCCACACAGTGCTCAACGGCGAGGTCGCTTTTTTGTTGCACGACACCCACGGATTCCCCGTGGAGGTGACCGAAGAGATCCTTGCCGAGCGTGGTCTGAGCTTGGATCGGGAAGGCTTTGAAGCCGCTATGGAAAGCCAGCGCGAACGGGCCCGTGCGGGCCGAACGGGCGGCCCCGCCTTCGCTGATGAGCGATACCGCGAGCTTGTTGCCCAGTTCGGTCTCACAGACTTCGTCCGCGACTCACCGACCATCGACAACGCAAGAGTCCTAGCGGTCTTTGAGGCGACATCCTCTGACGGCGCAGCACCCGACCCAGCCCAAGGAAACAGCGCAGCCGAAGGAAACGGCGCAGCCGAAGGAGATAGCGCAGCCCAAGGAGACAGCTTGGTTGAAGTCTTCTTGGATCGCACGCCGTTCTACGCCGAAAGCGGCGGGCAGATCGGTGATACCGGCACGATCACAGGCCCAAAAGGCAGCATCGAAGTGCTCGACTGCACTTATGCGTTGGCAGGCTTGCATCGTCACATCGGGCGACTCTGTGGCACCGTTGAGGCAGGCACGCTGGTCAGCGCCGAGATCGACGACGAACGTCGCGCCGCTGTCCGTCGCAATCACACCGGTACTCATATCTTGCACTGGGCCTTGCGCAAGGTGCTCGGCGACCATGTCAAGCAGGCCGGTTCGCTGGTAGCACCCGACCGGCTGCGCTTCGACTTCAGCCATTACGAAAGTGTGAGTCCGGCGCAACTGCGTGAGATTGAGCGCGTGGCGAACGCCGAGATCATCGCTAACGGCCGCTGCCGCCACTACGAGACTTCCATGACCCATGCACAGTCGATCGGCGCGATCGCTTTCTTCGGCGACAAGTACGGCGATGTCGTGAGAGTGCTCGAAGCTGGCCCTCACTCAGTTGAGCTGTGCGGTGGTACCCATGTGGCAGCGCTCGGCGATATCGGCCACCTGCGGATCATCTCTGAGTCCAGCATCGGCGCCAACATGCGCCGAGTCGAAGCGGTCACCGGTCTCGCCACGGTGGACCGACTCGCGGACGCGGAAAACACGCTGAGTTCCCTAGCGGAGATGCTGAACGCTCAGCCCGTTGAGGTTGCTACAGCGGTGCAGCGACGGCTAGACGAAACCAAACAATTGCGACGTCAAGTGCGAGACCTGCAAAGGGCCCTGTCGTCGGGAAGAGCAGACGAGCTTGTTGCCGGTGCAGATAATGGCGTGGTCATCGCCGACTTAGGCGATCTGGAGCGAGATTCGCTGCGAGACCTTGCGGTGTCGGTGCGCGACCGTGACGGCATCCGTGCAGTTGTGTTGGCCTCCGCGCCCAAGGGCGGAGGAGTGGCGCTGGTCGCTGCAGTGGATCCTGACGGGACCCTGTCGGCGGGTGCCTTGCTCAGCGACGCTGCTCGGACGGTAGGCGGCGGGTTCGGTGCCAAGGGTGATCCACCGTTGGTGGTTGCCGGGGGTCGCAATCCCGATGCCATATCCGACGCTTTGGCCCAGGCCCGAGCCGCTGCGCTCGGGAATTGACGACTGGGCCCGATGATGCGGGCACTAGGCATTGACCTCGGCTCGGTGCGTATCGGTGTGGCTGTCGCTCCTGGCGATGTCTCAGTGGCAGTGCCCCATGAAGTGCTCGAGCGCAGCGACGAACGTGCTGAAGACCACCGCGCGCTCGCCGGTATGGTCGCAGATATGGGTGCGGAGGTGGCCGTGATCGGCCTACCGACCTCGCTTGACGGCAGCGAAGGGCCAGCAGCTGCGGCCGTGCGGGCCGAAGCCGACGAGATCGCCGCGGTGTTGCAGGTTCCGGTGGTACTCCACGACGAGCGCTACACGACGGTGATTGCGGAGCGGATGCTGGCCGAGCGAGGTGTGCGTGGTTCCGCCCGCCGTGAAGTGATCGACAAAGTAGCTGCCGCGGTCATCTTGCAGTCGTGGCTTGATGCCGGTGACTAACGACAGCTCCGGCCAAGAGACTCAGCCGGAGGCAAAGGCCAGCACAGCGGGCCGCGCCACCGCGTTGAGGGCACCGTCTGCGGTGCGCAAGCTGACTGGTCGGCTGGCGGGCTTCATGGGGCTGGCGAGCGACGAAACATCCACAGCCGCGGAGCCGGGCCTTCGGTCTCGCGCCCGACCGGCCGACAGGGTCCGCACCCGGCCCACCGACTGGCCCCGAGCCGATGCGCAGCCAGAGCTTCCTTCTGGGGCTAGCGACCTGAGCGCGTCGCGGGTCGGCGAGCGCCGCAGTGTCGACTACGAGGTGGTGAGCACGCGGCGGGGACCGGGCACCTTTGGTGCGTTGCTGTTTATCGCCGTGCTCGGTGTGATCGCCGCGATGGCAGCTAGCCGTGCCTACCGGTGGGTACACGAGCAGCTTGACCCGCCCGGCGATCCGACCAGCGAGATCGTGCTCACCCTGCCGCTGGGTTCAAGCACTGCGAGTATCTCCGACTTGCTCGCTAACAGCGGCGTGATACCGAGTTCGCGGGCCTATGAGTGGTACGTGCGTTTCCGGGGTGGTCCTGCGTTTCAGGCAGGCGAGTACGTGTTCCAGTCCAATTCGTCGGTGTGGGAGACCCTTGCGGTGCTCGAGGCGGGGCCGAGCCGCGTGGCGCAGGCCACTTCGCTGTCGCTCACCCTTCCAGAGGGCTTGACGCTTGCCCAGATGGCCGACTTGGTTGACGAGGTGCCAGATTTGAGCTTCAGCGGACAGGAATTTCTTGAGGCTGTCCGCGCGCGTCCGGTGCTGTCGCTGGTGGCGCCGGTGCCGCCGGTTTTGCCGTCGGGCATTATCGACCCTGCGGAAGGGCAACTTTTTTCTGACACATATTTCTATGACTCCCAGACCAGCGCAGAGCAGCTCGTGGCGCTGATGGTGGATCGTCTCGACGCAGTGCTTGGCGAGCTTGGCTATGCCGACGCGCCGCGTCGAGTGGGTTTGACACCGTATGAGACGCTGATCGTGGCCAGCATGATTGAGCGCGAGGCGCAGCGGCCCGAAGATCGGGCCAAGGTGGCACGGGTGATCTACAACCGGCTGGCTCAGGGATGGTCGCTTGGCATTGATGCCACCATCGTCTACGCAGTGGGTGAGACCGAACTCACAGCCGACTTGCTAGCAGTTGATTCACCTTTCAACACGAGGGTGCTGGTTGGTTTGCCGCCTACACCGATAGCTGCACCCGGTCGCGCTTCGCTTGAGGCTGCCCTCAATCCTGTAAGTGGGCCGTGGATGTACTTCGTTTTGACATCGCCTGACGGCACGCTGTCGTTCTCTGAGACCGACGAGGAGTTCCTAGCCGACAAGGCGATCTGCCAACGGTTAGGTCTGTGCGGTTGAGGTCGGTTTTGAAGTTTGTGTTGTCATCGTGTATCGTTCGTGCTGTATATTTTGATGTCCTAGTGGTAATCTAGTGGCAGTGCAGACCGGGGTTGGTCGTGCTGCCGGAAAGAGGTGTTTGTGATGTTTGTTGGTGCGCGGCGTGCGCGGTCTGGGGTTGTGTCGGGTTCTGTTGTGTCTGATTCTGCCCCCCCCCCCCCCCCTCCTCGTTGTTTGTTTGAGGAGCGTCGCATGCGGTCAAGGAGTGTTGTTGGGCGTGTTTGGTGGTGTTGTGTTGCGGTAGCGCTGTTGGGTGGGGTGTTGTCGTTGGTGGGTGTGTCGTCTGTGTCGGCTTCGGGTTGGCAGACGCAGAGCAATGGTGTGCGGGTGTTGAAGCGGTCGTTTGTGGATTATGACAATTTTCGGTTGGTGTGTTCGGGTACGCAGGCTGATGCGTCAGAGTTGCGGTGTGAGGCTCAGGTGGATCGTGTGTGGAATGTGCAGGTGCAGGCGAAGAATCCGAATCGTAATTCTAGTAATACGGGTCGGTGTGATTCTGGTAGTAGGGTGAATCTTGGGCATTTGTTGGAGGAGCAGAACTTTTATTTTACTGGTCTTACGATTGAACTTGCTATAGGTGGTCAGTGTGTGATGCAGGGGAGTACGTGGATTGGCAGTCGGAAAGTAACGCATGGTTCTCAACCGTTGAAGGCGCAATCTGGGACTAACTATGCTGATGGTTTTTCGACGCGTTTTGATTTGGGGCTGATTATTCGTAATCCTGATCTTAATGCTAATGAAGATGATTATAAGTTTATAGATGGTGTTGCGGTGCTGGATAAGGGTTCTGAGATATATGTTGGTGAGGTGTGTTTCGGTATAACAAAAACCCATTCGGCTGGTATACAGTTCACGCGTTCGTTTTTTTCGAATCTGGGGATTCCGGAGACTGCATATTTGGAGTGGTGTGTGAGTAACCAGAATGATCGTAGTGTTGCTCAGGCGGACGCGATCACCGATGTGGCTGCGTGGGCGCGTCATGCCAAAGCAATTCAGCTTCAGCGGTCCTCCAATGAGGACACGACGGTTGGCGGGTACTCAGTTCCTGCTAGCTTGATTGGCGATGTGCGCTCCTATGCGGCAGAGACTAGTAATGGTGATGCGCATGTTGATCGTTGGAAGCGAGTGTTGGTCGCGTTCGGTGAGACCGTGCCGGGCTTTTCTGGTACTGCTATGTCTGCTGCAGAAGCAACACAGCACGCGCAAACATTTTGGAGTGTCCGCTGGGACCCGGTAGCAGCAGCGTTGACGGCGTTAGAAACAGCCCAAGCGCAACAAGCTCAAGTTGAATCGCAATCCGAAACCGACACGCAACAGCAGACACCGAGCTACACCGTGCCTGCGAGTTTGATTGCGGATGTGCAGGGTTACGCCACAGAGACTGGTAATGGTGATGCGCATGTTGATCGTTGGAAGCGAGTGTTGGTCGCGTTCGGTGAGGCCGTGCCGGGCTTTTCTGGTACTGCTATGTCTGCTGCAGAGGCGACACAGCACGCGCAAACATTTTGGAGTGTTCGCTGGGATCCTGTCGTAGCAGCGTTGACTGCGTTGGAAGCGCAACCTGCCCCTGAAACCAGCGGCGATGAAACCAGTGAAACCAGCGACACCAGCGAAAACAACCCACCCCCGGCAGACCCACCCCCTGTTGACCCAGTTCCGGTTGACCCACCCGTGGTTGATCCGGTGGTGAGCGTTACTGCTGGCGCAGACATCACCGAAGGCAGCGATGCGGTGTTCACGCTTACAGCGTCTCCAGCGCCCACAGCGCCGCTAGATGTGACGGTAGAGGTGACCGCGTCGGGTGATTACGGTGCCACTGCGGGCACCCGAACGGTGACGGTCCCCACAACTGGCACTGCCACGCTCAGTGTTGCTACCACCGATGACGGCACCGACGAAGCTGATGGTTCGGTCACTGCCACCATCACCAACGGCACCGGTTATGACCCCGACACCTCCGCTGCTACAGCGACTGTCAATGTCACAGACAACGACGACCCACCGCCACCACCGCCACCGCCAGCGGTGCCAGCGAGTTTGTCGGCGTTTTCGGTAACCGACGGTACCCACACCGAGGGCAGCGGCAACTATTACTTTTTCTTTGTGTCCTTAGACAAACCAGTCAACAAACCGACGCGGGTGAGCTACACCGTTGAGGCGACGGGCAACGGCCCCGGTCATGCAACTGCGGGCGATGATTTCGTTGCTACGAGTAGGACGATCTTTTTCCGACCCGGTCTGACTCGCAACGCGGGCCTAGTGGTCGTCAAAGATGACAACCTCAAAGAACCCAACGAAACACTCCAAATCGTGCTGTCTAACCCCCAAGGTGCCACCATCGACGGTGGCACCGCCACCATCACCATCAAAGACAACGACTAGCCCTAACACCGCCGAGCCGCACCGCTTGGCGTGTGGGGAAGTATCGCGGGCTGTTTGATGCACACTGTGCGGATGCGGCCCGTTCATTCTGGTCTTACGAAAGTTGCTGGGGTGATCGGCGATCCCGTGCGGCACTCCCTGAGTCCGGTGCTGCACAACGCAGGGTTCGATCACCTCGGGTTGGACTGGGCTTATCTGGCGTTTGAGGTGCCCGCAGGTGGTGGCGCGGGCGCTGTTGCTGCGATGCGCGTCTTGGGCATTGACGGTCTTTCGGTGACGATGCCTCTCAAAGCGGAAGTGGCTGAGGCGTGTGATGAGCTGTCGCCAGCGGCCGCCATGTTGGGTGCTGTCAACTGCGTGCGCCGCAGCGGTGACCATCTGGTGGGCGAGAACACTGACGGCATCGGCTTTCTGCGCTCGCTGCACACTCAAGCGAGCACAGCACCAGCAGGTCTGCATGCAGTTGTGCTTGGTGCCGGTGGTGCAGCGCGGGCAGTGATCGTCGCCTTGGCCCTCCAGGGTGCCTCAGTGACGGTCGTGAACCGTTCTCGTGATGCCGCCGAGCAGGCCGCGGCAATGGGCACCGCAGCCGCTGGTGCCGCAGTTACGGTCCCTGAGGCGAATCGCAGTCCAGTGGCAGCCAAGACATCAAGAACATCAACCGTTGTGCCGGCAACAGCGCCAGTGGCACTGCCAATCGGTAAGGCGACAGTCGGCTCTTCCGAATCAGTGGCCGAGGCCGACATTGTGGTAAACGCCACACCACTGGGTATGGCCGACGATGACCCGCTGCCGGTTGACCCGACCCTGCTGCGCGGTGATCAGATCGTCGTCGACCTGATTTACCGACCCGCGCGGACGCCGCTGCTTGCCGCAGCAGCCCAAGCGGGAGCAATAACGCTGAACGGCGTCGGAATGCTCTTGTTCCAAGCCGCCGAGCAGTTCAAGATGTGGACCGGACACGACGCTCCCGTTGACGTGATGGCAACGGCTGTCGGCCTTGACATCACTGGATAGCGCCGAGTAGCACCCCCAGCCGACCCCAGCCATGCTGGGCCCGTCAACTACAAGAAGATGCCAAAAAGAAGACACCAACAAGAAGATGCCAGAAAGCAGGGCGTAGCTGTGTGTGCAACCCAACCACCACGATGGCTGTATCTGGCGCGTGATCGCGCAGGCGATCTGGCATGTGATCTGGCACGCGGTCATGGCCTTGCGCGAGAGTTGCGTGATGATCGCTGACGCGGGTCCGAGTCTGGTCACTGCGGCGGCTATTGCAGCGACCGTTGCGCTGGGCGGCGTCGCGGCTGGTTTTGCAGCGGTTCGCTGCGCCCGACGCTGCTTCGGCGTGAGCTTGCCCTCGTTAGCGGTGATCGCGTCGTGCGTCGTGATCGGGGCTGTGCTCGTGTTGCGGGCAAGCTCCAGCCCTTTCGTGGCCCCGCTGCTTGCGTTCGGCTGGGCCGGCATCGTGATATCGGCCATCGACTTGCGAACCCACCTGATCCCTACCCGGCTGCTGCGAGCAACCGCGGCGGGGGCCATTGGTTTGCTGTGTGCAGCGGCTGTCATTGAGTACGGGGCCGCAGGCCTTGCCGACACTGCTGTGGCAGCTGCGATTGGGGGAACAGCCGGCTGGGCCCTGATGCATGCGATTTGGCTCGCGTCGCGTGGCAGCTTGGGCTACGGCGATGTGCGACTCGGCGGCTACCTAGGCATGCATCTGGGACTGGGCGGGTTTATGACGGTGCTCACAGGGCTCCTAGCCGGCTTCGCTATCGCAGCACTCGTCGGTGCAGCCGGCATGGCCATCGCAGGCCGCAGCGCCGACCATCGCTTCGCGCTTGGCCCTTCGCTGGTGGCCGGCGCGCTCGCAGTGATCTGGTGGGCAGCGCCAGCGGGCCTTGTCGGTTGAACATCTCCCACCGCACGCGCCGACTGCTCGGCTGCTGCCTGCCATGGGATGCTGTGACTCTTTAGGCAGCCCGCTGAGACTCGTTAGTACCCTCGCTGCCGATGTCTGAGCCGCTGATGGTGACGGTGCCGACGCGTGAGCGCACCTGCGTCGTACTCGTGGGCGACGGCACCCTCGCTCATCTGCCCGAAGTGGTTCCGTCCGGCACAAGCCGAGCTGCTGTGGTGACCCAAGCGAACATCGGCATTGGCGTTGATCCAGGTGTTCCTTTTGAGACGTTCACCATTCCTGACGGCGAAACCGCCAAGGAATTGACGACGATCCACAACCTCTGTCGCGGCTTTGCGCGGTTCGGACTCAGCCGCCGCGATGTCGTGGTCGGCGTAGGCGGCGGCGTGGTTACCGATGTCGCGGGGTTTGCGGCTGCTGTGTACCACCGCGGCGTGGCCGTGGTGCATGTCCCCACAACATTGCTTGGTCAGATCGATGCTGCCATCGGCGGCAAGACCGGTGTGAACCTGCCAGAAGGAAAGAACTTGGTCGGCGCGTTCTGGCAGCCATACGGGGTGCTGTGTGACACCGGAGTGCTCGCTGGTTTGCCGGAGCGAGAACTGCGTGCTGGCTACGGAGAGTTGGCTAAGTATCACTTCATCGGCTGCACCCCCGCAGCCGCAAGACACATCAGCCAAGCAGACGTCCACAAAGAACATGTCCACAAAGAGCACGTCCACAAAGAACAACGTCAGAGTCTGAGCGATCGCCTGCATGCCGGTACCTCGCTTGATGATCTTGAAGGCGCAGAACTAATCGCAGCGTGCGTGGCGATCAAGGCAGAGATCGTCGCTGCCGATGAGACCGAGACTGGCCGTAGGGCGCTGCTCAACTATGGCCATACCTTGGCTCACGCCCTAGAGATCGCAGGCCGGTTCAACCTGCGTCACGGCGAGGCGGTGGCGATCGGGTTGCGCTACGCGGCTTTGGTGGCACGACTGCTGGGCCGCATCGACGATGAGCGGGTCGCCGCCCACGAACGAGTGCTAGCGGTTTACGGGCTGGACGCGAAACTGCCGAGCGGAGTCGATGTTGATGAAGTCATCGAATTGTTCGGACGCGACAAGAAAGCCACCGATGGCATCACGTTTGTGCTTGACGGGCCCGATGGACTTGAAGTTGTGCCTGGTGTCGATCTGGGCGTGCTGCGTTGCGCGCTTGCCCAGATGTAACTAAGAGCCAGAAAAGATGCCTCGTTCCGTTGTGCTGTTGCTGTCAGGACCCAACCTGAATCTGCTGGGAACCCGCGAACCAGAGATCTATGGCACCGAGACGCTGGTTGACCATGTCCAGGCTGCCCGTGGTGCAGCGACCGAGCGTGGCTGGGATCTTGAGCATCGCCAGAGCAACCACGAAGGCGATCTTGTTGATGCCGTGCATTCGGGCATCGGCCGGGTAGAGGCCATCGTCGTAAACCCCGGCGCGCTCACCCATTACGGCTGGTCGCTACATGATGCGTTGGCGGCGTTCGACGGCCCGATCGTTGAGCTGCACCTGTCTGAGCCCCGCGAGCGGGAACCGTGGCGACACACCTCAGTAGTGGAGCCGCTGGCGGCTAAGCGTGTTGCAGGCGAAGGCGCTGCTGGCTATCCCCGAGCCGTTGCGCTTGCCATCGAGGCCGCTGCGGCCACCGACGGGTTGGGGCCCGACGGCGAGTCGTAGCAACCGTCGTGACCGCAGTGGTCGCCTGTACTGTTTTGTCAGTGTTTATGTTCTGCCGGTGTGTGCGACGGCCCGCCGCTGCGGCCCGGATGCACTGATTCGAAGAGGTTGATGCTCGAAGAGGTCGATGCTCGAAGAGGTTGATATGGCCATCTCTACTGCCGATTTCCGCAACGGGATGACGCTGGATCTCAACGACGGGCTGTTTCAGCTCACCGAGTTCCAGCATGTCAAGCCGGGCAAGGGCGGCGCGTTCGTCCGCACCACGCTCAAGAACGTGCGAACCGGTGCCACCCTCGAGCGCACGTTCCGCGCCGGAGAGCGCTTAGAACGCGCTGTCATTGACAACCGCGACATGCAATATCTGTACGCAGACGGCGACTCGCTCGTCTTCATGGACACCGACAGCTACGAGCAACTCCCAGTGAGCCGGGCCTCAGTCGGCGATGCCACAAACTATTTGGTGGAAGGCGAGACGGCCACCGTGGTCCGTCACGGCGATGAGGTGCTAGGCGTCGAACTGGCTGCCTCGGTGGTCCTCGAAGTGGCCGACACCGACCCTGGCGTGCAGGGCGATCGGGTGTCGGGGGCGCGTAAGGCAGCCACGATGTCTACCGGGCTGGTGGTGCAGGTGCCGCTGTTTATCGAGCCGGGCGAACGGTTGAAGGTTGACACGCGCAGCGGCGAGTACATCGAGCGTGTACGGGGTTGACCCGGCGGGGTCAACCAGCGGGCGGTTACCGCGCAGTTATGGGCCGCCGCAATGACCCGTTCGTAGCGCCTGACGAGCCGACCCGTCGACGCGAAGCACGTCAGCGCGCAATCGAACTGCAGTACGAAGCCGAGATGAAGTCATGCACGGTTGCGGATGTGATTGCCGAGCAGGTCGCTGAGCTAGACCAGTTCGCACTTGACCTAGCGAAAGGCGCAGCTGCGCGTCGCAGCGAGCTGACTGCCCAGCTTGCGGGGCTGCTGGCTGAAGGGTGGACACCGCAGCGCCTTGGTGTCTGCGACCGACTGATCATGCTGCAAGGGCTCTTCGAGCTTGAACGAGGCGAAGCGCCAGACGCGGTGGTGATTAACGAAGCCGTTGAGCTTGCGCATCGATGGGGTGCCACCGATCGCAGCAGCGCTTTGGTCAACGGAGTTCTGGCTGCCGCTGTCGGCAGTCGGTGATGTGCGCTGTCGCGCGCGCAGCCGAGCGAAACTGAGTCGGGAGCGTCCGGCGAAACCGCTGTATCTCTAGCAAACATCAGATACATCGAAAATAATTGGAATGAGCTAACACAACGCGTCTAGAACTCGCTCGCACTGCAGCGACGGCCTCAACAACAAGAGGCGGTTGCGTAGAACGGGTTCACAGGAGCGCTGCGATGGTCATCCCCACCTACGACGAAGCCAGCACGCGTCGCAAGCTGTGCCGCAACATATGCCGCAACGTGTGCGCGGCGGCGGCAGTTGTGCTTGTTGGCGCGTGCAGCGGGGGCAATTCGGCACCCGTCGATCTCGACACGCCCATCTCAGTTGCGCCGAGCGTTACCACGACAGAGGTGGGCGCCGCTGGACTTCTGCCGCGACCTGCCGACGAAACGCGGCCGATCATCGCTGGCGATGGCAGTTTCCCGTTGCATTCGCCTCAGGTGGAACGACCGCAATCGCCGTCGCCCGTCAGCATCGGCGGCGAACGTATTTGGGTGCCTTGGCCGTCGTATCCGCCCATGTCGGAGGCCGCTGGGTTAGTCGCGACGGGATCGCAGTCGGCTTTGCTCCAAGACACCGTGGCTGGTCTGAGCCATGTCGTCGATCAGCGCCGACGCTGGGAAGCGATGCCGCCGTACCTGCCGGCTGCACAGGAGGCTTTGGACCGAGGAGATCGAGTCGCTAGGCGGCGCGCTGGCACCGAATCGGCTTGGGAACTGGTGATCGATCCAGCTGGGCTGACCTATGAGACCCGCCTGGCCGAAGACCGCAGCACCGCGTACGACCACGCCACGCTGTGCCCCCCACATCCGACCACGCAAGCCACTGTGCAAGCCACTGTGCAGGCCACTGTGCAGGCCAGTCCACAGGTCACTGTGCAGGCCACACAGGTCGACACCACAGATGATGCCCTCCAGCGTGACCGGGCCGCCGCAGCAGTCGAGGCCTTCATCGTGGGGATGCGGTCGCCAGGCGGTCGGCCTATCCACTCATGGGGAACCACAACGAACGACATCGCAAAGCTGCTGGCTTACAGTCCGGGCGAACCAACAGAACTCGCGCTTGGCGGCCACAGCCTCGCCGACACAGGGTTCTTCCCGGGCGATTGGTCTGAGCAGGCTAAGACATGGCTGACTCGACGGGCTGCTCAAGGCGCAGTCACCGATTCGCTGGTCGGCCATGCTGTGGTCAGCACTGGCCCTCAGACGCTATGGGAAGCGTGCAGTGACATAGCCACGATCACGCCCGGGATATACACCGCGTCGCATCGCACCCGCCAACTCGAATCGCTGTGGGCTCGTGGTTTGCGTCTGGAGTTCACGACACCGCCTGTTGAGCGTGCATGGGTAGCCGATATCAGCATTGCGGGCCACGCACTCGCCATTGTCTGCCACGGACCGGGACGGTCGTACCTCGTTGATGCGTCAAGTGGCGAACGGCTTGATGAGGGCACAGACCATCAAGCTCAGGTTGAGGCCATGTGGCTCACATGGTCTCGGTTGAGCTATCGCGTGCTGCGCAATGCGTTGTTTGAGGGCGAGTGCGACAGTGATGCTTTCGCCAGTGCCGTGCAATGGCTCCAAGACGAGCAAGAGGCCCACGCCGCGACGGTCAACTGGAGCGATCCCCAAGTGTGGGGGTCAGGTGTTACCAACCAATGGGTCGCAGTCCGCGAGTGGGTTCAAGTGGGACAGGCCGAAGCGTGGCTGGCTCATCGCGATCACGACTGGCACTTGAGGTTCTGGTGCAGCGTCGGCATTCCCACCGGTGCGCTGGTTGACGGTGAGTTGCTACGTCCCGAGCTTGCCCGCCACTGCACGTCCGATCAATGGTCGGCTGTACAAGCAGCAGCAGCAGCGGCAGCCCCTGATGTCACTTGGGAACTCTCGGCAACGATGTGGTCGCCGGATGCCACCTGGCACGAGCGCATGTACCTCTCGCCGTTCAAATCGCTTGAAGAGATCCTCGGCTGTCCGGCGAATCCCGACGACATTGTTGAGACGCCCAAGCGGTCGGCCGCACAGCGGGCGAAGAAGCCCTGGCCGCCCGGCTCGCTCCCGCTCACCCCGACCGGTCAGGCATATCTGAGACCCACGCCGCCGTGTCCGCAGGCCGACTGGCCGCCGCAGACAGATCGCTACTGGTGGCCTTCTGTGTTGCCGCTCAGCCACGCGACACCGACCGAGGTCTCCTCATGAATGCTTTGAGCTTTCATTGGGATCGGCCGCATGGCAGCGGGCCGCACCGTGGCGGCACGCGTGCGGTTTGGTGGGCGCTCGCTGTAGCCGTATCGGCTGTCTCGTTTTTCTTGGTTGCTCACCAAAACGATGCCGTCGCAGCCCGCAAACCGGTAGCACCTGTGCTGACCTGCACTAGCGACATGGTGCTCGACACCTCAAGCGGGCGATGCCGCACACCGCGTACTACCACCACCGCTCGTCCGTCGAGCTGCCCGGCGAGATCAGTGCGAGTTCCCGGCCCCTACGGCGGACATGTCTGCCAGACCAAAGTGATCAACCAGCACGACACTGGGCGTACCAAGCAAGTGTACAGCCACAGCACCTACGAAAAAACGTGGATCGCGACCGGCACGAAGCGGGTGCAGACCGGCACCAGTCGTGTCTGGGTGCCACCGCGGACGTCCATCGAAATGTTGACACCGCCGTTGCGGGTGCAGACCGGTACCCGGACTGAATCAAAAGTCGTTACCCGCCCCGGACCCCGCGTTCTTTATGAGGTCAGCTACGAGGTGGAGATAGAGGTCGAGCGCGTGGTGCAGCGATGCTCGTTCGATCCGTTCGCTGGCCGACAGTGTTGGAACCAGACGGTGACTGAGGTTCGTACGCAGACGCGCACGCGTCTTGAGTGCTGCATTGCTGGCCCGCCGCTGGTTACCACCGTCACTACTGAGGTTCCCGTCTATGAGTATCAAGCCACGCGCACGGTCACTATTGCCGGCTACTGGAGCCGCAAGCCGATCTATGAGACACGCCAGACCGGCTACTGGGACAGCGTCGAGACCCGCCATTACACGACTGAGCCGGTTTACGAAACACAGGTGACATGGGTTGTTTCTGCGGTTACGCCTGGTCCGTGCCCTGCGGGCTGGCAGCCTTCAGCTAGTCGGTGCTCGCGCACCGTCTTGGGTGACCCGTCGGCGGCACCGACGCAAAGCTGCCCTTCGGGTTCGGTGCCCCGTTACGGCGATGTGTTGGGTGGCTTCGGCTCATCGGTGTTGACATGCCGGTCATCGGTGCCGGGCTCAGACCTAGACACTGGCACCGACCCCCAAGACAGCGGCGGCCCCCAGAACAGTCCCGATGGAGGCGCGCGTCCGCTGCACCATCTGGCCGGCGAGAGCGACGAACGACTCGCTGAACTGGGCATCCATCGTTGTGCAGACGGCTTGCTGTCGTATGTGCCGTGCGACAAGTTGCCGGGTCGAACTTGGAACAGCGAACCCGACATCTGCGACGACATCACAGGCACGACCTATCGGGCCGATCACGGTGGAACTTGCGTCACCGAGAGCGACCTGCTCAACAAATGCTCACAGCCCGGCGACTGCGAGGAGACCACCGTGCGTACGTACTGCCCTGCCATCGGACAACTTGCCGATACTCAAATCCAAGAGCACGCGCACTCCCGACGCGGCACCGAGACCTACCGGGTGTGCATCTTCGACTGCTCCGATTTCCGCTCGCTGCCTCCGTATGTGCAATCACGCATCAATGGCTCCTACGACTACGCCTGCCTGCCCGCTGACACCCCGACGACGACGACCACCACGACGGCGACCACCACCACCGCCTCGCTATCTAGTGACAACACTGTCGACGCGCAAGACATTGACGATTCACCCAAAGTGCCAGTGCCTGATGTGCCAGTACCGGATGTGCCTGTGCCCAAAGTGCCACTGCCTGCGCCGATTACGGTGCCAACAACAACTACAACCACAACGACGACGGCTGTATCAACCACGGCATCGACCACGGCATCGACTACGCAAACGCCGACGTTGCCTCCGGGCGAGGAGTGCGCGCCGACTCCGTCGGCTGTGACCGCCGCCGTTGCACTTGACCGGCTGAGGTGGAGGTCGTACGTTCGCTCGGCCGACGTAGGGAAGTCATCGCAGCGACACCTGCCAGGCGCAGGGCATTACCTGCAAGTGGCTCCCGGTCGTGGATGGGCCGAAGTCCGCGGTTCGGCCGATGTCTCTTTGGGCGAGTGCCGTTGGATCGCTGCTGCGGTGCGCGTCTCGTGGTCCGAACAGCGGCCGTGGGTGGTTGCCGAACGTCAAGCTATGGAGGCAAGTGCTGACACCCGGCACCTCATCAAGCGCTGGGATGCGTTGAGCGCGGATCAACGACATCTCACGCAACAGTGGCATCAAGCTGTTCGTGATGACGCTGTTTGTTCAGTTGGCGATGCTTCGGGGCTTGACGCATCAAAAACCTGCGGATGGACGCTCGCTCATCCCGCGGCGTATGCCTGGCAGGCCAGCATCTGCTTCACAGCAGCGCCCAAAGGAGACATCTCAAGCGGCGCCAGCCCTCCGCCAAGCGACAACTGCTGGGTGACGTTGGCTTCGGGAGTGGACTGGATTAGGTCGGTGAGCGACTATGCGGCTGGCCGGGTGACCCTCACACACAACGGAGCGCGACCGTGACGTTGCCCGAGCATCAGAGTTTCGGGGTTGATGACCGCGCCCCCGCGGCGGCGACTGTGCTGCGATCCGGCATTGAGCCGTGGCGGATCGCGGTGTCGGTGGCAATCGTTTTTATTGTGGTGGCGGCTGTCTGGCTGTGGGGTCGCCCGCACCCCCAGCCGCCTCAGGCACTGGCGGCAGTCACCGTTGAAGCCTGGCTGGCTGGCCAACCGCCGGGGGCCTTTGAGACGTTGGAAATCCCCCAAGAGATGGCCGGACTGCTTGCCGAGGTTGATTCGATCGCCGACAGCATCGCCGCCTTTGATGTCCCGGCAGGCACGTTCATCACACCGGCGCTGCTGGGATCGCTTGACGACCTTGCTGATGCTCGCACGGTGATGCGCTTCAGTGCTGATACTTCTGCTTGGCCCGAACCCGGTCCGCAGGCGGGTAGCCGCGCGGTGGTGGCGGGTGTGCTGGGTGGCTGCGCGCTTGACGTGACCACTTTGTCGGGAGGTGCCGAAGGCAGCATCGTGGTGCGCGTTGACCGCCCAAAAGCTGCGCGCTACGCGCGCGTAGCCGAGCTTGACGGTCTCGTTGTCTGGCCGGCGCCGCCCGACGGATGGCCCGAGTGTCGTCCGGCATCGACCGGCATCGTGGTGCCTGCTGGGTATCCCCACGACGCGCTCGACGAACTTGGCGTCGAGCCGCCAGCACCGGCGGCGTTGACCGCCCCAGCGGGGGGCTGAGACGTGCTGTTGGTGCTGTGCGATGAGGACTTGAGTCCAACGACATGCGACTGGGTGCGCGACGCACTTCGCTCTGGGTTATCCGCTGGGGGCAGCGTCTGGTTCGGCGCTGACGTGACATCAATGCCGCGCCCCGACGGCGACGCCGAGCCGTGCGTGGTCTGGCTGAGAAGCGACGCTGAGCACGATGTCATAGCGGCTGCTGCGTCTGCTTCCAGCGAAGTGGTACTGCTTCTGGGCGCACCGACTGCTCGTGCTGCAGCCCCCGCAGTCCGCAGTGCGCGTACCGCACAGGCGTGGCGTGCTGCTGCCCCTCGCGGTGTGCCACGCGTTGTGGTGTGGTTGCCGACAACAGGTGGCGGGCGCAGCGATCCGACCGGTGATCTGTCCGCCGCGTTGGGAGCGAACCGGATCTTGCGCATCAAGCGCGTCGGCGCTCGCGCTGCATACAAGAAACTTCGTCGGCTGGGCCGCTCGCTGGCGGCATCAGCGTGTGCACCACAGCGACTCGACCGTTCTGATGGGTCGCTGCGGCGCCGCACTGCCGCTCGTGCCGCCACCGATGCGCTCTCGGAACTACTCGACGAACCTGATGTTGAGGAATTTCAGATACGCGGCGGGGAGTCGATGCTCGCGCAGTACGCCGATGGCCGGGTGGAGCGGCGACCCTCTCCGTTCAACGCAGACGAGGATCTGATTGAAGCAGTGCGTTTTTTGGCGAGCTACTCCGGGGATCGACCTCAGCGTTTTGACGAACTCGATCCTCGGCTTGATGTGCGTGTCGGCGATCGCTGGCGGCTCCATGCCGAGGCGTTTGTGACGAGTCCGCCGAACGTCGTGCTGCGCTCAAATATGGCGGGCCGTATGCGCCTCGACGATCTCGGCGTGGTCTGTGACGAACTCGGCAGCGTGCTCATTGAGGCCATCGCCGGTCGGGTGCGGGCGAACGTGGTGGTCGCTGCGGCGATGGGAGGGGGCAAGACCACGCTGTGTCAGGCACTGCTCGCTGCGGTGCCTGACCACGAGCGGATCGACACCATCGAGGACACCCCCGAGCTGCGGCTAGCGGAGTACGGCATCCACCCCAACACGTATGAGCGCTTGACGCGCGATCCCAATCAGGATGGTCACGGCCGCCATTCGATGGCTGACCACATTCGTGATGCCAAACGAGCGAACGCCGCCAAGCTGGTCGTAGGCGAAATCCGCGGCGAGGGCTGCGAGGCACTGCTCGATGCCATGTCGTCGGGCCTCGATGGCTGCTTGGTCACTCTGCACTCCCAGCCGGGCAAGGGTGTCTTGGAGAAGTTGGTGGCCTACGCCTGCTCTGAAGGTGCCGAGTCTGACTATGCGCGTCGCCAGATTGCCGCTGCGGTGGACCTGTGTGTGTGGATGGGCCGCAATGACGCAGGGGAGCGGGTAGTGGTGGATGTGACTCAGCTCACTGGCATCGACGATGCCACCGGCGTGATCTCGACGACATGTCTGTGGGCGCTGCGGCCGGGCGGCCGTTGGGCAACGCCAACCGGCCGCCCGCAGGGCCGGATGGCGAAGGTGTATGCGTCAGCCGGTATCGCCGAGTCTGCTAGCCACACAGAACTGCCATCGACGCACTCCCAGATCGTCGATGTCCCTCTGGTGCCTGATGTGCCAGTGCCTGATGTGCCAGTGCCAGCTTCGCCGTCCGACGTAGGCGAACACTCCCACTGCGCTTCTGCCTCGCTGGATCCTGCGTCGTCGGATCGGCCGCCAGTTGCCGAACAATCAGTGACTGAACAATCAGTGACTGAACAATCAGTTGCCGAACGATCAGATTTCTCAGTGTTCAGCCCTGCACCCTGTGAGAGCCCCCAGAGCGGCGATGTTCTATGGGATCCGAGCCCACTGGTGCCGATGGATGATCCGCCTCCGTATGAGCCGCTAGTAGCAGAGGAAGCAGCGTGCTGAAGCTCGCAGTACTCGGTGCGGTCGGCTGCGTTGTGGCTCTGTGGCTCGTGCTCACTAACGGCACCACAAAGCGCCGCCGTGACGACAGCCTCACTCGCTGGCCCTGGACATTGGCCGGCTCTGCGGCGTTTGTCGCCGGGTTGGTGTTTGGGCCTGCCGCCGCAGGCATCGCCGGTGTCGTTGTCGGCATCTGTGCCTGGAGCGCGGCGGTGATGGTCCGCAGTCGTCAACGCACGGCAGCAGCGGAGTCGGTGGCGCAGTTCGCGTCGATTCTGTCCAACCAAGCGCAGGTCTCTCGCACTGTGGTCGATGCGCTTGAGACAGCCGCATCACTGGCAACAGGCCCTATCGCGCAGACAGCTAAGGGGTTCGTCGCGCAATGCCGCAGCGTCGGTGTGGATGCGGCAGCGCAACAATTCGCAGCAGCAAACCACAGTGCTGTCGCTGCTTGGCTGGCCGATGCTGTGGCAGTTGCAGCATCAAGCGGAAGCGAGTGGATGCCGATCTTAGAAGTGCTCGAGTCTGAGGCTGCGCAAGCTGCTTCGACAGCGCGCCATTTTCATCGTCACGTCGCAGCCAACTTGCCGCAGCTCGGACTCTCAGCCGCACTGGGTACAGCCGTTGCTGTGGGTAGCGCCTTGGTGAGTCCTGAGGCGTGGGCGTGGCTGACCGGCTCGCAGGGTCAGCGCGTCGGCCTCGCTGCAATCACGATCGCTGCGGCGATCTGCGCGCGCCCGTTGGCTTCAGCTTGGGAGCTGACCAAGTGAGCGTGCCGCTGTTGTCCGCTGATGTGGTTGTGTTTTGGGTTCTTGTGGGTCTGTGCTGTGCGGCGGCGATGGGGACAATCGCCGACAGTGAGCGACGTCGCCACAACCGCCAACGCCTAGCTGCGTTGGGCTGGACGAAGCCACGCTTAGTCGCCTCAACGGCAGTGGTTGCCGTGAGCGCTGTTGGCATTGCCTTGGTTGGCAGCACTCGGTTCTCCCAAGGAGTTGACTCATCGGGAGCACTGGCGCTGACATGGTCGTTGTTAGCGGCAATCGCATCGGCATGGGCTGTACCTGGCTTGTTGGCAGCCTCGGTGTTGTCGGGCAATCAGCGCCGACTCGACGATGCCGTGCTGCTGTGGCTGCGCCGCATCCGCCTCTTTGTGGCAGCAGGGCATCCCATTAGCGTGGCGGTGCTCAATGCGGCCGAGCGTGTCAGTGATCCCGCATTCGCTCCCGCCGCCGGAGCTGTCAACGCAGCCGTGCTCGGCGGGCGCGACCCGTTGTCTGCTGTCGCAGACCGGCTAGCTGACTCACCGACGGCATCGCTGCTGCGCACCGTCGAAGCCGCTGAACGCTCGGGCGCAGCAGCATCGCAACTGCTCGACCGCGTGCTCGATCGGGTAGTGCGAGCAATGGACGACCGTCGTCGGGAATCCATCGACCGCCTCGGTCGCTCAGTCGGCTCTTCGGCTTCACTGCTCGCCGTGGTGGCCTCCGCTGTGGTCATGGTGACCATCGTGATGACCTTGCCTTCGGTGTGAGTTGGGGCCTTCGGTGTGAGTTGGGGCCTTCGGTGTGAGTTGGTGCGCTGAAGTGCCTGAAGCCGTGCTGATGACTTTCTGATGACTCTCTGACGAATCTTTATTGAAAAAACCCAATCGCCCCCATGAGGGGGGCAAAGGAGCAGAAAAATGGATTCACCGGTTACCAAGTTGATCTTCATTGCTGCGGCTGTTGCCGCTTCGGTGTTGGTGGTCACTGTGATGTGGACCACGTTAGGTAGCAACGCCCCGCAAACCAGCGGCGAGCTCGACAAGTCCAAGATCACGACCGAAACGCTCTGTGACGCCGTAAATGGCTCATGGGATGCCAACAAGTGCAGTTAGTGGCTCGAGGCAGCGATGAGCATTTTGTGTTGTTACCCACAGCGGGGGTGATCTCTCATGGACACCCCGATCTCGGTAGTGCGGCTGTTCAGCGTGCTGGCAGTGTTTATGGCGCTGGTGATATCGCTGTTCGCTCGTCAAGTCGGTGCCGCGGCGGCGCAAGGCGCAGCCGACGCCGCCGCTCTCGCCGTCACAGATCTTGCTCCCTCAGACTGGGACTGCACCGAAGCGGGCCTTCGGGCAGATGCCACAGCTATAGCGGCGCAAGCAGCAGTGGACAGAACGGCGCAGCTCGCGGCTGTGCAACCAACAGCCGTGGAAGTGCGTGTGGACCCGACGTGTTCGGTCATCGTGATGGTGCGCGTCGAATCGGCGGTCTGGCTGGGCCCGCGCAAAGCCTTCGGTGTGGCTTGCCGACGGCCCACCTCAGTCGAAGGTGCGGCGCTGCGGGCGCCGGTGGCACCGCCGTGTTGATGTGGGCGCTGCTGGCCTCCAGTCGTTGCTTCGGCTGCGATGTTCTGTGAAGCACCGCGCTCTGGCGTTGACGCAGGGGGGTTACTCACATGGATGAGAGCGTTGGGCTGTTGAGCGTGGCGGCGGTATTAGTGCTCGGTGTCTGGCTGGTGGACTACTCAGGCGATGCCTCTCACGCTTCTGTCAGCATCCGCGCGGCGAGCGCGGAAGCCGCTCAGTACACCGCTAGCGCACTCGCTTCGCCACCGACGGGCATTGCCGATGTCGAGTTGGATGCTCACGCAACCGCCATAGCCGAACGCGTCGTAGCTGCTGTTGCCATCTCCGATTGCGACGTTGCCGATCCCGGTTACGACGTTTCTGCTGAGGTTCATCGACTGCCGGGCAGTTCCACCCCGGCGGCTATCAGCATCGACGTGGCGTGCCCATTGGCAGTCTCGCCGTTGTTCGCCGACAGCATCCGTTTCCGCACGGCCGTGCCGGTGCCCACCTCGCCACTTACCTCGCAAGCGGTGAATCGTGAACTCGCTGGTTGAGCGCACACCCGAGGCCGACGGCGAAGTGTCAGCCGTTGAGCAGTCGGTTGCTGCGCTATGAGCATTCCGGTCGTCGCGTTGGCGCTGGCGGCGATGTGCGCGCTTGCCAGCGCAGCGGCAGCCGACACGGCCCAAGCCATTGGGTTGCGTAACCATGCCGCAAACGAAGCCCGCCGGGTTGCCACCGCCACGCTCGACTCGTGTGCGGTCAGCGGCTCTTCTGAGGGGTGCAGGCCGCCGCCGGGTTGCGCCGCTCCAGCATGCACCGTATGTCGCCGCGGCGACGCGATCCGAGCCGATGTGTCTTTGGACTGGTCTCCGGTGCTGTTGGCGGGCCTCGCCCCCGCACACGGCCGCCACGCGCTCAACCTCGCAACGCTCGACGTTGCCGACTTCACCGCAGCAAGTTTCCCCGTGTGCGGCTGAACCGTGCAGGTGAACCTCTTGCGGCGCTAGGGTGCCGTTCTGACCGTGAAGCGAGTCCTGCGAGGCTCGTACGGACAGGAAGGATCTGCGCGTGGCGGACCGCGAGCGACGTATGACGCCCCCCTATGGGGGCATTTTTGTTGCCCGGACGGCCGTTCTTGATGCAGACGGTGTGCATCGGGCTCTCACTCGCATCAGCCACGAGATCATTGAGCGCAACCAAGGCCTCAATGATGTCGTAGTGGTGGGCTTGCAGACCGGAGGCGTGCAAATTGCGTTGCGGATCGTGCGATTGCTGTTTGAGATAGACGGCACCGACGTGCCTTTCGGCACACTTGATGTCGTCATGCACCGAGACGACATCGGCTTGCGTCCGGTCATGGCCGAAGCCGTCACCGACATTCCCTTTGAGCTTGATGGCACGACGGTCGTGCTGGTTGACGACGTGCTGTACACCGGACGCACCATCCGCGCTGCGCTTGATGCCCTCAACGACTTCGGGCGTCCGCGTGCTTGCCAACTTGCGGTGGTGATCGACCGCGGTCACCGCGAGCTACCCATCCGCCCCGACTTCGTTGGCAAGAACCTGCCCACCACCCGCGACGAGATGGTGGATGTCACGCTCGAAGGCGTGCTGCTGGGGGAGATGCGTAAGTGAGGTGGGTCTTTTGGTTTGAAGCGGCACGCCTGAGGCCAGCGCGGGTGCTGCTGGGGGAGATGCGTAAGTGAGGTGGGTCTTTTGGTTTGAGGCGGCACGCCTGAGGCCAGCGCGGGTGCTGCTGGGGGAGATGCGTAAGTGAGTGGTCACCTGCTGACGGTTGGCGAGCTGGGTGCTTCTGGAATCAGTGAGCTTTTGGCGCTCACCGACCGCTTCGTGGAGGTCGGCCAGCGTCCGATCCCCAAAGTTCCCGCTTTGCGCGGACGCACTGTGGCGACGTTGTTTTTTGAGGAATCGACTCGCACCCGTCTCTCTTTTGAAACGGCGGCAAAGCGTCTGTCTGCTGATGTCTTGACGTTTTCTGCGGCCAGCTCGTCGCTGGTAAAGGGTGAATCGCTGCGCGACACCGTCGAGACCATCGAGGCGATCGGTGTCGATGCCATGGTGGTTCGTCATCGCAGCTCGGGCGTTCCCGCTCAGATTGCACGCTGGGTGGGCGACCGCGTTTCCGTGCTGAACGGAGGCGACGGCTGGCACGCCCACCCCACTCAAGGTCTGCAGGACGCCTACACCATCTGGCGTCACTTCTGTCCAGCTCGTCATGGGGCACCCGACGCAGCCGCACCTCAGGCTCCGACGCTGGCAGGCCGCCGCATCGCTATTGTCGGTGACATCGTGCATAGCCGCGTGGCCCGCAGCGAGATTGAGGCTTACACCGCGCTGGGTGCCAACGTTGTGCTGGTCGCCCCGCCGACCTTGTTGCCGACGCAGCCCCGGCAGTGGATTGACTGTTGGCTGTCGCCTGACGACGCGGCACGCGTTGAGATCACTCACAGTTTCGACGATGTGCTCGACGAAACCGATGTTGTCGGGCTGCTGCGCTGTCAGCGAGAACGCATGGTTGACGGTCTGATCGGCTCCATGGGTGAGTACGTCGCTGGCTACGGCCTGACGGCTGAACGGGTTCGGCATCTCAGACGCGATGCTGTCGTCACTCACCCCGGCCCCCTGAATCGGGGGATCGAGATTGCAGGCGACACCGCTGAGGACCTCGCCACCGACGGCCGTTTGCTCGTTACCCGCCAAGTTGCCTACGGCGTAGCTGTTCGCATGGCGGCGCTGTTCGGTCTGATCGGCTCCGCCGCCGCATGGGGAGGTCACGACGATGGCTGACGCTGTGACGATGGCTGACAGCCCTGCACAGACACCCGTGCTGGTTGTCACCGGCGGTGAGATCGTTGAGCGCGGCTTCCGCCGACATGCCGACATCACGGTGGTGGACGGGCTCATCGTGAGCGTCGATCCGCCGGGCCGTGCTCTTCGTAGCGCTGCTGAGATGTCCACCGAGGGTGAGCTGCGCGAACTGCGGGCCACCTCTGCTAACAGCGACGACGCAGTCGTGTTCTTAGACGCAGGAGAGTTCTCAACTGTCGTTGGTGCCGTCGAAGAAATCGACGCCAGCGGCTGCGTCATTGCAGCGGGATTCGTTGACCTGTGCGCTCGCGTTGCTGAGCCGCAGTGCGTTGACGGCGATGTCGTTCAGATCACTGCGGTGTCTGCGGCCTTGGGTGGGTTCACAGCGCTGGTAGCTCTGCCAGACACCGAACCGCCACTAGATGGTCTCGGCCAGCTCGCCGAGTTGCGTCGTCTTACCGAATCGGCGCCGCATTGTCACATCGTCCCCGCTGGCACTATCACCGCTGGGCGTGCAGGCACCCGGCTGGCGCCGATGGCCGAACTCGCTTCGGTGGGTGTCGGTTGGTTCACCGACACCGGTCCGCAGCCGGACTGGGCCTTGCTGTGCCGGGCATTGCAGTACGCCGCACCACTGGGAGCAGTGGTAGCAGTGCGCCCATCGGGTTCATCGCTCGGCGTCGGCGCGGCGATGCATGAAGGCGCTGTCTCGGCCCGCATGGGCGTGGCAGGAGAACCCGCCGAAGCTGAGCATGCCGCTGTCGCTGCTGCCTTAGGTGCAGTCCGGCGCACAGGCGGACGACTGCACCTTGATCGGATCAGCGCTGCGGCCAGCGTCGAACTGGTTCGAGACGCCAAGGCGGAAGGTTTGGACGTCTCAGCTTCGGTCACGGCGGATCATCTCGTGTTCGTTGACGCCGACGCAGCGTGCTTCGACACGCTGATGCGCGCTGAGCCACCCTTCCGCACCTCCGCCGACCGGGCTGCGCTGGTTTTGGGCGTAAACGACCGCACCGTCGACGCGGTGGTCAGCGCGCACACGCCGCTGGCGCCTCACGACAAAGACCTGCCCTTCGACGAGGCGCCGCCTGGTTTCGCCTCGTTGGAGACATCTGCTGCGATTGTGCTGAGTAATCCCGATATCGAACTTGAAGCCGCGTTAGATGCCTTGTCATGGCGGCCTGCCGAGCTGGCGGGCATCAGCCATCTAGGTGGCGGCTCGATTCGGGCGGGACAGCCAGCCAACCTCGTAGTGATAGACCTCGACCGGCCATGGGCGCAGACCACCCGCGGCAAGAGCTTTGCGCGGGTGTCGCCTCACCTCGACCGTCGCTTGAATGCCCAAGTGATCGAAACGATGGTCGGCGGAGCCAGAGCGGTGAGCTCCGGCTGGCCACAAGACCCCGATGGCCTTGCTCGCGATCGATGCTCGCATCGGGTACATAGTCGATGGCGCCGTTGGATGCAGCCACCACGCCGAGGAGACACTCCATGAACCCCGCCCCCCCTCCCCTCACTCCTGTTGCTGGGGCTCTTGTACTTGCCGACGGCACCCTCCTAGAAGGCGAGCTGATCGGCGCACCGCTCGATGCCCAAGACGGTGTCGCAGCGGGCGAGGTGGTGTTCAACACGGTGATGACCGGCTATCAGGAGGTCATCACCGATCCGTCCTACGCCGGGCAGATCATCGCGTTCACGTATCCCCATATCGGCAACTACGGCACCGCACCTGCCGATGCACAGGCGCGTCGACCGTTTTGTCGGGGCGTTGTTATTCGCGATCTCGCTCGCCGCCGTTCCAACTGGCGCTCCGACAGCGATCTCGATGCCTACCTCACTCGCCACGGCATCGCCGGTATTGCGGGTGTGGATACGCGCCGACTAACCCGCCACGTCCGTGAATGCGGTGCCATGCCGGGCGCCTTCGGCCCAACACCCGACGATGATGCCCTGCGTCGTCTCACCGAAGCAGCCCGAGCCGAGCCCGGCACTGCGGGCGTAGACCTTGTGAGTGAGGTCACCACCACCGAGCCGTATACGTCCGGTGACGGGCCGTGGCGTGTTGTGGCCTACGACTTGGGCATCAAGCACGCCATTGCTGCAAACCTCGGCCGGATCGCCACCGTTGAGGTCGTCCCGGCTCACACCTGCGCGTCTGATGTGCTCGCCCGCAAACCCGAAGGTGTGTTTCTCTCCAACGGCCCTGGCGATCCCCAGATGGCCGGCAGCGTCACCACGGCGCTCGGCGACTTGCTAGGCCAAGTGCCCATCTTTGGTATCTGCCTCGGCCAGCAAGTGCTCGGTCTCGCGCTCGGCGGACGCTCTTACAAACTGCCCTTCGGGCACCACGGCGGCAACGTGCCGGTGCGCGAAGAAGCCACCGGACGCATCGAGATCACCAGCCAGAACCACAACTTTGCCATCGAGTTGGGGTCGGTGCCCGACGCAGATGAGACCCATGTCTGCCTCAACGACGGCTCGCTGGAGGGCTTCACCTGCCGCGACCTGCCCGCTTTCGCTGTGCAGTACCACCCTGAGGCCAGCCCCGGTCCGCACGATTCGCGCTACCTCTTCGACCGCTTCGCTGATCTCATGTCGAAGTTCTGGGGTTCTCCTCGCCATGTCGCCGACGACCGGAGGACTCGCTAATGCCGCGCCGCACCGACATCGAATCGATACTGATCATCGGTTCGGGACCCATCGTCATCGGCCAAGCTTGCGAGTTCGACTATTCGGGCACTCAAGCCTGTCGGGTGCTGCGCGATGAGGGCTACCGGGTGATCTTGGCGAACTCCAACCCGGCCACCATTATGACCGACCCCGAGTTCGCCGACGCGACGTACGTGGAGCCGCTCGACGCAGCAGTGCTCGAAGCGATCATCGCCCGCGAGCGTCCCGACGCACTGCTGCCCACGCTCGGTGGGCAGACTGCACTCAACTTGGCCACTGAGCTGAGCCACAACGGTGCGCTTGATCGCTACGGCGTCGAAATGATCGGCGCTTGCGAGGAAGCCATCGCCACCGCAGAGGACCGTGACCGTTTCCGTCAGGCGATGACCGAGATAGGCCTGCTGTGCGCTCGCTCAGCCATCGCTCACACCCTCGATGAGGCCCGCCGAGCCATCGACGAGATCGGCTTGCCGGTCATCATTCGTCCCGCGTACATCCTCGGCGGCGAGGGAACCGGTTTTGCCAATACTGCTGAGGAGTTCGAGGTCGCTGCTGCTCGGGGGCTCGATGCCAGCCCGATCAGCGAGATACTCATCGAGCAGTCCGTGCAAGGCTGGAAAGAATTCGAACTTGAAGTCATGCGCGACCACGCTGACAACTGCGTGGTGATATGTGCGATCGAAAACTTCGACGCTATGGGTGTACACACGGGCGATTCGATCACAGTTGCGCCCACTCAGACACTGTCCGACGTGGAGTATCAGCAGATGCGTGACGCAGCATTCGCTTGCATGCGACGCATCGGCGTTGAGACTGGCGGCTCGAACGTGCAGTTCGCCGTTGACCCCGCGGACGGCACCCAAATCATCATCGAGATGAATCCCCGTGTTAGCCGCAGCTCTGCGCTCGCGTCGAAAGCCACAGGCTTCCCTATCGCCAAGATCGCGGCGCGTCTCGCTGTTGGTTACACGCTCGACGAGATCACCAACGACATCACCGGTGAAACACCCGCCAGCTTTGAGCCGACCATCGACTATGTGGTCACCAAGATCCCCCGCTGGGCGTTCGAGAAGCTTCCGGGAGCAGCACCAGTGCTCGGCCCGCAAATGCAGTCCGTCGGCGAAGTGATGGCCATCGGCAGAACGTTTCCCGAGAGCCTGCAAAAGGCGCTGCGCAGCGGCGAGCAGGGCCGGTTCGGGCTCAACGCCGATCCTGGCGAAACCCAGTACGCCGACCGTTCCAGCGAAGAACTGCTCAACGCAGTGCGCACACCGACACCCGAGCGCATCTTTGAGATCGGTGAGCTGCTGCGGCGAGGCACCCCCGTTACACACATCAGTGAGGCAACCGGCATCGATCCTTGGTTCATAGACCAGATGCTGTCCATCGTTGAGGAGCGAACAGCGCTTGAGACCCGAAGCGGTACCGAAGAACTGAACGGGCGCGCTTGGCGACGCGCCAAGCAGCTGGGCTTTGCTGATGCTCAGCTTGCTTGGCTGTGGAACACCAGCG
Source organism: Candidatus Poriferisodalis sp. (assembly GCA_965221195.1). GTDB lineage: Bacteria > Actinomycetota > Acidimicrobiia > Acidimicrobiales > Poriferisodalaceae > Poriferisodalis. Next base: position 1,718,701 of record OZ244864.1, read on the forward strand.
AAGCTGAGGTGCGTGCCGCCCGTCTCGCCGCTGGCGTGCGGCCGACATTCAAAACCGTCGACACATGTGCTGCCGAGTTTGACGCTCGCACGCCGTACCACTACTCCACCTATGAAGATGAAGACGAGATTCGGCCCGGTACTCGCCCGCGCATGATGATCTTGGGTTCAGGTCCCAATCGCATCGGCCAAGGAATCGAATTCGACTACTGCTGCGTGCATGCCAGCTTCGCTCTGCGCGACGCCGGCTACGAGACAGTGATGGTCAACTGCAACCCCGAAACGGTCTCCACCGATTACGACACCTCTGATCGGTTGTATTTCGAGCCGCTGACCGCTGAAGATGTGCTCAACATCATCGATACCGAAGACCCTGTCGGTGTCATCGTGAGCTTGGGCGGGCAAACACCGCTGAAACTGGCGTCTGAGCTGCCCAAATCGCTGATATGCGGCACACCAGCAGATTCCATTGATCTCGCAGAGGACCGTGAGCGCTGGAACGCGCTGTGCGCGCAACTACAAATACCGCAGCCGCCGGGCGGTACCGCGGCCAACCCGGCTGAGGCCGCGGCAATCTGCGACGAGATTGGTTTCCCTGCGTTGGTGCGTCCCAGTTACGTGCTCGGCGGACGGGCCATGACCATTGTGTACGGCCACGATGAGCTGACCGAAGCCATGGCTGCGCTGGCGCAGTTCTCAACGCTCGGACGTGAAGGCGGCCTGTCGGCTGAGCGTCGGGTACTCGTTGACCGTTTCTTAGAGGATGCCATCGAAATTGATGTGGACTCATTGCGTGACCGCACCGGGGCGTGGATGCTCGGCGGGATGATGGAGCACGTAGAGCAAGCCGGGGTGCATTCGGGTGACAGCGCGTGTGCGATCCCACCGCCGAGTCTCAGCATTGACACCCAGCAGACGATCATGGACTTCACTCGGCGTTTGGCTGATTCGTTGGGTGTCATCGGTCTGTTGAACGTGCAGTTCGCTGTGAAGTCGGGCGAAGTTTTCGTGATCGAAGCCAATCCCAGGGCATCGCGCACGGTGCCTTTCGTTGCGAAAGCCACCGGTGTGTCGTTCGCCAAAGCGGCGTCTCGGGTGATGGCAGGTGAGACGTTGGACGGTCTGGTTGCTGCGGGGGTGTTGCCGGCATGGTCACGCAGCAATGGGGTGTATGCGGGCGGCAATGGCGCGCTGGGTCATGTTGCGGTGAAAGAAGCCGTGCTGCCCTTTGGCCGGTTCCCTTCCGTGGACACGGTCCTTGGTCCTGAGATGCGCTCCACCGGTGAGGTCATGGGCATCGATGCGTCTTTCGGGCTGGCTTTTGCGAAGAGTCAGATCGCCGCTGGGGATGCTCTGCCCCCCGGCGGAACAGTGCTGCTGACGTTGGCTGATCGCGACAAACCAACCGGACTTGAGGCAGCTCGCGTACTTGCCGATCTCGGTTTTGACATAGCTGCGACGGCAGGCACGGCGGATTACCTGCGCGCACATGGCCTGAGCGTCGCCGTTGATGTGGCCAAGCTGTCTACGGACGGACGTGAGTCTTCGCCCGGCGAAGACTCAGTTCAGCTCATTGCGGCGGGCCGCATCCGCTTGGTGGTCAATACGCCTCGCGGCCGAGGCGCCCAGATTGACGGCCGTCACATCCGGGCGGCGGCGCGCACCCATCGCATCCCGTGCTTGACGACGGTGGCTGCGGCGCAGGCAGCCGCCTTGGGCCTGCGCGAGTGGCTCAGCAGCGACCTCGCTGTGCGACCGCTGCAAGAATTCCACGCAGAGCTCGACGCATCAATGCGACGCAATGACGCCTGATGTGTCTGGGCTTGATATGTCTGGGCCTGGTGTATCTGGGGCCCGCGGCGGCAGGTTGCGGGCTCAGCGACGCTCGGGCCCGGTCACCCAGCACATCGACGTTGACATGTCTGTGCAGGTCGGCAGTGTGCAGTTGGCTAATCCGGTGATGACGGCATCGGGAACCGCTGGATATGGCACCGAACTGGCTCGTTACATGGACTTGGCATCGCTAGGCGCAATCGTGACCAAGTCGCTTTCGCCGTTTGCTTGGGCCGGCAACCCTGCGCCGCGCGTCGTGGGCGCTTCGGCGGGGATGCTCAACGCGGTGGGCTTGCAGAATCCGGGTGTGTCGGAGTGGCGTCAACGCGAACTACCGCGGCTCGCTCGCACGGGTGCCCGGGTGGTTGCCAGCATCTGGGGTCGCACGGTGGCCGACTACCAAGAGGCTGCGGAGGCGCTTGTTGGTGCCGGGCTGACCGCGCTGGAAGTGAACGTGAGCTGCCCGAATCTTGAAGGGCGCGGGCAGATGTTCGCCTGCGATCCTGCCGCCACCGCCGCCGCAGTCAGCGCCGCCGCAGCAGCCGGAGTGCCGCTGTGGGCAAAGCTCACCCCCAACGTGACCGATCTCGTTGAGATTGCCCGCGCAGCCTTGGACGCAGGAGCAGAGGCACTCACGCTCATCAACACGGTCCTCGGGATGTCCATCGACCCGATCACCGCTCGACCCAGTTTGGGCGTAGGCGGCGGCGGGCTGTCAGGTCCGGCTATACGGCCCGTGGCAGTGCGTGCCATCTTTGATGTCCGATCGGCACTCGGCAACGTGCCGATCGTAGGTGTGGGTGGAGTTGCGAAAGGTCCCCACGCTGCGGAGCTGATGGCTGCTGGTGCATGCGCTGTGCAAGTAGGCACCGCGTCGTTCTATGACCCCAGGGCACCCCTGCGAGTGCTCGACGAGCTACGTCAGTGGCTTGAGTGTCACAGCGTTAGCGCTGCTGCTGAGCTGACAGGTCGTGCCCATCGCCACAGCGGAGGGTCCGCGCCGTGATGTCTGCGTTCCATGGTTTCTGTCAGGAAGGAGAACGCGTGCAGGGATTGAGCAGCCCACAAGCCCGAGCGGTCAGCCAGTGAGCGGTCAGCCAGCGATTCGGGACCGGCTGGCGCTCGCACTTGATGTTGCCGACCGGGATGCGGCCTTAGAGCTAGTGGAGCGTTTTGGCGCAGATTTCGGTGTTATGAAGATTGGCCTTGAGCTGTTCGTTGCTGAGGGGCCATCAATAGTTCGCGATGTCGTAGCGGCGGGCTGCAAGGTCTTCTTGGATCTCAAACTGCACGACATCCCCAACACGGTCCACCAAGCAGCCCGGCGGGCGGGCGCGCTGGGAGTTTGGCTGCTCACCTTGCATGCCGCAGGCGGCGCTGAGATGCTCACCGCCGGCGTGCGCGGTCTCACCGAAGGCGCCGAAGAATCGCCGCGGGACACAACGCCGATTGCTCTTGGTGTCACCGTGCTGACATCCGATGCCAGCGCTTCTGCGAGCACGCTCACTGAGCGGGCAGCACTGGCACAAAGATCAGGCTGTGGGGGTCTCGTTTGTGCCGCACCAGATCTGGCAGCTTTGGCCTCCATCTGTGGGGACATGCTGCGCGTGGTACCAGGCATTCGTCCCGCGGGGGCTCCGAGAGGCGACCAAAGCCGCGTGGCAGATCCGCTTGCTGCGTTGGCTGCCGGTGCTGATGTGCTGGTCATCGGCCGCGCGGTCACTGCTGCTGCGGACCCGACCGCGGCGGCCGCTGCCATCGTTGGTGACGTCACCACCGGGCTGGCTGCATCCTCACTTCAGCCGTAGCTACACTGGCCTGCGGTGAGTCCGCTGCCTGAACTCAATGACCGTCAGCGTGCTGAAGCGTTGGCCAAAGCACAGGAAGCTCGTGAGGTACGCGCAAACGTCAAGCACCGGCTGAAGATGGGTTTGCTCAGCTTTGACGAGTTGTTAACCGAAGCCGACAGCGTCCTCCATATCGGCAAACTTAAAGCGCTTGCTGCGTTGGAGTCGATGCCGGGTCTTGGCAAAGTGAAGGCTCGCAGGCTCATGTCTGAGATCGGGATTGCCGAGAACCGGCGACTGCGGGGCCTCGGCGAGACCCAACGACGCCGACTGAGCGAGTATTTCTCGCAGGACTCTGCCTCTGGCGCATGATTGCCGCCTCATGAGCAACCCAGCGTCCAAAAGCGCTGTGAGTCGTCACAGCGAGCACGGACTCGCGCAGAGTGACAGCGAGCACGGGCTCGCACTGTTGTATGTCGTGTGCGGACCGGGAGGTGCTGGTAAGGGCACCATTGTGGCTGAACTGGTGGCCCGCGACCGCAAACTCCTGCTGAGCAGATCGTGGACGACGCGGCCTCGTCGGGTCGGTGAGTCGGCGGAGGCGTACACGTTCGTCACCTCTGAGGAATTCGATGCCAAGATTGAGTCCGGTGGCTTCTTGGAGTGGGCGGATTTCTTTGAATATCGCTATGGCACACCGATGCCCTCGCCCGATCTGGATCGTGGTCTCGTTTTGGAGATTGATGTCCAAGGAGCAGTGTCGGTGCGCAACCGCGACCCGTCGGCCTTGGTAATCATGGTGCTGCCGCCGAGCCGGGACGAGCAAGAGCGTCGCATGCGCCGCCGGGGCGACCCCGATGCCGATGTCGCCCGTCGGCTCGCCAAGGCCGACGAGGAACTCGCCGTCGGTTACCGCATGGCCGATCTCATCGTCGTGAACAGGGACCTCTCAAGTACGGTGAGCGAGATAGCTGCTTTCGTGGAGCGCACGCGCACGCAACGTCAAGGTCAGATCCCCTAGGCAAGGCGATTAATGCTTGCGCTGTGCCGTCTTGCCTTGCGGCGGTGGCATCTCGCTGTGCTACCTCGCCTTGCGGCTGTTTGGGTAGCATGCAGGTTGCAATGACAAAGTCAACCGACACCATGATCTCTCCGGGACTTGAGGACTTGCTGTCCAAAGTCGACTCCAAGTTCACCTTGGTAGGCCTTGCAGCTATGCGATCTCGGGAGATCAACTCGTATTACAACCAGCTAGACGGCGGTATCGGCTCGGTCGTGCCCCCGCAGGTGGCTTCAGTGGCCCGTAAGCCGCTGTCGATTGCCTTTGAGGAGATCGGGGCAAACAAGATCACGTTTGAGCGCTTCGATCCCGAAGAGCGTGCCAAGCTTAAGGCTGAGGCGGAAGATGCTTTGGAAGCCGACGCTGCCAAGCTTGAGGCGGTTCCCGACCGCGAGGCCTAACTTGGCTGACTCTTCGTCGTCGCCTTGGGCAGGGCGCCGTGTTGTGCTCGGTGTCAGCGGCGGTATCGCCGCGTACAAAGCCGTGATCTTGTGTCGGCTCATGATGGATGCCGGGGCGCATGTCATTCCGGTTATGACCACAGCGGCTCAGCGTTTCGTGGGCCGCGCCACTTTCGACGCGTTGGCCAGCGAGCGTGTACGCACTTCAATTTTCGACGAAGAAGATCCCATCCCTCATACGACCTTGGGTCAGACGGCCGACGCGATTGTCGTGGCACCTGCTACCGCGCGGGTCATCGGCAGCTACGCCGCGGGCATCTCTGAGGGTTTGCTCATCGCCACGCTGCTTGCCACTCGTGCGCCGGTCGTGGTCTGCCCGGCCATGCACACTGAAATGTGGGAGCACGATGCCGTGCAGCACAACATTGAGACGCTGCTGAGTCGGGGTGTGCGCATCGTGGAGCCTCAAGCGGGCCGACTCGCTGGCGGAGATGTTGGCACCGGTCGTCTCGCCGACCCTGCTGAGATCTTTGCGGCTGTGGAAGCGGTGCTCGCCGAGCCGGGTCGTCCCGATCTAGGTGAAAGGTTGTCCTTGCCACGCCGCGACTTCGCCGGTGTCAGTGTGACGGTCAGCGCCGGTGGCACCCGCGAAGCGATCGACCCGGTCCGTTTCATCGGCAACCGGTCATCGGGTAAACAGGGTTACGCCGTTGCGACAGCAGCTCGGGACCGCGGTGCGGATGTCACTTTGGTCACGAGCGCTTCGCTGCCGCCGCCTGAGGGTGTTCGGGAGGTGCGCGTTGTCTCAGCAGCCGAGATGGACGCGGCGGTCACTGAGCACGCCGACGCGGACGTGATTGTCATGGCAGCAGCAGTGGCCGATTTTCGCCCCGCAGATGTCGCTGCCCATAAGATCAAGAAAGCCAGCCTGGGCTCCGCAACGCAAGCCCCTGTCATCGTGCTTGAGCAGACCAACGACATTCTTGCCGGACTTGGTGCTGCCAAGTTGCCGGGCCAAGTGCTCGTCGGCTTCGCTGCTGAGACGACCGATGTGGTTGATAACGCGGCTCAGAAACTGACTCGCAAGAACCTCGACATCATGGTGGCCAATGATGTTTCCGCTGCGGGCGCAGGCTTCGCGCACGACACCAATGTCGTGACGATCCTGCTCAGCGATGGCACCGTGCGGCCCCTTCCGATTCGTTCAAAACGAGAGGTTGCGGACGCTGTTCTCGACGCTGTAGCCGAGTTGCGCCGCTAGCGGCTTGCAGCGTTTCGGCTTGTGCCGTCTAACCTTGCTGCGCGGAGTCCAATCGGTGTCTGCGCAAGCGTGAATGACCGGCCGACCACAACGAATCTGGAGCCAAGGTGAACCAGTGGACCTTCACCTCAGAATCGGTGACAGAAGGCCATCCCGACAAAATGGCCGACCAGATTTCCGATGCCATTCTGGACGCGCTGATTGCTGAGGACAGTCATGCCAAAGTGGCCGTGGAGACGTTGGTCACAACCGGTTTGGTGGTGGTGGCCGGCGAGGTATCCACCGAGGCCTACGTTGACATTCCGCGAGTGGTGCGCAGCACTATCACAGACATCGGCTACGACCACGGCGAGCTAGGTTTCGACGGCAACACCTGTGGCGTCATGGTCGCTTTAGACGAGCAGTCCCCAGAGATCACCGAGGGTGTCTTCGGCGGCAACGATCAAGGCGCAGGCGATCAAGGGATGATGTTCGGATACGCCTGCCGTGAGACCGATGCCTTCATGCCGTTGCCGATTCACGTTGCTCACCGGATGGCAGAGCAGCTCACTGAGGCTCGCCGATCTGGTCGCATCCCGTACTTGCGTCCAGACGGCAAGACACAGGTCAGTTTTGAGTATCGCGACGGCGAGCCGGTGGCCTTGCGCACGGTTGTCGTGTCTGCTCAGCACACCGAAGGAATCGAAATCGACCAGATGATGCGTCCTGACCTGCTTGAGCATGTGGTCGGTCCTACTTTGCCCGAGCAATTCGCCGATGACGACTACGAGTTGTTAGTGAATCCTTCGGGCAGCTTCGTCAGCGGCGGGCCCGTTGCCGATGCGGGCCTTACTGGGCGAAAGATCATCGTTGATACCTACGGTGGGTACGCCCGTCATGGCGGCGGTGCTTTCAGCGGTAAAGATCCGTCCAAGGTTGATCGGTCGGCTGCGTACGGTGCCCGCTGGGTTGCCAAAAACGTCGTGGCCGCCGGGGCGGCAGATCGCTGCGAGATCCAAGTGGCGTACGCCATCGGCCGCGCAGATCCGGTCTCGTTGTTGGTGGAGACGTTTGGCACGTCGCATGTAGCACCAGATGCCATCGCCTCGGCTGTGCGCGATGTGTTCGATTTGCGTCCGGCGGCTCTGCTGACCCAGCTAGAACTGCGTCGGCCGATCTACAAAATCGCAGCCGCTTACGGGCACTTTGGCCGTGAGCCCCGTGGCGACACGTTCCCTTGGGAGCGTCTCAACTGCGTCACAGATCTCACCTCGGCGCTGGGTCTGTGAGCGGCTGAGCTGCCAAGCTCCACTGAGCCGCCCAGCTTCAACGGCCAGCGATCACAACGAGCCATCAACGACGGCTTCGGGGCTTTGGCTGTCAGGCTATGTGGCTTCAGGGCTGCGCAATCAGCCTGTGAGCCATGGGTGAGACGGGGCAAACTGCGACGATGCAGCAGGCGGTTCAAGTGCTGGTTGACGAGCCAGCCATCGACCGAGAATTCACGTATCTGTTGCCGTCAAGATTGGCCTCGGGTCGTGTGCCGGTCACTGTCGGCACGGTGGTGCAGGTTCCGCTGCACAGACGGTCGATTCGGGGCTGGGTGACCGGGCTGGATGTGGCACACCCCGACGGTGTGGAACTGTTGGCAATCAAGCGGGTTACGAGCATCGGGCCACCGTCGCAGGTGATTGATCTAGCGAGGTGGGCTGCGTGGCGCTGGGCGGGCACCAGAGTCCACTTCTTGCGAGTGGCCAGCCCTGAGCGTGCCGTGGCTGGTCTACCGTCAGCCGCACTGTCTGGCGTGTCTGATGTGTCTGGGACGACCGGGGCGGCACGCAGCGCTGATGTGCCGGACTGGGTCGCAGCGGCATGGGAGAGCGACCGTCAGGTTCCGGGCGTCGTCCGGTTAGGTCCGTGCGCAGATGAGTGGCCGCTGGTCGCTGAGGCTCTGCGGTACGGACGCGTGCTTGTGCTTGTGCCCAACGTGGCGTGGGCAGCCCAACTCGCAGGGCGGCTGCGCCGCGAAGGCGTGTCGGTCGCACTGGCCCCACGCGACTGGGCCGCCGCGGCTGTCGCGCAGGCTGTCGTAGGAACCCGGTCGGCTGCATGGGCACCGTGCGGTCCTCTGGGCGCAGTTGTGGTGTTTGATGAGCACGACGCTGCCTACCAGTCCTCCGCCGCGCCCACTTGGAACGCCCGTGACGTGGCAGTGGAGCGGGCCCGCCGGGACGGTGCCCGCTGCCTGCTCGTTGGGCCCATGCCTTCCCTTGACGCACTCGCGCTCTGTGACCGGTCCGACTCAGAAGCTGGGCCGACAGTTGCCGCTGCGCCACGACACGCCGAGCGTGAAGCCTGGCCACGGCTGCAGACAGCCGACCGCCGCATCGACGACCCAGCGACAGGGGAGTGGTGCGGCGAAGCTCTCGCTGAGGTGCTGCGAAGCGATGCTGTTGTGGTTTGCGTACTGAACCGCACCGGACGGGCGCGTTTGGCGTACTGCAACTCCTGCGGAGCGTTGGCTGTCTCGCCGCGTTCGGGCCGCGCGCTGCGTCAACAGGGCCGCCAGTTCAGCGACCCCGACACAGGCGAGGTGCGACCGGCCGTGTGCGAGTCTTGCGGAGCAACGACGTTCCGTCGCGTCCGGCTCGGTGTGAAGGGCGTCGCAGAGGAGATGACGCGCTTAGCGCTGCGACCGGTCTGCCAAGTGGTAGGCGACACGGTGGTAGGCGACACGGTGGGTGGTGACACGGTTGCTGATGCCAAGGACTTCGACACCGACAAGCCGCCGCTGTACATAGGCACTGAGGCCGTGCTGCATCGGGTGCGCTCGGCCGATGTCGTGGCTTTCGTGGACTTCGACCAAGAACTCATGGCCCCTCGTTACCGCGCCGCCGAAGAGGCATTTGCATTGCTCGTGCGCGCAGCACGGCTGGTCGGCCCGCGTTCGGCTGGCGGTCGGATCCTTGTGCAGACCCGCGTGCCCGATCATCCGGTGCTCGCCGCAGCAGCCAAAGCCGACCCAGCTGACTGGCTCCGCAGCGAGCACGAGCGCCGTGTTCAGATGCTTCAACCCCCAGCCGCTGCGTGGGCGCTCGTGTCTGGTGCCGCGGCGCCGTCCTACATCAGCCATCTGTCTGGTAGTCCGTACGCCAGAGAGCTTGACATTGCCGGACCAGCCGATGGCACTTGGCGCATTTGCTGCGATGAGCACGTACCGCTGCTTGACGCCTTGGCGCGCACCGAGCGTCCCGCTGGGCGACTACGGGTAGCGGTTGACCCGATGCGGGCCTGAACCGACAGTGCGCAATTGCGCCGGTACCCTCCGGTGCCGATGGGAGGTGCCTTCGACATCCGGCTGATGGGGGATCCTGTGCTGCGTCAGCAAGCCGTTGAGATCACCGACATCGACGGGCGTGTTGCGCGCATGGTGGACGACATGCTGCCGGTGATGTACGAGGCTGAGGGCATCGGTCTTGCAGCACCGCAAGTGGGCATTGGGCGTCGGCTGTTCGTGTTCGATCTTTGCGACGGCGACGGCCCGCAGACGCTGATCAACCCGGTGATTGTTGAAAGCGACGGCGAGTGGGTCTACACAGAGGGCTGCCTGTCTGTACCCGGGCTGGCCTTCGACATCGTTCGTCCCAAACAAGTGCATATTGCTGGGCGTGATCTCGACGGCAACGAAGTCAGTATTGAAGCCGACGAGCTGCTAGCGCGTTTGTTTCAGCACGAACTTGACCATCTCGACGGCGTCTTACTCATTGACCATCTCGCCAAGGCCGAACGCAAAGCGGCATTGCGTGACTGGCGTACACGGCGTGCCGATCTGCAGGCTGGCGCACGCAGCACTTCCGACAACGGCTCCGATAGTGGCTCCGTGCCGCTGGTAGGCCGCGCCAGCACGGACGGTTGACGCGTTCGGCTTCCTAGTAGGTCAGGCTCCTTCGGCTGTCGGCTGCTGCGGTGATTCCGTGCGGCACACTGAGTCACCCTGAGTCACACCGGCGCGCCAGAACATGTGCCAGATTCTGTGCCAGATCATGTCGCAGTCCTAGGAGGTATCGGTGAATCTGCTGACAGATCGACCGGACCGAGTGACGTTCGCAGGTACTCCCGCCGATGCCGTGCCTGCCCTGCGCGCTCTCGTTGGTGCCGGGTTTGAGATCTTGGTTGTGGTGACTGGTGTTCCTCGCCGCAGAAGCCGACGCGGCACCCCGACTGCTAGCCCGGTCGCAGTGGCTGCAGACGAACTCGGCCTAGCGGTCAGCCACGAGCCCGACGACCTTGCCCACAGCGACGCTGACTGCGCGGTCGTCGTTGCTTTTGGTCGGCTCATCGCACCCGAGTTGCTCGCAACAACACCGATGCTCAACCTGCATTTTTCTTTGCTGCCTCGCTGGCGCGGGGCCGCGCCCGTTGAGCGAGCGCTGCTAGCGGGGGACGACCGTACCGGCGTGTCGCTCATGGCGATGGAACCCACGCTCGACACGGGACCCGTCTACTGGCATCACGAAGTGCCCATCGGCCCGGCCGACACAGCGGCAGGTCTGCGCAGCCGGTTAGCGCACGAAGGCGCACAGCAGCTAGCGACGACGCTGGCGGCAGGGCTGGGCCACCCTCAGCCGCAGCAAGGGCACCCGACCTATGCACGCAAGCTCAGCCCCACAGAGCGCAAAATTGACTGGACCCAATCTGCTGTACACATCGACCGTCAGATCCGGGTGGGCGGTGCTTGGACCACGCTCGGGGGTCAGCGTCTGTTGGTTCGAGAAGCCGCGTTGGGGCTGTCGTTGAGTGGCACGTCAGCCACAGACCAAAGATTCAACGACATATCCAACGACCGACCCAACGACAGCGCACCTAGAGGCAGGTGTCCTAGCGATACCCAGCCTCGCGAAGTTGAAAGCGAAGTTGAAAGCGAAGTTGAAAGCGAAGTTGAAAGTGAAATTGAAAGTGTGATGCCGGGGGAGATGATCGGCGATGCGGTGGCGACCGGCGACGGTTTCTTGGTTCTGCGAACCATGCAGCCCGCCAGTCGCGCCGCAATCGCAGCTCAAGATTGGCGCCGCGGCGCTCGCTTGGCACCCCGCACCCGCTTCGACTGATCCTGTTACTGCTCCTGCTGCTGTTCCTGTGCAGCTCTCGCTGCTGTTCCCGATGGGGCCGGACTGCTGCCACAGCAGCGTTTTCGCGGACACAGGTAATGTGCGGCGAGTCTGGGCGACGACGAAGGGGAGGTCTCAGTGGCTGACGAAACCGAACGCAACAAAGCGGCTTGGCTGGCGGCGACGACAGAACAGCCGATTGATGCCGATGAAGAGATCGTGGATCCGCACCACCACTTGTGGGACTTTCCCACCGGCACATATCTTGTGCCCGAACTGCACCAAGACACCGGCGCGGGCCATAACGTCACCCAAACCGTCTTCGTTGAGTGCGGCGCGGGCTACCGCACGCGCGGGCCAGAGCATCTGCGTCCGGTTGGCGAAACCGAGTTCGTCCGAGAACAAGCAGCAATCTCAGCCGACACTGACGGTGCCGACATCGCCGGCATTGTCAGTTTTGCCGACTTGACGCTCGGTCAAGCTGTCGAAGAGGTGCTCACCGCACACGACGAGGCCGGCGAAGGACTTTTTCGAGGCATCCGCCACGTCAACGCTTGGGACGCAAGCGACCAGATTCGCGAGAGCCACACCAAACCGCCGCCGCAGCTGCTCGCCGATCCGGAGTTCCGGGCAGGTTTCGCAACGCTGGGCCGGATGGGTTTCAGCTTCGATGGCTGGATGTTCCACACGCAAGTCGCCGAGCTTGTTGAGCTAGTGCAAGATGTGCCCGATACGCCAGTCGTGCTCGACCATCTGGGCGGACCGCTCGGCATCGGCCCCTACACCGACCGCCGAGACGAGGTGCGCGCCGTCCTGCGGCCTGCGCTTGAAGCGCTCGCTCGTCACCCGCAGGTCAGCGTCAAAGTGGGCGGTATCGGCATGAGCATCTACGGTGCCGGTTTTAAGCGTCTGCCGCAGGCGCCGTCGTCGCAGCACGTTGCGGCAACCTGGAGCGACGACATCCGGCACTGCATCGAAACCTTCGGCCCCGACCGCGCCATGTTCGAGAGCAACTTCCCAGTCGACAAACAGGGCTGTTCCTACACCGTGCTGTTCAACGCCTTCCAGCGCATCTGCGACCAAGCGGGTTACACAAAAGCCGAGCGAGCCAACCTGTTTGCCAACACAGCACGCCGTTTCTACCGCATCAAAGCCGCCGACGAGTTGGGCTAGGTCAGGCCGGTTCTGTCGTGAGGCAGTGTCGCCCATTGAGCCTCATCGTGCCCGTACAGCAGACGACAGCCCTCGTTGTCGCGCATCGATTTCAGATGCCGCATCGATTCAAGCTGCATGTCGTGGTTGAAGCCGAACGGCGGCAGCAACATCCGATCCAGCACATCCTCCCAGTAGATGCAGTCGGCGGTTAGCACCACGGGGCCGCTGTCCAACTCCACCCGCAGTGACTGATGACCCGCGGTGTGGCCCGGTGTCGGAATGCAGGTAACCGAGCCGTCGCCGAACACGTCGTGGGCACCGTCGATGAGCAGAACGTCGTGACCCAAGTCGAAATCTTCGGGCTTGTAGACCTCATGCTCGATGAGCTTGGGGTGATGCCCGGACTCCCATTCGGCCCGCTGGCAGATCAGCCGAGCATTCGGCAAGAGCTTGGTGCCGCCGCAGTGGTCGAAGTGCAGGTGGCTGAAGACGGCAAACGTCAACTCGTCTGGGTCAACGTCAACGTTGCGCAGCCTCGCTGACACCTCATCGTCGGCCGAGTATTCCGCCTCAAAAGACCTCGCCATAATCGGATACCGGGTACCTACGCCTTGTTGCACCTGCGGGTGCATTCCCGTATCGAAGACCAGTGTCTGTCCGCTGGGGTGGCGCACAAGCCAACTCGGGATTGGCAGCCGAACGTCGCCGGGAGCATCAGCAACGACCGATGCCGTCGCTGTGGAAAGCCAACCGCACTCAAGCGGCACCAATGAAAGCTGCGTCATGCGATATGCCTCCTGCGCCTTATCAGGCGCTGTGTTGTTTGTGCGCCTTATCAGGCGCTGTGTTGTTTGTGCGCCTTATCAGGCGCCTAGCCCTTGGCGTAGGGAGGTGTGGTCGGGGTAGTCGGGTTCGCGGCGGTCTATCTGCGCTCGGAAAGCCTCACCCATGTCGTCTGCGTCAAACATGGCGGCGTTCCATGTGGCGATGTACTCAAGCCCGTCAGCCACCGAATGATCGCGGCTGTAGTTCATCGTCTGTTTGGTGCCCCAGATCGCCATTGGACTCTTGGCCGCGATCTGAGCGGCAGTGTCGGCAACAGCATCCATCATGAGGTCGTGATCGTCGTAGACAGCGTTCACGAAACCCCTGTCAAGCGCTTCGGCTGCGCCCATTCGCCTACCGGTATAGGCCAACTCGCGCACGACTCCTTCGGGAATCAACTTGGGCATACGCTGCAGTGTCCCGACATCGGCGGTCATGCCGATGTTGATTTCTTGAATGCAAAAGAACGCGTCGGCTGTGGCATAACGCAGATCGCAAGCTGAGACCATGTCAACGCCGCCGCCGACGCACGCACCCCCGATGGCGGCAATGACCGGCAGTCGGCTGTTCTCTAGGGCACTCATCGTGTGCTGCGCGCGCAGCACGCTGGCGCGGAACTGAGCCCGACGCCGACTGCCGTGGGCAGAGGTGTCATCGCCGTCGGCATCACCTGCCGATGAGCTGGTGGAACTGAACACTGAAAGGTCCATGCCCGAGGAGAAGTGACGGCCGACCGCCGACAGCACCACAACGCGCGCGTCGGTGCCTTCGGACACATTTTCGATGATGGCTGGCAGTTCTGTCCAGAACTCGGCGATCATCGAGTTGGCTTTCTCTGGGCGGTTCATGGTGAGGTGTGCGACACGGTCGCTCACCTCAACGTCGAAGCAGATGTAGTCCGATGCTGTCATTGGCTCACCCTCAGAGCTTGCTGTGTTTTTTTGCTGGGTTGTTCTTGTAGGTTGTTTTTTTGGCTGTTTTTGTGGGGTTGTCGGGATGATCTCGTCGACGGAAGATCGGCTAGAGCATCACGCCCATCACCAGCGCCGCAAGGCTTAACAGCAGAGCCGCACCGGCGGCGATGCCGCGTTTAGCCGCGTTGTCACCGGCGTTTTGGTGTGCCAGCGCTGCGGCGCCGGAGATCAGCACTAGCAACATCTTGATCCCCAGCAGCATCGACCATCCCGTGCTGGTCTCTTCGCTTGGTATGGCGAGCATGCCCCACAGCCCTGTCACCACTGCTATGCCGAATGCCGGCCAAGCCACCTGTGAGAACGCCTTGGCAGCCACTTTGCCCGAACCCGGGAACGCGCGGCCGACGACAGGCACGACAGCGCCGACCACGATCTGGCCTCCGATCCACACGGTTACCGCCAGCACATGCAGCGCCACGCGCACGGTGTCAAGGTCGAATACAACGGTACGGACTTCGGCCATGTTGGAGTCTGTGCTTTCTGTGCTGAGAAAGGGGAGGGGCTCTGTGTTGGGGGAGGGGAGAGACCCTGTGTTGGGGGGGAGGGGATTCGGCTGGTTGCAGGCTAGTGAACAGTCCGGGAGCCATCGGTAGCCTGCTGCAATGAACCCTGAGCACGCGACGCACCAGCACAGCCATTCCCCCAAGACTTCGGGTGCCAGTACTTCGGATGGCAGCACTTCGGATGGCAGTGTTTCGGACAGCATGCGCCGACAGGCGGCAAAGGTGCTCACGGTCTCTGACGGTGTCGTCGCAGGCACGCGAACAGATCGCAGCGGCGAAGCGCTCGCCGAAGCGCTCGCTGCCGCGGGCTATGAAGTGGTCGAGCGGCGTGTGGTAGCTGATGGCATCGAGACGGTGTCCGATGCGTTGGTGGCGATGTCGGCGGAATTCGCAGGCCTGATCGTGACTACTGGAGGTACCGGCTTCACTGATCGCGATCTCACACCCGAAGGCACCAAAGCAGTCATCGAACGCGATGCACCGGGACTTGCAGAGGCCATGCGGCTGGTGAACCCGCTGGGACGGCTGTCGAGAGGTGTTGCAGGCATCATCGGCCACACGATCGTGATCAACACCCCTGGCTCTACCAAAGGGTGCGTGGAGTGCTTTGGGGCGGTGGCCGATGTGCTTCCGCACGCCTTGGCCCTGCTGGCAGGCGAACGACTGCACTGATGAACTGATGACCAGACGCGGCGCTCAACGCAGACCCAAGCGCGCAGCCACATCACAGACTGCGGCTTTGAAGCGCAAACAGCAGGCAGCGAGAGACGAGGCAGCGAGAGTCAAGGCAGCAGACGCTGCCTCGCAAGCGGCCGCAGCGAGCTTGGCGGCACCCGATCCGCTGCTAGAAGAGATAGCCACTTCGGACGATGCGGCAATGCACCGCGCTGTCACCTCGGGCGAGGCCGTGCGCGGCACAACGGCACCGAATCCTTGGGTTGGCGCCGTTGTGGTCACAGCGGATGGACAGATTTTCGACGGTGCCACCGAGCCGCCGGGTGGCCGTCATGCAGAGATCGTGGCGCTAGACGCCGCACGCTCAGCCGGTGCCGATCTTGCGGGCGCAACCTTGTACACCACGCTTGAGCCGTGCTCGCACACGGGCCGCACGCCGCCGTGTGTCGGCGCAGTCATCGCAGCGGGTGTCTCTCGGGTAGTGATTGGCGTGACCGATCCTGACCCCAACGTGTCGGGCCGCGGTGCGGCGGCTCTGAGGTCTGCGGGCATTGAAGTCGCCATGGGGCTCGCAGCCGATGCAGTGCAAGAATCGCTTCGGCCCTACCTGCATCAGCGTCGCCATGGCATGCCGTGGGTGGTGCTGAAGCTGGCGGCGACACTCGATGGGCGCATTGGTGCTCCCGACGGCACTTCGCAGTGGATCACCTCGCCAACCGCCCGATCCGATGCCCACGCGCTGCGGGCCCGCTGCGATGCCGTACTCGTGGGCGCTGGCACGGTACGAGCCGACAATCCATCGCTCACAGTTCGCAACCTCACCGATGACAGCCCGCACCGGCCGCTGCTCGATATGCGCGAGGGTCGCAGCAATCCGACCGCACTGCCGCTGGTGGCTGCTGCTGTGCAACGGCTCGACCCGCGCCGATTCGTGTTGGGCGCAGCACCAGCGAATGCCAACGTGCAGCCATGCAGTGAGGAATTCGGCGCGTTGGGGGAAGTCCTGCGGCGGCTTGCCGCCGACGGCGTGGTTGAGCTGCTGGTGGAAGGCGGCGCTCAGGTCGCGGGCGAACTGCACCGAGAAGGCCTCGTTGACGAGTACGTCGTGTACTTGGCGCCTGTGCTCTCGGGCGGTGACGACGCAGTGCCGATGCTGGCTGGCGCCGGTGCATCCACCGTCGGAGATTTCTGGCGCGGCGAGATCGCCGATGTTCGCACCGTCGGCGCCGATGTGCGCATCACCATGTACCCCCGTACACACCCGGCCCCTGAACTTTCCGATATCGCCGGTACCGTCGGCTGTGATCCGCGCACAACCGACGAGTGCCGCCAGTACCGCGAGCGCCGAACGAACGGGACCTAACAGGAGCAGCGATGTACACCGGACTGGTCGAAGAACTCGGCAGCTTGGCCCACCGTGAAGGTGAGCGCTACCGATTTGCCGCCGCTGTTGTGCTTGCCGACACCGCCGTTGATGACTCGATTGCTGTGAACGGTTGCTGTCTGACCGTTGTTGAGATGGGAGACGGCTGGTGGGAGGCCGATGTGAGTTCTGAGACAACTCGCCGCACTGCACTGGGTTCGCTGCAGTCCGGTGACCCCGTCAACCTTGAACGATCTATGCGTTATGCCGACCGGCTCGGAGGGCATCTCGTGCAAGGGCACGTTGACGGCGTGGCGACGGTTGTCCGATCCGGCCCCGAGCTGCGTGTTTCGGTGCCGCCGGAGGGAGGCCTGCGTCGGTACATCGTTGAGAAGGGCTCGGTCACCCTCGACGGTGTCAGCCTCACCTGCTTCGACATTGCCGACGATGATGTCGGCGGTTGTGAATTCTCAGTGGCCCTCATTCCCCACACCATGTCTATGACCACAATGGGCACTGTGCAGCCCGGCGACCCCGTCAACTTTGAAGCCGACGTTCTCGCCCGCTACGTCGAACGGCTCTTGAGGCAAACTGATCTTGGTGCCGATCACGCTGGCACCCACCACAGTTGAGTCCGAAATGACTGATTCTGTTTCTGACCCTGCTTTTGATTCTGATTCTGACACTGTGGCCGACTCGCCTTTCGCAGCAATTCCTGATGCCATCAGCGCGGTAGGCCGAGGCGACATCGTGGTGGTCGTCGACGACGAAGACCGCGAAAACGAAGGCGACCTCATCATGGCGGCGGAGCACGCAACGCCAGAGGCCTTGGCGTTCTTCGTGCGCCACACCTCCGGTGTCATCTGCGCTCCGCTGGTGGGGGAACGTCTTGACGAGCTGGCGCTTCCGCTCATGGTCACGGTCAACACCGAGTCGATGCGCACCGCGTACACCGTGACCGTCGATGCTGCCGAAGGCACAACCACAGGAATCTCCGCAGCGGATCGATCCCGCACCCTCAATCTGCTGGCCGATCCGAAGTCCAGCGCCAACGACTTCAACCGGCCCGGTCATGTGCTGCCGTTGCGCTACCGCCCTGGGGGTGTGCTCAAGCGCGCCGGCCATACCGAGGCAGCGGTGGACTTGGCTCGCTTGGCCGGATGCCATCCGGCGGGCGTGCTGTGCGAGGTCGTCAACGACGACGGAACGATGGCGCGACTGGCGGATCTCGTGGAGTTCTCCCAACGGCACGGGCTGATGCTCATCTCGATTGCCGACCTCATCCGCTACCGACGTGCCAACGAGCGCTTGGTTGACCCGATTGCACAAGCGCGCATACCCACCATCTACGGCGATTTCGTGGGTCATGTATTCCGTGATTTCGACGACACCGAGCATCTGGCGCTCACCTACGGCGCAGTGATGGGCTCAGAGCCAGTGCTGGTGCGTGTTCACAGCGAATGCCTCACTGGAGACATCTTGGCGTCGCTGCGCTGCGATTGCGGCTCACAGTTGCACAGTGCGCTCGAAGCCATCGCAGATGCCGGCGCTGGCGTGCTCGTCTATCTGCGTGGCCACGAGGGGCGCGGTATTGGTATCGGCCACAAGATCGCCGCTTACTCCCTGCAGGATCGGGGCCGTGACACCGTCGACGCCAACTTAGAGCTGGGCCTGCCAGTAGACAGCAGGGAGTACGGCATCGGCGCGCAGATCTTGGCTGAACTTGGTGTGCAGAAGCTGCGGTTAATGACCAACAATCCCAACAAGATCGGCGGTCTTGCCGGCTACGGACTTGAGATCGTGGAGCGGGTGCCTATCTCTGCTCAAGAGAATCCGCACAATCGGGCGTACCTTCGCACCAAGAAGATGCGATTAGGCCATCTCATAGACGACCCTTCAGATGACGTGACCGCTATCGACCTCGCTGTCGGTCTCGAAGAGCTCAAAGAGGCACCCCCGCTGGCCGACTGACATCTGCCGACCGACATCTGGGGTGGGGTTGCGCGTTGCGTTCTTGTTTACGACACGCTTGTTTACGGCACGATCTTGGAGATCGGCATCTCGATAATGTCGGCCGCGCCCAGCTCAAGCAGCTCGGGGATGAGCACGTTGATTTGGTGCTTCGGCACGACCGTCTCGACGGCGTAAGCATCTCCGCCCCACAGCTCGTTGACGGTGGGGGCTTTCATCGATGGCAGCAACTTCACCACGGCATCTAGGTGGGGGCGTCCCACGTTGAGCTTCACCAAAACACGACCACGGGCGTCTAGCACTCCATCAAGGAGTGTTTTGATTTGGGTCATGGCCCGGCGCTTGTGAGGGTCGTCGTACGCAGCCCGGTTGGTGAATATCTCGGTGTAGCTCGTGAGGATCTCGTCGATGATCCGCAGACCTGCGGCCTTCAAGGCTCGTCCTGTCTCGGTGAGGTCCACTACTGCGTCAACGATCTCTGGCGCTTTTGCTTCGGTAGCGCCGTAGCTCAGCCGCACATCGGCATCAATGCCGCGTTCGGCGAAGTGGCGACGCGTCAGCTCGGGATATTCGCTGGACACTCGGACACCTTGCGGCAGATCTTCCAACGTCTTGAAGCTGCTGGCTTGCGGTACTGCGACAACAATGCGGACCGGCCGCGAAGTGGCCTTGGAGTAGTGCAGCTCGCCCAGCGAAACCACATCGCTGCTGGTTTCAGCGATCCAGTCTCGTCCGGCGATGCCAAGATCGAACAGGCCGTCTGCTACGTACGACGGAATCTCTTGGGGACGCAGAATGCGGACATCGTCAATGCGAGGGTCACTTATTGAAGCCCGGTAGTCCACCGATGAGCTTCGCCGCACCGCTAGGTCGGCGTCGGAGAAGAGCTGCAGGGTTGCCTCTTCGAGCGAACCTTTAGGGAGAACGAGCTTGAGCACGGGCGATAACGGTACCTAGCGCGTCTAGGCGCGCCCTGCTGTTGTGGCGACGGCCTTTGCTGCAGATGGGTCGCTGTCTGTGCAGCAACTAGTCGGCAGCAGCTAGTAAGCAGCGGCTAGTCGGCAGCAGCTTGGCGCTTATGCATCTCGACGTAGGCCAAGCGGATCTGGTGCAGCGCGCCTGCGAGCGTCTCACCTGCGGGGAGCTGATCGGCGAGATTGTCTACCAAGAGGCCCAGCGCGTCGATGGGCAGCCGTGCCTCTTCGAGATCAACGGGATCGCGTTGCAAGTGAAGCGCTGCAAGCTCAAACAGTCCCATCATGTGGTTCTGCACGATCTCAGCCGCGGGCACGGAAGTCAGCCGCTCTTGAGCTTCCCGTAGTTGCGCCTGCATCTCGGCCAGTTCTTCAGGTTCAAACGGCTTGCCGGTACGTGGGTCGATGGGCAGGCCCGTGCTGGGGTCGGTATCAAAAGCGCTGCCATCTTCAATCGCGTCGAAGTCCGCGCCTAGGTCACTGTTGTCTGGGTTGCTTGGCTCCGTCGGCGGTCCCTCATTGGGGGTGCGCGGTACCCGATGTTCGCCTTCCGGCGTCCACAACGTGCTCATCGGCGACCTCTCTGGCTGTTCTGGCTGTTCTAGCTGTCCCGTGGTGCTGCAATCGGTCTGCGCTGTTACCCTACGGCGCTTACAACTAAAACAAGCGGGGTCCGGTTTCCGGCACCGCGTGGACGAGGAGCGTCCTTTGGACAAGCGAGTACGGCCATAGCACGCGCCAGCGACGGCGACGCCAGTATCAACGACGACATCAGGGTCCGCGAAGTGCGGTTGGTGGCACCCGATGGTGAGCAGATCGGCATCAAATCGTTGCCCGAAGCCCTGCAGATAGCCCGCAACATGGACCTCGATCTAGTTGAGGTGGCTCCCAATGCCTCCCCGCCAGTGTGCCGGATCATGGATTACGGCAAGTACAAGTATGAGGCCGCCCAGCGGGCCAAGGAGTCGCGGCGCAAGGCGACGCACACGGGGCTCAAGGAGATGAAGTACCGGCCCAAGATCGGGTCTGGTGACTTTGGCACCAAGACATCCAAGGTCTGCAAATTCCTTGAGGACGGCCATAAGGTCAAGGTCACGGTGATGTTTCGGGGTCGAGAAGTGTTTCATCCCGAACTCGGCGGTCAGATTTTGGAACGTATTGCCGAAGCAGTCGCCGATGTTGGGAAGGTTGATCAGTTTCCACGGTTAGACGGGCGCAACATGACGATGTTGCTGAGTCCAGATCGAGCTTCTCGTCAGCGTCGCAAGGCGGCAGAATCACCAAGCGCCTGACGCAGCGGCCCATCTGACGCACAGCCACCAGCCCTGCCGCCCAGCCACCAGCACCACTCAACAGCAAACAACAAGGCAGCAATCCATGCCCAAAATGAAGACACACAGCGGCGCCAAGAAGCGTTTCAAGACCACGGGCACAGGCAAGCTTGCGCGACGCAAGCGCAACCGCAACCATTTGCTTGAGAAGAAGTCGTCTGCACGCAAGCGGCGTCTGGCACAAGAGGGAGAAGTGTCGGCGGCCGACGCCAAACGTGTCAACCAGATGTTGGGCCGTTGAAGGCTGATCCCACCCGAGACCAAAGACCAGCCAAAGCTAGAGGGAACTACACGAAAGGAACATCGTGGCACGAGTCAAACGATCCGTAGCTAGCCGCGCCCGCCGCAAAGCGACGTTGGCCCAGGCGAAGGGCTACTACGGCAACAAGAGCAGGTCGTTTCGGGCCGCCAATGAACAGCTCCTGCACAGTGGTCAGTATGCGTTTCGTGACCGCCGAGCGCGTAAAGGTGAGTTCCGTCGGCTGTGGATTCAGCGCATCAACGCTGCGTCGCGCAGCAACGGCACTACGTACAGTCGGCTCATGCACGGACTAGACACGGCCGGCATCACTGTTGACCGCAAGAACCTCGCCGACCTAGCTGTGAGCGACCCTGCGGCATTCTCAGCAATCGTTGAGCGTGCGGAAGCTGCCCTCGGCGGTGCAGATAGCGCAGTCAGCCCGGCCGCCGGTGACGGCGGTGTAGTCAGCCCGGCCGCCGGTGACGGCGGTGTAGTCAGCCCGGCCGCCGGTGACGGCGGTGTAGTCAGCCCGGCCGCCGGTGACGGCGGTGTAGTCAGCCTGGCCGCCGGTGACGGCGGTGTAGCTAGCCCAGCGGCCTGAGCGCCACGGAACACGTCCCGGCTTCAGGGGCTGCGCTGGCGCGGCTGGCACGGTTGGTGCGCGATCGGCGTCACCGTGACGCGACCGGCTTAGCTGTTGTTGAGGGACCCAGAGCAGTAGACGGGGCGCTGGCCAGTGGCGCAGTGCTTGAAGCGATCTACGCCCGTGACGAGCTGGTTGACCGCTACGCGCCGACATCTGCGTTCGATGACCATCCCGACTCAGCCCGGCTCGGCCCCGACTACAGGGCACGAATCGGCGCAGTGCATTCCGTCGCCGCCAACCGGCTCAATGCGGTGGCAGACACCAAGAACCCTCAAGGAGTGTTGGCCGTTGCCCGTTTCGCCGACACGCCGTTGGCTGCCGCAGTGGGCACCTCCCGGGTCGTGGTACTCGAAGCGGTGCGCAACCCCGGAAATGCCGGCGCGATGGTCCGCAGTGCGACAGCCGCCGGATTTGGGGCGGTCATCGCTACCCAAGGCACCACAGACCTATGGAGCCCCAAAGCGCTGCGTGGCGCTGCTGGGCTGACATTCGGGCCGATGATTAGCCGCGGCCACGCCACTTCAGAAGTGCTTGACGCGCTCGCAGATGCCGACCACTTGCGGGTGCGGGCCGCACCTGACGGTGACACATTGCCAGAAGATCTGCCGCATTCGGATCGTATGACGCTGGTAGTGGGCAACGAGGCGCATGGGCCGTCCACCGATGCTGTGGCGGGCACTGACGTGGCGGTTGCGATACCCATGGCGCACCCTGTCGACTCGCTCAATGTGGCCGTAGCGGCAGCCGTTCTGATGTACATGATGCGCCCTGTCGTTTGAGATGGCTGACCATTCGTCTCGGCGGGGTCGTACCCTGCCTGCCGTGAGCGGTTCAGCGACTGATTCCGGCACGGCAGGGTCAGCCACTGGCACAGCAGGGTCTGCCACTGGTACAGCCCTTGACGTGTTGCTTGGCGATATTGATGCCGCTCGACGCCAAGGGCTGGCAGCGATCTCCCAAGCATCGTGCAGTGACGATCTAGCGGCAGTTGAGCCGAGTTTGTTCGGACGAAAAGCGGCGCTGGGGCAGATCAAGCAAAGATTCGGCTCGCTGCCGGTTGAACTGCGTGCGCCCGCTGGTCGAGCGCTCAACGAAGCTCAGCAGGAACTGCGGACGGCACACGCTGCCGCAGCCGCTGCAGCGGCCGCTGCGGCTCGGCACACCCAGAGCCAGCGTGAGCGGCTGGATCTCACCGAGACGCTGCAAGGTCCGAAACTCGGCCATCTTCACTTGGTCACTCAGACCACCGAACGTTTAGAGGATGTGTTCGTCGGTATGGGGTTCACCGTCTCTGAGGGCCCGCAGGCCGAGACCGACTGGTACAACTTTGAGGCGCTCAACCTGCCGGCTGCGCATCCGGCACGCTCGATGTGGGACACGCTGTACCTCGATTTAGGTGAGCGCGCCGAGTTCGGCGACGGCGCAGGTGGCGAAGCTTCCAACGTGGTGCTGCGAACTCACACCTCGCCGGTGCAGGTCCGGGTGATGGAGGCTCAGCCGCCGCCGATCTACACGATTTGCCCGGGGCGTGTCTTCCGGCGCGACACCGCCGATGCCAGCCATATGCCTGTTTTCCACCAGATCGAAGGCCTTGTGGTTGACCGGGGGATCTCGTTCGCTGATCTTGCGGGCACGCTCGAAGAGTTCACCTCGGCCTACTTCGGCAAGTCGATTTCGTCGCGGCTGCGCCCCTCGTATTTCCCGTTCACCGAACCGTCGGCTGAGTTCGACATCACTTGCGTGATCTGTGAGGGCGCTGGCTGTCAGACCTGCCAGCGCACGGGTTGGATTGAGCTGGGCGGTTGCGGCATGGTGCATCCCAACGTGCTCGCCAATTGCGGCATCGATGCTGAGGAATGGACGGGTTTTGCCTTCGGTTTCGGCATTGATCGTTTGGCGTTGATGCGTCACGGCATCGACGACCTGCGCGACATGTACACCAACGACATCCGTTTCCTCAGCCAGTTCTGATGCCTATGTATCTGCATTGCCCTACGGCTCTGCTTTGCCCTACGGCTCTGCTTTGCCCCACGGCTCTGCATTGCTCTACGGCAGCCTCGATGAAGGTGTTGGCCCGATGAAGGTGCTGCTGAGCTGGCTGCGCGAGTTCGCGCCTATCGACGGGGACCCTGACGAATTGGCCGACCACTTGAGCGACCTCGGCCTAGCTGTTGAAGAGATGCGCATTTTGCCGTCCCTCCAAGGAGTTGTGGTCGCCCGAGTCGCAGGCCTGCGGCCGCACCCAAGAGCCGACCGCATCCAGCTTGTCGATATTGAGCTGCCCGGCGTGACGGGGGAGGGAACCAACGGCGCGTTGCAGGTGTGCTGCGGTGCGTTCAATATGTCGGTCGGTGATCTCGTGCCGCTCGCCACTGTCGGTACAACCATGCCGGGCGGCTTGGAGATAGGCAAGCGGCGTATGCGCGGCGAAGCCTCTGAGGGCATGTGCTGCTCTGCTTCTGAGTTAGGACTCGGTACTGACACCGACGGAATCATGATTTTGCCTGCCGACATGACCCTCGGTGCCCCGCTCATGGCACAGATCGGCCTCGCCGGCGATGTGCTGTACGACGTGGAGGTGAACCCGAACCGTCCCGATGCGATGTCGGTGGCCGGCGTGGCGCGTGATTTGGCGGCTCGGGTCGGTGTGCCCTTTGAGATCCCCGAACCGGTACTCAGCGAGACCGACGAAGATGTCTCAGCGGCGGCATCGGCGGAGATCATCGATGCTGATTTCTGCTGGCGGTTCGGCGCTCGTGTCATTGAGGGCGTGTCCGTTGGCCCGTCGCCACTGTGGATGCAGGCCCGGCTGACGTTGTGCGGGATGCGTCCGATCAACTCCGTGGTGGATGTCTCGAACTATGTGATGGTCGAGCTGGGTACACCGAACCACACATATGACTTGGCATTGGTGCCTGACGGTGGCCTCGCAACGCGCCGCAGCCGCGGCGCAGAGCGTCTCGTCACACTCGACGGCGTCGAACGCGAGATGCTTGCCGGCGACGGTCTGATTGTGGATCGTGACGACCGGCCGATTGGCATCGCCGGGGTCATGGGCGGCCAGAACACCGAGATCAGCGATGCCACCACGGCAGTGCTTGTAGAACTCGCGTGCTGGGACCGTCTGTCGATCAGCCGTACCTCCCAACGGCTGGGTTTGCGTTCGGAAGCTTCGATGCGTTTCGAGCGAGGCACCGACCATCGGCTGGTGCCGATTGCACTGGATCGGTTCTGCGAGCTGCTCCATCGAGTACATCCCGGTGGCGTGTCGGTGCGCAGCGGTCGGCTCGATGTTCTAGGCGACCTGCCTCCTGCCGCCCGAGTTCGCGTGCGCCCGTCTCGCATGAGCCATCTGTTAGGGAGGCAGTTCAGCGCCGATGAGCTGCGTGGCTTGCTCGACCCCATCGGTTTGCACTGCACTGTGCTGAATGAGACTGGGCTCAATGAGACTGGGCTGAATGAGACTGGGCTCAATGAGACTGGGCTGAATGAGACTGTGCTGAATGAGACTGGGCTGAATGAGACTGGGCTGAATGAGACTGTTCAACGTGACGGCAGTGTTGCTGAGGCGACGCTGGAGGTTGCCATCGCGAGCTTCCGCCCAGACGTGGCTACCGAGACCGATGTGGCAGAAGAAGTTGCCCGTCACTACGGCTATCAGCGCTTGGGCCGCACTGTTCCGCGTTCACCCGAGCCGGGCCGGTTGACATCGGCCCAGCGCCTGCGCCGCGACCTGCGCCGTGTGCTGGTAAGCGCTGGCCTTTGCGAGGCCATGCCCAGCCCGTTTTTGGCACCTGACGCTTTGAGCCGCGCCGGTATCGACAGTGCAGAACCGGTGCGGTTGCTGAACCCGCTCGCAACTGAAGAGTCTGTGCTGCGTCCGTCGCTGCTCCCTGGGTTGCTCAGCGCAGCCGCGTACAACGCCTCCCACCGCAACGACAGCGTGGCGCTGTTTGAGATCGGCGTCGTGTTCGGCGCTCCGCCGACCACAGACAGCGACGGGGGGGCTGCCTCGGTGGTGCTGCCCGTTGAGACGGAGCATCTTGGTGCTCTTTGGACGGGCGGCGGAGCGGCCAACTCAGCGGCCAACTCAGCGGCCAACTCAGCGGCCAATTCAGCGGCCAATTCAGTGCATCCAGTGCATGCAGTGCATCTGGCAGTGCATCTGAGCGAACTCATCGCATCGGCATTTGGTCTCGATATCTCGCTTACGAACGCGCGCGGCTTGGGCGGCATGCACCCAGTGCGCGCGGCTGAGGTGCTAGTTGGCGGTCACGCGATTGGGGTTGTGGGAGAGATCGACCCGGCGGTATGCGAACGGTATGGCCTTGCGCAGCGCTGCGCCTGGCTGCAAGTTGAGGTGGCGCCCCTGCTTGCGGCGGCCTCACAAGCCGCCGACCGGCCTTACCGTTTGGTCTCTGCCTATCCGTCCAGCGACATCGACTTGGCATTCGCTGTTCCCGATGACGTTCAAGCGTCACAGGTCCGTAGCACGCTGTTTGCCGCAGGCGGCGACGAACTGCGCTCAGTTGACCTCTTCGATGTCTATCGCGGCGACCAGACAGCACCGGGTACCCGCTCGTTGGCGTATCGCCTGCGCCTCCAAGCCGACGACCGTACGCTCACCGATTCTCAAGTGGCCGACATCCGTAAACGTTGCATCGACGCCGTAGAACACACCCACACAGCAAGTCTTCGCTGACCTGACGCGTCTGCGACGGCCCCAGTAGCTGCGGTGGGCCCATGCATTTGCAGTGGGGCTCAGTGTCTGCGGTGGGGCTCAGTAGCCCAAGTCTGGGTAGACCGGCCCGATCAGCGGTTCGCCTGCGATCCTGCGGGCCACGTTGGCGGCCACTCGATTTGCCAGCAACGCAAGACCCATCTCAGGTGTGTTGGCGATGTGCGGCGTTATGAGGCAGTTGGGCAGATGCCACAACGGGTGGCCGTCCGGCAAGGGCTCAGGGTCGGTGACATCTAGTGCAGCGCCGCCGATCTGCCCTGTAGCCAGCGCCTCTGTCAGGTCGTCGGTGACGATATGGCCACCGCGCGCCACGTTGATGATCCAGGCATGAGCGGGCAACGCTGCGAGTTCGTTCGACCCGATAATGCCGGTGCTCTCAGGTGTCAACGCCAGCGCCAAGAACAGCACATCGGTGCCCGGCAGCACCTGTGACAGCTCGTTTGGTCCGACAACGCTGATGTTTGGGCTGGCTGGGATGTTTGGGTTATTTGGGCTGGCTGGGTTGTTTGGGTTATCTGGGCTATCTGATAAGGCCGCTGTGTGCGACGTTGAGAGCCCCGGACGGTTGCGTACCACCGTTGTTGCGCAGCCGAACGGGGTGAGCAAGCGCAGCAACTCGGTGGCGACACCGCCGCCGCCGAGCACAGTCACCGACGCGCCGAGCAGATTGCGTCCTTGGGGGGCGCTCCACTGTTGCGCGCGAGCGTAGGTGGACATGCCGCGCATACCGGCCAACGCAAGCATCAGCGCGTGTTCGGCCACCGGTTCCGCGTAGACACCTTTGCCGCAATACCACTCAACAGTGGGTCGGGCAGTCACGATGTTGACGACTGGTTCGATGCCCGCGTACGGCAACTGCACCCATTCGATGCCCCGATTGGCATCCACCACTGCACCGATGAGGTCAACTTTGTCAGGTGCGGCCCACACGAGTGCCGAGGCCGCACCTGCGGCGCTCACCGTGCCGCCGCCGCGCTCAACGGCCTCAACTAATGCGCCGCGTCGCCAGCAGTTCGGCTCAACAGCAACTGCCAACCCAGCGCTACTTGGCATGTCCGCGCCTCAGTCTTTCTTGCCAACCCGATCTTTGAGGTCTGTTCGGCGCCCACGGATGAGCCGCCATGTGACGCGCTCATGGCGCGGTGAGATGCCCATGGCTTGGCGGATGGTGTCCGGACTGACATCGTCGGGCGCTGGTGAGAAGCCGATCTCGGTTGCCATCCGTACTCCGTTGCGGGCGAAAAACGAGGAGGCAATGCGCTCGAACTGGGCCAGCACTTCCATGTCGGGCTCCAGTTCGCCGATCACCGAGCACAGATAAGCGAAGTTTTTGATGAACAGCATTAGCTCTTTGGGAATGCGTGCGCCGTTCGCTAGCAGTCCCGATATGAGCGCCCTGAACTCGGCAGTGAACTCGTCCTCCGTTAGCTCAAGAGGGTCGAAGCCGGGTCGGTCGAGACGCAGGTCGGCGATGACCCGCTCGGGGTTGCTGCTAGGCCCGAAGGCACCCAGATCGATCATCCCTGAGATCTGAGACCGCAAGTCTCCGGTGAGCAGTCCAACCACGTAACGCAGAAAAGCCACACGCTTAGGTCCCTCGAGCCGCCCAGTGATACCGAAGTCAACCAAGCCGATGACTGGCGGCTCGCCGGGCTGCGTCCCCTCGGTGTCGATGAAGACATTCCCGGCATGAAAGTCGCCGTGGAAGACACCGGTCATGCAGGCGCCGTGCAGCAAAGCGTCGTTCATCTGACGGAAGATCGCCGCAGCTTCGCCTGCTGCGAGGTCGTCGGGCTGGATTTCGCTCAGCGGCCGGCCCGCCACCGGGCTCATCACGATCACACGCTCGGTGACTCCCTCCAGCATCGGTTCGGGCACCTGCCAGCGACCGGTGGTAGCTGCGCGCAGGGCACGATCCACCTCAAAGAGGTTCGCTACTTCAACCCGGAAGTCGAGTTCCTCGCTGATGGTCTCTGCGAACAGCTCCACTAGTGCCGGGGGATTGGCCAGCGCGGTGATCGGGATGCGACCCACCAGTTTCGGGGCGACCCACGCCAGCACCGCAAGATCGCGTTCGACGCGACGGCGAATGCGCGGTCGCTGGACTTTGACCATGACGCGTGTGCCGTCGCTGAGTCGGGCCTCGTGAACTTGGGCGATGGAAGCAGCCGCGACCGCCTCGTTGTTGAAGTGGGCGAAGCGTTCGTCAATCGGACCCAGCTCAGCTTCGACCTGCTGACGGATCGCTGGCCACGGCTCGGGGGGCACTTGGTCGCGGCAGAGGCGACACTCGGCCACCAGCGCGTCGGGAAAGACCCCCTCACCGGCGGCGATGAGCTGCGCCAACTTGATGTAGGAGGGACCCAGCTTGACGGCTGCTAGGCGCAGCCGCCGGTAGGTCTGCTCGCGACGTTCGGTGGGATCGAGTCGGCGGTCTAACAGGCGGCCCGCGTAGACCGCCCAGCCGATGCGTGCCGCGGTGACTGCCAGCCGGAACAGCGGGGGGAAGCGTGGCCGCGTGATGAGCGCAGGAATGCTGTCTGCGATGCTTTGTCGAATTGGCGCGACCGAGGCCAAGTAGCGGTCTCGTTCTGCGGAGGTACCGAGATCGGCCCCGATGCCGCCGGCTCTGCGCGTTCCCGCCTCCAGCCGGGCACCTTGGGTTTGGGTGTTCACACGCAGATGCATGCGCGAGGGACCCCATATGCCCATCGAGAGCGGTTTCCACTCCACAGGTTCGCTGAGTTCGAAGCTTTCCACCCGCTCGACGAACGCACGGAGTCCTTCTTGCAGCTCAGCGCGTGCCAAGAACGCGCCCAGACAATGATGTGCGCCACTCCCGAACGCCAAATGCGGATGGTCGCGGGGGACGGTCGGGTCAAACTCGTACGGGTCTGCTGTAGCCAGTTCTGTTTGGGCCAGTTCTGTGTGGGCCAGTTCTATTTGAGACGATGTGGCCGACCCAACGCCATTCAGAGAATCTGCTGCAGCGGTATGGGCCATGCAACCACCCGACAGGCTCGCCGCATGCAGGCCGATCATCACGACCGTCCCGGCAGGAAACCGAAGCCCGTCCACCACGATGTCGCTCGTGGCGACGCGCATGGAGGTGCGAACCGCGCCGATGTAGCGCAGCGATTCCTCTACATATGCCGGTATGAGATCGGGATCGGCTCGCAACGCGGCGTACTGTTCGGGCCGGTCGGCCAGCACGGCGAGCGTGGCACCAAGCTGGTTGCGGGTGGTGTCAGTGCCAGCAATCAGCAGCGCCTCGACCATGCCGATTAGTTCGTCCTCGCTCAGCCGATCACCTTCGTCAGAAACACTGATCAGTTCGCTCAGCAGATCGTCTGCGGGTTCTTGCCGCCGCTGAGAAATCAGGTCTACGACGTAGGCGCTCAGTTCTGCCTGTGCAACGGAGATGTCGTCGAGCCGGGAGATGACCGCCTCAGCGTCGCCGTCGAAAAGGCCGAAGATGGTCTCCGCCCATCGCCCGAACTGCGCCCAGTCATCGTCGGTGACACCCATCAGCCGACAGATGATGGGCACTGGATAGGGATCGCAGAACTCCGCCACGACCTCGCCGCCGCCTGCTGCTGTAAGCGGGTCGATCAGCCGGGCTGCATGAGCTGCCATGAACGGGCGCAGGCGGTCTGCTGCTGCGGGGGTGAAGGCCCGTCCGAACAACCGACGCAGCCGACGATGGTCATCACCTTCCATTGCCAGCACATTCGGTCGGGCGCGTATCGCCTCGTCGCGCGGGCTGACAGGTCCATCACGGCGGGCGCGTGCCATCAACGCGTTGAAGTCCAGCGTGGCGCGGGCGGAGCCGTTCGACGCAGAGTCAACGGATCCAGCACCGTCGAGCATCGCAACTCCGGCTAGCACCGAGATCCATGCAGGGTCTCGCAGAATGGCCCGCGCTTGGGGGTAACCGTGAACGAACAGCCCGAAGGGCGTACGCACCACCCAGTCGCCTGTTCGGCTCAGCTCTTGGCTCATGGCGACTAGATCCGAGAACTCCCCGATTGCGAAGTCGGCGAATGGCACCGCTGTGGGGTCGTCAGCGGATCGGATAGGTGCCTCGATCGTGTTCAGTGCAGTTGCTTTGGCATTCACGCCCCCTATCTCACCACGAATGTTGGCTGAAGAGTCGGCGCGCTGTGTTGCTGGCGCTTCGCTGTGTTGCTGGCGCTTCGCTGTGTTGCTGGCGCTTCGCTGTGTCGGTAACGCTGCGCTGTGGCGACAGACTTGCTTTGTGGATCTCTTTCGCCCGGTTGCGGTAATGATTGCGGCCGGGGCTGTGCTGTTCGGGCTATTTGGGCTGTTCGGGCTATTTGGCTGCACCGTGGGCGATCTCAACCGCAGCGGCGATCTCCTCCCGCCTGCCGGGTCTGTTCCCGCATCGGCCACAACGACAGCGTCTGTTCTGACCACTGGAGCCAGTGACGCTGGGGGCAGTGACACTGGGATCAGTGACAGCGGGGCCGGTGACAGCCGGACCGACACCGGCGTTCCCGCGGCCCCCGGCGCCGATGAGTCACCAGTTGGCATTACTACAACACCGAGCACCGTGCGGTTGGCTGCTGTGCCGACGACTGCTGTACCCACGACTGTCGGTTCTGTTTCTACTGACTTGCGGTCGACTGGGCCCTCAACAACTGGGCCCTCAACAACTGGCCCGCCAACAACCAGTCCACAGACCACCACCTCACAGACCAGCAGCCCACAGACGACCGATCCACAGACCACCACCTCACAGACTCCCAGCTCAGATGTTGCCGGAGTTTCCGAAGCGCAAAAAGTGTTGGCAACAGCAGTGCCGTTTGAGGGTTTTCGCGAGGGTGTGCTGCGCGTTAGCGGTTCGGCGGGTGCTCAGGTGTGGCCGGTCATCATCGCTGACACCCCCGCTGCTCGCCAGCGCGGCCTCATGGGTGTCGCCGACTTTGCTGCACTCGGCGGCTACGCCGCGATGGTCTTCGTCTTCGACAACAACACCAGCGGTGCCTTTTGGATGCGCGACACCCCGCTGCCGTTGCGCATCACTTTCGTGGCTGATGACGGCTCCGTGGTGTCCGGCACCGATATGGTGCCCTGCCTGGCGCCCATACCAGACAACGAGTGCGAGCGCTATTTCGCGCAGGGGATGTATCGAATCGCCATCGAGCACCCGTCGGGACCAGAGTTCGATCTCAACCTCACCGATGCTGAACTCATTGAGCTAAGCACCGACGAGTTCAGCCTCGAGTAGTGCCGGCGCAGTAATGCTGGCTCCCGACGAACGTACGAACAAGCACGCACCAAAATGAAGCCGAAATGAAGCCGAGCCGCTTTGGTGCCAACTACGATGCCAACTAGTCGGGGCGTGCAGCGTCGCGCTGCTGTGATGACGGGAGTTGAGCTAGAACCATGCTGAGATTCGCTGAAGAAATTCTCCTCCTGCTGCTCAGAGACGATGACGGCAAGCTGATTCATGTGCCCGAGCGCACACTCGACCGGGTGGTCGCTGGCGCAGTGCTGATGGACTTGGCCATGGAGAACCGGATCGACACCGATCTTGAGAAGCTGACGCTGGTTGACACCACGCCGATTGGCGACAGCCTGCTCGACCCGACGTTGGCCCAGATTGCCGCAAAGCAGGAAGAACCCGAAGAGAACGACTCGCGCTACTGGGTTGAGTTCGTGGCATCGCAAGCCGAGAGCATTCGCGAAACGGCGTTCGCTCGGCTCGTCAACCAAGGCATCCTCGAGCGCAAAGACGACCGCTTCTTGTGGGTGTTCCGTTCTCGGCGCTATCCGATGATCGACGGTAAGGCCGAACGCGAAGTGAAACTGCGCATCATGGGTGTGTTGTTCAGCGACGAGATACCTAGCCCGCGCGACATTGTCATCATTGTCTTGGCTGATGCGTGTGGCATCTTTGGCGAGATGCTCTCCAAGACCGAACTAGAGCAGGCGCGGCCGCGCATTGAGCAAGTTCGTCAGCTTGATCTCATCGGCCAAGCCATGACCCAAGCCATCCGCGATATCGAGATGTGGCTGGCAACCTCTTCAGTCAGCCGCTTCATGATGTAGCCAACGATGTCAGCACGCTCGGCCAGCACGTTCGGTGATTCTGTTTCAGCGTTGAGTCTGTCCGGCTTCAACAATCTCCGTCACGATCTTGCGCTCAAGCCCCGATGCCTCTGCGAACTGACGCAGCCATGCCCCCGTTTGATTAGTCCTGCAACGGCATAGCTGTCACAGCCCTGTGCGACACTGACTGCGTGGCTTTGTCGCTCTTGTTGCTGCCGCACTTTCGCAGCGTCGGGTCATGAACCGCTGCGACGGACAGAATGGATCACCATGAAGCAGAACTGCGTAGCGCCGCCTATTGAGCCGCAGTCTGGATGCACCTCTATGCCACTTACTGACGACCGTCAGACACGCACGCAGCGAGATGGTCAGATAATCACCGGTGATGCTCGCAGCGTGCTTCGCACTCTGGCTGAGCACAGTGTTGATCTGAGTTTCTGGTCGCCGCCGTACTTTGTCGGTAAGTCGTACGAATCGCATCTCGATTTTGACGGCTGGCAAACGCTTATCGCGGATGTGGTCGCTGCGCATAGCGACATTCTGCGTCCGGGCGGTTTCATGGTCGTGAATATCGCGGACATCCTTTGCTACGCCGATGAATCAATGCCTCGCTATCAGGCTGACAACATTGCCCGCAAGACGAGTCCTGTAACGCGTGACGATGTGCTTGCCGCTATGGCGGCCCATCCGGACGCGAGACGGCATGAGCTTGCTGCGATGCTCGGCTGCTCTGAGCAGACCGTCCAGCGGCGCTTGGAGGGCAACAATGTGCGCGGCGGCAAGCATGACACCCCGACACGAGTGCTGCTGACTAACGGTCTTATTGAGCAATGGGCGCTCAACGTAGGCTTGTATTTGTACGACCGGCGTGTGTGGCACAAGGACCCATGCTGGGCGAACAGTCGATGGCATTCCAACAGCTATCGCGCTGTGGACGAGTTTGAGCATGTGCTCGTGTTCTGGCAGCCTGGTGTGGTCACTTATGACCGTGACCGGCTTGATGCCGCTGAGTGGGCCGACTGGGGAAGCCGCGGTGTTTGGCAGATACCGTCTGTGCGGTCCAACAGTCGTCACGAGGCTGAGTTTCCGACCGAGTTGGCACGCAGGGTGATCCGACTGTTCAGTCCAGCGGGTGGTCTTGTGCTTGATCCGTTCGTAGGTTCAGGCACGACCACCGCGGTCGCCGCCGCGGAGGGACGCCGATGGCTCGGTGTTGAGCTTGACGCTGCCGCTGCCCAACTCGCTCGGCGGCGCACCACAGAAGCGATGGCCGCGCCATGCAAGCAGACCGCGTAGAGCACATCGAATGTGCCGTGCTGGCCATGGTGGCCCAAGCGCTGACGGACTACTTCGACCGAGCCGTCATTATCTGGCGCGAGGAAACTGACCACCCTCAGGACATTGCTGAGGACGTACTACGCGAGGCCATTGACGCAATGGGCCTGTCGGAGATGCATGAGCGTCTATACGGCAAGGTCGATCTTAAGAAAGCGATCTACGTTTTTGTTCCCGATGCTGAGCCGGTTGCATTGATGCTCGACGCGAAAGCCGAAAGGGAAAGGCGTACCGCAACGATTCAGATGTCTCAGACCTCAATGGCGGTGAGGCAGATCCGTAGCGGGCAACTGATCGAACACAAGGGCGCACTTGATCCATTCATCGAGCGAGGGGAACGACGGATGTTGACAGTCACCGTGATTGCCAAGTTCGTCTACGAAGAATCAAACGGCCACGACCTAGAGCGCATCATTGTGGCATGCATCCCCAACGGGTTGCTCCAAGAGACCTACAACCCTGACGCGTCTAACACCATCTGGCGAGCGGGTCGGAACGCACCGACTTTGAACGAAGACTTTCGCGTGCGGCTCAGCTATGAAAAGCTACGAGCCAAAGCACCGTGGCGAGTAATCGACATTTACTGTTAGCCGCTCAATGCGTAGGCACTAATGTGATCCTGCGTGACAGCCCATGCCGTCTGCCACTCGGTGGAGGGAAAAGTTGTCTCAGTCTGTGAGGGTTTCGCTGCTGCGGTACATGGCTTGCTGGCGTACACCGCTGACGTAGGTCTGGACTGCATCGTCGGCCGGTGTTCGTGATTGGTCCCAGCTTCCCCAGTGGATTAGCTGATCGAGTGGATGGCGGTAGCGAGACTCGGCGCGTCGATGCGGCCAACCAATAGGAACGGTCGTTATTGGCACCAGTGGCTCGGGTACGCCCAGCAGTGTTCGAAGATCCCGAGCGGTGGTGTCCTCGCCACCGCCGCTCAGCCATGCTGTCGTCAGACCGTACGCCGCGGCTGCCAAATGCATGTTCTGCGCCGCAGCGCCGACAGATGCCAACAGGATTTTCTCGTTGTTGGCGGCATATTCGTCGCGCCATCCGTCGTGGTCGCTGACGGGGTAGGAGTCGACCCAGCGGGGGTCGCAGAACAGCAGCACGATGGCCAGCGAGTTGTGCAGCCAGTGCTTTTTATGCACATGCGGGAAGCCCCGGCAGTGCTCCACCAGCCGGTCGGCCTGGCGCACAAACACTTCCGAGACGGCTTTCACTTCGGCGCGTTCGGCAGCGACCACAAAATGCCACGGCTGGGTGTTGGCACCCGATGGTGCCCAGCGTCCGGCCTCACAGATGCCTCGCAGTACCTCGGTTGGCAGCGGCTCGGGCGGCGGCTCAAAACTGCGCACGGACCGACGCAGCCGGATCACGTCCATCAGTGACTCAAAGCGCGGAGCCGTCAGATTGTCGTTGGAAGCGCTATCGGCAGCCATGGCTGCAACCTACTTCGGATACGCCGACGACTTCTGGCCCAGTGTGTAGTTGGCCCCGAGTGCTTTCGGCCCTGTGTGCGGCTGGCTCAGTGTGCAGTTTTTGTGGCTTCCACAATTGCTGTCACTGTTTTGCGCCCAAGCCCCGAAGCCTCTGCGATCTGACGCAGCGACGCACCCGTTTGGTGAGCAACCCGAATCATGTCGTCGCGCAGGTTTGTTTCTTTGCACGCGCGTTCAGCGCTGAGCCCGACCACTGCGAGCGCTGCTGCCACCTCGCCATCGGAGCCTGCTCGGTACTTGTTCATGGCAGCGTTAGCAGCTGAAACTTCGGCTTCGGTGTAGCTCATAGTTGACCTCGCAGCCTTTCTGTTGAGGAGCGTAAGTTAGTGGTGCGGGGGAGTGAGCGGCAGGCGGGGTCGATGGCGTGCAAATCGTTGAGGCCGCCTGATGCGAGCACGCTAAACACCGTGCGGTTGCTTGGCGCTGCGATTAGGAAGGCGCTCGCCTCAGCAGCACTCTGGTGGCTTGCCCTGCTGCTAGCAGATGCAGGTCGGCGAGTGTGTTTGTCGCCATCACTGCGGTAACCGCCATGTTCGACGGAGAAGTCAGCGAGATCGCTGCCGGGGTAGTGCCCGTGTGGGTTGATTGGTTCCCGCGGCGCTGAGGTCGATTGGGCTGGTTGTTGCCAGACAGCCGAAGATCGCCCGGTTGTTCGGTGAGGCGATTGCGATTGCGGGGGGGGGGGGGGGGTCTAAGCCTTGGTTAGACGCGGGGCCGCTCGCGTCGGTCTGCCTGCTATATGCAGGTCCGTCATGGTCGCGGAAGCGATCACCGCAAACGGCAGTTGCTGGTCCCGCATAGTCAAGATCGCCGGCCTCGGGGGATTGCTCGGGTTTGGCGTCCGGTAGCGCAGAGATCGAAGAGTCGGTCGCTGGCGAGGATCCCAAGGGGGAGTTGTTGGGTCTGATTGACGAGAATGGCTCGGTCGGTCGGTCGGTCGGTCGGTCGGTCGGTCGGTCGGTCGGTCGGTCGGTCGGTCGGTCGGTCGGTCGGTCGGTCGGTAAGTTTATTCTTGGGGAACAGGGCGGAGATGGATTTGACGCTGGACAGTATCCGGTCGTCTTCGTAGAGCCAGAGCTTGGTGAATGGGCGGTAGAGCACCTCGCGAATACGGCGCTCATCGAACTCGATAGAAACGTTTCTTTGGGCTGATTGCCTCAGGCGATCGGTCCATTTGATACTGCGGATGTCGTCGCTATCTGTCGCAGACTCGAATGTGAAACCGTCTTCATGAATTGCTGTTCGGACTTCTTCGAATCGCTCAATGAGACGTTGCACACGGTCGATCAGGTCGTTGCGGCTGAAGGAGTACACATGGGTGTCGCAATTGGTGGTGAGTCCGAGCACGCTCGTGGTGACGGCTGTTCGAGGATCACTGCTGGTTTGATGGTTCGACTTCGACAGCTTGCATAGCTCGATAGGAAGTTGTTCGAAGGTGCCGTCGGTGATGTTGACCCAGTCGTGTTTGTCGTTGAGGGGTACCTCAGTGAAGCCTTGGCCTACCTGCGTGGTTTTGGGGGTCAAGCCAGCGAGCCACTCAAACTTTTGGGCCAGGCTGGCGCATTCGGGCACTTCTGCGTAATGGAGTCGCCCGGGGCCCTCGGGCGCGTCCGGGTCGCTGACTAGCAGTGTGATCTGCACGCCGTTGCGCGACCCGGCACCGAATATTTTGTCACCCTCGCGCTTGAATTCTTCTCCCGATTTCATGGCGTCGCCGCGCAGGTTCACTACGTAGATGTCGCTCCACTCGTCGCGCAATGCGGCCCGCATTCCAGCCAGCGAGGTGCCGGTAGACAGCGAGTTCGGATGCACCATTGCGACGATGCCAGCTGGTCGCCGCCCGCTCACGAGGCCGCTTGGTTTGGGGTCGCCGACGCGGTCTGATGCCCAGCGGATGGCTTCCACGTACAGGTTGCCCATTGCTTTGCCTGCGCCTTTGCCGGTTACCTCACGGTGGCGTTTGCCGTAGGTGTCGCGCACGCGTTGCTCCACCTCGGGGTAGGCGATGTTGGGGTTGTCGTCGTCGGATTGTTTTTGGCCTGCCGACCACGGCGGGTTAGTGATGATGACCTTGATGGGCAGTTCGTTTTGCAGTTGGGCTGCGGCGCTGTTGTCGGTGGTGCCCTCCAGCGTCCCAGCAGCAAACGGCCCAGCAGACAGGAACGTGTCGCAATGAACGATGTTCTCAAACTGGGCGAACTGGGTTTGACCGAGTTCATCGGTAGCGAAGCCGCCTCGTTCTTCCATGCCAGCTTCAATCTTGAGTGCTGCTACGTAGTAGGCCAGCAACACCACCTCGTTGGCATGCAACTCGAGGCGATACTTGCGCCCAAGGTCGTCTGCGTTGATGATTGGCTGCCCGTCGGCGCTCTTGACTGTGAGCAACCGGTACAAGAACGTGCCGGTGCCACAAAACGGCTCAAGCACATGGGTGCCTTGCGCGGTGAGGCCTTTGCCGAAATGTCGGTGACATAATGCCTCGGTGGTATGCACCATGAAATCGACAATCTCTACCGGTGTGTAAACGAGGCCGAGACGGTCACACGTTGGCTTCATGGCTTCTTTGAAGAAGCCGTCGTAGATCTCACGCATCAGATCCACCTTGGCGGCAGCTGTGACGTTCTCGCTGAGCATCTGGCGCATCGTCCTGTACGCGCGGGTGAGCGGCTTCAGTTCGGCCTCAAACAATTGGTTCGCTAACGCATAACCCACCAACACATCAGACTCACTGGCGCTCTTGTTGGCGCCTTCGCTATCTAGAACATCATTCGCATTGGCGAAGCTGGCAAGCAGTCGGTCCATGGCCCGACTCATTGGGTTTTGCTTGGCAAACCCGTTCTCGGGAAACAAAGCGTCGAAGATCGGAATTGTCACGACATGCTGGGCCACCATCTCCACGCACTCAGCTTCGGTGACGTGCGATCCGACGGTCTCACGGATCGACTCCACGAACACACCGAATGACGATTGGGTATCCAGATCGGCCAGCAGCGCGTCAACACGCTGGCGCACCTGCTCACACACCACAGCAGCGTTTTTGCCCCAAGTGGGCCACATCTGACGGTCACCGCAGACATCCACCATCTTGGAGAACACTTGACGTTCAAGTTCGCGTTTGATCGCCAGCAGGTCTAGCTGTTCGTAGACATGTTCCTTATCGCCTTCTTCATCACTGTCGCCGTCGTCGCTGGCGTCGCTGCTGTCGTCAATCGGCGGGCCGATGATGTTGAAAGGCGGCGAGGTGTTGATGCCGTTCAGCCAGTGATCCACCCGGTCGTCGTGTGAGCGCAACGCCCGCACTACATCCCAGACAATGCCGAAATCTGACCCTGCCAGCACTTCTTGGCTGGTCATGGCGCTGCCTTCGGGCACTACTACCGGAATCACGATGTAGCCGAGCTCTTTGCCGGGTGCCTTGCGGATAGCCCGACCCACCGCCTGGGTGATGTCGATGGTGGACTTGCGCGGATCCATAAACACCACCGCGTCGAGCGCTGGCACGTCCACGCCCTCAGAAAGCACCTTGGCGTTAGACAGCACCCGGCAGGTCGGCCCGCTTGTTTCTGTAGCGTGCTGTTCTGCTGCGTCGCTGCGTTGCTTACCGGCTGTCGTGTCGGTTTCTGCGGCTTTGGGGTGTGTCTCGTTGTGGTCTGTAGGCATTGTTGAGCGGCCGCCCTGTTCGCGCAGCCAGCCGAGCTGCCGCGCTCGCTCATCAGCGCGAGTGGTGCCGTCCATATGCTGCGTCTGCACTGCCAAGATGTTGCGCCCGTCGTCGCGCCAGCGCGCCCGCAAGTCGTCGGCGATGGCCGACAACAAGCTGTGTTGCGTGCCTAGCAGTTCGCCGTGATGGCCTGCTGCGCCGACAGTCTTGGAGCGCGCAACCGTGTTGGCGAACAAGATCGCGGTGCGCAACGGATCCCCGGTACGGGTGGCGATCTCGCCGCTGACCCGGCCCCGCATCGCGGCGACAGTCTTCGGGGCGGCGAGCGCGTCGAGCACACCTAGCAGCTTGGTGGCGTAATGCTCGGCCACCAGTCCGCCGCGAGCGTTGGCGCGCTGGCTGGCATCGGCTTCGCGCAACACTTCGATGTACTTGTCCTCGAGGTCACCATCGCTTGTTGTCTTGCCCACCACGAGTACTCGGTAGTCGCACAGCAAGTCTTGGTCGATGGCTTCGCTGAAGCGCAGCTCATACAGGCGGGGCCCATATGTCTGGGGGTCGTCCATTGAGAACGAGTCGAGTTCGCGACCTAACCGCTCAGCGAGCTGGTCGGCCTGCTTGCGTGCGCGAGGTGTGAACACCCGCGGCGTGGCAGTCATGTACAACCGCCGCAGCGCAGGCAGCGCTTCGCTGTCGTGTGCGAGGTGAAAGCCTGAGGCACGCTGAGCAGCGGCACTTGTGGCCGAGCCCGAAGCCTCAGCGCGCTCGATGCCGGTGGTGCGATGCGCCTCATCGCAGATGAACAAATCAAACGGCGTTGTGCCGTGTGCCACGTTGGCATCGACACTGCCCCTAGCAGCCTTGGCCGCTTTGATGGCTTTGGCGAGCACCGGCAGCGACTGATACGTGGTCAGCACCACCCGCATCTCAGTGTCATCGAGCGGTTTAGCCAAGCGCTGAGCAATAGCATCGCGGTTGGTGCTGACCGGCATCGGCACTTGCGCCAGCCATGGCGCGTCGTCGTTAGCTAAGCGGCCCGTGCTGGGGTCTGAGCACACGCCGATGTAGTCGTGGGGCATGGTCTTGTTGGTTGCCCATTCGCGCATGGTCTGGCCCATCAGCGCAATCGACGGCACCGCATACAGCACACTGCCGCCGCGCCCTGCTGCGGCTTCGGCGGCCCACATAGCGACCAACGATTTTCCGGTGCCACACGGCATTACCACGGTGCCGCGAGTGTGGGTCTCAAAGCCTTTGGTGATGGCATCGAGCGCTTCTTGTTGGTGAGGCCGAGGTTGTTTGACCTCAGCTTCCCACCTCACCGTTTCGGGAGCCTTCAGGCCGGCATCCCAGTCCACCGGCCAGGTCTCAAGTTCGGCGAGGTCAACCAGTTTGGTTCTGGCCCGAATGAGGTCACCAGACGACCCTTTCGTTACGTGGCCCGTGTTGACCAGCATCGTGGCATCGAACGGTTGGTTGGAACCGATAGTGAGGAACCTTGCGATGTCGTCGCTGGGCACCGTGCCGTCTTTGTAGAACTTGCACTGAATGGCCCACAGACCAGTGCGTCGATGTAGTGCGACCAAATCAGCGCCGCGATCAGCACCGAAGCCGTGTGCGACACGGTCGGGCCATTCCATCCATGTCCAGACCTCGTCGAAGCCGAGTTCGGGATTGGCACGCAGAGCAGCCTGCATCACGAGTTCAAACCGCTTGCCTTTCTCGTGGTTGCTGAGCGGAAGATTGCGGATGAGCCGAAACACCTCCGGCTCAAAAAGCACCCCTTGGGCAGGCGCAGGCGAATCGAGGAGCGTCACTGGCTGTTGCCTCCTGGGTGCCCCGCAGCAACCTTGCTTGCGGCTGCGGGTGTTTCTGTTGGTGTGGCTGCGGGTGCTTGTGCCGGTGTAGCTGCGGGTGTGGTGTCGAGTGACGGCGGCAACGCGTCGATGATCTCGGCCGATCTCATCGACAGATGCGCCAGCCGACGCAAGTGCCGGATTAGCTCAAATGGCCGCTCAGCCCAGACATGCCAACGGTTTGGGTCATCGGTGATGCCAGATTTTT
This sequence comes from Candidatus Poriferisodalis sp., assembly GCA_965221195.1. Classification (GTDB taxonomy): domain Bacteria; phylum Actinomycetota; class Acidimicrobiia; order Acidimicrobiales; family Poriferisodalaceae; genus Poriferisodalis. The sequence goes on from OZ244864.1 coordinate 1,760,156, forward strand.
TGTCAACCTTGTAGCGCAAACTGTCGATCGCCCACTCCAAGGGCGAGCGGCCCGACACTGTGTAGTTGTGACATTGCGGCGGTATGCCAACGAGTGAGCAGCGATCGTTGACGTGCAACACGCTGCGATCCGCAGCGGCCTTGCCGCGAACGCCTGCACCGACCTCGCGCCGTTGACCCCACCGCATCTGCTTGTCGATGCGATACGCCCCGTCGTCGGCGTCGCCCTCGCTAGCCACGCCATCTACTCGACATTCCAGCGGTAGCTCTGGGCAGGTCTCATAACCCACATGAAGCGCCATGAGTTCTTGGCCTGCGGCTCGGAACGCCTCAAAGTCAGGCGCGAAAGGCACTCGCGGCAGATTGCGCTGAAGGTCGTGCCGGAAACGCTCACGCCAATCAGGCGCGTGCATTACCCCGTACAGGTACCCCCAGATGTCGTCTTTGGAGATGTCAGGGTCGTTGTAATGCTCACGGAACTGCTCAAGGCACCAATCTGTGACGTTGTCCTCCCACCCAACGGCTTCGGCTTCGAACAGTTTCGCCGAGGGTTGCGGGGGGGGGGGGGGGTCATCACTGTTTGAGGCTAGAGGCCGAGCGGGGCCAACCGCCGGACCAATCACCGAGCCAAAAGCATGTAGCGAACCCAGCCCTAGTGAACCCAGCGAACCCAGCCAGACTCCGGCAACAGCTAACAGCAGCGCCGGTGCTGCGTTGAATGATAATCATTCATGCTGTGAATGGATATCATTCATGCCGTGGATGAATTGCTGCATCCTCGGCTCCTCGGCCCGACACTCCAAGCACACCTCAGCGTGATGCCTGCGGTCGTCGTCACAGGGGCACGCCAGACCGGCAAAAGCACCTTGGTGCGCGAGTTGCTGCCGGGCATCTGGCGGTACTTCACGCTGGACGATCTAGATACCCGCGATCTAGCGCGACGTGATCCCCAAGCACTGGTCAGGCACCGAGATGCTGTCATCCTCGACGAGATCCAGCGCGAACCTAGGCTGCTGCACGCCGTCAAGCATGCCATCGATGAGCGCCGCCACACAGGGCGTTTTCTGCTGACCGGCTCGGCCAGTTTGCTGCTGATGCAGCAGGTGTCAGAGTCGTTGGCTGGCCGGGCGAGCTATCTGACCCTATGGCCGATGACACGGCGCGAACAGCTCGGTTTTGGCACTTGCGGCATCTGGGAAGAGCTGCTGGCCACTCCCGATGAGCAGTGGCCTGATCTTGTGCGAGCCAGCCCAGGGGAACCTGCCGACTGGCGGTCGTGGGCTACTCGAGGTGGTTTTCCGACACCGGCGTTGCAGCTTTCTACGCAAGCCGAACGCAACATCTGGTTTGACGGGTACGTGCGCACCTACCTAGAGCGAGACCTGCTGGAGTTGTCGGCGGTTGCTTCGTTGCCCGACTTTCGTCGGCTGATGCGCGCAACGTGCCTGCGGCTAGGCGCGACATCAAATCAGACCGATCTCGGTCGAGACGTGGCGCTACCACAGGCGACGGTTCACCGCTACCTCAACCTCCTTGAGACCTCGCACCTGCTGGTGCGTGTGCCGGCGTACTCGGTGAATCGAACAAAGCGCCTCATCAAGTCACCGAAGCTGTATTGGAGCGATGTGGGTTTGGCACTGTATTTGGCCCAACAGCACGAGCCGACCGGTGCTTGCTTGGAGAACTTGGTGCTCAGTGACTTGCTTGCGTGGCGCGAAACACGCTCACAGCCGACTGAAGTGTTTTATTGGCGCACCGCGAGTGGTGCAGAAGTCGATTTTGTGGTTGAGACACCCAACGGGTTACTGCCGATTGAGATTAAGGCATCTGCGCGCCCGCGGCTTGGCGATGCTCGTCACCTGCGTCTGTTTCGTGCGGAGTACGACGGGCAGTGCAGGCCGGGCCTGCTGATAGGTGGCGGCGACAACGTCGAATGGCTTGCCCCCGATGTGCTGGCCGTGCCGTGGTGGCGGCTGATGTAGCAGGCAAACGCCAACTTGGCTGTGATCAGCCGGCCAGCGAGAGCACTGCGTTGAGCGTGGCTTGGGCGCCGGCTTTGGCGTGAGAAGGCAGAATCGACTCCGCCTCGTTGTGCGAAAGCCCCCCAGCGCACGGAATAAACAACATTCCCGTCGGAGCCACCTTCGACACATAGCAGGCATCGTGGCCGGCACCTGAAGTGATGTCCATTGGTGCAAAGCCCGCCGCGGTTGCGCCTTCGCGCAGTGCCTCTACGACCGTCTGGTCGAAAGTAATCGGCGGCGAATACCAGATGGGCGTTATCTGCGGTTGAGGAATCGACCGACCGGTCACCTCGCTCGGGCTGCTGGACCCAACGTTGGACTGTTCGGCGAAACCAGATGTGTGCGCCGACTGTTGTGGCCCAAATGTTGCGCTGTTGGCAAAGGCCAGCAGCTCGTGATGCATGGCATCCAGTTCGGCCATCTCGGGGTGGCGCAAATCGACCGTCAAGTTGACGCAGCCAGCGACGGTATTGCGCGAACCGGCGCCAACCGACAAGGTGCCCACCGTGGCTCGTCCTTCGGGTGCGCGCCTGGCTGCTATCTCATCGGCTTCGCAAACCAGACGGGCAGCAGCCACCATCGCATCACGACGAAGCTCCATCGGCGTGCTGCCCGCATGGGCCGACTGCCCCTCGATGGTTACGTCGTACCAGCGGATGCCCTGCACACCAGTCACAGTGCCGAGCGCCACATCAGCAGCCTCCAAAATCGGCCCCTGCTCGATGTGCGGCTCGATGTAGTACCCGATAGGTCGCCGACTTGAACCATCGGGAGCACCGCACGGCTCATCGCCCGCGTAACCGATGCGCGCAAGTTCGCCGCCAAGCGTGGTGCCGTCAACGCCCGGCGTGGCGAGTGTCTCGCTGAGATCAAAGGCGCCCGCATACACACCTGAGCCGATCATGGCCGGAGGGAACCGCGCACCTTCCTCGTTCGTCCATGACACAACCTCAATCGGGGCAGCGGTCGTGACGCTGTGGTCGTTGAGCACTCGCAGCACTTCAAGGCCAACCATCACTCCGTACGCGCCGTCGTACTTTCCGCCGGTGGGCTGACTGTCAAGATGGCTGCCGATCACCACCGGCGCTCGCAGGCTGTCAGTTCCCTCGCGGCGGGCGAACAAATTGCCCATCTGATCAACGTGAACCGAACAGCCCAGTTCGCGCACCCACTTCACGAACAGATCGCGACCGGCTCGGTCTTCATCGGTCAACGCCACACGGGCGACCCCACCGGCAGGTGTTGCACCGATCTCGGCCAAGGTTTGAAGCGCCTCCCACAAACGCTCGCCGTTCACCAGATACGGACTCATGCTCATCGCTTTCAGTTGAGTGGGCGCTCGGAAGGCAAAATCGGCCGAGGAAGCGCCGTTACGCCCATCAAAGCCTCATCTACTGCGGCGGCGCAGGCTCGGCCCTCGGCAATGGCCCACACAATCAGGCTCTGCCCGCGACCCATGTCGCCGCACACCCACACATCATCAACGCTGGTGCGGTACTGATCGTCGCGCACCACGTTGGAGCGTTCGTCGGTCTGTACGCCGAGTTGAGCGAGCAGACCCTCACGCTGAGGGCCCAAGAAACCCATGGCCAGCAGCACCAAGTCGCATTCGAGTTCGAAGTCGGTGTCGTCTACTTTGGCAAACCGGCCGTCGCCGAACACCACTTCGTGTGCTCGCAAAGCTCGCACCGCTCCCGCTTCGTCGCCGAGGAACTCTTCTGTGTTCACCGAGTACACCCGGTCGCCGCCTTCCTCATGGGCTGAAGAAACCCGGTAGACCATCGGATACGTCGGCCACGGGTTGGCCGACGAACGCTCGTCGGGTGGTCGCGGCAAAATCTCAAACTGATGTACCGACGAAGCACCTTGACGATGCGCAGTGCCTAAGCAGTCGGCACCGGTATCGCCACCGCCGATGATCACCACGCGTTTACCCGCTGCATTAATCGGTACGTCGGCAGCGTCAAGGTCTCCTTCTTGGGCCTTGTTGGCCCACGGCAGGTACTCCATGGCCTGATGGATGCCACCCAACTCACGGCCCGGTATCGGCAGATCGCGCCACTCAGTAGCACCGCCGGCGAGCACCAGTGCGTCGAAATCGGCCTGTATATCTGCTGCGGGGAGGTCAACACCTACTTCGATGCCAGTGCGGAATTTTGTGCCCTCGGCGCTCATCTGGTCGAGCCGCCGTTCGATGTGACGCTTCTCCATCTTGAACTCGGGGATGCCGTAGCGGAGCAGACCACCGAGCCGATCAGCGCGCTCAAACACGGTGACGTCGTGGCCGGCGCGGGTCAGTTGCTGTGCCGCCGCTAGTCCAGCAGGCCCCGAACCCACCACTGCCACGCTGCGGCCAGAGCGCACGGCGGGCAGTTCGGGAACAACCCAGCCCATCTCGAATGCCTTGTCGATGATTGCTACTTCGACCTGCTTGATGGTGACCGGGTCGGCGTTGATGCCCAGCACGCAGGCACCCTCGCAGGGCGCGGGGCACAACCGACCGGTGAACTCGGGAAAGTTGTTGGTGGCGTGCAAGCGTTCGATGGCATCGTGCCAGCGGTCGCGGTAGACGAGGTCGTTCCAGTCGGGGATGATGTTGCCCAACGGGCAGCCCGAGTTGCAAAACGGCACTCCGCAATCCATGCATCGGCTGGCTTGAGCACGAAGGTCTTCGTCGGCAAACGGCTCGTACACCTCCCTCCAGTCGCGCAAGCGCACCGGCACGGGACGCCGCGTCGGCAACTCTCGGTCGTGCCGCAGGAAGCCTCGAATGTCACCCATGCGCTGCCTCTGTTCTGGTTTGCTGGCGGCAGCGTTGGGTTGTTGGCTGTGTTGTTAGGTGCTTATCCATGCGCTGCCTCTGTTCTGGTTTGCTGGCGGCAGCGTTGGGTTGCTGTTTGGTTTGTTGGTTGCGTCGTTGGTGCTTATCCATGCGCTGCCTCTGTTCTGGTTTGCTGGCGGCAGCGTTGGGTTGCTGTTTGGTTTGTTGGTTGCGTCGTTGGTGCTTATCCATGCGCTGCCGCCATGACTGCTTCGTCGGGGTCTTGACCGACTTCGGCGGCTGCTGCCCGTGCCTCAAGCACGCGCCGGTAATCCTTTGGCATAACTTTGCGGAAGTTCCGTAGCTCATAGCGCCAGCGGTCCAGTATGCGCCGAGCCGGATCCGAATCGGTCTCAGCAAGGTGTCGGCGCAGCAAAACGCGCACCGCCTGCGCATCGGCCTCGTCAAGCTGATGCTCCAGATCGACCATCTCCGAGTTCAGATTGCGCCAGAACACATCATCAGGGTCGTACACGAATGCAACGCCACCAGACATACCGGCACCGAAGTTGCGTCCGACATCCCCCAGCACCACAACCGCGCCGCCGGTCATGTATTCGCATGCGTGATCGCCCACTCCCTCAACTACGGCGAGGGCACCTGAGTTACGCACGCAGAACCGCTCGCCCACCGTTCCGCGAATGAACGCCTCACCACCAGTGGCCCCGTACAAAATCACATTGCCAGCGATGATGCTGTTTTCCGCCACGAAGTCCGGATGGACGTGCCTCGGGGGTCGCACAATGATGCGCCCGCCGGACAAGCCCTTGCCGACATAATCGTTCGCATCGCCGTAGAGCCGCATGGTGAGACCACGCGGCACAAACGCCCCGAAACTTTGACCAGCCGACCCAACGAACGTCAAGTCAACAGTGTCCTCAGCCAAGCTGTCGCCCTGTGCAGTGGTGATGCGATGGCCCAGCATGGTGCCGACGGTTCGGTTCACGTTGCTGATCGGCAGCTCGGCTCGTACCAGCTCGCGGCGTTCGATAGCCGGCGTCGCGATCTCGATGAGCCGCTGATCTAGCGCATTTTCCAAACCGTGATCTTGGCTCTGGGAGCAGTAACGGTCTTGTGGCCACGGTGTTTGCGGCTCCGCCAGAATCGGTAACAGGTCCAAGCCGTGGGCCTTCCAGTGAGCGACGGCCGTGGTGGTATCTAGCCGATCCACACGCCCGACCGCTTCGGTCAGCGACCGAAAACCCAGCATCGCCAAGTACTCACGCACCTCCTCGGCGATGTACTCAAAGAAATTCACGACGAACTGGGGCTGTCCGCTGAAGCGTTTGCGCAGTTCACGGTTTTGGGTTGCGACCCCCACCGGGCAGGTGTCGAGATGGCAAACGCGCATCATGATGCAGCCCGAAACCACCAGCGGTGCAGTGGCAAAGCCGAACTCCTCGGCCCCCAGCAAAGCGGCGACGATGACATCGCGGCCGGTTTTGAGCTGCCCGTCGGTTTGCACGACGATGCGGTCACGTAGCCCGTTGAGCAGAAGCGTTTGCTGCGTTTCGGCGAGACCCAGCTCCCACGGCGCGCCGGCGTGCTTGAGCGAGGTGAGCGGCGACGCTCCGGTGCCGCCGTCGTGGCCGGAGATCAGCACCACGTCAGCTTTTGCTTTTGAGACACCGGCGGCCACGGTGCCTACGCCTACCTCCGCGACCAGCTTGACGTGAACGCGCGCAGCGGGGTTGGAGTTCTTCAGATCAAAAATGAGTTGCTTGAGATCTTCTATTGAGTAGATGTCGTGATGAGGCGGCGGGCTGATGAGTCCGACACCGGGCGTTGAATGGCGGGTCTTGGCGATCCACGGCCAAACTTTCGGCCCCGGCAGTTGTCCGCCTTCGCCCGGCTTCGCCCCTTGAGCCATCTTGATCTGCAGATCATCCGCATTCGACAAGTACTCCGACGTAACACCGAAACGGCCTGATGCGACCTGTTTGATCGCTGAGCGCCGCAGATCACCGTTGGGGTCAGGCACATAACGTTCGGGGTCTTCGCCTCCTTCGCCGGTATTCGACTTCCCGCCGATGCGGTTCATGGCGATTGCCAGCGTCTCGTGAGCCTCCGCAGAGATAGAGCCGTAACTCATCGCGCCGGTGGAGAACCGCTTCACGATCTCACTAACCGGCTCGACTTCCTCAATGGGGATCGGACCCTGTGGCGACGGACGTAACTCAAATAGGCCCCGCAAAGTCGCCAGCTCGGTGGACTGATCGTCAACTAGGCGGGTGTATTCCTTGAAAACTTCATAGCGACCGGCGCGTGTGGAGTGCTGCAACTTGTAGACGGTCTCGGGGTTGAACAAGTGGTACTCGCCCTCGCGTCGCCACTGGTACTCACCGCCCGCCCACAGGTCGCGGTGCGCGACCTCAGTGGGATTGTCGAGGTGAGCGAACCGGTGACGCTCGGCCACCTCGGCTGCGAGTACATCTAGACCGACACCGCCGAGCTTGGATGTGGTGCCGCTGAAGTAGCGATCGATGAGGTCGGGCCCCAGACCTACCGCTTCGAAGACCTGCGCGCCTGTGTAGCTGGCCACTGTCGATATCCCCATCTTGGACATCACCTTGAGCACACCTTTGGTGCAAGCCTTGACGTAGTTGCGTCTCGCAGTGCGTTCGTCAATGTCTGTGATGATGTCGTGACGCACCATGTCATCGATCGACTCGAAGGCCAAATAGGGATTGACGGCGCTGGCGCCGTAACCCAGCAGCAGCGCCATGTGATGCACTTCGCGTGCGTCTCCGCATTCGGTTACCAGCCCCACCTTGGTGCGGGTTTTGTTGCGCACCAAGTGGTGGTGAACGGCACCGGTCAACAGCAGAGAAGGAATCGGTGCGTTTTCTGCATCGCTGTAACGGTCGGACAAGATGACGATCTGTGATCCAGCAGCGATTGCTGCGTCAACTTGTCGGCATACGTCTTCGATGGCTTGTTGCATTCCCGCACCGCCCGCTGCGACCGGATACAGACCGTCGATAGCGAAAGGCCGGAATGGTTTTCTGCCTTGCGTACCGTTGTCGGAACCGTTCAAAGAATCGAAGTCTTCGTCGATGTAGAGGATCTTTGCGAGGTCGTCATTGGCAAGAATCGGCGAGTTCAGCACGACCTGTCGGCACGAATCGGGACCGGCTAGCAGCAAGTTCGACTCCGGCCCGAGCTTGGTCCTCGTCGAGGTGACCAGTTCTTCACGGATCGCATCTAGCGGCGGATTGGTGACCTGAGCGAACAGTTGGCTGAAGTAATCAAAGAGCAACCTCGGCCGTTTCGACAGCACAGCGATGGGCGTGTCGGTGCCCATCGATCCAATCGGCTCAGCTCCAGATCGCGCCATCGGTGCCACCAACAGTCGCAGTTCTTCGGTGGTGTAACCGAACGTGCGCTGACGCTTTGTTACCGAAGCGTGTTGCGGTGTCAGGCCGAAACGTGGTGGCAGGTCTTCGAGGCGCTCAAGCCCCGAAGCTAGCCATTCGCCGTACGGCTCAGCGTGTGCTAGTTCGTGCTTGATTTCCTTGTCGTCAACGATGCGTCCCTGGGCTGTGTCCACCAAAAACATCCGCCCCGGCCGCAGACGGCCTTTGTGTACCACCTGGCGCGGGTCAACTTCGGCGACGCCCACCTCAGAAGCCATAATCACTAGTTGGTCGTCGGTGACCCAGTAGCGAGATGGCCTCAGTCCGTTGCGATCTAGCACAGCGCCCACAACAGTGCCGTCGGTGAAAGCGATGCTGGCAGGGCCATCCCAGGGTTCCATCAGCGAGGCGTGGAATTCGTAGAAGTCGCGGCGGTCTTGCGGCATACGTGCGTGGTTCTCCCACGCTTCGGGAATCATCATCAGCACGGCATGGGGGAGGCTCCTGCCGCCGAGGTGCAGCAGTTCAAGCACCTCATCAAAACTGGCGGTGTCGGACGCACCCGGCGTGCAGATTGGGAAGATGCGCTCAAGCCCGTTGGAACCGTCAGCGTCGGCGAACAACGGACTTGCGAGGTCGCCTTCGCGGGCGCGCATCCAGTTCCGGTTGCCCATCACGGTGTTGATCTCACCGTTGTGGGCGAGCATGCGATACGGATGGGCAAGCGGCCACGACGGGAACGTGTTGGTGCTAAAGCGTGAATGCACCACGGCCAGTGTCGATGCCATGCGGCGGTCACTGAGGTCGGGATAGAACCCAGCGAACTGGCTGCACGTCAGCATTCCCTTGTAGATCAGGGTGCGGCATGACAACGAGGCGAAATACGGTGCCGGGTCGATCTCGTGTTCGGTGCGTTTGCGAGCGATGTACACCCGCCGTTCAAGGTCTAAGCCACTGAGTAGTTGGCTGTCGTGTAGTTGGCTGCCGTGTAGTTTGGTGCCGTGTAGTTGGCTGCTGTCTGGGTTGCTGCCGTCGTTGTTGCTCTTGTTGTTGCGGTTCGGGGCCGCTACGAACAGCATCCGAAACACCGGCATCGGATCAGTGGCGAACGTGCCGAGCTCTGAGGGGTCGGTAGGGACATCGCGCCAGCCGAGCACGTCAAGCCCCTCTGAGATCATGATCTCGCAGATAGCTGCAGCAGCAGCGTCGGGGTCGGCGCGGGGCAAGAACGCAGTGCCGACTGCATAGCTACCCGCTGGCGGCAGTTCAAAGTCGCACACCGCTCGCAGGAACTCATCGGGCACCCCGATGGTCATGCCGATGCCGTCGCCTACGTTGTCTTCGGCGCCGGTAGCGCTGCGATGGTCAAGATTGGTGAGGCATTTCAATGCTTGATCGATGACACTGCGGCTCGGCACACCCGACATGTCGGCAACGAAACCGACGCCGCACGAGTCGTGCTCAAACGCCGGGTCGTACAGCCCCTGCGCCGCGGGCGGCGCGCTCAGCGCTTCTGAGCGCACAGCAGGCTGCGCTTCGAGAGGCTGAGCGCTAACAGCGGGCGCGCCGGTCTCGCTGTTTATCCCCACGGCCTCAATTTGGGCAGCGGCGGAGGCTGGTATTGCAGAATCTGGCATTGGCGACGTCCTCGTACATGGACTGAATCGGCGTGAGGCCACGCTGTGATGGCCCAGTTGATGGCCTAGCGGCTGAAGGGACGTCGTTGGCCCTTGCTGATACGCAGCAATCTATCGGAGGTAAGCCCCCGCGGCTAGCCGCGGGGGCTTACCTTTGCTGCCCTCTTGTGCATGGTGATCGTGTGGCACTCACAACTGGGTGGCAACTTTCGTGTCTTGCTGGCAATAGATGGACCTGGTGCGACCACATCGGCATGCTATTATGTCGGGATTACTACTGGTACCGCCACAGCAACAAATAGTAAGACACAGGTTAAGGACAAGTCTAAGGTATGAAAATGATCTCTGATTGTCAGGAATTTACGCGTGGGGGTGCCCGGAAATTAATGGTAACTGGAAATGACTAAGGAAAATCCTTTCCAGCAATTTGATAGACTCAGCAAATATAGCCGGGCTGACTGGGAAAAAGTCGCGCGATCAACACCAGAAAGACGACGGCGCCACAATCGGATTATGGTAATCAGTACTGTCGGTTTATATCTGATGTCAATGGCGCTTGAGTTCTTCTTTGAAGATCATGACACGCGTCGGGATCTTATCGTTGATGTGCTAATTCCCGATCCGTTTGCAGCAATATTTATTGCATTATTTGCTGGTTCTTTTGGTGTGGTAAATAAAAGCAAACTGACCGATAAAGAAGCTTGTGCGGTCTATGACGAGGTGGAAGAAATGCAGCGTAAGGATCAAGAGTTTGCCAAGTGGCTCTGGTTAGGCGACAAGCACAAACCAGATTGGATGAACGGCAACAGGCAGAAGCCGAAGGACACACAGCACCCGAAGACGGAGTGACCGGTCGAACAAGCCCACCGTTGGCTGCCCTCGTGAAGAGTGCTTACGTCGCAGGTTCACTGCGAATCAAGTCGCTAGTGAATTAAATTGCAGATTTGTGAATAGCTTGGGCGCTATGCTGCTAGGCTGTCGCGATGCACATGGTTTCAGGGTCGGCGGTGCCGGTGCGTGTCGGGATTGTTGGTGCCTCGGGCTACACGGGCGCTGAGCTGCTGCGCCTTGCTGCTGCGCATCCGTTGTTTGAGGTGGTTGCCGTGGCTGGCGATACGCAGGCTGGGGCTTTGGTGCGCGAGTTGTATCCGAGCTTGGCGGTCGATTATGGCGAGCTGCGTTATTGCGCGTACGACCCTGAGGTCTTTGTGGGCCTTGATGTGGTCTTTTTGGGTTTGCCGCATATGGCGAGCGCGCCGGTGGTTGCCGATCTGTACAAGCGCGTGGGCTGCGTGGTTGATCTCGGGTCAGATTTCAGGTTGACCGACGCGGCGCTGTATCCGCAGTGGTACGGCACCGAGCATCCGATGCCGGAGCTGCTTGGCGAATTGCCCTATGGGTTGCCGGAGCTGGGCCGCGAAGCACTGCGTGGTGCTGCAGGCATCGCAGTGCCCGGTTGTTATCCCACTGCGGCGGCGTTGGCGCTCGCCCCGTTCGCGCGCGGCGGTCGCATCTCGACCAGCGGCGTTGTTGTCGATGCGGCGTCGGGTGTCAGCGGTGCAGGCCGCACGCCTAAACCCAACACGACGTTCGCGGCGGTCGATCATGACTTCGTGGCCTACGGCCTGCTTGACCATCGCCATACGCCCGAGATCGAGCAAGCAACCGGGTGTCAGGTTTTGTTCACGCCGCATCTGGCGCCGATGGCGCGTGGCATTTTGGCGACTTGCTACGCGAAGCCGACCGATGCCATGACCACCGACGACGCGCTCGGGTTGCTGGCCGAGTTCTACGCAGACGAGCCGTTCGTGGTGGTCCACCGCGATGCCCCGCACACCAAGGCCACGCTCAGTGCGAATACGTGCCATCTGAGCGCAAGGGTTGACTCTCGCACGGGATGGCTGTTGGTGCTCAGCGCCATCGACAACCTAGTCAAGGGCGCAGCTGGCGGGGCAGTGCAGTGCGCCAACATCGCCCTCGACTTGCCCGAGACAACCGGCCTGCCGACAACAGGGCTGATGCCATGAACCACGGTGCTGTGAACGGCACGGCCAGCGTCGCCGACGTTGAACGCGCGCGGTTCCTTGTTGAGACGCTGCGGTAGGTCAGGGGCCTGTCAGTGATGGCAGGGCGAGATGTTGGTTGTCAAGACATCTGGGGGTTTGCTGCTGTTTGAGCGGTTGGCATCGGAGCGCGCGGCCCAGGCGGGGGTGCTGCGCTACGGTGCTGAGGTAAGGTAGATTGCTATATGTGGTGTCTCCTGACAGGTCGGGTAGTTGCACCAATCCCGGAAGGTATGGGCCGTCCAATCGTCTGATTCCTAATGTGACTTGAATGGGCGAATATTGGTGCGGCAAGGTCATGATGGTTTCCGTGATGAGAGCCGGCAGCGCCCAGCGAGGTCTGTACTGCGTCTGTTGACTGCGGTTGTCTCGGTCTTGTTCCTGACGGCGACGGTGGCATGGCCAGCGGGCGCTTAGGAGGGCGAGTCTTCGGGTGGTCATGTTAGCCTGCTGTCCGATGGCCTTGCGGAATTGTCAAGCGAGGCAACAGGCGGTCTGCCATCGTCGGAACCGACCGCTGAAGATGACTCGCCGGAGACGGCACTTGGTGGCTTTGTTGTCTCGCAGGGTGAGCCCGAGGAAGGGTCGCGTTCCCGATTGAAGGCGCTGGGTTGACTCGGACGTTGCTGCCGAATGGTGGCGTGCTGGTGGAAGATAGCGAGCAGAACGGCATTGAGTTTGAAGTTCCGTGGGCGTATGATGCTCGCGGTGTTTCGGTTCCCGCGAAGTACAGTATTGTTGATGGAGCACTGGTGCTCAAAGTTGAGCCGACTGCTGATACTGCTTATCCAGTCATAGCCGATCCATGGGGAACGATAGTCGGATGGGTCACAAAGACCGTGAAAGTTGCAGCCAAGTATGTTTCTAAACTAGCGACACCCATAAAGGTAGCATGGGACACAGCCACTAGAAAGATCAGCCGAACATGGCCCAAATATGTCGCAGGTTGGGCTGCAGGCACCTTGACGATTTTAGTTTGTTATACGGGGGGAACCGCAGTTGCGATAGCCGTGTTTGGTTTAGCTGCTGCTGCCGCTGTGGGGCCAGTCACAAAAGTTTGCACAATGCTGGGCATCGCTGCAACAGTAGCCATAGCCGAAGTGGTAGATACGAGTGACTAAAGAAAACCCATTTCAGCGATGGGATAGACACAATAAATTGACTCTGTGCGACCAAGCAAAAGTTGAACTGTCAATACCTCAGGCTAGGCGCCTCGCCATTTGGATTTCTGTGAGTTGTATCGCCGTTTCCTATTTGGCATCCATGATTTTTGATTTTATCGGTCACGATCATGATACGCTTTGGTCGTTACTGAGGGACTTGATGACACCCCATCCACTTGTGTTGGTCATAATTGCGTTCAACTCGTTGCAATTTGCAGCAGCAAGGAAAAGTAGGTTGACTGACGAGGAGGCTCGCGCTCTTGCGGAGGAACTAGACGAGATGTACCGCGTAGAGAAAATGGGCCTTAAGGATAAAGAGTTTGCCAAGTGGTTGTTATTGGGTGACAAGCATAAGCCGGACTGGATGGGCGGCGACAATCAAGACTCGAAGGATGCACAGAAGCCGAAGACTGAGTGAGCGGCGAAGTTGGGGCTGACTAGGTGTAATTTTCAGTGAGGTTGTTGACGCGACTGGTGGGTGTGTTGCCGAGGGGGCTCGTTAGGCAAAGGCACAGCCCCGTTCGCTGATGGCGATGGCATTAGTTGGTGGGGGCGTGCTCAGGCCCAGTCCGTCTGTAATCTGGCAGGTGTGCATAAAAGTGCAGATTGGTGAATAATCTGGGTCCAGTGCTGCTACCGTGTTGCTCGGCGCTGTACCTAGCACCGCGGGCCGCTTGGCGAGACGCTGACTGAGCAGGTGTGCCTTGGTGCAGTGCCGGTGACACTTTACGAGATGGGCACGATGGCGATGAACGCACACACCGACACGGCCAGCATCGCTGACCTTGAGCGCGCACGGCTCCTTGTCGAGACGCTGCCGTACATCAGCCGATGGCGAGGCAAAGCGGTGGTTGTCAAGTTCGGCGGCCACGCCATGGCCGACCCGACGCTGACCGACAGCTTCGCGGCCGACGTGGTGCTGCTGCGCCAGATCGGCCTCGCCCCGGTTGTCGTACACGGCGGCGGACCGCAGATCGGTGATCTCATGGCGCGCCTTGGTAAGACCTCTGAGTTCCGTGACGGGCTGCGAGTGACCGACGCCGAGACGCTCGACATCGCCCGCATGGTGCTCGTCGGCAAGGTGAACCGCGACATCGTGGGTGCCATCAACACTCACGGGCCGCTGGCGGTTGGCATCTCCGGCGAGGATGGTCGGGTCATCACCGCCACGGCCCGGAATCCCGATTTGGGTTTCGTGGGTGAAGTCACCGACGTGAACACCGACCTGCTCACGCGGCTGCTTGAAGGGGGACTGATCCCGGTGATCTCCACCATCGGTGCTGACGCCTCAGGGCAGGCGTACAACATCAACGCCGACACTGTGGCCGGCGCTGTGGCAGCAGCGTTGGGCGCCGAAAAGGTCGTGTACCTCACCGACGTGGCCGGCCTGCTCGAAGACGTCAACGATCCAGAGTCGCTTGTGCGGCGGACGACAGCCGACTCGCTTGCTGCCCGTCTGGCGGACGGCACAATCGAAGGAGGAATGATCCCCAAGATCGAAGCCTGCATCAGCGCCGTCCGCAACGGCGTCAACAGCGCCCACCTGCTTGACGGCCGGGTGCCGCATGTCGTGCTCGTCGAGCTGTTCACCGACGCCGGCATCGGCACCATGATCACCGACGAGATCACCGGTGAGATCCCTGACGACCGGCTCACGCAGAGGTGTACGTAGCTATGAACGACACAACACAACCGCAAGCTGCCCACGCAGCAGCGATGGGCAGCGAAGCGTTGGAGCACTGCCCGTTGATGCCGACCTATGGACCGCCGTCGGTGCAGTTCGTGCGCGGTAACGGCTGCGAACTGTACGACCGCGACGGCAAGCGCTACCTAGATTTTCTTGCGGGTCTCGCAGTGACCTCCCTCGGCCATTCCCACCCGGCAATCGCCGATGCGCTCAATGAACAGGCGCGCACACTGCTGCATGTGTCGAACCTTTACGGCACCGAACCACAAGTTGAAGTGGCTCAGACCATCGACCGGCTCCAAGGCGGCGGCGGGCAGGTGTTCTTCTGCAACAGTGGTGCTGAGTCGCTTGAAGGGGCTATCAAACTGGCCCGCAAGCACGGCGGCCATGGCCGTTACGTCGTCGTCAGCGCACTGCGGTCGTTCCACGGACGCACGCTGGCCACGCTGCACGCCACAGGTCAGCCCGAAAAGCACGAGACCTTCCAGCCGCTGCCCGAAGGTTTCCGCCATGTGCCCTACAACGACGCCGACGCGCTCGAAGCAGCGCTAGACCCGAGCTGCTGCGCGGTGCTGCTAGAGGTCGTGCAGGGCGAAGGTGGTGTCAACGTGGCAAGCGGCGACTACCTGCATCGGGTGCGCCAGATCTGCGACGAACGCAACTTGGCATTCATCGTCGATGAAGTGCAGACCGGCCTAGCCCGCAGCGGCAAATGGTTTGCTTGGCAGCACCACTTCGATCCGGCTGGCGGGCCGACAGGCGCAGCACGACCCGACATTGTCACTATGGCCAAAGCGCTGGGCAACGGCGTACCGATAGGTGCCCTTTGGGCCCGCCGCGAAGTCGCAGCAGCGTTCCGGCCCGGCGATCACGCCACCACGTTCGGCGGCCAACCGCTGGCGACCAGCGCTGCGAGGGCGGTGCTTCGCACCATGGAAGCCATTGATGCGCCCGCGTTGGCCGCAGCTCGTGGCGAAGAACTGGCCGGCAAGCTCATGGGCATCACAGGCGTTACCGACACTCGCGGCCTAGGGCTGCTGATCGCCGCCGAGTTAGACACCGACGCAATTGGGCGTACCGGCCCCGAAGTGGCTGCTGCTTGCTTAAAGGCCGGACTTGTCGTCAACGGCATCTCACCGACGGCCGTGCGTTTTGCACCGCCGCTGGTGGTCTCAAGCACTCAGATTGATGAGGGCCTAGCCATCTTCGCCGAGGTGCTGGGCGGCAACGAGAGGCCCCGCTGATGCGCCATTTCTTGGAAGTCGATGACTTGTCTGCCGACGAACTCCGCTGGGTGCTTGAGCTGGCGTCGGGCACGCCGGAGGCCGCGCCGCCGGTCTTGGCCGGCAGTGGCGTCGCTTTGGTCTTTGAGAAATCGTCGAACCGCACACGCAATTCAATGGAAATGGCCGTAAGGCAACTCGGCGGTCATCCTGTCTACATCCGCCCCGAAGAAGTGGGCATTGATGTCCGCGAGACAGCAGAAGACATAGCGCGAACGCTCGCCTGTTATCACGACATCATCGCAGCGCGCGTCTTTCAGCACAGCCGCCTTGAGCGCATGGCGAACTGCGAGGTAGCACCGGTGGTTAATCTGCTCTCCGACGACGCACATCCGTGCCAAGCCCTCGCAGACCTGCTGACCGTCTCACAGTGCATCGGTCTTGACCGGGCGCAGCGGATCGCGTTCGTAGGCGACGCCAACAACGTGTGGCGATCGCTGGCTATTGGCTGCGCCATGGTCGGCATCCCGAGTTCGCTGGCAGTGCCGGACGGCTACGGCCCCTCGGCGGCGGTGCTGGATCGCATTGCGTCGCTCGGCGGTGAATGCACGGTCACCGACGATCCCGTAGTGGCAGTGGCCGACGCTGACGTGGTCTACGCCGACGTGTGGACATCGATGGGCCAAGAGAGCGAGCAGGCAGAGCGACTAGCTGCGTTCGGTCCGTATCAGGTCACATCGGAACTGATGTCTTTGGCGGCTGAAGGTGCGATCTTCTTGCATTGCCTGCCGGCGCATCGGGGCGAAGAGGTGACAGCAGACGTCATCGATGGCCCGGCTAGCCGTGTCTGGCAGCAGGCCCGCAACCGCATGCATGCCGCGCGGGGCGTGCTTGTGTTTCTTGCAGCACCGACCAGCCCCGACGAGATGCCATGACCACCAAAGCACAGCGCCAGCACCTCATCCGCGAGCTACTTGCTAGTCGCGAGATCAACAGCCAAGCGCAGCTAGTCGCCATGCTTGCCGAGCATTCAGTGGATGTCAGCCAAGCCACCGTCAACCGCGATCTAGACGACTTGGGCGTGGCCAAAATGCGCACGGCCGGACGCACGATCTATGCAGTGCCTGAGGTTGATGCTCCCCAAGCCCTGGCCGATGGCACGCTGCGTCGCGTTCTGGGCGACTGGGTGCTCGACGTGCAGTTCTCGCAGAACATCGTGGTGCTACGCACCCCGCCCGGTTCGGCCCATGTGGTGGCAGCGGCCATTGACCGCAGCAAACTTGATGGCGTCGTCGGAACCGTGGCAGGTGACGACACGCTGCTCATCGTGGCTGCCCCCGAGCTCGGCGGCGCCGGTGTTGCCGAGCAGTGCCGCAATCTGGCCAACCTGTGAACGTGTGCCGACTTGTGCTGTGTGATTGTGACTCTGTGAGCTGGTGAAGCGATGTCTATTGACGACCCAGAACATTCTGCTTCAGCAGGCCCCAGCACCACCGGTGCCTCGCTGAGAGTCCCTGCAACGTTGTGGCACGGCCGGTTCGCAGGCGCCCCGTCTGAAGCGCTTGCTGCGCTCAACGACTCTCTTCCATTCGACCAGCGAATGTTCGCTGAAGACATCGCTGCGTCTCGTGCCCATGTGTCGATGCTGGCTGCTGTGGGTCTGCTCACCGACGATGAGCGTGACGACATTGTGACGGCACTCAATGAGGTAGAAGCCGAGATAGCCGAGGGCACCATGGAATGGGCGCCGACCGACGAGGACATTCACACTGCGGTCGAGCGGCGCGCCACCGAACTCTGCTCAGTAGCAGCCAAGATGCACACTGGCCGCAGCCGCAACGATCAAGTTGTCACCGACTTGCGACTGTGGACACGCGCCGCCATCGACGAAGTGGCCGCATCGATACATGGTCTCGCTTGCACGTTGGCTGTGCGTGCCCGCGAAGCTCATGGCGCAGGCTTGCGTCTGCCGGGTTACACGCATCTCCAGCAGGCACAGCCGGTGGGTCTTGCGCATCATCTGGCGGCCCATTGCTGGTCGTTGCTGCGCGATCTCCAGCGTCTGAGCGAAGCCCGCCACCGCGCTGACGTGTCTCCGCTGGGTGCAGGAGCGCTGGCGGGTTCGTCGCTGCCACTTGACCCGGCCATCACTGCGGCAGAACTCGGTTTCGGAGCGGTTTTTGAGAACTCGCTTGATGCCGTGAGCGACCGCGATTTCGTCGCCGACACTTTGTACGCATTGGCGCTGGCGGGAGTGCATCTGTCACGCCTCGGCGAGGAGATCGTCCTGTGGGCGAGCGCGGAGTTCAATTTCGTTGAGCTGGACGACGCGTTTGCAACCGGCTCCTCGATGATGCCCCAAAAGAAAAACCCCGATGCCGCAGAGCTGGCTCGGGCCAAGACAGGCAGGTTGATCGGTCACCTCGCAGGGTTCTTGACGACGCTCAAAGGCCTTCCGCTCGCTTACAACAAAGACCTCCAAGAAGACAAAGAGCCGCTGTTCGACGCGGTTGACACCGTTCGCCTAACGGTGATGGCGCTGGATGGTTTGTTGGCAACGGTCAAGTTCAATGCCTCTGCAATGTCTGCCGGTGCAGACGATCCCTTTGCGGCTGCCACCGATGTAGCCGAGTGGCTCGTTGCTGAGGGGATGCCGTTTCGCGATGCGCACGCGCTGGTAGCAACGCTCGTGCGCCAAGCGCTCGAAAGTCCTTACGCTCAGACGCGCGCCGACCGCTTGGTTGAGCTGGTGTCGGCTCATCCGCAGCTGGGGCCCGCCGCTGCGCAACGGCTGGCACCGGGGGGTGCGTACCGCGCTCGTGTCACACCCGGCGGCGGCGGCCCCGAAGCGGTGTCACAACAGCTTGAACGCCTCGACGCTGCGCTCAATGCCTGGCTCGATGCCTCTGGTGATGTCACACCTGTTGGCGCAGACGCGTGACAGCAGCAGCGTTGTGTCTGAGGGTTCTCTAGCTATGGGAGGTCGCGAACTATCTGAAGTCGCGACTCATCAGCGTTGCAGGCACGTTGAGAGGTTCAAGTTTCTCCGCGATCACGTTCGCCACGTTTTCGTTTCGTTCGAGACGGCCCGTCACCAACAACGCAGGCGCATCGCGCACCACCGAGCGGTACCGAATCCAACAACCGGGCGAAACCACGACATTCACTAAACCGGTTTCGTCTTCGAGGTTCACAAAAGTTGTTCCGCCGGCTGTCATGGGCCGCTGGCGATGAGTAACTAACCCGGCAACGCGCACCTTTCCGATTGGGCAGGTCAACATCTCAGCAGCAGTGAGAACCCCTGTCTTGGTCAATTCACTTCGCAGGAATTTCGTTGGATGTCCGTTCGGTGCTACTCCAGATGCCCACAAATCCGCCGCAGCGGTCTCTGGTGCTGTCATGTCTTGCAGCGGCGGCGGCTTCGCACCGGTGATGATTCCCCGCAGTCGATGTGGGCCTCCTTGATGCACAGCACCTGCCGCCCATAGTGCGTCGCGCCGTGAAAGCCCAAAACAGTCAAACGCGCCTGCGGTGGCTAGCGCCTTCAGTGCTTGCGGGCTAGCGCCGGTACGCCGGTGCAGGTCTTCGATGTCGCGGTAGGGCTTGTGAGCAGCGCGTTCAGCAACTTGTTTTGCGAGGTTTTCTCCTACCTCACGCACTGATGACAGCCCGAGTCTCACAGCTGCACCGCCGGTGGAGTGCTCGCAGGGTTCAAGCGTGGCAGCTTCGGTGGACGCGTTCACGCACGGCGTGTGGACTACCACTCCATGACGGCGAGCGTCTTGACAGAGCGAATGAGGTGAGTAGAAGCCCATCGGTTGCGCGTTCAGCAGTGCTGCACAAAACGCTGCCGGATAATGAAGTTTTATCCACGACGAGGCATACACCAAGTGAGCGAACGATAGTGCATGACTCTCAGGAAAGCCGTAGTCAGCAAAGGCGACCATCTTTTCCCATATTAGCTCAGCTATGTTATTCGTGATGCCCTTGGCGGCCATACCGTCAAATAATCGTGCGCGCAGATGCTCCATTTTTTCGCGCGACCGTTTGGCGCCCATGGCTTGGCGTAACTTGTCGGCTTCGGCGGCGGTAAAATCGGCAACGTCGATAGCAATCTGCATAAGTTGTTCTTGAAATAGTGGTACACCCAACGTTTTAGCTAATGATTTTTCAAGAAGCGGGTGCAGGTAGGTGACTGGTTCTTCGCCGTTGCGTCGTCGTATATATGGGTGTACCGAGCCCCCTTGGATGGGACCGGGGCGAATGAGAGCAACCTCTATTACTAGGTCATAAAAACAGCGGGGACGTAGCCGTGGCAGCGTGGCCATCTGAGCGCGTGACTCCACCTGAAACACTCCGACGCTGTCGGCACGGCAGAGCATTTCATATACCTCGTCTTCTTGAGGTATCTTGGCGAGGTCAACTGTGACATTGTGAGTGTCGGCGATGAGATCAACGGCAACGTGTAAGGCCGACAGCATCCCCAACCCGAGCAGGTCAAATTTCACTAAGCCGATAGCTGCACAGTCGTCTTTGTCCCACTGCAGCACCGAGCGGTTCGCCATAGATGCCCATTCGGTTGGACACACCTGGGCCACCGGTCGATCGCAGATCACCATGCCACCTGAGTGGATACCTAAGTGACGTGGTGCGCCTTCCAGCGCCGCGGCCAACTCTGCAACGTTGGAGGGAATGTCGGCTAAGTTCGGGTCGTTCCTGGTCGGTTCTGGTCCGCTATCGCGCCAGTTGGGCACACAAGGCTGACGTGGTTGACGTGGTTGACTGACATGAGCCGTCAACTCTTTCGAGCTCGGCAAAGGGCTATAACGGTCAAGCGATTTTGACCACTGAGTTGCTTGGTTTGGCTTATACCCCAGCGCTTGTGCCATGTCGCGCACCGCTGAGCGTGCCCGATAGCTAATGACATTTGCCACCTGGGCTGTGTAAGCTCTGCCGTAGCGCTCATACACATACTGAATTACTTCTTCTCGACGACCGCTCTCTATGTCGACATCTATATCGGGAGGCCCCTCGCGCGCTGATGACAAGAAGCGCTCAAACAACAGCCCCAATGCAACTGAGTCGACGTTGGTGATGCCCAGCGCGAAGCAGACTGCAGAGTTCGCGGCAGAGCCGCGGCCCTGACAGTAGATGTTGTTGTTGCGACAGAATTCAACGATGTCGTACACCACCAGGAAGTAGCCAGCAAACCCAAGCTGTGCAATGAGATCAAGTTCGTGGTTGATTTGCGTCCAGGCACCCGGCACTCGCTCGTTTTGCGGCAAGCCATACCGCTGTCGTGCGCCGAATTTGGTGAGATGTCGCAGATACGAAATCTCATCATGGCCGTCGGGGCAGGGGTAGGGCGGCAAGTGAGGTGCGACCAGCGAAAGATTGAATGAGCAGTCGCGGCCGAGCTGCGCGGCGACGCCAACCACTCTTGGCCAGCGAGCGAATCTTTGTGCCTGCTCGGCGCCAGATCGCAGATGTGCAGTGGCTGCTGGTGGTAACCAGCCGTCTATTTCACTGAGGCTGCGACGGGCCCTTACCGCTGCCAGCGCGGTAGCTAGACGTCGCCCGGCCACGGTTGCGTAGTGAACACCGTTGGTGCAGACCGACTCAACACCGGCTTGCGCAGCCAAACAAGCCAACGCGTCGTTGCGTTCACTATCAAGCGGGTCGCCGTGATCCCACAGTTCCACGAAGACGTTGTTGTGACCGACTGCTTCGATGAGTCGGTTGAGCTGTTGAGCCGCAGCCCGTTGGCCGCTCTCGCGCCCCCCAGCCATGAGTGCTGCTGGCACAGCGCCTCTGCGGTGCCCAGTGAGTATGGCCCACTCGTCTTTATGTGTTGCTGCAGAAGCTAAGAACTCACTCGTTTCCAAGCGCGGGGCCCCTTTGTGCCCTGCCATCTGCGCTGTTGTGATCAACTCACCCAAAGAGGCGTATCCCGTCGGTGAGCGAGCGAGCACAACCAAATGAGACCCTGCGGGGTCAGGTAGATGAGACCTCCCAGGGTCAGGGCCAGATTCATCAACGCTGTGTGCGTCAAGAGTCAACTCAACGCCGAACACTGTCGGCAGTCCGGCTTGTG
This sequence comes from Candidatus Poriferisodalis sp., assembly GCA_965221195.1. Taxonomy (GTDB): domain Bacteria; phylum Actinomycetota; class Acidimicrobiia; order Acidimicrobiales; family Poriferisodalaceae; genus Poriferisodalis. The sequence goes on from OZ244864.1 coordinate 1,782,223, forward strand.
CGGCCGCTTCAGCGAAGCGCACCACACCGTAAAACCCGTTGTGATCAGTCAGCGCCAGCGCTTCAAGCCCTAGCCGCACCGCCTCATCTACCAACTCAGTTGGACTCGATGCGCCATCTAGAAAGCTGAAATTGGAATGCGCGTGCAGCTCCGCATATGGCACAGCGAGCGCTGTTGATTGCGGCTGAGCGCTACATGCATTTGATGCGCTGTTTGGGACGTTGTTTGGCGCGCTGTTTGGAGTATCGGCTGGAGCGATATTCTGGCCGTAGCCCACAAACGGCGGGCGGTCAGACAACCGTCGCTCTAGTTCGCTCCAAGGAACTCCCGGATTGGTGTAACCCACGATTCAACTCTTATTTATTCAGTTATTTGGCTTGCTGGATGATGTGGTTTGTTGAGATTTTCAGCTGGAATCTTTCGTAAACCTGGATTGTCGAAAGCTCAGTTGCATTCGGAGGGGGGGGGGGGGGTCGCTGAAGATAACTTCAGCGCTCACTGAGGCTTCAGTCATAGGTAGCCTCGCGTTGCCAGCGACCATCCTCAACGACACAAAGATGGGCGGTGCCGTCATCAAGCACGAACTGAAACCGTGCTTGGCGGCGGCGCTCAGATGGCTCCCACCAGCGCTCATCTAGCGGCCACGGCCCAGCCCACGCCGTGATTGTGCTCAAGTATCCGTCGGCTCTATGTAGTACAGCAGGTGGTGCGCTGAGCTGAGCTCTGCTGCTCACACCGACAGGCTCACCGTGAGCGTCAAGCACAGTAAGCTGCTCAGGCTCAACGAGCACTTCAGCGGGAGCAGGCGCGCCGAGTCGCCCTGGCCACGGCGCAAGCTGTGGTGTGTTTGAGGTCTTGGAGGCGCTAACTTTGTGAGGTCTACCTGTGCTGAACGGGAGGCGTTGTTCAAGATCGGCAACGCAGCGGCCAATACCCAGATACCCCACGGTGACGCCGTTGAAGCCAACCAGTGACTGCACTCTTTGCAGTGCTCGTTCGGCTCGTTCGTCGTTTTCAGATTGTGCGCCCCAAAAATTGAGTTGGCGTCCTTCGTCGGGAATTGTCTGCGTTGCCGTCAGTTTGATGAAAAAGACGCTGCCGCTGGGCCGTTGCTGACCTCGGGCGCTGCGCCAGCCGTCAAGCTGCCAACGCACACGATCAACCACATCGGAAGGGCTGAAGCGGAACGCGTGACGCCAACTTTGGCAGGTCGTTTCGCCGTGCTCGGTTTTGGCGTTAATCGTGACGCACACAAGTGCTTTGCCCAGTTTTTCTAAGCGCGTATCAAGCTGATCTGCCAAAGATTTAGCCACAAAAGCCACTTGGTCGATCCGATAAGCAGGCGGGTCGATCTCGGTCTCGACGCTGAGAGTGGGCTGGGTGGGGGTTGGTTGACTGAGTCGCGGATCGCCCTGGCTGGCTAGCTGATGCACCCATTCGCCCATGGTGCCGAACCTGCCAATGAGGTCGCTGCGTTTGAGCGCCGCCACATCAGCCAAGCGATGCAAACCCAACATTTGTAGCACTTCAATGAAGTCGTTTGTTGGTTTTTGGGCGCTTGCGTTCGCTAGTGGTGAGTAAATCTCGGCCAAAGTTGATACCGGCAGTGGGCCCAAAAAAGTTGTGCTGGCACCCGGCGGCACGACGAGCACTCGTGTTGATGGATGAGTTGATGGGTTAGCAGCAGGCGCAACTTTTGCGGCCACACCGGCAGCGAATAACCCATCGGCAACGCCGACGCTCACGGAAGCACCGGTCAACCCAGTGGTGCCTGCTAACCCAGTGAAAATGGTTTCGCTTATCAGCATCGCCAGCGCCTCGTCGCCGCCGTAGTAGCGCGACGGCCCTTGGGTGGCAATGACGTAGCAGCCAGGTGCTAGCACCTCAACTCTTGGGGTCAACTCTTGTAGTGCAGACAGCACAAAATCGAAACGGTGTACGCCTATCTGGGCGACATCTTTCGTCGCAGCATCGCTGTGGCGGCGCGGGTTGAGTTTGACCTCCGCCACGAGCATCCGCGGCGGAATACCAGCAGAGCTTGACTGGCTACCTCGCACGATCTGCCCCCAACGACGTATCTCGCGCGGCTTATCTCGCGCGTCGCAGTGGGGCAACGGCAACCTCACCGACATAATTCGTCTGAGCGATGTTGCTGGCCCCACTGCCATTGGCCCCACTGCCGCTGATCCCGTTGCCGCGCTCGGTGGCTGTGCTATCAGCTGTTGGGTGACCGGCTATGGCAGACCCGTTAATTGAACCCATCGAGTTGCCGACAGTGGTGGTTGGGTTGCCGCCAGTGGTGATGGCGTTGTCAACAGCTGTGACGCAGCCGTTGACATCGGGCAGCCACAAGACGGCCTGTCTTGGCAGCGACGCTGCACCCCGCCCGACTGCGACCACTTCAGCGCGCCGCTCGGCAAGACGCCCATGTCCTTGCCGCAGGCCAACCCATGCGGCTTTTTTCACTGTGAAAGTCACATCTGGGTCAACCGCAGATTTTGCGCTTGTTGCCGCCGGACCGGCCGCCGATGTGCCTGTGGCTGCTTCACCGACCCCAATCATCACCGAACCTCGCTCCCGCAAGCGGGCGCGCAGACGCCGGTTTTGAGCAGTCGACAGTCTCAGGTTGGAATCGAGCAGGATCACGTCGATGTTGCCGATAAGAGCACTGAGTACTTCGGCTGCTGCATCGCCGGGTTTGTCTATGAACGCCCATCGCTCCAACGATGCAGTCCGTTCGTCGACAGCGGAGATACCCATACGCCCCAAGCCCACTGCAGCCACCCAGCCGCCGGTCCTTGAGACTTCCGCTGCCAAAGCAGTTGCCAAAGTAAGCGCGCCTGGGCCCTTTACGGCGAGCTCTGACCCACGCGTGAGCCCTGGCTGTGTCAGCAGCGGAACCAAGACATCAGGGACTGGCAGCAATCGCTCCTGGCGACCCTCAGCTATGTCGCTCAGACGCACCAAATTTGCAGGCAGGGCTTTTGCGGCCATCACAACAGGCTAGATGAACGCTGTTACAGCTGATTTTTGCACCCGACATCCAAGCTGCAGTCTCAAGCTGCCGTCTCAAGCTGCCGACCCAGTCAAGCTGGCATCGTTGTTCTTCACACTGCCCACAGCCCGACCAACTTGATGGGAGCGTAAGGTCCCCTCATCTGCGGGCCGACACAGCGCAGCTAGCGCGTCCGTGTCGTGATGAGTTGGGTCGAGCCAGGCTTCCCACGAAGAACGCTCAAGCAGCACCGGCATGCGGTTGTGAATTGGTGCCATGAACTCATTGGCCGACGTGGTCAGCACCGCAGCTGAGTGCAGCACGCCGCCAGGCACCGAACCAGTCGCGACACTTGCACTTTGTGAAGAACTTTGCGGTGTATTTTGTGCATTTTGACCGGACGGCGACCAGCATTCCCACAGCGCCGCCATGGCTGCTATATCGCCGTCAGTACGGGTGATGTAGTGGGGGAGCGGGCGTTTATCTCGAGGTGTTCCTTGAGGGGCGGGCGGCCACTCATAGAAGCCGTCGGCCGGCACAATGCACCGACGTCGCTTGAAGGCGCTGCGAAAAGAGTTCTTAGATGCCGCTGTCTCTGAGCGTGCATTAAACAGCAGCGGCCCTGCGCTCGGGTCCTTGACCCAAGAAGGCACGAGGCCCCAACGAAACGCACCGAGTTGGCGTTCTTCGATGTTGTTGTTGCTGGCACTTACGACTGCCACGATGTTGGCGGTGGGGGCCACATTGTAGCTGGGAGGCATATCAAAATCCGGCAACGGCGTGTCAAACCAGACGGCGACCTGCTCAAGACTCGATGCGAAAACAAATCGCCCACACATGGCCCTAATCTACCTCCAAAACGCTTCAAGCAGGTGCGCTTCAAGCAGCCTGCAACAATAGTGAAAGTGCTGGGAAAACAGTTGGTACAGCCCAGCCAAGAGCCGTTGCGAGAACGTTCTGTGTGGCACTTCCTCTTGCGTATGCGGCGCTCGGTTCTTTGCGGTTCCAACCACGACAAGAGCCAACCACCACGAGAGAGCTCCTCCGACGCAAGCTACGCTGCTGTCTGCCTGAAGTTGACTAGGTCAAATTTGGCCACGTCGAATTTTGCCACCTTGAAGTTGGACACGTTGACGTTTGACACGCAGTCGCAGAGTTGCCGGCAAGAGGTTTGCGAGCCTTACTGGCAGTCCGCGGCAGAATTGGCGCAACGCCTTTTGCTGAGTGAATCTGGTGATCTCGCTTCAGCTGTAGCGGCAGTGCAGCGCTTCAGCCCAGGAGACCGCGTCCAGGCGCAACACCGACGCAGGTTGCTTGATTTCGCAGCACGCCATCCTGATGCGCTGCATCGATCTTGTGAGACAGGTCACCTAACAGCCTCTGCGTGGGTGGTGAATCACGACGCAACCTGCGGCCTGGTGCTGTTGCACGCCAAGATCGGCCGCTGGCTGCAACCGGGTGGCCATGCAGACGGTGAACCGTTGCTGTGGAGAGTTGCGCTCCGTGAAGCCACCGAGGAGACCGGCATCAGGGGCTTGGAAATCTGGACTGAGCCCATAGACGTCGATGTCCATCTCTTTGTCAATCGCCGAGAAGCGGAGCCCTCGCACCTGCATTTCGATGTCCGCTATGTGGTCCGATGCCCACCGGGCGCTTCCCCGATCGGCAATCACGAGTCGGACGCGATGCGGTGGATCACACCCGCTCAGCTTGCTGACAGCGATCTGGGTCTCGATGCCAGCGCTCGTCGATTGGCTCGTTACGGCTTCGACGTAGTTCGCAACCTTCCCACACCAGCGGCGTCACGTCGGCGCAGACCCGCTGTTTAAACGCCGCTGGCCAAACACCACTGGCAACCGCATAGACCGCCAGCAGGACGCTGGCGAGCCAACATCACTGAATCGCAGAAGCAAGAACGTAAGTCAGAGTGCCGCAGGGGGAAGTGCCTCGCAAGGTTACGCCCTGCGTTTAGAGGTGATGTTCAGCGATGTTGGTCACATGGTCGGCGGAGGCGTACGGTGAGAGTGTGCGCGCCGTCGTGCGACTGATTGAGGATGTTGTCTTTGGTTTGTGCGGCCTCGTTGTTGGCTGGATTGTCGTGTCCTTGGCGACGGGCGCGCTGCTATCTGTGATGGCGGTGACTGTCTTGCTGGCCTTGGGCGGTCGCCTGCTGTTCAGCGGAGTGATCTGGACTGCCGGTGCCGGCCTAGTTGTCGCCGGAGCAGCGGGCGCAGTGGTACATGTCTCCGATCTGGCGGCTTCGCTGGGAACCTGACCCAGGAACCCGGCGTGGGAACCCGACCTAGTAGCCGACTGTACGTATGGCCCAGCGCCACTTGTAGCCCAGCGCCATAGCCCAGCGCCCGGCATCAGCCGCTCAACGCTCAGCGCTGCACGCCAAGTGTTCCCTGCGGGAGTTCGCCACTATCGTGACGCGGTGGAGTTGGGCACGTTGCTGGTCGTGGTGTCAGCGCTGGCTGCGGCAGTTATGGCCGTAGGCATCGTTGATGTGTTGCGGCTGGGTCCCGAGCGGTTTGCTGCCATCGGCAAACGTCGTTATCACTGGGTGCTGCTCATTGTCTACGCCGGCCCGTTGGGCGTGCTGCTGTACGCCGCTGCTGTCCGGCCCCAAGTAGTCCACCCCGAGCGCTACGCCGACGATGCCGATGCCGCCGCCGCCATTGACGCCGCCGCCATTGACGCCGCCGCCATTGACGCCGCCACCGCCATTGATGCCGTGGTAGATGCTCCTGCTGAGAGACCAACCTGATGAACCGCAGCCCCTCTGTGGCCATCGAAGTCAGCCAACTCCACAAGAGCTACGGCCAACACGAAGCAGTGTGTGGCATTGATCTGTCGGTGACAACCGGTGAAACAGTGGCCGTTTTAGGTCCGAACGGGGCGGGCAAAACCACGACAGTCGAAATCCTTGAGGGGCTTCGCACCCGGTCGTCGGGAGATGTGCGCGTGCTTGGTGTCGATCCTGCGCACGGCGACGCTGCGTGGAAGGAGCGCATCGGCGTGGTCCTTCAAGATGCCAAACATGAGGGCGATTTCACCGTTGCTGAGACCATGAACATGTGGTCGGCCTACTACCGATCACCTCGCGTCACCTCTGACGTGCTTGAACTCGTCGGGCTGTCGGAGGCTGCGGCAACCCGAACTCGTCGGCTGTCGGGCGGGCAGCAGCAGCGACTGGCCGTGGCGCTGGCGCTGGTGGGCGACCCCGAACTGGTGTTCTTGGACGAGCCGACCACCGGCTTCGACCCTGCCGCTCGTCTTCAAGCATGGCAGACCATCGGCAATCTGCGTTCGCTGGGTGTCACCGTGCTGCTGACTACGCACTACATGGACGAAGCGGAGCATCTTGCCGACCGGATCGTGGTCATTTCCAACGGGCGCATCGTCGCTGACGGCACCTCCGCAGACCTTGCGGCTCAGGCAGCGATGCCCACTCGCATCAGCTGGGATGCCGCAGAACTTGCCCCTGCGCTGCTCGGAGATCGGCTGCGCAACCTGCTCAGCAGCGATGCCAGCGACAGCCGGCCGGAACTAGCCACGCCCGACGTGGACGAAGCAGTGCGCGGCCTGTTTGAGGCAGCCAGCGCCGCTGAGGTTCGGCTCAACTCGCTCGCCGTGCTGCCACCGACGCTGGAGGACACATACTTGGCTTTGACCGGCGCAGCCAGCACAGACAGCACAGCCAGCGCTGACTCGGCCGATCACGACGCTGATGCGACCTCGTCTGCAACCCGGTCTACAACTAGATCTGGAACCCGACGTCGACGTACGCGCAGCGGCACGAGCCGCCGTCGCCAGCCGTCATGAGTAGCCAGCCGTCATGAGTCGTCTGCGCCAACTCCGCAGTGAGGCGTCTTTTAGCCTTTTGGGCTTCCGGCGCAGTCCGGCCGCCACATTTTTCACGCTGGTGCTGCCGCTGTTGTTCTTGGTGATTTTCACGTCCATCTTCGGCAACGAAACCGTCGGCCCACCGGGGGCGGAAGCGCGGGTTGCCACGCTGTACGTGCCTGGCATTTTGGCGTTGGCGGTGATCTCGGCGAACTTCATGAATCAGGCGATCTTTGTCGTCGTCAAGCGCGAGAACGGTCTGCTCAAGGCCATGCGAGCCACCCCACTGCCACCGTGGATATACGTCGGCGGATCGGTTGCGTCGTCGCTGGTGCTGACTGCGGTGATGACCGTGCTGATGATGAGCGTCGGCCGTGTCGCCTACGGCGTTGAGATTCAGCTTGGCGCAGTGCCCAGCCTGCTCATCACGCTGGCCATCGGATCTGCTGCTTTCTCAGCGCTGGGCTTGGCGGTCACCTGCGTGTGCCCCAGCGAGCAGGCCGCACCGGCCATCACCAATGCGTGCGTGCTACCGATCTATTTCATCTCCGATGTGTTCATCATCTCCGACGACACGCCGCGCTGGATGAGCTTCGTTGGAGACCTTTTCCCGATCAAGCATCTCGCCCGCGCGCTAGGCCATACGTTCGACCCCTTCACCGAGGGCACGCCGATGCCGTTTGGCAACTGGCTAGTCATCGTTGCATGGGGTGCGTTCGGCGCGTTGGTTGCCGTTCGGTACTTCCGCTGGACTCCTCGCAGTTAGCCCGACACTGCAACAGCCAAGTGCGGGCGGCGCTGTAGGTGCGCGTGGGGCAGACTTATCGGGTGGATGTTCTGGCAGACCTTGAGGCGCGCGGCCTGATCCATCAAACGACCGACCGTCGAGCGCTTGCGCAGCGTTTGGAGAACGGCCCGGTCGTCGTCTACTGCG
>OZ244864.1:1795000-2692874 GCA_965221195.1 Candidatus Poriferisodalis sp.
GGGTTAGTCGGGAGCTAAGGCGAGGCCGAGAGGCGTAGTCGATGCACAACCGGTTGATATTCCGGTACCACCGCGTGCGCGCCCAGTCCAAAATGCGGTTGCTAAGGGGCTGTCCTCCCTTCGGGGAACGACGAACCGACCCACCGCACCGAGGACAGCAATGAGGGGACGCAGGAGGATAGGTGAACCCAGGCGATGGTAGACCTGGGGTAAGCGAGTAGGACGGGGACTAGGTAAGTCCGGGCCCCATTGAGTCTGAGACGCGATGCCGAGCCGCTACAGGCGAAGTCATTGATTCCATGCTGCCAAGAAAAGCCTCTAGCGAGTTCACGCGGTGCCCGTACCTAAACCAACACAGGTAGGCAGGTAGAGCATACTCAGGCGAACGGGAGAACTGTGGTTAAGGAACTCGGCAAATTACATCCGTAACTTCGGGAGAAGGATGACCCCAAGATGGTGAAGACACTTGCTGTTCGAGCCGGAAAGGGTGGCACAAAATAGGGGAAAGCGACTGTTTACTAAAAACACAGCAGCGTGCGAAGTCGTAAGACGATGTATACGCTGTGACGCCTGCCCGGTGCCGGAAGGTTACGGGGAACGGTTAGCTCTTCGGAGCAAAGCTGTGAACCTAAGCCCCGGTAAACGGCGGCCGTAACTATAACGGTCCTAAGGTAGCGAAATTCCTTGTCGGGTAAGTTCCGACCTGCACGAATGGCGTAACGACTTTCCCACTGTCTCAACCACAGACCCGGCGAAATTGAAGTACGAGTAAAGATGCTCGTTGGCTACAGAAGGACGGAAAGACCCCGTGGACCTTTACTATAACTTGGTATTGGGTTGTGGCACGTGTTGTGTAGGATAGGTCGGAGACGAGGAAGCGTGTGCGCTAGCATGCGTGGAGTCACCCTTGAAATACGACCCTGCTCATGTCGGAACTCTAACCTAGGACCCTGATCGGGTTCGGGAACAGTGCCAGGCGGGTAGTTTGACTGGGGCGGTCGCCTCCCAAATGGTAACGGAGGCGCCCAAAGGTTCCCTCAGACTGGTTGGCAATCAGTCGTTGAGTGCAATGGCACAAGGGAGCTTGACTGTGAGACATACAGGTCGAACAGGTGCGAAAGCAGGGCATAGTGATCCAGCGATTGCGTGTGGAAGCGTCGTTGCTCAACGGATAAAAGGTACCCCGGGGATAACAGGCTCATCTTCCCCAAGAGTCCATATCGACGGGAAGGTTTGGCACCTCGATGTCGGCTCATCGCATCCTGGGGCTGAAGCAGGTCCCAAGGGTTGGGCTGTTCGCCCATTAAAGCGGTACGCGAGCTGGGTTTAGAACGTCGTGAGACAGTTCGGTCCCTATCCTCTGTAGCCGTAGGAGATTTGAGGAAAGCTGTCCGTAGTACGAGAGGACCCGGATGGACGCAGCTCTCGTGTGCCAGTTGTTCCGCCAGGAGCACGGCTGGTTGGCGACCTGCGGAAGGGATAAGCGCTGAAAGCATCTAAGCGCGAAGCCTGTTCCAAGATGAGATCTCCCACTGGTGTAACCAGGTAAGGCCCGTGGCAGATAACCACGTTGATAGGCCGGATGTGTAAGCGCAGCAATGTGTTCAGCAGACCGGTACTAATCGGCCGAGGGCTTGGTATCGGTACTCAGCCTTGAAGAGGCACACGTCGCATACGTGTGCTGTGCGTGCATCGCTGTGCAGAACCGGTTGTTGCGTTGCAGTGCCGACTGCTGTGTTTGATCGGTCTAGACGTAACTATCTAGATTGTTGGATGCACAGTCTGCACAGGCAACCGACATAGTTTGCACAGGCAGATTCTCCGGTGGTTATGGCGGCAGGGCCACACCCGTTCCCATTCCGAACACGGAAGTTAAGCCTGCCAGCGCCGATGGTACTTGGGGGCAATTCCCCTGGGAGAGTAGGTCGCTGCCGGAACCTGAGAACCCCCGTCGCTTCTGCGGCGGGGGTTCTCCGCGTTCTGGGCCTAGCCTCAAGGAGTGGCAGAACACCGGCGTGTGCCGCGCAGCAACCCGCAGCACCGCACTCGGCATGATCGCCGCAGCGGACAGCGCACCACCCCGCCCCGTCGGTCTTCGCGCGGGCGCGACGGCACAGACGGTGCCCGTCGGCGCAAACCTGACCAGGGTCGTGACCCAGAACAGCGACGCGACCGCGACCCAAACCGTCGGCGTAATTCAGACCAGGGTCGCGATCCGCAACGGCGGCGCGATTCAGACCAGAGTCGTGACTCGCAACGGCGGCGCGACCCAGACCAGCGACGTGACCGCGATCCGCAACGGCGGCGCAACCCAGACCAGCGACGCGACAGAGCTTCGCCGCAGACAGCCCGCCGAGGGAACAAACCGCCTGACGAGATTGACGGGGTTGCAGACAAAGCCGCTCGGCGGACCGACTGGGGTGGCGTGGCGCGCAAAGGCGCGTCGGTGCTGCGCCCGATTCCCGGAGCGGACCGAGGTGACGCTTACGCAGCCAAGGTGCCTGAACGCATGCTGAGGCCACCAGAGCCACAGCCGTTACCAGAACCGTCCCAAGCGCAGCGACGCTCAGAACGTGTGCCAGCGACGTCACAACGCCGCCGACGCGCCAGCTCGCGGCTTGACGTTCCTGATTTGGCGCCCGCAAGCGTGCGCGGTATGCCAGCCGATGAGCGGGAGCGGTTGGCGCTGCGTTTGCGTGAAGCCGGCGAGGACTTTTTGGCTGAGCGCTTTGGCGACGCACACGCCATTCTGCGACCTCTCGCCTCGCGTTACCCAGCGGTGTCCGAATTGCAAGAACTCTATGGACTCACGCTGTACCGCCTCGGCCGGTGGACAGCAGCGGCGCACCGGCTTGAGCAGTACGAGGAATCAACTGGCGAGGTTGATCAGATGCCTGTCCTCGCGGACTGTTACCGGGCACTGGGTCGGCTCAACGAAGTACACGATGTTTGGGATCGACTTCGACATGCCGACCCTGACGCCCAGACAATCACCGAAGGTCGAATCGTGACAGCCGGGGCGCTGGCCGACGAAGGTCGGCTGAGCGATGCCATCCGTTTGCTCGAGGCGGGTCCGCTGCGTCCCAAACGGCCCAAAGAGCACCATCTGCGGCTCTGGTACGCGCTTGCCGACCTCTACGACCGTGCAGGCGATTTGCAAAAAGCCCGACGCGGGTTCGCACGAATCGACCAAATCGAGTCTGGGTTCGCTGATGTCGGGGACCGACTTGCTGCTCTCGGCTCCAAGGACGGCGATCAGCGGTGACCGACGACCAGTTGAGTCTGTCGCGCGAGTCTGTTGCGTAACTCTGCGCGACTCTGTGCACCCTCTGCTGCGTCGTTGCGCTCATCAGCCACTTGCCGCAAGCGCGCAGGTAAAGTGATGTGGTTGATTGGCGAGCAAGTCAGGGCGAACCCAGTTGGGTTGAGTCCAGTTGCGGTAAGCCCAGTTGCGGTAAGTCCAGCCAATCGACACCGAACCTTCAGTACGGGTGTCCTTGATCGTTTCATGCACGCAGCCAAACTGACTACCGACCGCGACCATCGATCCCTTGGCTATTGGCCCCGTGACTGCTGACCACGTGATTATTGACATCGAGCACCTCCTGGGCGATAAAGCCTCCTACCTGCTAGAGCACAAGTGCGAAGGCATCGGGCGGGACCTGCTGACTCTGCCCGGCCCCGACTTCGTGACCGAAGTTGTTGCCGGCACCGACCGTTCGCCGCAGGTCATGCGGAGCCTCCAGTCGCTGTTTGACCATGGCCGGCTCGGCGGCACTGGCTACGTCTCGATCTTGCCCGTGGATCAAGGAGTTGAGCACTCAGGTGCGGCCTCGTTCGCTCCGAACCCGATCTATTTCGACCCGGCCTCCATCGTGGAACTAGCTGTCGAAGGTGGCTGCAACGCAGTAGCCACCACCTTTGGCGTGCTCGGCGCAGTGTCGCGCCGGTACGCCCACCGCATACCGTTCATCGTCAAGCTCAACCACAACGAGCTGATGACCTATCCGGCAACTTACGACCAGATCATGTTTGGGTCGGTTGCCCGCGCTCACGAACTAGGTGCAGCGGGTGTCGGAGCGACGATCTACTTCGCTTCCGCGCAGAGCAGTCGGCAGATCACAGAAGTGGCCGCAGCTTTCGCCGAAGCGCACCGGCTCGGCATGTTCACCGTCTTGTGGTGCTACCTGCGCAACTCGGCGATCAACACCGAAGGAGTCGATCATCATGTTTCTGCCGATGCCACCGGTCAAGCGAACCATCTCGGGGTGACGATAGAGGCAGACATCATCAAGCAGAAACTGCCAGAGAGCAACGGCGCTTTTGTGTCGGTCCCGGGCTTCGCCAAGACCCACTCTGCTGTCTATGAGCAGCTAACCACAGATCATCCTGTGGATCTCTGCCGGTGGCAGGTAGCCAACTGCTACTTGGGGCGCGTTGGCTTGATCAATTCTGGGGGTGCCAGTTCGGGCGCAACCGATTTGGCCGAAGCGGTAACAACAGCAGTGATCAACAAGCGTGCCGGCGGCATCGGACTTATATCTGGCCGCAAGGCATTCCAGCGTCCGATGACTGATGGTGTCAAGCTGCTCGGCGCTATCCAAGATGTCTACTTGGATCCGGCGGTGACCATCGCCTGAGGTGTGTCCAAAGCGGCTGCGTTGTGGCGGCCGCAGCTAACGTGGCCGCCGGGAGCGGCTGAGGCCCCCAGTGCCCGACTTTCCAGTGTCCGACTTTCTAATGCCCGACTTTCCAGTGTCTGATTTCTTTGAGGAGCAAACGTGACCGACACCGCATCGCGCGAACTGCCGCTGCAGGAGATCAATGAGGTCATCATCCGTTTCGCCGGCGACTCCGGCGACGGCATGCAGCTAACAGGAGATCAGTTCACGAGCATCTCAGCAGCACTTGGCAACGATCTGTCGACTTTGCCTGAGTTCCCTGCTGAGATCCGCGCTCCGCAAGGGACGCTGGCGGGTGTCTCGGCGTTCCAAGTTCGGATATCCGACTTCGACATCACCACGCCGGGCGATGCTCCGACCGTTCTGGTAGCGATGAACCCGGCAGCGCTCAAAGCCCAACTGCACAACCTCGCTCAAGGTGGAGCGTTGATTGTCAACACCGACGCGTTCAACGAGCGGAATCTAGAAAAGGCCGGCTATGCCGCCAACCCTCTCGACGACGGCACGCTTGACGACTACCGGACCTATCCGGTTCCTATGAGTCAGATCACCCGCGACGCAGTAGCCCCCCACGGAGTGAAACCGCGTGACGCAGAGAGGTCCAAAAACTTCTTTGCTCTCGGTTTGATCTCCTGGATGTACACCCGCCCCATTGAGCCGACGCTTGAGTTCATCAACACCAAGTTCCGGGGCCGCACCCAAGTCATAGATGCCAATACTGCTGCGTTTAAGGCCGGATACAACTTCGGCGAAACTGCTGAGATTTTTGAGGCGCACTATGAGGTGAAGCCAGCGCCGCTTGCCCCCGGCGAGTACACCAACGTCAACGGCAACACTGCGTTGGCGTGGGGTTGCATCGTGGCTGGCCAGCTCGCACGACTGCCGGTGTTCTTGGGTTCGTATCCCATCACACCCGCCTCCGACATTCTCCATGAAATGTCACTGAAGAAAAACTTCGGTGTGCGGACGTTCCAAGCTGAAGATGAGATCGCTGCGGCAGCTTCCGCTGTCGGGGCAGCCTTCGGCGGGGCACTGGCCTTCACCTCTACCTCAGGCCCGGGCTTGGCGCTCAAGGGTGAGACGCTCAGCTTGGCAGTCAGCTTGGAACTACCACTGGTGGTACTTGACATCCAGCGCGGCGGCCCGTCCACCGGGTTGCCCACTAAGCCTGAGCAGGCCGACCTCATGATGGCTATGTACGGGCGACACTCAGAATCGCCGCTGGCCGTAGTGTCGCCGCGCAGTCCCGCCGATTGCTTTGATATCGCCATTGAGGCAAGCCGCATCGCGCTTGAGTACCGGACACCGGTGATTGTGCTCTCCGACGGCTATTTGGCCAACAGCTCCGAGCCGTGGTTGCTGCCCGACATCGAATCGCTGCCCGACATCGGCGTTGAATTCGCCACCGAGTTCAATGGCACCAACGAAGACGGCGACGGCATCTTCCTGCCGTACCTGCGTGATCCGCAGACGCTGGCTCGACCGTGGGCGATCCCCGGTACGCCCGAGCTGATGCATCGCGTGGGAGGCATCGAGAAAGAAGACCGCACCGGCAATATCTCCTACGATCCCGAGAACCACCAGCACATGGTTGACCTGCGGCAAGCCAAAATTGACGGCATCAAAGTGCCCGACGCGCAGGCTGTCGGCGATGCAGATGCTGAGCTGGCGGTACTGGGCTGGGGATCGACTTGGGGTGCCATCGACGCAGCCACAGGGTGCCTGCGCGAAGCCGGATTTGCGGTAGCGCATGTGCATTTGCGTCATCTGCATCCACTTCCGGCCAACCTTGGCGAGTTGCTGGGGCGTTATAAGGCCGTGGTTTGCCCTGAGATGAACAAAGGCCAGCTCTGCGACATTGTGCGTGCCAAATACTTGATCGATGTCGAACACGTCGGCAAGATCGACGGCGTTCCGTTCACCACCGGCGAAGTGGCTGATGCGCTTCGCAAGCGTCTCGAAGAAATGGGGACACAATGACCGATGCGTCTGTTGCACCGAAGACACAGCCCGGCGATTGGGCCTCCGACCAAGAGGTGCGGTGGTGTCCAGGCTGCGGTGACTACTCCATCCTCACTGCGTTGCGGATGCTCATGCCCAGCCTCGGCACAGCACCTCACAACACGGTGTTTGTGTCTGGCATCGGCTGTGCTGCTCGGTTCCCCTATTACATGAACACCTATGGCGTTCACGGCATCCATGGTCGTGCACCGGCTATAGCCACCGGCTTGGCGATGGCCCGTCCCGACCTTGATGTGTGGGTGATCGGCGGCGACGGCGACATGTTGTCGATTGGTGGCAACCACTTGATCCACGCGCTTCGACGTAACGTCAAGATCAAACTGCTGCTGTTCAACAACCAGATTTATGGTCTCACCAAAGGCCAGTTCAGTCCCACCAGCGAAGTCGGCAAGGTCACCAAGAGTTCGCCGATGGGTTCGCTAGATGCGCCATTCAACCCGCTAGCAGTCGCACTCGGGGCTGAGGCCTCGTTTGTGGCCCGGACCCACGACATGGATCGCCAGCACATGATGGACACCTTCCAAAGAGCACATGAGCACGACGGAGCAGCGTTCGTGGAGGTCTTCCAGAACTGCAATGTCTTCAACGACGGCGCGTTCGAAGGCATCACGAAGAAGCAGAATCGCGATGCCAACCTCATCACGCTGCGCGACGGCGAACCCATCAGATTCGGCGCTGACGGCGAGTTCGGTGTGATCGATGAGGCCGGTTCTGCCCGTGTCGTGTACACAGCTGAGACAAGCCCCGACGAATTGCTGGTTCACAACGAGTCGAAGCAAGATCCTTCAACTGCGTTCATGCTGGCTCGGCTGGCGCGTGGACCTTTTGAGCCGACTCCTATTGGTGTGTTCCGAGCAGTTCAGCGCAGCGAATACGCACTGTCCACCACGCGGCAGCTAGCGGCAGCCCAAGAGAAGCACGGCCCCGCTGACATCGCACAGATGCTGCGCTCGCGCGGCACATGGTTCGTTTGAGCAGTTCGTTTGAGCATTCCTTCGTTCGCCCGTCAACCTTGGTCTCTCATACACGGTTTCTCATACACGGTTTCTCACACACGGTCTTTCGTACTTGGTCTTTGATAAATCCCTACGGCGGGAGCTGACAGCGCTGGTACTTTCGGCACCGTGACCGCTGTGCGACGACGTCTCGACACCGAGCTTGTTCGTCGAGCTCTGGCCCCGACGCGCAGCGCCGCGCAAGACCTCATAGCCGACGGACGAGTGCTGGTCAGCGGCGCAGTCGCAAATAAAGCCTCGCGTCAAGTTGCAGCCTTTGAGCCGGTACTTGTCAGCGGCGAAGCCGCTCGTTTCGTGTCGCGCGGCGGTGAGAAGCTCGACGCTGCGCTGGATGTCTTCAAGGTTGACGTACGCGGCTGCCGAGCGCTTGATGCTGGTGCCAGCACCGGCGGTTTCACCGATTGCCTGCTGCAACGTGGCGCGACCGAAGTCGTGGCAGTTGATGTTGGGTGGGGACAGCTTGATGCTGGCCTGCGCTCGGACCGTCGAGTCACCGTACGCGAGCGCTGCAACGTGCGCTCTCTCGACGCGCAAGACATCGGCGGGCCGGCCGACATCGTGACGGCAGACCTGTCGTTCATCTCGCTGCGCAAAGTGATGGCAAGCTTGGCCTGCTGTGCCGCTGCGGGCGCAGCGGCCGTGCTGCTCGTCAAGCCACAGTTCGAAGCCGGTCGTCGCGAGGCCTCACGAGCTGCAGGGGTGGTGCGCGATCCGATGGTATGGCGCCGCGTGCTAGTTGAGGTGGCGATGTCGGCATCTTCCTGTGGCCTTGTCCCGGTAGCCATGACACCCTCGCCGCTGCGTGGCCCGGCGGGCAACGTTGAGTTCTTCTTGCATTGTCAGCGGCCTACACATCGCACTGTGTATTCGATGCCAACTGTGCCCACCGCCGCCCGCCACTGTGTTGATGGTTTTGGTGTTGATGATTTTGGTGTTGATAGTTGTGGTGTTGATGTCGCTGCGGCGGCAAACGAAGCGGTGCTGCAAGCCGAGATGATGCACTCCCAAGGCTGTGTTCAGTGAGTTTGGGTCCCGTGAGTTCGGTGTTCATTGTCGCCCATGCTGAGCGTCCCGAGGCGCTGTCGGCGTCAAAGGCCTTAGTGGACTGGCTTGAAGACAAAGGCCATGGTGTTGGCATGGGGCGCCTTGAAGCTGCTGCTATCGGACGCGGTGATCTGATAGCCGACGAGCAGATTGATGCCGCTGTTGATCTTGCCGTGAGCGTCGGCGGCGACGGCACCATGTTGCGTGCGGTTGACTTGGTCGCAGCCGCAGGGGTACCGGTGCTCGGGGTGAACGTCGGCCACCTCGGCTACTTGACAGAGTTCGAGCCCGCTCAGCTAGTTGAGGTTGTTGCGGCGACCCTCGCCGGATCTCTGGGCATCTCTGAGCGGATGATGGTCAGCGCGTCGGCGCGCTTTACGCTCGGCCCTGATTCTGACAGTGCTGATTCTGACAGTGCTGATTCTGACAGTGCTGATTCTGACAGTGCTGATTCTGACAGTGCTGATTCTGACAGTGCTGATTCTGACAGTGCTGGCGAAACAGTGCCGTGGACAGGCCTCAATGAGGTTGTCCTCGAAAAGCGCGATCCCGGTCACACCGTCCGGTTGGAAGTGTGGCTTGACGGTGACATGTTCGCTACGTACGCAGCGGACGGGATCATCGTGTCGACGCCGACTGGGTCCACTGCGTACAGCCTGTCCGCAGGCGGGGCCGTGGTTGCCCCCACGCATGCAGCGTTGCAAGTCACGCCGGTTGCACCTCACATGCTATTCGACCGTTCGCTGCTCTTGCCTCCTGAGACCGAGATCGGTATCCGGGTGGTGAGCGAGCGTCCCGCGCTTGCGGCCGTAGACGGACGATTCGCCACCATGCTGCAAACCGGTGACGAGCTGGTGGTCACGCGTGCTATTCACACCGCCCGGTTCGTCACCGCAGGCGGCGACAGCTTCCACCGTGTGCTTAAGCACAAATTCGGTCTCAAGGATCGCTGAGCCTTCGATGCTGGCTGAACTGGCCGTGCGGAATCTCGGCGTGATCTCTTCCGCCCGTCTGGTGCTTGGCAGTGGCATGACAGCGCTCACCGGCGAGACTGGGGCAGGCAAGACACTCGTCGTGGCGGCAGTGCAGCTGCTCATGGGCGGACGCGCAGATCCGACGATGGTGCGTCTCGGCGCCGACGAGGCAGTTGTGGAGGGCCGATTCGTTGACCCCAGCGGCGACGAACGCGTGCTTCGTCGTGTGATTCCCGCCACGGGCCGCAGTCGGGCCTACGTAGACGGCACGATGGCCTCCGCACCCGATCTGGCTGAGTTCTGCACTGAGCTTGTGGATCTGCACGGTCAACATCAGCACCAACTGTTGTTGCGTCCGCGCACCCAGCGTGCGGCGCTAGACCGTTTTGGCGGTGTCGATTTACGTCCTTTGGAGACAGCACGAGACGAGTTGCGCGCGCTGCAGGACAATCTGGCAGCGCTCGGCGGGGATGTCCGTGCCAGAGCACGAGAAATGGACCTGCTGCGGTATCAGATCGAGGAGATCTCAGCTGCAAAGCTCGACGACCCAAACGAACTCGAACAGATCGCCGAACGGGAAGATCTGCTGGCCGATGCAGCGGCGCATCTCGCCGTCGGCCACGCAGCCCGCAACGCGCTGTCCGGTGACGACGGCACCATCGACGGAGCGATCGACAAGATAGGCCTTGCCGCTGGCAGCGTGAGTGGACGCAAAGCGTTTGCGGCGGTGCATGACCGGCTGACAGCGTTAGCCGCGGAGCTAGACGACACGGTGGCTCAGCTGCGAGATGTGCTCGACACCATTGAGGACAACCCTGCGGCGCTGGCCGAAGTTCGCCAGCGGCACCAGTTGCTGTTCGACCTGACTCGCAAATACGGTGACACGCTCGTTGAAGTGGCGGAGTTTGGTGCCAGCGCAGCTGAGCGTCTTGCGCAACTTGAGCGTCATGCTGAGCTTGCGTCCGAGCTGGAAGCCGGCATTGTTGCAGCGCAGCGTCGCGTCGACGACGAAGCTCACGCCGTGGCCGCAGCTCGACAAGCAGCAGCACCCGGTCTCGCCACAGCGGTCACCCGCGGCTTGGCGTCGCTGGCCCTAGCTAGCGCAACGATGGAGGTGAGCGTGGGGGGAACGCCGCCGAGCGACAGCGTAGAGCTGCGTTTTAGCGCCAATCGGGACGTGCCACCGGGGCCGTTGTCGAAGGTCGCTTCTGGAGGCGAGCTGGCGCGGGTCATGCTGGCGTTACGGCTGGTCCTCACCGTTGGCCCACCCACGCTGGTCTTCGACGAGGTAGATGCCGGTATCGGCGGCGAGGCTGCGCTTGCGGTCGGGCAAGCCCTCGCGTCGTTGACTGAGCACCACCAAGTCGTGGTGGTGACTCATCTCCCCCAAGTAGCGGCCTTTGCTCACCATCATGTTGCTGTACGCAAGTCCGACGATGGGGTCTCGGTGGCTTCCGATCTTGTTGCGGTACACGGAGCCGATCGTGTTACCGAATTAGCGCGGATGCTCGCTGGTCGGCCTGGCTGGGACAGCGGCCGCCGCCATGCGAGCGAGCTGCTTGAGAGCGCAGCGGCTAACAGACCCCGCCTGCAGCACGCGCAGCCAACCGCAAGCAGCGCAACAGCAAACAGCGCAACCGCAGATAACACGACCACAGATAAATCAGTCCTGTGAGTACAAAACGTCGCCGTGCTAGCCAGCGACATCAGCGGCGTCAGCGGTTGCGTCAGCGTCGCAGCAACTCTGAGGCGGGGATCGCTGGGCGCTGCCGTGTGGACCGCCGCACCAAGAACTTGCTTCCTCGTCTAGCACGCGGCGAGATCGCTGTCATTCACCACGCCGATGTGGATCGGGTTGCCGCAGATGGGCTGCTAGCCGCCGGTGCTGCGGCAGTCGTCAATGCCATGCCGACGATGAGCGGTAGGTATCCGGCGCTGGGTGGGCTCACGCTCGCTCAGGCAGGGGTGCCGGTGCTTGATGGCATCGGCGAAGCGTCATTCGACGCGCTGCGCGACGGCGACCAGATCGTTGTGGCCGCCGACAAAGTGCTGCGCGACGGCCAACTGATCGGCACTGGTTGTCTCCGTGATGCGAAGTACTTCGAGCAGACGCTGGAATCGGCGCGCGTCGCAGTTCGCAGCGAACTCGGCAGCTTCGCCCGTAACACGCTGGAGTACCTACACCAAGAGCCGCAGATTCTCACCGAAGAGCTAGACGTTCCCCCGCTGCGCCACGAGCTGCGTCGTCGGCATGTGCTGGTGGTGGTGCGTGGTATCGACTACCGAGAAGATCTGGCTGCTCTGCGGCGTTCGGGCTACATAGGCGACATGCGACCTGTGATCATCGGCGTAGATGGAGGCGCCGACGCGCTGCTTGAAGTAGGCCTCACGCCTCAGATAATCATCGGTGACTTCGACTCGGTTTCGCCTCAAGCCCTGGGGTGCGGGGCCCAGCTCATCGTCCACGGCTACCCGTCTGGGGACGCACCTGGCGCTCGCAGACTCAAAGAAGCAGGTTTGGACTACGACATCATCGCAGCACCGGGCACCAGCGAAGATCTTGCGCTTCGATTGGCGTTTGAGCAGCGAGCCGAGCAGATCGTCGAAGTCGGCTCGCACACTTCCATGGTCGATTTCTTCGACAAGGGCCGCAGCGGCATGGCATCGACGTTTCTCACTCGCATGCAGGTGTCCTCAGCGATGGTGGATGCCAAGGGCGTGAGTCGGCTGTATCGCACCCAAGTGCGCAAACGGGACATGGCGATGCTCATCGTCTCGGCGCTTATCACCATTGGCGTCATCGCAGCGGTGACCGAGCCGGGCCGTCTGCTGCTGCGCACACTGTGGATCAACATGGGCTTTTGAGTGATCAATCTCCGCTACCACATCGTGTCTATCGCTGCCGTGTTCTTGGCTTTGGCTATTGGCTTGGCGCTCGGTTCAACGTTCGTGGACTCGGTGCTGGTGAGCAATTTGGAGTCACGCGTAGACCAGTTGCAGGCCGACACCGAGCAGGCGGTAGAGCGATCAGCGGAAGCCCAAGCGGCCCGAGATGAAGCTCTGGCAGCTCAACAGGAAGCCTTGGCAAACGTCGAGCGAGTGCGCGCAGAGCGAGTAGAGCTAGAAGAACTCGTGCGGCCCTACTTAGCGCAGGGGCGACTGGGCGGCACCATGACGCTCATCATTGCGGCGCGCACCGTCGATCCTGCGACTGTGGCCGCTGTCCGGGATCGGATCGCTGCCACGCAGACACGATTCGGCGGTGTGCTGTGGATCAGCGAAGAGCTGCGCCTCAATGATGAGGACGTACGCGCCGAGATCGCCGAGGCGTACTCGCTGGCGGGCAACAGCCGTGCAGCGGTGCAGCGGGCTTTGAATTTTCTCGTGCCCCAAGCACTGTTCCGGCCCGCTGAGGCGGGATCGTCTGGGTCGTCTGTCAGTACCGACATCAGCGCAGCCATCGACACTGGTGCCCTTGAAGGTTTCTCGCGCGGGTTCGCTGCGGTGCCCCAGACGCGCACAGCACTGACCGTGCTGCGTGACCTCGGATTGGTCTCCCATGACGGCACTGGTGCGGTGGCGCTTCATCTGCTCGGCGGAGACAACATGCGACTTGTTGTGGTCACCGATGCCGCAGCAGCAGGCCTCAACGAGGGGTTCCTGTTTGAGATGCTCCGCTCAATAGCGCAAGACGGCCATGTCGGCACCGGTGTCATCGTTGAAGTGCCTGCCGGTGGCGTGCTGAGTGGCGCTTACGGTGCAGTGATCGATCGTGTTCGGTCAGACACGTTGTTGGCGGCATCGTTCTCGACGGTCAACGACGCGGACACATTCTTGGGAGACCTAGCGCTGTTGACAGCGCTGACGGAACTGCCCGACATCTCGCACTACTCGTCATCTGTCGTCAATCATGGGCTGGGTCCCCAATGAGGGATAACCCAACGAGGGGTGCTCCAGTGGTACACGCAGTGGCGATCGTGCCGGCGTACAACCGGGCTGACACGGTCGGCGCAACAGTGACGGCACTGCGGACAGTGCTTGGCGTAACTGATGTGATCGTGGTGGACGACGGATCGGCAGACCGCACTGCGTCGGTTGCAGCGGCGGCGGGGGCCCGCGTCGTTGAGCTTGCTCGCAACCGCGGCAAGGGCGCTGCTGTTGCGGCGGGGATTGCAGCCTCTGGCGCTGCTGAGGTGTACCTGCTAGTTGACGCAGATCTGGGCGACAGTGCTGCTTTGGCGGGCGCGCTCATCGAGCCGGTCGCTCAGGGTCTGGCAGATATGACGATCGCTGTGTTCGGCCCGGTGAGCCAATCGACCGGGTTCGGCTTCGTCAAGGCATTCGCGGCACGCGTCCTGCGCAACGAGACGGGACTCGAGCTGGCCGAACCCCTCTCAGGCCAGCGTGCTGTACGAGGCTCGCTGCTGAGATCGGTGTCGCTCGCTGCCGGGTTCGGCCTCGAGATCGGACTGACATTCGATGCTGCACATAGCGAGGCCCGCATCAGCGAAGTCGCCGTAGGATTCACCCACCGGCCGAGCGAACGTGATCTCAGTGGCTTTGCGCACCGGGCTCGCATCGGACGCCATGTTTTGGCTGCCGTGACGGCTCGCATTGGCTGGCGCAAGGCCGTCGGCTGCTTGGCGATCTGCGTGCTCAACCGCGTCTTGTCGACAGCTCGTCGAGTACTGATGCGCATTGGGGGGCAGCGACTGGCGCTCGCAGCGCAACAGTAATGGCGGCGCGCACATCGACGTCGATTGCCGTGTTCGCTTGGGGATCTGAAATCGAGAGCGTCGCTGCGGTGGCGGCAGCGAACTCAACGCACTTCGTGAGACTCTCGCCGTCATTGGCCGTCATCGACAGCAGGCTCGAAGCAGCGGCGCTGCTCCTCGGTGCCTTCGCAGGGTCGCTGCTTGTTGCATCGCTGCTGTGGCGCTGGCTTGGCTCACGCATGAACCGTGAGCGCTGGATGAGGGCCAACTACCGCCAATGGCCGGTGATCTGCCCCTCAGGAGTCGTTGCCCTCTGGGTCAGCGCTCCCGCAGTCGTCGCTGTTGGCGTCATCGTCGTCTTGTCAGGCCGCGGGGAACGCTGGGTAGCGCTCACCCCCGATGAGTTCATGTCTCTGGTGGTCCGTTCGCCGGGTTCGGCCACGATTGCCGGTGCCGTCGCCGCGCTCATGCTGCTCGGGGGCTTCGGATGGCTCGGCTACTACGACGACACCGCAGGCGAGTCAGACGGGTCGAGCGGACGGCACGGCGGCGGGTTCAGGTGGCATCTTCGTCGCAGCTGGCAGCGTCGTTGGCCCACGACAGGAACGGTCAAGGCGGTGGGAGGTCTCGCCATCGCAACGGTTTGCGTCCAGATTGCCTTGTGGGGCGACCCAGCGCAGGTTTGGGACTTCGGGGGTCGCTGGCTCGATGCGGCACCGGCACCGTCTGTGCTGGGTTTGCGCTGCGATCAAGATGCGGTGTGGAGCGTGTGGGCACTGGCGCGCGGCGCGTTGATCGTGGCGTTGTCGGCCAACTTGTTGAACTTGTTGGACCGAGCCCCCGGGCGCGCAGTCAAGGCGGCACTTGGTTGGTGGTGCGTAGCCTTGGTGCCGGCAGTGCTCGTGGGGTTCGGTTCGGCGGGAGGTTCTGGGCTGGGCTCTGAAGCCTTGCAGTGGGTGACGTGGGCCGGTGCCGTTGTGGGCGCATCGACCGGGCTGCTGCGCAGCGAATTAGCTGAGGAGCACATGCTGGGCGACACGGGCGTCAATCCCTTGGGCGCCATGCTGGGCATGTCAACGATTGTCGTGTACTCCTCAGCTGTGCTGTGGGCGGTCCTAGCAGTGCTGGCGGCGTTGAACCTAGCGAGCGAACGATGGTCGTTCAGCCGGATTATCGACGCAGTACCTCCGTTGCGATGGCTGGACCGGCTCGGCTCGCCCTACCGGTCCTATTGACCGCTGTTGGCTATCCTGCCCCACGCATATGCATCCCCGCAGATTTCAGCGCCACAAACCGCGCTTTGGCTTTGCAGTTCTCACTTGGTTGCCAACTGTGCTGGTGGTGTCGCCGCTGGTGGGGCTCTCCCTGTCCACGGATGCAAGGCGCATGATGTTTTTTCGCCCGATTCATGGCGGTGCGAACCCAGTAGCAGCAGCGCGTCAAGTCTTTAGAGGAATCGAGCCGTATCTTCTTGACCACGGGAATTTTCGTCCAATCGGACGCCTGTGGGAGTGGTTGGTCATTGCGCTTGCTTATGACACAAGCGAAGCGGCCGCGCTGCCGCCACATGTAGTCCTCGGTGGGATACGGCTGCTGATGGCTGCGTGTGTTGCAGTATCGGCTGCCGCATTAGTCAGAGCGTTGATGCGATCAGCCGGCGTTGAGAAATCTTTGGTGTCGCTGTACCCGCTGGTCTTGGCCGGACTCCTGATTACGAACCGGGGAAACGGTGGCTTCGGGGCGCTTCCGCAAATGTTTGCGGGCTCTGTTGCGCTCATGTTGGTCATCACGCTGACGGTCTGCCGTGACAAAGACTTTGAGTCGCGATCGCTGCGGTTTCATGAATACTTGCTGATGGCGTTCGGTGGCGTAGTAGCTGCTGCGTTCTACGATCTGATGTACCTAACACCGGTGCTTGCGGCAGTGTTCTTAATGAGCCGAGCTATTGCTGCCGGTATCTCGTTTCGCGCCCTGCTGAGCACCGCAGCAGTCCGTCGATGGCTGGTGTTTGCCACGGCGTTTGCGCTCGTATTCATTCCAACGCGGGTAATTATTGCCTTCAATTGTGCGGCTGGCGGATGTTATGAAGGTTCTTCTGCAAGTTTGACCAAAGCTGCATTCAGCACCATATTAGGCCGGTTGTGGAGTGGATTGCCACCATTTGGCTGGGCAGAAGCCTCCGAGCGTTCTCAACGGGCCGGTGCCGAACTCGGGTTCTTGGACCTCTGGGACAATTCATACATTGCGATCGTCTTGATGGCGATTGTCGCTCTGGCTGTTGCTATTGCCCAAAGAGCAGCATCGCCCATCTGGACGGCGGCGGAGGGGGCGACGGCAGGCGGGGGACAGGCGAATCCAAGACACGGCCAGCTTGCGCTGGCATTGTGCTTGGTCGGCATCACAGCAGCGGCAGGCGCAGCGGTTATCGCCGGACTCTCAGAAAGGATGCAGAACAGCCAGATTGCGATTGGCCCCTCTTGGCGTGAGACAGTGCTCACGCAGGTCGGATGGTCTTTTGTGGCCGCTGCGTGCCTAGTCGTGCTGGACATGGCTCGGCGCACCAAGGCGACCCAACGCGTGATGAGGGGCGCTGTCGCTGCCGCACTTACTCTGGCAATGACGGCGACGCTGCTTGCGAACTGGCAGCACGCAGAGACTCGGCGCCGTAGCGATGCCGACGCGCTGATGAGCCTCGTCGCCTCAAGTGCCGTATTGTCGGCGGATGGCCCAAGCGCGAATGACGCGCGCTGCCAACTCATCGAAGCGCTGACCGAGGAAATCCCCGATGGTTGGGCAAGTGGCGAGAATATCCGATCAGATCTTGAGCGTCTGTGGCTGACTCGCTACGGATTTCCCTACTGTCAGCCACAGGCGAAGTGATGAATGCTCGGCTCGGGCGGTCTTCAGCCCTCCGAGCACTCTCTTATGGCCTCTGCCTTATGGCTTCTGCATGGCGGCAGCGCAGCGCCGATGCGCCGCTAGTCGTTCGTCGAGGGCACCATGGACCAGTTCGCCGTTTGTTACCACCGGTCGGCCAGCCACGATGGTGTCGCGGGCCGACAGCGGGCCGCAGCGCAGCCACGCTTCGATCGGGTCAGACAGTGCGCCGGCAAACGCGGGGCCATCAAGTTTCCACACCACCACGTCGCCGCACGCGCCTACAGATAGCTCACCGATCTCACCGACACGCCCGAGGCAGCCCGCACCGCCGCGAGTGGCTACCTCTAACACTTCGCGTGCGGAGAAATACCCGAGGTTGCCGTGTTGAGGGCTGTTGGGCAGCGGGTCGGCTTGTTCGGTATTTACGCCGTGATCGCAGTTCCGGTCGCCAACGGGTCGGCCGCTGTCGAGTCCCTGCTCAGCACTTAGGTGCTGCTGGCCATCGCGCAGCCGACCGACTAGGAGCGCGTTGCGCGCTTCGGTCCACATCGAAGCTGAATCGGTGCTCGCCGAGCCGTCAACGCCGAGACCTACGGGAACTCCTGCGGCGCGCAGTTCGCGCACCGGGGCCAGTCCAACGCCGAGCATCAGGTTCGAACTCGGACAATGCGCAACGCCGGTGCCCCAAGCACCGAGCCGTTTGATCTCCGCTTTGTTGGGCTGCACGCCGTGAGCGATCCACGAACGATAGGTGCCCCAGCCGCAATGCTCGAAATACTCCACCGGCCGCATCCCGAACATCTCTGCACAGAAGCCGTCCTCGCCGGGGTCTTCGCACAAGTGAGTGTGCAGGCGCACATCGAGACGCTCAGCTAGCTCTGCTGTGGCTGTCATCAGCTCGGTCGAGACCGAGAACGGCGAGCAGGGCGCAAGAGCAATCTGCACCATCGCATCGGGCGAGCGGTCATGATGTGTGTCCACTAGCCGCTGCGAATCCTCCAGTATCTCCTCAGGGGTCTGACAGACCTCATCGGGTGGCAGACCGCCGTCGGATTGGCCCAGCGACATTGAGCCGCGTGTGGGATGGAAACGCATTCTGAGTTCTGTTGCCGCAGCTATCTCTGCGGCGATGAGGTCGCCGGCACCGCGGGGGTGTACATAGAGATGGTCGGTGCTGGTGGTGCAGCCTCCCAGCGCCAGCTCAGCGAGGCCGACCCAAGCTGACAGATACGCGCCCTCTTCGTTGAGTCGCGCCCACAGCGGGTACAACGTGGTGAGCCAATCAAATAGGCCACCTCGCAGTGCCGGTGCGTATGACCTAGTGAGATTTTGGTACATGTGGTGGTGGGTGTTGATTAGCCCCGGTGTTACCAAGCAGCCCTGCGCGTTGATGCGCTGCGTCGCCGCCGGGGGTGCTTCGGAGGCACCGCCCAGCGCGCTGATCTTCCCGTTGGTGATCGCGACCCAGCCATCGGCGATCTCCCGACGCTGCGCGTCGCAGGTGGCCAGCAGATCGGCACGATGCACGAGCAGGTCCGCAACCGCAGGAGTTCGCTCCCTGTTCTGCTGGTGAGCACCCTGGGGGTTGGCACCGGTGTCGTTCATTGTTTCCCGCCTGCGTTAGCCGATCCTGCATCAATCCACAGGCTCACAAATGACGGTAGCTTGACGGCGCATGGGCCAAAATCCCCCCAGCGGGCTGCTGAGACCATCACATGGCTAAGCACATCTTTGTCACCGGCGGTGTGGCTAGCTCCCTCGGCAAGGGTCTTACCGCTGCGTCTTTGGGGAGGCTGCTCGTAGCGCGGGGCTTGCGGGTCACGATGCAAAAGTTGGACCCTTACATCAACGTCGATCCCGGCACCCTCAACCCCTATGAGCACGGTGAGGTGTTCGTCACTGACGACGGCGGCGAGACCGACCTTGACCTTGGCCATTACGAGCGGTTCATCGACGTTTCTTTGACTCGCGATTCCAACGCCACCACCGGCTCGATTTATCAGCAGGTGCTTGCTGATGAGCGCCGCGGTGAGTATCTCGGCCGGACCGTGCAGGTCATCCCGCACATCACCGACGAGATCAAAGAACGCATCCGCAAGCTGGCAACCAGCGATGTGGATGTGGTCATCACCGAGGTCGGTGGCACGGTTGGCGATATTGAGATCTTGCCGTTCCTCGAAGCGATCCGTCAGATGCGTCTTGAGGTCGGCCGGCGGAACGTCTGCTACGTACACGTCACGCTGGTGCCGTTCATCGGTCCCTCCGGCGAGCAAAAGACGAAACCCACGCAGCACTCAGTTACTGAGCTGCGTAGCCGCGGTGTGCAGCCTGATGCCATCGTGTTGCGCAGCGAAGGCCCTATTGAGGACGGCTTGCGCAACAAAATCGCCAATCTGAGCGATGTTGAGCTGGCCGGGGTGGTCAACGCGCCCGACTCGTCGATCCTGTATGAGATACCGATGGTGCTCCACGCCGAAGGGCTTGACAGCTTCCTGTGCGACATTTTGGAATTGGAGGGTGTCGAGCCGGACCTCACCGAATGGGAAGCGATGCTTTCACGCATCAAGGCGCCTCAAGCGAAAGTGCGTGTCGGCATTATCGGCAAGTACGTGGCATTGCCCGATGCCTACCTGTCGGTGGTCGAGGCTTTGCGGCACGCGGCTTCGTACCACGGTGTCGAGGTTGACATTGAGTGGATTCTGTCTGAGGAGATCGAGGGCCTGCTAGCGGCGGGGAGGCTGCGGCATCTCGACGGCATGGTGATTCCCGGCGGGTTCGGTTCGCGTGGCATCGAAGGCAAGGTGGCCGCAGCCGCTTACTCCCGAGAGAACGACATTCCTTGTCTCGGTTTGTGTTTGGGGCTCCAAGTCATGGTCATTGAGTTCTGCCGCAACGAGCTAGGACTGCTAGGCGCTAACTCGACCGAGTTTGACCCCAACACACTGCACCCAGTCATCGACCTCATGCACGCGCAGCGCAGCGTCCAAGACATGGGTGGCACTATGCGGCTCGGTGCTTACGTCGCCCGGTTGGCACCACGCAGCCGGGTTGCTGCGATGTACGGCGACACGCTAGTGAACGAACGGCACCGTCACCGCTACGAGGTCAACAGCGCCTACCGGGAACCGATGACCGAAGCTGGTTTGCAGTGCAGCGGTCTCTCGCCCGATGGTCGCTTGGCGGAATTCGTTGAGCTGGACAGTCACCCGTTTTGGGTGGGAACCCAAGCGCATCCTGAGTTCAAAAGCCGCCCCGACCGGCCCGCTCCGCTGTTCTGCGGCCTTGTAGGCGCCGCACTTGCTCGCGCCCAAGGACGCAACCCGCAGCTGCTACCTACCGTCTCAGCAACAGGACCCAAGCACACGAGCGGGTCCGGCACTGATCCGATGAGCTGACTGTGTCTGCTGGGCTGGCGATCCCCGCTGAGGATTACTTGGTCTGGCTGTCTAACGAACGAGGTCGGGCGGCGCGCACCGTTGCGTCTTACCGGGCTGACCTTGACGCGTTCTCGGCGTGGCTGTCCCAGCGGGGATCCGATTTGTTGGCGGCCACCTCGGGCGATATCGCTACTTACCTCGCGTATCTGCGCGATGACCTCGGACGTGCGCCCTCGACAGTTGCTCGAGCTGCGGTGAGCCTGCGTGGTTTGTACCGATTTCTTGCTGCGGAAGACCTCGCGTTGTCTGATGTTGCGGGCCGCCTTGATGTGCCGCGGGTGCCGGCTGGTCTGCCACGAGCGTTGCGTCCTAGCCAAGTTGTTGACCTGCTGGGGGCTGTGGTTGGTGACGATCCGCTGGCGCGACGGGACCGAGCGATCCTGGAGGTGCTTTACGGCATGGGGCTGCGCGCCAGCGAACTGTCGGCGCTGTCGTTGGGCGACGTGGACTTAGATGAGCGGCTAGCGAAGGTGTGGGGTAAGGGAGGAAAAGAGCGGGTCGTGCCGGTGGGTCGGCACGCAGCTGTCGCAGTGGGGGAGTGGTTGAGTGGCGCTGGTCGGGATGCCTTGACACCTGCTGCTTGGCGCTCCCGCGACGATGCTGTGGCGCTCTTTTTGAACCGCAGAGGCGGCCGGATTACCCGTCAAGGGGTTTGGCTGATTGTGCGACGTCACGGAGAACGGGTCGGTCTGGGACCGGACCAACTCACGACCCATGTGTTGCGGCATTCGTGCGCGACTCACATGCTGGACGGGGGCGCTGACATTCGCAGCGTGCAGGAGATGCTGGGCCATGTCTCAGTTTCCAGCACCCAGCGCTACACCGCAGTATCCCAACAACGCCTCACCGAGGTGTACCGCCAAGCACACCCCCGCGCCCGCTACTAGGCCTTGCTACTAGGTCTTTGTTTTGTTTCGTGTTGTGTTGCGCTATTTCGGTAGGAAGCCCATTGCCTCTTTGGCGCGGGCGAGGGTGACGCATGCCACAGCCTCGGCCTTGTCGGCGCCGGTGCTGACGATGCGTGCAAGCTCGGCGGGGTCGGCATCTAGCTCGGTCTTGCGTGCCTTGATGGGTTCAAGCATGGTGATGACGGCCTCGGCCGTGTCGCTTTTGAGTGTGCCGTACTGGCTGTAGCCGACTGCTGCATCTGCGGGGCTGCGGCCCGTGGCGGCACCCAGAATGGACAGCAGATTTGAGACTCCCGGCTTGGCCTCGGGGTCGTAGCGAACCTCCGACTCTGAGTCGGTCACTGCTCGGGCGAACTTGCGGGCAATGTCGGCTGGTTTGTCGAAAATGCCGACCGATCCTTGCGGACTCTCCGCAGACTTAGACATCTTTGCGGTGGGGTTCTGCAGATCCATGACGCGTGCACCGACAGCGGGGATAGCAGCATCGGGAACGACAAGCGTGTTCCCGTAGCGACTGTTGAAGCGCTGAGCTACGTCGCGCGTCAGCTCGAGATGTTGGCGCTGGTCGTCGCCCACCGGCACCCGGTCGGCATCGTAAATCAAGATGTCAGCGGCCATCAGAGCGGGATAGGTGAACAGGCCCGCTGAGACGTGATCGCCGCCTGTTTCGCTTTCTTCAGCGCTGCTGGCCTTGTCCCTGCTGGCCCTGTTCTTGCTTGCCTTGTCTTTGAACTGTGTCATTCGGCGCAGCTCGCCGAGCGACACAGTGCATTCGAGCAGCCATGACAGCTCGGTGTGTTGAGGCACATGGCTTTGGACGAACAGCGTGCATACCTCAGGGTCAAGCCCGACTGACACCAGCGTGGCCATGGTGCCCAGCGTTGCGCTGCGCAGATGTTCGGGGCGCTGCTGGACGGTTACAGCGTGCAGATCAACCGCGCAGTAGAAAGCATCGGCGTCGTGCTGGTCAATCGCCCACTGGCGCAGCGCTCCGAGATAGTTGCCGAGGTGGACATCGCCGGTGGGCTGGATGCCTGAGAGCACTCGTGTCATAGCTCCCGACGGTACCCGCACAAGCCCGCCGACTGTTCTGATTTATTTCTGATTTATTGGCTGACTGCTGGCTGTGGGCTGACTGTTGAGGTAGGAACCGTCGGGATGCGGTATCTTGGGGCCGCGTGACCCACGAAGTTCGTTCCGATGTCTTCGTCGGCCCACTAGATGTTCTGGTGAAGCTGGTGGTTTCCCAGGAAGTTGACATCTGGGAGGTGTCGCTGTCGCGTCTTGTGGACGATTTCGTTGCCGTTATGGTCGCGGCCGAGCCGACTGACGCTGCCGCCACTGCGTCGAGCAGCCATGACACTGCGTCGAGCAGCCATGACACTGCGTCGAGCAGCCAAGACACAGTGTCGTCTGGGGGCCGCTGCAGCGTTGATGTCGAAACGGCCAGCGAGTTTGCTCTGCTGGCGGCAACGCTGATAGAGCTGAAGTCCCGTCGGTTGCTGCCCGCACCGCCGGTCGAGTTCGACCTAGATGAAGAACTTGCGGCCTACGGCGCGCGCGACGCAGCGCTGAGCAAGCTGATCGAAGGCCAAACATTCGTTGGCGCGGCCCGGCTGATCCGCGAGCGGTGGGACACCGCAGCGATGCAATGGCCGCGCCGCGCTGGTCCCCAAGAGCGATTCGTTGCATTCGCACCTGACTTGGTTGAGGGCGCCACTCCTGACGATCTCGCCGTTGCGCTTGAGCGAGTGCTGGCACCTCAACCCGTGCCTCATGTTGACATCAGTCATCTGCGAGCCGCGGGCATCACGGTGGAAGAAGCGCTGTTGGAGACAACCCAACGTCTCACTGATGCCCAAGTCTTGACCTTCCGCGAACTCACTTCACATCTCAGCGAGCGCATCGTCGTCGTCGTGTACTTCTTGGCGCTGTTGGAGCTGTTCGGATCTGGCCTAGTTGAACTTGAACAAGCAGAGCGTTTCGGCGACATCAAGGTGGAATGGACCGGAAGCGACGACGCAGTTCTGCCGGTCGTCGCGGACACTCGCTCTGAGGACGCTGCGTGAGCGACGAAGACCTTGATCATCGTTCACAGAGCGGTCTGCGATTAGTCAGCGACGAAGGACGCACGGTTGCCGAGTCTCCGCAGACTGACGCGTCGCCGTTTCACCCGTCGGTGCCGGATCGCAACAATCAAAGCGACGAACCCGATACGGGGTCCCAAAGCAGCGACAGCTCCAACCATGGTGACCGCTCCGACAATGCAGCGGATCTGCCTGCTGAGCTGGCTGGATCTGCGGTCGCAGACCTAGACGGGGAAGCCACTCCCGACGGCTCGCATGTGCCCAGTTCGCATGTACCCAGTGACCGTGACCTGTGCGCAGCCGTTGAAGCCGTGCTGATTGTGGCAACTGAGCCTGTTTCGGCTGAACTGCTCGCTTGCGTGACCGCAGCGCAGGTTGCTTCAGTCGAAGCTACTTGCGAGCAACTCGCCCGTGAATACGCCTCCGCCGGGCGAGGCTTCACGCTTGAGCGGATAGCGGGCGGCTACCAAGTGCTATCTGCTGCGTCCTGCGCGGAATACGTCGAGCGTTTCGTCGGTAGCCGACGCTCTCGGAGACTGTCCGCTGCGGCGATGGAGACCTTGGCTGTGGTGGCTTACAAGCAGCCCATCTCTCGTACACAGATCAGCGCTGTTCGTGGAGTGAATGCCGACGGCGTGGTGCGCACCCTCACCGATCAGGGTTACATAGCCGAAGTTGGGCGCGACTTAGGTCCTGGCGCAGCTTCCCTGCTGGGAACTACCGACCTTTTTCTTGAACGGCTGGGTCTTGATGGTCTCGAAGATCTGCCGTCACTCGCAGGGCTCAGCGTCGATGCTGATGCCACCGAGGAGATGGACCGTCTGGCCGTCGGCGGGGTGCCGAGCGCGGGCGACCAGCGCGGTTAACCGCAATGGCGCCGGACTGTCCGCCCGACGGCAGTGAGCGTCTCCAAAAAGTGATGGCACGCGCAGGCGTGGCAAGTCGCCGTGCCTGTGAGGACTTGATCGCTGCGGGCCGCGTCACGGTCAATGGTGCAACAGGGGCCCTAGGCGACCGTGCGGTCTCTTCGGATCGCATTGAGGTTGACGGTGCTGTGGTGACTTGGGATCCGAGCGTGGTCCACTACCTCCTCAACAAGCCGTCCGGTGTGCTCAGCGCAGCGTCTGACAACCGAGGAAGGCGCTGCGTAACCGACTTGGTGCTGTCGTCTGAGCGCGTCTACCCCGTCGGTCGTCTTGATGCCGAAACGGAAGGGCTCATCATCGTGACCAACGACGGCGAGCTAACGCATCGGCTGACGCATCCTCGCTGGGGAGTTGATAAGGAATATCTCGCCCACCTTGACGGTGTCCCCTCACCGGCAGCGCTGGCACGACTGCGACGCGGAATAGAACTAGAAGACGGAATGACTGCGCCGGCGAAAGTGTCGATGCCCCAGCGGGCAATGTTGCGCATCGTGATCTCTGAGGGGCGCAACCGTCAAGTGCGTCGCATGTGCGAGGCCGTGGGACATCGGGTCCTGCGCTTGGTGCGTACTCGCATCGGACCTGTCGTCGATCCGGGTCTGCCCCCCGGTGAGCACCGAATGCTGAGTGCCGACGAGGTCCGACGGCTGCACCGCGCCGCCTCTCACAGCGGCAAGCAGCCGGCGTTGCGTCAAAGCGCAGTCGGCGAAGCGGGCAGACTCACGAGTGGCGATTCACACCGCGGGGAGTGCAGATGAGCCTTGCACAGACGTACCAACTGTCGGGGCGGTACACCGACGACAGCGGCACGACGTTTATGACCGGCCTGCAGGCGCTGGCCCGATTGCCCATCGAACAACTGCGAGCCGACCGCAGAGCCGGACTGCACACGGCGGCACTCATCTCGGGCTACCCGGGCTCACCACTCGGCGGCTACGACGCTGCCGTTGAGGCCGCACGGACGTCAACTGACCTGCCGGTTTTCCACACACCAGCCGTGAACGAAGACCAAGCCGCTACGGCTGTGATGGGCAGCCAGTTGGCCACGACTCGGCCCGATGCCATCTACGACGGCGTTGTCGGCCTGTGGTACGGCAAGGCGCCCGGTGTTGACCGAGCATCGGACGCGCTGCGGCACGCCGTGTTCGCTGGCACAGACCCGGTTGGCGGCGCAGTAGCCATCGCAGGTGACGATCCTGCGGCCAAGAGTTCCACCATTCCTTCCAGCTCGGCTGGCACCTTGGCCGACCTCCACGTACCAGTGCTCTACCCCGGCACTCCGGCTGAAGCGCTCGATCTCGGTCGGCACGCAATTGCGATGTCTCGCGCCACCGGCCTGTGGACTGGCCTAAAAATCGTGGCCGACGTTGCTGACGGCGCCGCGACTGTGCAGCTGGATCCCGACCGATTCGACCCGGTCATCCCCAACGTTGACGGCATGCCGTACCGCCATGTTCCCGATGGACACCTGCTGACGCCGCACACGGTCGACATAGAGCGCGAGATCGTCGAGGTTCGTTACGAGTTGGCGATTGCCTACGCGGCCGCTAACCGCCTCAATGACGCCACAGTTGATCCCGCCGATGCTTGGATCGCGATTGTTGCGTCGGGCATCACCTATCGCGAGACACGCGAAGCGCTGAAGCGCCTTGGTCTGCGAAGCGACAGAGAACTCAGCGACGCTGGCATCCGTCTGGTGCGTATGGGCATGCCCATCCCCTTCAGCGCAGAACGGGCCAGACACTTCGCACGCGATGTCACTGAACTGTTCGTGATTGAGGAGAAAAGTCCCAGCATCGAGTCGCTGCTCAAAGATGCTCTCTACAACCAGTCGCACCGTCCACGCATCGTCGGCAAGACCGATGAGCGTGACCGCGTGCTGCTCCCGGCGTTCGGTGCGCTCAGCGCCGACGACCTCACCGCTCCGCTCCGTAGCCGCCTTGAATCCCGCATCGGTGAGCGGCTGGTGCCCGCCAAGCCTGAGCGTGTGCGGATCGACCTACCTACGGCGTTGACACCCACCCAGAGCCGGTCGCCGTACTTCTGCTCTGGATGCCCTCACAATCGGTCCACCGAGGTACCCGACGGAGCGGTCGTAGGTGCCGGTATCGGCTGTCACACGATGGCGCTGTTCATGGAACCCGAACGCGTTGGCGAGATCGTGAGCGTTACCTGCATGGGCCAAGAAGGCACGCAGTGGATCGGCATGTCACCTTTCGTCGAGACGCAGCACATCTTCCAAAACTTGGGAGACGGCACCTACTTCCACAGCGGCCAGTTGGCGATTGCTGGTGCTGTGGCTTCGGGGGTCAACATCACCTACAAGCTGCTGTGGAACAGGGCTGTTGCCATGACCGGCGGGCAAGACCCGGCGGGTTGGCTCGAAGTGCCCGATGTGGCTGCGGGACTGCTGGCGGGCGGCGCGGCCAAAGTGCTGATCACCACAGCCGACCCGGCGGCTTATCGCAGCCGTACGTTGCCGTCAGGCGTGGAGGTTTGGCATCGCGACCGTCTCATAGAGGCCCAAGAGTTCCTCGCGGGCATCAAGGGTGTCACCGTGCTGATCCACGACCAGCAGTGTGCGGCTGAAGCCAGACGCGACCGCAAGCGCGGTACCCAACCAACACCAGCCACGCGGGTGCTGATCAACGAACGGATATGTGAGGGCTGCGGCGACTGTGGACGCAAAAGCAATTGCCTCTCAGTGCAGCCGATCGACACGTTCTTCGGGTCCAAAACGCAGATCGACCAAACTTCATGCAATTTCGACTATTCCTGCCTTGACGGCGACTGCCCTTCCTTCATCACTGTGCGCCAGCCCGGCCCGCTGCGCAGCGCTGTTGGACGCATGGTTGCGCCGTTGCGACGGCACCGTTCGACGAACAACGACACCGCAGAGCGTCCTGCGCCACCGACGGACCTAGCTGAACCGGTCAAAGTCACCAATCCCAAAGAAGTTTCGCTGCGTCTTTGCGGGATCGGCGGCACCGGAGTGGTGACCGTGAACCAGCTGCTGGGCACTGCTGCGATGTTCGACGGATTTGAGGTGAGAGGGCTCGACCAGATCGGCCTTTCACAAAAAGCCGGCACAGTGGTCGGCGATTTGCGGCTGCAGCGTCTTGGCAGTCCGGCCACGGGTCGTTTGGGCACCGGCCAAGCCGATGTGATCTTGGCGTTCGATCTGCTGGTGGCAGCCTCACCGGCCGGTCTTGACGTTGCCGACCCCAGCCGCACGATGGTGATCGGGTCGACGACACCCACACCGACCGGCGCGATGGTCGTTGACCCGAGCATCGACATGCCGTCGACGCAGGAATTGCTTGAGCGAGTAGCGGCCGTCACTGCCGAAGGACGACGACACTGGGCTGATGTCGGCGAGCTGGTCACTGCGTTGTGCGGATCGGCAGTCACCGCAAACGTGTTCGTGGTGGGCATGGCCGTCCAAGCGGGCGGCCTACCGATCACTCCATCCAGCGTGGAAGCAGCCATCGAACTCAACGGCGTCGCGGTCAACCAGAACCTCGCAGCGTTCCGCTGGGGCAGAGCACTGATCGCTGACCCTCACGCGGTGACCGCCGCGGTCGCCGCTGTGCGGCCAGCAGACCCCCAACCCGCCGCACTTGGCGCTGTTGCCACCCTTGACACTGCGGCCGTGCCCCACACGCTTGCAATCAGTATCGACCAAGTCGCCGATGCTCTCAATAACGCAAGTAACGACGGGTTTGGCGACGAGCTACGAGCCAGTCTTCGCACCTATGTCGCTGAGCTGTGTGCTTACCAGTCGGAACGGCTAGCAGCAGAGTTCCTTGGCGCAGTAGAGCAAGTGGCCGCTGCCGATAGCCGTGCTGGAGACAGGACGGCCCGACTGACAGTGGCGTTCGCCGCCGGACTGTTCAAGCTCATGGCCTACAAAGACGAATACGAAGTCGCCCGGCTCATGGGTGATCCGGGCGCGAATGCTGCCGCGCGTCGGCTTGCGGCAGTCCACGGCGGAGTGGTGTCATATCAGCTGCATCCGCCGCTGATGCGAGCCTTAGGGCGTACCGCCAAAATTGGTTTCTCAACTGCATGGCGTCCACTCTTCGCGTTGCTGGCGCGTGGCAAACGCCTGCGAGGGCGCTGGTACGACCCCTTCGGTCACACTGAGGTGCGTCGTGTTGAACGGGCGCTGGTCGGGGAGTACCGCACCGCTGTTGATGCGGCAGTGGCAGCGCTCGAGGTTGCCCAAGCGGACAAAGCAGCGGAGGAGGCAGCGAACACAAGCGCCGATCGGTGTGCCCGCTATGAGCAAGCGGTCGCTGTCTGTGAGCTAGCGGAACTGGTGCGAGGCTACGAAGACATCAAGATGGCAAACGTCAAGATTTTCCGCGCCGAGGTCGCTCAGCACCTGAGCGCTCTGGGCCCGCGCGCTCTGGGCCCGTCCGACTAAGCGTCGCTCGCCTCAGCCGGACTCGCATCAGCCGGCGCCGCCGCTGCGCAGCCGCACTGAGGACGATCCGGCGCCATAGGTACCCTTCGTTACGTGGTGTCAGCGCCCCGAGGGGCTGTGCGTGTGCCGCCGTCGGGCGGCGACGAAGTGCCGTGTGCTCAGATTGTTGGCGTCGGACTGATCGGTGGGTCGGTAGCGGCAGCGTTGCGTAAATCCGGTTGGCATGTCACCGGACGCGATGCCGTTGACGCTCACGCGCAGCGGGCGCTGCAGCTCGGCTGTCTTGATGCCGTCGGCACTAACGCTGATGCCGCCTTGTGGGTTGTTGCCGTACCCGCTGCCTGTCTGGCCGACGAAGTCGCTTGTGCGCTGGCGGACTCTGCGGCGGTGGGCGCTGTTGTGACCGACACGGGCAGCGTCAAGGCACCGGTGGCTCGACAGATCACCGATCCACGATTCGTGCCCGGCCATCCGATGGCCGGCTCAGAACAAGACGGTATCGAAGGAGCAAATCCTGACATGTTCGCGGGCGCAGTGTGGGTGCTGACACCGACGCACTCGACCGATGACGAGGCTTTGCGCGCCTGTCAGACAGTGCTCGCTGGAATCGGGTCTGATGTGGTGACGATGGCTCCCGATCGCCATGACGCTCTCGTAGCGGTGGTCAGCCATGTGCCACACCTTGCCGCTGCCTCGTTGATGTGCCTTGCCGATGATCGCGCACTCAACGACGCACCGCTGCTGCGGCTGGCCGCCGGCGGCTTCCGTGACATGACCCGGATTGCTGCTGGGCATCCCGGCATCTGGCTCGACATCTGCAGCGAGAATCGCGATGCCATCGTGACCGTGCTCGATGAGCTATCTGAACGATTGGGCCAAGTGCGCGACGTGGTGGCGAGCCGAGACAGCGACGGTTTGCGCGCTGTGCTCACCCAAGCACGCCGAGCCCGGACCAACCTGCCGTCTCGTTACGTGCGGCCCCAGGAACTGCTCGAGGTGCGTGTGCCGATTCCCGACCGCAAAGGCCAGATCGCAGCCATCACCATGCTCGCTGCGGACTGCGACATCAATGTGGCTGATATTGAGGTGGCGCACTCGCCTGAGGGCGCTGCGGGCGTGTTGGTGCTGGTCGTGGCGCGCGCCGACGCTCAGCGTTTCCTCGCAACTCTCACCGAGCAGGGCTATCACCCCACGACCCGCGGCTTGGCATGAGCGGGGAACGGGCGATCAAGGTTATTGAGCCGTTCACTACTGGTGTGTCAGGCACGGCGCTGCTGCCTGGCTCAAAGAGCATCACCAACCGAGCGGTGCTCTGTGCAGCCTTAGCCAGCGGACGCAGCACGCTCGACGGTGTCCTGTTCGCGGACGACACCGAGGCCATGATCGAAGCGGTCACCGCGTTGGGCGCTGTTGTGGAGGTCGACCGCAGCCAGCGTCGGCTCGTCATTGACGGCATCGGAGCTACGCGCTCCGACTCATCGGGTGTCACCGGCGCCACCGGCGATGATGCCACCGGCGATGATGCCGTTGAACCAGTGGTGATCCACGCCCGCTCCTCAGGCACGACGGCTCGCTTCATCTTGGGAGTCGTTGCTGCTCTTGGCGGCCGTTGGCATCTCGACGGCGACCCTCAGCTGCGCGCACGTCCGCTGGACGAACTGCTCGCAGCGCAGCGCTCGCTCGGTGTCGAAGTGTGCGAACTTGGCACCCGAGGCCACCTGCCTATCAGCGTTACCTCCGTCGGTGCCGCACAGATGGCACCAACGGGTCCCTTGCGGATCCGAGCCGACGCATCCAGTCAGTTCGCCAGCGGTCTGCTGCTCGCCGGACCGCTGCGCGGCGGCATCGAAGTGGAGATCGACGCTGCGTTCAACACGGTGAGCCGACCGTACATTGACATGACGGTGGCTGTCATGGAGGCGTTCGGGGCGACCGTTACCGCTGTGGGTACTGATCGTTATGCGGTAGGTCCAGGCGGGTACCGCGCAGCTCGTTACGTCATTGAGCCGGATGCCTCTGCGGCGAGCTATGTCTGGGCCGCGGCTGCGCTGTGTGGCGGTGAGGTGCGCGTGGAAGGGCTTGGCCGCCGCAGCATCCAAGGCGATGTGCGTTTTGCTGAAGTCCTCAGCGAGATGGGCGCGCAGATCAATGTCGGTGACCATGCAATCACCGTCGGTGCTTCGCCGAGCGGCACGCTGCGAGCGGGCACGTTCAATCTGCGTGACTTCTCCGACACGGCGCAGACACTGGCGGCCGTGGCATCGTTTGCCGAAGGCACGACATCTATTGAGGGCATCGGTTTTATCCGCCGCAAAGAAACCGACCGCATTGCCAACACCGTTGCCGAACTCCAAAAGCGCGGCATCGACGCAACTGCTGAGCTTGACGGCATTTCTGTGCGTGCTGATCCGTTCAGCCTGCGGGCAGGTCTAGTGGACTGCCACCAAGATCATCGGATGGCGATGGCGATGTCGCTCATCGGCCTGCGAGTGGCCGGCATCAGCATCGACGACCCTGCCTGCGTCACGAAAACGTTTCCCAACTTTTACGAAGTGCTTGAAGCGTTGCGGGCTTCGCCCACAGCGCGCTCTGCGCCGCAGGTTCCCGTTATCGCCATCGACGGGCCTGCTGCTTCAGGCAAGTCCAGCGTTGCTCGTGCAGTGGCATCTGGACTCAACGTGGACTACCTCGACACCGGCGCGATGTACCGAGCTGTGGCGTGGGCATCTGTTGAGGCAGGGGTTGATCTCGGCGATTTGGCAGCGGTCTCAGAGATTGCACGCACATCTCAGATTGAGATATCCAGCGTGAACGGCATCCAGCACGTCACGATTAACAGCACCGATGCCACAGCGGCGATTCGCAGCGCCGAGGTGGACCGCAGCGTCAGTGCGGTGGCCGCCAACCCCGGGGTCCGGTCGGTGCTGACTCGACGTCAGCGCCAATGGGCTGACCGCGTAGGCGGAGGGGTGATGGAAGGCCGCGACATTGGCAGTGTGGTCTTCCCTGATGCGATCCTAAAAGTGTTCCTCACTGCCACACCGCTGGTGCGCGCTCAGCGTCGTCTGATCCAGCAAGCCGGTCTGCGTGGTGACACATCCTCGCTGAACTCGTGCAATGACAACGTGTCAGCGCCGGGTCTTGATCGTGAAGCGGTTGCATCTTTGGCCGAATCACTCAGCGAGCGTGATCGTCTTGACGCAAGCAGAGCCGACTCGCCGCTGCGGGTTGCTCCGGGTGCAGTCATAGTGGACACGAGCGAGATGACCTCTTCACAAGTGGTCTCACAGATCATGGCGCTGTACAAGTCGTCGATGCCTTCTGCCAGCCAAGCTGCTGATCCAGCTGCCAGCCAGGGCACCAGTCAAGCTGCCAGCCACAGCGCCGATTTTCCTGATCCTGCGAGCTTGCCTTGAGCGATTCCGTCCCGGCTCAACCGACACCTCGTCGGGCTCCCGCCGATGCGGTCGGGGCGAATGCGGCCACAGATCTGCGCGACGGGCCGCTCAACTTGGCCGTCTACAAGATCATGAAATACGCAATCTGGGGTGTGTTTCGGGCGTGGAACCGCATCTGTGTTGATGGCTTGGAGAACCTGCCGGACGGTCCCTGCGTGTGGGTGCCCAACCATCGCAGTTACATCGACACGCCCATACACGCGGCGATCCCAGCTCGGATGCGAGTGATGGGCAAAGATTCGATGTGGAAGTACCGCTTTGCAGGCTGGCTGTTTACGACTATCGGCTGCTTCGGAGTGAATCGTGACGCACCTGATCGGGTTGCTCTGCGCACAGCGCTGGACGCGCTGAGGTTCGGCAACGACCCGGTTGTGATGTTCGGTGAGGGCGAGCGCAAGGACGGGCCACGGGTTCTGCCGCTCATGGATGGCCCGGTGTATTTGGCGGCACGGGCGCAGGTGCCGATCGTGCCGGTCGGCATCGGCGGGACAGCCGCGGCAATGCCACGCGGTGCGAAGTTTTTGTACCCGCGCCGGATCCAGTTCGTCATCGGCAAGCCGATGGATCCGCCGACGCCATTGGGTCCGAGTGGTCGAGTTTCCCGTAAAGCGATCAGCGAGGCCACCGAGGAACTGCGCGAACGTATCCAAGAGGTCTTCGATCAGGCTCAAGCCGTCGTCGGTACCCCCAACATCCACTGAGCTATCTGGCCTGCTATCTGGCCTGCAATTGTGCTGGTTATGGTGCGCAGGTTGGCGAATCAGCGAGCGCGGCCAGTACATCGCTGGCGGCCGTTGATCGGTCCGCAGCGCTGACTCGGCGGCTCGGGTGTACACCGAGGCTGACATGCACGGCGGTCTCCATCGCTGTGAGCAGATCGCGTAGCTCACGCGGCGGGGGGAAGTACTCGTCTTCGTTGGTGATCGTCACTTCGGTGG
This sequence comes from Candidatus Poriferisodalis sp., assembly GCA_965221195.1. Lineage (GTDB taxonomy): Bacteria > Actinomycetota > Acidimicrobiia > Acidimicrobiales > Poriferisodalaceae > Poriferisodalis. Next base: position 1,828,517 of record OZ244864.1, read on the forward strand.
TGCCTTCTGTGGGTGCTAGGCGCGCGATCACCGCTTCCACTAGCTCTTCTGGCGCAGAAGCCCCTGCGGTGACTCCTACCGTGCCGTTTAGATCATCTGGCAGCTCAGCAGCGGCGTGTACCCGCAGGACCTGTTTGCAGCCCGAGTGCTGGGCCACTTTGACCAACGCCATGGTGTTAGACGAATTCGCCGAACCGATGACCACGACGGTGTCACAGTCCGCAGCGATCTCCGCCAGCGCGCTTTGACGGTTGGTAGTGGCGAAACACAAGTCTGAGCGACCCGGCATCCACACGTCGCCGAAACGGTCCTGTGCCGCAGCGGCGACATCAGACCAGTCTTGGTGGCTGAGCGTGGTCTGTGCCAGCACGGCCACAGGCGCATCAGAGTCATCAAGCCTTGCCACATCGGCGGGATCCGACACCAACGAGATCGACTCGGGTGCCACCGCCATGGTGCCGACGGCTTCGTCATGGCCCTCGTGGCCGACATAGACAACTCTGAAGCCTTTGTTCGCACGCACCCGTACCTCGTGATGCACCTTGGTGACCAAAGGACAGACGGCATCAACCACGTAGCCGCCCCGTCGGCGGGCCTCAGCAACGACCTCAGGTGCGGAGCCGTGAGCAGACAGCATGAGCGGCCGACCCGGCGGAACCTCAGAAACATCGTCGGTGAACACCACACCGAGCCGCTCAAAGCGGTCAACCACCAAACGGTTGTGGACAATCTCGTGGTAGCAGTACACGGGCGGCGGGAACGATCTCACGAGCCACGCCAGCGCTTTTATGGCCATCTCCACGCCAGCGCAGAAACCACGAGGGGCAGCCAGCAGCACCCGGTCCACAGCCACGTTGGTTACGCTAACTGTGCGGCTTGGGGGAGCGACCCAACCGAGCGTGGGTAACGACGGCGGTTTCCTATCCTGAATCCATGTCGGGACCCGACGCTGCTGCCGTCGTGGTTGCTACTGAGTCCGGTTCGCCGGCTCAGCGAGCCGGTCTGCGAGCTGGCGATGAGGTGATGTCGATCGACGGTGTCACCCCGACCGATGTCATCGCCTGGCAGATGCTGGTGGACGAGGCCGATCCCTCGTTGGCGGTGCGCCGCGGCGGCCAGGAGATCGTCATAGAAGTCCCCAAGCAAGCTGGTGTGCCTTTGGGTGCTGAGGTACACGCTGCGATCTTTGACCGCGTCCAGACATGCGACAACCACTGCGAGTTCTGCTTCATCTACCAACTGCCGCCGGGACTGCGCCGCAGCCTGTATCTCAAAGACGACGACTACCGCCTGTCGTTCCTGTACGGCAATTTCACCACGCTGACGCGCTTCACTGAGTTAGATCTTGAGCGTGTCGTTGATGAGCGACTCTCGCCGCTGTATGTGTCTATTCACGCCACCGATCCCGCTGTTCGGGCCCGGATGCTGCGCAACCCGCGGGGAGCGGTGAGCTTGCGGTGGCTGGCGGCGCTGCTCGACAACGGCATTGAGGTACATGGCCAAGTAGTGGTGTGCCCAGGCGTGAACGACGGCAGTGTGCTGACCGACACGCTGGTTGGCGTGCTGGACCGCTATCCGTCGCTGGCAACGTTGGCCGTGGTGCCGCTCGGCGTTAGCTCACACCAGCGGGAACCGGCAATGCGTCCGCACACCCGCGCCGAAGCAGCGGAAGTAGTGGACCTCTGCACCGAGTGGCAACAGCGGTATCTCGATGTGCTGGGCCGCAGACTGGTGTTCGTGTCCGATGAGTACTACCTCCTCGCCGGGCGGCCGTTCCCTGAGGCGGAGACCTACGGCGATTTCCCGATGCACGAGGACGGCGTAGGGATGGCGGTTGCGTTCTCCCAAGAGTTCGCAGCCGCGTCTGCGGTGTCTGACAGTGGCATGAGACTCGCGCGTGCGCCTGCTGCGGGGTTCTTCTCTTGGGTGGACGGAGCGCCGGCGCAGGGCTATCGCGCTGTGCGGACACCGGGCGGGGGAGCCAACCGCAGCGGCGAGATCAAAGCTCGCTCTATGTCGCCGTCGCTGCGCTCGGTGCCGGTGCCCGCGCCTGTACGAATGCGCCGCGACCAGGCCAACACTGGTGCTGGGGCTAGCACCGGGACTGGCGCTGGCACTGGGGCCAACATTGGGGTTGGCGCTGCAAGCCCGATCGGCATCTTGACTGGGACATATGGCGCGGCTGTGCTGGAGCCGCTCGTGTCTTCGTGGCGAGCAACCGTGACGGCAACAAGCGATGCAGCAGTGCCCGAGGTGCGAATCATTGAAGTGCCCAACGATTTCTTCGGTGGCAATGTAGGAGTTGCCGGGCTGCTCGTTGGCGTTGACATCGCCGCAGTACTAGCCAATGAGCCCTCCGCAGATCGCTACTTGCTGGCCGATGTCTGTCTGTCTGGCGGGAAGTTCCTAGACGGAATGACACCCGAAGAGTTGCCTCATCAAGTGGAGATCGTTCCGACGAGCGGCACCGCACTGCGTCAGCTTCTCGATGCCGCCGTCGGGACCACTTGGGGTTCTGGGCCGAGCGACTCGACGGGCATTGCGCCATGAACGCTTCGGTGCCGGTAGTGGGCATCGTGGGGCGTCCCAACGTCGGCAAGTCAACGCTGTTCAATCGGCTAGTCGGACATCGCGAGGCGGTGGTGGCGCCCGAGCCGGGAGTGACGCGCGACCGCAAGGCCGCTGAGGCAGCCTGGCGGGGCCACAAGTTCTTGGCGGTGGACACCGGTGGGTGGTCCTGCGACGGGGACATGCTGGACGAAAAGGTCTCCGCGCAGAGCGAGCGGGCCATGGCCGAGGCCGATGTGCTACTGCTCGTAGTTGACATCACCGTGGGCATCACTGAGCCCGACGCTCAGATTGCAACGATGCTGCGTCGCAGCAGCCGACCCACCATCGTGATTGCAAATAAAGCAGACAACAGCAGAAGCGACGACAGTCGCTGGGAGTTCCATCGTCTGGGACTCGGCGAGCCGTGGGCTGTCTCTGCGCTGCACGGACGCAACGTGGGCGACTTGCTAGATCGAGTAGTTGATCTGCTCCATACAGATCCCGACAAGACCACAACCGAACCGCCGACCGACACCGGCACTGGCCCAGCTGACATCGGCACTGGCCCAGCTGACACTGGCACTGGCCCGACCGACGATCCAGCCGACGGCCCCGAAGCCAGTCCCGAAGCCGAGGACCAGGCCATAGTGTCGGTGGTCATCGTGGGGCGACCGAATGTGGGCAAGTCGACGCTGTTCAATCGGCTCATTGGCGACGACCGCTCGGTCGTCCACGATCGGCCAGGCACCACCCGTGATGCCGTTGACACCCTCATCTCCACCGATGTTGGGCCTGTGCGTTTCGTCGACACAGCCGGTTTGCGACGCAAGGCCCGCGTGGATGCCGACACCGAGTACTACGCCAACCTGCGGGCTCTACGGGCAATCGATGTCTGCGACGTAGCACTGCTCGTCATTGATGCGACTGTGGGTGTCACAGCGCAAGATCAGCGGCTCGCCGAACGCATCGACGGTGCCCGATGCCCGATCGTGGTACTGCTCAACAAGTGGGAGACCCTCGATGCGGAACGTCGCGAGGTTGTGCTGGGCGAGCTGGCCCGCCGGTTGCATTTCGTGGGTGAGGCGCCGGTGTTGCGCGTCAGTGCGTTGACCGGGCGGGGTGTTCATCGGCTGTTGCCGGCGATCGCGGCAGCGGCAGAGGCCTATGAGTCGCGGGCACCGACCGCCAAGGTGAATGAGATCATTCAGTTGGCGCAGTCTGCTCAGCCAGCTCCAGCAGGTGCTCGGGTGCTTTACGCCACCCAAGTGGCGACCCAGCCTCCGACGTTCACGCTGTTTGCCAACCGCAAGTTGCCGCCGACGTACCTGCGTTACCTTGAGCGTCGCTTGCGAGAAGAGCTGGGCCTCGCCCACACGCCTCTGCGGCTGCGGGTGCGACGCCGATGAGACGCCGGTCCGATGGTTCCGGTGGCATTGAGCAGCGGCAGAACCGCCGTACGCGTGCTGACCGAAGCTCTCCTTGCGCCACTGGGCCACATGGTGTCGGCGACGCGCCGACGCGTCAACGCGCTGGACGTCAACGCACTGGGCGTCAACGCACCGGCGCGCCCTGGCATTTCTGGCTCGTCGTAGCCATGGCAACGTTGTATCTGGGCTGGCGAGCCGTTGAGGGTGTTGTCTGGCTGGTGCAGTGGCTCGCCGGAGTGATCGGCTGAAACGCAATGGCCCGGCTGTTTGATGTCGACGGTAAGCCGACGGCCCGCCTGAGCCGTTATCGTGCTCGCTTGGGCGGGCTGTGGCGCAGTCTGGTTAGCGCACTGGTCTGGGGGACCAGGGGTCGGAGGTTCAAATCCTCTCAGCCCGACCATGTTGCCGATCATGTTGGTGAGCGTTTAGCCACTCGTCCGCAACGATCTCGCTACGTGTCGGTTGACTCGTTCCGGGGCCTTTTGCTCAGCCTCACGGTAGTGGCGCCGATAGCGGAATATCCGCTGCTCAAACACGCCGAGTGGAATGGCATTACGGTAACCGATACTGTCTTTCCTGCATTCTTGGTAACCAGCGGCCTCAGCCTGTCGTTCCTGTTGCGAACACCGCTAAAATCAGCAGTACCGGCGCGATTGGCGAGGCGACTGTTGCTGCTTGTTGCGCTGGGTTTGGCCTATAACGCTTACGGCACCACTTGGTTCACTCTGTCCGACCTGCGGTTTACGGGTGTTTTGCAGATGATCGGAATATCGGGTGCTTGTGCTGCTGTTTTGATTTTGCTGTTGCGAGTATGGACGGGGTCCGACCGTGTTGGTTTGTTGATGGGCGTAGCAACCGCCATTGTCGTGGCTTACGGACTCGGGCTCGAATTCGGACGCAGTTCTTGTGAACCAGTGGGCCGATGCAGCGGCTATATGGGCATCGATGCAGCGTTGCTGGGAGCGAGCCACTTGTATCGAGGCGGATCGGCAGGCCACGACCCCGAGGGTCTTATGGCATCGCTTGCGGCCGCTGCATTCGTTCTTGTCGGCTTCAGTGCCGGCACTGTGCTGCAAAGGCACGGCACGGCCAGTCGTAGCAAAACTGTCACAGGGGTGAGCGCGCTTGCTGTGTATTGTTTGGCCATCGGTGCGGCGCTGTCGGTGTGGACGCTTCCCAACAAGCGACTGATGACACCGGCTTTCGTTATGCTCACCTCGGCTGTTGCGTTGGCCACGTTCGCTGTGTTGTATCTCATCATTGATGCGCGCGCCACTGAGGGCACCGGTGAACGCTCTAGCCACGCTCGCCAGCGTTGGACTTGGCCTGCGGTAGCGCTTGGTCGCAATGCGCTGTTGGTGTATTTGCTGGACAGGTTTTTGTACCAGTCGGCACGGCTGGTGAGTTTTGGTGATACGTCTCTGCGAGATTTGCTGCTGGAAGATTTCTTGCCTTTCGGCATCCCGAGAAACTATTTGGTGTATGCAGCGCTAGTCCTTGCAATCATTGTGGTTGTCACCGCAGCGCTGCACCGCCGACGTGCATATTGGGCTCTCTAGTATTCACGAGAAAAACACGCGGGAATCATGCCAAGTTTCATGAGGGCAAGCGCTCAGCGCATAACCCCCAGTCGTAGACGTTTGGCCCGTAGGATGCCACAAACAGCGCTGCCAGTACTACTCGGCTTGCTAGTAGGCTTGCTGGCTTTGTTGCCCCTGTCATCTGTGCCCCTGTCATCTGTGACCCCTGACGGGTCACACCAGTTGAGTTACCCAAATCGGATGAGCTATGTTGTTGTTCCTCATCCAGACGATGAGATGCAGGCGTGGTCTCTTATCGAGAACTCGCCCGATAACTACAAGGTATTCATGGTGATGACGCGCGGCGAACAAACCGCATATTGCGTGTCTGTGGGCCACGACGCAGGCACCGGCGAAGCACCTCCAAGTCCGTGGCCTAGCGGGAAATGGACTCCATCTTGTGAACAGGCCCGCCAGAATTCGCTTTTGGATTTCTTGGAAGGCATGGGTAAGACTGACGATAGTCTGCCAACTCAGTATGTTCGGCTTGGCAACAAAGGCCCATTCAGCGGCCCATTCAATGGCTCATTCAGAGGCTCATTCAACACCGACGAAAGCAGTCTAGGTAGAAGCAGTACAGATGATAACACGATATGCAGATACGATTCTGGTGGATGCATTTCGGATCTAACCGCTGATGTATGGACCTCACCACTTGCTGCTATCGTGTGGTTCAATCTCGGCGACGGTGATCTCACCAAAGAAGAGGTAACGTGGGCCATTAGAGTTGTCCGAGACAACCGAGCGGCGCTTGGAATCAACAACACTCTTCCGAATCACAATCTGATCGGTGCAAGCTTCTGGAATGAGAGCCATCCTGATTGCTTTGTTTATGCCCATGAAGATCATCGTGCCGTTCACGAAGCCCTTTGGCATGTTGACTTCAACGTCGGTTACCAGATCGTTGCTAGCTGCGAATCAGATCCGGATGTGTCTCACACCGAATGGGTAACGTACAGGCACTTTGATGATGCTTTTGGCACGTCGGGGTCGAAGCGTATCGGAGAGCATGTCGTTCATTATGGCTGGCTGATGAGCGACGATCCTGGCTACTGGCGCGGCGACTACGACGGCCAAAATGAACTCTTCGGGCGACAGCAAGAATTCTGGGTGCGATTTAGCTAGCACTGATTTGGCTGGCAGGTTTGGTTGGCACGCGGCTGTGGCACAGTGCAAGCCATCGGACGGGCGCGCGCGGAATTCTCGCAAACTCAGCAGGGCTTGAGAACGGCTCAACAGACCGCTATCACTATTGCTCATATTCGTGGAGTTACACAAGTGTGATATGCCGGGTAGGAGAGCTGCGGCTGCTTGCACGGCACTGTCCGCACCGAGCGAGGGGATCGAGAATCGGAGGTTCAAATCCTCTCAACCCGACCACAGCTACTGGCCGTCGTGACCGTGCGGTGTTCCGCGACGCGTCACCTGGTTTGCGCCGGAACTATTGATCAGACCACTGCTGGTGATCAGAGCACCGTTGGAATATCGACTCGCCAAGAATGACGGCAAAATCTCCGACCGATGCCAGATGCTCGGCGAGCGCATCGGCAGCGAAGAAGTCGGGGACTCTGCTGGCTCGCACGATCACGATGTCGGAGTCGTCGACAAAACCCAGTCGGCTCTCGTCGAGTTCCCACACGGGAACGTCGAGGTAGTACGAGACCCATCGTGGCGCCGGCAGGCCGGGGCCTGTCCACGCCAATTCGGCACGGGCAGTTTCAGGCGAGTCTGCGATCTGTTCGAGCGCTTCGCCGACATGGGCAGGGTCGGTGATGTAGCGGTCGCGAGTCGAGCCTGTGATGACGACAAGCATCGTGACGGCGACGACTGCGCCGGCGGCGACCGCTGCGGCATTTCGCAGGCGAGCGGGGAGCTTGCGCCGGACTGCGTCGAGCAGAGCTGCCAGACCGATCGTCACCGATACCAGCCAGGGAAAGTTCCACAGACGATGTATCCAAGCGCCCTGCGGCACGCCGAATGTGAGCGCCGCTGCTGCTGCCAGAAAAATGGCCGTCAGCACGCGGGTCCGCCGGTCGCCCAAGCCTGCAAGCAGTGCTGGTATCAGCAGCAGCCGGAGCCAGGGTGGCACCAGTAGCTCCTCGGTGGCAAAGCGCCACTGCCGTGACAGGAACTCACCGAAGGTGAAGCTGCTGGCCGGGTCGCCCGATGTCACCTCGTTGCTGACGCGTATCCCGACTTGGGCGCTGAGTTCGCTCCAGCCGGTGGCATACAGCATCCACGCAGCGGTGATCGCAACACCGGCAGCAGTGCCGACCGTGAACGCGATCAGCGCGGGCGACAACACCTGTCTGGCTCGATGCCTGATCGTCGAGGTCTGCTGAGACGCCGAGGTCTGCTGAGACGCCGAGGTCTGCTGAGACGACGGTGCGAGCGAGTCTCGGTTGCGCCGCAGCCGATTCGCGAATATCCACACCGCCAGCAGACCGAGCCCGGCGAGATTGATCCACGATTGCATGGCCGCGAGCGCTGCCACGGCAGCTGTGCCGACGAGCGCCGCTCGGGAAGGCTGCTGCGATTTGAGCAGCCACGCAACTGAGGCGGCGGCGGCCACGAGCAGCGAGAAACTGACCCCGAGACGCCCGTAGACGTAGAAGAAACCCGTGCATGCCATGGCACTCACGCCGAGCAGAATCGGTCCCCACTTCAGGTCGCATGCACGCAGCAGCGAGGCCATGAACAGCAGCGTCGCTGCGCCCAGCAAGAAGATCGGTATTCGCAGCGCGGGCAGGTTCTCACCGAAGAGTCCCGCAGACCCGATCGAGAGGAACTCCTTGAGCGGAGGGTGGTGAGCGTAGGTCACCGCCTCGACAGGGGGATCAGTGCGAGGGACGACGCCAAATTCAGGCCTCACGAACGGGTCGACACGAGCACCGAGACGCGATTTTGACGGACCCATTTCCCAGAAGCTGCGTGCGTGCAGGCCCGAGAACGCCACCAGACGACCGTCGTCGCTGTTGCCGAGCGGCAGGTTGATGTCAGGCAGCCAGATTGCAAGCGCAGCAAGCGGCAAGAGCGCCATCGCTGTCCAGCCGGTCCGCAGTCGAGTGAGCATTCGACAGTCCTGTTGACGATTGCCGTCAGTCCAAGCCGGCGAAGCTCAGGTCGCAGCCTTCGCGCGACTCATGTGCTTGCTCCAAGAAGTACGAGTCGTCGGCTTCCCAAGTGTGCCCGATGCCGTGGCGCATCAGGAGGTAGCCAGCACCATGCGTCCGGTACACACTGCCGCCGCTTGAACCTATGTCACTCGTCAGCGCCTTGTCCTCTCCGACTCCGATTGCCTGCCACCCGCCGATGGCGTCGATCGATTCCCGTCGTGCCAGCACAGCACCGCCGGCGACACTGGACCGATCAGGGTCGATGTAGCGCTCCCCGAACCCTGAGAATCTGCGAATAGTGCGGTCTGTGTCGGCCAGGTAGACGTACTCGGCGACTTTGCCGACCATCGCAGCTTGTGAGTACTCAGCAGCCAGCACCAAGTCCCACAGATGGTCCGGCCCGTAGAGGTCGTCGTCGTCGAACTTGGCGATCAGCTGCCCTTGCGCTGCTGCAAGCGCGGCATTCAGCACTTCGCCCAAGCTCCGATCCGCAGCGACGAACACTGCCTGCGCCGGAAACCCCACATTGAGCAGTTCGCTCACTGCGGCCTCGTCGAAGCCGTCGCCATGAAGTCCTATCACCAGCTCGATGCATGGATACGTCTGTGATGCGACTGCCGCGACGGTCTGGGCAAGGCGATCCGGACGGCGTGTCGGAACCAGCACCGACACCCGAGGAAGCAACGATGCGTCGCTGCTCGCAGCATCCAGCGCCTGAGCGAGGCGTGCGCGCGCCGAGTGGTCCCGAAGCGCTGCACGGCGCATGGCGATGCTGATGGCTTCGCGGTCGTGGTCGTCGGCAGAGACGATCCGCTCTGCGTCAGTCATGAGCGCACACAACGACTGGCCGAGACATGCCCGCAGTTCCGGTCCGGCTTTCGACACGCATACGACGACTCCGGCGGCAGCGGCGCGGGCGAGCATTCCGGCCCTGACCGCTGGATCCCGCTCGGCACTCGTCCAGTCCACGACATGGTGGGCCCGCCGCTGGGCAGCGGGCGCCAGCGAGCCTCGGACGGAGTCCGCTGGTGTCAGCGCAGGATTGGGCGCAGCTTTCCAGTTGATGGGGTTGGTCGCATGAGGGTCGATTGCGGGTACCGAGAACATGGGGGGAAGGTCGGTCAATGCGATGCACGGGATGTCAAGGCGCTGATCGGCAGGCTGCTGATCGATGAGCATCGTCGGGTTATCGGCGATGAGGATCGACGCGTGGCCCAAAGGATCGGTTGTCTCGGCCGCCAGTGCGCCAAACACTGCTTCGGAGCGAGAGCCCACAAGCCCGACACGCAGACTGTCGTTGCAGAGAACCGGAACCGAGACCTGCACGGCCCGAAGGCCGTCGCGGCTGCGCGGCGAGGAGTTGCGAACTTGACGTCTCAGAAGGTCTGCTAGCCCTCGCCGCACGCCACCATTAAACAGACCTCCCAAGTCGAGGCCGAGTGCGAAGTGACGGTCAGTCCAGTGCCGTTGTGTTCTTGTTGCCGCGCGCGGTGCCACGAGCCGCATCACATCGACCACCACAACGAACGAGAACCCGTTGCCGCGCGCGCGACGCTGTACAGCGCACCGACCCCGCGCTCTTGCCTTGAGGTGGCTTCAGATCGCGCTGCTGCGGTTTGGTGCGTTCGGCCCCCCTTCTCCATGGTGTGGCACCTGAGAGCGACCCACTGTGGCGCAGTGCCCTGCTGCGCCACAGCGACTTTGCAGCGACCTTCTGTGGCGCAGCGACCGCGCGGTTGGCGGCGCGGAATTCCCGCAGACTCAGCAGCACTTGAGAACGGCTCGACAGACCGCTATAACTATTGCTCACATTCGTGGAGTTACACCAGTGTGATCTGCCGGGTAGGAGAGCAGCGGCTGCTTGCACGGCACTGTCCGCACCGAGCGAGGGGATCGAGAAAATGACAGTCCGCATCGTTGTCACGGACGGCTTCAGCCAGCTGGGAAGCTTGGCACTGGGTGGCTTGGCATGAGCACCACCGAGACCTCGTTGGCAGCGCCGCCACCTCAAGCACCGCCGGGCCAACCGACACCGGGTCAACCGACACCGGCTCAAGCGGCATCAGAGCTAGCCACGGACCTAGATGCACAGCGCGGCCCCGACAACGTTGGCATGCGGGTGTGTAAGCGGGATGGTTCGTTGCAGGCGGTGGATGTGAATAAGATCGTGCGGGCGGTGGAGCGTTGTGCGGTGGGGTTGGTGGGGGTAGATCCGATGCGGGTGGCGACGCGCACGATTTCGGGTTTGCATGATGGTGCGACGACGACTGAGTTGGATGAGCTGTCGATTCGTACTGCGGCATCGTTGATTTGTGAAGAACCGAATTATTCGAGGCTGGCTGCGCGATTGTTGGTTACCTATATTGACAAGGAAGTGCAGAATCAGAATGTGTATTCGTTTAGCCAGTCGGTAAATTTGGGTGGTGAGTGTGGTTTGGTTCATGCTGATGTGGTGTCGTTTGTTGCGGCTAATGCTCGGAAATTGAATGATGCCGTGTCTGCGGAGCGCAGCAATGGTTTTGAGTTTTTTGGTTTGCGGACGGTGTATGATCGTTATTTGTTGCGTCACCCTGAGAGTCGTGCGGTGATTGAAACGCCGCAGTATTTTTTGTTGAGGGTGGCGTGTGGTTTGTCTCGTACGGTTGAGGAGGCGTTGTCGTTTTATGATCTGATTTCTAGTTTGCGATATTTGCCGTCGTCGCCGACGTTGTTTAATTCGGGGACTGCGCATCCGCAGATGTCGTCGTGTTACTTGTTGGACAGTCCGCGGGATTCTTTGGAGGCTATTTACAATCGTTACAGTGATATCGCGATGCTGTCAAAGTTCGCGGGTGGTATTGGGGTGGGTTGGCATCGGGTGCGGTCGCGTGGTTCGTTGATTGGTGGCACGAATGGTTTGTCGAACGGGATTGTGCCGTGGTTGAAGACGTTGGATTCTTCGGTAGCAGCGGTGAATCAGGGCGGACGACGTAAGGGAGCGGCGTGTGTGTATCTGGAGTCGTGGCATGCCGACATTGAGGAGTTCTTGGAGTTGAGGGACTCCACGGGCGATCATGCTCGTCGGACGCATAACTTGAACTTGGCGAACTGGGTTCCCGATGAGTTCATGCGTCGCGTCGAGAACGACTGGCAGTGGTCGCTGTTTGATCCTAAGGCTGTGCCTCATTTGTGTGATCTGTACGGCGATGAGTTCGCTGAGTCGTACCGCCAGGCCGAAGCGGACGGTCTGTTTGAGCGTCAATTATCGGCCCGTGAGTTGTATAGCCGGATGATGCGTACGTTGGCTCAGACTGGTAACGGTTGGATGACGTTCAAGGACGCGTCTAATGTTAAGTCGAATCAGACTGGCCAACCGGGCAACGTGATCCATCTGTCGAACCTCTGCACGGAAATTTTGGAGGTCACCAGCAGCGCAGAGACAGCGGTCTGTAATCTCGGGTCGGTCAACTTGGCGAAGTTTGTGTCTGACGGTGCGGTGGACCGCGACGCGCTCGGGGAGGTCGTACGCACCGCGGTGCCGTACCTGGACCGCGTGATCGATATAAACTATTATCCGACGGCGGAAGCTGCTAGATCTAATGAACGTTGGCGTCCTGTCGGTCTTGGTGTGATGGGTCTGCAGGATGTGTTCTTTCAGCTCGGTTTGGCGTTTGATTCTGCGGCTGCTTGTGAGATTGCGTCAGCTATCGCTGAGGATGTTTACTACTGGGCGTTGTGGTCTAGTTGTGAGCTAGCGCGTCAGCACGGCCCGCACGCGGCTTTCAGTGAGACCCGCGCTGCGGCTGGGTGTTTGCAGTTCGACCTGTGGGACACCGAACCGTCCGACCCGAAGCGTTGGGTTGAGTTACGTGAACGCATCAACCAGCACGGCCTACGCAACTCTCTGCTCGTCGCTATAGCCCCCACCGCTACTATCGCGTCGATCGCTGGTTGCTATGAATGCATCGAACCGCAAGTATCGAACCTGTTCAAACGAGAAACGCTCTCAGGCGAGTTCATGCAAATCAACCGCTACCTAGTACGCGACTTGCAACAGCGCGGCCTGTGGAACGACGCCATGGCCAACAAAATAAAAATGGCAGAAGGCTCAGTTCAACACATCCCAGAAATACCGGAGAACCTCCGCTCAATCTACCGCACCGCCTGGGAACTACCCCAACGCGCGCTCATCGACATGGCCGCAGCACGCGGCGCATACATCGATCAAAGTCAATCACTGAACCTGTTCATGGAAAGCCCCAACATCGGCAAACTCTCCTCTATGTATATGCACGCTTGGAAGTCAGGTCTCAAAACCACCTACTACCTACGCTCACGACCAGCCACCCGCATCAACCAAACCACCACCGACCAAACCACTGGCGACCAAACCAATGGCAACACAGCCGAAGTTGTCACCGTCACATCATCATCACCAAAGACCTCAGAACTCAGCGCCACCATTGCGTGCTCACTCGAAAATCCAGAAACCTGCGAAGCCTGCGATTGAGCCGCCGCCGAGGACGCACCGCCAAACATTTAACAAACCAACGACCAACAGAGGAAGCTCATGGCACTCGTTCAACCCACGCACGAACTCGACCCAAGTGTCGGCGACCCCGCTGCGGTTGCCGCCCCGGCGAGTAGGCGCGGCAACATCTTGGATCCGGGTTTTGACCTGACGCTGCGACCGATGCGGTACCCGCAGTTTTTTGAGATGTACCGCGACGCCATCCGTAACACTTGGACCGTTGAGGAGATCGATTTCTCCGACGACATTGTCGATCTCAATCGCAAGCTCGCGCCCGCTGAACGGCATCTCATCAACCGTCTCGTGGCGTTCTTTGCTACAGGTGACTCCATCGTTGCCAACAATTTGGTACTGAACCTATACCAGCACCTCAACAGCCCAGAAGCTCGGATGTACCTCAGCCGGCAGCTGTACGAAGAAGCGCTGCATGTGCAGTTCTACCTAACGCTGCTCGATCACTACATCCCTGACCTAGACGAGCGGTCTGCGGCATTCTCAGCTATCGAGAATATTCCTTCGATCGCTGCGAAGGCCGATTTCTGTTTCCGCTGGATGGACAGCGTCTGGTCGCTGGACCGGTTGTCGAGCGCCGAAGACCGCAAAGCATTCCTGTTGAACCTCATCTGTTTTGCAGCCTGTATTGAAGGGCTTTTCTTTTTTGCGGCGTTCGCCTACGTCTATTTCCTGCGGTCAAAAGGCTTGTTGAACGGGCTGGCGGCGGGCACTAATTGGGTATTTCGCGACGAGTCGGCTCACATGAACTTTGCGTTTGAGGTTGTCCGTACGATCCGATCTGAGGAACCCGAACTCTTTGACGTGGAGCTGGCCGAACGGATCCGGGTGATGATCGAAGAAGCAGTGGAAGTTGAGACGCAATTCGCGCACGATGTGCTATCCGGTGGTGTGGCCGGCATGTCGGTAAACGACACACGGGCGTACTTGGAGTTCGTCGCCGATCAGCGTCTGGCCCAGCTCGGACTCCCCAAAAGCTACGGCTCAAAGAATCCTTTCACTTTCATGGAGCTACAAGATGTTCAGGAGCTAACGAACTTCTTTGAGCGCACCGTCGCCGCTTACCAGATGGGGATTGAGGGCGACGTTGCTTTCGACGAAGATTTTTGAGCAACGGGATTGCTGGGCCACGGGATTGCTGGGCCACGGGATTTCTGGGCCACGACTCGCGGGCTAGGTGCCCGCAGCGGCATCACACCCAGCGGCATCACACCCAGCGGCATCAAAGACAGCCATTAGCTGGTCAACAGCGGCCGTGGGGGTCATTTTGTCGGCTCGTACTTGTGTCTCAAGGCTTCCGAGCAGGTCGTGTGCCTGCGATGCCAGCCGGGAGCGCAGGCGCTCAGTCAGCATGGCCTCCATCCAACGCACCCGCTGGTCGGCCCGACGTTCAGCCAGCTCACCCGATTCGGTCATCAGCCGTCGGTGGGTCTTCACATGGCCCCATAAATCTTCGAGCCCGTCGCCGGTCAGGCCCGAGCAGGTGATCACCGGAGGTGTCCAGGTAGGCGAGACTGGCTGGGTCATGTGCAGCGCCAGCTGGTAGTCGCGCGCGGCGCTGGCGGCGCGGTCGGCACCGTCGCCGTCTGCTTTGTTCACCGCTATGAGGTCGGCGATCTCCAAGATGCCTTTCTTGATGCCCTGCAGGTCGTCTCCGGCACCAGCCAGCATGAGCACCATGAAGAAGTCCACCATGTCGGCAACGGCAATCTCAGACTGTCCGACCCCGACAGTCTCGATGAGCACCACATCGAAGTCGGCCGCTTCGAGCACCAAAATGGCTTCGCGCGTCACCCGAGTGACACCGCCGAGTTCCCCGGCAGTGGGTGAGGGACGAACGAAGGCTGCTGGGTCGTTGGCCAAGGCGGTCATGCGCGTCTTGTCGCCGAGAATCGAGCCACCCCACAGCGCAGAGGTGGGATCGACAGCGAGCACAGCCACCCGGTGACCGGTCGCGGTCAGCGATGTGCCGAGCGTCTCAATGAGCGTGCTCTTGCCCACGCCCGGGACACCGGTGATGCCGACCCGGTGCGCGTTACCACTGCTGTCGAGCAGTTCGGCGAGTAGTTCTCGGGCAGACTCGGCGTCGTCAGCTAGACGCGACTCCACGAGCGTGAGAGCCCGACCGATGGCAGATCGGTCGCTGTTGCGCACACCCGCGGCCAGTGCCGACACGCTGTTGAACTCAGAAAAGGCCACAGCCTGCAAGGTACCGGAGGGCAGGTACGAGAAGTGTCTGAGCGGGTTCGTTCTTCGGGCACATTCTTCGGGCACAATGGGGGAGTGGGCTTGCTCAATCGAATGCGTACCGGTGATCGCTCCCATCCAGCGGAGCAGTTCATTGACCAAGGAGACCGCTTGGTTGCCGTGGTGCCCGCCCAGGGAGGATTGCATCCCTTCACCTTGTTGATTATCGGTGTTGGCGCGCTTGGCGGCATCGTGCTCACCGTTGATCTTCCTTGGCTACAAGTCAGCTTGGTCTCCACGACGGTATTTGCGACTGTTGCGGTGCTCAGCATGTCGCGCTATCGGCTGCTGGGGTTCACGGACTTCGACATTGTGGTGATGCGGACGCGGGCGCTGCGTCCCGCCAAGCCCGTTGAGCGGCTAGACCGCGTTGCGCCACATGAGCCATTCAATGTCACCGGTTCCGCCTGGGGTCAGATACATGTGGGCAAAGAGAAACTGTGGGTGCATCGCCGCTACCACCACCACCTCAATGAGGCTGACGCACGTCTAGCTGCTGGGGTGCGCGGCAAGGCAGCGGTGTCTAGTGCTGCCTACCGAGGCGAGCGCGCCAAAAAGAAGATACGCAACGTCGGCAGCCGTCACCGGCGGTGAAAACCGGCTTCAACCGACGCGCATCGGCTTGGGGATCGCAGCAGTGAGCACCTCGGGATCGCCGTGGGTTACTAGCACGTCATCTTCAATGCGAATACCGCCGAACCCCCGCAGGCTGTCAACGCGTTCCCACACGACGGATTCGGCGAACTTCTCGCGTCTCGCAGCGTCTCCTAGCAGCGCGTCAATGAAGTAGACACCCGGCTCGACCGTGGTGACCATGCCGGGCTGCAGCACCCGGTCCGGTCCCAGCATTGCCAGCATCGGGTCATCGCTGGCTTTGGGGCTGGTGAGAACACCGGTGATGTCATGCACCGACAATCCCAGCAGATGACCGAGCCCGTGAGGGAAGAACAGCTCCACAGCGCCGTTGGCTGCCAGATCGGCTACCTCGCCGCGCAGCAGACCCATCTCCACCAAGCCGGCACCCAAGATGCGGGTTGCGGCTAAGTGAACTTCGCGCCACACCACGCCGGGACGGCACATGTCGATGGTCTGCTGCTGAACTTTGTGTACCAGATTCCACAAAAACTCCTGCTCATCGCCAGGATCTGCACCAACCACCATCGTGCGGGTGACATCGCTGGCGTAGCCGCCGAATTGTGCACCAGCGTCGATCAGCAGCAGATCGCCAGCCTCAACGGTGCGGGTCGCTGGCCGCAGCGGGTCATCGCCCGCATGCACATAGTGCAGGTACGCACCGTTCGGACCGGATGCCACGATGCTGTCATAGGCCACTCGGGGAGCACCTGCGACGTAGAACTGCGCCTCCATGCCGACTTGGATCTCGCGTTCGGTCATGCCCGGTGAGGCGTTGGCGTACACCCACTCAAACCCAGACGCGCTAGCCGCAGCGGCGCTCCGGATGTCGTCAAGTTCGGCTTCGTCCTTGGTCATCCGCTCCAACGCAATAGCTGCACTGAGACCCACTGTCTGCCCCGCCTGTTCTGTCTGCTCTGCTTGTTCTGTCTGCTCTGCTTGTTCTGGCTGTTCTGTGGTGTGTTCTGCTGTGTGGGTGTCAGTGCGTTGATCTGAAGCGTTGGCTGCTGCAGGTTCAGCCATTGCTGAACCGGCTCCTAGCTCAATCAGAGGCCGATCACTGCGGTGCTCCAGCCAAGCCTCCAGCTCATCGAGTGGCCGCCCTACGGGTGTCGGTGGTTGGCTCCATACGAGCTGTTCGGGGCTAAAACGCGGCCCGAACAGTTCCCACTCGTCGGTTGCTGCGTCGTAGGCAAGTGTGGTGCCCGCAGAGCCCGCAGCGCTGAGGTATGTCACATCGGGATGCGGCAGGAAAGCGAAGTGCTGATCGGTGCCCGGCCAGCGCGCCGGTTCGCCTGAACGCAACAGCACCACTTCGTTGATGAGTTGCCAGCGCTCCACAACGCGGGCTCGGCGGGCCGCCAGCACATCATCGGACGGTTTCACGCAGCGCACCCTAACGTCGGTGCTGCAGCCTGTACTGTGCCGTCTGCTTTGCTGCGCTGTGCCGCGCCGTGCTGTCTGCCACTGCTGTGCTGTGCAGCGTTGCTGTGTTGTGCAGCGTTGCTGTGTTGTGCAGCGTTGCTGTGTTGTGCAGCGTTGCTGTGTTGTGCAGCGTTGCTGTGTTGTGCAGCGTTGCTGTGTTGTGCAGCGTTGCTGTGTTGTGCAGCGTTGCTGTGTTGTGCAGCGTTGCTGTGTTGTGCAGCGTTGCTGTGCTGGTACGCCTACTGCTGCTGTTGTGCGGCTGGGTGCTGTGTGGCTGCATTGGTCGGCAGACTCACCGCAACGCGGGTCTGGCGGCGGATCGGTTCGGTCACCATAGAGACTGGCGTGGTGGGCTGTGCGATGATCACCTCCGCGTCCACTTCGGCGTCGGCCGTCCCGTTGAACACTCCGCGCACCGGTGGAACGTCTTGATAATCGCGACCATGGCCGATCACCACATGGCGCTCACCTACCGAACCTCCGTTGGTCGGGTCGAGCGCCTGCCAGCCACCGCCGGGCACCGCCGCTTCGATCCATGCGTGGGTCTGCACCGAGACGGCCGAAGGATCGGCACCAGCCGCATCCCCGAGCGACAACGCAGCATCAGCGCTGGCGCCTGAACTTTGGGCGCCTGCACCTTGGATGCCTGAACTTTGGATGCTTGGGCCTTGGTCGGGGCGTGTTTCATCGAGCGCAAACAGATAGCCCGAGACGTAACGGGCAGGGATACCGACGCATCGCAGCAAGCCCACCGCCAGATGCGCGAAGTCCTGACATACACCTCGCCCGCCATCGATCAGCTCTTCTAGGGTCACACCGATGGAAGTGGAGCCGCGTTCATAGGAAAGCACCGTCGGCACGGCTCGGGCGATGGCGCGTACCCGCTCGCAGACGTCATCGTCGGTGCCGCGGACCGCCCAAGAGGCGACTTCTCCAACCAGTTCCCCCCATTGCACATGCTGCGACGGCGCAAGATACTCAATGTGTTGATTGATGAACTGTTGCTCAGCTAGCCGCTCACAGCTCACCGATGCTGGAACGTCAACAACCGGGGCGGTCTCTACCGACGCCTCGGCCACTACCAACAAATCGTCGTGTGGTCCGCGTATACCCAGATGATCGACGGTTGTGCCGAAGTAGTCGCGGACCTGCAGCACACGAGTGGCCGGTGTGGTCGCTAACCGGTACGACAGCACCCGCTGGCGCGCATCGTCGCGGGGTCGCACGCGGATCTCGTTTTGCGACTCCGACACATGCTCGGCGTAGGTGAAATGCAGGCGGTAGGCGATGTCGAGTCTCATGGCTGTGCGCTCATCGCTGCGTGTTGCTCCGCGGTGTGTCGCTCATAGCTGTCTGCTGGCCCTGTCGCCTGGCTCGCTGGGTCCGCCGGGTCCGCCGGGCCGTACGAACTGCGCATGCACTTCGGCACTGGCTGATCTGGCCACAGTGCTGGCATGCACATCGCTGGCTAGTTCAGCCAGCGCTGCGCTCAAGTGCGACAGCTCGGCTTCGGGCTGGTTCAACATCTCGTCGAGTTCGCCGTATTCCAAGTGCGCCCGCAGTGCCCCAACGCGCCGACGGGGGATGGCGACCGCTCCCGCGGCCGCAGCGAGATCGTCTAAGCGCTTCTCTACTCGGCCCAAGCACCACAACACCGAACGGGGCAAATGGTCATGGCAGAGCAGGAACTTCGCAACGGCGCGCCACTGCGGTGAGTGGCCCAGCTCACGTTTGGCAGCTTGCAGCGAATGGGTAAACGCCAGCAGCCGGTTGCCGTCGAACACCTCGCCGCCGCTTCCTAGACCCGAACCCAGCAGTTGGACCGTCAAGATCGATCGCTCCAGCAGTCGCCCGGTTTCCATAAACGCATAACCCTCGTCGCGGCTCATCGACTCGGTCATCACACCGCTGAGCGAGCGGCAGCCCCGCCGAGCGGTAATCACCGCCACGCGCGACACCTCACCGCCGGTTTGCTGACGCGCAGCAGCTCCCACAGATTTGGCGCTCTGCATCAAGATGTGCAAACTGTTGGCCTCTTCCCACAGTTCCACCGGAATGCGATCTCGCACGATTCGCAGATTCTCCCGCACGGCCTCAACCGCCGACATAACTGAACCCGGGTGGGAGTCGTCGGACACCAAGAAGTCCATGACTGCGTAGGGGCCGGTGCCGACTTGAGCCGCCACGAACTCTTCTTGCAGCCCTAGCGCTTGAACTAAGCGGCGTGAAGCCAGCCGGGCTTCTGTGCCTTGGCGATGCATGACTGCGTCGGTCTCCACCGACACGCACCGGGCGATGGTGTCAGCTCGCTCGAGGTAGCGGCCGGCCCACAGCAGCGAATCGGCGTGGCGCGCCAAGATCATCGGTTTGCGTCCTGCACGGTCTCAGTCTCTGCGGCTTCGGTCCCTGAGGCCAGTACCCAAGTGTCTTTCGATCCACCTCCTTGTGAGGAGTTCACAATCAATGATCCCTTGCGCATGGCCACGCGCGTCAGTCCGCCCGGGAACACCTGAGTGCGCTCTCCGCTGATGACAAACGGACGCAAGTCAAGGTGGCGCGGCTCCAACACGTCATCACAGAGCGAGGCCAGCGTTGACAACTCAACGACTTCTTGCACTACCCAGTTGCGAGGATCGCGTTCGATCTCAGCGCGTGCTTTGGCCAATTCCTCATCGGATGCGTCACGTCCTATGACGATGCCGTAACCGCCCGATTCACTGACCGGTTTGATGACGAGTTCGTCGAGGCGACCCAACGCCGCTTCCCGCTGGTCGGCTTCCCACATCACGTACGTCTCGACGTTCGCCAAGATAGGTGCCTCACCCAAGTAGTAGCGAATCAGGTCGGTGACGTAAGGATGGATGGCTTTGTCGTCGGCCACGCCGTTGCCGATCGAGTTGCACACCGTCACGGTGCCCGCACGCATCGCACCTAGCAGACCCGGCACTCCCAGCGTCGAATCGGGGCGGAACGAGACCGGGTCCAAGAAAGAATCGTCGATGCGTCGGTAGATCACGTCCACCGGCACGAGTCCTTCGATGGTTCGCAGGTAAACGACATGTTCGTCTACGACGAGGTCGGGGCCTTCCACTAGCTCCACGCCCATCTCTCGGGCGAGGAATGCGTGCTCGAAATAAGCCGAGTTGTAGATGCCCGGTGTCAGGATCACGATGAGCGGTTTGTCGGTGGCGCCGGTGGGCGCTACCGACTCAAGTGCCGTGCGCAGCATCCTGCCGTACTGGCTCACCGGCTCCACGGTGTGGTCCTCCCAGATGAGCGGAAACGCTTTGGTCATCGCCGCCCGGTTCTCGATCACGTAGCTGATGCCGCTGGGGTTACGCAGGTTGTCTTCAAGCACCCGGTACTGACCTTGTGCGTCGCGTACCAAGTCGATACCGGCTATGACGCAGTGCGCGTCGTGTGGCACGCGTATGCCGAACGCGTTGCGCTCAAAACCATCGGCTGAGCGCACCAGCCACGTCGGCACGATTCCGTCGGCCAACGCTGCGCCCTCGCCGGTGTAGATGTCGGCTAAGAACTGGTTCAGCGCCGTAACGCGCTGGGCTAAGCCCCGCTCAATCTCTCGCCATTCTGTTGCAGCGATGAGCCGAGGGAACAAGTCCATCGGCCAAGTGCGCTCCGTGCCTTGGGAGTCGCCGTAGACAGTGAAGGTGATGCCTTGGCGTCGGAATTCTTCTTCGATGATGCCTTCGCGTCGTCGCAGCTCGGCTGTGTCGAAGTTAGAAAAGCGCTGCACGATGGCTTCGTAGAGCGGACGAACTGTGCCGTCGCGGTCGAACGCTTCGTCGTATGCCACAAACCCGGCGTCAGGTTTTCGCAGTTCGGCCATGGCACATTTGATAGCGCATCAACCCCAGCGGCGCTGTCATTACTCGCCCGCACTACTCACCCGCACTACTTGACCGGCATCCTTGCGGTCTGGCTGAGACGCAGGGGGTCTGCGGTGGTCTGCGCTGCCGTTGGGTGTGGGCGATACTGGACTCGAACCAGTGACCTCTGCCGTGTGAAGGCAGCGCTCTAACCATCTGAGCCAATCGCCCGCGAAGCGACGATGATAGAGCCTGGACAGACCGGTTCTGTTTCTATTGACTGCACAAGAATGGTTACCCAAGAGCATCCCAGTGAGTCCCAACACCTATCACACCCCACCCGAGCAGCTTGGCACGCCGCCGCCTGGCTGTCCCGTACACGACAGCTGGTCGCCTCTCAGCGATGACTACCTCGCCGATCCCTATCGGATTGCCGCTCAGCTCCGAGAAGACCATCCGGTCTTCTACGCCGCCGAGTTGGGCCATGTGGTCGTGACCCGCATGGCTGACATCAAGGCAGTCTTCGCAGACCCCGACACCTACGCGTCCTCCAACGTGCAAGATCCCATCTACCCGTTAGCACCAGCAGCGATCGACGTGTTATCTGCGCCCGATTACAACCCTGAAGCGGTCATGTCAAACCGGGCCGAACCCGACCACGGACGCATCCGAACCTACGTCCGTGCAGGTTTTTCCGTCAAGCGTCTGCGCACGCTTGAGGACTACATGGCATCGCGAACAGCCGAGCTGGTTGATGAGATGCTGGCTGGCCCCAAGCCCGCCGATTACGTGAAAGCTGTTGCGTTTCCGCTGCCAGCGGAGATCGTTTTCCGCCTCATTGGGTTCCCGCCCTCTGATGATCTGATGCTGAAGTCGTGGTGCGTCAACCGTAAGGGATTCGCCTGGGGCAGGCCTACTGCTGCCCAGCAGACGCGCATGGCCGAGCAGATGCTGGCCTACTGGCGCTACTGCCGGGAGTTCGTGGCCGAGCGGTACCGCAACCGCACCGACGACTTCTGCTCAGAACTGCTCAACGCCCACGACACAGATGCCCACGACACAGACAGCGATCCCCACAACGGCACCGGCCTCACGTACCGCGAGGTTGAGTCGGTCATCTATGGGATCTCCTTCGCCGGCCACGACCCGGTGACGAACTTGCTGTGCAATACGTTGCGCTGCCTGCTGCCGCGACGAGACCAGTGGGAGGCGCTGTGTGGTGACCCGTCGCTGATTCCGACTGCGGTTGAGGAAACCTTGCGCTTCGATTCCAGCCAAGTGGCGTGGCGCCGAGTGACCACGCGTGACACCGAACTCGGCGGCGTGCGTCTCCCTGCGGGGACGCGGATGTTTTTGAACTTCGCTGCGGCCAACCGCGAAGCGTGCGCATTCGCCGACACCGACCGGTTTGACATTGACACCTACGACTTCGCTCGGCCCGACCCGCACCGCCACATCAGCTTCGGTCAGGGCATTCACTTCTGCCTCGGTGCAAACTTGGCTCGCATGGAAGCCCGCATAGCGCTGGAGATCTTGACCCAGCGTGTGCCGTCGCTGCAGCTACCCCCGCAGGACTACCGGACGTTCCCAAACATCACCTTCCGCGGTCCCGAGGAGCTGTGGCTGGATTGGAACTAACCGATCGGTGCGGCCACCAACCATTGTGGACGCAGCCGTCTGCTGGTGATTCCCTGAAAGAATGAGCCAGTGAGAATGAGCCGGTGAAAATAGGGCTGGGAGAATGGGGCTGGGAGAATGAAGCAATGAACGGTTCTGCACGCAGCGCACCCCGCATCGACGCTGAGCGCCTGATGCGTCGCTTGGACGAACTGGCGCAGATCGGTGCTATTGAAGGAACCCAAGGCAACTGTCGGCTTGCGCTCACTGATGAAGATCGAGCCGGGCGTGACCTAGTTGCGACGTGGATGGCCGATCTCGGTCTTGAGATCACCATTGACGGACTCGGCAACGTCGTGGCCTGCACAGCACCGGGCCGCGTAGCCGATTCGGTGATGATGGGCAGCCACATCGACACGGTTGCCACGGGCGGGCGTTACGACGGCAACCTCGGAGTGCTGGCCGGCTTGGAGGTCATTGAGTCGGTGTTGGCGAGTGGTCGCTATCCGGCTCGGCCCCTCTCGGTTGCCTATTTCACCGACGAGGAAGGGAGCCGGTTCGCTCCTGACATGCTGGGCAGCCTCGCGTATGCGGGTGGCATTGCCGTTGAGGAAGCCTTGGAGATCACCGACCGCAACGGCGTAGCCGTCGGCGACGAACTGAGCCGCATCGGCTACCGCGGTGCTGCACCCGTGCCCGGCACGGCGCCTTACGCGTTTTTGGAGCTGCACATAGAGCAGGGGCCGGTGCTGGAGTTCCATCAGACCCAGATCGGTGTCGTGGAAGGCGTACAAGGCATCTCTTGGACTGAAGTCACTTTGGAGGGCCAGTCAAATCATGCCGGCACCACGCCGATGCCTTTGCGGCGTGACGCTGGACTTGCTGCGTGCCTGATCGCAAGTGAAGTGCGCGACCTCGTTCACGACATCGGCGCTTCGCAGGTCGGCACCGTCGGCTCGATTTCGCTTGTGCCGAACCTAGTCAACGTCATCGCCGGTGCAGCGGTGATGACGGTAGACCTTCGCAACACCTCTGAGGACATGCTGACACACGCCGAGACTCGTCTTGACGAGATCGTCGCCCGTGTCGCAGCGGCCGAGCATCTAGATGTTTCAACGCGTCGTACTGCGCGCTTTGCCCCGGTTGAGTTCCATCCCGCGGTCATCGATCTCGTTGAGCGCTGCGCCGCCGAAGCGGGTCTCACGCACCGCCGGATGCCCTCAGGTGCGGGCCACGACGCTCAGATGTTGGCCCGGATCTGCCCAACTGCGATGATCTTCGTGCCCAGCTTCGATGGAGTTAGCCACAACCCGGCTGAGTACACCTCTCCCGAAGACATCGAGGCGGGGGCCAACCTGCTGGCAGATGCCGTGTGGCGGCTAGCTGACGGCGACATCGATGATGCCCTAACTGATAATGCCATGGCTGATGAAACTTTGGTGGTTGAAGCCACGGTGGTTGACGGTGCAGCGCCATGAGACCGATTGCGGTAGGGGCAGCGCAGCTAGGGCCGATCGCCCGATACGAGACCCGCGCAGCAGTCGTTGACCGTCTGATCGCGTTGCTGCACCAAGCGGCGGACCGCGACTGCGATGTGGTGATCTTCCCCGAGCTAGCGCTGACCACGTTCTTTCCTCGCTGGTACTTCCCCGACGATTCACCCGAGCTGCTGGCCTACTTCGAGACCGAGATGCCCTCGCCGCAGACACAGCCGCTCTTCGACGAAGCTAAGCGGCTCGGCATTGGGTTCCATCTGGGATACGCCGAGCTGACACCGGACGGGCATCGTTTCAACACCGCGATCCTCGTCGAGCGCGATGGCACGGTGGTCGCCAAGTACCGCAAAGTTCATATTCCCGGACACGAAGAGCACGAACCCCATCGAGCCTTTCAGCATCTCGAGCGTCGCTACTTTGAGGAGTCCTCTGAGGGTTTTGGCGTGTGGCGGACCTTCGGCGGTGTTATGGGCATTGCGCTGTGTAACGACCGGCGCTGGCCGGAGACGTACCGGGTGATGGGGCTCCAAGGTGTCGAGATGATCTTCATCGGCTACAACACACCGCTGGCCTATGCGCCCGATCCGACCCAAGATCCGCTGCAGGCCTTTCACAGTCACCTCGTTATGCAGGCAGGCGCCTACCAGAACGGCACGTGGGTGGTCGGGGTCGCCAAGGGTGGCACCGAGGAGGGTGTGCCTTCGCTCGCGCACTCCGCGGTGATTGCGCCTTCAGGTCAGATCGTGGCCCAAGCCGTCACCGACGGCGACGAACTCATCACGGCCCAATGCGATCTTGACTGGTGCTCTCATTACAAGAACACGCTGTTCGATTTCGACCGCTATCGCCGACCCGAGACCTACCAACTGATCGGCAAGCAGAAGGGCGTTATCCCGCCGCCGTAGGCGACGGCATAATTCCCTAAACAGAGACGAGGAGCGTCTCTGGCGCTCAGAGACGAGGTTTGCCATGACCACCGAGTTCGTGCTGAACGGTTCGCCGGTCACCGTCGTCGGCGACCACGAGCATCTGCTGGCGGCGCTGCGGGACGAGTTGGGGATTATCTCGCCCAAGGATGGCTGTGCCCCGTCGGGTCAATGCGGTTGCTGCACGGTGTTGGTGGACGGCAAAGCGCGAGTGGCCTGTCAGACCAGCCTTGATCGTTCTTGTGGCACCGAGGTCACTACCGTTGAGGGCCTTGATCCCGCCGAGACAGACGCCATGGCCGCCGCGTTCGCCGCACACGGCGCTCTGCAGTGCGGTTTTTGCACGCCCGGCATCGTGATCCGACTCAAAGCATTGTTGGATCGCAAAGGCTCAGCGCTGACCCGTTCCGACGCCAGCCGTCACTTGGGCGGGCATCTGTGTCGCTGCACCGGCTACACCAAGATTCTCGACGCGGTGGAGTCGCTGGCGGCCGGGGAGGTACCAGTTGCGCTGGCTCCCCGCGGTGTGGGCAGTTCGGGGGTTCGCTATGAGGCGCGCGAACTCACGCTGGGCAGCCGTCCCTACATCGACGACATGTGCCCTGAGGGGATGCTGCACGGAGCGCTTCGCTTAGCAGATCACGCCCGGGCCGATGTGGTAGCCATCGACACGGCAAGCGCAGCCGCTGTGCCCGGCGTGCAGGCAGTGTTCACGGCGGCCGACATTCCCGGCGTGCTGCGGGTGGGCCTCATTCACAAGGACTGGCCGGTGATGATCCCCGTCGGCGGGCGCACCTCTTACCTCGGCGATGTGCTCGCCGTCGTCGTGGCCGACAATCGCCCCGCCGCTCGGCGCGCTGCCGAGTTGGTTGAGGTGACCTACGACGTGCTTGAGCCCATAACCGACCCGGTGCGAGCGCGCGACACCGACATCGACGCAGTGTGGGAACTGGACGGCAATGTGCTGTCACGCTCGACGTACTCCCGCGGCGATGTAGACACCGCGCTGGCTGCGTCGACCCACACGGTGACTGAGACGTTTCAGACCCAGCGCATTGAGCATGCCTATCTTGAACCTGAGTCGACCTTGGCGGTGCCTACCTCGGCGAACGGTGCCACCGCAGCTAACGGTGCCCTCTCGGCGAACGGTGCCCTCTCAGCTAACGGTGCTCCCGCTGGTTTGCATGTGTACACCGGCGGGCAGGGCATCTGGGACGACCGCAATGACATTGCCGCTGTTCTGGGGTTGGACCCATCGGTAATCACAACTGAGTTGGTCTCTAACGGTGGCGCGTTCGGCGGGAAAGAAGACATGTCGAACCAAGCGCACACTGCGTTGGCGGCGTGGCTAACAGGCCGTCCCGTGCGCATCACGCTGTCGCGCGAAGAGTCGTTGCTGATGCACCCGAAGCGACACCCCATCCGCATGACTTATGAGGTCGGCTGCGATGCCGACGGCAAGCTCACCGCTGTGCGGGCCCGCATGTTTGGCGACTCGGGGCCCTACGCCTCCGTCGGCATGAAAGTGCTCGAACGCTCAGCGGGTCATGCCACCGGCCCGTATCTCGTGCCAGCGGTAGATGTCGAATCGGTGGCTGTGCGTACCAACAATCCAGTGTGTGGCGCGTTCCGCGGTTTTGGTGCCAATCAGGCCCAGTTCGCTATGGAAGGTGTGATGGACCGGCTGGCCGAAGCGGTGGGTATCAGCGGCTTTGAGATGCGCCAGCGCAACGTGGTCGTACCCGGGGGTGTATGGGGACCAGGCCAAATCATGGACGACGGCTGTCTGGGTGCCCAAGCGTGCCTTGACGCAGTGCGTGAGCCATATGAGGCGGCCCGTGCGGCGGGCAAGCCAACAGGTATCGGTTTGGGGCTGAAGAACTCCGGCCTCGGCAACGGCTTCAAAGAGATCGCAAAGGCGGTCGTGCGTTTCTGCGACGACGGCACTGTGGAGGTGCGCCACTGCTGGACTGAGATGGGCCAAGGCGTGCATACCGTGGCGTTGCAAGTGGCGACAGAGGAACTCGGCGTCGATCCCGGCTCGGTGCGAGTGATAGTGGATTCCACCCGCGAGCTGGGCGCAGGGCAGACCACCGGCAGCCGGGGCACGCTGATGGGAGCGGGAGCGGTGGCTGATGCTTGCCGTGTTGCACTCGCTGATGGCTGTCAGACGGGGGTCGACTACGAAGGCGAGTACCGGGTGGACTGGACCAATTCGCTGTCGGAAGGACTCGAGAATCCTGTTATTCACTCCACTTTCGGCTACGCCGCACAAGTGGTGATTCTCGACCCCCACACCGGCGATGTTGAGCGGGTCATAGCGGCCCACGACGTGGGCCGAGCGGTGAACCCGATCTTGTGCGAAGGCCAGATTGAGGGCAGCGTTCACATGGGCTTGGGATATGCGCTTAGCGAAGGCTTTCCTGCCGACGCCGACGGGCGCCCGCTTAACTCCACCCTGCGAAGTTTGGCGATCATCCGCCCCAAGGACATGCCGCCGGTTGATGTCATTTTGGTGGAGTCGCCGCAGCCGGGTGCGCCTTACGGCATCAAAGGCGTCGGTGAGATTGGGCTGGTGCCCACCGCTGGTGCCGTGGCCGCTGCGATTTATGACCACGAGGGCGTCTGGCACAACGAGCTGCCGATGCGCAACCCTGCTAATCGCGAACGAGCTGACGCTTGGGTCTGAGCCATCTGGCACCCTGCCTAGCTGCCTGACTAGACATTGCAGCTACTCAACCGTTCAGCCCAGACTGTTTAGCCCAGACCGTTCAGCTCAGGCAGCTCAGCCCAGCAACTTGCGCTGTCAGGATTACGCTCGCAGCCGTGAATCAAGCGGGCGCGGTGACACCAGGGCTGGTGTGCTCGCATCACCATCTCTACTCGGCGCTGGCCCCAGGCATGCCGGCGCCGCCTCGCACACCGGGCGGCTTTGCTGAGATTCTTGAGCTGGTTTGGTGGCGTCTCGACCGGGCACTTGACCTTGAGATGCTGGAATGGTCGGCGAAACTGGGTGCGCTTGAAGCGCTGGAAGCGGGCTGCACCGCCATCGTGGATCATCACGAGTCACCCAATGCCATTGAGGGTTCGCTTGATGTGATCGCTGGGGCCTGCGCCGAAGTCGGTGTGCGGGTGAGCTGCTGTTATGGCGTCACCGACCGCCACGGCGCAGACGGTGCCACACGCGGACTAGCTGAGAACGAGCGCTACCTTGCGGCAGGAGGCCGCGGGTACGTAGGGGTTCACGCGGCCTTCACCTGCTCTGATGACACACTGGCTGCTGCGGCAGACCTCGCCTGCCGCCACGGTGTGGGCGTACACATTCATGTGGCCGAAGGCCCTCCCGACGTTGACGCTTCGCAGCGACTTGCCGGCCTCACCGACGAGCGTTGGCTGCTCGTCCACGGTGTACATCTGCCCACCTCACACGAGCTGTTAGGCACCATCGTGACTAACCCGCGTTCAAACATGAACAACGCAGTCGGCTATGCCGACCCGACCCGTTTCGCGCCAGCGAATCCGGTTGCGCTCGGCACCGACGGCATTGGCGCCGACATGCTTGAGGAGTTCCGGGTGGCGTATGCGCGTCTGCGCGAACACGACGTGACCGCTACTCCCGAAAGGCCGTGGGAATGGCTGACCTATGGCTGGGAGCTGATGCCCGAAGCCCGCAACGACACCGTGTGCTGGTCATTTCCCAGTGCCGACCCTTGGTGTCTCGCTTACATGACCGGCGTGCGTGCGCGCGACATCATCATCGACGGTGAGTGTGTGCTCACAGATGGAGTCGCCACCCGCGTTGACGCGACTGAGATCCGCGCTAAGGCAGCCGAACAAGCTCAGCGGCTGTTTACTGCGCTCGGTGACATCGACCAAATCCCGTGACTGGATCTGTACGACAGGCCAGCGACAGATCAACTACAGAGAGGTCAGCAATGGGTGCTCTGGTAAATCGCAACGCCTTATTTGATGGGCGGGACTGGCCGGCTGCGCCGTCGGAGGTGATGGCGTTTCACCGCCGGCTGCCGGCGTATGCGCCGACGCTGCTCATCGATGCTCCCCAGTTGGCCGACAGCCTCGGCGTGGGGCGAGTGCTTGTAAAAGCCGAGACGCAGCGCATGGGTTTGCCGTCGTTCAAGATCTTGGGAGCGTCGTGGGCGTCGTACCGCGCGATCTGTGAATACCTTGGCTGCGAACCTCAGCCGTGGGCCAACATCAACGAGTTGGCTGCCGGCTTGGCGCCTCTGCGGCCGATGACGCTCGCGGCTGCGACCGACGGCAACCACGGTCGAGCGGTGGCGTTCATGGCGCGTCTTGTGGGCTTTGATGCGCACATCTTGGTGCCAGCGGGCACATCGCAGGCTCGCATCGCAGCGATCCAAAGCGAGAGCGCAACCGTGACTGTCGTAGACGGCACCTACGACGATGCCATCGAACGCAGCGCTGAGATGGCCGGAGATCGCTGCCTTGTCGTGTCGGACACTTCGTGGCCGGGTTATGAGACCATCCCAGCGCATGTCTCTGAGGGCTACACAACGATTTTCGCTGAAGTTGACGAGGCGCTAGCCGCCAACGGCATTGCCCCGCCCGACCTCGTTGCGGTGCCTGTGGGTGTGGGCGCGTTTATGTCCGCGGCTGTTACCCATTTCCGCAGCGGTTCGCACCGTCCGGTGCTGGTGTCGGTGGAGCCCGACGACGCCAACTGTGTTCAGATGTCCACGATCAACGGGGAGATCACCGAAACTCCCGGCCCGCACCGGTCAATCATGGTCGGTCTCAACTGCGGTGTGCCTTCAATGCTGGCTTGGCCCATGATGGCGAGCGGTGTCGAATGGTGTGTCTCAGTTGACAGTGAAGCTGCGGAGGTTGCCATGACGGACTTGGCCGATTCTCAAGTGGTCGCCGGCGAGACCGGCAGCGCCTCACTAGCGGGAGTGCGCGCGTTGCTAGCAGATTCCCAAGGTTGCGGCGCATTGGAGAACCCCGCCAGTGCCACCGTGCTGATCATGGTCACCGAGGGCGCTACCGACCCTGCGAATTACGAACGCATCGTCGGCCGCCCGCACACGCAAGTGGGTCGTGTTCTCACCGCAGCGCACTGAGAACGTCGTTGCTTGGCGCTTGTGTTTGACGCCTGTTGTTGTTTGGTTCTGTTTGGCTCTGTTTGGCTCAGTCTGGTTCAGTCGCCGGTGAGGTGTGCTACGCGCGGCATCACGTCGTGGGCCAGCAACTCCATTGAGCGCCGCCACGCTTCGGCCGATTCTGGAGTGTCGGAATAGTTGAAGCAGAACAGCAGCAGGTGACCGAAGCCGCCCACATCTGCGTACACCTTCTCGATTGAGTCGGCGACCGTCGCCGGCGAGCCGACGAACCAGTTGTTGCGGGCGCAGTACTCAGTTGTCACCTCGCCACCGGCTGGCGGGTTCCGCTCGTCAACGAGGAACTGGTGAAACTCAAACGCGCCGAGCAGCGGGATGAAGTACTCCGTCATCATCCGACCCATCTGGCCGCCGTAGGAAAGTTCCCACGCTTGGTCATCGGTCGGCGCAACGAACACCTCACGCACCATGCGCCAGTCGCTACGACTCACCTCGCGACCTGCCCGCCGCGCCCCAGCCTCATAGGAATCCCAGTGACCGCTCACATATTGCGGGTTCAGGTTCAAGCTGAGAGGCAGCCAGCCTTTTTCGCCGGCCATCTCAAGCGTCGGTGAGGGCGAACTCAGTCCCGCCACTGCAATGGGCGGATGGGGTTGCTGCAGCGGCTTGAGGTGCTGCACCAAGTCGAGTTCGGCAATGCCGTGGGGCACTGAGCCTTTCCAATGCTTGCCTTGGTGCGTCCAGCCCGGTTCTTGAGTCCACAGGTTCATGATGAACTCAATGGACTCCTGGGTCATCTCTCGGTTCTCGCCGGCCATTCCATCCACACCGAACATTTCCCAATCGCTGGGAAGTCCGCTAGCGGCAACGCCGAAGTTCAGTCTCCCGCCGGAGAGGTGATCTAGCAGAGACACGCGGTTAGCCAGCTCAGCCGGGTGGTAGTAGGGCATCAAAAAGCCGCCAGGCCCGATGCGGATGTTTTTGGTGCGTCCCAAAGCGGCGAGCGTCAGCAAGTCTGGCGCGGGGTGAGGCTCCCACTTGGCGGAGTGGTGCTCGCCGATCCACGCTTCGGAAAAGCCGTACTCGTCGGCCCATTCGATTACCTGCAAGTCCCACTCCCAACCCTCGCGCAGACCGCGCTCGGGCGGATGGCTCGGCATGGTGAACATTCCCAGTTCCACGGTGATCCCCCCCGTCAATTCGCGGTCACCGCACAGCGCAGCACCGCGCGCTCTCAACCTAGTTCATTTGGGCTCGCTGGGTGCTACGCAGTGTCTGCTGCGCTGCGTTTGCTGTGCAGCGCAGTGAATTATCCCTGTGAGAGGTTCGGCGTTGACGACTGGGCGAACGCCATCACATCGGTGCCAATGAACTCAACGGCAACCGTGTCGCCGCGGCGTACCGGCAGATCAGGCCCGCAGCGCACACGCAGGCGCGTGCCCCCGAGGTTCGCTACCACCATTGAGTCGTGGCCGTAGAACTCCACTAGCTCAACCTCGGCGTCGAACCCAGCGCCGAGGCGAAGCTGCTCAGGACGAAACATCACATCCACCACACCCGCCAAGTCAGCGGCACCTGCTGCGCCGTTGGGGCCAATAGATGCCGCGCCGTTGGGGCCAACGGATGCTGCGCTGGCCAAAGGGAGGCGGCCGAGTGGTGTATGGACGCCGCCGCCTGCCGCGGTGCAGCGCAGCCACGATGCAGTGCCCACGAAGTCGGCCACGAACGGGTCAACCGGCCGCCTGTACAGCGCGTCGGGGGTGTCGATTTGCATCAAGCGGCCGTCGCGCAGCACGCCGACACGGTCGCCCACCACGAATGCCTCGTCTTGGTCGTGGGTGACGAACACCGCTGTGATGCCCAACTCGATCAGCAACCGACGCACTTCGCTGCGCACCTCTTCGCGCAGTGAGGCGTCGAGATTGGAGAACGGCTCGTCTGCCAGCAATATCCCTGGGCGTGGTGCCAACGCCCGGGCCAAGGCCACCCGTTGCTGCTGCCCGCCCGACAGAGTTGACGGCAGACGATCCTCAAATCCGGCGAGGCCCACCAGATCCAGCGCCTCAGCGATACGGCACCGAGTCCGCTGGGAACGTTCAAGTCCGTAGCCGACATTGCGGCCAACGCTGAGGTGCCCAAACAGCGCCCAGTCTTGGAACACCATCCCAACCCGACGGGCCTCCGGTGCCACCCATGTGCTGTTGCGCTTTGGTGGCCCTGCCACTAGCTGGTCGCCGAGCGCGATGGTGCCTGTTAGAGGACGCTCTAGCCCTGCGATTAAGCGCAGCAGGGTCGTCTTGCCGCACCCGCTGGGACCCAACAAAGCAACCGATTCGCCAGCTTCGACCCGCAGCGACAGGCCATGCACCGAGTAGGTGTTTGTTGCCGACTCGCCTGAGCCGTTGCCGTTACTTGGGGGAGGTTTAGCTTGAGTCCCGCCGTAGGCGTGCGTGAGGTCATCAACAGTGATGGATCGGGCGCTAGACCACCGTTGGTCGCGGCCATTGCGCAGTAACGCCTGCGAAGCAGCGGTTCTGGCACCTCGCTCGCGCCGCCGTGGCTGGGCTGTCTGCGGCTGGGCCAGTTCTGGTTGGGCTGATTGCGGCTGGGCCAGTTGTGGTTGGGCTGTCTGTGAACGAAATGCTCGAACCGTGCGCACCGCAAGCAGTATAAGCAAGCGGTTCGGGATCTATCCAGATAGGTAAACACCGAGTGATGACAATGCTTGCCAACTCGCAGTAGGCACAGCTAACAGAACTGTCTACTGAGATGGTTGGCAGTGCGCGCGGCTATGCCAATCCCCGTGCGCATTCGGGCCGACACAGCCTTAGCAAGCGGCGTGTTCAGCGGTTTGCAGTGTTGGTGTTGGTTGGCCGACCTTCGATGTCGAGCGCGGTTTCGATGCGCGCTAGGCGGTCGGTGTGGTCGAGTAGCACGTTTTGTACTTGGTCGAACTTGCGGTCAACTTCGGCAAATCGAGCGTTGTTGTCGTTGCGGAGTGTGCTGATTTCGGCGCGTACGTCGTCGAATGCGGCGATCATGAACAAGAACATGCCGCCGATGAGTGCTGTGATCACAGCGCCGATGATGGCGGCTATGAGTGTTGTTGAGCGGTGTTGCTGTGTTACAGGTGTGGCGGGTGTGATGAGCTGCACAGTGGCGGGCATCGCTTGCGGCTCGGCCGGTACGGTCTTTGTGGTTGCGGGTTCGGCGCGCGCGGTCTCTGACGGTGCGGGTTCTGGTGTTGCTGGTTCGGTTGCTGGGGTTTCTGTGGTGTGCTTTTGGCCGGTGTCGGTCACGTTGTTGATCGTAGCCATGTGTGCCTCGTGGTTCGCTGCGGATGAGCTAGGTGGTCGGCGTGAACGTAGGCAACCCAGTGAGTTGACTGCAAACGATTTTCTTCAAGTTCCAAACCGCGGTTCTGGAACGCGCGCTGCCATGCCAATCCCCGTGCGCATTCGGGCCGATGTAGCCCTAACTGCGGCGTGTACAGCGGTTTGCAGTGTTGGTGTTGGTTGGCCGACCTTCGATGTCGAGCGCGGTTGAGCGGTTTTGCTATGTTACCGGTGTGGCGGGTGGGGTGAGCAGGGGCGGTCCGGTGGCTGTTACTGAGACGGGATCGCCTACCGACAGCACGGCACCGTCGGGATCTATGGCGCACGCGATGCCGAAGATGGCGTTGCCTTCAAGCATGCGTCTCATGGCTGGCGAATAGCCTTCAGCTTGGTCGCACCAGCGGTGCTGCCGCAGCACCTTTGCAGGTTCGCGGTGCCGCTCACCGGTGTCTTGGTTGATCTGCGGAACGGCGCAGCGCGGCCACGCCACTCGGGTTGTCAGCTCGGCCTCGCCGATCTGGAACTGTGTCCAAGTGTCCTCAGACCACGGCCGGTCATTGGTGACGATCAAGTTGGCCCTGAATCGTTCGATGCCGAACGGCTCGGTCGCTCTGGCTGCGAGATCATCAAGCGAGGCAGTGTTGGCTACCAGCACCGGAGCGGCATCGGCGAAACCGGCTAGACGCCCGCCGAACAGCTGCACGGGCCGCGACGACTCGGGCGTCATCGCAACAAGCCGGCAAGGCTCACCGAGCGCTTCGCTGAAGAACGCTGCGGCTTCGTCTCCAGTGTCGCCGCACTCCACCACGTCACCGATGAGCGCATGCACGGCGATGTCGTTGCGCGTCGGGCAGCTCACTTCGATGCTGCCAAGTCTCGGCTCGCTAATGCGCAGACCATCGGGAGTCAACTCAGGCACGATCGTTGCCATAGAGGCGCAGCGGCGCTGAGTGACGGCATCGCCGACGGTTTGGCCCCCATGGGTTTGGCCCGCAGGTGCCACAGTGGTCACCTGCCATTGCCGGTCGCCGTCAAGACCGGTGGCTGTCACGCTCACCGAGTCCAGCTCGATGCGCCTACAGCCCTTGATGGGGTACACGCTGATGCCGGTGAGCGTGCCACCGGGATGGCTGTGAACAGTCACGCTGAGACCCTAGGTGTAATTTTGAGTGAGGTTGTTGAGTGAGTTATTGGAGGAGAGGCTATTGGAGTGGCGTTGAGGCTTGTGGGTTTGGTATGCTGGAGTCATGATTCATAACCGGACGACGGCGCGGGGGGGGGGTATCTACCCCAACTGAACCCTCAAGTTGATAGAGGGGGATCGGCTGGCGGTACCTGGCGGGCAAGCTGGTGTGACAAATTCTGGTTTAGGTCGCGCCGGCGGCCCCGGTTGGCGGCGGTGTTGGTGTTGGCTGTGGGGTTGGTGCCGGTTGGCGTTTTGGTTCCTGCGCCGGTTGAAGCGCAGACTGTGCATTCGGTTTCTGTTGTTGCTGCTGACTTGTTGGACAGTGAAACCACTGGTACTAGAAGTGGCCTTTTTCGAGTAAGGGTGGCACCTGTTAGGTCTGCTGCTGTTGCGTTGCGGTATTGTTTTGAGAGTTCTTTTACGACTCCTAGTTTTGTGATTGCGGCTGGTTTTCTCCAAGTGTCTTTGGATGGTGATGGGTGTGTTGATCGCACAGGGTCGGGGGGTGCTGTAAATCAAACTACTTTTACTGTTTATGGAACGAATGATTCTGTTGATGAGCCTGATGAGGTAGTAACAGTAACGGTGTTGGAGGATCCTGATAACCCGTTGCCTGCTGGTGTGGTGATTGATGTTGATAATGATGAGGCGTCGATTAAGATTCGCGATAATGATGCGACTGTAGTTTCGTTGGCTCGTGTGGGTTCGGATGCGATACGTGAGGGTGCGACAGCCGAGTTTACTGTTAGTTTGGGTCGTGCGTTGGTTGCGGGTGAGACCATTGATGTGCCGTTGGCTGTTGGGGGGACGAATGTGACAACCGCTGATTGGTCGTTGGCGTTGAAAACAGGGCAGAGTATCAACACTGGTGTGACGTTGTCGGGTGAAACTACTGCTACACCTAAGGTGAGTTTCTCGGGTGCAGATGCGCAGACTGCTACGCTTGTGTTGTCCGCGTTGGTGGATGATGACACGAGTGTTGAGACGTTTACTGTCGCGTTGGGGCCTGATGGGACTGGTGTGAACGGGTTTGACGTGGCAACGTTAGCGACGAATGTTGGTGGTGGTGCCGATCCGCATGCTAGTGATAACAGTTTTGATTTGACAGTAAATAATCCTAGCGCTGCGGCTGCTCCTTCAGGGTTGACTGCGACTGCGGGTGACACTCAAGTTGTGTTGGGTTGGGATGATCCGTCTAATAGTGACATTGCTGGTTATGAGTTCCGCCAAGGAACAGGTGATACTACTATAGCGTGGGATAATTGGACTGCGATCTCTAACAGTGATGCGGATACCACCAGTCACACGGTTACTGGGTTGACTAATGGCACTGAATACAGTTTTCAGGTCAGAGCTGTGTGGAGCGGTGTGGCTGGCACCCCATCAGCCACTGTTAAGGCTACACCTGTTTTGCCGCCTCCTGCTGCGCCTGCGAAGTTGGCTAATGTGTCTGCTACGGCGGGTAACCTGCAGGTGACGTTGAGTTGGGATAATCCGAATAGTGGTGTTGTGGATGGTTATGAGTACCGTCAGGGTACTGGTAATCCGGTTAGTTGGGGTAATTGGACAGAGTTTAGTGGCCCTTTTAGTGGGGCGAGACTCCTGCGGGCGGTTGGTGGGTTGACTAACGGCACTGCGTATAGTTTTCAAGTGCGAGCAACAGCCGGTACTGTGAAAGGTGTTACTTCTGATACTGTGTCTGCTACTCCTGTGGCGCCGCTTGCTGCGCCTGCGAAGCCGACGGGTGTGTCGGCTACTGCGGGTAACCTGCAGGTAACATTATCTTGGTCTGATCCGTCTAACAGTAACATTACTGCCTATCAGTTCCGGCAACGAACCGCTGGTAACAACTGGGGTGACTGGGATCCTATTCCTAACAGTGACGCGGATACCACCAGCCATATTGTTACAGGGTTGACTGCGGGCACTGCATATGATTTCCAAATCCGCGCTGTAGCTGGAAACACCAACGGCACAGTATCAGACATTGTGTCTGCTACTCCTGTGGCGTCAGTTTCACAGGTGTGGCCGGTGTCGGTGTTGGTTGGTGCGCCGCCGTTGTCTTCGGATGGTACTGAGTTTGCGTGTCATCGTAAAGAGGTTGATACTCAAAAAAAGCCTGTGGTTAGGGAGGGCGGCCGTATTTATATGAGGACTGTTGTTTGGCCTACTGCTCCTGCTAGGTATTGTTCAGCGAAGTGGGAGGGGACTCCTGCTGCGTTTATTGAGAACGCTGATAATACTAGGAATGTGATTGGTACTCACGTGATTACTGTGCCGTGTGGTAAGACTGGCACGTTTAGGATTCGAACACTGAATTGGCAGTTTGATGGTGTTGCGAACCCTAATGTGTGGGTGGTGTCTACTAGGGGTACTAGTTGGCATAACACTGGGCCGGAGAATTCTCGTTTACGGTTGAGCGTTCCGTATTTGGATGTGGATGGCACTAAGACGTATTTGAATGGTAATGTTGGGTTGGCTATTCCGATTGGCTCGCATGCGGGTGAGCGGGTGCATGAGGTTACGTTTACTACGGACCGGAACACTCCTGTTGGGAATAATCCGTTAGAGTTTTCGTTTCAGCTTGTAGCTAGCCAGGATGCTAATCAGGTCTATGATATGTTGGGTGGCGTCAGGCATGTCAAGCAAACCAGAGGCAGTATGGAGAGGTTCGTTGGTGGCATGCGCTTTATAGGACCTAGCGGCAGTGTGGAGGTATTGGCGCAGTTTGGTCCGGTTGTTGATGTGAAGATGTTGAACCCGAGCCAGGCTTGCCCGCAAGTGCAGTCTGCGCAAGATGAGCAGTCCCAAGATGAGATAGTTTCTGAAACTAATTCTGAAACTAACACGTCAGCGTACACAGTGCCAGCACAGTTGATAGCCGATGTGTGGAGCTATGCGGCGGAGACTACTAATGGTGATGCGCATGTGAACCGTTGGAAACGAGTGCTAGTGGCGTTCGGTGAGACTGTGCCAGGGTTCTTGGGTACAGCGATGTCTGCTACAGAAGCAACACAGCACGCGCAAACATTCTGGAGTGTCCGCTGGGACCCTGTAGCAGCAGCGCTCACAGCGTTAGAAACAGCCCAAGCAGTACAAGCCCAATCACAGCAACAAAACCCTAGCCAACAAAGCCCCAGCCAGCAAAGTACCAACACGGTCGAACCACAAACCGAGACCACTGAGACCGAGACCACGCAGACACATACGCAACAGCAACAACAACAGACACCGGTTTACACCGTGCCAGCACAGTTGATTGCGGATGTGCGAGGCTATGCGACGGAGACTACTAATGGTGATGCGCATGTGAATCGTTGGAAGCGGGTGCTGGTGGCGTTCGGTGAGACTGTGCCCGGGTTCTCGGGTACAGCGATGTCTGCTACAGAAGCAACACGGCACGCGCAAACGTTCTGGAACATTCGCTGGGACCCGGTCGTGGACGCGCTCACAGCCCTCGAAGCCCAACCCGTTCCCGACACCAGCGCAGATAAAACCAGCGACGAGACCAGCACTGATGAAACCAGCAGCGAGAACAACCCCAGCCCACCCCCCGCTGATCCAGTCCCCGCTGATCCAGTCCCCGCAGACCCAGTCCCAGTTGATCCAGTCCCCGCTGACCCGGTTCCGGTGGTGGACCCGGTGGTGAGTGTCACCGCTGGCGCAGACATCACCGAAGGTGGTGATGTGGTGTTCACGCTTGTGGCGTCTCCAGCACCAACAGCACCGCTTGATGTCACTGTGGATGTGACCGTGTCAGGTGATTACGGTGCCACCGCTAGCACTCACACGGTGACGGTTCCCACCAGTGGCACTGCCACGCTCACTGTTGCTACTACTGATGACAGCACCGACGAAGCTGACGGCTCAGTCACCGCCACCATCACCGACGGCACCGACTATAACCCCGACAGTTCCACCGCCACCGCGACCATCAATGTCACCGACAACGACAACCCACCACCCCCACCACCACCGCCGGCGGTGAATTTGCCAGCGTTTTCGGTAACCGATGGTACCTACACAGAAGGCAGCGGCTACTACTTCTTCTTTATCACCCTAAACAAAACATCCAACAAACCAACACAAGTGACCTACACCATCAAAGCCACCGGTAGTGGCGCTGGTCACGCCACTGCGGGCACCGATTTTGTGTCCACCACCAGAACAATCTTCTTCCGACCCGGCCTAACCCGCAACATCGGCCTAGTAACCATCACAAACGACAACCTCAAAGAGCCCAACGAAACACTCCAAATCGTCCTATCAGACCCCCAAGGCGCCACCATCGGCAACGGCACCGCCACCATCACCATCAAAGACAACGACTAACCCCAACCCCCACCAAAGCGAAACTCGTCTCAAAAGCTGCCCTCAATCTGAGCATTGCGTCTTGTAAGACACCTAGGTTTGCCATGCATTGATGTCTCAGCTCTGGGTCTCGGTTCTGGCTGACTGGGTGGTGGTTGGCTGGGTGGTGGCCGGCTGGCTTGGCTGGCTGAGTCCGAGTTCGCGCGAAATCACCATCCGCTGAATTTCGCTGGTGCCTTCACCGATCTCCAAGATCTTCGAGTCGCGATAGAACCGCGCCACCGGGGTCTCGTCGATGAAGCCGTACCCGCCGAAGACCTGTGTGGCCTCACGGGCTGCGGTAACTGCTGCCTCGGTTGCGTAGAGCTTGGCGATGGCTGCTTCTTTTTTGAACGGCAGTCCTGCGTCTTTACGAGCCGCGGCCGCGTACGTCACCTGCCGAGCAGTCTCCGCCGCGACAGCCATGTCGGCACACTTAAACGCGATTCCTTGGTTGGCACCGATCGGCCGCCCGAAGGCTGTTCGTTGATTCGCGTACGCCGTGCATTCGTCTAAGCAGGCTTGGATCAGGCCGACTGCGAGCGCAGCGATGGCGATCCGCCCATCATCGAGCGTCGCCAAGAACTGCTGAAAACCGCGGCCGGGTGCCCCGAGCAGGTTGGATTCGGGAACTCGACATTCGTCAAACAGCAACCCGTGCGTGTCCGACGCATGCCATCCCATCTTGTGATACGACGGCTCCACGGTGAATCCGTCGGTGCCGGAGGGAACGATGAAGGTCGAGATTCCGTCGGCGGTGCGCGCGGTCACCGTGACCAAACTGGTGATGTCTGAACCCGAGTTCGTGATAAAGCATTTCGATCCGTCGATCACCCAGTGCGGTTCGCTCCCTGTGGTGTCGAGCACCGCCCGCGTCTTGGTCGCACCGGCATCTGAGCCGGCCTCCGGCTCGGTCAAGCCGAATCCGGCGAGTGCTCGGCCCGCCACAAGGTCAGGCAGGTACTGGTCTTTTTGTTCATCCGATCCGAATTCGAAGATGGGCTTAGCGCCGAGGCAGACCCCAGCCTCCAAGGTGATGCCCATCGACTGATCGGCGCGACCGATCTCCTCAATGGCAATGCAGAGCGTCGTGAAGTCTGCGTCTGCTCCGTCGTATTCCTCCCCGAAGATGAGCCCGAAGAGTCCGAGATCTCCCATGGCCTTGACGGTGTCGGTTGGGAACTCATGGTCGAGGTCCCACTGCGACGCATGGGGAGCGATCTCGGCGTCTGCAAAGTCACGCACGACGGCCCGAAACTGGTCTTGTTCTTTGGTGAATTGCATAGGTCAGCTGCCTAGTGTTGGGTTCATTGCTGGGTTCATTTTGTCGGGTGTATTGCTAGGACACAGTTGCCTTATCAGGGCTTGTGTCATCAGGGTTTGTGTCATCGAAGCTGACGAGTACTTGGTTGGCTTCAACAGCATCGCCCACGGTGCATCGGATCTCAGCCACCTTGCCGGCGCCGTGCGCTGTTAAGGGGTGCAACATCTTCATGGCCTCCACAACTACGACCACGTCATCTGCGGCAACTGTCCCACCGACGGCGACGCGTACCTCTACAACCACAGCGGGGAACGGTGCC
The DNA here is from genome assembly GCA_965221195.1 of Candidatus Poriferisodalis sp. GTDB lineage: Bacteria > Actinomycetota > Acidimicrobiia > Acidimicrobiales > Poriferisodalaceae > Poriferisodalis. The sequence continues at coordinate 1,869,439 of OZ244864.1, forward strand.
ACAATGGCCTTCGTTACCGCTGCGTCGGTGTCCGCAGCAGGTACCCACGCCTCAGACCGATCAGGCACCTCAAAGGTGACGGTGTGGCCTGCGATGTTGACTGCGACTGAGCCTGTGTCGGCCAGTGCTGTTTGGCCTAGTGCTGTTTCCCCCAGTGCTCGGGCGATTGCTTCAGTGCCGACTTCGCACAGCTCGCCGGTGCTCTCGCGCAGCACCGCTGCCGTTGTGGCGCTGTGGTCAATGAGACGGAATGAGCCGAGAGCCGACCAAGGACCTGTCGGCGTTGCTGTTCGTTGCTGCTGCAGCCGAGCTATCCATGCTGCCGCTGCTAGAGGTGCGGCGTCGCTAACAGACGGCGGTTCGGCCATCTGCGTGGAGCCAAGCGAGTCGATGACATCGGTGGTCATTTCGCCGTTTCGCAACGCTTCCATATCGGTCAGCCACCGAAGAAACCCAGCGTTGGTCGAAACCGGTCCGATGATGAGCGCGTCGAGTGCGTCGCGCAGCGCATCAAGCGCCGCTGTGCGGTCGGGGCGGGTCACGATCAGCTTGGCAATGAGCGGGTCGTAATACGGCGTGATCTGCGAGCCACAGGCAACGGAACCTTCCCAGCGCACGCCAGGGGGCACGCGCAGGTGGCGCACCGAGCCTGCTCTCGGGCTGAAGCCGTCGTATGGGTCCTCGGCGTTGATGCGAGCTTCTGCGCTGTGACCGTCAATCGAAACGTCGGCTTGGGTCAGCCCGAGGGGTTCGCCTAGTGCTGCTCGCAGCTGCAACTCCACGAGATCACAGCCGGTGACCGCCTCAGTGACCGGATGTTCCACCTGCAGCCGAGTGTTCATCTCCAAAAAGAAGAACTCGCCGGTCTCGGCGTCCACGATGAACTCCACCGTTCCCGCATTGTCGTAGGTGATGTGTAGGGCGAGAGCGACGGCGGCGCGGTGCAGGCCTTCGCGAGTGTCTGTGGGCAGGTTCGGCGCAGGTGCTTCCTCGATCAGTTTCTGATAGCGGCGCTGTGATGAGCAGTCACGAGTGCCGAGGTGGATGACGTGTCCGTGCTGGTCGCCGACTATCTGCACCTCAACATGGCGAGGTCGGGGGATGTACCGCTCAACGATCACTCGATCATCGCCGAATGAGCGCAAGGCCTCGGTGCGCGCCTGCGCTAAGGCTTCGTTGAACTCATCTGGCGAACGCACTATGCGAATGCCCTTGCCGCCACCCCCAGCGGAGGCCTTGACGAGCACGGGGTAGCCGATCTGCTGAGCTGCGATGTTCATATCGCCGTCGGCGGCACCTGGAATCGTCGGCACTCCGGCTGCTTCGGCTATGGCTCTTGCCTCTACTTTGGATCCCATCTGCGAGATCGCCTGCGGATGCGGCCCTACCCACCTCAGGCCCGCATCCACGACTGCTTGGGCGAATGCTGCGTTCTCAGACAAGAAGCCATAGCCGGGGTGAATGGCATCGGCATTGGTTTGGAGCGCGGCAGCCAGAATGGCATTGACGTTCAGGTATGAGCGGTCGAGCGCTGCTGGGCCGATGCAGCGGTTCTCGTCGGCATCTGCCACGAAGGGCGCACCTTGATCTGGTTCGGCCCACACGGCAACTGTGCGCCAACCCAACCGACGAGCGGTAGCGACGACGCGGCTCACGATTTCTCCACGGTTCGCAACCAGCAGCTTCACGGGACGGCTCTCTCTTCTTATGTCGGCTCTTATGTCGGGCGGGCTACATCCGGTACACGATGCCGGAGCCCACAGCGGGAGCGTCCTGACGTGCGGCCAGCGCAAGGCACAGACCGATCGTGTCGCGGGTGCCAACAGGATCGATGAGCCCGTCATCCCACAAGCGGGCGGTGGCGTAGTACGGGTCGCTTTGGCGTTCGTACTGATCGGCTACTTCGGCTCGCATCGCGGCGATCTGCTCATCGGTGGTTTCGGTGCCGCTCATGCCGGCCAGGCGGATGTCCACCAGTACGGTCTGAGCGGTTTCTGCTGACATCGTGGCGATTCGGCTATTCGGCCATGCGAACAAAAATCTGGGGTTGAAGCCCCGCCCGCACATGCCGTAGTTGCCGGCGCCGTAGGAGCCGCCGATCAGCACCGTGTAGCGCGGCACGGTGGCGTTGGCCACTGCGGCCACCATCTTCGCTCCGTGTTTGGCTATGCCCGCGGCTTCTGAGTCGCTGCCGACCATGTACCCAGTCGTGTTCTGCAAAAACAGCAGCGGCACTCGACGTTGTTCGCAGAGTTCGATGAAATGCGTGGCCTTCAAAGCGTCGGAGGAGAAGATGATTCCGTTGTTGGCGATGACGCCGATCTGGAATCCCCAGATGCGGGCGAAGCCGCAGGTGATGTGGTTTCCCCATTCTGGTTTGAACTCGCTGTAACGGGAAGCGTCAACCAGCCGGGCGATGATCTCGCGGGCGTCGAATCCGATGCGGTCGTCGGCCGATATCACGCCGTAGATCTCTTTGGGAGAGAACAGCGGGGCTTCCGGTTCGGTCCATGACAGCCAGTTCTCACGATGGCTGACGGGTCGTTGGTTGGCGGCGGCGCATAGCTCGCGGAGCTTGCCGTAAGCCGATCGCTCGTCGGGTGTCATGTAGTCGGAGACGCCGGAGATGCGAGTGTGTACAGCGGCGCCGCCGAGTTCGTCGGGCTCAATGATTTCGCCGAGTGCTGCTTTCACGATGGGCGGACCGCCGAGATAGATACGTCCGATTCCCGACACCATGATGACTTCGTCGCTGAGCGCCGGTACGTACGCCCCGCCCGCTGTGCAGCCACCGAGAACCACCGAGATCTGCGGTAGGCCCTGCGCCGACAGGCGGGCTTGGCGGTAGAAGCTGCCGCCGAAATGGTCTTTGTCTGGGAAGATGTCGTCTTGCAGCGGTAGGAACGCTCCGCCTGAGTCAACCAAGTAGATGACCCCAAGACCGTTCTCGGCTGCGATGTCTTGGGCCCGAACGTGTTTTTTGATGCTGATCGGCAGCAGCGAGCCGCCTTTGACGGTGGCGTCGTTGGCGATGAACATCCAAGGCGCACCGCAGACCACACCGATGCCGGTGACGATGCCCGCGCCGGGTGCTTCGTTGTTGTACATGTCCCAACTGGCGAGCGTCGAGAGTTCAAGGAACGGGGTGTTCGTATCGCAGATCAAGTCGATTCGGTCTCGTGGCAGGATTTTGCCGCGGCTGCGGTGCCGCTCGATGGAGCGTTCGCGACCCCGCCCGCCTGAGATGGCGAACTGTTGACGTTCTCCCAAGGTGGCCAGCAAGTCTGCGTAGGCCTGCGCGTTCGCGGAGAACTCGCTGCTGTTGACATCGATGCGGCTGTTGAACTGGCGAATCATCTCAGTGTCACCTTAGGTGCTGTTTCGCCGTAGGTGCCGGGCCGCCGTTGTGGTGCGCCAAAACGACATCAAAAGGTGCGCGATAACGACACCGAGGCATGTGCCAAAACGACACAAGAACACGCGCGATTTGTACATGCGCCCGTAGCTCAACGTAATCTTGCAAGCGTGAAACAGTATCTAACACGGCTGGTTGACCCTTGGCTGGCCGACGTTTTGGCAGCTGCGCCGGCAGTCATGATCACCGGCGCGCGTGCCTCAGGCAAGACCACCACTGCGTTGCGCCACGCTGCGAGCGTTGCGCATTTGGACTATGAGCGCGAGGCAGGTCCGTTCAACGCCGACCCCGATGCTGCCTTACGTGAACGACCCGAGCCGCTGCTGGTGGGGTTAGTTGGGGCTTGGTGTGTTCCATGCTTCGGGGCCTATCACTGTGTTCATTTCTGCGCCGGTTTGGGTGATGACCTTGACGGCGATGGGTTTGCCGTCGGGCGGGATCGCAAACGGGGCTGATTGGTCGGTGACAATGTCGGTTTCGGCGTCGTTGGCCCATTTGCGTTTGAGGCTCTTGGCTGCCGCCTTTAGGCCTGCGTCTTTGTTGAGGCCGTTGGGGAAGTAGGTAAGGCGGGCCACGAAACTCAACTGATCGTGGCTGGTGTCGATCATCCAGCAGTCAATCTGGTTATGGTCGGCGGTGCGTACTCTGCCGGTGGCAGGGTCGTAGGTGTCGCAGCCGAGCAGTTTTACGGTGAGCTGCGTGCCATCCGGTGTGCGGCGTACTTCGCAGTCGGGTTCGCTGAGCAGTGTAAAGCTGCCGCCGTCAGCGTTCTTGGACAGTTCGGGAATCTGTAAGTCTTGCGATGCGACCACTTTGTGTATCTCGCAAACACCGACACTGGTTGGAACATCTGGGTCAAACGCGAATCCCACGACGATTAAGTGGCGACAATCGGGAGCGTTTTTGCGGGCTTCAACAGCAGCGAGGCGCACTTGGTGAGCGCTGACCGAAGCGTCGGGCGCGGCGATCATTAGACCGGCGGGTATCTCAGTGTCGCGCTTTGGTTGGGTGCAGGTAACACCGAAAGCTACGAGGCTGGTGCCGGCCCAGCGCTCGCGGTCGATGATTTGCAGTAGTTCGCGACCCTCAGAGTCACAAATCGGTGAGCGGTTAAGTGCGTCCAAAATGGCTTCTTCGGTGTCTGCGCTCGCAAGACCAAACAGCGCTGCACTGCTGTTGGATAGCGAATCGACAGTTGCGCCCAAAGCAACGTCAGAACCATCGGAACTATCAGAATCATCAAAACCATCAGAACCAAATGGCAGGTGGCTGTAGGGCGAGTGCGATTCCACCGTGAATGGGCTGCACAGACGCAAGCGTTTGCGGTCTATCTCGGTTTGGTCGACGAGTTTGATGACGTTGTCGGGATGGTTCCAGTTGGTGTCGGGATCGGCGAGACGACCGGCAGACACCTTGCGCATCTGTTTGCATACAAAATCGTTGGCTGGATCATTGCCGCCGTCGGTAACTTGGTGCCACGGGTACGCCGAGGTAGCCAAATGCTGGCGCGCTACAGCGATAGCAACACGGCTCACGTCAATAGTGATCCAGCGCCGCCCCCATTCTTCAGCGACATCAGCTGTCACTCCCGACCCGCACGTAGGATCCAGCACCAGATCACCCGGATCGGTAGTCATCAACATGCAACGTTGGATGGTTGCGTCTGAGGTCTGCACTGCGTAGCGCTTGGCACTTCCTGCAACGGGAAGCATCCGCTGCCAGACGTTGTCGAGCCTTCGTCCCGGCACTTCGTGCTCATACCAACGCCACCTCAGCGAGGGACCACTGTCGTCAAGTCGTCCGGTCCAACCGAGCCAGCACAGGCCGCATGGTGTGGGATCGGGGCACGGAGGCTTTGCCTCCGTGCGCGCGCCAGTGTCGTCCGGTGGGGTACACACTGGTGCGTCTCCGTCGTGGACGGAGACGCGCCAGTGTCGTCCGGTTCCGCAGTGGTATCGCTTACCTCGGTACATAATCTCACGTGTGCGACCTGTGGTTGAGGATCCTTGCGACGTCAGGACCATGCGGTTGTATAGAACAGAATCCTGATCGAGTGCCTCGTCGGGTGATCTGCGCTCGTCTCGTGTCAGTTTGCGACACAGTCCGTCCTTGTCTTCAACCATGACATATGAGCTGAAGTGTTCGATGATGTCAGCCTTCTGCATCATGGGTTCGTAGGGCTGCCGGTACTTGCATTGGGTTTTGTCTTTTGCGTACCAGAGCAGATACGACGCGCTTTCGGGCAAGGTGCGAGCTGATGAGCCGCCGGTGGGGCGCCAGGTGATCGTTGCTACGCGGTTTTCGGGGCCGAACACTTCGTCGAGTACTAGGGCTAGGCGGTGGACGTTTTCGTCGCCGATCTGCACAAACAGCGAGCCGGTGTCGGTGAGTAGTTCGCGGGCTAATACGGCTCGTTCGTGAATGCCGTCTAGGTAGGAATGGATGCCGTTGCGGTAGTTGTCTCTGAACGCACGCAACGGCAGCGTGTCGCCGGCAGGCACGCCTTCTAGCTTCTCGGGGGTTTCGAGTTTTTGGGTGCTGGTTTGGAAGTTCGATTTGAAACCCATGCCATACGGCGGGTCGAAATAGATCATCTGCACCCCGCCGGCTAGGCGGTCTTTTGCGATGAGTGATTGCATCACTGCTGCTGAGTCGCCGTGGATGAGTCGGTTTTGCCAACGTCCTCGGTGCCGGTACCAGTCATATTCGTCGGCACTTTCGTCGAGGCCGTCGAAGTCGAGCTGTAGTTCTGCGCCGCCGCCTGGTTGTCGTAGCTGTTCGAGCAGCAGCGCGGGGGTGACTTTTTCGCGGGTGAACAGCGGACTGCCGGCGAAGCTGTGAGTTTCGTCGATGGTGGCGTCGCCTGTGAGCGGTGACGTGGTGCCGCTGCGGTCCCACGCGAGCAGCGGGTGAGTGGAGAGGTCTTTGTTGAGGTGTGGTTCTTGCTGCTTGACAGCGTCGGCGTAGACATCGGCGAAGCTGTCAGCAAATCGCCGCCGAGCCGTGAACCCCTCGGGGGCACGTTGGTGGTCGTCCATCAGCGGAGCGGTCTCAGCGGTCGGCTGGTTGGGCCGTTTGGCCGACGCGTGCTGATATGCGTTGTCCGCGGGGTTGGAAAGGTCTGCTGTGTTGCTCATCACTGTGCTCCTTGCTGTGTTCCTTGCATCGGTGCCCCTCGCATTGGGCCTCTCACATCGGCGCGGTGGTGTTTGCGTTGTTGATGTGCTGTTGACCCGGGCGGCTCAGGTGACCCGGGTGGCTCAGCTCGGGCTGTGCTGCGAGGTCGTCTAGGCGGCCGGGCAGGTGGTCTGCGTTGGTGATGAGTTCGTATGACCAGCGGCGCAGCTCTGGCGGCAGCGACAATGTGTTCGCAATGGCTGGGATCCAGTGGTCGCGTACCCAGCGCTCGGCGGCTCGGGCTTTGTCGTCGACGATGCCTTTGCATTCAATGACGACGCAGAGGCCGTTAGCCAGTCGAGCGATGAAATCGGGTTCGTAGCTGCGCCACGCGCCGTCGAAGTGATACGGCAACGTCCAGCCGAGGCTGAAATTGCGCGCCCACGCCTCAACTGCTGGGTGCGCGTCGAGATAACGAGCAGAACTCAGCTCAAGTTTGGAGTGGCACGCCGCGTGCGATAGCTCGCTCCCTTTGGCCTCGCAGATGTCGCGCAGTGTGGTGGCGAACTCGACTTCGGCAGTGTCGGCCACCGGCGGGTTGGCAAGCACCGCGATCTGCCGCGGGGGGAGGGTGGCTGCTAATTGACTGCCCAATTGACCGTTGAGCGCGAAATCACACGCCGAGATGATCTGTGCGTAGAGGTCGCGTTTGTCTTTGTGGCGCAGCAAAACCGACGGCCGAGAGCCCGTCACAGCAGGGTGAGCGAGCCATGCGTGCAGCGTCCGATAGGCGCAAGAGAACAACGAGGTGCGGCCCGAAGCGCGCACCGTTGCAGCGTGTAGGGCGCGTTCGTCTGCGGTTGAGACACCACCGCCCTCGTTAATGCCGCTGTCGAAGGTGAGCAAGTTGGCCATCTCTGCCGCACATCGCACTAACGCCGACTTCTCACGTTGCCAATCGTCGGCCGACAGCATGATCTCCTCACCCGACACTCCGGCCATCACTGCCATTTCGGCTGCGGCACCTTCGCTGAGTACCACAGGCTGCACTCGGTTGGGGTCAAGCCGAAAACCGGCTTGTGATGCCAGTGTGCGGTACTCCACCACTTGAGGCCACTCAACCCGCAGCGGTTCTCGCCCTTCCACCGAACGCACCCAAGTTGGCTGACGCGCAGGTGGCCCGGGTTTGGCCCCGCGTACGGGCATGAACTCAAACGGAATGCCCAGCACCTCGGCGTATTCGGGCGACAGCAGATGCTCTTTGCCCGGCTCGATTTCTGGGTCGCGAAAAGAGTCGTAGGAGGTTCGCCGCAAAGCGCGTCCGGTTACCTGCTCGCAGAGCAACTGCGTAGAAAAAGCTCGAAAGCCGACAATCTGGCGCACATTGCGGGCATCCCAGCCCTCAGTGAGCATCGACACCGAAACCACGCAGCGCACGTTTTGTCCGAGTCGGCCTCGCTTGCCGACAGTGTTCAAGGCTTCTCTGATGGCATCAGGTGGCATGTCTTCGCCTATGTGACGGGCCTGGTCGCGCAGCAGCTTTGCCCATTGGCCGCTCATGGCATCGTCGTCGTCAAGACGGGAATGCACCAACAACGTGACCGGTGCTGTGTTCCAAGCGGCGGGTGTGCCTTCGGCACCTTCGGTTACGTTGGAGAACTGCGGAAAAATGCCCGGCACCACCGAGCCGTCAGTGGTTTGGTAGCCAGCGATCTGCTCATAGAGAGCAACGGCGTTTGGCACCGTGTTTGCCACCACAATCAGCACCGGCGGCGGCGTTGGCTGAGCCTCAGCGTCGAACGCGCGCTGCCATTCGCCCGCAGCGGCGTTGAGCGCGCCGGCCAGAGGCTCCGGCAACTGCGCCATCGGGTCTTTGCTGCGATGGGGGAGCTTTTTGAGCGGCGTTTTGGCGTAGACGCGCCGCCAAGCAGTTGCGCTGTCGGCTGTGTCGTCTTCCACTGGCACCCGCGGCACTTTCACTAGACCCGACTCGATGGCGTCCATCAGGCCGAAATCGGATGCCACCCACTCAAACATGGCGGCCTGGCCGCGGTTGGCGCGACCAATCCACATCGGCGTCGCAGAAAAGTCGTACACCGGTGAGGCTTGGCCGTCGTTGGTGTCGAGCGCACCGAGTGCGCCCATGTCGCGCAGGCCCCTCACAGCGTTGAACCACACCGAAGCGATTTTGTTGGCGTCTTTTTCTTCTTTCGATTGGGCAGTTTTTGATTGGGCATTCGCAGCGCTATCACCGCTGGCACTGTCGGCGCCGCTGGCACCATCGGCTTGATCCAACATCGCCGCAGGCAAGTAGCAGTGATGAGCTTCGTCGTTGATGACCACTAGGTCGCCGTGAGCACCACGGCGAGCCAGCAGACCGCCGAGCACCCGACGCAGCATGGCTGGGCGCGTTTCGGTTTGATCGATCCGCGATTTACCCAACAAAGCCTTTTGGGCACCGGTGGCACCTGAGGGGTCACCGAGCCGGAACGCCTGATAGTTGACCACTTCGATACGTGCAGATGACAAGTCGCCCTCAAACTCGCTGGGCACCAGACTTAGCTCGGCGTACACGTTGTCGGCGTTGCTGGGCTGCAGCACTGAGAGCCGGTCGCGCACGGTCAACCCGGGGGTGAGTACCAAAAAACGCGAGCCGTGTTGCAGATTGCGCTGCCGAGGTGAACGAACGGCGTTGAGGGTCTGCCAAGCAATCAGCATCCCCATCACAGCTGTTTTGCCGGTGCCTGTGGCCATTTTGGCGCAATAACGAACCACGCCGTCGTTGACAGCACGCGACGCAGCCTCCAGGGCGCGTCGCTCTGGTGTGTCGCGTCGGGCTATCTCCCGTAGCCAAATCAGCGTCTCGATGGCTTCGCGTTGAGCGAAGAACGGCCGCAACTGACGCTTTGGTGCTTCCTCGGCCCAGTGCCACAACAGCTTGCGGGTAACCGAGGTTGCACCCTCATAGCCGCCGACGCGCCAGTCGCTCACCCGCTCGCGAATGTCGTTGATGAGCTGGTTCTCGTGTGCAGTAGCGAGGTCGAGCGACAAAGCGCCCGAAGCGTCGTCGTCGGGCACAGGCCGCAGCAGCATCGACGGACGCCGGCCCCGCTGCGGTTCTACGCCAGATCGCGCACGCCCCGCGCGGTCAAGCTCCCAATGCTGGTCGGGCTCCACATACGGTGAACACAAGATCGGATCGACCGCTGGGTCGAACTCGTCGAGTGCCGAGTCACCGTCTTGGCCCGTGCCCGGGCCTGCTGTATCAGCCATCGCTGAAACCAGCCTGCTGTGATGCGAGAGTCTCGCTGTGGGCTTCGCTGTGGGCCTCGCTGTGACGCGGCGCTTGTCTCCCCATGCGAATCAAAGCTAACGAACCGGTGTTACATCAAACCAGAGGAAGCCGTGGGCGCTGCCTTTGATCTTGGCTTCAGGTTTTGACTTCGGGTACGGGCGCTGGTTGGGCTGGCTGTTCTGTTGGGCTGGCTGACGGGCTGGTCTGGCTGACGGGCTGGTCTGGTTGGGCTGGCTGTTCTGTTGGTCTGGCTGACGGGCTGGCTGTTCTGGCTGGTGCGGGTGGGTCGTCGTAGGCTCGTGGCAATGGCGGCAATGGCGGCAATGAGCGATCACGAGTTCGGGTTCCGCACGCGTGCGCTGCACGCAGGCGGCCGGCCCGACCCCACCACAGGCGCTCGCGCGGTTCCGGTGTACCAATCCACGAGCTTCGTCTTTGAAGACACCGCCGACGCTGCCGACCTGTTCGCCCTACAGAAGTACGGCACCATCTACACCCGCATCTCCAACCCAACCGTCAACGCTCTTGAAGAGCGCGTAGCGAGCCTTGAGGGAGCGATCGGGGCAGTGGCCACGGCCTCAGGCATGGCAGCAGAGTTCTTAACCGCCGCGGCGCTGTGCGAAGCCGGCGACAACTTGGTCACCTCATCCGCGCTGTATGGCGGCACTCACACGATGTTCGACGTGACCCTCGGACGGTTCGGCATAGAAGCCCGCTTCGTGGATGGCGACAGCGTCGATGCTTACGCCGCTGCCATCGACGACCGCACCAAGTTCTGTTACACCGAGATTGTCGGCAACCCTTCAGGGTCTGTGCCCGATTTGGCTGCCCTAGCCGACCTAGCTCACGCTCACGACCTGCCGCTGGTGGTCGATTCGACGTTCGCGACGCCCTACCTGTGCCGACCCATCTCCCACGGTGCCGACATCGTGCTCCACTCAGCTACCAAGTTCATCGGGGGCCATGGCAATTCCATCGGCGGGGTGGTGAGCGAGTCTGGTCGCTTCGACTGGGGCAGCGGACGTTTTGCGAACATGACCGAGCCCGTTGCTAGCTACAACGGCTTGCGGTTTTGGGAGAACTTCGGCGAATACGCCTTTTGCACGAAGCTGCGCGTGGAGCAGCTGCGCGACATCGGCGCAGCCCTGTCGCCGTTGAATGCTTTTTTGCTGCTGCAGGGTCTAGAGACGCTGCCTCAGCGCATGGACGAACACATCGCAAACGCGCAGGCCGTCGCCGAACATCTCGAATCGCACAGTGGTGTGAGCTGGGTCAACTATGCGGGCCTCAACTCTTCGCCGTACCGAGAATTGGCGCGCACCTATATGCCCAAAGGCCCCGGCGCGGTCTTCACTTTCGGTGTCAAAGGTGGCCGCCAAGCTGGTGCCAATCTCATTGAAGCGCTGCAGATGATTAGCCATCTTGCGAACGTGGGCGATGCCCGCACGCTGATCATCCACCCGGCCTCCACGACGCATCAACAGCTCACAGAGCAGGCACTGACCGAAGCTGGTGTGAGCGCCGACATGATCCGACTGTCGGTGGGTCTTGAAGACCTTGACGACATCATCTGGGACCTAGATCAAGCGTTGGCGAAAGCGACAAGCGCATGACCAGACGCAACAACGAGCCGGTAGACGGCTGGAGTCCCCCGAGCGCCGCTGACCGGCTGGCGCTTTTGCAGCGCACCCACACAGTGGCGATGGTGGGAGTCTCAGCCAATCCGTCCCGTCCGTCCAATTTTGTAGCGACCTACCTGCTCAGCTCCAGCACCGATTTTGATGTGTACTTCGTGAACCCCACGGCTTGTGAGATTTTGGGCCGCCCGTGCTATGGGAGCTTGGCCGATCTGCCGCTCGTGCCCGACTTAGTGGATGTGTTTCGACGCCCAGCCGAGCTGCTAGGCGTTGCCGAAGAAGCTGTGGCTGTCGGGGCTAAAGCGTTTTGGGCGCAGCTTGGTCTGTGGAGCGCTGAGGCTGCCCGGCTGGCGCAGGCCGCAGGATTAGATGTGGTGATGGACCGGTGCCTCAAAATTGAGCACGCCCGTTTTGGTGGAGGCTTGCATCTCGCCGGTTTCGATACCGGCGTGGTGGACTCGCGCCGTGTCGTGAGCCGTAGCTAGCCAGCTCCGAGAAAAAGATGCCAGTACCCCAAACGACAGGATCGATGCCAGTACCCCAGATGCCAGTACCCCAAATGACAGGATCGATGCCAGTACCCCAGATGCCAGCCTTGGGCCCCCAAGCCAGATGCCGTCGGCGGAGCGGGTGTGTGCGTTTCGCTCTCGGCGCTTTGGCAGCCGTGATGCTGCTGGCTAGCTGCGCTTTGGACCAAACAAACACACCCACGACCGGCCCCGCCGATGAAGCCGACGCGTCACAAGACAGCTCGCTGGCGACACCCAACCCAGCCGACCCAGCTAACCCAGCCGACCCAAATGGCTCAACTAGTCCCAACAGCACAACACAGGACGGACCGGTTGAGCTGACGTTTGAGGGGGGTGCCGCAGCGCCGGAGTTTCCCGCCGGATACGACTGGTTCAACGTCAGCCGTCCGCTGTCACTGAGCGGCGATCTGCGCGGCAAGATCGTGCTGCTCGACTTCTGGACCCAAGGCTGCATCAACTGCATTCACATCATTGATGACCTCCATCGGCTTGAGCAGGAATATCCCGACGAGCTGGTGGTGGTTGCCGTGCATTGGGCGAAGTTCCCCAGCGAACGCGAGTCCCAAGCGGTGCGAGAAGCATCGATCCGTTACGGCCGACAGCATCCCATTGTCAACGATTCGTTGAGCTTGCTTGCCCGCGCGTACGGCGTGCGGGCATGGCCGACGGTGGTGACTATCGATCCGCTGGGCCGGGTGCTGGGCCCCGTAGCCGGCGAGCAGGTGTATGAGCGGCTGCAGCCGGCCATTGAGATCATGGCCAACGAATACAGCCAGAACGGGCTCATTGACACCACGCCGCTCGGTGAACTGCTGGAGATAGCACCAGCGTTACCGACGGTGCTGAGCTTTCCCGGCAAGGTGCTGGCCGATGAGCCCGGTGGCCGGTTGTTTATCGCCGATACGGGGCGGCACAGAATTTTGGTGGCGACGCTTGAGGGAGAACTCACCGGCGTTATTGGCACCGGCGCGCCAGGCTGGACCGACGGCAGTTTCGACGAAGCTGCGTTCAGACGCCCTCAAGGCATGGCCTTATCGCCTGACGGCGACACGCTCTACATCGCTGATCGCGAGAACCATTTGATTCGAGCGGCAGATCTCAACGCTGCAGAGGTGGTCACGATTGCAGGCACCGGAGCGCCGGTGATTGCCTTTAGCGCTGGTCCTGCTACGGAAACCGCCATTGCGTCGCCGTGGGATCTGCACCTGCGTGGCGACCTGCTGTATATAGCCGGCGCGGGACGGCACCAGCTGTGGCGCCTGAACCTCCGCAGCGAAATGATTGATGTCTTTGCAGGCACTGGCGGCGAAGGACTCGACGATGGCCCTCGTCTCGCTGCCACGCTCTCGCAGCCTTCCGGACTGGCCGCTGGCAATGACGTGCTGTACTTCACCGACCCTGAAGCCAGCGCAGTGCGAGAGGTTTCCTATGGTCTTAGCGGCCAGCTCAGCACGCTCGTAGGAACAGGCCTCTTTGATTGGGGTGATGAGGTTGGCACGTTCGAGCAGACAAAACTGCAGCACGCCGTAGGCATCGAGCACGTCGCACGCGACGACAGCAGCGGCCACCTGTACATAGCAGACACCTATAACCACAAGATAAAGCTGCTCGATCTCGACACCATGACCTCGACGTTGGTGGCCGGCGACGGCATTGCCGGTCTGCGCGACGGCACCGGGGCGGACGCACGGCTCGCAGAGCCCAGCGGGCTGAGCGCTGCTGCGGGCGTGCTCTATGTAGCCGACACCAACAATCACCGCGTGCGGACGCTGGACCTAGCGACCGGTGAGCTGTCCACGCTTGCACTGTCGAATCTGGAGATCGCCACCGTGGCGATGGCCGGTGTGATCGAAGACGAAGTGGTGTTGCTGCCTCAGCGAGTCGCCCCCGGACCGGTGGAGATCGTGCTGGATCTGCAGCTTCCTGAGGGCTACAAGTTCAACACTGAGGGCTTGTTCACCTTCGATTGGTCTGCTGAGGGTGATGTGCTGCGTTCTCGAGGTCCGGCCCGTTACGAGATGCGGGGGCCGCAGATGCCGGTGCGGTTGGCCGCTCAGCTCAAAGCAGACACCGCAGCCGACGGCGGTGCTGCGGTGCTGCAAGCCACCGCCGTGGTGTTCTACTGCCCGGCCGTCGATGAGACGTTCTGCCTCATTCGAGATGTCAACTTCACAGCTCCCATTGAGGTGGATTCCGCTGGGGCGACCAAAATCGAGTTGCAGTATCAACTGCTTTCTGCTGAGGAACTGGATCGACGTCTGGCTTCCAGATGAGAGCGCCCAGGGCGCTGGCGTCGGCGCTGGCGTTGGTGCTGGCGTTGGCAACGGCCATGACGTTGGCGGCAGTCGGCTCGCTGGCGACGCTGTCTGACGCTGCAGCCCAATCCGCAAGCCAGCCAGCAGCCCAATCTGGCAGCCGCAGCGATGCGCCGCCGTTTGTCACGGTGGCTCCTTCGCCGCAGGGCACTGAGGTTGGCGCTGATGCTGGCACTGATGCTGATGGGGCACCGGCCGGGGTTCCGATAGCCGCGGTGCTGCGCGGCCCCGGAGGCGTGGGCTACTGGATCATCGGCACCGACGGGTCAATCGAACCTGTAGGTACCACGATTCTGCCGATCCTCGGCCAGTCGTCTGGGTTGTCTGGGCCTTCTGGGCCGTCTGGGCTGTCTGGTGAGGTCATTGGAGCCCGGCTGGGTGCCCCGGGTGCGCTGGGATTGTGGCTGCAGCTAGCAGATGGCCAAGAGGTGCCAATCGGTGACCCTGGCCCGAATGTGCTGACCGGCGAGGAGCGGCCGCTCGGCTGGTTGTCGGGTATCGCAGTTCGACAGTTGCTCCAAGGAGCATGGTGGAACGAAGTGGATCGCTGGTGCGCCGCTGAGCTGCCGGTGCCGGTGAAAATTGGCCAAACCATCATGGCTTCGCTGAGTGAGCGCTCACTGGGGTTTGCCACTGACGAAGCTCGTGACCGCCGCATCGGCGGCATCTTGTTGCAGGGTCCGGTGAGTGAGCATGTGTGGCGACGCATCGCGGAGCTGCAAGAATTTGCCGACCGCGTCCCGCTGATCTTCGCGGTTGACGAAGAGGGAGGCCGTGTCCAGCGGCTTGCCGGAATCATCGGGTCGCTGCCGGCGGCAGCTCACCAGACGCAGAGATCACCAGCAGAGGTCACCGAGCGAGCGGCCAATCACGCCCGCCAGATGGCCGAACTGGGGTTCACTATGAATTTCGCGCCGGTGGTTGATGTCGGAGTTTCTGGGAGCATCGGCGACCGCTCGTTCAGCGACGATCCCGCTGTGGTGACCGACTACGGCATGGCGACGGTGGAAGGCCTCAGCGCTGGGGGTGTGGTGCCGGTGGTGAAGCATTTCCCTGGTCATGGCAGCACCAGCGTCGACACCCACGACGCGCTTGGCACGACTGCGCCGTTGGCATCACTGCGCGTACGCGACCTCATCCCATTTGCCGCGGTTGTAGGCAGCACCAATGCCGCCGTTATGGTGGGGCATCTCAATGTCCCCGGACTGACAGGCGGCTTGCCAGCTTCGCTGTCGCCTGAGGCCATCGACGGTCTGTTGCGGGACGAGCTGGGTCACAGCGGACTGGTGGTGACCGACTCGCTGGTGATGGGTGCGGTGCGGGATCGCTGGACGGTGAGCGAGGCTGCGCTCTTGGCGCTGAGGGCCGGTGCAGACTTGGCACTGGTCGGTGATCTCGCTGATGCTGCCGCGGTTTTTGCCGAGATTGAGGCAGCGGTAGCTGAAGACCGTCTGGCCCCTGAGCGCCTCGACGAGGCCGCAACCAACGTTCTGCGCGCCAAAGGCATCTACGCCTGCGCTTTGGTGGGCCGCGACGGCCTCGGCCGCACCGTGCTGTACGACCCGACGCTGGTCAGCAGGTAAACCGACGGGTGCTGTGAGGGCTGCTGAGCTGCTGGCTGGTTGGCTTGTGAGAGCCGTGAGGGCCGTGGGCCTATGAGGGCAGCGTCACGGTGACTTCGGGCTCAAGCGGTGGCGGGCCGGTCTCGAAGTTGCGTACCACTTGGCCCCAGGTGAGCTGCCACTGCTTCCAGTTGGTGCCTAAGTAGACCGGATCTGGCTGGTACGGGTTCACTGTCACTCCGAATTCGCGCCACTGCGGTGTGCTGACGATGTCGCTGCGTGCAGGCCGTGACCCGAAACGGTCGCCGATGCTGAACTGAAAGAGCGGCTCGCTCATGAAGTCAATCAAGCGTCCGCCTAGCGACTCGTTCGAAGCGCCGAACACGACGCCTGCATAAAAGCCAATGCGGATGCAGTCGTTGGTCACCACAGCGATGTCCAGTTCGTCTGCCAAGCCCGGCTGGTAAGTGGCGTACACCGACGCCAGCCCGGTGGTGCCCCACGTCAGCGGCCGCCGACCGCCCAAATCTGACAGCGTGAGACGGCTAGGGCTGTCTTGGCTGACGGGCCGCTGTCGCGCAGGCTCGCCGCCGGCGAAGCGTTCAAAGGTCGCTACTTCCCAGCTAGGTGCCAACTCAACGCCCCATCGAAGCATTTGGTCCAGGATCTGAGGCCAAGGAGTTCTCTCGTCGCTGCTGCGTTCGGGATGCAGACGCTCAAGTGCTGCCATTAAGTACACGCCCATGCGACTCGTGGCGGCATCAGGTATCACCGCTGTGTCGGCGTGGGCTGGGTCATAGAGAGCATCGAGGCCTCGGGGCACCGGAGGCGGCAGGGCTTCGGTATCGGGCAGCTCGTCGATGGGCCGATCGGTGGTGACATAGAACGACGGCAAGTAATTCAAGCAGGCATCTATGTAGCTGATAGGTGCTAGCGCGTGACCCGCAACAGCTAGTCCGTCTGTGAGCGGCCCGGTGGTTGCTGGGACGTAGGGCTGCGTAAGTCCGCTGTTGACGACGAAATGCAGATCCAGCGTGTCGACGCCCACCACAACATCGGCCACTGGATGCGCGCGGCTGCGTACCAGCAAATCGATCACGTCGTCGGGGGTGTCTTCGCGGAATACCACGACTTCGATGCCGGTGGCTTCGGTGAAAGCATCGAGCGCGTCCTGCGGCAAGAAAAAATCTCGATGAGTGATGACCCGCACAGCGGCGGATCCTTGGTTGGGATCTGTGCAAGCTGCGACGTACAGCACCCCAGCGCACAGCCCACCGACGCACATCAGTGCTGCTAGCCGTCGGGGCCGCTGGGGCGTGCGGCTCACGCTGCGCTGCGGGAAGCGACTAACGCGCAAGCGGCTTACCATGCGCCTGCACTGCCAGAACGGTTCCCGCAGCGACGTGCAGTTGGGCAGCGGGTCCGGTTAGTTCGTTGCTCAAGCCGAGGGTGGCAGTGCTGGTCAGCGGGATCGCAGAGTTGAGGTTCCATCGCAGACCGCTGGTGTGCAGGCGGGCCGTGCCGCCGACGGCCAGCAGCGTTAGCAGGTTGCCGTCGGTAGAGGTCAGCTGCAGTGACCCGGCGGTAGTGGCTGAGCGCACGACACTTTGGCCTACATAGGCGACGAGTGGCAGTACGGCGTAGCGCGGCCGTGCGAGCAAGATCACCGAAGTCAACAGGTGGTCGAGGCGCCCCCCAGCACCGCTGATGATGGCGATCTGGTCGGGATCGAGGCCCCAGGCGAAGCTCACTGCGAGATCTAGATCGCTGTGCGCTTTGTTGGCTAGGTGGCGGCGAATCACCACGTCGGGCCATTGGTCGCGGGTTCTCGCCAGCATCTTGGGGTCGACTGAGTCGAAGTCGCCTACGACTGCGTGCGGGCGCAAACCCAAACGCAGAGCGTGGGCCAAACCCCGGTCAACGGCGATAACGCACGACGGCTGGGATGGCGGTAGCTCCTTGGGGGCGTGCGGGCTCCCGTCGATGATCCAGATACTGCGGGCATCGAGATGTGCTGTGCGGTGTTGTTCGTGGTTTGGTGCTGCATCGGTCATGGCTCCATGATGGACGGCAGCGAAGCCCTTCGCGTTGCGGCAAGCCATCAGCTTGGGTCGGGTACCGTGCAGTTTGACGTGGATGTGTTTCGCCGGTTCGCTCGGCTGCCCCTGCTCGCTGCCATGATCGCCGTCTGTGCGGCACTCGTGGCCCTCGGCGCTCGCGCCTCGGCACCGCATGTCGCCGGAGCGCTCGAAGCCGTCGAACGCGACCGCGATGACATCGCGTTCGATTTGCGTCCCGGGGCGCAACGCACGCAGGTGTTCGACTCGGCAGGCAGCCCGATCGGCATTTTGGTCAACGACATAGACCGCGAAATCATCACGCTCGATCAAGTACCCACCGATGTGCTCGCGACGATTATCGCTGTGGAGGACTCCAAGTTCTGGCTGCACAACGGGGTGGATTTGCGTGCAACCGTCCGAGCCTTGGTTTCAGGTGTGTCCGCTGGCGGCATCACCTCTGGTGGTTCCACCATCACGCAGCAGATCGTGAAGCTGCGAGTGGTGGGAGACGAACGAAGCTTTAACCGCAAGATCCGCGAAGCTGTCATCGCGGCGCGTCTCGAAGAAGAGTTCTCCAAAGGGGAGATACTTGAGTTTTATGTAAACGAGATGTATCTAGGCAACGGGGCTTATGGCCTCCAAGCCGGGGCAGAGACCTACTTCGGCAAGGACGTGTCCGTGCTTGATGTCGGCGACGCAGCGTTCCTCGCAAGCCTTATCCGCAGTCCTGGCCTCTTCGACGGTTTTGATCAGAACATCGCAACAATGACACGGCGTCGCAGTCAGTCCCTCCAGCAGGCAGTCGATGCTGGGATCATCACCGAAGCCCAGCAGGTCGTCTTTGAGCGTCGGCCGTTGCCAACCCGCAATCTTTCGCCGCGGCGTACCGATGTGGCGCTGCGCCGCGACTATTTCCTAGTGGAGGTGCGCCGGGCGTTGCTGGCTAACCCAGCTTTGGGTGACACCTATCAAGCCCGCTTCAGTCAAGTCTTCGGTGGCGGCCTGCGTGTGTGGACAACACTGCGCCCAGACCTTCAATCGGACATGCGGGCCGCCGTGGCTGAGGTCCTGCCCGAAGGCACTGGAGAATTTGAGGTGTCCGTCGTCAGCGTGAACCCCACCACTGGGGCGGTGCTGGCGTTCATTGGCGGCCCGGCGTTCAGCGACTCGGAGTTCAATCTTGCCACCCAAGGTCTCCGACAGCCGGGTTCTTCTTTCAAAACGTACGTGCTGGCAGCAGCCATAGAAGGCGCAGGTTTCTACCCCTTCGACACCATCAGCGGACAGGGGCCATGCGTATTCCCCAACCCACCGCTTAGCGACTACGAGGTCTCCAATTTCGCTAACAGCCCCGGACGGTTAGCCAGCCTGGAGGATCAGACATCGGCGAGTTCCAACTGTGCGTTCGTCCGGCTCGGCTTGGTTGTGGGGCTTGATGAAGTCACCGAGATGGCGGACCGACTTATCGGACGATCCCCAGACGACGGATTCCTGCCGTATCCGTCGATCTCGCTGGGCGCCCAAGAAGTCACACCGCTTGAGCAAGCCGTGGCATACGGAACGTTCGCCAACGAAGGCATCCGGATGGAGCCCTATTACGTGACCCGAATAGAGAACAGCTTCGGCGAGGTGATCTATGAGCATGTACCCCGCGGTCGCAGGGTGCTAACGGAATCGACGGCTAACTGGGTGACATCGGTGCTCCAAACCAATGTTTCATCAGGCACCGGGACACGCTCGCAGCTTTCCAGCGGACAGGTCTCAGCAGGCAAGACCGGCACGACGCAGGCTTTCCATGACGCATGGTTCGTGGGATTTACACCGCACATGTCCACGGCCGTGTGGATGGGACATCCCGACGAGCAAATCTCGATGGGCGAGATAGAGGGACGGCGGGTGACCGGAGGTTGGATTCCGGCGCGGGTCTGGTCGTCTTACATGGATCGGGCCTTGTCCCAAACGCCGCTTGTGAGCTTCGATCCGCCGCCACCGCCGCCGCGGGCTAGCCAGTACTTGTTTGTTCCCGGCGACACCTGCACTGTCGCTATCGCGCTTTCACCGTCGTCGGCACCGCTCGAATTCGACCTGCCTTGCAGCATGGTTCGACCTAATGCCGACAACGAATTTGAGGCCTTGCCTGACGCGTTGTGTCGGGTCGCAGTTCCCGCTTCGGGAGACGAAACGCGATTTGAGTGGATCCGCTGCACACAGATCGCCGCTGAGGGAGCATCTCGCGCGTCGCCTAGCATCGCCGCGCAAGAATGACTGCTGACTGTCGCCTGATGATTGCTGCATGATGATTGCTGCATGATGATTGCTGCATGATGGTTGGTGCCTGATGACTGTTGACGCTTGCGAGCCAGCACAATCGAACAACGGGGAGGCGAACAGCGGGGAGGCGAACAGCGGGGAGGCCAACCGCTGGGAAGTCCTCGCGCAACTGCAAGATCTTGACGTGCGTCTCGCACAGATAGATCACCGAGTCGCCCATCTAGCTGAACTTGAAGTTCGGGCAGCCATCGTCGCTGAGCAGGCATCGCTGAGCGCCCAAACCGAAGCGCTCGAAACTCGCATCGCCGACCTCGAACGACGCCAGCGCGCCCACGAAGATGAAGTGGCCCGCATTGAGTCAAAGCGCGCCCACAACGCCGAGCGCCTCTATGAAAGCAACCTAACTTCGCCCAAAGAAGCCGAAGCGCTGACCGCTGAAGCCGACGCGTTAGCTCGACGCCAGATCGAGATCGAAGACCAGATTCTCGAACTGATGGAACAGATTGAGCCGTTGGTTGGCGAACGTTCTGCGTTAGCCGACCAGCAATCAGCGGCCCGCTCGCGCTTGGGCGACACCGATGCAGCCATTGCCGCCGCGCAGCGTGAAGCCGCAGACGAACGAGGTGAAGTGCTCGCCGAACGAGAAACGTTGGCAGCTTCGGCAGACCCGAGCCTGGTCTCGTTGTATGAACAACGGCGGGCTGCTGCTGAAGGGTCGCCAGTGATTGGACGGCTCATTGGTGTCACTTGTACTGCCTGCCACCTAGAACTGCCGTCGGTGGACCATGAGGGCATCGTTCGCCTCGGACCCCAAGAGATGGCCGAATGCCCTCTGTGCGGCGCCTTGCTGGTGCGCTGAGCCAGTTAGCACTGGGCCAGTTAGCGCTGTGCCAGCTAGCGCTGGGCCAATTAGCTCAGGGCCGGTTGGCGCTGAGTCAATTAGCACTGAGTCAATTATCTCAGTGCCGGCTAGCCCAGCGCTGTGGCAGTAGCTGATGCTGCTGTGGTTCGTAGCGACATCGCTGCTGGCGATGCGATGGTCGTTTGGCGACCCCGCAATCGACCATCGCCTCATCGTGGCCGGAGCGCTGCTGCCCGATGCGCTGTACGTGCTGACCGCAGCGACACCAGTCAGTCACTCATTGGCGCTGCCCGTATTGGGCCTCGGCGCGGTGATGCTGGGAACCATCGGTCGGCGCCGAGCGAGGCGCCGCTGGCTAGCAGTACCCATCGGTGTGTTCTGGCATCAACTGTTTGACGGTGCGTGGTTGCAGCCCAACTTGTTTTGGTGGCCTTTGGGCGGCATCAGCGTCTCTGCAACGCTGCCGCTCGCATCTCGACCGGTGTGGATGATCGTCGTCATGGAAGCAGCAGGCCTCGCCGGTTGCTGGTGGGTATGGCGCGCCGCTGAGTTTGCAAGCGATCCCACAACAAGGGCAGACTTCTGGCGAACCGGACGCCTGCGCTACCCAGACCGACCGCAGCAGCGAGGCAAGGGAGCGTGATGTTGATGCTTGTGCGCCACGGGCGCCGATGTTGATGCTTGTGCGCCACGGGCGCCGATGTTGATGCTTGTGCGCCACGGGCGCCGATGTTGATGCTTGTGCGCCATGGGCGCGGATGTTGATGCTTGTGCGCCATGGGCGCACAAGTGCCAACGCCAATGGGTTGTTGCAGGGTCGCTTAGACAACGAGCTTGATGCAGTGGGGATGCAACAGGCAGCACAGATCGCCGCTGCGCTGAGCTTGGCCGATCCACAACCGGACCTCATCGTCTCTTCGCCGTTGCTGCGGGCACGCCAGACAGCCGAAGCCACCGCAGAGCTGCTCGGACTTGAGATCTCCCTGGATGCTCGCTGGTGCGAGCTGGATTACGGCGAGTGGGACGGCATGGCGATCGCTGACATTGAGCCCGAGCACTGGCAGCGTTGGCGGGCCGACCCCAGCTTCGCCCCGCCCGCAGGCGAGTCGTTAGCCCAGCTCAACACCCGAGTCGCCGCGGCCTGCGACGAGCTTGCCAGCGAGGCTGCTGACCGGCAGATCGCCGTGTTCACACACGTTTCGCCGATCAAAGCGGCAGTTAGGTGGACGCTGCGCGTAGCAGAGGAGATCTCATGGCAGATGTATGTATCGCAGGCCCAGATCACCCGGATTGGCTTTCGCAGATCACAACCAAACCTGCTGTCGTATAACGACACCGCCCACTTGAATCCAGCAGCCCAGTAGTCAGCAGCCCAGCAGCCCAGCAGCCCAGCAGCCCAATAGCCCAATAGCCCAATAGCCCAGCAGCCGGTGCGGTGAGTCGGCCTGTAGGCGGGATTCTGTCCGTCGGCTGATGCCGACGAGGTGGCCATCCATCTAAGCGGCCTACCCGGGATCATCAGACGGGCCGCCCGATCCCTGCTTGGCCTTGCTCCGGGAGGGGTTTACCGATCCGCCGGAGTCGCCCCCGGCGATGGTGCGCTCTTGCCGCACCGTTTCACCCTTGCCTGTGACCGGACTCGGTCCGGTCCATCGGCGGTCTGCTCTCTGTTGCACTTTCCGTCGCCTCACGGCGCCTGGTTGTCAACCAGCTCCCTGCCCTGTGGAGTCCCGACCTTCCTCGAACTTTGCTGTTGAGTGTGCGTTGCACGCAGCTGGTTTGTGCGTTGCACGCAGCTGGTTTGTGCGTTGCACGCAGCTGGTTTGTGCGTTGCACGCAGCTGGTTTGTGCGTTGCACGCAGCTGGTTTGTGCGTTGCACGCAGCTGGTTTGTGCGTTGCACGCAGCTGGCCCTCAACCAGCGCAGCCCGCGGCCACCCGGCCGACTCACCGCAAACCCCAAGGTTACTTCAGGCGCTGCCTCACCATCTCCCCATTCCGTCCTCAAGTCAGCCTCTGCGTCGGCGGCGGGGCTGGCTTGGGTCGAGCAGCGACCGGCGGCGCTGGCGCGCCATCGCGCCGAGCACACCACCCAGCGATGCCAAAGAGGCAGACAACAGCATCACCAGTGGCAAGCCGAGGGCTCCGACGGCCTCGCCGGGGCCGAACCGGCGGATTATCTGCACTGCCACAGCGAGTGCCATCACTGGACCGGAGGTCAAAATCGCAGCCAGCAGCCGGTTCTCACTTGACAAAAAAGCAGCGACCGCTCCGCCGCCGATCAAACCCCCAAACAGCAAACCGTTCACGACGTAAGCCGCCGGACTCTGCTCCGCTACCAAACTGCCACCCCCGACACCCACCACTGCGGCGGTGCCTGTTGACACGCTTGCGCCAAACAGCACAGCCCGACGCTCAACGGCCCGACCAAACACTTCCAAAAAACTTCGCATAGGTCCACATACTCCCCCGACAGCCAGACCAGACTGGGCTGCCCAGTTTGGTGTTGCACACAAGACCTCAACGACTACTGAACGATCAACGACCAATAGGGTCTTGACAAGACGCAACCCATCGGCAAGATTTCCTACCGATGAGCACTGCCACAGCAGCATCGCCCACTGGGCCGTCTACTGGGCCGTCTACTGGGTCGTCTATTGGGCCATCTGCGGTGGAACCACAACCGGCGAGCACCGAGACGACCTGCGTGGCATCCGACAAGCCAGACAGACCAGACAGACTTGCCACTGACGTGCTGGCCTGGCAGCGCCGCGCCGCCTGTCGGGGCCTGCGAGCAGACATCTTCTACCCATCAGAAGATGAAGAGCCATCACAAGATGATGAAACAGCCTTTGAGGCGAAAGCGATATGCGCGGTTTGCACCGTGTCTGAAGAGTGCTTGGAGTATGCGATAGCGGTTCGAGAGAAAGAAGGCGTTTGGGGTGGACAGACCTCCGTTGAACGAATCCGCATCATCCGTCGCCGCCGCCGCGCTGCCGCTCGCTTGCGGAACGCCCAGCCGTCCACCGCGTCAAACTGACTGCTGAGCCGACCCAGCTAGCGCAACCCAGCCGCTGTAACCCAGTCCCCGTAAGCCGCAGGTCAGCGCACAGCTAACCTCCGGCGCGTGACAGCCGCTAGTCGGGGCAACAAAGCGCAGGACGCTGCCGCCAATGCGATCGGGTTAGCGCACTACGGAGGCTGGAAAACCGTCCTCACCGATCTGGTCAACGGGATAGACCTAAGCCCTGAAGTAGCGCGAGCGGCGCTGGGTTCCATCTTGAGTTCAGGCGCAACCGATGCACAGCTCGCAGGCTTCATCATCGCTCTCGGTATGAAGGGAGGATCCGTTCCCGAACTCACCGGGCTAGTTGATGCAATGCTCGATAACGCCATGCCGCTCACAGCCCCCGCAGGCGCCATCGACATCGTGGGCAGCGGCGGTGCCCCTGCTCGCAGCCAACATGCGCTCAGCGTGTCCACCATGGCGTCGTTCGTGGCAGCCGGTGCGGGCGCAGTGATCTGCAAGCACGGATCCGTGGCGGCCACTTCGTCGTCGGGTTCGTTCGACACCCTTAGGGCACTCGGCGTGGCCATTGACCTAGACGGGCCTCAGGTTGAGCGTTGCATCGCCGAGATCGGTCTGGGCTTCGCTTTCGCCAAGCAGTTCCATCCGGCGATGCGTTTCGCTGCAGCGGTCCGCAGCGAGCTAGGTGTGCCCACCACGTTCAACTACCTAGGCCCGCTTTCAAACCCCGGTCGTGTGCAGCGCCAACTGCTCGGCGTGAGTGATCCGGTGATGGCGCCGCGAGTAGCAGGTGTGCTAGCCGCTCGTGGCTCGCAACGTTCGCTGGTCGTCCACGGTGCAGACCGGCTCGACGAGATCACTCTGACCGATCTCACCCGCATCTATGACGTGCGCGACGGAGAGATCGTTAACGAGCACCAGTTTGACCCTTCGACGATCGGCCTAGAACGAGTCAACCGTGCGGCGCTGCACGGCGGCACGCCGCAACAGAACGCCGACATTCTCCGAGCGATCCTCCACGGCACCGAGACCGGCCCGCGGGCAGACATTGTGACTCTGAACGCCGGCGCTGGACTGGTCGTGGCAGGCCTAGCCGCGGATTTCGCTGAGGGTTTTGAGATGGCCCGAGCAGCGGTGGCTGACGGACGCGCCGCAGCCAAGCTCGAAGCAGCTGTCGATCTCACCAACGCGCTGGCAGCACAACCCAGCTGAAACTTGTTGCCAGGCTTGTTAGCCGGCTGGGTTTGTTGCCCGGCTTGTCAGCCGGCTGGGTTTGTTGCCCGGCTTGTCAGCCGGCTGGGTTTGTTGCCCGGCTTGTCAGCCGGCTGGGTTTGTTGCCCGGCTTGTCAGCCGGCGGAGGAGCCCACGACGGCGTTCGTTGTGGTGAGCGGGGATCTCGACGCCCGCCAGTGCTGCAGCGAAGTCGGCGCCGCTGGCGAAGCGGTCCTGCGGCGATTTCGCCATAGCAGCCAAGATGATCTCTGACAGTTCGGGCGGCACTCCTCGCTCCGCCGGGTCTGGAGGTGGAATCCGCACATGGGCATGCAGCAAGTCATTCCGCTCGCCGTAGAACGGGGCTGAGCCCACCGCCAGCACATACAGCGTCGCCCCGAGGCCGTAGATGTCGGTGCGAGCATCGACGGGCTTCGCAAGCGCTTGCTCGGGAGAGAGATACATGGGCGAGCCGTACACGCGGCCCGGCGGCGAAGGAGGGCCGTCGAGATCGTGCGCCAAACCGAAATCGAACAGCACAGCGCGGTCGTCGCCGTCGGGCCCAGGTTCCATCATGATGTTTGACGGTTTTACATCGCGATGCACAATCCGATGCTCATGCACATGATCGAGCGCACAACAGATCTGCTGGATAGCAGCGATGCCCGCTGCTAGCGACGGCGGGTTGCGACCGCCGTGGCGATCCGCAAGCGTCTCGCCCTCAACTATTTCCATCTCGATGTAGTGGGCTCCGCCGATGATGCCTGCGTTGTGTACTGCGAGAACGTTGCGATGGTCCAAGCGAGCCATCACCTCGTACTCCTGCTCGAAAAGTGACCGGATCTCGCTCTGGGCCTCAGCGAACGGTGTCAGTACCTTGAGGCCGACCTGTTCACCTCGCAGCGTGACAGCTCGATAACAGTGCGCCACAGTGCCGCGGCCCAGCACACCGGTGATCTCATAGGGGCCGTACTGACGGCCGACCCAGATATCAATCCGGTCGTCGATCCGGTTGTCAATCCGGTTATCAATCTGGTCGTCGAACATCGCACCGGCCACAATCAGCCACCATCGGCCCTAGACAGCCACAACTGGCCACAACTTGCTGCAAGTTTCAGCATAAGAGACTTCACCACAGCGGGCCGCGCTCATCACAGCAGCGGCTTCGCTGACAGCCACGGCACACTTGTTGGATGACTGCTGTGGCCGACCTAGAGCTGCTCGGTGAAATCCGGCGCGTCGGTGCCGATGCCGGACTCGACGCAATCGGCGTGACCGACGTGGCGCCCTTCATCGAAGCGCGTCGCGCCATCACCGAGCGCAAAGCCGCTGGGCTACACGCTGGCATGTGGTTCACCTATGGGCGACCTGAGCGCTCAACGACTCCCGCGTCCATCTTGGCTGGAGCGCGCAGTCTGGTGGTGTGCGCTCGTGCCTACCGACCGCCCCAAGAATCTGCACCTAGCCTCGGTTGCGACGACCGGGCCCATCACCTCGGTTGCGACGACCGGGTCCATCACCTCGGTTGCGACAACCGAGCCCATCACGGCACCGTCGCTGCCTACGTCGCTCACGACGCCTACCAAGCACTTCGTTTCGGGCTCGAACGCGTCAGCGAAGTTTTGTGCAGCAACGGATTCGACGCGTGCGTGGTCTACGACGACAACCGACTCGTGGACCGAGCCGCAGCGGCCCGTGCAGGACTCGGCTGGCTGGGGCGCAACACGATGCTGCTGTCGCACGAACTCGGCTCTTGGACCGTCTTGGGTTCAGTCGTAACGACAGCCGAACTTGGCGTCGCCGACGATGTCGAACTTGACGGCTGCGGCCCATGCCGCCGCTGTCAGACAGCCTGCCCTACTGGTGCTCTACAACAAAGCGGGGTGCTTGACGCTAACCGGTGTCTGGCGTGGCTTTTGCAGGCCCCCGGCGCCTTTCCGCCCGAGTACCGAGTAGCGCTAGCAGACCGGCTGTATGGCTGCGACGATTGTCAAACCGTGTGCCCCTACAACGACCCGCTCAACAGCCCGCGCAGCGATCTACGCATCGATTTACGCAGTGATTTAGGCGACGATTTGCACAGCTATCCGACCAGTGGGCAGCCATCGGTTACGCAACCGCAGGGCCAGGACTTCCCTGTTGGTGCGCGCGCAAACGAATCCAAGCGCGGTGCTGCAGTCGACGTTGTCGACATGCTTGAGATGACCGACGACGGTCTCATGGCAGCGTTCGGGCACTGGTACATCCCGCGACGCAAACCCGAGTACCTGCGTCGCAACGCGCTCGTCGTGCTCGGCAATGTCGGCGACCCGGACGACTCGCGTGCCGAAGCGGTGCTCCGCGCATCGCTGGCTTCGACTTCGGCTGTGGTCGTCAGCCACGCCCTATGGGCCGCCCGCCGACTTGGACGCGACGATCTCATAGAGCAGGCAAGCGCAGTCGGCTTCGTGGCACACGACCCTGATGGGCTGATCGCTGCTGAACTCGCCCGCCCGACCGCACATCGCCTCAGCTGCCGCTGATGCGACCGCACTTGCTCGTCACCAACGACTTCCCGCCCAAGATCGGTGGGATTCAGAACTACTTGTGGGAGCTGTGGCGAAGGCTCCCTCCCGAAGATGTCACGGTGCTGACCACTCCCTACCGGGGTGCCGCAGCCTTCGACGCTGCTGCGCCGATGCGCATCGTGCGAACCCGCGAACCTGTCTTGTTGCCCCACTCCAGCCTGGCGCAGCACATCCGATCGCTGGCGAGCGAAACCCAAGCCGAGCTGGTCCTGCTGGATCCCGCGTTGCCACTCGGTGCACTGGGACCGCGGCTGGGGTTGTGTTACGGCGTGGTGCTGCACGGCGCCGAGGTCGTTATACCGGCCAAGCTCCCGGGGCTGAGCGCGCTGATGGCCCAAGTGCTGAAATCGGCTTCGGTGGTTATCTCTGCCGGTGGATATGCCGCTAAAGAAGCTGAGCGCTGCGCCGCCACGGCACTGCCGATAGCCCAAGTGCCTCCCGGCGTTGATGTTGGACGCTTCGTTGTGCGCGACGGGCACCAGCGGCGCTCTATGAGAGCCGCATACGGCTTCGATGACGGCCCGCTCGTAGTGAGCTTGAGCAGACTGGTGCCGCGCAAAGGCTTCGACCAGGTCATCAGGGCCGTCTCAGAACTTGCTGCTGACCATCGGGGTTTGTCCCTCGCCGTCGCCGGCGCAGGACGGGACCGAGCGCGGCTAGAGCGACTGGCCCGCAACAGTCCGGCGAAGATTCGTTTTTTGGGTCGCGTCACCGACGACGAGCTGCCCCGCGTCATGGCTATGGGCGATGTCTTTGCTGCACCGTGCCGTAGCCGCTGGGCCGGTCTGGAGCAGGAAGGATTCGGCATCGTCTTCGCTGAGGCGGCGGCCTGCGGCGTAGCGGCTGTTGCAGGACGCTCGGGAGGCAGCCACGAGGCCGTCCACCACGGCGAAACCGGGCTTATCGTTGATCGACCCAACCGAGCCGCCGACGTGGCCGATGCCATCTCCCGACTGCTGTGCGACCCTGCCCTGCGATCTGAGATGGGCACAGCTGCGCGTTCTATAGCCGTTAGCCATTTCTCCTACGACACCCTCGCGCAGCGGCTTGCCGCTGCACTGGACTGAGAAGCTGGGCTGGGAAGCTGGGCTGGACTGGGCGGCCGGACTGGGGGGGCGGCTGGATCGGCAGTTGAGTCGAATGTCAACGAATTGCCGCACAAATGCAGTCGCTCAGAGGTCGGCGCCTGAAACAATGGAGCACGTTCGATAGCAATTCTATCGACAGCAATTCGTTCGATAGCGATTTGTACAGCGAACCGGGGACATCGCCATGATTGACGAGATGACCATGACCACCGTGGTGGCTGCCTCGCCCGAAGCGTGCTACGCGCTGATAGCAGACATCGAGAGCTACCCCTTGTGGGCCACCGATGTCTCCTCTGCTGCTGTCATCAAGAGCGATCCCGATGGACGTGTAGAGACGGCTGCGTTCTGCGTTGAAGCACTTGGGCGCACTGCTAGGTACACGCTCGCGTACGACCACGCCGGAGCACCGCGGCATCTGAGGTGGAAACTCGTCGATGGAGATGTCGTGAGGCAGCTCGACGGGTGTTATGAGTTCATCCCGACGGCTGAGCCCGGACGAACTGAGGTGCTGTACCAACTGGAGCTAGAACTGGCCGTTCCCCTGCCGGGCTTCGTCAAACGCCGCGCAGAGCGGCGTATCGCTCACACGGCGCTGGCCGATTTCGCTGCTCGCCTCGAAACGAGCCCTCTCCCACAAGACATGTCCCTACAAGACGGCCCCACCAACGACAGCCAGCAGTAGGCCTAGGTCATGGAGTTTCGCCGCATCAGTGGCTTGCCGCCGTATGTCTTTACGATCATCGACGCTCTCAAGATTGAGCGTCGGCGCGCTGGTGCCGATGTCATTGACTTGGGTTTCGGCAATCCCGATTTGGCTTCGCCCGAACGCGCCGTCCACAAGCTGACCCAAGCCGCGCTCAATGCACGAAATCACCGCTATTCGGCCAGTCGCGGCATTCCCAAGCTGCGCGAAGCGGCTGCTGATCTGTACCGACGCCAGTGGGGAGTTGAAGTTGACCCCGACACCGAAGTCATCAACACCATCGGCGCAAAAGAGGGCTTCTCGCATCTCATGTGGACCTTGCTGGGTCCAGGTGATGCCTGTTTGGTGCCAGCACCCTCATACCCGATTCACATTTTCGGGCCGCTGTTTACTGGCGCCAGTGTGCGGGAAGTGCCGCTGGACATCGGCGAGACCTTCTTTGAGCGTCTGGTGGAAAGGTTCGAGTACTCCTGGCCCCGGCCTCGGGTGATCGTGCTGTCGTTTCCGCACAATCCCACCACGGCGTGCGTAGATGGCGAGTTCATGCAACGGATCGTGGACTTCGCACGCGAAAGAGAGGTGCTTCTAGTTCACGATTTCGCTTACGCAGACTTGGGATTCGACGGCTACGAGCCGCCGTCAATCTTGCAGGCCGAAGGTGCCAAAGAAGTGGCAGTTGAGTTTTACAGCCTCACCAAGTCGTATTCGATGGCGGGCTGGCGGGTGGCATTTTGCGTGGGCAATGCCGAAGTGATAGCGGCACTTGCCAAACTCAAGAGCTATCTCGATTACGGCACATTCCAGCCGATCCAGATCGCTGCCACCGTCGTGATGAACGAAGAACGCGATTTCCCCGCCGAGGTCCGTGAGGTGTACCGCGGACGCCGAGATGCGCTTGTGCGCGGACTTGGTCGCATCGGCTGGGACCTCACACCGCCAAAGGGGACGATGTTTGCTTGGGCCAAGATTCCCGAGCCGTACCGGCACTTGGGCTCAGTTGAGTTCTGCAAACTGGTCGTCAACGAAGCCAGCGTTGCCTTGTCGCCAGGTGTCGGCTTTGGGCCGGGGGGCGAGGGCCATGTGCGATTCGCGCTAGTCGAGAACGAGCATCGCATTCGTCAAGCGGTCAGCCAACTCCGAGGCGCTTTAGATCAACTGACGCCGCCTGACTGAGTAGCTGGGTATCTGGGTATCTGGGCATTTCAGCGTCTCGGTTGATGACGTGTTCGTTCTAGCGCTGCGCGCCATTGTTGATGGAGGTCATCGGCGTTGGCACGGTCGGCGTTAGGCGCAAAGCGGCGGTCTTGGCGCCACAGCGATGCCGCTTCGGATGCGTTTGACCAGACCCCTTCGGCCAGCCCTGCCAGCATCGCCGCGCCCAGCGCAGTCGTCTCGGTCACGGTGGGTCGACTCACAGCAACGCCGAGCTGATCGGCCGTGATGGCGCACAGCAGGTCGTTGGCCGCAGCACCGCCGTCGATGCGCAGCTCAGCTATGTCCCGACCAGCGCCGACGACCATCGCCTCAACAACGTCGCGGGTTTGCAGTGCCATCGACTCAATCGTGGCCAGTGCGATGTGAGCTGGCTGCGTCGCAAAGGTCAGGCCCATGATTGCGCCCCGTGCGGCCGGGTCCCACCATGGGCTGCCAAGCCCGGCGAAGGCCGGCACCACCGTCACTCCGCCACTGTCAGCCACGCTGCGAGCGAGTGTTTCGACTGCTGCGGGATCGGCGGCGCCGTCGAGGATGCCAGTCAGCCATTTCACGGCTGCGCCTGTGGCGAAGATCGATCCCTCAAGTGCGTAGACGGGGCCGCTGCCCAGATCCCAGGCCACCGTGGTGAGCAGCCCGTCGATCGGGGCGCTATGAGTGTCGCCAATGTTCATCAGCACGAACGAGCCTGTTCCGTAGGTGTTCTTGGCCATGCCGGTCTCATGGCAGCCCTGGCCGAATAGCGCTGCTTGTTGGTCGCCAGCGACGCCGCTCACTGCGATCCCCGACCCCAGCGCAGTTGTATCGGCCGTCCAGCAGAATCGGCTTGCAGATGGGCGTATCTCAGCCAGCGAAGTGATCGGCACCGACAGCAAGTCGCACATCGGTGCAGACCACCCGTCTGCGTCAAGGTCGTACAAGAGAGTGCGCGAGGCGTTGGTGGGATCGGTGACAAAAGCTGCGCCACCGCTGAGCTTCCACATCAGCCAACTGTCGATGGTGCCCAGTGCCAAGTTGTCGCTCGGTGACACTCCACCTTGGCGCAGCAGCCATTCGGCTTTAGTGCCGCTGAAGTAGGGGCTGAGCACAAGTCCTGTTCGTCGGCGGACTTCGCTGAGGTGCCCCGCTGTGGTGAGTTCGTCACAGCGGGATGCCGTGCGGACGTCCTGCCAAACCAGCGCCCGCGCTAGTGGTTCGCCGGTGCGGCGATCCCATGCGACGACGGTCTCGCGTTGGTTGGCGATGCCGATGGCTGCGACAGCTGGCATCTGGCCGTTGCCCAGAGTCCTCACGTTGGTGCAGAGTTCGTCGATGGTGGCGGCCACGGCTTCCCAGATCTCGTTTGCGTCGTGCTCGACTAATCCCGGTCCGGTGTAGTGCTGAGGAAACGGCTGGTAGGCGTAGGCCACCTCGGCGCCTGCTTCGTTTACTGCCATTGAGCGCACCCCGGTGGTGCCTGCGTCAATTGCCACGACAAGCGCCATGTCGCCCTCCTGTGCTGTGTGCTGCGAGCCATAGTCTCGTCTGCGGGTCTGCCTCTCGGTAGATTCGCAGACTGTGAGGATTCTCGTGGTGGGAGCCGGCGAGGTAGGGAGCTACATCGCCGAGCGTCTCAGCGGCGAGGGAAATGATGTTGTAGTCATTGACCGGCACGCTGGACGGCTTGAAGTTCTGGGCAAAGATCTCGACTTGCTGACCGTGCATGGCAGCGGTACTAATCCCAGTGTGCTGGCCGAGGCCGGTCTTGAGCGCGCAGAGCTCATGGTGGCTGTGACTGACTCCGACGAAGTGAACTTGCTCGCATGTATGCAAGCGAAGCAGGCGGGGGTGCCGTCGGCTGTGGCGCGGCTCCAAGACAGCGAACTGCGCGGCCCGTCTGGACGCAGTCTGCGCAACGCCATCGGGGTCGATCTGGTGCTCGACCCCGATGAGCAGACAGCAGACACCATCATGGACCTGCTCGTTTACCACGGCGCGTCCGACATCAACGAACTAGCCAACGGCGAGGTACTCGTCGTTGGAGCGCATTTGGCCCACGACGCACCGCTCGTCGGCAAGACCATGACCGAGATCGGCGCCTACTACGAACCTGAATGGGACTTCATCTTCGGCGCGTTGTCTCGTGACGGCGAGACCACGGTGATGCGACGCGATACGACGCTGCAGCCAAACGATCTGCTGAGGGTGGTCTGCCGACGGCAGGGCCAACGCGAACTCATGGAAATCATGGGCTTGCACCGGTCGGCTCTCCGCAGTGTGATGATCCTCGGTGGGGGCCGCACCGCAGACCTGCTGGCCAGCCGCATGCTTGAGCGCCGCATTGAGGTCTACATCGTTGAGAAGGTCCATGAACGTTGTCTCGAATTGAGCGACCGTCATGGGGGGGCGAGGGTGCTCAATGGTGACATCACCGACATTGACGTGCTGCGACACGAGAACGTCGGCCGTTTTGATGCTGTTGTCGCCGTCACCGGTGAGGACGACGCCAACGTGCTGGCGTGTCTGTACGCCAAGTCCGAAGGCGCAAGGGAGACCATCGCCGTGGTGCATCGTTTGTCTTTGCTGCCGTTGCTTGAGCAAGTGGGCATAGACGCAGCACTGTCACCGCGCACGGCGAGCGCGAACATGGTCCTGCGGATGGTTCGGGGCGATGTCACCGCCGTGGCGACATTCCTCGAAGGCAATGTCGAAGTGCTCGAAATCGAAGTAGGGGCAGGTTCGCGAGCCGACGGCGCGTTCGTGCGGCATCTGCACCTGCCGGGCCAGATGCTGCTCGCAGCCATTGTGCGAGACGGCAAAGCGCGCATCGCCCGCGGTCGCAGCGAATTGAGGGCGCGAGACCATGTGGTTGCTTTTGTGACTCCTAACTGCGTGGACGAGGTCAAGCAGGCTTTTCGGTGATCCCCGCTCCGGCGGGCTCGCCGCCTCGCCACGAGCGGCTTCGCCGTCGGGTTGTGCGGACGGTGCGGGCCATTGACGGCGTGCTGCGCCGATGGGCATGCGGACCCTATGAGTCGACCTTGGCGGTGACCGCGCTGCTGGTGCTACTTGCTGGTTCTGTGCTGTTCGCAGCGTGTGCGCTGTTCGATTGGCTAGCCGGCGGACAGGTTGCTCCCGCTCAACCCTCCGGCACCGACGCGGTGCCACTGACCGTCGTCGCTGTCGTTACTGGCTTGTGCGCGCTGGGATTGCTGCGACTGTGCCGATTTGAGCGGCGCATCACTGAGCGTCAGACGCTCACTGCGTTGGTGTTAGGCGCGTTCGCTGCCGTAACCGCAGTGGCGGTCGCACACCTTGCTACCGGTGCGGTGGGGGCTACTGGTGCAGTAGGGGCCACCAGTCCGGTAGGGCCGGCTGCGTTGGCTACGGCGTTTGTCGAAGCTGCCGCGACGGTGACTGGCACCAACAGCACGACGCTCACAGGAGCAGATCTCGGCGGTGGGATGCTGGCTTTGCGCGCTCTTGGCCAGTGGCTGGGAGCTGCGGCATTCATCGTGGTGCTCGTGCGGGTGCTGCCACATCTCGGCGTCGGCGGCCTTGACTCCGACGGTGGAGTGGCAACCCGTTCGGCACGCCGACTAGCTGCGCGCAGTGCCGGCACGATGGGTCGGCTGTTACTGCTGTACGGGGCACTCACCGTGGCCGTGGCCGTCGGCTATGCCCTAGCGGGCATGCCGGTGC
Source organism: Candidatus Poriferisodalis sp. (assembly GCA_965221195.1). Lineage (GTDB taxonomy): Bacteria > Actinomycetota > Acidimicrobiia > Acidimicrobiales > Poriferisodalaceae > Poriferisodalis. The sequence continues at coordinate 1,903,993 of OZ244864.1, forward strand.
TTCAAAGTGGGTTGCACGCGCTGACCACTGTCTCAACGGGTGGGTTTTCTACGTACGCGGATTCGCTGGCTCACTTCGAATCAGCTGCCGTCGAATGGGTGGCCATCTTCGGCATGGCAGCCGGGGGCGTGAGCTTGCCGCTTATGTTCTTGGCGATTCGTCGCTGCGATCCCAGCCGCTTCGTGCGGAGCTACGAGTTCCGGCTGTACGTAACGCTGATTGTGTTCGCCGCCGCGACCGTGGCGCTGTGGACGAACGGGAACTTTGGCGCGTCTCACCTACGCAGGTCACTGTTTGCTGTCGTGTCGGTGATCTCCACGACCGGCTTTGAGGCAACTCCGTTGACGGATTTCTCGCCGTCCAGCGCGGCGCTGTTGATGGTGCTCATGTTGGTCGGTGGCATGAGCGCATCTTTGGCCGGCGGATTCAAGGTGGTGCGACTGTTAGCGCTGGCCTCCTACATCGGACGCGAACTCCGCCGCGCTGTCCACCCTGCGCTGGCTGAGCGCCTGCACATCGGACAGTCCACCATTGCTGAGACGACGATGAACCGCATAACCGGTGAGTTGCTGCTGGCAGCGCTGCTGGTGATCCCAGCTGCGGTTGCGTTGGGTGCCAGCGGGTTGGGGATCGTCGAAGCGTTGAGCTATGCCCTCTCGGCGCTGTCCAATGTCGGACCGGCGATGGCGAGCACTCCGGCTGAGGTTGATGGTGTCGGCTCTGTGGGGCACCTCACTGCGGTTGATGCGTTCGGACGGGTAACAGCCGGGCTGGTAATGCTGGCCGGTCGCATGTCTATAACCGCTGCGCTGGTAGCGCTGAGCGTTGTGGTGTACCCGGTCGCAAGCGCAGTGCGCTACCGATGGCATCAACCGCGCCGACACCTGGCGCGTGCTGGGAGATGAGCGGAGCTGTGCGGCTTCGCTGCCGTCGCATCAAATCCACGCCGGTGCGTGTCTGCGGGGCTGCGCTGGTGTTCGTCGCTATCGGCATGGTGATCTCCGCAGTAGTTGCGCTCATTGACGGCGGCGACGGCTCGTTGGCGCTGGCCGTCTCCGCAGCAGTCACTGCCGGCATCGGCGGCGCCATGATCGCCGGCGCCAAAGCGACCGACCGGCCCGACTCCCCGCTGGCTTTCGCCTCGGTGGCGTGGGCTTGGCTGGCTGTTTCAGTGGCCGGCGCTTTGCCGTTCTTAGCCAGCGGTGTGATCCGCTGGCGTGAGTTCGACAACGCGCTCTTCGAATCGATCTCTGGGTTTACCTGCACGGGCGCGACGATTCTGAGCGACATAGAAGGCGTACCGCACGGCATCTTGTTCTTCCGCAGCATGATCCAGTGGTTCGGCGGTATGGGGCTGATCGTGCTGGCAGTGGGAGTGCTCCCAGCTTTGAAAGTCGGCGGTCTTGAACTCATCGCCAACGAGGCCCCAGGACCCACCGCCGACCGATTCACACCGCGCATAGCCGCCACCGCTCGGCGCTTGTGGATGCTCTACGGAGGGCTCACCGCAGCCGTTGCTGTGGCGCTGCTGATCGCTGGTATGAGCCTGTTTGATGCTGTCGCCCACGCGTTTACCACCGTAGCCACGGGCGGCTACTCAACTCATTCGGCTTCGGTCGCCTATTTCGATTCGTTCGCCATCGAAGGTGTGCTGATTGTCGGAATGTTGATCTGCGCTGCGAACTTTTCGCTGCACTGGCACACGATCATGCGGAAGCGCCGGATGTTGCGAGGTTTTTCTGAGCTGCGCTGGTACCTCGGAATCATTGCGGGTGCCGCAGCGACTTTGATTGTTCTCAACGCTCCGCATCAAAGCTTCGGTGGCAACATCCGTTCAGGACTTTTCTACGCAGTCTCGCTCGGCACGAGCACCGGCTTTGGAACTACCGACTACACCGACGCAGCGCTGTGGATGCCGTCAGCGCAGATTGTCTTGCTCTTGCTCATGCTCATAGGCGGAATGACTGGCTCCACAGCCGGCGGCATGAAGGTTTTGCGTCTGCAAGTGGTGGCCCGCTATGCCATCCGTGAGGTTCTTCGGGCTCGTCATCCCCGCGCTGTTTTGCCTATGCGGATCGGCGACTCCACCGTGGCCGAAGAGGTCGCTGCGCGCGCGCTCGGATTCGTGCTGCTCTATTTGGGCCTCATCGTGGTTGGCGGTGTGATGGTTACGGCGCTGGGTGCCGATTTGGAAACCGGATTTTCAGGCGCCGTGTCGGCGATCGGCAACGCCGGTCCGGCACTCGGAGAAGCCGGACCCACCGCAACGGCCTTGGAGTTTCCGCGCCGAGCGCGTCCGGTTCTCATGGCGCTGATGCTGTTTGGACGCCTTGAGGTGTTCCCGACCATGCTGATGTTCGTAGCGGCGACTCGTGCTGTTGCACGTTCGCGGTTCGCGCGGATGTCGGCTGAGCGCGGGCCTCGCCGCATCAAACGCCTGCAGGTGATCTAGCGGCTGGCGGGGTTCGCGAGCGGCATCAGCTCGGCGAAGTCTTCGACGCGCAACGCTCGCGGCGGTTGACCTGACTGAGCTTGCGCGATGGCACCTGTTCCGTCGGGCAGAGACTGCGCGGCGCCGTCAAGGAAAAACAGCACGCCTTGGGTGTCGCGTGCCAATGCCGATGCGGTGAGCACTAGTTGGGCTACTGCCCGGACGCGTTGCGCGCCTTCCACCTCAAAGAACACCTCATTGAGGTGGACTGACACGATGTTGTCGCGCGACAGTTGCACGTCCACGACTTCGGTGCCTGCGGGAATGGCCGATTCGAGGCCGTTCTCGGCCTCGCTGGGCGTAGGTCCGGCGAACAGCTCATTTAGCGGCGCATCTAGGAACACCGGGATGGTCAGCCGACGCTGCAGCTCAACAAGCATGCCGTCGCGCAGGAAATACACAGCGTGCAGCGATGTGCCGGGGTTCTCGGTCTGGTGAGCCACGCCGGGCTGCACCTCGGGCTCAGGGAACACCCCAGCTGGCACTGGCACCCCACTAGGGGCATCGTCGGTGGGCAGCCCACAGCCTCCCAGCACCACAGCGGCTGCTATCAGCACGCCCGCCCGCAGCCAAACCGAGCGGCTGTTCATCGGCGACCCGCCATTGGTAGTTCCACCACGAATCGCGCTCCGCGCTGCCCGTCGCTGCGGGATTCCACATGCACCGTGCCGCCGTGACGGCGAACGTGTTCGTACACGAGCGCTAGACCTAGGCCGGCGCCAGTGCCAGCGCCTCGCTTGCGCGCGGCAGCCCCGCGGGCAAAACGTTCAAACACCAGGTCACGTTCGGAGGGAGCGACGCCGGGACCGTTGTCTTCCACTGCGACCTCTACGCAGTGGCCCGGCCGGGTGATCTCCACGCGGGTAGCGCCGCCGCCGTGCTTGTTGGCGTTGTGCAGCAGATTGTCGAACACCTGAGCAAGTCCTCGCTTGTCGCCGATGACGACTGCGTCGGCTGCGGGTGGACTGACGCGAAGTTCCACGTCGTCGCTGAGTGCCTGCACTCGGTGCTGCACCAGCTCGGTGATGTTCACGAGACCTCGTTCGAGGACCGATCCCTCAGCGTCACCTCGGGAGATTTCGAGCAGATCCTGCACGAGCTGCTGGAACCTGTCGACCTCTGCGGCTAGCAAATCCAGCGCGGTAGCTCCTTGGGTTGACAGTTCTTCTCGGTGTCCTTTCAGGTAATCAATGGAACTTCGCAGGGTCTGCAACGGCGATCTCAGCTCGTGGCTGACATCGGAGGCAAAGCGAGCGTCGCGAGCTAGTCGACGTTCCATGGTGTCGGCCATGTCGTTGAACGATTTCACGATGACGGCGAGATCGGGGTCGTCGCTGGGTTCGACGCGGGTGTCAAAACGTCCATGAGCGATAGACGTTGCGGCATCGGAGACCGTTGCTAGCGGGCGCAGCAATCTTCCGCCCGCCCAGGCGCCCACTGCCACGCCGATGAGCACCACCAGCGCAGCTCCGGCACCCAAGATCAGGCGCAAACTCGACAACGTGGCCTCGATTTCCGCCAGCGGGACAACTTCGAAGTACAGCGCTTCGTTGAGCCGGGAGACCTCCGCAGGGCGCAGCCGTAGGCCGAACGCAAGCTGGGGAATACCATCGAGGCGGTAAGCCATGACGTGCGCTTCGTCGGATCGAGCGACTGCAGCCACCAACTCGGGGGGCAGGTCGGCGGGCCCCAGCGAAGGCGACCGCCAAACGTCCGGTCCGGTCCGCACGATGGAGCGGCTGCCGCTGAGGCTCGGAAGTGACTCGAGCAGCACCGCGAAATCAGGACTCTCGGCTCGCAGCGAGCCTTGTACTTGGGTTGCGTTCGCAAAGAACTGCGTTTGCGAGGAATCTTGCCGCTGGCCCAGCATCGAACTGCGCGAAAGGCTGTAGGTCAGCGCCACGAGGAGAACGGCTGCTAGGCAAGCTCCGAGCGTGAAAGCGCCTACCACACGGGCGCGCAACGGCAATCTGCGCAGTGGCGCAGGCCAGTGAAGTCTCATGGCGCTTGGCGTGGCCGTCCGTGGTGTGGCCGTCCGTGGCGCAGCACGAACTCAGGCTCGCAGTTTGTAGCCCATGCCGCGCGTTGTGGTGACGTAACGCGGATTGGCGGGATCGTCCTCAATTTTGAGACGCAGGCGACGCACATGAACGTCCACTAAGCGGCCGTCACCGAAATAGTCGTAGCCCCAGACTCGTTCGAGCAACTGTTCGCGGCTCATCACCTTGTTTGGGTTGTCGGACAGTTCGCACAGCAGACGAAATTCTGTCTTAGTCAGATGCAGTTCGTCGCCGTGTTTGCGCACGGTGCCTTCGTCGGGGCTGATCTCAAGATCGCCGAACGAGCGTGGCAGTCCGCTGCCGTCCACCGTCCGGCTGCGGCGCAGCAGCGCCCTAATGCGAGCCGACAGTTCTTTGGGAGCGAAGGGCTTGGTGAGGTAGTCATCGGCGCCAGCTTCGAGCCCTGCGACCACGTCATTTGTGTCGTCGCGGGCGGTCACCATGATGATCGGCACATGGCTGATCTTGCGAATCTCTCGACACAGCTCGAAGCCGTCAAGCCCGGGCAGCATGATGTCCACCAGCACTACATCGGTGCTCTCAGGTGTGAAGCGCTCCAGCGCCTCTTCGCACGATTCGGCCTCGCTGACTTGCCAGCCCTCGTCTTCGAGCGCCAGACGCAGCGCGGTGCGTATCCGTTCGTCGTCTTCAACGGCCAAGACGTTGGTGGTCACCGGCGCGCTGTCCCCTGTTTGTTGGGTCCCTGTTTGCTGGCTCCCTGTTTGTTGGCTGCAAGGGCCGGATCTCTGCGGCGATGTCGGCCCCGGCGGCGTGTCACCGGGGCTTGGTCGGCCCATTCGCTCATGGATCGCAAAACGAGCACGGCGATTGCGGCGACGCCACCGGCTGCGACCAGCGCTCCGACCCCAGCACCTGCCAGCGACGGAGCGGCGCAGCCTCGACTGCATTCGAAGAGGCTGACTGCATACCCCACCAGGCCTCCACAGACCGCTGCTATCACGATTGTCCCGAACGCAACGACTCGTGCCAAGACCGATGGCAGCGCTGTAGGCGCCGGGGTGAGCGTCGCTTCACGCAGGTCTGCGGAAGTGCTCGGCCCCCCTGAGCGGCGGGGTTGCTCGCTGTTACTCCCCGAGTGGCGGAGCCGCTCGCTGTGACTCAGTCTGCTCACATGGGCCATGGTAGAACCCGCGGCCCCACAGCCCCTAGAGCTGGGCACCCGGCAGCCTCTTCGCAGCAGTATCTCTGTGGCAGTATCTCTGTGGCAGCATCTGCGTGGCAGACTGCCGGGGTGGCTTCTGAGTTGCATCGCTGGGCAGTAGCTGCTGGCATTTTGCGGCGCGAAGACTCGGTGCTGATGGTTAACAACCTGCGACGTAACGGCAGCACCGACTGGACTACGCCCGGGGGAGTGGTGGATCCCGGAGAGACAGTGTTGGGCGCGCTGACGCGTGAAGTCACCGAGGAGACTGGCCTAGCTGTTTCTGAATGGAACGGTCCGCTTTACAGCGTTGAAGCCGATGGCAGCGAGGGACCTGGCTGGTTTCTTCGGGTTGAGGTGTACGAAGCGCAGGCGTGGACAGGCGAACTGGACATCGAACACGATCCCGACGGCATCGTGTTCGATGCCCGATGGGTACCCAGCAGTGAGCTGGAGCACTTGCTGGCGGGCCAGCACCCTTGGATGGCTGAGCCCTTGCTGGCTTGCTTGCGGGGAGATGTTGAACGCGGCCATGTCTTCCGCTACGCGGTGAGTGGCAGCTCCCGCACCGGCTTGGCAGCGACTCCCGCAGCGTCGTGAGCAGGTGTGAGCCTTGGCGTGTGCGCAAGTCGCATGTCAAGTCCAGTGCATAAGTTCAGCGCGCGTACAAGTGATGAGCGGCGCTGTCCTACACTGGCAACGATATAGACCGTCCAGCCTGTGGAGCCTGTGCGTGCCCCTCTCCGAAGACGAACAACGCATCCTGCTTGAGATTGAGAAGGATTTTTACGACAACGATCCCGAGTTCGCGCGAGAAGTGTCGGAGACCACGCTGACGCGGCACGCTTTGCGCAACATCCGCTGGGCGGTACTTGGTGGCGTAGTGGGTCTTGTAGGCATCGGAGTGGGTCTGCAAGTTCATTACGCGTTGTCGTTTGTGGCGTTCTTGGTCGTCTTTGCGAGCGCAGTTGTTATCGAACGGAACGTCCGCAAGATGGGCAGGTTGGGTCTTGAGAAAGTCTCAGATTCCATCGCCAAGCGCACCGGGTCACGTAACGCTGATTCTTTCGGGGATCGCATGCGACGCCGCTTTCGCAACGATCCCAGCTGAGCAGCCTCATCTCTGGGCAGCCTGATCTCTGGGCAGCCTGATCTCTGGGCAGCCTGATCTCTGGGCAGCCCGATCGCCCCATCCGGTCGGTCACCGGCTGTGTGCCTGTTTTTTTATGTGCCAGCCTTTATGTGCCAGTTTTCTGTGTCAGCTCTGCGTCGCGGTTTTCGCTTTGGCGGCGGCGTGAGCGGGGCCCCCAGATAAGCGCTGCGGGTCGGCACGCAGAGCCGATCCGATCCCAGCGGCTTCGTGCCGTTCGGATGCGAGTTTCTAGTTGTTGCGCGCTCCGGCGGGCGTTTCTCACCGTGTGCGACTCCGGCGGTACCGCGGCGTAGCTGGCTTCTTGAGCCGCAGCGGCGAGTGTTGTCAGATCGCTGCTGTCAATGTGCAGATCGCGTCGCGCTCGGTCTGCGAACTCGGCATGAGTCTCCGCGGGTCGTCGGTGAATGCCGAGACCGAACAGCGCTTCTGCTGCATCGTCCCAAGCGGACGCGACTGCGGCTCGCGCATCGTTGCGCGCGCGTCGATGATGGACGGCTCGGCGGATACGCACCGCTGCGGGAACCCCGACCAGCCACAGCACGCCCACGGCAACAACGGCGTACAAAGGCACCACGAGCCATTCCCACCAAGCACCGGTGTTTGTTGTGGAGCCATCGGCGCCGAACACATCCACGAAGCCTTCGAGGTTGCCCGGGATGCCGTCGAGATCTTCGATGTCAAGCTGGCCGATAAGTCCCGAGCCGGCTTCGCCCGTTGCGTCCGGATCGCCGGGGGAGACTTGCTGCTGCGGCACGCCCGTGTAGGCCATGGCCCCGGGGGCACCTCGTCCAGGCGTTGGCTCGAAGTAGACCCAGCGGCCGTCTATCCACACTTCGGGCCAGGCGTGGTAGTGAGCGCCGGTGACTACGTAGGCGCCGTCGATCAGTTCGCCGGGGGTGAAGCCGACAGCCACTCGGGAAGCCAGCCCGACAGCGCGGGCCATGGCGGCGTACGTTCCAGCGAACTGTTCGCAGTAACCGCGCCGGTCTACGAAGAGGAACCGCTCCATGCGGTCGGTGTCGTGACCGCGCGGCACTCGCAGCGAGTAGGCGAAGTTCTCAAGAAAGAAATTTTGCAGTGTCAGCGCTTTCGCGTAAGGCCCCGATGCGTCAGCGGTGAGGTCGGCAGCGAGACCTGCCACTCGAGGGTTGAAGTTGTCGGGGAGAGCCAGATATTGCTCGGCAATCTCGGCTGGTAGGTCGTCATCGGCTGCTAATAGGACTGCTAGGGAGGGAATGTCGGTTGCCGAGTTGACGGTGTAGGACAAGCCGGGTTCTAGCTCTGAGCGTTGCGTGGTGACGAGCGTGCTGGTCTGTGGGTCGTAGAGCGCGTTGGGGCCGTCGTAGGTCATCGGCTCAAACGCAGCGGGTAGCCAGATGCTGTCGAGCGCTGAGATGGTGAACGTCTGTGTGAACAGGTCTTCGTCGGCGGGACCGCTGAGTGCCTGCGCCGCGGTGGAGTACACCTGCTCAGAGCCCCAGAACTCGCCATCAAAGCGCCCTAGCCCGGTCACTCTCCAGTAGGCAGGCGCGGGGGCTTCGACACGGAACATCTCAGCGTCGGATGTCGTCATGAGGCGTCCCTGCGCGTTCACTAGCGGGCTGATCGTCACTCGCGGTGCCGCAGAACCGCCGTCAAGTTCCTTCCACGACACGATTGCCGGGGCGTCGCTGCCGGGCAGTAGCGGCACTGCCAGCACTGCGATTACGGTTGCGACGGCGCCGAACCTCCAGGCGGTGCGCATGGGCACAGTCGAGCGTCGACGCTCCGATGCTCCCATTGGTACCCGGCCGACGGTGTGGTGAACGCCGTGAGCGGCGACAAACACGACAGCGCTCAACACCATTGCTGCGGTGCTGCGGATGCGCCAGTCGTCTGTCCCGAGCGCCCCGACGAAAGCCAGCACACCGAAGCTGGGCAGCAGAGCTTCGGTGGCGAGTCGCCAACGCAGCGCGACAGCATCAGACCAAAACGCCGCGAACCACACAACGGCGCCGCCTACTGCCAAAAAGCCCGCAGTGGCCGGAGTTGGCGCCTCCACGATGCCGAATGCGCGCCATGCCGCTTCGATGTCGGTTGCTGCTTGGCGCAGAGTTTCCCTGCTCGGCAGCAGTGATAGCCACAGCGTGCGGGGATACAGAGCGAGGCCAACCACAAAAATCATCGCCACTGTTGAGGTCGTCGCTGCTAGCGCCAACGGCCAGCGCTGACGTCTGCTCACTGCTGCTGTGGTGTGACCACCAGCGGCCAAGATGAGCCACAGCGGCGCATAGTCCCAAGAGTCGAACAGCCGACGCGCTGTCAGTACCCAGATGAGCGTCAGCGTCCACAGCGAGATCTCTGTCTGCCACAGGGTCCGGCGAGTCATATCAAACCGAGTCATGCCAAGCCGAGTCATGCCAGCCGAGTCTCTGACGCAGACGCAGCCCACTTTGAACTCAGATCGGCTGTGTTTGTGATATCAATCCAGCCGTTTCCGCCTGTCGGAAGTGAAGTGTCGGGTGCGTGAACGCGGATGACCGACAGGGCCGAAGGTCGCGCTGCTGCTGCTGCTACGGCTTCGGCGTCTTGCTTTGCTTGGGTCGAATCTGCTTGGGTTTGAACACCGCCTAGTACCACCACCAAAGCGCCCACCGATGCGGCGGTAGCTGCGGCCAGCGTTTTGCGCAGCGAACCCTCTGGCGAGGTAGCCACCTCCGCCAAGTAATCAAATATCTGAGCTAGGCCTTCGCCGGAGTTCACAAACCCGGTGTCGGCACCGGCCACGGTCAGCAGCCGCAAGGGATCCCGGCGAGACGCGCAGGCCATCACGACGCTGGCGGCTGCTGACACTGCGACCTCAAAACGTTCGGGGTCGAAAGCGGAGCTGCGTGTGTCCACCATCACGGTTACCCGGCTTCGACGGGGAATCTCGTCCTCACGCACCATCGGTCGTCCCAGCCTTGCCGTGGAAGGCCAATGGATACGACGGACATCATCGCCGGCCGTGTAGTCGCGCAGCGCATAGAAGTCTTCGCCGATGCTCTGGCTGACACTCAACTCTGTAGCCACACCGAGCGGTTCGGGGCCTCGGGCCAGCCGCGGCGGCGTCAGCGCAACAGTGGCCGGATACACCATCAGTGTCGTGCGAGGCCCCGTGCCGAGCGACATGCGGGCCATGCCCAGCGGATCAACTACGGCCACGTCGGCTGGTCCGATGTCGAGGCGTCCGCGGCGTTCAGTCGGCAGCAAGTACGTCGCTTGTACGCGCTCAGCCGATGTCAGTGGTCCGATGTGAGTGTGCGCACCCGTAGTTCCTGTTACTGGGTCGACAAGTTGCAGTACCGGTGTGGGGCCGCCAAGATTGGTGACGGCCAATTCCACCCGAGCGGTTCCGCCGGCATGCACGCGGATCGGCTGAGTAAACCGCTGAATCCGCAGACGGACCCGGCGGGTACGTGTCCAAGTGACTGCTATGGCGACCAGCGACAGCCCCGCTACGGCCATCACCATGAACTCGCCGATGCCGAATAGTCGGCCAGCACCGGCCGCAATGATTGAGCCGATGCCGACGATCCAGCCCCGCCTCGTTAGCACGCGGGCTGGGCCCTCATGGCGGCCGACCTCAACCGGCGCTGGTAGGGACAGCCACCGCCTCAAAAACCTCAGCTAGCGCCGACCAGGGCGTCAGGCCGCCGAGCAGAGCTTCGGGACTCACACGAATGCGGTGGCACAGCACCGATTTGGCTACTGCTTTCACGTCGTCGGGCACGATGTAGTTGCGCCCAGCAGCGAGCGCGCGGGCTTGAGCCACTCGCTGGAGATCCAAGGTGGCACGCGGACTAATGCCGAGGGTGATGGTGCTGCGCTGTCTTGATGCATCCGCCAGAGCCACTATGTATCGGCGCAGCGCCGGGGCGACATGAACGTCGGTAACGGTGCGAGCCATGGCCTTGATTTCGTCGGCTGCCGCAACAGGGCCGATGCTGACCTCAGTAGTGCCGCTGTGGATGTTCAGCACCTCAACTGCTGAGTCGGCATCGGGGTAGCCAATGTCGATGCGCATGAGGAAACGGTCAAGCTGCGACTCGGGCAGCGGGTATGTGCCTTCGTGCTCAATCGGGTTCTGGGTGGCGATCACCATGAACGGCTCGCTGAGGGGGCGAGTGGTGCGGTCGGTGGTGACCTGCCGTTCTGCCATCGCTTCTAGCAGTGAGGCTTGCGTTTTGGGTGACGCCCGGTTGATCTCATCCACTAGGACGATGTTGGAGAACAACGCACCAGCTCGGAACTCAAAGACACGCTCGCGTTCATCCCAGACATTGACACCGATGACATCGGAAGGCAGAACGTCGGGCGTGAACTGGATGCGACCGAAAGGCACATCTATCGAAGCCGCTAGTGATTTGGCCAAGCTTGTCTTACCGACTCCGGGAACGTCCTCAATCAGCAGGTGCCCGTCGCAGAGCAAGCACAAAAGCGCCAGCCCGACCGCGTCGGGTTTGCCTCGAATGATTTGCTCCACGTTGTCGGTGATTCGCTTGAACGTCTCGCTGAACGTCTCGGCATCTGCTGCTGGCACCTGCTGCGGCGTGTGGTTGTGCACTGCGTTCAACTCTCGTCGTTCAACTCTCGTCGCTTCGCCGGCCCTGAGGCTACTCACGGTCTGCGGTCATGGGGCCTTGTGCTGTGCTGGTGTGCTCAGGCTTGTTGATGCCGTCACTGGTGCCGTTCAAGGTGGCCTTTAGAGTGTGCGCGATGCGCCGCGCTCGCCGACGCCGTAGCGCCCAGATCATCGGTTTGGGCCGTCTGCTGTGCGCCGTTGCTACGCGCCCGCGTCTGTGGCCTGCGGCGATGGGTGCCCTCAGACGGCTCGTGCCGCATCGTTGGTGGCTGCGGCCGCCGTTCTTACCGCTGCCTAGTCGTGACTATCTGCGGTTCCGACAAATGACAGCACTCGGCAGTGACGGCAGTGCTCTTGGTGCATTCGAAGATCTGGCGCCCGAAGATCTGATTGAGTGGCTGCAATGGTGCCGACGCTGGCCTGCTGTGTCCGCGCCATGAGGCCGACATGACTGCTCATAGCACTGTCGTCTGTGCGCCTCGTCCTGCTGCTGGGGGACCGATCGGGACTCCTCGCGCGGTCAACGGCCACCTAGCTCCGGTGGCCGACTTGGCGAGCCGAACGCGTTCAATTTTGTCGGAGCGGACGCTGGTGCTCAACGTCACCTTCCAGCCGCTTTCGATTACCACGGTCCGGCGTGCTTTGCTGCTGCTGCTCGCCGACAAGGCTGACATCGTTCACAAACTGCCCGGTGCCATCCGTTCGTCCCACATGTCCATGCCGGTGCCTTCGGTGGTCCGGCTGACCTATCACGCCCGGGCGCCGTACCGACGACGAGCGTCGTTGCATCGGCAGGCTGTGTTCGCACGCGATGGGTATCGCTGCCAGTACTGCGGCCGCCGAGCGGAGTGCATCGATCATGTTCACCCTCGCAGCCGCGGCGGTGAGCACACTTGGGAAAACGTGGTCGCTTGCTGCCGTGGGTGCAACGTCGGCAAGGGCGACTCGCTGCTGTCGGAGAGCGCTTACCGGCTTCGTTGCGTTCCCTACGCTCCTGAGCCGCTGGCAGTGCTGGCAGCCATGTGTCCTGACATGCCTGCGGAGTGGGCCGACTATGTGCCACAGCTCCGCCCACAACCTGCCTAAGAGCAACTCCCCGCCGGGCCGACCAACGTTGAGATCGTCGATTACCACTAGGGAAAAGGAGGCTGAAAATGCTGCGACGGGCTGTGCATCCAGGGGAAGTGCTGGCGGGTGAGTTGGAGGAACTGGAAATCACGCCAACGGAACTGGCGCGCCAGATTGAGGTGCCTCCGAATCGAGTGTCCCAGATCATCGCCGGCAAACGGAAAATCACCGGTGACACTGCTATTCGGCTCGGACACTGGTTTGGCGTGGAGCCCCATTTCTGGATGAACCTGCAATCGCAGTTTGATTTGGCGGTCGCTGAAGACCAGATCGGGGAGTCACTGGCAGACCGGCCGACTGTTCACCAATACGCGTGAGATCACGCCCGCATACGACACTTGTCCCGGTTTGATCTGCCCCAATTTGATCTGTCATGGTGGACTGGTGCCGTTATGGGTGCGTGAACAGTGGCGGGGCGCAGCAGGGCTGTTGGCTAGCCGTCCCATGCCGGTTGACGGCCGTCGCCGCATCTCGTGGCTTCAACCAACCACTGCGGCAGTAATTCTCGGATCGACCGGTGCCGATCCTTTCGGCGGTGAAGGTTGTGGGCCAAAGGCGCCGGTGGTACGACGCCGCAGCGGCGGCGCAGCAGTGTGGCTGGATCCCCAAACTTGTACTTGGATCGATGTGTTCGTTCCGGCGGGCGATCCGCTGTGGCGCACCGATGTGGGCGAGGCTTTCGATTGGCTCGGTGTCCGCCTCGCCGCAGCGTTTCGTTCGCTCGGAATTCCCGCTACTGCTCACCGTGGGCCATACGACTCGGGCCCTGCTGACGGCTTGGTGTGTTTCGCGTCACGCGGTCGGGGAGAGGTCACCGTCGGGTGTCGCAAACTCGTTGGCATCTCGCAGCGCCGCACCCGCGCGGGCAGTCGGTTTCAGTGCCTGTGGTACGAGCATTTTTCCTTAGGCCCGCTGGCGGACCTGCTCGATGAGCACACTGCGTCCGCGGTCGGGGATCGCGCGGTCGGCTGGGGCGAACTAGCTAGCGGCTTCACACCCTCCCAACTCGCCACGCTGGTCACTGAGTACATCACTGGGCCCTAAATCACTGGGCCCTAAATCACTGGGCCCCAAATCGCTGGGCCCCAAATCGCTGGGCCCCAAATCGCTGGGCCCCAGCCCTAAGGCATCAACGGGCGTAAACGTGTCGGGTCGAACATCGGGTCGAACATCAGATCGAACATTGGGACGAACTAGGGGTGGACACGGTGGGCCATAAGCCCATACAGTGGTGCGAAGTGGTTCGGAAAGGGGCAACAGCCCACCGAACCGATGCATTGTTTGAGTACTGTGGAGGCAACCGCTGTGGAGAGTCCGTTCGTCGGCCAGCACGAGCACGCGCTCGATGCCAAGAGCCGCATCGTTCTCCCTGCGGGGTTCCGGGGCGCTTTTGAGCCTTCCGGCTACCTCATCAAGCACAGTGAGGGCTGTCTGGCGCTAATGACGCCCGACCGCTTCGGCGAGATCGCAACGCAGATGTCTGAGCGCTCCGCATCGGGCGGACCGACTGGGCGAGCCGCCAAGCGTTCTTTTGGCGCGGGAGCGGCGCGGGTCCTGCCTGACAAACAGGGTCGTATCGCCATTCCCGAGGAATTGCGTCGCTTTGCGGGACTGCAGCGGGACTGCGTGGTGATCGGGGCGATCGACGAGGTTGAGATCTGGGACTTTGGGCGCTGGCAAGAAATGAACGCCCACGGTGAATCTTTGCTGGCAGCACCCGAGAGCGGTAGCGCGGTGGTTTCCCAAACTGACTGTGCTGACGGCCGTGCTGGCGACTGTGCTGGCGACTGTGCTGGCGATCGTGCTGGCGACGGTGCTGCCACAGCGGAGGTGTCATGAGCGCCGCGGCGGCTACCAGGTCTTTTCATGTTCCGGTGATGGCGGCGGAGATCGCCGAGGTGTTCGCCCCGTTGGGCGGTGGACTGTTAGTTGACGCGACGCTCGGTGGCGGCGGCCATGCCGAGGCGCTGCTCAGACAGCACCCCGACCGGACATTGCTGGGAATCGACCGCGACCCTCAAGCCATTGCCGCTGCCCAGCAGCGGCTCGCACCCTTCGGCGACCGTGTTGTGTGCCGTTGCGAGCGTTTCGACCGTCTCGCTGAAGCAATCGCCGCAGCCGATGCGGGTCCTGTGGTGGGAGTGCTGTTTGATTTTGGTGTCAGCAGTCATCAGTTGGACTCAGCCGAGCGGGGTTTTTCTTATCGCCATGACGGACCGCTCGACATGCGCATGGACATGCGTTCGCCGCTCGATGCTGCCACCGTCGTGAATACCTATGAGCCCGAGCGGTTGCGCGAACTGCTGAGGCGCAATGCCCAAGAGCGTTTCGCCTCCCGCATTGCTGCTGCTATCGCCGCTGCGCGCCCCTTGAGTACAACGCGTCAGCTTGCCGACACCGTCCGGGCGGCTGTGCCCGCGCCGGCTCGACGTGGTCGACGCCATCCCGCCATGCGCACGTTCGCAGCGATCCGCATCGAAGTCAACGACGAACTCAAGCTCATCGAACCCGCCCTTAGGGCTGCGCTGCGCTGCCTTACTGCGGGCGGTCGCATAGCAACGCTCACCTATCACTCAGGAGAAGACAGAACAGTGAAATTCATCATGCGAGAAGCATCCGACGGTGTATGCGAATGCCCGTCAACGTTGCCGTGCATCTGCGGCGCTGAGCCGGCGATCCGGCTGCTGCGGCGCAAGGCAATCCGGCCCAGCACAGCAGAAGTTGAGAGCAACCCGCGAGCTGCCAGCGCCTTGCTGCGCGCTGCGGAGCGACTCGAACCAGCCGGTCGCTGACCCGCCCGCGTATCCCGCTCGCCCACAGCATCTGTCCCCAGCATTTACCCCAGCATTTAAATGTCCGCCCTCGCCGCCAGTCTCGACGCTCACCCTGCGTCGCCAGTGCTAGTGACGAACCCTGCGCGCCGCGCCGCAGGCCTTCGACTGATTGCCATAACGACGTTCGGGGCGACAACCTTCATCGCAGTGCTTGCGGGTCTTGCTGTTGTCCACTCGTGGCTAGCGGCCGGCCAGTACCAACTGTCGGAACTTGAGTCGCAGATTTCAGTCGAGCGAGAGCGCTTACTGGATTTGCGCTATGAGCTGCAAACGCTCCACGGGCCAGCCGAGATTGAGTTGATGAGTGTGGGAGCGCTCGGGCTAGTGAATGCTTCCGATCCAATTGATGTGCGCATCGAGCCTCGTCATATCGCTGCTGCCGATGCACCGGAAGAGATCACGCACGACGGCGGCGACTGGCTCTCGATCAGGACGTTGCTGACCGATGCAGCCACAGCCCATGAGCGACATCCTCGATAGGGCCGACCCGCGTCCTCACCCCGATGCGTGGCACCCGTCCAAGGGTGCGCCGCCCGGGTTGCGCGCTGCGAACACCCCCACACGCAGCCGGGTGCCTGTGGAGACTTCGGTGCCAGACGTTCGCGGTTGGCATCCCTCAGTTGTCACACCTGATACGCGTAGCGACCACTCAGCGCACCCTCCCCCCACCGCGGAGCCGGAGCCGCAGCGCGTACCGAAACAGACCCGAGTCCGCAATGCCCGTCCTGGCCCGCCCCCGCGCCGGGCGCTGCTGCTGATCATTGCTACCGCCATCGCCCTCGTCACTTTGGCGGGACGGCTGGCTTGGGTGCAGTGGCTCGACCGTGACACCTATGTAGATCTCGGTGTGCGCCAAGGCACAGCAGATCGGCAGATCCCTTCGGTGCGGGGCGCAATCTTGGACCGCAACCTCAATTTGCTTGCGGTGTCTGACAATCGGCCCACCGTCTGGGCCGATCCCCGATCCGTCCGCCAGCCGCACCAAACGGCCAGCGTCTTGGCAACTGTGCTCGATATTGATCCTGATGTCGTTGCCGAGCGTCTAGCCAGCGACCGGCACTTCGTTTACGTGGCGCGCCAAGTCAGTCCCAGCCAAGGCGCAGCAGTGCAGGACTTGCAGCTACCGGGCATCAGCGTGCGCGCAGAGTCCTCACGTTTGCGGCCCAACGGTGACAATTTCGCTCGAGGTCTGCTCGGCGCCGTTGACATCGACCAGAACCCGTTAGGTGGCGCAGAGAAACAGTTCGCCGATGTGCTCAACGGGACCGACGGACGCCAAGTCGCCCGCATCGCACAGAGCGGAATGCCGCTGCCGAATGGCGTTGAACTCTTTGAGCCGGTCTCCCACGGTGACGATGTTGTGTTGACTCTGCACACTCAGATGCAATGGGTCGCCGAGCGCTCCCTTACCGAAGCGGTTGAGTCCACGGGTGCCCGCAGTGCCATGGCAGTCGTGCTGGCGACCGAGGTGGGTGATGTGCTGGCGCTCGCTGCGGTACGCCGAGACTCCCAAACCGGCCAGGTCCGGCCAGTTGCCTACAACCCCGCCTACACCGATGCGTTTGAGCCCGGCTCGGTCGCCAAGAGCTTCACCATCGCCACGGCCCTCGACGCAGGCTTGACCACCCCCGAGAGTCTCCATTTCACCCCGGCGCGGTACGTATTCGCTGACAAGAGGTTCATTGAGCCGTATTCGAACGTCGACCGTGAGATGACCACGACGGAGGTGCTCGTTCATTCATCCAATATCGGCACCATCCAGATCGCGGAGAGCATCGGCGCGACCGCGCTGCATCGTTCGCTGCGCTCGTTCGGCTTCGGCTCGCTCACCGGTGCAGACGGCTCGACGGCACTGCCGGGGGAGAGCCGCGGGATCCTGCGACCGGCCAACGCTTGGCAGGGCACCGACTTGGCCACGATTGCCTTTGGTCAGGGCATGGCAGTGACCGCGGTGCAGCTCGCAGCCGCCTACAACACCATTGCCAACGATGGGATCTACGTGACACCGCGATTGGTGCTCGGCAGCGTAGGTAGCGACGGCGTGTTACGGCCTGCCGACCCTGCTCGGACCCATCGGGTGCTGTCGTCGGCGACTGCGGAGCGCATGGCTGAGATGTTGTCCAGCGTTGTGAGCGACGGAACCGGCCAGCGCGCAGCCATCAGCGGCTACCGGGTTGCCGGCAAGACAGGCACCGCCCAAAAGCCCGATCCGCAGGGGGGATACAGCGACACCAACTACGTCAGTTCTTTCGCCGGTTTCTTGCCCGCCGGCCGACCCGAACTCACCGTCGTGGTAGTGCTCGACGAGCCCGATGAGCCCCTAGCTGGCATTGTCGCAGCGCCGTTGTTTGCCGAGATCGCCGAGTACGCCTTGCGGATGTTGCAGGTCTCACCCGATGACTGAGGCCGGTCCCACCCCGTCCCAATCGTCGGTGTCCCAATCGTCGGTGTCCCAGTTGCCGGTGTCCCAGTTGCCGGTGTCCCAGTCGCCGATGCCGGTGACCGTCGCGCGTCTTGCCGCCATTGTTGGCGGTCGTGTCGTGCCCGCCTCCGCAGGTGCCACAGTCGTGCGTGGCATCAGCCACCACAGCGGGCTTGTTGAGGCTGGGTCGCTGTTTTGTTGCGTCGTCGGTTACCGCGAAGACGGCCACCGCTACGGCCACGAAGCGGTGAGCGCTGGCGCTGCTGCGCTGCTCGTTGAACGCGAACTTGAGCTGAGCGTGCCTCAGATCGTGGTGCCCAACGTGCGTGAAGCCGTCGGCCCCGCAGCGGCGGCAGTCTGGGATTATCCGTGGCGCCGCTGCACGCTCATCGGTGTGACTGGCACTGCGGGCAAGACCACCGTTGCTCATGCCATCGGGGCTATCGCACGGTCGTGTGGTGTGACCTGCGAAGTGATTGGAACCCTCGACGGTTCGCGCACAACCCCAGAAGCGCCGCTGCTTTATCGCCGCATCGATGCCGCCGCAAAGGCCGGGGTTGACATGGCAGTTGTGGAGGTTTCCTCTCACGCTCTGGCTCTAGGTCGGGTCGATGGTGCTCAGTTCGCAGCGAGCGTTTTCACCAACCTTTCCCATGAGCATCTCGACTATCACGGATCAATGGAGGACTACTTCGCTGCCAAAGCCCGGCTCTTCGACGAACGGACTAACACAGCAGTGATCAACGTGGCCGACCCTTGGGGTCGCGCTCTGGTCAGGCTTGCCGCTGGGCGTAACGATTCTGTGGTGGAGTGGCAGCCCTCCGATGTCAGCGAAACAGACGTAGATGAGCGAGGCATCGCCGGTGTGTGGCGCGGACGACCTTTCCGCTGCGGACTGCTGGGCCGCGTCAATGTGGCAAACGTCGCGGCGGCTGCTGCTGTTGCAAGCGCAGTTGGTTTCGACGACGATGCCGTAGCAACCGCGATGTCAGCCGTCGGCCCGGTGCCGGGCCGACTGTGGCCGGTCAGCGGGCCTGATGACGACATCTGTGTGCTGGTTGATTTTGCTCACAAGCCCGATGCGCTCAGCGCGACTCTGGCAAGCGCCCGGGAACTAGGCCAACCCGGTGGTCGGTTGTGGGCGGTCTTCGGTGCTGGCGGGGACCGCGACACAACCAAGCGCGCTCTGATGGGAGCTGCCGCTGGCCGTCACTCAGACGTGATGGTGCTCACCTCGGACAATCCGCGCAGCGAAGAGCCCTCCCAGATCGTGGAGGCGATTGCGTCGGGCGCCAATAGCCGTTGCCCGCACGACGGACGCCTGCACATTGAACTCGACCGGGCCGCTGCCATCTCCTATGCGATCCACAGCGCCGATCCCGGCGATGTGGTGGTGATAGCCGGCAAGGGTCACGAAAAGTTCCAACTGATCGGCGACCGTTCCATTCCCTTTGACGACACCGAAGTAGCAGCACAGCAGCTGAGACGGCGCAGAGGTTCGCTGCGATGATCGCCCTGCTGATCGCGGCCATCTCATCTATGAGCGTCTCGCTCGTTGGAACGCGCTACCTCATTCCTTGGCTGCAAGCTCGAGGCGTTGGTCAGCCGATCCGCCTAGACGGACCCCGCGGGCACATCACCAAGGCCGGCACACCAACTATGGGCGGCGTCGCCATCATCGCGGCGGCGGTCGTGGGCTATGTCGTCAGCCATCTGCGCGCCGAGACGGTCATTACGCGATCGGGCATAGTGCTCGTCGCCGCGGTGAGCGCTGCTGGGCTCGTGGGGCTTATCGATGACTGGATCAAGGTCAGTCGTGAGCGCAACTTAGGACTCACCAAGGGAGCCAAACTGGTAGGGCTGGGCAGTGTCGGCGTTGGCTTCGCGGTTGCCACGACATGGTGGGTCAACACGGAGACCGTTGTGGCGTTCACCCGACTTGACGGCAATGCCCTGCGTTTGCCGGTCGCTGTGTGGATTCTGTGGGCCGTGGTGATTGTGATGGGTACCTCTAACGCTGTCAATCTCACCGACGGGCTAGACGGACTAGCCGCCGGCGCTGCCGCTTTGGCGTTTGCTGCTTTTGTGATCATCGGTTACTGGGCGTTCCGGCATCCGATCTCTTATGACGTCAAGCACTCGCTCGATTTGGCCATCGTGGCTGCCGCTATGGCAGGTGCCTGCGCGGGATTCTTGTGGTGGAACGCGCCGCCGGCTCAAATCTTCATGGGCGACACAGGCTCACTGGCCATCGGTACTGCCATGGCAGGTTTGGCGATGCTTCTGCATGTCGATTTGCTGCTGCCGATCATCGGCGGTCTGTATGTGATCGAGACGGCTTCGGTCATTCTCCAAGTCGGCTCGTTTCGGCTGTTCGGCCGTCGTTTGTTCCGGATGGCGCCCATGCACCACCACCTCGAACTCGGAGGCTGGCCCGAAACCACTGTGCTCATTCGACTCTGGGTGGTGAACACCTTGATGGTCGCGCTTGCACTTGGTTTGTACTACGCCGACTTTTTGAGTCTCGATGTTGTCCAGCTTCCGGGGGGGTTGCTGTGAGTTCGGCTGCGCTGCGGTTCGCGCATCGCCCGTTGCGGTCGCTCATCGCGCCCGATGACGGACCAGTGGTAGTGGTCGGGCTGGGGAAGACCGGCTGCGCTGTCGTTGAGGCGCTCACTGTTCGGGGCCATGAGGTAGTCGTAGTCGACGATTGTCCCGCCACAGCAGCACGCAAGGCCGCAGAGGCGGGCCTGCATCTAGCCCAAGTGCATGACGCTGCCGATGTCGCTGCGTTGGGTTCGCTCATTGGATCGGCTGCGGCGGTGGTTCCTGCGCCCGGAGTGCCTCCCCGCCATCTGTGCTACTCCCTCGCAGACGCCGCTGGTGTGCCGGTGGTGAGCGAGCTAGATCTCGCGGCTCAGTGGGACGGTCGGCCTGTGGCAGCGGTCACCGGCACGAACGGCAAGACGACGGTCACCACGTTGGTGGAGCGCATGCTGAACCGCAGCGGCATCGGCGCAGTCGCGGCGGGCAACACCGATATCGCGCTCGTGGACGCCATCTCAAAAGACCCCTCCGATGTAGGCGCTTTTGTTGTAGAGGCGTCTTCGTTTCGACTTCATCGGGCGCGCTTGTTTGCCCCTGCGGTGGCCGTGTGGCTGAACTTGGCACCCGATCATCTGGACTGGCATCCAGATATCGACGACTACGCAGCCTCCAAAGCGCGTATCTGGGCCAACCTGGGTCATCGTGACGTTGCGGTGGTGCCGTACGGAGATGCCCTTATTGAGCCGTGGGCTGCCAACGTTGAGGCTGCCAAGGTGACGTTCGTGACACCTAGCGCACTTGCGGCTGATGCTGATGTCCGTTTCTGCGACGGTGTGCTGACCGCTTACGGCAGCCCACTGATTGATGTCGCCGATATGACGCGTCGGCGCCCGCACGACTTGTCTAACGCCGCAGCTGCGACAGCAGTGGCGTTGGAGATGGGAGCCAGCACGGACGCCGTCGCAGCCGAGCTGAGGTCGTTTTCGGGGCTGGCTCATCGACTGGCCTTCGTCGGTCGCGTGGGTGGCGTGAGTTTTCACGACGACAGCAAGGCAACTGCGCCGCACGCCACCGTGACAGCGCTAGCTGGTTTCGCCGACGCCGTCCTCATCGCCGGCGGGCGCAACAAAGGCCTCGATTTGGGCGAGTTGGCCGCTGTAGCGCCACATGTGCGCGGCGTGGTCGCCATTGGGGAGGCCGCCGGGGAAGTGCTCGCCTGTTTCAACCAAGCAGGTATGCGCCAAGTTGAGCTGTGTAGGGCAGCGTCGATGCCTTCCGCCGTGGAGGCGGCGTACCAAATGGCTCAGCCGACCGGTGATGTTGTGCTGTCGCCCGCTTGCGCTTCTTTCGACTGGTACGACAGCTACCACGACCGGGGCCAGCACTTCGTCGCTTCGGTGACCGACCTGCGAGCCCGCCACGCAAGCCCCGACTGTGTAACTGGTGACTGTGTAACCGGCGACTGGGTAACCACTGACCGCGGCGAACTTGGTTCTCAGGAGCCGCAATGAACAAGCTGGACCTGCGCCGCGCGTCAAACGGGCCCTCGGTCCGCTACGCGGCGCTGATGTCTGCGGTGCTGCTGCTGCTGCTCACCGGTGTGGTGTTGGTGCTTTCTGCTACTTCGGCCTTAGGCGCAGCAGCGCCAGACCGCCCACTGCACCACTTCACCCGACACCTGTGGTCGGTCGGCGTCGCCAGCGCTGTGCTGCTTGTCGCTCTCGGGGTTGATTACCGCCGTTGGCGGCTGTTCGCGGTGCCGCTGGCTGGTGCCAGTGGCATATTGCTGATCGTCGTGCTGGTCGTTGGAACTCGCGCAGGCGGGGCCCGTCGATGGCTCGATATTGGTGGCTTCAGCGTGCAGCCCTCTGAGATCGTCAAGCTGTCTCTCATCGTGGCGCTAGCAGCGTTCCTTGATGCCCGCAAAGAACAGATCCACCGGCCGGACCGGATCCTGCGACCGACGATGCTGATGCTGACCGTTGTCTGTGCGCTCGTGCTAGCTCAGCCTGACCTCGGCACCACACTGATACTGGTCGGCATCGCGGCGGGGATGATCTTCGTCGCTGGACTGCCGGGCCGAGATCTCGCCAAGATCTTCGCAATAGTGGCCTTCGCGGCACCTTTGCTGGCGTACCTCGCTCCGTATCGGCGTGAGCGCCTGACGGGGTTTTTGGACCCGATAGCGGAACGTGCCGACAGTGGCTATCAGACCTTCCAGAGCTTGGTGGGCTTAGCGCAAGGCGGAGTGCGCGGCACAGGACTCGGCGCTGGTCAGGCTAAGTGGGGATGGGTGCCCAATGCCCCAACCGATTTCATTTTCGTGATCGTCGGCGAGGAAATGGGACTCTTTGGCGCGTTAGGGCTTTTGACGCTGTTAGGTGTGGTGGGTGTCGGCGGTTTCCGGTCTTCGCAGAAGGCCCCAGATTTGTTCGGTTCGTTGGTGGCAGCGGGAATAGCCGTCTGGTTCATACTGCAGACGGTGATCAATGTTGGTGGTGTGGTTGGATTGTTGCCGGTGACCGGTGTGCCATTGCCGTTTTTGTCCTTCGGTGGTTCGTCGCTTGTGGTGACATCGGCTGCTGCTGGGCTGCTTTTGAACGTGACACGGCGATCCGGCTGAACCGTGGCAGCACGACCTCACCCTGCCCGAGTCCCGAGCGTTCTCATCGCCGGCGGGGGAACTGCGGGCCATCTCATGGCAGGCCTAGCGGTGGCTGATGCGCTAACTGAGGACGGCTGGCCTGCTGAGGAGATCCATTTCGTGGGCAGCAGGCGAGGTATGGACTCTCAGCTGGTGCCCGCTGCGGGTTTCGGCCTCACTGCGCTGGGCGGGCGCGGTCTCACTGCGCGCCGAGTGAACTTCACCAACGCGGCAGCGGCGACGAGCTTGGCATGGGCCGCGCTTCGGGGCGTCGCTTTGGTCCGTAAGCGACGCCCTGTCGCAGTGCTGTCGCTCGGTGGCTACGCCGCCATCCCCGCTGCGCTGGGGGCTGTGGTCTGGCGTGTGCCGTTGGTGATTGCCGAACAGAACGCCGTTTCGTCTGGCGCTAACCGCATGTTCGGACGTTTCGCTCGCGCCGCGGCGGTGCCAGTGAGCGGCACTGGCCTGCGCCGCGAAGTCGTTACTGGCAATCCGGTGCGTCCACAAGTCGCCCAAGCGGCGCGTGAAGAGGTTGATGCCCGCGCACGTCTCGGCTGGCCCGCCGCGGCCACGTGCATTGTTGTCTTCGGCGGCTCGCTGGGCTCGCGCCGCATCAACACCGCCGTGTGGTCGGCGTTGTCGTCGTTGCAGCGTCGAGACGGCGTGTTTGTGCATCACGTCGTCGGCCGCAGAGACTGGGAAGACCGTCCTGCTGATCCCGCTCCGCGGCCCAGCGGCGCAAAAGTTCGTGAGTGGTACCGCGCTGTCCCTTTCGACGATGATTTGCCGATGGCGCTTGCAGCAGCCGATTTGGCGATCTGTCGCTCGGGCGCGTCTACCGTGGCTGAGCTGTCCGTGCTCGGCACCCCGGCAGTGCTTGTGCCGTTGCCGATTGCCACCGGCGACCATCAGCGACGCAATGCTCAAGCGCTGGCAGTTACCGGACAGGCGCGCATTGTGGCTGATGCCGACCTCGACGGTTCCCGGCTCCTCGCAGAGATCGAGGCATTGGCTGAGCGCAAGAGAACCACCCAAGAGCCTGCCGCTGGGGATCCTGGCCTGCGAGATTCTGGTGCTGGGGGATCTGCCTTCGGTCGCGTTGATGCTGCCCAGCGCGTCGCCCGGCTGGTTATCAGCAACAGCGCTGCTGTGCCCGAAGGAGTAACGCCGAACCCAGAGCGCGCACCATGACCAAAACGGCCATCGATCTCAGCGAACCTCGCCGGATTCATCTCGTCGGTGCCGACGGCGCGGGCATGAACGCCATCGGCTTGGTGCTCGCAGAGATGGGCCACAACCTCAGCGGCAGCGATTTGAGATCCGGACCGGGCCTGAGAAGGCTCGCAGCTCACGGAGTGCGCGTCGCCGTCGGCCACGACCCCACCAACGTCGGTGACGCTGACATCGTGGCGCACTCCACTGCAGTGCCCCAGACCAACGCCGAGTTGGTTGAAGCCCGCAACCGCGCGATACCGGTACTCAGTCGCGCTGAGCTGCTCAGCGGCATCTGCAGCCGCAAGCGGACGCTGGCAGTCGGCGGCACCCACGGCAAAACGACTACGGCATCCATGCTTTCGCTGTGCCTAGTCGCCGCCGGACAGCGTCCGTCCTTCCTAGTTGGCGGCGAAATGAACGAGATCGGTTCAGGCGCTGTGTGGGATACCGCCGGGGAGTGGTTCGTCGTCGAAGCGGACGAATCCGACGGCACGTTTGTTGAGCTAGGTGCCGACGCTGTGCTGGTCACCAGCGCAGAACCTGACCATATTGAGCACTACGGCAGCTTCGAGTCTCTCCTCAACGCGTTCAGCCAGTTTTGCTTTGATGCTGCAGGTCCTCGCGTGTTGTGCGCGGACGACCGCGAGACAGCCGCGTTGGCCGCACGCCTCGGTAGCTGCGTCACGTATGGAACTTCACCGCAGGCGGATTACCGAATCGTTGGTGCCCATTGCGGACGCTCGGGTGCGCGCTTTGAGTTGTTAGTCGGTGACGTTTCGATTGGTGTGTGCGAAATGCCGTTGCCGGGCATGCACAACGTGATTAACGCAGCGGGCGCGTTGGCGGCGGCCCTCGAACTTGGTGCCGCAGCCGAGCCGATGATTGAGGCGCTGGAACGGTTCGGCGGCGTGGCGCGCAGGTTCGAGCGTCGCGGCGAATGCGACGGCATCTCCTTTATCGATGACTACGCGCATTTGCCGACCGAAGTAGCGGCCGCGATTGCTGCGGCGCGCAGCGGGGGATGGCGGCGCGTGGTGGTGGTCTTTCAACCACATCGTTATTCGCGCGTCGCAACGCTGTGGCAGGACTTCGCGGATGCATTCGCCGACGCCGATCTCTTGGTGCTGACCGACATCTACTCGGCCGGGGAAGTGCCGCGTCCGGGCATCTCCACAGAGTTGGTGCTAGGGGCTGTGCTGGATGCCCATCCGTATGCATCGGTGGCGTATCTGCCTGCGCGAGCTGAGTTGCGGTCGTATCTGCGCCGGAATCTGCGACCGGGAGATCTCTGCTTAACGCTGGGAGCGGGCGATCTGACGACACTGGCAGATGAGCTCACCCATGCGCCTTGATCGTTGGACCGATCCCGATGCAGTTGCGACGGCTGCTGCTGTGCTGGGACCGCGAGCGCGCGTCAATGCGCCTTTGGGTGCTGTGACGACGTCGCGTGTGGGTGGTCCTGCTGCTGTGGCGTTCGAGGCGAACAATCAAGCGGATCTGCTGCGAGCGCGTGATGCGGGCGAAGCCTCCAAGTTGGAGATCATCGTGATCGGACGCGGCTCGAATCTGCTAGTTGCCGATCGCGGTTTTGAGGGCATAGCGCTGTTCTTGGGCGAGGCGTATAGCCAGATAACCATCGACCCAGCCGCGGCGACGGTCACCGCGGGCGCTGCTGTGGCGCTACCGGTGTTGGCGCGCCGGTGCGCGGGTGCCGGTATCGGCGGGCTCGAATGGGTAGTTGGTGTTCCCGGTTCGTTAGGCGGGGCAGTGCGCATGAACGCAGGAGGGCACGGCAGCGACATGGCCTCCTGCCTCCTTGATGTCGACATCGCAGACCTCTTCGGTGTTGGCCTGCGTCCGCCAACCCTCAGGCGTAGCGTCGATGACTTGGGTTTGGGGTACCGCCGCAGCGGCCTCACCGACAGCGATGTTGTGCTGAGTGCTCGGCTGGCAGGCCACCGAACCTCGCCCGATACCGCCATGAGCCGAATATCGGAGATCGTCCGCTGGCGCCGCACCCATCAACCTCGAGGTCACAACGCCGGCTCGGTTTTTATGAATCCACCATCGGGCTCCGCTGGGGCACAGATCGATCAGGCCGGACTGCGAGGCAGGCGCGTCGGTTCTGCGGAAGTGTCTCGGACCCACGCCAACTTCATCGTTTCTGATTCGGGAGGCAAAGCCGCCGACGTGGTTGCGTTGATGGCTGAGATCCGCCGGTGTGTCAACGATCACTGCGGTGTTGTGCTGCAGCCCGAAGTTCGTCTAGTGGGTTTTGATGCTGCGCCTTGGCCCGACTGAGTTATTTGGGTTATGCGGGTTGTTTGGTTTGTTTGGGCTGCCTGAGGCGTGTTGGCCCGGGTCGTGTTGACCCAAGCGGAGGCACCGCCGCCGCAGCGCACGCGTACCCGTCGTTGGGTGATCGCAGCAGCAGTGACGTTGGTCGTGCCACTGAGTGGCTTGATCGCAGTAATGGCCGGCGCTTTCGATGTAGACAGCGTCCACTTCAACGGTCTGCATCGGGTGAGCTATGACGAGGCCTACCGGGCCGCAGCCATCGGTCCGGGCGATTTTTTGGCAACGCTGAACACGGCTGGTGCCCTGGACCGTCTCGGCGAACTGCCGTGGGTAACCAGCGCGCAGATTCGGCGGCATTGGGGAGGCACCGTAGAGATCAACATCGTCGAGCGCAGCCCCGCGGCGCTTGCGCTTGTTGCACCCCGAAAATGGGCGATCGTCGACCTTGAGGGACGCGTGCTCACCGCTGCTTTGGCAACCCTGCCGGCGCTGCCGCGCATATCTGGAATAGCCGCAGCGCCCGATGCCGGCGGCTATCTAGCGCCCGACGCCGACGCTCTGTTAGATGTGATCGATGCCGCAGCCGCTCAGCCTGGTTTTTCGATCCAAGCACTCTGGCGTGACGCGCGCAGCGACATTTGGGCGCGGGTGCAGCGGCAGCTCGACGGCTCACTCTTTGAAGTGGCACTCGGTGATGAGCGAGCGATTGGGGCGAAGACAGCCGCCATCGCGGCGGTGGTCGTCAACCTTGAGGCTCCTGACTCAATCTTGGATGTGTCCGTTGCGCATCTCCCCGTCGTGCGCGCACGGGAGCGATGAGTCTCTCCGTCTGCCTAAGCGGGTCTTGCCGATGCGAGCAAGAATCGGTACTGTCGGGCTTTGCGCTATTTTCATTAGAAAGTGTCGGCTGCGACATTGTTCAAGTCGCAGCCGAATAACGAACGCCCGACTAACGAACGCGAGGAGCCCCGTGGCCTCACCACAGAACTATGTGGCAGTCATCAAGGTGGTAGGTGTCGGGGGTGGCGGCTCGAACGCCGTCAACCGCATGATCGATGTGGGACTCGGCGGCGTCGAGTTCATCGCGATCAACACCGACGCTCAGGCGCTGCTGCTGAGCGACGCCGATGTAAAGCTTGACATCGGACGTCAGTTGACCCGCGGGCTCGGCGCCGGAAGCGACCCCGAGATCGGCTCCAAGGCAGCCCAAGAGCATCACGAAGAAATCGCGGAAGCTGTCCAAGGTGCTGACATGGTGTTCATCACTGCCGGCGAGGGTGGCGGCACCGGAACCGGTGCTGCGCCTGTAGTCGCCGAGATCTCCAAAGAAGTTGGCGCGTTGACCATAGGCGTGGTCACCCGCCCGTTCGCGTTTGAGGGTAAGCGTCGCCAGATTCAAGCCGAGCAGGGCATAGAACGGCTGAAGGAGAGCGTCGACACGCTCATCGTCATCCCCAACGATCGACTCCTCACGGTGGCTAGTGAGCACACGTCAATCATTGACGCGTTCCAGATGGCCGACGACGTGTTGCGTGAAGGTGTCTCTGGCATCTCCGGGCTCATCACCACGCCAGGTCTCATCAACACCGACTTCGCTGATGTGAAGGCGATCATGTCCAACGCTGGTACTGCTTTGATGGGCATCGGACGTGCGCATGGTGAGAACCGTTCCAAGAACGCTGCCCGCCAAGCAGTGTCGTCGTCGTTGCTTGAAGAGTCCATTGACGGCGCGCGCGGCATTTTGTTGAACATCGCAGCAGGACCAGACTTGGGCCTGTTTGAAGTAAATGAAGCCGCTGAGGTGATCCGAGAAGTTGCCCATGCCGAAGCCAACATCATCTTCGGAACGGTGATCGATGACTCACTGGGCGAGGAGATCCGCGTCACTGTCGTTGCTGCGGGTTTCGATCGGTACACCGTGCAGCGTCCCTCCGGTGGTACAACGCTCAGCGATTTTGGCGATTCCGACGACGGCGATCAGTTGTCGGACCCGTTCGGTGGTTTCGACGACGGCGACGACGGCGACGAGTCGTTCGACGTTCCCAGCTTCCTGCGGTGACGGTTCAGCCAAGGTTGCTGTCGGCACGATCAGTGACGCAACAATCGGCACGGCTTCGCTGTTGATGCGGACGCTTCTCTGCTGCGCGTTGGTGGTGCGCCTCACAGGGCGATCAGATAGCAGGTTTGGCCGGTGATTGATCCACAAGCTGTCGCCACCGCAGCCGAACGTGTCCGTCAGCGCATCGCCGATGCGGGCGGCGACCCGTCCCGTATCGGCATCGTGGCGGTGACCAAGGGTTTTGATTCGTCCGCGCTCGCGGCTGCTGCGGCTGCGGGCTTGACAATGGTTGGGGAGAACTACGCCCAAGAACTGCGAACCAAGTGGGATCACCTGCCGCCGCAATTGCGGGACCGGCTAGATATCCATTTCATCGGGCGTTTGCAGTCAAACAAAGTCCGTCAACTTGCAGGCATCGTCAACCTCTACCAGAGCGTGGATCGTGTGCGGCTCATCAGTGAGATTGCACGGCACAGCCCGGGCGCTGAGATTCTTGTGCAGTTAGACGTGAGCGGTTCATCAACTCAAGGTGGATGCAGGCCAAGTGACGCTCACTCTCTTGTTGTTGGGGCACAAGACGCAGGTCTCAAGGTGCAAGGCTGCATGGCGATTGGCCCGCAAGGCTCTCCCCGTGACATCACCGCAGCTTTTGCCGAAGTGATTCGCTTCGCCGATCGTCACGATCTTCAGCAGCGTTGCATCGGGATGAGCGCTGATCTAGAGCAGGCTGTGCGTGTCGGATCCACCATGGTGCGTGTCGGCACTGCCTTGTTCGGCGAGCGTCTGACCCGCACCGCAGCCTCGGCTCGCAGCGTTGAGGAATGACTGAAGGCATCTGCGCGTATCGGTACCCTGTGAAAGCGAAGTTCCCCACCAAGAACAGCTCCCCCAAGGACAGCCCCCCAGAGGACAACTATGGCGTCGTTCATGAAGCAAGCGATGAGTTATCTGGGCTTAGGGCCCGACGAAAGCTACGACTCGTCAACTCAGCGCGCTATCCCAGCCGAAACGCCAGCAGCCGATGCGTACATGGAACCGCCTGGCCAGAGCGGTGTCACGGTAATCGAACGCTCCACTTCCGCGGCGGCGGCCGCTCCCGCGGCTGCCGGTGCGCCTTCTTCGGCGGTTCGTCGCGTTACGGCTGCGCCGTCGCAGCCGTTCGTGCTCGTGCCTCGCATGTTCGACGATGCCCAGCAGATCGGGGATCGCTTCAAACGCGACCAGCCGATCATCTTGAACCTCCAAGGACTCGACCGGGACACTGCCCGACGGCTGCTGGATTTTGCCAGCGGCCTCTGTTACGCCCGTGACGGCGAGATGCGCAAAGTTGCCAACGCCGTGTACATGCTGGTGCCTGCCAATGTCGAAGTCAGCCCGAACGGGCACGAGTCGATGCCTGCTCAAGCTGCTGGGCGCTGAAACGTCGGACGCTTGAGCAATTCGCCCTCCGACTGGTTGGACTGAACGATGAGAACTCTGCTATGCACGCTTGTGCAGATATACGTGTTCGCAGTTTTCGCTCGGGTGCTGTTTAGCTGGATACCGCTGGCACCCGACAGTCCGGTGACCTCTGTGCGGAGGTTCATTATCCGTGTCACTGAGCCGTTGATGGGGCCACTTCGGCGGGTCTTGCCTGCTTTGCGTCTGGGCCGGGTCTCGTTAGATCTTTCACCGATCGTGCTCATCATTGGGTTGCGAGTTCTAGGGAGCATCATCTGCTGAGCTACTGAGGCAACACTGCATGCTGACCGCCGACCCAGTGCATGCGGAGGACAGCAGTGCGTGCAGCTAGCGCACTGTTGCAGTTACGCAGAAGTCGATATGTGGCGTTTCGCTGCCGGTGAGCCATTCGATTTCGGTGGCTAGCACAGCTGCTGCGATGAGGGATTCGTGCTGCTGGACGGCGTCGAGGTTTGAACGGCTCCAGCGCACTGTCAAGCTGATGCGGTCCGTGACTTTGAGGTCGCGTTCTTTGCGGGTCTGCTGGATGCTGCGGATCAAATCTCGCGCTGCACCTTCGGCTTCGAGTTCGGGTGTGACTGTGGTGTCGAGCACCACGACGAGTTGCTGAGCGTCAAGCACCGAGGTGGTGCTTGGGTCCGCGGGTTGGAGGGTTAGCTGAAACTCGTCTTCTTGCAGTTCGTGACCGCCGACGACAACGCTGCCGTCGGGAGTGATTTGCCATTCGCCTTTTCGTGCGGCACCGAACACCGATTGAGCCGCTGCGCCCAGCCGAGGACCCAGCAGTGAGCCGTTCGGACGCAGCACATAAGTGGCGGCATCGCCGAAATCATCAGTGAACGTCACTTCTGCGACGTTGATTTCTGAAGCCAGTAGGTCTGCGAACGGCGCAAGCCGCTCTGCTGCGGCCCCGGCGACGGTGACTCGTTGCAGCGGCAGTCGTACCCGCAAGCCAGCGTCTTCGCGTATCCGCAGGGCCGCTGATGCCGCTGCTCTCACTGCGTCCATGTCACGCACCAGATCCGGATCGGCGGCCAGCAGCGAAGGATCGGGCCAGTCGGTGAGATGAACGCTTCGCTCGCCGGTCAGTCCTCGGTAGATCTCTTCGGCGATCATCGGCAGCAGCGGCGCCGCCATTGCCACAAAAATCCCCAAGACCGTGTACAAGGTGTCGAAAGCGTCGGGATCGCCGCTCGCTGGAGTGCCAGCAAGAGCGGTGTCGGGAGTGTCACCGGGGGTGCCGTCGGGCGCGGATTCTCCCCAGAAGCGCTTTCTGCTGCGGCGGATGTACCAGTTGTTGAGTGCGTCTATGAACGCATGCAGTTCTGCTGCCGCTCCGGGGAGGTCGTAACGGTCGAAGCTGGCGGTGACCGACTCAAGCACAGCTCGTGTTTTGGCTAGCAGGTAGCGATCTAGCACATCGGTGGAATCGGTACGGAACTCGGCGCGGTAGCCGTCTGCGTTGGCGTACAGCGTGAAAAAGGAGTACGCGTTCCACAGGGGGATCAGCACTTGCCTAGTGACTTCGTCTATCCCAACATCGGAGATGCGAGAGTTGCCACCGCGCACGATGTTGCTTGCCATCAGATACCACCGCAGCGCATCCGATCCTTGTCGGGCGAAGATGTCGGTGGGTTCTGTGTAGTTGCGTAAACGTTTGGAGAGCTTGCTGCCGTTGGAGGCGAGCAGAACACCGTGGCAGATCACGTTCTCAAACGCCGGTCGGCCAAACAATGCCCCTGCAAGGACATGCAACGTGTAGAACCAGCCGCGGGTTTGGTTGATGTACTCAACGATGAAATCGGCTGGGAAGTTCTTCTCGAACCAGTCGGAGTTCTCGAACGGGTAATGCACCTGCGCGAAGGGCATGGATCCCGACTCAAACCAGCAATCGAGCACTTCCGGGACGCGTCGCATCACCGAGCGGCCCGTGGGATCATCGGGGTTGGGGCGCGTCAAAGCGTCGATGAACGGTCGATGCAAGTCGTCGGGCCGGACACCGAAATCGGCTTCGAGTTCGTCAAGGCTTCCGTAGACGTCAATGCGCGGGTACGCCGGATCGTCGCTCATCCAGATGGGGATGGGGGAGCCCCAGAAGCGGTTGCGGCTGATGGACCAGTCGCGAGCGCCGGCGAGCCACTGGCCGAAGCGTCCCTCTTGCACATGACCCGGCACCCAGTTGATCTGCTGATTGGTTTCGAGCAGAAGATCGGTGATGGCGGTGACTTTGACGTACCAGGAGCTGATGGCTTTGTAGATGATCGGGGTGTCGGTCCGCCAACAGTGTGGATAGTTGTGCTCGTAGGTGTCGTGACGCAGCAACAGGCCGCGGTTGCGCAGTTCGGTGATGATCTGCGGGTTGGCGTCGAACACGTTCATGGCTATCCATGGCGTCACCGGCTCGGTGAAACAGCCACGATCGTCCACTGGGACAGCGGTACCGATCTCGATGCCGTTGGCTTCGCAGAGGTTTTGGTCGTCTTCGCCGAAGCCCGGCGCGAGATGCACGATGCCGGTGCCTTCGGAAGTGTCCACGAAATCGCCGGCTAGCACCTTGAAAGCCTCGGTGCGGTGGCTGAAGAAATCGAACATTGGGCGGTAGCGCCGACCGACGAGTTCCGCGCCGCTGATGTGTCCCACGACGGTGTACGGCTCAAGAACGTTCTCATAACGTTCGAGGCATGCGGCTGCTAGCACGAAACGTGCGCCCTGGTGTGTTTCTTGGTGGGAGTCTTCGTGAGAGTCTTGGTGTGCGTCTGAGCGGATAATCACATAGGAGATGTCGCTGCCCACAGCGAGTGCCAGATTGGACGGCAGTGTCCACGGTGTCGTCGTCCAGGCAAGCAGGCGCAGCGGCCCGTCGGTGCTGACATCGCTCCCACCGGCTGAGTTGCCAGTGTCTTGGTTGCCGGTGTCTTGGTTGGCAGTGTCTTGCAGCTCAAACCAGACGGTGACGGCGGGGTCTTGGCGCTTACGGGTCGCATCGTCGAGCCGAATCTCGAAATTGGATAGGGGAGTCTCAGCACCCCACGAGTACGGCATGACCTTGAACGCCTGATAGACGAGGCCTTGGTCCCACAGCTGCTTGAACGCCCACATGACCGATTCCATGTAAGGCAGGTCCATTGTTTTGTAGTCGTTGTCGAAATCCACCCAGCGGGCCTGGCGGGTGACCGTTTCGCGCCACTCGGTGGTGTAGCGCATGACGCTGTCGCGGCAAGCAGCGTTGAAGTGCTCAATGCCGTATTCGGTGATAGCAGTTCGCCCGTTGATGCCGAGTTCTTGCTCGGTTTCCATCTCTGCGGGCAGTCCGTGGCAATCCCAGCCGAAGCGACGATTGACCCGGCGGCCTCGCATTGTCTGGTACCTAGGCACTACATCTTTGACGTAGCCGGTCAGCAGATGCCCGTGGTGCGGCAGACCGTTCGCAAACGGCGGACCGTCGTAGAAGACGAATTCGTCGTCGCTGGGCCTGTTGGCGACCGAGGCTTCGAAGGTGCCTTCGTCTTGCCAGAGCTCCAAGACCCGTTCTTCGATCTGAGGGAAGTTTGCCCGTGCTCCCGCACGCGGGTACACGCTGTCGCTTTCCTCACCCATCGACTGGCCTCCTAGCGGCCGTATCTGTGCCGCTTCCGCATCTGTGCCGCTCCGACTGTGCGGACCGGCCAGCAGATCGGTGAGGGTATCTCCCCGCATCGGTGCCGACAGGCCGTTGCTTTTTCGTCTGCTCACCGTATCGGAGACCTACAATGCCATCTCGCGCTATCTGGGGACAAAGTGATGACGACTGCAAAGAAGGCTTCAGCTTCCCCAAAGGCATCTGCCGCCAAAGGCTCTGCCACCAAATCCCCGGCGACCAAATCCGCTGCGAAGAAATCCGCTGCGAAGAAATCCCCGGCGAAGAAGGCTGCCGCTGCCAAGAGGGCCGCTGCTGCGAAGAAATCGGGTGCTCGCAAAACTGCTGCCAAGAAAGCCCCGGCGAAGAAGGTTGTTGCGAAGAAGGCTGCTGCCAAGAAGTCCCCAGCCAAGAAGACTGCAGGTGCTAAGAAATCGGCTGCTGCCAAGAAAGCCCCGGCGAAGAAGGCTGCCGCTGCCAAGAGGGCCGCTGCTGCGAAGAAATCGGGTGCTCGCAAGTCTGCTGGGAAGAAGGCTGCTGCTCGCAAGGGTGCTGCCAAGAAGGCCGCTGGTGCCAAGAAATCGGGTGCTGCGAAGAAGGCCCCGGCGAAGAAGACAGCCCCGGCGAAGAAGGTTGTTGCGAAGAAAGCTGCTGCGAAGAAATCGGGGGCTCGCAAAACTGCTGCCAAGAAAGCCCCGGCGAAGAAATCGGGTGCTCGCAAAACGGCTGGGAAGAAGGCTGCTGCTCGCAAGCGAGTCCCTAAATCGCGTTTCGGCGAGGTATTTCTCGCTAAGCAGCGGCAAGCGCTTCTTGCTGAGCGCCGCCGCTATACCGAGCACGCAGAGAGCTATGAGAAAGAGGCTCAGCAGCTAATGAGCGAGCGAGAGCCGGGTGATGTGCAGTTCGACGAAGAATCCGGTGAAGGCGACTCCATCGCCGTTGAGCGCGAACGCGCGTTGCAAATTTCAGCGCGCGAACGTGAGGAGATCGCCGAGATCGATGCTGCTTTGGCTCGCATAGACAATGGTACGTACGGCGTCTGCATTGTTTCGGGTAAGCACATTCCCAAAGAACGCCTCGAAGCCATTCCGCACGCGTCCATGCGTGTAGAGGTGAAAAGCAGCGGGCCGGCGTGGCGTCGGTCCTAGCGTGCTGACGGGTGTCCGTCGAATCAGCCGCACAAGCACGGGGGCATTCAACTCGCAATCGCTGGATTGCCGTTGTTTGCGTGGCGGTACTTGCGGTAGATCAAGCCACCAAGATGTGGGCGACCGCAGCGCTTGACGGTCGGATCATTGACCTTGTTTGGACGCTGCGACTGCGGCTGGTGTACAACACCGGGGTCGCGTTTTCTGCTGGTCAAGGTTTGGGTCCTGTACTAGCGCTGGTGGCCATCGTGATAGTGGGTGTGTTGTGGTCGTGGCGGCGGCGTGTGCAAGGCATCTCGGGCGCGCTCGGCCTTGGGGCCATCCTCGGTGGCGCGCTCGGCAATCTCGCGGACCGAATCTTTCGCGACGCAGGCTGGGGAAGAGGTGCCGTGGTTGACTTCATTGATTTGCAGTGGTGGCCGATCTTCAACATCGCCGATGCCTCCATCACTGTTGGCGTCGTCGCTTTGCTCATACATTTGTTCTTAAGTGAGCGGCGTGAAGGTGCCATCGTGCGTCGGGAGGCGCAGTGATTGGCTCGTGCGTCGGGAGGCGCAGTGATTAGCTCGTGATCGATTCGTTTCGTCGTTTTGAGCTTCCGGCTTCTTTGGCTGGCGAGCGACTCGACAGGGCACTGTCTGTGATTACAGGTAAGTCCCGGTCTCAGACAGCTCACATGGTTTCCCAAGGCAGTGTGATGGTTGACGGCGAGCGGGCCACCAGCGGTTCACTGCGCTTGCGCCGAGGTGTCTGGATTGAACTGCACACGACTGGGTCCGTCGATAGCCCGGTGCTCACCGAGACCACCGAAGCCTCTTTTGAGGTCCTCTATGTCGATGGTGATGTCGTCGTGGTTGACAAGCCGTCCGGTGTGGTGACTCATCGGGGGTCTGGTCATCGTCAGGGCACGCTGGCAGATGCTTTGGTGAAGCGTTTTCCTGAGATGGCTGCTGTGGGCGAACCGGAGCGGCCAGGTGTTGTGCATCGGCTCGATCGCGGAACAAGCGGTGTTCTTGTGTGCGCCCGCAGTGTTCTCGCTTACGACAGCTTGGTTAGCCAGTTAGCGGAGCGTACGGTCCGTCGGGTCTATGCGGCTTTGGTCCGCGGTGTTGCGTCGTCGCCCACGGGCACGGTTGATGCGCCGATCGGCCGTGACCCGGCCAATAGAACGAAGATGTCTATCCGGGCCGAAGGCCGCCCGGCTCGGACTCACTACCGTGTTGTGCGGACGTTCGCCCATCCCACCGAGGCGTCGTTGCTGCTGTGTCGGCTTGAAACGGGGCGAACTCACCAAATCCGGGTGCATCTGGCCAGCATTGGTTTGCCTTTGCTGGGCGACTCTGCTTACGGTGTCGCGGATCCGTTCGGCATTGGCCGGCCGCTCCTGCACGCACTAACGCTGGAGTTTTGCCACCCGTCAAGTGGTGCTGATATGAGTTTCGTGTCGCCGATCCCGCAGGACTTCAACCAAGCTCTGCGCGGGTTCGGCGTTGACCACGGGGTTCTTGAGGCGGACTAGCTTCCCTGCCTCGCGGGCTAGTCCCCGCCGCTCCTCGTCGTCGCCGCTGGCTACTTATGCCTGCTATTGAGATGTTGTGCCGGGCCACGGTGCCCGTCCGCGAGCTACTTCGGCAACAGCGGCGAGACTGTAGGAGTCAAGCTCGGCGCGCATACGTCGACCTACTGAGTCCCAGATGGCCAACAGCACGCACTGCCCTTCGTGATCGCACGCTCCGTCTTGGTGAGGCTGGCCGAAATCACCGAGCGCAATCGGTCCGTCTACGGCTCGGACGATCATTCCGATGGTGATGTCGGCGGGATCGCGGGCCATGACGTAGCCGCCTCCAACCCCTCGTTTGGATCGCACGAGCCCGGCACCTTTGAGTGCCAGCAGGATTTGCTCCAAGTACGGCTGAGGCAGACCTGTGCGATCTGCGATGTCGCGCACTGATGTCGGCTTGCCGTTGTCGTTGAGCACTAGCGACAACAGCGCACGGCTCGCGTAATCTCCTCGGGTTGAGACTGCCACATCGGCAGCGTAGCCCTGTGCTGTCTCTGGCCAGAAGAAGGTTTGGCGATGGATCGTTATCCGCTTGGCAACTACACAGGGGGAAGTGCCGGGCGAGGCGCCGTTTGAGTTTGGCCGGTGTGGGTCTGGCTGTTTGGGGTCTGTTTAGTTGGTTTGTTTGGGGGTGCTCGGCGGGGTTTGCCGTCGGGTGACGTGTTGATGGGCCAGTGGTGTTGGTGGTGGTTGAGGTGGCAAGGTTCGCATAGGTTGACGAGGTTTGTGATGTCGGTGGTGCCACCGTCTTCGTAGTGGTTGATGTGGTGTGCGTGGCAGTGTTCGGTGTGGGTGGCGCAGGCGATGCAGCCGCCGTCGCGGATGGCTAGCACGATTTTTTGGGTTTCTGAGGCGCTGCGGACGCGGCCCAAAGCGAGTTGGCTCCAGTCGCTGTTGAAGACTGCGGGCAGGATTTTGGCGTTGGCGGCGAATTCGGCGAGTTGTTTGGCGGAGATAGGTGTGCCGTCATCAAGGCGGGAGTTGGTGAGTTGTCCTGAGATGATGTCGTAGTCGGCTGCGATCACCAGCACGGTCCAACAAATCGCCGTGCGCTAACGATTCCAATCCCCCTTGGGGCACAGCCCGAGTATCTACAACTGGGTCACGTTCGACCAAGTCTGGATCGTTACTGTTCAACCCCACAGAACCATCAGTTGAGGCGACGTGGTGCGCCACGTCTGTCTCAGCATCATTGAAGTAAAAATGCCCAACAAGCTGGTCGGAGAACATGAGGCAAATATACCGGCAATCATTCACAAAAACACACATCCACGCGCACAAATGCACACAAATTTCGAGCAAATTTGAGTGGCCTAAGGAGTGGCCTACGACAGTGCCCTAATTGAAGCGGTTCGGTAACTGTCACACCCCCATGGTAGGTTCTCCACTATGAATATGAACATGGGCTTGTGTCTGGTCCGTTGGTGCGGTTGGCGGAACGCGCGTCAGCGCGTCCTGGTGAGTTGAATGTGATGGTGATTGATGAGATTAATCGGGCTAATTTGCCTCGTGTGTTGGGGGAGTTGTTGTATTTATTGGAGTATCGTGATGAGTAGGTTCATACGCAGTACCGTCATGAAGAGAAATTTTTGATTCATGTCAGATAGCACCACCGAGGTGACTGCACAAGCATCAACCCACCACGAAAACTTGCCGAGCACCCACAGCCCTGCTACCTACGATGAGGAAGATGAGTAGATGACACTTGTTGAAAAATCGATAAACTTGGACGTTTCTGAGATGAATCGTGAGGCGGGTGACGAAAGGCGGATCGTACTCCTTGAGTGGAGCACCAAACGTTTGCGTCTCGACGATGATGTGGCACGTCGTCTTGGAGAGACACCGTGGATATCTGTGACCACCGACCGAGAGGTTGGCTGGTGGAAAGTGTCCACCCGGCAGTGGGTGGGCGCATTCACGTTGGGTGACTTGCGCATCATTGTGCGTCCGAAGATCAAGCCCGAGAACTTGTTTTTGCTGCTGGAGGTTGGACTGCCGCCTGAGGCTTGGCGGGCTGAGGCCATTGACTACGCCACCAACGACGAATTGCTGCCGGCGCTGGTGTCGTTTTTCGCCCGCACAGCGGAAACCACTTTGGCGCGTGGACTGTTTCATCACTACCGGCACGAAGAGGACGATCTGCTGGCATTGCGGGGTCGTATCAACTTCACCCGACAATTTCGTCGGGGCGGTGTGCTGGTGCCAATGGCGTGCTCGTGGGACGACTTCACCGCCGATGTTGACGAGAACCGCTGCCTGACAGCGGCCATCGGGCTGGCGCTACGCGTGCCGGATGTACCTCACGAGGACCGGCGTCGGTTGCGTCGGCTGTTTGCTGCGTTGGACGGCGTGACAGAACTCACTCCAGCGGCGGCGCTGGATCGTCTAGATCGCATCTGGTACACCCGCCTGAACGAGCACTACAAGCCCGCGCTCCGTTTGGCACGACTGATCTTGGCCAACTGCACTTTGCAAGATCAGCACGGCGATACTGCTGCGTCGGCGTTCATGGTGGACATGAACGAACTTTTTGAGCGGTTCGTCACCTCTCGGTTGCGGCGTGAACTGCGCGGGAAACTCAATGTTGATGCTCAACGGGTCACTCATCTTGATACCGATCGACGTGTGCAGATCAGGCCAGATCTGACCTTCCGGCGCTACGGCACCGAGGTTGGCGTTGCCGATTTGAAGTACAAGCTGCTAGCAGGCACCGACATCAACAAGACTGACAGCTCTGACGCCAGCCAGATGGACGCCAGCCAGACGGACATCAGCCAGATGGACGGTGCATCGGCGTTGATGCACCAAGGCAACCCAAGCACAAACGGCACCGGTGCAGCACGCGCACGACAAGGCGACTACTACCAGGTCTTGGCTTACACCACCGCGTTGGGCTTATGTGAGGGCACGCTGATCTACTGTGCTGACGTCAATCGAGACGACTCCGCCTGGCCCAACAATTCCACCCGGCCGGGTCAGCGCAGCAGCAACGCTGCCGAATTCGACACGCAGCAGCGCTCTGCTGCTGAACTGGCTGTTTCGCGCATCACTGTCAAGCATCTCGGCACCAAGCTCCACACTGTTGCCATCGATCTGTCTGGCAGCCCCAGCGACATCAACGCTCAGATCACCGCTCTTGCGGAACACCTTGAGGCAACGACGACGGCGAGCCAGTCACGGGCAAGCCAGTCACAGACAACAGTGACAGTGTCAACGCACTGACGAAATTTGGGGGGAAACTGGCATCACCCCGGGGGAGGCGGTGGATTTTGTTTCGTCTTTGATGAGTTTTACGAATGCTGACCCGTCAAGAATCCAGATATCACCGCTCATCTCGGCGCAGTTCTGCAAGACGCTCGCTCAGCGTCGGCACACCCGGCGGAGACATCGGCAGGGGCGGGTCTTCATCTAGCGATGTCGACAGGCCGTCAACGTTCTTCTCCAGAATTCCTCGGGCCACCAAGCGAGCCAGCGGGTCATCATCAGCAGGCGGCGGGCTGAGCAGC
Source organism: Candidatus Poriferisodalis sp. (assembly GCA_965221195.1). Classification (GTDB taxonomy): domain Bacteria; phylum Actinomycetota; class Acidimicrobiia; order Acidimicrobiales; family Poriferisodalaceae; genus Poriferisodalis. Next base: position 1,943,901 of record OZ244864.1, read on the forward strand.
GCCACTAGTTCGCCTCGCACTGTGACCTCAAAGCACTCACCCTCAGCAACCCTGTGCAGCCACTTGCTCGCGTTCTGGCGCAGTTCGCGGACACCGATCCGATCCATGTGCTACACGATAGCACGTACGCCTCACCACACGAAACTGCGCTGAGATAATGCCATCAACGGCTGAGATGCAGCAATTGGTGCAGCAATTGCTGTCTACGGGCTTTACGTCCCAGAGGCTCCGCGAGGACGACGCGCTCGGGAGCGGACAGCCCGTGACGGGTCTGACTGGTCGGTCTCGATCTGTGCTAGCAGTTCGGGGTGGCGCAACAGCGCAGCCTCGTGTGCGGGAATCACAACGGCAGGCGTGAAAATCAGAGTGCCGTCGGCCTCTTCGTCGACTAAGTACAGGGTGTGTTCGGGATTTCCAAGGCGGCCGAGCGCAGCGCGACGCCGACTGTCAAGTTCAACGAGTTGAGACATGAGTCTGCTTTCCAGATTTTCCATCTCACCGAGGTGGGCAGCGCCGAAAACCCGACACCGCGCTGCATGTCCAATTATACACGTTGGGGCGTTGTCACAAAATTGCCAAAGCCCCTCTGGGCGTATCAGGGCTAATGGGTCCGTTGCTGTTCAGTCCCGAGGCGGACCAGCAACTCGTTGCCTTGCGGGCTGAGGTCAGACTCAGCCAGATGTATGAACGGGTGAATGACATCCTCGACGAGATCGAAGACGGCAGGCGCAGTCACCGGATCCGCCGCCGCCGCTACCACCGGCCTGCAATGTGGGGAGTTACCGTGCAGGGCTCAGGCGAAGAATGGCTGATTCTTTGGAGCGAGCAAGATCACGGACCGCTCGTTCATTACATCGGCCCTGACCTCATATAGCCAACGGATATAGCCAACGGCACCTTCAGGCTGTCTGCGGCGGGTGTCATGTCACACCCCTGTTGTAGGTTCACAACCATGAATATGAACAACGACCGCAAAACGCACGACTACAAGCAATACTGGGAAGGTCGCCTCCAGGAGTTCCTCCGCTACATAGAGGACACGGCAAAGGCACAGGACCCTGCGAATGTTGTTGCAGACCTTCGAAGTGTTGTGAGGCGCTGGATCACCCATTCTTCACAGCGGCCGAAATCCCCTGGGGAACAGAACGAGATGCTCCTAAGCAAGTGGGTGACTAAGGAACTCAATCTCGGAGTCAATGCTCAAGCGGACTGTAAATCGCGTGTTCGGCGTTGGTGGACATGGTGTGAAGACAAATTAGACGATGCTCCCGGGCAACTGCCCAGCGTTCCTGAGCGTCCGCCGGAGGAACCCGCCGTGGAATGTGGAGAGTTGTATGCCACCAACAAATGGGGGCCGGATTACTGCGCGTGTGGGACCAAGAATAAGTGTGAGATAGAACCAGGCGCTGCTACCTACAAGATATGTAAAAAGACCGACACAGTGGTCTGGGTTGGCGACCCAATCGACCGAAAAAGCGGCAACAGGGTTGTTCAAAGAACCGAACAACCGACCTACAGGGCCGGTGACAAGTGGTTTGGCAAGTGGTTTGGCACCCGAGACTCTTTGACGCTTGAGGGGTTGGTTGAGCGGTACCGAGAAGCGGCAGAGTATCCTACGGAAGATGATCGCCAACATAAGGCAGCGCGTGTCGAGTTAGCGGAAATTTTGTCATCTTTGGAATCGCTGCCATATGAAGAGCGGGAGCGAGTAAAGCGTGTGTGGACAAATGATCGTTATGACTATGGAGGCGTTGGAATTACAGCGAACTTGCATCGAACGGTCAATGACTGCTCGTCTGCTGAGTGGGAATCGATCCGCTCGCTGATCTACGACCTCTGTTACGACGATAGCGACTTAGCTTCTAGGTTTGATGATTGTGTTTTGGGTATCACGGGCCTTGGAGAACTTGTTGCTACTCGACTCTTAGCTGTTTCGCACCCACAACGTTTCATTCCCAACTACATTCTGCGACAGAGTCCAACAGCGACAGCGAGGTGGTCGCGACCCGGAAAGCTGGAGATGATCGAGTTGCTAGTTGAGCTTGAAGTTCTCAACGCCGAACAAGTAGCCACAGCAACAACTCTTCTCAACGAGCCAGAGTCCCACCCGCAACCCGGAGCGCTGGTAATCGGTGCCAACGATTTCTTGGTTGACGTCCTAGGGCCGTACTTCCCCGACACGGAACACTCTATTGACGCTTGGGGCATTGCGCGGTTCTTGTACTGGTTCGCGGAGCAGTATGTAAGTGAGGAAGATCTAGATGATGACAGCGACGACGATGATGACTTTGATGAGCTAGATAACGACTCTCAATATCTAGAAGCTGCGTTGGTGCGCGCTGCGGATGATTTGTTGTGTGAGGTGAGTTTCGTTCGTTCCATTGTGGAGCTTTTACAAGATAAGGGGCAGGTGATTCTGTACGGGCCTCCGGGGACGGGGAAGACGTATTTTGCGCAGACGCTTGCGAAGGCACTGGTGGGTGGTCGTGGCGGCGAGTCAGCGTACGGGGAGTCGGTTGATGATTCGGGTGATGATTTGGGTGTGGCTGGCTATTCGTTGGTGCAGTTTCATCCGGCGTATTCGTATGAGGATTTTTTTGAGGGATTCCGGCCACAGGTAGACGACGATGGGAATATGACGTACGAGCTTGTGCCTGGTCCGTTGGTGCGGTTGGCGCAACGCGCGTCAGCGTGTTCTGGTGAGTTGCATGTGATGATGATTGATGAGATTAATCGGGCTAATCTGCCTCGTGTGTTGGGGGAGTTGTTGTATCTGTTGGAGTACCGTGATGAGTCGGTTCAGACGCAGTACCGGCCCGAAGAGAAATTTTTGCTTCCCAATAATCTGTGGTTTATTGGTACTATGAACACTGCTGATCGGTCGATTGCGCTCATTGACGCGGCGATGCGGCGGCGGTTTCATTTTGTTAAGTTCTCTCCGGTTGAAGAGCCTACTAAGAGTTTGTTGGGTAAGTGGTTGGAGCGCAAAGCACCCAACAAAGGATGGGTTGCTGGTCTGTTGAAAGGTGTTAACGGTCGTTTGGCGGCGGAACTGGGGGACGATCATCTTTTGATTGGTCCGAGTCATTTTATGACGAAGCACCCAGACCGAGATTTGACCGAGGAAGGTGTGCGGCGTATTTGGACGTATAACATCGAACCGCTTATTGAGGATCAGTTCTTTGGCCGTCAGGATGTGATCAAAGAATTTCGTTTTGACGCAATCTGGCAACGTTACGGACCCGACGCGGCCGTTGAAGGAGACGCTTCGGGTACCGAAGACCCAATGTCAGAATTGTGAGGCGGGCGGTGGCGGTCGAGCAGGCTGTTGAGTTCGGCGCCGGCTAGAAGACCCATCGCTAGCAAGTAGAGCCACAGCAGCAGGCTGAGCGCGCCACCCAGCAGGCCGAAGACGGCATTGACGCCGCTGGAGGCGAGTTGCAGGTACGCACTGAAACCTCCCGAGGTAACGAGCCACCATCCGGTCGCCAGCAATGCACCGGGAACTTCATAGCGCCAACGCAACTTGTGAAGTGGCGCGACGCGGTACACGGTCGCCGCCCAAGCGACCACCGCCACAACCACGACGGGCCAACGAAGCCAGTCCCAGGCCGTGCTAAACAGCCGTCCCGCTCCGAGGCGGTCGGCGAATTCGCTGCCACCACCGAGCAACGGCCCGACGACCACCATCGCTGCCACTGCAGCGGCCACCACCAGCGTGAAAAAAGTCAAGCCAAGACCCACAACGCGAGTCGACAGCCAGCTGCGGGTTCCTTGGTGACCGCGGCAGACGTTCAGGGCCCGCACGACGGCAACAAAACCTCTCGACGCGGCGTAGGCAGCAACAGCGATACCGACTGTGACCACGCGGGCATTAGACCGGTCGAACAGGTCAGCCACCGTGCCGCCGAGTGTGTTCTGATCGCCGAATGTGTTGATGATCTGTTCAAGCAGCCACGCCTCGGTATCGGCGGCTGCGGTGCGTCCGATCAGCACGTCGAGCGAGCCGAGCAAAGCAGCAAAAACGATGATGGCGGGGAACAGCCCCAACAGAGCAAAAAATGCGATTTCCGCCGACAGGCCGCCGATGCGTTTGGCCCCCCAGTCCCGCCGAATTTCGTTGGAGATATCCAGCGCTTTGCGTGCCGTCGTGCGAAGTCGCACAAAGCCCCCAGACGGGCTGCCTGCGGGTGGGTGTCGGCCGTTCAGAGGGAACCTGCGCTTGTGAACCCTGAGTTTGTGAACTCTGGGCTTGTGAGGCCTGCGCTTGTGAAGTCCGCGTTTGTGAAGTCTGGGGCGTTCATCGCCGATGCAGGGTACGGCACAGAGCCGCCGCACAGTGAACGATCTGCCATCAAGCCCATGGCTGTACGCTTGAGGGGCTGAGCTGTTTGTACAGGGCTGTTTGTACAGGGAGCCGTGCGCGTTCAACCGGTGCCGAGCAAGACCATCGCAGCGGCGTACACAGCAAGCAGAACCGCGCCGTCAAGGCGCCCCGCGCGTTTGCCGATAAGCGCACCTGCGTAGGCCAGCGCCACCACCACCATCATCGCCCCGATGCCCAACCCGGTAAGCGATGGATCGTCGATAGCACCAGCGCCGACGAGTCCCATAGCGCCGCCCACGGCAAGGCTGTTGAACACGTTGGAGCCGAACAAGTTCCCCACGATCAGCTCGGTGTGTCCTTTGCGGGCAGCGGCCACCACGGTTGCCACCTCGGGCAGCGAAGTCCCCACAGCAACAACAGAGAAACCGATGAAGCCCCCGCTGAGCCCCCAGCGCTCGGCTAGTTCGATGGCACCTTCCACGGCGAGTTGAGCGCCGACGATAACGCCGAGTAGCCCTAGGACAGCTTGGGCCAAGTTGCGCCATGGGCCCCCGGTAGCTCGGGCTTCGGGGTCTGCGACGCTGCCCGAGGTAGCCGAGAGATCATCGTCGCGTGATGTGCGGATGAGCCACACCAGCGTTACCGCCATCAGCGTTGCCAAGATGCCGCCTTCGAGGCGGCTGAGATTGCCGTCTACAACCAAAAGAGCGAAGATTGCTGCGGTGGCGACCGACCACGGCACATCCCGCCGCAGCGCGGTGGCCGAGAAAGCGATCGGTGTCAGCAACGCCGCTACACCTAGGCCCAAGCTCAGGTTTGCAACGTTAGAGCCGACAATGTTGCCCACACCAAGGGCCGGGTTGTCGTTGATCGAGGCCACCGAGGAGACCACCATCTCTGGTGCCGACGTGCCGAAGCCCAGCACTACCGCCCCGATCACCGCTGGCCTCATTCGCAGAGCCGAAGCCAGCCGCGAAGCGCCTTCCACGAAGTTGTCGCCGGCCCAGACCAACAGGACCAAGCCTGCGAGCAGGGCTGCCAAAGCCAAGATCATCGCAGCGGGAACATCTCAGGCTCGCCTATGTGCTTGCAGATTTCGTTCATCACTTCGATCAGGAGTTGACCCTAGAGGAATTGCCCGCTGTTGAGCCAACCTGCCACCCGACGGTGCGCGGCTCAAGGTGATGCGTGCGAGACTTGATTTTCGTGCAGAGAGTCATCGCCTTGGACATGGAGGGCGTGCTGACGCCCGAAATTTGGATCGCAGTAGCCGAACGAACCGGCATTGAGGAGCTGAAGAGGACAACCAGAGACGAACCGGACTACGACGTGCTGATGCAATATCGGATAGATGTGCTCTATAGGCACGAAGTTTCGTTTGAAGAGATCAGCGCCACGATCGCAGAACTGCCATTGCTGGACGGTGCTCGAGAGTTTCTCGATGAGCTGCGACGCCGCTGGGTCGTGGTGCTGTTGTCGGACACCTTTGAGGAGTTCGACGATCACTTCTTGGAGCTGATGGGCTACCCGCATCTGCTGTGTCACCGGGTCGATGTCGTCAACGGACGTGTGGTCGGCTGGCATCGCCGACTTGAAGACCCCAAGCGACGTGCCGTGGAGGCCTACCGAGAGCTGAATTACCATGTGACCGCGGTCGGAGATTCTTTCAACGATTTGACCATGCTGCGTGCTGCACATAGCGCCAGCTTGTTCCGATGTCCGGCGTGGGTCAGCGAGGCAAACCCAGATCTGCCCAGCACCGACGCCTACCACGACCTGCTGGAATGGATACACGGTGCCGGGCCCCAGAACCCCCCAGCCCAGAACCCCCCAGCCCAGAACCCCTCAGCCCAGAACCCCCCAGCCCAGTGACGGTACGCTTCGGTCCACATTCACCAACAAAATCGAACGTGAACGGAGAACTGAGATGTCAGTACAGGTCGGCGACCAGATTCCCGATGTAACCCTGCGAGTTTTGGGTCCGGACGGCATGCCAGCGCCCGTGCAGTCCGGCGAAATGCTGGGCAGCGGCAAGGTGGTGCTGTTCGCAGTGCCAGGTGCTTTCACCCCAGGATGCAGCAAGGTGCATCTACCCGGGTATGTCGAAGGTGCTGCTGAACTAGCTGGCAGAGGTGTTGACAAGGTCGTCTGCGTGGCAACGAACGACGCATGGACCATGGATGCGTGGGCGCAAGCACAAGGCGCGGAGGGCATCGAGATGGCTTCTGACGGCAACGGTGAATTCGCTGAAGCGATGGGCCTCGTCCTAGATGGCACAGCCATGGGTTTGGGCCACAGATCGAGGCGCTACGCAGCGGTAATCGAAGACGGCACCGTGACAGCGCTCGAAGTTGAAGAAGGCGGCGGTGTTGAGGTATCTAGCTGCGCCGCACTGCTAGGCAAGCTGTAGCCCGCCAGGCTGTAGTTCACTGGGTTGCACCTCTTTGGGTAGCACTCCTTTGGGTAGCACTGTGGGTGATGCCGCACCGGCAGAGTCCCGGCCGCGCCAAACAGCGGCACTCTTGCATAGCGCGCCCGAAGAGGAGCCAGTGCGTTTGGGTTTCGATGTGGGTGGCACGAAGATTTTCGGTGTGGCGACCGATGGCAGCGGCAGACTGACGAAGACACTGCGCGAGTCCACTCCTGCGGGCGCAGACAGGTTGGTGGAATGCCTAGCGGCAATGGCGCGTGAGCTTGCGCCTACCTCCGGCAAAGTGACGGTTGGTGTGGGCATGGCCGGGCTCATCACTGTTGACGGCGTAGTGACGGTCTCGCCGAATCTGGTCGGTGTGGACGGCGCAGCGATAGGGGCTGACCTGAGCGCAGCGTTGGGAACGCCCGTGAGTTTCGACAATGAGGTCAACTGCGCTGCCCGCTGGGAACTCAGCTGCGGAGCGGCACAAGGAATCCGGCATGGCGTAATGGTGGCTGTGGGCACCGGCATCGGCGGTGCGTTCATCAGTGACGGTGCCGTCTTGCGCGGTGCCTATGGACTGGCCGGTGAGCCTGGGCACATGATCGTCGAGGCCGACGGACGTGCCTGTGCGTGTGGCAGGCGAGGATGCTGGGAGATGTATGCATCGGGCTCTGCGCTGAGTCGCTTGGCGTCAGAACGTCTCGGCGAAGGGATGCGGGGTCCCGACATTACGTCTGCTGCCCGCAAAGGCGATGCTGAGGCGCAAGGCGCAATTGCTGAGTTCTCGCACTGGTTGGCGCTGGGCATCTCAAACCTCTGCGTGCTGGTCGACCCCGAGATGGTGGTGATTAGCGGAGGGATCAGCGAAGACTGGGACTTGTTCGCTCCCCAAGTCCATGGGGAACTCTCAGGGATGCTCATCGGCCGAACCGAGGAGTCCATGCCGACGGTCGTACGGTCTGAAGCAGGCGAACTCTCCGCAGCGCTCGGCGCCGCTCTCGGCGGCGCGCAGGGTTCCAGTGCCGCTCTCGGCGGCGCGCAGGGTTCTAGTGCCGCCTTGGGTGGCGCGCAGGGTTCTAGTGCCGCCTTGGGTGGCGCGCAGGGTTCTAGTGCCGCCTTGGGTGGCGCGCAGGGTTCTAGTGCCGCCTTGGGTGGCGCGCAGGGTTCCAGCGAATGACGTGAGATTCCTGCGCCTAGCCCTGCTGGTGCTGCTGACGGCAGCGGCTGGCTTGTTGCCGGCAGTCGCAGCCGTGCGGATGAACGCAGCCGCTGACGAAGCCCAAGCACATGCGCTGTCATTGCGTACGCCCGTGTTCGCTCTGGCGGACGATTCGGACGATTCGGACGATCCCGCTGAGCGTGCCGCCACGCCGAACTCAGCAAGTGAAAGTGCGCCGCTGCTGCGTGCTGAGCGAGCACCGGAGGCGTTATGGAGGGCAGCGCAGCGGCACATCATCGGCCGGGAAATGACGGCGTTGAGTTCGGACTGGCCTCAGCCGCACTGTCTGGCGATCCGGATCAACGGCAGCGAGGTGTTCTCAAGCGATGCCGAGGCGGTGATCCCGGCTTCGGTGCAGAAGCTCGTCACGGCCGCCGCCGCACTCGCAGTCGTAGACCCTTCAGAACGGTTGGTGACCCGGGTACTCACCGACACCGAGGTGTCCAACGGCGTGCTCGAGGGCACAGTTTGGGTGGTCGGCGGCGGTGACCCGTTGATTATGACGCAGTCGTACGCGGATTCTCATCGACGCCAGCCGCAGCTACGCACGCCAATGGAGGACCTCGCTGACCAGATAGTCGGCTTGGGAATTGAGTCGCTGCGCGGAACACTCATCGCCGATGAGTCTCGCTACGACACAACACGCTTTCCCCCGACATGGCCTCAGCGCTACATCGATCGGCTGCACAGCGGTCCGTTGTCGGCATTGAGCCTAAATGACGGCATTACCGGATTCACAACGGCCCTAACGTCCGCCGCGCATCCGGCTCGCTGGTTCGTGTCCACGCTGGTGGATTTGCTCAGGGTGAGGGGCGTGACGGTAGATGTCGATGTGGTCGTCTCGACTGCGCCGGGCGGGATGACTGAGATAGCGCGCCTGACATCGCCGCCGATGATCGAAATTATCCAGCAGATGCTGCGAGAGAGCGACAACACCACTGCCGAGTTGATGCTGCGGGAGATCGCCTTGCGCAGCGCCGGGGAAGGTTCAACGGCTGTGGGTGCTGATGCTGCCACTCAGATCGTGTCTGAGATGATGGCTGGAGTGCCATCACCGACTGTGGTGGACGGGTCTGGGCTAGATCGTGGGAACTCAATGACGTGCAGCTTCTTGGCTGCGCTGGTTGACCGGCTAGGGACCGACTCCGCGGTCCTAGCAGGACTACCGATTGCAGCGCAGACGGGAACGCTGTCGCATCGGTTCGGCGACCATCCCGTGGCGGGTCGGCTACATGCCAAAACTGGCTTGTTGGCCGGTGTTAATTCGTTGGCGGGATTCATCGAAACAGAGAGCGGGACCGTCGTTTTTGCTCAGATGCTCAACAATGTGCCGACCGGTTCCCGTTTGGGTCTCGAACTACAAGAGTCACTGGCGGGGCAATTGTTGCGCTACCCAGTGGGAGATCGAGATGCTCTGGCAGGGTTGCTGTATAGCACCGGCTGAGAATGCCCGCAACGGCGCCTGCGATGGCGATCATCTACGCGCTTGGCCGTGTGGCAGAACTGCCGAGCCCGCGGTAGCGTCGCCCTCAGGGTCGAAGCGGCCTGCCCAATTCCCAAGCGGACGGTGCCAGAGCGGACTGTGCCTAAACGAGATGTCGGCCTAAGAGCCGAGCTTTCCGATCTGGTCGCCATGCTGCGGGCATACGTGGCCCAAGAAACCGTGGGGCCGCTGCGCGGCCTCGGTCGTTACTTGGTGTTCGGGTTAGCGGGTTCGTTGGCGATCAGCGTGTCCTTGGTGCTAGCTGCGCTTGCGCTCATGCGTGTTCTCCAGAGCGAGACGAGCGTGTTTGGAGCTAATTGGTCTTTTGTTCCGCACTTGGCCGGAGCAGCGTTGCTTGTCGTGGCCATCGTTTTGTTGGCCAAGTCGATCAAGCCCTCTACCGACAGCCGTGACGTTGGCCGCAACAGCCAAGAAAGCGACACCGATGCCTAACAACACCTCAGCCAATGCCTCGGCCAACTTCGCGCATCAGCGAATCACCCAAGCAGACATCGCCGAGCGGGTTCGGCACCTCGTTGGGGATGCAAGCGATGCAGCGGAGAAGATGTCGAGTGCGGCTGTTGCGGCTGCAGTCGCTGTTGGCACCGGAGCCGTCCTCGCGGCTTTTCTGGCTGGACGCCGCCGCGGACGCAAACGCACCACCATCGTTGAGGTCATCCGGGCCTAAGCAGGCTTGGGGGCACCGATGGGCATAATTTCGTCAGTGGGCCGGTCATCAGTGGGCCAGTCATCAGTGGGCCGGGGAAGCTTGCGAGGGTGGGTCCTAGGTACGGCGTGGCGGCGAGCACGATCCGGCAGTGGGATTTGGCTGGGCGTGGCTATCGCCGCTAGCGGGCTGAAGCTGTTGGTGAGGTTGTCGAGACGCGAGCCTCAAGTGGTGTATCGGGGCGAACTGGCACCCGGCGAGCGCCTCAGCATTGAGCACTTGCCGCGCGGCCACACGCCTCAAACGCCGTCAACCGATCACAGGTGAGCGGCACAGACGAAGCGCCCGAGTACTTGGCCCGCCCAAGAATCGATGAGACTCCGCTGGGCGACCTGCAAGCGGGCGAGACGGTGCTGATGGTTGACAGCCGGCAGCGCCGCTACTTGGTTGAACTGCGCCGCGGTGGCGAGTTCCACACTCACGCAGGTGTTGTGTTCCACGACGAGATCATCGGATCGGGCGAAGGTTCGCAGTTTCGCAGCAGCTCTGATGCACGGTTCGTGGCGCTGAGGCCGACGCTTGCCGATCATGTGCTGAAGATGCCGCGGGGCGCGCAGGTCATCTATCCGAAAGATCTGGGTGCAATCTGGATGCTGGCCGATGTGCGAGCAGGCATGTCGGTGTTTGAGACCGGTGTTGGCTCAGGAGCGTTGTCGGCGACGCTCCTGCGCAGCGGTGCATTCGTCACCGGTTACGAGTTACGAAACGATTTCGCTGAGCGGGCACAGCGAAACGTGGCGGCTGTAGCAGGAGAAGCGGCACTCAACCGATACGACGTCCAACTGCGCGACGCGTACGACTCAGTGGATCCTCCACGGATAGGTGCCGCTTCGTCGGTCTCTACACCGGGCCGCGCCACCAACGCCTTCTATGACCGAGCCCTGCTGGACATCCCCGAGCCGTGGCGCGTCGTAGGACACTTGGCCACGGCTTTGCGAAGAGGCGGGATACTGGTCGCCTACAACCCGTCGGTGACCCAAGTGCAGCAACTCCGCAGGACACTTGATGAGGGTCCTTGGTCGATGGCAGAGACCATCGAAGTGTTGCATCGCAGCTGGCATGTCAAAGGGGCCTCAGTACGGCCGGACCATCGCATGGTCGCCCACACCGGATTCGTGACGCACGCCCGACTGATTGAGGCGTGAAACGCATCGCAACACACTCCTGTTGGTTCCGGCGACACCGCCGTGAGCGACGCACGCGGCGGCCCGCACCTTGGCTGATGCCAGCCGTTGGGTTCGTGCTGGCTGCAATCGTGCTCAGCTCGTGCGGGCGAGATCTTGATGATTCCGGTCGAGGCGGACCTGCTGTTGAACCTGTTGCGTTCATCGAAAGCGCGGACGGGCCGATCTGGTTGGGTGCCCCGCCGACCTTGGCAACCGTCGGCGAAGAAGTGCTCGCCGATGTCAGCAGAAGTGTCCTAGGAGTGCGTGCCTATGGCTGCGGGCCGGTCTCTCGCGGGTCGGCGTTTGCGATTGCGCCAGGCTTGGCAGTTGGAGCCGCGCATGTGATCGCAGGCGCAACGAGCATTGAGATTGAGTATCCGCAGGAGGCTGACGGCGAACTTGCCGTTGTTGCAGCGACTGTCGTTGGTTACGACCCTGCACGAGATCTGGCCCTGCTCAGCTCAAACACTGCAGTGCCGCCGTTGCGGATAGATCGGGTGCGGCTCGGCATCTCCGGCGCAGTGCTCGGCTACTCCCACGACGGCGGACTCAACGTGTCGCCCGCGCGTATTGAGCATCTCGTGAGCGCGTCCGGGTTGTGGGGCGAAGGGACTGCTCGCAACGTGTATCTCGTTGCTGCGCAGATTCTTACGGGACAGTCAGGCGGGCCACTGGTGGACCGAGACGGCAGTGCGGTTGGGGTGGCGTTCGCCTCGGTGCGGGGGCCTTCCGATATCGGGTTCGCGCTGAGCCGGGGGGAGCTGTTGGGGTTCGTGATATCTGCTGGCCTACAAGCACGCGTGAACTATCTTGGCGACACACTCATCACAGCGCCGCCCGAACGCCTTAGCCAAGTACCTCACGGTCAATGCAGCGCCGGCTGAGAATCAAGGCAGCCGCCGCTGTGTCAAGGCAGCCGCCGCTGTATCAAGGCAGCCGGCTTAAGCCGCTGTGTCACAGTCGGCTTACGCCGCTGTATCAAGGAGTCGGCTTAAGCCGCTGTATCAAGGAGTCGGCTTAAGCCTCTATGAAGATGCACTCCCCGGGGCACTCTTCAGCCGACTCAATCACGGCATCAAGCTGCGAGTCATCAAACTCGGCAAGGCCCTCAACGCCTCCCGGTTCGGAGAAGACTTTGTCGCCTTCTTTGACGTAGGCAAGACCGTCGTCGAGAAGCGTGAAGACATCGGGGGCGATCTCTTCGCAGAGCCCGTCACCGGTACACAGATCCTGATCGATCCATACCTTCATTGTGTGCGCCCTTTCCTGTGGGACATCCCTCAAGGAAACCGGCCGAAAAGGAACCGGCCAGTTGCAAAGCCTACCGATTCGGCGCGCGTTGCGTACCGCGCCCTCTCACAAGATACTTGCGTCGGAAATACTTGCGTCGTAGCGAACTGCCAAGGTCGGGAATCTGCGCGTCACGTCCATGGCACCGAGTGCGGGTAGTGTCAGCCGCTTATGGACCCAGACGGCACCGGGCAACAGCACAGCAACGCGGCCAGCACCGAAGCGCTCCGCGACCGCCTGCGTGCGTTCGAGGAAGAGATTGCACTGCTGCGGCGCAAAGCCGTAGACACCTCGGCTCGTATCAGCACGCTTGAGGAGCGTTTGCTTGAAACCAAGGGGCAGCTCTCAGCGGCGGTCTCTCAGAACGAGAAGCTCACCTACACCTTGCGCGAGGCCCGTGAGCACATCGCAGCGTTGCGCGAAGAGGTGGACAAGCTCACGCAGCCACCGTCCGCGTATGGGACCTTTCTCGCCCGCAACGACGACGGCACCGCCGATGTGTACGCCAGCGGACGCAAGATGCGTGTCGCTTTGCATCCCGACTTGTTTGAGACCGAACTGGTCGAAGGCAGCGAAGTTGTGCTCAACGATTCCTTCAACATCGTGCTCGCACGAGGACCAGAGACCTCCGGCGAAGTGGTCACTCTGGTCGAAGTGCTCCCCGACGGCTTTCGAGTGCTCGTCACCGGGCGAGCCGACGAAGAACGCGTCGTCGAGCTAGCAGGCCATCTTCGGAACCAGCCGCTGCGCTCAGGTGACCATCTATTGCTCGATGTGCGCTCCAATGTGGTGCTTGAGCAGTTGCCGCGGCCAGAGGTGGACGATCTGCTGCTCGAAGAAGTCCCCGATGTCACCTATGGCGACATCGGCGGGCTCGACACGCAAATCGAGCTGATTACCGATGCGGTGGAGCTGCCGTATCTGCACCAAGACCTATTTCGCACCTACGACCTGCCCGCGCCCAAAGGCATTCTGCTCTACGGCCCGCCGGGCTGCGGTAAGACCCTGATCGCGAAGGCGGTGGCCAACTCGCTCGCCGCCAAGGTGGGGGAGGTGTCTGGCCAACAGGGAGCGCGCAGTTTCTTCATCAACATCAAGGGTCCAGAACTGCTCAACAAGTACGTCGGTGAGACCGAGCGGCAGATACGTCGCATCTTTGAGCGGGCCCGTGAAAAAGCTTCCGAGGGCTGGCCGGTAATCGTGTTCTTCGATGAGATGGAGTCGCTGTTTCGCACCCGCGGCAGCGGCATCAGCTCCGACATGGAATCCACCGTGGTGCCCCAGCTGCTCGCAGAGATCGACGGTGTCGAAGGTTTGCGCAACGTCATCGTGATCGGCGCTTCTAACCGCGAAGATCTCATCGACCCAGCCATCCTGCGGCCGGGACGCCTCGACGTAAAAATCAAGATCAACCGGCCCGACGAGTCCGCAGCGCTGTCGATCTTCGACACCTACCTCACACCCAAACTGCCGATCGACCCGATGGAGGTCGCAGAACTCGGCGGCGGCGATCCTCACAAGGCCGTTCGGGTAATGATCGAGCGGACGGTCGACGAGATGTATCGGCCCGATGACCTCAACCGGTTTTTAGAGGTCACCTATCAGAACGGCGACAAAGAAGTCATGTACTTCAAAGATTTCGCTTCGGGCGCCATGATTGAGAACATTGTTCGTCGAGCCAAAAAGAACGCCATCAAGCGCTCCTTGGCGACAGGCAGCAACGGCATCCGACTTGACGATCTCATGAGTTCGATTCGGCAGGAATTCCGTGAGCACGAGGACCTGCCCAACACCACGAACCCTGACGACTGGGCCAAGATCTCGGGCAAGAAAGGCGAGCGGATCGTCTTCATCCGCACCTTGGTTGACCACGATGACAGCGACGCTTTGGGCGGGCGAGCCATCGAACGAGTCCAGACCAGCCAGTACCTCTAAGCCTCAGGCTCCAAAGGTGCGGCTCTGAGGGCTAGTGTTTCGCCCGGTGGCAGTTCACAAGGTCGTTGGCATCGAGACGGAGTTCGGCATTCTCCATCGCTGCGATGGTGACTCCAATCCGGTGGCGGCATCGTCGATGCTCATCAACGCTTACGTCAACGGCTTCTTATGCCAGCGAGTTGGCTGGGATTTCGAAGATGAGCAGCCAAGCACCGATGCGCGAGGCTTCAACGAATTTGACGCGCTTGCACCCGAGATCGAGACCCACCTTGTGAACGCAGTGCTGACCAACGGTGCCCGCTACTACGTAGACCACGCGCACCCCGAGCTGTCAACCCCCGAATGCTCAGATGCGCGCCAGTGTGTGGTCTACGACCGTGCCGCCGAAGAAATCCTCATCCGGTCGATGGAAGCGGCCAACAACCTCCTGCCCGACAGCGAAGAACTGGTGATCCACAAGAACAACAGCGATGGGAAGGGCAATAGCTACGGCTGCCACGAGAACTATTTGTTAGACCGCGATGTGCCCTTCGGTCGCATCGTGACGCACATCTTGCCGTTTTTTGTGACTCGGCAGATCTTTTGCGGCGCAGGCAAGATCGGCATGGAAGTGCCGATGGCAGTGCCACCACCGAAGTCGTTCATTGAGCGGCCGTTCCAGATCAGCCAGCGAGCCGATTTCTTTGAGGAAGAGGTCGGGCTTGAGACGACGCTCAAACGCCCGATCGTGAACACACGCGATGAACCCCACGCCAACAATCGCAAATACCGGCGAATGCATGTCATCGTTGGCGATGCCAACATGAGCGAGCTGCAGACCTACCTGAAGCTGGGCACAACATCACTCGTGCTGGCCATGATCGACGACGATTTTGTGCCTGAGCCGCTGACACCCGCAGCGTCGGTTGCCGCGCTTCGGCAAGTCAGCTGCGACACGAACCTGTCGGGTCTCATCGAACTCGCCGATGGCCGCTGGCTGCGGGCAGTCGAGATTCAATGGGAATACCTCAGCATGGCGCGTCGGTACGCGCAGCAACACGGCCTCGAAGCCGTCGGTGGCGACAGCATCGGCAATGATGTCCTCAACCGCTGGGAGGCTGTGCTCACCGGGCTAGAGGCCGACCCGATGACCTTGGCATCGCAGTTGGACTGGGTGGCCAAGCTGCGGCTCTATGAGGGGTTCGCGCAGCGTCATGATCTCCTATGGGATGATCCCACACTGGCAGCACTGGACTTGCAGTACCACGACCTGCGTCCGTCCAAGTCGCTCTCACAGCGTGTCGGTCTTGAGCGAATCACCACAGACCGCGAGGTGCATGAGGCCGTCTCGGCACCGCCGCCGACCACGCGCGCCTACTTTCGGGGTCGTTGCCTCGAGAAGTTCGGCGACCAGATCGTCGCAGCCAACTGGGACTCAATGGTGTTTGACATCGGCTCAGATCCCCTGAGGCGAGTGCCGATGCTGGAGCCTCTGCGAGGAACCCGCAGCCACGTAGGTAGCTTGTTGGACGAGTGCGGCAACGCAGCCGAGCTGCTGCGTCGGCTGGGCAGCTAGGTCGGCTGGGCAGTTAGACAGTCGCCGCGGGCTAGGCAAACCAACCTGCGGGCGGCGACCAAAACTCTGCCGCAGTCAAGACAAGCCGCAGTCAAGACAAACGGTCGAGATTCGCAGCCGAGATTCGAGGAGGCCCGAGATGGCAGAGCGCGAACAAGTGCGACGGTCAGCCCCGCGAGAGGCCGAGACATCACCACCGGTCGGTGCCGGAGCCCAAGGCGAGGGCGCTGCAGAGCTGAAGGCCGAACTAGACGATCTGCTCGATGAGATCGATGACGTGCTCGAGACCAACGCAGAAGAGTTCGTGAAGAACTACGTCCAAAAGGGCGGCGAGTGACAGCCATGCCGGTGTTCGCTCCCGGCGACGATCCCGGGGCGAGCTTTGTAGAACTCCTGCGTCGCACCGGCAACGAGCCGTTTAGCGAACTCAACCAACCGCCGACACCAGCAGGCAGCGCCGAGCCGTTCGGCGGTTCTCACGCCACCACCGTGCTGGCAGTGCGCAGCCGCGAAGGCGTTGTTATGGCGGGCGACCGTCGCGCCACCAGCGGGCACCTCATTAGCCACCGCGACATGCGAAAAGTGTTTCCTGCGGACTCCTTCTCGGCGGTCGCTATAGCAGGGGCAGCGGGACCGGCCGTGCAGATGGTGCGCATTTTCCAGCTGCAGCTTGAGTACTACGAAAAGATTGAAGGCAAACCGCTCAGCCTTGAAGGCAAAGCCAACCAGCTCGCCGAGATGGTGCGAGCTCATCTGCCTCAAGCGATGCGAGGCTTGGTAGTGGTGCCGATCTTCGCCGGTTTTGAGCCCGCCAACGCCCAAGGGCGCCTATTCCAGTACGACGTAACCGGAGGGCGCTACGAAGAGCAAGACTTTGCCACGGCTGGATCGGGCAGCCTGCACGCCGCAACTGTGCTGAAGCTGGGCTTTCGGGAAGGCCTGAGCGAATTTGACGCCTTGGCGCTCAGCGTCGGGGCGCTCTGGCATGCCGCCGATGAGGACACTGCGACCGGTGGCCCCGATCCTGTGCGAGGCATCTATCCGGTGCTGGCCGCCATTGGCCCAGACGGCTTCCGCCAGCTCAGCGATACACAATCAGCAGAAGTGTTCGCAGCGCTGCAAGCCGACCTCGCAAGCGGCACAAGCGATGCAAGCGGCAGCCCCGCTTCACGCCTTGTCCCTCCGAGGGTTCGCTGATGAGCATGCCCGGGCTGTATGTCAGCCCAGAGCAGCTCATGCAGGATCGAGCCGACTACGCCCGCAAAGGCATCGCCCGTGGTCGCTCGCTGGTGACATTGGAGTACGACGGTGGCATCGCTTTGGTGGCCGAGAACGCGAGCGCGACCCTGCGCAAAGTATCGGAGATCTACGACCGCATCGCTTTTGGTGGTGTGGGCCGCTACATCGAATTTGACCAGCTACGCATCGCCGGCGTGCGTCATGCCGAACTGAAGGGCTATCAGTACTCCCGTTCCGATGTCGAAGCCCGCAGCTTGGCCAATCAGTACGCGCAGATGCTCGGACAGTTCTTCACCCACGAACTCAAGCCGCTCGAAGTGGAGATCGTGGTGGTGGAAGCAGGGTTAGGCGGCGAACCCAATCAGCTGTACCGCATTCAATACGACGGCACGGTCATGGACGAAGAGGATTACTGCTGTATTGGCGGCGACGCCGACGCTGTGCGCGAACGAGTCGCGCAAGGGTACGGACCCGGTCTCGATGCATCGGCTGCGGTCCGGTTGGCCCGCGAAGCTCTGTCCGGTCCCGAGCGCAGCATCGCCGCTGCTGATCTCGAAGTTGCTGTGCTTGAGACAATCGTGCCCGATGGGTCTCATCGCCGACGCTGCTTCCGCAGACTCGACGATGCTGAAGTCGAAGTTGCGCTGGGCGATGACGATGCGTCAGAGGCCGATGGCGCATTCGATCAGGACGGTTCCTAAATCGGCAGTACCGTGACGCCGTGCAGCGGCGCATCATGGGTATTGAGAACGAGTACGGCATTACTTTCACGCTGCGCGGGCAGCGACGTCTCAGTCCCGACGAAGTGGCGCGCTATTTGTTCCGTCGCGTCGTTTCATGGGGGCGATCTAGCAACGTCTTTCTTGTCAACGGAGCGCGCCTGTACCTCGATGTGGGCAGTCATCCCGAATACGCAACACCCGAGTGCGACTCGGTCTACGACGTGGTGTGCCACGACCGTGCCGGTGAGCGCATCCTCGAAAAACTTGTCGCCAACGCGACTGAGCAGCTCGCCCAAGAGTCGTTCGGCGGCACGATCTTCCTGTTCAAGAACAACACCGACTCAGCGGGCAACAGCTACGGTTGCCACGAGAACTACCTCACCAGCCGAGGGGACGATTTCTCGAACTACGCAGAGGTGCTGATTCCTTTTCTTGTCACCCGCCAGATCTATTCAGGTGCTGGCAAGTTGCTCAACACCGCAAAGGGCCCCCGGTATTGCATAACTCAGCGGGCAGAGCACATTTGGGAGAGCGTGTCGAGCGCTACTACCCGCAGTCGTCCCATCATCAACACCCGCGACGAACCCCATGCCGATGCTGAGCGGTTCCGTCGACTGCATGTGATCGTGGGCGACTCCAACATGAGCGAGTACACGTCGTTTCTCAAGGTCGGTGCTACTGCGTTGATGCTGCGAATGCTTGAGGAACCGACCGTGGTGCTGCGTGACATGACCTTGGAGAACCCGATCCGCGCAATCCGCGAGATCAGCCACGACATCACCTGTCGCCGCAAAGTGCGCTTGGCCAACGGCCGTGAGGTCAGCGCGTTTGATGTCCAGTCGGAGTACCTCGAGCGGGCATTGCGCTTCGCTGAGACCAACGAACTCACTGCCCAAGAGGCGCGAGCACTGCAGATGTGGGAGCACTGCATGACGGCGATTGGTGATGATCCGTTGTTGTTGGGCCGCGAGGTGGACTGGGTTATCAAGCATCATCTGCTCACTGGCTACGGCGAACGCAACGGTGTCGGCCTCAACGACCCCCGCATTGCGCTCTTGGACTTGCAGTACCACCATGTTCATTCCAAACGTGGGGTGTTTTATTTGATGCAGAAGCGAGGGCTAGTGGAGCGGGTTCTTGATGATGCCGATGTCCGCCGGGCCACCGAAGAGGCCCCTCAGACCACCCGCGCCCGTCTGCGGGGAGCGTTTGTCCGTGAGGCCAAGGCCCGGCGCCGCGACTACACGGTCGATTGGGTGCATCTGAAGCTCAACGATCAAGCGCAGCGAACCGTCCTTTGCAAAGATCCATTTCGTTCCCACGACGAACGAGTCGACCAAATGAT
The DNA here is from genome assembly GCA_965221195.1 of Candidatus Poriferisodalis sp. Taxonomy (GTDB): domain Bacteria; phylum Actinomycetota; class Acidimicrobiia; order Acidimicrobiales; family Poriferisodalaceae; genus Poriferisodalis. The sequence goes on from OZ244864.1 coordinate 1,963,325, forward strand.
CGAGTCGCTGTGACGAGTGCGGGCCACGGTGTCGCTGGTCGATCCGGTTGTTGCCGATCCGGTTTCTGTCGACCCGGTTTTGTGGCCGACTGAGGGCAGCGAATGCCGCATTTTGCGCGACTGCGAGCCGTTGAAGTGCGCGACCCCAGGCCGGGCCTGCAGCGCATGACCTTGCACGACGGCAGCGAGGCGTACGCCTTGACCGAGCTGTGCGGTCGCACAGCAGTCGGTGACGAGCTACTGGTGAACGTCAGCGCAGTTGAGCTGGGCTTGGGCACTGGCGGGGCTCACGTTGTACACACCAATTTGAGTTCGCCGCATCTGGGAGTAGCCAGCACAGGGCATGTTATGAAAGCCCGTTACTTGGCGGAGCAGATTGCCGTTGAAGCGTTCGAGACGCACAGCGAGCACCCTGGGGGTTGCTGCGAACCTGGGCCGCTGCCGTCTTTGGCAGGCATCCGGGTGGTGCTGTGCGTGTTGCACAGTCACGCCATGGCTTTGGCTGCGGGGCTGCGCGACGCAGCCGACACGGCACCTGGCTATGTCATGACCGACGGGGGCGCGCTGCCGTTCGTGCTGAGCGATCTCGCCGCAGCTTGCCTCCAGCGCGGCATCGTGGCCACGGCGGTCAGCGCCGGGCAGGCGTTCGGAGCGCCCATTGAGTCGGTCACTGTGGCCTCCGGTGTCGCAGCATTGGCCAAACAAAACATCGACTGGGTAGTCGTGTCACCCGGTCCCGGGCATCTCGGCACCGCGAGCCCGCTCGGTTTCTCCGGACTCAATCTGGCCGGTGAGGCCGCTGTGCTCGACGGTCTCGGTGCGGCAACAGCAGTGGCCGTTCGGGCATCATCGCAGGACGAACGCGCACGGCATCGTGGCATCAGCCATCACACCCAGACGGTGACGGCGCTGTCACCGCAACGTACGGCTGTGCCAGTACCCGCTGGCGTGGCTGTGCCTCCTAGTACTGCCAAGTGGCTTACCTCTCTGGGCGAACGGGCCGTCTGGCTCGAACCGCTTCCATTAGCGGATTCACTCGTGCGGACGGGCCTAGGGATCACCTCGATGGGACGGCCGCTGTTCGATGACACCGAAGCCTGCCAGTGGCTAGGCGCCGCCGCGGCTTGGCTCACCGAAGAGCCATGAGCCTTCCAGACGACCCCGTCGAACCGGTTCGCGATAGCACCCTATGTCCTGGCGATGAGCGTCCTGGCGATGAGCGTCTTGGCGATGAGCCCGCGACAGAGGTAGCGGGAAGCGAGCGCTCACCGCGTGTTCGACGGGCCATGAGCCGACGCTCACGGAGTTTGTTGTCGTGGCTGTGGGTGCTGACGATTGCCGTGCTGCTTTCTTTAGCGATGCGGACTTTTCTCGTCGCAGCGTTCTTCATACCGTCTGAGTCGATGGAGCCGACGCTGCAGATCGGCGATCGGTTGCTGGTTTCCAAGCTCAGTTACCGCATAGGCGAACCCAGCCCCGGTGATGTCGTTGTTTTCGGAGCGCCTGATCGTTTGCGGAACCCCAAAACAGCCGAACTCGTCAAGCGAGTCGTCGCCATTGGCAACCAGACGGTTGAAGCAGCGGGCGGTCGGCTCATCGTTGACGGGACACCTGTACGTGAGGAATATCTGTCGCCCGGCGTCCGTACGCACGATTTCGGGCCCTTTGACGTGCCTAAGGGATATGTGTTTGTTCTGGGCGACAACCGCATCTCCAGCCAAGACAGCCGCTATTTCGGTCCGGTTCACGAAAGCAAGATCGTGGGTCGAGCTTTTGCGCGTTTTTGGCCGCCTAATCGGATCGGGGGCTTATGACTCTGAGCTCATCGGCGGCGGGCCGATGTGATGACCGATGCCGACTAGGAGCCGATCGACATGGTCGCCGTAGAGTCCGTCCAAGCCCATGTGACGCAGTCCGGCCGCCACGCGGGTGTGCTGAACGTCCCAGCCGAGACAGAACCGCTTGAATCGGTGAAACAGGGCTGCCAGCCCGCCGGTCCATTCCTTTGCAGGGAGATTGACGGCATCAATTCCTGCGTCTGCCATAGCGGCGGCGCGCCGCTCGGGGCCTTCTTTTATGCGGCGCATCCGAGTCGAGTCGACGATGTGCGCGCTCGTTCGCTGTCTCAGATCGGTGAGCAGGTCCCAGTCCCCGTGACATATCCACAGGCGCTGCTCGGCACCGGCGTTGCGAGCTACTGATATGACTGCGTCGGCGGCTGCGGGGTCTTTCAAGTCCACCGACAGCTCAAAATCTGAGCCGCAGGCTTCGTACATTTCCGCCAGCGTCGGGACCTCGGGTCCGATGCGCTTGCGCTTCAACGATCCAAAAGCACGACGGAAGCCTCGATGCCAAGCCACGCCGTCATGGTGCAGCATGGGGTGCGCGTCGCTGCTCAGCCAGACATCGGTTTCGAGGCCGGTCGCGCCTAGCCGCAGCGCTGCGGCGAACGTCTCGAGTGCATTGTCGGGGCCGTGGGCGCGGCCCCCTCGGTGAGCAAAAGCGATAGGCGGAGTGCGCAGGGACGGCAACGGTTCCAGATGCACGCCCCTATCGTGCCATCTGTGTCGTTGTTATGGCTGCTGGCGGTGGCGACATTCGGCATCCTCGTCGTTGTAGGCGTAACCATTGCCCGGTTGTTGATGATTGAAGTGCGGGCCACAGCGGAGAGCTTGACATCTATCGTTGGCGCGGTTGCATCGGTGGAAGCCGATCTCGTGCGCGTTCGTGAGGCCATCGACGCTCTGGATTTGCCGTCACCGGCCGTCGCTGTGGGGGAGCGAGCGCTGGCCGTGATTCTTCGTTGGGCTGTCCGGCGCGTGCTGCCTCTATGAGGGTTCTACCATCGGAGTGTGAACCTGCAGCCCAACGAAGTGCTGATCATCGTGTTCGTGGCCTTGATCGTGCTGGGCCCAACGCGGCTGCCCGGCGCGATCCGCGGCATCGGTCGAGCCTTCCGGCAATTGCGCGACTTCTCTGCGACGATCCGCCAAGAGATGGACGCCACGCTGTCACCACCGGTCATTGAACCCGCCGACCCTCCTGCGCGTCCCACAGCGCCGACCGAGTCGGCTGCCGCTGAGCCTCAGCCAGCCTCGCCGCCAGAAGTACCAGAAGTAGAAGTACCAGAAGTAGCCGACGACTCGGCGATGGATCGTTCACCCAGCGACGGCCCTGCATGAGACTCTGGCCACGGCGCCGTCAGCGTCCGCCGGTGAGAGGCACTTTGGGTCACCTCTCCGAGCTGCGCAACCGACTCATTGGCAGCGTGATTGCGGTCGGGATCGGCTTGGTCGTGGGCCTGATCATTTACGACTGGCTGCTCGAAGCAGTGTTCCTGCCGCCGTACTGCCGAGTGCTTGAGACCCGCGACTCTCCGGCGAGCATCCTGGGAGACTCTTGCAGCTTGGTGATTACCTCGCCGCTGGAAGGCTTCCGTACCCGCGTCAGGGTCTCTGCCTATCTCGGTGTTGTGCTGGCCATGCCGGTGCTGCTTTGGAACTTGTGGAGGTTCATCACACCGGCTTTGGATAAGCGCGAGAAGCGTTGGGCAGTGCCGTTCGTAGTCACAGGAGTTCTGCTGTTCGCTTCTGGGGCATCACTGGCGTACTTCACCTTCGAGCGAGCACTGGATTTCTTGATATCAGTCAGCGGCGATGTCGTGGACCCTCTGCTGGGACCGGGGGCGTACCTAGGTCTGGTGACCTTCATGATGCTGGCGTTCGGCATCGGGTTTGAGTTTCCGATCGTGCTGGTGTTCGCTCAACTCGCCGGACTAGTGACCCCGCGACAACTGCATCGTGCGCGCCGCTATGCCATCGTCGGCATAGTTGCCGGGGCGGCCATCATCACCCCGTCGGGCGATCCGATCACGCTCGCTGCACTTTCGGTGCCGCTGTATGTGTTCTATGAGCTGTCGATTTTGGTCGGCTACTTGATGCTGCGACATCGCAGTGACAGCGGACCCCTGCGTCTGCGTCGCCGCCGCAGCCAAGAACCCCCCAACGAATCTTCTGAGGAGCCGTCCGGCGAGAGCGTTAGCACTGCGGAGCCTCACCCGTGAGCGGGACAGATGCCGAAACAAGTACACAGTGGCAGCCAGCGTCCAACGTTGGCTGCGCTGACACACAAGACTGTGCTGACAGACAAGAGAAGTGCAGCAGTCTTGTGCTGCCGCCGCTACTGGCAGACCGGATGGCCCGTCACGATATTTCCCCCGACGGCTTCCAACGAGAAGCATTCGAGGTGCTCGACCGAGACCGTTCGGTGCTCGTCGCTGCGCCAACATCGTCGGGCAAGACACTGGTAGCGGAGTACGCCATCGCCCGGGCCCTTGAGACAGGCCGGCGGGCTGCGTACACCACCCCCACCAAAGCCCTATCCAACCAAAAGCTGCGTGACCTAGGCGCTTGGCTTGGCAACGACCGTGTGGGACTGCTCACCGGCGACAACGTGATCCGTCCCGACGCTGAAGTTGTGGTGATGACAACCGAAGTGCTGCGCAACATGATGTACGCAGAGTCGCCGCACATTGCCAACTTCGGCGTTGCGGTGATGGACGAGGTTCATTTCCTGCAAGACCCTTACCGGGGTGCTGTGTGGGAAGAAGTCATCATCGGCGCTCCGGCGCACCTGCGCTTGGTGTGCCTGTCGGCGACGGTGAGCAACGCAGCGGAACTGGCTGGTTGGATCGATGCAGTCGCCGGAGGATGCGACGTCGTGGTGTGCTCAGCGCGTCCGGTGCCGCTCGAAGAGCGTTTTTTGGTCTACGAACGGAACAGCCGACGAGTGGTTGACCTTCCGACTTTGCAGGACGGCCGAGCGAACCCTGAGATTGAACGGTGGGAGCGACGGCCCCAGTCGAACTCGGCTCGACATCGGCGCCGCTCAGGAAGTGTTAACCCAGCGAGACCGCGGCACTCTGAGATCGTCGAGCATCTCGCAGCCGACGACAAGCTGCCTGCGATTGTGTTCGTGTTCTCCCGTCAAGGCTGCGACGATGCCGCCCAAGCGCTCGTGGCAGATAACGCAGCATTTCTTGATGCTTCTCAACAGCAGCGGGTGCGACAGATTGCTGCGGCGCACACGACTGCACTAGCTGGCACCGATCTTGACGCGTTGGGCTACAACGAATGGCTGTTGGGTTTGCAGGCAGGTGTCGCTGCTCATCACGCCGGTTTGGTGCCGGCGTTCAAGGAGGCAGTGGAGGACTGTTTCGCAGCGGGACTGCTGGCGGTGGTCTTTGCGACTGAGACGCTGGCGCTGGGTGTCAACATGCCCGCACGTTCGGTTGTGGTCAGCCAACTCAGCCGCTTCCGCGGCGAAGGATTCGCCATGCTGACCCCTGGTGAGTACACACAGCTCACCGGACGAGCGGGACGAAGAGGCATTGACGATGCTGGTTTCGCTTACACGCTGTGGCATCCTCAAGTGGCATTTGAGGAGACGGCTCGTCTCGTTTTGAGCGACGACTTTGAGCTGGATTCCTCCTTCCGGCCGACGTACAACATGGCGGCCAATTTGATAGCTCGTCGCACGCATGCAGAGGCCACCGCGTTAGTGCGCAGCTCGTTCGCTCAGTGGCGCGCCGATCGCCGTATCGAAGAGTGGCTCGCTGCGCTTGAAGCCGAGCGACGCCAGTTGCGTGAAGCACGAGCACGAGTGAGGTCTATGGGTGGTGGCCGGTCTTCGCCTCAGTCAACCGCCGGCCGACGCCCAAGGCCCAAGCACGGCAACCGACGGCATCGCGGGTTGGCTGGCGACCGTCGCCCAAACCGAGCACTGGCTGAAGCCGAGCGGCAGGCTGAGCGCATCGGTGCCAAAGTCAGCCACCGCAAAGAGAAGATCAAGATTGCCAAAGGCGGGCTGGCCCGCCAGCTTGATGCCACCTGCGAGGTGCTGAACGAGTTCGGCTGCGCGGATGGATGGTCGCTCACTCCCTCAGGTGAGTGTTTGCGATCTGTCTTCCATGAGGCGGACCTGTTGACGGTGCTGGCGTTGCGCAACGGTCTCTTCGACAGGCTGAACCCACCGCAGCTTGCCGGACTGGTCTCCGTGCTGACCTATGAGCATCGTGCTAGCCAACCCTCGCCGACCCCGCAGTACCCCGACGAGGAATGTGCACAGCGCACTGCTGCAATCTTTGCTTTGGCTGCTGAGATTGCCGAAGCAGAGCGCCGCCACGGTCTCACGCTTTCACGTTCGCCTGACGCAGCGCTTTTGCCGACGGCGTATGCCTGGGCAGCCGGAACGCCCTGTACTGAGTTATGGCAGACCGACCCCCGAGGCGCTTACGCCCCGATCGGCGGCGACTTTGTCCGCCAGATGCGGCAGCTCATCGACCTCGTAGACCGCATCGCTGAGGTGGCTCCCTCTGGTGGCACTCGGCGTGTCGCCGCGGCGGCACGCGCGGCACTCGACCGTGACGTGGTAGCTGCCGCAGCTCGGGTATCAGAGGAGCCTTCGGTTGAAATACCTTCGGCCGAAACGCCTTCGGCCGAGAAGATTGTCGCTCCAGCACCAGAGCAGTTCTCTTTCCCACCTACGACCACTCGCGTACGCAAACTTCCGTGACGATCCAGCGCGGCCAGCCGTGGGGCAGGACGGCACCGCTGCCGCCCGACGCTCCGATCATCTCCACCAACAGCGAGCTGCGCCAAACGGTGAGCGACCAACGCAGCGAGGCTGGAACTTCGCAGCCCATCGGCGTGCTAGGCGGTGACCTGTGGCAGGTAGTGGGCGCGCCCGGCGGCGGCCTCCAACGCCTGCGCTCAGATCAGGCCCACACCGCACAGATTGATCTCATTAGCGTGCGTGCCGACGGCGAGAATTTGTGGGCGTGCGTCAGTGTGCTGGCGCGCACATCGTGGTGGTACGGCCCGGTCGTCGCCGTTATGAATGCTGAGTTTGCTGGCCGCTGGCGGATAGCTCCCGCAGCTCACCCCAACGACGGACGTTTGCATGTGCTCGAGATGGGGATCAACGGACCACCTCTGAGGCTGCGGGAGCGCTTCGTTGCGCGCGGACGCCTGCGGACGGGAAGCCACATCCCGCACCCGGCCATCTCCGTGCGGCGCGTCACCGATGCCGACTTTCGGTTTGAGCGTCCGCTGCAGCTCTGGCTCGACGGGGAGCGGATAGGCAAATGCCAACAACTGTCGGTGAGAGCAGTACCTGATGCCGCGGAGATCGTGTTCTAACAACCTCCCTGGGTGAGTTCTGGGTGAGTCTTGCCCGCTTGGTCCGCGGTTGATATCGCTTTGGGCCATACCATCGACACAGTGCCGACGAGCAGCCTGAGCCACCGTTGATCCGTTACCACGCAGAGACGTTCACTTCCGCAGAACAAGATGTGCTGCGGCGCTATGTCACCAACTTGCACCAGCCAGTCTTTGCGCTGGTGAACCTGCCCGAAGTGGTCAAAGGGGCGCTGTTCGCCCGCTACTCCAGAACGCACAAGAGCCTGCGTCGGCTGCTGCTTGACGAATTCGTAGACGATCTCGACATCTCTGGGGACGAGAGCATCGATGCCACGGTGGGTGTCGCGCGGGCCGAGCAGCTCTACCAGCGTGTGTTCGTCGAATACGGCGACGACTCGGTGGCGCAGCTCGGGGCCGTGCATCTAGCGTGCGAGCAAGCGTCAAACCTGCTGACCAAAATTCTTGAGCGGGGACGGCTGATGTCGTACCTCGAACAGTCCACGCGTTACCTCGCTTACGACGAGCGACTTGAGGGCCGCTACCGCTACTACCGACCGCCCGCGGTGATGAACTCACGCGCGGGAACCAAATTCGTCGGCACCACCGATCGCATGTTCGATGCCTACGGCGACATGGTCCGCCGGATGACCGCCTGGCTGGCTGAGCATTCAGATGCTGCGGGGGACCGCAACGCTGGGTTGTCGCGCGCTGCTTCCCGCAGCGCTGGGTTGTCGCGCGCTGCTTCCCGCAGCGAGGTGTCGTCGCGCGCTGCTTCCCGCAGCGCTGGGTTGTCGCGCGCTGCTTCCCGCAGCGCTGGGTTGTCGCGCGCTGCTCAAAGCAGCGCGGTTTCGTCGAGCGAGCTTGCCCGACGGCGGGCGATTCGGGCGCAGGCTTTCGACTCGGCTCGGGGGCTGCTGCCAGCCGCCAGTCTTTCTAATGTTGGCATTTTCGGTACTGGGCAGTCGTATGAGGCTCTACTGCTGCGGATGCGAGCGCACCCGCTTCCCGAGGCCCGCAGTTACGCCGAGATGATGCTGACCGAGCTGCGCAAGGTCATCCCGTCTTTTCTGCGGCGAGTTGACCAAGTGGATCGTGGCGTTGCGTGGTCCGGCTATCTAGAAGCCAACCGGATATCAATGTCTGAGTTCGCTGCGGATTTGTTCGCCGACGATCAGCCCACTCCGATGCCCGAAGTGCTGTTGACCGACTGGGATCCCGCCGGGGAAGAGAAGATGCTCGCAGCGATGCTGTATCCCTACACATCGCTGGGCGAGACGCAGATCGCAGCCAAGGTGGAGGACATGAGCGAAGCCCAGCGCATGGAGCTAGTACGGCGCTACTGCGGTGAGCGCACCAACCGCCGTCACCGGCCGGGACGGGGTCTAGAACGACTCGACTATCGGTTTGATGTGCTTGCGGACTACGGCAGCTTCCGTGACTTGCAGCGTCACCGTTTGCTCACGATCGAGTGGCAGCCGTTGAGTCCCCAGCACGGGTACGGGGTTCCTGCGCTGGTGGACGCAGCCGGTGGGGGAGAGGCCTACGACGAGGTGATGGAGCTTTCCGCGCATCTGTACGAGGCGTTGGCCGAGGAAGTAGACGTGCTTGAAGCGTCCTACTCCGTGGCAATGGCCTACCGAGTTCGTTACAACATGCAGTTCAACGCTCGCGAGGCGATGCACATGATTGAGCTGCGATCACAACCCCAAGGTCATGAGGATTACCGGCGGATTGTGACTGAGATGCACCGGCAGATCGCCGAAGTGGCTGGCCACCGAACCGTGGCCGCGTTGCTGTCCTATGTTGACTTGTCTGAGGGTTTACTGGGGCGCCTCGACGCCGAGCAAGCCGCTGCTCAACGGCATTCCGCTGGGCCCACATGAGAGCTGTGCCGCACAGAGCGCGCCACATGGAGTGCGCCACATGGAAATAGCTGCGCGTCCCGCTGGCAGCGAGCACCTCAGCGTGCTCGCAGAGATGGCATCTGAAGCTGTGGCCGAGCAACAAGATGCCCGTGGAGGCTGGGTCTGGTCGCGCCGGGAGATGCGCACGCGCCCGTTTGCTGAGAGCTTGGCCGCCGACCTCGAAGATCCTGATACCGCAGTGTGGATCGGCGAGATCGACGGCACGCCCGTCGGCTACGCCGTGGCAGCCGTTGAAACCTTGCAGACCGGCGAAACGTTGGGCCGTGTCGACGACCTCTACGTCACTACGGAAGCCCGCGGAGTCAGCGTCGGGGAGGCCTTGATCGACGAGGTGTTGCAGTGGTGCGCCCAGCGAGGTGCTAGTGGGGTCGACTCGCTAGCGCTGCCGGGCAATAGGGCCACCAAGAACTTCTTTGAGACATTCGGCTTCACGGCACGGCTGTTGGTGCTGCACCGCTCGTTGCGGGAAGAAGCACCGTCATCGCTGCGCGTCAAATGAGCCGACCTCTACCTCCGGGTCGGTTGGAGCGTCGTTGAGCACAGCGTCGGCGGGTGCAGGGTCGGCGGCGGGGCCGATGTTGAACGCCGAGGCCACCTCAGGCAGGCGAGAGGCGATCTTGCGAATCGTCTCCAGCAGTTCTGAGGTCGGCTCGGCCGGGACTGTCGGCAGCACGATGTACGGCCGCACCGGCGAATAAGCCACCGCTTCAAGCACTACAGCGATGCGATGCTGAGAAGCGCCAGCGCCCAAGGCGACATTGGCCTGCGACGTGAGTTCTTGTGCAATCTCGGGAGGCAACGGCGCTCCCGCTTTGGGTGGGCGAGAACTCAGTCGCAGCGCACGCACCACACGCCCCTCAGCCAGCGTGGCGCGCAACTCGTCATGCCATTCCTGCTGACTCCGCTCGACGCGTTCGTTCAGACCGTTCCGGATCTGCTCCGCTAGGTCACGAGCTTCGGCATCGCGCGCAAAATCCTCGGCGGCCACCAGCACAGAGCGCAGATCGCGCACGTCGATTCGCTCGATTCCGGCGAGCGCGGCATCGGCGCGGTCACGCCATTCTGCTATCTGCATCGGGCCGATCAACGACTCCGCCAAGGCCAACAAGCCCTGTGCGGGCACTTGAGGCGAGCCGTCTTCGCCTGCTTTGCGGTTCTGCGTTTCGATTTCGGCTCTCACCGCCGCAAGCCCGCCGCGTGCTACCTGTTCGGCCACTACTTGCTGCTCAGCAGGCAGTGAGGCGATGAGCGCGTCGCGATGCTGGTGTCCCGGTCGAAGCTTGCGTGCTTTGGGGCGTGCAGGCCGTTGCGATGATTGAGCTTGATCGGCCGCTGCGTTGTTGGAGCCGCGCCGCTGAGCGTTGCCGTTGGCATCACGCGAACGATCTTGTCCACGGTCCCGACGACGTTTCGGACGATTTCCTTCGGCACCTCGCCGCCGGCCTGATTGGTCTGACTGTCCCAGCTGGTCTGATTTATCTGATTTATCTGATTGTTGCGAACCGTCTTTGCGATTTTTACCGGTGCGCTTGTGTCGTCCACTTCGTTCTGACTGATCGCCGTGGCGCCGCTTGGCTCGGCCATTGTCTTGCTGTTTGGCGTTTCGCTGTTTGGCACCGCCGGGATCTCTAGTTCTGGCGGTAGTTGTGTCGCCGCTGCGAACCGGTGTGCCGATCATTTCGATGCGCTCGGCGGGAGGCCTGCCGCTGCGGGCTTTGGGTGGCAGCACTTGGGTGATGAAGATGCCGTCTACTTCAAAGTCGGCATCCACGCGCAACACATCACCCTCGCCGACACCCGTTGGAACCAAGCCGCCATCAAGCACGCCTTTGGGTTGCTTTGCTCCCGCTGCGCGCCACGTCCACGAGCCGTCCTCACGTCGACTCGTCAACTCAACTTCGAGACGGCGGCTCATGCGGCCTTCACCAACACTCGCGGCAGGCTAGTGGAGTGCTTCGGTTCGGCGGCTTGGCGTAGCCCCCCCGGTGAGCAGAACAGTAAATGCCCCCGATGAGCAGGGCAGCCGTCGTACTCTCAGATGAAGCCGTCGGGGCGCGCTGTGGCGAACGGCGCAAACCTGCAACGCCTCTAGTCACTGAAAGGGCCTCCGACCATGGCCGGACCGAACGTACCGACCGCACCGACGACGATCGCTCGCGACATCCGTGAGATTGATGTCGCCGATGAAATGCGGGATTCCTTCATGCCCTACGCACTGTCGGTGACTACGGCGCGGGCTATCCCCGATGTCCGTGATGGCCTCAAACCAGTGCAGCGACGGATTCTGTACGTCATGGACGACCTAGGGCTGCGGCCTAACACACCGTTTCGTAAGTCCGCCGGCGTAGTGGGGGAGGTCATGGGCAAGTACCACCCTCACGGCGACAGTGCGATCTATGAGGCCATGGTTCGCCTCGGGCAAGACTTCTCCATGTCGGTTCCGTTGGTAGATCCCAAAGGCAATTTCGGCAGTCTCGACGATCCACCTGCTGCTTACCGCTACACCGAAGCGAGGCTGCGGGGCGCAGCGATGACGATGACGGCTGACATTGACGAAGACACGGTGGATTTTGTTCCGAATTTTGACGGTGAGCGGACCGAACCCACTTGCTTGCCGGCATTGCTGCCGAACCTGCTGGTAAATGGTGCCAGCGGCATAGCTGTAGGCATGGCCACCAACATGCCGCCGCACAATCTCAACGAGGTGGCCGCTGCAATCAAGATGGTGCTGCGACGCCCGCATCGCCGTCCGAGCATCACGACGTTGATGGAAGTGCTTCGCGGCCCTGATTTTCCCACCGGCGGCACCGTGGTGACAGATGAACAGCTCATCGCCGCCTACGAGACCGGCCGAGGATCGGTGCGGCTGCGAGCCACCGCTCATATCGAACGTCTGACCGCCACCAAACAAGCCATCGTGGTCACTGAGCTTCCGTACATGGTGGGTCCAGAGCGAGTGTTGGCGAAGATCCGAGAGTTGGTCACCGCAGGTCGGCTCGACCAGGTAGCTGAGATAGAGGACCTGTCGGGTCGCACCAGCGGGCTGCGCTTGGTGATCGAATGCAAACCCCACGCCGACCCCAATCAGGTCTTAGCCGAGCTGTGGCGGCGGACGCCGCTTGAGGAGTCGTTTGGTATCAACAACGTGGCGCTCGTAGATGGCGTGCCGCAGACTCTGGGCGTCCGGGAGCTGTGCGAGCACTACATCGCCCACCGGCTTGCGGTCATCGTGCGCCGCACGCAGCATCGGCTAGATCGGGCACGCGAGCGCGAGCACATAGTGGAGGGTCTGCTTGCCGCTCTAGATGCCATTGAGGAAGTCATCGCCATCATTCGAGGTTCAGCCGACGCAGCGGCTGCCCGAGTTGCGCTGATGGCGCGGCTCAGCCTCAGCGAAGTGCAAGCCAACCACATCCTCGACATGGCGCTGCGGCGTCTGACGGCGCTCGAAGCTCGCAAACTTGCAGATGAGCTGACCGAACTGCGCGAAGCCATCGCTTCGTATCTCGTCATCCTCGAATCCGACGAGCGTCGGCGTCAAATCGTGGCCGAAGAACTTGATGATGTCGTCGAGCGTTTTGGTGGTGCTCGCCGCAGCACGCTTGTCGAACGCTGCGAGGTTGACGCTGAAGCTGCGCGTCTGGCCGATGCTGCGACCCGAACCGCGACCACCCAGCCGACTTTGGGCACTTCGCTGGCTGGGATCGGACCCAGCACAGCGGCAATCAGTGGCGTGAGCACTGTGACGCTGTCGACCTCTGGGTTGCTTGGGCGTCGCCCTGCTGAGGACGCACTGGAGGCCAAGCCGGGCCGCCATGACGTGATTGCCGCATCTGTGACGGTGTCCGATCTCGGAACGGTGACAGCGCTCACCGACAAGGCGCGTCTTCTTTCCATCGACGTGCAGGCGGTTCCTGAGATGGTGCGCGGCAGCAGAGGAGCACCTCAAAGCGAAATGCTTGATCTGTCACGCAAAGAGCGAGTAGTGGCACTTCTGACCGCGCGACCTGAGGCAGATGTGTTGGCACTAGTGACTCGCAGCGGGACCGCGAAACGGGTGTATGTGGCTGATTTGTTGGCGCTGCGCGACGGTGCTGTGGCCATGACACTGCGCGATCGTGATCGGCTCGCTGCTGCCGTTGCTGCGCCCGACGGTGCCGAATTGGCCATCGTGTCTTCTAGTGGGCATGTTCTGCGCACAGCGTGCGATGAGTTCGCTCTGCGTAAACCGAACGCCGGGGGAGTACACGCCATGAAGCTGGCTTCGGGTGCCGCCGTGCTTGCTGGCGCAGAAGTTGCTTTTGGCACAGTGGTGGTTGCGGTGACCGACGAAGGCACTCTAAAAGTGACCGACATCTCAGAAGTGCCGACCCAGGGCCGCGGCACCGCCGGGTCGCCCACAGTGCGCTTCGGCGGCTTTGAAACCTGTGTGCGGTACGCGTGGATTGGTGTCAATCGCCAGATTGCCGCCATCGTGATGCTTGATGGCCATCGGGGCCGCCTTGACCCCACCCCTGTGCGCCCCGAGCTGTCCCCGACCAAGCGAAACCTGCGGGCTCTGCGGGCAGATCACCAAATCGCCGCTATCGGCTGGGACCGGTTCGCATGAGCATGACAATTTCCGAACGCAACGCCGATGATGGTGGACTGCCACAAACAGCACCAACCGCTGCTGGGGGAGCCCAGAACTACGATGCCGATGCCATTGAAGTGCTTGAAGGCCTTGAGGCGGTCCGCAAACGTCCCGGCATGTACATCGGCGGCACCGGCGCAGGCGGCTTGACGCATCTGCTGTGGGAGATCATCGACAACGCCGTGGACGAAGCGGCGGCGGGTTACGGCAAGCTGATTGAGATCAGCTTTCATGCCGATGGCTCCTATGAAGTCGGCGATCGGGGACGCGGTATACCGGTAGACATCAAAGACGGCGAGGTCACCGCACTCGAAGTGGTGTTTACCGAGCTGCACGCCGGTGGCAAATTCGGAAACGGCGCATACGGCGCATCGGGAGGACTGCACGGCGTCGGCGCTTCGGTAGTGAACGCTCTGTCGTCTCGTTTGGAAGTTGAAGTTGACCGCAACGGACGCACGCATCGGCTGGAATTTCGCGAGCGTGTCGCTGGCACTACCGATGGTCGGGGACATTTTCGGCCCGGTCATTCGCTCAAAGTGGTTGGCAAGGTGCCGCCGAAACGGACCGGCACCAGGGTGCGCTATTGGCCCGACACCAATGTCTTTGATACCGACGCAGCGGTCAGCTACGCCGAGGTCCGCGAGCGCGTCGAACAGGCCTGCTTTTTGGTGCCCAAGGCTAAGTTCACGCTGACAGACCGCCGTCGCGAGCCGATTGTCGCAGAAGAACTGATGTCGTCGGGCGGGCTGGCCGATTATGTCGAGCAGCTGCGCGGCGACACCGAACCAGTCGGCGGACTCATTGAGATTGAAGGTGTTGACACTTTCAATGAGCAGGTGCCGGTAGACGGACAACTCACTGAGGTCACCCGCCACTGCGAGGTGGATGTGGCTCTGCGATGGTGCGCTTGCTTCGACGCTCGCATTGTGAGCTTTGTGAACACCATCCCCACACCCGACGGCGGCACACATGTGACAGGTTTTGAGCGAGCCTTGACAACGGCTGTGAACGGAGCCCTAGCAGATGCAGATCTGCGCAAGCTGCGACGCTTAGGCGATGACGCTCGGGCTCAGCGAGAAGATGCCCAAGAAGGTCTCATCGCGGTGGTGCGGGTGACGTTCGGCGAGCCCCAGTTTCGCGGCCAAACGAAGCGAGAACTCGGCACACCGCAAGTGCAGCGCATCGTCAACAACGTTGTACGCGACGGACTGCGTGACTGGTTCTCAGGTGCTGCAAAATCGAGCAGGCGCATTTACGTCAAGTCGGTGCTCGACAAGATCTCAGATGCAGTAGTGAACCGCGTTGATGCACGCCGTGCGCTGGATCATCGGCGCAAGGCCGCATCGCTGGGCTCTGGCGGCATGCCAGCCAAACTGGCCGATTGTCGTTTGCATCCCGATGGCGAGCTGTTGATCGTGGAAGGCGATTCAGCGGCGGGACCGGCAAAACGGGCGCGTGATAGCGCTTGGCAGGCCGTGCTGCCTTTGCGCGGCAAAGTAGTGAACGCCGGCAAGGGAACACCTAAGGCCGTGCTCGACAACGCCGAAGCTGCGGCGCTGTTCACAGCGGTAGGCGGCGGCTCAGGCGCCGATTTCGATGTGGACCAGATCCGCTATAGCCGTATTGTTTTGCTGGCTGATGCTGATGTTGACGGCAGCCACATTCGCTGCTTGGTGCTGACGCTGCTGTACCACTACATGCATCCGCTGCTTTGCGCCGGACGAGTGTTTGCCGCTCAGCCGCCGACGCATGCCTTCACCATCGGCCAAGAGAAACGATTCGTCTATTCCGAAGCCGAGCGTGACGTTCTTGCAACCGAGCTAGATGACTCAGGCCGGCGCTACCGGCTGACCCGCTTCAAAGGGTTAGGCGAGATGGACGACGAAGAACTGTTTGAAACCACGCTGAATCCAAAGACCCGTGTGCTGCGTCAGATCACCATCGGCGACGCGCAGGCTGCCAAACATGCATTTGAGGTGATGATGGGCGCAGCGGTTGATCCGCGCAAAAGCTTCATCATTGACCACAGCGCCAGCTACGGGCACGCCCTCGACATCTGAGCACCGAACCCAGCCCGCCGAACCCAGCCCGCCGAGTCTGGGCTAGCTGAGCCAGGACTAGCCGAGACTGGCTAGCCGAACTTGGCCACCCAAACAGCTAGCTAACGCCGATAATCTACATTATGTCAAGTTGGGGTAATGTGGGGGCAAGACCGGTAGAACGCTGAGCCGAGACCGGTAGGTCTGAGACTGGTAGAGCCGAGGCTTTGAGTTAGGGCGTCAGCGTCACACTGTCAGACAGTCGGCCTGTTCGGCAGGTTGCTCTAGGAGGCCGCCGCTGCGGCTTGGCAGGCTTTGGTGGAGCGCATGAAGTCGTTGAAGCACCACGGTTGCCAGCCCGCTCGCTGCCAAAGCAGGTAAGCGACCTCCACGTTTACGGTTGGGTCCAGCCAGCGATCACAGGGTGATGGCTGACGGTCTCCTTCTTCGTAGAGCGCCTCTTTGACTACATGGCACCATTTGGCCGCTGGCGTTGACTGTGTTTTATCGTCGCAGAGAAGTTCGAAAGGTGCAATGCTCTCAGGCAGAGCATCCACATCGGGCAATCGGTCACCAGATGTGCCGGCCCAGCAGGTGGCGTTGATCTGCATGAGTCCCCAATCGTTGGTCGGAGAGATCAAGCGCGGGCTGCATCGAGATTCGCGCCAAGCCATTGCCAAGGCGATTTCGGGGTCCCAGTCTTTGCCGTCGGTAACGAGTTCGCGGAATTTCCAGCACTCTGCCCAAGAATCGTTGGGTGCGATTTCTGCCAGATCCAAAAACGCTGTAGCCGTCTGGGCTAGCGACAAAACCGGGCCGGCGGGTTCTGGCACGCGCGGTACCTCGAGCGTTTCGCTGCGAAGTGGGTCCATGGCGGTGGGCAACTGCGGCACCTCAACAAAGGTGTACGGCACTTCGGCGGCCGATGCTTGCTCCAAAATCGGATCGGCGCGACTGACACCGATCGCTTCGGGCTGATGCGGAGCGACAGCACCGGTCACCATGATTCCTGCGAGAATCAAGACCGTCGGAGTAATGAGGAGGTGCTTACGAATGAGCATGAATTCTACGAACTATTCGGCCGTGACCGTTGCGGCTGAGACCTACGAGGGACCCACCGAGGTTGATTTCCATTTTGACGTGATGTGTCCGTGGGCGTACCAGACCTCCATTTGGATGCGCGATGTGCGAGACCAGCTGGGGCTGACAGTGAACTGGAAGTTCTTCAGTCTCGAAGAAGTGAACCTGCGTGAGGGCAAAAAACATCCGTGGGAGCGTGACTGGAGCTACGGGTGGTCGATGATGCGCATCGGGGTCATCCTGCGACGTGAGTCCATGGATTTGGTAGATCAGTGGTACGCCGCCTCGGGCAAAGCTCTCCATGTAGACGGCAACCGACCGCACCACCCCGATGTGGCTCGTCACCTGCTGGCAGAAATCGGCGCCGACCCCGCCATCGTTGATCTTTCTATCGAAGACCAGAGCACTCACGACGAGATCCAAGCCGATCATCAGCGGGTGATCGACTCTGGCGGCTTCGGCGTGCCGACACTGTATTTTGGTGACACTGCCATGTTCGGACCGGTGCTGCTTGATCCTCCCACAGGTGATGCAGCGTTGCGCCTGTGGGACTTAGTGGTGGGCTGGCTGGAGTTCCCCCACTTGTACGAAATACAACACATGCCGCGAGACGATCAGAAGATCTACAACACGTTCCGCCCGTATCTCAAAGCGAGAGACTGGGTGAGCATCAACCGCGGCAGCGTCGTGGGCATCGAACCCGGCTAGCGCACTTCGCCCAGCAAACCATTCTTCCAGCTAGCAATCCACTCAGCTGCGGCCGAGTATGCGCTGCGCAAGTTGAGTTGCTGTTTCGATGCGAGTTGCACCGCTGTAGCGCGGCGCAACCACACCGGCCACAAGTGCGCGTATCTGTGCTTCTACTTGGGGTGTGATAACAGCAGCGCCGCCAATGAGTGGTGTGCGATCCGGCTGATAGTCGCTCAGCAGTGCGCTGAGCGGTGCTGGCACTGTGTCGATCTCGGTGAACGCCAGTGCGCTGTACGGCGTGGCTGCAGCTAGCGCGACAGCGGCGCCCATGTCTGGTTGCCGAGAGCCGTTAGCGATGATGATGCTGACTTTTTCTTGGACCAGCTTGGCGGGATCACCCAGCGTGTAACGCGCAGCAACAGCGGCGGTTTCTTCGCGTGTTTCTCCGCTGAGGCGCGTCACGGTTGCGTTGGACGCAGCCGTAGCGATTGCGGTTTGCGTTTGGGCGCTAATGGCATCGCCGGTGGACACAACCAAGACAGCCGATGGGCGACGGTCGGTTAGCAGTTGCTTGGTGGCATCAGCCAGCGTGCCGTCTTCGTTGATGTAGGCCACAGCAGCGGTCCGAGTTGAACGTGCAGCTAGCGCGGCGGCGACGGTGGCGTCGTGGTCGCTCCAGCCGTCAGCTACGACGATGACCGGGCCACCTACGTTGGTGGCATTGCGGCCGCGGGCGGTGCCGAGCACTGTGTTGGCAATGGCTGTAGCGGTTTCGATGCGGGTGGGGCCTTCAATGCGCTCAATTTTGGTGCTGGTGCGTACCGCAGCTATGGCGTCGTACACATCAGCCGAGACAGCCGCTATGCCGCCGACAACGACGATACGTGCGGGTCGCTGACTAACGATGAGGCTTCGCAGTGGTGCTGCGAGCTCATCAGACTCGGTGTAGACCACGGCTGAGTTGGGCGTACGAGCCGACAATGCTGCAGCCGCAGCGATATCGGGAGCGCTGTAGCCATTCGCAACGATGAGCACCGCGTCAGAGGTCGCCGCAGGTCGGGCGCGTGTAGTGGTGCCACCGCCACCGCCACCGCCACCGCCACCGCCGCCACCACTGCTGGGTGTGCTTGGCTGAGGATTACTGGGCGTGCTCGGCTGCGGGTTTGATGGCTGCGGATTTGACGGTGGAGGGGTCGTACTGTCGCGGGTGCAAGGGGTTCCATCGTCTTCACAGACAGTGATCGAGTCTTGGCGTGGATTCCCCAGTACATACGCAGGGTCACTAATCAGGGTGAAAGTTACCTCACCGTCGGGTTCCTCTACATTGTCGGTAGGTAACGGGAATTCGGCTAGGCCGCTTGACTGGCCAGCTGGAATAACAAGTTCACTGGTGTCTCCGCCACGATTGTTGTCAAGATTGTCAGGCAAGTAATCCGCGCCAGATGGACCGGTGTTGGCGACGGTGTAGCGGACTGTCAGATCCTGCGTTTGGGTTTCGCTCAGGGAAACCCTAAATGACGCCTCGCCGCCTTCAATCGCCACCCCAAGAGTGCTTGACACCGTCGCTATCGGCGGCTGAGTCGGCCTGACTGCCGCGCAAGGAGTGGTACGCGTGCCGTCGTCGTCGCAGATGACATGGACAGACCTGCTGGCGCTACGGACAAGACTAAGCCAACTAGGCGACACAGTTGCATCTGGTTCTTCGGGGTCTGGTACGGCCCAGTCAAATACCGCAGTGACGATGATGGTTTCGTCGGGTTCAGCATCGGTATCGCCATTGATGCGCAAAAAATACTCTTCAAATAATCCAGCCGGCTGCGGATCTGTGTACGCACCAACCTGAGCTATGCAACGTTGTTCGTCTGTGACCAAAGAAGTGACTTCGTTTACTTCCGGTACTGGGTTGGGCGGCCGCGGGGAAGTTCCGCGGACAATTACTTGGTAGTCGTTGCCGGGTTCTCTGCCGGGTGTCGCGGTGCCACTAAAACATAGCAAAAACGGGGCATCCCCGCCGGTGCCCCATGACGGATCAGTAGTGAAGGTGATGGGGATATATGTGGTGCCCGAGTTTCCTTCATCAGCTTTGTCGAGACTTCCCATCGAAACTGTTACCGAAGAAGGGTTGTCGTTGTCCGCAACAGCCACCGAGGCTTGGCCGCTCTCCCCAATTACATACGCAGAGTCCGCAAGTATTGTGGCGGTTATTTCACCGTCTGGCTCGTCTACGTCGTCATTATGAATTCTGAACCTAGATGTAGAGCTTGTTTGACCCGCTCGAATCACTCTTGTAAGATTAGTATATGTAACTTGAGGGTTCAGATAGTTTGACCCGTCAGGCCCCGTGTCAGCGAGGCTATAGAGAACGCTGAGATCTTGTGTTATAGCTTGGTCTATGGAAAAACTGAAAACCGCAAAACCTAACGCGCTATTGTCGTCTACTTCTGCCGCCGCAGCACCACTCGACACTGTCACAGTCGGCAGCGGCGGTGTTTGAGCTGCAACATTGCCGAGTGGCACGACGCTCAGCGTTGCTGCCATGGCAATACAAGACAAGACTGCTGTCCAAACACGCCTGCCGATGTTGGTTCTAAATTTCGGAGAGGACATCATCAGCTGCCTATCCGCCGGTTGGCGACTCGCGCCAAAGAGGGGGGGGGGGGGGGTATGAACTGCTAAACGACGAAGCCATAGCTTCTATGTTACCGATGAGAGAATCTAAAGTCAAGGAAGCCGCTGGGTGCTACTTGTTGACTGCTATCACAACGATGCCTCTTCGTGGCTTGGCGCGAGCAGGTTCGCAGATGCCGCCAATGCTCCAGCCATGTTGACAGCACGTCCGTATACGGCCTCAAAATAGTGCTCAGCCGCCGTTTCGCGCCCACCAAGGGGCGGTTTTCCAAGTGAACGCACAGTTGAGGTCGGGTCGGGCGTTACCGCAATGGGAGCGGCTTCATGGCACAACTCAACGCCGACCGAGGTCACAGCGGCGGTGGCTGACGACCCGTCGCCGTCACTGTCTGGTTGACGAACTGGTTGGCGAGTTGGTTGATGAACTGCCTGTTCGTTCTCTGGGGTGTCGCCGAGGTCGCCGTACCAGAACTTGGCGCTGACCTCATCAGCCTGTCGCTGCTGCGCTGCTGTGCCACCGAGACGGCGTGTGCGCGATGTCTTTCGACGCTTGGGGGGACTCATGGCGCGTTGGTGACTGCGGTGTCTGTAGTTGTCGGCCCGCCACCATCGGGATGTTCGATGCCTGCTGTGTTGCCCATGGTGTTGCTCATTGTGTCGTTCGCTGTGTCACCGTCGTCGGCCAGCAACGCATCAGGATTGATGCCTAAGGCATGGCGAAGTTGCTCAGCGTTGAGGTCGCCGATGGAACTCGACTTGGGCAGCACCATGTCGGCAATTCTCCGTTTGCCGGCGACTACTTCTTCTACACGCTCGTCGACAGTGCCTGGGCACACCAAGCGATGGCAGATAACTGTGCGGGTTTGCCCGATGCGCCACGCCCGGTCGCGAGCCTGATCCTCAACAGCCGGGTTCCACCAACGGTCATAGAGCACCACATGACTGGCAGCGGTCAGGTTTAAGCCAGTGCCGCCTGCTTTGAGCGACAGCACCATGGCACCAGGGCCCTTGTCGGTTTGGAAGCGCTGCACCATACGGTCACGCGCCGAACGCCCGAGTCCGCCGTGATAGCAGTCAATTCCCAGCCCGGTTCGCTGCGAGAGATGTCTGGCCAAACGTTCGCCCCAGGTGGCGAAATGGGTGAAGATAAGCGCCCGCTCCCCCGCTGCGAACACCGAGTCGAGAATCTCATGGAGACGATCCAGCTTTCCGCTGCGCCCCTCAACGCGACTGTCGATGTCGTCGGGTCGGTAGTTGAGCGGATGATTGCAGATCTGTTTGAGAGCGGTGATAGCGGCCAGCACTGCGCCCTTGCGCTGCTCGCCTGTCTGTTGGCTCTCGGCTGTGTCGGCAACGAGTTGATCTAGCACGGCTTGGTAGAGGCCGATCTGCTCAGGTGTCATGGCGCAGTGAGCCATCTCGTCGATGCGATCAGGCAATTCGGCTGCGATTTGGGGTTCCGCCTTGGTGCGTCGGAACACAAGTACTCCATTGAGGGCATGCAGGGCCGATTCGGCCGCGCCCTGAGCATCGCCTGGCTGCTGCAGCTGGGCAATAAAAGCCGCCCGCTCGCCGACAAGATCTGGATTGCAAAAATCCATGATCGCCCAGAGGTCGCCGAGGCCGTTTTCGACCGGTGTACCAGTGAGCGCTAGCCGACTGCGAGCAGTCAAACGCCGCAACTGTTTCGCCGTCTCGCTCGTGTGGTTCTTAATGACCTGTGCTTCGTCAACCACGATGCGGTCCCAAGTGATTCTGCGGAGCGCTTCAATGTCACGTACCGCCGTGCCGTAGGTGGTAATCACTGCGTCGATTTGGTTGTGGTCGATTTGGCTGTGGTTGGTCTGGTTGTGGTTGAGCGAAGCGGCGTTGTTGCTCAGTAGACGCACCAGATCGTCGGGCTCTCGCCGGGACGGTCCATGGTGGATGATTGCTCGCACATCAGGGGTGAAGCGAGCCGACTCAGCCGCCCAGTTGCCGACCACCGCGGGCGGTGCAATTATCAACGCCGGGGCGGCGCGTCGGTCTGCCACGATACGAGCCAGCACGGTGGGGGTCTTGCCCAGCCCCATGTCTAGAGCCAAGCATCCCCCCAGCCCGGCTCCGTCTAGAAATTCCAGCCACGCAACCGCCTCTGCTTGATAGCTACGAAGCTCACCAGCGAAGCCGTCTGGCCGACGCGAAGCTGTGGAGGGAACTTCGGCCGCAGCCCGCAGCAAATCGGCTGCCCAGCCGCTGCCCGAAACGGTGATGCCGCCACGGACTGCCGGGCCTTCGAGTCCCAGAACTTGCCGCAGCATCTGCGAGCCCGTGAGGGAAGTGATGTCTGCGCGTTCGGCGAGAGCTGCCGCAGCCTCGGCGAGATCGGCGTGTTCCAACGCGATCCATTTGCCCCGATCGCGCACCAGTGGGCGAGCTTGGGAAGCTAAGTCGTGTATCTCATTAGCAGTGAGTTCGACCTCGCCAAACACAGCCGTCCAGCTCACCGCAGTGAGCTGCTGAGCGCCCAAAGTGCTGTCCTCAGAATCGGCGGCGGTGAGCCGTAACGACGGTGCGGGCCGCTGACGCGAAAGTTCGGGCACTTCCACCAAAAAACCAGCAGAACCCAAGCCAGGACCGATGGTTGACATCAGCTCCCATGCCTCGTCTTGGCTCAAAATGACCTCGCCGCGCCGTTTGCCGCCTGGGCGCATCAGCACCGGCAATAGCCGCTCCAGCCGGGCGAGCTGATCGCGCACTTCGGTCCGGTGAGAGCTGACACCACTCACCATCGCCACTTCCACCGGCTCCCTTAGGCCCTCAGGATTCGTGGCCAAGACTTCGAGATGCCACGCTCCGGCATCATCGGGCTCGCTGAGTCGTACCGCGAGTGACTGCTGAGCAGCGGCAGTGACCGGCCGTGACCACAACTCGATGCGTCGGGCAAGGTCCGAGCCGTGAGCGGCAGACCCAACGAAGCGGGTGCCGTCGAGGTGCGCCAAGAACGCTTCCGCCATCTCCGCTCGGTTGCGTGGCTCTGGGGGCGCGGCTGGCACGTCGAGACGTTTCGCTGCGTTCGTCATGATTGCGTCGAGCATTCCGATTAGCGCTGACTGAGTCACAGTGCGGGGTTCTGCCTTGGGTTCAAGGGCCGTGACGGCGCCCGGCAAACTGTTGACGAGTCCAGCCAGTTGGTCTGCGGGCATCGATGCAGGCTGCCATTGGACAGAAAATTCGGCTGTATCGGGGCGTTTGCGGTTCCGCCGCCTGCGAGCCCTATGCAGACGCGGAACTGTGCGTCCGCTGGCTGCTAGCTCAACGGCAGTGCGTGCTGCTGTTCTCAGCCATCGTGCGCTGGCGCCGATCAGTCGGTCGTTTGCGCCGTTGACGCTGTGGCTGGTCTGGCCGTTATGAATCTGCCGGTTATGGATCTGGCCGTTGCCGGCCTGCTCATTGCCGTAGGGCGCTTCTTTGATGTCGTTGCCTACAACATCGCTCAAGACATCGCTTAAAACATCGCTGACGACCGCTGTTATGTCGGCCTCATCAGGGTCCGACGCAGCGGCTCCGTGAGGCAAAACACAGATGCCGTCGAGGCCGACTAGCCAGCCCAGCACATCGTCAATGTCGGCCACTAGGGCTTCGGCGGTGCCGCCTGTAGGCAGTTTGATGTTCGGACCCGGGCGCCACACACTCTCGGGCGCGCCCAGCCCCACTAGACGGTCCATGATTCGCTCGGTTGGCTCGGGTTCGGCACCCGCCCCCGCAGCCCATGCCACAATTCGCCCCGGCTGCCAAGAGAGCTGCAGCGCCGCCGGCTCAGACGAAGCCCGCGTGGCGACCTCCTCGCTTACGGTGCTCACATCTTTGGTATCGGCATCGGCGGGTGAGACCGTGGCATCTAGTCCTGTCAGACGTTCGTACGCGGCAGCCAACTCATTGAAATCGGTTTCAAAATCTCGGACGACCTGACGACGTATCGGCCGGGGCAGTCGGCGCACCGACGACAGCGAGGCTTCGGTCTCTTCGAGTAGGTCAAGCAGCACCCGCTCCCAGCGCTGAGGATCGGTCTCCAAGGTCGCAACTTCAAGCAGGCCCGCCGTGCCTTGAGCCTCTGCCCACACGAGCCGAGCGATCTCTTGCCAGCTTTTAACAGCCAGAGCCGAGGTAAGAGCCGTAGTGGAAGTGCCGCCGTCGGCTATCGGGCGCTCTGCGATCGGCAGTCCGTTGTTGCTGATGCGTCTGCGCCGGGGCGCGTCGGGCTGTGACGCTGATACGCCGTTGCTCGGAACCAGTGTCCGTGAGGATTCGTCAATCATTAAGTTGCTCAAAAAGCAGCGGCAGGTGTGCTTCGCCGCGTGTTTGGATTACGCACTGCGTCAGGCCCGAATCTCCGGCACCCAGCACATTCGGCACCCCGCACATCGGAGGCAGGATTGCCGTTGCACGTCTTCAGCTACGCCGTCTCAGGGTACCCGAACGGCACAAATGAGCAACATAGCTGGCGCTGCGTCGGCTACCGGCAGATCTGGCTCCGTTATTTGGCCTTAGCTCATAGCTCTTGGCTCATAGCTCTTGGCTCATGGCTCTGGGCTCGTAGCTCTGGACTCATAGCTTCTGGCTCCTAGCCTCTGTCGGGTGCGATGGTCTGATGCGTTCATCCCGACGCTGCGTGAAGCGCCTGCGGAAGCTGAAGCCGCAAGCCACCGGCTGCTAGTACGGGCTGGGTTCATGCGGCAACTGCATTCGGGCCATTACAGCTTGCTGCCGCTGGGTCTGCGCGTCCACACCAAGGTCGCCGACATAGTGCGCGCCGAGATGAACGCCATTGGTGCCCAAGAGTTCCTGCTGCCTGCCATGCATCCGGCGGATCTGTGGCGGCGCAGCGGCCGGTGGGATCTGGTGGGGTCGGAGATGTTCCGACTGCGAGACCGCAACGAGGCCGACATCGTGCTGGGCATGACCCACGAGGAAGTATTTGCCGCTCTGGCTTCAGAGATGAACTCCTATCGAGACTTGCCCCAGATCTGGTATCAGATACAGACCAAGTTCCGGGACGAGCCGCGTCCGCGCAGCGGTTTGCTGCGAGTGCGCGAGTTCATGATGAAAGACTCCTACAGCTTCGACATCAACCAAGACGGACTTGATGCGGCATTTGATGCCCATCGGGGGGCCTACTTGCGGATCTTTGAGCGTTTGGACCTTGACGTGATGGATGTGCAGGCCTCCTCGGGTGCGATGGGCGGCGATGCGAGCGTTGAGTTCATGGTGGCCTCACCGGTCGGCGAAGACCGTGTGGCCTGCTGTGGTGCATGCGGTTACCGGGCGAACGTAGAGCGAGCCAGCGCCTCGGTTCTTCTGGTTGACGATCCTCCGTCGCTTGACGCGCCCGAACGGTTCCCCACTCCTGGCGTGCGCACCATCGACGATTTGGCTCGCTTTGACGGCGGCGCTACAGCAGATCGGCAGATCAAAACCTTGGTGATGGTGCTTGACGGACAGACCTGTTTGGTGATTCTGCGGGGCGATCATCAGCTGAACCTCCAGAAACTCGCCGATGGCAGCGGCGCCGTTGAGGTACGGCCGGCGAGTCCCGAAGAGGTGTTGACGCACCTTGGCGCGTCTGTGGGCAGTCTTGGCGCAGTCGGCGTTACGGCTCTGCCGATATTCGCGGATGAAGCGTTGCGCGGACGCCGTTCGATGACCACCGGCGCCAACGACGACGGTTGGCATCTGCGCGGGGTTGATGTTGAGCGCGACATTTGTAGCCCGCGCTGGATGGATCTGCGTGAGGTGATAACCGGTGAGCCCTGCGTTAGATGCGGTGAACCGTTAGAGATCGTGAACTGCATTGAGGCAGGGCACATTTTCAAGCTCGGACGCCGCTACTCCGAGGCGATGGGGGTATCGGTGCTCGACGCAGACGGTAAGGCCTGCACCCCGATCATGGGCAGTTATGGCATTGGCATCGGTCGTGCGATGGCGGCGGTGGCAGAGACCCATCACGACGACAAAGGCCTGTGCTGGCCCGTCGGGGTGGCGCCGTTCGATGTCGTGGTGGCCGTTCTGGACCCTGCCGACGCAGCTCAGTCCGGTGTTGGCGAGGCGCTCTATCGCAGTCTGTGCGAGCGGGGTGTGGAATGTCTCATCGATGACCGGACGCTGCGAGCGGGGGTGAAGCTGGCCGATGTTGAACTTGTTGGCATTCCGTGGCGTGTCACCGTAGGGGCTCGCAGCCTCGCACAAGACAGCGTAGAAGTGACCGAGCGTGCAACCGGCACGACCGTCTTGGTGCCAGTAGAAGCAGCAGTCGAAGATGTAGCCGCCCGTGTGTCAGCACAACGCACAACATCGTGAACTACTCGGTCATAAACTTTTCGTCGCCCCCCAAGCTCGGCGAACTCCACCGGTGGTTGCAATTAGTCGATTCTTCTGGAATCGTCATATTGGGGCAGCTACGTTGCGCTACGTGAGTGCTTGGCTATACGAACCAGAAGCGCGTCCGAAGCTGAAGCACCATTGGCGCCGCAGGGAGGCTGGGTTCGTCAAGATGGGTTCGGTTCTGGTTGCGAAGTGTCCATTGGGGATGAGCTTGGACGATGCTCAATCACTCGTGGATGATTCGATTCCGTATTTTCCACCGCGGTGGTCTAAGCCCTATCCTCAGCGGCTCTATGCGGTCAGTGCCGGGGTCGTTTATCGGGCGACTCCGACGAATCCGGGTGTTTCGTACCATGGATTCCCAGAACATCCGCGATTGTTCCCGGCCAATGGGAATGCACGGCAGGTCAAGCAGCACCTGTTGCACAAAGCGGAACGGCAAGGAGGCGAACAGGAGGTGCGTCGATGGATGAGTTGGTAGTGCGCTCTTCCGATGGCGAGATTGAGTTCTCTTTGCGCTGGCCGTCAATGTGTTCGGCCTTGACCGGTGCTGAGGCGACGCTCGGAAGCCTGCGGGTATGTTTGCGGGACAGGCCAGTGTGGCATGGTGCTGACAACACGAGCGGGGTGGAGTGGACTTGGATCGAGCTGCTCGAATTTTTGGGCGAGTACTGGCTGTTCTTGTCGGTTGAGGACGGCTGTCCACTTGGCGTCGCGCCGTCTACTGCGCCGATAATGCTCGCAGCAGCCGAGGCCGCGGCTGATCAGTTACCTCCATCGGAAGTGCAACTTGAGCGTGAGCAGATCGAGGCGTATCGCTCGACTCACGACTTGGCGGAGGCGCTGCAAGGAGTTGTTGCGCCTTCGTTGTGGGTCGTCCGGGACGGGAATCTGGGCTGGTTTGCTTCGAGTGAGACGGCTGTGTGCGTTTCATTTAGCGAGGTGCTTAGGGTCTTGACCGAGGTGGGCGAATTCATTGCGGCACGTCTCGTGAGTTTGACTGATGAGCGTTCGGTGCGAGCGAGAGCGGCATGGCACCAGCGGAATAACCACGGTTGATGCAATCGGATGCTGGGGTCCCAGTCATGGTCCGGCAGTGCTGCTTAACTCTGATCGGCGTCACGCTTTGAGCGTCGGACGTAAAAGAGCAACGCTGGCGCACGAGATTTGCCATTTGTTACTTGACCGTTTGGCATCGCTGCCGTTGATTGAAGTGCTTGGCGGTCGAACAGCGCGCCATGTAGAACAGCGCGCCAACGCTTTCGCTGCTGAGCTGCTGTTGCCCCGTCACCTTGCAGGTGAACTGTTCTTAGGCTTCGGCGACGATCACGAACGCGCAGCGAAGTCGTTGCGAGCCCGTTTCGGTGTCAGCTCGGCGTTGCTCGGCTGGCAGCTGCGCAACGCCAGCATCACCTTGACACCTGAACAACGCCACTACATCGACCGGCTCACCGGTGAATAGCGTCCACAGCCGTGCGTGCAGAACCACGCGATTTCATCCCGGTCGCCGCAGCGACTGCGCGATAGCGTGCGTTCAGCTTCGATTGCAGTGCCGTTCGCGTCGAGCCATGCGATTTTGTTGTGGGCCATGCGAGCCTTCATTATTTCGATGGCGTCGGGGTTGTTGTCAACGAGCACGAAACGGCGTCCGAGTTGTTGCGCTGCAGCCCCGGTCGTGCCGGAGCCCGCGAAGAAGTCAAGCACACGATCTCCGGGCTTTGACGAAGCGCTGATGATTCGACGCAGGATGCCTTCGGGCTTTTGAGTCGCATAGCCGGTGCGTTCGGCACCCATGGTAGGCACGATGGTGTGCCACCACACGTCAGTGGGCAGCTTCCCGCGTGCTGCTTTTTCTTTGGTCACCAGACCCGGTGCCATGTAGGGAATCCGCTCGATGGCATCTTGGTCGAAGAAATACGCATCTGGGTCACGCACATACACCAAGATCGTGTCGTGCTTTGCTGGCCATCGCCGCTTGGAACGGCCGCCGTAGTCGTACGCCCAGATGATCTCATTGAGAAAGCACTCGCGACCGAAAATCTCGTCGAACAGCAGCTTGCAGTAGTGGGCTTCTCGATAGTCGATGTGAAAATAGATCGTTCCGTCCTGGCTCAGCAGCCGATGTGCGTGCTCGATTCGCTCGGCGATAAACGTCATGTAGTCGTCGAAACAGTCGTCGAACGCAGTCGTACCGTCGCTTGTTGACGAATAGCGATGCCCGCCGAACCCGATGCGGTCGCCTTTGGCGTCACGGGCAACGCTTATCGATGTACGGCGCTGCTGCCGACCGCTGTTGAACGGCGGGTCAATGTAGATGAGCGTAAATGACGCGTCCGGCAGCTTCGGCAGAACGTCAGCATTGTCGCCGTGGATGACCCAATCGTGGGGCTGATCAAGATCAATCACTGGCTTGCCTCCCGGCACCAGATCGTCTCAGCAGCAGTCCGCAACACGCATAGGCCGACCCAGACAAGTCCGACGGAATGCCTTGCAAGGTAACCGTTGGCTCGACCGGTCAGGGGGATGGCCGGGATGCAGCCGAGTTAGCGCACCATGTTGGCGTGTCATAACTGCCCTGACGACACAGGGGTCCCGTGCTCTCCTCAGCCCATCGCTCTAGCGGCGGCGGCGATGTAGCAAGGCTGCCACCGCTGCTGAGGCACGGGCGGGGATCGGCAGAAAGTTGCCTTGGCTGTCAACGCTGGGGCCAGCTACCAGCACAATGCGTGCCGTTACGAGCAATGCAATCAGTATGTGCGCGGTCGCCATCACGTAGTAGAACGCATTGAGCGTGATTGACATGGCCAGCGCTGCGGCTGTGGGCCCAATGAGCGCACCGATGCCGTTCATGCGCACCAGCACGGCGCTAGCACTCGCCCGCTGCGCGTCTCGCAGCCAGTCGTTTGTCTGCGCCACTGCCAAGGAGTAGATCGGATACGCAAACGCTCCCATTAGTGCCATCACGGCGATGCCCGCTGCTGTCCGCTCGTCAAGCGCCAGCATCGTCAAACACCCCGCCGCTGCTGCCACTGCAGCCAACAGCATCACCACACGTCTTGGCACACGGTCCGACAGTCGGCCAAGCGGGATCTGCCCGAACAGGCTGCCGATCATCGGTGCCCCCACAAACAAGGCCACTTGAAACGGCTCAAGGCCTCGGTTGGCCGCATAGACACCGCCGATGCCCGAGATAGAGCCGAGCGCCCCACCCACCAAGAAGGCAACAATCACTCCGGTAGGGGCTGTGCGCAGCATCACCCGCAATTTGATTGGCTCAGGCACCACTACCGGCGGGTTGGCCGAAGCCGATAGCGACATTGGCACCAACGCCAAAGACACCAGCACCGAAGCGACAGCGAACAGGGTGAAGCTGTCGGTATCTGCCGCGGTCACCAAAAACTGCCCCAAGGCGATTGAGCCCATAGTCACCGCCATGTACAGGCCGATGATCTGACCGCGATTTCGGTTAGTAGCCAGCTCGTTGAGCCATGTCTCAGCCACCACCACCAATGCCGCCAAGCATGTTCCCCATGCCAACCGGCACACTCCCCACACCAGCGGATGTACAAACACCGCTTGGATTAGAGTGACGCTGCTGCCCAGCGAGGCCAGCGCAGCAAACACACGCACATGGCCAACTTGGCGCAGCAGTCGCGGTGCCATCGCTGCGCCGATCAAAAAACCAGCGAAGTTCATGGCCATCACCAGACCTGCCACAGTGGAGCTGAAGCCCTCGCTGGCGGCTCGCACGCTGAGCAGCGTGTTCTGTAGCCCGTGGCCAGACATCAACAACACAATGCCGCCGAACAGAGCTGCGCTGCGGCTGAAGCGCCCAGCCAGCGCTGGTCCCCCAACGACAGGTTCCTGGGTGGGGGCTACATGTTGGCGATCTGCTGCCAGTGTTCGGGCGCGTCTGCGCAGACGGGCCCGCCGGGTCTGACGCGCTGTGCTGGTTGCTGGCTCGCTGGCTGCTGGTTCGCCGGCAGGTGCGGGTTCGTCCGCCGATGTCACTGGCTCATCTGCATTGGCTCATCCGCACTGATTAATCATCTTTGGGTTCGCGTTGATGACCGGCCGCTCGGGCTAGATCCTCATCTCGGCTCGTCACAGCATCGCCCTCAGGTTCGAGATCGGCTGCCAGATCAGTTGCGTCTATGGCTGGTGCGTGTACGTACTGCCAACCGAACCTGCCCTTGATGCACAAGTGGCCGCTTGTCACCGAGTGGTCTGCAGGAGAGGTGACCTTCACAATTTGGTCGTCTTGGGTGTGAAGTTCAAGGTTGCAGCCGACACCGCAGTACGAACACACCGTGCGGGTGACGCTTTGGTCATCGGGCCGCCACTCCCCCACTGCCCGCAGATCAAACTCGGTGCGGAACTGCAAGGCACCAGTCGGGCACACAGCGACACAGTTACCGCAATAGACACAGGCACTGTTGGGAAGCTCAACGTCGTACTCGGTGCGAATGCGGGCATCAAAGCCCCGCCCAGCCACGGCGATAGCAAACGTGTGCTGAGCGTCCTCGCCGCAGGCTTCTACGCACTTGTAGCAAAGCACACAGCGGTCATACGCCCGGATATAGAGATCGTCTTGGATCCGCACCGGATCGTCCACTCGAGCAATCTCGGCTTCGGCCCCAGCCCCGGCAGTCTCCAGCCCGGCCCCAGCAGCATCCGACCCGGCCCCGGCAGCGTCATGGGTTGGCGAGCCGTCTGGTGCAGCGCTATCTGGTGCAGCGATGTAACGACTCGGGTCAGCGCCATAGTGCCGAGCCCACTCTGCGATGTCGGGCGCTTGGGAGAGGTCGTTGGCGGAGCCTAAGAACTCCAGCACCATGCGTCTGCTGTGGCGCACCCGCTCGGAGTCGGTGCAGATCTGCATACCGTCTTCAGCGGGCCGTGAACAAGCAGGCACGAGCGTGCGAGACCCTTCCAGTTCCACCACGCAGACCCGGCACACGTTCACTGGGGTCAGATTCGGTGCCCAGCAGATAGTGGGGGTGTCTACCTCAGCAGCAGTGCAAGCAGCCAAGATCGTTTGGCCTTGGGGAACGGTCACCTCGCGCCCGTCAATGTTGAGAGTGACCCGTGATGTCGCCTTGGTGGTAGCACGCGCAGCAGCACTGCTGATGATGGCGTTCATTACTTGTGGGCCTCCAGCAACTCCAGCCTCATTGCTGACAGCACCGCTGAGGCTGCGGTGTGGCCGAGACCGCAGATAGACGCATCGCTCATCGCTGCTGCAATGTCGTCGAGCAGATGCCGTTCGGCCTTCGTCGGTGTGCCTCTTTGGCGTATCTGTGTCACGATTTCGTGCTGACGAACAGTGCCGACACGGCACGGCACACACTGACCGCAGGACTCGTCACGAAAGAACTTGGCCAGACGCTCAACTGCTGCGCCCATATCGGCGGAATCGTTGAAGACCATCACCGGTCCCGAACCAAGCGAGACACCTGCATCGGCGGCGCTTTCGAGCGACAGCGCCAAACCGAGCGCGTCAGGTCCGACGAAACTGCCCGCAGCACCGCCCAACAACACAGCACCCAGGTTGCCCACGACACCGCCTGCCAGCGACAGCAGCTCGCCCAGCGGTGTCCCGAACGGCGCTTCGTACAGCCCTGGACGCTCAATGTGTCCCGACAAGCAAAACAGTTTGGTGCCAGCAGAGCGTTCGGTGCCGACGCTGCGGTACGCCTCGGGGCCGATGCGCAGAATCTCGCTGACATTGAGCAAGGTCTCGGGGTTGTTGACCACAGTCGGGCGACCGAAGAGTCCGTGGGTTGTGGGGAACGGCGGCTTGTTGCGCGGCTCGCCGCGGAAGCCTTCCAGCGAGTTGAACAGCGCCGTTTCTTCTCCGCAGATGTAGGCACCTGCACCTCGGCGCAGCTCAATGTTGAACGGCTGGCCCGATCCCGCTGCGTTGCTGCCCAGCCAGCCCTCAGCGCGGGCGAGCGCGATGGCATCGCGTAGCCGCTGGGTGGCCAGCGGATACTCCCCACGGATGTAGATCCAGCCGCTAGATGCTCCCACGACGAGGCCCGCCAGGACGATTGATTCGATGATCGCGAGCGGGTCGCGTTCGCACAGCAGTCGGTCTTTGAAGGTGCCCGGTTCGGACTCGTCGATGTTGGCCACGACATGTTTGGGTTGCTCTTCGTCTGCGACTGCCCGCCATTTGAACCCGGTGGGGAACGCAGCCCCGCCCCGCCCCGACAGCCCCGACTTGGTGATCTGTGAGATGACCTCGTCGCGGCCGAGCGCCAGTGCGGTGTTGAGCGCTGCACCTCCGCCTCTGTCGCGGTAGTCATCCATAGACACAGCCCCGGCTTTGGGCGACGGAGCCTCAGCTACGCGACGCAGCAAGCTGGGCGCCTCGGCTAGGTCGGCGGTGACGCTCACCAGCAGCGAATCGGGAGCGGTCTCGTCGGCAGGTACCCAGTCGGGCTCTTTGCGGCCTTGGATGAACACGGCGGGTGCCCTCTCGCACTGGCCCAAGCATGGCCCTTCACAGATGGCATGACCTTGGGCACGGAGATCGGACGCAAGCCCCGACGCGTCGGCCAGCGCGCAGACCGGGTCGACGCACACATGATGCACGCTGAGCGCGTGAGTTGGAGGCGCGGTGCGGAACATCTCATAGAACGTGGCAACGCCGTACGCTTCCGCTGGCGGCACGCCCAACGTTCGTCCGACGAAGTTCAGACCGCCCGCAGATATCCAGCCGGCCTCTCGTTGCAGCGCATGTAGCGCCGGAAGCAGCAGGTGACGCAACTGCTTGCGCCGACGCATACCGCCCCGTACCACTCTGGGGTGATCGGTCACGACGGCACCTGAGCTAGCACCGGTGCCCTCAAGCGCAGCTAGCACGGCCCGTTTCTCCGCTTCGGTCGCAGCGGCGTCAGAGAAATGAAGGTCAGCCACCGACTCCACCGACAGTCGCAGCCCCTGTCACTGCTGTTGTCACTGTCGTTGTCCCGTCAGGCCTAAGCGGGCCGACGCGATCGATGCGCACTGCTGCTGCTTTGAATTCGGCTGTCCCGCTGCGTTCGTCGTAAGCATCGTTGGTGAGCAGGTTTGTATCGACGAGGTCTGGGAAATGAAAGGTGGTGAACACCAAGCCCACAGGCAGACGTTCGGTGACACTCGCATGCATGTTGACCGAGCCGCGGGGCGAACTCACCCGCACTGGGTCTCCGTCGGCGATGCTGAGTGACGCTGCGTCAGCGGGGCTCATCTCTATGGTCTCGCCTCGGCGAATGGGCGAGGAATAGCCAGCCGTCTGCACTCCGGTGTTGTACGAATCGAGCACCCTTCCCGTGGTGAGACGTAACGGGAACTGCTCGCTCAGCGACTCCGCAGGCGGACGGTGGACGTTCACCGTGAACGGCGCCGGGGCGTGACCGTCAAGATCGTCAGCCCACAGCCATGAGTGCAAAAACTCGGTGCCCGGATGGTCGTCGCTCGGGCACGGCCACTGCAGACCGCCACTGGCTTCGAGTCGATCCCAGCTCATGCCCCCATGCAAGGGCGACAGCGACCGCACCTCCTCCCACAGTTCCTGCGCTGTGACGGCGGGCCAAGGGGCACCCATGTGCGTAGCTAAGTCGCCGATGATGGCCACGTCGTCACGTGCGTTGCCCTGCGGTGGCACCGCGGCTCGCACCCGCTGGACTCTGCGCTCAGAAGATGTAACGGTGCCCTCACTTGAAGACCATCCAGCGGCTGCGGGCAGCACCACATCGGCCATGCGAGCGGTGCGCGTCAGTGAGATGTCTTGCACAACAAGCAGGTCCAGTCCTTCGAGCAGTTTGCGGGCGTGGGACACGTTGGCTTCAGAGTTGGCCGGGTTCTCGCCGATGATGTACAGCGCGCGCAGTTCGCCCTCCTGTATGGCTTCAAACATCTCGGTGAGGTTCTTGCCCGGCACTGGGTTCAGTTTGGTGCCCCAGACACGTTCAAAGCGGGCCAGCGCTTCGGGGTCGGCCACTTGCGCGAACCCAGGTAGACGATCAGGCAACGCGCCCATGTCGCCGCCACCTTGCACGTTGTTTTGGCCTCGCAGAGGCACTAGGCCCGAGCCTCGGCGCCCAACATGACCGGTAAGCAGCGCCAAGTTGCACAGCGACAGCACGTTGGACACGGCGGTGTGGTGCTCGGTGATGCCCAGTGTCCACAAGATTTGCGCGCTAGGTGCGGTGGCGTACGCGTGGGCCATCTCTGCGATGGCCTCGGCTGGTACACCGGTCAGACGAGCGCCTTCATCCAAAGTGAAAGGCTCAACTGAGGCTGCATAGTCGTCGAAACCGGTGGTTGCACGCTCAATGAAGGAGCGGTTGTGTAGGCCTTGGGCGATGATCTCGCGTCCTACCGTGTTGGCTAACGCGATGTCGGTGCCCACGTTGAGCCCCAGCCAGACATCAGCGAACTCAGCCGATGAGGTTCTGCGAGGGTCTACGGCGTACATGGCCGCGCCGCGGCTAAGGCCTCGCAGCAGATGATGGAAAAAGATGGGATGTGCTTCGCGTGCGTTTGAGCCCCACAGTAAGACCACGTCGGTTTCGGTGATCTCTTCATAGGAGCAAGTGCCGCCTCCGAGACCGAAGACTGTCGCCAGACCGACGACCGACGGAGCGTGTCAGGTGCGATTGCAGGAGTCGATGTTGTTTGACTTCAGCACTGTCCGCATGAATTTCTGGGCTGCGTAGTTCATCTCGTTGGTGCTTTTTGAACACGAGAACAAGCCGACACCGCCCGCGCCGTGCTGCTGTGTTGCCGCTCGCAGCCCCGACGCGGCAACCTCCAGCGCATCAGCCCAGCTAGCCGGGCGCAAAAGGGCGCCGTCTCGCACAAGGGGCGTGTCGAGCCGCGCCAGAGGCTGCCTAGGCGCTCGGGATCGCATACAGCCCCCACGATAGGACACACAACCGCAGCAGCCTGACAAGCCATCGGTGTTCGGTGCTACCGTTGCGTTGGTGCAACTGCTGCCAGTCAGGACTCAGACTGCGGCAATGGGGCGACCGCTCATCAACATCGACAAGGCACTGCAAATCGCTTCGGAACTCGAAGATGCAGAACTGACGCGACGGATGCGGACTCGGGGCCGCTTCCCGCAGGTGCGCTGGGAGCTACCTGCCTGATTAGCGACTGTCGCGGCGGCGGCGGATCTCATCGGAAATGGCGGGAACTACCTCGTGTAAGTCGGCTATCACTGCATACCCCGCTTTGGCGACCATGTTTGCTTCGGGGTCGATGTTGATAGCGAGGATGTTCTTTGAACCCATAGCGCCTACCCAGTGCTGGATTGCGCCGGAGATGCCGCATGCGATGTAGATTTCTGGAGCGATGCGGGTGCCGGTCTGGCCTACTTGGTCGGCATGGTTGCGCCAGCCGTTGTTGGTTACCGCACGGGAGCAGCCGACTCGCCCTTTGAGCAGTTCTGCCAACTCTTCGAGCGCTGCGAAACCTTCTGCTGAACCCACTCCCCGCCCGCCCGACACCACCACCGGCGAGGTAGACAGCGTGATGCCCTCAGTGAGGGTGACACGGTCGCGAACTAGGGTGCGCTGCACTTCGGGGCCCAGTTCGGGCTCGAAACCACACACCTCAATGCTTGCTGGGTCGCCGTGTGTTGGCTCGCCGTTTGCTGGGTTGCCGTGTGCTGGCTCGGCCTCAATGGAGTGCAGTGCGATGGTTAGCAGCGGCAAGTCTGAGGTGAGGGTCACGTCTTCGAGCAGTGACCCGCCCCACTGGATACGAGTGATTGACCACGGCACCGACGCGGTCGACACCTTGACGCAATTGGCCACCAGCGGCAAGTCGATGCGAGCGGCGAGCTGTGCCATCGTCTCAGCACCCCGGTCGGTGCCTGCCGCTGCTACAGCAACCGGTGCCGCAGTTTCGACGAAACTCGCAAGTGCAGCGCCCCAAGCGTCAGGTCCGTAATCGGCCAAGAAATCGTGCTTGCCGAAATGCACAACAGCAGCGCCATAAGCAGCACACGTTGCCTGCAAGTCGGCACCATGAACTTCAAACAGCCGGTCGTCGCCCAGCACGACCGCTTCGAGGTTTGCACCTAAGTCGTCGGCCAGTTTCCGAGCGGCAGTGAGCGCCTCCAGCGCTCCCCCACTCAGCACGCCCCGGTCGTGGTCAATGAGTACAGCGACTCCGCTCACTGCGCTGCACTCATGCGTAGAAAACAACCCGTTACGGAAATCACAGCACACCTAGCTCATCAAGAAGGTCCACCACAGCAGGTGCCGCAGCGGCACTGTCGCCGAGCATGACCGTGGTGCTCGCAGGTTCTGGGGGCCGGTGCAGCTTCACCCTGGCTTGGCCGCCGGCGGCTGCCATAGGGTCGCAACCGAGTTCGGCGATCTGGGTCTTGCGTGAAGCCAGCCGTCCTTTCATCGTTGGGTAGCGAGGCAAGTTGATGCCTTCTTTGATGCCCAAAGCGCAAGGAGTTTCCAGTTCGTACACCTCATAGCCCGCGTCGGTCTCACGGCGAGCCACGATGCCGGACCCGGTTACATCAATCCCCTTGATGCCGTTCACAATCGGACGGCCGAGCGCATATGCCACCCGGATGCCGACCTGAAAGTTGCCACTGTCGGCAGATTCGTTGCCGAACAAAATGAGATCGAACTCACCATCGGCGGCTTCAAGTTCTTGCACCGCTGCGGTGAGCGCTGCCGCGGTGTGCTGAGGATCCCAATCCAAACCTCCGTCGGCGCTCACCAACACCAACTCGGTGCCGCCCACGCTGGCCGCGTAACGCAACTGGTCGGCTGCGTCGGCTGGGCCGAGCGTGAGCACCACTATCACATGGCCGTCGCCGTCAAGCCGTTCTGCTATCTGGACTGCTTCTTCTACGGCGCATTCTTCGTGCGGGCTGGTGGTGAAGCCCAAATGGGCGGTGTCTACCTGCTGACTGTCGGCGCTCACGTTGATGCGCGATCCCACTGCGGGGACCCGCTTCACACAAACCAAGATGCGCACGCTGTGTCTCCTTGCGTTGTGTTTTTGTGTTGCTGTGTTGCTGGGGTGGGAGTGTGGGGGTGGAAGGGGTGGCCGTCAGGCTTTCATGCGACTGTCGTCGGGGTCGAACAGTGCCAAGTTTGCGCCCGTTGCTGCCACAGTGACCGGGTACAACTCATTTTGATACATCACCGATAGCTCAGTGCCGACTGTGGCCAGCTCCGGCGGTAGATATGCCATAGCCAAATAGGCGTCAAGCGACGGGGCGTTACCGGCTGTTGTGACGCGGCTGACTCTTCCATCGCTGTCGGTGATGCGCTCCCCCGCTGTGGTGAGCACTGGTTCGTTGCCTGCCCCCATCGGGAATCGGTCATAGCCCTCAGCGCAGCGCAGACTGTCGAAACGCAGCGTGCTGAGCTGGGTGGTCAACGGCGCCTCGCGGGCAGCCAAGTACGCCTGTTTGCCAATGAAGTCGGCTGCTTTGACTCGCGGTCGCGCCAAGCCCGCCTCGACGGGGTTGTAGTCGCTGTCGAGTTCGGAGCCCATGAGCCGGTAGCCCTTCTCGAGCCGTCCGGTAGTGCTGTACACCCCAGCACCAACCGGTCGCAGGTCAAAGTCGCGTCCCGCGTCGGTGACGGCATCCCACAACGCCAGCCCCGCGCTGGTCGCGCAATAGATCTCAAAACCGGCATCGCCCACATAGGAGATGCGGAACATCTGAGTCGGAATTCCCGACAAGAGCACGTCACGCACCCTGCCGTAGCCGAAGGCCTCTTGGGAAAGATCGGTCTCGGTCAGTGTTTGCAACAGTTCGACCGCATTAGGACCCCACACGCCGTAGGTGGCAAGAGCCTCAGTGCGGTTCTCAAAACGCACACCGGTCGACGGCAGGTTGTGGCGGAACCAGTACTCGTCGCGTCCGCCGTCGAAAGCGCCTGTAGCAATGCGAAACCGATCCTCAGCCAGCCGCACGATGGTGAGATCTGAGCGGAAGCCACCGTCCGCGTTGAGCAGCGGCGTGTAGATCGAGCGGCCCACAGCGACATCGCACTTGTTGACCGTCATCTTCTCGATGTAGGGCACCACGTCGGGGCCTGACACTTCAAACACCTGGAAAGGCGAGACATCTACCAAGCCGCAGTGCTGGCGTAGGTGCAGATGCTCCGCTTCGGTGATCGGACTCCACCAGCGTGCATCCCACTCGTGGGTGCGCTCGGCGATGCCGTAACGCTCAATGAGGTCGGCGTTGGATGCGTACCATTGCGGACGCTCCCAGCCACCGGCTTCAAAGTAGAAAGCGCCGAGGTCGTCGGTGCGAGCCTTGGCAGGTCCGCAGGTGAGGTTGCGACGCGTCTCCCATTGTTCGCGCGGATGCACGATGCCGTACGTCTTGTTGAAGTGCTCCTCAGCACGCGCCTCAATGTGAACGACGTTGCGATCTTGGGTGTAAAAGCGGGTGACATCGGAGCCGTGTGGGTCGGTCAGGCGGGGATAGCCGTACGTCATCCATTCGGCCATCAGCAGACCCACGCCAGGACCTTCTTTCACCCAGACAGCCGCCACCGACCACAGATTCTCAACCTCGGGTGTAGGACCCAACAGCGGCAAAGCATCGGGGGTCAAAGAGAGCAAGCCGTTGATGGCGTACTTGATCTCACCATCGCCGAGAAATTCCATCAGCTCGATGGCCTGTTCAAGTTGATCATCGAAATCGTCGGGTGTGAACGGCATCTCGGTGGGGCTGAGCGCCGCCTCTTCGTTGGACGGGATGTCCTCTACACGGTGCAAGATGGGTCGATGGGCGTAGCTGCCGACCTCCATTGAACCCGCCGATTGGCGCTCGTAGCAGAAGGTGTCCATGTCGCGCACGATGGGGTACGCCAACTCTTGATTGGTTTCGACCAGAACATCGAACGGGCCCACATCCACCATCTGATGCACCGCAGGGGTTAGCGGGATAGTCGCACCGGCCATCTCGGCCAGTTTCGGGCTCCACACCCCGCACGCGATGGCCACTGTGCTGGTTTCGATGCGACCCCGGTCGGTTACCACCGCGCTGATGCGTGGACGGTTGGCGCCCGGGGTGGTCTCGATGTCGAGCACTTCGGTGTTGGCGAAGGTCTGCAAGTGGCCGGCCTCGGTTGCCCGCCGTCGCATCTGCGTACCGGTT
This sequence comes from Candidatus Poriferisodalis sp., assembly GCA_965221195.1. Taxonomy (GTDB): domain Bacteria; phylum Actinomycetota; class Acidimicrobiia; order Acidimicrobiales; family Poriferisodalaceae; genus Poriferisodalis. Next base: position 2,003,026 of record OZ244864.1, read on the forward strand.
TCGAGCGAGTCCACTGCCGACACGCTCGGCGTGTAGAAGCCGCCCAAGATGACCGAAGGGTCGACGAACGGCACCATCTCGACGACTTCATCCACGCTCAGCAGTCGGGCCTCAATGCCCCAACATTTCGCCGAGGTCATGCGGCGGCGGAACTCCTCAAGGCGTTCTGGGGAGCGGGCGACTTCAATGCCGCCGCAGGTGTGCTGCAACCCCAACTCTTCGTACTGGCGCTGGCTCTCCGCTGTCAGATCGACGATCTCTTTGGCATGGTCAACCGGGAAGATGAAGTTGGAGGCATGTCCGGTGGAGCCGCCCGGATTCGGCAGCGGTCCCTTGTCCAGCAGAACGATGTCGGTCCATCCGAGATCGCTGAGGTGCCCGACCAAGCAATTGCCCACGATTCCAGCACCGATGACCACGCAATCTGCCCGCGCCGGAAAATCGCTCATGTCTGTGGTCTCCCGCCTGTGTCGAATTGTATTTTTGCTGTGTTGTTTTGCTGGTCTGCATGACGGAACCGTTGCGCTGGCACCTTTGCGCTCGGCCGCGCTCAGCGGAACAGCACCCCGCCCAACATTAGTCGAACAATTTGGCGGGCATCAACCAGCATGAGGCATCAACATCATGCGATCGGCCATCATGTAATTAGCTGGCAAATTTTTGACTAGCACGGCCGCACAGCTTTGACTGGCACAGCTTTGACTAGCACAGCCGCAGGCCTCTCACCGAGGAGGAGATACGCCATGACCACGACCAACACGATGCCTAGCGATCTAGAGATCGCCTCAGCAGCACAGATCCGGCCGTTGACAGACATCGCAGACCAAGCGGGTATCCCCGGTGAGCACCTCGAGCTGTACGGCACCGGTGTCGCCAAGGTTCGACTCGAAGCCGCCGAAGCCATGGCAGACCGCCCCCGTGGGCGCTATGTGGTGGTTACCGCCATCACTCCTACCCCGCTCGGCGAAGGCAAAACCACCACCACCGTTGGGCTCGGGCAAGCCTTTGCACACATCGGGCGCACCGCCACGATTGCCATCAGGCAGCCGTCGATGGGACCGACTTTTGGCATCAAAGGCGGTGCCGCCGGCGGTGGTTACAGCCAAGTCGTGCCGATGGATCTGTTCAATCTGCATCTCACCGGCGACATGCACGCCGTCACAGCTGCACACAACTTATGTGCAGCCATGTTGGACGCTCACCTCTATCACGGCAACGAAACCGGTCTCGACATTCACAACATCACTTGGCGGCGGGTGCTGGATGTCAATGATCGAGCGTTGCGCAACATCACGATTGGGTTGGGTGGCCGCCTTGATGGCATTCCCCGCGAGTCTGGCTTTGACATCACCGCAGCCTCAGAAGTGATGGCGACGCTGGCGCTGTGTACCTCAATGTCAGACTTGCGGGCCCGACTCGGACGCATCGTGCTCGGCTACACGCGCGCAGGTGAACCGGTGACCGCAGAGGACATTGGCGCGGCCGGCTCGATGGCCGTGCTGCTACGCGAAGCGATCAAACCGAACCTCATGCAGACGCTGGAAGGCACACCGGCGCTGGTCCACACAGGCCCGTTCGGCAACATCGCCACTGGCAACTCCTCAATTGTGGCGGATCGCATCGGCATTGGAACCTCAGAGTTTTTGCTGACCGAAGCCGGATTCGGGGCTGACATGGGTGCAGAGCGCTTTTTCAACATCAAGTGCCGGTACTCGGGTGTGTCGCCTGACGCAGCAGTGATCGTGGCGACGGTGCGGGGGCTGAAAGCCCATTCGGGTCAGCACCGGATTGTGGCTGGGCGTCCGCTGCCGCCGGCACTGCTTCAAGCCAACCCTGATGAAGTTCATGCCGGCGGCGACAACCTACGCAAGCAGCTTGAAAACGTCCGTATTCACGGCGTTTCACCTGTTGTGGCCATCAACGCTTTTACAGACGACCACGAGGAAGACTTGGCGGCAATTGCTGAGATTGCGGCGGAGTACGGCGCTTTGTCGGCCCGCTGCACGCACTTTGCCGACGGAGGCGCAGGAGCGGCAGAACTGGCCGAGGCTGTGGCCGAAGCGGCCACCGAACCCACCGAGTTTGCCGTGCTGTACCCCGACGATGTGGGTTTGCGCGACAAAATCCACGCTGTAGCCAACAAGGTGTACGGCGCCAAGAACGTGAGCTACACCGCCCGCGCCGAACGTGAGATTGACGGTTATGAGCGCAACGGGTTCGGCAACTTGCCTGTGTGCATTGCCAAGACTCATCTGTCGATCTCATCTGACGCATCGCTCAAAGGAGCCCCCACCGGTTGGACGTTGCCTGTGCGCGAAGTGCGGGCATCGGTAGGAGCCGGATTTGTGTACCCCATATGTGGCGACATGCGAACCATGCCAGGGCTGGGCCGTGACCCCGCAGCGCGTCACATCGACCTCGACGCTGACGGCGAGATCGTTGGCCTGAGCTGACTGAGCTGGCTGACTGAACTGGCTGCGTTGCGGGCACTGCTGGCCGGACTGGTTGCGTTGCTGGCAGCGTTGAGGGTCGCACTGCTGGCCGTTACACAGCCGAACCACCACAGCCGAACTGCACAGCCGAACGGAGGAACTCATGTCGTTGCCGGTCGGAGTTTTGGCAGCTCTCAAGATCGGGCTGCTAACAGCCTTGGGGATAGGGCATCGCCTGTACTGGCACGGCGATGTTGGCCTCGTCTATGTGATCGTGGCCTTGTTGTTGTCGCTCAACCTCGTGATCTGCTACTGGGAGATCTGCCTGTTCTTCCGGCGGGATCACATCGGATCGCGTCTGACTTATTGGCGCGAACGCGGCCGCGACACCGGGCGTAACCCGACAACTGCATTCTTGGTGTCCGCAGTTCCGGTGAAGGCAGCTTTCTCTCCGAAAGTGTGGGCCGACGTGTGGGCGACGTATTCAACCTACGACGACGGATACACCGATCGTCGCACCTACGCATTCATGGTGGACACCGCCAACGGCTTCGCCGCTGTGATCCCCACAGTGATCCTCTACGCCGCGTATACCACGGAGTTCCTTCCCCCGCTTGCCGCCGGTGTTGTCGGCATCATGCTCTTTTGGCAATGGGCGTACACCACATGCGTGTACTTGGCGAGTGTCTTCGTCGGGAAACAGCATCAGAACATGAGCAAGGGCGGGCTGTACGGCGTAGTCATTGGCTCTAATGCTCCGTGGATACTCTTCTCCCTTGTGGGGTTGTACGTGTCGGTCCGCCTCATCGTTGACGACAACTACAACGTGCTGAGCATCTGAGCTGCAGCACTTGCTGCGATCTGGCACGACAGGTCAGACCGGCGGGCTTGATGAACGGGTCAGATCAGTGAGTTCGATGAACAGGTCAGACCAGTCAATCCACTTTGATCAAGCGGATGCCGTGAACGGCTTCCATCTTGTTGATTTCGTCGACCACTTTGTTTGAGGGTCGGCGCGACACCCAGATCGTGGCTACCGCCGCATGATGCTTAGGTCCGGCCAGAATTTCGTTACGCATCTGCGCCACGTTGATGCCGCTGGCTCGCAGCGCCATGAGAATGCCAGCTAGCACACCCACTTGGTCGCGGTGGCGCACCACGATGATGCTGCGACCCGAGGGCCGTTCGGCTCTGTTCACGCAGTTGAGCACCTCGCCGTTGGCGAAGGCTTCGAGCACTTCCACGACACCTTCGGCGATGGCTTCTGATGCTTGCACCGTGGAAGCGCCGATGTGATGAGTGCCGGTCACTCTGGGGTGAGACCCGAGCGGCGAACCCCACTGAGCGTCCGCTGTTGACGGTTCGTCACAGAACACGTCAAGCCCTGCGCGCATGGAACGCTCGTTGAGGGCGTGCAGCAGCGCTGTTTCGTCTATGAGTTCGCCGCGTGAAGTGTTGAGCAGGATTGCGCCGTCGGGCATCATCGACAAAAACTCGGCATCCACTAGGCCGCATGTCTGCGGTGTCGCCGGTAGGTGCAACGACACGATGTCGGCGTCGGCCAGCAAGGTCTCCCAGTTGGGTGCTGTGTTGACACCCCATCGCTTCATAGCTGCCAGCAGATCCTCAGAGCGGTCACTTCGATGCAGCGCAACCACCTCAATGCCGAACGCCGCCGCACGTTGCGCGACTTCAATGCCAATGGCTCCCATGCCCACAATCGCCATCCGGCGGCCTTTGAGCCCCGTAGCGCCCACATAGCGGGCCTTGTCCCAACGGCCCGCTCGAAGATCGGCCGATGCATCCACGATCTGACGGTCGATGGCCAACAGAAGCCCCATCGTCAGCTCGGCCACAGCAACAGCGTTGCGGCCCGGCACATTGCATACGTACACGCCGAACTTGGAGGCGTTGTCGCAGTCGATTGTGTCGGTGCCCGCTCCGGCTCTTAGCACCATGGCAAGCTGGCCTGCGGCGGCGAATACCTTGCGCTTCACCTTGGTGCTACGCACCACCAGCACCTCAACGTCGTTCATGTGATTGGCGAGATCGTTGGCGCCCAGTTCGGGCTTCACGATGCAATCGTGACCAGCAGCGTTGAGTCGGTCCAAACGCTTTGCGTCGATCTTGTCGGCGAAGAGGATGCGCATCGTGCTCAGCGTCTGGTCACAGAAGGTTTGGTCACAGAAAGTTTGGTCACAGAAGTTCGCTCACGTCGAGAGCTAGGAGCACGACGAGCAAGACGATGATGCCGGCGTTCAAGGTGCTAATCGGCCATTTCCATCGGTGCCCGACACGCCAATGCCGTCTGATGCTGAGCGCGTTCGCCCATAGCGCAACCGCTGCGATGGGGATGCCCACTGCTGGTCCGACACCCGGTGCTAGGCCGATGAGGGGTGCCGCGAAAGGCAGGATCACATAGGTCAGCGTGCAACGCACAGCCGAGATCAAGACAGAGAACCGGAACGTCCGAGCCGATGCCTCTTCGAGTTCGGCAGCAGTGGGGGCAGCGGTTCCGCTCACGGTGACCCATTCTCGCAGCCGCCGCTCGCTGATGGGGGCACCGCCGCTGGTGTGTGTCAGCGGCTGGGTGGATGGGCCGCTGGTGTTTGCCAGCGGCTGTGCCTCTGGGCCGCTGGTATTTGCCATCGGCTGGGTAGATGGGCCGCGCATCTGGGCCGCTGGGCTAAGGGGCGAGATGGGCTGTGGGGGGTTACTACGATCTCTGTTCAGCGCCGCTACCTCGGCGCGACTGTCGGCTGTGTCTGGGCGATGTCTGGACGACATCTGGGCTATGTCTGTCGGCAGCGTTCATCGGCCCACTAAACATACCAGCCCCAAGCACACCAAGGGAGCAGCTATGCCCGGCGCACTTGACGGAATACGGATTCTCGACCTGTCGACCTTGGTGCAAGGTCCCCAAGCTGGCGCAATGCTGCACGATCTAGGCGCCGAGGTTGTCAAGATTGAGCTGCCGCAGGTCGGCGATGTCGGACGTCACGTTGACGTGCTGGACGACTACGGCCATTCGGCTGTCTACATTGCGTGCAATCGAGGCAAGCGCTCAGTGACGCTCGATTTGCGGGTCCCGGCCGGACAGGAGGCGTTCCGCAAACTCGTTGAGACGGCCGATGTCGTGCTGTCGAACTTCAAGCCCGGCACGCTCGCGCAGTGGGGTCTTGGTTATGAAGATCTTGCCGAAGTGAACCCTCGCATCATCTGGGCGGCGGGAAGTTTTCTCGGTCCCTACGGCCCCGATGCGGGCCGGGAGGGCGCAGACATCGCGGGACAGGCCTCCGGCGGCATCATCGCTTCGAGCGGTTTCGACGGCGGCCCGTTTTCGACGTACGGAGCGCTGGTCGCCGATCACTGCGGCGCGCAGAATCTTCAAACTGCCATCTTGGCTGCGCTGTTCGCCCGTGAGCGCACGGGCCGGGGCCAGCGCGTTGATGTGAGCCTGCTTGGCGGGCAGATCTGGCTGCAGGCATTTGAGTACACGCATCTGCTGATGACCGGTACCGAGGCTGGGCGCTCCAATGGGGGCCATCCGCTGGTGCATGCCCTCTACGGAGTGTTCCCGACCTCTGACGGCGCGATTGCCATGGCGGGATGCCCCGAGCATCTGTGGCCGGGCATGTGCCGGGCTGTTGAGCGCCCCGACCTCTTGGACCATCCCACTTGGAACGCGTACTTCGTGCCGCGTGAGGTGGCGCTAGAGATGCAGGCCTACTTCCGGGAGATATTCCAGACCCGCAGCACCCAAGAGTGGTGCGAGCGGCTTGAAGCCGAGGAGCAGCGGTTCTGCAAGGTGGTTTCTCATTCGGAGGTGGTGGCCAGCGACCAGCCGTACGCCAACGGCTACTTGGTGAGAGCCGAACACGAAGAATGGGGCCCCCAGACGTGGGTGGGCTGCCCGATCACGATGTCTGCGACACCCACCCGGGCGGGGACCATGGTGGCCGAGCTAGGCCAGCACACCGAAGAGGTGCTGCTTGAAGCCGGTGTCGAATGGGAACAGCTCGAAGTTTGGCGCGAGGCTGGCGCTTGGTAGTGGCCAGCGGCCCGGCAGTATCGGTTTGGCAGTAGTGGTTTGGCAGCGGCTCGGGTCGTTTAGTCTGAGACTCTGTTCAGTGTGGGATGCCGCTGACGCTGTTCAGTCGCTGAGTTCGCTTTCGGTGACGACTGGTCGGCCCGACAGCACCGTGTGACGCACCCGGCCGGTGAGTGTCTGGTTGGCCCACGGAGAGTTGAGGCTGCGCGATTGCAGCGACTCAGCATGCACGGTCCAAGTCTCAGCTGGGTCGAAGACGGCGATGTTGGCCGACGAGCCTGCCGCTATCGGCTGCCCGTGGCCGTCAATACCGGCAATGCGCGCTGGTGCTGTTGAGACCGCCTCCACAAATCGCGCTGGAGTCATCTGGCCGCTGTTCACCAGTTCGCTCCATACAACAGCGGCCATGGTTTCGACGCCGATCATGCCCGGCGCCGCTTCGGCCAAGCTGCGGTCTTTGAGGGAGGGATGGTGCGGGGCGTGATCGGTTGCGACGGCATCGAGTGAGCCGTCTGCGATGGCGCGCCGCAGCGCCGTCACGTCGCTGGCCAAGCGCAGCGGGGGGTTCATTTTGGCGGTCGTGCCGAGGCGCGCTATGTCGTTTTCGGTGAGCACTAAGTGCTGCGGGGTGACTTCTGCTGTTACTGCAACGCCGTCTTGCTTGGCTTGGGCGACGAGATGCATCGCCTCAGCGGTGGACAGATGCAGTACGTGATAGCGGCCGCCGGTGCGTCGGGCGAGTTCGATGTCGCGTTTCACCACCGAGATTTCTGCTGCAGCTGGCCGTCCGCGCAGCCCCAAACGTTCCGAGGTTGCGCCTGCGTTGATGACACCACCCGCGACCAGTGTTGGGTCTTCGGCGTGCTGGCTGATGACCGAACCAGCCAGCGTGACGGTCGCGCCGAGCGCTGCTTCCATGAGCGCATCGTCGGCTACGCAGTCTCCGTCGTCGGTGAAGACGCGCACACCGGTGGCGTACAGCGCCGCAAGGTCAACAAGCCGCTGTCCTGCACGGTCTGCGGTGACGCACGCCGAGGTGCGGACATCGCATGGCATGTCGGTGGCTAGCGCCAGCACCTCAGCAACCATTGCGGGGGTGTCGATCGGCGGGTTTGTGTTGGGCATCATCAAGCAGGCCGTCACTCCCCCCATAGCGGCACCCGCGGCGCCTGAGGCGATGTCTTCGCTCTCGGTTCCTCCCGGGGTGCGAAAATGCACCTGAATGTCAACAAAGCCGGGCATGACCCAAGCGTTTGATGCGTCTAGGTGCCGCCGAGCGGCTGGTGCTTGGCCTGCGGGCACAACAGCGGTGATGATGCCGCCGTCGATAACCACATCAACTGGCTCGCCGTCACCGCTGGTATCAGCCAGTCGACCCGCTGAGATCACCAGTTCCGCCGCCATGCCGTCCACCATATGAGCTAGAAAGCCTATGAGCTAGAAGGCATATGAGCTAGCACGCTGATGAGTTCGACACAGAAGTGCTCACACCGTTCGACATGTTGCGTACCGAGAGTGCCCAATTTGTCCTCAAAGATCAGAGTAGCTAACTGACGATGTCTACCCCAGTTGACCGCGCTGATGAGGCTGAGGATCGCCGCGAACTTGAGGCTGCCCGGGCTGAAGACGACTATGTGCCGTGGGAAGAGGCTAAGGCTGCACTCGGACTTGAGTGAACTAGCTCATCAGTGAGCCAGTGCAGTGAACCAGTACACGGTTGAGATCTCCCGCCGGGCAGTCAAGGCGCTCGCCCGACTCGTTATTCAAGTCGTCTGGGTAGGCCATCGCCGCGATGTCTACCGAAACCCTTGATTCCATTGGTGCTAAGGGGTTTCGGTGAACGACTGCGGATGTGGAGGTTCTTCCGATGCACTTCCAGCGGCTACCTCTACCTCAGCGCGACGTTCTAGGCGCGGCGCCGTGGGTGTCACGGAGCGAAGGTTTTGAAGTACTTCGCCGTAGAAGGTTTCCACAGCGTCAAGAACTGAATCAATGAAACCGGCCTTGCGAGCCGAGCGACGGCCCTGCCCCATCTCTGAGCGGCGAACCACGCGGAACCGGACAGGTTCATTGCGGGATTCGTCGAGTCCAGCTCGAGAATCCTCGATTAGTTGGTGCAAGGCCGCCACCGTTGGTGTCTTAGAACGATGCGTGTAGGCCTCGACGATCAGATCTTCCTCTGTGTCGCGCAATTGGCGGGTCAACCAGCTAACGCGAGCACGGCCGCCCCGGTCGCGTGGCGCATCGAACGTTGCGCTAGTCGTAACGAGTCGAGCCTTGAGATCGGCGGTCACGTTGATGTCCGTGATTGTGTCTGGTACTCGGAGCGTGCCCGCAAGCGTGCCTTCGTCGCACAATGAGTCAACAAAGGTACGGTTTCGCAACCGCGCGTCGAGACGGTGTGCCCGAGGTATGACTTCTTGGACATCGTGACCGATTTTGCTGCCGAGTTTCAATGCAGCGAACCTGAGCAGTTGGTCCCATCGTTGGCAGATTTCGATCACAGCGCTGTCTCGTCGGTCGAGCGTTCCTTCGCGGGCGCCGTCGCGCACGTCCGTCCAGTTCGAGCCCATATCAGAGAATTCCAAGGCGCCTGACTTGGGGTGCTCGAGATATCGGATAAGCTCGTGGAGTATCCACGCTTGCTCGGGGTCGTCAACACCGCGATGCGCATGTTCCTTCACGGCTTCGGAAAGGATCATCGCCCATGACAGGTGGTACACCTTGACCTTGGAATTGGACGGCACCCGTAGCTGGTCGGTCGGGTGAACATCGGGTGACGGTGCGATCTCATTAGAGATAGTGATGACGCAGTCGTAGCCGCACTCACGGGCCAGTTTCACATACTCGCTGATTTGCTCGGCATCAAGCGCGGAGTTGCCTGTCTTGGCTTCGATGAGTGCTTCGAATTTGCTCTTGCTGCCGAACGTGACTCGCACGAGACCGTCTGGACGCACGGTATGACCGTCGGCCATCTTGTGCGTGACTTCCGTGTAGACCTCTACTGACGCGCGCGCACTGTTCGTCGCTCCCAAGGGTGTGAGGAGCGCCTTTGAGAACGGGCGCACAATCGAGAGCACTGCCAACAGCGCAGAGACTGCTCTGGTCTCCGCCTCCTGAGGTCCTGTGCTGCCGGCTATTGGTATCAGTCGCGCCGTCTCTGCGTTGAACTCCACTGTCACTCCCGCTCAGATGCAAACATGGCGCACTGTAGTACCGACCGGCCATATTGACCCATCAATCGCAAATTCCAGTGGACTTGGTCCACCTTCAGCAGGGCGGAGAGAGTTTAGGCCCCAGAATCCGTTGCGACAGCTACGCGTCAATCGCTTGGTACTTGATACCCACGCCAGCCATTGCGGCCCGGATTCTCGGTCCGTCGTCGCCCGACCAAACGCACAAGGGAGCTCTTAGGTGTTCCGCGGCGGCTACAGCTTCAGCTCCGAGCGTGGACAGCCGGTAGGTCATGGCTAGCTCTGCCATGCGAAACGCCAGCAAACGCATAGGCAGGATGTAGCAGTCGTCGCCGAGCATTACGAGACGTCGAGCGAGCTCTCGTCTGGCTGCTGTCGGCCATGAGCCCGTCAACGCTCCGCCAGACGCTGAGACGAGACTCCGACTGAGACGCACCAGGTAGAGATTCGTGGTCGCCACTGAGTGTTCTGCTAACAGCCGATCAAGACTTGGCCTGATGTCGTCTGCAAGAAGGTCGCGTAACAAGTGGTCGTCTAGAACGACGTGGCTCACGTAGTTGCAAGTTCCGTGTCGTCGCCCAAAGACTCAACGAACGCAGCGTGGGCTTCGCGGCTCAAAATGTCGCCAAGAAACCGCCGCCCTTGTCCGACGGGCAAGGTGAGTACCCCGAAGCCCAGATCAACAACGTCAACTGGTCCTCCGTCGTCAAGTTCCCAACGGTGACGTGCAGCGGCCGGCAACGACATCTGCCCAGACGATGAGACCAAATACTCCCTCACTGCACTCATGCGCACGACTCTACTTGGTAAGTGAGCCCAATCCACCAAGTTTTGATGTGTCTAGTTGCCGCTGAGCGGCGATACTGAGACAGTGAGTGCTCGAGTAGAGGTCAGGCCTGCGCTGTTGCGTTGGGCTCGTCGCAGGTCGGGTATCGGCGAGGAGGTGTGGTCCAAGCGCTTTCCGAATTTTGATGCTTGGGTTAGTGGCGAAGCGCAACCCACTGTGCGCCAGTTGCAGGATTTCGCCGCCAAGCTGCAAGTGAACGCCGCCAACGCTTTTGACAGCAGTTCGACAGTGACTTCGCCGCCAAGCCGCAGGCGAATCTCGTCATCGCGCATAGCGCGGATAGTACCTCAGGCATCAGGTGGCCAGCCGATCAAGGATGCGCTTGTGGCGCTCCATTGAGACGGCAAGCCGGTGCTGGAAGTTTGAGCCTTCGCGAAAACGTGGGATTTGGGTTGCTGGGTTCGGTGGGGTCAGGTTAGTAGCAGGCCTCGGGCCTAGTAGTTGGCGTGGTTGGTGAAGCCGCGGACTTTGCGTCGGGTGCTAATGGTCATCTTGCATGCGGCGGACAAGCACTTCGGCTGGTTCGTGTGTCTTGTGCACCCCCTGAACGGCGCGACATGCGCTACCGGCTTCGGTAGATGACATCTGAGGCTCGACCGTCATTTTGCCGCTCACCGGCAAACGAACTTCATCGTCGCTTGGTCGTAGATCGTGAAGTAGCGCTGTGATGTGGACGACCCAGCAAGCACTTGTGCCATGGACCTGTCGTCAAGCGCAGCGATGAACTCGACGTGTGCGAATACCTGCTCTCCGAGATAGCCGTCGCTGTGTCAATTACCTGCGGGCCGACAGGATTTGAGTGCCGTAGCAGGCTTGCGCGGCAGCGGCAGAGGTGCCGAGCAGTTCGCCGATGCGCTCCCATGAGGTGCCCTCGTCTCGCGCCCAGCAGACAGCTTCGACGATTTGGTTGTGGCTGACTTCGGTGGGGGCCTCTATGGTGCGTTCCGCGTTCACCACAAGGTTGAGCCACGTCTCATGTCGAGGGCCGGGTAGGCGCCCTAGCCAGTCGATCGAGTGGAAGTACTCGCAGATCTCGTCTGCGTGCTCGCCGTTGTCGTCCTGCATCCATGCGTCAAAGTCGGGCTTGGTCATGCTGGCCTCAAACTGCTCGGTCGTGCGGGCATAGCGTGCAGTATCAGGTAGGTGTTGGTGTCAGGGTCGTGTCGAAACCCTACTTCCAGCAGACTGCCGTCGTGCTGTGCGCCGGTGCTCATGATGAATCCGTCGTCTTGGAAGTCAGTGGTCATCGCGTTTCGGTATGCGTGCAAGATGTCCCCGTCGCTGATGCCGAGGCGAGAATGCGGATGCCGGGTGCGTGATTGACCATCGGCGGACGAACCGACGCAGTCGGATTCAAAGATTCCAATACTTTTCATGGTATTTCGTTGGCGCGTCGTGGGCTATTGGCTGTCGCGCATGCGTCGGACAAGCACTTCGGCGGGTTCATGCGTCTTGAGTACTCCGCGGGCGGAGCGATATGCGCTGAGGCACCGCGTTGTCGCCACATCGTCAGGTGCTGTTGGCGTAGACACGAAATCAATTCGTTTGCGTGTGGCAGATCGGTGTAAGGATGCGCAGTCGAAAGGGGAGTCCGTGACGGCTGAGGTTGTGATCCTGAATCGTGAAGCCGTAGCTGTCGCGGCAGACAGCGCGGCCACCGTCGTCGGCCGAGGCCCCAAGATCTACAACACTGCCAACAAGCTGTTCCTCCTCTCGTCGGTGGCACCAGTGGCGGTGATGATCTACGGCGCAGGCACATTTGGCCCTGTCCCTTGGGAGACGGTTGTGAAGGAGTACCGCAGGACACGCGGTGCCCGATCCTTCGGGACGGTCGCTGAGTACGCCGCTGACTTCATCGACCATCTGGCAGACCTGACTCAGCATGTGACCCGGGCCGAGCAACTTGAGCGTGTCTTGATGACTGCGCGCTGGGAGCTTGAGGCGATCCGCGGCGTTGTGGAAGATGAAGTCACTGATGCAATGGCCGATGGCACTGCACTGGACGACTCCGCGGTCATTGGGCGCATCCTTGCCGAAATCGAGGCAGCTATCGAGCGACTCACCGGCAGCACATTCATTGAAGGACTTGGCGCCACGGTCGTTGAGCGCGAGATCGGCAGCGCTGTGCCTGATTGGCCCGGCCTTGTCGCTGCTGCCTTCTGGGGTATGCCTGTTGACGCTCGCGTTGTTCGTCGTGCAAGGGTTCTCGTGTGCACATCGTTGCGGTTGGCGGATCGGTCGCCTAGAAGCGGTGGAGTGGTCGTGACGGGGTTCGGTGAATCTGAGATATTTCCCGCGCTTTCGCACTATCTCCTTGACGGCGTGGTAGCGAACCGAGTACGAGCACGGTCGGACGGCGGCCTCAGTATCGGTGGCGACCGGTCGGCAAGTATCTGCCCGTTTGCGCAAGAGGACATGGTTGCCGCGTTCATGGACGGCGTGCATCCCGGCTTCCGATTGGCTCTTGATGAGTTCGTGGACAGCACCGTAGCCATGCTCATCGAGCGCCTCTGCGGCATCGTCAAAGACTCGCTTACCGCAGCGGCCTACGGGCAACTGCAAGACGAGATGCGTGAGGCTCGGGACTGGGTCACCACGCACTTCGAGAGCGAGCTGGCGGAATATCTTGAGCGGAACAATTCAGGGCCGATCATGTCGGTTGTGGAGGTGCTGCCCAAAGAGGAGCTGGCAGCGATGGCCGAGGCGCTCGTGAACCTGACCTCGTTCAAGCGAAGAGTCACACCTGGGGTTGAGACTGTGGGCGGCCCCATCGATGTCGCTGTGATATCAAAGGGCGACGGTCTCGTGTGGATCAAGCGCAAGCACTATTTCGACCCTGATCTGAATTATCGGTACTTTGAACGCGACCGCCGACTCAGCTATTCTCGCAGACCAGAAGGAGCATCATGACACAGTCACAATATGACGACCTCCGAGAGCGGCTTGCCCGGTCGCGGGCGATCCGGCTCCTGCCAGGGCCGACAAGACCAGAGGATCCGCGTGAGTTCGGACGCCGGGCCGCCCAGAAAGTCTTCGACCGGTACGTGGAGTCACGGGAACAGCGAGAGGCCACCGAGAAAAGCTGACGCTGACTCCGCCGCTTGTCTATCTTCGGGGTGCCGTTGGCGAGCGGGCGGCAGGACGATGCAGTAGCGACTGATGCTTCACCGAGCCTTGGCTCGCGGCTTCGTGAGGCCGATTCGTGATGGCGCACGACTCGCTCACTATGGCCGACTACCAACACCGCTAGAGCGCTTCATGGCGCGGGCGCCGTGCCGAGGGGCGAGAATGGGTACTCATGGTGACGGGTGAACTGAAACGGCAGATCGATGCGGTGTGGAACGACTTCTGGTCGGGCGGCATCTCGAACCCACTGGAGGTGATGGAGCAGCTCACCTATCTGCTGTTTGTCAAAGCGCTCGACGAGCAGCAGACCTTGGCTCACAATAAGGCGAACCGCACGGGCCAGCCGATCCCTGCCGACGACGACATCTTCCCCGACGGCGGGCAGTTCCGGCCCGAGGGCCGTGCTGATGCCCGTCCGTACAGCGATCTGCGCTGGTCACAGTTCAAGCACCTTCCGGCTGCTGAAATGTTTGATGTCGTTGAGAACTACGTGTTCCCCTTCTTGCAGGCACGGGCCGCCAAGAGCACCCACGCGCAGCACATGCGCGACGCCCGGCTGACGATCCCCACGGCGACGCTCCTGCAGAAGGCTGTCGATGGGCTAGATGCAGTCGAGATGGCCGACCGCGACACCAAAGGCGACGTGTATGAGTACATGCTCTCCAAGATCGCCACCGCCGGCCAAAACGGGCAGTTCCGCACACCGCGGCACATCATTGAACTGATGGTTGAGATGACCGCCCCCCAGCCAGACGACACCATCTGCGACCCCGCCAGCGGCACCTGCGGGTTCTTGGTGGGCGCCGGGGAGTACATCCGGCGTGAGCATCCGAGCGTGCTCACCGATCCCAAGGGGTCGATGCATTTTCACAACAAGATGTTCTCGGGCTACGACTTTGACAACACGATGCTGCGCATCGGATCGATGAATATGCAACTCCACGGCGTGCAGAACCCGCGTATCAGCTACCGAGATTCGTTGGCCGAAAGCCACGCCGATGACGCTGAGGCCTACAGTCTGATTCTCGCCAACCCGCCGTTCGCTGGCTCGCTCGACTATGAGGGCACCGCCAAAGACCTCTTGGCGGTTGCTCGCACCAAAAAGACCGAACTGTTGTTTATTGCGCTGTTTTTGCGGCTGCTCAAGCCCGGCGGACGAGCGGCGGTGATCGTGCCCGACGGGGTGCTGTTTGGTTCAACTAAGGCGCACAAAGAACTGCGCCGTATCTTGGTAGAAGACCACAAGCTCGACGGCATCGTTTCGTTGCCAGGTGGTGTATTTAAGCCGTACGCCGGGGTTTCCACAGCGATCTTGCTGTTTACCAAAACTAACTCTGGTGGCACCGACCTCGTCTGGTTTTACGACCTTCAGGCTGATGGTTACAGCCTTGACGACAAGCGCACTCCCCTGCTGGACGACGACAAGCTGGGCACAAAGGTTGAGTTGATTGCGGGGGGGGGGGGGGGGGCATTCCAAGAACAACCTGCCCGATGCACTCGCTCGTTGGAAGCAGCGTGACGGATCTGAGTTAGAGCGCTCTCGCACCGATCAATCGTTCTGCGTTCCCAAGGTTGACATAGCCGCCAACGATTACGACCTCAGCATCAACCGCTACAAGGAGATCGTCTACGACGAAATCGAGTACGAACCGCCGACTGTGATCCTCGACGAGCTTGCCGATCTCGAACGGGAGATCCTGGCAGGTATCGACGATCTAAAGGCAACCTTAGGATGAGGGGACAATTGAGACTCGTCATCGATCGAGCGTTCGATGAACTCTGGCAGCCACTTACGAATCACGATGACTGCCCTGCGAGTGTTTTTGGTGAGGTTTTTACTGGCTTGCGCCCATTCCTTCGTGAACCTGAACCGGAGTTCGTAAAAGAAGAAGACAACGGCCCAATTCGCAACAAAGCCACCAACTTCGACGATCAAGCCTTATGTGCAATGAGTGACCCGAAGACCGCCGAAATTCTGCTGAAAAACTTATCAAAGGAGAGTTTCATATCGGAAAATGACACCCGCCGAGCCGCCAGTAGCACTTGGGAGATTCTTGTCGATATCGCAACCGAAGATCTTGCGAAAGAATACGTGAGCCTTCTTAAGAATTTTATTGAACGTTATAACTTGCGCTACTATGTTGGCGAGAATGCCCAACTCTGGATTTCTTTTTCTGGACTTGCTACATCGCTGTTCGGCCAACTCCGCTTTATAGCGCAGGGTCATCCTCATCTTCTACAACAGCTTAACGAATTCGAACAGACATTAGCTGAATGCCTGAATCAACCTTCAGAGAATCGAATCAAGACCTCGATCCAAAAACAAACGAACCTGCTGGAAGCCTTCGGTTCACAAAACGGCCTCATTTCTGGCAACACGCTCGGGGCTATGCTCGATCAGGCAAATAACTGGCCGCACACCAGTCTTTGCGATGCCGCGAAAAATTTATACAAGTTTGCGTCTGATTATCCAGGTATTCGTCACGGAGGTAACTTTGACTCATCTAATCGCGCACTGGACCTGCGTGATCTCAGCAGCGTCACGCTTTCACTCGTCGGACTCGCCGCGTACATGGCTGACGGTTTTGAGGAGCAAGTTGCCTCCGCCATACAGGGTGACCTTCTTCCAACCGTCACTCTTAGCAGTGTTGCAACGCCTTCGCCTCCAACATGTAGAGACAAGACGAACCAACTATGACAGGATTTTCTGGGTTCGAAGAAATGACAGATGACGTGAAGTGGCCCATAGTGCCCGTTCGAGATGTAGCCACCGCAGAAAGGAATGCAGTTTCAGCGGATCAGGTCCACGGAGATGAGTTGTACGTTGGATTGGAGAATGTGACTAGTGACGGAGTCTTCGAAAACGTGGTAGTTGCAAGCAAGGCAAACTTGAAGAGTAACAAATTCGCGTTTACGGAGGATCATGTGCTCTACGGCAAGCTACGCCCGTACCTCGCCAAAATAGCCGCACCTGACTTCGCTGGCATCTGCAGCACCGACATACTCCCTATTAGGCCAAGTACCAGACTTGACCGCCGCTACCTGCTGTATTTTCTGCGAACACCGATGATGGTTGCCCGTGCGGCGAGCAATGCCGTGGGGATAAATCTTCCCCGACTGAACCCGAAGACATTGGAGTCATTCGAGATTCCGTTGCCGCCGATTGGGGAGCAGAGGCGGATTGCGGCGATATTGGATGCGGCTGATGCTCTCCGAGCGAAGCGTCGTCAAACTCTCGCCAAGCTCGACGATCTGACGCAATCAATCTTCCACGAACAGTTCATTCGTGCGAACGGGTGGCCGGGTTCGTTGGACACGACACTTGGTGAGATAGCGGAGATTGTATCAGGCTCGACACCCAAAACCGGTGTCGAGCGTTACTGGAACGGTGATGTCTGGTGGGCGACACCGAAGGACCTAAGTGAAATCACGAGTCCGTATATCGATGCTACTGAGCGCACGCTGTCTGAGGCTGGCCTCCAGAGCTGCTCTGCCTCCGTCTTGCCTGCCCATTCCGTCCTCTTGAGTTCGCGGGCCCCAATCGGATACGTAGCTATCAATACTACCCCCATGGCCACCAACCAAGGATTCAAGAATTTCGTCCTTGATTCGAAGTGTGTCGATCCTAGGTTTCTCTATTCTTGGTTGCGTTTCCACCGTCCACAGCTGCAGGCAATGGGAAGTGGTGCGACCTTCAAAGAGATATCCAAGAGAACCGTCTCTTCGGTACCGATTCGCTTGCCGACAATCGAGAAACAACGTGAATTTGGCGAGGTGTTTGACAAGGCCGAGGCGCTGCGAATCACAGCGGAACATGAATTGACGATGCATGACACGTTGTTTGCTTCACTACAGCAGCGGGCGTTTCGGGGGGAACTGTGAGCGGGTCGCAGTTCTCGTTTCTCGAAGCTGAGTTTCAGCCGCAGTTCGGTGCAGCGGCTCGGGCTGAGGGCTACACCCTGTCCGACCCCGGCGCAGCGGTGATCTATGCACGCAAATGCCTGGAGTCAGCCGTCACATGGATGTACCAGCACGACCCGTCGCTGCCTGCGCCGTACGATGACACGCTCGGTGCACGGCTGAACAACCCAGCTTTCCAAGCACTCGAAGATGGTCGCATTTTTGAGGCGGCACGCAAGGTTCAGCGAGCCGGCAACCGTGCAGCACACGAATCGAAAGCGCCGTCGAAGCTCGAAGCGGTCGAGGTCGTCTCGGCGCTGTTCGGGTTCTGTCTGTGGTTCGCATTCACCTACGGGCGCGCATCGAAGCCTGATCCGTCGCAGCGGTTCAACCCGCACCTGCTGCTCGACGCGGGTGAAGCCGAGCGGGCCTCGCTGCGCCAGCGCCAAGAACTCGAGCAACGTCTTGAGCGCGAGTCTGCCGAGCTTGCCACTGCTCAGCAGCGACTGGCCGAATCGACACGCAGCGCTGAAGAACTACACACCGAGCTGGCGAATCTGCGGGCAGAGGTGGCCGCTGCCAAGAAGCAGGCAGCCGAGACCGTCCCGCCCGACGCGTTCGACTGGTCTGAAGCCGAAACTCGCAAGTTCAAGATCGATGCGCTGCTGGCCGAAGCCGGTTGGACCGATCTCGCCGAAGGCCGCGACACCGAATACGAAGTGCATGGCATGCCGTCGGAGTCGGGCGTTGGCTACGTCGACTATGTGCTGTGGGGTGCCGATGGCAAACCGCTCGCCGTGATAGAGGCCAAGAAAGCCTTAGCCGATCCGAAGATCGGCACCCAACAAGCCAAGCTGTATGCCGATTGTTTAGAAACCGAGACCGGCCAACGGCCAGTCATCTACGCCAGCAACGGTTATGAGCATTGGCTGTGGGACGACACCCAGTATCCACCTCGCCAAGTGCAAGGGTTCTGCACCCGCGACGAACTGGCTTTGCTCATTGCGCGGCGTACGGCTCGCATGTCGCTGGCGTCGCTGGACGTAGACGGGCAGATCGTTGACCGTCACTATCAGCGGCGAGCGATCAGCGCCATCGCCGAGCACTTCGAGCACGCCAACCAGCGCAAGGCACTGCTGGTGATGGCCACCGGCGCAGGCAAAACCCGCACGGTGATTGCTTTGACGGATCTCTTGATGCGAGCCGGATGGGTGAAGCGGGTGCTGTTTTTGGCGGATCGCACAGCGCTCGTACACCAAGCCGCACACGCCTTCAAGACGCACCTACCCAATGCGGCACCGGTGAACTTGGTGACCGAACCCAACGTAGACGGACGAGTGTATGTATCTACCTATCAGACGATGGTCGGCAAGATCGACGAGTATCGGCGCAACGGCATTCGCCGGTTCGGTGTGGGGTATTTCGACTTGGTGGTTATCGATGAAGCGCACCGGTCGGTGTATCGCAAATACCGGGGCATCTTCGACTATTTCGACTCGTTGCTGGTGGGCCTCACTGCGACCCCCAAAGACGAGGTCGACAAGAACACCTACGACTTGTTTGATCTTGAGACTGGCGTGCCCACCGACGCGTATTCACTTGAAGATGCCATTGGTGACGACTATTTGGTGCCGCCTCGGGGCGTGTCGGTTGAACTCAAGTTCGTGCGTGAAGGCATCAGATACGACGAACTCTCCGATGACGAGAAAGACACTTGGGACGAACTCGACTGGGGCGAAGATGATGAGGGCGATCCCCTAGCGCCGCCAGAGGCCGTTGATGCCGCCGAACTCAACAAATGGTTGTTCAACCGCGACACCGTCGACCGGGTGCTCGAATACCTGATGGTCGAGGGCATTAAGGTAGCTGGTGGCGACCGGCTCGCCAAGACGATCATTTTCGCCAAAAATCAAAAGCACGCCGAGTTCATAAAAGAACGCTTCGATGCCAACTATCCAGCCCTCGATGCTGGCAATTTCGCGCGGGTTATCACCCATCAGACGAGCTACGCCCAGAGCCTGATCGACGATTTTTCCAACAAAACCAGGTCGCCGCATATCGCTATCAGCGTTGACATGCTCGACACCGGCATAGATGTGCCCGAGGTCGCCAACTTGGTGTTTTTCAAGCCGGTGCATTCCAAGACCAAGTTCTGGCAAATGTTGGGCCGCGGCACCCGACTGTGCGCCGACTTGTTCGGCCCCGGTGAGCGCAAGACTCACTTCAACGTGCTTGACTTCTGCGGGAACCTCGAGCATTTCAACCAGCCACTGGCGCCAGCAAAGACATCGAGCGGACGTTCGCTCAGCGAGATTTTGTTCTCGACCCGTCTGGAATTGTTGAGCACACTCGACGCGCTGGCGGGCTTCGGCGATGAGCGAGTGGAGGTTGCGGCGACGCTGCAACAGGCCGTGGCGTCGATGAACCCCGACAACTTCTTAGTGCGCCCGCACTTGGAGCTAGTTGAGCGGTTCAGTGCGCCAGAAGCGTGGGAAACAGTATCGCTGGCGGACTTGGCCGAACTCAACGAGCGGGTGGCCAGCCTTGCTGACCAGCTCAACGCCGACCACGAAGACGCCAAATGCTTCGACGTGGTGATGCTGAATGCGCAGTTGGGTCTGCTGCGAAGCGAGCCCAAGCCGTTTGAGCGACAGCGGCAGCGAGTCATGCGCGTGGCATCCGCCTTGGCCGACTTGGGCACATCCATTCCCGTGGTGGCTCAGCAACAAGAACTGATCGCAGACATACAGACCGACGAGTGGTGGACCGATGTCACCTATCCGATGCTCGAAGATGCCCGCAAGCGATTGCGGAACCTCACTCAGCTCATCGTTCGTGCCGACAAAAAGGTTCTCTACAGCGACTTCGCCGATGAGTTCGGCGGTGCCAGTGTGATTGACCTGCCCGGCGGTGGCAAGCCGGGCGGCAGTCACGATGTTGCCGATGACAGCAGTGATGAGTTCGCACAGTTCCGCCGCAAGGCGCAGCATTTCTTGAAGGAGAACCTTGCCGAAGGTGTCGTAGCCAAAGTTCGCAGCGGCGAGCCGCTCACCCAGCACGACATGGATGAACTCCAGCGAGTGCTGGTGGCCGCCGGCATCGGCGACGACTCAACGTTCGCCAAGGCATCACGGCGGGCTGGCAGCTTTGGGTTGTTTGTCCGCTCGCTGGTGGGGCTCGACCGAGCCGCTGCCAAGCGCGCCTTTGCCAAGTTCCTCAACGACAAGCGCTACAGCGTCAACCAGATCCGCTTCGTGGAGCTGGTGATCGATTACCTCACCGAACATGGCACCGTAGAGCAACACCGCGTCTACGAATCGCCGTTCATCAGCGTCGCCCCACAAGGACCCGACGCCATCTTCGTATCCGACGACCTCGAAGAGTTCTTCAAAATCGTCGACCAATTCCACAAAACCGCCGCTGTTTAGGCCATCATTGAGGCAGGAAGGCCGCTGCCCATGACCACACAACGCACCGTCGAACACCCCCCAGCACCAGCTTGTCAGGCGCGTCAACCAGCACCCCCGTCACCGTTGTCTGCGGTAACCACAACCGCACCGACATAACATCACAACACACCAAGGCCCTCCTAGGTGTAATGTTCATTGAGGTTGTTGACGCGGCTGGCGGGTGTGTTGCAGATGGCCGAGTAGCCTAAATGCCCCAAGTGGTCAAGCACCCACGACGATGCCACAAGCGCGAGGCTGTGCCAAACGGCTACCGTTGGTTCGATCAATGGAACGACAACACGATCTTTGAGCGCAGCGACTGGCTCGCTGAGCAGATCTGCACAATCTGGAAACGCACAGACTGAACTCAGCTAGCAGCCCGCCGACATCTTGCGGCACAGCCCGAACCGGCATGTCTAATTCGGCTTCGCACTGTCACAGCCTTGCTCTACTCTTGAGGCATGGCCGATAAGTCAGCCATCGAGTGGACCGAAGCGACATGGAACCCGACCACGGGCTGCGATCGCACCTCGCCGGGCTGTGACAACTGCTATGCGCTCGCTCTGTCGAAGCGGTTGAAGGCGATGGGTTCGCCCAAGTACCAGAACGACGGCGACCTAGCGACGAGCGGGCCGGGCTTCAGGCTGACCCTCCATCCTTCGTCGCTTGACGTGCCGAAGCGATGGAATGCTCCCCGCCTTGTCTTTGTGAACTCAATGAGCGACCTTTTTCACGAGGACGTGCCTGTCGAGTTCATCGCGCAGGTCTTCGCCGTGATCCGCCAGACACCTCAGCACACCTACCAAGTGCTCACCAAGCGGGCGCAGCGCTTGAGCCGAATCGCCGGCGATCTGGACTGGCCGTCGAATCTGTGGATGGGCGTGAGCGTGGAGACTCGCCGATACGCGTTCCGCGTCAATCATTTGCGCAAAGTGCCCGCTGCTGTCAGATTCGTCAGTGCCGAGCCGTTGCTCGGCCCGCTGGGCGACCTGAATCTCGACGGTATCCACTGGGTGATTGCGGGCGGCGAGTCCGGCATCAACGCACGGCCCATGGAACTTGACTGGGCCACAGAACTCCGCGACACCTGCACCTCCGCCGGCGTGTCGTTCTTCTTCAAACAGTGGGGCGGTAGGACACCCAAGGCCGGTGGGCGCGAACTCGAAGGTGAGTACTGGGACGAGGTGCCGCTCAGGTTGGCGAGCTAGGCCTGTGGCGGTTCCAACCGGAATTCTCTGGGAGCGCGATTCCCACACCGCTGCGAAGCACACACTGCTGCGCCGCTACTTGGAAGCTTGGTTTCCGATCATGGCCAAGCAGTTCATACACGAGGGAATCACCTTCCTTGACGGCTTTGCCGGGCCCGGCGAGTACACGAACGACCACGAGAGTTCGCCCACGATCGCCATGAACCAAGCGATGCGAGATGGGGTGACGCGATGGGGCACCCGAACACGGCTCGTGTTCATCGAGGCCCACGCCAAGCGCGCCGAGCATCTGCGAGAGCATCTCGATGCACGCTTTCCGCCGTCGATCAGGCCGCCCGGTCTGGTTGCCCAAGTGCATCCTGGCGAGTGCGCTGCTGTCTATGAACGGGCCATCGCTGACATCGACGGTTGGACGGGTCCAGTGTTTGCGAACCTCGACGGCTGGGGTGCCGACACCGACTACGAGATCGTGCAGCGCATCGCGGCCCACCCGTCTTCGGAGGTGCCTGTCACCTTTCAGGATCAGTTCTTCGTCCGTTTCGCCGACGGCGACCAAGAAGCGGGCGAGCGTGTGTTCGGACATGCCGACTGGCGAAGTGTCGGCGGGTTGCCCACCGCTGAGAAAAAGCCGTTCCTGCTCAACCAGTACCGAAGCGGCCTCCATGCCGCGGGCTTCGACTATGTGCTGATCTTCGAGATGATCGATGAAGGTGGACACTCCCTGCATCAGTTCTTCGGTACCAAGAGCGATGTCGCCGTTGGCAAGTTCAAGGACGGGCTGTGGGAAGTCGACGGCATATCTGGCCAGAGCTTCCGAGATCCACGAGACCCCGATCAGATGGCTTTCGACTTTCTCGAGCCGGACTTCACAAGATTGGACGATCAGATATTGAAGCTGCTGGACGACGGCGACCGCAGCATGGCCGATCTCTGCCGCCATTCCCTGCTTGAGACGATCTACAAGGAGACTCACGTCAAGCCGAGAGTTGACGCGCTTGTAACCAAAGGGAAGCTAGAGCAAGTCAGCGCAAGTCAGTCATACGAAAAACGCGTCTTTCGTCGAGCGCAGCAGTTGTTCTGATCTGATATCCACAGGCCAGTGGCAGGCAACACCGCCGTCGCGACGGGTTGCTGGCTTTGGGTTTAGCTGAACGTGACGTCTACTTCGTTGTTGAGTTCGTTGATCATGTTGTCCCACAGTCGGGGTAGGCCACGCAGCGAATCCCAAAAGGCTTGATCGCGGCGGGCATCAAAATCTTCTAACGAAACTCCCTGCTGCTCAACCCAGGTGTAGTAACCGAGATTGAATATTCGGTCACGACCCCGGTCGGTGAGCACCTCAATGTGGGGTGCGTCTTTGCTGCGCGTTTCGGGTGCTAAGTAGCGTTTGATGGTGGCGCGGGCGGCGCTGGCACCGAAGTTGCCGCCATGACGTTGTGCGAGGTGCCGTTCCCGCTCAGAGAAATACATCTCAAACCCATCCGTTGCTACGGTCATCACCACATCATCGGCGCCTAGGCCTAGTTCGTTGGCTGCCCGAGCGGCCGCCAGTGTGTTGCAGATAGCCGAGTAGCCGAAATGCCCCAAGTGGTCAAGCACCCACGACGACGCCCCCAAATGCTCACGGAGTGCCTCACGTCCGGCTTCGGTGTTGAACACTAAGCCCAGCCCGTCGGTTGCCCGGTCGCTCACGCCCACAACCACATCGGTGTTCATCACGTTGTGAATGAGCGGGACGTGCTTGTCGCCGATGCCTTGAATGTTGTGCTCGCCGTAGCCGTTGTAGAGCATGGTCGGACACTCCAGCGCTTCAACGGCCACGATCTGCGCGCCATGAGCATCTTTGAGCCGATCACCGGCACCGAGCGTCCCCGCCGAGCCGCTAGCCGCCACAAACGCAGCAAGGTTCAGATCGCAGCCATCCGCCGATGCTTCTTGCAGGTGCTCAAACACCGCCAAGAGCGCAGCGCCTGTCACTTCGTAGTGGCCGATGTGATTGGAGAACTCTTTGAACTGATTCAAGATGAAGTTCGTCTGGTCGCGCTCAAGCTCAGCGCAGGCGTCGTAGATCTCTTTGACGTTGCTCTCTGAGCCGGGCGTACGGATGACATCGGCAGGGTCGGCGATCCACCGCTCCAACCACTCAAAGCGTTCACGGCTCATGTTTTCGGGCAGCACGGCGACCCCGCGGCAGCCCATGATTCGACTGATAGCCACACCACCGCGGGCGTAGTTGCCCGTCGATGGCCACACTGCCCGATGACGGACAGGATCAAACTGCCCAGAAACAACCCGCGGTGCCAAGCACGAGTAAGCAGCGAGCACCTTGTGGGCACCGATCATCGGGAACCGGTTGCCGAACAGCACCACGATCTGTGCGGGTGTGCCGGTCATCTCGCTGGGCAGCACGACATGGTGAGGGACATCTGTGCGCCCACCCGAGCCGTCATTGAACCAATGCACCCGAAACAGGTTGAGTGGATCGGCGGAATCGGGGTCGACCGTGGCCAGCGCTTTGCTGATGCTGGGCTCGATCAGCGAAGGGTCGGCCAGTTCGGCGAAGGTCGGCAGCCGGATGCCTTGCGTACCGAAGCGTTCGACGACATGAGCGCGTCCGTTTGCATCGGTGACCTCGGTGGCGAGCTGTGCGGCGTAGCCGACGGGGAACGACCCGACCCCGTTGGGCGTCGCATGGGCGGATATGTGGTTGGTCATCGTTAACTGAGGCTAGGTTCCGCGGGCAGCAACCGATGTGCGCGCAGCACAATTTGGCGAGCGACAGGAGGCCCAACAATGGCAGCACAACGATGACTACACCCACTGCACCCAAGACAACAGCGGAAGCGACGGCGACACCGACGACACCTGCAACAACAGAGCGTGTCGCGCTGTACCTGCAAGATGCCCACCCCATCACCGAGGCCATGGGTTACGCGCAGTACGCCGAGGAACGCGGCTTTGAAGCTGTCTGGCAGGCCGATTCGCGGCTGGTGCGCGAGGCCAGCGTTCCCATGGCAGCGTTCGCGGCGACCACATCTCGCATCAAAGTGGGCGCTGGCGTGATCGACATTTGGTCGCGTAACGCCGCCCGGCTGGCCTCGATGTTCTCAACACTGGACGACCTAGCACCCGGCCGGATCATCTGCGGGCTGGGCGCGTGGTGGGATCCGCTCGCTGCCAAAGTGGGCATCAGCCGAGCCCGGCCACTCGGCGCGATGCGGGAAGTGACCTCCGTGGTGCGGGCGCTTTTGGCCAATGAGAACGTGACCTTCCACGGCGACCATGTCCACCTTGACGACGTCGAACTCGACTACGTGTATCAGCCGAGACGGCCCAAGGATGTGCCTATCTACATCGGCGCTACCGGCATGAAGATGATGGAACTGACCGGCGAGATCGCCGACGGGGTCGTGCTGAACTACCTAGTGTCGCCCGACTACAACAGCCGAGCCTTAGACGCATTGGAACGGGGAGCGGCCGCAGCAGGGCGCAGCGTGGACGACGTGGACCGACCACAGCTCGTGGTTTGCTCGGTACACGAAGACCGCGCCACCGCTTTGGACATGGCCCGCAACATGGTCACCCAGTACCTCGGACAGCAGCCCCACATTATGAAAGCCTCCGGCGTGCCCGATTCTCTGCTCGAAGAGGTGGGCAAAGTGCTCACCTGGCCGGCGACCGCTGCTCAGGTTGAAGCTGCCTCACGGTTGGTGCCCGACGACATCGTGCAGATGCTCACCGCATCAGGCACCCCAGCAGAGGCCCGCGAAGCCGTCAACGGCTACCGGGCAAACGGGGCCACCTGCCCGATCTTGTACCCGCTAGGCGACGTGGAGGCCATGATCGATGCTTTCGCTGTCACCGCGTGAAGCGCCGACGGCCCACACATCCCCCGACCCCATCGGGTGTGCAGCCCACGCAGTCAGCCCAGTTCACGCAGTCAGCCCAACCCACGCAGTCAGCCCAACCAAATCTGCTAATGATGTTGCCTAACAGCAAGTCTCAGTTAATTCAGTTGCTTTTACGTATGCTCATCTGCTGGTCTGTCCGCATGACATCACACCGACAATTTTCCCGTATAGTTCCCTATACAACACCGACGATCGGAACCAGCAGATGACCCCCGCAGACGCTTCGCTGATCGCGGCAGCCATTCCGAGGCCCGTTGTCTATGGGTGGGCGGCAGTCGTCTTAGCCTTCTGCGTCGTACATGAAATCCGGACGCGACGTCGCTTTCGTCGGTTCGTCGCCCAGACCGAGGCCAAACTGCGGGACCTTGAACGTCGCACTGATGAGTCCGAAGCAAGAGTTGAAGCCGAGATAGCACGGATGCGCGCCGAGGTAGATGCCTACGGCGCGTGGAGCGACGCAAACGACCGCTTCTTTCATCACGGTCTTGTGGCTGTCTCGCATCTGCTCGGAGCGCGCGCACTGCCGGAGCGTCGTGCTTGTGCCACTGTGCGGTCAGCCACAAAGCAGCGACGCTCATCTGAGGCCCCAACATGGCGGCCTGTCGCTGGCCACGAAGAAGGCAGTTCTCCCCCGTCGGGCAGTTCTCCCCCGCCGTGGCCGCGCCGTCGTTCATGCCATTGAGTACACCGACGGCTAGCACACCGGTGACTGGCCAGTCACCGACTGGCCAGTCGTTGGCCGGTCAGTCGGCAGCTACTGGCGGTGTGGTTTCGCTCAGGTGGTCCCACACCACTTGGTCAGGCAGGTTCATCACCGCTTCATAACGCTCGGCGGGCATCAGTTTGGGCATGCCCGTTTCTGCACCTGGCTGCGGTACCGACTCGGCTGGGCGCTCATAGACGGCAGGGCGCTTCAGACGTTCCAGTTCGGTGTCTGATATTTCGCACAGACCTTGCACTTCTGGGTCTACCCACTGCTCTGCGGGAATGGCCGACCCGCACGCCACCTCCAGCGCAAGCCCTTCGGGTCCGGCGAAGTAGATCGACTGAACAAAACCGTGGTCTATGGGGCCAAGCACCTGCACACCTCGGTCTCGGATGCGGTCACGCATCGCCAGCAAGTCCTCAAGCGTGTCTACGTTGAAAGCCACATGCTGCATGGTTCCTGCAGTGACCGGACCTGCGGCACCGCCTGCGTGAGTGATGCCGATCTCGATGTCTTTGGCGTTGTCGGGGTGCTGGACGAACGCCACGTAGCTGTCGGGCGCAAGTTCAACGAAACCGTGGTACGTGCCTTCCACGCCGTGCATCCAGTACAGGGCCTTCAGCGGCAGCCCCAGCACATCGCACCAGAACTCCAGCTGACCCTTCATGTCACGCGTTGAGAGGGCGAGATGGTTCACGCCGTTGGGATGTAATGCAGTCATTGCGAGACGCTCCCTTGTTGGTGGTGGTATGTGCTGGTTCTTTGACGACTGTACGTCTTGAGGCCACACCGCGAAGCCATATCGTGGAGCTGCATCGTGAAGCCAGTCAGAACCTGCCGCGGGTGCCTGATAGATATTGAGTCCATCTGTTCTTGGTCTGTTCTTGGTTTGCTTGCCCTTTGATGGGGGCCACGGAGGTGTTCTCAGCTATGCGTTGGCACAAGCTCTCGTCCGCACTTGTTGTAGCGGCGGTTGTGGTGGCTGGCTGCGGAGATGCCGATCCCGACCTGACAGCGGCGACAGTTCCCGCTGGCGCGCCTGCTACTTCGGTTCACATTCACGAAGACGGCGAAGTTTATGTTCACACAGCCGACGAGAAGTCAGACCACGAAGACCACGAAGGCCACGACACAGATCACGACGGCCACACCGATCACGAGATGGGTGCCATGTCTGCTGGCACTCATGAGGGCCACGACCACAGCGCGACTCGCGAAGCAGCCGACGGGCTGCCGGTGCCTGCCATCTCAGTAGAGGTCCTTGCCGATCCGATGAGCGGATGGAACCTGCGCACGGTGGTAGAGAATTTCCGTCTTGCGCCTGAGAATGTTTCCACTGACCACGTTGACGGCGAGGGGCACATGCATCTCTACATCGATGGAGTGAAGATCAGCCGTCTCTACGGAATGTGGTACCACTTGGGTCAGCTTGAACCTGGAGAGCGCGAGATCCGCGTTGAGTTGTCGGCCAACGACCACGCAGCCATGACCTACGAGGGCAACATCATCGACGACACGGTCATCGTCACCGTGCCCGCCTCTTGACCCAACCCGTACTAGGTGCCACAGCACCGCCGCCCCCCCCCCACACACCCAAAACCCAGAAATCTCAGATGAACGAAACAGCCCCACAACAGTTAGAGACCGCCGCTGGCGAGGTCACTGACGAAACCGCTGGCGGGGTCACGGTTATTGCGTCTGCGACGCGCGGCATGCGTCGTGAAGACATCGACTTGGCATCGTTGAATCTCCCCTTCGCCGACCCCCCAGATTTAGCCCCCCCCCCCCCCCCAGAGACTTAGCTTCTGAACCAGACGTCGAGAGCCTCGTCACGGTCGGTGAGGTCATTGAGCGCATTCGAACCACCAGCCGTGACGAACACGAAAAGGGGCGATGGTTTGAGGAACTTGTCAAGATCGTCTTCCTCAACAGCCCTACCTACGAGATTGAAGAGATTGAGCACTGGGGGCAATGGCGTGACCGCCAGCCACTAACAGGGCTCAGCCGCAAAGACACCGGCATCGATCTTGTCGCGCTCCACCGCAACGGCAGCCGTATCGCTATCCAGTGCAAGTGCTATGCGCCCACCCAGCGAATCGCCAAGCCTGACATTGATTCGTTTTTGAGCCAATCTCAGGTAACCGACGCGGCTGATCGGCCTGTCTTCGCGATGCGGTGGATCGTCACAACGTCGCCGTGGACTGATAACGCGGCGGCTCAGGTTGACAGCTTGGACGTAGGAGTTCGCCGGATCGACTTCTGTCAGCATGAGTTTGAGAAGATCAGCGAGAAGCTGCAACGGCGGCCGGTGCGTGCGCCTTGGCCGCGTCAAAGCGAAGCCATCAACAAGGTCACCGAGGGGCTGTCGCACCACGACCGCGGTCGGATGATCATGGCCTGCGGTACTGGTAAGACGTTCACTGCGTTGCGTATCGCGGAGAGCGTGGTGCCCGACGGCGGACGAATCGCGTTCGTGGCACCGAGCATCGCATTGGTGGCACAAGCACGCCGCGAGTGGCTGATGCATTCGCGGCGTCCGTTGGAGTGCGTCGTTGTGTGTTCTGATGAATCCGCTGGTGGTCGCGCTGAGAGTGCCACAGCGATGCGCATCTGCGAGCTGGAATGTCCGGTGGACAGGTCGCCGGAACGGCTTGGGGCGATGCTTGACCCCGCCCGCGGCACCGACCTAACACGCGTGGTGTTTTGCACGTACCAGTCGCTACAGCATCTCCACGACGCTCAAAACTGCCATGCAGCCGGAGCGTTCGATCTGGTGCTCTGCGACGAAGCGCACCGCACTACCGGGGCTGTGTCGGACGCAACCGGGGCTGCTCGAGAAAGCGGCTTTCAGCGTGTGCATGACAACGACTGGCTGCGAGCCCGCAAGAGGCTGTACATGACGGCCACGCCCCGCATCTACACCACCTCTTCTAAGGCAGCGCTGGCAGGGCGCGGTATCGCAACCGTCGACATGAGTGACATGCACATCTACGGCCCTGAGCTTGAGCGTTTGTCATTCAAGGAGGCAGTCGAGGGTGACCTGCTGGCCGATTATCGGGTGATTGTGCTGGGTGTCCATGAGGGAGCGATTCCCGCGGGTATGCGGCAGCGTCTCATTGACTTGGGCGACAAAACCGCCGAGTCGCAGGCCGCGAAGTCGCCATCCTCTCAGACGGGCTCGAAGCCGTTGGTGGTCACCATCGAAGACTTACAGCGACTGCTAGGCACCACGCTCGCTATCAACGGCATGACATCGGGTAGCGACTTGGAGGTCCCTGAGCGTTTAGATCGCATCATCGCGTTTGCTAACTCCATCGCGAGATCAAAGTTTTATGCCAAAGGTCTCACCGATTCGCAGTTGCGTGCTCTCATCACTCGCCGCCGACGCGCAGGCGGCGAAACCGAAGGCGCTACCAAAGTCGAGGCAACTCATCTAGACGGAACAGCGCCTGCCTTTGAACGCAGCGAGGAGCTACGCAAACTGGAACGAACCCGCACAGACCAGTGCTCGCGCGTGATCTGTAACGCGAAGCTGCTCACCGAAGGCGTGGATGTGCCGTCGCTGGACGCGGTGGTGTTTATGGAACCGCGTGACAGCCAAGTTGACATCGTGCAGGCCGTCGGGC
The DNA here is from genome assembly GCA_965221195.1 of Candidatus Poriferisodalis sp. Taxonomy (GTDB): domain Bacteria; phylum Actinomycetota; class Acidimicrobiia; order Acidimicrobiales; family Poriferisodalaceae; genus Poriferisodalis. The sequence continues at coordinate 2,033,476 of OZ244864.1, forward strand.
GGGTTATGCGACGCGCGGAGGGCAAGAAGCTCGGCTACATCGTGATTCCGGTGCCGGTGCCGCCGGGCGCGGACTTGGCAACTGCACTCGAAACGGGCGGCAGCGGTTACGAATCGGTCGGTCAGGTGCTAAGAGCGTTGCAAGCTCACGACGGTCGCCTCGCTGAGACTCCTGCCCGTTTCGTCAAGGTTGGCGAGATCAAACCCCCCAAACCCACCCCCAACGGCGACACGGGCGGCGACAGCGACGTAGTACCCATCGACGATGGCGGGGAGGCCGCTCAGCTCAAGTTAGATCTGCACAAAGCGGGCGCTGCTATCTACGCGCATGTCGTTGCGGCGTCGGGCTTGGGGTCGGCGGGCAAGCTCGTAGCCGACGATCTCGGCATGGCTGTGGCGTTTGCTGGTGCCCGTTTCGCTGAAGGCAACCTCGCAGCGCCGCTAGCAGCAGCGCTCGGCGGCCTGACCGTTGACGACACCAACCAGAATGACATCTGCAAAGTCGCCGCGCTGGTGCTCATCAATGCCTGCCTGTTGCACCGGCGCTTGCGTGAGGTGCCTCGTTTTGGCGACATTGCCGACTTGGCCAGCGTGACTGGTGCTGGCGACCCAGCGGAGATCTTGGCTGCGGGTTGGGAACAGATTCTTGACCATGATTATGAGCCGGTGTTTGGACCGGCGCTGTCGGTGCTGCGACAACTCCCACCGAGGCCGTTCGCTACCGAAGCGCTGCGGAGCTTGGCTGAGTGCGCTAACCGCACCGCCGACTCGCTCAGCGAGATGGGTTACGACCACGCAGGTCCGCTGTATCACCGCATTTTGCCCAACGCAGCCGCCTACGGCGCCTTTTACACCAAGAACCTGTCGGCGCTCATGCTGGCACGCCTGGCCATCAACCACGACTTCGCCGATTGGTCAGACCCAGAGGCGATTGCTGCTTTGAAGGTCATGGATCCTGCTTGCGGCACCGGCACGCTGCTGATGGCAGCGCTGCGAGTGCTCAAAGAACGCGTCCGTGAAGCCAGACACCAAACATCAGATACTGATAACACCAGCACGGCCTCCGACACCAGCACAGCCTCCGACTCCGGCGTCGTTGACCCTCACGAGACCGCCCTTCACAAGACAATCGTTGAGAACGTGCTGCACGGACTCGACATCAACTTGCCTGCCATTCAGTTCGCGGCCTCCAACTTCACCTTGGGTGCCCCCACTGTTGATTACCGCAAGATGAACCTGTTCACGCTCCGTCACGGCCCACAACCCGACGGTTCGATGATGGCCGGAACGCTGGAAGTGCTCGGTTTCGCCGACACCGACGCGTCGCTTGCGAACCTGGTTCGCCACGCCAACGCTGCGTCCGTCGGCACGCAGTTGACAGATTCTGGAGCCGAGTTCCCGATCAGCGACATCGACTTGGTCATTATGAACCCTCCTTTCACCAACAACGTGAAGAAGGGCTCACAGTTCTCACCGTCCGACAAGAAAGCCATGCAACAACACGAACTCGGGCTGCGCGACTCGCTGTTGCAAACCGATCCGATTGCTGGCGCGACCATCGACGCAAACAGCATCCAGACCTACTTCACCCCAATAGTCGACCGCATGCTGAACACGCACAACGGGATATTGGCACTGGTATTGCCGACGACATTGTTCACCGGTTCATCAGCAACATTGCAACGTCGCTTCATCGCCAGCAAGTTCCACATCGAAACCATCATCACGTCACACGATCCCAAGCGCATCAACTTCTCTGAAAACACCGGCATTCACGAATGCCTGCTCGTCGCTCGCCGTCGTGGCAGCCAACCAAACACAGCAGCTAGCGATCCGCCTACACAGTTCGTGTCGTTAGCCAAAATGCCCTCAACGCCTGACGAAGCTCTCGCCGCAGCCGACGCAATTGCAAGTGGCGAACTCGGTGAGTGGGGCAACGTCACGCTGTGGCCATCTGAGCGTGTGCGCGACGGCGACTGGTCGCCGGTGCAGTGGTACGACGGCAGTCTCGCCGAAATCGCACTGTCGCTCGAAGCTGGCAACTTTGCGCCGTCCGCACTTGACGGCTCGCTGGCTGGGAAAACAGGCCTGAGTGGGCTGACTGGGTTGTCTAGCGGGGGGGGGGCAGATTCGGCCCTTCAGGCCAAGCAGTCCGAGGGGCCTTTGCGCTCTGCGGGCACACCACCGGATCGAACCCGACGGCCGAGCCGTACGCGGAGCATTCCAACAAATGAACGCGTAGATGAAACCGCCAATGAACTCAAGCCAGCCCGCCAACGCCATGCCATCGGACCGGGGGGGCAACGCATTCAAGATGCCTTCGAGAAACGAATCACCCAGTGAGTGACTTGCCGCTATCCGCAACACATCAACTCGTACACGTCTCCGAACAGCGAGATGTAGGACCTGCCGGCCGTCGCATTCAAGACGCATTCGGGCCGGCGCTCAAACCATGAACTACCACGCGTTCTGGTCGATTTCATCGAAACTGCGAAAGACGATGCGCGGCGCACCAGAACAGCGCATCGAACCGCGCCCCGGCAAAGAACGCCTAGCTGAGCGCTACTGGAACCAGCGAAGCCAACTTCTAGTGGCCAACAAGCACGACACCGTGTCAGGACGCCTCGTTGCCGTGTACAGCCGCGAACCTTCCGTCGGTTCTGGCTGGGTACCTGTATCAGTCAAAGACAGTGACGAAGCCAAGTCGCTCTGTGTCTGGTGGAATAGCACACCGGTCCGCATTTTGCTGTTGAGCCGCAGGTCCAAGAAACTCACTTATCCCTCGTGGTCGCTGGATCAACTGCGGAGCATCTCGGTGCCGTCACCCGACAATCCTGGGTGGGATGCCCTTTTGGCAGCGTTCGAGCAGGCCTGCGACATCGAACTGCTGCCCCTAGGGGACGCAGAACACTGCCAAGGCAGACACATCATCGACACCGCCGCAGCGCGCATCTTGGGCGTGCCTGAAAGCACCATCGCTGACTGGCGCCGCCGCCTTGCCTGCGAGCCAACAATTTCCAACCGACCAGCAGAACCCGCAGCCAAACAACCACACTGAGAACGCCAGCAGCCGTGCCCTCTGCGACATGTCCTCTACGTTCTCATGCCTTGCGGAACCGGTCTGCTTCTTCGCGATCTAGGCGGCGACGTGGCTTCGCTTTGGAGGGGAACCTTCAGCGGCGTTCAGCGTTTGAGCAAGCTCTTGGCTCGCCGGACGGCTGGCGTCCAAAACCACTCGAGCTCAGCGAAGCGGCGATAGTCCTCACCGGGTAGCTCCATCGGGTCGTAATAGCGCGTGCCGGGCTGCTTGCGGAGTTTGTTCATCCGCTTCATCACCTGTCGGGTGGCATACAGCGTCCCTTTGTGAGTCCAGCCCTGCCGGTGGTAGTTCCAGTTGTCAGGTGCGAGTTCTTGAGCCGCGGCGAAATACTTCAAGGCTTGCTTGCTGTCGTCGGTGGCCTCAAAGTGGAGCGCTAGCTTGAACGTGGCCTCGGCCAACAACAGGTTGTCATCGACCGGCTTGAGCTGCGATTTGAGTTCTGCGCTCGACCAGACATGCTCGCTGTCGGCTCCCCGTTCAATCCAGTCGCGAGTGGCCTGTGCGTACGTGTCGTTGCTTAACCGCACTTTGCCGAGACCGAACTTGAAACTCATCTCGCCCGGGTACACACCTTCGTTGCTGCGAACAATGCGCCCCTCTTCGTCGATCCAAGCCGCCGAAGGCACATTCACCCAACCGAACAGCGAGCTGATCTTGTGAGTGGTATCGACGATGCAGTGATAGGTCGGCGACGCCCGGTCAAACCACTTGGCCACGGCGCCCTCGCCGCCTGAGTCCTGTGCCACGCTGACCAGCTTGAAACGGTCCGGGCCTATCGATTCGTAAAGCTCCTGCCAGACCGGCAGGCTGATGCGGCAACCTCACCAAGACGACCAAGTGAACAGCACCACCTTGTGGCCTCGAAGATCGGAGAGTCGCAGCGTGTTGCCGTTGCGTTCGGTCATCTCGAAATCGGGAGCGATTCCCGAATCCAGTCCAAGGCGGCGAACCTCGGGCACTGAACTCAAACTCCACACATCGCCGTCACGTACGGTCTGTTGACCGATCATGTCGGCAAAGGACGAATAATCGAGCCACACCCAACCGTCTACGTCAGCGATCCAGTCCTCTCGCTTGGCCTCTGGAAGCGGCACACACATCTCGCCAAGGCACGCTCCTTCGGGTTTCATCTGCCAGCCCGTGGCCTGAGGCAGTTCGTCTACCCGCACCCACAAGCCGCTCGGATCGTCGGTGCGTCGCGCAATTTCTGTCTTGTGGTCGTTAGCGAGAATGATCATGCTTGCCTTACGAAGGCAGGTCTCTAGGTGGGAGTGCTAGGCGGGTGTGTCAGCGCGGACCAGACGAAAGACCGGGATCTCACGTCCGTGTTCGGTGGCGCTCTTCTCGTACTCGACGAACTGCGGCATCAGCGCTGCTTGAGCATCGAACAGCCGCTTACGTTCGTCACCTTCAGTGAGCACTGCCGTGGCTTCCCAGGTGTCGGTGCCGACTTCGACCGTGACGGTCGGGTTGGCTACGAGGTTGTGATACCACTGCGGGTTTTCTGGGGCCCCGCCCTTGGAAGCGATTACCACTACGTCTTCGCCTTCGGTGGAATACACCAGCGGCGAGCACAGTTCCCGGCCGGTCTTAGCACCGGTCATGGTCACAAGGACCACCGGTGCTCCTTCAAGCCAGCCGCCGCAAGTGCCTCCGTTCTCACGGAATTCCTTGATCACACCTGCGTTGATCTCCAAAAAATCCATCAGTAACTCCTGTGTGCCGTGCTAACCCAGTGTCGCGCCAACCCAGAAGTGTGAGCTTCTGGCCGTCGCTTCCTCGCCAGCCCAAACGAAGCTAGCGCGCTGAGTCGCTGGCACGCTGAGTCGCTGGCACGCTGAGTCAACAGCCGCTCAGCAAGAACCAGCACCACCATTTTCGTATCTATTGAGTTCGGACAGCCGAGACAGCTACTTGGACGCTTCCGCTCGGCGCTTACGTACCTCGGGGTACGCATCCGCTGGCATGTGGGCCAAGGCCTTTTCGACGAGTCGCCGAAAGAATTCGCCCGCCGAGAGATCCTCCGGTGTCCTGTCGTGTACTACCGCGACACTGCCGGTTGATTTAGATGGTTGTTCGTTGGCAAGGTCCGGTCCGTTTGTAGGAGCCGTTGTTGTTGTCAACTCTTCGAACAGCAGCAAGCAGGTGCAGTCGTAGACATCTGGCTCCGACCTGAGCTTGCTAAGCATGTCGATTGCGAAATCGATTTCTGCATCCGAAATATCGTTGCCTGCGACGAAAAGGAATCCCAGCGCCGACAAAGGGTGGCGACCCCGCAGGTTCTTGGCGTCGCCATAGCCCTCTTCAAATCGGTTGCGTAGATTCTTCGCATAACTGGACAGCATTGTCTTGGTACTGATGAGCACTTCAACACCAGCCGCCCAAGAAGCAATAACAACATCACCCTGCTTGAGATAGGCGCTGCCCATGACACGGGCTTCAGCTGGAAGTGCGCTTCGGGCTCCCGGCGCGTGATAGCGGCTCTCCACCTCCGAGCGAAGTCCGCGAGTAAGTGCTTTCTCGACGAAGTGGCGGATGTCTCGTGGAAGGATCCGCGGACTCTGGCGGCGTGGCCACACATCGTCTGCGTTGAAGCCGGCTCGGCGCAGTTCCTCTGCGGCCCACACATCTGCAGCCCCTGCGACGATGCCTGAAGCCTGCGTCGCACCGGCAGCGACACGCAGCAGCTGCTCAAGCAGGTCGAAATCGGGCATGAATTGGCCGTTAGGGTGCCATGGATTGACGAACGGTTCCTTGGGAACGAAATCGTCGAAGCGGTCGAGCTTTTGGGGTTGTGCCATCTTGACCCTTATTCGTCTGCGGACTAGGTGCTTGGGACTAGGTGCTTGGGAATGAGTTCTTGCGGGCTGAAGCAGTGCTTGAGTGTTCAGGAAGCGTCACACCGTAGATTCGTTCCGCTGCACATGTCGCCATGGAGCGGTCTCTCATTTGGAAGGCATGCCGCAGGTCGGCTTCGTCTCGCATGCTGAGTGAAGACGGGAGAGGAACCCGGATCTTGCGCAGGTATTGAGCTTGGAAGCGATAGGTACCGCCTCGCATTTTGACGCAGTAGGCCCCGACGAGCAGGTTCGCAATGTCCGACAGCAGAAGACCCCCGAGGATTTCGAGGTCCCAAGCGTCGGAGACGATGTAATAAAGGTTGTGGTGAGGGTAATAACGTCCAACGTCGAGTACCGGATGCGCCGCAGCCTTGATGTCGGGGAGTAACAGTTTCGGCCTCTCAAGTAACCCGGGTGTCACGCGGTCAATCGTCCGGTACCAAGCGGTCGGTTTCCGGCGAGCAACATGGCGACTCCTCACACGCAATTCGTGGGTACGTAGATGCGCAGCCAGACCAGGAAAATCTGCGAGTTCCACCAACCGTCCGTCTTGCCATGGGTTGATGAGATACTTGCCTGACCACCTCACTACTCCGCCTGCGGTGTCGCTTGCGATCAGTAGCGGCAGCAGTCGGTCGTTTTCGATGCCGGTCGGGTTGTCGGACACGTAGATGTCGTCGCATCCGGTGGCAACGCCGATGCCCACTCGCGTCCCCGTACACGAATCTTCAAGTGGGCGAAAACGCGACTCAAGATCGGCTAGTACCTCGAGTGTGCTCGGCGCACCAGTAGGCCAGTGGGCGCTTCCTCTAGGCCAATCTCGAAGCTCAGCCGTCTCGAAGGACTCACCCGCAGGCACCTCTTGCGCATCGGAACGAAACCAAGCCTCAAGGCTGCGGCTTGCTGATTCGTCAAAAGAGTTGTCGGTTGCCACAAACCGGACGCTTCCTTGGGGGGCATTTTGAATCACGGTGATGGCTGGATACGCAGACACATCTTTCTCAAAAGCATCGGCATCATGCATCTCAATGAGTGTTTCCAGTGCATAACGCGCGCCGACGAGTTGTCGAAGACGAGTGCCGTACTGGTTGTGCATCCAACGGTCAGCGCAAATGAAACCGAGGCGGCCACCCGGCCGCAGGAGCGCAAGGCCCTTCTCGAAGAATCCAACGAACAGGTCTGCTCGTCCTCGCATCGTCGAACATGCCTCCCTGTATGCATAGGCGACTTCATCCGGTATGTGCTCCAGCCGGACATAGGGAGGATTGCCGACGACGAAATCCACAACGAGATTGCCGCCATGGTCGGCGAGCAGGAAGTCATCCGCCGTGATCCATTGTGCAGCCAGATGTTCGGCGACATCGACTGGCTCGCCGAGTTCTAGGAGCTTGGTCACGACGGCTCTGCGTGTGTGCTCAGCATTGTGTGGCAACAGATCAAATCCCTTGACTGCGTCGCCGAGGTCGGTGAGTGTGCGACCGTGTTGTCGGCAAGATGCCGACAGTCGCTCAATGATCGGGATGAGGAACGCCCCATAGCCGCAGGAAGGTTCCACGATGGTAGCCATACCAAGGTCTTTATCGGATCGGTACCCGACCAAGTCCAGTATGAGATCGACCACCCACCGGCGCGTAAAAACCTGGCCGTGCTCGCCCTCGGGGTCAGGCATCCAAGCAAGGGTCGGCGCGGTGGTCGTCGGCGACAACTGGGCACTTCTCATCGCCAAGCCTCCAAGGTAGAACCCAAACTACAGGTATGTGACTTCATGCGCTGTGAAGCTACGCAACCCCTGTCACAACCAAGGCGCTTGGTTCTCTGAATTACACTGGCTTCGACTGGGGGGTGTGCCAAGAACTGACAGCCCATCTGGAAGGGAGGGCGACTCGATGACCGACACAGCACCCGTTGAAGACTGGGGCACCGACTACGACATCTTTGACTCCGGCTACGTGCGAGACCCAGCCCCGGTATGGGATGCGCTGCGGCAACGCTGCCCGATCGCCCACACCGAACGTTGGGGCGGTTCGTTCTTGCCCACCCGCTACGACGATGTGCAGGCCATGGCGAAGATGGTCCCTGAGCTTTCCAGCCACGATGTGCTCGTCACTTCCGAGCCACTTGAGCCGATTGAGGCGGTTGCGCCGGACACAGAGCTAGCCGCAGACCCGATCATCGAGCCATACCGCAGCGATGCCGCACCGATCTCTGAGGACCCGCCTGTTCACAGCTGGACTCGGCGTCTGCTGCTGCCGCACTTTGCGCCTCGCGCAGTGGAATCTCACCGCCAGTACACCGAAGATCTGGCTCATCGTCTCATCGACGGGTTCATCGACAAAGGCCAAGTAGACGGCGCTGAGCACTACGCCCAGCAGATCCCGCCTCGGGTGATTGCCCACCTGCTGGGCATAGACGAAAACCGAGTGGACGAATTCACCTACTGGGTGCGCTGTGTGTTGGAGTTGGGTCTCACTCAACCGGAGCTGCGCCGCAAATACCGACGCGTGATCCGGGAGTTCTTCTTTGAGGTCGTAGAAGAGAAACAAGCCAATCCCGACGACGGGTTCGTCTCGGCGCTGCTGGCAGGAACCGACGACGAGGGCAACCTCATCGACCCGGTCTTAGCGGTGGGCATGCTCAATCTGCAGCTCATCGCCGGAATCGACACCACCTGGAGCTCCATCGGCTCGGCACTGTGGCACTTTGGCACCCACCCCGCTGACCGCCACCGGATGGCGGCCGAGCCGGAACTGTGGCCCTCCGCCATCGAAGAGCTGCTGCGCTTCTACTCACCGGTGACCATGGGACGCGTCGCTGTGCAGGATGTGAAAGTTCGCGACGTGACCATCCCCAAAGGCAGCAAGGTGTTGATGAACTTCCCCGGCGCCAACCGCGACCCAGAGGTCTTTGAGCGCCCCGACGAGGTCATATTGGATCGCCCGCACAACCGCCATGTTGCATTCGGTTCGGGCATCCACCGCTGCGCTGGCTCAAATCTGGCCCGACTGGAGATGGACGTTGCACTGCGCACATGGTTTGAGCGCATCGAAGACTTCGAGGTTGCCGAACCCGACAAAGTCACCTGGGCCGGAGGGCAAGTGCGCGGCCCACGGCACCTGCCGATCCGTTTCTCACTGGCACATTGACCTGGCACATTGACCTGCCACCCTGAGTCTGCACCTTGAATTTGCACGTTGAGTCTGCGCTTTGAACAGGCAGGCGATGGCACCCGGCCTACGATTCGCTCATCACAGCAAGCAGCAATCAACCAAGCAATAGCGAGGTTCAAATAATGAGGTTCAAATCATGAGATTCAGCGGCAAACGTGTGATTGTGACCGGCGGAGCTTCGGGCTTCGGCAAAGCGATCAGCCAGGGGTTCGCCGAGCACGGTGCCCAAGTGATGGTGACCGACATCAACATCGAAGGCGCCGAAGCGGTTGCTGCCGAACTCGACGGAGCTTTGAGCTTTCAGCTTGACGTCACCCAAGAAGAGCCCCATATCGAACTGGCCCAGTTGATGGTGGACACCTGGGGTGGGATTGACATCGTGGCTGCGAATGCGGGGTTCGCTCACCGGACGGGTTACACGCTGCGTATCCCCACCGAAGAATTTGACCTCATGTGGGCGGTCAACACCCGCAGCGTCTACTTCGCCGCGAAGCACTTCACTCCCCACATGCCGCCCGGCAGTTCCATCGTGAGCACGGCATCGATTGGCGGCAAACGGCCCCGGCTGGGTCTGACCCCCTACAACACATCGAAAGCAGCGACGATCATGTTGACGCGAGGTCTAGCTGAAGAGTTCGCGCCCGACATTCGTTTTAACTGTGTCGCTCCGGTGGCCTCAGAGACCCAGTTTTTTGTAAGAGCAACCGGCTCAGACAAGCTGTCTGATGAAATGAGGCAAACCGTCATCGGAGGCATTCCGATGGGTCGACTGACAGAACCCACCGATGTAGCCAGCGCGGTGATGTACTTGGCCTCAGATGAGGCCGGCTTTCTTACCGGCGTCTGCCTTGACGTTGACGGGGGACGCAGCATCAGCTGACCCCGCCCTAGGACACAGGCACCACAGACACAGGAAACACAGACACAGGCATCACAAACAAAGGGTAATCGTGAAATTTGCTGCATTTCTTGCGCCGCACCACCTGCCGGGCGAGAGTCCTGCGTTGCAGTTGCAGCGCGATCTCGACTTGACCACGCACCTCGACCGTCTCGGTTACGACGAGTTCTGGTGCGGCGAGCATCACTCGACCGGCTGGGAGACCATCGGTTCGCCTGAGATGTTCCTAGCGGCCGCAGCCATGCGCACCGGCCGCATCAAGCTCGGCACAGGCGTCACTTCCATCCCCTATCACCATCCGTTCCATGTCGCTCAGCGCATTGTGCAGCTCGACCAGATGAGCATGGGGCGAGCGATATTGGGAACTGGCCCTGGGGCGCTGCCGTCGGATGCCCACACTTTGGGCATCGATCCGATGCTGCTGCGTGACCGCCAAGACGAGGCCATTCCGGTCATCCAACGGCTGTTGGCCGGTGCTGAGCGGTTCACCTATGAGTGCGACTGGTTTTCGCTGTACGACGCCAAGCTGCAGATTTTGCCTTACCAACACAAGCTCCCGATGGCGACGGCGTCGATGATCAGCCCGTCGGGTATGACGCTCGCCGGCAAGCACGGGATTGGGGTGCTGTCGATCGGATCGATGTCAACCGAAGGCTTGGCCTCGCTGCCGCTGCAGTGGAGCTTCGCCGAGGAGGCCGCAGCCAAGCATGACCAGTTCATCAGCCGCGACGACTGGCGAGTGATGTTCAACTTCCATGTGGCGCTCACTCGCGATCAGGCTCGGCGCGATGTCACCCATGGCCTGCTGCGCTGGCACAACGAATACAACGTCGGCACCCTGCAGCGACCCGGTCTTGAACGTCTCACTTCGACGGCCGACGCGATTGACTTCTACGCAAACCCCGACACCTCTGCCGGTGTTATTGGCACCCCCGACGACCTCATCGAGAACATTTTGCGGATGGCAGAGATCACTGGCGGGTTTGGCGCGGTGATGGGCTTCGTCAACGACTGGGCCGAACCCGAAGCCATGTTCCGCAGCTGGGACTTGGTCGCCCGCCACGTCATCCCAGCAGTCAACGGCCAGCTTGCCTCCATGCGGGAATCGAACGAGTTTGTGATCCGCAACCGCGAATACTTTGACCGGGCAGGCGAGGCGATTATGACGAAAATCTTCGAGAACAAACGCGCCACGGCAGCGCTCAAAGACGGCGGCGCCGGCAGAACCGGTTTCACACCGCCACATGTAGGCGAAACCGCCGAGGCAAACTAACGCGCCCCGGCTGCTGCCACCTAGCTATGGCATGTGGCCTGCGGCTAAGGCATTTGGCGAGGCGATCGCGAGCTGGCGCTCAACCGTTTCCGCTCAGGCCAGATCGAAGCGATCCAACTCCATCACTTTGTGCCACGCCGCCACAAAATCGGCCACGAACTTGGCACCAGCGTCGTCGGCGCCGTACACCTCGGCAATTGCACGCAACTGAGAGTTAGAGCCAAACACCAAATCAACAGCAGTGGCGGTCCACTTGAGGTCGCCGCTGGCACGATCACGGCCGTCATAGACATGCTCTGCGTCGGATAGACGCCACTGCGTAGACATGTCAAGCAGGTTCACGAAGAAGTCGTTGGTTAGCGCACCGACCCGATCTGTGAGCACGCCAACAGACGAACCGCCAGTGTTGGCGCCAAGCACCCGCAAGCCACCGACCAGCGCCGTCATCTCTGGGGCTGTCAGCGACAGCAGGCTTGCCCGGTCAACGAGCATTGCTTCGGGGCGGCGCTTGTCTTCGGCACGCCAGTAGTTGCGGAACCCGTCAGCGGTCGGCTCAAGCACAGCGAACGAGTCGACATCGGTCTGCTCTGCCAGTGCGTCAGTGCGGCCCGGCGAGAACGGCACACTCACGTCATAGCCGCCGACACGAGCAGCTTGCTCGATGCCAGCGCATCCGCCCAGCACGATCACGTCTGCAAGCGACACTCGCTTAGACCCGCTCTGGGCTCCGTTGAAGTTTGTTTGGACGCCTTCAAGTGCAGTGATCACTGCTGCCAGCTCGGCAGGGTCGTTGGCTTCCCAGCCGTTTTGCGGAGCGAGCCGGACACGCGCGCCGTTCGCGCCGCCTCGCAAATCGCTGTCGCGGAACGTCGATGCTGACGCCCAGGCCGCTTTCACCAGTTCTGAAGTTGAACATCCCGACGCAAGAATTGACGTCTTGAGTTCAGCGATGTCGGTGTCGTTGACTAGTTCGTGATCTACTGCGGGCACTGGGTCTTGCCAGATCAGTACTTCGTCGGGCACTTCGGATCCCAAGTAGCGCGACACCGGACCCATGTCACGATGGGTGAGCTTGTACCAAGCCCGCGCGAACGCATCGGCGAACTCGTCGGGGTTCTCAAGGAATCGCCGCGAGATCGGCTCATAGATGGGGTCGGTTCGCAGCGCCAAGTCGGTGGTGAGCATCACCGGCGCGTGACGCTTGGACGGATCGTGTGCATCTGGCACCGTGTCCGACGCAGCAGGATCTGTGGGTACCCACTGGTGGGCACCTGCTGGACTGCTGGACAGCACCCACTCATAGCCGAACAGCACCTCAAAAAAGGTGTTGTCCCAAGTGGTTGGCGTGGGTGTCCAGATGCCTTCAAGGCCACTGGTGATCGCGTCGCCGGCTTTGCCGCTGCCGAATGTGTTCGCCCAGCCCATGCCTTGCTCTTCAAGACGCGCGCCCTCTGGCTCAGGGCCGACATGGGCATCGTCGTCGGCAGCGCCGTGAGTCTTGCCGAAGGTGTGCCCGCCAGCGATGAGCGCCACGGTCTCCTCATCGTTCATGGCCATGCGGGCGAAGGTCTCCCGAATGTCCCGAGCGGCTGCCAGAGGATCGGGAGTGCCGTTGGGTCCCTCGGGATTGACATAGATGAGGCCCATCTGCACTGCGCCCAGCGGATTAGCAAGGTCGCGCTCACCGCTGTAGCGCTCGTCGTCCAGCCAGACGGTCTCAGGTCCCCAGTAGATGTCTTCTTCGGGTTCCCACACGTCTTGGCGTCCGCCGCCGAAGCCGAAAGTGGCAAATCCCATAGTCTCCAGCGCCACATTGCCAGCGAGGATCATCAGATCGGCCCAAGAAATCTTGCGGCCGTACTTTTGCTTGACCGGCCACAGCAGGCGTCGTGCTTTGTCCAAGTTGGCGTTATCGGGCCAACTGTTCAGCGGAGCGAACCGGTGCGTGCCCGAGCCGCCGCCACCGCGTCCGTCGTGGATGCGGTACGTGCCGGCGCTGTGCCAGGCCATGCGTATCATCAGCGGCCCGTAATGGCCGAAATCGGCTGGCCACCACTCCTGCGAGTCTGTCATCACCGCAGCGAGGTCTTCTTTGAGCGCAGCGAGATCAAGCGTCTTGAACTCAGCGGCGTAGTCGAAATCCTCACCAGTGGGGTCGATGAGCGAAGAGTTCTTGCCGAGCGGCCGCAAGTTCAACTGATCGGGCCACCACTGCTGGTTCGCCAGCGAGCCCATGTAGGCGGGGTCGTGCAGTACTGGGCATTTTCCCGTCGCAGCTGTGTGCGTGGCGCTGGTGTTAGTCATTGCTGCTCCTTTGATAAGGCCTGAGTCGTTTGTCGGGCCGACGGCGATGCTAGGCACTCCGAACAGTAGCCCAATAGACGACCTCAGCTTCGTCGATCACACAGTCGTGAAGCCTTTTGCCGCTGCGAAAGAGTTCTGCACCTGCCGCTACCATCAAGACGATGGCATTGAACGACGCAGCAAGTAACGCGACACGTGACGCGGCAGGTGCTTTGCCGGAGCCAGATGCCAAGCCGCTAGATGTGCTGACAGATGTGTGGCAAGGGCAGAGAGCTAGAGAGGACGGTGCTTCCGACGCAGACACTCTCGACGTTGCATCTGGCAACGCCAAAATTTGCCGCAACGCTCGCCACTTCACGTTCGACGGCTTCGCTGAAGGCAGTGCTGAGGGAAGTAAAGACATCGCCGCGTCATGGCGGAAGCTGCTCGAACGCGAAGGAAAGCTCTCTGGTGATGGTTCCTCACTGCGCGATCTCCTCCTAGGTCCAAACACAGGCGACTGAGGATGAGGACGCCGACGGCCCGCAGGTGACGGTGAGCGAACAGTCCTCCAGCGAGACGCCGCGAGACGTAGCTGATTTGCAAGAGCAGCTGCGTTCGGCCGGATACCTCGCGGGCCGCGGGCTGGCCACCGCAACGCTCATCGGAATGCGGCTGGGTCGGCCGATACTGCTTGAAGGTGAAGTCGGTGTAGGCAAGACCGAACTGGCTAAATGTCTCGCCCGCATCGGTGCCAAACAGCTCATCCGCCTCCAGTGCTACGAAGGCATTGACACCCACCAAGCACTGTATGAGTGGGATTACGCCCGCCAGATGCTCCAAGTCAGGGCGCTGTCTGAGAGCGAGTTGACAAGCGATGCCGCTATCAGCGGGCTCTACGGCCCAGATTTTCTCATTGAGCGTCCGCTGCTGGCTGCCTTACGAGCCGGTAGCGACGCGGTGCTGCTCATCGACGAGGTTGACCGAGCTGATGACGAGTTTGAAGCGTTCTTGCTGGAGTTGCTGTCGGACTTCCAGATCACCATCCCCGAGATCGGTACCTTTGCTGCGGCTAGCCGACCGATGGTGCTGTTGACCTCAAATCGCACACGGGAACTGCACGACGCTCTAAAGCGGCGATGTCTCTACCACTGGATCGGATATCCCAGTTTCGAGGAAGAGATGCAGATCGTGCGTTTGCGCGCGCCGGATGTGGTTGAGACTCTCGCTCAGCGGGTGGTCGCCGCGGTTCAGCGCTTGCGCAGCATCGACCTCGCCAAGCCGCCGGGTGTCGCTGAGACACTGGACTGGGTGGATGCGCTGGGTGTGGTAGGTGCCAACGACCTCGATGTGGCTGCGGCGGCTGACACGATCGGTGCGGTCATCAAAGATCGAGACGACCTTGAAGCCGTTGAAGGCGAACTCCATCGTGTTGTCGCCGATGCGTGACACAAACCCCAGAGGGGACCTCGACCAGACTGCTGGCTGTGGTTGAGAGCGAACCCGTTGAGCCAGTTGAGCCTGTTGAGCCAGTTGAGCCTGTCGAGCTAGTTGAGCCTGTCGAACGACTCATCGGTTTTGGGCGCGCACTGCGAGAGGGAGGCTTGCCCGTAGGAGCCGACGATGTGGTCGCCTTCTGCTCCGCGGTCTCGCAGTTCACCAGCAGCGATCTCCAAGACACCTACTGGAGTGGACGCACAACGATGATTCATCGCCGTGAGCACCTTCCGCTCTACGACGAAGTGTTCCGTCAATATTTTCTCGGACACCCGCCGGCGGTCCGCGCCGTTCCTGCTTCGTTCGTGTCGGCTGCCCAAGGCTTTGCCAGCACGCTGAATGTGCCCGATGGTGAGCCCGGGTCTCAAACCGGTGACGATCGGCCCATGGTGCTCGGACGGCAAGCATCAGGTGTTGACATTGCTCGCAACAAAAAATTCGCCGCATGCACTTCCGCCGAACTGGCTGCGCTGCGACGCATCATGTCCCGAGTCCGACTCGAACCTCCTCTACGGCGCACCCGCCGACGTCGGCCCGACCCCCACGGAGCGCGCTTGGACATCCGGCGGATGGCACGCGAGGCTATGAAGCTCAGCCACACCGCCCCGGTGCTGCATCGCATGAGACGCACGCAGCAGGCCCGCCCGTTGGTGTTGATCCTCGACGTGTCGGGATCGATGGCCGATTACTCCAGGAATCTGCTGCAGTTCGCCTACTCGATGCGTCGGGCAGCTCAAAAAGTGGAAGTGTTCTGTTTCGGCACTCGGCTGACACGTATCACATCGGCGCTGGACCGTCGCAATCCCGACGACGCCATGAAGCTCGCAGCCGCTCGGGTGCTGGACTGGGACGGCGGAACCCAGATAGGCAAATCGTTGGACACGTTTATTCGTCGCTGGGGACGCAAAGGACTCAGCCGCGGCGCAGCGGTTGTTATTTGCTCTGACGGGTTGGACCGGGGAGAACCTGCCACACTCGCAGACGCAATGGAACGCCTCAGTCGACTGTGCCACCGCATCATTTGGATGAACCCACTGGTTGGGCACGCCACCGACACGCTCCCGAGCACGCTAGCCATGATGGCCGCCGGCCCGTTCATTGACAGTCTCGAATCGGGCCACGACTTGGCGAGTCTGGAGTCCTTCGCCGCCGAACTGGCCCAGCTTCGGTGAATCCGCCTCACCGAGCCCGAGCCGTGATGGGACCGAGACCGTGAACCGGTGGAGCGTCTCTATCGAGGCCGAAGGCGATCGCCTCATCGAACTCGATGAAGTAGTGGCTCTCGCCGATGCCGTTGCACCACTTGAAGGCATTGCGTCTGGTGTTGGCGCAATGACCTACGGTGTCCAGATTGTTGTGGAAGCTCACAACCCCGACCAAGCCGTAGAGGCAGCCATGACGGCGTTCGCTGCTGCCGTCGAGACAGCAGGCCTTCCTGCTTGGCCGATGACGCGTGCCGAAGTGATCGGTGAAGATGAGTGGGAGTTCGACGAATGATGCAGCGCCCATGATTCGACTCGGTTCGCTTGCCGGTTATCCCTTTGAAGGACCGCGGGTGCTTGGCGGATGGACACCTCCAGCAGCCGCTGGCGTCTTTGCGATCCTGTTCCGAGCCGATCCTGAGCATCGAAAACACGACTACGCCGTCATTGACGTAGACCATGCTGATGACCTGCGGGAGATAGGTCTGCCGTTCGGTCATCCGCGCGCGAAATGTTGGGAACGACGTGCCGGCAACAAGTGGAACCTGCACATCTGCACGTATCAGGTGCCGGGCGGTCTCCGCTCGCACCGCGCCCAGATCGCTCGGGAACTCATCGCTGTGTACCGCCCCGGCTGCGCGCCCGACCAGTACGACCAAGTCTGGGAAGACGAATGGATCGGTAGCTACCGAGCCCCTACCGCCGGTCCGCTTACCACCACGCGCAACCCAAACGGCCCAACAGACGGCCCAGCAGACGGCCCAACAGACAGCGCCCCCAATCAGGACCCGAGCTGAAGCCCAGTAGTTGGGACCCGTTTGCTATTGGGGCCTAGTAGCTGAGGCCCAGTCGTTGAGGCCCAGTCGTTGAGGCCCAGTCGCTGGGACCCGTTTGCTACTGGGGTTGGTAGCCGACAGCTTCGTGCAAGCGGGTGCGACGCGTACCCATAGCCGGGCGAGCTGGTGACGGCTCTTGCGGCTGTGTGTCGGGCTCGTACGTGGCACCGGTCACAATGCCTTCAGCCATGCCGTACAGCAACGGCAATGCCCCAGCGACGACACCGGCGGTGCTGTTGATGCGTTCGACGCCTGGTTCCACCGCCTCGGCATCGGCTTTGATCTTCCACACGATCTGCGAGCACTCCTCAAGTAGCCCGGCGATCCGAGTGAGCTGACTGCCTACAACGAAGAGGTAGAAGGCCAGCCCGGCGATGAACAGCCCGATGAGGACTACGGAAAGGACTACGAGCGTGGTCATGAGCGCACCTTGTCGAGAACGCGACCCAAGAACAGATGGTGTTCGAGGCCTTCGGACAGCACTGCATCTACTTGGTCGGCGGTTTGTGCAATCAAGGCAGTGTCAGAAGTGTTGGCGGCAGCCCGTTCGAGCGTGTCCTTGATGGTTTCCACACGACGCTCGATAGTGCGCACCAGCAGCACCAACATGGTGAGCAGCACCACCACAGCCACGATCACGACAAAGCCGCCGATGATGACCCCCCACCACAGGTTCTCTTGAGTGTCAGTGAGAGCCAGCAAACTCATCTCAGCCTCCTAACCGGTTCCGGCCGCGTTCAAGCCCGGCGACAATCACCGACGCCGCTGCAATCGTCGTGTTCAGCTCTCCGAGCGCTGCGGTGTGGGTGACGGCATCTTCTAGCCCGTCGTTGATTTCAGTGGCCCGTTCCCCAATCGAGCGGGCCAGCACCAAGATGGGCACCACCAGCGCGACGACCGCGACTACAACGACGATGCCGATGACATATCCGATCACCCATCCGGTGGTGGATTCTTGAGCGAGCAAAGCCAACACGTCGTGCCTTCCTTCAGATCGATTCGCAGAAATCGTGGACCGGCTTGAGCGTCGAGTTCACCGACGGCAGCACAGTCGGCACCGTGGAAGTCTTCTCGGCGATGACGCGCACGCCCCCAGTCAGCTGGGTGAGCGTGCGATGCACCGCCACCAAATGCAGCACCACCCGCAGCAAACCAACAGCCGCAGCCAAGATGATGAGCCCGGCGATTATCACCGTGAACCAAGCAACAACAGGCATTGCGTTCTCCTCTCAGCCCAGAAGCTTCCCGACCGAACCGGCGTAACGAACTGCGCCGTCCGCTACTTCGGTGATCGTCTCGTCGGTGGTCGCGAGCAAGTCTGGGGTGGCGTCAAGTTCGCCAATGATCCCCACTCCCCCAGCCAAGATGTCGTCACTGGCCTTACGGATTCGCTCCAAGGCAGCGAGCACCCGGTTCAGCAGCACGAGCGCCACGGGTACGACAACCAACAGCAATATGAGATTTCCTATCCACCAGAGCACAAGCGCCTCCTCAGACGGCCTCAGGACGGTACGGCAGAACAAATCGACGCAGCATGCGAGCGACGGCCAACCTCGCAGCGCGCAGACCAATGGCGAAGCCGCTAGCGGCGAGCACTCGCTCAACTTCATCGGGATTTTCACCGGCCGCTACTGCTGCGAGTCGGTTCTGCATGTTGGCGGCAAAATCGCCCAGCAAAACGGCCGTGATGTCGCCCACCAGTCCTCGACCGTACTGTGCGGCCGGGCCGGAGAGCTGCAGATCCATGGCGACATCCACAGCAGTGCCACCCGTTGTTGGGGCAAGGTGTGCGTTGAGCACGACTGTCGCTTGGCCGCGTCCCTTGCGATCTGTACCACTGGCGCTGACTGAGATCGTGCGGGCCGCCGCATCGCGTTGGGTGATCTCGGCGTTGCCGTCGAAGTCCAGTTTGATCGGGCCAAGCCCGATAGACACAGTGCCGCTGTAGCGGTCGTCACCGAGATCGTTGCTGAGTTCTGTGCCGGGTAGGCAAGCTGCTACTTGGGGCACATTGCCGAAGAATTCCCACACAGCCTCCGTCGGCTGCGCTACTTCAAACTGGTTGGTGATCTGCATCAAGCGTCTCCCTGTGCGCGCACTTGCACCAACTCGGCCAAGATCGACACAGCTACCTCCCTGTGGGAAGTACTGCCGAGATCTAGCCCTGCGGGATATCGCAACGAGTTGAGGACAGATTCGTCGATTCCTTCGTCTGCTAACGCAGCCCGGGTGGCATCGCCGCGCCGAGTTGAAGCAACGAAACCCACATAGGCAGGGGTGGCCTTCAGCGCAGCTTTCAGCACTTCGCGGTCGCCGTTGCCTTGAGTGCCGACTAACACCATCGACTGTGACGTGAGTAGTCCTCCGCTGAACTCAGAGCCGCTGACGTGCTCAACGCGCCAGTCAAGTTCCTGGGCCAAAGCGGCCAACGTCTCCGTCATCGGTGAGCTTCCGACAATCACCAAGTGGGGTGCAGTCACGACGGGCTCCAAGTAAATCTGCAGGGCGCCTTCGCTCTGGCACGACATAGGGACAACTGCGGTGCCTAGGGGCAGGTCGTTGAAATGGTCGCTGGCTCCCAGCGCCAGCAGCCGCGGTGTTCCTGTTTGCAATACAGCCATCGCCTCGCGGATGAATGTTGGCTTCGCGCAGGCACCGCCGATCCAGCCATGCATCTCACCTGCCGCTGTACAGATAGCGCGTGAGCCTTGCTGGCCCGAACTCGGTCCTGCGCGCCAAACCACCGTCCCCAGCACGAATGGCTCGCCGCTGCGGGCAAGCTCAACAGCGCGTTCCAGCACACCCCAGCCCTCGGTGGCACGGCTCTGGCTCATGGCGTGTTTCTCACCGGAGGTGCGCCGGAGACGTCATGGCCTTCAGTTATGGCCTCATGCACTCGATCTGGCAGCAGTGGCATGTCTATGTTGCGCACACCGTCGGAGCCAACGGCGTCAATGACGGCGTTAACAAATGCAGCCGGTCCGCCCACTGTGGCGCACTCGCCGATTCCTTTCGCTCCGATGGGATGGTGCGGGCAAGGAGTCACCACTTCGTGCAACTCAAAACCTGGTGTCTCCCAAGCGGTCGGTAGCAGATAGTCCATGTAGTTGGAACCGATGCAGTTGCCGTCGGAATCGAAAGTGATGAACTGCATGTTCGCCATGGCATACGCCTCGGTGAGCCCGCCCATGATCTGTCCTTCGACGATCATCGGGTTGATGCGAACACCACAGTCGTCCACTGCCACCACCCGCAGCACGTCCCACACTCCGGTCTGGGGATCCACCTCAACTGTGGCGATGTAACAAGCGAACGGCCAGGTGAGGTTTGGCGGGTCGTAGTAGGCGTTGTTTTCAAGACCTGGCTCCATGCCGTCCGGCATGTTGCTGTAGGCGGCAACCGCGCAGTCTTGGATGGTCACGCCCCGGTCTGGGGCGCCCCGCACCGAGAACCGTCCTAGCTCCCATTCGATGTCTTCTTCTGACACTTCCAGCAGATGGGCTGCGATCTTGC
This sequence comes from Candidatus Poriferisodalis sp., assembly GCA_965221195.1. GTDB lineage: Bacteria > Actinomycetota > Acidimicrobiia > Acidimicrobiales > Poriferisodalaceae > Poriferisodalis. The sequence continues at coordinate 2,054,084 of OZ244864.1, forward strand.
GAGCCTTAGCGCGGATCTTGCGCGACACCATAGACACTGCCGCGCCGGCCACCGGAGTGCTGCGCGAGGCGTAGGTGCCCATGCCGAACGGTGCTGTGTCGGTGTCGCCCTCCTCCACAAGAACGTCTTCGGCGGGAATGCCCAATTCGTGGGCCACGATCTGTGCCCATGTGGTCTCATGGCCTTGACCTTGGGTTTTGGCACCGGTGCGCAGCAGCGCCTTGCCGGTCATATGCACCTTGAGTTCGGCTGAGTCGAACATTTTGATGCCCAAAATGTCGTATTCGCGGCTGTTGCCTGCGCCCAAAGGCTCAGTCATCGTTGAGATGCCGATGCCCAGCAGTCGTCCACGTTGGCGCGCTTGTTCCTTCTGGTGCAAAAAATCTTCGTAGCCGATGGCTTCAAGTCCCAACTCAAGGCACTTGCCGTACTGACCTGAATCGGTCAGAAACCCCCACGGGGTGCGGTGCGGAAAGTCGTCGTCGCGCACCAAGTTGATGCGACGGAACTCGGCTTGGTCCATCCCGAGGTCGGAAGCAGCGGCTTGCACCATGCGCTCTTGGAAGTACATGGCTTCGGTGACCCGAAATGAGCAGCGGTACGCAACCCCGCCCGGCGCTTTGTTGGTGTAGACACCTCGGGCGGTGAGATGGGCGACCTTGATGTCGTAACAGCTGAACGCCGAGTGCATCAGGCCGACCTTGAACTTGCTCGGCTGAGCGTCTGAGAAGAAGGCGCCGTGGTCGGAATCGGTGTGCATCCTCACGCCCAAAATCCGGCCGTCGTTGCGCAGCGCCAACTCGCCCTTGAGGTAAATGTCGCGACCGAAGCCGGTTGAGATGAGATTGCCGGTCTTGTCCTCGATCCACTTGACAGGACGTTCAAGCAGGATTGACGCCAAAATCGACACCACATAGCCGGGATAGACCGGCACCTTGTTGCCGAAACCGCCACCGAGGTCAGGCGACACGATGCGAATCATGTGCTCGGGCAACTCGGCCACTAGCGCCACGGCAGCTCGGATGATGTGCGGCGCCTGAGTGGTCATATAGACGGTGAGCTTCGAGGTTGCCCGGTCGAAGTCGGCTATTGAGCCGCAGGTCTCTATAGGCGACGGATGCGATCTGGGGTAGTGCATCTCAATCTTTGACACCACATCGGCTTGAGCGAAGGCCCGGTCGGTGCCCTCACGGTCGCCGACTTCCCAGTCGAACACGACGTTGTCTTGCTGACCTGTTTTGTCGTCGCGGATCAATGGCGCGTCGGCAGCGAGAGCCTGAGCCGGGTTGACTATCGGCGGCAGCGGCTCGTAGTCCACCACGATTGCTTCGCATCCATCCTTGGCTATGTAGGGATCATCGGCAACGACGCAGGCCACTTCTTGGCCTTGGAACCTGACCTTGTCGGTAGCGAGGACGGCTTGGGTGTCGTAAGAAAGCGTCGGCATCCACGCCAGATTCCGCGAGGCCAACATGTCGCCCGTGAGCACCATGCGAACGCCGGGAATTGCCCATGCGGCGCTGGCGTCAATGGAGCGGATGCGGGCATGGGCCAGTGGGCTGCGCAGTATCTCCATGTGCAGCATTCCGGGCAGGGTGATGTCGTCTACGTAGTTGCCTTTGCCGCGGATGAAGCGGTTGTCTTCCACCCGGCGTCGGCTGGCACCGAGACCGCCGATCTTGATCTCATCAAGTGACATCTCAGCTTGTCTCCTCGTCTGGGTTGGCTTCATCTGGGCTGGCTTCATCTGGGTTGGCACTGTCTGGGTCGGCGTTGCGCAGCTTGGAGGCGGCCCACATCACTGCCTTGACGATGTTCTGGTAGCCGGTGCAGCGACACAGATTGCCCGACAGCGCCCAGCGGATCTCGTCTTCGCTGGGATTGGGGTTCTCATCCAACAAGGCCTTGGCGCTCAGCATCATTCCTGGAGTGCAGAAACCGCACTGCAGGCCGTGCTCATCTTTGAAGCCTTCTTGAATCGGGTGTAGTTCACTGGCAGTTGCCAAACCTTCAACGGTAAGAATCTCGTGACCATCGGCTTGGACAGCGAACATCGTGCAACTCTTAACCGGCATGCCGTCGTACAGCACGGTGCATGCGCCGCAATTGGTGGTGTCACAGCCAGTGTGAGTACCGGTCAGACGAAAGCCGTTGCGCAGCAGATGCGCAAGCAGCAGCCGCGGCTCAACATCGGCAGCACGCCGGTCGCCGTTGACGGTCACCGTCACCCGTCGCACCGGAATGTCGTCGCTAATGGTCGCTGGTACTTCCTCGAACAATGTGCTCATATCAAGCCGCCTTGTGCTCAGATCGCTGGATTTGCGCCCCGAGTCGTCGAACGAAAGTGGCAACGACATGGCGCTTGTAGTCGGCGCTCCCACGATGATCTGAACGTGGCTGAGCCGCCTCCGCGGCAAGCTGAGCTGCGGCATCGAGAGCATCGGCGTCTAGCGATGTTCCGACGAGTGCGTCGGCCGCCCCTGAAGCGTTGATGGTTGCGGGACCGACACCGGTGAGCCCGATGCCCGCGCGTTCCACGGTTCCGCCCGACATCTCCACGGAGACCGCGACGGCTGCTGTAGCGAAGTCGCCGACACGCCTCTCAAGTTTGAGGTAACCACCGGCGCGCGTGCCGATCGCCGCCGGCACCGTAGCTTCAATGGCGATCTCATCGCGTGCCAGCACGGTCTGGAAAGGGCCGTCAATGAGTTCGTCAACAGCGATGGAACGACGCCCGTTTGAGCCTTGGGCGACGATTGAGCCGCCCAACGAAACCATCACTGAGGCCCAGTCGCCTTGGGGATCGGCGTGACACAACGACCCGACGAACGTGCCTCTAACACGCACGAGCGGGTCGGCCACGACATGCGCCGCGGCTGCCATTGTGGGTTGATGCTCAGCCAGCGTCGCTGACTTCTCAAGATCAGCATGACGGCACAGGGCCCCGATTCGATAGCAACCGTCGGCATCTGGGCGGTGGTAGTTGAGGCCAGCGATCCCGTTGATGTCCACCAGCATCGCCGGCGAAGCAAACCGCAGCTTCATCATGGGGATGAGGCTCTGCCCTCCTGCGAGAATCTTTGCGTCATCGTTGGCTGCGAGGAGATCCACAGCTTCCGCAACGGTAGATGGCGCCTCGTAGCGGAATCGGGTGGGGTACATGCGCCTGCTCCTCGCCTAGCTCTCGCCGGGGTCGGGTACTGCTGTGGGCATTCCCTCGGCGTCGGGATCGGGGCGGCGCTCTTGGTGCGGAGGCCACGGCCCCTGCACTGGTTGACCGGCCACCTTGAGGTAGTCAACGATCTGCGGCCAAGCCCAGATTGTAGGACTGGGCCCCTCGGTGGGCGTGCCCTCAATCACTTCGTACAGCCTTGGGTTACCGGCGCTGTGGCCCGACGACTCAATCGCCATGGCTCCCCTTCCCCCTCAGAAATTTCGCAGCGCAACGCTCTTGCGCTGCGCCCTTGCTACAGCGGCGACTGTACCACGGCGTATCTTTGAATGTCAGTCATGTACCAGTCGTGGAGCCCGCGAGCGCCACTTCAGGAATGCAACAGGCGGCGGGCAGCTTCTACTACAACGACAACTGTCTGCTTTTCGGTGGCAGTGATGCGGGCTTCATCAACGACAGCCTCTGAGTGGATTCGGTGGGCTATCACCCCGGCGACACATCCGGCGCGCCAGCCGTTGGCCGCGCACATCGTGAGCAACGTGGCCGACTCCATCTCGTAATTGAGTACCCCGATGCGGCGCCATTCGGCCAGACTGCCGCGCAGCCACGGAACAACGGCACCGGCCACCGTGTCGTAGCGCTCTTGGCCGGGATAGAATGTGTCGCTTGACGCTGTAATGCCGACTTGATGGGAAACGCCAAGAGCGACCGCGGCATCCACTAGGGCGCGGGTGCATTCGAACGAGGAGGCGGCCGGGTACTCAATCGGAGCGAAGTGTCGGCTCGCCCCGTCGAGGCGGACTGCTGCTTGGGTGATGACCAAGTCGCCGACTGCCAGATCGGGCTGTATCGACCCGGTAGTGCCGACCCGCAGGAACGTCCGCACACCGAGCTGGCCCAGCTCTTCGACAGCCACTGAGGTTGACGGCCCGCCCACCCCAGTCGAGCAGATCACCACCGGCTGGCTGTCGGACGAGGTCCGTGAGGTCGAGGCCCGTGAGGTCGAGGTCCGTGAGGTCGAGGCTCGATAGACAGTGAACTCACGGTTCGTGGCCAGATGGACAGGCTCGGCTAATGCCTCAGCGATTCTCGCAACCCGAGCTGGGTCCCCCGGCAAGATGGCCAACGATGCTCCACCCAAGTCGGTAGCACTCACACCGAGATGCATCACTTTGTCGAAGGTGTTCATTCGCAAGTCAAAGGCCCAAATCAAAGGCGCAAGTCAAAGGCATTGGGGACAAGTGCCGAACACGTCGAGCCGGTGGGTGTTGGGCTGGAATCCGCTGGCGCCCAACGCTCCGCTGAGCGACGTCTCGATGCTGCGTTCGGTCGTAGCAGGCATGAAGAAGTCGGCCACCGTGCCGCACACGGTGCAGATGGCGTGGTGGTGACGGCCGATGATGTCCTCTGAGAATTCGTAACGAGTTGGATCATCGACCCCGACGACCCGACGCACGATGCCCACGCTCTCAAGATCGGCCATGTTGCGGTAGAGCGAACTCTGGGTGAGGCGAGGACGGAGTTCAAGCATTTCGGGGATAGTCGCCGGACGGGCAGCACGAATGAGAAGCTCCACCAGTTCTTGGCGACCCTTGGTGTAAATCTGGCCTGCTTCGTGAAGGCGGGCCGACACTAACTCGTGGGTCTCGGCGAGACGCTCGCCCATGGGCGCATACTACCGAGGTCGTCAACCGCCAAAGTCAGCAAGCGCGCCAGGCTGGTGCGTCAGGCTGCTGCAGCAGACTTTTAGGGAGCAACCCGAACAACGAACGCGGCGATTTCGTCGATCACCTCGTCTCGGTTGGTCTCATTCACGAGTTCATGGCGGGCGCCTTCGTAGAGCCGGATCGTCTTGTCTTGGGCGGGCATCGCCTGCGCTGCCGCCAACGAAGTGCGGTAGTCCACGAAGGGATCGTCGGTGCCATGACAAAAAAGCACCGGCATGACTAGCTGATCTATATCGGCGCCGAAGCTGTCCAACGCAGCCATCTCAGCTTCGAGCAACGGTCGCTTGTACTGTCCCCGATAGATGAGCGGATCGGTGGCATAGGCCTCTACTGCGGCTTCGTCACGAGACATGCCAGAAAAATCGGTAGTGGCAGGCGGCAGATCCGGTGCCGCCAAGGCTTCCCGAGCCCAGTTCCAATCGCCAATCACCGCTCCTAGCAACACGATGCCCGCAACGCTGTCGGGGTACTCTTGAGCGAACCGTGATGTGAGCAGGCCGCCCATTGAGTGTCCGATCATCACCACCGGAAGACGCTGATGCTCGGTCAAGGCCGTATCGACCAGCGTCTTCAGGTCGGTGACCACATGAGAGAAATCGGTGAGGAGCGCCCGCTCGCCGTCGCTGTGGCCGTGCCCTATGTGGTCAGGTCCGTAAACGACTGCCCCGTCGGTAGTGAGCCGTCTTGCGACATGGCGGTACCGAGCCGCATACTCGGCGTAGCCATGCACGACAACAACGATGCGCCTCGGCGGGCCGTTGGGAGCCCACCGCTCGTAATGGATCGACCCTTTTGTTCCTGCGAATGTTGGCACGAGCATGGTTTTAGCAGTTACCGTCAAGCGCTTAGCGCTGAACCTGTGAGGAGGAGCCAAAGAGATGAACACCTACACGCTTGAACCCATGCCCACAACGGCCGTAGGCGAAGGCAGTGTCGCTGAGATTGCCCAGCATGTGAAGGCCCACGGCAGCCGCGCTTTCGTGGTGAGCGACCCGGGCGTGCGTGCTGCGGGCGTCTTGGACTCCGTCACCGATGCGCTTACCAAGGACGGCCTCGACTGGATCACTTTCGACGATGTAGACCCGAACCCGACAGACACCAACGTCGCCGCAGGGGTGGAGTCGCTGCGAGGGTTTGGCACCGAGCACACCGTGATGGTGCTCGTCGGCGGCGGTTCCGTGATGGACTGCGGCAAGTACATAGCTATGGCTGCGCCGTCGGGCGTTAACGACTCCTCGCTTGCCTTCTCACCCGAGCTTGATGACGCCGACCGGATCGATTTCGCCACGCTGGCACCCCCGGCGCGAGTTAGCGCTCCCTGCGTGCCAACGGTCGCCGTTCCCACAACCTCCGGCACGGCATCTGAGACCAACGGCGGCGGCCTGATTACCCGCAGCGAAGACCACCGCAAGCTGACATTCAGCAATCCAGACGTCGCTCCGCGCGCCGTCGTGCTCGATCCATCGCTCACTGTCGGGCTTCCGCCGGGTGCCACTGCTGTGTGCGGCATGGATGTCCTCACTCACGCCATTGAGGCCTACACATCCACCGCTGCGAACCCTTACGCCGACGGCCTCGCGCTGCATGCCATCCGGCTCACTGGTCGATGGCTCCCTCAAGCAGTCGCCGATGGCAGCGACATTGAGGCACGGGCAGCGATGCAGATCGCGTCCCACCTTGCGGGCCGCGCGTTCTCATCTGGTCCCCTGCTGGGCCTCGTGCATGCCACTGGCCACCCTGTGTCGGGCACTTTCGGTGCAGCTCACGGACAGACGCTTGCCACCATGCTCCCTTACGTCATGCGTTTCAACATCGAAGCCGTCTCTGACCGATACGCAGATGTGGGCCAAGCGCTCGGTGTCGCCCGTGACCCATTGGCAGCTATTGAGGCCGTCGAGACGCTGTCGGCGACGGTCGGCACAAATCGCAGCTTGAGCGATCTTGGTGCCACATCTGCCGACCTTGACGCGCTTACCACCGACGCGTTGCGCGACCTCATCATTTTGAATACGCCGCGCTACCCGAGCCGTGCAGAGGTGCGCGCACTGTACGAACAAGCACTGTACGAACAGGCAATGTGAGCAAACAGATGGAATCGCCCACATCGTGACCGTTCTGCGTATTGGTGTTCTCCCGGCTGGCCTCGATACAGACGGTTTCGATTACATCCGCAGCGCCGAGCGGCTCGGTGTTGACTCGGTATGGATGCCCGAAGCGTGGATGTACGACGCGCTGACTCCGCTCGCTTATCTCGCCTCGATCACCGACCACGTCCGCCTAGCTACCGGGGCCGTTCAACTTGGTGCCCGCTCCCCAGCCATGCTGGCGATGTCTGCCCTCGCGTTGCAGAAAATGTCGGAGGGCCGCTTCGTGCTAGGGCTGGGCACTAGCGGACCTCAGGTCATGGAGGGCTGGCACGGTGTTCGTTTCGACCGGCCTATCACCCGCACTAGCGAGACCATCGACATCGTCCGCAAGGTTTTCTCCGGAGACCGACTCACTTACGAAGGCAAGGTGTACAAGCTTCCGCTACCCGACAGTCAAGGTCGATCTCTTCGCTCACCGGTCGCCAACGCGCCCATCCCGATCTACCTAGCGTCCATGGGGCCAGCCAACCTGCGGCTCACAGGTGCCAAAGCCGATGGTTGGATCGGCACAGCGTTCTTGCCCGAGTCGGCCAGTGTGTTCACCGACCCCATCCGTGAAGGTGCCATCTCAACGGGGCGGTCCCTCAACGACATCGAATTGACAGCCGCGGTGACCCTCGAATTCTCCGACGACCCCGAGGCAGCGGCACGGCGTCATGCCGACGGCTACGCGTTCACCATCGGTGCCATGGGGTCTGCGTCAACAAATTTCTACAACCAAGCGTTTGCACGGCAAGGTTTCGCTGACGCAGTCGAAGAGGTGCAGCGGCTCTGGCAGTCAGGCGACCGGGATGCTGCCGCCGCCGCAGTGCCCATTGAGATCGGGCTCCGTACGAATCTGTTAGGCGGAGATGCGGAGGTCAGCGAGCGACTCCGCGCTTACCGCTTCACGGGGATCCAGACGCTGCGGGTTCAGATTGACATCGAAGACCCGACCGCCCGGCTCGACTCGCTCGCACGATTGATGGACTTAGTGCGTGCTGTCAACTAGGAATGAGGCATTGCAAAGACACCCCAAGCGCAGGGATTGCCTAACTCGCACAGGTTCGTACGGCACTGCGGGTGTGGCACTGACCTGAACGGGCTTCTTCGTCGAACATCTACCGCATGAGGTCGTGCCGCCAGCGCGGGCGAGCCGCAGGCGCCACTTGTGTTTGCATGGGCAATATTCTCGGCCTCGGTGCTGCAATCGAAATGGCGGCTTCGTAGAGCGGGCCTATTGCGTCAGCAGGTGGGCATCACACCGAGTCGGCTGCTGTGGGCACGGCGGGCGGCTGCAGTGCATCGACCCTTTCGACAAGGGCGCGGAGGTCTCCACGCAGCTCGTCGATACGGCGGTCTACGCCGTCAACGCGTTTTTCCACGGCATCGATCTTGGTGTCGACGATTTCGAAGCGGGAATCCATCGCATCGAAGCGCGCATCCACTGCATCAAAGCGCGCATCGATTCGGCCGTTCTGCTCTTCGAAGCGCGCATCCATCGCATCGAAGCGCGCATCCACTGCATCAAAGCGCGCATCGATTCGGCCGTTCTGTTCCTCAAAGCGCGCATCCATCGCATCGAAGCGCGCATCCACTGCATCAAAGCGCGCATCGATTCGGCCGTTCTGTTCCTCAAAGCGCGTATCAATCGCCTCGAAGCGCGTATCAATCGCCTCGAAGCGCGTATCAATCGCCTCGAAGCGCGTATCAATCGCCTCGAAGCGCGCATCCACTGCATCGAAGCGCGCATCCACTGCATCGAAGCGTGCATCGATTCGGCCGTTCTGTTCCTCAAAGCGCGCATCCACTGCATCGAAGCGCGCATCGATTCGGCCGTTCTGTTCCTCGAATCGGACGTTGACGCTTCCGAAGCCCCATTTGATGATGGCCCACGCGCCGCCAGCGAACGCCACGGCGATCGTGACGATCACCGTAAGCAGCGGTGGCACGGTCGACCAGTCCATGGGTTGATCTTAGACGACACTGCAGCCAACACAAGCCTATTTTCCATGTGCCTCCCACAGCAGCGGTTACAGCATCTGATCTTCGACGGGTGCTGCGGCGCGGGCGGCGGCTGCGAGGGCACCTTCGCGCAGGCTGGGCCAGGCTGCGATGAGGCTGTTGTAGGCGTTGGCCTCAGCGGCCCAGCCGTTGTTGTCGGCTTTCTGGTACAGCAGGTAAGCGAGCTGGCGGGCCCGGTTGCGTAGTCCATCAGCCCATCACGGTCGATCGCTCGACGTGCTTGCTTGTCGGCAGTCAACGCCCTCAGATAGGCCCCGGCTCGCCTTGGCAATTCGCGCATCGCTGCACGCTGCACGAGAGGCTGGCTGTAACACCCCTCTTCTACGTTGGCGGCATGTCACAAGAAAACGTGAGTCTGTTCGTCAGAGCCCTGTGGGGACCAGAGGGTCCACCGGAAGATGCGGCCACACGACATTCTTGGCACGATGTCGCGCCGATCCGGAAGCCAGCAGCGATCCCGGTACCGAACATGGTGCTGTCGCGAGCTGAGATGCAACAGATCTCTCGCGGCTATGTGCCGATGGACATGAGCGACAGATGGTTTGCCTTCATGGAGAACGACTGCCTGTACCTTCACCGAAGCTGGACCGGTTACGGCATCTACGAAGTCACCTTCGCCGCCAAAGTCCTCGACTACGCGCCCGAGACCGGGTTCACGATTACTTCGGCCAGAGTCGAAGAAGACATAGATGTCTACAAGCGGGATTCAGACATGGGCGAGCGTGAACGGCTGCAAAACCTCATCACTCACGTTTCTGGCGAGCCGATGCCGCTAATCCTGCCGACCGTGATCCGGAGCAAGCCGCAGCAAGATGGAAGCACCGACGGGCAGCCGTCGTCGAAGTTGTAAGCGCCTTCGTCGAAAATAAACAGCCAACAGCCAGACGAACAGTTCACCAAAGACTACGGCAACTGCTGGCAGCAGCGGGTCTAGCTGGGTGGGGTGGCGTCGGCGAGGAGCTTGGCGACGTTGAGCGGAACGTTGGTCTGGGCCATGTGCATTGTTATGTCAACGACTGGTTCGACCAGGTAGCGGACTTGGGGCTCGGCGGATGGGTTGTCGGGCACCGAGATCACTGCGAGGCGCCACCGCTCAGGGTCGTTCTGGGCTTGGCGCACCTCGTCGTTCGCTCCGGCATCGGACAGGTCGGCCACTGTGATCAGCCGCTCGCCGAGCTCTCCATCTGCAGTGCGGTAGGTCAGCGTCGCGGATGTTTGGCTGTGCATCTGGACGGCCACGACGATGGCTTCGTTGTTGGCTACGACACCCGACAACCTCATCCCTGCCGTCAGGTCATCAAGATTCGCCGTCATGCGAATGCCCCAGTGCCGACCCGCCGCATGCGCGCCGCTAATGCAAACAGGCCGCTCTTTCCTGCAGGCGGGTGGCTCACGGCGGGCCATTTAACACTGCGACGAGGTGGCGAAGTTGGCCCAGTCAGACATGACTTAGCGATGCCCGAGGTCAACAGAAAAGACACCGACGGGTTATGGGTGTCGGAGGGGGGACTTGAACCCCCACACCCTTACGGGCACTAGATCCTTAGTCTAGCGCGTCTGCCAATTCCGCCACTCCGACTACATCTTGCGAAATCGCTGCCTAGGCAGGCGTTTCGGGGGCATCAGCATAGCGTCGAGTGGCTACTTGTCTGGTGAGGCTCAGGCCGCGTCGATCGCTTTTGCCAGAACATCAAGACGGCTCGGGTTGAGTTCACCCCGCCATGACTACACGACGATGCCAACTAGACGGTCGTAGGGAACGAAAGCGTGCGGTCAGGCGAGCAGAAGGCCCAGTATCAGCGTGGTGAAGCCGAACGAAACGGCCACTACCACGGTGATACGGCTCAGGTTCTTCTCTGCCACTGTTGATCCCGCGGCAGTGGAACCCACTGTGCCGCCGAACATGTCGGATACCCCGCCGCCGCGGCCGCTGTGCAGCAGCACCAAACCGATCAAGCCAAAGGCTGACAGCAGGTGTACTGCGCCGATGATCCATACCATCACGGTCGCTGAGGATACTGGCGCCTTGTGCAGGACCCAAGCAATCCAAGCCATACAGCGCACGCCAAGCCATACAGCGCACGCCAAGCCATACAGCGCACGCCAAGCCATACAGCGCACGCCAAGCCATACAATGCACGCTCTGTGCGCGCTTGTGTGCGCGCGTCCGTCGGATAGCCGTGCCAGTAGCTGCCAGCACCTAAAGTAAGCAACATGAGCGACAACCTTGGCAGCCACACAAGCTGCGTAACCCAAACCAGAGCCTGACAGGAAAGCTATGGAACGCGCACTGATGCGACTTAGCGAATCGGTCATCTCTCGGCCCAAGACGGTTATCGCCGTCATTATCGCTATTACGTTGATGTTGGGTAGCGGTGCTGCGCTCCGGGCCCCCATAGACGAGACAGACGGCTTCCTGCCTCCTGGCAGCCCTATTGTTGAGACGCTGGACCAGATTGACACGCTCTTCAGTGAGGCAGGCGCTGTCACCGTTGTCACTGTGCTGTTTCGCGGTGATGTGCTGACACCACAAGGGTTGGTGCAGATGCACAGCTTTGTCGGTGATGTAGTGGCCGCGCCCGGCATCAGCAACATGCTGAGTGGTGTCCAACCGGTGGTGTCGCCGGCTGGGATCATCGCGGCCGTTCTTGAAGTGAACAATTTAGATTTGATCACGCAAGCAGAAATAGATGCCGTTGCTGCAGCCCCGGGTGTCGGCGATGCACTTGAAGCTCTCACAGGAATTGACGCTGATGGTACACCGGTCGCTATTGCCACTTTCTTACTGAGCGAAACAGACGAAGACCGGCTACGTGACACCGAGCGACTCATCAACGAGATGGCCTATGAAGACGACGGTGTGTTGTCGGTCAGTAGTGTATCGCCCACCATCATTGAGGATGAGTACCAGGAGGCATCTCGCACGGGCATGCTGCCGTACTACGTGGCGACACTGCTGCTGATTGCCGCATTGATCTTTCTTTTCCTGCGCAGCAGGTCGGATCTGCTGCTCACACTCGGTGGACTGTTTGTATCGATTATCTGGGTGGTAGGCGCTGAGGGCTGGCTTGGGCCTAACGGACTCGGATTACTAGGGCGGCCGAGCGGTATCTCAGTCATGATCCCTATCATCATCATCAGTTTGACCGTCGACTATGCGATCCAGATCATCTCGCATTACCGCGAAGAACAGCTTGAAGATCGGTCGGCCTCAGAGGCCTTACGAACTGGAATGGCGCGTGTGATCGTGCCTCTAGCTCTGGCGGCAGTCACGACCATCGCGAGTCTTCTCGTGGGACTTTTCTCCCCCATACCTGCCATCGGCGACTTTGGCGTTGTGGCCGGTTTAGGTGTCGGCATGAGTTTGATAGTCATGCTGACGCTGATACCTGCTGGACGCATTATTCTTGACCGACGTCGTGAGCGGCGCGGTGTGTACTCTCAGGCTCCGCCAGTTGCTCAAGCACTACCGGGAGTCGAACGTCTCGCGAAAGCACTCGGCAAGTCGTTGACACGCAACCCGGTGCCGTATGTGGCGGTGTTGGTGGTCGTAACTGTAGGACTAGGTTTCGCCGCAACGGGACTTGAATCGCGCTTCAGCATACGAGATGTACTGCCTCGGGGAGGGAACGTCCTCGCCGATCTGGATTCCCTCAATACCGCCATCGGTGGCTCTACAGAAATGGCCAGCGTACTCGCATTGACTGAGGCCACGGACGCTCGTACGTTGCTCAACTTGCAAGCGCTCAGTGACACTTTGGACGACCAACAAAGGCGCCCACCCTCAATCGCAGCACCCTTGGAACCGTCATATCTTTCGCTAGTGCAAGATTGGATTGATGACAGCGGCCAACCGGGCGACAAATACGATCCAGAATTGGCTTCGCTCTTTGAAGAGGCATCGCAAGGTGTGGGGTTGGATGCTGCGCTCATGCAAGAATTCCTTGACCTCTTGGAAACCAGAGACCCTGCTTTCGGACGCCTCGTAGTCAACAGACCCGACGGCATTGACTCTATCTTGGTCCAGTTTCCTGTATATACCGATGACCCTAGTGCGTTGAGTGAGCTCCAAGGCGACCTTGAAGCAATTTGGCCCACGAATGCTCGTGAGCTGACTGCTACTTCAGGAGGTATTATCTCCGTCAACGTCACGGAGGAAATAACTGAAAGGCAGTCAGAATCAATCTTTACAACCATCGCGGTAGCATTGGCCGTTCTGGGACTATTCTACTGGGCCACTCTGCGACAGCCTGCACTTTGTCTTATCGCCATAGGACCGATAGCGATAGCACTTGTCTGGGTGCTAGGAACGATGGCATTACTCAATATACCGTACACACTGATCACTTCTATCATCACGGCACTATCCATCGGTATTGGTGTGGATTACTCCATCCATGTGATCCATCGCTATCGAATAGAATTTTATTCCGAACGAGAACCCGAGGCCGCCGCTGTGCTCACTCTCGGTACCGTCGGGTCGGCATTGATGGGTTCCGCACTTACTACCGCGCTAGGACTCGGAGTGTTGATCTTCTCGCCGGTATTGGCGCTGCAACAATTCGGCATCACAGTAGCTATTACGATTGCATATGCACTGATTGCCTCAACATTGCTCGTTCCACTGCTGATGACCTTGTGGGGTGCGTATCGGAATATGCGGTTGCGCTCTTTGGGCCAACGCATGGCAGAGGAACTTGATGCAAGGATTGATCACATGCAGTCGTAACAATAGCGACTGTTTACTGTCAAAAGTATTCAACCAACAGCGAACGCAGTTCCCGAAAGCAGCCCAGTTACAGGGCAGCTCAGTTATAGGGCAGCCCAGTTACAGGGCAGCTTGGACGATACGGGCGAATTGCACTGCCTCAAGTGAAGCGCCGCCAACGAGGGCGCCGTCGATGTCGGGCTGCACGAGAAGCGCAGGCGCGCTGGCCGGTTTGACGGAACCGCCGTACTGGACGCGGACATGCTGGCCGGCTCCCCGGCGCATGTCTTCAACAACGCCACGGATGGCTGCACACATTTTCTGCGCATCTTGGGGTGTTGCGTTGCGGCCGGTGCCTATGGCCCACACGGGTTCATACGCCAGCACCAAATTTTCGAAATGAGCTTTGGTGAGCTTGGCGAGACTGCCTCGCACTTGCGTATGTACCGCCTGTAGGGCCTGCCCAGATTCGCGTTCTTCAAGCGTCTCACCGACACAGACGATCGGTGTCATGCCGGCTTTGGAAACGGCAGCGGCCTTGGCAGCGACGAACGCGTCGGTCTCGCCGAAGAGGACTCGCCGTTCGCTGTGCCCGAGGATGACATAGCTCACATTGAGCTTGGCCAGCATGGAAGGTGAAATCTCGCCAGTGAAGGCACCTCGGCTTTGATCGTGGCAGTTCTGCGCGCCTAGCTTGAACTCAAGACGGTCGGCGTCAATGACGGTTTGGCAGCTGCGCAGGTCCACAAACGGTGGGTGCAGACTTACCTCAACTTGGTCGTAGCGGTGATGAGCCAGCTCATAGCTCAGCTTCTGACAGAGCTGGATTGCCTCCAGATGATTGAGGTGCATCTTCCAGTTGGCTGATATCAGTGGCGTTCGGCTCAACTTTTTCCCCTTGCTAACGACGTGAGTCTCGCAGGGCGGCAAGACCTAGCAGATCCCCATGCTCAATGAGTTCAAGACCCGCCCCTCCCCCGGTTGAGAGGTGGTCCACGTAGGGCGCCAGACCGAACTGGGCAATAGCCGCTGCGCTGTCGCCGCCACCGACCACAGTGAACGCCCGCGAGTCGGCCACCGATTGAGCAACGGCTGAGGTTCCCGCCGCAAACCGTTCGTCTTCGAACATGCCCATGGGGCCGTTCCAGAACACGGTCCGAGCTGACGCAATCACATCATCAAACTCAGCCGCAGAGCCCGGGCCGATATCAAGACCACGGTAGCCATCGGCCAGGTTTCGACCCATCTGGCGTACCGTGCCAGCGGCGTCGAGAACCGTAAAATCGGTAGGCAGCACAATTTTGGCCCTGTCTTGGCTGGTCCTGTCTTGCAATAGGCGTTTGCAGGTCTCAATGAGGTCAGGTTCGCAAAGCGAATCGCCAATGGGGTGCCCCAGCGCAGCCAAGAAGGTGAAGCACATGCCGCCGCCGATCACCAGCGTGTCAACCACAGATGCGAGTGCTTCAACTACACCGAGCTTGTCGCTGACTTTGGCACCTCCGACCAGCGCCACGAAGGGTCGCTGGACGTCAGCGCGGAGACTGCCCAGAACTTCAACCTCACTTGCTAAGAGCCGCCCAGCAGCGCTGGGCAGGTGACAGGGAGGGCCGACGATCGACGCATGGGCACGGTGGCTAGCACCAAAGGCGTCATTTACGTAGCCGTCGAAAGACCCAGCGCTCACACCGTTGCTGAAACGGACCATCAGTTCTCCGCCGACGAGAGCGTCGACGAACGCTGGGTCGTTCGACGTCTCTCCTTCCCAAAAACGGAGATTCTCCATAAGCGATACCTCGGGCGCGTACGCCGCGAGTCGCTCAGCAACTGGAGCGAGCGAGAAGCGCTCGTCGGGGACCCCCGCAGGTCGGCCAAGGTGAGAACAGATTGTGACAGCAGCGCCCCGGGTGGTCAGCCATGACAGCGTGGGCAAAGCGGCGCGTATACGCAAGTCGTCGCTGATCTCGCGTCGGCCGTTAGGGGTGTCGTGCAGCGGGACATTGAAGTCGCAGCGCACGAGAATGCGCCGACCACCAAGACCCCCGAGCCGCTGTCCGAGGTCGTCAAGCGTCGGCAGGATGCCGTCGTCGATCATCTGTGGCAAGTAATGCCTACTAGGTCAACGAGGCGGTTGGAGTATCCCCACTCGTTGTCGTACCAGCCGAGAACCTTGACCATGGAACCCATTGCCATCGTCAACCCGGCGTCGAATACGCAGCTTGCTGGGTTGCCGACGATGTCAGAGCTGACCAGCGGATCGGTGGAATAGTCGAGAACGCCTGCCAGCGGACCGTCCGCAGCGGCTCTCGCGAAAGCAGCGTTCACTTCTTCAACGCTGGGACTTGCGTTCAGCACCGCAGTGAAGTCGGTGATGGATCCGTCCGCTACAGGCACTCGCAGCGATGTGCCGTCGAGTTTGCCGGCCATGGATTGCAGCACCAAGCCGGTGGCTCGGGCTGCTCCGGTAGAAGTCGGAATGATGTTGACGGCTGCGGCACGGGCACGTCGTAGATCGTTATGGGGGCTGTCCACCAGTGACTGGTCTCCGGTGTAGGCATGGACGGTGGTCATCATTCCTCGTTGCACGCCGAACGTCTCATCGAGCACCTGCACCATCGGCACGAAGCAGTTCGTCGTGCAGCTCGCATTCGAGATGACCTTGTGGCTGTCAGCGTCGAAGTCGGCATCGTTCACGCCGACGACGAACGTGGCATCTGCCCCTGAGGCCGGGGCCGAAACAATCACCAGCGGCGCGCCGGCGTCGAGATGTATTGCAGCTTGGTCACGGGCAGTAAAGATGCCAGTGGATTCCACTACCACGTCAACGCCGTAATCCGCCCAAGGCAGATTGGCGGGATTGCGCTCAGATAGCACAGGCAACACCTTGCCGTCGATAGAGATGCCGCCCTCAGTTGCCTTGATGTCGTTAGCCAAGTTGGGCAGCACCGAGTCGCGCTTAAGCAGGTGAGCCATAGTGGCAGGGTTGCCTAAGTCGTTGACTGCTACGACCTCGATGTCGCTGTCGGGTCGCTGTGCTGCCCGATAGAAGTTGCGCCCGATCCGACCGAAGCCGTTGACGCCCACGCGCACGCTCATCTGCTGCTCTCCTTCATCTGCTGGTCTCCTCGTTGTCTTGGTTGTCTTGCATTGTCTTGGTTGTCTTGCATCTTTGTTTCGCATACTTATCTGGCAAGCCAGTCAAGCTGCAAGGCCTTGAGCTGATCTCTCGCTAGCCGCCCAGTTGTCTAGCTGTGTTGTCTAGCCGTCTAGCTGAGCAAACGTGCTCAGCGGGCGATGTCGCGGTGACGGCAGTGAAGGTCGTGGCCTTGGTGGGCAAGCAGTCGGGCTACCTCTTCGGCTATCGCCACGCTGCGGTGCCGTCCGCCGGTGCAGCCCAATGCAATCGTGAGGTACGACTTACCTTCGGCTTGATAGGAGGGCAGCAGCGACGCGAGCAGCGGCATGAGGTGCTCTAGGAACGCTGTCGTCGCTCCTTGGCCGAGCACCCAATCACGTACGTCCTCATGCAAGCCGGTATGGGGGCGCAAGGCGGGCACCCAATGCGGATTGGGCAAGAACCGACAATCGAGCACTAGGTCGGCATCGCGCGGTACACCGTGCTTGTAGCCGAACGACATGACCGCGGTTCGCATGCCGAACTCGTCGCCGGTCACGCAGAATTCGTCGTGTATCCGATCTCGTAGCTCGTGGACATTCAGATCGCCTGTGTCGATGACCACATCAGCGGTTTCGCGCACGCCAGCCAGCAGTTCCCGCTCAACTTCGATGGCGTCGATGACCGATTCCGCCATCGGCTCGGCATGCGGCACTGATGGCGCACCAATGAAGGAGGGGTCAGAGGCTGGGTCAGAGGTTTCGGCAGGGGTCGGCATTTCGCCGGTGTGCAGCGGGTGTCGTCGCCGTGTGTCGTCGTAGCGCCGTATCAGCACTTCGGTGGGCGCATCTAGGTAGATGACACGCACAGCGGCGTTTCGCTCACGTAGTTGAGTGATGGCGGCCACCAGATCTTCTCTGTACTCGCGGGTGCCAGCCACTAGTGCCACGCGACGGAGCCGCGCGTCCGGTCGGGCCACCATGTCGGCCACATCGCCAATGAGGTGCGGCGGCAAGTTGTCGATGACGAACCAGCCCACATCTTCAAGCGCGTTCGCAACGGTTGAGCGCCCGGCGCCCGACAGTCCTGCAACAATCACGAATTCTGGAATCAAGAATTCCGACTTGCTGGCCACCTCACCGAGAGTACGGGCCACCTAGGCTGTGTCATTGTCATTTGGGGTCATTGTCATTTGGGGTCATTGTCATTTGGGCTGTCATCATTTAGGCCGACTTGGTGTGGCCCAATCTGGTTCGATCCAGTGTTTTGGTTTGGATGGGTGGCGGCAAAGACGGCCTCTGCCACGGCATCGGGCAGCCAGCTCAGCGACTGCAGTTCTTGAAGCGTCGCCGACTTGACCGCGCCGACGCTGCCGAGTTCGCGTACCAGACGTGACCGCCGCTTGTCCCCGAGGCCCGCGATTCCTTCAAGCACTCCTTGTTTGAGAGCCTTGCTGCGTAGCTTGCGGTGGTACGACACGGCGAAACGGTGACTTTCGTCGCGCACCCTCTGCAACAAATACAGCGCTTCGGACTGACGGGGAATCTGCACCGGCTCGGTGCATCCGGGCACGAACACTTCCTCAAACTGTTTCGCCAGAGCGCACACAGGTATCTGCTGGCGCAGATCGAGATCTTCCAGCACACGCGTCGCGACACCCAGCTGGCCCTTGCCGCCGTCTACCACCAGCAGCTGCGGCGGGTAGGCGAATCGGCCCTGTTCGCAAGTCGGCAGGTCGCGTTCGGCTAGGTAGTTGCGCAACCGCCGACGCAGCACCTCTTCCATGGCTGCGTAATCGTCATTGCCTTTGATGTTGCGTAACCGGAAGTGTCGGTATTCGCTGCGACGAGGTAGTCCGTCTTCGAGCACCACCATGGAGCCCACGTAGTTGGTGCCTCCTAGGTGGCTCATGTCGTAGCACTCGATCCGCAGGGGCGGCGTGGGCAGCTCAAGATGGTCTGCCAGTTCGTTCAATGCGCGGGCTCTGCTGTTGTGGTCTTGGCCTCTGCGCAGCCGGTGACGTGCCAACGACTCACGAGCGTTGTGGCTTGCGGTCTCCATCAACGTCCGCTTGTCGCCGCGTCGGGGAACGCGCAGTGACACCCGCGAACCTCGCTGCGAACTCAGCCAGTCCTCGTACACCTCGATCTCGGTCGGGAGGTTCGGCACGAGAACCAACTTGGGCGAACCCAACGGGTTCTCGTCTTGATACGTCCCCGAAAGCACACGGGCCACGAGTTGCGGCTCGTCCAACTCTTCCACCTTGTCGATGACGAATCCGCGCTGGCCCATCACACGTCCTTTGCGCACGAAGAACAACTGCACTGCCGCCTCGAGTTCATCGTCACCGATCCCTATGACATCAAAGTCCTCATCACGCGTGCCAGCGATCTGCTGCTTCTCGATCGCTTTGCGAACGCTGGCGAGGCGGTCCCGCAGTCGGGCCGCCAGCTCAAACTCGAGTTCCTCAGATGCGTCGGCCATGCGCTGAACGAGGTCATTAACCACTTCTTCGGTGTCGCCTTCGAGGAAGCGCACCAGGTCTCGCACCAAGCGGTCGTAGTCGTCTCGGCTGATTTCGCCTACGCACGGACCCGCGCATCGCTCAATGTGGTACAGCAGGCATGGTCGGCCCAGCCGCTCGTGGGTAGCGAGTTTGCTGTCGCTGCAAGTGCGAATCGGGAATGTGCGCAGTAGCAGATCGAGCGTTTCCCGAATCGCGTGAGCGTGCCCGTAGGGCCCGAAGTATCGGTTGCCGCGCTTGCGCCTCCCGCGCATCACCATCGCTCGCGGCCATTCGTCAGCTAACGTCACCGCCAAGAATGGATACGACTTGTCGTCTCGCAGCCGGACATTGAACCTAGGTTGATGTCGCTGGATGAGGCTGTGCTCAAGCATGAGCGCCTCAACTTCGGTAGACACCTCAACCCATTCGACCGAAGCGGCCGTGGTCAACATTTGTGCGGTGCGATGGTGCAGGCCTGCTGGGTCGCCGAAATAGCTGTTCAGGCGGGAGCGCAGACTCTTCGCCTTGCCCACGTAGATGACCCGACCGTCGGAGTCTAAGAATTGGTAGCTACCCGGCGCATCCGGCACCGATCCCGTCTCAGGACGCAGGACCACATCCGCAGGCTACGAACAACCGCTGCGTTATTCGTCGGATCCACCTAGGTACCACGCAGGTATTACGCAGATAGACGGCGCTGAGCCCTCACCGGAGCCGCGCCCGAGCAGAGTGACGAGCAGAGTGCGGGGTGACAACAGTGAGGGGTGACAACAGTGAGGGGTGACAACAGCGGCGCCATCTAGTACATTTTGGCTGCCGTCGAGGTTCAGCCTTGAGGCGTACCACCAAGCATGACTCAAGACTGGCAGAATGTGGACCGTCCGCATCGCCGAAACTGGGCAGGAGGCTGCACAGCATGGAACTCGCACAGGAGCGAGACGCAGGCATCAACGTGATACGGCCCGCGGGCCGGGTGGACGGATCTAATTCCGCCGAACTCCACGGTGCCCTAATCGCCGCTTTGTCCGACGAAGACGAACGCGTCATACTTGACATGGGTGGTATTGACTACATCAGCAGCGCCGGCCTGCGGGTCTTGTTGCTGGTCGCGCAGCAGCTCGGCAGCAAATCAACTCCCTTCGCCGTCTGCTCCCTTGCTGCCTCGGTCAATGAAGTGTTCCGCATCAGCGGTTTTGATCAGATCATCAAGGTGTTCGGAACGCTCGACGAGGCGAAGGCCCAGCTGGCCTAGCGGCGCCGATGTCTGAGCCTTGGCGCATTCTCGTCGTTGACGACGAACCCGATCTTGAGCCGCTCGTTCTGCAGCGGATGCGGCGGCAGATTCGCGGTGGCAAGTACCAGTTTGAGTTCGCAGGCAATGGCCTAGAAGCGCTTGAGAAACTGCGTGCTGACGACAGCATTGACTTGGTGCTCTCCGATATCAACATGCCGCAGATGGACGGGCTGACGCTGTTGTCGCAGCTCGGCTCGCTCAACCAAGACCTGCGAGCAGTGATCATCTCCGCTTATGGCGACATGGGCAATATTCGCACGGCCATGAATCGGGGTGCGTTTGACTTTGTGACGAAGCCAGTCGACTTTGATGATCTGCAGATCACCATTGAACGCACAGTGGAGCATCTCCGGCAGTGGCGCGAAGCAACGGCATCGCGCGACAAACTCGTCACGCTTCAGAACGAACTTGATATTGCCTCAAACGTTCAGCAATCCATCTTGCCCGACGATTTCCCGGTTGAGCACAACTACCAGATCAACGCCAACATGGTGCCTGCGCGCAACGTAGGCGGCGACTTTTACGACTATGTAACGGGACCCAACGACCGGATGTTCGCGACTGTCGCCGATGTGTCCGACAAGGGCATTCCCGCAGCACTGTTCATGATGTCGAGCCGGACTGCGCTGAAAGGAGCGGCCATCGGCACCGGTTCCCCACGGGAGGCGCTGATTGAGGCAAACCAAGTGCTCTCAGCCGACAACCCGACCTTTATGTTTGTAACGGTCATCATGGCGGTTTACGACCCCCATTCCGGCGAAGTGACCTACGCCAGCGCCGGGCACGACCCTCCGGTTGTCGTCCGCGCTGATGGCAGTGCAGAGCAGATGCCCGGTACCGGCGGCATGGCTCTAGGCATTGCGCCCGATGCGGTGTTCTCATCAAACCTGACCGAGAAAACGATCACGCTCTCTCCCGGTGAGACGCTTTTGCTTTACACCGATGGGGTCAGCGAGGCAATGAACATCGATCAAGAAGAGTTCGGCACTGAGCGGCTGCTGAGAATCTTTGAGAGCGGCCCCCCTCAGAGCGCGCAAGAAGCCATGATTGCGATCTTCGATGCCGTCCACTCGTTCGCCGGGGAGGCCCCTGCTTCAGACGACATCACTTGCTTGGCCCTGCACCGAAGCGCGGCATCGTGAAGGTTGCATCGTGAAGCCTGCTGCGTCCCGAAGAACACTCACCACGGAGCACTGCTCATGCGACGTTCGCTAAACATCACACCATCGCCGGGCGCAGCGGCAGCCGAAGCGCTCCCGCGTGTCGTGGCGTTCGTTGAGGAAATGGCCGAGCTGGACGACTGGTCGCCAGACCTCGTGTTGCGTTCGAATCTCATCCTTGAGGAACTCATTTTGAACACGCTCACACATGGCCGCACTAGCGGCCTCAGCGATATTGAGATCACACTGGAAAGCGGCCCAGGGTCGGTATCTATCGCGGTGATAGACGACGGTGCCGCCTTCGATCCCTTGAACGACGAAATCTCCCCCGACACCGATCTGCCGTTGCAAGAGCGGTCCATCGGCGGATTGGGTCTTCACCTTGTGCGCACCATGGCCGAAGACTTGGCGTACAAGCATGAAGACGGCAAGAACCATCTGACGCTGGTCGCACGGGCTGGTGCCTGACGACTCCCCGCAGCGCACAGGTTTGCGGCTGTTTTCCAAGCTGCGCGTCAGCGCATCGATTGCAGTACTAGTGGCAGTGCTCGGCGCACTGCTGGGAGCCTGCACCGAGTCCGGCACGGGGTCGATCAGCGATGATGGCCTCGACGGCGACGATGTCGGCGCGCCCGCGGCACCCACTGCCCCTGAGGTCCTCGGCGAAGACATCGGTGTGTCTGCCGACCAAGTGGTGTTTGGGCAATCCGCTGCGTTGAGCGGCCCCGCAGCCGAACTCGGCATCGGCATGCGTTTGGGGATTTTGGCGGCGTTTGAACAAGCAAATCAGGCCGGAGGTGTCAACGGTCGTCGGCTTGAGCTGAGATCAATGGACGATTCTTACGAGCCTGAGGCTGCCATCGCCAATACCACTGCGCTCATTGAGAGCCAAGAGGTGTTCGCGCTGATCGGTGCCGTCGGAACGCCTACATCTCGCTCCGCAACGCCTGTGGCAGCCGCAGCGGGAATTCCTTACATAGCACCGTTCACTGGGGCTGGGTTTCTCCGAGATGACAGCTGGACCAACATTGTCAACGTGCGCGCTTCCTACGCCCAAGAAACAGAAGAGATGGTGGAACGGCTCACAGCCGACTTGGGTATCGAACGCATCGCTGTGCTGTTCCAAGACGACTCGTTCGGCCGGGCCGGCTATTTTGGTGCGCTGGCCGCATTGGAGCGGCGGGGCATGACACCGGTGGCGGTCGGTCTTTACCCCCGCAACACGACTGCCATCAAGACAGCGCTGCTTGATCTGCAGACGGGTGAGCCCGAGGCTGTGATCATGGTGGGTGCTTACGAACCTGTCGGCACTTTGGTGTCGTGGTCACGCAACACTGGCTTTGATCCCGTGTTCATCACACTCTCATTCGTTGGTGCGAACGCGCTCGCTAACCAGCTCGGCGCAGTCGGCGACGGCGTTCTGGTCACTCAAGTCGTGCCGTTCCCGTTTGACGACTCTGCGCCTATCGTTGCCGCCTACCGGACTGCCTTGGAACAAATAGGCACCTTGCATGCCGACTTTGAGCATGTGGATCCTGATCCGCTGCCGGGCTTTGTCTCATTGGAGGGCTACATCGCTGGCAGGCTCGCCATTGCCGGACTGGAGCGATGTGGCAGATCGGTAACGCGCCGGTGTTTCCTGAACGCCATCTTGGGGGCCGACACGATCGATCTTGACGGCTTTGTGTTGGATTTTGGTGATGGCACGCGAGCCACCGACGACAACCAAGGATCTGACTCGGTCTTCGTTACTCAGATCGGGTCTGACGGTGCCTATGAATCCCTTGACACGCTGACGCGCTCTGAACAATGACTGAAGCAGCAACAGTTGACTCTGGGTTGCCCGGCGACTCTGGGTTACCCGACGAGAACAGGCCGGAGATGCCGGAGCGCCGCAAGCCATCCGTTCGCCACCGAATCTCTACACAGATGTATGCCAGCTTCGCCGTGCCGCTGCTGCTACTGCTAGCAGCGAGCGTCGTGGCTTGGGTCTCGTTCACTCGGGTGGGCGAGGCCGAGAAGGAAGTCGCCCAAGGCGCCATCCCCGAACTAGACGCTGCGCTGGGTGTGGCCGAAGCCAGCAACCGTTTAGTGGCCGGCGGGCCTCGTTTGACGGCTTCGTCGCCGGAAGATTACGAGGACATCGTTGCCGAAATCGCCGCTGCCCGCAGTGAGTTCGAAGCTCAGCTCGATCTTCTGTGGGGCCGCGGCACAGGTTCCACATGGATCGGCGAGATGCGCGGCTACGCCGCTCAACTCAACTCCAACATCGCCGCTATTGAGGCTGAGATGCCCGACTATTTCACGTTTAGGTCGGAAGGAGATGGGCTGCAAGCCGAAGTCAATGCGGGCATACGCGATCTCGAACTTCAGATCGCACCGGCCATCGACGATCAGCTCTTCTTCTTGATCCGTGGACGACGGCAACTCTGGACACCACCAGCACCTGAGTCCATTCACAAATCCGACGATTCAGTGCTGCTGTATCGCCGCTGGGCAGCATTGAGCAGTGATGTGTCACAAGCCGATGCTTTGCTGTCGGGTGCTTTCAGCGCGTCGAAGTCTGCACTGATTGAGCCGCTACGGGAGAGCTTTGAGTCGGTCAGGGACCGACTCGAGATCAACCTCACAGTGTTGGAAGAATCCGGTGGCAGCGAGCTGCGTCCGACAGTGAACCGGCTGATTGCGCTCGGACTTGACGACGGTGGAGTGTTCGATGTCACCTTCCAGCGCTTGCAGGTCGAGGAAAACCAGCGTGACCTGCTGACACAGAATCAAGAGTTGGGTGCCAGTCTGGTCGGCGAGATTGAGACTCTCGTTGCGGTTGTGCAGTCCGATGTGGATGCAGCAACCACGAGTTCCGCGCAGGCTGTCAGCACTGGTCGGCTGCTCTTGGTCGTGATCAGCGTTGTCGGCATCTTGGGCGCGCTGCTGTTCAGCTGGCTGTTCGTTGGTAAACGACTCCTGCGACGAGTCGGCCAACTGTCGAGCCGGATGCGCGCACTTGCCGGTGGCGATTTGGAATCGCCTGTCAACACCAGCGGTCAAGACGAAGTCGCCGAGATGGCCGATGCGTTGGAGCAGTTCCGCAAAGCCGCGCTGGAAGTGCAGCGACTCAACTTGGTTGAGGAACTCGCGGGCCAGCTCACTGAACGCAACGAACGGCTATCTCAAGCCCTCGCTGACTTAGACAGCGCACAAGACCAGATCGTGGCCAAGGAGAAGTTGGCGGCCCTTGGCGAAGTGACTGCCGGTGTTGCTCATGAGATCCGTAATCCACTGAACTTCGTGAAGAATTTTGCCGAGTCGTCCGACGAGCTGCTCGATGAACTGCTTGAGGCACTCGCCGACCCAGAACCACCCGACGATCAAGCCGGTTACGTTGCCGAGATAACGGGCGATCTCAAAGAAAATCTGACCCGGATTCGTGGACACGGAGACAGAGCCAACCGCATCGTGGAAAGCATGCTGATGATGGGTCGCGGCGGCGGGGAGGCACGCCCAGTGGAAATCAATGCGCTGCTTGATGAGCATGC
The DNA here is from genome assembly GCA_965221195.1 of Candidatus Poriferisodalis sp. GTDB lineage: Bacteria > Actinomycetota > Acidimicrobiia > Acidimicrobiales > Poriferisodalaceae > Poriferisodalis. The sequence continues at coordinate 2,079,450 of OZ244864.1, forward strand.
ACTGCTCTCCTATCACAGCGCCCGAGCGCAAGATCCAGACTTCAACGTGACCATTGAACGAGACTTCGACCCTGAAATGGGCGAAATGGACGTCATTCCACAGGACATGGGCCGGGTGTTCCTCAATTTGGTTAGCAACGCCGGCTATGCGGCCAACCAGCGTTGGCGTGAACTCGGCGGTGAGGCGGGCAAGGTAGCGATGCAGGACGACGAAGGTGAAACGCCTTACTTCCCGACTATCTGGTTGAGCACTCAACGCACCGACGAATCAGCCATCATCAAGGTGCGCGATAACGGGACCGGCATCCCGCCCGATGTAGTTCAGCGAATCTTCGAGCCTTTCTTCACCACCAAACCCACAAACGAAGGCACAGGCTTGGGATTGGCGATGTCCAACGACATCGTGCGAAGTCATAGGGGCGAACTCACGGTGAGGAGTGAGCCCGGCGAATACACGGAATTCATTGTGGAACTGCCGCTGTTGATGCCGACTGAGACCGAAGATCAGTCCGCAGCGGCCTGACTCAGAACAAGAACCTTCCAGCTCAGCCGATCAGTGGCGCAAGATAACGACCGGTGTGAGATTCGGGGGTTGCAGCGATGTGCTCGGGAGTGCCAGCAGCCACCACTGTGCCGCCGCCGTCACCTCCTTCGGGACCCATGTCGATAATCCAGTCGGCTGTCTTTATGACATCAAGGTTGTGTTCGATCACCACCACCGTGTTGCCCGCCGAAACCAACCGGTCGAGCACTCCGAGCAAACGTCGGATGTCTTCAAAATGCAGTCCGGTGGTGGGTTCGTCGAGGATGTAAATCGTGTGGCCGGTGGGTCGCTTAGATAGCTCGCTGGCGAGCTTCACTCGTTGCGCTTCGCCACCCGAAAGCGTTGTGGCCGGCTGACCGAGGCGGATGTACCCCAAGCCGACATCAACGAGTGTTTGCATGTGGCGCGCAATGGGCGGCTGTGCGCTGAAGAACTCCAATGCGTCCTCGCATGGCATAGCGAGTACATCGGCGATGGTCATGCCTTTGAACCGGATCTCTAAGGTCTCGCGGTTGTAACGAGCGCCCTTGCACACTTCGCACGGCACGTAGACATCGGGCAGGAAGTGCATTTCGATCTTGATGGTCCCATCGCCGGCGCAAGCTTCGCAGCGTCCGCCCTTGACATTGAAGCTGAAACGGCCTGGCAGGTAGCCGCGCACCTTGGCCTCATTGGTTGCGGCGAACAGCTTGCGGACGTGATCAAATACGCCGGTGTAGGTGGCAGGATTGGAACGGGGTGTTCGCCCTATAGGCGACTGGTCGATGTCGATTACCTTGTCGAGCGCCTCTGTGCCCTCTATGTCGGTGTGTAGCCCAGGCACGCCTTTGGACGAGTAGATCCGAGCCATGAGCGCTTTGTAGAGAATCTCGTTTACCAGTGTGCTCTTGCCCGAGCCTGACACACCGGTCACGCAGACGAAGCAACCCAACGGGAACTCCACATCGATCTTGCGCAGATTGTGCTCTCGGGCACCGCGCACTACGAGACGATCTGAGCCCGGCGGTCGGCGCGACGGAGGCTTGGAGATCTGTCGAATTCCGGCGAGGTATTCCCCCGTTACCGATCCATGTGCCGATCCCAAACCTTCGGTTGGGCCGCTGTACACGATCTCTCCGCCATGTTCGCCGGCACCAGGGCCGATGTCGACCACCCAGTCCGCCACCGAGATGGTCTCCAGATCATGTTCCACTACCAGCACAGTGTTGCCGAGATCACGCAGGTGCAACAGGGTGTCGATGAGCCGTCGGTTGTCGCGCTGATGTAGCCCGATGGAAGGTTCGTCGAGCACATAGAGCACGCCTTCGAGTCCGCTTCCGATCTGGCTGGCAAGGCGGATGCGCTGGGCTTCGCCGCCGGCCAGTGTTGCTGCTGAGCGGTTTAGCGTGAGGTAGTCAAGGCCCACGTCGAGCAGGAAGTTCAAGCGGGCGTCAATCTCCTTGACTATCGGCGATGCAATGATGCGCTGGCGCTCAGTGAGTTCGAGACTGTCGATGATCTTGGCGGCCTCTCCAATAGACGCAGAGCAGAGTTCGAAGATGTTTCGTCCCGCAACCTGAACAGCTAACGAGACCTCATTGAGCCGGGCACCGTCACAGTCGCTGCAGGGCACCTCGCGCATGTAGCCCTCGATGCGGTTGCGCGACCAGTCGCTCTCGGTATCTGCGTGGCGGCGACGCAGAAACGGAATGACGCCTTCGTATCGAGTCGTGTAGCTACGTGAGCGTCCATAACGGTTGCGGTAGCGCACCGTGATCTGTTGGCCGGGTGGCGCACCTTCAAGTAACAGGGTGCGATGGTTTTCTTCGAGCTGCGACCAAGGTACGTCGAGCGGAACGTCGTGTTCGGCGCCCACAGCTTCGAGCAGTCGAGTGAACCATTTGCCCGTTGCACCTGCCCACGGAGCAAGCGCGCCAGTGGCCACTGTCAGATCAGTGTTGGGCACCACAAGTTCAGGGTCGACCTCAAAGCGCGTGCCTAAGCCGTCGCAGGTGCCGCACGCGCCGTAGGGTGAGTTGAACGAAAAGTTGCGTGGCGCTAACTCCTCAAACGAACGGCCCGTTGTTGGTGAGTACAAATGCTGGCTGAACGTCAGTGGCGCGGCAGCGTCGTCAGCGTTGCCTGTGCTGTCTTGTGCCGCGTTGTCTTGTGCCGTGTTGTCTTGTGGGACGATCCCAATCCACACATGCCCGTCAGCTAGTCCGAGTGCGGCCTCGATCGACTCGGTCAATCGCTGCTCAATCTCGCCGCGCATCACGAGACGATCCACAACCACTTCGATGTCGTGGTTGACGTAGCGGTCGAGGCGTTCGATTTCCTCGGCGTTACCTAAGTCCAACACCTCGCCGTCTACTCGGACGCGGGCGTAGCCTTGGCGGGCGAAATCACCGAGCAACGTGTGGTAATCGCCCTTGCGTCCGCGCACGACCGGTGCAAGCACCTCAAAGCGGGTGCCCTCGCCGAGTTCCATGATCCTGTCGACGATCTGCTGGGCCGTCTGGCGTTGAACGACCTCCCCCGTTTGGGGGTCGTGCTGAACGCCGATACGCGCATAGAGAAGTCGCAGGTAGTCATACACCTCGGTGATCGTGCCGACCGTTGAGCGAGGGTTGCGGCTGGCGCTCTTTTGATCGATAGAAATCGCTGGCGAGAGGCCTTCGAGGAAATCCACATCGGGTTTGTCCATCTGGCCAAGGAACTGCCGGGCGTAGGCCGACAACGACTCCACATATCGTCGCTGCCCCTCGGCGTAGATGGTGTCGAAAGCCAGCGACGACTTGCCGCTGCCGGAGAGTCCAGTGAACACAATCATGGCGTTGCGTGGCAGCTCAACGTTGACGTTGCGCAGGTTGTGTTCGCGGGCACCGCGGACGATCAGCGTCTCACCCATCCCGCTGACCCTCAGCTAGCTGGCCCGCTAGCTGGCCCCTATCTTGCTGGCTCTTTTCTTGGGACTTGCTCTGGCAGTGCCGATGCCCCAGTAGTTGATGCCCCAGTAGTTGATGCCCCAGTAGTCCTTGCACTCAGGTGATCCTAACTGTGCCTCTCCGCTCCAGACTGTGTACAAAATCGTGTACAAAATTGTGTGCAAACAGAAGTTCTATCGCGTGCTTTATCTGCTGGTGGTCTAGCTGCTGGCATCGCGCAAATCGCGTCGGAGTTCGCGCAGCTCATCGCGCAGCCGAGCGGCATATTCGAAGCGAAGATCAGCCGCTGCTTCTGCCATTTCAGACTCCAACGAAGAAACGAGCCGAGTGAGGTCATCGGGGGGCAGGTCGCCGTAGGCGGCTCTCACTCGTTCTGTTGTCACACGACCTGACACCAACAGCTCTGGTACCGGTGCTTGCTCTGATGGTCCTCGCAGCACTTCCAAGATGTCGGTGACCGCCTTGCGGATGGTCTGCGGGTCGATGCCGTGCTCGGCGTTGTAGGCCTGCTGCAAAGCTCTTCTACGGCTGGTTTCAGACACCGCGCGTTGCATTGACGGGGTGATCTCGTCGGCATACATCACCACTTGGCCGTTCACGTTGCGTGCCGCCCGGCCGATGGTTTGGATCAACGAGGTCTCGCTACGCAAAAAGCCCTCCTTGTCGGCATCGAGGATCGCCACCAGACTCACCTCCGGCAGATCGAGGCCCTCTCGCAGCAAATTGATACCGACCAGCACATCAAAACGTCCGAGCCTCAGGTCCCGCAGGATCTCGATGCGCTCGATCGTGTCGATCTCGCTGTGGAGATAGCGAACGCTCACACCGAGTTCGAGCAGATAATCGGTGAGGTCCTCGGCCATCTTCTTCGTGAGGGTGGTGACGAGCACGCGCTGGTACTGCGAAGTGACCCGTTCGATTTCTTCCAGCAGGTTGTCAATCTGGCCACTTGTCGGCCGCACGACGATCTCAGGATCGACTAGCCCCGTCGGCCGCACGATCTGTTCCACCACTTGACCGGAAGTTCGCAGTTCGTAGTCGCCTGGCGTCGCTGACAGAAAGATTGCTTGATTCAGCCGGTCCATCACTTCATCGAAGCGCAGCGGTCGGTTGTCTCGAGCGGAGGGCAAGCGGAATCCGTGATCCACCAGCGTGTCCTTACGTCGACGGTCACCTGCGAACTGGCCGTGTAACTGCGGCACGGCGACATGGCTCTCATCGATGACAATCAGGTAATCGTCGGGGAAGAAATCCAGCAGGGTGTATGGAGGCTCGTCGTAGCTACGGCCGTCGAGATGCATTGAGTAGTTCTCGACACCGTTGCAGTAGCCCAACTCAGCCAGCATCTCAAGGTCGTACTCGGTTCGCATCCGCAGCCGCTGTGCTTCAAGCAGTTTGTTTTCTTTCTCGAAGAAACGCAGCCGCTCAGACAACTCGGCCTCGATCTTGGTGATAGCGGTTCGCAGTTTTTCGCCGCCGGTCACATAGTGCGACGCGGGGAAGATGGTGATCTCAGAGAGTTCGCCGAGTCGTTCGCCAGTTAGCGGGTCTATGCGACTGATTCGGTCTATCTCGTCACCGAACAGTTCGATCCGCACTAGGAACTCTTCGTAGGCAGGATGAACTTCGAGGGTGTCACCTCGCACTCGGAATCGTCCCCGGACGAGGTTCATGTCGTTGCGTTCGTACTGCATCTCAACGAGGCGTCCGAGCACCGAACGCTGATCGACCATCTCACCCGCGCGCAGGTACAGCATCTGGCTTAAGTATTCGGCAGGAGCACCGAGCCCGTAGATGGCCGAAACCGATGCCACGACGATGACATCTCGGCGGGTCAACAGCGCAGCCGTGGCCGAATGTCGCAGTCGGTCGATTTCATCGTTGACGGAGGAGTCCTTCTCGATGTATGTGTCCGACGTCGGCATGTAGGCCTCGGGCTGGTAGTAGTCGTAGTAGGAGACGAAGTACTCCACCCGGTTATCTGGGAAGAACTCGCGGAACTCGTTGGCGAGCTGAGCCGCTAGCGATTTGTTCGGAGCGAGTACCAAGGTAGGACGCTGAGTGCGCTCGATCGTCCAGGCAATCGTTGCGCTCTTGCCCGAACCAGTGATGCCCAGCAGCGTCTGGAATCGGTCTCCGCGGTCAACGCCTTCCGCTAGCTGGGACACTGCCCGCGGTTGATCCCCGGCCGGCTCGAAACCGGCGGTGACGCGAAAAGGGTGAGCTGCCGTCGGCTCAGGCAGCCATGGACGCTCTCGGCGGCCGTCAGTCTCGACTGCAGGCTGCTGCGGCGATGCCCCAGAGACAGATGCCCCAGAGACAGATGCCCCAGAGACGGATGACATGGCTGAGAGGTTAGAGGCGCGCTGTCGCTCAATTTCGCCGCTCAGATCTGTCGCTCAGATCTGTCGAGGGGGCATTGATCTCTGATGCCGCCGGCAGTCACAATAGGTGCGATGCCATCCCGTGGCGGCTCTGTGTGGTTATCCTGCCGCGCTGACCACCCCGCAGACCAAGTTTGGGTCCGCTGCCAACCCGAGGCCGCTCATGAGCCGAGACAACAACGACGACGAAGTGCTTGATGCCGACGCTCTCGACGAAGCGTCGCTTGAGGCCGACCTTGAGTCGATGGAAGAAAGTCTCGTGTCAGAAGACTTGGATGTCAAGGGCTTAGATGTTGACAGTCTCGAAGACGACTTGGACAGCGACGAAGACGGCCTTGACGAGGACGACGTTGGCGACGATGGGCAGTCCAGCAGCCGTGAAGTGCCCGCCGGGGTGCGACCGACCGACGAGGACGACGACGAGGACGAAGAACTTGAGGCCGACCTCGGTGAGATACTCAAGGAACGGCTGGCATCTGAGGACGACGACGAAGATGACGAGGACGACGAAATCGGCATCGTCACCGGTTCGCGCTCGGGACTCAAGCAGGAAGACGAGATCTTGTGTGAAGGCTGTTTCTTGCTCGTGAAGCCCTCGCAGTTCGACACGCGGTCACCAGAACCGAGTTGCCCGCACTGCGGTACGCCCATCCTGTAGCTCCCAAATTTGGGCTCCCAGGTCTGAGCTATCGGGTTTGTAGCTCTCAGGTCGCTGCTGTCGGGTCTGGGCTTTCGGACTCGCCACTTTCAGGTTCGCTATTTTCGTCTTCACTGCCTTGGGTCTCGTAGTGCGCAAGGGCTTGGCGATAGGCCTCCTCGCCATGCTCTTCGTAGTACTCGCGCCAAGCACGTTCAGCTTCTGACTCTTCACCTTCGGACGGAGTTGCGTAGCTGAACTCACCGATGAAGTTGCCTTGCTCGTCGTAGGCGTGATCGCCGAAGGCCTCGCGGTATTCCTCCGCAACGACACCACCTTCAGCTGCTTGCTTGATCGACAGACTGATGCGCCGACGCTGAAGGTCTAGATCGATGATCTTTACCCAAAGCTCCTCCCCCGGAGTGACCACCTGCTCAGGCTGATCAACGTGATGGGCGGACATCTCTGAGATGTGTACGAGACCCTCAATGCCGTCACCAACCTGCACGAACGACCCGAACGGCACGAGCTTGGTGACCCGCCCGTAGACAAGTTCCTCAACGCGATGAGAGCTGGCAAATGCTTCCCATGGATCTTGCTGCGTGGCTTTGAGCGAGAGTGAGATGCGTTCGCGGTCGCGGTCGATCTCGAGCACTTCAACAGTCACCTCGTCGCCGATGCTCACAACCGAGCCGGGATGATCAACATGCTTCCAAGACAGTTCTGACACATGAATGAGACCGTCCATGCCGCCTAGATCAACGAAGGCACCGAAACTCACCACCGACGACACCCGTCCAGTGCGCCGTTCTCCCTGACGGAGATCACGCAGAAAGCCCTCGCGCTCCTCTTTGAGGCTCTCTTCGAGCCAATCACGTCGGCTCAGCACCACATTGTTGCGGTTCTTGTCCAACTCGAGAATCTTGGCCTCAATTTCTTGTCCGACATACGGGGCGAGATCGCGGACCCGTCGGAGCTCCACCAAAGACGCAGGCAGAAAGCCTCGCAGGCCGATGTCAACAATCAGCCCGCCTTTTACCACTTCGATGACTGGACCTTTGACGATTCCATTGGATTTGCGAATCTCCTCAATGCGGCCCCACGCACGTTCGTACTGTGCCCTCTTTTTGGACAGCACCAAGCGACCGTCGGGATCTTCTTTTTGCAGAACGAGCGCCTCGATCTGATCGCCCACGTCCACGACCTCGGACGGATCGATGTCATGGCGAATGGAAAGCTCTCGCGAGGGAATGACCCCTTCGGACTTGAACCCGATGTCAAGCAGGACCTCGTCGCGGTCTACTCGTACGACCGTACCTGCCACGATGTCGCCGTCGTCGAACTCTACGATGGTCTGAGCGACTGCGTCTTCAAAGGAAACATCGCCGAGATCGTCAACCGTGATGGTCCTCGGCACGTAGTCGCCAGCGTCGGTGAAGGTGCCGAAATCGCTCGCCGGAGCGCTGTTCGCTCTGCCGTTGACTGTGCTGGCTGTGTCAACGCTGGCTGTGTCAACGCTGGCTGTGTCAACTGTGCTGTCACTTGCTGAGGGTTTAACAGCAGACTCGGGAGAATCCTCAATGGCTGGGTCTTGGTTAGCGGGATCTTGGTTAGCTGGGCTGAGATCCTCTGTAACTGGTTCCTCTGTAGCTAGTTCTTCTGTAGCTAGTTCTTGTGTAGCTAGGTCTGAAACGGGGGCGTGTGCGTCTGTCACGTCGGGGGATGCTCGGGTTGGCAGTACGGGCGCCGACGGCTGAGCTTGCCGCACATAGCGCAGCGTCAGGCTATAGCGCAGCGTCAGGCTACCGACTCAGCCGCTTAGTCCTTGGCGTCAGCCCAAGTGTTGCCAACTGCCACATGTACCTCCAACGGCACTGTCAGATCGGCGGCGTTGCGCATGGTGGCGACCGTCAACTCGGTCACTTCAGCGGACTCGGACGGATCAATTTCGAGAATCACCTCGTCATGTACCTGCAGCACTAGCCGACTGGTTCCGGCCCGATCCCGCAGAGCAGCATCAAGCTTGATGAGAGCTACTTTGAAGATGTCCGCCGCTAGGCCCTGTATAGGAGCGTTCATCGCTTGCCGCTCAGCCGCTTGGCGGACCCGGAAGTTGTGTGAACTCAGCTCGGGCAGTGGGCGGCGTCGACCGAAGGCCGTCTCGGTGTAACCCAGCTCACGGCTCTGCTCCACAACCGCATCCATGAACGAGCGCACCTGCGGGAACGCCTCAAAATAGGTGTGCAAGATCTCCGTCGCCTCCTCAGTGGACACGCCTAGGCGTTGAGAGAGTCCGTAGGCCTCCATCCCGTACGCAAGGCCATAGCTCACCATTTTCGCAATCGAACGCTGGCGACCGGAGACCTGTTCGGTCTCGACACCGAACAGTGAAGCAGCAGTTGCGCTGTGGATGTCGAGCCCCGCTTCGAAGGCAGACACAAGACCGGGGTCGCCAGAGAGGTGGGCAATCACCCGCAGCTCAATCTGGTTGTAGTCGGCGATTAACAGCTCACAGCCGTCGGCTGGCACGAATGCCCGACGGAACAGCCGACCCTGGGTGGTACGCACTGGGATGTTGTGCAGGTTCGGATCCTCAGAGCTGAGCCTTCCCGTGCGGGCCACCGTCTGGTTGAAGGTGGCATGAATCCGCCCGTCTGGTCCGATGCATTCCAGCAGACCGACACCGTAAGTAGAGCGCAACTTCTCTGCTTCACGGTACGCCAGCAACTGGTCTGCGATCGGATGTTGGTCGCGCAGTGATTCCAGCGCTGCGGCGTTAGTTGAGTAGCCCCTCTTGGTCTTGCGATGTGGCGGCAGCCCCAGATCCTCAAACAGCACCTCAGCTAACTGTTTGGGAGAGTTGACATTGAGATCGTCTCGCCCCGCCAAGCGCCGAACTTCAGCCTCAAGTGCTGCGACATCGCGCGTCAGGCGATCGTGCAGCGTCTCCAGCTCGGCACGGTCAACACCGACCCCGACTACTTCCATGCGCGCCAGCACCGAGATCAGTGGCCGTTCGATGTCCCGGTACAGGTCTGACATGCCGAGATCTGCCAGTTCGCGTTCTAGCTCGGGTGCCAGCACTGCCACGGCGAGAGCGTCACGGCCAGCGGTGAGCTGTCCGTGCGAACCTGAGGCATTCATAGCCTCAAAGTTGAGCTGGCCACCATCCCCCGTGTTGACGAACTCGATTTCGCAATGTCTCGCCACCAAGGTGTGTAGGTCTCCACGGCCCTCAGGTGGATGAATGAGATACGCCGCAATCGATGTGTCTATTGCGAGACCCTCAAGCGATGCGTCTGCTTCGGTCCAGCCCGGTAGTCGAGCGAGCGCTCTCATCAACGGCTTCGCCTGGTGGATATGGATACCTGGCCCGTCAGCGCCGACCAGCAACGCAAGCGCCACTGCTACAGCGTCGAATACACCGTCGAACTCAAGCAGTTCGGGGCTGAGTGCCAGCACTGTTCCCTCTGGGGGGCAGACAGAGACTGCGAGCACACCCAGTGAGCCGTCGCCTAAGAGCGTGCATCCCAGTGCCACAGGTTCGGTCCCTTGGGCCAACTCGTTGAGCATTGCCGCTACATCGACTGCGTCCCCTAACGGCAACAGATTGACGTCGGCGAGTTGTCTGGTCGTCACAGCATCGGCGCCCGGCGCCAGAAAACCTTCCAGCGACGTGCCGACCAGCGCTTCGCGCAGTCTGCCGAGCAAGGCACCGAACTCTAGAAATTCGAACGTGCGCGTCACCTCGTTGGCATCGAAATCGTTCCACTGCAGGTCGGCAGCAGATACGTCAATCGGTGCATCGGTCCGCAGCGACATCAACTCAACATTGCGGCGCACGACATCTTGGTGCGATGTCAGATTCTCGGCCAGCTTTGGAGTTTGTTCGGATGCCGCCAAAAGCAGTGCCTCAACGCTGCCGTACTTGTTGAGGAGCTTGGCTGCTGTCTTCTCGCCGACACCGGGAACGCCCGGCAGATTGTCAGAAGGATCACCGCGCAATGCGGCGTACTGCACGTAGAGATCCGGCGTGACGCCGGTGCGCTCAGCGATACCGGCTTCGTCGTAAATCGCGTAGTCAGTGACACCGCGTCGGCTGTAGAGCACACGGAGATGCGGATCACGTACGAGCTGGTAAACGTCGCGGTCGCCGCTGACGATCAGCACATCGTCGCCGCGTTGTTCTGCCTCCGACGCCAGCGTGGCTAGCAGATCATCGGCTTCGAAACCGACGCACTCCAAAGCCTTGATGCCCAAAGAGTCGAGCACTTGCCGCACCAGGCCGAACTGACCGATGAGCGTTGCGGGAGTTTCGTTGCGGTGCGCCTTGTACTGCGGTTCGGCAGCATGGCGGAAGGTCGGCTCGGGGCGGTCGAAACATACGGCAATGGCGTCGGGACGGTGATCCCGCACCAGATTGACGAGCATGGAAGTGAACCCGAAGACTGCACCGGTGGGCTGCCCCGACCGTGTGGACATGTCCTCGGGAATAGCGAAGAACGCCCGATACGTCAGAGAATTCCCGTCGAGCAATAAGAGCTTCGACATTTCAAGGTGTCAGCAGCCCATCGACGACCTGTTGCGCAATGTCGCGCATCTTCGCGCGGTGAGCCATCGCCGTACTGCGAATGAACTCAAAGGCATCCTGTTCGGACAGTCCGAAGTTGTCCATCAGTCTTCCTTTTGCGCGCTCTAAGGCCTTGCGGGTCTCCAGTTTCTCCTCGAGGCTTTCGACAGTGTCTTCAAGTTCTCGCATCTCGGTGAACCGACCCCACGCCACCTCGATGGCAGAAACCAGCTCTTCGCGCTGAAATGGCTTAACCACGTAGGAGAGCACGCCCGCGTCGCGTGCCTCTTCAATGAGATGCCGCTTGCTAAAAGCCGTCAGGATGAGCACAGCCGATGTGCGGTCGCCTGCCACTTCTCGCGCTGCGTCGAGTCCGTCGCGCCCGGGCATCTGGATGTCGAAAATGCATACCTCTGGTCGGTGCCGACGGGCCAGCTCGACTGCTTCGTCTCCGCGGCCTGTCTCTGCCACGACGACGTAACCCTCGTCTTCGAGCATTTCGCGCAGATCGAGCCGGATGATGGCCTCGTCCTCAGCGATCACGACTCGCTTGGGCACTCGCGCTCTCCTGGCGATTAGATCAGTTGGGCGATTAGATCAGTTGGGCGATTAGATCAGTTGGGCGATTGGATTGGACGGATCGGTACTGCCAGTTTGGCGACAGATCGGCCATTCTACCGGTTAGGCGGTGAGCTCTATTGGCGAGTGCTGAACTCCCACTGGAGTGCCCGGGGCGGGATTTGAACCCGCACGCCCGCAAGGGCAAAGGATTTTGAGTCCTCCGTGTCTGCCGTTTCACCACCCGGGCAACAAGTGGCTCCACTGTATCCCGCTAGAGAGACCCAACCCGAGGTAGGCAGCCTCTCCTCATTCTTTTCCCTCCCCCCTCTCACTAACCCCCCTAACCCAGCGACAACCCGACCGTCGCGTTTCGGCATGCGTTGGCATCTACCCTTGCTGTCAGTCCAGTTCGCTGCGCCGCAGCCGGGGCATCGCCCGGCTTGTCTGCTTCAGCGCTGTGGGGAGGCCGCGTGCTCGCATTCACATTCCCGGGCCAGGGCTCGCAACAGCAGGGCATGGGTCAGGCATGGACTGGGCACGAGTCGTGGGAACTCGTCGACGAAGCGTCCGATGCGTGTGGACGCGATGTTGCTGCGCTGCTGCTAGAGGCCGATGCCGACGAGCTACGTCGCACACGTAATTCGCAGCTCTCAACCTTTGTTCTCTCCATGGTCGTGCTGGACGCAGTTGAGCGGACCGGTGCCACCTTTTCTTTTGCTGCGGGTCACTCGCTGGGCGAGTACAGCGCGCTGACGGCGACCGGCGCGCTGGCCTACGACGACGCTGTCCGACTAGTGGCCGAACGAGGCGAAGCGATGCAGGTCGCTGCTGACGAGCGCGAAGGTGCCATGACAGCCGTGCTGGGCCTTGACGACAGCCTCGTGGCAGAGGCATGCGATGCCACACCTGGCGATGTCTGGGTAGCCAACTACAACGCACCCGGCCAAGTTGTGATTGCGGGAGCGCCCGACGCAGTGGCCGTAGCAGGCGATGCGTCCAAGGAGAGTGGCGCCAAGCGGATCATGCAGCTACCTGTCGGTGGTGCCTTTCACACGCCTTTCATGCAACCGGCACGGGACCGACTGCGCAAAGCACTGGCCGAAGTTGAGATACGCGCCCCGAGCGTTCCTGTCGTAGCCAACGTTGACGCGCAACTGCGTGACGGTGCCGACGAATGGCGCTCACTGCTCGCACAGCAACTCACAACTCCTGTGCTTTGGCGGACCAGCTTGTGGACATTGGCCGATGCAGGGGCCGCCACTTACGTGGAACTCGGCCCTGGCAAGGTGCTCACTGCCATGACCAAGCGCACCCACAAAGGAGCAACGGCTCTCTCGGTGAGCGCTCCTGCGGACATTGACGTGCTGATAGAAGCGCTGGCCATCGCTGCGCCAGCAGCGCCGACCGTTCCCGACGGCGAAAACCTCTACGTAACCGAACGGCTCATCGTTAGCCCGTGCGCTGGCGTCTTCACGCTCGCCCCTGAGATCAGCGAAGGCCAGCAGGTCAATGTCGGCGATGTGGTCGGGCATGTGGCAGAAGAAGAAGTGCGGTCTGCGTTCGCGGGTACTGTCATGGGGATCATGGCTTTAGAAGGGGAGCGGGTAGCAGCGCGACAGTCAATCGCGTGGCTGCGCACGCCAACCCGCAACTGAACGACAACAACTGAACGACAGACTGAAAGGGGGGCCGCATATGACGCTCACCGTGGGCAGCGCATCGGGCGCGCGCATTGTCGGCATCGGGACGGCGCTCGGCGAACGTGTCCTCACAAACCAAGATCTCGCCAAGATGGTTGACACCTCCGATGAGTGGATTGTTGAGCGCACAGGCATCCACCAGCGCAACATCGGCGGCACGACTGCTGGTTTGGCTGCTTCCGCTGGAGCAGCCGCAATAGGAGTCGCGGGCATTGATCCCTCCAGCATTGACATGCTGATCTTGGCGACCACCACGCCAGACCGCTGTGTGCCTGCGTCGTCGTCCCGTGTGCAAGAAGCCCTTGGTCTTGACTGCGGTGCCATGGATGTCAACGCCGCCTGCTCGGGATTCGTGTATGCGCTGGTGGCTGGTCACGGCATGATCGCGATGGGTCACGAGCGCGTTCTGGTGATCGGTGCCGAAGTGCTGTCGCGCATTGTGGACTGGACCGACCGATCTACATGCATCTTGTTCGCCGACGGCTCAGGTGCTGCCGTGCTTGAACGCAGCGAGCACAGTTCCGACCTCTTGGGTTGGAATGTCTCCAGTGACGGATCAATGGAGGAACATCTGTACTGCGAACATGGTGGGTACATCCAGATGGCGGGCCAAGCAGTGTTCAAAAAGGCAGTGCTCGTGATGGAAGAGTCGGCCCGCCAATCGATGAAGCAGGCTGGCTTGACCGCGTCCGACATCGACGTTGTTGTCCCTCATCAGGCAAACGTCCGCATCGTTGAGACTGCCTGCAAGCGTCTTGGCATCCCTTACGACAAGGCTGCAATGGTGATTGAGCGCACCGGCAACACATCGTCTGCCTCAATTCCCCTTGCGCTTGACGACGCTGTGCGTAGCGGCCAGATCAACGAAGGCGACCATGTGCTGCTAGTCGGATTTGGTGCAGGCATGACATCAGCCTCGGCGTTGCTGCGGTGGTCTGGCGCTCCAGCGCGAGCTGCGTGATTCCGCTGTTGGCAGTTGCACACAGGCAAGCATCCTCACTGTCTCCCTTGTATCCCTTCTCTCCCTTCTCCCCTCCCTCTAGATATTAATTCTGTTGCTATGAACCTCGCTGCAACTAACGATGCCCCCCAGCGGACCGTGCTGGTCACCGGTGGCAGCCGCGGCATCGGCTTGGCCACAGCTCAACTGTTCGCCGACCGGGGTCATCGGGTGGCGGTCACTAGCCGTACGCGCGCTCCCGAAGACGACCGGTTGCTGTGGGTTGTCTGCGATCAAGCTGATACCGACTCAGTGGACGCTGCACATCAAACAATCGAGGCAGAACTGGGCCCAGTTGAGGTCCTCGTCGCCAACGCAGGCATCACCCGCGACCAGCTACTGCTGCGGATGACCGACGAAGATTTCGTTGCGGTGGTGAACACGAATCTCAACGGCGCATACCGAATGGCCAAACGTGCGGCTCGTCCGATGCTGAGAGCCCGCTGGGGACGGCTGATCTTTGTGTCTTCCGTGGTCGGACTTTTGGGCTCGGCAGGGCAAGTGAACTACGCCGCTTCCAAGGCTGGCCTAGTTGGCATGGCACGCTCGCTAGCTCGCGAGCTGGGTTCGCGGGGCATCACTGCCAACGTGGTCTCGCCAGGACCCGTCGCTACAGACATGTTTGAAGCTCTGAGCAGCGAACAGCGGGCTTCCGTCACTGATGCTGTACCGCTCGGGCGGGTAGCGGACCCTTCCGAAATTGCTGCGGTAGTGGCGTTTGTGGCCTCTGAGGACAGCGCTTACATCACCGGGGCTGTCGTGCCGGTTGACGGTGGCCTAGGCATGGGGCACTGATCAGCAGTTGAGCAGTAAGCCAGTAAGCCAGTAAGGTCATACACTTCGCAGGCGCACAACCGCTGCGGGTTCGTGCGAGTGATTGCCAGCACATGAGGTGAACGCCATGAGCGACACGTTGGATCGATTCCGGGACTGCGCCGTTGAGGTGCTGGCGGTGGATGCCGCCCAAGTCACACCCGAGGCCAGCTTTGCCGAAGACCTCGATGCAGACAGCTTGGACTTAGTCGAGTTGGTGATGGCTCTAGAAGAGGCGTTCGACATCAGCGTGGATGAGGAAGAGCTGGAAGCTGTCACGACGGTCGGCCATGCAATCGAGCTGGTCGAATCCAAGCTGTGAGCGACCGCCGACGAGCGGCAGTCGTCGGTCTAGGTGTCGTCTCGTGTGCAGGGTCCAACGTTGACGACTTCTGGCAGGGTCTAAATTCTGACCCGCCTACAGGCGAGCGTCGTATCGCCGATTTCGATCCTGCGCCCTTCTACGACAACCTCAAAGAAGCGCGACGCGCTGATAGATCGGTTCAGCTCTGCATGGCTTCCGCCGCGCAGGCCATCGCCGAGGCCGGTGATCTAACAACAGACCCAGAACGTTGCGGCGTCATTTATGGAACGGGCGTGGGCGGTCTGCAGACGTTTGAGGATCAGGTACTGGTGCTGGACCGTAAAGGACCTCGGCGGGTCTCACCCTTCATGGTGCCGATGATGATGCCCAATGCCCCAGCGGCTTCCATCTCCATGAAATACGGACTGGCCGGTCCTTGCGAGGTAATCACTACAGCTTGTGCTGCCAGCACCCACGCTGTCGGTTACGCATTGCGGCTCATCCGCTCGGGCGTGGCCGATGTGATCGTGGCGGGGGGCTGTGAGTCAGTCATGACGCCGGTTGGCACCGCAGGTTTTACGAACATGACTGCGTTGTCCACGAGCGGAGTCTCGATGCCCTTCGACAAAAACCGCGATGGCTTTATGATGGCCGAAGGCGCAGCCACGTTGGTGCTTGAGGAGTGGGAGTCGGCGGTTGCGCGGGGTGCTGTTATCTGGGGCGAGATTTTGGGCACGGCCTCAAATGCCGATGCCCATCACATCACCGCTCCCGCCCCAGGCGGCGCAGGAGCGCTGCGCTGCATGCAGCTCGCCATTGACGATGCCGGCTTGACACCTAGCGACATCGCGCATGTGAATGCACACGGCACATCCACTCCGCTCAATGACGCAGCCGAAGCGGAAGCCCTCCACAGACTGTTCGGTCCCGACGGGCCACCGGTGACCTCCACGAAAGGTGTCACCGGTCATGGACTAGGTGCCGCAGGTGCTTTGGAAGCAGCAGCCGTGCTGTTGTCCATGCGACACCGCCAGATTCCTCCCACGGCCGGGTGGACTACGCCCGATCCTGAACTTGCGGAGTTCCAACTCGTCACTGGAGCCGCCGCCGCTTGGGAACCCGGCCCTTCACTCAGTAACTCCTTCGGTTTCGGCGGCCACAACGGCTGCTTGGTGATCGGCCCGCCAACCGTCTGAGCGCCCGGTCTGTACCGGCTCTTCGTTGACCAGTACTGCAGTTGACCAGTACTGCAGTTGACCGGTACCGCAGTTAAACAGAACAGCCAGCGTCCTCAGCTCAGCGCTTCGGCAGCTGCCAAGTCTGCAATGCGATCTGAGTCGTAGCCCAAGAACTCGGCAAGCACTTCGTAGTTGTCTTCGCCTAGGCACGGTCCGCCGCGCCACACCACCGGCGGTGTGCGCGACATGCTTGTCCGGCAGTTCTGAGTCCACATGGTGCCGCGGTGGCTCTGGGGCACGTTGATGTGGTGCTCTCTTGCGGCTAGCTGCTCATCGTCGCAGCAACCCTGTGAGTCGTTGACCGGGTAGGCATCAATACCGCTGGCTTGCAGCGCCTTGGCAGCCTCAATGTTGGAGCGTGCTGAGGTCCATGCCGAGATGGCTTCGTCGATCTGGTTGGATCGTTCCCGTCGTTTGTCTTGGTCCCAAGTGGGTGCTGCGTCGGCGTTGAAACCGACTGCGTCGGCCAACGCCGACCAGCGATCGTCGGTGCAAGCAATTGCCACCCACTGGTCGTCGCCTGCGCTTGGGTACACACCGTGAGGGCTCATATGGGGGTCTTCGTTGCCGCAGCGCTGCGGATCGCGGCCATTGATCGAAGCATCCAGAATTGCCGGTGCTAGGTAGTGCAGCGCCGCCTCGGTCTGAGAGATGTCGATGTAGCAGCCGACACCGCTGCGATCTCGCCGTTCTAGCGCAGCCATCAGCGCCGCCACGATTACTCGCGGCGCTAAAAAGTCGGTGTAGGGGCCGTAGGGACCGGCGGGGCCGCGGTCGCTCCAGCCGGTGATCTCATAAAAGCCTGCTATGGCTGCCGCCATGAACCCGTACCCAGCAAGGCCGGAGTACGGGCCGGTTTGGCCCAGCAGCGAACTCGACAGCATGATGAGCCGAGGATTGATCGCTGAGAGATCGTCGTAGCTGTAGCCCATGCGCGTTGCGGCGCCCGGCGCCCACGACTCGGTAGCAATGTCGGCCCAGCGGATCAGGTCTTCAACCACTTGGCGGGATTTGGGTTTGCTGAGGTCCAAGCTGAGACTGCGCTTACCTGCGTTGTACACCCCGTAGCCGACGCTGTTGTCTGGATGCACTTCCTCGTCAACGAACGGATTGACGGTGCGCATGGTGTCGGGTCGGCTCTCGGTTTCAACTTTGACCACGGTGGCGCCGTAGTCGGCAAGGATGCGTACCGCCGACGGCGTGGCGATGACCCAAGAGAACTCCACCACTCGCAAACCGGCGAGCGGCAAGTCGGTGCCGTCTGAGACGGGGCCGCCGCTGGTGTTTACTGCTGCCGTTGCGTAGGGCTGCCGCTCGGTGTCAACGCGGCCGTTGTCAGCACCCAGTTTGGGCACCACCGGCGTGCGCTCAGGAGCATCAGCGCTGAAATGCACCAGCGGACCGCAGAAGCGCGCACGACGTCCGTCGTCTAAGTCGTCCAAGTCAACATCTCGCCAGAAGTCACGAGCGGCGAAGTGCGGGTTGGTGAGCAGATCGCTGACTAGCGCCGAAGGGGTAATCAAGATGTTCCGCTCAAAAGCCGCTGTCCACAGCTCTTCGGTGGTCTTGGTGGCCATAAAACGGGCGTGAGTCATAAACGACTTGGCGATGATGTCTGGCGAGCGCTGGCCGCTGAACACTTCGGTTGCGACCGTCTCCCAGTTGACGGCCTGCAGCTCTTCGTCGGCGAACCCCTCCTCGGCTTCCCAAGCCACGAGTCGTTCAGTGAAGGGCGCGAAGGCGGGGCCCATCAGCGCCACGCAGATCGTGTTGCCGTCGGCGCATGGGAACAGCATCGGGACGTCGACTCCGCCGAGACTGAGGCCGCCAGCAAGTCGATTCACCGCGTTGGCGTTGACACGGCTCGACAGATTTGCGGGCTGGCCATGGGTCATGGATTCCATTGCTGAGATGTCAACGTGCTGACCGCGTCCGCTGCGCTGAGCTTCTCGGAGCGCAATGAGTGTGGCGGTTGCAGCATCGGCCGCAGCTTGTAGGAAGCTTTGAGGCACACCCGAGACACGTACCGGAGCGCGGTCCTTGTCGCCGCTGGCGTGAAGGAAGCCGCTGCCGGCCGCTGCTGTTAGATCCGATCCGGCCCAGGAGCTGCGAGGTCCGGTTGAGCCGTACGGTGTGATTGAAGCATGCACGATGGCCGGGTTTACGGCGGCCAAGTCGTCGTAGCTCAAGCCCAACGTGTTCATGCTGCCCACTGGCGCGTCCTCAATGAGCGCATCGGCGCCCGCAACGAGGTCCAGCAACTGCTGTCGTCCTTCCGCCGTGGCCAGATCGGCAGTGACGCTGAACTTGCCTTGGTTGTAGGCCCAGTGCATGAGCGAACGTTCGGGGTTGGGCTCGTCGTTAACGAACGGCCCGTCATGACGGCTGCGCACGCCTATGGGCGGTTCCACGGCGATTACTTCTGCGCCCAAGCTGGCCAGCAGGTAACCCGCGAACTGACTGATTCCCTCGCATAAATCCAAAACTCGATAGTGCTGCAACATGTCCAATGTCACCTTTCGCCGGTGCTGACGCTGTTTTGACGCTGTGTTGATTCTTACCTGTCCCATCGTTGCACGCGAACTGCATCATCGATTAGTCGCTGACAGCACATCGGTGGGGGTTTGCGGGTGTGACTCAATCGGTGGTGTCAGCATCGGTTATGAGGAACATCATTGAGGCTTCGCAGGCTGTCTGACCGTCCACGCTGGCTGTTCCTGAGGCCTTGACGGCTCGGGCCGATGAGCGGTCTATAGCGGCTTCTAGGCGAAGTGTTTCCCCTGGAGTGACTTGGCGTCGGAAACGGGCTCTGTCGATGCCGCCGAAGAGCGCCAACTTGCCGTCTAACGATGATGCTGCCACCGCTGCAAGTCCTGCGGTCTGAGCGAGCGATTCCACCATAAGTACCCCTGGCAGCGTCGGCACACCCGGGAAATGGCCGGCGAAGAAATCTTCGTCGCCTCTCAGGTGCCACAGTGCGACGCAGCGCTCACCGGGACAGAGTTCGACGATCTCGTCAACAAACAGGAACGGCACTCGATGTGGCAGCAGCTCATCTGGTCGCGGAAAGCGGCTGGTTGAGGGGACATCTTTCATCGTCGCGAAGCTACCGCCGTGGCGGGTTGCAAATCGAATGGGCGATCAACGAATGAACCCAACGAATCAACTCAGCGAATCAACGGCGGCAGGTGACAGATGACGAGCAGGCGAGCCCTACTCGTTGCCGAACGCATTGCGTTGGTAGGCCACCACCGCTGCTATTTCGAAGTTGGTGAGAAGTCCGCCGAACGGCGGCATTGAACCGCGACCGTTCCAGACCACCGACAGGTGGTCGCGAACGCTCAAGCGTTGGTTGACACCTCCGAGCGCCGCGCCGACGCCGCCTCTGCCGTCACTGCCGTGACAGACAGCGCAGCTATCGCTGAAAACTTCGTTCCCGAGCGACGAATCGGCTTCCTCAAACAGCACCTCCAGTTGTTCGAGAACAGTCTCGTTTGCATCGCCGCTACCGCAGCTTGAAAAAACGAAGATGACAACGACTACCGCTCCCAGCAAGGCTGCGACCCGGAGCGCTTTGGATCCGGCAGCGGTGCCGTGGGTCATTTGCCGCGCTTTCGCTGAGTCATCTGAGACCCAGTCATCTGAGACCCAGTCATCTGAGATCCGGTCACTCGGGGCGCGCCGACGCCCACGTACCTGCTCGGCGGCTCAACCCAGCGACGGGACATCCAGTCCGCATCGCGATAGTGCGCGTGGAAATGATCGGGAATCTGGCGCATTACTTGGTCTACAACTCCGCCACCGGGTCCGAAACGTTCCTCGCCGACCTCCTTCAGGCGGGCCAGCATTGCGTCTAACTCCGCAGCAGGCGGCTCGGTTCCGTGCCTTTTCCAGACCACCATTGGGGTGGCGCACACTTCGCAGTCGGCTACCCAGCACAGTTCGTCCTCAAAATACCAGTGAGTGAATCGGGCGGCTTCGCACAGTTCGCAGTTCGGATCGTCTGGCTCCCAGCCCGGTCTTGGAGGATCGGTGCAGCTCACCGGTCAGCCGCGATCTAACGCCGTCCGGTAAGAAGCCACGAGTTCTCCCACTGCCTCGGGGCCGTCGGACATCAGTGTGCGAACAACCGCAGAGCCGATGATGACGCCGTCAGAAACTCGGCAAGCCTCGACCGCCTGAGCGGGAGAGCCGATGCCGACACCGGTGAGCACCGGCCGGTCAGTGACTGCTAAGCAGCGAGCGGCAATCTCAGTAGCCGTGTTGGCCAACGCTGATCGTTCGCCAGTCACGCCGAGCAAACCGATCGCGTAGACAAAACCGCGCGATGCCTCGCACAGCGCGGCGAGCCGATGGTCGGGGGTCGTAGGTGCCGCCAGCAGGATCGCCTCGAGGCCGGCGGCTGCGGCGGAGTTGAGCCACGGGCTTGATTCGACATAGGGAAGATCAGCCAAGATCGCAGCCACGATGCCAGCGTCAACGAGTGCCGAAGCGAATCTCTCATGGCCTTGGCGGTAGCAGAGGTTGTAGTAGGTCATCACTGCGTGTGGCACACCGGTGTCGAGTTTGCGCGCTTCGGCCAGCACTGATGCCGGGGTCGTTCCCGTGGTCAAAGCCGCCGTTGAAGCTTGCTGGATGACCGGTCCGTCCATCACAGGGTCAGAAAAGGGAATGCCAATCTCCACAGCATCGGCACCCGCATCCGCGGCGGCTTCCACCGCGCGCTGCCAGCCCCGGTAGCCGCCCGTGATGTAAGCGATAAGCAGCTTTGCGCCGCTGCTGCGCCGCGTACGTAATCGTGTCTCCAGCGCGCCGAACGCTCTGTCATGTTCGCTGACCGAGGCGCTTGTCACGACTCCGGCCTCACTGGCTGAGGCTTCCTTGAGTGAGGCCTCACTGGCTGAGGTCTTCCATGCCCAGCACGCCCATCATCTGGTCTACGTCTTTGTCGCCTCGGCCTGAGAGGTTCATCAGCACCGTCTGGCTCTTGATCTTCGGCGCTTCACGCACAATCCAGGCCAACGCGTGCGCGCATTCCAGCGCTGGGATGATGCCCTCAGTTCGGCTCATCAGCGTAAACGCCTTTACCACCTCATCATCGTTCACGCTCGGATATTCGGCCCGACCGATTGCGGCAAGGTAGGCGTGCTCAGGTCCTACGCCGGGATAGTCCAGCCCAGCCGAGATGGACTCGGCCTCGAGCACTTGGCCTGCTTCATCCGACATGAGGTAGCTCGTCATGCCGTGTACCACGCCGGGCACACCTCGCCCGACTGCGGCACCTCCCGCAGGTTCGACACCCACGAGCCGGGCATCGCCGTCAGCAAAGCCCGAGAAGATTCCTGCTGCATTGCTCCCGCCGCCCACGCATGCGACTACCAAGTCGGGGTCGCTGCCGATCAGATCCTTGCATTGCGCTGCGGCTTCGTCGCCCAAAATGTGATGGAACGTGCGCACCATCCACGGATACGGGTGGGGACCCATCACCGACCCGAGGCAATAGTGCGTGTGCCCGACGGTGGCTACCCAGTCTCGAAGCGCCTCATTGACAGCGTCTTTGAGCGTGCGACTGCCCGATTGGACCGATTCCACTTCAGACCCGAGCAGGCGCATGCGGAACACGTTGAGCGCTTGGCGATCCACATCTACGGCGCCCATATACACCTTGCATTCCATGCCCAGCAGCGCCGCCGCGGTCGCCGTCGCAACGCCGTGCTGACCGGCGCCTGTTTCAGCAACGAGCCGCGTCTTGCCCATGCGCTGCGCCAGTAGAGCCTGACCGATCACGTTGTTGATCTTGTGCGATCCGGTGTGGTTGAGGTCTTCGCGCTTGAGGAGCAGACGCACGCCAAGCTGCTCGGACAGGTTGCGGCACTCGGTCAGCGGCGACGGTCTTCCTCCGTAGTCGCGCAGCGTGGTTTCGAACTCGGCGACGAAGTCAGGATCGGCCCAAGCCGCGCGAAAAGCGGCTTCGAGTTCCTCGCAGGCAGCAACCAACGTCTCAGGCACGAATTGTCCCCCGAAGTCGCCGAAACGGCCATCAGTCGTGGGCTCGCCCATGACTGACCTAGTACGCGTCGTGGGCTCGCCCATGACTGACCTAGTACGCGTCGTGGGCTCGCCCATGACTGACCTCACAGGTGTCGTGGGCTCGCCCATCACTGACCTAGTACGCGTCGTGGGCTCGCCCATGACTGACCTCACAGGTGTCGTGGATTCGCTCTGTGCTGCCATGGTGCTTCTCGCTTAGTCGTTGCGCCAGTCATAGGGTGCGTCCGCAGCAGGCATCTCTGCGGTGTCGTCATTTTGAAACCGCGCGCCGGCCTCTTTGGCTGCCATGACAAATTTGCGTATAGCAATCACGTCTTTACGGCCCGGTTCCGATTCCACACCCGAGGCCACGTCAACACCCCATGGGCGCACGATCTCAATGGCTTGCGCGACGTTGGAGGGGCGTAGGCCTCCAGCGAGCAGCACCTTGACGTTGCGATTGACACCTTCGGCCTGACGCCAGTCAAACACGCGTCCGCTACCGGGCTCAGGACCGTCCAACATGAGCATCACAGCGCCGTAGTTCCGCACGCGTTCCACGTTGGGATCGCCCGCCACGAACGCTTTGATGAGACCGGGCACGCGATCGGAGATCCAGCGACTGTCAGACATCGTTTCGTTGCCGTGCAACTGAGCTAGGCGCAGGTTTGCACCGTCCATGATCTGCACCACTCGCTCGGGCAACTCGTTGCGGAACACCCCGACGGTGACGATGCCGCCCGGTAGTCGGCGGGCAATGTCACGTGCTAGTCGGGGGGTGATCTGCCGTGGCGATCCAGGCACGAAGTTGAACCCGATGGCATCAGCGCCCATGCCGACGGCAACGAGCGCATCTTCTTCGTTCGTGACACCGCAGATCTTTACGAACATGTCTGTACCGGCATGTCAGCCGACCCCTTGCACCGCAGCGGGTTCTGGACGAGGCCGCATCCGCGCCCGCAGTCACCCCGGTCAATGTCCGCGGACGACTTGCCAACTAGATGCGAGGGTACCCGCAGCAGACCCGACGATGGCCTCAATGGTGACCCCAGTGATGACCCCTGTGATGGCTTCAGCACAGGGTCTTCACAGCCACGACAGTCGCACGGCAGTTTCACAGTTACACAGCCTCAGAAGAGGTCGGCAAGCATGACCGGCTGACCGTCTTCGGTGCTCACCTCATTGGCGGCATCTCGTCGCACCGATGCGAACCCAACCACTTCAGCCGACAGCGAAACAGAATTCAGTGCAGCAGAACCCAATAAAACAGCAGAACCCAATAAAACAGAACCAAGTGAAGCAGAGCTCAACACAGTGCCGATGTCGGCCCCGTCCGCGGCTCGCAAGCCCGCTCCGGGCGCAACTTTGGCGGCGCTTCGGAAACGTCGGATGCTGCGGCGGCCACCGGCACGCGAATCGATCCGCTCTACGAGTTCTTGGCCGCGGTAACAGCCCTTACTAAACGACGCCGCTTGCTCAAGCAGGCCGGTCTCGTTTGGAATGTCGCCAGGCTGAATTTCTGTGCCCATGGACGGCAATCCGTAGCCCATGCGCAGCGCCTCGTACTCGTCAGCGCAGATTCGTTGTAGATCGCTGCCAAAGCTGCTGATTGTGCCGACTGTGCTGTTGGGGCTGTTGGGAGGCAGCAGTACGTCGTAACCGTCGGCTAGGGGCCAATGCGCCGGCCGTATTACCTGTGTTAGTTGTTGGAGCCCATCCGCTGGGCCGGTCGCTGAGGCGGCGATCATCGACGGCTGTGCCGCTATAGGACTTCGCACAGCAAGCATGACCCACTGCTGAAATGAGAACTCTGCCTCGGTTCGCAACTTAAAACGCTCGAGCGACATGGTCATCGCTTCACCGAATCCTGCATCGGTATCGGCGACGAACGTGGTCGGTCCGACGCGGCTGAGAACAAACAACGCCTCCACGCGCCCCCGCGGCTCCAACAAAAACGACAATGTGCTGTGGCCGACTTCCATGGCCTCTACGTCGGCAGATATCTGACCTTGCAGGTACGGGGCGGCTTGCGGCCCGCTCACTATGAGCACATCGCGCACTAGGTCTGCTGTGTCTGCCACAACCAACCGATCCAGCAATGGATGTGCGTTCATTCGGCCCTCCAACCCGGCACCAGTCGGTCTACGACATGGCGAATGAGCGTCAAACCGATGCCGTCGTCAAGCGACATGATCGACTCGGGATGGAACTGAACTGCCGCAACCGGCAGTTCACGATGCTCAACGGCCATCACGATGTCGTCATCAAGGCTGACAGCGGTGACCTCTAGCTCTTTGGGTATCTGCGGGCGGTGAGCGAACAGCGAGTGATAACGGCCCGCCCGGAACTCTGTAGGCAGCCCTTTGAGCAGTCGCCCGCCGACGACACGGATGGCCGACGGCTTGCCGTGCATCGGCATGGCGAGCTGCCCTAACTCGCCGCCGAAGTACTCCACGATGCCCTGCAACCCCAAGCACACACCAAACAGCGGCACCCCGGCATTGAGCGTGGCACGCACCACCGAGCTGATGCCGAAATCATCAGGGCGTCCGGGCCCCGGCGACAACACGACAAGATCGAAATTGTCGGCGCTGATCTCATCGGCACAAAACCCGGCCCGGCGAGTCACCACCGCCGCACCGGTCTGACGCAGGTAGTTCGCGAGGGTATGTACGAATGAATCCAAGTGATCGATGAGCAGCACCTGTCGTTCGTTGGATGATCCTGTTGCGGCGTTCTGTGTCGTGACTGAGCGTGGCCGCCGGATCGCATCAAGGAAGGCTGATGCCTTCAGTTCGGTTTCAGATTCCTCTGCGTCAGGGTCGGAGTCCCACAGCAGCGTTGCGCCGACACGCACCTGTGCATGCCCGTCTGCGATGCGGATGGTTCGCAGCGTGAGTCCGGTGTTCAAACTGCCGTCGAACCCGATCTTGCCCACAGCACCCCCGTACCACGCCCGGGGAGTCCGTTCGTACTGCTCAAGGAACATCATCGCTGCCGTTTTCGGCGCACCCGTCACCGTCACTGCCCAAGTGTGAGACAAGAACGCGTCCAGAGCATCGAACCCGTCCCGAAGGCGCCCTTCGACATGGTCCACGGTGTGGATGAGCCGCGAGTACATCTCAATCTGGCGGCGACCTATGACCTTGACGGACCCTGGAACGCATATACGGCTCTTGTCATTGCGGTCAACGTCGGTACACATCGTCAGTTCCGACTCGTCTTTGGATGAATTCAGCAGCGCCAAGATCTGCGACGCGTCGTCTATGGGATCTTGGCCTCGGGCGATGGTCCCTGAGATCGGGCAGGTCTCAACCCGATCACCCTCAACGCGCACGTACATCTCTGGAGAAGCGCCGATCAGCCACTCGCTGCATTCATCTCGCCCAGCCAAGGCTGGACTGCTCTCATCTCGCCCAGCCAAGGCTGGACTGCTCTCATCTCGCCCAGCCAAGGCTGGGCCGAGATTAATGAGAAATCCGTAGGGCGCGGGGTTCTGTTCTTTGAGTCGGCGGAACAGTTCCGCAGGAGACTCCGCACAAGGCTCAGAAAACATCTGACTGGTGACCACTTCAAAGAGGTCGCCGCGAGCGAAGTGCTCTTGTGCAGCTCGCACACCGGCTGCGTATCCGCCCGGGGGATGATCGCAACGCGGCTCAAAAGCAAGATCGGGTTCGTAGGGCGTCCGTTGGCCTTCGCGTGGCAGCCCGACAGTGCTTCGACCGTTAACGGCGAACTCGTACCTGAAACGTTGCGCTGTTCCGCCTTCGTGGTCCACAATCAGCAGATCGTCAGGCAAATACAGAACCAGATCACGTTGGTGCTCAGGACGCGGCAAACTCAAAACTATGGGTTCAAACTGGAAAGCGAGGTCGTAACCGAAGGCCCCGTACAGGCCCAGATGCGGGTCATCGCAACAGAACAGGTTCACCAAGGCACGGACGACGGTGAACGCGGAAGGTTGTCGGCTTCGTTCCTCTTCTTCGAAACGCCGCTCGGCCCGTTCCACACGACAAGCCACTGCACCGAATCCGTGGCCTAGCTCACGGCGCACGTCAGTTATGCCAGCGGGCGTGCCCAAAGCCACCAGTGCTTCGTCAACAGACTCAAGGAGCACCCCGCCCCGCTCGTTGAGGGCATCCACCCAGACGTTCTGGCCCCGACTGGTGATGACTAGCGGAGGATCTGCGAAGCCCATATCCCAGCGGGTGTAGCGACCGGGATACTCATAACTTGATGACAGCAGCACCCCGCGGGCTTCATCTAGCCGGTCAATCAGTTCTTCAATTTCGGTGTCTGCGTCTACCGTGGATACCTGCGCGGAGACAGCGATCCCAGCGGAGGTGCGGAACTGCCTCTCGGTGATGATCATCAGTCTGGACTCATCAGTTTGGGGCTACGAGACAGACTCAGGGCCGCAAGTTCACAAGTACAAACCGGTGCTGCCGGACTCAATGCGAGGTGCAGCGATGGCGTGAACGTCTCTTTCGCGCAGGATCAAGAAATCGTCGCCATGCACTTCCACCTCGTGACGATCGTCGGGGCTGAACAGCACACGATCCCCTTCTTGGGCAGTGCGCACGTTTGGTCCTGCGCCAACAACTTCGGCCCACACCAAGCGCTTGTTCTGCTGAGCGGTCGCAGGAATGAGGATCCCGCCGCTGCTGCGTCGTTCCGAGCCGTCGTTAGGGATCCGCACCAGCAGACGGTCGTGGAGCATCTTGATCGGTCGGCGCTCGTCTTCATTTTCGACATTTGCGGCGTTTGTGGCATTTTCGGCCGTCGTGGACTTGCGGGCAGCCGTCTTGTCTCCCTTCGCCGAACGAATTGGCTTCGTTGAGGAACCAATGGTCGACGGGCCGACAGTTGAGGAGCTGACAGTTGATGGGCCGACAGCCTGCACGCTGTCTGATTGGGGAGCGCTCACCGCCCGAACGGTACCGTTCGCCCGAATAGATCAGACGGCAGGGTCAGGCTGCGGCACATCAGCAGGGGATCTGTAGCTGGCGATCTGTGCCGCAGTCACACGATGCGTGACGTGCGGTCTCCCCAGTATTCGTCGCGCAGAATGCGCTTGTAGAGCTTGCCAGTGGGGTGACGTGGCAGCTCGTCTCGAAAATCGATTGAACGCGGCACTTTGTAGCCCGCGAGGTTTTCACGGCAATAGGCCAGCAACTCACCCGCTAGCGCTTCGTCGGCTTTCACACCGATGGCCGGCTGCACCACAGCCTTCACCTCTTCGCCGAAATCCTCGTTGGGCACGCCGAATACGGCCACATCGGTCACCTTGTCGTGCATCACTAGACGATCTTCGATCTCTTGGGGGTAGATGTTCACTCCGCCTGAGATGATCATGAACGCTTTGCGGTCGGTCAGATACAGATAGCCGTCTTCGTCAACTCGACCCACATCGCCCAGCGTTGACCACAGTTCGTGCCGGTCGTGGCGGGACTCGGCCGTTTTGTCTGGATCGTTGTGATACTCAAACGCCGGTTCTTCGCGCTCAAAATAGATCGTGCCCTCATCGCCCACGGGCAGCTCGTTACCTTCGTCGTCGCAGATGTGGATGGTCCCGATGATGGGCTTTCCCACGGTCCCTGGGCGCTCAAGCCACTCGTCGGGACTTACATAACAGAACCCGTTGAGTTCAGTCCCGGCGTAATACTCGTGAATGATCGGCCCCCACCACGACATCATCTGCTGCTTCACTTCGACCGGGCACGGCGCTGCAGCATGAACAGCGAATCGATGGCTTGACAAGTCGTGCCGTGCTCGCTCGGCCTCAGGCAACTTCAGCATCCGACTGAACATCGTTGGCACCCATTGGCTATGCGTTATGCGGTACTGCTCTATGTATCCCAACGCCTCAGCAGCGTCAAAACGGTCCATGATCACAGCAGTGCCGCCCACCGCTTGGGTGCCAGTGGTGAACGACAGCGGTGCTGAGTGATACAGCGGCGCGGGCGACAGATAGCGAGTGCCCTCGCCGAAACCGAAGACCCCGCCAAGGAGTGCGCCGCTGACGAGATCTGGCTCGGTGATCGAAGTTCCGTCGCGGGGCCTTTTGATTCCCTTGGGACGGCCCGTCGTGCCCGAGCTGTACAGCATCGGCGCTCCGCGAGGCTGCTCTGCCAGCGGCTCAGCCGGGAAAGCTGCAATGGCATCTTCGAAGGAGTCGAACCCCGCAGTTGCCTCATCGAACATCAGCCGAACAGCGCAATCGCCAATCATCGGCAACAGCTCTGTCGCCATGTCGGCGACAGCAGGCGAAGCCACTACTACGTTGGCCCCACAGTCGTTCACGATGTAAGCCGCTTCTTCGGCTGTTAGGTATCGGTTGACGGTGGTGAAATACAGGCCGCTGCGCATCGCCGCCCAGTAGGCATCGAAGTAGCCGATGTTGTTGTCGGAGTAGATGGCGACATGGTCACCTGGTCGGAGGCCTGCGGCCCACATGAGCTGCGCGAAACGGCAACTGCGAGCCTCAAGCTGGCCGAACGTTCGCGTGTGCCCATCACGGGCCATGATCACTGCTAGACGGTCGGGATCGGCGACGGAGTAAGCACCTGGATAACTCATAACTGCGAAAACTAGCGCGTCATCCCCAACCGGACGGCGGACGGACAGCGATCCCTGCATCAATCAGCGCTCGCTTAGCGTCGGCGATGGTGTGCTCGCCGAAGTGGAAGATCGACGCGGCCAGCACCGCGTCAGCGCCTGCGATTACTGCGCCGTCTACTAGGTGCTGCAGCGTGCCCACTCCCCCGCTGGCGACAACCGGGATAGAGACAGCGTCAACTACTGCTTTGGTGAGTTTGAGATCGAAACCTGCTTTGGTGCCGTCGGCATCCATAGAAGTCAACAGAATCTCACCGGCACCCAAGTCGGCTGCTTGTTTCACCCACTCCAGCGCGTCCACGCCGGTGTCCTCACGTCCGCCTTTTACATAGACGTTCCATGAGTTGGTGTGGTTCGGGGCGCTGTGGCGCATTTTTGCGTCCACCGCAACCACGACACATTGGCTGCCGAACTCTTCGGCTATCTCTTGCACCAAACGGGGTTGTGCAACTGCGGCTGAGTTCACCGAGACTTTGTCGGCACCGGCGCGTAGCAGCGAGCGGGCATCGTCAACTGTGCGGATTCCTCCGCCGATTGTGAAAGGAATGAAGACCTCCTCGGCGGCGCGACGAGCCAGATCAATGATTGTGTCACGACCGTACGCCGATGCGGTGATGTCTAAGAAGACCAGTTCGTCGGCTCCTTGGCGGTCATAGGCGGCTGCTAGCGCCACAGGGTCGCCAGCGTCGCGCAGGTCAACAAAGTTGACACCTTTCACGACCCGTCCGTCGTCCACGTCAAGACAAGGAATGACTCGTACCGTCTTCAAGGTGTCACCTGTCTCCCGTTGGCGCCAGTCACGGTTGTGGTTTGCTGTCTGACTCGTCGGGTGCTGTGCTGCCACGCGCGACCACCACAGCCGCCGCCGGCGAGATGGCACCGTCATGGAGCGCTTTACCCACAATGGCACCGTCCAGCCTGTGCCCGTTCGCCGAACGCAAATCACGAAGATCCGCTATGTCTGCAAGACAGCCGACGCCACCGCTGGCAATAACCGACATCGCCGGTGGGCGCTGAGGTGCGTCCAGAACTTCCCGCAGGCCCGCTAGATCGCTACCGCCTCCCATGCCGTCACGGGCTATCTGAGTTACAACAACGGACTCAGCACCGCTGCCGGCCAGACTCCTGAGGGCCTCAGACAAGCTCACCCCGCTGCGATGTTTCCAGCCGCGAGTGGCTACCTCGGTACCGCGCACGTCCAACCCGACGGCGACGCGATGGCCCCCAGCGACCAGTTCGGCTAAGAGATTGGGATGCTCAATCGCGGCGGTGCCCAGTACACAGCGGGTCACGCCAGCGCCGTACAGCGTTTCGGCGTTGCGTCGGCTGCGGATACCGCCGCCGACCTGCACGGCGACACCGGTGCCCTCCACGGCAGCCACGACCGACCGGATCACCGCTTGATTCTGCGGCTGTGGCTCGCCCGAACGGGCGGCATCAAGATCTACCAAGTGAATCCAGCGGGCTCCTGCCTCCGCGAATGAGTGTGCTGTTTCGACAGGGTTGGTGTCGTAGCGCACCTCGCGGTCGTAATCGCCTTGCAGCAGGCGCACACAATGGCCATCTAGCAAATCAATGGCTGGGTATAGGTCGAAACTCACCGACTGCACCGATCTGCTGTTACTGCCGCCAAGAAATTCTGCGCCAAACGCTTGCCCGCGTCTCCAGATTTCTCAGGGTGGAACTGTGTGGCCCACAGCCGACCTCGCTGGGTGACGGCGGTGATCGGCGTCGGGTAGTCGCAGGTCGCAACGACTAGTTCGTCGTCCGTTACCGGCGCGTAGCTGTGGACGAAGTACATCCAAGCACCATCGGAGAGGCCCGCTAGCAGCGGACAGTCCGGTTGACGCACATCAAGGCGATTCCACTGCATTTGCGGCCGCACCACTCCATCTGCCAAGAGCTGAACTGTGCCGGGCATCACGCCAAGACCTGCGACACCGGGAGCTTCCTCGGAAGTCTCAAACAACATCTGCATGCCGACGCAGATACCTAGGAATGGTCGCCCCTCTGCCACGGCTTCCAGCGTCGGCTCTTCAAGACCTGTGGCGCGCAGCTGCTGCATGCATGTACCGAAGTGTCCGACACCGGGCAGCACCACGCCGTCTGCGTCGCTGATAAGCCCGACATCTGCAGTCAGTCGGGCATCGGCACCTACACGCTCAAGCGCTTTTTGAGCCGAGCGCAAATTGCCGATGCCATAGTCGAGCACGGCTACTAGCGGACGTTCAACCACGAGTGCCCCCACCCCTCACCCAAAACCGTGCTCGCCCCACAACACAGCCGAGCACGGCTACTAGCGGACGTTCAACCACGAGTGCCCCCACCCCTCACCCAAAACCGTGCTCGCCCCACAACACAGCCGAGCACGGCTACTAGCGGACGTTCAACCACGAGTGCCCCCACCCCTCACCCAAAACCGTGCTCGCCCCACAACACAGCCGAGCACGGCTACTAGCGGACGTTCAACCACGAGTACCCCCACCCCTCACCTGACGCCGTGCTCGGGTCACAAGATGCCCTTGGTGGAGGGCAGCACATCGTCAGCGATGCGGATGGCGTCGTAGAACGACCGCGCTGCGCCTTTGAAGCTGGCTTCAATGATGTGGTGAGTGTTACGACCTCGCAGCATCACCAAGTGCAAGGTGATGTTTGCCGACGTCACTAGGCCTCGCCAGAACTCCTCGCATAGCTGTGGGTCGAACGGTGGATCGCCCAAGATTTTTTCGCCCGGCGGTTCAATTTCGTAGTGCAGGAAAGGCCGACCTGACAGGTCCAGCACGACCTCAACGGCCGCTTCGTCAAGCGGCACGACATATGAGGCAAAGCGACGCACGCCAGCTTTGTCACCCCATGCTTGCCGCAGCGCCTCGCCGAGCGCAATGCCGGTGTCTTCTACCGTGTGATGGGCATCGATCTCAAGATCACCGATGGCTTGCAACTGCAAATCGAAGCGGGCGTGCTTGGCTAGCTGGGCGAGCATGTGGTCGAAAAAAGGCAGACCGGTTGAGATGTTGTTGCTGCCGCTGCCGTCAAGGTTCAGCGTCAGATTGATCTGTGTCTCTGCGGTATTGCGCTGCACAGTGGCGGTGCGAGCAGTCATGGCGCACTCTTTCAAAGGATTCGTTTTGGCCTAGTTAGCTTGGGGCCTTCAAGGTTGTTTCGCACCTCGGTGGGCCTTGTCTGCCTTATCTATGCGATCATTCACGCGATTGCCTCAGACAGCGCCTCTAGGAAGCGATCATTTTCCTGCGGGGTGCCAACGGTGACTCGCAGGCAATCGGTGAGCCGTGGCCAGCTTGAACAATTCCGCACAAGCACCGATCGGTCTAGGAGTGCCTGCCAGATGTCACTGCCACTGCGCCCGCTTGGTGCGGTGCAGAACAGGACGAAGTTGGATTGGGAGGGCCAGATGCGTAGGCCCAGCCGATGCAGGTGTTCCTCTATCCGTTTTCTCTCTGAGACAACAGCCGAGACTCGTTGTTCCATCTGGTCAGCGAAACGCAGCGCCACTCGTCCGGCGACTTGTTTGAACGTGTCGAGGTGGTAAGGCAGCACCACCTTTTCGAACTCTGCGGCCATACCTGCTGGAACGATGGCGTAGCCAAGACGGGCACCTGCCATCGCCCATGTTTTGGAGTAGGTGCGCGTGACCACGAGGTTGTCCGGGCCACCGGTGGTGTCGCAGAGATCTATTGCGCTCCAGTCGGCGAACTGCCCGTACGCCTCATCGACCACCACCACACCGGGTGCTACTTGTAACGCCCGTTTGAGCACTTCGGGCCGTTCTGCTGTGCCGGTGGGGTTGTTGGGCGAACACAAGAACACGATCGATGGCTCGTAGCAGCCGATGACACGTTCCAGCTCAGACATCTCGATGCTGCCGTCGGCTAGACGTTCGCCCTCAACGATGTTGCTCTGTGTGCTGCGCGCAATCTGTCCGTACATCGCATAGGTGGGCTCGAAAGTGACGACGTTGCGGCCCGCTCCCCCGTACGTCAAACAGAGCGTCTGTAGTACCTCATTGGAGCCGTTGGCTACGAATATCCGTTCAGGATCGAGGTCGTGCAGCGCCGCTAGGTCGGCTCGCAACTTGGTAGCCGTACGGTCGGGATAGCGGTGCCAATCAACACTGCGAAGCTCAGCGGCGAGCGCCTCAACAAACTCCGGCGGTGGCCCAACCGCTGCCTCATTGGTATTGAGACGCACTTGCACGTCGATCTGCGGCGAGTGGTAACCATCAAGCAGGCGAAGGTCATCCCGCACTGCGGGTTTCATGGCCGTACCCCAGATGTTGCCCATTCCTTGCGACGCGATACCGACACGGCGTGCGCCCATAGTCCTTCCGCTTCGGCGAGTTCAGCCACCGCTGGTGCCAGCAGATCGAAACCAGCTTCAGTGACATCGATTACATGCATCCGCTTGGCGAAGTCGCCGGTTGTCAGTACGCCAGCAAAGCGAGCTGTGCCAGCGGTGGGTAGCACATGCGACGGTCCTGCCACATAGTCGCCGATGGATGCTGGAGCCCACGGACCAATGAAGACCGCGCCGGCGTGACGAAGGCTGTCAAGGAGTCCGGACGCGTTTTCGCACATGAGCTGGAGATGCTCGGGTGCTATGAAGTTGGCAACTTCAGCCGCCTGCTGGGGTCCGTCAACCAAGCACACAAAACCCTCAGTGTTGAGTGTGGCGAGTGTTTCTTGGCGACGGGGAGACAACTCGACGATTTCGTTGATTGCGTCGCATACTGCGTCGGCGCATGTGTCGTCCCAAGTGACGAGCCAGGCGCGCCCGCCAGGACCGTGCTCGGCTTGCAGCACTACATCGGTCGCCGCTGCTGTTGCTGGACAGGTCGCGTCGGCGATCACCACAATCTCAGACGGCCCTGCGAACGCTGCGGCGATGCCTACGTCGCCGGCAACAAGCTGCTTGGCGGTAGCAACCCAAGCGTTGCCTGGTCCGGCCACCACGTCGACTGGCCTGATTGTCTCGGTGCCGTAAGCAAGAGCTGCAACGGCTTGCACACCGCCCACCCGATGCACTTCGGTTACGCCGCACAAATGGGCTGCTGCCAGTACGGTCACCGGCAGGTTGCCGTCAAGTCCGGGCGGCGAGCACAGCACGATGTCATCCACGCCTGCGGCCCGTGCCACCGGCACGGTCATGAGAACTGTGGACGGGTAGGCAGCCAAGCCGCCGGGCACGTATATGCCTGCCCGGTCAACGGGTTGGTCAATCGAGCAGATAGTCACTCCTGCGCGTTCATAGGTGTGGCCGTCGATGGCTTCGGCTCGGTGAAAGTCGGAAACTCGCCGGTGCGCTACTTCCATGGCAGAACGCAAGCCGGGCTGCAAGCTGTCCCAAGCAGCGGCGAGTTCTTCGGGTGGAACCAGTGTTGAGGCCAAGTCAACGCCATCGAAGCGTGCCGTCAGCTCACGAACAGCTGCGTCACCGCCGCTGCGTACCGCAGTAATCAGCTCGTGAACTGCCTCAATCGGCACGGCATCACTTGCTTGAGGGCGCGGCAGCAAATCGGCGAGTTCGCCTTCAGTTTTCTTGCCTTGGTCTCTCAGGTCCAATCGTTTCAGCACCGCGCCGAGGGTACCTGCGCTCCTAGGGGCCACTGCTGCGCTCTGCTGGGCTGTTTGCGCTTTGCTGTGCTGTTTGGGGTTGGCTATTTGGTCTGTGCTATTTGGTCTGTGCTGTTTGGGGTTGGGCTGTTTCGGTTGGGCTGCTTGGGTTGGCGGACGGTGTTCGGCGCTGTTACAAGAAAAACAATACGCTAGCCATATTGTGGATAGTTGATTAGTCTTTTATGTATGACTTATCTGCGGTGTCATCTCGATGAGCGTCTGACCCGCTTGTTGAGCGTTCATCCGTCGTGCTTGGTTGAGGGCATCCGTGGTGTCGGCAAGACCTCAAGCGCGCAGCGCCTTGCCGCATCGACACTGCGCCTTGACGATCCGCCAGTCGCCGCAACAGTGGCCGCCGATCCTGCGGCTGCGTTCGACGCGTTGGCGACGCCAGTGCTTATCGATGAGTGGCAGCGCGCAGCGACCGTGTGGGACGCAGTGCGCCGCTCCATTGATGACGACCGTACGCCGGGGCGCTTTATTTTGAGCGGGTCATCGCGAACGATCCTAGCCACCGATGTGCGTACCGGCGCCGGTCGCATCTTGCCGACCGTATTGCCGCAGTCCCGCTCGCCGTCCTCGTCTGAGGGCCTACTGCCACCACTATTGAGGGATTCCACAACCAGCCAGAAGACTTGCTAGGTCTTTCCCCCTACTTAGGCGACGCCGCCGAAACGCATCGGCTACGACTGCACAACGGGCTGAACGTCGGTGCCAGTGGCAGTCTCGACACGAGCTAGGCGCGTGTCGATCTGATCTAGACGCGTCTCAACACGATCTAGGCGCGTGTCGACCTGATCTAGACGCGTCTCAACACGATCTAGGCGCGTGTCGACCTGATCTAGACGCGTCTCAACACGATCTAGGCGCGTGTCGACCTGATCTAGGCGCGTGTCGACCTGATCTAGGCGCGTGTCGATCTGATCTAGACGCGTCTCTATGCGGACCAGCCGGTCGGCATGATCAAGCAGAGTCGCATCGATCTGTTCGAGCCGGTCGGCATGATCAAGCAGAGTCGCATTGATCTGTTCGAGTTGCTCATCGATCCCGGCGAGTCGCGCTTCGGTCTGCGCAAACCGCGCGTCCATCTGTGCAAACCGCTCATCAACCCGCGCGAACTGCTCCCCGAATCGCGCATCGATCTGTCGAATGTCGTCTCGCAGCGTGTCGAATCCCAGCGCCGCAAGGCCGAATACGCCAGCGATCAGCGTTGCGATCGCCGTGCTCAGCACGGGCACCAGCAACGAGCGTCGCACAGCCGCAGCAGTCGGGTGCTGCACAGACTGTTGACTAAGCGGGTCGTTGGCTGTTTCTTGACTGGCTGTTTCTTGACTGGCTGTTTCGTGACTTGATGGGGCTTCAGCGCTGTCCGGCACAGCCGGGCTGCCACGGTCATCAGTCACAGAGTCAATGGTACTCACGGTATCTCCCGGCGTTCCGCCCACTCATCTAGGCGCTGTTGCCAACGTACGCACCAAGCCGTACTCCGACCAAATCATTTTCGCGAGCACCCCAACGAGCGCTGCAACGCATCTGCGAGGCCAGACTGCATCAAGGAGCCAGACAGCATCGAGGAGTGAGTGATCGGTGAGTGCGTGGCCAGTGGGTAACGTGCCGCTTGATGATCAGCACAGCCGAGCTGTCGTCCATCGAGACAGCCATAGGAGAACTGGGCGCTCGCGTCTCACAGGCGGCCGACGAACTACTGGGCACGCCGCACGAAAATGTCGGCGTTGAGCTCTATGAGGTAGAGCGCTCTTTGCGCATGGCCCGGCGTCGTCTCGCTCAAGCCACCGACGCGCTGTGCTGAGCTGACCAGCCGTATTGACCGACTGCGCTGAGAGGCTGCGCTCTCAAACCACGAACGCGCTCGGGCAGAAATCGTTGAGCATGCAATCGTCGCAGGCAGGCTTGCGAGAAGAGCAGACTTTCCGGCCGTGCAAGATGAGCCGCAGACTGAAATCGCCCCGTTCGTACTGCGGGATCATCGGGTTGAGTTCCAGCTCTATCTTGACGGGGTCTTCCTCGTTGGTGATACCGAGACGCCGCGCCAAACGGCCGACGTGGGTGTCAACTGGCAGACCGGGAAGGCTGAACGCCACCGAGCGGATGACGTTGGCTGTCTTGCGGCCCACGCCAGGCAGTTTGACCAAATCGTTGAGGCCTCTCGGCACCTCTCCCCCGAATTCGGACAACAACAAACGAGCCATACCTTGCAAGTTGCGGGCCTTGCTGCGGAAAAAACCCGTCGGATGCACCAGCACTTCTAGTTCGGCTAGATCCGCCGACGCCATGGCTTCGGCGTCGGGGTAACGCTCAAACACCCCCGGAACCGTGGCATTGACCCGCGCGTCGGTGCATTGCGCCGACAAGATGGTCGCCACTAGCAGCTCAAATGGGTTGCTGTGCTCAAGTGCACAAACCGCTTCGTATTCATCCTTGAGCCGCTCGTGGGTCCGTTGTGCTCGGCCTTTAGGCGATCTTGGCTTCCCCATGGTCGTTCCTATCGCTCAATCTGGGCGCGTTCACTGTGTTGATTGGGGCGCCGGGTTGATTGGGGCGCCGGGTTGATTGGGGCGACAGTTGGGGGTGCCGATTGGGGCGACCGCGGCGCTGGATGGTGACTTGTTTGTCCGCACGCAGCTGGCCGCAGGCTGCGTCGATCGACGTGCCCCGATTCTGGCGCACTGTGGCGTTGACCCCGTGCGATGCCAATCGGTCCGCGAACTGCTCAATGCGGTCGGCGGACGAGGGCGTGTGGTCGTAGCCGGGAGTCGGATTGAGGGGGATGAGATTCACATGGGCCGCCAGTGGCCGTGCGTACGCAGCCAACTCCACAGAGTCGCTGTCGCGGTCATTGACGCCGGAGATCATGGCCCATTCAAAGCTGATGCGGCGCCGTTTCGCACGCCGGTAATCGGCCAGCACACGAGCAAGGTCACGCAGTGGGTACGTACGGTTGATTGGAGCGATGCGATTACGGAGTCGGTCGTTGGCTGCGTGCAGCGAAACCGCCAGATTGACAGGCAAAGAGGCTGCAGCGAGTCGTACTATGCCGGGAATCAGCCCGACGGTCGAAATCGTGATGTGTCTCGCACCAATACCCATATCGCCCGTAAAGCGCTCCACTGCGCTCCAGACTGCGTCGTAGTTTGCCAGCGGCTCCCCCATCCCCATAAACACAATGTTTATGGCTCGGTTTATGGCACGGTTCGTAGCTCGGTTGCGAGCAGCCTGCGAGTTCTCAGGGTGCTTCGGGTTCTTGGGCCTGCGGGCTGAAGGTTCCTTAGCAAGATGCAACGAGCCCAAGACCTGCTCGACAATCTCGCCTGTGCTCAGATTCCGGTCGAAACCCACTTGGCCAGTTGCACAGAAGCTGCACCCCATCGCACAGCCAGCCTGACTGCTGATGCAAACCGTGGTTCGGTTCCGGTAACCCATGAGCACCGACTCCACCAGATGCCCATCGCGCAACGACCACAAGTGCTTGGTGGTGGCACCTCTGTCGGCCGATTGCGTTCGGATGTGGCCCAACGCAGGTGGCAGCAGCTCACCGATGGCGCCACGCAAATCCAGCGGCACGTTGGTGATGTCTGCCAGCGGTCGACGTTGACGATAGAGACCTTCCCACACTTGATCGAGTCGATACGACGGCTCACCAGCTAGCAGCTCGGACAATTCCTGCCGGCTCAGGTCATACAACGAAGGATCGGCAGCACCGACGGCAGCGGTAACAGCAGCGGTAGTTGTACCCATAGTCACACTCACGCACGCCGCTCAACGGCACGATGGCCTGTACCCACGAACAGTCGCCGCACAACGGTGATTGCTAGGCCGAGTTTGAGATACAAGTTCAAGGCGGGGGTGTTATCTGCGTCTACGAAGAGCATTGCACGCGTTAGACCTCGGGCTGCTAAGTGCTCGTACCCCGCAAGCGTGAGGGCCCGCCCCAACCCGCGACCGTGATAGGAGGGATCTACTGCGATGACGTACACCTCGCCGACTGGCGGGTTTTCGTCGTTGTGAACCTTGGTCCAGCAGTAGGCCGCTATTTCGCCGTCGATCTCATGCAACCGAAAGCCATCTGGATCGAACCACGGCTCTAACTGGCGCTCGGCGACCTGTTCTAGCGTCCAGCCACCCTGCTCGCGGTGCTGTGAGAACGCCCGATTGTTGACTTCCACCCAGGCAGCCTCGTCTTGGCCAACGACGAACGGTCGCGTCTTGACGCTGCTGGGGCTGTCCATCGGCAGCGATCTCTCCATGCGGTACAGGTCGCGTACGAACGTCAGTCCGAGCCGATGCAGCGCTCGCCCTAGTTCAGTCTCAGCTGGCACGGCACTGCCCGGCGATATTGTCGGCGATATTGTCGGCGATATTTCTACTGTTGCTGATATTGCTGTTGCATCTGCAACTGTTTTTGGGTGGTCTGCATGGTCGGGATGGTCAATCCATGCCGACACCGGTCCTGCGATGTCGTTGAGCTGATGAGCCAACGCTGCGGCCAGCGCCCCCGGCGGCCACTGCGACGCATCTGCCTCTACCACAGCGCCATTGCGGTCAGCACCGATCGCAATGACAGGGTCGGTACCAGCGCGAGCACTCACCGCGGTGAGGCTAACGCTGCCCCGTTGCGCTTACCGGTTGGCCGATGCGGGCGTTCAGGCAACCGAAAGTCACCAACAGGTGCCACACTTGCGAGGTGAACCGAATTCAATGGCTCAATCGCAGTCAGCCTCAGACGCTCTACAGCGCTGTGCTGCTGAGCTATTTCTCTGCTGCGCTGCTGGTCTTATTCGGTTACGGCGTTGACGCAGCATTGGCGCGTGACTTAGTTGCAGGCATCGGCTCGTTGTTCGCCAGCGACCGCACAGCAGACGATGCGGGCGCTGCCGTGG
Organism: Candidatus Poriferisodalis sp.; assembly: GCA_965221195.1. Lineage (GTDB taxonomy): Bacteria > Actinomycetota > Acidimicrobiia > Acidimicrobiales > Poriferisodalaceae > Poriferisodalis. The sequence continues at coordinate 2,119,307 of OZ244864.1, forward strand.
CACCACTAGCTGTCACCGTACTGCTCGGTGGCGCATACGTAGCCGGGGGCGCAGGCACAGCGAACGAACGCAGGTGGGGCCACTGGCTTTGCTCCGCCGCGGCGATCTACGCAGCCTTGGCGACCATATGGTGGGGCCTTGACAAGGGTTTTGGGCTGAACATCGCTATGCGTCTGCTGTTTGATGCGTTGCTGCTGGTGCTGCTCTTTCATCCGATGAGCCGCAGCCACCGACGCGTCTGGTTCACGTGAGGCTGGTTTACATGAGCAGGTTCACATGAGACAGCGTCGACGGTCGTCGGCGGAACTGCCGCCGCTGGGCGACAAAGCTGCGGCCGTTGAGCAAATGTTCGACCAGATCGCGCCGCGTTATGACCTATTGAACCGACTGTTGACATTCCGGCTAGATATGCGCTGGCGACGCCGAGCAGTGGCAGCGCTGGGGCTATCGCCAGCCGAGACCGTGATAGATGTGGCTTGTGGCACCGGCGATCTCTGCAATGAACTCCAAGCGGCCAACCTACGAGCTATCGGTGTCGACTTCTCCGCCGGCATGCTCGCTCAAACCACCACTTGTGTGCCGCTTATCCGCTCCGACGCTCAAAATCTGGGAGTTCGCAGCGCTTCACTGGCGGGCGCCACTTGCGGATTCGCGTTGAGGAACTTCGCTGATCTGGATTGCTTCTTTGCCGAGCTAGCGCGAGTGCTGCGACCGGGAGCCCGTATCGCACTGCTTGAAGTAGCTGAACCTGCCAACCCGTTGCTGCGGGCTGGTCACCGACTGTATTTCGGCAAAGTTGTACCGGCTGTGGGAAGTTTGCTGTCAAGCGGGTCGGCTTACCGTTACCTGCCCGCGTCAGTGGCGTATCTGCCCCCAACGCCGGAACTGCTCAGCCGCATTGCCGATGCCGGATTCGCAGACGTCAAACAAGAAATGCTAAGCGGCGGCATCGCCCAGCTCATCACCGCTACTCGCCAGAGCTGACACACCGCGCCGGTAATCACGGGCCCAGCGCCAATCCGACGCTCAGCAGTGTGCCCAAGACGATCTGAAGTCGTCCGGTAGCTGCTAGCACTGCGATAAGCGCTGGACCGGTAGCGCCTTTGAGCACTGCCCGCACAGGTTGCGCAGCGAATGCGACTGCGGCTAGACCCAGCATCGTCCACGGACGCAGCAGCGAAAGATACATCGGCGAAAACACTGCCAAGACAACGACAACGGCGTACATCGCCCGTGTCGGGCCTGGCCCCATACGCACTGCCAGCGTCCGCTTGCCGACTTGGGAGTCGGTAGGAAGATCACGCAGGTTGTTGGAGATGAGCAGCGCCACCGAACTCAGCCCCACCGGCACCGATGCCACTACACCTAGCAGCGTCAGTTGGGCATCTTGTACGAACGCCGACCCCGCAGTGGCTACGAGTCCGAAGAAGACAAACACGAACAGCTCGCCGAGGCCCCGATAACCGTAGGGATGCCTTCCGCCGGTGTAGTACCAAGCAGCCCAGATGGATGCGGCACCCACCACAATGAGCCACCACGACACAACGGCTGCCACGATGATGCCGATGACCACAGCGATGCCAAATGCCGCAAAAGCAGCATTTCGTACTGAAGCTGGCGAAGCTGCGCCCGAGGCCACCAAACGCTGCGGCCCCACGCGGGTGGCATCGGTGCCTCGCACCCCGTCGCTGTAGTCGTTGGCATAGTTGACCGCAATCTGAATGCAAAGCGATACAACCAAAGCGCACGCTGCTCTCCACCACACAACAACACCGTCCGCTGCGGCATCAGAGGCAGCCGTGCCTACAAAAGGAGGCACCAACGATGCCGGCCAAGTGCGAGGCCTGGCCCCTGCCAACCAAATGAGCGCGCTGTTTGTTGGTTTCGCCATGACTCCCTCGCGCTGACCGGATGCGCTCGCTGCGACGCTACCGCAGCTGTCTTGTTGAACTGTCTTGTTGAGTCAGTCGGCGCTTGCGGTCCTACGGCGGGCACACTGGCACTGTCATGGGTGGCTTCGTTTTTTACCAGCGCCGAGCCCTAGTTGGCGTGAGTTCGCTGCTCAAGTTGGCGGGCACTGGGGTATTGCTCTCGGGGGTGTTGGTTTTTGGGGTGCTGGCTTTGGGAGGGGGTTGTGCTGTGGGTGGCGACGAAAGCCCTCCTGGGCCCGAGAGCGCCGCGCTCCACGGCGGCCTCCATGTTCTGGTCGCGGCGTCTTTGTTGCCGGTCACCGAAGTGCTCGCCGCCGAGTTTGAACGGACTCACCCCAGCGTGGAGGTGCTGATCTGGGGCGCAGGAAGCTCTGCGTTGCGTGAGCAGGTGCTCGCCGGCGCTCCGGCTGATGTGTTCATACCAGCCGACCCTTCTCATTTTGAAGCGATCCGCAACGACATCGGGCTCGCAGGCACTCCCGTTGTTGTGGCCCGTAACTCGCTGGTGCTTGCAGTGCCCGCAAGCAGTGACACCGCAAGCAATAACAGCAATAACACTGATATCGCTTCGCTTGCTGACCTGTCCCGCCGCGAGCTGCTAATCGGGCTCTGTGCCGCAGAAGTACCGTGCGGTGCCCACGCACGGGCAGGTTTGTCTCGAGCGGGAATCAAACCGGCGACTGACACCGACGAACCCAACGTGCGCGCCTTAGTTACCAAGTTGGCTGCCGGCGAGCTTGACGCCGCAGTGGTGTATGCCAGCGATGCCCACACCGTGGAAGGCATCAAGAGCTTGGGATGGACGGCTGGCGCAGCTCCTGAGACCGTGTATGAGGCTGCCGTGCTCACAGGCGCACCCAACCCCGCAACAGCCGCGGCGTTCGTGAAATTTTTGTTGTCGGCGGCGGCCCAAAACGCTTTAGCAAACCACGGGTTTCGGGTGCCATGACTGGCACAACGACAGGCACAATGACTGGCGCAACACAGGCACCATGACAAGCACCACGATTGGCACCACGACAGGCACCACGATTGGCACAGCAGCGACGACAAACACGATGCCTATAAATGCACCCAAATCGAGCGACCGGCGGGCACCTCGATCAACGCGAGAGCTACCGCCGTGGCCGGTGGCGCTACTCGCCACCGTCGGTGTCGTACTTTTCGCGCTCCCGCTTGTGGGGCTCGCCACACGCGCGCCATGGACCGGGCTCTGGACACACCTGTCGAGCCGATTCGTGGCCGACGCTGCGTTACTTTCGGTTTTGTCGTCAATCGCAGCAGCCGTTCTCGCCACTGTTGTCGGCGTGCCGCTTGCGTGGGTGCTGGCGCGGGTGTCGTTTTGGGGAAGTTCTGCGGTGCGGGCGCTCGTAACGCTGCCCATGGTGCTGCCGCCGGTCGTGGGCGGAGCGGCGCTGCTGTTTGCGCTCGGTCGACGCGGTGTCGTCGGCGGGCCCCTGTACGACGCCACGGGCCTGCTGTTGCCGTACTCAATCTGGGGTGTCGTCTTGGCGAACGCCTTCGTTGCCACGCCGTTGGTGATTCTCACGGTCGAAGGAGCGTTGCGGAACTTGGATCGGCGGTACGAAGCCGCCGCAGCCACGCTCGGGGCATCGCGGCTGTACACGCTGCGAAAGGTGACACTGCCGATGATCAGACCGGCGCTTGGCGTGGCGACTGTGGTGGCTTGGGCCCGCGCCTTGGGAGAGTTCGGTGCCACAGTGACGTTCGCAGGCAATCTCGGCGGACGGACCCAGACGTTGCCGCTGGCGGTCTTCGTGGCGCTGGAGTCGGACCGAGATACTGCTGTCGCCATCAGTCTTGTGCTTGTTGCGCTGTCGGGCGGTTTGCTGATCGTTTTGCGAGATCGCTGGTGGCCAAGCCGGTGAGCGCCGCAACTACTAGTACAAGCACCGGCGGTCTCGAAGCCGAAATTCAACTAGTTCGGGGCGATTTTGAGGTGGATGTATCGCTGCAAGTCACTGCGGGCGAAACCGCAGCACTGCTCGGACCCAACGGTGCGGGCAAATCCACAATCGTCGCGTCTATCGCCGGTTTGTTGCCGTTGGGCAGTGGCACAATCCGGCTTGGCGGCAGGGTTCTCGACGATCCCAACGCTGGTGTCTTCGTTGCCCCTGAGCACCGCCTCATTGGTGTGGTGTTCCAAGATCAGGTGCTGTTCAGCCATCTCAGCGCGCTCGATAATGTCGCCTTCGGCTTGACTGCTCAAGGTATGCGTACCTCTGAGGCACGCGAGCGCGCACAGGCTTGGCTCGAGGCGGTGGATCTCGGCGATCTCAGTCGGCGGCGGCCCCGAATGCTGTCAGGCGGCCAACGCCAGCGGGTGGCTCTCGCCCGTGCTCTCGCCCCCAATCCCGATTTGTTGCTAGCAGACGAACCGCTCGGATCGCTAGATGTCACAGCCCGCAATCGACTAAGACGCAACTTGGCCGCTCATCTCACCAGCGGGCGCAGCGGCGCTGCTGCGTCGATGCCGTCGCACAGTGCCGAATTCTCGCACAGTGCCAGACCCTCACACGGTGCTGAACTGTCTTGGGGTGCTAGGGATGTGCCTCGCTTGCTGATCACGCACGACCCGACCGACGCGTTCGTGTTGGCTGATCGGGTACACATCCTTGAGGGTGGGCGGCTCACCCAGTCGGGCACGCCCGATGAACTGCGACGAGCGCCGGCTACCGCTTACGCAGCCGATCTTTCAGGAATCAATTTGGTGCGCGGTACCGCACGTAGCGGCGAGATCAAGGTGACGACAACCGATGCGAAGGCCGGTTTGACGCGATCGTCTGCTCGTCACCTTGCCGCTGTGGTGCTGCATACTGCCGACACGTCGATGCTCGGGTCGGTCGTGGCCACGATCCACCCACGAGCGATTGCGTTGCACCGCGAAAGGCCGAGCGGCAGTCCTCGCAACGTGTGGCGCACAACAGCCGACGCTGTCGAACCGTTGGGCGACATCACTCGTGTTTTGCTCAACGCTCCCCTGCCGCTCACTGCAGACATCACACCCGCAGCGGCTCATGAACTCGGGATCCGACCCGGCACGGCCCTGTGGGTATCAGTCAAGGCCACCGAGGTTGAGGTCACTCCCGATGGCCGCGAGTGACTTTCCAGCGAGCGTTAACCGTTGATCTCTGCCGTCAATCTCTATTGCCGCTTCAATTGCCGCCGGTCGGTTTGCGCTGCTCGGTGCCACACAGTGACGAACAGCAGTGACGAACAGCAGTGAAGTCGGCCTCATTCGCCGATACGCTCCCGCAGCGATGAGCGCAAGCATCAGCGGACCCCTCTTATGAGCGAGTACGAGCGCGGCACCCGGGTGGTAGTGACCGAAGAACTGCCCGGCGTGCCCGAGGGCACGCCCGGCAAGTGCGGTCGTGGGATTGGTTTCGCTGTCAAGCGCTACCGCGTCCGGTTCGACAACGGTGTCGAAGCTATCTCGGTCGCACACGGCAAGTTGGTACACGAAACGGAATGGCCTCAGTTTCTTGCCCGACGAGCGCGCGCCGAGATTGAAGCAGCAACGCAACGCGCACGCGCCGCTGAGGCTCGTGCCATTGCTGCAGAGTCGCGCGAGTTGTCTGCTGGCAGCACCGAAGAGTCCTCCACTAGCAGCAGCCCCGCACCAGCAGCGGACGCGGACGGAGGGGAAGAATCCACCGACGGCGGCGATCCTCGCTTGGCTGCGTTGCTGGCACGCTCGAAGTCAGCTCGGGAAGCGACCGGCGTTGCTGCACCCGAGAGCACCACAACCGAAAGCACCACAACCACAGTCCCAGCCATCGAAAGTCCAGAGCCAGCACCGACACCTGCCGCCGCTCAAGAGGCACGCCCATCAGAAGCATCACCGGTCGTCGCACCGACCGAACCGGCTCGTTCTGCGCCGCTTGGTGGACCAGCACGTATCGAAGTGCCCGAATTCGTGCCTGGTCCTGAAGTGGGTCCCGAGTACGCCCCAGCGGCGAATCGTGTGAGCGAACTCCTCTACGGAGAGCGCAAAAACAGCAACGACAACGACAGCTGAGATCAAACCCTGGTCTGGTGCTGCGTTCAGCGCTGGTGCTGCGTTCAGCGCTGCGAGCGGAAGGTGTCGTAGTCGGTCACTGGCATGCCGTCTGCCCGCCAGCCGCCGAAGCCGGTCTCAACATGACTGACCTTTTCGACGCCCATGTCCTGCATCGTGTCCGCGGATAGGGCTGATCGGCCACCACCTGCACAGCACAGGATCAGTTCGCGGCCCTCTTGAAATGCTGCTTTGGTGTACGGCGAGTCGGGCGACACCCAGAACTCGAGCATTCCACGAGGCGCATGCAACGAGTCAGGAATCGCTCCCTCCCGCTGCAGCTCGCGGACATCACGGATGTCCACGATCAAGGCGTTCTCTTCGACGACGCGGCGGCGCGCTTCTGCGGGCGAGATGTTGTCGATGCGGGTCTTGGCTTCGGCCACCATCTGGTTCACTGATTTGACACCCATCGGTTCCTCCTCACAGCGCTATACCCGTGCGATACACAGCAACGCTGCACTACACAGCAAGGCTGCAAACAGTTGCTGCCTGTCAGCTTGCCATCGTGCCCGCAGTATCGCCCACGCGCACGTCTGAATCCACCCAACTTTCAGATCGACTCGCTCGGTAGCACCCTGCCGAGTGTCACTTCTCGGCTCAGCCTCGGGCATATCGGTAGTCTCTGCGACGATGGGCAGCTTCAACGAAGCCAACTTGCCCGGCACTGGCCCGGGCACCCATGATGTGGGTACCCATGATGTGGTAACCCATGACGTGGTTGTGGTCGGCGCTGGTTTCGCCGGGATGTACATGCTCCACAAACTGCGCGGACTTGGTTTCGATGTGGTGGCGGTGGAACGAGCCGGCGGCGTGGGCGGCACTTGGTACTGGAACCGCTACCCAGGCGCTCGTTGCGATGTCGAGTCGATGCAGTACTCCTACTCCTTCGACCCAGAGTTAGAACAGGAATGGGAATGGTCGGAGCGCTACTCCGGCCAACCCGAGATCCTCCGCTATGCCGAGCACGTCGCCGACCGCTACGACCTGCGCCGCGACATCCACTTTGAGACGACAGTTACCGAGGTGAGCTGGGACGACACTGGTTGCCTCTGGCGTTTGCGGACAAACCGCGGTGAGTTCAGGGCGCGTTTTGTAGTCATGGCCACCGGCTGTTTGTCAACAGCCAACCTCCCCCACTTTGACGGTGCTGAGATTTTTGAGGGGCCCATCTACCACACGGGACGTTGGCCGCACGAAGGCGTGGATTTCAGCTGCATGTCGGTAGGGGTGATCGGCACGGGCTCGTCGGCTGTCCAAGCGGTTCCTGTCATCGCCGCTGAGTGCCGTGAGCTGACGGTCTTCCAACGCACCCCGAACTACTCAGTGCCTGCCCGTAATGAACCTCTCAGTGCGGCCGAGCAGGCCGAGTGGAAGGCTAATTACCGTGAGCGGCGAGCCAAGATGTCAACCCAGCAGGCGGCGATGCTGCAGCGACTGCCTGACGGCAACGAACCCGCCAAGGAGGCCAGCGCTGAAGAGTTCAAAGAGCGCATGGAGCAGCGGTGGGAGGTTGGGGGTTTCACTTTTTACCGCGCTTACGGCGACATCAGCCTCGACGCTGAATCGAACGACCGTGTAGCAGAGTTCGTCCGTCGAAAGATTGCTGAGATTGTTGACGATCCCCATACCGCAGCCAAGCTCACCCCGCACAACACCATCGCCTGCAAACGTCCATGTCTCGACACGAACTACTACGAGACGTTCAACTTGGCACATGTCCGTCTAGTTGACGTGTCCGCTACGCCCATCGAGTGCATCTCAGCAGCAGGTGTCGTCGTTGATGGCGAGGAGTACCCGGTCGATGCGATTGTGTTCGCCACCGGCTTCGACGCGATGACCGGAACCTTGCTGCGGATGAACATCACTGGCCGAGACGGGGTGCGGTTGGCCGATCACTGGGATGCCGGTCCTCGCACCTATCTCGGACTAGGCGTAGTGGGCTTTCCAAATATGTTCACCGTGTCGGGCCCGGGCAGCCCATCGGTGCTGACCAACATGATCCCATCCATTGAGCAGCACGTTGACTGGATCGCGCGCTGCCTCGTGGACATGCGCGCGCAGGGGGCCACCACGATTGAGCCTGAAGTTGAGGCTGAGGCCTACTGGGTCGATTACGTCAACGCTGTGGCTGACATGACGCTGTTCCCCACTTGCAATTCGTGGTACTTGGGGGCGAACATCCCGGGCAAAACCCGTGTCTTTATGCCGCTGCCGGGCTTCCCGCCCTATGTTGATATCTGCGAAGACGTAGCGTCTGAGGGTTACCGCGGTTTTGCCCTTGCTTGATTGACCCAAAACCAGAGCACACGCCCACCCCTCCCGCACCATCCAACACAAATTCTCCCAAAGGTTGCAGATGAGATTCACGCCGACCGAACTGACCGGCCCCGAACTTGACCTCCAAACCGAGGTGCGCGAGTTCTTAGCCTCTGAGTTGCCGACGGGCACCTATGAGCCGTGCTTGGGTATGGCGGCGGATCATGATCGGGAGTTCTCAGCCAAGATGGCCGCTCGTGGCTGGGTGGGTATGGCGCTTCCGTCACGCTGGGGTGGTTCGGACCGCACCGCCGTGCAGCGCTTCATCGTGGTTGAGGAGATGCTGCGCTGGGGCGCACCCGTGGGGCATCACTGGGTAGCGGACCGCCAGACCGGCAATGTGATCTTGAAGTTCGGCACCGATTCGCAGCGCGAGCGTTTTCTGCCGCCGATCTGTCGGGGTGAGCTGGGTTTTTCTATCGGCATGAGCGAGCCAGACAGCGGTTCGGATCTGGCCTCGGTGACAACTCGCGCTGAGCGCTCTGATGACGGCTGGGTGGTGAACGGCACCAAGATCTGGACATCAAACGCGCACATGAATGATTGGTTCATCTGTCTGCTGCGCACCGCGCCAATGGAAGACGGCAACAAGCATGCGGGCTTGTCGCAGTTCCTGATTGACTTAGGTTCGCCGGGTCTTGAGATCAGCCCGATCCCTTTCCTTGACGGCAGCCACCACTTCAACGAGGTGACATTCCACGACGTGTTCGTGCCCGATACCAACGTGGTGGGTCAGCCGGGGATGGGTTGGCACCAGAACACCACCGAGATGGCGTATGAGCGCGGCGGCCCCGACCGCTGGCTGTCGCCGTTCTCGACGGTTGAGCAATTGCTGCGTGAGGCTGCTGGCACGCCGATGGAGGACACGGTCTCAGACTTGTTCGGCGAATTGGTGGCTCGCTGGTGGGGCATTCGGAACCTGTCGCTGTCGGTGGCCCGACTGATCGATGAAGGTGAGGCACCGTCGGTGGAGTCGGCGCTGGTGAAGGAGATGGGCTCTCGCTTCGAGCAAGAGGTTGTTGAGAAGTTGGTGCAGCTCATCGACGAGGAGTACTCGCCCGAGTCTGAGTCGCTGTTTGAACGGCTGCTGGCGCAGTGCGTGGTGACGTTTCCCGGCAACACGATCCGGGGAGGCACCATTGAGATTCTGCGCTCGGTGGCATCGAAAGGCTTGCAGGGGTTGCCGGCGTGACGGCAACCCCAACAGCTCAGCTTGCCGGCATGACGGCAACCCCAACAGCGGCAGAGGTTTCAAGATGACAGCTAACTCAACGCCTCAGCCTGTAGTGGTTGACGAACTGATTTCTGAGACGGCTGACCGACTGTTCGGCGAGTTGTGTACCCACGAAGCAGTGCAGGCTGCCGAGGATGTCGGCGGCGCGCCTGAGATTTGGGATGCCTTCTGTGAGACCGGATTTGATCTCATCGCGGTGCCTGAGAGCGCCGGCGGTTCGGGCGGCACACTGGCTGAGGCTGCCGAAGTGCTTCGCTTGATCGGTTACCACTCAGCGCCGATCCCTGCTGCGGAGAACGGCATTCTCGGCGGCTGGCTGCTGGCACAAGCAGGTCTTGAGCGGTCTGATGGTTTCGTCACGGTTGTTCCGCCCCGAGCGGTCGACTGCGCTTGGTCGAGCGGTAGTAACTGCTCTCTGCATTTCACCGGCGACGGCGTTGCATCGCTGAGCGGTGAAGCGCGCCGGGTGCCTTGGGCACGCAGCGCTGAGATAATTGTGTGCGTCTGCGAATGCGAAGGCCGGGCGACCGTCGTTGCGGTGCCGGCTTCGCAGTGTGAGATCACACCGCTCGCGAACATGGCCGGAGAACCCCGCGACACAGTCCGTTTCGATGGCGCAACCGGTGTTGTGGCACCCGCACCTGATGGTGTCAACGCTGAGGTGCTAGCTCAACGCGGCGCGTTGTCGCGGGTGGCACTGATGGCCGGTGCTATTGAGAAGATGTGCCAACTCACTGTTAGCTACACCAATGAGCGGGTGCAGTTCGGCCGTCCGGTGGCTCGCTTCCAAGCGGTGCAGCAACACTTGGTCTGGGCCGCGCAAGACGCAGCGTTGGTGCGCATGGCCGCTGAGGTGGCGGCGCGCGAAGCCACTCGCGGCGACGCTCGTTTTGAGATCGCAGCAGCGAAACTCATCGCCAATCAAGCAGCGGCACGAGCCACTAAGGCCTGCCACCAGGCCCACGGTGCAATGGGAATGACACAGGAGTATCCGCTGCATCACTTCAGCCGCCGCTTGTGGAGTTGGCGCAAGGAGTACGGCTCTGATGCCCACTGGGCCAAGGTGCTGGGCACCATGGCCACCGGCGTCGGTGCCGACGGCCTCTATCCCCTCATCACCTCCGGCACCACCGCCCTGCGCTGACATGCGGGATTGTGGGGTTGTCGTTGGCATTGGAGATCAGTGTTGGGCTATCTCGGCCTCAAGAGCACGCAGATCGGACTCTATGACTTCGAGAGGGCGGGGCGGCTCGTACACGTAGAAGTGACAGTTGAACGAAAGGTCGTAGCCAGTTCGGGCGAGAACAGTTGAACGCACGATGCAGAACGATCGGCCGAACCTTAAGCGGTCTCGAAATGAAAGGCACCGAGATTGAGGCTGGGCGACCGGCTAGACACGTTCAACATCTCGATGCCGACCACCTGCTCGGCGCTGTTGAAGTCCAAGATGACTCCGTCGACAACCTCAAGCGAGTCGACGATCTCAGACTCATCGAGTCGGAAATACAGAGCATCGTCGTCCTTGTCGATACGGAGCCTCATGGTTCACCTCGCATACGGCGGTCAAAAAACACAGTAACGACTCGCCACGGGTTTGACGACGTGTTCACCACGACGCGCAGCATCCGGCCGCCATGCCCAGCGATCAAGCCGTGCCTGAAACTAGTTATACGTTGTTGATAGATTATTTTTTAACAACGCAAGTATAGTTGCAAATACTATTTTGTACTATACATTGGTTGTTGTACATGGACTCTAGGTTGAGTAGGCAAGGATTATCAAGGACAACGATGAAAAGCCAACGGGCTGTGGCCCGCAAACGTCTTGATGCGCGCCTGTCGCGCCTGCCGGATCTGGCGCGGCCGAACAAAGGATGGATCTGCGCGCTGCGCAATGCCCTCGGCATGTCGGGTGCCGACCTCGCCAAACGCATGGGGGTCAGCCAGCAACGAGTGCCCGCAATCGAACGCAGCGAGCAAAACATGACCATCAAACTCGACACGCTGATGCGCGCCGCTCATGCACTCAACTGCGAACTCGTCTACGCGCTCGTACCTCGCACCAGTCTCGACAGCATGGTCGCCGACCAAGCTCGACGACGCGCAGCCGACCTCCTGAGTCGCGTCACGCAGCACTCCCGGCTCGAAGACCAACAACCCACAGACGCAGACCTCACCGAACAGATCGAAGAACTCGCCGCCGAACTTGCCGAACAACGCGGATTGTGGAACGACACCAAAGACCGATGAGCGATGGGCGTTTCCGGCAAGACGACGGGCAGACCCCACTGTCCGAAGAGGACCGCCAAGGACTGCTACTCAGCCATATCGCGACCCGCGACGACCTTAATGACGCTGAACAGCGCAACATCGCAAGAGCGCTCAAACGTCGGATGCCCACCGCTGACCAACTCCTTGACGACTTGTACCTGCGCGGTTTGCACAAGGCGATGTTCGGCGAGGTATGGGAATGGGCGGGCAAGTACCGCTTGCGCGTCACCAATATCGGTGTCGCTCCGGCGCAAATCACCACGGATGTGCGAGCACTCACACACGATGCCAAAGAATGGGTCAAGCTCAATTACTTCGAACCGGACGAACTCGCCGTGCGTTTTCACCACCGACTAGTCACTATCCACCCATTCCCCGACGGTAATGGCCGACACAGTCGCATCAGTGCCGACTACCTCGCCCGAGCACTCAGACAGCCGCCATTCACTTGGGGCGCCCACCTCAACCTGCAAACTGATGCACTCAGACGCGTCTACCTGACTGCGCTGCGCGCCGCAGACAGCGGAGACATATCCTCACTGGTCAACTTCGCCCGCAGCTGACCAGCACGGTGCCTGATACTGCCAAGAAATTTGAGCCTTCGCGAAAGTGTGGGATTTGGGCTGCTGGGTTCGGTGGGATTAGGTTAGTAGCAGGCCTCGGGCTTGGTAGTTGGCGTGGAAGGACCAGGTTGTTTTTCTGCTAGGGGTTTCCCACGGTGCGCGGCCGTTCACGGCACCCGGCAATCTTCCCCGCGAGGAGCGTGAAGACGCTGAGGCACTCGCCGCCACCAAGCTGTTTGTCGCCATGACCCGCGCTCGGGATGCGTTATATCTGGTGTGCAGCGAAAAACCCCATGCGCTCCTAGACACAGGCCGAGACCACTTTGAGATCATCCCTTTTTGAGATCATCCGTTACGCCCAGACGTGACAAGGCCGATCCTTACTCGGTCGTAACAAGGCCGAGTAAGGATCAGCGGTTGTCAATTACTGCTGCGGCAACACCAATCGTTCATCAGAGTTGAGTGCATCAACGATTTGCTGCAGAGCATCGTTCATAACGTTGCAGACTACAGTTTCTAGCGTACAAGTATACGACTCTACGGCTTGTTCCAGAGCATCAGTTGCAGCTATCGCAGCGGTATCTGCTGCTTCAAAACGAGCCTCGGCGTTGTTTCTGTAGCGCCTTGCTTTCTTCCATGCTCTCTTAGCTGCGTCTTTCTCGTCTTCAAGCTCGGTCAGCTTTGCGGCGGGCAAACCATCTGCTGTAGCTTCAGTGAGTTTTTCTTTCGCTGCCAAAAAGGCGCTAAGAGCTTGCTTCGTACGCTCAGTGCGTATATCCGTCAGTGCTTTCATCGCCGCGGCCACTTCAGTTTTTGTTACGGCATCGTTAATGAGCTTTTCCAGTTCGGCGTAGGTAACAACCGTGTCAGAGTCATCATCTGATTCAGGCCCGGAGTCGGACTCGTCTAAGTCGCCACCGTTCGTCTCGGTCTCACCTTCCGGCAAGGTGCCCTCAGGTTCTGGGGTCTCAACCTCAGGTTCTGGCGCCGGTTCTGGCGCTGGTGTGCTCACACTGAAATCGCCCGACAAGCCACTTAGCTTCTGAGTGAACTCGCCCAGTCTCACACCGTCAGCGGTTGGGTAGCCCAAGATGGTCGCTTGGCTCAGCCCAAACTTTCCGCTATATGTGCTTCCGGCTGGCACGGTTAGACAGTACGTCGCCGCCGGTTCGTCGCCCTGCTTGCTCGCACCTTTACCGACGGTGCCAAAAATCACACCTTGCTCTACAACCAGAACTCCACTTGTCACACCGCCCGGCGAGGGCACAATGCCTGCCTTGTAGCCCTCAACTCTGACAGCCTCTAGATCTTTGTCGCTCCCGTTCTTGACCGTGAGTTCAAGTTGTACCTGATGGGTTGCGTTCGATGCTACATCGCGGCATGCAGAGGTCACTTCAACGTCAGCAAGTTGTGCCGTCACCGCAACGTTTTCCACCACTGGAGGTGGAGAGGCTGCTATGTGGAACGTGCCACCAAATCTGGAGAGGGCGTACGTGGTGGTTTCGTTGAACCTGCCATAGCTAGATATGCCTGACGATGTCAACGCAAGCGCGGCTCTGTCGAGCGACCAAGTCGCCAGTCCGCCAGCGACCGAACCAACGGGGATGGCGATGTGCGCCACGGCGGGGGCAGAGGCATTGTTCGCGTCGGATTCGTTGAGGTACCAGTAGTGGCTCGCACCTGTAGACATACCTTTCGCTGCGCCGCCCAATTTGGGGATACCGCCAGAAATAAAGCGGAGTTGCGGCAGATACGAGCCGCTTACATCAATTCGCAACTTAAGTCGAGACCCTGGAGTGAACGGACGTGCTTGAGAGCCATCTTGGTTAGCGTCGGCTGGATTTACCCATTGTCCAACCACGGACAATGTGCGGCCTCCGTCATTCAGTGAGGATTGCGCGTACTGCTGCCCGCCCGAGGTTGCCGCAGTGGGCACGGCGAACAGGGTCGCCATCAGCACAACTGCCAAGGCAGCGCCGAGCGACGCACGCACACGCCGCTTGGCTTGGGGAGAGGTAGGTGTATCCCTTGCTTCGCGAGACGGCGGTCTCACAGAATCCAGAATTCTCATGTTGATCTTCTTTCGTTTTGAGCCGGCTGTAGCTCTCGTGCGCCCGTATGCCCTTCATCAAAACGATGGGGGCGCACGACAGATTGAACTATACCACAGACCCGACTCGTTCGGGTTAATCCTGATTCGTTCGAGATGACGTGGTCGCTTGGTGCCCACCAGCGCGCGATGCCGCCTCCCCCTAGCAGTGTGCAAAGCTAACCAGCGTGCCTACCTATCTGATTGCTGTCGGTGCCATCGCGGTGCTCATGGGCTGCTGCTGGCTGACCAGCGTGCGGCTCAAGGATGCCTCAATCGTTGACCCGCTGTGGCCCCTGCTGTTCGTGGCTGTGGCATGGACCGTCTGGGTCACCGCAGGCGACGCTTCAGGCGGCGCCCGCCAAGTGTTCCTGCTGACGATGGTCTCGGTTTGGGGCCTGCGCTTGTCGGTGCATCTCGGCGTTCGCAAGCACGGCGAACCCGAAGACCCGCGTTACGTAGCGATGCGACGCAAGTGGGATCCGTTCATCTGGTGGAGCTTGCTCATCGTGTTCGGTCTGCAAGGCCTGCTCGCCAGCGTCATTTCGCTGCCTTTGCAAGCCGGGCTCAGCAACACCGAAGCCAGCAGCGTCGGCGTGGTCGACTTCATCGGTCTCGCCCTCTGGGCTGTGGGCCTCTACTTTGAGACAGTTTCTGATTGGCAGCTCACTCGCTTTCGAGCTCAGCCAGACAACAGGAGCAAAGTTCTCGACAGCGGGCTGTGGCGCTACACCCGACACCCCAACTACTTCGGCGACTTCCTCGTCTGGTGGGGAATGTACGTAGTGGCCGCAGCGGGCGGGGCGTGGTGGACCGTCTTGGGTCCCGTTGTGATGACGTATCTGCTGATGCGGTTCTCGGGGGTGACACTGCTGGAGCGCTCCATCGGCAAGCGCCGTCCCGGATACGCCGAATATGCTGCGCGGACCAGCACCTTCTTCCCTCGCCCTCCTCGGCGTTTGAAGTGAACACACTGTGTTATAGGAGGCGACATGGTTATAGGAGGCGACATGGGTGACAGCGGCATGGGCGGCAGCGGCATGGGTGACAGCCAAGCAACCCTGGCAGTCACAGGTGACCTAGCGGCCGACAGGCTCGTGGCCGATGACCCGTTCTCTTTGCTGCTGGCGATGATGCTTGACCAGCAGATTCCCATGGAATGGGCGTTCAAGGGTCCAGTGAGGCTGGCCGAACGTCTGGGCGACCGCTACTCGGCGACCGCCATTGCCGAGATGAACCTCGACGATCTCACAGCTGCGTTCAAACAAAAGCCGGCACTGCATCGCTTTCCGGGGTCGATGGCGAAGCGCTGCGGCGAAATGGCCAGGCACCTCGTCGAACACTACGACGGCGACGCTGGCCGCATCTGGGCCGATGCCCGAAGCGGCGAGGTGTTGTATGACCGGCTGCGCGCCCTTCCCGGTTACGGCGACGAAAAGGCAATGATCTTCGTCGCTATCTTGGCGAAACGATTCGGCATCGCCCCTGCTGGCTGGAAAGTAACAGCAGGTCCGTTCGCCGACCATCACCCGCGCTCAGTAGCCGACATCGACGGACCAGCAGCTCTGGCCGAAGTCCGCGCTTGGAAGAAGAGCCAAAAAGCCGCCGGCAAATCCAAACAAGACTGATCCCCTCTCCCCTCCCCCCAAGCGACTGGGCTGAAAGCGATTGGGCTGAAAGCGATTGGGCTGAAAGCGATTGGGCTGAACTCGTGGTACATGGTTCGTGATCGTCTGCTGCGGTGAAGCGCTGGTTGACGTGTTCGACGGCGGCACACAGAACGACAGCACCGGGCCTCGGGTGGTGCCCGGTGGTGGCCCGATGAATGCCGCGGTGGCCGCAGCCCGGTTGGGTGCGCCGACCGCGTTCGTCGGCCGGGTGTCGACCGATACCTACGGAGAGTTGATCTGGTCGCATCTGCAGCGCAGCCAAGTTGACCTGCGGGCTGCCGAACGAGGACCGGAGCCCTCGGCGCGGGCTGTCGTCAGTTTGACACCGCGTCCGTCGTTCCGATTTGAGGAAGATCGCACCGCCGACACCGCTATGAGTTCAGTTGATTTGACCCCGCTCGGGCCGGGGCCTCACATAGTTCACGGAGGCACGTTGGGGATGTTTCGTGGATCCACAGCAGTGGCACTAGCCCAGCTAGCGGGACGTCACGACGGCATGATCTCGCTGGATCCCAACGTCCGGCCGGCCGTCGTAACGGACCGTCCACGCTGGGATCATTTCCATCGTCAATGGTTGATGGCCTGCGACCTGTACCGGGCCTCCGATGAAGATCTGGATTGGATTTGGCCTAGCCGTCCCGTCGACGAATGCGCGGCAGAGCTACTTGAAGGGCGGATCGTGGCGGTGATCGTTACTCGTGGCCGTCACGGCGCGACGGTCTTCAGCACTGATGGAGCCGTTGAGGTGCCAGCGCCTGCCGTTGAGGTTGTCGATACGGTCGGCGCGGGTGACGCATTCGTCGGCTCAATATTGGCATCGATATGGAACCTGCTGGGTGCCGACCGGGAAGCTCTCGCTTCGCTCAGCCTCACCGAATGGCGCTTGATCGCAGAACGAGCCGCGGTTGCCGCTGCGATCACTTGCACGCGTCCCGGTGCCGACCCTCCCGATGCCAATGAGTTAGCTACTCAACTTGCGCCAGCGCCCCCGCGTGAATGAAATGGAAATAGCCGTCCTCGGTGTCGGCCCACGCTCGCCAAGCTGCGGCAATGTCTTCCATTTCAGCGGCAGAGGCGTAACCGTAGGAGACAGCCTGTTGGGCGAAGCTGCTGTGTAGGCACCGCTCAGCCCACGAGTAGCCCCAGTTGCGTCGGGACTCAGGCGTGTGGAACTGCCATACAGATGCCGACATCTGCACATCAACCAGCCCGGCGGTGCGGAACCACGAGAAGAGATGTCGGCCTGCGTCAGGCTCGGCACCGTTGTGTCGGCAAACCCGTCGGTACACCTCGCGCCAGCGAGTTATGCCATCACTGGAAGGAAAGCCGCGCATCGTTGAATAGTCCGAATCGCGCGCTGCCACCCAGCCGCCAGCCCGTACAACGCGCTTCATCTCACCGATAGCCGCAAGCGGATCCGACAGATGCTGCAGCACTTGGTGCGCGTAGGCCACATCGAAGCTGCCGTCGGGATAGGGCAGGTTGTACACCGATTCTTTGGCCAAGGTCACGTTGTCAACGCCGGCCTCAGCGACAGTGGAGGCAGCTATATCCAAAATGCCGTTGCTTGTCTCTATGCCGGTGACGTGCCCGTGTGGTGCCCAACGTGCCAGCCCGACGGTGATAGAAGCCGGACCGCAGCCCACATCGAGGATGCGCGCGTCGGTTTCGATGACGTGGCGCGTGAACGCGGCGCAGTCCTCTGCTGTGCGCTGTGCATGCTGGTTGACCACCGACGAGTGGTGGCCGTGGGTGTACACATCGCCGCCGGTCACACCCGCAGCGTAGAGCGCGAGCGGGAGGGCTTGGCGGGGCTATTCGTCGATGATGATTGCGTACTCGGGGCAGTTGGCTTCAGCGAGGCGAGCCTCGTCTTCCATGTTGACAGGAACTTCGCCGTCGCCTGCTGCGGTGGCGTAGCCGTAATCGTCCACGTCGAAAAGTTCTGGTGCCAGCGAGTAGCAGCGGTTGTGGCCTTGGCACTTGTCGGCATCAACACTGATCCGCACGGGTGGTCCTTTCTGTCAGCCAATATGGCGTGCCCTTATTGAGGTCGGGCACTGCATTTTGACCGCCCGAAGCTAGCTTGCCCGAAGCTAGCTTGCCCAGAGCTAGCTTGACGGGTACCCGTTTGTTGATCCGGTCGTTATGGGTGTTGTCCGGCTGCGGTTGTGGGTTGTCGGGTTTGGTGGTTGGCGGCGTGGGCGGTGTAGGCGTGTGGGTTCAGTCGTTGTCTTGGATGGTGATGGTGGCGGTTGCTTGGTTGATGGTGGCGCCTTGGGGTTGTGAGAGCACGATGCGGAACGTTTCGTCGGGTTCTGGTGTGTTGTCGTTTTTAACGACTGCTAATCCAACGTTGCGGGTGAGGCCGGGCCGGAAATAGATCGTCTCAGCACCCGACTCGAAGTCGTCACCTACGGTGGCATGACCCGGGCCGTCGCCTGTTGTCTCAATGGTGTAGGAGACCTGGGTCGGCTGATCGGTTGGTTTGTCTAGCGTCACGAAAAACACGTAATAGCCGTTACGTTCGCCTTCTATGTAGATGCCGTCATTTATTGAGAAAGCCGGCAAGTCCACTGGGGTTGGGTCGTCATCGTCAGAGATATTGAGCGTTGCTGCGCTGGCAGAGCTATCGGGATCGTACGCGGCGCTGTCGGTGATGGTGACGGTGACCGTTCCGTCGATTTCGTCGGTGTTGTCGTTGGTGGTGACGATGGTGAGGGTTGCGTTGCCGCTAGAAGGGATGGTAACCGTGTGGGTGCCTGTGGTTACGCCGTAATCTCCGGACGCAATTACGTTGACGGTGACCGTTAGTGGGGCCGTCGGCGCTGGGCTAGCCGTGAGCGTGAACACCGCGTCGCTACCTTCAGTGATGTCGCTGTTGGTGGCGATGCTCACAACAGGATCAGTCGGGGGCGGATCGGCTGGCGGAGTCGGGTCGGCTGGCGGAGTCGGGTCGACCGACGTGGGTGGGTCGGCTGGCGGGGGGTTGTCGGGGTTGGTATCGGTTTCGGTTTCGCCTTCGGAGTCACTGGAACTGTCGTTGTCAGTTACTGTCACGCTAGCTGTGGACAAGCTCACTGTGTAACCGGCAATCGCGCTTATTTCCACCGTAATTTGGCCGTCGGGGTGTTCAACGTCATCATCGGTGGTAGGCACGTTGATGTCTAAGGTTCCAGTTACGGGCACTCTCATGGTGCGGGTCTGTGCTGAGAAGCCATCATTGTCGGAAGTGATGGTCGTTACCGTGACCGGCAGGGCTGTTGTAGGAGCGGGCTGCAGCGTCACAGTGAATTGTGCTTCTTCGCCTTCGGTTATGTCTGATCCGGCAGTTATAGACGCGATACCGAACGAAATCGGTGTAGTAACGGCCGACATTTCACCCGGTGTGGCCATGTTATACCAAGCGCGCGCTTGGCTTGCTTGAACATCGGGTGGCGCTGGCAACACTGTGGCTTCAACCTCGGGTCCCCATACGCCACCTTCTGTTGATATCTGAGTCAACGGCAACGATGCACCATCAACATAGATGTCCATATCGGACAATCCTGAATTCCAGAGAAGCTCATATGAGATTCTGCCCGGGTGCTGAAGAACGAAACGCAACTTGGTTTCGGTTTCGCCCATAGAGATACGGGCGTTGATCCAACCCGGCTTAAACGGATACGGTCCACAAGATGCACACCAACCGATATCACCGGGAGCATAGCCACCGGCTACAAAGGAAAAGTCAACGTCACGACACATGCGCTCACCTAGCCGGGTCTTGATCGATAGCGTCGCCACCTCACCGACCACATAGCTGTCTTTGTCCCATTCAATGATCACGCCGCTAGGCGCAGGGAACACCTGCGGTGTCAGTAAGGCCTGTGCCCACTCAATACGCTCTTCGCCAGTCAGCTCGTCATAATCTGTTTTATCTGGACCAAACAGATCTTCAACGGTGGGGCGCTGCGCTCTACAAATCCACAAGTCTTTTTGCAAGCCGCCGTAGGCTGCCAGCCTGAAATAGTAGTAACCACTTAGTGGTGACTGATCGTCATCTCTTACTGAGACTCTGGCTTTGGCCTGCGAAGCTGTCCCGGGCTCATAGCCGGTACCAGCAACTACCTCAACTGTTACCTCACCGTTGGGTTCATCAACGTCATCATTCACTGTGGCGATTGTCACCTTCACGCTGCCTGAGGTTGACACCGTCACCGTTCGACGGCCTTCGTTAGCTGCTGTCACGAAGTCACGGCCACCACCTGTGCTTTCAGAAACCACAACCGTCACTGCCAACGGCGCAGCAGGCGCAGGCGACGCGCTAACGGTGAACACCGCATTTTCACCTTCGGTTATGCTGCGGTCATCAGCCGTCACCGTAACTTTGGGTATCACAATAGTCTCATCATCGTCGGTCAAGCTCAGAGTTGTGGGGTTCACCGTTAACCCTGTTGAAGTGCCTGAGATAGTGATGGTCTCGTTGATCTCATCGGTGCTGTCATCTTGCGGTGTCAACGTGAACGTGTTGCTCCCCGACGCTGCGCCGGTGTTGATGGTGATGTTGAAATTGTTTACCGCTGTGAACCCAACCCGACCAGCCTCAACCGAGCCATCTACTGACGCTGTTATTGTTTTTGCTTCATCAAACCGAATGGTTGCGTGATCAATCGTCGCGGTGACCGTTACTGTCGTCGCAACGTCACCCTCACTCACCGTTGTGGGGTTCACAGTGAGATTAATCTCAGGTGTCGCGTCATCATCCGTCACTGTTACCGTGACAGTCTCATCACCCAACGCGTTATAAGCCGTATCAGTTGATGTAATAGCGTGAGTGATTGTTGCCGTGCGCGACCCACCAGTGTTATCAACAGTATCGTTTTGACCCTGTACGGTGATCGTTTGCGCCGAGTTCCAGTTCGAGGTAGTAAACGTCAACGTCTCACTTGTCGTATAAGCAGTCGCAACATCTGGCCCATCAAAAGCCACCGGCCCAGACGACGAAACGGCAACAGACACACTATGCGTAGGCTGAGTATCTAGTACCACCGTGTAGGTGTCAGTACCACTATTTTCACTAACCGACGTGGAACCCGAAGACTCTATGATTGTTACTCCTACACCGTCATCATCAGTGAGGGTGAGTGTCGCAGAGTTGACCGTCACACCAGGCAGGCTGCCTGAGATAGTGATCGTCTCGTTCGTCTCATCATTACTGTCATCATCTGGAGTCAACATAAACGTACCAGTATTCGATGCTTGGCCAGCAGCGATGGTGATGTTGAAGTTGTTGACTGCTGTGAACCCGACCCGACCTGCTTCACCCGACCCAGCAACCGACACTGTTACGGTTTTTGCTTCATCGAACCGAACAGCAGCATCATCAATCGTCGCTGTCACCGTCACCGTCGTCGCACCAGCATCCTCGGCCACCGTCGTGGGGCTTACGCTGAGGTCAATTTCAGGTGTCGCATCATCGTCGGTCACTGTGACAGTGACTGTCTCATCACCCAACGCGTTGTACTTCGCATCCGTAGACGAAACATCGTGAGTGATTGTTGCGCTACGCGACCCACCGGTGTTATCAACAGTATCGTTCTGGCCCTGCACCGTGATCGTTTGTGGCGAGTTCCAGTTCGACGTAGTGAACGTCAACGTTTCGCTTGTTGTGTACGCAGTCGCAACATCTGGCCCATCAAAGGCCACTGGCCCAGTTGACGTGACCGCAACAGACACACTATGCGTAGGCTGCGAATCCAACACGACCGTGTAGGTATCGGTGCCGCCGCCCTCAGATACCGACGTGGCAGGCGGAGTACCCGTCTCGGTGATCGTCACAGCAGCGATGTCGTTGTCGTTGATGGTGATGTTCACGCTCGACGGACTGCCAGCACGATAGCCAGCTGGCAATGTACCGAACTGAAGTGTCAGTGTCTCATTGTTTTCATCAATACTGTCATCGGTAGCAGTGAACGTGAACGTCCCTGATGAAGAACCGCTTGAGATCGCGATGTTGCCGCTGTTAGAAAGGGAATAATCACCACCAGTTGCAGTGCCACCCGAACTAGCACGCACCGGAATCGTCACGTTCGCTGACGCAGCCGACCCTAATGTGGCCGTGACGGTGAGCGTACCGCCCTCTGTGACAGTGCCTGAGTTGTTCACAGCCAAAGTGACAGCCACACCAGATAAGGCAGGATCGTTGATAGTCACACTGCCGGCGTTGTCTGTAGCAGAAACACCACCAGCCAAAGTGCCAGCGCTCAACGTTCCCACACCAACATCAACAGTCTCACCACCACCCTCAGGCGTATTGTCGGTCTCAGCGGTGAGCGTGATTGACACACTTGTTGACGCTGACGGTCCACCAGTAAACGTCACCGTAGCAGTGCCAGAGTTGAGGTTCCTGCAAGTGACCCCTGTCGCAGACGCACACGCCAACGAATAATCCGTGCCCCGCGTTGCGCTACCAGAAAACGTCAACGGTACACCCAGCAACTCATCAACCACCAACGCGCGATTTAGAGTAATCGTATAACCTAACGTGGCACCTTCGGTGATCGAAGCCCCCGCGTCACGCGCCAACGTCACCGTAGTAGAGTCATCGTCAGTGACTGTCACTGTGACCGTCTCATCACCCAACGCGTTGTACTTCGCATCCGTAGACGAAACATCGTGAGTGATCGTCGCCGTGCGCGACCCACCAGCATTATCAACATTGTCGTTTTGACCCTGCACGGTGATTGTTTGCGCCGAGTTCCAGTTCGATGTAGTGAACGTCAACGACTCACTTGTCGTATAAGCAGTCGCAACATCTGGTCCGTCAAACGCCACCGGTCCTGTTGACGTGATCGCAACTGACACATTATGCGTTGGCTGTGTGTCTAACACGACGGTATAGGTGTCAGTACCACCGTTTTCACTCACCGAGGTACTACCACCAGACTCAGTGATGGTTACCCCCACATCATCATCGTCAGTGAGGGTGAGTGTCGCAGAGTTCACCGTCACATCGGACAGGCTGCCTGAGATAGTAATCGTCTCATCAGCCTCATCGATACTGTTGCTAGTTGGGGTGAGTGTGAACGTGTTACTCCCCGACGCTGCGCCTGCGTTAATAGTCACGTTGAAATTGTTTACCGCTGTGAACCCAACCCGACCCGCCTCACCCGAACCAACAACCGACACCACCACCGTCTTTGCCTCATCAAACCGAATGGTTGCATCATCAATTGTGGCAGTCACCGTCACCGTCGTCGCACCAGCACCCTCACCCACCGTTGTCGGGTTCACAGACAGATCAATCTCAGGCGTCACATCATCATCAGTAACTGTTACCGTAACGTCTGGAACATCTATAGCGTCATAACTAGTGTCACTAGACGTAACAGCATGGCTAAGCGTCGCGGTGCGCGACCCACCAGCATTATCAACATTGTCGTTTTGACCCTGCACGGTGATCGTTTGCGCCGAGTTCCAGTTCGAGGTAGTAAACGTCAACGTCTCACTAGTCGAATACTCGGTAGCTGAGTCTGGTCCGTCAAACGCCACCGGTCCTGTTGACGTGACCGCAACCGACACACTATGCGTCGGTTGGGAATCCAGTACAACCGTATAAGAATCAGAACCCGCATTTTCGCTCACAGTCAAAGCTGACTCAGAGATTGTTACTCCTACACCGTCATCATCAGTCAACCTCAGGCTCGCCGAGTTCACCGTTACATCAGTCAGAGTGCCTGAGATGGTGATAGTTTCGTTGGTTTCATCGGTACTGTCATCTTGCGGTGTCAACGAGAACGTGTTGCTACCTGATGCTTGGCCGGTGTTGATAGTGATATTAAAATCGTTGACTGCAGTGAACCCGACCCGACCTGCTTCACCCGACCCAGCAACCGACACTCTCACTGTTTTCGCTTCGTCGAACCTGATCGTTGCGTCATCAATTGTGGCAGTGACTGTCACTGTCGTCGCACCAGCACCCTCACTTACGCTGGTGGGGTTCACAGACAGATCAATCTCAGGCGTCGCGTCATCATCCGTCACTGTTACCGTGACCGTTTCATCACCCAACGCGTTGTACTTCGCATCCGTAGACGAAACATCGTGAGTGATTGTCGCGCTACGCGACCCACCAGCATTATCAACATTGTCGTTTTGACCCTGCACCGTAACTGTTTGCGCCGAGTTCCAGTTCGAGGTAGTAAACGTCAACGACTCACTAGTCGTATAAGCAGTCGCTGAGTCTGGTCCGTCAAACGCGACCGGCCCGGTTGACGTGATCGCAACAGACACACTATGCGTAGGCTGTGTGTCTAGCACCACTGTATAAGAATCAGAACCCGCATTTTCGCTCACAGTCAAAGCTGACTCAGAGATTGTTACTCCTACACCGTCATCATCAGTCAACCTCAGGCTCGCCGAGTTCACCGTTAACCCAGTCGAACTACCCGAAACAGTGATCGTTTCGTTTGTTTCGTCGGTGCTGTCATCATCCGGGGTCAACATAAACGTGCCAGTATTCGATGCTTGGCCAGCAGCGATGGTGATGTTGAAGTTGTTGACTGCCGTGAACCCAACCCGACCCGCCTCACCCGAACCAACAACCGACACCACCACCGTCTTTGCCTCATCAAACCGAATGGTTGCATCATCAATTGTGGCAGTCACCGTCACTGTCGTCGCACCAGCACCCTCACCCACCGTTGTCGGGTTCACAGACAGATCAATTTCAGGTGTCGCATCATCGTCGGTCACTGTGACAGTGACTGTCTCATCACCCAACGCGTTGTACTTCGCATCCGTAGACGAAACATCGTGAGTGATCGTCGCCGTGCGCGACCCACCAGCATTATCAGTGTTGTCGTTTTGGCCCTGCACGGTAATCGTTTGCGCAGAATTCCAATTCGAGGTAGTAAACGTCAACGTCTCAGACGTGGTGTACGCAGTCGCGCTGTCTGGCCCGTCAAACAAAACCGGTCCGGTTGAGGTGACCGCAACCGACACACTATGCGTAGGCTGACTATCCAACACAACCGTGTAGGTATCGGTACCCCCGTTCTCAGACACCGACGTGCCAGGCGGAGTACCCGTCTCAGTGATCGTCACACCAGCATTGTCGTTATCGTTGATGGTGATATTCACACTCGACGGACTGCCAGCACGATAGCCAGCGGGCAATGTACCGAACTGCAATGTCAGCGTCTCATTGTTTTCATCAATACTGTCATCGGTGGCAGTGAACGTGATTGTCCCTGATGACGAACCGCTCGAAATAGCTATGTCACCACTGTTAGAAAGCGAATAATCACCAGCAGTTGCAGTGCCACCCGAAGCAGCACGCACCGGAATCGTCACATTCGCTGACGCAGACGACCCTAATGTGGCCGTGACGGTGAGCGTACCGCCTTCTGTGACAGTGCCTGAGTTGTTCACAGCCAAAGTGACAGCCACACCAGATA
Organism: Candidatus Poriferisodalis sp.; assembly: GCA_965221195.1. Lineage (GTDB taxonomy): Bacteria > Actinomycetota > Acidimicrobiia > Acidimicrobiales > Poriferisodalaceae > Poriferisodalis. Next base: position 2,144,904 of record OZ244864.1, read on the forward strand.
AGGCGGGATCGTTGATAGTCAAACTGCCGGCGTTGTCTGTAGCAGAAACGCCACCAGCCAAAGTGCCAGCACTCAACGTGCCCAACCCAATATCCACAGTCTCACCACCAGTCTCAATCGTATTGTCGGTCTCAGCGGTGAGCGTGATAGACACACTCGCCGACGCTGACACCCCACCAGTGAAAGTCACCGTAGCAGTGCCAGAGTTGAGGTTCCTGCATGTGACCCCTGTCGCAGACGCACACGCCAACGAATAATCCGTGCCACGCGTTGCGCTACCAGAAAACGTCAACGGTACACCCAGCAACTCATCAACCACCAACGCGCGATTTAGAGTAATCGTATAACCTAACGTGGCACCTTCGGTGATCGAAGCCCCCGCGTCACGCGCCAACGTCACCGTAGTAGCGTCATCGTCAGTGACTGTCACTGTGACCGTCTCATCACCCAACGCGTTGTACTTCGCATCCGTAGACGAAACATCGTGAGTGATTGTCGCGCTACGCGACCCACCCGTGTTATCAACATCATCGTTTTGGCCCTGTACGGTGATCGTTTGCGCAGAATTCCAGTTTGAGGTAGTGAACGTCAACGTCTCAGATGTGGTGTAATCGGTAGCTGAGTCTGGCCCATCAAACCTAACTGGCCCAGTTGACGTGACCGCAACCGACACACTATGCGTCGGTTGCGTATCCAACACGACAGTGTAAGTATCAGTACCACCGTTCTCGGACACCGAGGTACTACCACCAGACTCTGTGATGGTTACTCCTGCACCGTCATCATCAGTCAAACTCAGGCTCGCCGAGTTCACCGTTAACCCAGTCGAACTACCCGAAACAGTGATCGTTTCGTTTGTTTCATCGGTACTGTCATCGTCTGGGGTCAACGTAAACGTGCCATTAGCCGATGCTGCACCAGCAGCGATAGTAATGTTAAACGGGTCAACCGCTGTGAACCCGACCCGACCCGCCTCACCCGAACCAGCAACCGACACCACCACCGTTTTTGCTTCATCAAACCGGACAGCGGTATCAATCGTCGCGGTCACCGTCACCGTCGTCGCACCAGCATCCTCGGCCACCGTTGTCGGATTCACAGTGAGATCAATCTCAGGCGTCACATCATCATCAGTAACTGTTACCGTGACGTCTGGAACATCTATAGCGTCATAACTAGTGTCACTAGACGTAACAGCATGGCTAAGCGTCGCTGTGCGCGACCCACCAGCATTATCAACATTGTCGTTTTGACCCTGCACCGTAACTGTTTGCGCCGAGTTCCAGTTCGATGTAGTAAACGTCAACGTCTCAGATGTGGTGTAATCAGTAGCTGAGTCTGGTCCGTCAAAAGCCACCGGTCCTGTTGACGTGATCGCAACAGACACACTATGCGACGGCTGCGTATCTAACACCACAGTATAAGAATCAGTACCACCGTTTTCACTCACCGACGTGCCACCACCCGTCTCAGTGATGGTTACGCCTACACCGTCATCATCAGTCAAACTCAACATCGCAGAGTTCACCGTCACATCGGACAGGCTGCCTGAGATAGTAATCGTCTCATCAGCCTCATCGATACTGTCATCGTCTGGGGTCAACGTAAACGTGCCAGTATTCGATGCTTGGCCTGTGTTGATTGTGATGTTGAAGTTGTTGACTGCTGTGAACCCGACCCGGCCTGCTTCACCCGAACCAGCAACCGACACCACCACCGTCTTTGCCTCATCAAACCGAATGGTTGCATCATCAATTGTGGCAGTCACCGTCACTGTCGTCGCACCAGCATCCTCGGCCACCGTTGTCGGGTTCACAGACAGATCAATCTCAGGTGTTAGGTCATCATCAGTAACTGTTACCGTGACGTCTGGAACATCTATAGCGTCATAACTAGTGTCACTAGACGTAACAGCATGGCTAAGCATCGCCGTGCGCGACCCACCAGCATTATCAACATTGTCGTTTTGGCCCTGTACGGTGATTGTTTGCGCCGAGTTCCAGTTCGATGTAGTAAACGTCAACGACTCACTTGTCGTATAAGCAGTCGCAACATCTGGTCCGTCAAACGCCACCGGTCCTGTTGACGTGATCGCAACTGACACATTATGCGTTGGCTGTGTGTCTAACACGACGGTATAGGTGTCAGTACCACCGTTTTCACTCACCGAGGTACTACCACCAGACTCAGTGATGGTTACCCCCACATCATCATCGTCAGTGAGGGTGAGTGTCGCAGAGTTCACCGTCACATCGGACAGGCTGCCTGAGATAGTAATCGTCTCATTCGTCTCATCGATACTGTTGCTAGTTGGGGTGAGTGTGAAAGTGTTACTCCCCGACGCTGCGCCTGCGTTAATAGTCACGTTGAAATTGTTTACCGCTGTGAACCCAACCCGACCTGCTTCACCTGAACCAGCAACCGACACTGTCACGGTTTTGGCTTCATCAAACCGGACAGCGGTATCAATCGTCGCTGTCACCGTTACTGTCGTCGCACCAGCACCCTCACCCACCGTTGTCGGGTTCACAGACAGATCAATCTCAGGCGTCACATCATCATCAGTAACTGTTACCGTGACGTCTGGAACATCTATAGCGTCATAACTAGTGTCACTAGACGTAACAGCATGGCTAAGCATCGCCGTGCGCGACCCACCAGCATTATCAACATTGTCGTTTTGACCCTGCACCGTAACTGTTTGCGCCGAGTTCCAGTTCGAGGTAGTAAACGTCAACGACTCACTTGTCGTATAAGCAGTCGCTGAGTCTGGTCCGTCAAACGCGACCGGCCCGGTTGACGTGATCGCAACCGACACACTATGCGTAGGCTGTGTGTCTAGCACCACTGTATAAGAATCAGTACCACCGTTTTCACTCACCGACGTGCCACCACCAGACTCAGTGATGGTTACGCCTACACCGTCATCATCAGTCAACCTCAGGCTCGCCGAGTTCACCGTTACATCAGTCAGAGTGCCAGAAATGGTGATCGTTTCGTTCGTCTCATCATTACTGTCATCTTGCGGTGTCAACGAGAACGTGTTGCTACCTGATGCTTGGCCGGTGTTGATAGTGATATTAAAATCGTTGACTGCAGTGAACCCGACCCGGCCTGCTTCACCCGAACCAGCAACCGACACCACCACCGTCTTTGCCTCATCAAACCGAATGGTTGCATCATCAATTGTGGCAGTCACCGTCACTGTCGTCGCACCAGCACCCTCACCCACCGTTGTCGGGTTCACAGACAGATCAATCTCAGGTGTTAGGTCATCATCAGTAACTGTTACCGTGACGTCTGGAACATCTATAGCGTCATAACTAGTGTCACTAGACGTAACAGCATGGCTAAGCATCGCCGTGCGCGACCCACCAGCATTATCAACATCATCATCCTGACCCTGCACAGTAATCGTCTGCGCCGAGTTCCAGTTCGATGTAGTAAACGTCAACGACTCACTTGTCGTATAAGCAGTCGCAACATCTGGTCCGTCAAACGCCACCGGTCCTGTTGACGTGATCGCAACTGACACATTATGCGTTGGCTGTGTGTCTAACACGACGGTATAGGTGTCAGTACCACCGTTTTCACTCACCGAGGTACTACCACCAGACTCAGTGATGGTTACCCCCACATCATCATCGTCAGTGAGGGTGAGTGTCGCAGAGTTCACCGTCACATCGGACAGGCTGCCTGAGATAGTAATCGTCTCATTCGTCTCATCGATACTGTTGCTAGTTGGGGTGAGTGTGAAAGTGTTACTCCCCGACGCTGCGCCTGCGTTAATAGTCACGTTGAAATTGTTTACCGCTGTGAACCCAACCCGACCTGCTTCACCTGAACCAGCAACCGACACTGTCACGGTTTTGGCTTCATCAAACCGGACAGCGGTATCAATCGTCGCTGTCACCGTTACTGTCGTCGCACCAGCACCCTCACCCACCGTTGTCGGGTTCACAGACAGATCAATCTCAGGCGTCACATCATCATCAGTAACTGTTACCGTGACGTCTGGAACATCTATAGCGTCATAACTAGTGTCACTAGACGTAACAGCATGGCTAAGCATCGCCGTGCGCGACCCACCAGCATTATCAACATTGTCGTTTTGACCCTGCACCGTAACTGTTTGCGCCGAGTTCCAGTTCGATGTAGTAAACGTCAACGACTCACTTGTCGTATAAGCAGTCGCTGAGTCTGGTCCGTCAAACGCGACCGGCCCGGTTGACGTGATCGCAACCGACACACTATGCGTAGGCTGTGTGTCTAGCACCACTGTATAAGAATCAGTACCACCGTTTTCACTCACCGACGTGCCACCACCAGACTCAGTGATGGTTACGCCTACACCGTCATCATCAGTCAACCTCAGGCTCGCCGAGTTCACCGTTACATCAGTCAGAGTGCCAGAAATGGTGATCGTTTCGTTCGTCTCATCATTACTGTCATCTTGCGGTGTCAACGAGAACGTGTTGCTACCTGATGCTTGGCCGGTGTTGATAGTGATATTAAAATCGTTGACTGCAGTGAACCCGACCCGGCCTGCTTCACCCGAACCAGCAACCGACACCACCACCGTCTTTGCCTCATCAAACCGAATGGTTGCATCATCAATTGTGGCAGTCACCGTCACCGTCGTCGCACCAGCACCCTCACCCACCGTTGTCGGGTTCACAGACAGATCAATCTCAGGCGTCACATCATCATCAGTAACTGTTACCGTGACGTCTGGAACATCTATAGCATCATAACTAGTGTCACTAGACGTAACAGCATGGCTAAGCATCGCCGTGCGCGACCCACCAGCATTATCAACACTATCGTTTTGACCCTGCACAGTAATCGTCTGCGCCGAGTTCCAGTTCGATGTAGTAAACGTCAACGACTCAGAAGTCGTGTAATCAGTCGCTGGGTCTGGTCCGTCAAACGCCACCGGCCCAGATGACGAAACCGCAACAGACACACTATGCGTAGGCTGAGTATCTAACACGACGGTATAGGTATCAGTACCAGCATTCTCAGACACCGTCAACGACGCCTCAGAGATGGTTACCCCTACACCGTCATCATCAGTCAACCTCAGGCTCGCCGAGTTCACCGTTACATCAGTCAGAGTGCCTGAGATGGTGATCGTTTCGTTGGTTTCATCGGTACTGTCATCTTGCGGTGTCAACGAGAACGTGCCGGTAGCTGATGGTTGACCGGTGTTGATAGTGATATTAAAATCGTTGACTGCAGTGAACCCGACCCGGCCTGCTTCACCCGACCCAGCAACCGACACCACCACCGTCTTTGTTTCATCAAACCGAATGGTTGCGTCATCAATTGTGGCAGTGACTGTCACTGTCGTCGCACCAGCACCCTCACTTACGCTGGTGGGGTTCACAGACAGATCAATCTCAGGCGTCGCGTCATTATCAGACACAGTCACCGTGACCGTCTGGTCAGTTACAGCGTTATAACCCGCATCCGACGAGGAAACGTTGTGGGTGAGAGTCGCGGTGCGCTCACCACCCGTGTTGTCTAGGTTATCGTTTTGACCCTGCACCGTAACTGTTTGCGCCGAGTTCCAGTTCGATGTAGTAAACGTCAACGTCTCACTTGTCGTATAAGCAGTCGCTGAGTCTGGTCCGTCAAACGCGACCGGCCCGGTTGACGTGATCGCAACAGACACACTATGCGTAGGCTGTGTGTCTAGCACCACTGTATAAGAATCAGAACCCGCATTTTCGCTCACAGTCAAAGCTGAATCAGAGATGGTTACGCCCGCACCGTCATCATCAGTCAACCTCAGGCTCGCCGAGTTCACCGTTACATCAGTCAGAGTGCCTGAGATGGTGATCGTTTCGTTGGTTTCATCGGTACTGTCATCTTGCGGTGTCAACGAGAACGTGTTGCTACCTGATGCTTGGCCGGTGTTGATAGTGATATTAAAATCGTTGACTGCAGTGAACCCGACCCGGCCTGCTTCACCAGAACCCGCAACCGACACCACCACCGTCTTTGTTTCATCAAACCGAATGGTTGCGTGATCAATCGTAGCGGTGACTGTCACCGTGGTAGCACCATCGCCTTCGCTCACGCTGCTGGGGTTGACGCTGAGATTAATCTCAGGTGTCGCGTCATCATCAGTCACCGACACCGTGACATCTGGAACATCAATAGCCTGATAACTAGCATCCGTAGACGAAACATCGTGAGTGATTGTCGCGCTGCGCGACCCACCCGTGTTATCAACATCATCGTTTTGGCCGGTGACGGTGATCGTTTGGGGTGAGTTCCAGTTCGAGGTCGTGAACGTCAACGTCTCAGACGTGGTGTAATCGGTAGCTGAGTCTGGCCCATCAAACAAAACCGGCCCAGACGAAGACACCGCTATCGACACGCTATGCGTCGGCTGGGAATCCAGTACAACCGTGTAGGTATCGGTGCCGCCGTTCTCGCTCACCGAGGTACTACCATCAGACTCAGTGATGGTTACCCCCACATCGTCATCATCGGTGAGGGTGAGTGTCGCTGAGTTCACTGTTAACCCGGTTGAGGTGCCTGAGATGGTGATCGTCTCGTTCGTCTCATCATTACTGTCATCATCTGGAGTCAACCTAAACGTACCAGTATTCGATGCTTGGCCAGCAGCGATGGTGATGTTGAAGTTGTTGACTGCTGTGAACCCGACCCGGCCTGCTTCACCCGAACCAGCAACCGACACTGTTACGGTTTTTGCTTCATCAAACCGGACAGCGGTATCAATTGTCGCTGTCACCGTCACTGTCGTCGCACCAGCACCCTCACTCACACTGGTCGGGTTCACGGTGAGATCAATCTCAGGCGTCGCGTCATCATCAGTCACCGACACCGTGACATCTGGAACATCAATAGCCTGATAACTAGCATCCGTAGACGAAACATCATGAGTGATTGTCGCGCTGCGCGACCCACCCGTGTTATCAACATCATCGTTTTGGCCGGTGACGGTGATCGTTTGGGGTGCGTTCCAGTTCGAAGTAGTGAACGTCAACGTCTCAGTTGCGGTTGGGATATCACTATCAGGGGTGTCAGGGCCGTCTAGCAACACCGCTGACGGTGTACCGGAGGAGACCGCAACCATCACCGCAGCGGTGGGACGGCTATCCAGCACGACAGTGTAAGAGTCAGTACCAGCGTTTTCGGCGACTGTGGTGTCACCACCTGTTTCGGTGATGGTTACTGCGGCTGTCGGGTCGGTGATAGTTATTTTGGCGGTGCCTGTTGCGGTAAGGCCGCCGCCGAGGTTGGTGGGACGTAGCGGGTTATTGAGTGTGTTCGGTATGGTGAGGTTGATTGTTTCGTCGGTGTTGTCGGTGTCTGTGATTGCGGCGGGTGTGAACGTAACAGTGGCGGTCCGTGCGCCCGTGCCGGTGAGGGTGACAACAAGGTTGGTGCGGTCGGTGAGTCTGCTGGCACGAGCGTACGGGTCAAGGCTGATGCTGGTGCCTGTACCAGCCACGGACCAGTTGACCATACGCGTCACAGGTGGACGCGACCTTCTGCTGGTTACTAGCGGCGCCCCGGTCGGACTGACCACCGATAACGGAACCTGAACTTTCTCACCGGCAACTAACGCTCGACTCAACCCCACCGTCACTGTGGTGCTGGTGGACGGGTCGGCTTCGGTGATAGTCCCACCACCCGAGAGTGTCACGGTTGTGGACTCATCATCAATGATATTTACTGTCACCGCAGCCGCTGTGACAACCGTGCCGTAACTGGACACAGTATGAGATATCTGCAATGAACGTGGCGTGTCATCAGTGCTGTTATCGGTAGCTGTCACAGTCACGGTTTGTGGTTGCCACCAATCAGAGGTAGCAAACGTCAAGGTAGCCGTGTTGCCCGCACTACCACCAGCAGCGGCCACTTGCAGGCCTGCGGGTGCTGTGGCGGTCACTGTCACATTACCGCTAGGCGCTGCGGCGAGACTCACCCGATAACCGCTACCAGCACTGTCACCTTCTGTTACTTCTAGTTGCGTTGGTGAGATAGCTACTGCTGCTGTGTTATCGTCATCCGCAATACTTATAGTTACTGACTGTGGTTGTGGCGGACTACTGCCCGCCTGGGTGGCTGGAACTGCGTCAACAGTGTTCGCCACCCGATCAAACGCTTCACGATCGGCTAACGCGATCCGCGCGGTTTCAGTAAACAAACTACTTGCGGAACCCTCAGGCGTGCTATCGCCTGTTGCTGTGAACACCAGCGTCGCAGTTGACGCGTCCGCGCCGAACACCAACACCGGACTAGTCGTCGTTAGTGGTGCAGTAGACAACACACTCACACCCCTGTTCACACTGTCACCAGATTTGAGAGCCAACGTGTAATCAGCACCCAACACCGCAGTACCCGTTATTTGCAGCGGCACTTCTATGCGACCCCCCGCAGGCACACCAACTAAAACATCATCCTCAGTTAACGACACCACAACCTCAACCGTGCCAGACGTTTCCAACACCCTCACCGCACCACCACCACCGGTAACACCGATTGTTACGGTCGCTTCAGTGTCTACAACATTCTTGTCAGTGATCTGTAACACCACACGACCCGACGCGCTACTACTCAACGGCAAATTAGTAGTCGTGACAGTACCGGTAGTGACAACCACCCGCTCACTTACCACATCGCTGTCAGCTAGCGCCGTGACAATAATATCAGCCGCATAATCCACCGAACGCCCACTTGGACCAGTAAACGTCACCGACGTACCAGTCAACATCACTGTAGACACCCCACCAGACATGCCACGCAACCGCTCAGAACGCAACCGCAACCCAAAATCATCACCAAACACACCACCCGCGAACACCAACGGCACCGTAACCTTCTCACCAGCACGCAACGGTTTAGACAACACCAACCGCAAACTAGCAGTAGCAGCACTATCGCCCTCCGTGAGCGTAGTATCACCAGAACTCAACGTCGCTGTCAACGGGTCATCAACATCAACCAATTTCAACGACACACTATTCGCCACAGAATCCGCTACCACACCACCATAAACGTTCGTGCCACCCCCACGCGCTGCAGCCACAAACGCAGCCTCACCACCAAAACTAACTGTCAACGTCTCATCAGGCTCATCACGACCATCCTTGAGAACACGAACCCAAAACCGCACCGTTTGCTCGGTGAACCGCAAAAACCAGCCACCCAACCCATCAGGAACAACCGAAACCTCCGGCAACGGCGGAGACACAACATTCGGCTGAACAGCAGTAATCTGCACATCCGAACCGCTAATACCATCACCCGAAAAACGAACCGGAACCGAAAAACGCTCACCCGAAACCACCGCACGCGACAACTCTAACTCAAACGCCGCGAACCCACCCTCGGTAACATCACCCGAACCCACACGCCGTAACAACACCACCGTCGGATCATCATCAAACACACGCACCCGCACCACACCAACACCACCACCATACACCGGATCATCAGAAGAAACCGAATGACCCACCACCACCAACACAGAACCCAAACCCGGGCGATCCACATTATTATCAACCGCCGTTAACGTCACCTCCTGGCGCTCACCCCAATCTTGTGGTGTGAACACCAACGGATCAGACACCGACACCACCGACGAATCCCCCGACGTCACCGACACCGTCACATCATGCGTCGGGGCAGCCAACAACCTCACCCCATACGACACCTGCTCACCCTCAACCAGCACCAACGTCGAATCCAAACCCTCAACCTCCAAACCACCCTGACGCACCACCGCGAAATCATTATCCCGAACCGTCACCGTCACACTCGACACACTGCCAGCACGATACCCACCAGGCAACACACCCAAACCCAACCTCACCGTCTCATCACCCTCAACCAACTCATCATCCACCGCCAACAACGACACCGAACCCGAACGCTCACCCCCAACAACCCTCACCAAACCCGCCGACAACCGGAAATCAGACGCAGAAGCAGTGCCACCAACAACACGCACCGGAACACTCACACCACCCACAGGCGCCACCTCCCCCAACCGAACCGTCACCCTCAACGACCTACCCTCACGAATCCGCGCACTATTATTCACACCCAAAGAAACCGTCACATCAGCAGGTTCAGGATCGTTGATAGTCACACTGCCAGCGTTATCCGTAGCAGAAACACCACCCACCAAACCAACAGCCGTCAACGTTCCCATACCAACATCAACAGTTTCACCACCAGACTCAACCGTATTGTCGGTCTCAGCAGTCAACGTCAACGACACACTCTCCGACACCGACACCCCACCAGTAAACGTCACCGTCGCAGCACCAGAATTAAGATTCGCACACTCAACACCCGCCGCCACCACACACCCCAACCGGTAATCCGTGCCCCTAGTCGCATCACCCCCAAACGTCAACGGCACCACAACCTCCTCACCCACCACCAACCCACGACTTAACGTGACCGTGAACCCCAACGACTCACCCTCAACAACCGACACCCCCACATCACGAGACAACACCACTGTGGTCGCGTCATCATCCATCACCGACACCGACACCGTCTCATCACCCAACGCGTTATAGGCAGCATCAGACGAGGACACAGCGTGAGTGATCGTCGCCGTGCGCGACCCACCCGTGTTATCAACATCATCGTTTTGGCCCTGCACAGTAATCGTCTGGGGTGAGTTCCAGTTCGAGGTAGTGAACGTCAACGTCTCAGAAGTCGTATAATCAGCCGCTGAGTCCGGACCGTCAAAAGCCACCGGTCCTGTTGACGTGACCGCAACCGACACACTATGCGACGGCTGCGTATCTAACACCACAGTATAAGAATCAGTACCACCGTTTTCACTCACCGACGTGCCACCACCCGTCTCAGTGATGGTTACGCCTACACCGTCATCATCAGTCAAACTCAGGCTCGCCGAGTTCACCGTCACACCAGACAGAGTGCCAGAGATAGTGATCGTTTCGTTTGTTTCATCGGTACTGTCATCTTGCGGTGTCAACGAGAACGTGTTGCTACCTGATGCTTGGCCGGTGTTGATAGTGATATTAAAATCGTTGACTGCAGTGAACCCAACCCGACCCGCTTCACCAGAACCCGCAACCGACACCACCACCGTCTTTGCCTCATCAAACCGAATCGTTGCGTCATCAATTGTGGCAGTCACCGTCACCGTCGTCGCACCACCACCCTCACTCACGCTGGTGGGGTTCACAGACAGATCAATCTCAGGCGTCGCATCATTATCAGACACAGTCACCGTGACCGTCTGGTCAGTTACAGCGTTATAACCCGCATCCGACGAGGAAACGTTGTGGGTGAGAGTCGCGGTGCGCGACCCACCAGCATTATCCACATTATCATCTTGACCCTGCACGGTGATTGTTTGCGGTGAGTTCCAGTTCGATGTAGTAAACGTCAACGACTCAGAAGTCGTATAATCAGCCGCTGAGTCCGGACCGTCAAACGCCACCGGCCCAGTTGAGGTGACCGCGACCGACACGCTATGCGTCGGCTGGGAATCCAGTACAACCGTATAAGAATCAGAACCCGCATTTTCGCTCACAGTCAAAGCTGACTCAGAGATTGTTACTCCTACACCATCATCATCAGTCAACCTCAGGCTCGCCGAGTTCACCGTTACATCAGTCAGAGTGCCTGAGATGGTGATCGTTTCGTTGGTTTCATCGGTACTGTCATCTTGCGGTGTCAACGAGAACGTGCCGGTAGCTGATGCTTGGCCAGCAGCGATGGTGATGTTGAAGTTGTTGACTGCTGTGAACCCGACCCGGCCTGCTTCGCCTGAACCAGCAACCGACACTGCTACTGTTTTCGCCTCATCAAACCGAATCGTGGCGTGATCAATCGTAGCGGTGACTGTCACCGTGGTAGCACCATCGCCTTCGCTCACGCTGCTGGGGTTGACGCTGAGATTAATCTCAGGGGTTAGGTCATCATCAGTCACCGACACCGTGACATCTGGAACATCAATAGCCTGATAACTAGCATCCGTAGACGAAACATCATGAGTGATTGTCGCGCTGCGCGACCCACCCGTGTTATCAACATCATCGTTTTGGCCGGTGACGGTGATCGTTTGGGGTGAGTTCCAGTTCGAGGTAGTGAACGTCAACGTCTCAGTTGCGGTTGGGATATCACTATCAGGGGTATCAGGGCCGTCTAGCAACACCGCTGACGGTGTACCGGAGGAGACCGCAACCATCACCGCAGCGGTGGGACGGCTATCCAGCACGACAGTGTAAGAGTCAGTACCAGCGTTTTCGGCGACTGTGGTGTCACCACCTGTTTCGGTGATGGTTACTGCGGCTGTCGGGTCGGTGATAGTTATTTTGGCGGTGCCAGAAGCAGTAAGGCCGCCGTCGAGGTTGGTGGGACGTAGCGGGTTGTTCAACGTGTTCGGGATGGTGAGGTTGATTGTTTCGTCTGTGCTATCAGCATCAGTCACCGCGGCGGGTGTGAACGTAACAGTCGCGGTCCGTGCGCCCACACCAGTGAAAGTGACAACAAGGTTGGTGCGGTCGGTGAGTCTGCTGGCACGCGCGAACGAGTCAACGCTGATGCTGGTACCAGTACCAGCCACGGACCAGTTGACCATACGCGTCACAGGTGGACGCGACCTTCTGCTGGTTACTAGCGGCGCCCCGGTCGGGCTGACCACCGATAACGGAACCTGAACTTTCTCACCGGCAACTAACGCTCGACTCAACCCCACCGTCACTGTGGTGCTGGTGGACGGATCGGCTTCGGTGATAGTCCCACCACCAGAGAGTGTCACGGTTGTGGACTCATCATCAATGATATTTACTGTCACCGCAGCCGCTGTGACAACCGTGCCGTAACCCGTGACAGTATGAGATATCTGCAATGAACGTGGCGTGTCATCAGTGCTGTTATCGGTAGCTGTCACAGTCACGGTTTGTGGTTGCCACCAATCAGAGGTAGCAAACGTCAAGGTAGCCGTGCCAGCCAGGTTGCCGTCGGCGGGTTTGATTTGTAGGCCTGCGGGTGCTGTGGCGGTCACTGTCACACTACCGCTAGGCGCTGCAGCTAAACTCACCCGATAAACACCACCAGCACTGTCACCTTCTGTTACTTCTAGTTGCGTTGGTGAGATAGCTACTGCTGCTGGGTTATCGTCATCCGCAATACTTATAGTTACTGACTGTGGTTGTGGCGGACTACTACCCGCCTGGGTTGCCGGAACTGCGTCAACAGTGTTCGCCACCCGATCAAACGCTTCACGATCGGCTAACGCGATCCGCGCGGTTTCAGTGAACAAACTACTCGCAGAACCCTCAGGCGTGCTATCGCCTGTTGCTGTGAACACCAGCGTCGCAGTTGACGCGTCCGCGCCGAACACCAACACCGGACTAGTCGTCGTTAGTGGTGCAGTAGACAACACACTCACACCCCTGTTCACACTGTCACCAGATTTGAGAGTCAACGTGTAATCAACACCCAACACCGCATCACCTGAGATAGCTAGCGGCACTTCTATGCGACCCCCCGCAGGCACACCAACTAAAACATCATCCTCAGTTAACGACACCACAACCTCAACCGTGCCAGACGTTTCCAACACCCTCACCGCACCACCACCACCGGTAACACCGATTGTTACGGTCGCTTCAGTGTCTACAACATTCTTGTCAGTGATCTGTAACACCACACGACCCGACGCGCTACTACTCAACGGCAAATTAGTAGTCGTGACAGTACCGGTAGTGACAACCACCCGCTCACTTACCACATCGCTGTCAGCTAGCGCCGTGACAATAATATCAGCCGCATAATCCACCGAACGCCCACTTGGACCAGTAAACGTCACCGACGTACCAGTCAACATCACTGTAGACACCCCACCCGGGGTGCCACGCAACCGCTCAGAACGCAACCGCAACCCAAAATCATCACCAAACACACCACCCGCGAACACCAACGGCACCGTAACCTTCTCACCAGCACGCAACGGTTTAGACAACACCAACCGCAAACTAGCAGTAGCAGCACTATCGCCTTCGGTGAGCGTAGTATCACCAGAACTCAACCTCGCTGTCAACGGATCATCAACATCAACCAATTTCAACGACACACTATTCGCCACAGAATCCGCTACCACACCACCATAAACGTTCGTGCCACCCTCACGCGCTGCAGCCCCAAACGCAGCCTCACCACCAAAACTAACTGTCAACGTCTCATCAGGCTCATCACGACCATCCTTGAGAACACGAACCCAAAACCGCACCGTTTGCTCGGTGAACCGCAAAAACCAGCCACCCAACCCATCAGACACAACCGAAACCTCCGGCAACGGCGGAGACACAACATTCGGCTGAACAGCAGTAATCTGCACATCCGAACCGCTAATACCATCACCCGAAAAACGAACCGGAACCGAAAAACGCTCACCCGAAACCGGCGCACGCGACAACTCTAACTCAAACGCCGCGAACCCACCCTCGCTAACATCACCCACACCCACACGCCGTAACACCACCACCGTCGGATCATCATCAAACACCCGCACACGCACCACACCAACACCACCACCATACACCGGATCATCAGACGAAACCGAATGACCCACCACCACCAACACAGAACCCAAACCAGGGCGATCCACATTATTATCAACCGCCGTCAACGTCACCTCCTGGCGCTCACCCCAATCTTGTGGTGTGAACACCAACGGCGCTGACACCGACACCACCGACGAATCCGCAGACGTCACCGACACCGTCACATCATGCGTCGGCTCAGCCAACAACCTCACCCCATACGACACCTGCTCACCCTCAACCAACACCAACGTCGAATCCAAACCCTCAACCTCCAAACCACCCTGACGAACCACCGCGAAATCATTATCCCGAACCGTCACTGTCACACTCGACACACTGCCAGCACGATAACCATCAGGCAACGCACCCAACCCCAACCTCACCGTCTCATCACCCTCAACCAACTCATCATCCACCGCCAACAACGAAACCGAACCCGACCTCTCCCCCCCAACAACCGTCACCAAACCCGCCGACAACCGGAAATCAGACGCAGAAGCAGTGCCACCAACAACACGCACCGGAACACTCACACCACCCACAGGCGCCACCTCCCCCAACGACACCGACACCAACAACGACCTACCCTCACGAATACGCGCCGAATTATTCACACCCAAAGAAACCGTCACATCAGCAGGTTCAGGATCGTTGATAGTCACACTGCCAGCGTTATCTGTAGCAGAAACACCACCAACCAAACCAACAGCCGTCAACGTTCCCAACCCAACATCAACACTCTCACCACCAGACTCAACCGTACTGTCGGTCTCAGCAGTCAACGTCAACGACACACTCTCCGACACCGACACCCCACCAGTAAACGTCACCGTCGCAACACCAGAATTAAGATTCGCACACACAACACCCGCCGCCACCACACACCCCAACACATAATCCGTGCCCCGCGTCGCGTCACCCCCAAACGTCAACGGCACCACCAAACCTTCACCAGCCACCAACACACGACCCAACATCAACCTGAACCCCAAACTCTCACCCTCAGTGATAGAAACCCCCGCGTCACGAGACAACGTCACCGAAGTCGCATCATCATCAGACACCAACACCGTCACATCCGCAACACCAATAGCGTTATAACCCGCATCCGACGAGGAAACGTTGTGGGTGAGAGTCGCGGTGCGCTCACCACCAGCATTATCAACATTATCGTTTTGACCCTGCACGGTGATCGTTTGCGCCGAGTTCCAGTTCGATGTAGTAAACGTCAACGACTCAGACGTCGTGTAATCAGTAGCTGAGTCAGGCCCATCAAACGCCACCGGCCCGGTTGACGTGATCGCAACCGACACACTATGCGTCGGCTGACTGTCCAACACCACAGTATAGGTATCAGTACCCGCATTCTCAGACACAGACAACGACGCCTCAGAAACCGTTACGCCTACACCGTCATCATCAGTCAAACTCAGGCTCGCCGCGTTAACTGTCACACCAGACAAAGTACCCGAAACAGTAACCGTCTCATTCGTCTCATCGATACTGTTGCTAGTTGGGGTGAGTGTGAACGTGTTACTCCCCGACGCTGCGCCTGCGTTAATAGTCACGTTGAAATTGTTTACCGCTGTGAACCCAACCCGACCCGCCTCACCCGAACCAACAACCGACACCACCACCGTCTTTGCCTCATCAAACCGAATGGTTGCATCATCAATTGTGGCAGTCACCGTCACTGTCGTCGCACCAGCACCCTCACCCACCGTTGTCGGATTCACAGACAGATCAATCTCAGGCGTTAGGTCATCATCAGTAACTGTTACCGTGACCGTCTGGTCAGTTACAGCGTTATAACTCGTGTCAGTTGATGTGATGTTGTGGGTGAGAGTCGCGGTGCGCTCACCACCCGTGTTGTCTAGGTTATCGTTTTGGCCCTGCACGGTGATTGTTTGCGGTGAGTTCCAGTTCGATGTAGTAAACGTCAACGACTCACTAGTCGTATAATCAGTAGCTGAGTCTGGTCCGTCAAACGCCACCGGTCCTGTTGACGTGATCGCAACAGACACACTATGCGTCGGTTGAGTATCCAACACGACAGTGTAAATATCAGTACCAGCGTTCTCGGACACTGAGGTACTACCACCAGACTCAGAGATGGTTACCCCCGCAACAGACGTGTCAATCGTGAAATCAGCGGTTAGAGCAGCTGTGAAATCTATAAGCCGGTCATCGCCAGCTTCTTCAATCAACAACAAACCATTGCTGGCTGGCGCGGGACCAACTTTGACAGTCACTGTGTCGTCTGTTGTTAGCGTGGGGCCGGTATATGCCAAAGTGATACGAACGGAACGATGCTTGAGGGTAGTCGGCCAGCCCAACGCTGCTGTGCCGTCAACCTCATCAAGCAATTCCACATCGCTAATACTCAAACCGGTCGGTGCGCCGACAAGTGTGAATAGAGCTTTAGCGGCGGCGGTCAATCCGCTTGGATCTGTGCGATCGAAGTAAGTAGAGCGTCTAGTGCTCACCGACCCAAAGCTGGCATATTTGGGTGACAACGTGAGCTTGGCACCATTGAGACTGCCCGCAGCAAGGCTGGTTGGCGACAATACCGCCTCGGGTGCTTCTGCAATCGTCACATACCATGTTTTGGCAACTTCCTTCGCAGCACCGCCATCGAGGTTGGTGCCAGAATCTGAATCTAAGTCGCCGAGGGATACACCGAAGTACTCATTTGACACCTCCACAACATCATCTGTAAGCGAAGTGACCGTAACCGTCACCTCACTTACTGAACCGGTACCGCCGGTGAAGGTGATCGTGGGGGTCGCATCTGTGTTTAGGTCTCCGCAGTTCACACCGGTCGGCAACGGACTCGGGCACGCTAAGGTGTAATCGGTAACGCGCGTGGCCACTCGACCAAACGTGTCAAACACCAGTGGGACTGGCAGTATCTCACCCGACACCAACGCACGACTCAAATAGACCCTAAAACTGCCCGTCCCTCCCTCAAGCATGTAAGCGGCTTTGCTGCCATCAAGCCCTACCATTGTGGCATCGGTGTCGGTAATAGTGATAGCAACTTTGGACGGGTCGCCAGCAACGTAGCCATTCGGTAGCGTGCCCAACTCAAGGGTCAACGACTCGTCTAACTCATCAACATTGTCGTCAGTCGCGGTGAACGTGAGAGTGCCGGTTAATTTGCCGCTAGAGATGCTGATGTTACCGCTGTTCGACAGACTGTAATCATCACCCGAAGCTGTAGCACCGGCAGCCACCTGCACCGGTACTGTCACATCCGCAGACGCAACCGACCCCAACGTGGCGGTAACCGTCAACGTGTCTCCCTCGGCTACAGTGCCACTATCACTTACCGACAACGCGACCATGTCTGGGGGTGGGGGTTCTTTAATAGTGATTTTGGCTGTGCCTGTTGCGGTAAGGCCGCCACCTACGTTGGTCGGTCGCAACGACCTGTTCAACGTGTTAGGTATCGTAATGTTGACAGTTTCGTCGGTGCTGTCAGTATCAGTAACCGCGGTGGGTGTGAATGTAACCGTCGCGGTTTGAGAGCCCGCGCCGGTGAGGGTGACGACTAGGTTCACACGATCGGTGAGTCTGCTTGCACGAGCGTACGGGTCAACACCGATTCTGGTGCCTGTACCAGTGACTTTCCAGTTGACCATACGTGCCACAGGTGGACGCGAACGTCGACTAGTCACCAGCGGCGCACCGGTCGGACTAACCAGCGACAACGGAACCTGTACTGTCTCACCCGCAACTAACGCTCGACTCAAAGCCACGGTCACCGTAGTACTCGTAGACGGATCGGCTTCGGTGACAGTTCCGCCACCAGATAGCGTCACCCTTGTCGAATCGTTATCGACGATTTTCACAGCTACGCTGTCGGCAGATTTGATGGTACTATAGCCCGTCACAGTGTGCGTCACCAACAACTCACGGCGCGGATCGTCGATGTTGTTTTCGGTGTTGTCAGTAGCAGTAATTGTTACGCTTTGAGGCTGATAGTAGTTCTTATCGTTGAAGGTCAACTGTACTGTGCTGCTCGCTGGGCCGCCGGCAGTACTCAGTTGCAACCCTGCGGGCGCAGTTGCTGTTACCACAACATTGGCTGCAGTTGTGGCTAGCCGAACTTGATATGTAACTCCGCCACTGTCACCTTCGGTTATATCGAATTTGGTCGGAGTTACCGCAACGCCACGATCATGGTCGTTGTCGGAGATAGTAACAAGCACTGACTGCGGCAGCGTTGTGCCTGACTTAACCGCTGGAACCGCATCAACAGTGTTAGCGGGCCGATCGAATGCCGCTTTGTTTGCTAACGCTATTGTCGACGTTTCGGTGTACAAATTACTGGGCGAGCCTTCAGCGATTTGATCTGTTATCCCGGCCCATATCAAGGTGGCAACCGACGCTCCTTCGCCAAAAACCAACACCGGCGAGTCACTGGATAACAACGCAGTAGGCAGCTCACTCACACCTAGATTCACGTCGCCGCCAAATTTGAGGGCTAAGGTGTAGTCAGTACCCAAGGTGGCCGTGCCCGACACAAGCAGTGGTATCTCAATGCGGCCACCTTTTGGCACGCTTCTTACCTGACCCGCCTCAGTAAGTGATACTACTATCTCAATTCTCTGAGACGACTCTAGAATTTCTATTGTGTCACCACCACCAAATCGGCTCATCGTCACTGTTGCTTGCGAAACCAACGGGTCAACAGGTTCTGCCTCTAACACAGCAATCGAACCGCCACTCATCACTAAGGTTTGGGTTGTGTGAGCACCGAGTGTGAACGTGTTGGCGATTCCCTCAGGGCGGTATCTTTTGTCTGACGTGGCTGGCAGCGTCAAGGTGACTTGTTTTTTGGTGGTGTCTTTATCGTCTGTGGGGGTGAACACTAATGGTGCTGATGTAGCGGAGGGTCCAGTGAACACCACAAGTGCTGCGGTGGGTGTGGACACCAATCTCACTTTTGTAGGCGCACCCGACAAAGCCACGGTGAAGTCTTCACCGGCGCGACCGCCGCTGTAATAGACCGGTATGGTAACTGACTGTCCAGCCACTAGCGCACGAGATAGCACCACCGACACTGTGGCGGTATCAGTATCGTCGCTTTCTGTGAGAGTTTTAGCCGGCGCGGTGAGCGTAACTGTTAGCGGCAAGTCACCGTCGGTGATTGTTACTGTGGCCGCGTTATCGGTTGATGACCGAGTAGTGCCACCTGCCACGTTAGTGACTTCATCTGCGCCAACGTCAGCAAACGAATCTGCATCACCTAAGGCTACTGTTAGTGTTTCTGATGCTGCTTCATCAAAACTGTCGGCAGCGGCAGTCACAACAAGGCGAGCCGAGGTGGCACCCTTGGCGAAATGAAGCGTCAACGCCAGGTCGGTGCTGCTAGGTTTTTGGAGTGTCACACCAGCGCTGCGGTCATTAGATTTATCCAATGCAACCGAGATGTCGCTGTCGGTTATACCGGTGCCCGAGAGCACTACGGGCACTGCGATTCGTTCGCGAGCGAACAATGCGCGACCCAGTGAGACATCAAACAACGCTTGACGTTCGGCGTCAGTGGTGCCTGTTTCTAATATCGCGCCACTATCAGCACGCGTTAGTGACACCTCTACCGGCGCGTCGTTGTCGGCTATAACCACATCGAAAGTGTTGCCGTTGGTGTTCGCTACTGCGCCGCCTTCGGTTGTAGTACCTAGCGTCTCCGTGGCCAAGTTTCCTAATGCCACAGTCAGCGTTTCGCTAGTGCCCTCAGCGGCAGTGTCGTCAACCGCTGTGATTAAGAGTGTTGCGGTTTGCGCCGCCACATCTGCAAACACCACGGTCGGAGTCAACGTCGCAGCATTACTCAACGTGACACCTGTGTTCAACGTCGAATCACGTTTGAGCTTCAACTCATAATCGCCCGTAGTAATACCTGTGCCGGATAGCACTAGCGGAACATCAATCCGTTCACCGGCGACAAGCGCTCGGCCAAGAGTAACGGTGAACTCCACTAGACGATCTGTTGCCGATAACAATTCAAAAATAGGGCCATTACCAACACGCGCTAGTGTTACTTCGGTAGCGTCATCATCGTTTACAACAACATCAAACGAAGCAACATCGGCGTTGTTATACGTTGCATCGTCAGAAACAACCTTATGAGTTACCGTCACCCGTCGCGAACCAAAGCCGGACTGGTCTGCTGCGTCATCGGCCGCGCTCACCGTAAACGACTGGGCAGTGTTCCAGTCCTCTGAGGTGAACGTCAACGTGCCTGATACTATTACCACACTCGTATCAGACGACTCCGCTGTCACGGTCACATCAGCAGTTGGTGCAGCCGGCAACACCACCGTATACGTTTTACTTTCACCCTCAACAACAACTAACTTAGCACCTGCGTTGACAGTAAACGATCGTTTCACAACCGGTTCATCGTCATCAGCCAGCGTGAGGGTTGCGGGGTTGATGGTCAAGCCGGTCAGCTCGCCTGACACTGTGATCGTTTCGTTTGTTTCTTCCACACTGTCAACTTGCGGAGTCAACTCAAACGTGGCAGTACCCGTCTTGGCACCCGCCGCGATCGTCAAGGTGAAATCATCTACTGCTGTGAACCCGACCACACCCGAGCCACCAGACCCATCAACCGACACCACCACCGTAAGGTCCGTATCAAATCGGATTGTTGCGTCATCAACCGTGGCTGTCACTGTTACTGTTGTCGGGCCGTCACCCTCGCTCACACTGACAGGGTTCACACTCAAATCGACCTTAGGCGTCTCATCATCATCGGTAACCGTGACAGCGACTTCTTGGTTAGCGACCGTGTTGTAGTTAGTGTCGGTAGATGTGACAGCGTGAGTGAGTGTGACAGCGCGCTCATTACCAGTGTTATCAAGGTTATCGTTAACACCAGTAACAGTGACAGTTTGTGCGGTAGACCAGTTCGTGGTGGTGAACGTCAACGTCTCAGTGGTACCACCAGTATCACCCGCGTCAGGGCCATCTATCACTGCGGCTGTGGGTGTGTCTGACGTGATCGTAACCGTCACATCATTGGTAGGTTGGCTATCCAACACCACCGTGTAGGTATCAGTACCGCCATCCTCAGCCACCGACGTATCACCACCAGACTCAGTAATCGTCAACCCGAAGTCGTCGTCATCAGCCAGCGTGAGTGTTGCGGGGTTGATGGTCAAGCCGGTCAGCTCGCCTGACACTGTGATCGTTTCGTTTGTTTCTTCCACACTGTCAACTTGCGGAGTCAACTCAAACGTGGCAGTACCCGTCTTGGCACCCGCCGCGATCGTCAAGGTGAAATCATCTACTGCTGTGAACCCGACCACACCCGAGCCACCAGACCCATCAACCGACACCACCACCGTAAGGTCCGTATCAAATCGGATTGTTGCGTCATCAACCGTGGCTGTCACTGTTACTGTTGTCGGGCCGTCACCCTCGCTCACACTGACAGGGTTCACACTCAAATCGACCTTAGGCGTCTCATCATCATCGGTAACCGTGACAGCGACTTCTTGGTTAGCGACCGTGTTGTAGTTAGTGTCGGTAGATGTGACAGCGTGAGTGAGTGTGACAGCGCGCTCATTACCAGTGTTATCAAGGTTATCGTTAACACCAGTAACAGTGACAGTTTGTGCGGTAGACCAGTTCGTGGTGGTGAACGTCAACGTCTCAGTGGTACCACCAGTATCACCCGCGTCAGGGCCATCTATCACTGCGGCTGTGGGTGTGTCTGACGTGATCGTAACCGTCACATCATTGGTAGATTGGCTATCCAACACCACCGTGTAGGTATCAGTACCGCCATCCTCAGCCACCGACGTATCACCACCAGACTCAGTAATCGTCACACCTGCAGGAATTGGCGACAAACTAACCGTGGCTTCTTTAGGTGAACCTTCCAGATACGCACCTACCCCCAAAGTTACTTTCAACTGTTCACCAGATGTCCGAGCATCAGGATTAGAAGTCGCCAAACTCAACACCGCAGAAGCGGCGTTAGCAGGTACCTTGAACGGCAAACCAACCCTTGCGCCACCAGAAATAAAATTAGTAGCAGAGTGATCATAAATCACGGTCACCGGATACGGCTGCGTTGGAGTTACCGACACCTTGAACTGCGCTGGTTTTCCGACTGTGACTGATGAGTTCACGGCAGCAATCGTCACCGTCGGGGTGTCTTCATCGCTGATGATCCCGAACTGTTGCAGAGAATCGGGGTTAGGCACCGCCCCACCTTCAACGTTCGTGTCAGAATCAGCACCGAACTGCTCCAACGTACCCAACCCCAAAGCAGCTATCTCGTAGCTCTCGGCTACACCATCAGCGGTCGCTTCGAAAACGAGTGTCGCCACCTGAGCACCCACACCATCAAACACCACAGTAGGAGATAACGAACTGGCTGCTTCAAGAGTCACCCCCGTATTCAACGAACCACCCGATTTCAAGGTCAAAGAAAAATCAGAAGTTGACACACCAGTACCCGAAATTACCAACGGCACATCAACACGCTCACCAGCTTTCAACACAGCAGACAATGTCACCTCAAACTCAGCTCGACGCACGTTCGACGGCGCTGAAGCTCGCTCCAACAACGACACCACCTCATCAGTCTTCGGGAACAAATTCACCACCACACCGCTCACATCAACAATAAAATCTACCTGATGGGCTGGCGTCACCGAAAAACCATCCGACACAGAAGGCACAAAAGCAACCAAAAAGTTGCTAGTTCTAGTAGAAGACACCAGAGTCTTCAGCGTCACCGATACCTCCGACTCTCCAGCCGGAATCGTCACCGAGGTAGGCAACTCAAAATCAACCCCAGCAACTCCGTAACCAACCTCATCGACCGCAGACAACGACACCGTCACAGGCCCAACACCAGACACCAACCGCGCGCGAAAACCAAAACTGTCACCCCTCTTGATTTGCGACAAGACAACCCTTGGCAAAACAGAACCGTCAACAACCTCCAACCTCACCTCGCGGGTGCTACCGTCATCATCATCGTCATGCACCCGCACCGACCCCGACGCAGGTGACCCAACCACATAACCCGAACCCGCAACCGCCGCGACGGTTATCAAACCATTCGGCTCGTCCGTGCTGTCGCCGACAGTAGCCACCGAGTACGAAGCCGACGTTTCACCAGCCTTAATCGACACCGATTTGGTGCCTTCATCACCAGCATCAACATAATCGCCGTCACTGTTTTCAGACACCTGCAACGTCACCATCAAGTCAGCCAACGGTGCTACATCAACACTCACAGTAAAGCTCGCAGCCGTACCTTCAGTCACCGTTGCAGCATCGGCGGCAACAGTTACTGCTGGCAAGGTATCGTTGACGGTGAGACTAAACGTGGCACCAGTGGTAGAAAACCCGGGTGGTGCTCTGCCAGCAGCTACAGTTAGCGTCTCAGTGCCTTCAGTCACATCATCAGTAACAGTGGCAATCGTCACTGTAGCCGATTCCGCTCCGTATGGTATAAACACCGACTCGGGCAGCGAATCAAAATCGGTAGCCAAAGTTGTGCCGTGTGTATAGCTTAAGGGAACAGTCACAGGGCCCGTCACGCCATCGGGTAATACAACCTTAAACGTATACTCGTCACCCTCAAACACAGTCGCAGTACTCAAGGTAGCATCATCGGTGTCAGTGAACGAAACTTGCCATAGAGTCGCATCATCATCAGTTATGAGAACACGAGTTGTAACATCATCTGTTGTGGTGGCATCACCGTCATCGTAAGCAACCAGATTGATGAAGGGCGATATAGACTGCGCAGGTTTGTTGGGGTTAACAGAAATTATCATCTCTTCGTGCTCGGTATCGCTGGCGGCTTCGACTTTGCGGGGGTGCGACGATGTTTCCTGGCCAGTAGAAACGAAACTTAGCGTCGCACGTTGAACCGTCTTACCTGATGCACCAGTGAACTTCACTGTAATCCGGGTTCGATCGATGCGGCGAGATGTCACGCCTGTTCCTGACTCGTTCCAAGTGAAATAGAGTAAACTGGGCGGAGCTACGTCAAACCACCGTGCGGGTAATGGCATAGTGCCGTTGTCATCGAGATTCAAAAGCACCTCAATCTGTTCGTCTGCAGCAAGCGAACGCGACAACTCCACAACCACCTCAGTTGTGCTACCTGGACCGCTAGTGATGCTGCCGTCAATCACGCCTCCACCACGCAAACGCACTGAGATTTCGTCATTGTTCGCAGGGTCATCCAAAGTCAGTGTCACAGTACCTGTACCAACCACCCCATCGCGTATACCAGTAGTGGTCAAGCGAGAGGTTCCAGCAGTGGCGGAGGTTGGCACACTCACCACTAACTGCTCGTCAATACTATTATCGTCCTCTACATATGAAAGAATGAGCTGTGCAGTAGGACTGGCAGATGTTGGCCCAGTGAAAGCAACAAACGACTGTGCGGTTGTTGAGAAATCACCAGCGGTGACTCCGGTCGGCAGTACACCCGCAACAGTAACCGAAAAGGACTCCCCAAGTGTCGCACCCGAATACACCACAGGCACCGAAAGCGACTCACCAGCCACCAACGGCCGAGATAAGCTAATAGACAGCAGCCTCGTCAGCGCTGCGCTGTACAAGACATCAGACCCAAACAAAGCCGACAACGTCACAGTGGTCGCATCATCATCAAGCACCGAAACCGAAGCCTCATCAGAAGCAGAGTCAACCGTATAACCAGTACCAGCGCCAACAGTCACAGACACTGTGCCATCTACTTCGTCAACAGTGTCAGATGTTGTATCAACTTCAAACGTAGCACTCAGCTCGCCAGCCTTAATCAGCACCGTAGCGCTGCCCTCATCGCCAGCAGGCACAAAATCGCTAGTAGCGTCATCAGCCACAGTCAAATTCACGGTAACGTCAACAGGAGGGGCTACATCGGCAGTTACTGTAAAGCTAGCTGTTGCGCCCTCAGTAACAGTTGCAGCATCAGCAGTGATACTGATCTGCGGGTCCGAGATGTCGTCGTCGGTGATATTGACATCGAATGTGTTGTCGTCGGTAGCAGCGTCGTTGTCATCATAAGGTTCTGCGCCGCCGCTTACGTTAGTACCCAAACTTGTATCAGCTAGATTACCTAACGCCACTGTTAGCGTTTCAAAAGCGCCCTCATCAACCTCGTCATCGACAACAGTTATTACTAAGGTCGCTGTTTGCGCCGCTGCGTTGGCAAACCTAAGCGTAGGCGTCAAGGTGGCTGGGTTGGCTAGCGTTACACCGGTGTTCAAACCAGTACCAGTTTTGAGCGCAAGCGAATAATCATCGACAGTTATGCCTTCACCCGACAACACCAACGGAACATCAACACGTTCGCCGTCTATCAACGTGCGACCCAAGCTCACCGTGAACTCCGCACTTCTTTCGGCTGCTGAAGCAGACGTGTCTTCGGCTATCGCCCCACTGTCTGCACGCGTCAGCGTCACCACGGTCGGATCGTCGTCGATGACAAGCACCGATGCGACGTTTAAAGCAGCATCTACTAGATAATCGGAGTGAGGTTCTAGCGTGAAGAACACGCTACCATCGGGTTCGTCAACGTTGTCGCGGTCAGTCCAATAGTCGCGATCAGAGGTGGCTTGGCCTGAACGTATACGTGCAAATTTTTGGGGACCCTCACTAACTGGCGAAATAAAGTCAGCGCCGTTGGTTGCATCTTCAACATTGAAATACACAAATAGCCGTTTGGAAGGCACTGGCGACACGCCGAAGACTAAGGTGGGTCGTGTGCCTTCGGTAACCGACTCGGGGGCTGTAATTGATATGACTGACTTCGATGCAGATGCTACTACAAATGGTTGCGATAAGCCGTATAAGGCCAAGCCGCCTTCAATGTCGTTGGGAACGAAACTGCTTTGCAACGGGCCAATGCCATCGAAGTCGGTTCCCAACTCGCCAGTTCCGGGTGTGTTTGTGCCAAGTTCAAAGCCGCCACGACGCTTACCACCAATACCGGTGCCCGTCCAGTAGCTCTGATATTTGTCGTTCGCAGAAAGATTGGTTGCGGTGCCACTTTCGTCTGTGGGGCTGTTTGAGTCGTCCCAAGAATTATCCCAAAAATCAGCATAATTGTCAGCAATTTTGTCGCCGTCAAGCCAATAAATGGCCTCACCGGCCCCGTCGGTGGCAACCTCGGCGCTGTTATGAGCATCGGCGTCAACGGTTGCGGTGCTAGCTACAGCCCGGAAAAACCCGACATAGGGAAGCAAACTAGTGTCGCCCACCGCCGCATGCGCACGCACAAAAGTATCATAAGCCCTAATGTCGGGTGATTTGCCATCGCGTGTGCCAGACGTAGCGAACAACAAACGGAACTCGCCACCCGCGGACACTCCGGACGGTATCAGCGGCCAATCCGCTGGCACTCTTATAGGCCCGGTCTCATCGTCAAGGATCGCAAACTCAACCGACTCAGTAGCAGATGCCTCTACAACAACTCCTCCAGTAGATGAAGGTACACGGCTGCCTGTGCCGAATTTGATCGTCACATAAGGCTGCGCGCGTGCATTGTCATTGATGGCTGTAAAACGCAGCACGGCCTGCGAAGCTCCCGCCGCCAAGCGCAGCGCCGGGTTCTGTGTGCTATGCGGTTCCTCTGTGAGCAGCGTGACCCCTGTTTGACTAATCGGCTGCAACGCAAGTGTGTAGTCGACAGCGAAGATGCCACCGGAAACAGTCAAGGGTACAGTCACGGTTTCAGTACCTGTGAGTGGCCGCTCCAAAGCTACGACAATGTCTTTGAAGCCTCCATCTTCGGCTATGTCACCTTCGGCGGCTAGCAACCTCACGGGGGTATCGCCATCATTGTCGAAAATAGGCAGCAAAACAGAATCAGCAATAAAACCTGGTTCACCGGGTTGGCGGGTTGGGATTATGAGGGCGAGGCTTAATCGTTCTGTCGTCTCATCAACATTATCGTCAATAGGTGTCAAAGTGAACGTAACAGACCCACTGGCTTGCCCTGCAGATATGGTGATCACGTTCTGAGCTGTGTACGTTCTGTCTTCCAGAGGTGTAGTAGCATCACCAGAATCCGACCTTACCTCGTCAACCACCGTCGCGTAATCGGTGCCTTCTACTGCGCTGTCACTGCCGTCACCCACAACCAACTTAAAACTCACATCCGAAGAGAACCGCTTAGCACCAGCAATCGACGCGGTAACTTTTACCTTCTTTGCGCCATCGCCTTCAGGCACAAACTGTTGCACACCCGCAGCGTCAGCATCAGCGTCAAAGCTAAGAACAAGGCGTGTGACCGTATCACTGCTATCAACAATAAACAAGTACGCGGGACGTGACGCATAGAACTTGTTTGCTTCCACTACACCCACAGCTAAATCGTCGCCACTGCCGGCAACAGATAGACGCTCAGTTTGTTCGGCTAAACTGTCCTCGGTTGGATTCAACACAAAATCGGCGTAAGCGCTTAGCTGCCCGGCAGGAATCGTAATCGAAAAATCTGCAACCGAGCCATAGTCGGTGCCCTCAGTTGCAGTATCACTATCGCCGCTACCGACTGCCACCACGATAGTCTTAGCAACAGCAAACGGTCCGCCGCCGACAACTGTCGCGGTTACCCGTACTGTTTTCGGGCCACCGTCTTCTGCCACAGCAAACGGCGGTCCGCTTTCAAGAGGAGCCACTCGAACATCGAGAGCTACCGCGTCGTCGTTGTCGCTGATAGTGATGTTTACGGAATCTGGCGGCAAAACTTTGTAACGGAAAGAAGAGCTTTCTAACGACACCCTCACGGTTTCTAACAGTTCTGGTACGTCATCATCAACAGCAGCAAAGGTTACCTCGCCGCTTTGGGAACCCGCCATAATGGTGATGCTGTCTGCCGACAACTTAAAGTCTCTGATACCCGCAGTGCCAATAGTAAGGCCGCTCCGCAATGGAAACACCAAATCTGCTGGCGCGGCCACTGGTATCTCTGCGGTTATGGTCGCAGTTTCGCCCTCGGCTAACGCGTCGCTGCTCACCGACAGTGTGACAGGCACCGGCGCGATGGTGAGCGGCCTTGATAGTGCGTAGAGGCGTAGACTAACGCTACGGTTTGCCGAACCTGTGTTTATCGTTTTTCTGCCACCCCCGAAGTTAATTGTCGGATTACCAATACGAACGAGGTCAGAAGAACCCAATTCAAAGCCACTGAAGGCAGCGCCACCGGTGTCGGTGCCAGTCCAATAACCCTGTGCATATGTGCTGGCATCACCAAGTTTCTCATCAACGGGGGTTCTCGAGTCGTCCCAGGAGTTATCCCAGAAATCTGCGTAATCGTCAACTACCTTGTCGCCGTCTAGCCAGTAAATGGCTTCACCGGTGCCGTCGGTGGCAGGGTTAGCTTCGTTGTGGTCGTGCGCGTTGACGGTTGCGGTGCTGCCCACTACCCGGAAGAACCCAGCATAGGGAATCAAACTGCCATTGCCTTGAGCAGCGTGCGACCATACGAATTTGTCGTAGTCGCTAACAGCAGCTGAGGTGGCATTGCGCGTACCTGAGGTTACAAAAAGCAGTCTGAATGTGCCGGGAGAGGTCAACCCAGGTGGAATAAGCGGCCAATCATAAGGCACTGCAATAGCGCCGGTTTCGTCATCGTTGATAATGAATGAGAACGGTCCGCCAACAGGTGTGGCTAAGCCCAGGTTACTACCTGTTGGCTTGCGGTTGCCAGATCCATAAGCCACCGTCACATACGGTTGCGTGCGGACATTGTTGTCAACCGAACTAAAGCGCACAACAGCCGTTGAGGCTCCCGCGGCAAGGCGCAATGCCGGGTCTTTTGCGCTGTGTGGGTCTGTGGTTAGCAAACTCACCCCAGTTTGAGAAGCTGGTTGCAGTGTCCAAGTAAATTCATCGGTTACCGTCGCACCGGTCACCGTCAGCGGAACTGTTACTACCTCATCTGTAGCTAGAGCACGGTTCAACGTAACCGTGAAGTCTTTTGTTCCAGAATCCTCGGCTATGTCACCCGCGGTCGCGCTTAACGTCACTGTGGTTGCATCATTATCGTTCACGGTCACCGAAGCAGCGTTAGCTGAACTGTCAATGATGTAGCCAGTGCCGGTTTGCACGGTTACGGTGACTTTACCGTTGGGTTCATCTGTGCTATCGGCCACGGTCGCAACGGCAAGAGTGGCAGTCGTTTGCCCAGCAGCGATAGTTATCGTTTTGGTTCCCTCATTTGTGGTTGCCACGTAGTCGCCGCCGTTGGTGGCATCTGCTACAAGCACTGACACGTCTAGCGCGGCTGAAGGCGCTCTATCTGCGGTGACGGTGAACGTTGCGTCCGTGCCTTCGGTAACTGCTGAGTTGGGCGTTATCGATATGGCGGGTTGGTCGATTATGGCGACACTTGCAGCATTGTCAACACGCGTAGCGCCGCCATTCACGTTTGTGAACGAACTAGCAGTGAACGTGCCGAGATTAACGTTGACCGCCTCACCGCTGGCTTCACGGTTGTTGTCAATGTTGGCGGTGAGAGTGATTGTCACGGCTTTGGCGTTGTCAAAATCAGAAGCGCCTCTAAAGGTTATAATTGCGTTGCCAGAGTTAAGATTCGCGCAGCTCACACCTGCAGGCAGTGGATTCTCGCACGCCAACGTGTAATCGGTACCGCGGGTGGCTTGACCACCAAAACTTAGGGGCACTCTGAGCGCTTCAGTAAAGTCAAGATGGCGTCCCAGAGCGATGGTGTAGTTGAGTGTGTCGCCTTCTGCGACAGTAGTACCGGCCGCTGGGCCAGTGAGTGTAACTTTGGTGGGGTCGTTGTCGATTATAGAAATCCTAGGAGTACGGCCACTTGCTAACTCCGAATCGCTCTGGACAGTAAGTACCTCGTTAGGTTCGTCTTCTGTGTCTTCAGTGGGTGTTAAGGTGAAGTCGACTGTGCCGCTAATCTCACCTGCTTTGATGGTAATAATCTGATCGGGAACGGTTGTGTAATCGGTGCCTTCGGTGGCAGGGTTGAACTCTGAACCGACCTGAAATGTGAAGGTTTGATCTGTGCCGAAACGTGTCGCGCCAGAGATCGTTGCGGTGATTCGAACGGTCTTGGCGCCGCCGCCTTCACCCACACTGTTCTGAATGCCGCTAGTGCTAGTATCAGCATCCACTGAGGTCACGAAGCTAGTGGGGGTAGCGTCATCGTCTGTAATGGTGACGGTTGTTGTTTTTTGGGTACCGAACGTGTAGGCGGAACCTGCGGTGAGGGTCAAAACGATGGTTTCGTTTGTTTCATCGACGTTGTCGTCGCTGACAGTTACGGTCAAGGTGCCACTGGTCGCGTTGGCGGCGATGGTGGCTGTTCCCGATAATGCCGCGTAATCCTTGTCGGAGACAGCTGTACCACTGACCGCATAGGAGACAGCAACGTTTGAGGTGAACGCTTTGGAAGCGTTGATCGTGACAGTAACCGTGCGTTTACCCGACTCCTCAGAAACCGAATAAGTAGCTGCAGCGAACTCTACTACAGGGGCATCAGGCGTGGGATCAGTGATAGTCAACTCGGCTGCGTTGTCAACACCCCGAGCACCAGCGTTGAGATTAGTCCCTGAGTTAGCATCGAGCGTGCCGAGATTGATATTAACTGTTTCACCCCCGGATTCAGCGATGCTGTCCACGGTTGGTGTCAAGGTGATAGTTACCGACGTTGCAGCGGTGGCACTGCCGGTAAAGGTAACCGAGGCGTTGCCGCTGTTGAGGTTGGCGCATGTAACCCCTGTGGGCAGAGGATTCTCACACGCCAGCGTGTAGTCGGTGTTGCGGGTGGCGTTGCCTGCAAACTCAAGCGCAACCGGCAACACTTCGCCGACTGTGAGCGCACGATGCAAGGTGAGTGTGTAGTCAATAGTGTCGCCTTCGCTAATAGTGGCACCCGCAGTGCGGTCAAGCGTGACCGTGATAGCATCCAAAACGGTGACGGAGACAGTCTTAGCTTTCAACGCTTCATAGCGAGTGTCGCTAGAGGAGATCGCGTGGCTCACATCAACAGTGCGCTGATCGTTAGTGTTGTTGACATCGTCGCTGATGCCGGTGACGGTGATGGTTTGTGGAATGTTCCAATTGTCCGTAGTGAAGGTGAGCGTTTCAGTTGAAGTTGCCTCCGTAGCTGAGTCGGGGCCATCTAGCAGAAGTGCAGCGGGGGTACCGGAGGTGACGGTAACAGCAACGTCATGGGTGGGCGGTATTTGCAATGCAACGGTGTACGTGTCGGTGCCGCCTCCTTCAGCCACCGAGGTAGAGCCTGAACTCTCAACGAAAATCAAGTCGGCGAATAGTTCTTTGTCTGTGACTTTGGCGGTAACAGTTGCGGTGACTGCGTCATAGCCGCCACCTGCGAAGCTGTGGCTGATGGTGACAGAGCGCTCAAGGCCAGGATTGTTCACTGTATCTTCAACACCGGTCACCGTTACTGTTTGTGGTGTATCCCAGGTGGTGGGTGAGAATGTTAGTGTTGCCGTTCTTGCTGCTGCTGCGGTGGTGCTCACCAGAGCAGCAGCAGCGTCACTAGATGTGATAGTTGCAGTAACAGTGCTAGAGGGTTTACTGCTGAGCTTTACGGTGTAAGTATCGGTACCGCCGGTTTCTAGAAGTTCGGTTGAACCGCCGCTTTGGACTATAACTGCGGCGGTATTATCGTCGTCAGTCACTGAGACGCTCACGGTGGGGCCAGTGCTAACACCGGTGTAACCGGTCACAGCGTGCGTTATCGACACAGTTTCATCAATGCCGTCGTCATCATCAACCGGTGTGACTGTTACGGTTTGGGTCGCGGCCCACGTACCGTCATTACCACCTGTGAAGGTGAGGGCACCACCTACTGTTGCTGCGGTGGTGTCGTCGGATCGCGGTGTAACCACAACAGTCGTACCAGTGCCAGGGTCGGTGGTCAAGCGCACTTGATAACTGCCCGCTGCGCCGCCTTCAACTAAATCAAGCGATTGGGGTGAAACTGAAACACCCGGCGGCTCCACAACGATTGCGAACGCACCTTCAATATCGCTGCATCGGGGGTTACACGGATTACCTTCAGTGCTGCCTTGACGGCTCAACAGTTGGCCTCCCACAGTAACAGTTACGGTGGAAGCTGTAGTGATTGGTTGCCCTGTGTAAGTGAGCACCACCAGTGCATTAGAACCGGTAATTTTGTCGCTATTGCTTGAGTTCTCATCACGGGTCTGCACTAGACGCCCCGAGGTAACAGTCAAGCCGTCGGGAGCACCGCTGAGGGTGATGTGGCGCAAAGCTTGAGCGGTCAACTCACCCGTAGCCTGCTTCCAGAGCCTTTCGCCCACGTTACGGTTGCTGGTGCCACCGACACCGCCACCGTTACCTGAGCCGGCGAACGACAGACCTTGCGGTGCGAGTTCCATATTGAACGTGGCTCCGTTAGTGAAACGTGAAGAGTTCAACGCGGCAGGCACTACAACTAGACGAGTTCCGTCTGTGGCTTCATCGTCAGCAACGATCACCAGTGTGGATGGCGCCGTCACCACACCCGCATAGCCGCTCACCCGATGGGCTACAAACACTCGCTCAGCGTCAGAGTCGTCGTCTTCGACCGCTGTCACGGTCACCTTCTGAGGTGTCTTCCATGTACCCCCGCTGCCACCGGTGAACGTCAAAGTTGCGGGCGAAACTGTCACAGCGCCAATATCGCGTGAAGTTGGCGTAACCGTCACCGTTACCCCGTCGCCCGGGTCGGTGCCTAGACGTACGTTATAAGCTCCAACAGACCCGCCTTCAGTCAACTTCATGCGCTCAACCGACACCAGCACACCCGCCACCGGTGACTTATCGTCGTCAATCACCCTGAACGACAACGACCCCGAACCGGTAGCACCCCCTTGCACGGTAGTCGCCACCGAAGTTACTGTGTTTGAGGGCCACATCGGAGGCAAACTCACCGACACAATCTCATCGTCAGTGTCGGAATCAGACAGCAGGGTAACCTCTATCGTTGCTTCATCTACGGTGTTACCAGACGACCCCGTAAACGTGAGCGAGGAACCCACTAGAGTCACCCCAGCGGGTGCAGGCGACTTCAAAGCCAACGAAATGTTGGTGCCGAGCGTAACGCCCTCGATCACTAAGGGCACTTCAAGAACCTCATCAGCTACTAATGCCCGTCCAAGCGTAACGATGATCTCACGGGTACCCGCCGTCTGGGCTTCGTTCCACACCACCCTAGGTTGACCAAACAAAGTGAACAAACCTCGCACCGACACAGCAGTGGGGTCATTATCGACTACTTGCACGGTCGCGTCAGATGCGGTAGATGCCGGGGTATAGTCCGTGCCAGATAGCACCTCAACCCTCACTGAAGCACCCGGCGCATCAATTTTATCGTCATCTGTAGACACTGTGTAGGTGAAAACACCCGATGTGGGAATAGTCACCGTCGGTGTGGTAGTAGAACCACCGGGGGTAGTGTCGGTAACTCGCAGGTTCACCGACAAAGCAGCCGCAGGCACTGGACTTGCAGTAAATGTAAACGAAGCATCCCCGCCTTCAACAATGTTAGCAACCGCAACGACGCTTACCGTGGTTTCGTCGTCGTTAGTGATACCCACCGATACAGGGTCGCCAGACACGCTGATACCACCACCAGAGCCTGCCACACTAGGTGCCCGCGCGCCAGTGCCTACGGCAATAGCCACAGTGCGCTCTTCGCTGTCGGTATTGGGCACAGCCGTCAGCACGAGAGTAGCCACTTGGGCACCTTCAGCAAACACCACCGCCGGATTTTGGCCGCCATGCGGGGACTCAGTGTCGAGGCTTACCGCAGTGTTCACACCCGCGCCCGATTTGAGTTCTAGCGTGTAATGTTCACCTTCGGTTGTACCGGTCACCACTAGGGGCACCGTAACCGTAACGCCAGTACCCAAAGTTCCACCGAGCGAAAGAGTCACCTCGGTGCTGCCAGCGTTCTCAGCAATACTGCCAGCCGCTGTTGCCAACGTCACCTCAGTTTCATCGTTATCGGCGAGGGTGAACGTGAGTGGTACAACCGGTGTATCACCCGCTGTGCCGCTGATAGTCAAGATACCGTCAGCGTTATCAATCGCGTTGTCTGTAACAAGAAACAGCAGTGATTGTGCGGCAGCGCTAGTTGCGCCAGCTTTAACCTCGAGCGATGTGGGCGGAGTCCCTCCGCTTGTCCAGCCTACCCGGTTTGTGCCTTCAGCAGCCTCTATCGTCAATGAGACTGTCTGGTCGGAGCCGAAAGTAGAACCGCCCTCTACTTCTAATCCAAGGTCAAACAACAAAGCGTCTGTGTTTTGGCCGACACCATCGTGGCCTTCGGTATAGGTCTTGGAATCGATGATGCGTTTGGCGGTTGCAGCATCGGCCGCGGTGTTCGCATTGGCGCTAGCAACAAGCACAATCCGTGTGGGCGGCGGGTCATCGTCGATAACTCGAACTGTTATTGAATCACCAGACGTGTCAGGTTGATAGTTGCTGGTGTAAGGAAGACGCCGATCATCTTCCTCAGAAACGCCAGGACTCTTGGTGGTGATTACTGCTTCGCGAACATTATCAAGGTTATCTAGATTGTCGGGTTGGCCTTCTACGACCACCATTTGCGGAGTAAACCAGTTACTCTGGGTGAACTCTAGTACTGCGTCATCGCTCGCCGTGGTGTCGCCCGCTAATTTGAATTTCACAGCATCACTGGTGGAACTAACACGCAAACCAACTCTATCGCTTGCGCCCGTAACGCTACCGAGTTTAAAGATCGTCGGCAGCGGTCTTTGGTTAAGGACGACAGAGTAAGTGTACGTGCCTCCTGCCTCAGCAATATCGCGGTCTTCACCGGCAATAACAGTTATGCCCGCAGCATCATCATCTATCAACAGCACCTGCAAATCGGCTGTCTTACCTCTGTAGCTCGCTAAGGTGCTACGAGCGGTCGCGGTGTGTGTTATAGACAGTTCGTTGTTGCCAGCAGGTGCATAATCTCCGCCTTCCACCAACAGAGTTTGCTCCACAGACCAATCGCGCGACGTAAAGAACAAATCTCGTGCAGCATTGGCGAGGTTGGACCCGTCTTTTTTCCCATTCCTAGTCCTGAAGACCTTCAGCGGCGAAGAGTTAGGCACCGTAACTCTGACACGAACCTGCGTCCCGACAGGTACCGGGCTGCCTAGTCGGATGGTGTAGGTGTCTGTGTTGGCTGGCGCACTCTCGCGCACAGTCGTTATGCCTTCGGTGTGTTCCAGGAGAATTGCAACAGCTTCGTCGTCGACGACCGTCACCGCCACATCTCTTCCTTTTAGCCCCTGATAACGACTGTCGCCGCTAGAAGCAGCGCTGTGGGTGATATTTGTGACTCGCTGGTTCCCGCCGTTGTCGTTGTTGTCGTCTCGGGCTGTGACGGTCACCGTTTGAGGTTCATCCCATGTGGCAGCAGTGAACGTCAGTGTAATTTGGCGGGCAGGAGAGCCAGTTCCTTTGCTCACTCGAGCCACACTGCCGGCTGATGAGCGCACTGTTAATGTTACATCGCTAGTGGGTTTAGATGCCAGGGTAACCGTGTAAGTGTCGGTGCCGTCTGGTTCCGACACTCTCGTAGAACCGTCTGATTCCACGATGACTATGCCCACAGCGGCCTCATCATCGAGCACTGTCACCGCCACAGGACTCACAGCGATGTTGTGATAGATGTTGGATGTGTCGGCTACCGTCGCCGCGTGGGTTATTCTCACGCTGCGCGAATCAACACCCACGTTGTCTAGGTCGTCGGCTACACCGGTAACGGTGATCGTCTGAGGTCTGCGCCACGAACCGCTGGTGCCGCCGGTAAATGTCAACGTCGCGGTGGTTCCCGGGTTACCGCCGCGAGCGTTGAGGCGCGCCGCAGCAGGGTTCGGCGATGTGGCTGTGATGGTTATAGTGTTGCCGGCACCGGGGTCTGTGTTGGGTTGCACTGTGTAGGTGTCGGTGCTGCCGTCATCGGTAACTTGGGTCGAACCATCGGTTTGGGTGACGGTCACACCTGCTGCATCGTCGTCGCGTACAAGCACCGTCACTGTGGCACTTGCGTTGTTGAAGTTTGTGTCGCTTGACGTTGCTGCATGAGCGATGTTGATATTGCGGTTGCCACCGTTGTCAACAGTTTCTGCAACGCCAGTAACAGTAACCGTTTGGGGCTTGTTCCACTCAGTAGCCAAAAACACGAGCGTAGTACTAGCACCGGCGCTCCCTGTAGGGCCTTGCACCGTCACTGCAGCGGGTGTTGCTGAGGTAACGGTGACCGTAACCGTTGATACTGGACGGCTGTTAAGCGCCAATGTATAGGTGTCGGTACTGCCGTCGTCGGTAACCTGCGTTGATCCGTTGGTCTGGTTGATGTTGAGCCCAGCGGTATCATCATCTGTCACGGTCACCTGCACCGAAGCCACCTCAATCCTTGCGTAGCTAATATCAGCAGAGGTGATTGTGTGATTTATCGTCACAGCAAGGTCGGCGGCGGCATTGACAATGGCGTCGTCTACTGCGGTAACAGTAACCCTTTTAGGCTGATTCCATTCGTCAGGCTTGAACGTGATCGCCCCCGACACAGTGACCTTATTAGAGGCAACCATCGGTGTGATTGTGACATCGTGACTGGGCCGAGAATTGAGCACAAGACGGTAATAATCGCGGCGACTGCCTGAAGATTCGCTAACTGTTGTAGTACCGCGGGTCTCAGTGATGGTAACTCCAGCCGGGCTGTCTAATATTCGCACGCTCACGTCGGGACCGCTGGTGACACCGCTCCATCCGCTGACTGCATGGCGCAACGTAACAAACTCATCATCATTTGTTTCGTCAGCGGCCGCTGTCAGTTTCACTACCTGAGGGGTTTTCCAGTTGCCACTAGTGCCGCCGGTGAAGGTCAGTTCCGACGGGCTGACGGTGAGCAGCGACTCGTCGCTACTCGTGACAGTCACCGTAACGGTTGTGCCGTTACCGGGATCATCAGATAGCCGCAGGTTGTAACCGCCACTGGGGGTTATAACACTGGAGGTTCCTTCTTGGATTTCCACATTCAACGACGAGGGGACTACGGACGGATCGTTGTCTTCTACGGTGATGGTTACTGAGTTGCGCGTGGCATGAGGCACAGCACCGCCAGCAAGAGTGGTTGCTTGTCGAGCGGCGAACTCGGTGGCATCACCAATCTCAACAGTGACCTGCTCAGCGCCTTCGCCTAGGTTGTCATCGTTGAATGACAGGATCAGCAGAGCGACTTCGGGTTTCTTAGCGCAGATTAAGTCGGAATCACACTGCGTTTTCGGATTCTGGTCGGTACTCAGCTCTGAGTGGTCGAACACTGCCACCAACTCCAACGTCGACAAGTCGACGAGATTGCGCTCATATTGCAGTCCCGCGATGGGTTGGGCTTGACCGTCGTGCAGACCCCAAGCCCATCTTGAGGTATCCGACAAAGGCTTATAAATACTGTTGCCGTGCTCCCAGGTAACACCTGGGTTGGCCGGTGCTCGTTTGTCAGGCGTGTGCCCATCTACTCTCGGGCCCCGTCGTGCGCCTTGCCAAATAAATGTGGCACTGACATCGGCAGCGGTGACGTTAGTGCCGGTGATACGAATCGGCACCTCGAGCCGTTCACCGCTGAATTCAAGTTCCCGACTCAGTCTGATCTCTACGCCAGTGTAGGTGGTTCTCGTTCTGTGACAAATAGCCTCTGCTGTACAAAATTTGTCACCTCTGTGCAACCAGTCACCTTCGGTCAGTGTTGACTTACCCGTGTTGACGAGGCTCACCACAGTCGGTTGGGTATCGGTCACTCTGAGCGCCACCTTCGGACCTGTGACCTTCGCATAATCGGTATCGACAGAGGCAACGGCGTGAGAGATCTCAGTGCTACGAGTACCGCCTGGATTATCAACGTTGTCGGCAACTCCGGTGATTGTGAAAACCACTGGTTGATCCCAATTCGTTGCGGTAAATATGGCCGAAGCCGGGGCTATTGTTGCGGTCTTGGTGTCGGCGACAGTCGGGGTGACTGTGACGGTGTTGTTCCCTGAAGGTTGCGAAGTGAGCCGCACCGTGTAGGTCGATTCAGCACCTTCAGCAACAATCAGCGATCCGGTGGAGGCCACAACAGCGGCACCGCCGTCATCATCGGTGATCGCCACTTGCACCGCAGAAGCGTTGGGGTTCGCAGCTAAAGCCACACCTAGCGTACCGAAACTTATTTGCACCTGTTCGTGTACCGAGTCGGTGTCGTCGCCGGCGGTCGCAGCTAAGACTGCAGTGGCAGTCCCAGCGCCTGTAAAGGTCACCGTAGGAGTGAGAGTTGCCGCCCCTGCAATGGTTGCACCGCTGCCTGAAGTCACGCTCAGCACTAGGTCACCTGCCTCCACGCCAGCGCCCGACAACGTCAAAGGCACTCTAAAGACTTCACCTGCACGGCGTTGGCGGCCTAGTACGACTCGAACAGGACTGCTTGAGGAACTCACTCCCTCGCTGACTTGACCGCCGCCGCGCAGCGATACCGTCACGCCAGCATCGTTGTCGCGTAGCATCACCGCAGCTGAGTCAGCTCCATCTAACTTTGGAGGGTTAATACCCGAAACTGTGACCGTTTTGGAGTTAGTTATGTTGTAGCCAGCTCCCGGTTTGAGGCTCAAGGTTACATAACCATCAGGTTCGCTTATGGTATCGTCAACTGTGGGTACCCGAGCAAGCACTGAAGTCTGGCCGCTCGGGATTGTCACCATGAAATCGGCCTCATCGCCAGAAGCAACGAAATCGCCGCCACCGACAGCATCTGTTACCCCAAGGTTCACTTCCAAGTCGTATTGCACCGCAGGCGAAGAAATCACTTGCAACACGACCGCATTGCCTTCATAAATCGGCGAAGCTTCGACAGGCAAAGGCATCAAGCTGATCGGTAACACCGCGAGATGTGGCGCCAGTGATATCTCTGGGTCGTCGTCGGTGTCGACGATTGCAATCTCTATATGGTCGGGGCTGCCAGTTTTGAGACGGCGCGACAAAGTTCCTAGCTCTAAGGTGAGTGTTTCGGTTGGTTCGTCTGCTGTGTCGTCGGTAGCAGAGAACGTCAGCGTGCCTGAGGTAGCACCCTTGGCTATGGTGATCGTAGCGTTATTGCTTAAAGAGAAGTCTGCCGCAGATGCTGTGCCTGTTCTCGAACGTTGCTGAACCACAAGTTCATGTTCCACAACGGCTGGTTCTGCTAGCGTTGCGGTAACAGTCAAACTGGCACCTTCGTTGACAGAAGCCGCGTCTACCGAGAGCCCTACCGGGAAACGGAGGTCGTCATCGGTAATGGTTATGGTGGTGGTTTTGCGGGTGCCGACGGTGTAACCAGTGCCATCGGCGAGGGTGAGGATGATTGTTTCGCTTGTTTCTTCGTCGGTTTCGTCTAAGACGGTAATGTCAATGGTTGTGCTGGTGGTGTTAGCTGTGATAGTGGCGGTGCCTGATAGGGCTGTGAAGTCGGTTGCAGATGTGGCAGTGCCGGTGACTGTATAAGAGATGTCTAGGTTAGTCGTAGGGGCTTTTGAAGCGTTAAGGATGATTGTCGCGGTGCGTGTACCGGATGCTTCTCCAGCACTGTAGGTAGCCGCAGCAAACTGTATGGTCGGATCGACACCAGCAGCCGGAGCTGTCACAGCGAAATCAGAGGTCAATGCGGCTGTGTAA
Organism: Candidatus Poriferisodalis sp.; assembly: GCA_965221195.1. Classification (GTDB taxonomy): domain Bacteria; phylum Actinomycetota; class Acidimicrobiia; order Acidimicrobiales; family Poriferisodalaceae; genus Poriferisodalis. The sequence continues at coordinate 2,185,199 of OZ244864.1, forward strand.
CCTTCGTCTTGTGCGGTATCGGTTTCGAATGATCTGACCTTTAACAGCCCTCTGACTGTAGCGCCGTTAGCAGTTGCCGGGCCGACCTTGATGGTGACGCTGGTGTCTGAAGCGACAGCAGCACCAGTGTGAGTGAGAGTTACACGAACTGACGTATGTTTTTGAGTGGCAGGCCAGCCCAGTGCTGAGGTGCCGTCGACTTCGTCAAGCAACTCTACTTTACTGATGGACACACCCGTTGGTGCGCCTTCAAGAGTGAACAACGCTTTACCTTCAGCAGTCAAACCTGTGGGATCATCAGCATCAAAATACCTAGACGGTCCTTCAGCGGCAGGCCAAAAACTCGCGAACTTCGGAGTCAACTTAAACGTAGCTCCCTCAAGATTTTCAGCCTTTACAGTGACCGGAGACAGCAAAAACTCTGGCGGCTCTACAACAACTACATGCCAATCAGAAGCTATCCGCTGCGTAGCCGAAACACTAGGCTGTGATACACGTTGAGCACCCCCACCAAGATTCGTACCCGAATTAGCATCTAAAGTGCCCAAACGAGCCTCAACATACTCATTACCTATTTCCGCTGTGTTGTCGTCGCTAGCGGTCAACGTAACTGTTGCCTCATCGGCTGCATCAACACCACCGGTAAAGGTCACCATCGCGCTACCGCTATCGAGGTTCGCACACTCCACGCCTTTTGCCGCAGCACACGCCAACATGTAGTCTGTACCCCGCGTCGCGTTCCCCGTAAAACTTAATGGCACCGACAGTGCCTCGTCACTGACCAAACTTCGGCTCAACTTCACCTCAAATTCGGCCGCATCTCCCTCCAACACATATGGCTCAAGACCACCCACCAAACTCACCACGGTAGCATCGTCATCAGTGATAGTCAGCGTAGTTGTTGTAGTGCTCCCAAGCGTGTAAGCAGTACCGGCAGTAAGAGTTAAAATAATCGTCTCGCTAATTTCATCGATACTGTCATCGATAACAGTTACATCAATAGTAGTGTTAGTAGCGTTCGCAGCCATGATCGCTGTACCCGACAACGCAGAATAATCGATAGCAGACGTAGCAGTACCAGAAACCGTATAAGACACAACCCGATCCGCAGAACGCGCAAACGAAGCGTCGATAGTAACCGTAACAGTACGACTACCAGATGCCTCAGAAACACTATAATTAGCAGCAGCGAACTGCGCTGTAAATAATCGCGGTGTGGCTTTGACGGTTGTTGATGCTGTGCCGGCCACACCGCTCCACACCGCTCTTATCTCAAAACTGTATTCAGTGTCATTAGTCAACCCCGTAACAGTGTGGCTTGTGGTGTCGGCATCGCTGTTAGGGATCGCAGTCCAACTACCCCACGTTACAGTAGTGCCTGTTCCCCAGCGAACCTCATAGGCAGCAATATCATCATTAGATGGGTCATCCCAAGCAAGTGCGATTGTTGTGTTATCAGGTGAAGCAGTCAACCCTGACGGCGCAGGTGCAGCAGCAGGATTATTTACTATCAAATCAAAAGTTTTGTTCGTAGGATGCGGATTAGCACCGCCATCCACGTTTGTGGCTAGCGTTGTGACATCAAACCCGTTCGTACCAGCATCATCCGGTCCTAACGCGACAGTAAAGGTTTCAGCGCTCGTATCATCATCTATCAACGCGGATAACACAAGCGTAGCCGTTTGCGCAGCTGCACCCGAGAAACTTATCTGCGGTGTCACAGTAGTCTCACCTGATAACGTCACACCTGTGTTCAAATTCTGCCCTGTTTTCAGCGCTAACGACCAGTCAGTCGCAGACACATTCGTCCCGCTAATGGCTAACGGCACATCAATAATCTCACCCGCAACCAACGCACGACCCAACCCAACAGTAAACTCCGCAGTAGTACCTTCGCGTATCGCTCCTGAGCCGACACGAACTAAAGACACCACAGTCGGATCATCATCGGTAATAGTCACCGTAGTTGTTGTAGTGCTGCCAAGCGTGTAACCATTACCGGCAGTAAGGGTTAAAATAATCGTCTCGCTAGGTTCGTCGATACTGTCATCGGTAACAGTTACATCAATAGTAGTGCTGGTAGTGTTCGCAGCGATAGTCGCTGTACCCGATAGTGCAGAATAATCGTTAGCAGACGTAGCAGTACCAGAAACAGTATAAGACACATCCAAGTTCGCAGAAGGCGCAGCCAATGAGTTGATAGTAACTGTAGCAGTGCGACTACCAGACACCTCAGAAACACTATACGTAGCTGCAGCGAACTGTGGAGTGATTAACTGCGGTGTGGCTGTCAAGGTGTCAGACACGACACCTTGGGCGGTTCCGGCTAAGGCACGGATTTGGAAATCATAGCCGGTGCCGTTCGTCAACCCAGTAACCGCGTAGGTAGTAGTGCTGCTACGACTGTTGGGGATTGCTGTCCATGAACCCCAACTGTTGGTACCGGTTCTGCGTTGACGGTACTGGTAGCCGCTAATATCGCTGTTGTTGGGGTTGTTCCAGCTGAGTGTTACTCGAGTGTTACCAGCGATGGCACCGACACCTGTGGGTTTTGCGGGGGGCGGTGCGGGTGTGGCTGTCACGATGTCAGACACGACACCTTGAGCGGTTCCGGCGAAGGCACGGATTTGGAAATCATAGCCGGTGCCGTTCGTCAACCCAGTAACCGCGTAGGTAGTAGTGCTGCTACGACTGTTGGGGATTTCTGTCCAACTACCCCAACTGTTGGTACCGGTTCTGCGTTGACGATACTGGTAGCGGCTAATCGCGTTGTTACTAGGATTGTTCCAGTTGAGCGTTACTCGGGTGTTACCAGCGATGGCACCGATGCCTGTGGGTCTTGCGGGGGGAGGTGTGGTTGTGGGTACGGCTGTCACGGTGTCTGACTCGGCACCTAGGACGTTGTTTGGGCCGGTTAAGGCGCGGATTTGGAAATCATAGCTGAGGCGGTTCGTCAACCCAGTAACCGCGTAGGTAGTAGTGCTGCTACGACTGTTGGGGATTTCTGTCCATGAGCCCCATATATTGGTACCGGTTCTGCGTTGACGGTATTGGTAGTGGGTGATCGCGTTGTTACTGGGGTTGTCCCAGTTGAGCGTTACTTGGGCGTTGCCTGAAGTGGCGGTAAGGCCTGTGGGGTGGAATATAGGAGTGGCGGATACGGGTTCCGTTAATAAGCTGACGTAGGGTTGGCTTGGTATGTATGCTCTGACTTCGAAACGGTACTGTGTGCCGTTTGTTAGGCCACCTACGGTGTGGCTGGTAGTGTCGGAGTTGCTATTTGGCACACCGTTCCAGTCTTCCCAGTCGATGAGGCTCTGGCCTCTGCCCACCCGATACTCATACCAATAAATAGCGTCAAATTCGGGGTCATCCCAAGACAGTTCCACCTGACCGTTGCCGGCTTTAGCTGTTAATCCAGTTGGTATTGCGCGGGTAGTGAAGCGAACAGTCGCGGGCTATCCTTCCACGAAAGTACCGTCAGAATTTTCGATTCTCGCTCTCAGCTCTACCACATATTCGCTGTTAATATCGAAATCAATGCTTCTGTTTTGACTGAACGTCTCATCACTAATTACATTGCCTGGATCTGATACTTTCCATATTCGCCAACCGTAACCGGTTATCTCAGCGTTCATTGGGAAGTCTGCAAGAAAGCGTCCTCTCATAGTCGCTGGCTGGTCTTGCGTGGCCGCAATATACTGTAAATTGCGAATCATAAAGTTCCTCGGCGCAGCAGGCTTAGCCTTTTGTCCCGCCACAGGGGTGGCTTGCACCTGATTTGACAGGTTACCTATTACACCACCAGTGAAAACCCATCTAAACTGGCCCACGCTGTCCCTCACGTAGCGCCAGCGCACCTGGTCACCTCTAGCACCACCAGTGAAAACCGGTCTCACCTTGAAACCGTAGTTGGTGCCGTTAGTCAACCCTGAAACTGTGTGCGACGTAGTCGACGCACTGCTTGATGGCATAAGCGTCCAAGTACCACTGCCATCAATGCTAGAAGTGCCAGCGTTATAACGCACTTCCCAGCCAACAATAGCATCGGTAACATTTTCGCTAGTAGGGGTTGTCCACTTTAATGTGACTTGCCGGTCGCCTACGCTTAAGCTTGACAATGTAACAGGCCCATTCGGAACTGCTCGCACAGCAAGCGAGGTTATACCCGCGGTGCTACCACTCGCCGCTCGCACCTGAATTTCATAAACATTACCGTTAACTAAACTGCTCACTGTGGCGCTAGTTGCACGCGAACTACCAGAAACATTAGTCCAATCCTGCCAACTCTGGGTGGTTGTCACATTTCTTATACGCCGCTGATAACCAGTAATACTCGCATTGTTGGGATTGTCCCAAGCAACCTCGAAACCACGATCAAACCAACGAGTCGTCCTCAAATTGCTAGGCGCCGCAGGGGTGGTTGCAGCACCCGCAACAGGGGTGACGGCACTAGAAAGCGACGCAACTTCGCCGGTAGCTAAACCAGCCACCGCGCGAAGCTTGAACCGATGCGAAACTCCGTTAGTCAACCCCGTAACAACATGACTTGTAGTAGATGCGTTACTACCAGGAATCGGAACCCAGCCACCCCCACTTATTTCCAAATACTGAAAACCAGTCACGCGAGGATTATCTAAACGATCCCAAGATAAAGTTACCTTACCGTCACCAGCAGCAGCCATTACCCCAGTCGGAGCTGCCGACGGAACACCACGCCGCACATCTGACGCTACGACAAAGGGATATTCGGCGGAAGCGGCCCGAACCTGCACCCTATACTCAACACCATCACTCAAACCCGACACAGTAGTAGAAACAGTAGACGCATCACTGCCAACAATCGGCTCCCAAGCACCCCAACTAAACGGCACACCCGAACCCACACGCCGCTCATAACCATCGATCCTGCTAGAATCTCCGGGCGCGTTCCACGAAAATACCAACTCACCCGAAGCAAAACTACTCAACCCAAAACCAGACGGCTTAGAAGACCAAGCCGATGGTGCGGCGGATACGGGTTCCATTAAGGAGATGATGGGGGGTTGGCTTGGTATGTGTGCTCTGACTTGGAAACGGTAGAGTCTGTCGTTTGTTAGGCCACCTACGGTGTGGCTGGTAGTGTCGGAGTTGCTATTTGGCACACCGTTCCACTCTTGCCATGTGATGTTGTCCAGAAAGCCTGTGCCCACCCTATACTCATACCATGACACCGCGTCAATTTCAGGGTCTGTCCAAGACAGGTCCACCTGACCGTTGCGGGCTCCAGCTTCTAATCCAGTTGGTACTGCGAAGGTGGTGAAGCGAACAGTCGCGGGCTCTCCCTCCACGAAATTGCCGTCAGAGATTTTGATTCTCGCTCTCAACTCTACCACATATTCGCTGTTAATCTCAAACTCCTGAAGTCTACTGTCTTGAGTGACAGTATCAGTGAGACTATTTACAGTGCCTGGATCTGATACTTTCCAGCTACGCCAGCCGTAACCAGTGATCTCAGCGTTCATCGGGTCGTCTGCATAGAAGACTCCAGTCATAGTCGCTGGATCGTCTTCCGTAGCCGCAACATACTCAAGTTGGCTAATCCCGAAGTTCCTCGGCGCAGCAGGCTTAGCCTTTTGTCCCGCCACGGGAGTGGCTTGCAGCTGATTTGACAGGTTACCTATAGCACCACCAGTAAAAACAGGTCTCACCCTAAAACCGTAATTTGTGTCGTTAGTCAGCCCTGAAACTGTGTGCGATGTAGTCGACGCACTGCTTGATGGCATACGCGTCCAAGTACCACTGCCATCAATGCTAGAAGTGCCAGCGTTATAACGCATTTCCCAGCCAACAATAGCCTCGGCGATGTTTGTATCACTAGGGGTTACCCAGCGTAATGTTACCTGCCGGTCGCCAACGCTCAAGCTTGACAGTGCAACAGGCCCATTCGGAACCGCCCGCACAACAAGCGACGTTATACCCGCGGTGCTACCACTCATCGCTCGCACCTGAATTTCATACACATTACCGTTAACTAAACTGCCAACCGGGGCGCTAGTAGTTGAACTCGAACTACCAGAAACATTAACCCAATCCTGCCAACCCTGGGTGGTTGTCACATTTCTTATACGGCGCTGATAACCAGTAATACTCGCATCGTTGGGATTGTCCCACGCAACCTCGAAACCACGATCAAACCAACGAGTCGCCCTAAAATTGGTAGGCGCCGCAGGGGTGGCTGCAGCACCCGCATTAGGGGTCGCACGAAGAGCGAAGCTGCTGGCAGTAGCGCCGGTAGCTGAACCTTCTAAGGCACGAAGCCAGAACCAATAAACAGTTCCGTTAGTCAACCCCGTAACAACATGACTTGTAGTAGACGCGTTACTACCAGGAATCGGAATCCATTTGCCCTCAAACATGTTTTGATACTCAAAACCAGTTACACGAGGATTATCTAAAAGATCCCAAGATAACGTTACCTGACCGTCACCAGCAGCAGCCATTACCCCAGTCGGAGCTGCCGACGGAACACCACTCCGCACAGCTGATGCCACACCTTTCACATCACCAGCCACAGCCCGAACCTGCACCCTATATTCAACGCCATTACTCAAACCCGACACAGTAGTGGAAGCAGTAGACACATCGCTGTTATCAATCGGTTTCCAATCACTCCAACTAAACGGCACCCCCGAACCTACACGCCGCTCATAGCCAGTTACACCACTCAGAGCCGGGACTGCATCCCACGAAAAAACCAACTCACCAGAAACAAAACTACTCAACGCAAAACCAACCGGCTGAGCCGGTGCATTCTGCGCCGGCGGCTGGGGTGGTGGCTGGGGTGGTGGCACGTCAGGGACCGGAAAACCAGACGGCTGAGTTTGCGCCTCTGCGGGCTCCACCCCTAACGGCCCCACATGAGGCACCACCACCAACAACAACCCCACCAACACACCCACCACGCCACGACGCACAAACCTAAAGCGGTGCCTCACCAATGTAACCCCCTGCTTGCACACAACAGGAAAGCTCATAGCGGCGCCTCTCCCCCTTCTGTTAGCCGAGGAAGACACAGAGGGGGGGGGGGGGGGAACCTCTCAACACACTCAGCACCCCTCCTCGGCAAAGCAGTTGAAGGATATTCCGGCAGAAATTCCGGCCAAAATCAGACACCTGGCGAAATTTGGGCATGACAAGCCCAGAGCCTAGTCGGAAGCACGGCACTTTGACGACAACATTCAGAAAGAAAAATCGTAACACCGCCGTAATACCCGCGTCATAGTTGGAAACACGATGCTGAGACGGCACAGCAGACCACCGGACATTGCTTGCTAGCAGGGCGGCGACGAATCGAAGCGGGCAGCAATTTCCAAGTTGAGTTCGGCGAGCACCGCGAGAGCCTTGCTCAGCGAAGCGCGGTCGTTGCCGGCTTCAAAGCGGTTGAGCCACTGGCGGGTCGTCCCTGAGCGGTCTGCAAGCTGCTGCTGTGTCATCGCGGCCGCAAGCCGAGCCTCCCGAACCAGCGCACCGATGTCAGCGGCTGATGCAACTTGGCGTTCGTCGGTCACTGCAACCGCCTGTGTTTGGCATCAGCAGCCGGGGCGCAGCAACAAATGTACGCTGGTCCACTCGTCCGCCTCACCTCACGCCCTGCTTGAGGGCACGAGACACCGGCATTAGGCGGCACTTTGTACCGCCCTGCGAGCATAAGCGACGACGCGCTCGCAAATCATCTGTGCCGCGGACTGTGCCCACGCGGGGCACTGCGATGCAGCCAACTCAAAAGCTGCTGGCAACCTCTGTGCCAAATCTTGGAGTTCGTCAACGGTGATAGCTATTCGCAAGCGCGCAGCAGTCTGCGACCATTGTTCCAAAGTCGTAAAAGCCGGGCCGTCGAAACGCATCGCAGGCTGGATGGTCTGCGTGGGAGACGCTGCGTACGGGGCGGCAGAACTCAGGTCATACAGCGGAGCGAGTCGCGGAAGGCTGCTGCTGAGCAAGACCCCGTAGTTCTTCGAGTGCCCATCGGTGTTACCGATCAGCCAGTTATAGAACAAAGACAACAAAAAACTGCGCTGGTCGTCACGACTTGTCTCATCTCGCAACATATTGATGACCGCCATGGGAGACGGGCCGCCGTCCGATTGGTATCTGAGATTCGGGGGGAACCCCAACGCTTGACACAGATCTTCAAAGTGAAAGCGATGCACAGCGGTGCCGCTGTAGTGACGGTCGAAACGCTCCGCGACCAAACAGATCTCATCCCCGAACACTGCCACCGATGTGCGAGCCGCTCGTAAACCGAGAAACCCGGCAGCTTGCTGACACAGGTGCTCGTTGACAGCTATCGAGTCTCTCACGGCCAAATTGAGATGTCCCCGCTGCGGCTTGAGAATGTGGGTCGTTGCGAGCGAGCCGGTCGGCAGGTGCCAGCCGTCATCGGTGAGCCTCAGCGCCATCTTCGGCTGGGCACCTGGAAGCGACAGTCGCAGCTCACCCATTCCCGCCGAGGGAACATTGTCGGCATCCTGCGCTATGAGATTCAGCATTGCCGCTAGTTCAGAGTCTGTGAGTTTCGTGAGGGTCTCCGATTGCGGGTCGGGCAGCACCGGTTCGGGGTAGAACTGCACGGCGCCTGCACACTCCAACCCCGCTTGGGTGCATAGCAGGTCGAATGGGGCGGTTGAAGCTGCGGAGAGTTCGCGCATCCAACGCGAGCGCGTGCGCGGGTTGTCTGGCAGCAATCCGTCAAGCCAAGGCAAGATGTCTAGGCGTCCGCGTCGCCCGATGGGAAGCGACAAAGACACCGGCATCGCCGACGAGGGCAGATCATCGCGGTACTCAAAATGCACCGCCCCTCGCAGCGAGCGCACAGCACGGCCAGTCATCTCGCCGTGCAGAAACACGTAAAGTTCTTGCGTTGCCGCCGTCATGTGCTAGCTCGTCTTTGTGTGCGCGTCCGAATCTCGCACGACGACGGTGGCTTCCAACGCACGCAGGGCCGACAGCACATCACTCAAAGGCACGTCGGTGCGTCCGCTCTCCAATTTGGACACCCACTGCTGAGAACGCCCAACGGCGGCAGCTAGCTGCTCTTGGTTCCATTTTTTTTGGTTGCGTAGCCAACCGATGCAGCGACGAACAGCACCTGGGGTGGCGAGCACAACTGTTTCGTATGTCACGCAACCGAGTATAGCGAGTTTACGCTTGTATGTGACAGAGCCCTGTGACAAAGCCTCGTAGTAGGGCATTGTGGCAGGTTTCTTGATGGGAGGTTTATGGCGGGGGGCGTCTACGGGCGTTAGTCGTTGTCTTGGATGGTGATGGTGATGGTTGTTTGGGTGAGGGTGGCGGTGGTTGGTGTGAGGTTTTTGAAGGTGATGTTGAAGGTCTCGTCGGGTTCTTGTGTGTTGTCGTTGGTGATGTTTATTATACCGGCGTTTTGGGTGCTGCCGGGTCGGAAGTTCATGGTTGTTGTGCGTGTTTGGTAGTCTTGGTTTGGGGTGGCGTGGCCGGTGCCGGTGCCGGTAGGTGTGGGTGTGTATTGGAGTTGTATGGGTTTGTTGCTTGGTTTGTTGAGTCTTACGTAGAAGAGGTAGTAGCCGCCTCTGGTGCCTTCGATGTAGGTAGCGTCGGTGATGATGATGGTTGGTAGGTCTGGTGGGTTGTCATTGTCTGTGATAGTGACTGTTGCTGTTGCTGCGGTGTTGTTGGGGGTGTAGCCGGTTTCGTTCGTTATTGTTACGGTGAGTGTTCCGTCGGGTTCGTGGGTGGTGTCGTCGGTGGTGGTGATGTTTAGGGTCGCGGTGCCGCTGGTGGGGATGGTGATGGTTTGTTCGCCGGTGGTGATGCCGTAGTCGCCGGTAGTGGTGATGTTGAGGGTGACGGTGAGTGGCGTTGTGGGTGGTGGGGCGGCGGTGAGTGTGAAGGTCGCATTGCTGCCTTCGGTGATGTCACCGTTTGAGGTGATGCTCACTACAGGCACTGCTGGTGGTGGATCATTCGATGGTGGTGGGTCGTTGGGTGGGTCCTCGTTGGGTGGGTTGTTGTTGGGTGATGGGCTGATGTTGATGTTGATGTTGTGGGTGTTGGTACCTTGGTATTCATTGGTGACCACCCAGCAGTCGTCTATGTCGGTGCGGCAGGTGGGGTTGAAGAGAGGGCTGTTGTTGTTGTTATTCCATGCTGTTATGTAGATTTTTTGTGGTTGGTTCCATAGGATTCGGTTACTGTCGCGTGTGGTGCCGACGAAGTTGGGGCTGTAGAAGGTGATTCTGTCGAAATCAGCGTATGTTGGTAGGTAGGTGGTGTGCGGTGTGTTGCGGTTGATGCTAACAGGGTGTTGGTATTCGGGTACTTTGCCTTCGTTATTAGTGTGTTGTGAGCGTACCCACAGTGTTCTTGACCCGAGCGGGTCGTGTGATAACTCGACGGTGTAGTAGTCACTGCCACCCGGTGTCAAAGTAACAGTGTGATCGCTGGTGATCACGTCACCGTCACTGTTTTTTATTACCAGCCTAGCTACGTCGGTGTCGTTAACATAGGCGGTGATAGCCGTCTTGCTGGTTGGGATGTTGTTGGGGAATCCCGCAAGACGGTGAGTGATCACAAAAGTGCCTGAGCCGATGTCGTTATCGGCTGGCGCGGACACTGTCACCGTCTGAACCCGGTTGGTGGGCCAGTTGTCATGTGTCCACGCCAAACGCGGTGGATCAAATGTTACGTCTTGTACCCAAATGTTTTGTTTGTTGATTTGTGCGGGTGTAACTGTGTAGGTGGCGCCGGGTTGCGGGCGTTGCGGTAGTTCTATCGTGTAACTGCGTTGCCCGCCTTCTAAGACAGTGAAACACGACTGGGCGGGTTGCGCACAGTTTGGTGTGACGATCAGATCATCACCACCGGAGTCGTTGTTTGTTATATGTGCGTTGACTCGTAAGGTGGGATGCCAAGCGGTTCGGTTCGACCCATATAGGAACTGACGCAACGAGAACTCGGTGTACACGTTGATGTTTTCTAGGTGCGGGTTCCAGCCGTCAACACTGTAACCCTCAGGTGGTGACTGACCGCCGCCCGGCCATGGCCGAGCGTCACCAACCCACGGGTACACCTGAGCTGCTATCCGACCATCAACTGGGGTGTCGGTCTCTTTCGCATCAATACGCACCCACAATTGATTAGCGTTGTTGAGGTGTCCATTATTGAGTAGTGTTGTTTTAAGGAAGGGTCGCATGTCCCACCAGGACGGGTTGACACCCCACCTGCGGCACACTTCCCCCACTCCTTCGAAGCTTTTACATTCATAGGAACCCAAACTAGCCGCATCATTTCGTAGTGCTGCTCTGAAAACATTTGACACATCTGTACCACTGTCAGGTACTCGACTGAACGTGACTACCACATAACGCGATTCGCCTTCATTGATAGACACGTTAGTTTTGCTGACCACGAACTCAACATCTTTGTGGTTTGTTGTGTAACCGGCTGGTGGTGATGAACAAGCCCGCGATCCGCCAGGAATCACATTATTGGTTTGTGAGTCACGGCACTGCTTGGTGGTGGTGTCAAAGTAGCGTGGCGAGATTTTGTTCGCCCCTTCGGGGTCGTTGTCGGTAACGAACACTTGCTGGGCTGAAGGTGCTTGATCGCTGTGATGTAGTTGATAGCTGCCACCTGTTTCGGGTTCCAACACAACCAAAGTAACCGACCCGTTGGGGTGATCCCAGCGGTCATCTACTGTGGTTACTGTGACGGTCGCTGACGGCGCACCCGAGGTGAGTGTCACGGTAGTTCCGCCGCTGATGCGGGCTCCGAAGGGTTGTGACTGCAACAACGCCAACCTCACTCGGGTAGCAGTCGTTGGTGCGGGTGACGCTGTCACACTAAACGTCGCTTGGCCGCCTTCGGTGATCGAACTAGCACCTGTGGTGTTGGTTACGGTTATCATCGGCGAATCGGCAGTACCCGCGATTGGTGTTGGTAGATCTGACCTCACTCGGTAGACCGGTGAGATGGCGTAGAAAGAATGTTCAGCGGTTTTGGCTGCGAGACCTGGTAAATGCTGGATCGGGTTGACGTCGTTAGCGCCGGCTTGGAAACGGCCACGAACAACAAGATTATTTGCTGTCACCCCCAGTGGATAGCTGGACGCTTTGATACCAGTCCACTGGGTACCAGTGAACGCCCAGTTAGTATCAGCCCGGTTACCAGACTCGTCCCGACGATCAGCAGCCCGCCAGTTTTCCCAACGACGAGCCCAAAAACCAACCCTGTCAGTGTTACTGTAATCGGTTGACACTTGTGGGCCGTTCAACCAATATATTGGTGCCACAATATCGCTAGTACGCAACAGAGCGTGATCGCGGGCGTTCACTGTAGTCGTTGAGCCCACCACTTTGTACAACGACGCGTGAAACGCGATCGCAGCATGACCGTCCGCGGCGGCTGCTTGCACATGCGCGTCATAGATTGCGATGTCGGTGGGTTCAGCGTTACGGCGGGTGGAGGTTTTGAACAACAACCGGAATGTGTCACCAGGCCCAACACCTGCAGGTAACAACTCCCAATCCGCCGCGACACTATAGGTACCATCACTGTTAAGGTTCGGATCAGGGTCGCTAATCGTCACCGTTGCGCTAGCAGGTGTGCCAGCAGTGTAGGTATCAGGCAACGTCCCCAACTGTACTGTCAACGTTTCAGGATCCTCAGCAACATCATCAGCAACAGCGGTGAACGTTACCGTCCCAGACGACGCCCCAGAAACAACAGTCACGGTCGCTGGTAGCGTGTAATCGGCAGCGCTAGCGGTACCAGCTAAGGCCACAATGGGAATGGTCACGTTCGCGGTTGCAGCCGGTACCAACCCTACCGTCACGGTAAGCGTGTCACCTTCAACTACGTTACCGCCGCCACTAACAGTAAGGGTCACTACTGTGCCGGTGGGATCCTCGATAGTGATCTGTTCTGCGTTATCAACCGCAGTCGCTCCGATCAGCGCACCCAGCCCAACATTGAGGGTTTCCCCACCAGACTCGGTAACACCATCAGCTATCAACGTCATAATAATATTGGTTGCAGCAGCCGCGTCATCACCACCGGTGAACGTCACCGTCGGTACCAACTCCTGCACCACCTCAACCTGGTCTTGGTTTTGGTTGGGTTCGTTTTGGGCGACCATGCCGTTGTCATCAAACCCTGCACAACTCACGCCTGCTGGTAACGGTGTGGGGCACGCCAACGTGTAATCGGTGCCCCGAACCGCAGCGCCATCACCAGTACTCAAGGTGAGTGGCACTGCCAACGACTCCCCTGATATCAGTCCGCGACCTAACGCTACTGTGTACGTAACAGTAGTACCTTCTGAGACTGTGCTGCCGGGTGTGCGAGTTAACGTCACCACAGTTGGATCGTTGTCGTTAACCGTTATCTCAACACTCGTCGTAGTACCAGGCGCGTACCCAGTTGGCAACGTGCCGAGTTCTAACGTTAGAGTTTCAGCAGGTTCATCGGTGGCGTCATCAGTCGCAGTAAACGTCAACGACCCACTAGTAGCACCACTTAGCACAGTGATATTGTTAGCTGACAGCGAGTAATCACCTGATCCGGCTGTGCCACCCGCAGCGGCTCGTATTGGGATAGTTATGTTAGAGGTTGCTGCTGACGCCAACGTAGCCGTGACGGTTAGCGTGCCACCCTCAGTAACCGCGCCACTGTTGTTGACGCTCAAATCGACATCCACACCAGGTACGGTGTCGTTGTCTTCTACCGTCACACTACGACTGGTGTTCGTACCCAACGAATAATCCGTGCCCGACCGCAACGCTAACGTAACCGACCCATCAGCCTCCTCAGTGCTGTCTTGCACTGTCGGCACAGAATAGTTCACCCGAGTGTCACCAGCCGGCAGTGTTACCTGCTTATTGCCCTCATTAGTTGACGCAACATAATCGCCGTTGTTGCTTTCAGACACCGCCACGTTCACGCTGATCGGGAACGACGACGCCAGCGTGGCGCGAATCACGAACTCAGCCGACGTGCCCTCAGTGATCGTCGTGGCTATCGGAGCGGTCTGCGTCAGCACCGGATCAGCCTCATCATCAGTCAACGTGAACGTATCAGAATTCACTGTCAACCCAGATGACGTGCCAGCCACCGTTATCGTCGCGTCCCGCTCATTAATATTATCATTCGTAGGTGTAAACAAAAACCGTCTCTGACCCTGACGGCTATTAGCGCTAATAGTAACATTAAACGCACTAACCGGTGTGAAGTCCACAAACTCGTCACCAACCGGACCTGTCACCGTCACACGCACTGTCTTATCAGCATCAAAACGAATCGTAGCATCATCCACCTGAGCGACCAGCGCAATTTGCGCCGGATTCGCATTCTCAGCAAATGAACTCACCCCTGCTGCTACCAAATTAATCGCAGGCGTCGCGTCATCATCTGTTACTGTGACTGTGATGTCACGGTTCGGTAGCGCATGATACTTCGCATCTTGGGCTGACACATCATGGGTGATCGTCGCTGAACGAGACCCACCAGTGTTATCCAAGTTATCGTTCACGCCGGTAACAGTGATTGTCTGCGCACTGTTCCAAGTAGAGGGCAAGAACGCAATCGTTCTCGTACTTAGAGTCACCGGACCCGTCACACTCAACTGTATTGCTACCGTAGCAGTAGGCTGCGTGTTCAACTTCACCGTATACGTATCAGTACCACCGTTCTCAGTTACCGACGTGGAACCTGATGTTTGGGTGATAGTAAACCCGACACTATCATCATCAGTTAAACTCACCGTCGCTGAAGTTACCGTTACTCCAGCTAAGGTGCCGGACACCGTCACCGTCTCATTCGGCCCGTCAACACTATCATCAGTCGGTGCCAAACTAAACGTAGCCGAGCCTGAGACAGCGCCGGCTGCGATAGTCACATCAAACGGATCAACCGCAGTGAATCCGACCACCCCGTTGTTACCAGACCCTGCTACAGACACTCGCACCGTTTTCGCCTCATCGAATCTGATGGTCGCGTCATCAACGGTTGCTGTAACCGTGATCGTAGTAGCACCTTCACCTTCACCCACCGTCGACTGGCTCACCGACAGGTCAACTTCAGGAGTGGCATCGTTATCGGTGATCCCAACATTAGTGTTAGTGAACGTCACCCCTGCTAGGGTGCCGGTGATTGACAATGTTTGGGTTGGTTCATCAAAACTATCATCAGTTGGTGTCAACGTGAACGTAGTTGACCCTGACGCTGCGCCGGCAGCGATAGTGATAGTCTGCGCGCCAACTGTCGCATAATCAGTACCCTCGACAGCAGCATCAGAACTAGCACCCACTGTGACGGTAACAGTCTGCGCGGTGGCGAACCGTGTGCCACTAGTAATCCTGGCGGTCACCTCAACAGTTTTCGCACCACCACCCTCTGCCACAGTGGTCTGGGTGCCACCAGTGCCAGTGTCAGCATCCACCGACAGTGTGATCGCGGATGGTGCGGCATCATTATCGGTGACTGTGACTGTCGCAGAGTTAACTGTCACACCAGCCAGCGTGCCTGACACAGTCACGGTCTCGTTTGTTTCATCCACATTATTATCAGCCGGTGTCAAAGTGAATGTGCTCGTACCTGTCGCTTGGCCTGCTGTGATAGTGATGTTAACATTAGTGGCCACCACCGCGAACCCGACCACACCAGTACCACCCGACCCGTCAACAGACACCACCACCGTACGATCCGTGTCAAACCTGATCGTCGCGTCATCAACTGTCGCGGTCACCGTGATCGTAGTAGCGTTATCACCCTCTGCCACCGTTGCTGTGTCCACCGACAGGTCAATCTCAGGTGTCGCATCGTTATCGGTGATCCCAACGTTCGCGTTAGTGAACGTCACCCCCGCAATACCACCACCGGTAACTGATATCTGCTGGGTTGGTTCATCAAAGGTGTCCTCAGTCGGTGTAAGTGTGAACGTAGTTGACCCTGACGCAGCGCCGGCAGCGATAGTGATCGACTGCTGGTGCACCGTCGCGTAATCAGTGCCCTCGACTGCTGTGTCTGAGCTGGCACCGACTGTGACCGTCACAGTTTGCGCGGTAGCGAACCGTGTGCCACTAGTAATGGTGGCAGTCACTCGCACGAATTTAGCGCCACCACCCTCACCAACAGTGTTCTGAACACCACCAGTGCCAGTATCAGCGTCCACGGTGAGTGTGATCGCTGATGGTGCGGCATCATTATCGGCAATCGTAATCGCCACGCTTGCGGGGGTGCCTGCCACGAAACCAGTCGGCAACGTGCCGAGTTCTACAGTCAGGGTCTCGGCTGGTTCGTCTAATACATCATCGGTAGCACCAAACGTGGCTGTGCCACTAGACGTTCCAGCAGCAATAGTGATAGTAGCAGGCAACGTGTAATCGGCTGCTGCGGCAGTCGCGTCAGCCGCGATCTGTAGTGGGATGGTCACATCCGCTGCTGCGACTGACGGTATCGACGCGGTGAGCGTCAACGAACCGCCTTCAGTAACCGCACCAGAGTTATCAACTGTTAATGTGACTGGTTCGCCCACACTGAACGGTTGCGACAAACCATACATCTGTAACAGGTCTTTATCACCGTCACGGTCGCTGGCTCTGCTAGCGGTCGCTAAAAACACGCTACTCAACGGGCCGACACCCACAAAACCGGTGTTCAACTCACCTGTGCCTGCTAAACCGCGGCCAAGCTCAAAACCGTTACGCCGATCACCGTCAGTACCAGTACCAGTCCAAAACATTCGATAATCACCTGCAAAAACATCATTATCGGTAACAGTCACAGTAACAGTAGTGGTTTGGGCATCTATCGCGTCATAGC
The DNA here is from genome assembly GCA_965221195.1 of Candidatus Poriferisodalis sp. GTDB lineage: Bacteria > Actinomycetota > Acidimicrobiia > Acidimicrobiales > Poriferisodalaceae > Poriferisodalis. Next base: position 2,202,038 of record OZ244864.1, read on the forward strand.
TGCTGTCACTATCTGATGACACAACGTGAGCCAACATTGCAGTGCGGAAACCGTTGAGGTTAACAACCGCATCGTTCACACCAGTCACCGTGACTGTTTGCGGCTGGTTCCAGTTAGAGTTAGTGAACGTTAGGGTGTCGGTGTCTAACATAACAGTTTCCGGTGAAGTGTTCGTTATAGCAATGTCCACAGCTGCTGATGGTTGACTGTCCAACACTACTGTGTAGGTGCCGGTACCAGCTTTTTCTGGCACCCGCAACGAAGCTTTACTGATCGTCACACCCACACCATCATCATCACGCAAAATCACTGTGGCAGGATTAACCGTCACCCCATCCAAAACACCTGACACGGTAACAACCTCGTTCACCTCATTCGTGTTGTTACTGGTGGGTGACAGTGTGAACGTGGCAGTAGCTGAGCGTCTACCCGCAGCAATAAGAACATTAAAATCAGTGACAGCGGTGAACCCCACCCTACCCGACGCGCCTGAACCAGCGACCGACACCACTATTGTTTGATCAGCAGCGAACCGTGCCGACCCCGCAATAGTGGCTGTCACCGTCACTGTTTGTGAACCGCCACCCACATTCTCAGCCACGATTCCGTGGTTCACACTCAAATTAATAATCTCAGGCACCGCTGCGACAGTTAAATCTGTCGCAACACCCGTCTCATCTGTTGGTGTGGTTTCGTCATCCCAGGTGTTATCCCAGAAATCAGCGTAATTGTCAGCAACCTTGTCACCATCAAGCCAATAAACGGCTTCACCTGGTCCGTCAGAAGCAACGTCAGCATCATTATGAGTATCAGCATCGACTGTGGCGGTACTCGCCACTGCACGGAAAAACCCGGCATAAGGCACCAAAGCGGCCTGACCGGTCGCAACATGTGAGCGTACGAAACTGTCATAAACCGCAATATCAGTTGCGGTAGCAGCTGACCCGCCGGAAGTGGCGAACAACAACCGGAACAAACCACCCGATGACAACTCAGCAGGCGCCAAAGCGGCCGGTAACCGAACCGGCCCAGTCTCATCATCAAGTATCGTGAACCCAATCCGATTACCCGGCGAAGTGCTAACCGTCACACCAGACCCCGACGGGGCCCGAGTATCTGTACCGAAAGTGATGTTCACATATGGCTGGGTGCGAACGGTGTTCGCCGTCGCTGTGAACCGCAGCGTGGCTTGTGACGCACCCGCCGCGAAGCGTACCGCCGGGTTACCGACACTATGCGGCGCTGTAGTAACTAAACTCACACCTGTTTGAGAAGCCGGTTGTAACACCAACGTGTAATCGCCACCTGTCACACCAGTCACCGTCAACGGTACGGTCACTACCTCAGCGCCGGTTAACGCTCGTTCCAACACCACCGTGATGTCTTTTGTGCCACCGTTTTCAGCGATGTCACCCGCAGCGGCTAGCAGCCGCACCGGTATCGCACCGTCATTATCAAAAATTGGTAGCAACACAGCATCAGATATGAACCCGAACTCGGCTGTCTGCGAAGTAGGAATGTCCAACAACATACTCAACCGCTCAGTCGACTCATCATCCATGTCATCAGTCGGTGTCAATGTGAACGTCACCGCCCCGCTCGCTTGGCCCGCCGTTATGGTGATTACGTTCGCGTCTGTGAACGTTCTCACAATGCTGCGCGGATCTCCGGCGATCACCTCCCGTTCCACAACTGTCGTGTCCACCACTTCCATGTAATCAACACCTTCGGTTGCGCTGTCACCGAGGTCGCCGACTACTAGTTTGAACGAAACGTCTTGGGTGAATCGTGTATCACCAACAATCGTGGCGGTGACTTTCACTTTCTTAGCACCACTATTTTCGCGTACGAAGGTTTGTGTACCTGCAGTGTCAGCGTCAGCGTCGAAACTCAACCTTAGCCGTGTCACCACATCAGCAGCGTCAATAATGAACAAACTCGCGGGCGCAGCTTCGTAAAACAAATTTCCATCCACCACACCCAACGTGAAACCATCCACGGTGCCTGAAACAGATAAACGCTCAGGATCACCCTCATCAGTGTTATCAACAGTAGGTGTCAAAACAAAATCCGTGTAACCACTCAACCGACCGGCAGGAATCGTAACCATTATAGTATCGACTGTCGCGTAATCAGTGCCTTCAGTAGCGGTATCGTTGGCACTGTCACCCACCGCCACCATGATCGTCGTGTCAGTGCTCAACGCTGCGACTTCTTGCCTCACCGCTGTGAAATTTGGCGTCACCGCTGAGTTTACTGTGCCGCATTTCAGTTTTTGACCTTGGAAAACACCGCCCGGGTTAGAATCACCACCGGTTTCGGTGAACGGGGGTACTTGCAGCTGTTCAAGGGTCACACAATCAGAGTGTTCAGCTATATCACCGATCAAACTGGCGGTCACACGCACTGTTTGAGGGCCACCGTTCTCGGCTATCAGTTGTTGGCGACCAAACGTGTCAGGATTAACAACAGCATCCAACGCTATCCGTGTCGGCGCGACATCACCGTCAGTAATAGTAATATGAGCTGTGTAAAACCCGTCCAAAACATAACCGTCAGGCAAATCACCTAACTCCAACGTCACCGACTCTGTTGGTTCCACCAACATGTCTTCAGTAACGCGAACCGATAACCTGCCGAAAGTTTGACCCGCTTTGACCGCAATGTTGCCTACAATCACATTATCAACCGACCGACTAAAATCATCGTTAGTAGCAGTACCGCCAGCAATACGGCGAACCGGGAACACAACATCAGCAGACGCCGGGCCGGCTAACAGCATCCGCAACTCAAACGAAGCACCCTCAGACACAGTAATATCATGATCCAAATTATCGAACTCTTTATCATTGACTTTGATTATCCCGTCGACCACATACAACTCAACACCCACAGAAATTAGACTGTCGTCGTCAACAATGAACACCGCTGCCGGTTCCACAGGCACACCCACCAACGTGCCTGCAACAGATATCGCTTCCTCATTCTCCTCGTCATTATCATCTGTACGTGTCAACGTGAACGACGTCGCACCGCTTTGCGCACCAGCATCAATAGTGATCTGCTGATCGGGTACCGCGGTGTAATCAACACCCGCAGTCGCAGAATCGCTAGTGGCGCCCACTTTGATATTGATAGTACGATCAACACCGAAACGTGCCGCACCAACAATCGTAGCGGTCACACTCACAGTAGTAGTCTCAGAACCGCCTTCAAACACCCTAGACTGTGCCCCTACAACATCGCTCTCAGTGTCAACAGACAGCACAATTTTAGAAGGCAACACCGCGCCGTCTGTGGCATCATCGTCGGTGATCGCGAACGTAAACGGTCCACCAGACGGTGTGGCAATAACAACACCCCCCGTGCCCGCAGGAGCACGAGCACCCGTACCATAAGCTACTTGCACAGACGGTGGGGCGGCCACATCATCATCAACAGCGGTGAACCGCAAAGTCGCCCGCGACGCTCCCGCCGCTAAGCGCAGCGCCGGGTTTTGTGTGCTATGCGGCGCAGCAGTAACCAAACTCACACCCGTTTGAGAAGACGGTTGCAACGTCCATGTGTAATCGGTGGTCACGGTCGCACCGGTTACTGTTAACGGTACTGTCACCACCTCGCTGGCTGCTAGGGTGCGGCCTAAGGTGACTACGAAATCTTTCGTGCCGCCGTCTTCAGCCACATCACCTGCGGTAGCGTTCAACACCACCGTGGTGTCATCATCATCTTTCACCACCACTGATGCTGTGTTCGCGTCAGAATCCACTGTGTAACCATCACCGGGCAACAACGTCATGGTTACCGTGCCGTCAGGTTCATCAACACTGTCACCCACAGTAGCAAGCCTATAATTCTGTTTCAAAGCATACATTGCCAGGTTAGCAACAGTAGCGTTTTCATCGGTAGCCGACAGGTAATCACCACCACCTGTAGCGTCAGTGTAACGAACATTAACCGACCGGTTCCCTCCTGAAGCACCTTCCACCGACAAACCAACACTAAACGTAGCCACCGTACCTTCGGTGACTGCTGGGCCTGCTGTTATCGAAATCTCCGGGAACGCGTCAACAATAAACAACCTCTCACCCTCAGCAGCTTGGCTAACACCGCCACCTAGATTAGTAGCCGTCACCGTGCCCAAACCAATAACCACGTACTCCTCACGCTCACCAGCATTATCAGCATCAGCCGACAACGTGATCCGCACCGACCGTGCCGCAGTACTGCCACCAGTGAACGTCACCGCACCGTTAGAAACATTCAAATTCGCACACGTCACACCTGTCGGCAACGTCGTCGGACATGTCAACGTATAATCAAGGCCACGAACCGCTGCACCGCTCGACGTCAACGGCACCACCAGCTTCTCACCGTCAACCAACCGGCGTGCCAACGTCAACGTGTACGTCCAGTTAGAACCCTCAGCCACATACCGGCCCGCAACCCGCGACAATCGCAAAGCAGTTCTATCATTATCATTCACAGTCACCGACGCTGTGTTAGCAGAACTATCAATCGTGTAATCAGTGCTTGACTGTATCGTTACTGTCACCGCACCGTTAGGCTCATCGTTTCTATCTGCAACAGTCGCGACGGTGAACGTGGCTGACGTTTCCCCCGCTGCGATAGTCACCGTACGCGTACCCTGGTTGCCTGTTGTGACGAAATCGCCACCATTAGTAGCATCAGCCACCGACACTGACACTGCTAACGCTGCTGACGGTGCGGCATCCACCGACACTGTAAACGACGCTGCTGTACCCTCAGTAACCGCTGTGCCTGCTGTGATAGACACCTCAGGCAACGTCGCACCAGGATCGTTAATCGTCAGCACCGCTGCGTTGTCGGTACCTGAAGCGCCACCTGAAAGACCAGTACCCGAACTCGCGTTGAGTGTGCCCAAATTGATGTTCACCGTCTCACCGGTAGCCTCAGTGGTGTTATCAGTGCTAGCGGTGAGCGTGATTGTCACCTCACTCGCCGCGGTGCTACTACCAGTGAACGTCACCGTCGCGTTACCAGAATTTAGGTTCGCGCATGTCACACCCGTAGGCAGTGTAGTAGGACACGTCAGCGTGTAATCGGTATTCCTTGTGGCGGTGTCGCTGCTAGCAAACGTGAGCGGTACCGGCAGTGTTTCGCCTGTGATGAGCGCTCGGCTGAGTGTGAGCGTGTAATCCAACGTGTTGCCCTCAGCGATAGCAGAACCCACCTCACGGGTGAGCGTGACTCTGGTTGGGTCATCATCAGTAACCGTCACCGCAACGGTCTGGTCAGCTAACCCGCTGTAATCGCTATCGGTAGAGGTAACAGCGTGGGTGAGCGTTACTGTGCGCGAGCCACCCAAGTTATCAACGTTATCGTTGCGACCTGTCACCGTGACTGTTTGAGGTGTTTTCCAGTTTGATCTGGTGAACGTTAGTGTCTCGGTGCCACTACCTGTAGTGCCCACATCAGGGCCATCTATCACCGCTGCTGCCGACGCGCTAGAAGTGATAGTGACTGTCACATTCGCGCTCGGCCGAGAATCTAACACCACGGTGTAAGTATCAGTACCCGCGTTCTCAGAAACCGTGGTGTCATCTGCGGTTTGGGTGATGGTCACACCCGCCGCTGGATCATCGATAGTAACCCGTGCGCTGCGCTCAGCAGCAACCGTTGAGTGTGCTAGGCCGCCGTCCAAGTTAGTAGTTTTAGCGGTGAGAGAAACCGGTGCGAGACTGACATTGATGGTCTCATCGGTTTTGTCGCGGTCTTTGTTGGTTGTAGCAGCGAACGTGATCGTAGCTGTTTGTGCGCCTGCGCCGCTGAACCGTATGATCACTGCTTGACGGTTATTAGCACGCAACGACCCACTCGGCAACCTCATTGTTGCACCGATACCAGAAGCTGACCACGTCGCTTCACGAATCTGCAGGCGGGTTTGTTGCAACACCGCACCCGTCGGGCTCACCAGACTCAACGGCACCTCAGCTACCTCACCAGACACCAACGCTCTCGACAGTTGCACAGTCACCGTTGTGGTGACTGATGGGTCGCCTTCAACCAGCCTGCCGCCACCCGACAAGCTCACCGATGTGGGGGTGTTATCTACCACGGTCACATCAAGCGACGGCCCGGTTGTGCCAGACAAATACCCTGCAGACACCGAGTGCGTAACCGTAAGCGTACGGTCAGCTGTTTGATCGGTGCTATCAGCCGTAGCGGTCACTGTTACTGGTTGTGGTTGCCACCAGTTAGACGTGGTAAACGTCAACGCTGCTGTGCTGCCAGGGTTACCGCCAGCAGTGTTGACTTGCAACCCTTCTGGCGCGGTAGCAGTCACCGTCACCGTAGCCGACGGCGCAGTAGCGAGACGCACCGAATACGCATCGCCTTTTGTGTCACCCTCAACCGCTTTAGTGTCACTACCAGTATGAGTGAGCAGCACTGCTGCGGTCGCGCCGTCATCATCGGCGATAGTCACCGTCACAAACTCAGACACATCATCAGCAGTTTCAGATGGCACCGCACCGCCATCAACATCAGTACCGCTACGAGTAGCGAACTGATGGGCACTACCCAACGCGATCTTCACAGTCTCATTAGCATCAACAGTTGCGTCATCTGTAGCGGTCAACACCAACGTCGCCACCGCGCTCGCATCGGTGCCACCGGTGAACACTAACACCGGTGCGTTGCTTGTCAGCAGCGCTGTTGACAGCACGCTCACACCAGTGTTAATGCCCTCACCAGACTTGAGCGCCAGCGTGTAATCAGTGCCCAATGTAGCCGAACCTGAGATAGCTAACGGCACTTCCACAACCTCACCAGCGGTGAACCCGCTGCGCCCAGCCGCCGTGACTGTTATCTCAGTTGTGCCGCCAGTTTCGCGAACCGACAACGACTCCAACCCACCTGCTAGATCAATCTCAAACACTGTCGCGTCATCATCAACTAGCACCACCTCCACATCAGCCACCGACACCTTCGCGTCCCGCACACTAGTTGTCGTCACCGTATGGCTAATCGTCGCGGTGCGTGAACCCGCCGGATCATCGGTCTTGTTCTGCTGTGTGGTGAGCGTCACTTTTTGTGGCTGATTCCAGTTTCGTGGAGTGAAATACAACGTCCCACCAGCCTGCGTCACAGGGTTATCAGTGTTAATGTTGCTAGTAACCGACTTCACCGCCACCACACCCGTATCACTACTCGATGCTTTCACCGTTACTAAACCAGCAGGCGCACGACTCAACTGCATCGTATAGGTACCCGAAGCCCCCTCAGTGATCTGTAGTTCTGTTGTGCTTAGGGTCGCCGGGTCAGTGTTACTATCAGTAATCTTCAACGTTTGAGTGTTAGGAATACTCACCGTAAACCCATTGGGTAACTCGCGAGCTTGATACCTAGACGTATCAGCCGGCAACGTCAAAATAACTGTTTCATCCAACCTGTCGGCGTCAGCTAACGCTGTGAACACCAACACCGCTTCGCTAGCAGTCACAGACGCCTTAGACGTGGATTTCAGTTCAAACGTGACCAACCCAGACGCAGCCCCCGCAACTAACCTCACACCCTCAGGCGCCGGATCCGACAACTCCACCTTAAAATCAACCCCAGCCGTACCACCCGAGTACTCTATCGGCACCGCCAACACCTCACCCCGATCTGACCCACGCGTTAACCCACGCGACAACACCACCGACACTCTGGCCGTATCAGAACTATCCCCCTCAGTCAGTGTTGTGTCCGACGCTGTTAACGTCACCCCCACCGACGCGCCGTCAGCATCATCATCATCGGTGACAGTAACGGTGATTGTCTCCTCACCCACCGCATTATATTTCGTATCAGACGACGTGACAGCATGAGTGAGCGTGACTGTGCGTTTATCACCAGTGTTATCAACATTATCGTTCACACCAGTCACCGTCACCGTCTGGGCTGTATCCCAGTTTGTTGTGGTGAACGTGAGTGTTTCCGTAACCGTCGGGTCATCTGGGTTCGGTGTATCAGGACCGTCTATCAGCGCTGCTGACGCTGCGCTAGACGTGATCGTAACAGTCACATTATGCGTTGGCTGAGAATCTAACACCACCGTGTACGTATCAGTACCCGCGTTTTCTGTTACTTCGGTGGCTGCCGGTGTGCCTGACTCAGTGATTGTCACACCAGCAGTGTCATCATCAGCGATAGTAACAGTCACAGTAGACGGAATGCCAGCAGCATACCCAGCAGGCAACGTCCCTAACTCCAACACTACTGTCTCAGAGTCCTCATCCACCTCGTCATCGGTAGCAGTGAACGTCAACGTACCAGACGTCTCCCCGCTCGCAACAGTAATAACACCGCTAGCAGACAAACTATAATCACCAGCCGCAGCGGTGCTAGCAGACCCTGCACGCACCGGAACTGTTACGTTCGCTGCTGGCGCCGACGCTAACGTAGCTGTCACCGTCAACGTACCACCCTCAACGACAGCACCTTTATTGTTCACACTCAACGTCACGGGCAACGCATCGTTGATAGTTAGCGCCGCTGCATTATCAGTACCCAAAGCGCCGCCATGTAGGTTCGTACCCGAACTGCTATTTAGCGTACCTAAGTTGATGTTTACTGTTTCACCACTGGCCTCAACAATGTTATCGGTAGATGCGGTGAGTGTGATCGTCACCGATCTCGCCGCGTTAGTGCCACCAGTGAATGTGACTGTGGGTGTGGTAGCGGTGTTCAGATTGTTGCATGTCACCCCTGTCGGCAAGGTTGTGGGACATGCCAGCGTGTAATCAGTGTTCCTTGTGGCAGTGTCGCTGCTAGCAAAGGTGAGTGGTACCGCCAGTATTTCGCCATCAACCAGCGCCCGACCTAATGTGAGGGTGTAATCCAACGTGGCACCTTCGGTGACAGTACTGTCGCTAGCACGAGTTAGGGTGACGGTGGTCGGGTCGTTGTCTCGGATAGTTGTTGTCACTGTGTCTGTTGTGCCTTTGGTTGCACCATTAGGTGCTGTGCCTAAGCTTACGGTCAACGTTTTAGCAGGCTCATCAACATCATCATTAACATAAGGAATCTGCAATTCATGGGTTAACTGTCCGTTAGCTTTCACTGTGTAACTGTTAGCCGGTGTGTAATCAACGTTTGCTACCGCTGTAGTAGGCTGCGGATACGACAACGGGAACACCAAATCTCGACCTGTCAAAGCATTCAACCTGATAATCAACGTTAAAAGACCTTCACCTTCAAGGTAGATAAACGAACTGCGCGTAAAGTTCGCTTCAACAGACGCAGGCGCATCATACACCTTATACGTCACCGTCCCCCCACGCCCATCATGTGTTTTTAACACAATCGTCTCATCACCGGCTTCTGTCTCATTATCAGCCGTCACCTCAATAATCAACCCAACACTGTCACGCGTGCGGGTAGCAAACAACTTTTTATCAATACGAATCACAGGATTACTCGTACCCGCAGTGTTCAACACCGTCACACCCGTGCCACTCAAATCCGCATCAAAAACAAGCGTGTAATCGGTGCCACGCGTAGCGGTACCAGACACAGCAACCTCAACATCTACTGTGTCAGGATCATCAGCCGTCAACGCTCGTGACAACGAAAAATTATGTCGTAAAGTTGTTGTACCCTCAGGCACCCGCAACGAAGACAGCGCAGTCAACGTCAACGTTGGTGGTGCCGGTGTAGGCGTCGCTGTCACCGTCGCCGACGCTGCACCCAAAACCGTACCCGCAACAGCGCGCACCTCAAAACTATAAACAGTACCGTTATCCAACCCAGTCACCGTGTGAGTAACAGTGTCAGCATCACTATTGGCAATCGCAGCCCACTCACCCCAAACAACAGGTGAACCCGTACCCTGACGGTACTCATAGCCAGTTATCGCATCTTGATTCGGATCAGCCCAGGCTAACGTCACCTGCGTGTCACCAGCAGTCGCAGCCAACCCAGATGGTGCTGCCAACTCTGTAACATCATCATCATCAGTAATCGTCACAGTAGTAGTTTTAGTAGCACCAACCGTGTAACCAGCACCATCAACAAACGTCAAAACAACAGTCTCATCATCATCATCAACACTGTCATCTATCACAACCACCCGAATAGTAGCCCGATTCGAATTAGCCGGAACAGTGGCTGTTCCCGACAACGCTGTGAAATCACTACCAGAGTTAGCAGTGCCGTCGACAGTGTATTTGATGTCCAAATTCTTGATAGGAGCCGGCACCGCAGTGACCGTCACACCTACCGTGCGCCCACCCGACGCTTCCGTCGCAGTGTAAGCTGCTTTAGCGAACTGAACAGTCGGCTTAGCAGGATCATTAATCGTTATAACCGCCGCGCTGTCAGTGCCTGTAGCGCCGCCGTCTAGTTTCGTACCCGAGTTGGCATTAAGAGTGCCCAAACCAACATTGATTGTCTCACCGCTATCCTCATCAACATTATCAGCAGCAGTCGTTAGGGTGATCGTCACCGCCCTAGCAGTATTACTGCCACCAGTGAACGTGATAGTGGGTGTGGCGGCGGTGTTGAGATTGTTGCATGTCACCCCTGTAGGCAACGTAGTGGGGCACGCCAACGTGTAATCAGTACCCCGAGTGGCTACACCACTACCACTACTGAACGTGAGTGTTACTGGCAGTATCTCACCGGTTACTAGAGCACGACCCAATGTGACCGTGTAGTCAAGTGTTTCGCCCTCAACATATGTGCTGCCAGTGTCTCGTGTGAGTGTGACGGTGGTAGGATCATCATCGGTAACAGGAACCGTCACATCAGCAACGCTGAAGTTGTTGTAGCGAGTGTCACTTGACGTGACGGTGTGTGTGATAGTTGAGCTGCGACCCGGTGTCGGGTTGTCGCGGTTGTCGTTTTGGCCGGTAACAGTGATCGTTTGCGGTGAGTTCCAGTTGTCGGGAGTGAACGTTAACCTCTCAACCCTAAACGGTGTCGTTGGGGTGTCGGGGCCGTCGAGAAGCAACGCCGCGGCAGTACCCGACGTCACGGTGACTGTCACATCAGCAGTCGGCTGACTGTCTAGCACTAGCGTATAACTATCAGTGCCACCATTCTCTGCCACTTCAGTAGCTGCTGGGGTGCCCGACTCGGTGATAGTGACACCGGCTGTGTCATCATCGGTGATAGTCACATTGAACGTGTTGTCAGCAATGTTGTTATCACCATCACGGGACACCGACGCACCGCCATCAACATTCGTGCCCAGCGACGTGTCAGCCAGATCGCCTAATGTGACAGTCAACGTTTCAGACGTACCCTCAGCAACACGGTCATCGGTAGCAACCAGTGTGAGGGTGGCTGTACGCGCTGCTGCGTTCTCGAAGGTAACAGTCGGTGTCAAACTAGTTTCACCCGTAAGTGTGACACCAGTGTTCAAGCTGTCACCAGACTTGAGTGCTAACTTGTAATCGCCTGCGCTGATACCAGCACCAGAAATTAGTAGCGGAACATCAATCTGCTCACCAGCAGCCAGCGCTCGGCTTAATGTGATTGTGAACTCGGCGCTGCGAGCAGCAACCGACTCCGAGCTGTCTTCTGCGATGGCGCCGCTATCAGTGCGAGCCACAGTTACCACAGTCGGGTCGCTATCGGTGATGCTCAGCTTGGTGTTTGTGAACGTCACGTTCCCTAACGTGCCGGTCAACGACACAACTTCCGGCTGCTCATCTGTGGTGTCTGGGGTTGGGGTGAACGTGAACGTCGCCGACCCCGACTCTGCACCCGCCGCGATAGTGATCGTCTGATCTGCGACCGTCGTGTAGTCAGTGCCCGCAGTAGCGCTATCACTGCTAGCACCGACAGTCACACTCACATCCTGGGCAACCCCGAACCTTGTGCTGTCAGTAATCGTCGCGGTCACTTCCACTGTTTTAGCGCCACCATCTTCTGCCACACTGGTCTGTGTGCCGTCGGTGCCAGTGTCAGTGTCGACGGTGAGGGTGATGGCCGACGGTGCGTCATCGTCGTCAATCACCGTCACATCAACCGTTTCCAACCGACGGTTGAAAGCAGGGTCATCAGACGTCAACCTGTGAGCAATCGTGCCTGTACGCTGATCATTAGGATTATCAACAACATCATCCTGGGCTTGCACCCAAACCGTTCGAGCACCATCCCAGTTACCCGGAGTGAACGTGTAGCTCAACGACAAACCGAACCCAGACGTACTTGTACTAACCCACGCCCCAAACGGTAACCGCGAAGACACCGTTACAACAACATTAGCCAACGGCCGGCGGCTCAACTTGACAGTGTACCGGTCTAGTTTCGCGCTCCCACTCTTCTCGGTTACGACTGTGCTGCCACCAATCTCATCGAACACCAACCCCGCCGTAGTAGGTGTAGGCTCATCATCTTCAACAATCACAACCACATCATTAACCGACCTACCAGCATATTCACTGTCAGTTGAAGTCACGGTGTGGCTGATAGTCGCTGTGCGATCACCAGGATTATAAACATTATCGTTAACACCTGTCACCGTCACCGTCTGCGCGGTATCCCAGTCGCTGTCAGTGAATGTGAGTGTGGCAGGCGAAACAGTCGCCGCAGACACTGTGTTTGATTCGACCTTTATAGTTACGTTTGCTGACGGTTGGGTGTTCAACTTCACCGTATAAGTATCAGTACCCGCGTTCTCAGAAACTGTTGTGGCACCACCAGACTCCACAACATTCACACCCAAATCAGCATCAACAACAACAAACCTCGCCGACCCCGACGGTGTGAAACCGCCACTCACATTCGTCAAACGCTGCGAAACATTGAACTCATCAGCCAACGTAACATTCACAACCTCATCACTAGCATCCGCATCACCCACACCAACACCATCTTTATCAGTAGCTGGCGTGAACGTTACCGTCGCGGTTTGCGCGCCCGTATTTGCAAACGTCACCACAAGCTGCTCACGATTACCGAACCTTCTAGCCGCCGCCGTCAACGTATCAACACTAATAGACGTGCCAGTACCAGCAACACTCCAATCCACAAACCGATCCTGCGCTGCCACACCAGGCGCAGGACGTTTACCAGACACCAACGGCGCCCCAGAAGGACTAAACAAATTCAACGGCACCTCCACAACCTCATCAGCCACCAACGGGCGACTTAGCCGCACCGTCACCGTGACACCAGAAGACGACGTATCAGCTTCGGTAAACGAACCACCACCCGACAGAGTCACCGACGTTTTATCATCATCAACCACCGTCACCTCCAACACCCGCGCGGAGACACTCCCATACTTCGGCGACACACCACCCGAAGACGACACGCTATGAGTCACATCCACCACAAGATCCGCCGCATCAACAGCGTTGTTCACACCCCTAACAGTCACCTGCTTCGCAGTTGACCAATCATCTGCAGTAAACGTCAACGACCCACCCGACGACACTGTCAACGCTGAAGTCGTACCAGAAGACACAGCCACCGTCACTGTTTCGTTAGCTACCGGGGCTGAAGCTAAACGCACACCATACGACAACGTGCCCGCGTTCTCACCCACCACAGCAGCACCAGACAAACTCAAACGCACACCAATATCATCATCAACAATTGACACCGTTTGCGACGTCACCAAAGCGCGACCCACCGCAGCACAACGCGTACCCGAACACGCCCCACCAGCCAACCCCGACGACCGCATAAACCCATCACCAGCCTTCGGACTAGCAACATCAGAAACATCCGCAATCGACAACACCAACCGCTCATTTGTAGTATCAACATCATCCAACGCCGCAACCGTTAGCACCGCCTCACGCGCGGACGGACCCGTAAACGTCACCTCACCCAAACCAGCCACCGTCGCATACGACACACCCTGCGGTGACCCCGACAAAGCCAACGAGAAATCAGTACCCAACACAGCACCCGCCGCTTTCAACGGCACCGTCAAAGTTTCACCAGCTACCAGCGTGCGACCTAACCGCACCCGCACCGACGCTGTATCAGACCCATCAGCCTCAGTCGCAGACAAATCAGGGGTAACAGCCGCTAACAACTCCACCGGTGTCGGATCATCATCAACAATCCTAAACGGCACATCAGGCACCTCCAACCCCTCATACAACACAGGACTGTTAGTGCTATAACTCGCAGACGTGTACACCTTCCAGCTAATCACACCCTCATGAAAACCACCCGGCGCATCAGCCACATCATAACGATCAGAAATCACCGTAAACGTCGCAGACTTAGACCCATCCCTGAAAAAGTACTTAGGCTGAACAGTCGCAATCGGAAACGACGTAGTATCCAACACACCCGGCGTGCGAGTAAGCCTAGACGACCGCAAAGCAACCGAACCCACAACCACCACCGTCTCAGACGGATTCTTGTTCTTGTCCAAAGTAATAACCAACGAATCACGATTACCCAACCGATTCTCACGCGTAGCACGCTCCAACATCTCCAACCTGCCACCATCCACCTCCACCGACAACCCAGTACCAACAAGCGTATTAGAAGCAACAGCATCAACAATCGTCACCGTAGCAGCGTTATCGGTACCCGCAGCGCCGCCACCAAGATTCGTACCAGAACTACTATCAAGCGTTTCCAAGTTGATATCAACTGTTTCACCACCTGACTCAACAGTGTCATCAGTGATAGCTGACAGCGTGATCGTCACCGTCTTAGCCGCACCAACACCACCAGTAAACGTGACCGACGCTCGGCGAGCGTTAAGACCCGAACATGTGACACCCGAAGGTAACGGACTCTCACACGCTAACCCAAAATCAGTAAGATCAGCACTGCCTATAACCCGCAACGGCACCACCAGACTCTCACCAGACACTAAATTACGACCCAACGTCACCGTATAATCCAACGATTCACCCTCAGTGACAGTACTACCAGACTCACGCGTGAGCGTCACCGTCGTCGCGTCGTCATCGGTGATGCGAATGGTTTTACCAGTCAAGGCGAGGCTGCCGGAGGTGCCAGATATTGACAACTCTTCGGTGGGTTCGTCGGTGGTGTCGTTCGTTGGTGTGAGCGTGAACGTCACCGACCCCGAATCAGCGCCTGCAGCAATAGTAATAGTCTGATCCGTCACATTTGCGTAATCAGTGCCCTCGGTAGCACTATCACTGCTAGCGCCAACTGTAACTGTCACGGTCTGGGCTGTAGCGAAACGAGTCGCACCGTTCACCGTAGCGGTTACCCGCACAGTCTTCGCATCACCACCTTCGCTTACCACACCTTGGTTACCGTTTGCACTGGTGTCAGCGTCCACGGTCAAAGTGATGCCTGTTGGGGTGGCATCATCATCGGTGATAGTGATGGTTGTTGCTTTAGTGGTGCCAAGCGTATACGCGTTGTTGGCAGTGAGCGTCACAATAATGGTTTCGTCATCATCGTCGATGTTGTCGTCGGCGACAACCACGTCAAAAGTTGTGCTAGATGCGTTCGCAGCGATAGTTGCAGTGCCAGTCAACGCTGTGTAGTCGGTACCAGAAGTGGCAGTACCAGTAACAGCATAGTTGATCGTAAGCTCAGCTGTCGGCGCAGCCGACGCGTTGATGGTTACTGTGACAGTGCGGTTAGTTGAAGCTTCTGTAGCTGTGTAGGTGGCAGCAGCGAACTGAACAGTAGGTTTAACAGCTGCTGTTCCTTCTACGGTGAATGGTTGCGACAAAGCGTAGAACGGTAGACCGGTTTTGTCTGTGCCGCCGTCGCTGCGGAAAAACCCGCTACTCAACGTGCCGAAGTCGCTGCCTAGCTCGCCTGTACCAGCAACTTGTGTGCCTAACTCGAAGCCGTTGCGACGGTTACCGCCAGCAGCAGTTCCTGTGTAGTAACTCTGGAAACTCGCGTCAGCAGACAAATCAGTAACAGTGCCGTCCTCGTTGGTGGGGCTGTTGTCGTCGTCCCAGGTGTTGTCCCAGAAATCGCTGTAGTTATCAGCGGCTTTGTGACCGTCAAGCCAATAGATGGCCTCACCCGCACCATCATCAGTAACATCAGCATCGTTATGGGTGTCGGCGTCTACGGTTGGTGTGCTGGCTACTGCTCGGAAGAAACCTGCATAAGGCACCAAACTTGCGTGCCCCGTTGCAGCGTGGGAGCGCACGAAACCGTCGTACACACCAATATCAGCAGAGCTAGCATCACGCGAACCAGACGTGGCGAACAACAAACGGAATGTGCCACCGGCAGACACCGCAGACGGTTTGAGTGCCCAATCGACTGGCACCGAAACAGGCCCAGTCTCATCGTCTAAGATCGCGAACCCGATTGGTCCACCCGAGGGTGTTTCGATAGCCACATTAGTACCCGAAGGTGCCCGCGCGCCCGTAGCGTAATTGACTGTCACATACGGCTGGGTACGTGTTGAGTTATTTACCGCAGTGAAACGCAACACAGCCTGCGAAGCACCCGCCGCTAGCTGCAACGCCGGGTTCTGTGTGCTGTGCGGTGAGGCGGTTACTAAACTCACCCCGGTCTGCGACGACGGCTGCAACGCCCATGTGAAATCATTAGTGACAGTCGCACCGGTAAGGGTCAACGGCACCGTCACCGTCTCAGAACCAGTTAAGGGTCGCTCTAACACAACGACGATATCTTTGCTGCCAGCGTTCTCGGCTATATCACCCGCAGCAGCCAACAAACGCACCGCGACCTTACCGTCATCATCGAAAATAGGCAGCGACACAGCATCTGAAATAAAACCGAACTCACCGGGTTGACTAGTAGGAATAACAAGATAAACACTCAACCGCTCAACCGGCTCATCGATGCTGTCATTAGTAGGAGTCAACGTAAATGTGACAGACCCGCTCGTCTGGTTAGCGTTGATAGTAATAATGTTGACACCCTTCAACACTGTTTCACCGTCAACAATGGTAGGCATCTTATCAACCACCTCAGCATAATCAGTACCCTCAATTGCAGTGTCACCAGCCTTACCCACAACCAACTCAAGACTTACATCATCAGCGAACCTTGTATCACCGACTATTGTGGCAGTGACTTTCACTTTTTTAGCGCCACCACCTTCACGCACAAATGTTTGTGTACCAGCAGTTTCAGCATCAGCATCAAAACTCAACACTAACCGTGTAACCGTGTCACTGCTATCAACAATATGCAAATGTACCCCACGCGACTTATGCGACTTGGTCACACCATCTTCAACATAGCTATATACCCGGTTAAACACAAAGAACTGTTCCCCCAACATAACACCTACATCGGTATTAGTTGAAGTGCCCGCAATAGTCAACGACTCGGTTTTTTCGTCTGCGTCATCAGCAGTCGGGGTCAAAGTGAAATCAACGTAACCACTCAACTGACCAGCAGGAATAACAACCGACAAAGCACCCACCGTGTCATAGTCGGTGCCCTCTTCAGCAGAATCAGCACTGTCGCCCACTGTCACAGCCACGGTCTTATCAGCATCAAACGGACCGCCACCGACCACCGTCGCAATCACCCGCACAGTCTTGGCTCCGCCTGCCTCAGATATTTGCTGCGAACGGCCAATATTGTTAGGGTCAACAAGCACACTCAACGCTACCGCGTCGTCGTCATCGCTGATGGCGATATTCACCGAATCAGACTCGCCCACATGATAACCGGCAGGCAATGAACCCAACCCCAACACCAACCGCTCAGTCAACTCGGGGAGGTCGTCGTCGACCGCAGTCAACGTGACCGTACCCGTAGTCTGGCCACTAGCGACCGTGATAGTGTCAGCTGACAAGTCATAGTCGGCACTACTCGCAGGGTTGTCGCAAACACACGGCGATAAACTCTTGATCGGGATTACCACTTTTGCAGATGCAGCCGATGGCAACGTAGCCGTCAACGTCAACGTATCACCCTCTGCTACTTCGCCCTTGTTGTTCACCGACAAAGTGACCGTTTCACCAACAGTAAACACCCTCGACAAACCATACAGAGGGAGTTCACGTCCACGCGGTCCCTGAAGACCGCTTGTAGGGCTCACCCCGGATGGAATCGCGTTCAAACCGCCAACTGCAACTTGGCCGCTAGAACCTAACTCTAATTTGCTGCTGGCCCCACCACCGGTCGCGGTGCCAGTCCAATATCCCTGAGCATTAGGCTTGACAACAACGCCGCTCTCGGTAGTAGGATTGGTTTCGTCATCCCAATCGGCATCCCAGAAATCGGCGTAATCGTCAGCAACCTTATCGCCATCAAGCCAGTAGATAGCCTCACCAGTGCCATCAGAGGTGGGATTAGCGTCGTTATGGTCATGCGCCGCGACAGACGACGTGCTGCCCACCACACGGAAAAACCCAGCATACGGTGTGAGACTAGCAAGGCCATCAGCAGCGTGCGACTGCACAAAATCGTCATACACACCAATGTCGGTAGAGGTAGCATCTCGCTTGGTGGATGTAGTGAACACCAACCTGAAAGTGTTGCCTGCCGACAAGCTAGACGGCTTCAGCGACCAATCCGCTGGCACCCCAATAGGCCCAGTCTCATCATCGGTAATAACAAACGAGAACGGGCCACCGGTTGTTTCTATGTCTAGGTTTGTACCTGAAGGTGCTTGACTTCCGGTGCCATAAGAAACCGTCACATATGGCTGCGTGCGCCGATTGTTGTCCACGGGGGTGAAACGAACAGTAGCCGACGACGCGCCCGCCGCAAGCTGCACCACGGCGTTTGGCGTCCGACGCTGCGTCAGCGTCACCCCGGCCTGAGCCGGCGGGTGCAACACCCAAGTGAAATCATTATTACGCACCGCACCAGTAACCGCCAACGGAACCGTCACTACCTCATCAGCGACAAGGGCGCGACCGAGCGTGATAGTAAAATCTTTTGTGCCAGAATCCTCGGCGACATCACCCGCGGTTGCGGTCAATTTCACCGTCGTCGCATCATCGTCGATGATAGTAACAGTGGTAGTAGTGCGATCACCTAGCGAATAACCCGAACCCTCAGCCAACGTCAAGGTAATCGTCTCGGCAGGCTCATCATCGTTATCGTCCAAGACGACCACTTCGATGGTGGTACTCGTTGCGCCCGCAGTAATAGTGGCAGTGCCTGATAGCGCCGTGTAATCGCTATCAGATGTGGCAGATCTTTTGGCGGCATCAACCGTATAAGAGACAGTGACATCTGAGGTAGGCGCTTGCGTTACGTTGAGCGTAACTGTCGCAGAGCGCTTGCCGGTCTCCTCAAACACCTTGTACCCACCCTTAGCAAACTCAAGACCGGCCACGCTCGCATCGTCATCGGTGACGGTTACGTTAACGGTTCTGCTGTGCCCCTCAAAAGTGGCATCATCTGATGTAACCGCGTGGGTGAGCGTCACCGTGCGTTCATCACCCGGGTTATCAACATCGTCGTCAACACCAGTAATAGTGACCGTTTGCGGGGTGTTCCAATCAGAATCAGTGAACGTCAAAGAGGCAGGTGAAGTAGTCGCAGCAGTTGGCGTGTCCGAGGTAATCGTAACTGTCACATCAGCAGTCGGTTGACTGCCCAGCACCACCGTGTAAGAGTCAGTGCTGCTAGCATCCTCAGGTACCGACAGAGCTGTTTTAGAGATTTGCACGAGTTCTAGCTCAGCGGTGAAATCAGCGGTCAACGCAGCCGTATAACCATGCTCGCGAAGCTCATTGAAATCGTTCTTGAATGCTACCTTCAACAAACCCCGCACCTCCTCATCGGTCGCCGCTGCGGGGCCGACGTTCACAGTTACCGTATCATCCACAGTAAGATCAGCGCCAGTATACGCCAACGTTACCTGCGCTGAAATATGTTTTGATGTAGACGGCCAACCCAACGCAGCCGTACCATCAACCTCATCCAACAACACCACATCACTAATCGATAAACCCGCCGGCGCGCCTTCCAAAGTGAACAACGCTTTACCAGCAGTAGTCAAACCAGACTCATCACTACTATCAAAATACGTTGACACACCATCATCAGCAGCCCAAAAACTAGCGAACTTCGGAGTCACCGTCAAAGTAACACCATCTAAGTCAGCAGAAGCCACAACACCTGGCGACACCGACAACGACGGCGGATCAACAATACCAACAGAATAATAACGCGCAGTCAGCACCCCATTGGTCGTGCTGAAACTTCCAAATGCTCTAGCCCCACCACCAAGATTAGTACCCACACTAGAACCAAGCCCCGCAACATCATAGCGGACCACTTCACCAGGCACCTCCGCAGTGCCATCATCTAATACAGTTAACGTCACGGTTGTTTTTTGCGCTGCACCACTACCACCAGTGAACGTAACCGTCGGATCCCCAGAGCTAAGATTCGTACACACCACACCCGTCGCATCAGCACAAGACAAAGTAAAATCAGAACCCCTAGTAGCAATCGCTTCCGCGCTAGCTAAAGACAACTCCACCGGCAACACCTCACCAGCCACCAAAGCACGACTCAACACCACATCAAAATCAGCCATCGAACCCTCAACCACATAACCAAGAGTCTGACCAACCAAACTCACCACCGTCGCATCATTATCACTCACCTTCACTGACGCAACATTAGCGCTGCTGCTCACCGTATAGCCAGTGCCATCCTGTACAGTGGCGGTGACCGTGCCGTTGGGTTCATCTTTGCTATCATCTGTGGTGTTGACAGTGAGCGTGGCTGTGGTTTGACCGGCGTTGATAGTAACCGTCTTGTTACCCTCATTTGCTGTGGCCAAATAATCGCCGCCGTTAGTAGCATCAGCCACCTTCACTGTCACATCCAAATTAGCTGTCGGCGCGGGATTAGCAGTAACCGTGAAGGTAGCCGCCGTGCCCTCAGTAACCGGTGATGTGCCCGCAGCAATCGAAATTACCGGGTCGGCCGCGCTCACATCATCATCAGTTACAGTCAACGTTAACGATGTGCCGCTAGTAGTGAATCCGGGTGGGGCTGTGCCCGGGGTTATTGTTAGTGTTTCTGCAGATTCCGTTGTTTGGTCTTCGGCCGTTGAAATGGTGACTGTAGCTGAAGATTGACCAAACGGAACAGTCACCGACGCTGGCAGCGGATCAAACTCAGCCGCACTGCTACCAGTACCATGCGCGTAGGTTAACGGTATCGTCACCGGCCCGGTCACGTCGTCTGGCAGGGTCACGTTGAACGTGTAGTCGTCGCCTTCGGTGACACTCGCGGTACTGAGGGCGTTGTCATCAGTGTCAGTAAAAGAAACCTGCCATGCAGTGGCATCATCATCGGTGATCAACACCCGCGTGGCGGCATCATCACGCGTAGCGGGGTCTTCATCGTCGTAAGGAACTAAAAGAAGACCTTGCGACTCAACCCACCGAAGAGCATCAGGTTCGAAAGTAACTTCTACTTGCTCATGATCAGCATCATCTTCAACATGTTGGGGAGAAGTTCCCGCTTCTTGAGCAGTAGACGTAAACGTCAACGTCGCCCGCTGAACAGTATCAGTATCTGAACCCATAAACGTCAGCGTATAACCATCGTCACGCATTCCTGGGGTCACGCCTTCACCCGAAACCGCTACCCTGAAATACAACAGAACATCGTTAGTCTCCTTTAGACCCACCAATAAGGCATCAGCAGGAAACGTTTCCTTGTCATCAAAGTTCACTACAACCGTCGCTAACTCGCCAGCAGCCAGCGCACGCGACAACTCAACAACCACATTTGTTTGACTATTATCCCCACTACTAATACTGCCATCAATCACACCACCACCCAACAAACGCACCGAGATTTCTTCATTATTGGCTGGATCATCCAACGTCAACGAAACCGAACCAGAACCAGTCACAGCCTCAGCAAAACCTGTCGCAGTTAACTTTGGAGAACCAGAAACAGACGTAGCCGGCACACTTACCACCAACGTCTCATCAACCTCATTACTATCTTCTTTATACGTAACAAAAACAAAAGCCAACTGTGACGCTGAATCCCCACCAGTGAACATCACAAAAGACTCATCAGCATCCGAAAAATCACCAAACGTCACACCAGGCAACTGTGAGGCCATCACAGTAAACGACTCACCAAGCGTCGCACCAGAAAACACTACCGGCACCTTCAACGACTCACCAGACACCAACGCGCGGCTCAAAGCAAAATTCAATACTGTACTGTTCAGCCTACCCTGAGTATGCCTCAACACTTTTAACGCACCTTCCGGCGACAACAACGTCACCGTCGTAGCATCATCATCAGTAATGCGAATATTCGTGCCAGTAAAAGTGAGACTGCCGGAAGTGCCGCTAATCGACAACTGCTCGGTTGGCTCATCGGTACTATCATCATCCGGCGTCAACGTGAACGTCACCGAACCCGACGCTGCGCCTGCGGGGATAGTAATTGTCTGTTCTGGCACGTTCTCGTAATCAGTGCCTTCGGTAGCAGTGTCGCTGCTGGCGCCAACTGTAACTGTCACGGTCTGGGCTGTAGCGAAACGAGTGCTACCTTTCACCGTGGCGGTTACCCGCACCGTCTTCGCGCCACCACCTTCGCTAATCGCACCTTGGGTACCTTTAGTTTTAGTATCAGCATCAACCGACAGCGTGATTGCTGATGGGGCGTCATCATTATCTGTAATCGTTACTTCTGCGCTTGATGGAGTGCCCGCACGGTAGCCATCAGGCAACGTACCGAGTTCAAGTGTTAGCGTTTCGTTGCTTTCATCAATGTTGTCGTCGGTAGCAGTGAACGTGAGCGTGCCTGCGGTGTTGCCAGCTGTGATGGTGATATCGCCATTGCTTGACAATGTGAAATCGTCAGCAACCGCACTACCACTCAAGGTAGCACGCACCGGTATCGTCACACCATCCGATGGTGCAGCCGATTCTAGTGTTGCTGTTACTGTGAGCGTGCCGCCCTCAGTTACGCTGCCACTGTTGTTCACGGTTAACGTGACTGGCACATCATCAGCAGCGGGATCGTTGATTGTCACCGCAGCAGCTCTGTCACGACCCCGAGCGCCACCGCCAAGGTTCGTACCCGAACTCGCGTTCAACGTGCCCAAACCAACATCAACTGTTTCACCGCTAGCTTCAGCAGTGCTGTCAGTAGCGGTCGTTAGTGTGATTGTCACCGACCTCGCCGCGCTGTCGCTACCAGTGAACGTGACCATGGCGGCACCAACGTTGAGATTCGCGCATGTCACACCGGTAGCTGACGCGCACGCCAAAGTGTAATCGGTATTGCGGGTAGCGGTACCGGTGCCACGGCTAAAGGTGAGCGGTACCGCCAGTGCCTCACCTGCCACTAACGCTCGGCTTAGTGTGAGCGTGTACACCAGCGAAGAACCCTCAACAAGCGTGCTGCCAGCAGCCCGACTGAGCGTGACCACCGTAGGCAGATTGTCGGTGACTTTTACTGAGGCTGTGTTAGCGGAACTGTCAATGGTGTAACCAGAACGGGTTTGCAACGTTGCTGTTACTGTGCCGTTAGGTTCATCAACACGGTCACCCAACGTGTCCAAACGATATGTCCCGGTACCATCTTTTTCAACTAGAACTAATTTGTTACCGCCCTCAAGACTCGACTGTAAATAACCACCGTTACCACTTGTTCCTGGTGTGTCAGCAATGGTCACATACGCACTCAACTCCGACGCTGGCGCCGGCTTTGCGGTGATCGTAAACGTCGCTGTGCCAGCCTCCACTACCGACGAGCTGTCTGCTGCGATCGACAACTCTGGCACAACAACCCGGTCCCTAATCGTCACCGCCCCAGCCCTATCACGACCACGAGCGCCACCATCAAGATTCATACCCGAACTGCTGTTTAGCGTGCCCAAGTTGATATCAACTGTTTCACCGCCAGTTTCACGAGTAGTGTCAGCGGTAGCGGTCAACGTGAGCGTCACCTCTTTCGCTGCGCTGTCGCCACCTGTGAACGTCACCGACGGTTGGCGAGTGCCAAGATCCGCGCACGTCACACCGGTCGGTAGTGGACTCTCGCACGCTAACGTGTAATCATTAAGCCTGCTAGTACCCGAAGTTCGTAACGGCACCACCAACGACTCATTTGCCACCAAAGCTCGACCCAACGTCAACTTATAATCCAACGAAGAACCCTCAACGAGTGAGGTTCCCGCTTCACGCGTTAACGACACCCGAGTAGGGTCACTATCAACCAGCCTGATAGTCGCACCGGTGAACGTCAGGTTACCAACCGGCTCACCGATAACACTAATTAACTCGGCTGGTTCGTCGTTAGCGTCTTTTTTAGGTGCCACAACAAACGTAACCGAACCCGACAGCGACCCAGCAGTAATAGTGATCGTCTGATCCGCCACACGCTCATAATCTGCACCCTCAGTGGCGCTATCTGAGCTAGCACCTACCGTTACCGTCACCGTCAGATCCCTATCTAAACGTATCGAATCGTCGATTGTGGCAGTCACCTGCACCGTTTTCGCACCAGCACCCTCAGTTATTGACCCCTGCACACCATTCGTGCCAGTATCAGCGTCAACACTCAGTGTGATCGCAGACGGTGCAGTGTCAGTAATAGTTACCACCCTGGTACCTGAACCTGTCACACCGCCAGTCACATTAGTCGGCCGCGAAACATTATTCAGCTCACTGCCATCCAACCTCACCTCCACCCGCTCATCGTAAACATCAGCATCGATCACCGATGCTGCTGGGGTGAACGTCAACGTCGCTCTCTGCGCACCCTTACCAGACAACGTCACTATCAGCCTCACCTGATTCCCGTACCTACTCGCCCGCACAAACGGATCCACATCAACAGTGGTGCCCGTACCAGCCACAGCCCAGTCAAGCAGTGCTGTTTGTGGCAGCAAATCAGGCAAAAAGCGTCTACCAGTAACCAACGGCGCCCCCGTCGGACTCACTACCAACAACGGCACCTGCACCACCTCACCAGCCACCAACGCCCGCCCCAACGACACCGACACCTCAGCAGACGTAGATGCATCACCCTCAGCAACGGTGCCGCCACCAGACACAGTCACCGTAGTGGCGTCATCATCGATCACCCTCACCGACAGCACCCGCGCCGCCACACCACTCGCATACACCGGAGACGTGCCACCAGAAGACGACACAGCATGCGTCACATTTACCAACCGATCAGCAGCATCACCCGCGCTGTTCACACCCGTAACCGTCACCTGTTTCGCAGTCGACCAATCAGACGCATCAAACGTCAACGAGCTACCGGTAGTCACCGTCAACGCGGAAGTTGTACCAGACGACACTGCTACCGTAACCGTTTCATTTGCCACCGGTGCCACCGTTAAGCGCACATCATAGGTTAACGTGCCCCCGTTCTCAGCCACTTCAGCGTCCCCACTTAACGTGAGACGCACACCAATATCATCATCTGTCAACAACACCTGCTGCGAGGTAGCTAACGTGCTACCACCACTACGAGTACCCGCACACGTACCTGAACAAGCGCCACCAGCCAAACCAACCGACCGCATAAACCCATCACCAGCCTTCGGGGTAGCAACATCAGAACGATCCGCAATGCTCAGCGTTAACTGTTCGCTTATAGAGTCGCTATCAGCCAACGCCGAAATTGTTATTGTTGCCTCAGCAACCGACGGACCAGTAAACGTAACCTCACCTAAACCCTGCGCCGCCGCATAAGTCACACCGTTTCCTGCCGCAGCCAACGAGAAATCAGTACCCAAAGTCGCACCCGCAGCCTTGAGCGGCACAATCAACGTTTCACCCGCAACCAACGCCCTGCCTAGCTTGAGACGCAACGTCGCAGTGTCTGCCGTGACAGCCTCAGTCGCAACCGAATCCACAGTCGACGCTTGCAACAGTTCCACCGACGTTGGGTCGTCATCAATAACACGGAACGGTATAGAGGGCACCACCAAAGACGTGACCTCTGTTAGATCATTGCCAGGATCAGTACCCCTGTAAGTTGCGTCGTACTCAACCACCTTCCACGTGATCGTGCCATTATGAGTACCACCCGCAACATCCGCAGTGTCATAACGGTTAGCTGTCGCATATTGTGTCAATGTCTGCGCATTCCCAGAAGCAAAAAACGTTAGCGCAGGCACACTAACAAACGGCTGCTCAACACCGGCCACCGTCAACTTCAAATCAACCGAAGGCACCAACACAACCGGCTTTGACCCCGCAGGCAACGTGACCGTAAACGAATCACGGTTACCAGTACGATTCTCACGCGTGGCACGCTCCAACATCGTGAGCACACCACCCTCCACCGTTACCGTCACACCACTGTCGTCGGTTAGCTCAACAGGATCATCATCGGCAATAATGATCTCTGCGCTAGCACGACTACCCGCCATGTAACCAGCAGGCAAATTACCTAACTCCAACGTTAAGGTTTCATCACCTTCACCATCAGAATCATCGGTGGCTGTTAACTCCAAAGTGCCAAACGTTTGACCCTCAGCAATAGTAATAGTACCAGCAAACCTGTAATCACTAGCCTGCGCTTTACCGCCAGCCCGCACACCCACCGGAATCTGCACACCACCCACAGGCGCAGGCTCGGCAAGCGTAGCCGTTATCGTCAACTTTCCTCCCTCAGCAACCGTGCTACCGCTCACACTCAACTGCACAGCCACACCCACACCAGGATCGGTAATCGTCACCGCAGCAGCGTTGTTAATGCTCGAAGCACCACCATCAAGGTTCGTACCCGAATCACCGTCGAGAGCACCCAAACGAATATTCACCGTCTCACCACTAGGTTCGTCAGTATCATCCGCAATAGCAGACAACGTAAACGTCACCGACTGCGCCGCGGTAGCGCTACCCGTGAACGTCACCGTAGCTTTAGCCGTACCAAAACCAGCACAAACAACACCCGCAGGCAACGGACTCTCACACGCCACCGTAAAATCAATTTTTTTGGTAGCACTGCCCCTAATCGTAACAGGCACAGCCAACGCCTCACTTGCCACTAACGCACGACCTAATGTGAGGGTGTAGTCGAGTGTGTTGCCTTCAGTGACACCGCCAGCCTCGCGAGTGAGCGTGGCCGTGGTCGGGTCGTTATCGGTGATGCGAATGGTCTTACCAGTCAAGGCGAGGCTGCCGGAGGTGCCAGATATTGACAACTCTTCGGTGGGTTCGTCGGTGGTGTCGTTCGTTGGTGTGAGCGTGAACGTGGTGCTGCCGCTTGCAACGCCTGCAGCAATGGTGATCGTCTGCTGTGCCACGTTCGCATAATCAGTGCCCTCGGTGGCGCTGTCCCTGTTAGCGCCTACTGTAACTGTCACGGTCTGGGCTGTGGCGAAACGGGTGTTGCCGTTTATCGTCGCAGTTACCCGCACTGTTTTAGCGCCGCCACCCTCGCTTACCGCACCTTGGTTACCGTTTGCGCTGGTGTCAGCGTCCACTGTCAAGGTGATGCCTGTTGGGGTGGCATCGTCGTCGGTGATAGTGATAGTGGTTGTGTTGGTGGTGCCGAGGGTGTAGGCGTTATCAGCAGTAAGCGTCACAATAATGGTTTCGTCATCATCGTCAATGTTGTCGTCGGTGACAACCACGTCAAAAGTTGTGCTATTCGCGTTCGCGCCGATAGTTGCAGTGCCAGTCAACGCTGTGTAGTCAGTACCAGATGTGGCAGTGCCGGTGACAGCGTAGTTAACTGTAAGGTTAGTTGACGGTGCAGGTGACGCGTTTATCGTCACCGTGACAGTGCGATTAGCTGACGCTTCGGTAGCTGTGTAGGTGGCAGCAGCGAACTGAACAGTAGGTTCGACTGTTGCTTCTAGGGTGAATGGTGGCGAGAGGGCGTAGAACGGTAGTCCGGTTTTGTCTGTGCCGCCGTCGCTGCGGAAGAACCCGCTGCTCAACGTGCCGAATGTGGTGCCTAGTTCGCCTGTACCAACAACCTGCGTGCTGCCTAACTCGAAACCGTTGCGACGATTACCGCCAGCAGCAGTTCCTGTGTAGTAACTCTGGAAACTCGCATCAGCAGACAAATCAGTAACAGTGCCGTCCTCGTTGGTGGGGCTGTTGTCATCGTCCCAGGTGTTGTCCCAGAAATCGCTGTAGTTATCAGCGGCTTTGTGACCGTCAAGCCAATAGATGGCCTCGCCTGTCCCGTCATCGGTGACATCAGCATCGTTATGGGTGTCGGCGTCTACGGTTGGTGTGCTGGCTACTGCTCGGAAGAAACCTGCATAAGGCACCAAACTGGCGAGACTTGAAGTTGCGGCATGGGAGCGCACGAAACCGTCGTACACAGCTATGTCAGCCGAGGTGGCATCGCGTGAACCTGACGTGGCGAACAACAGTCGGAATGTGCCACCGCCAGACACCGCAGACGGTTTGGGAGCCCAATCGGCTGGCACTTCCACAGCCCCGGTTTCATCGTCTAGGATCGCGAACCCGATTGGTCCGCCCGAAGGTGTTTCAATGGTCACGTTCGTGCCCGACGGTGCCAGCGCACCAGTTCCGTAATCGACTGTAACAAACGGCTGGGTGCGGGTCGTGTTGTTTACCGCAGTGAAGCGCAAAACAGCTTGCGAAGCACCCGCAGCTAGCTGCAACGCCGGGTTCTGTGTGCTGTGCGGTGAGGCGGTGAGCAAACTCACCCCGGTTTGTGATGAAGGCTGTAACGCCCAGGTGAAATCATCAGTAACAGTCGCACCGGTTAGGGTCAACGGCACCGTCACCGTCTCAGAACCAGTCAAGGGTCGTTCTAACTCAACGACGATGTCTTTGCTGCCAGCGTTCTCGGCTATATCACCCGCAGTGGCTAGCAAACGCACCGCGACCTTACCGTCATCATCGAAAATCGGTAGAAACACTTTCTCGGCAACAAAGCTAGGTTCACCCGGCTGACCAGTTTTGATGAGGAGATAGAGGCTTAACTGTTCCGTCGACTCATCGTTGCTGTCATTGGTAGGTGTCAACGTGAACGTGGCAGACCCGCTCGCCTGATTCGCTTTGATAGTAACAACGTTGACACCCTTCAACACTGTTTTACCGTCAAGAGTAGTAGAGGTCTGATCAACCACCTCAGCGTAATCAGTGCCCTCTTCCGCGCTATCACCAGCGTCACCCACAAACAACTCAAAACTCACATCATCTGCGAACCTTGTGTCACCGACTATTGTGGCAGTGACTTTCACTTTTTTAGCGCCACCACCCTCACGTATAAAGGTTTGTGTACCAGCAGTGTCAGCGTCAGCATCAAAACTCAACTGAAGCTGTGTTACTAACTCATCACTATCAACAATCACCACCTCCGCGGCGCGTTCTATAAACACATTCGCTTCCACCACACCCACAATCAACCCAGACGAGGTACCCGAAACAGACAACACCTCAACCTTTTCGTCGGTATTGTCAACTTTCGGAGTCAAAGTAAAATCAGCAAAACCAGACGACTCACCCGCCGCAATAGTCACCGTCAAAGGGTCAACAGTGTCATAATCAGTACCCTCGGTAGCGCTATCACCGTCGTCGCCCACCGTCACAGCAACCGTCTGATCAGTAGCGAACGTTCCCCCACCAACCACCGACGCAGTAACACGCACCGTCTGCGCTCCACCAGACTCAGACACCCGCTGCGACCGGCTATAGGTATCAGGATTCACAGCAACACTCAACGCCACCGCATCATTATCACTAATCGTCACCGACACAACATCAGACAAACCAGCCACAAAACCAGCAGGCAAATCACCTAACTCCACCGCTAAGACTTCCGCGAACTCAACCACAGCATCATCAACCGCCGTCAACGTCAACGAACCGGCTGTTGCGTCCTTAGCAACAGTAATAGACGGCCCCGACACCGTATAATCATCGCTGCTAGCAGCCCGCGCGAACGTAGCACTCTTACACAACTCAATCTCAACCACCCGAGAATCAGCCAAAGTAGTCTGACGCTTCTTAGCAGGCAACCCATCAACCGGGGTACTCCTACACAACCCGTCCTGGGTACCCGCAAACGTCAACACATTCACAGGAAACACCAACTCCGCCGCAGCAGCCGACGCCAACTCGACAGTAATTGTTAACGTGCCACCCTCAACCACAACACCGCTGTTGCTAGCTTTCAGATTTACTCCCACATCAGTAGACGGCTCAACAATCTTAAGCACCGCAGCCTCATCAACCGACGACACTGAAACACGATCACCAAGACCAGTGGGCACCAACGTACCAACACCAATATCCACCGTTTCACCACTGGTTTCAACAGAATCGTCTTTGTGAGCATCAAGCCTGATATTTATAGCCTTAACCGCGTTAGCAACACCCGTGAACGTGACCGTTGGAGTAGTACCAAGATTCGTACACTCGACACCAACAACCGTCTGACAAGTCAACGCAAAATCATTCGTAGCAGCAACAGCAGGCTTATCACCAACAGCAGGCTTAGCAGCCACACCCAACCTCGCATCACCAGTAACAGTCAACGGCACCACAAGCTTCCCACCCGCTGGTAACGGCCGGTCAAGAACAAGACGATACGAAACACTAGCCCCCTCAGCAACAGAACCACCAGACTCCCGCGACAAAGTCACCTTAGAAACGGGCGGCGCCTTAATAGTCAAATCTACTGACACCGCTGACAGATAATCTTTGAAAGCATTCTTATCAGTGTCTACAACCTGCAACAACCCAACACTAGGAGACTCACCAACAGAAGGATCAACACTCACAGTCACAACACGATCAGCATCAAACCCATCACCTGAATACGCCAACGTGATCTCCACCGAACGATGCTTAAAACTCAACGGCAAACCCAACTCGGCTGAACCATCAGCCTCATCCAACAACACCACATCACTAATCGACACACCCGCAGGCGCTCCCACCAACCTAAACAGTTTCTTCGCCGCAGCAGTCAACACATCATTAGTACTGTCGTAATAACTAGAACTGGTATCAAAGAAACTCGCGAACTTCGGCCGCAACACAACCTTCGCACCATTCAAGCTCGCCGCAGCCACCGACGACGGCACCAACACCAACAGCGGCGCCTCAGGCTCAAAATCGGTAATCGTTAGCACAGCAGCGTTATCGGTACCCGCAGCGCCGCCGTCAAGGTTCGTACCCGAATTCGCATCCAACGTACCCAAACCAATATTAACTGTTTCACCATCACCCTCATCAACGCTATCAATAACAGCCGAAAGCGTGATCGTCACAGCATCAACAGCAGTACTGCTACCAGTGAACGTCACCGTCGCGCTACCACTGTTAAGGTTCGCGCAAGCAACACCAGCAGCTGACGCGCACTTCAACGTGTAATCAGTACCCCGAGTAGCGGTACCACTAACACTACTGAAAGTGAGCGGCACAGCCAACGCCTCACCATCCACCAACGCACGACCCAATGTGAGGGTGTAGTCGAGTGTGTTGCCTTCAGTGACACCGCCAGCTTCGCGAGCAAGCGTGACGGTAGTGGGATCGTTATCGGTGATGCGAATGGTCTTACCAGTCAAGGCGAGGCTGCCGGAGGTGCCAGATATTGACAACTCTTCGGTGGGTTCGTCGGTGGTGTCGTTCGTTGGTGTGAGCGTGAACGTCACCGACCCCGACGCTGCGCCTGCAGCAATAGTGATCGTTTGATCCGCCACTGTTGTGTAATCAGTACCCTCGGTAGCACTATCACTGCTAGCGCCAACTGTAACTGTCACGGTCTGGGCTGTAGCGAAACGGGTGCTACCGTTCACCGTAGCAGTTACCCGCACTGTTTTAGCGCCACCATTTTCGCTTATCGCGCCTTGGTTACCGTTTGCGCTGGTGTCAGCGTCCACTGTCAAGGTGATGCCTGTTGGGGTGGCATCGTCGTCGGTGATGGTGATAGTTGTTGCTTTGGTGGTGCCAAGCGTGTAGGCGTTATTGGCTGTGAGCGTCACAATAATGGTTTCAGCATCGTCGTCGATGTTGTCGTCGGTGATTGTCACGTCAAAGGTTGTGCTCGATGCGTTCGCTGCGATAGTGGCTGTGCCAGACAGGGCTGTGAAATCAGTACCAGATGCGGCAGTGCCGGTGACAGAGTAGTTAACTGTAAGTTCAGCCGACGGTGCAGGTGACGCGTTTATCGTCACCGTGACAGTGCGACTAGCTGACGCTTCGGTAGCTGTGTAGGTGGCAGCAGCGAACTGAACAGTAGGTTCGACTGTTGCTTCTAGGGTGAATGGTGGCGAGAGGGCGTAGAACGGTAGTCCGGTTTTGTCTGTGCCGCCGTCGCTGCGGAAGAACCCGCTGCTCAACGTGCCGAATGTGGTGCCTAGTTCGCCTGTACCAACAACCTGCGTGCTGCCTAACTCGAAACCGTTGCGACGATTACCGCCAGCAGCAGTTCCTGTGTAGTAACTCTGGAAACTCGCATCAGCAGACAAATCAGTAACAGTGCCGTCCTCGTTGGTGGGGCTGTTGTCATCGTCCCAGGTGTTGTCCCAGAAATCGCTGTAGTTATCAGCGGCTTTGTGACCGTCAAGCCAATAGATGGCCTCGCCTGTCCCGTCATCGGTGACATCAGCATCGTTATGGGTGTCGGCGTCTACGGTTGGTGTGCTGGCTACTGCTCGGAAGAAACCTGCATAAGGCACCAAACTGGCGAGACTTGAAGTTGCGGCATGGGAGCGCACGAAACCGTCGTACACAGCTATGTCAGCCGAGGTGGCATCGCGTGAACCTGACGTGGCGAACAACAGTCGGAATGTGCCACCGCCAGACACCGCAGACGGTTTGGGAGCCCAATCGGCTGGCACTTCCACAGCCCCGGTTTCATCGTCTAGGATCGCGAACCCGATTGGTCCGCCCGAAGGTGTTTCAATGGTCACGTTCGTGCCCGACGGTGCCAGCGCACCAGTTCCGTAATCGACTGTAACAAACGGCTGGGTGCGGGTCGTGTTGTTTACCGCAGTGAAGCGCAAAACAGCTTGCGAAGCACCCGCAGCTAGCTGCAACGCCGGGTTCTGTGTGCTGTGCGGTGAGGCGGTGAGCAAACTCACCCCGGTTTGTGATGAAGGCTGTAACGCCCAGGTGAAATCATCAGTAACAGTCGCACCGGTTAGGGTCAACGGCACCGTCACCGTCTCAGAACCAGTCAAGGGTCGTTCTAACTCAACGACGATGTCTTTGCTGCCAGCGTTCTCGGCTATATCACCCGCAGTGGCTAGCAAACGCACCGCGACCTTACCGTCATCATCGAAAATCGGTAGAAACACTTTCTCGGCAACAAAGCTAGGTTCACCCGGCTGACCAGTTTTGATGAGGAGATAGAGGCTTAACTGTTCCGTCGACTCATCGTTGCTGTCATTGGTAGGTGTCAACGTGAACGTGGCAGACCCGCTCGCCTGGTTAGCTTTGATAGTAATAACATTCACACCTTTAAGAACTGTTTTACCGTCAAGAGTAGTAGCGCGCTGATCGGCCACCTCTGTGTAATCGGTGCCCTCTACCGCTGTGTCACCTCTGTCACCCACAAACAACTCAAAACTTACATCATCAGCGAACCTTGTGTCACCGACTATTGTGGCGGTGACTTTCACTTTTTTAGCGCCACCACCTTCACGCACAAAGGTTTGTGTACCAGCAGTGTCAGCGTCAGCATCAAAACTCAACTGAAGCTGTGTTACTAACTCATCATCATCAACAATCACCACCTCCGCGGCGCGTTCTATAAACACATTCGCTTCCACCACACCCACAACTACACCAGACGAGGTACCCGAAACAGACAACACCTCAACCTTTTCGTCGGTATTGTCAACTTTCGGAGTCAAAGTAAAATCAGCAAAACCAGACGACTCACCCGCCGCAATAGTCACCGTCAAAGGGTCAACAGTGTCATAATCAGTACCCTCGGTAGCGCTATCACCGTCAGCGCCCACCGTCACATTAACCGTGCGATCAGTAGCGAACGTTCCCCCACCAACCACCGACGCAGTAACACGCACCGTCTGCGCTCCACCAGACTCAGACACCCGCTGCGACCGGCTATAGGTATCAGGATTCACAGCAACACTCAACGCCACCGCATCATCATCAGCAATAGTCACCGACACAACATCAGACAAACCAGCCACAAAACCAGCAGGCAAATCACCTAACTCCACCGCTAAGACTTCCGCGAACTCAACCACAGCATCATCAACCGCCGTCAACGTCAACGAACCGGCTGTTGCGTCCTTAGCAACAGTAATAGACGGCCCCGACACCGTAAAATCATCGCTGCTAGCAGCCCGCGCGAACGTAGCACTCTTACACAACTCAATCTCAACCACCCGAGAATCAGCCAAAGTAGTCTGACGCTTCTTAGCAGGCAACCCATCAACCGGGGTACTCCTACACAACCCGTCCTGGGTACCCGCAAACGTCAACACATTCACAGGAAACACCAACTCCGTCGCAGCAACCGACGCCAACTCGACAGTAACCGTCAAACTGCCACCCTCAACCACAACACCGCTGTTGCTAGCCTTCAGGTTGACTTCCACATCAGTAGACGGCTCAACAATCTTAAGCACCGCAGCCTCATCAACCGACGACACTGAAACACCATCACCAAGACCAGTGGGCACCAACGTACCAACACCAATATCCACCGTTTCACCACTGGTTTCAACAGAATCGTCTTTGTGAGCATCAAGCCTGATATTTATAGCCTTAACCGCGTTAGCAACACCCGTGAACGTGACCGTTGGAGTAGTACCAAGATTCGTACACTCGACACCAACAACCCTCTGACAAGTCAACGCAAAATCATTCGTAGCAGCAACAGCAGGCTTATCACCAACAGCAGGCTTAGCAGCCACACCCAACGTTGCGTCACCACCAACAGTCAACGGCACCACAAGCTTCCCACCCGCTGGTAACGGCCGGTCAAGAACAAGACGATACGAAACACTACCCCCCTCAGCAACAGAACCACCTGACACCCGTGAAAGAGTAACCTTAGAAACGGGCGGCGCCTTAATAGTCAAATCTACTGACACCGCTGACAGATAATCTTTGAAAGCATTCTTATCAGTGTCTACAACCTGCAACAACCCAACACTAGGAGACTCACCAACAGAAGGATCAACACTCACAGTCACAACACGATCAGCATCAAACCCATCACCTGAATACGCCAACGTGATCTCCACCGAACGATGCTTAAAACTCAACGGCAAACCCAACTCGGCTGAACCATCAACCTCATCGCGCAACACCACATCACTAATCGACACACCCGCAGGCGCTCCCACCAACCTAAACAATTTCTTCGCCGCAGCAGTCAACACATCATTAGTACTGTCGTAATAACTAGAACTGGTATCAAAGAAACTCGCGAACTTCGGCTGCAACACAACCTTCGCACCATTCAAGCTCGCCGCAGCCACCGACGACGGCACCAACACCAACAGCGGCGCCTCAGGCTCAAAATCGGTAATCGTTAGCACACCCGCGTTATCGGTACCCGCAGCGCCGCCGTCAAGGTTCGTGCCCGAATTCGCATCCAACGTACCCAAACCAATATTAACTGTTTCACCATCACCCTCATCAACGCTATCAATAACAGCCGAAAGCGTGATCGTCACAGCATCAGCGGCAGTACTGCTACCAGTGAACGTAACCGTCGCGCTACCACTGTTAAGGTTCGCGCAAGCAACACCGATAGCCGACGCGCACTTCAACGTGTAATCAGTACCCCGAGTAGCGGTACCACTACCACTACTGAAAGTGAGCGGCACAGTCAGCGCCTCATCTGCCACTAACGCACGACCCAATGTGAGCGTGTAATCCAGTGTGCTGCCTTCAGTGATGCTGCTACCAGCATCGCGAGCAAGTGTGACGGTAGTGGCATCATCATCTGTCACCGTGACTGTGATGTCACGGTCCGGTAACGCATGATATTTAGAATCTCGAGCTGACACATCATGGGTTATCGTCGCTGAGCGAGACCCACCAGTGTTATCCACACTATCATCCACACCGGTAACAGTGATCGTCTTCGCACTGTTCCAATCAGACGCAGTGAACGCAACTGCATTCGCGCTCAGCTTCACCGGACCGCTCGCCCGCAAACCTATTGACACAATGGCAGTGGGCTGCGTGTTCAACTTCACCGTATAAGTATCAGTACCAGCGTTTTCAGCTACCGAAGTGGAACCTGACGTTTGTGTGATAGTGAACCCGACACTGTCATCATCGGTGACGGTCACTTCTAAGGGTACATCCTTGAGTCCGTTGTAATCAGTGTCGGACGAACTCACAGCATGAGTTAGGGTGACGGTGCGCTTATCACTCGTGTTGTCTAAATCATCATCAACACCAGTCACTGTCACCGTCTGAGGCTTATCCCAGTTTGTGGTTGAGAACGTGAGAGTTGTAGGTGAAGTAGTCGCAGCAGTTGGCGTGTCTGAAGTGATCGTCACCGTCACATCGTGGGTAGGCTCCGAACCCAACTTGACAGTGTACGTATCAGTACTACTACCGTCCTCAGGCACCGACGTGCTAGCTGGTGTGCCGCTTTCGGTGATAACCAAACCAACAAAACCAGCATCGTTCACCGTCAGCACAAACGACTGATTGGCACCCGTGAACGCAGGCAGCACACTACCAAACGTCACCGTCAACGTCTCAGCAGATTCCAGTGCTTGGTCTTTGAGCGTTGAAATTGTGACTGTTGCCGAGGATTGACCGAACGGAATAGTCACCGACGCTGGCAAACCGTCAGCAGCAAAATCGGCCACACTACTACCAGTACCGTGGGTGTAGGTGAGCGGTATCGTCACCGGCCCGGTCACCCCATCAGGCAGCGTTACGTTGAACGTGAAGTCATCGCCTTCATCAACACTCGCAGCGGTCAAGGCCGCATTGTCGGTATCTTTGAATGATAGCTGCCACGCAGTAGCATCATCATCGGTGATTAGCACTCGAGTAGTGACATCATCTAGCGTCTCTGAGTCTTTATCGTCGAAAGGAACTAACTTAAGATTCACAGACTCCCTACCCCAGAAGGCGTTACCAGTAGCGGTTGTGATTTCCACTAATTCGTGTTCTTCGTCATCAGCAGCTTCAACACTGTTTGAGCTACTATTTTTTTCTTGACCAGTTGAAACAAACTTCAGCGTCGCTGTTTGAACTGTATCAGTATCAGACCCAGTAAAATCCAATTCAAGCGTGTTGATAGCCGTACTATTCTCAAAGCGAGAGGTCACACCATCACCGGTAACCGACCACCGGAAATACAAAAAGTTATCAGAGGTACCTTTTGCACCTAAAATTTGTGCGTTAGAAGAAACGTCAGCTTTTATCGTTTTCTTATCATCAAAAGCTAACACCGCCGTTACGAACTCACCAGCAGCAAGGGCACGCCCCAACTCAACATCAACCTCAACCTCAGCAGCATCCCCGCTGCTGAGGCTACCATTAATTACACCACCACCACGCAAACGCACTGTAATATCCTCATCATCTCCAGGATCATCCAACCGCACCGAAACCGAACCAGAACCCGTCACAGCCTCAGCAAAACCAGTCGCAGTTAACTTCGGAGAACCAGAAGCAGATGTAGCCGGCAGCGACACCGTCAATATATCATCAACATTGTTAGTGTCCGGCACATAAAAGAGGATCATCTGGCTCGGACTAGTTGGATTTACAGGCCCGGTGAAAGTAAAAAACGACTCCGCATCAGTAGAAAAATCACCCGAAGCCACACCAAGAGCCGTAGCCTGAATAGGCGTAACACTAAACGACTCCCCAAGCTTCGCACCCGAAAACAGTACCGGTACCTTCAACACCTCACCAGCCACCAACGAACGACTCAAAGTCACATCAAGAAGCAAACGAGAATTTGAACTCAGCACAGTATTCTCACCAAGCAACGATAACGTCACCGTCGTGGCATCATTATCGGTTACTTTCACCGACGCGGAGCTAGCGGTGCTGCTCACCGTGTAACCGGCGCCTGTTTGCACTGTTGCGGTTACCGCGCCGTTAAGTTCATCGGTGGTGTCGGCAACCGTAGCCACAGTGAACGTGGCTGTAGTTTGCCCAGCGCTGATGGTGACCGTCTGGTCACCCTCATCCGCTGTTGCCACATAATCTGCCTCATCAGAAGCGTCGTCAGCTACCTTTATTGTCACAGCAAGATTGGCCAACGGTGCGGGGTTAGCGGTAACTGTGAACGTAGCCGCGGTACCTTCTGTCACCGCTGAACCAGCCGTCACGGACACTGTAGGCACAATCCCACCAGGATCGGTGATCGTCACCACCGCAGCGTTATCGGTGCCTGTAGCGCCGCCGTCTAGGTTCGTACCCGACCTGTTGTTTAGCGTACCCAAACCAATATCAACAGTTTCACCGGTAGCCTCAACGGTGTCATCAGTGCTAGCGGTGAGTGTGATTGTCACGCTCTCAGCGGCGCTAGCACCACCGGTGAACGTGACTGTTGGTGTGGTAGCGGTGTTCAGATTGTTACATGTCACCCCTGTCGGCAAGGTTGTGGGACATGCCAACGTGTAATCAGTATTACGAGTAGCAGTACCGCTGCCACTACTAAACGTGAGTGGTACCGGCAGTATTTCACCTTCAACCAGCGCACGGCCTAACGTGAGTGTGTAATCGAGTGTGCTACCCTCAGCGACAACAGAAGCTGCGTCGCGGGTGAGTGTGACGGTGGTGGGGTCGTTGTCTGTGATAGTGACTGTCCCGGTGTCTCGTGAACCTTTAGTAGCACCAGACGGAGCATCACCCAACGTAATAATCAACGTTTCATCAGGCTCATCAATATCATCGTCTATACCGAGTATATTGTAGTCTGGTGTGAGCACACCGTCCGGTAATACTGTGAGCGTTGACCGCGGTTGGTAATCTTCCCCACTTGTTGCGGTACCAGTGAGCGTTATTGGAAACTCTAACGCTTTGCCTGTCAAGGTGTCTAACGACAAAACAGGACTTATGCTGCCGTCACCTTCCACATACGTGTAATCACTCCTGGTAAATTGTACTTCCACTGAATCTGGTGCATCATAGGTACCCAAAGTTATAGTGCCAGCAGACGTTGACAAAATAATCGTCTTATCAGTGGTTTCTGTAACATCGTCTTGGAGAATCTTCAACCCCAGATTTACACTCGAATAGCTGCTAGCCACCCTAAACGTTGAACGATTAATACTAATCACAGGATTACCATCAGTATCCGCCAGATTAGTCACCTTAACACCCGCCGACTGAGTAGCATCAGCACCCTCAAACGTGTAATCAACACCCCTGACAGCAGTACCACCCAACCCAATCTCAAAATTGATTACCCTCGGATCGGAAGATGCAAGTTTCCTACTCAAAAGCAGATTAAACCTATTCAACACCGTACCCTCAGGAACCCTGTTCTTCACCTCACGGGACACCAGCGATGTCAACTCTAACGTCGGTACACCACCACTATCACTCACAGTAATCACCAACGGCGACCCAACAACAGTAGTACCCTGAGTACTATAAGTAGCAACATCAATCTGATCGAGGTTGCTCGTAACAGAACCAAACGCCACCGACAACAACTCTGGGCTCTCGGTTGCACCGTCGCTGCGAGCAGTCAAAGTCAACGTCGCGACTTGTTCGGTCCCCGCGGCACCGGTGAATATCACCTGAGGTGCAGCAGCGCTAAACGGCGCAGTGGTGTTCAACGAAACACCAGTGCTCTCCCCCACACCGGCAGCTAACGCCAGCCGGTAATCATTTGCTGTAACACCTGTACCCGTCACAGTAAGTGGCACTCGCACAACCTCACCAGCTAACAAATCGCGACCCAACCGAACCTTCACCTGCGTTTGCGTACTCTCCTCAATCGCCTTGCGACCAGAAAGCTCCAACGTCACCGAAGTCGCCACATCGTCGGTGATTGTTACAACGTCGGCATTATCAACACCTTTAGCACCGCCGTCTAGTTTCGTACCCGAACTGCTGTTTAGCGTGCCTAAGCCAATATTAACCGTTTTAACGTTAGCCCCATCAACCTTATCAGCAGCAGTCGTTAGGGTGATCGTCACCGCCCTAGCAGCATTACTGCCACCAGTAAACGTGATAGTGGGTGTGGCGGCGGTGTTCAGATTGTTGCATGTCACCCCTGTAGGCAACGTAGTGGGGCACGCCAACGTGTAATCAGTACCCCGAGTGGCTACACCACTACCACTACTGAACGTGAGTGTTACTGGCAGTATCTCACCTGCTACTAACGCACGACCCAACGTGAGCCTGTAACCCACACTGTCGCCTTCAACAAACGTGGTACTAGTATCTCGAGTCAACGTGACCGTAGTCGGATCATCATCGGTAACAGGAACCGTCACATCAGCAACGCTGAAGTTGTTGTAGCGAGTGTCACTTGACGTGACGGTGTGTGTGATAGTTGAGCTGCGACCCGGTGTCGGGTTGTCGCGGTTGTCGTTTTGGCCGGTAACAGTGATCGTTTGTGGTGAGTTCCAGTCGGTGGGAGTGAACGTTAACGTAACACGTCTGACCGGTACCGTTGAGTCGTCAGGGCCGTCAATAAGCGTTGCGACAGTACCCGACACCAGCCTAACCGTCACATCATGCGACGGTTGACTGTTTAGCACTACCGTGTAAGTATCGGTGCCACCGTTCTCAGTCACCGTGGTGTTGCCACTGGTTTGGGTGATGGTGATACCGGCTGTGTCATCATCGGTTATAGTCACATTGAACGTGTTGTCAACAATGTTGTTATCACCATCACGGGACACCGACGCACCGCCACCAACATTCGTATCCAGCGACGATGCAGCTAGATCGCCTAATGTGACAGTCAACGTTTCAGACGTACCCTCAGCAACACGGTCATCGGTAGCGGTGAGTGTGAGGGTGGCTGTACGCGCTTGCGCGTCTGCGAACGTAACCGTCGGCTTCAACGTGGTTGCACCCGTAAGTGTGACACCAGTGTTCAAACTGTCACCAGACTTGAGTGTCAACGTGTAATCGCCTGCGCTGATACCGGCACCAGAAATTAGTAGCGGAACATCTATCTGTTCACCAGCTACTAGCGCTCGGCTTAGCGTGATTGTGAACTCGGCGCTGCGAGCAGCAACCGACTCCGAGCTGTCCTCTGCGATGGCGCCGCTATCGGTGCGAGCCACAGTTACCACAGTCGGGTCATTATCAATGATGCTCAGTTCGGTGTTTGTGAACGTCACGTTCCCTAACGTGCCGGTAAGCGACACAACTTCCGGCTGCTCATCTGTGGTGTCTGGGGTTGGGGTGAACGTGAACGTCGCCGACCCCGACGCTGCACCCGCCGCGATAGTAATCGTCT
This sequence comes from Candidatus Poriferisodalis sp., assembly GCA_965221195.1. Taxonomy (GTDB): domain Bacteria; phylum Actinomycetota; class Acidimicrobiia; order Acidimicrobiales; family Poriferisodalaceae; genus Poriferisodalis. The sequence continues at coordinate 2,243,270 of OZ244864.1, forward strand.
GATCTGCAACCGTCGCGTAATCAGTGCCCGCAGTAGCAGTATCACTGCTAGCACCGACAGTCACACTCACATCCTGGGCAACCCCGAACCTTGTGCTGTCAGTAATCGTCGCGGTCACTTCCACTGTTTTAGCGCCACCATCTTCTGCCACACTGGTCTGTGTGCCGTCGGTGCCAGTGTCAGTGTCGACGGTGAGGGTGATGGCCGACGGTGCGTCATCGTCGTCAATCACTGTCACATCAACTGTTTCCAACCGACGGTTGAAAGCAGGGTCATCAGAAGTCAATCTGTGAGCAATCGTGCCTGTACGCTGATCATTAGGATTATCAACAACATCATCCTGGGCTTGCACCCAAACCGTTCGAGCACCATCCCAGTTACCCGGAGTGAACGTGTAGCTCAACGACAAACCGAACCCAGACTTACTTGTACTAACCCACGCCCCAAACGGTAACCGCGAAGACACCGTTACAACAACATTAGCCAACGGCCGGCGGCTCAACTTGACAGTGTACCGGTCTAGTTTCGCGCTCCCACTCTTCTCGGTTACGACTGTGCTGCCACCAATCTCATCGAACACCAACCCCGCCGTAGTAGGCGTAGACTCATCATCTTCAACAATCACAACCACATCATTAACCGACCTACCAGCATAATCACTGTCAGTTGAAGTCACGGTGTGGCTGATAGTCGCTGTGCGATCACCAGGATTATCCACACTATCATTCACACCTGTCACCGTCACCGTCTTCGCGGTATCCCAGTCGCTGTCAGTGAATGTGAGTGTGGCAGGCGAAACAGTCGCCGCAGACACTGTGTTTGATTCGACCTTTATAGTTACGTTTGCTGACGGTTGGGTGTTCAACTTCACCGTATAAGTATCAGTACCACCGTTTTCAGAGACTGTTGTGGCACCACCAGACTCCACAACGTTCACACCCAAATCAGTATCAACAACAACAAACCTCGCCGACCCCGTGGGTGTGAAACCGCCACTCACATTCGTCAAACGCTGCGAAACATTGAACTCATCAGCCAAGGTAACATTCACAACCTCATCACTAGAATCCGCATCACCCACACCAACATCATCAGACGTATCTTGTGTGTCTTTATTATCAATAGCTGGGGTGAACGTTACCGTCGCGGTTTGCGCGCCCGCACCACTGAACGTCACCACAAGCTGCTCACGATTACCGAACCTTCTAGCCGCCGCCGTCAACGTATCAACACTAATAGACGTGCCAGTACCAGCAACACTCCAATCCACAAACCGATCCTGCGCTGCCACACCAGGCGCAGGACGTTTACCAGACACCAACGGCGCCTCAGAAGGACTAAACAAATTCAACGGCACCTCAACGATCTCACCATCGGCCAACGGGCGACTTAGCCGCACCGTCACCGTGGCACCAGAAGACGACGCATCAGCCTCGGTAAACGAACCACCACCCGACAGAGTCACCGACGTTTTATCATCATCAATCACTGTTACCTGTAGCACCCGTGACGGCACACCGCTCGCATACACCGGTGACGTGCCACCGGTAGACGACACGCTATGAGTCACATCCACCACAAGATCAGCCGCATCAGCAGGGTTGTTCACACCTGTTACAGTCACCTGCTTCGCAGTTGACCAATCATCTGCAGTAAACGTCAACGAGCTACCAGCCGTGACTGTCAACGCTGAAGTCGTACCAGAAGACACCGTGACCGTCACTGTTTCGTTAGCTACCGGGGCTGAAGCTAAACGCACACCATACGACAACGTGCCCGCGTTCTCACCCACCACAGCAGCACCAGACAAACTCAAACGCACACCAATATCATCATCGGTAATTGACACTGTTTGCGATGTCACCAAAGTGCGGCCAACCGCAACACAACGAGTGCCCGAACACGCCCCACCAGCTAACCCTGTCGAACGCATAAACCCGTCACCCGGCTTCGGACTAGCAACATCAGAACGATCCGCAATCGACAACACCAACCGCTCATTTGTAGTATCAGCATCATTCAACGCAGCAATCGTTAACACAGCCTCCCGCGCAGACGGACCCGTAAACGTCGCCTCACCCAAACCAGCCACCGTCGCATACGACACACCCTGCGGCGACCCCGACAAAGCCAACGAGAAATCAGTACCCAACACAGCACCCGCCGCTTTCAACGGCACCGTCAAAGTTTCACCAGCCACCAACGCGCGACCCAACCGCACCCGCACCGACGCTGTATCAGACGAATCAGCCTCAGTCGCCGACAAATCAGGAACCGACGCCGCTAACAACTCCACCGGTGTCGGATCATCATCAACAATCCTAAACGGCACATCAGGCACCTTCAGTCCAGCAACCACCGTAGGACTGTTAGTGCTATAACTCGCAGACGTGTACACCTTCCAGCTAATCACACCCTCATGAAAACCACCCGGCGCATCAGCCACATCATAACGATCAGAAAACACCGTCAACAACGCAGACTCAGACCCCCTAGAAATGACCGCAGGCTGAACGGTCGCAATCGGATACGACGTGGTATCCAACACACCCGGCGTGCGAGTAAGCCTAGACGACCGCAAAGCAACCGAACCCACAACCACCACCGAACCAGACAGCGCTGTATCAAACACAATATTCAACGAATCACGATTACCCAACCGATTCTCACGCGTAGCACGCTCCAACATCGACAACACACCACCATCCACCTCCACAGACAACCCAGTACCCCTCAGCACTTTGTCTTCTACGGTGAACACCGGCGACAGTCCTAGCAGCGGCAGTTTGGTGGCGGCGGTGGTGCGCCGACCGGTGAGCGGGGTTACTCCGGTGGTGGTATCGCCTAAGCGGCCGTGGGCGATGTTTGCAGCGTTGGTGCCGCTTGTGCCGAGGACGTATCCGGCGCTGTTCCCGCTGCCGTAGGGAACACCAGTCCAGTGATCGCCGGTGGCAGAAGTTGGTACCGCACCGCCGCGATGGTTGCGTGCGGTTTCGCTATCCCAATCGCCATCATAGAAATCGTCGTAATCGTCGGCGGCCTTGTCGCCACCCACCCAGTAGATCGGTGCATCGGTGTCGCTTGATTCGGTATCGGTGTTAGCACGCACATTCACCGAAGCGGTTTGTGCTACTGCGCTGAATAGGCCTGCGTACGGAGCGATCTGCGAAGGAGTCAGCAAGTCTTTGCCGCTGCGGCGGCCATGTAGGGCGGCATGGTCGCGCACGGCTTTGTTGTAGGTAGCGATATCAGACGATGTAGCGGCAAATGTTGTAGTGGTAGCGGTATCGGTGGCGGTGCTGAACAGCAGCCTGAAGCTTTCACCTGGGCCCACGCCAGTAGGAATCAGCGGTGAATCGGCTGGTAGCTCGGTTATTGGCGGCGGCTCGGTGATGGTTAGAACCACTTCGGTTGCTACGCTGGAATCGTCGTCTAGGTAGATGCCGGGGGGCAACTTGCCGAAGGTGACAGTCAACGTTTCGGCGCCTTCGGTAGTTTCGTCAGCGACTGCGTGGATGCGCGTTTTGATCGGCTCTGGAGTGACCCCCAGCTTTTTTGCTGGGATCGACACCGTACCCGAGTTGTCGAAACGAACATCGGCGGCTACAGCAGTTCCGGTGCCAGATTTGAGTATCAAAGGAACGTTAAATGCTTTCGGACCAAGGTTTTTTGCCGTAACCGTGATCACAGCGAAACTGCCTTCGATAACTGCAGCGGGGTCTACCGATAAAGAAACTGCAGGTTCTTCTCCTCCCGAAATGATAACTGCCGACTCGTTTGTTGAGCCAGCTTTAGCGTGAGCGAAAGCGCTTAAGGTGAGACGGAAGTTTTCGGAGCCGACTTCTTGGTCTGTGTCGTCAATTATTTCAACATCGAAGGTTTTGGAAGTTTCATTGGCTGCAAATGTAACCTCTAAGTCGTTGGGCCATTTGTAATCGTTGCCAGCGGTAGCAGTTCTGTCAGTGGCAGTAACGGTAACCGTGGCAGGCACCAGCGTGGTACCGGTCTTAGTCAGCGTGACCTTAACAGAGCCAGCGTCTTCGTTTCTGGTGAATGATGCTCTGTCGAACTGGATCGTGGGCAAATCTGCTTCGTCATTGATGGTGCCGACTGCTTTGTTGTTGCTGGTGCTCAACGGCGGAGCGGTGCCACTTGACACTGTGGGTGTGCCCAATGTGAGCGTTAGATAATGGTCGCCTTCATACACACTGTCATCAGTGGTGGGCACCGTTATCGTTGCTGATTTTTGGCCTTTGGCGATGGTCACTGATCCGGCAGTGTTGTTGTAGTCGGCGCTGGTGCCATCGGCGCTGCCGGTAGCGACGCTGTAGGTGGGGTCGCTTGAGTCGCCTCTGCCGTTGGCAAGTGTGTACGGCACAGTCACTGTTGTGGTTGCTGGCAGCGGCAGCGAAACCTCAAAACTCAAAGCGTCGCCTTCGTTGGCTTCGGCTGCCGCAACAGTTACCACGTTTTCTCTCACTGTGGCAGTTACGGCTGATGCTGTTGTAACACTGCCGTAGCCACTCACCGCGTGGGTTAGCGTCACCGTCTCATCGTTGGCGTCGGCATCGCCTTTAGCGCTCAAGCCCACCAACGCTGGCACCCGCCAACCGAAATCACTAGCATCTTTGGGTGCTGCCCACATTATCTTTAGCGTGCCGTCGTTTTGCAGCGTCGCTGTTGGCCCGCCGGCTGGCTGAGTTAGCGCGGTCAAAGCCACAACAGCAGTGTCCGATGACGTTACCGTTATGGTAACCGCGGCGGTGGGCGCTTTGGCTAGAGCCAAGCTATATTGCCCGTTGCCATCTTCTAACAGCTGCACTGCCGCAGGTAGCACTGCAACTCTATCGGTAGCGCTGGGTTGGTCGACTACCCCGAAAACTGCTTGAGAGTTTAACGCGTTGGCTTGCACTGTGTCGAGGTTTGTTCGCGTTAAAGAACTGTCGTTTAGGTCGCCGAGACTTACTGTTACCAACTCATCGTCGCTGTCGTCGTCTTTTTTGGCGCTTACTAGCTGAATCACTGCGGTTTGCACCGTTGAGACGCCACTTCGAGGAGCGGTGAAAGTGAGCACCGGGGCTGTAGCGCCCAATCTAAGGATGGTCACGCCAGGGCTGTCGGCTGCAACTAGCTTCCATTCGATATCTTGCCCTGTAATGTTGCCGACACCGTCTGCGGTGCCGAACTTTACACCTGTGCTGCTAGCGAAGGTCAGCGGAACTTGCACTATCTCTGTGAAGACTCTGGCCTTCCCCACTGGTCCGTTGAAAATAGCTAGCGGCCTGCTGAGCTTCACCGTGAAGGTTGGTATGTGACCGCCAGAAGAGACTCCTTCGGGACGTAACCCGCCGCCGCTCAACGACACCGTTGTGGCATCGTCGTCTACCACATGCACTCGCAAGTGCTTTTCAGCAGCGATGCTGAACCCGCCCGTAGGATTCGACAGCCTAATGTTGAGCAACTTGTTAGTTACCTCATCGTCAGCGTCGGCAAAGCTTTCAAGCACAAACGACGCAGTGGTGGAGTCTTTTGGCCAACTTAGGGTGAAAGTTTGTGTTTTGCCTACTTCTGTGAGGCTAGCTGAGCCTGCGTAACGGTAGTCGGTGCCGTAAACAGCGGAGACGTCTTCAAGGGTTACATCAACCGAACCTGCTGCTGGGTCGGTCACGTCTAGCGTCACTGTGAGTTGATTAGCGGTGGCGCCGGTTCCTTCGATGAGTTCAGCTGTTTGCAAGAGATTTACAACTTCACCTAACGACTTTGCGAACCCTACTACTTTATCGGGGTCATCTGCGTCTGTGGCGGTGATAGCACGACTTCCACTGGTAACGCGAGCATATGTAGGCTCTCCCGAACAGAACGAACCACACACATCACCGGTCGCACTTAGGCTTGGTTCTAACCCTACAGTAAACGATGATTGTTTGACATCATCGTCGCCTCTGACAGTTAATTTCAAATCAACCGAAGCTGGCGCTGGTTTACCCGGCGCAGCTTGAAAGGTAACCTTGACATATTGCGGAGGATCGCTCTCGGGATCTTGGGTGACATTGTGGGCGGGCTCCCAGCTCACACCCTCAAGGTTTGAGTCTATCTCAATGATGTAGTCGGTTGCTGGGTCGGTAAAATCAGTGCCGGGTACTGCCGTAACGCTGCCGTTTAAAAATACGCTGAAAAAGAGATCAAAGGTCTCGTTACCTACTAAGGTCTGGGGTTGCGATAGTCTCGCAGCGCCGGTGTGGGTTTTGTTTGTGCTGCCGCTTACCCTAATGTTGATTATCGCAGGGTCGGTTTTGTCGCCCTCTACCGTGTTGGCATCTGTCACACTAACCAGCGGGCCAATCCATGCCAGTTGGAAGGCTTGCAGCGAAGTTGACGCTACCGTTTGTTCGGTGCCGCCGCCGTCGGTGTAGGTAGCTTGCACCCGCAAAAATTTGCCTACATACGGATCTTTTGTGGTGTCAACGTCAGCATCGGTTACGGTGTATGTAGCAGCATTGGCATCGGGGATGTTAACCCAGGTGGTGCCGCTGTCGCTGCGCTGCCACTGATAGGTAACATCTTCAAGTTTGGGGTCGCCATCCGGGTCGCCGCTCACTGATGCCACCGACATAGTTGTGCCGACACGTCCGATTGAATCGGTGGTAAACGCCACCGTACCTGCACCCTCATCAACGTTGAGCAGGGTTACTTTTATGGGTTGCTCCACCTCGGTAGGTTGGCCGTTGCTGCCGGTAGATGTTGCTATTACAACCAGCGGCACTTGGCCGTTAGTGAAGTCTGAGAATTCACGATTTAGTGCAGGTGTGTTTTTCTTATAAATCAGGACACCGTCATTGGCCCCGATAGAGAAACCTGGCGTAGATCCATCCTTTAGCTTGTATGTGACTGTGTCACCGTTGAAATCGAGCGCCAGCACCTTACCTAGAGTGAAATCTGTAGCTGGCGTGAAGTTTTCCTGCATCTCAAATGTGGTATCACCCACAAATTGTGCATTCCTAGCAGTTGGCAAGTCGTCTGGATACAACTGAAACGAAAGTTCTACCGGAGAGCAGTTGCCTGACTGGGTCAAACTAACAGTGCCAGCGCAAAGTTCTTGGCTATTGTTACCAATAGTATTGCCGAAAACGTCTTTTTCGCCTACAAGCAACCTGCCGCCTATCTGTAGTGTGACATCATAGACCTTATTGGAAGGCAATCTCGCCCTATTGCTTTGTTGGGGCAACTGAATTTGCACGAACGCCCTTTTACCTCCACGACTCTGGCCGGTAACTCGCAACCCATCATCTACCATTCGTAACTGTGAGCCGCTTAGGTCGCTCACAAGTGTGGTTGACCTACTCGCGCCTCTAGCGTTTTGTGCTAAGCGGCGACACGGGCTTGTTACTCCGCCGTTACGAGTACACAAATTACCGCTACCCTGATAGAAGCCGTCGCCTTCTCGGGAACTGCCGCGTGTGGCTGCGAACACGTAATCGCCCTTCAGATCAACTGGAAAACTTAGCCACTGCCAACTGCCGTAGTCACCGGAAGATGCAAACTCGCTAGTGCCAAAGAGTAGTTTGTCAGACTGTAGTGAGCCGCTAGGAGAATCGTTGTCTATAATGGTCACAGGTACCGTTGTGGTTGTCTGGCCCCGCTTTAGTTCTAAATTGAACTGTGTGTTGTAAGGATCTTCGTCTTCGGTTGCCTCTATTGTCACCGTCTGCGGCTTATGCCACGCGTTAGCTTTAGTTTCGTCACCGACAAAAGTAAGGGAGCCACCCGACACTACGCTAACCGCTGTAGCGGGTGTGCCCGAGGCGGGAGCTGTGTTTACCTTTAGAGTCGTCCCTATTCCGGGTTTGGAGTCGATACGCACCTGTAGCTCGGCAGTCTCGCCTTCAGCTAACTGCAGCGAAGTTGGATACGCGAACGCTGCTAGCGTTGGGGTTTCTCCCGGCGCTTCAAACAGCACAAAACTTTGCTCGGCTGCTGTTGTGTCTACAAATACGCCGCCCTCAAAGTTATTGCCCTTGAGTTCGCCGTTGGCATCTGTAGCGATACGTACGGTGAAGATGTCGGCGGTTGTATCATCGTCTTGGCGGTTGGCAAACGGTTTCACAGTAAATGATGTCTTAGACGCAGTGTCGTCTTTAGTCAACGAAAACGACGGCTTGGCAGACTGCGCGTTGAAGTTCTTCGGATTCCACACACCCGCCGCAGCTTCAAGCTGCACATGGGCTTGATCGTTAGGGGCAAACACCACACCAGTGTCGCTAACTAGCTCTAGGGGAATGGTTAACTTTTCAGTGCCGCCCAGCGTGCGGTTGTCTGCCAAAGTCACGTCGATTGTTGAACCATCCAGAGTCGCTTCAATCAAATAATCAGGAGCGTCTTTTTCTAGCTTGAGTGAGACAATAGTAGGTTCATCGTCTACTAGATCGACCACTACATCGGGTAAGGTTGCTGAGTTGTACACAGTGTCGGTTGTTTGGATTGTGTGGGTGATGGTGACATCTGGCCACGTTAAACCGCCTTTGTTGTCTTTGCTGTCATCGTCGCCAGTGACGGTTATGGTTTTGGTAAGCGCAGCGCCGCGGTCGCTGGGGTTGAACACAACCGGACCAGACACGCTCGCTTTAGCAGAGGTGTCTGAGATTGTGGGCGTAACGGTGAGCGTTGCAGTTGGATGCTGGCTTAAGCGGATGGTGTAGGTGTCTGTAGAGGCTGGTGAATCACCCACTATCGTACTGCCATCAGTTTCGGTGAGCACGATTTTTTTGCCGGGGGCAAGTTGCAACGGCACAATATATCTAAAACAAGGCGAAATGTCGGTGAGGTCATAGGGGACAAGATGAGCACCACGATTTGAGAAGGTAGCGCGCTTGCAGTTATCAAAAAGCATGCCGCCTATTTTTATGTCAAAGCGCTGTTGAAGATTGAATGCAGCAAGCGCATCTGCTGTCATCCGCAGAGTCACCTTTGCTTGAGTATTACTCGTGCGCTCAAGACTTTGAATGGTCATACCGTCGGGAGCGTTCTGTAACTCAATTGACGGGCCGATAGTTCTTTGTGAGCCACTGATGGTTGTAGTGCCCCCACGCAAAGCAAGCTCAGTAGCAAAAGTCTTACTGCTGACGGTTTCCCAGCTAGGACGCGGATCACTCACTGTGCCCCAATTTAGGGCTTCCCTCACGGAAAAAGTTGGATCTGGAAAAATTGGTATACTTGTAGTATTCAGTGCGAAAGTGTACTCAAAATTTTCAGACTGTCCCACACGTTCAAAACTTGATTCTTGGAAATTGCGCAACCCTGGAGGACGAGAGGCACGAATCCCACTTTGTCGTGAATTAGCAAAAAATTGGCTAACAAAATTGGATGTGTCGTCGTCGACTAAAGTAATACGTCCGTTGCCACCACGCGTTCCGGTAGCCGCTCTTCCAAACCCGGTAGACGACAGCACTGAGGCACCAGGTGTGGAGGTACTTTCGCTACGCGGTATATCCACAGTTAAAGAACTGTCACTTCTATCTGCTGCTTCTGCGTCCCTACCCTGCCGTGAGTTGAACGGTTCATCAAGTTCGATGAGCTTTACTTCGGCTGTGAGTGGACCGTTTTTAGAACTGCCGAAGATCACGGTGTTGCCTTGCAAGCTGACACCTGTGGCTGGCACTAGCTCTAGCCCATAATCGTCGTCTAATACCTGTGTGGCTGGTGTAACGACGATCGGCACTTCTAAACGTTGGTCGTCTTTAAAGCGGAAATCGTCGACAGCATTTTTGATGCCCACCTGCAGACGGGCTGGACCTGGATCTGAGTACACCGCCTCGGTGGCCTCTTTGTCGAGTACTTTTAGCTCTACTTGCGGTGATGAGGCATCTTGTACAGTCGCGCGCTTTTGCAGTTTGTTAGCATCGGTAGCGGTGCTAATTCTCAGGAGAGGCAGCAACTTGGTGTCGTCTATCTCTACAAAAATATCTTCGTCGTTTTCAAGCATATTGTCGGTAGGTGCAGTGAAACTTTGCTGCCAGACGTTTCTCGCGGTGAGCATAGTGCTGTTGGAGAGAACCAACTCGGTCTCGGCCGGCGTGTCGGCGACATCAAGTTCCTTGCCAGCAGAGTCGGTGAACTTAAGGGGAACCGGTGTCTCCCTGTTGCCGATGGCCCGTATGTCAGACAAACGAACTCCGTCATAGAATATGGAGGTGCTAAACGACTCGCCTTCAGATATTGTCGTTGGCGGATTCTCCGATGCCCTTCGGAGTCCCATAGTTGCCGTCGGGTTCGTCAACCTAAGTCCCGTTGCCTGAGGTACGGGGCATGTGGAAAGGCCGCTGTACTGAAAAAAGGTTCGACATCTATCTGTAGTAGTCCCCGAACTGACGGACCTTAGCAAGTGTGTACTAATCTGAATATTTAAGATATCTAACGTGGTGGAATTTTCCGGAGATTTCTTCATAGCTAGCAGCGCTGCGTCGGTAAACTCCAGAGTCATTTTTGCGGTACGAGTTGTGTTGTTGGCGTCTTTCTCTAAACGCGTTACTTTCACGCCAGCTGGAGCGCCCCGTACGCGAATTGACGGCTCTGTGAATTGATGAGTTCTCGCATCATCCTGACTGTTCCTGTAATCACAAGACCCGGTGCCTTCTATCGCTTGTTTTGTTGCCACATGCTTACCACCCGACCGCTCGAAGGCGCAACTATAGGTACCCTTGAAAGTCAACGGGGCTGGCACCGTAATGTCAACAGTGTAGTAGTAACGGCGTACCCCATCGGTTCCCTTAGTACCGCCTGTAAGCAAACTGGCTCTCACAGAAGATGGGTTGAAGCTCAGTGGCCCCGTAGTTCTTTGCGCTTGGGCGGCGTCGGTGCCTAAGCCCGGCAGGTGCTGACCTATGGGCCCCAAGCCGCTTGCTAGCAGCGCTACTGCTAGCATCACAATAAGACATGACTTCCTCAACGATGCTACCACTCACTTACCCCCATAACAGTTGAGCCTGAGCGCTACGCCGCAGGATTTCGCCGTACACCACATCGGTGCTGCCACCGCGATCTGCGCGCGACAAACCGGCCGACGCGTGCGCTAGAGCACGACCGGTAATCAGCGGGGGGGGGGGGGGGGGGGGCCAATCCAACGCAAAACCGCCCGCGGGCGCGACAGGGATCTAAGATCTGCGGAACTTTTCTCATGGTCGCCGGGATACTACCACAGGTGAGACCCGCCGGGGACTCCCCGTTGTGCGCGGTCGGGCCATCACCCCCCCCCCCGAGGCAGGCACGAGGCAGGTCCGAGAACAAATGAAGCCAACAATCGCATTAGGGTTCCGCGCTAAGGTCCTAGGGCTGTGATCGGCACCACGGTGATGCCATCTGGCAACTCTACACCAACACCGGTCGCAGTGACAACCCCCAGTTTGATGGGCGCGCCCATCTTGGCGGTGTCTACCCGTTCCCTCAGACTCCGCAACGACTCAACAGCCTCGGCGACTCCGTCGTCGCTGCCGAGCTTGACCTCAAAAGCCGCCCACTCCCCATCAGCCCGCACTAGGATCACATCAATTTCTAGGCCGTACTCGTCTCGGTAGTGCGATAGCTGACATCCGTCCAATTGCGAATAGACCCGCAGATCGCGCAGCACCAGCGACTCAAAAAGCGATCCGAAGAACTCTAGGTCGGCCCGAAGCCGAGCACCGCTGGTTCGCAAAGCAGCAACGGCGAGGGACGGGCACACGAAATGTCGCGTCGGAGTGGTGCGCAGCGCAACTCGAGACCGCAGGTGCGGCTGCCACGCCGGCAGGTCTTCGGTAACAAACAGCCGCTCAAGAGCCTGCATATAGCTCTTTACCGTTCGGGGATGCACCGGCATCTCCCGGTCACCTGACGCGTCGTGGGCAATCGTTGCATACGAAGCTTTCGTGCCGATACTTCGCCCTAGCGATGCCAACACCCGCCTGACCCCCACAGGATCGCGCTTGATGTCGTCAACCGCAGCGATATCGACCCTGCTGATGTCATCTAGATAGTTGCGCAGGTACCTCTGGGCCGCGACGGGCGTTGCGGAGACGATCCGGGGCCAGCCTCCTCGGCACACGAGATTGACCATGTTTGCCATGTCTGCCACAGACCAGCCGGCATTTTCTGGACGACAAGGCTCGCCGTTTAGCATCTGGGCCAACGACACGCTGCCGTCGGACTCACCCGACTCAAACAGCGACATGGGCCGCATTCGTACTCGTGCCACTCGCCCAGCTCCCGAATGTCGAGTGATATCATCAGGCGGACTGGCGGATCCAGTGAGAATGAACTGACCCATCTGTACACGGTCGTCGCACGCACGCCGCATGGGATTCCAGATGCCGGGGGCCTGCTGCCACTCGTCTAGCAGGCGAGGCACAGCACCGTCAAGCAGCCTCGTGGGATCGACAGAAGCGGCCAAACCGACACCGGGCATCGTGTCTAGCAGGGCCTCGCTTTGTGCGAAACGCTTACCAGTCCATGTCTTGCCACTGGCGCGGGGACCATCTAGAAGCACAGCAGGGCTGGCCTGCAGGGTCTCCGACACTTCCTGATCGACGACACGAGGTCGATACCCAACGGGGGTCAGAACACCTGCCACAGTCGCAGAGCTTAGCCTAATGGTGTGTAGCCAAGTGCTATTTTATGGTGGGTTTGGGTGCTGTTTTATGGTGGGTTTGGGTGCTGAAAAACAGTGTCGGTGCCACGGTGTCTGGGCCACGGTGTTTGTACCACGGTGTTTGTACCACGGTGTTTGTACCACGGTGTTTGTGCTTCGGCGCTTCAGCGTCGGCGTTTTAGTGTGTTTCAGACGTACGTGGAGCCTTTCATGGCACCTCGGTCTTGACGGATCTCGACGTTTACGAGTGCGGGGAGGCCCGAGTTGAATGCGCGAGCTAGCGCGGGCGCTATGTGGTGAGGCTCGGTGACATGCTCGCCGTAACCGCCCATAGCCTCCACGATCTTGTCGTAGCGGGTGTAATTCAACTCGGTGGCTACCACCCGGTCTTGGCCGTAGAGGCTGGCTTGGGGACGCAGCATCTGGCCCCACGCTGCGTCATTGCCCACCACACCCACGATGGGCAAACCAAACCGCACCGCCGTGTCGTACTCAAAACCATTGAGACCAAACGAGCCATCGCCATAGACAATCAAAATTCGCTTGTTTGGGTGAGCTTTCTGGGCTGCCAGCGCGAACGGCATCCCCACACCAAGCGTGCCGAGCGGTCCCGGGTCCATCCACGCTCCCCGCTTCGGCACACGAATCACTTTTGATGCCTGCGCCACAATGTCGCCGCCGTCACCAATCACGATCATGTCATCGGTGACTGCCTCAGCTATCTCACGGCACAGACGCAAAGGATCAATCGGCACCTCGTCGCTGCCAAGCTCAGCGCTGCGAGCATCATCGAGTTGCTGCTCGCGGGCGACTAGTTCTGCTAAGTGAGCCGACGCGTCGATAGTGACACCGGTTGACTTGAGCAGATCCACTAATGCCTCAAAATTGGCGCCCAAATTGCCGACGAGGCCTGCTTCGGCGGCGCGATTGCGTCCGATCAGGGTCTCATCGAGGTCAAGTTGCACAATGCGGGCATCAGCGGGGATCGAACGGCCAAATCTCATACGGAAATCGAGCGGCGTACCGGCCAAAATCACCACATCTGCCGCGGCGAGCGCTTCTGAACGCGTCAACGACAAAAACGACGGATGATCCCACGGAATTTCGCCGCGTGCCATGCCATTCACATAGCAAGGGATAGATGTGGCATCTAAGAAAGCAGCAAGCGCAGCGCCGCCTTCGCTCCATTTGAGCGAAGTGCCGGCCATAACCATCGGCGTGCGGGCCGAAGCAATGATCTCAGCCGCTGTGTGGAGTGCTTCAGTTGGTGCAGTTGCGCTGACGCGGTAATCGCGGAACTGCGGCACAACCACATCGTTGAGATCAACCCGGGCGTGCAGCACATCCATCGGAATCTCCAAGAACGACGGTCCGGGTACACCGCTCAGCGCCGTGCGCACCGCCAGCTCGATGTACTCAGCAATGCGGGTTGTGTCCGCGCAGGCACCAGACCATTTAGTTACTGGCCGCATCAGCGACACATGGTCCATTTCTTGTAATGAACCACGCCCGGCTTGACGGAACGGCCCCTGGCCGCCGAAAACCAAGATTGGCGAGTTAGCACGCCAAGCGTTCGCTACGCCGGTTACGCCGTCGGTTACCCCCGGCCCGGCTGTGAGAATCGCCACGCCGACTTTGCCTGGATGCAAACGAGCCCACGCATCAGCGGCATGAGTAGCGGCCTGTTCGTGGCGCACATCGACTACTTCAATGCCTTCGTCGAGGCAGCCGTCGTAGATGCCCATGACGTGCCCGCCTGACAGCGTAAACACGCATTCCACCCCGGCTGCTTTGAGTGCCTTTGCGGCCAACTTGCCGCCGTGAGCCTCAGTAACTGTTACGCCTATCGTGCGCTGTTGTGTGCTGCTCATGTGTGACTCCTGTGTATCAACACTTGGTTCCCAGCGTTTGGTTGCCTGCGTCTGGTTCCCAGCCGCCTGCTAAACACCTGCCCTAAGAGCTTGGCACGCGGACTATGCTTGCGCTGCGGCTTTGGGCCGCCTATCGCCCGCCGAACGCGGTGCCTCTCGTGTCTTTGGGTCCGGTCGTGCCGTTCGTGGCGAACCGCTTGGCGCGAACCGCCCGCTGTGCAACGCGGACTGCGCGCTGCGGACTGCCGAACGCAAAGAGCCGCACCAACTCAATGCTGCTGGCTTAGGCCAGCACAACCACCCGCTGCTGGCTCACGCCAGCACGATCACACTGCTGCTGGCTTACGCCAGCACGATCACACTGCTGCTGGCTTAGGCCAGCACAACCACCCGCTGCTGGCTCACGCCAGCACAACCACCCGCTGCTGGCTCACGCCAGCACAACCACCCGCTGCTGGCTTAGGCCAGCACGATCACACTGCTGCTGGCTTAGGCCAGCACGATCACACTGCTGCTGGCTTAGGCCAGCACGATCACACTGCTGCTGGCTTAGGCCAGCACGATGTTCACCAGCTTGGTGGGTACGACCACAACGCGTCGAATGTCAGAACCGGCGATGAGCTGGGCTATGCGGTCGTCGGCTATCGCGGTGGTTTCTAGATCTTGGGGAGAGATATCGGCGGCGACCGTGACACGGCTGCGAACCTTGCCGTTCACCTGCACCGGCACCTCAATAACCTCTGCTGTCAGCATCGCAGGGTCGGCTTGAGGGAACGACGCATACACAACCGTGGACTCATAACCGAGTTTCGACCACAACTCCTCGGCCAAATGCGGCACCAGCGGTGCCAGCAAGCGAACCAACACATCCGCAACCCAGCGGGGTGTTGGATCGTTGCGTCGAGTTAGCTCGTTGTTTAACTCGGTTATGCGCGCAATCGCCGAGTTGAACCGCAGTTCCTCCATGGCATCGGTGACCGACGCGATTGTTTGATGAACACAACGCCGCAGATCTACATCTGGCTCGACATCAACATCGACATCGACAACGGTCAACTCGCCGGTCTGCTCGTCGACCAAGTTGCGCCACACGCGCTGCAGCAGCCGATGCGAACCGATCACTGAATGAGTTTCCCAAGGCCGACCCTGATCGAGCGGGCCCATAAACATCTCGTACGTCCGCAACGTGTCGGCGCCGTACGCGCTGTAGATATCGTCTGGAGTCACTGCGTTACGCAATGATTTGCCCATCTTGCCGAAATGTCGGGTGACCTCAGCGTCGCCCCAAAAGAACTTGCCGTCTCGCTTGACAACCTCGGCAGCCTCCACATACACCCCTCGACTGTCTTGGTATGCAGCCGCTTGGATGTAGCCCTGGTTGTAGAGCCTGCCGAACGGCTCAGGGCCACTGACATGACCAAGGTCGTACAGCACTTTGTGCCAAAAACGTGAGTACAGCAGGTGCAACACAGCGTGCTCAACACCGCCCACATACAGATCAACACCTCCGACCCCGCCGTCGGGGGCAGACATCCAGTAGCGCTCCACTTCGGAATCCACCAAAGCCTTGTCGTTGGTGGGATCTAGGTAGCGCAGGTAATACCAGCATGAGCCAGCCCACTGCGGCATCGTGCTGAGTTCGCGGCGGTAGGTGCGCTCGCCGTTGCCCAAATCGTAGACAGCAGTAGCCCACTCGGTGGCACGTCCAAGCGGTGGTTCCGGCGCAGACGACTCATCAAGTGCGCGAGGTGCCCAATCGATCAGTTCGGGCAGTTCCACCGGCAGTTTCTTCTCGGGCACCGCCAACGCCAAACCTGTTTCGTCGAAGACGATCGGGAATGGTTCGCCCCAATAACGCTGACGGCTAAACAGCCAGTCCCGCAGTTTGTACGTGACCGTGCGGCGGCCGCAGCGATGCGCGACTAGCCAATCGCACATCGCACTGAAGGCCTCGCCTTTGGTCATACCGTTGAGAAAGCCGCTGTTGACGGCCGGGCCTTCGCCGTCGTAGGCCTCGCCGTCGAAGTTGGGGGGCGGTAGCACAGTGCGCACAATCGGCAATCCGAAGCGCACCGAAAAGTCCCAGTCGCGCTGATCCTCGCCGGGCACCGACATAACAGCACCAGTGCCGTAATCGAGCAACACGTAGTCGGCGACGAACACCGGCACTGGTTTGCCGGTGGTTGGCACAATGCAATTGGTGCCCAACCACACACCCGTCTTGTCGCGTTCGGTCTGGCGCTGCACGTCGGTCATGGCCGCTGCTTGAGCTCGATACGCATCAAGAGCTTCGCGAGGTGTGGGGGCGCCGCCGGTCCAGCGCGGATCGGCGCCCGGTGGCCAAACATCGGCCACAATCGCATCGACAAGGGGATGTTCGGGTGCCAGCAGCATCGCCGTGGTGCCGAAAATGGTGTCTGGCCGGGTGGTGAACACCTCAATGACTGGGTTTGCATCGACTGGATTTGCATCGACTGGGTTTGCATCGGTTGGGTTTGCATCGACTGGGTTTGCATCGACTGGGTTTGCATCGATATCGACAGCGAAACTGATGAATGCTCCCTCGCTGCGGCCGATCCAGTTGCGTTGCATGATCTTGACGCTCTCGGGCCAGTCGAGTCGGTCGAGATCGGCGAGCAACCGGTCGGCGTAAGACGTGATGCGCATCATCCACTGCTTCATCGGGCGGCGAAAGACTGGGTGATTACCCCGATCAGACCGGCCCTCGTTGGTGACTTCTTCGTTAGCCAGCACAGTGCCGAGCGCTGGGCACCAGTTGACCGGCGCCTCCCCCAAATAGGCCAAGCGGTGCTCATCAAGCTCAACACGACGCTCAACTTCGCTCATATCGGCCCACGCCACGCCGCTGGCGGTGGCCTTGTGGTCTGCCTCAAACAGCTCGATCAGCTCGGTGATAGGCCGAGCACGGTCGGCCTCGGTGTCGTACCACGAGTTGAAAATCTGCAAGAAAATCCACTGCGTCCAGCGGTAATAGCCGACATCGGTCGTGGACAGCGACCGCTGATCGTCGTGCCCGAGACCGAGCCGGGCGAGCTGGCGCGACATGTTGGCGATGTTGCGCTCGGTGTTGACACGGGGATGCTCACCGGTTTGGCGAGCGTGCTCCTCAGCGGGCAACCCGAACGCGTCGTAACCCATCGTATGCAGCACCGTTGCGCCACACATGCGCTTGAACCGTGCATAAACATCGGTGCCGATGTAGCCCAGCGGATGCCCGACATGGAGCCCTGAGCCGGACGGATACGGGAACATGTCCATGATGAACAGCTTGTTGTTGCTGTTCGGCCCTGTTTGCGGCTCGGCTATTGACCCAGCCGACGGCGCGGGTGGATTCGCGGTGCGGTACGTGCCGTCGGCCCGCCAGCGCTGCTGCCAACGCAACTCGATTTCGTTCGCCATCTGAGCGTCGTAGCGATACGGCGGCAGTTCGCTCGCCGTGTCTGCATGCACGACAGCGCCATCGGCCGATGCGGGAACGGACATTAGGTAAGCATGCCATCGCCAGCCGACGTTTCCTTCACTATGAGCCGAAGCGGTGAGGCCCGTGCGCCGTCGTCTTCGGATGAGTCGGTCAGTGGCCGGTTGGTTCCTCGTCAGAAGCGCACCGAAGGCCCATTTTGGTTGACCTGTCGCACTTGCGAATCCGACTCAACCAGAACACACAGCGTGAGCACACCCAGCTCACCTCGAAAACCAGCGGACTCTGTTCGTAATCTTCGACACTTAGCCCGGCAACGACGCGCCGCTTGCGAACAATCCACACCAGCAACCAAAAGCCCAGCGCTTGCCAAAGAATGTGGTTTGTCTACGGTCCATTGGCTCACGTTCGCAACTCTTCATACTTCGCAAGTCGGGTCAAGCACGGCCCACATTAATTCACTCACATATCATGAAGTGACACACATTGACAATGGAAAAAGCTCTAAGCAGAACATGAGATCTAACGACAGAGAATGCCTGCCTCGTTGAGATAGTGACCCGGTGTTACAGAGGGTCACTAGAATGCGGTTTGATGGTAGCACACGTTGTAGATGACTTGAGACACGAAAGTGATGGCGTTGCGGTGGGCGAGCGCGGCTTTGCTGATGTCTGCGAGGGCGACTGGGAGGCGGCTGCGGAGGCGGCACTGCGCGGTCGGTCGCTTTCGTCGCTGGTGACGACACTTGCAGGCGGCGTTGAGACATTGCCGTTGTACACACCGCATCGCCACGGCACCGAAGCCGACCCTGCGGGACTGCCCGGCGAGGCGCCCTATGCACGCGGCGCTGCGGCATCGAGCGGTGGGCAGGGGTGGGAAGTTCGCCAACTTCACGACATCGGTCTGGCGGCTACTCCTGATGCCATCGCTGTTGACACGACATCAGGCGTTGATGCCGTTGTTGTGGCACGAGGCTGGAACGCCGAGCGCGACGCGGTGCTGCTTGACGCCGCTGTAGGCGACGCAGCCGAAGCAGGGGTGACTATTCATTTGCAAGCAGGCACATCGCTAGCCCATGCCGAGGCGCTGCTGGAGATCTTGAGCCGCCGCGGTGTCGATCCTGCCCGCACCCGATCGTGGCTGGGCATTGACCCGGTCGCAGCGGCCGCAGTGGGCGCAGCGGGCGGCCAGACAGCACCGCGCGAACCAGGTGAGGGCGAACCAGCCGACGGCGAAGTGGGCGACAGCAAACCAGTCGCCGGTGAAATAGGCGTCAACGAACTGGCCGGGCAGATGGCCGATGCTGCGGTACGCGCTGGCGAAATCAAAAAACAGTGGCCCCAGGTGGTTCCGCTTGAAGCCGACGGGTCGGTCTTTGCCGACGCTGGTGCAACCGATGTCACCGAGATGGCTGCGATGCTGGCAACCGGAACTGCATGGCTGCGCGCCGCCCGCGGCACTGCATGGCTGCGCGCCGACTGCGGCGCTGATGCCGGACCCCGCCTAGCCCCCACCGCTGCGGCGCAAATGCTGGGCTTCACCACCTCAGCCGGGCCCGACCCGTTCGTTGTGACTGCCAAATGTCGGGCACTGCGCATGTGCTGGGCGCGCATTCTGGGTGCGTGCGCTGTTGATCTCGGCGGCCCCGACGGGTTGTTGATGCCTTTGGCGGCTGTGACCTCTGCCGCAATGACAACCGAACGCGACCCGTGGGTGAACATGCTGCGAACCACCGCAGCTTGCTTCGGTGCCGCGAATGGCGGAGTTGACGCGATCACCGTTCGCCCCTACGACATAGCTCGCGCCTACGACGCAGGTCGCGCCTACGACGCAGCCACCACTGGCGCAGCATCAAGCGCGCTCGGCTGGCGTGTCGCAGCAAACACTCAGCTGATTCTTCGCCACGAGAGCCGCATCGGATCTGTTATAGACCCCGGCGGTGGCAGTTGGTATCTAGAAAGTCTGACCCGTTCAATGGCGCAAGCGGCGTGGGCCGGTTTTCGCCGAATCGAAGCAGCCGGGGGTATTTGTGTGGCTCTCGCCAGCGGAGAACTTGCGGCGCTCATTGCCCAAGAACGGACGCAGAGGCACGACCAGATCGCTGCGGGCGACCGAGTGATTGTTGGGGTGACGCAGTTTGCTGACTCCCGCAATGCTCAAACTGCTGCCGACACGTCAGCGACCCGTACATCTACAACCCCTAACCGCGTTGACAGGTCCCCGCGAAACGATGCCAGATCCGACCAAGATACTGGGAAGTTTGGCCTAGGAGTACATCGCTGGGCCGCACCCTTTGAAACAGAGACATACGCACAAGCGCAGTGAATGCAATGAGTGAAACGTCATCTCCCACAGTTACAAGCTCCGACGCAGGTGGGACTGATTTTGCTGGGCCAAACTCGGCTGTACCAGATTTTGCTGGGCCAAACTCGGCTGTACCAGATTTTGCTGGGCCAGACTCGGCTGTACCAGATTTTGCTGGGCCAGACTTTGCTGGATTGGATGACTTTGGAGCTAATGAGTCAACTGCGCAACCATCAGCCTTGAGCCAAGAACAGTTGGCAGCTTGGCGAGAGCGGTTCGCTGAAACCACTGGGCACCCGCCGGTTGGCCGCTCAACACCCGAAGGTATCGACATAGCACCGCTGTATACGGCATCTGATGTTGCCGATCTCTTCGGCACCAACGAACGCAGCACCCGCGACGCCAGCGATAGTCGCCCCAGCACCTGCGACTCCAGCGGCAGCGACTCCAGCGGCAGCGACCCCAGCGACGCTGGACGCACTTACCTTGACGGCTACCCCGGGTTTGCTCCGTATCTGCGCGGCCCGTACCCGACGATGTACACCAGCCGGCCTTGGACTATCCGCCAGTACGCCGGCTTTTCCACCGCTGAAGACTCCAACGCGTTCTATCGGCGCAACTTGGCTGCGGGCCAGCGCGGTCTATCGGTGGCGTTCGACCTCGCAACCCACCGGGGCTACGACTCTGACCACCCGAGAGTTACCTCCGATGTGGGCATGGCAGGTGTAGCCATTGACTCCATTTTGGACATGCGCACGCTGTTTGACGGCATCCCACTTGATGACATGAGCGTGTCTATGACAATGAACGGTGCTGTGCTGCCAGTTTTGGCGCTTTATGTAGTGGCCGCCGAAGAACAGGGTGTTTCACCTGCGCAGCTCACCGGGACCATCCAAAACGACATCCTCAAAGAGTTCATGGTTCGTAATACCTACATCTACCCGCCGCAGCCTTCCATGAGGATCATCAGCGACATTTTCGAGTTCACCGCGGCTGAGATGCCCCGCTTTAACTCAATCTCAATCTCGGGCTATCACATGCAAGAAGCCGGAGCCACCGCCGATCTTGAACTCGGTTACACGCTCGCCGATGGTCTTGAATATCTGCGTTGTGGCATCGGCGCAGGGTTGAGCATTGACGATTTCGCTCCCCGCCTCAGCTTTTTTTGGGGCATCGGGATGGACTTCTTTACCGAGGTCGCCAAGTTGCGAGCCGCACGCTTGCTGTGGGCCAAGCTGGTTTCGGGCTTTGAACCGACCAACCCGCGGTCACTGTCGCTGCGGACGCACTGCCAAACCTCCGGCTGGTCGCTCACAGCGCAAGACCCCTACAACAACGTGGTGCGTACTTGCATTGAGGCGATGGCCGCTGTTGACGGTCACACTCAGAGCCTCCACACCAACGCATTCGATGAGGCATTGGCTCTGCCGAGCGAAAACAGCGCCCGCATTGCGCGCAATACACAGCTGTTCCTCCAGCACGAAGCCGGTGCCACTCGGGTGATTGACCCGTGGGGTGGGAGCTACTACGTGGAGCGGCTCACTGCGGAACTAGCGCGGCGCGCAACCGAGCACATCGACGAGATTGAGCAGCTCGGCGGCATGGCCAAAGCGCTAGAAGCTGGCATTCCCAAGATGCGCATAGAAGAAGCCGCTGCCCGCACCCAAGCCCGCATCGATACAGGCCATCGCACTGTCGTCGGGGTGAACAGGTTTCGCTCTGATCTCGACACAGAGGTAGACATTTTGCGAGTTGATAATGCTGAAGTGCGCGCCGCGCAGTTAGTGAAATTGGAACGTCTGCGCTCGCAGCGCGATGGCGAGGGGGTGCGTCGGTCGTTGGATGCGTTGCGTGAGGTGGCGCGCAGCGGCGAGGGCAACTTGCTGGCCGCGTCGGTGGATGCGGCGCGCTGTTATGCCACTGTGGGCGAGATCAGTTCTGCTGTTGGGGACATCTTCGGGCGGCACACTGCACACATCCGCACAATCAGCGGCGTGTACGGAGGCGAGATGGCTGCCAGCAACTCGGGCAACTCGGGCAACTCGGGCACCGGCTCGGGCACTGGTGCCGGTGACGGTGCTGGTGACGGTGACAGTGACGGTAACGGGGCCAGCACTCCAGCAACGATTGATGCCGTCCGTACACGGACCGCTGCTTTCGGGGAACGCACGGGACGCAGACCGCGCATACTCATCGCCAAGATGGGCCAAGACGGCCACGACCGAGGCCAAAAAGTTGTCGCTACTGCGTACGCCGACTTGGGCTTTGATGTGGACATCGGGCCGCTGTTCAGCACACCTGCTGAGACAGCCCGCCAAGCTGTCGAAAACGATGTGCATGTGGTGGGGGCATCGTCGCTGGCCGCAGGGCATCTCACGCTGGTGCCGGAACTGCGCGACGCTCTGGCCGAACTGGGCCGACCCGACATTTTGGTCGTCGTCGGGGGTGTTATCCCGCCGCAGGACTTCGACGCTCTGCGGGCCGCGGGTGCTGCTGCGATCTACCCGCCCGGCACTATTATCGCCGAAGCAGCAGCAGACTTGCTGAGTCTGCTTGAAGCCTGACACCAAGCGTTCCGACATGCCGACTACTGGCTCCCCTGCCACTGGCTTCCCTACGTCGGCCTGTTTTGAGGCGCTCGATGTGGTTGTCCGACGTGAGATCGCCGACTGCGCCCGCCTAGACAGCGTCGAACGGCTAAGCGGCGGCGCCAGCATGGAAACGTACCGACTGCGCTGTCGCCGCGCGTCAAACACCGACGCTGTCTTCGATATTTGCCTGCGCCGAGCGCCCGACGGCGAAGACCGCGAAGATGAAAGAGCCACCGGCATCGAAGCTGAAGCGATGTGCATGAGCGTTGCACGCTCAGTCGGTGTTCCCGAGCCTGCGGTGCTGTACGTGCTGGCGGCTACAGACGGCATCGGTGCCGGGTTTTTGATGGAATGGCTCGACGGCGTGACCTTGGGCGCTCGCATCGTCCGGGCACCCGAGCTGGCCAAAGTCCGTTCGGGCTTAGCGTTTCGATGCGGACAAGAGATGGCGCGCATTCACGGCATCGATCTTCATTCGAGCGGACTCAACGGCGTGCTCCGCCGGGTTGATCCGACCGATTATCTCGCGGAAACATGGGAGCGCTACCAAGAAATGCCCACCCCGCAGCCGATGATCGACTTCGCGGGTCGGTGGCTGGCCACCCAGCTAGAAGGGAGCGAACCGGCCGAGCCGACGCTGGTTCACAACGACTTCCGCAACGGCAACGTCATGATAGACCCCGAAGCTGGCCTCATAGCCGTGCTCGACTGGGAAACCGCCCACATCGGCGATCCGATGCGCGATTTAGGCTGGATATGCACAAACTCGTGGCGGTTCGGCCAGCGACATCTGCCGGTTGGCGGCTTCGGCCTCTACGAAGACCTGTTCACTGGCTATGAAGACATCTCAGGCATCGCTCCCGATCCCGAGCGGGTGCGGTACTGGGAGGTGTTTGGCTCGTTCTGGTGGGCGGTGGGCTGTCTTTCTATGGCGGATCGTTACCGGAGAGGGTCCGACGCCACCGTGGAACGGCCCGGCATCGGCCGACGCAGCTCTGAGTGCCAGCTCGACTGCGTGAACCTCATCATTGCCGGAGAGGTTGAGTTTTTGCCCGCTGTGGCCGAGTTGGGCCTGCTCACCGCCGGCAACGACGGTCGGCCGCGCACCGCCGGCGAAGCGGCCGAAGCTGGCGGTGACATGCCGAGAATCGACGAACTACTGGAGAGCGTTCGCGATTTTCTCACTGGTGAGGTTCGCGGTTCCACGCAGGGGCGCACCAGTTTTTTGGCACTCGTAGCAGCCAACTCGGTTGACATCGCACTACGAGAGAGATTGATCGGCCCTGAACTGAGACGCTATGAACTGGAACGGCTCACGGCGCTAGTCGGCGATGAACTAAATGCTGCTGGCTCACGCCAGCACGAACTAAATGCTGCTGGCTCACGCCAGCACGAACTAAATGCTGCTGGCTCACGCCAGCACGAACTAAATGCTGCTGGCTCACGCCAGCACGATGAACTGTCGGCACGGTTGGATACGACGAGCGACGCTGCGGTAGCCGACCGAGTCACGGCTCTGCGTTGGAAGCTCGTTGCGGCGCTGCGCGATGGCACCATGCCGCTTGATGAGCCCGGTCTAGCGGAGTACCTGCGTACCTCGGTCGCGCACCAAGTGGCGATCGATCAGCCCAGATACTCGGCATTCCGTCACATCGCCGGCCTGTAACACTGGGCCTGTAACACTGGGCCTGTGATACTGCCAGAGACTCAGTGTGCCAGTGTCGTTGCGCCATACGATGGCGAGATGGCATCAAACGACAACCGTCGCAGCCCGCCTCCGGCGCCAGATGGAGGCAGTGGGGACAGCAGGGGCAGCGGGCGCGACTTCATCCGTGAACTCGTTGTTGCCGACACAGCCTCGAAGCGGTTCGGGGGCCGCGTCCAGACACGCTTTCCGCCTGAGCCGAACGGATATCTCCACATTGGCCATGCGAAGGCCATCTGCTTGGACTTCACCGTTGCAGCAGAGTTCGGTGGGCGTTGCTTCCTCCGATTCGACGACACGAACCCTGCCACCGAAAGTCCCGAGTACGTAGACGCCATCATCGAGGATGTGAGGTGGCTCGGTTTTGAGCCCCAAGAGATTCGTTTTGCCTCCGACTACTTCGATCAGCTCTACGAATGGGCGGAGTTGCTGATCGGCGAAGGGTTGGCCTACGTAGACGATCAAGATGCCGAAGCCATATCTGTGGGACGCGGTGGGTTCGGCCGACCTGGCACAAACAGTCCGTTCCGGGACCGTTCGGCATCGCAGAATCTGCGTCTGTTTCGCGAAATGGCAGCCGGTCAGCATCTTGAAGGCAGCCGGGTACTGCGGGCCCGCATCGACATGACGCACGAGAACATGCAGCTGCGAGACCCGGTGATGTACCGCATACGTCACCGGCACCACTACCGACAAGGCGACCGTTGGTGCATCTATCCCACCTACGACTGGGCGCACGGGACAGCAGACGCAATCGAAGGTGTCACGCATTCGCTGTGTACGTTGGAGTTCCGCGACAACAGGGCGCTATACGACTGGTTCTTGGACCGCCTGCCCACCGAGAATCTTGGCCACGAAGGTGATCGTCCTTATCAGACCGAGTTCGCCCGGCTGGAGCTAACACACACAGTTACCTCCAAACGGTTGCTGCGCAAGCTGGTAGAAGACCGTCTAGTGCAGGGCTGGGACGATCCCCGACTACCCACGCTCAGAGCTCTGCGTCGGCGCGGCTTTCCGCCGAAAGCGATCCGCGAATTCTGCTCGTTCATTGGCGTGGCCCGTACCAACAGCCGCCACGCTCCAGAGCTGCTCGAATCGTTCGTGCGCACCGAGTTGAATGCTGTCGCCCCGCGACGGATGGCGGTGCTGCGTCCCTTGAAGCTCGTCATCACCAACTGGCCCAGCGACGACGAAGGCCGGCCTGTCATTGAGTACCCCGAAGCTGTCAACAATCCTGAAGATCCCGACGCCGGCACTCGGCCGGTGCCCTTTGGTGGCACGCTTTGGATAGAAAAAGACGACTTCCGGCTTGAAGCGCCACCGAAGTTTTTCCGGCTGACACCGGGCCGAGAAGTCAGGCTGCGCGCCGGCTATTTTGTTCGATGCACCAACGCTTTGACCGACAGCGACGGCAATGTGATGGAGGTGCATTGCACCTACGACCCGCAGACCCGAGGCGGACAGGCACCCGACGGACGCAAAGTCAAAGCCACGATCCACTGGGTGAGCGAGCAGCACGCCGTGCCGATCACTGCTGTTCTCTATGAGCGTCTCTTTGACGCGGAGCTAGCTGGCGAACGCACCGGCGACCCGCTCGATGACCTGCGTCGGGACTCGCGGGAAGTGCTTTCTGCTGTAGCTGAGCCTGCGATCAGCGACATCGGGCCAGGCGAAACGGTTCAGTTTGAACGCATCGGCTATTTCTGCGCCGACGGTGAATCTGAGGGTCTGTTTCACCGCACTGTCGGGCTGCGCGACGAATGGGCCAACATTCAAAAGCGCCAGCAGCAGGGCACACAGACTTGAGGGCACACCGGATTGAGGGCACACAGACTTGTGGCGCACCGGGCTCTAGGGCACAGACTTACCAGTGACCCAGCCAGCGCCCTCCATGCACTACGGGTCGGCTTGCTGCAGGGGTGCCTGTATTTGGGGGGCTGGTCGCTGGGGGGATGGTCGCTGGGGGGCCTTCATCTGGGTGGTCTTCTGGGTGGCTGTGGGACTGTTTGAGGCTTATCAGCGGTCGTCGTGGCCGGTTCTGGCTGGCAGCCGGACCGCTCGCTGTCTCCGCGGCCCGGTCCGGCCATCCCAACGCGATCACCCCTACGGCTTCGTGGGCGGTCGGCACACCGAGCGCGGCTGCCACAGCAGGGGCGTGATTGAACATACCGAAGAACAACACGCCGAGTCCTTCGTCGATCGCGGCGTACTGCAGCGCCATTGCGGCAAAAGACGCGTCCACAATCCAGTACGGCACAGGCCAAGCATCTGCGCCCGAACCCAGCCCGCGGGGCTGCTTATCTGCCTCGCTGGGCTGCTTATCTGGCTCCCCATAGCGTTTGATGTACGCCGTCGGGTCCGCCCAGACGGTGATGAGAACCGGGCAAGCCAACAACGAAGTCCAGCGAAAGCTTTCTCGACGATCAGCGGGCAATGCGACATCCCAGTAACGAGCCGTCTCGTTAGGCCCACGCAGCACCACAAAGTCGAACCCTTGTGAGTTGCCTGCCGACGGCACCCGACGCGCCGTGTCGAGCACACGCTGAAGCACAACGTCATCTAGAGATTCATTCAAAAAATGTCGAGTCATTTTGCGGCGGCGAGCGAGATCGCCGAATGCCGACATCACAGGCAAAGGTGTTACAGCAGTTTTGCGAGGTTTTCCCGGCTGGCCCAGCCGAACGCAATCAGTGCATCGCCGTTGGCCGTGTCGAACTCATCGAACAGATCGACCAAGGCCGGATCAAGTTTTTGAGGCTGGGCTGCCGTGTGGTTCAGCACAAACGACGGTCCGCCGTTGCCGTACACCTTGAACTCGCGGGCCTTGTAGTCGCCTCGCACGTCGAAGCGTTTAGCCAAACGTCGCCCCCAAGCGCGGTCTTCGCCGTTTGGTTCATAGCCAGGACGGGGCACCACCCGATCAAGCGACTTAAAAGCAGTAAAGGCAGCCGCGTCGGCCATCTGACAGGCGATCAGTACATCCTCATCGGGGAACGCGAGGACTGCACGGCGGAGCTGGTCGGTCACTAGCGCGCGCAGGGCGCTGTCGCGGCGCGCTGAGCGGCGTGTAGCTCCGGCGCCTATCAGCACAGTCGGATCGCCTCCCACGCGCTCAAGCGTGCAGAAGCCGTACGCAGCCAACTTGGCGCCGTCTCGCACGAGTGTGACAAGTACCCAAGCGTCGCGTTGTGTTGTGAGGTGTTCGGCATTGAAATGCACGTTCTCACCGGTGACTAGTTCGGCCATTTCGGATATCTCGGTATCGGTCAATGCCGTGCAATCTTTGGTTTCTGCCTCAAGTGCCATGTGATCTTCCCTCCCTGCTGTACACGCTGCTGTACGCGCTGCTGTACATGTTGACCGCACCCTTCACACCGCAGCTGGGCAGCCCTCCCCTCCCCCTCGCCGAGGAGATTCGTCGATCGCAGGGCATCTGCCCGTTCATAGGTAGACCCCAGTACGGCTCGGGGCTTGCTCAGAACTTGGCTGTGCAGCGGCTTCGAGGGCTGGGCCTCGCATACTTCGCAGTTGACGTTCTGCCATCATCTGCTGGGCTGATACTGCTGCTTGGATGCCATGGAATAGTCCTTCAAGCCAGCCCACGAGCTGCGCTTGGGCAATGCGCAGTTCAGGACCCGACGGAATGTCGTCGTCGAAGGCAAGCGCAAGCCGATGCAGCTCCTCAGCGAGCGGTTCTGACACGGCCGTTGCCAATTCTTCGACCGACAGGTTGTACACGTCACGCATGCGGTCGCGCCCTGCCTCGTCGAGTTCGGCGTGGCGCACTTCTTCAAGCAACTTGCGGACCATCCCGCCGATACGCATCAGCTTGGCTGGCTCTGGCACAAATGTGTCGTCGGTGTCGTCGGCGTCGTCGTGGAAATTGTCGGACTGGTCAAAGCCGCCGGAGTCGCCGGAACTGCGAGATCTGCTGCCTAGCAGTTCTCCCTGTTCAGGCTGTTGTGCCGAGTCGTGCGTTGAGTCGTGTGCTGGATTGCCGACCATCGTTCTAGAGGCTATCTCATAATCGCGCGCGTTCGCCCTGCGAGCCAGCGGCACAGCGCCACCTTGTCGACCCCACAACCCACGAATCGGCCAAAGTGCAAAAACCGGCCAAAACCGCAGGTCAGGGGGATTCTGAGGCGGATATCAAAGCCAGAGACCGGAGGTAGCAAGTTGGAGTCGCGCAGGCGGTTAGCCGAGGATGCCGGCTGCTTGGAGCCAGATCGGCACCACAGCCGCCAGACCGATGCCGGCGAGCCAGTAGTGGCGGATTTGGCTTACCCGGCGATCTTCGGTCTGCTGGGCCGCCAAGTGATCAACCTTGGTTTCGAGCGCAGCGACCCTCTTGTCGAGCTGGGCGAACTCTTCCTTGGTGACGAAACGCGACAGCTCAGCCGTCAAAAACTCCTTCGTCGGATAACGCTCCAACTCAGCCGTCAAAAACTCCTTCGTCGGATAACGCTCCAACTCAGCCGTCAAAAACTCCTTCGTCGGATAACGCTCCAACTCAGCCGTCAAAAACTCCTTCGTCGGATAACGCTCCAACTCAGCCGTCAAAAACTCCTTCGTCGGATAACGCTCCAACTCAGCCGTCAAAAACTCCTTCGTCGGATAACGCTCTAGCTCCTTGACTATGAAATCCTTGGTGGCGAAGTCTGAGGCGGGCACGGGTGTCAAGCACGACATCAGATACTCGGCCGTGGGCTCGTTGATCTGCTCACGGAGCCAAGTGTAGAGGCTGGAACGGTCTTGTTCGGACATAGCGGATCCCTTTCAGCAGTCATCCACCGCAGACACTACACGATGCACTTCAGTTACTACAAGTTATTTTCCATAATTTTTATGAGGTTGGGTGCGGGAACGCAACACTGCGCCATGCAGCACCCTCACACAGCAGCACCCTCACACGGCGACCTAGAGTGGGCCTAGAGTGACGAGTATGTGGATTCGCCTTCGTCAAATTGCCGTGACCACAGCCGATTTGGCCCGGACCTCGGCAGATGTTCAATGCATCCTCGGTGTCGAACCGTGCTTCACCGATCCGGGTGTGGGCACGTTCGGACTCAAGAACGTGCTCTGGCCGCTAGGCACGCAGTTCCTCGAGTGCGTCACGCCCATTCAGCCTGGTACTGCCGCCGGTCGGTACCAGCAGCGGCGCGGCGGCGACACTGGATACATGGTCATCACCCAAGTCAGCGATGTGGCTGCACGCCGCGCCCATGTTGACCGGCTGGGAATTCGCTTGGCTCTTGAGATGAATTCCCCCACCGAAGGCCATGTCGGCATTCAATTGCATCCGGCCGACACCGGCGGGGCGTTCTTTGAGATGGATCAGATGACCGAACCCGGCGGCGATGCAGTGGGTGGCCCTTGGACACCTGCTGGGCACTGCTGGGAACCCTACGTACGCACTGAGAGGGTGCGCGGCATCGCCGCTGCTGAGCTGCAGAGCCCCGACCCTCAACGGCTAGCCGAGCGCTGGAGCCAGATCGCCCAAATTGATCTCAGCGCTGACAGCGACGGGTGTCCCATCATCGAACTCGACAACGCCACGTTGCGCTTCGCCAAAGAAAACGACGGGCGCGGCGAAGGTCTCGGCGGCATTGATGTGGTCACCGTTGACCGTTCGGCTGTGCTGGCGGATGCGCGCACACGCGGCTGCTATGTGGACGACAGCCAAGTGATGCTGGCCGGTCTGCGCGTGAACCTCGCTGATGAAGACTGTTGAAGACCTCAGCAGCGGCGCCGAAGACGACTGAGTTGCCCGCTGGTGAGTTGCCCGCTGGTGAGTTGCCCGCTGGTGAGTTGCCCGCAAGAGTAGCACGCTGGGCCGACCGCAACGGCGCAGTGATTTCAGTGGTATTGCTGCAATTTTAGTGATTTCAGTGGCCGCCGCGCAGCAGTTTTGCGATTCCTGAAGCCACCCGTTCTTGGCGACCCGTCCGCTTTTCGCGGTAGTCGGCTGCGCCGAGCAGAGCGCGGCTTGCTCGCACCCCCAACCAGCGCGCAGGCTCGGGTTCCCACCGCCGGGAAGTGACACCCACCCACGGCAGACTCGTGCGCTCTGTGTGTTGCCCACATATCAGCTCAGCCATTGTGCGGCCCGCCAGATTGGCAGCCGCGACACCTTCTCCGACATAGCCGCCGAGGACTCCCTCGCCGGTTCGGGGATCGAAACGGACACCAGGTAGCCAATTGCGCCCGATGCCGAGCACTCCACCCCAGCGGTGCGTGATCTGCGCCTGTGCGAGAGGAGGAAGCATCTCAACGAGCACTTGCCAGATGCGCTGATGCATCCGAAGGTGCGTCTCGGCACTAGGAACAATGCGCGAACCGAAGCTGTAGGGCGCACCGGTCGCGCCAAACGCAATCCGATTATCGGCAGTGCGCTGCCCGTAGGTGACCATCCGCCGGTCGTCGGCAAAGCTCGGGCGGTGGGCCAATCCGATCTCATCAAAGACCTCTGGCGGTAGTGGCTCAGTAGCAATCATGCGGGAATACACGGGCAAGATTTCTCGTCGTAGCCCTCGCAGATCCCGCGTATATGCCTCTGTCGCACGAACGATCACGGGCGCTCGCACTTGCGCCCCGGCGAGATGTACCGCACCTGCCTCAATAGCCACAGCAGGACTCTGCTCGTAAATTTCCACTCCGGCATCGGTAACGGCACGAGCGAGACCCGTTGCCAGTTTGGCTGGATCCACAACCGCGGACGGTCCCAGCAGCAACCCGCTATGCACCTCGGTAGCGCGGAGATACTGGCTCGCCTCGTCTGCGTCGAGCAGGCGCAGTTCGCTTTCGGTGAGTCCGATCTGTTGGGCTTGTGCAGCTTCGGCGGCCTGTCGTTGGGCCTGCGGGGCTGTCCGAGCCAAGCGAATCGTGCCGCCTTTGGCGTAATCGCAGTCAATTCTCTCGGTTTGAGCAATATGCCCGATTTCATCCACAGCGTCGAAAACGGCTCGCATTAGTCGAAGCGATTCGGTGGGGCTAGCCCGCCGTGCGTAGTCTTCAAACGAGCCGGCGAGGTGCCCCACTGCCCATCCGCCGTTGCGCCCTGATGCGCCGAAGCCGCAATAGTGCCGCTCTAGCACGGCTATACGCATAGAGGGTTCGATCTGTCGCAGGTAATACGCAGTCCACAGGCCGCTGAAGCCGCCTCCCACAATGGCAACATCGACATCGAGATCAGCGTCGACAGCGAGACGCAGTGCAATGGGCGGGGAGAGCCGGTCGAGCCACAACGCTGTAGTACACGCCGTCTCAAGCGAAGAAGAGACAGTGTGCGGGGAGACAGTGTGTGGGACAGCGTGCGGGGAGACAGCGTGCGGGACAGCGTGATCGTCGTGATAGTCAGCGGGCATCTGGCGGACGTTACCGCTGCGGCTATTTGGTCTGATTGGTCTGAGACATTTGATCTGAAATCTGAGATACGAACTCTGAGATCTGAGATCTCAGACGCGACTGTAAATCGTGCTGTGCAGCCATGCTCTAATGTCGCTGTTCTAAGGTCGCGGCTCTTGGGTCGCGCTGAGCAACCGCGCATCGCGAGTATCGGGGGATTCGGCTGTGATGGACGCTGTTATGGACATTGACGCCGTGTTGGTCGGCGAACGCTCGGGACTGCGTTATGCCCACATCCTGCCGGAGTGGGCGGACGGCCTTGAAGCCTTGGAACTGGCATCGCACCCCAGCGCCGATCCAGCCGAACTCTATAACGCCCGCGGTTTTGAGCATCTCGCCCGCGATTTCCCCGAAGGCTGTTTTGCGGGATTCGATAAGGACGAACTAGTAGCCATGGGTGTCGGCATCCGCTGTGACTTCGACTGGGAAAACCCGATTCACACCATTGCCGACTACGTCCCCGAAGATCACAGCGGCAGCGGACACAATCCAGATGGCCGCTGGTACTACGGAACGAGCATCGCCACGCGGCGCTCTCATCGTCGTCGAGGCATCGGCGCTGAGTTGTATGACTTACGCAAGCAGGTCTGCATAGACCTCGGCCTTGACGGCATCGTGGCAGGCGGTGTCATTCCCGGCTACGCCGAACACAAAGCAGACATGTCGGCCGATGAGTACATCGCCAGAGTGCGGCAAGGCGAACTCTATGACCGAACGCTGAGCTTCCAAATTGAGAATGGGTTTGAGGCAGTCTGCGGTCTGCCCAATTACATAGCCGATCCGACGACCGGCAGCTGGGCAACACTGATCGTATGGCACAACCCCAACGTGTGCAGCATCGAATGAGCGACAGGACTCCCAACGGCAAGGCGCCCAACAGCGAGGCCCCCAGCAGCGAGGTGCCCGAAGGCAAGGCCCCCAGCGGCGAGGCTGCGGCCGGAGGTGAGGGCTTGATCGCGGGCGCAAACAGCGAGACTCTCGGCGATCAAGCGTTCCTTTCAGAAGATCTGCATGGTCGCAAACCGGAAATGACCTACGGCGGCGCATTGTCGTTTTTGCGACGCCGCTACACCCGCGATGTCACCGACGCCGACATCGTTGTGTCAGGTATCCCTTTTGACATGGCCACTTCCAACCGGCCCGGTGCTCGGTTAGGTCCGCGGGCCATCCGGGCAGCGTCTGTGGGCTTAGCCGAGCTTGATGCTTACCCGTTTGGTTTCGATCCCTTCGCAACCCTCGCCGTCGTCGACTACGGCGACTGTTTTATTGACTACGGCCATCCCGTTGAAGTCGTTGAGCGGATCGAAGCTCACTGCGGGGACATTCTCGCTCACGATGCCCAGATGGTGACATTCGGTGGCGATCATTTTGTTACATACCCGATTCTGCGTGCTCACGCTGTTAAGCACGGCCCGCTGGCGCTCATCCATTTCGACGCGCATCCCGACACTTGGCCCGATGAGGGAGGTCGGCTCGATCACGGATCGATGTTTTTGCGAGCACTTCGTGAAGGCATCATCGACCCGTCGGTGTCTGTGCAGATCGGCATTCGCACCCACAACAACGACGATTACGGCTTCACCGTGCTCGGTGCCCCGTGGGTGCATCGCAACGGACCCGCAGCAGTGCTTGACGTGGTGGCCGAGCAGGTTGCAGACCGACGGGCTTACGTAACATTCGACATTGACTGTCTTGACCCTGCGTTCGCTCCCGGCACAGGCACACCGGTGGCGGGTGGGCTCACTACAGCGCAAGCCCTTGAGATCGTGAGAGGGTTGGCTCCCTTTGACATTGTCGGCATGGATGTGGTGGAAGTTGCGCCGGCTTACGATGTGTCTGAGATCACGGCAATCGCTGCGGCGACCATCGCGCACGACTTCATCTGCACCCAAGCTGTGCGCGCCGGGGCCCCATGCCAACCGCTCGGACTCACATGAGCGTCGCCGAGGGTGCCGCTGTGCTGACTGCTGGGCGCGGTGCTGGCGTTGCGGCTGTAGAGCTGCACGGTGTCTGCAAGCGTTTCGGAGATGTTCTGGCTGTAGACAACGTTGACTGCCGGATCGGTGACGGTGAGTTCTTTGCCCTGTTGGGGCCGTCGGGCTGCGGGAAAACCACGACGCTGCGCATGATCGCCGGCCTGGACATTCCCACGCAAGGCCGTTTAGCGATCTTCGGTGAAGAAGTCGCTTCGTGGCCCCCAGACCGGCGCCCGGTTAATACCGTGTTTCAGGCCTATGCGCTGTTTCCCCACATGACAGTCGCCCAGAACATCTCTTTTGGACTGCGAATGCGAGGCATCCGAGGCTCAGAAGCTGATCGACAAGTCGCTGAAGCAACAGCCCTAGTGCAGCTCGAAGGCATGGAACAACGACGACCTTCGCAGCTTTCAGGCGGACAGCAACAGCGAGTCGCGCTGGCCCGGGCGCTGGTCAACCATCCAAAGGTGCTGCTGTTGGACGAGCCGTTGGGTGCGCTCGACTTAAAACTGCGCCAGCAAATGCAGACCGAACTCAAGGCGCTTCAACGCGAAGTGGGCATCACATTCATATTTGTGACCCATGACCAAGAAGAGGCACTGGCAATGAGTGACCGTGTGGGAGTGATGTCTCACGGTCGCCTGTTGCAGGTCGGCACGCCGACGGAGGTGTACGAACAGCCCGCCAACCGTTTTGTGGCCGACTTCATCGGGCGCACGAACTTGCTTGAAGGCATTAGCGAGAGCCCGTCGGCTGTGCGCCTCGATATGGGGGCCGTGGTGCCGACCGTCAACAAGGCGGCGCCCCGAGCGCGAGTTGCGCTGAGCGTTCGACCCGAACATGTGCGACTGCACCGCCGCTGTGAGACACCACCAAATGAGACACCACAGGATATGCCAAGGATTAATGGTGTCATTACAGATGCCACCTATCTCGGACATGCGTTCATGTACACGGTGTTGATCAGCGCCCCAGATGGGAGCACTTCAAGCATTGTCGCGCGCGCTGAGACCAACGCTGGTGGTTATGACCTAGGCGACGCCGTCACCGTGAGCTGGGACCCAGAATCCACGACGGTGGTACACGAGTAATGCCGCTGCTCACGCCGCTGCGGCGCACCCAAAGCAGCAGTGAGAACCCAACCCTCAAGGCGCGGCCGCCAACGCCGATGCCGCCGATGACCCCGGCAGAACGCGAAGCGCAACGCAAGGCCCGACGCACGGGAACGCTTATCGCCACACCCGGTGCGCTCTACTTGTTGATCTTTTTTGTGGTGCCTCTCGGCCTCATCACCGTGTACTCGTTTGCGACTCGTACCAGCACCGGACGCACATCACTCAGCGGCTGGAACCTCAATTCCTATGAGCGCCTTGCGGATGAAGTGATCGTAGGCATCATCGCCCGCTCGGGCTGGCTGGCCTTCCTCACTACCTTGTTATGCCTCGCTGTCGCCTACCCCTTCGCGTATTTCTTGGCCACGCGCCCGCCCCGCATGCGCGCTCGTTTGCTGGTGCTGGTGATGATCCCGTTCTGGACTAATGGACTGGTACGTGTGTTTGCGATCCGGTTTCTGCTCGGCTCAAACGGTCCCGCGTCGGCGCTTAGCGAGACCTTGGGTTTCGGCACGTTCCGGATCTTGTTTACGCCCGCCGCTGTGATGCTGGGCATGGTGTATAGCTTTTTGACGTTCATGGTGCTACCGCTATATGTGGCGCTCGAGCGCATGGACTGGCGCCTAGTGGAAGCAGCGCGCGATCTCTACGCCAACGGAGCGAAAGCTTTTTGGAAGGTCACCGTGCCGCTTACCCGCTCGGGCATAGTGGCGGGCTGTGTGCTGGTGTTCGTGCCCAGTTTCGGCTCTTACGTGGTGCCCGAGATTCTGGGTGGTGCCAAGACGGTGCTGCTCGGCTCATATGTAGCGAGGCAATTTCAAGCTGCGCGCAACTGGCCGTTGGGGGCTGCGCTCAGTGTGCTGGTGATTGTGGCCATGCTGGTTGCCGTGATTATCAATCAACGAAATACTGCCAGTGCCGAGCGGGCGCACAGCGCAGCCCAATGAGGTATCAACGGCGATGAGCAGCACAGCCACAGCAGGCGCAAAACGTTCGGTATCTCTGGCGCTGAGAGCGAACGCGTGGCTCGTGTTTGCGTTCTTGTATGTGCCGATTGCCGTGCTGGTGGTGTTCTCCTTCAACAACTCCGAGCGAGTCAACGTCTGGCAGGGACTGTCGGCGCGCTGGTACGGCGAAGCTCTGGGCAACGCACAAGTGCTCAGCGCGCTGCGTGTCTCACTCATCGTGGCGGCGCTCTCCACCATCGTCTCTACGGTGCTCGGCACCGCAGTGGCTCTGGCGCTTCACCGTTATCGCTTCAAGGGCCGACGTGCTCTAGACGGCACCATTTACCTGCCTATCGTCATTCCCGACATCACCATGGCCGTGATGCTGCTAGTGTTCTTCGCCGAAGCGTTCAAGCTGATTGACACGTTCGGGCCGCGCCTGACGCTGGGTATCAGCACAGTCGCTCTCAGCCATATCGCTTTCAACATCTCATTCGTTGCGGTTGTAGTGCGCGCACGGCTAGACCAGTTTGATCGCACACTCGAAGAAGCAGCGCGTGATCTCTACGCGACTCCATGGAATACGTTTAGGCGGGTGACCTTGCCTTTGATTGCTCCGGGCATCGCTGCCGGTGCCTTGCTTGCGCTGACATTGTCGCTTGACGACTTGGTCATCTCGGCCTTTACGGCGGGTCCAGGGGCGGCCACTCTGCCCGTCTATGTGTTCAGCACGATTCGCCAAGGCGTTACGCCCGAGCTGAACGCCATCTCCACACTCATGCTGGCAGCTTCGATCACGCTGGTGGTGGCGTCGCTTGCCCTGCAACGACCGCGGGCCGACGCGCCATGAGTCCCACTGCCCGTCCAGCACAACACACCAGCACAGCCGATGTGTCAGACAAAACGACAGCACACGAGACAACAACCAATACAACGACATCACACAAGATGCCGGCGTTTCCTTAAGGGTGTCGGCGAGGGAGAAAACATGACTATTTCAACTAGTTCGGCTAGTTCGACTATTTTTATCCGCGCGAAACAGCGCAAGGGAAAACACTTGGGTCATCGCCACGCGGGTCATCGCCGCTGGCTTGCGGTGATAGCCACGTTTGCTCTTTGCTTGGCAGCATGCAGCGGGGACGACAACGAAGCCGCAACAGGTGGCGAAGACTGCGAGCCGGGCGAAACCGACGGCGACCTGACCTTCTACAACTGGGCCGATTACATGGATTCCGAACTGCTTGCGGCCTTTGAAGAAGAGACCGGTGTCAGTGTCAACTACTCGGTGTATGAATCGAACGAGCAGATGCTCAGCCAAGTTGAGTCCGAAGCAGCCATCTACGACCTGGTAGTGCCGTCGGACTACATGGTGGCGACGATGATCTCAGAAGACCTCCTACTGCCGCTCAACTACGACGCGATTCCTAACTTCGCCAACATCGACGACGCATGGGACAACCCACCATTTGATCCCGAACACCGCTATCACGCTGCCTACCAATGGGGCACCACTGGCATCGGCATGACCAACGAAGTGCTTGACTCGCTCGGTGGCGAGTCGTCGTGGGCGGTCATCTTCGATCCCGACACAGCCGCTACGGTGCCCGGCGGTATCTCGATGCTTGATGATGCCCCCGAGGCAGTAATGGCAGCGCTCAAGTACTTGGGCTACAGCATCACCGAAGTGATCGAATCGGGCAACGAAGAAGCAATCCGTGAAGCAGGCGCACTGCTGAAAGCCACGCACGACCGGCTGCTTAAGTACGACTCGGTGACCTTCGGCGACGACCTAGTAAACGGCGAAGTTGACGTAGCGCACGGCTGGAGCGGCATCTTCGCTCAGTCATTCTTTGAGACCGACGCCTACGACACCCATGCGTACACCATTCCTACGGAGGGAGGCGTGCGCTGGGTGGACACCATGGCTATCCCGCACAATGCCGACAACGTGTGCTCAGCCCACGCCATGATCAACTTCTTGCTTGATGCCGAAAACGGTGCGGCGCTGACCAACTTCACGTACTTCGGCAGCCCAAATGAGGCAGCAACACCGTTCATTTTGGACGAAATCCTTGAAGACCCGGGCATCTACCCGCCACCTGCGGTGTATGAGCGGCTAGAGCTGATTCCCCAGATGGGTGATCTGGCCCTGCTGGTGCAAGACATGTTGACCGAGGCCAAGAGCTAATCCGAAAACCAACGGCTCAACCGTGACCGTTCTGTACTGGCTGATGGGGCTGTAACAGCGAGGTGATGTGGTGGGTGGGCGTGGCTCAACTGCGAGGCACGTCCACCCACGGCACGTCTTTGTCGACGCGAGGTTCGCCCGGCAAACCCAAGACTTGCTCGCCCAGAATGTTGCGCATGATCTCAGACGTGCCGCCTTCAATGGAGTTGGCTCGCACACGCAAGAAGCCGTGCCTGATGCCACCGTCGGAACCGTCCACAGACAGATCGCCGGGGCGACGGAAGGTGTAGTCGTAGTTGACCAGACCATCCGCGCCCATCATGTCAACTGCGCACGTCATTAAGGCTTGGTTCAGTTCAGCGGATGCCAGCTTGGCGATGGACATCTCCGGACCCGGGTTGCCCTTACGGCGATTGGCTCCTGCGCGCATGTTGGTTAGCCGCAGCACTTCAGCACGAGCCCACAGCTGCGTCAGACGATCTTTAGTGACATCGTCACGTTGAGATTCGTTTCGCTCCCCCCACAACTTCATCAGTACTGAGACAGGACCCGAACCGCGCTGGGGCGGGCCCGCACTCCCGGCACCGATGGCATTGCGTTCGTTCATTAGGGTGGTCAGCGACACCCGCCAGCCGTCACCAACATCGCCGACACGATGTGTGTCGGGCACGCGCACATCGGTCATGTAGACCTCGTTGAACTCGGCCTCGCCGGTGATTTGGCGCAGCGGCCGTACCTCCACACCTGGCGACTTCATGTCGAGAGCGAAGTAGGTGAGCCCTCGATGTTTAGGCACCTCTGGATTTGTGCGAGCCACAAGCATCCCGAAATCGCCAAGATGTGCAAGCGTGTTCCAGACTTTCTGGCCGTTCACGATCCACTCGTCGCCGTCGGCTACCGCTCTCGTTGCAAGTCCGGCGAAGTCGCTGCCTGCGCCTGGCTCGCTGAACAACTGACACCACAGCTCTTCGCCCGTGAACATCGGTCGCAGGAAACGCCGCTTGACCTCTTCGCTGCCGTGGGTGTGAATGGTCGGACCGGCGAGATGCGCGAAGAACGTCCTCGGCCTCTGAGGCCGGGCACCAGCGGCCCGCAGGCTTTCTTCGACTCGGCGCTGAAGCTTCGGGCTGACACCGAGGCCGCCGTGGCATTCATCAAAATGCACCCAAGCCAGCCCCGCATCGAACTGTGCCCCCCGAAACTCCTCATAGCTCAGGTGCTTGGGATCGTGAGATGCCAGCAGTTTCGCTATGGCTGAGTCGACTAGCGCAGCAGCGGGATCGACATTTTCATCAGCGGCTGTTTGTTGGAGCGTGTCAGTCATGGCAACAGTCTGCCACGACGGGGCACCACGACGGGCTGAGACGACAGGTACTGGGACTATTTGTATGGGGCTATTTGTATCGGTAGGTGATGCGGCCGCGGGTCAGATCGTAGGCCGAGACTTCCACCTGCACCCGGTCGCCGGGAAGAATTCTGATGTGGTGCTTGCGCATCTTGCCACTCAGATGCCCGAGCACCTCGTGGCCGTTGTCGAGTTCAATGCGAAAATGGCCACCTTTGAGGGCTTCGACAGTTTTTCCCTCAAGCAAGATGGCGTCGTCTTTGACTTTCGGCACGCGGTTTCCCTGATTGGCGATGAATGAAACACACCCGCGAAGGCGAGGCGGGTACACCCTAGCGGGGTTGGCGCGCCAGTATAGCTAGGTCGGGATAGCCCAGGTTGGGGCGGGCCAGAAATCGATCCAGTGACAGCCATTTATGGTTCTTTTAGTTAGAGGCTCTTGCAGTTAGTGGCGCTTGACGCCCCCGTACTTCATGCGAGTGTCCGACATGGAAGCGATCTGTACCTCGTCGTCGTTGATGCCGGCTGCCACAAGTTCGCCCAAGAACAGCGTGTGGGTGCCCAAGTTGACGCTTTGACGCACTTCGCAATCCATCCAAGCGGCCGAATCGACAAACACAGGTGCACCAGACGCGGCTTCGTACACAGACCAGCCGTTGAGCGTTCCTGTGGCACCGTCTGCACTCTTGTCGGTTATGGGCTCATAGGTGGCGGGCTTGGAGAACTTGACGAACGGTCGAGTGTTGGAGGCGTCCCACAGGTTCACGGTGAACGATCCGCCGTCGGAGATCAGGCGGTGGGTAACGGCGGTGTTGTCGACACCGATGCCGATGATTACCGGCTCCATTGAGAGCTGCGTGATCCAGCTCGTCGTCATGGCGTTGCGCTGGGCGCCAGCTCTGGATCCCACCAAGGCAAGCGCATTGGGAATCTTCCACGTCACCCGGTTGACCAGTTCGTCGGGCAGGGTCGTCTCGCTCATGGCTGCACTCTACGCGTCAACGCCCAACGGCCTTCGTTGATGGTCAAGCAAGCTGCAGCGGACCTGGATCGGGTGTACCCGATCTGCCCTCTAGACGAGCCACCCGCTCGCGCACCAACGCGACCTCCTCAGCCACCCGGTCGATACGTCCGCCGAGGTCTGCGGAATTCTGATCAAGGCGATCAGAATTGTGGTCGATGCGATCAGAATTATGGTCGATACGATCAGAATTGCGGTCGATACGCCCGCCAAGGTCAGCAGAATTCTGGTCGATACGCCCACCAAGCTCTGCGGAATTCTGGTCGATGCGCCCGCCAAGGTGAAACATGATGCCTAGGGCACCGCCGACAATGGCAGTAACCAAGGTAGCCGTTGCTACCAGCACAGCCCACGCTTCGATGAGGATGTATGTTGCCACTGCGTCATCTCCGGCCATGAACAGACCATAGCGCACCGACATCGCGTCGTGCCATGTATTTTTTGTGAGGCTGTGTCTGCCGCAGCGCTGTGTCTGCTGCAGCGCTGTGTCTGCTGCAGCGCTGTGTCTGCTGCAGCGCTGTCGGCTGCGTCTTGCTAAGGGCCCGCGCGGTGGCATGGCGTGCGGCGGGTTGAGAGCGCCGGATTCAGTGCGCCAGGTTGAGAGCATCGGTGGTTGACATGGCAGGCTTGCTGCTGTGATTGACCTGCGCTCAGACACTGTCTCTCGGCCGACGCCTGGAATGCGAGCGGCCATGGCCGCTGCGGAGGTAGGTGACGACGTGTGGGGCGATGACCCCACAGTGAACGAACTGGAGCGCTGCGCCGCCGAACTGCTTGGCAAAGCCGCAGCGTTGTACGTGGCCAGCGGCACTCAGTCGAACCTGTGCGGGTTGCTCGCGCACTGCGAACGGGGAGACGAGTACATCGTCGGCCATCACGCTCACACCTATCTGTACGAAGGTGGCGGCGCAGCAGTGCTCGGCAGCATCCAGCCCCAGCCGGTGCCAATCGACGAAACGGGCATGGTTGACCTAGACGCTGCACAAACGGCGGTGAAGCCCAACGACAACCATTTCGCTCGCACGAGGCTGCTGTGCTTGGAGAACACCATCGACGGCAAAGTGCTGACCCTTGCCCAACACCAAGAGGCCCGAGACTTCGCCGACCGCCACGGCCTCGGTTTGCATCTTGACGGCGCTCGGCTGTGGAACGCTGCGGTATCGCTGGGCCTGTCCCCCGCTGAGGTCGCTGCGCCCTTCGACACCGTTTCTGTGTGTCTTTCCAAAGGCCTCGGCGCGCCCGTGGGGTCGGTGCTGTGTGGAACAACAGAGCTGATTAGCCAGGCTCGACGATGGCGAAAAGTTCTCGGCGGGGGAATGCGTCAAGCCGGCATCATTGCCGCCGGTGGTCTGTACGCCCTCGAGCATCACATCGAACGCCTCGCTGACGATCACGCCAACGCGGCGCGTCTAGCAGCCGGTCTTGATGCCGTCGAAGGCATTGCCGTCACCGGATGCGACACCAACATGGTGTTCAGTCAGCTAGATCGCGACGACCCCACGCTGTCTGAGAGGCTCGCCGAGCGAGGTGTGCTGGCCGACTGGCGTTTTGGACGTTCCCGCATGGTGCTGCACCTCGACATCAGCGAAGCCGATGTGGACGCGGCGATCAGTGCCATCGCCGCCGAGCTGGGGGGCTAGCTGTGGGGAGCTAGCTCTGGGGGAGGCTAGCTCTGGCGCTGTCGCATCTGCTGGACGAAACGAATGATGCGCAGCGTGTCAAGTGCAGTGAACCGTCCGATCGGCCCGGTGGAATAGCACGCTTGGGCCACCTTGCCACCCGGTGACAAGATGAACGCAGTGGCTTGCAGGATGCCCCGTTTCTCCTCGGTGTACGCACCGGTGAGCGACGACACCTCAGCCATGTTGGCACTGTGCAACATCTTCACCGTGCGCAGCTGCAAGTCTTCTGCCAGACGCTGCGTGGTCTCCTTGTCGTCCACCGATAACGCCACAACACTGGCACCGAGTACACGCAGCAGCGAGCCGGCGCCGTCGAAGTCAACCAACTGTTGACGGCAGTACGGTCACCAGTGGCCTCGGTACACCAGAACTATGCCCCAGCCGTCACCGAAGAGTGCAGGGATCGTGACTTGTTCGTCGTCGAGATCGCTCAAGGCGAACTCAGGGAATGTGTCTCCAGTGTCAAGCTTCATTGGTGCTGTGCCTTTCTGCCGTTGGTTGGCCTGGCGTTGATCTGCTGTTGTTGGCTGCGTGTTGACTGAGGTGCTGCCAGACGCTACCGCTGAACGGCCAACCTCATCTGCATCACCCCTCTGCAGCATCCTTCTGCAGCATCCTTCTGCAGCATGTGGCTATGAGCAATAATGGTATTTTTGCACATGTGTGTGCGAGAGAGGTTGAAACTCATGATTGATTGGCTCGGCATCGGCCACCTGTTCGAACTGACCGCAGGCGAGGCAGTGCTAGGGTTCGCGACGCCGCTGTTCGTCGCTATTTTTGCGTTGGCGTTCCATCTGATACTGCCCGCCCGACGCGTGCCGGGTTACGTCGTTGACAACCAAACCGGCGAACCCCTCCGCTACCGACTCAACGGCATCGCAGTGTTCGCACTTGCCCACATCGTGTGGGCGTTTGAACTCTTCGGGCTACCACGAGACTGGTTCTACCGCTCGACGATGTACGCAATAGCAGGCGGAGCGATCATCGGCTTCGTAGCGACGGCCATCATCGTCTTCTCCCAACCCGAAGGCGAAGAAAAAAACAAGTGGCGCGCCTTCTATTTTGGCCGCGCACAAGAAGTGCAACTGCTCGGCGGTCGGCTCGACCTCAAAATGTACGGCTACATCGTCGGTGGCACGATGCTGTCGCTCAACGCCTGGTCGGGCGCAGCTTGGCACATAGATTTCGTTGACGATGTCAACCCTGGGTTGATTCTCTACGCCGCCCTCAACTCCTTCTACGTCTTCGATTACTTCGTATTTGAGCGAGTGCAGCTCTACACCTACGACCTCATTCACGAAAAATACGGCCTCAAGCTCATCTGGGGCGCGCCGTTCGTCTGGGGGTGGATGTTCTTGCCGCCGCTCTGGGGGCTTGCACCGTTTGAGGATCCAGGCATTTCGGGTGCCTTGAT
This sequence comes from Candidatus Poriferisodalis sp., assembly GCA_965221195.1. Lineage (GTDB taxonomy): Bacteria > Actinomycetota > Acidimicrobiia > Acidimicrobiales > Poriferisodalaceae > Poriferisodalis. The sequence continues at coordinate 2,286,885 of OZ244864.1, forward strand.
GTACTTCTGGTTGATCGGCTCCGGTGCTCTGTTCCTTATAGGCTGGGCGATCTCACGCGGCGCAAACCTGCAGAAGTACACTTTCAAGCGCTGGCCCGAAAGAAAGTTCTTGGGTATCATCAATCCAGAACACATTCAGGCAGGAGACCGCAAAATACTGGTCAGTGGGTTTTGGGGCAAAGCGCGACATTTCGGCTACTTCGGCGAAGGCCTGTACGGGATTTCAATGGCTTTCGTGTTCGGCTACCTCGGCAGTTTGTGGTCGTGGAGTTACGCGATATTTATCATGGCATTCTTCATACCGCGCCAGTTGGACGACGACAAACACTGTGCCGAGAAATACGGCGAAGAGAAATGGGCCGAGTACAAAGCCCGAGTGCCATACCGCATTTTTCCTGGCGTCTACTAGCAGCAACTGACATTAGAGACAGCCGGTACAAAAGTTAGCAGAAGTGACCGGGGAGGCGTGCGCTGATGTTTGAATGGCTCGGTATTGAGCATTTGGTTGACTTGACCGCAGGCGAGGCGGTGCTCGGGTTTTTAACGCCGCTGTTCGTGTTTGCAGCAATCTTGGTGCTGCACATGATCTTGCCTGCCAGACAAGTCACCGGCTACGTAGTGGACAGCAAGACAGGTCAGCCTCGCAGGTACCGACTCAACGGCCCGTGGGTGTTCGCAATAGCCCACATCGTCTGGTGGTTTGAACTCACAGGCATGCCGCGAGACTGGTTCTACCGCTCATCTTTGTACGCCGTGGCCGGCGGCACCGTGCTCACCTTCGCCCTGACGCTGATCGCCGTATTCAGCCAGCCTACCGGCGAAGTGAAAAACAAAATCTTGGTGTGCTGGTTCGGACGCGCGCAAGAAATGCGGTTCTTTGGTGGACGCCTCGATATCAAAATGTACATGTACATCATCGGCGGAACCATGCTGTCGCTCAATGCCCTCTCGGCTGCTGTGTGGCACAACGAGAATGTTGCCGACGCAAACCCGGGTGTTTTCATCTGCGCTGCTCTCTTCACCTACTACGCGCTTGACTACTTCGTGTTTGAACGTGCGATGCTGTACACGTTCGACATCATCTACGAACGTTTGGGCATCAAGATCATCTGGGGAACTCTCATCGTCTACGGATGGACGTTCATCGCTCCTTTGTGGGGGTTGGCAGCGCATCAAGATCCCGGTTACACCGGGGTGTGGCGCTATCTCTGGCTGATCGGAGCACCGGCGCTGTTCCTGATCGGCATGATCATTAGCCGCGGAGCCAACCTGCAAAAGTACATGTTTAAACGCTCACCCGAGCGCCCCTTTTGGGGCATCAAACCCCAAGTAATCGAGGCGGGAGAACGCAAGATTCTGTGCAGCGGCTTCTGGGGAATATCGAGGCACCCAAATTACATGGGAGAAGGTTTCTTCGGTCTGGCTATTGCCCTGAGCTTGGGCCACTTCGGCAACCTTTGGGCATGGACCTACTTAGCTTATGCCATTGCCTTGTTCAACTACCGCCAACGAGACGACGACAAACGCTGTGCGGAAAAGTACGGGGCTCAAAAATGGGCCGAATATCAAGCCCGAGTTCCCTACCGGATCATTCCAGGTATCTACTAGCTAGGAAGCTATTAGAGGCCTCAGTTCGGTGGGGGCCTCGGCTAGTGGGCGCTGCAGGACTCGAACCTACGACCCCCTCCTTGTAAGGGAGGTGCTCTCGCCAACTGAGCTAAGCGCCCCTGCCGGATGCAACTCGCAGGCTAACGGCGGCTGGGCCATCTGCGGCTGGGCCATCTGCGGCTGGGCCATCTGGTGTTGGGCCATCTGGTGTTGGGCTATCTGGTGCTATTGAGCAGTTCGCCAAGCCGTTGCGTGCTAGCAGCCATTGGGCCACGACGCTCTTGGGGGCGAAGATGGAAGAGGTCTCGGCCGCTGGTCTCGCTAGTCCATGCGCCAGCTTCATCGCAGATCAAAACACCCGCTGCGTAGTCCCAGACACCATGACTGGAGTTGAGATCGAGATAGGCATCAAGCCGTCCGCACGCGACCGCGCACAGATCTAGCGCAGCGGAGCCGAGCACCCGCACCTGCCAAGCTGCAAGATCAGCGCCGGGGCGGCCAGAAACACCGATAACTGCCCGCTCGTTGCTTGTGCGTCCGCTGGGGCTGATCGGCTGGCCATCAAGATGCGCTCCGCCGCCGGCCGTCGCTGTGAACTCCTCCCCCGACACCAGATGACGCACAAGACCCGCCACAGGCGTACACCCCTCTAGAACACACAGGCTGATGCTGTAGTGCGGGATACCCCGCGAGGCATTGGTTGAGCCGTCCACCGGGTCGATGATGACGGTGCTGGTGCCGCTTCGGCGGCGTAGGCCCGACTCCTCGCTCAGCACGCCCACATTGGCAGCGTCAAGCACTTCACATGCGGCAGCGTCGGCCACTTGGTCGAGCGCGTACTGACCCGGACGGTCGCCGCTGTCATGCCAGCGATCGAATACTTCCAGCGCCGCCCCAACAGCATCCGCCGTCTGGCGCAGCAGACTGAGCCACGCTGTGTTCCCGCCAGTGGCTGTGCTCTCGCCGCCAATGGCTTTGCTCTCCCCGCCGGTGGCGGTGCGCCCGTCGCCGGTGGCTGTCATCGCCCGCAGGTTATCGACAGCCATCAAGTCTGTTTTGGAGATCTGTTTTGGAAGTCTGTTTTGGCTTTGGCGCCAACACATGGGCACGCATGGGCAACAGACCAAAACAGGCCGTGAACAAGTCATGGCGTGCTATAGCCTCCGCGCATCATTTCGGCTTAGCGTTGGGGACGTCCTCATGGCAGCTATCGACATCGCCGGTTACGTCACAAGCTTGAAAGATCACGCGCACGCGCACGGATTTCACATTCACGACGAACGGCAGTTCATCGAGACCTACAGCCTGCGCCAAACTTGGGAGGTAGACCTCCACCCGGCAGAGGCCTGCGGGGGTCCGCTTGACCTGCATCTCACGCTAGAAGTTGACCCGCGCACGATGCTGTCTTTTGAGGACGTGCTGTGGGCCACCCCCGAAGACGATCTTCCCCCTGATGAGTTCTGGCTGCCGCTGCACTTCACTTGGGCGCTGCCGCCGCTCGATCACAGCCCCGACATGCTGATCTTGGCAACCGACCTCGCCGGCCTAGGTGGCACAGCTCTGCCGGTTGAAGTGTCTGCTATCGACTCGCTGACCTCAGTGACCGACCCGGCCAAGCGAACGCTCATGATGGTGGCCCGCAAGGAACTGTCGCTGCAAGCACTGCTGCGAGGCGAAGACGACATGTGCGAACCATTCGACCTGTGTACGAAGATCTGCGACTACCTGCTACATCACGCTCAGGACTGGTACGACGAAGTGCCTTCTTAGTCTCTGTTGATTGTTGGCCACAGTTGATTCGGCGTAGTTCAGTTCGCTGGGGGCTCAATCTCGCTGGGGGGCTCAATCGGCTCGGACGACCACGCCCGTCTCGTTTACCCGGCCTGACGCAATGTTGCGTTTGAGCGCTTCGGTGGCCTCATCGGAACCCACCGGGTAAAAGCAGCGATAGGTGTGAACGGTTGTGTCGGCACCCGACTCGCCGCCGTTGCTGCCAGCGTTGCTGTTGCTGTTGTTACGGGGTTGACGTAGAGACGGCTTGGGCACATCCACAAGCGTCGGTTCTTCGGCGAAGCACAGATCTTGGGCGTACTTGCAGCGAGGAGCGAACTTGCAGCCCACATCGAGATCTGTCATGGTGGGCGGCTGACCGCCGATGATCTCAAGACGTGTGTGGCTGTCTTCAGTGACCTTGGGAATCGAGCGGAACAGCGCCTCGGTGTACGGCATTTTCATGTCCGCGAAGAGGGCCTTGGTTGAAGCGCGCTCCACGATGCGGCCGGCGTACATGACAATGACTTCGTCGGTGCGGCCTGCCACGACCCCGAGATCGTGAGTAATCAGCACAAGTGACATATCTCGTTCGGCCCGCTCGGCTTCGAGCAAATCCAGAATCTGTGCCTGAACGGTGACATCGAGTGCTGTGGTGGGCTCGTCTGCTATGAGCAGACGCGGGCTGCACGCAAGCGCAATGGCTATCACGATGCGCTGGCGCATGCCGCCCGACAGTTGATGGGGGTACTCGTCGATGCGGCGGTGCGGCTCGGGTATGCCCACTTCGTCAAGCAGTTCAAGCGCTGCGCTGCGCGCAGCACGCGCCGAAAGACTTCGGTGTACACGCAAACCCTCGCCCACTTGCTTGCCGATCTTCATCACCGGATTCAACGAACCCAGCGGGTCTTGGAAGACCATCGAGAGCTGCGGGCCCCACATCTCAAGTAGCTCTCGACGGCTAAGCGACATCATGTCGATGCCGTCGAAGTTGACTGTGCCCGTCGATGTCACCCTCGAGAGGGGCAAGAGCCGCATAATGGAACGCGACATCACCGATTTGCCCGATCCCGACTCCCCCACTACTCCTAGTCGAGCACCTCGATTCAGCGACCACTCGACCCCATCTACAGCGACCAACGGACCCACAGCAGTATGAAAGGTGGTTCGCAGGTCGGCCACGTTGAGCAACGGCGCCTCTGGGACTTCTGTAACTGGGACTTCGGTGACTGGGACTTCGGTAACTGGGACGTCGGTGGCGTTCGGCTGGGCAGGCACTATCACGATGCTGCCTCGCGCGATGCGTTGTCTGTCTTTGAGGATGCCTTTGAGGATGTCCCTGGGGATGTCTTGGTGTTAGCGCGAGGCGGTGCCTCGTCGCCGATGAGGGGTATGTGGCAAGCCACATACCGACCTGGGGCGATTTCACGCATTTGGGGCTCCTCAACGGCGCATCGTGCGGCGGCGTGAGAGCATCGGGTGCGGAATCTGCAGCCCGCAGGAGGGTTCATCGGAGACGGCAACTCGCCGATGATGCGGCCCGAGTCCATCTGCGCGTCTGGGTCGGGCTGCGGTATCGCCCCGAGCAACAACTCGGTGTACGGATGCGCTGGCTGAGCGAACATCGCATCAGGTTCGCTGACTTCGCACAACTTGCCCAAGTACATCACCGCCACCCGGTCGCTCACGTTCTTCACCACTGCAAGGTCGTGCGCGATGAACACCAGCGTCAAACCCATCTGGCTCTTGAGCTGTTGGAGCAGATTGAGAATCTGCGCTTGCACCGACACATCCAACGACGACACAGGCTCGTCACAGATGACGACCTGGGGCAGGCTGATCAGTGCGCGGGCTATGGAGAGACGCTGAGCTTGACCGCCTGAGAACTGCCAAGGCCGACGATCCATAGCATCAGACGGATTGATGCCGACCATATTGAGCACTTCGCGCACCCGCGGCTCCATCTTCTGACGCTCAATTTCGAGGTTCGCCCGATAGCGACGCAGCACCCATCTTCCCAAAGCAGTGTTGATCGCTATCGAGAGCACCAGCACGATCAGCTTCGCCCCACCGTCAAGGCCGACGATGTAGAACACTTGGAGCACCACCATGGCGCTGAGCATGGTCGCTATACCACTGGTGCCGGCCCGCACAGGCCACGCCAGCGAGGCTGCTAACCACACCGCCAGCACACCGGTGAGCAGGCTTAGCCCGCCGATGTTGAGCCACTGCGCCCAGCCTCCGAAGCTCGACCATGTTCGCCACAGCATGAACGCGCTCACCGCAGCAGTGGCTGCCACACCAAAAATGCCGATCCGTGGTGGAACGTCGCCGAACTGCCGCGACACCAATCCGAACGGCAACATGAGCGCCAGCAGCACCCAGATCAAGCCGGCCAGCAACCCAACCGCCGCAACCACCAGCAAAACGGCAAGCGTCGGGAACCCAATGACCGCAGCAGGTAGCTGCGTCCAGCCCAGCCACGTCTCAGCGACGCGCTCTTCGGCTGCTTCAGAGGCAATCCACAAAACGAAAGCCACCGATGCCAGCAGGCTTACCATGCGCAGCGGCTGCGACGCACGCTTCGCGCTTCGCGTCAGCAGATGGCCGACTTGGGTCTGCCAGCTCGCAATAGCGCTGCGGGATTGGGTGTTCTCAGATGCAATCGACAGCGGCTCAGCGATGATGTCACGCACACGCCGCCGCGGATTCAGCGACGAGATGGGGTCTTGATAGATCATCTGCAAGCGCGGGCGCACTCGCCGCATTCCATCTTCGTTTAACTCGGTTAGTTCTTCGTCGTCGAGGCGAACTGAACCCGATACGGGCGGCGGCAGCTGCAGAATCGCTCGTCCGGTTGTGCTTTTCCCGCAACCCGACTCGCCGACTAGTCCAAGAGTTTCGCCTTCGAGGAGATCAAACGACACACCCGACACTGCATGCACAGTGCGACCGCCAGCAGCGGGAAACTCAACCACCAGATCTTTCACCGCCAACAGTGCCCCGTCGCGCAGATGAGCCTTGCCGCTGCCCGCCATTATCTGCCAGCCCGCATCACAACAGGCCGCATCACAACTGGCCGCATCACAACAGCTCTCGTCACAGGAGGGCTTCGCGCGGCTCAAAGTGGCGCTGCAGTTTGTCGCCCACAAAGTTGAGCGCTAGCACCGTGACGAACATGACAATGGCCGGCATCAAGCTGATATGCGCGGCAATGTCAAGGTTGGTTCGCCCTTTGTTAATCATGTCGCCCCAAGTGGGCGTGGGAGGTGGAACACTGAGACCCAAGAAGGCGACTGATCCTTCCACCACAATTAACCCGGCCATGATGATCAGCGAGTAGCTCACAAGCGAAGGTGCCACGTTGGGCAGCACTTCGCGGAACAACACCCGGCCATCGCGTGCGCCCAGCGTCTTCGCTGCTAGCACGAAATCTTGGCTAGCGACCGACAGCGTGGCGGCGCGCACTACGCGGGCAATCGGGGCAATCGACAGCAACACAAAAGTGAACACCAAGATGAAGATGCGCCGTTTCGCGTCTGAGTCCAAGAACAGCACCAGCGCTAAAAACAAAATCAGCGGCGGGATCACCAACGAGGCGTTCAGCACCGCGGTGAGCCAGCGGTCTACCCGGCCGCCGTAGTAACCCGAAACCATGCCAAGCAGTCCGCCGATGATGAGAGCCAACACTGTTCCTACAGTTGAGATCACGAGGCTGACCTGCGCGCCGTAGATCACGCGACTGAAAACATCTCTGCCGACCCCGTCGTTGCCGAACCAATGCGACAGGCTCGGCCCCTGTTTGGAAGTGCCAGCAAAGGTTTCGGCAGGGTCCTTGATGGGCAGCAATTCAGCGAACACCGCAGCGACGGCAAGCACAACTAAATAGCCGACAGTCATCCAAAAAAAGAACCCCAAACGCTTAGGCACGAGCCGCAACCTCCCGCCCGCGCAAGCGCGGATCTAGAGCCAAATACAAGAAGTCGGACAGGGTGAGCACCACGATGTACAGCGTCGAAATCACCAGTACTCCGCCTTGCACAGCGATGAAATCGCGCTGGCTTACTCCTTGGAAGATATACGACCCCAGCCCTGGCAACGTGAAAATAACCTCAATAATCAACGCCCCCCCAATCAGCAAACCAACGGTCAGCCCCACAACAGTCAGCAACGTGAAGCTGGAAGGACGCAGGGCATGTCGCCACAAGATGCGCCGAGTTGGCAGTCCTTTACTGCGGGCCAAATCTATAAATGGCAGCCGCAATGTTGAGATCACATCCGAACGCAGCAAGCGCATGAACACTGCCGCTTGGCCCATGGCCAACGCCAACGCCGGAAGCGCCATGTGCTTAAAATGCAAAGCGGCGCTCTCTCCTAGCGGGTAATAACGGGCAGCCGGCAACACCCTAAACCCGATCTCGTTGCCTGCCACGCTGAGACCACCGACAGCTAAGAACAGCACCAGCAGAACTGCCAGAACATAATTGGGAGTCGCCAAGAACCCGAGCATCACGTTGTTGATTGAGCGATCGGTTTTGGTGCCCTGCCTATAGCCCGCCCACACCCCCAAGGGGAGCGATACTGCCAGCGCGATCACCAGCGCATATGCCATCAGAGTCAGCGTCGGTGTTAATGCGTTAGAGATGCCGACCGCCACTGGTTCTCGGCGCTGGACCGACTCCCCTAGGTCGCCGACAATCGCGTCGCCTAGCCAACTGCCGTAGCGAGCGAAGAACGGCTGGTCAAGCCCCAACTCGGTGCGGACGATCGCGATCTGATCGGCAGTGGCCGCAGGGCCCAAAATGTTGATCGCGGGGTCGCCGGGCAGGCTCGCCATCAGCGCAAACACCACAAACGACACTGCGACCAACACCGGTATCACGCTGAGAATGCGACGCAGGGCGTAGCGACCGTCTGCGGCGGCAGCAGCAGTGATGCCGATCAGCACAAGAATGCCGAAAGTCCAACTGAACGGCGGCCGCCAGAACCACGCCCAGGCCACCGTTGCGGCTAGGGCGACGGCAACCAAGCGCCCAAGGTTGTCGCGCAGGCGCTGCGCCGTGGAAGTTCTCGGGTTGAGCGGCTGGGTCAACACGCTTGGGGGCTACATGTTTGTTGTTGACATGCTTGCTGGCAACCCAGACGGGAGCAACCCAGACCGGGGCAACCCAGACCGGGGCAACCCAGACGGCAGCAACCGGTACGAACGCTGTCGCCACCTTTGACAAGCACGTTCGTACCGATTGCTGAGAACCCTCTGGGGCCAGACGAACTCAGCCTTGGCAGTTCCCGTCTGTACACCACATCTGCGCCAAGTGGTGCTTGCCAGAGATCACCGGGAAAGTGTTCTGGTCGTTGCCGGGAATTGACAAGTCGGTGATGTTTTGCACCCTCGGATTGGCGATGATGCCCCACAGAGTCCAGTAGGTCCACATATTCCAGACGTTCTCGGCGAACGCTCGGTTGATCGTCTCGGCTGCCTCGAGTCGCGCCTGCGGATCAGGGACGTGCCTAATGACATTCAGTGCATCAAAGATCACAGGGTCCGCGAAACGTCCGAAGTTGAGTGCCAGTTCGGGTACTTGGGGGTTGATCGGACTAGCGGTGAACGGACTCCACCAGTACCACTGCTCAATGGGGTCAATGCCGCCGTGGTTGCGCCAGCCCTGCATCTGGAACACGCCGGCCAAAGCGAGTCCGATGTACTGGCCCTGTTCGATAGGAGCGATTGACGCAGCTATCTCATCGCCGAATGCTTCCCGCCACATCGACACGATCAATTCGTTGGATTCCACATTGAACGCGTCGTTGGTTGCGTTGTACGTGAACGTCACTGGGTTCTGGCCGCTGTCGGTCTTGCACTGCTCAAACTCTGCCCGTGCGGCATCAAGATCGAACGACGGGTAGCCGCTGTCTTCCAAGTAGCCGATGCTGCCCGGCGGAAATGGGCCGTTCGCAACCTGCACCAAGCCTTGATGGCGCTCGTTGGCGAAACGCTCGCCGTCAAACGCGTGAACCAGCGCTTTACGGCAGCTCAAATGCACCAACGGGTTGGTGGCATTGAGCCCGAGCGGGTCCATCGGGATCGGCTCTTCTGCTCCGCGAACGATTTGGAGCCATGGGTTGACTCCTTGGGCCACGTTGATCAGGTTGTAGCTGGTTTCGCCGAAGTCGTTGGCTTGCAACAGCACGAAGTCGTCGTCACCTTCGTATTTGGATATCTCATCTGCGTTCGCAGTGTGGATGATGTCAAACTGTCCAGCCTTGAGGCCGTTAGAGCGGCCTTGTATGTCAACAGCCACAACCAATTCGATCTCGTCTAGGTACGGCAAGTTCTCACCCGTTATGCCGTTCTCCCCACGCCAGTAGTCGGGATTGCGTTCGGCGATGAAGCTGTTGCCGTTGCCGGGCGTGTAGCTCACGTACTTAAACGCACCCAGCCCGACGGGGGCTGAAGGGTCGCCGGTCGCGTTCGCAAGGGCTGCCTCGCGTTGTTCTTCAGGTAACGGCGATGAGGGCGACACATACAGTGGGTTGTTCGGCAGCGTCTCCATCCATGCCGGAGAGAACATCTGACCGCAGACCTCCGCACGGGCCAACGGGCCGATGCCAACCGCCAGAGGCTGGCCCGGACTCGCAGTGACGGTGACGTTCTGGCCCTCGCCGACAACGCTGTCAATGCCTAGCCAGCCCGGCCCTGTGAGTTGGCTCAGACGACACAAGTTGATGTTGTAGGCGACGGCCGCTCCGTCTAGCGGCGTGCCGTCGTGGAACCGAATACCGTCGCGAATCTTGAGCGTCCACACTGAGAAATCTTCGTTGGGCGACTCAGACTCCACCAGATAGGGCACGACATCGCCGTCGGTGTCGGTGATGTACAACGAGTCGGTGATTGCCCTAAAGATCATGCGGCAGCTAATGGCGCACGAAGTCGCATAGTGGACAAACGGGTTGGCCGAATCGGCCTCGATGCCGTACACGAGCCTGCCGCCATGGGTGGGGCCGGTTTCGGTCTCGCGGACATCCTCGCCGGTGGCTTCGCCAGCATCACGCGCCTCCACGACTTCTTCTTCTTGTGGAGACATGGTGGTAGAGGGAACCTCGGAAGCGGCCTCGGTGGTGTCCGGCTGGGGCGCGGAACCACCGTCGCCGTCGTCGTCGGTGTCGCTGCCGCCGCACGCAACTGCGACCAACGCGAACACTGCTACCACGGCTGCGAGCCGCCAGCGCCAAGGCTTGCGACGAGCGGCGCTGTGTCGTTGTCCGACAATTGGTCGTTGTCGGGCAGCACCGACAATGGTGCCGGTCTGAGTTGTCTGCATGGTGAATGTCCTTCCCCCGCTGCGCCCTAGCGACGCCCTGAGTGCAAAGTACTACCTCACAGCAGTGCCGGTGAACCGTCACCGGTAAATCGTGTTCGCGCCAGTACCGTGCAGGCGGGCCGGTAGCTCAGTGGTCAGAGCAAGCGACTCATAATCGCTGGGTCGTGGGTTCGATCCCCACCCGGCCCACCCAAGCCAACCAAAACGGGGGCGGCAGGCTGCGGAGTTAGTATCGTTGCCCCGCACGTTCGAGACGCAGCGCGGCTCGATCGGTCCGGGGTAGCTCAGTTGGCAGAGCAGCGGACTGTTAATCCGTTTGTCGTGGGTTCGAGCCCCACCCCCGGAGCCAGCTTCGCATTGTTTTAGGTTGGGCTGTCTTGGGCTGGGCTGTATTGGGTTGGGCTGTCTTGGGTTGGGGCATCGTCGGTTGCCGCTTCGCCGAGGCCGCACAACCAGTCTCGCAGCTCTTGAGCTACGCCGATGCGCCGGTCAAAGTCAGTCAACAGCGGCTCGCGTTCACGCAGCCAGCGCAGATTCCGATCACGGGACCCCAGTGGATTTTCATCAGCCTGACTCGGATTGAGCTGCAGGCGCGGAAGGTCGCCTGTGGAGCTGATGCGCTTCAGGGTTGCGCGGACGAAATGCAGCCACGCTGTCGCCACGGTGTCTTTGGCCAACTCTGCGTCCACATTCGTGCTCTCGTCGGCCGCAGTCGCCAGCATCTGCGATATGACATCGGTATCCCCGGCCCCCCTAGTGTCGGGGCCCCCAGTGTCATCCTCCCCCGGGTTGTCCTCCCCCGTGTCGGCTGCCTGTTGGGTCCCGGCTGTTTGTCGGGTTATTTGGCTCTGCGTCATTTGGGCGAATGCCTGACGTCCAGCAGACGTGGCAAACAATTCGGGCACTATCAAATTCTGCACATCACTGTGGGGCGAAGCAGCGGCCGCCAGCAGCTCCACATCCGCTGCTAACTGCCTTTGGGCATCGGTTTTGCGCTGTTGGGGCAAGCGCCGATGAGACGCTGATGCGCGAGTGCCGCTGACTGTGTCGTAGCCGTAGTCGCCCTCATCACCATAGGCACCATAGGCATCGTCGTCACCGTGATCGTCACCGTGATCGTCGGAATAACCCTCGTCTTCGTAGTGATAATCGGGCACCTCGTAGCGGCTGGTGGCTGCGCGCTGTTGTTGCGCAGCCACTCGTTCGCGTAGGCGGTGCCGGGCTGCATCCACCCGATCGCGGAATTTCTCCACATCCATAGGGATGCCTTGGGCTGCGGGCGCTAGATCGGCTTCAAGCAGTACCTCTGGGGGGTAGACGGCGAAGACCTCGGCAACTTCGTCGGCTGCGCGGTCGCGCCCGGCGGGGCTGGTGAGATCGGCGCGCGCCAAGATGCGATCGGCGCGAAAAGCCCGCAGCGGAAGTGCTTCGCTCAACGCCCGACGCAACGCAGGCGGATCGGAGCTGGCAAGGTCGCCCGGGTCGGAGCCCTCAGGCAGCGAAGCCACGAAGATGTCAAGTTCGTACTCGCGTTCCCACTGATGCACGCGTTCGGCAGCCGTTTGGCCAGCAGCATCTGCGTCGAAGGCCAGCACGATGCGTTTCGCTGAACGCGACAACAGTTTCGCGTGTTGTTGCGTAAGCGCCGTACCGCATGTGGCTACCGTTTCAGGAATTCCGGCGAGGTCACAGCCGATGACATCTGTGTAGCCCTCGCACACCACAATCCGGTCTGCCTTGCGCGCCGACTGACTGGCGAGGTGCAAGCCATACAACACCTTGCTCTTGTCGTAGACCGCGGTGGCTGCTGTGTTCTTGTACTTCGGGCCCTTCGGTGCCGGTTCGTCGAGCCGTGGCAGCAGCCGGCCGGCGAAGCTAACGACCCGGCCGCCGGCATCGCAGATCGGGAACATGACTCGGTCTCGAAAGAAATCCGACGCTTCGGTGCGCGGCACTTGTGCGCTGCGCTGTGGCTGCTCATAGGCCAGCCCCGCAGCGCTGAGATGGGCTGCGGGGGCGCCCAAATGCCGACACAGTTCGTCCCAGCGCGCAGGCGCGTATCCCAGACGCCATTTCACGACGGTCTGGCGGTCGTAGCCGCGACGGCGCAGGTACGCCCGAGCGCCGCCCGCGTCGGGGCTGCTCATCAACAACTCGTGATAGAAGCGAGCCGCTCGCTCAAGCAAATCGAGTAACTCTTTGCGCTGGCTTTGCGTGCGCTGGGCTCGGGGTGAGTCGTACGTGAGGGGAATATTCGCTGCCGCTGCTAGTCGCTCAACTGCGTCAATGAAGTCGAGATGTTCGGTTTCTCGAAGAAACGTGAAGACGTTGCCCGAAGCCTTGCAACCGAAGCAGTGGTAGAGGCCCTTTGCCGAGTCGACATGGAAGGACGGCGTTTTCTCGGTGTGGAACGGGCACAGCCCAACATGGCCGCTGCCGACGCGCTTGAGGCTGACGCGACGGCTGATGAGCGCGACAAGATCGGTTGCCTCCCGCACACGTTCGACATCGGCATCTCGAATCCGCATCTGCCAAAGACGCTAGTGAGTGGCTGCTACGCCGTTGGCCGGGAGGATTTGGCTAGCGCTGGTCGGCTCGCGCTCATGGGCGCGCAAGCAGCGTCTGAGCAGCAGCTAAACGAGCAATTGGTACCCGGTAGGGCGAGCACGACACGTAGTCCAATCCGGCATTCACGGCGAAAGCGATGCTCGCCGGATCTCCGCCGTGCTCGCCGCAGATACCGGCTCGCAGGCGCGGATTGCCCGCGCGCCCGCGCGTCAGGGCTTCGCTCATCAACGTTCCGACCCCGTCAAGGTCGAGGGAAGTGAACGGGTCGGCAGCGAGCAGGCCATCGGCGATATATGGGCCGATGACGCGGGTAGCGGTGTCGTCGCGACTGAATCCAAAAACGGTCTGGGTGAGGTCGTTGGTGCCGAAGCTGACGAACTCCACTACCGGTGCTAACTGATCCGCGGTTAGGCAGGCACGCGGTGTCTCCATCATGGCCCCAACCGGAGGTGCAGGGCCCGTTTGCTCGCCTGCCCAAGCAGCTCGAATAGCGCTCACCGATGCCCCTAGCTCACGATCAGTTGACACGAGCGGCACCATGATCTCCACATTGGCATCGTCCCCTGCGGCCCGGCGGTCGGCCACCGCACCGGCAATCGCCCGAACCTGAGCGGCATAGAGATCTGGGCGCAGCAAGCCGAGCCGCACACCGCGCACTCCCAGCATCGGGTTGTGCTCACGCCATCGGTGAGCCTCGGCGGGGTCGGCTCCAGCAAGGAATTCGTGCATCGGCGCGTCAAGTAGGCGGATCGTGACCGGCAGATTGTCCATGGCTTCAAACATCTCGCGGAAGTCGTTCCGCTGCGCCGATTCCAAATCGTCAAGGTGCTCATCGTGGCCTCTCAAAATGACGTGCTGGACGACCTCGAGCCGGTCGGGCTCTAAGAACATGTGCTCGGTTCGGCACAGCCCGATGCCAGCCGCCCCCAACGAACGAGCTTTTGTTGCATCGGACGCTGAGTCGGCGTTGGCTAACACCGCAAACCGGCCCGCTAAGACGCGATCTGCCCAGCCCAGCACTTCGGCTATCTCAGCGGGCAGGTCGCCGCCGGTGCGGGGCTTGCTGAGTTGTCGGTCGCCGAGCGTCACTTCGCCAGTGGTGCCGTCTATGGAGATTGGCGTGCCGTTGGGGATGCTGCGCTCACCGACAGTGAAGCTGGCTGTCTCTGTGGTGATCTCGCGGGCATCGCATACCGCCGGTATCCCCCACCCGCGGGCCACCACAGCGGCGTGGCTCGCCATGCCGCCTCGGGAGGTCAAGATTCCCGCTGATAGGCCCATTGCAGCCACATCGGCGGGTGTGGTCTCAGTGGCGACCAAAATCACCGTGTGGCCGGCCGATGCGAGATCTAACGCAGCCTGCGAACCGACGGCCACGACGCCGGTGGCCGCGCCCGGTGATGCCGCTAGGCCAGTGGTCAGCACTGCTGCGGCATCGTTCAAATCGCCCGCAAACGTCGGATGCAACGCTGCTGTCAACTCGTCGAAGCTGAGCTGAGTGACGGCGTGGAGCTGACGAGCGCTCAGTCCACTCCCAGAGTTCGCCATTGCTACCCCCGCATGCGCCAGCTCACTGGTCTAGCTCACTGGTCTAGCTCACTGGTCTAGTTCGCTGGTCTAGCTCGCTGGTCGCCGTGGGTGCTACAAACCCAGCCGACGCTGCAAGTTCTCTGTGAGTGAGGCAATCTGCACCCGTTCTTGGACCATGGTGTCACGGTCGCGGACGGTGACACACCGATCGTCAATGGACTCAAAATCCACCGTCACACACAGCGGTGTACCGATCTCGTCTTGGCGCCGGTAACGCCGACCAATGGCTTGAGTCTCGTCGTAGTCGCACATCCAGTGCGGCTGGCACAGTTTCAGCACATCAGCAGCTAGCTCAGTCAGCGGGGCCTTGCGGGATAGCGGCAGCACGGCCACTTTGTACGGTGCCAATCTGGGATGCAGACTCAGCACCGTTCGTGTGTCGTCGTTGACGGTCTCGGTGCGGTAGGCAGCTAGCAAGAATGCCATCAGTGTGCGCGTGGCTCCCGCAGCGGGCTCAATGACGTGGGGGACGTAGCGCTCCCCGCTGGCTTGGTCGAAATATTCCAGCTTCTGGCCGGAGTGTGCGGCGTGGCAGCGAAGGTCGTAGTCGCCGCGGTTGGCGATGCCTTCGAGTTCGCCCCAGCCCCAAGGAAATAAGAACTCAACATCGCTAGTGCTGCTGGAGTAATGGCTGAGTTCGTCGGCATCGTGGGCTCGCAGGCGCAGCAGCGCTGGAGGAATCCCCAAATCTGCGTACCACGCAAGCCGCTCGGCCAGCCAGTATTCGTACCATTGTTCGGCACTGTCGGGTGGCACGAAGAACTCCATCTCCATCTGCTCAAATTCGCGCGTGCGGAACACAAAATTGCCGGGCGTTATCTCGTTGCGAAACGATTTGCCGATCTGAGCGATGCCGAACGGTGGTCGTTTCCGGCTGGTCTCAAGGATGTTTTTGAAGTTGACGAACATGCCTTGAGCCGTCTCGGGTCGCAGGTACACCTCGGTACCCGCTCCCTCCACAGGACCCGCTTGGGTGCGGAACATGAGATTGAACGAACGAGCCTCAGTGAACGTGCCACGGCGACCGCAGGCCGGGCACTGATCGGGGTCTTCTAGCTGGTCTTGGCGGTGGCGGGTCTTGCAGGCAGTGCAATCCACCAATGGATCGGTGAAATTCTTGAGATGTCCCGAGGCTTCCCACATCTGGGGCGGACCTAAGATGGAAGCGTCAAGGCCCACCACGTCGCTGCGCAACTGGACCATCGAACGCCACCAAGCGTCCTTTATGTTGCGCAAGAGCTGGACACCGATCGGGCCGTAGTCGTACGCGCTGCGAAAACCGCCGTAGATCTCAGCAGAGCCGAAGAC
This sequence comes from Candidatus Poriferisodalis sp., assembly GCA_965221195.1. GTDB lineage: Bacteria > Actinomycetota > Acidimicrobiia > Acidimicrobiales > Poriferisodalaceae > Poriferisodalis. The sequence continues at coordinate 2,303,051 of OZ244864.1, forward strand.
GATGCCGCGCCGTTTGCAAAGATTGACGATCTGGTCGAACAGCGCAGAGTCAGCCACTGGCGGTTGAGACACTGGCGGTTCGGGCCCTGTGGGTTCGGGCCCTGAAGGGTCGGTTTGGGGCGCTCGGGTGACATCTAGTGGCCCATCAAGTGACCCTTGGGGTGGCACAGTCACAGGCCCGCAGGGTACCCAAATGCCTTGCAGGCCTGAAGTGCCTCGGATTGCAGATCGTGGCTTCGTAGATCGTGGCTTCGCCCGGTCTCGGGTGCTGGGTCTGGGGCACTGGGTCTGGGGCACTGGGTCTGGGGCTTTTATGCTGGCGGTATGGCGCTGCGCGACACCACCGTCGTTTTCTTGTGCGCGTTGCTTGGCTTGTTGGTGCTGCTCGTGCCGCTGCCGGTCTTTGACGGACCCTATGAGGGCCTACGCGAGGGCGAAGTGAGCTGGACTTGTTCGATGCCGCTGTTGAGCTTGGCTCCGCCCGATGTGCATCTTGACGATTTGCGTGCAGCGGTTGCCGATGCACACGCCACGGCTCTCGCGACAAGCCAGCGCTACCTCGCACCCTCTAGCAGGCACCCGCTGTGTGGCGGTCTGGCCCGCACGCAGGTGGTGCTGGGACTGTTGGCGTTCGCCGGTGCGTTCTGGCGAGCTCGAAGGTGGTGGAAGTTGACCGCAGACGCTCGTGCTGAAAAGCGCTTCCAGCGACTACATGAGAGCGTTGAAGGTTCCCGCGGACGTTCTCAATCCCTCCGCTGACCAGCGCAGAGTTTCGGCCCGGGCCAGTTGGCCCAGCCCAATTGGGCCAGCTAGGCGCGCCAGTCCGCGCAGGTCACCCCAGCAGGTCTGGGCTGCGCAGCCGCCTGTCTGTGTGGTACTCCCACATGCGGGTGACCACAGCGGCGGCTTCGCGTGTATCTGGCGACAACGGTGCTTCCAAAACGGCGTTGACGCGGCCTGCCATGATTGAACGCAACAGGTCCAGTGCGCCGGGCGAAAGCGGACGGCCTTGCCGGTGGACCTCGCAGGTGACCCCTCCTTGAGCCGGATCGAATGCCACAACAGCACTGTCGTGGCAACCGTTGCCTACAACACACTCATCAAGCATCGGAGCGGTGCCTTCGTGAGCCAGCAGACGCAGCAAGAACGCGGGTAGCAGCATCTCGGCGCTGCCGCAAGCCAAGCGACCCAGTGCCCCCATCAGCATCTGATACGGCACCGGGTCTTCCCCACGGTCGTGAACGATCTGATCCACCGCTTCAACCAGCGACATGGCAGTCCCGAGTCGATCTAGATCTTCACGCAGGCTTCGGTAGCGGTCCAACGTCACTGCGCCGGTAACGGTGTCGAGTTCTCCGCGCCCGCGGTACAACTGCAGATCGACGTGACGGAACAGCTCTAGGTGGCCCGCAAGTCGGCTGCGGGTTCGCCGAACTCCCTTTGCCACGGCCCTGACCTTGCCATGGGTTGAGGTGATGAACGTGATAATCCGGTCGGCCTCGCCAAGCTTGATTGTGCGAAGCACGACTCCCCGGTCTTGGTACTGCATCTAAGAGAGCACTCCCCGTGCTGCAGGCGACCGGCCTGTTGAGTGCATTTATTGTCCAGTCTCAATCGTTCAGTCCACCGAATCGACGGTCGCGCGCTTGATACGTGCAGATTGCATTGAACAAATCTTCACGGCGGAAATCGGGCCAGAGAGTGTCCGTGAACACCAGTTCGCTGTAGGCCATCTGCCACAACAAGAAGTTGGACACGCGGAACTCACCTGAAGTACGGATCAGCAGATCGACATCGGGCATCTCCGCGTCGTACAGGTGTTTTGCCAAAGATGCCTCGTTGACCTCATCGGCTGTCACCCCAGAGCGCACCAAGGCTGCTGCGGCATCTACCAGCTCGGCTCGTCCGCCGTAATTGAATGCCACCGTGAACGTCAGCCCGGTGTTGGCAGCAGTGATCTCAACTGCCTCGTCGATGCGCATGCGCACGCGTCGAGGTATGCGAGCGTCGGAACGTCCGACGAATCGGATACGCACGTTGCGGTCGTGCAGCTCACGGCTGCGCCGCACCAACAACGACTCGTTGAACCCCATGAGGAAACGCACCTCAGCGGGAGGCCGCCGCCAGTTCTCCGTGCTGAAGGCATACACCGTGAGCCATCGCAGACCAATGTCGGCAGCGCCTTCGACAGTGTCGATTAGCGCTTCTTCCCCAGCAGCGTGCCCTTCGGTCCGCGGCAAGCCACGCGCTTGGGCCCAGCGTCCGTTACCGTCCATCACGCAGGCCACATGAGTCGGCAGACACGTCCGATCAACACCTGCACTACAGTTCACACTTGGCAGGGTAGAACCCTCATGGGCACAGGTCGATACTGCCTCGGTGACAGCGTTGCTTTGGGCTTACCATCGGGAGGCCTTACTGGGTGCCAAAGTCGGCTTGTCTGAGGCTGTCGCCAAGTGGCCCGGCCAGTGATCGACGTGAGGGTCAATGTCTGAGGAGCCTCAAGATGACGAGCCTTGGGATATGTCCCGAGCAGCAGACGGCTGGGACCGCGCCGATTTCACAGACCGCGCCGATCTAACGGCTGCGCTAGATGACTCAATCGCAGCGCTCGGCCACGACGGTGAGCATCGACCGGGACAGACCGAGATGGCGACTGCCGTCGCTGAGACGATCAGCAACCGCGACACATTGCTGTGTCAGGCAGGCACCGGTGTAGGCAAGTCTTTGGGATATCTAGTGCCAGCTGCGCTGGCAGCCGCCAGCGGTAAACGCGTGGTCATCGCCACGGCGACGTTGGCGCTCCAAGATCAACTGGTCACCAAAGACCTACCGCTGGTCGCAGCGGGACTAGAACAGCGACTCGGCCGCCCGGTTCGGTGGGAGTTGCTCAAAGGGCGCAGCAACTATCTGTGCCGTCACCGATGGGACGCGCACGCGCAGCAGCGTCTGGACATCGACGGTGCCACGCTGTCGGCCGCGGACTTACAACGCCAGCGGCAACTCAACGAGATCGAACGCTGGGAGCGCACAACACGCACCGGCGACCGTGCGGAGCTGGCTGTCGCACCGGAGCATCGTGTGTGGTCCTCGGTGTCGGTGAACAGCACCGAATGCATCGGCACCGAACGCTGCCCGCAAGGTCATCGCTGCTTCGCAGACAGTGCCATAGCGAGGGCATCACAAGCCAACATGGTGGTGACAAACCAGCACCTGTACTTCATCGACCTCTTCGGCGACGGGTTTCTGTTTGGCCCCCACGACGCGGTCGTGTTTGACGAAGCGCACCAGATCGAAACCGTGGTAACTCAAGTGGCCGGCATGGAGATCTCTCCGGCCGGATTCGTGCGGCTCGCTGCCGAAGCGCGCAGTGTCGGTGCCGGAGGTGCCGCAGCCGACGCAGTAGCTGAGGTGGCAGCGCGCCTGTCAGACGAACTCGAACCGTTGCGAGACGCTCACCTCGGTGCCATTACCGGCGACTTGGCGACCCTGTTCGAAGCGGCAGACAGCCGAGTGGAGCAGCTAGCTGCGGAGCTTCGATCTGCCAAACCAAACAACAGCAGCGGCGACGACCGCTGGGAGCTTGAACGGCTGCGAGTCGGACGTCTGGCCGCTGAATCACTCACAGCACTGCGCGCAGCAGCAGAACCGCCATCGGGGACGGCCATCTTGGTTGAGGGCACCGGACGGCTGCGGCTCGCGCCGCTGGATGTCGGCGACTTGCTGGCGAGCCGCCTGTGGGGGCAGCGGGCAGCAATTCTCACCAGCGCAACGCTCGGACCGCACTTCGTTCAGCGCCTCGGCATACACACTCAGGAGCACACATACCGCACAGTGGAAAGCCCCTTCGATTACCGATCGAACGCGCTGCTGTATTGCGCGCGTCATCTGCCGGCACCCAGTAACCCGAAACACCGGCCACAAGCCGCTGCTGAACTAGCGGAACTCATCGATGCCGTCGGTGGACGCACGCTGGCGCTGTTCACTAGCTGGCGCGCATTGCACGACACAGCCGACGCGCTTGAAGACATGCTCAGCGGCATTGACGTGTTGCGCCAAGGCGGCAACCGATCTAACGCCGCTTTGATTGAGACGCTCAGCGCCAACCCTGCGACCGTTGTGTGCGCCACGATGAGCTTCTGGCAGGGCGTGGACGTGGCTGGGTCGGCCCTGTCACTGCTGGCCATCGACCGTCTGCCTTTCGCCCGTCCCAACGAGCCATTAGCAGCAGCCCGCCGGGAACTGGCCGGCGACGACGCGTTCATGTCGGTGGACGTGCCCAACGCAGCCGATGTGCTGGCCCAAGGCGTGGGTCGGCTCATTCGCACATCCTCAGACCAAGGCGTTGTGGCAGTGCTGGATTCCCGATTGGCAACTGCTGGTTACCGAACGCGACTCCTCAAGGGCCTGCCGCCTATGCGTCGCACAGTCTCAAACGCTGAGGCGATCTCCTTCCTAAACGCCATCCGCGACCGACTCACCACTTGAGCTGAGGGGGGGTGGGTCAGGGCTGCGCGATGACAGGCATCTGCGGCGCAAGCATGCGCGCCACTGCATCTGGAGTGCGTTGCCAATCAGGTTCGACACGCACACGCAGCTCTAGATGCACTCCGTCAAGACCGAGTTCGCGTCTGGTTGCTATGCCTACCTCGCGCAACATGGCGCCGCCTTGACCAATCACGATGCCCTTTTGGGAGTTGCGCTCGACAGCGATATCGCACCTGATCCGGTGTGGTTCCCATTCTGTGACCCTCACAGCGATGCTGTACGGGAGTTCATCGTTGAGTCGTGCGAGTAGCTGCTCTCTAACAGCTTCGGCGATGCGCCACCCTTCAGCTAGATCGGTGACACTCTCGGGTCCGAAGTAGGCCGGGCCCGGTCCGAGCCGGGCCGCCAAGTGCTCCACCAAAACATCAATGCCCTCGCCGGTTCGTCCTGACACCGGAAAGTAGGCGTCGGCGTTGAGTTGGCTTGCGGCAGCCAGTTGAGCGGCGATCTGCGCCCTCGATGCCCGGTCGCACTTGGTAACGACAACAACAGCAGCGACATAGCCAACGCCAGCGGCAGCATCGCCAGCGGCAGCATCGTTGCGCAGCGAGTCCCAAATCATTTGATCGCCACGGCCCAGCGGCGCGGTGGCATCGAGGACCAAGCAGATCACATCGAGTGGTGCCATATCGGCGACTGCTGTTCGGGCCGTCGCATTCAACTGCTCGCCCAATGGGGTCAGCGGCTTGCCGATACCGGGCGTGTCCACGAACACAATCTGCGCATCGGGCAGGTGACGCACGCCCATGACACGCAAGCGTGTGGTCTGGGGTTTGTCTGAAGTGATGCTGACCTTGGCACCAACCAAGCAGTTCAGCAGCGTGGACTTCCCTGCATTCGGTCTGCCGACCAGAGTTACAAAGCCCGAACGCATCACAAAAAAACCCCTAGTCGGCGCCCCGACGGGCCCCGACCAAATTGATGCGCCTGTCTTCGACTTCAAGCGCTGACAGGCACCAGCCGTCGAGTTCGACCGACTCACCAGGCTCAGGCACATGGCCGGCGCGGTCGAGCACCAGTCCACCGACGGTGTCCCAATCGCCGTCGGGCAAGCGCAGCTCCAGCACCTCAGCTAGACGGGCTGCAGGCAGTCGGCCCGAGAACACGAACGTGCCGTCACCGACTTCTTGGACCAGTGCTTCGTCTACGTCGTATTCGTCGGCAATCTCACCCACCAACTCTTCGATGATGTCCTCCAGCGTGACAAGCCCGGCCACCCCGCCGTATTCGTCAACAGCAATCGCTAAGTGCGACTTGGACTCTTGCATCTCGCGCATCAGATCGCCTACGCGTTTGGTTTCGGGCACGAAGTTGGCGGGGCGCAGCACCTGCGCGCACACCACGGCATCGTCGGCGCGCTGCGATGTTTCGCTGGGCTGACTGGCTTTAGTGGGCTTACTGGTGGGGTCGCTTGCTGTATCTGTGTCTGCTGTGTCTGCGGCATTGATGCCGTGTAAGTGGGCAGCGACTAGGTCTTTGGCCAGCACGATGCCCCGGAGGTCATCAACGCTGTCGCCGACCACTGGCAGTCTGGTGAAGCCCGAGTCGATGACCATCTCAAGCGCGTCAGCGACGCTGTCGTTGGGACCTACGGTGACCATGTCGGGCCTAGGCACCATCACCGCGCGCACGATGGTGTCGCCCAGTTCCATGATCTGACCGATCAGTTCGGCTTCGCTGTCGCGAATCAGGCGAGCCTCTGCCGCTGCCGACGCCAAAGCCACCAACTCATCCTCGGTGACCTCGCCGCTGTCGGTTTGGGCTGCCGCAGGGCCGAGCGCCCGTGCGGGGGCTGACAGCAGTCGGGCAAGCCAAACAAGCGGTGCCGCTCGGCTCAACACTCTGGCCGCGGGTGCAAGCACGCGCGCCATTCGATCATTCGCTTCAACTCCCCAGCGCCGAGGAAGCGCCTCGGTCACAACGAAGAGCACCACCGCAGTCACGGCGACGGCTGCGGTGATGCCGGTTGCGCCGGTGCGGCCCGCAGCGATCCAAGTAACCCCGCCGACCAGTGCGACCTGGGTCAGCATCCGCAGCAGCGACACAGGACCCAAAACCAGCTCGCGGTCTTCTACCAACGCTTGCAGAGAAAGCCGACGCGTGGCACCTTGATGCTCATCGTTGTGGTCACCGTTGTGGCGCTCCGCGCTGTCGTTGGCCTCGTCCAAGCCTGAGGCGCGCGCCCGTCCGAGACGCACAAATGTGGCTTCGACCAACCGCAAGAACATGGCACCTGCCAGCAAGATCGCGGCTCCCACGGCACCGAGCACCCAGTTCATACTCTGGCCCACCTCATAAACTGCTCCGCCTCATAATCTGCTCCGCCTCATGATTCGGCCCACCTCATGATTCGGCCCACCTCATGATTCGGCCCACCTCATAATCTGGCCCACCATGTTCGTAAGTGCTCATCCTCTACAGAACGCATGACAGCAGCGTCCGTCGGATGTGCGTGGTCCATGCCCAGCAGGTGCAAAACGCCATGCACGACCAGCAGATCAATCTCCGCAGCGACGCTGCCGTCGTGACCTGTCCGTGAACCGGTACTCGCTTCGGCGTTGAGAGCAGCGACCGCAGGACACACCACCACATCCCCGACCAGAACCGGGCCAACTGGAACCGGGCCAACTGGAACCGGGCCGGCACGAAACTCGGTCTGAGAACACCCAGTCGGTGCATTCGACGCAGCGTGCGCGTCGGCAGCGAGATCGAGGGGGAACGCAAGAACATCGGTCGGTGAGGCATGGCCCATGTGAATCTCGTTCAGGTCTGCCATCTCGTCAGGCCCGACGAAAGCAACAGCAGTCTCTGAATCCAACGGCGCGCCCTCAGCTTTGAGCACTCTTTGCGCCAAGGAACGACAGCGTTGTGCATCAACTTCGATGTCTGTTTGACGGTTGGCGATTAGCACGACCGGTTGGCGCGGCGGGTCTTGGGAGGCCGCACCCAACGAAGGCCGCTGGGGCCGTTCAGTTGCTGCCGTTGCGTTGTGCGTCACGTCGGTCATAGGCCGCCACGATGTCGCCGACTATTCGATGCCGTGTGATGTCACGTCGACCAAGCCGTGCGAAACCGAGTCCATCAATTCCGTCAAGCGATTGCTCCACATCGAGCAGTCCGCTCTTGCCACCAGGTACGTCGATCTGTGTGCGATCACCAGTCACGACCACCTTGGAGCCGAAACCGATACGCGTCAAGAACATCTTCATCTGCTCCGGCGTGGTGTTCTGAGCTTCGTCGAGAATGATGAAGCTGTCATTGAGCGTGCGACCCCGCATAAACGCAAGCGGTGCCACGTCGATCGTCTTGCGCTCAAGCAGCTTGGCTGCGGTCTCAGAGTCCAACATGTCGTACAGAGAGTCATACAGAGGCGCCAGATACGGATCTATCTTCGCCATCAAATCCCCGGGCAAGAAGCCCAGCCGCTCGCCTGCTTCGACAGCCGGACGAGTGAGCACGATCCGTCGCACCGACTTCGACATCAGCGCATCGACAGCCAGAGCCACTGCCAGCCATGTCTTACCGGTCCCGGCAGGACCGACAGCGAACGTCACAATGTTGGAGCGGATCATCTCCACGTAACGCTTCTGGCCGGCACTCTTCGCCCGCACCACCCTGCCGTTGGGGGTGCGAACAACCGGCGCTGCGAGCACATCGCTGGGGCTCTCGTCGGCCTCCACCATGTCAATGACCCGGTCGAGCACTTCTGGCTCAATGCGCTGACCGGCTTGGAGCACCTGCACGATCTCCTCAAAGACCTGCCCGACCACAGCAGCGCTTGGACCCGCCACGGTGATCTCATTGCCGCGCACATGTATGTCGGCATCTGAAAAGCGGTCCGCGACCGTCCGCAAATGCTCATCGCGTCGGCCCAGTAATCCGACCATGAGATGATTGCCCGGAACGTGGATCCGAACCTGCGTGTCGGTCACTGGACTCCGACGCAGCAGGACAAACCGGCAGCGCTCACGAATTGGTAGCGCACAGACAGCACTGGCAGCTGCTGCACTGGTAGCTGCTGCACTGGCAGCTGTTGCACTGGCAGCTGCTGTACTGGCATTTGCTGCACTCGCAGCTGCTGCACTGGCATTTGCCGAAAAGTGGTTCGGTCACCATGCGCTTGAGGCTAGCCGCGTCGCGCTCTCAGCAGGAACCTGCGCAGCCAAGACCCTCAACAAGACCCTCTTGGCCACATCCGGACATTGCGCCTTAGGAGCGCAAGCCGGCATACATCTCTTTGCAGGCTGGACACACCGGGTAACGCTCGCCGTCGCGTGTGGGAACCCATTTCTTTCCGCACAGAGCCACGACCGCGGCGCCGTCAACAGCAGAGCGCATCAGCGCGTTCTTGTCTACATAGTGAGAAAAGCGGTCGTGGTCGCCGTTGTCATAGCGCGTGTCGGGACGCTCGATGACCTCCGGCGCTGTCGATGCGTTCATCTCGCTGCCCTTTGCTTGGCCAACGTCAACGATAGAGCACTAGGTTGGCGGGCTGCGCTGCGTTGAGATCTGCAGCGCCTGCGTGCGTCGAAAGGCAGCAGATTTAGCCCATGGCCGCCACGACCGCGCACGCACCAACCTCTCAACTGGACTCGGCCGCTGGATGGGTCGTTGCGTTCTGTGCAGCGCTTGCGACGCTCGCTGCTTTCGGCATCGCTTACACCTTTGGCGCTTTCTTCTCCGCAATCAGCGCCGAGTTCGGTGTCGGCGCCAGCCAAACCTCGTTGTTTTTCTCGCTGACCACGTTCGTCTATTTCACGTTGGGCATCGTCACCGGACGCATCGCCGACAACGTCGGACCGCGCCGCGTGCTCATTGCCGGTGCCGCGACAATGTTCGTCGGCTTGTGGCTGACATCGCTGGTGGACAGCATCTGGCTGGCCTATGCGACCTACGGAATGGGCGTGGGAATCGGAGTGGCCTGCGCCTATGTGCCGATGGTGGCTGTTGTCGGCGGCTGGTTTGAGCGGCAACGAGTTGCCGCGATGGGTGTGGCTGTCGCAGGCATCGGCGTGGGCACACTCATCGGCTCTCCGGCGGCTGACGCGTTGATCGGCGCCTACGGCTGGCGCGCTAGCTACCGCATCTTGGCAGTTGCATCAATCGCTGTCTTTGCAGTGGCGGCGGTTGGGGCGCGCCGGGCGCCGACACATCTAGATGCAGGCGAATTGCCTTCGCTGCGGGCGCTGCTGCGCGGCCGAGTGCCGGTGTTCGGCCTGCTCTACCTGTCGATGCTCTTGCTCAGCTCTTGTTTGTTCATCCCTTTTGTGTACCTGCCGGACTACGTGTCGAACCTCGGACGGTCCGGCGGCGCTTTGCTGGTCGGCATCATCGGTGGCGCCTCAATTGTGGGTCGGCTCGGCCTGGGTGCCTTAGGGACGGTCGTGCCGCTGATGCGGCTGTATCAATTGTCGTTTCTTACTCTGGCCCTGAGCTTTCTGCTGTGGCTAGGTGCCGAATGGAACGCGTGGCTGCTGCCGGTGTTCGCGGTTGTGATGGGTCTGAGCTACGGCGGCTTCACAGCGCTATCGCCAGCGGTGGTGGCAACGCTGTTCGGCCAGATCGGGCTTGGTGGGATACTCGGTGCCCTGTACACCGCTGCGGGTCTCGGGGCGATGATCGGACCGCCGCTCATGGGAGTGTTGGTTGACACCGGCGGTTACAACGTCACCATCACGGTGGCGATGCTCATCGGCCTCAGCGCCGTCCCGCTGCTCATTGCGGCTGAACGAGCTGCATCAGCAGACAAACCAGCAGACGAACCAGTGGGCAAGCTGTGAACGTGGAGTCAGCAGAACAACCGAAGTCCGAGGGGGCTCGAGCAACGCTGGGCCCTGTTGGGATCGATTCGGTGCTGTTGCTTTCGTTTGGGGGCCCTAACGGCCCGCACGAAGTGAGGCCTTTCCTAGAGAACGTGACCCGCGGGCGCAACGTTCCCCCCGACCGACTCGATCAAGTCGAACAGCAGTATCTGCAGTACGGCGGCGTGAGTCCCATCAACGAACAGAACCGTCGGCTGCTTTCGGCGCTGTCAGCCGAGCTGGCCGAACGAGGAACCGAGCTGGCTTGTTACTGGGGTAACCGCAACTGGCATCCCTATTTGGCCGACACCATCCGTCAGATGGCGACCGACGGCTGCCACAACACAGCGGTGGTGGTGACCTCGGCATTCAGCTCATACTCGGGATGCCGTCAGTATCACGAGGATCTCGCCCGAGCCGCCGCCGATGTGGCCGACGGGCCGCGTCTCACCCGGGTGCGGGTGTACGGAAACCATCCCGGGTTTGTGGGCGCAGCAGCCGAACGCGTCCAGCAAGCCCTCACAGGCACTCACCTAGACGACAGCGTGCATGTTTTGTTTACTGCACACAGCCTGCCTGCGGCCATGGCGGCGAACTGCGACTACCGCGCCCAGCTCGCTGACACAGCCGAAGCCGTCGCAACAGCGGCCGGTCTGTCGGGCGACCACGAAGTCGTGTATCAGTCCCGCAGCGGACCCCCTCATATGCCTTGGCTGGAGCCCGACATCAACGACCGTCTCACTCAACTCGCCGACGAAGGCTGCCAGAGCGTCCTCGTCGTACCGCTAGGTTTCGTCTCCGATCACATGGAAGTGCTGGTCGATCTAGACACCCGCGCACGCGCTGTCGCAGCAGGAGCGGGCATCACGATGGTGCGCGCCCGCACAGTAGGCACCCATCCGCGCTTCGTTGGGGCGCTCGTTGATCTCGTTGAAGAGACCGCCGGTGTTCGTGCCGACCGGCCTGCTGTGGGGCGTCTGGGGCCGCGGCCCGACACCTGCGTCGAAAACTGCTGCCCGGTGCGTTAGTGCGCGCTGCTGTGTCAGTGCAGCTAGCCGCTGTGTCAGTGCAGCTAGGTCAGTGCAGCTAGCCGCAGCCGCTGGTCGCGCCGCAGGAGCGGCACGCGAAGCACGAACCGGCGCGCACCATCAGATCGCCGCAAGTCATGCACAACGGAGCATCCCTACCAACAGCAGTCTCAACATGAACAGAGGGCAGGTCTAGACGCTGCGACGGCGGATCCGGCACGAGCTCAGCGCCGATCGCGGTAGTAACCGAGAGGGCATCGAGCCCCGGCAGCGGCGGATCGGTCCGCTCATCGGTGCTGAGCACCCCCAGTTCGCTGCGCTCACCCAACGGCAAGTATTCCAGCGCAAGGCGGCGGAAAATGTAATCAACAATGCTGGCGGCTATGCGCAGCTCGGGATCATCAGTGAGTCCCGCCGGCTCAAACCTCATGTTGGTGAAAGCCTCAACATAAGAACGCAGCGGAACTCCATACTGCAAGCCGTGGCTGACCGAGATGGCGAATGCGTCCATGATTCCCGCCAGCGTTGAGCCCTGCTTCGCCACGGTGAGGAAGATCTCTCCCGGTCTGCCGTCGTCGTACTCGCCAACGGTGAGGTAGCCGTGGCAGTCGGTGACACGAAACGAGAACGTGCGCGAGCGGCGGCGGCGCGGCAGGCGGCGGCGCGGCGGCGGTGCTGGCACTCTGAGCGACGCTGCAGTCGCTGGCTGCGCTGGTGTGATCGGTGCGGCTTCGGCCGGGGTTGCGGGCTGTATAGCTTCAGCCTGTGCGGCTGCTGACTGGGCGGCTTCGTCAATTGACGGGCCTACCGACAGCGGCTGAGACACCTTGCAATTGTCGCGGTAGATCGCCACTGCTTTGAGTCCGAGATGCCAAGACCGCACGAGCAGATCTTCGATGTCGTCGACGGTCGCGGACTCCGGGAGGTTGACGGTCTTGGAGATCGCCCCCGATACGAACGGCTGACACGCCGCCATCATGGACACATGACCGTTCGGTGCGATGGGATCATCGCCGATCGAGCAAGCGAACACACTGAGGTGACGCTCAGCGATATGCGGCGCGCCCTGAATGCGTCCGGTATCAAGTATGTGCGCCTCAATGTCGGCGATCTCTTCTAGGGAATAGCCCAGCCGTCCAAGCGCAACCGGCACCGTTGAGTTGACGATGCGAAGATCGCCGCCACCGACGAGTCTCTTGTGCTTCACCAACCCCAAATCCGGTTCAATCCCGGTGGTGTCGCAGTCCATCATGAACGAGATCGTCCCGGTGGGCGCAATGACCGTGGCTTGAGAGTTGCGGACGCCGTGCGCATGGCAGCCGGCGATGGCATGATCCCAGCGCTCAGCTGCAACGCAGCAGAGTTCGGTGACCAGTTCCGCGCAGCCGCTCGCCGACGGCTCGTCTGTAGGGGTCGCTGTGAGATCTGAGCCAGTCTCGATACGGGGATCTGAGACAGTCTCGATGCGGTTGAGTGCGTCGCGGTGGCGCATCAGCACACTGCTCATCGCTGCTGCATTAGGACCGAAGCCGGCAAAGGGCCCGAGCCGTTCGGCCAGATCCGCAGAGGTGGCGTACGCCTCACCACAGATCAGGGCCGTGAGCGAAGCGGCCACAGACCTCGCTTGAGGCGAGTCGTAGGGAGTGCCTGCTGCCATCAGCAGCGCACCCAGGTTCGTGAATCCCAGACCGAGCTGACGAAAACGGCGGGATGTCTCGCCGATGAGTTCGGTTGGGTAATCCGCATGGCTCACCAGCACGTCTTGAGCGATGAACGTGACGCGCACCGCTTGACGCAGGCCCTCAATGTCAAAGCCGCACTCGGTGCCGCTTCCGGCGTGCTCACCGAAGAATGGCAGCAAGTTGACGCTGGCCAGATTGCAGGCCGAATTGTCTAGGTGGACGTACTCGCTGCACGGATTGCTGGCAGTGATCGGACCGTGGGCGGGCGCGGTATGCCAGTTGTTGATGGTGGTAGAGAAGTGCACGCCGGGGTCCGCGCACTCCCAGGCTGCTTGGGCGATCTGGCGCAACAAGTCCGTGGCCCGAACCGTCGAGATCGTCTCGCCGCTGGTCCGCGCCCGCAGCGCCCACTGCGCGTCCGCTTCGACTGCTTCCATGAATTCGTCGGGCAAGCGGACAGAGTTGTTGGCGTTCTGGTACTGCACCGAGAATGCGTCAGCGCCGTCGAGGTCCATGTCGAAGCCCGCTGCGGCCAACGCACGGGCCTTGCGCTCTTCGCGTGCCTTGCACCAGATGAACGCTTCAATGTCGGGGTGGTCTGCGTCTAGCAGCACCATCTTGGCGGCGCGTCGGGTCTTGCCGCCGCTGCGAATCGTGCCAGCCGATGCATCGGCGCCGCGCATAAAGCTGACCGGCCCAGACGCGGTGCCGCCACCCGAAAGCAACTCCGAAGACGCCCGCAACGCTGAGAGGTTGACACCTGCGCCAGAGCCACCCTTGAAGATCCGACCCTCAGTGGCATACCACTGCAAGATTGACTCCATCTCGTCTTCGACAGCCAAGATGAAGCACGCCGACGCTTGCTGTGGCACATCGGCGACACCGATGTTGAACCAGACTGGACTGTTGAAGGCGACTCGCTGATGCAGCAACAACCACGACAGCTCGGCCTCAAAGACTGCTGCCTCTTCGGTTGAGGAGAAATAGCCATCGTCGGTTGCCCAGCGCGTGATAGTTCCAGCCACGCGGTTGATGACCTGCCGCAGGGAGTGCTCGCGTTCAGGTGTTCCGAGCGTGCCTCGGAAGTACTTCTGTGCAACGATGCTGACAGCGGTGGGACTCCAGTCGGCTGGGAACTCAACCTCGGGCTGGGAGAACGCCACGGTGCCATCGGTGGCGTTAGTGATTGATGCGGTGAGGCGCTCCCACTGCACGGTGTCGTAGGGATGCACACCGGCTGTGGTGAAGTAGCGGCGCAAGCGCAACGGCGTGCCCCCAAGCGGGCGATCAGGGCTGGAGCCCTCTGTTGGAAACGTTTCAGTCATCGTCATTAACTTGCGCCTCATTGCTTTGGACTTATTGCTGCCCTGCTGCGACTTTATTGCGGGAGTGCTGTGGATCAAAAGTGGTCAACCCCTTGATTTTCTAGGGGAAAACCCTGTGGGCAACAGCCAATTGCTGTGGACAAGTTTTTCCACAGTATCTGTGGAAAAGTGCCTTTGCCAGCAAGTTGCTGCAATAACCCTTGGCTTTCAGGACTGCGCTATTGGGAAACTGCTACTGGGACATTGCTATTGGGGCACCTGTGGGGGCACCGATGGGGAGGGGGTCGGCAATGCAGGCAGCAATGGCAGAATCATCGCCATGCAGCGGCTGTTTCCACTGCCAGCGGGGTCTGTCTCCCCTCAAGGGGCCACCAACCGGACGCGTTCGCCTCATCGGGCTAGGCCGTGGGTGCTGCTCAATATGGTGACCAGCATTGACGGAGCAGCAGCCTCACAAGGACTATCTGGCGGACTTTCGAGCACAGCCGACAAGACCATGTTCGCAGCCCTGCGCGCGCGAGCTGACGTCATCTTGGTGGGAGCCAGCACGGCCAATGCGGAACGGTACGGACCCGCGCGGCGTTCCGGCGCTCGCATTGCGGTGGTCAGCGGATCGCTCAGCGCCGACCCGCAGCTACCTCTATTTGCGGCCCCTGCCGAAACAAACCCAGGCGAAACAAACCCAGGCGAAACAAACCCAGCGCCCTTGCCTTTGATTGTGACCACCACCAACGCAGATCCCGCCGATGCCGAGCGTTACCAAGGACACGCCGAGATGCTGCGCTGCGGAGAAAGCCAAGTTGACCTCGCTGCTGCGCTGGCAGCTCTGCATGCACGCGGCACAAACGTTGTGCTTTGCGAAGGTGGACCCACGCTGAATGGGCACCTGCTAGCTGCCGACCTAGTTGATGAGATCAATCTCACTTACGCCCCGCTGATTGTCAACTCCGTCGCACCGCGCATAGCCACAGGCCCGCCGACCGGTCGTGCCCCGGGGTCGCCATATGAGTTTGAGCTAGAGCAGGTCGTCACTGCGGACGGTGCGCTCTTCGTGCGGTGGCGGCGCAGGCGACCCTAGGGTAACAAACAAATGCTCGTAACTTAGAACATCCGTTGTTAACAGATCGGCTAGGGTGGCACTTCCGGCTGTTCAGCATCCCACTGTTCAGCATCCCACTGGCCAGTGGGATGCTGCGATCAGCGGTTCCCAAGGAGGATCACCGTGACAATGACACTGCGAATGACACTGCGAACGGCACCGCGAAAGATGCTGCTGTGACAGCTACTAGTGCAACAGGTGCTAGTGCAACGGGTACTGGTGCACCAAGAATCACTGCAACAAAAACCCAGATGCGTGCTAGTGCTGCCACCGAGCGCACAGCCCATCTCGGGGAACGCCAGCGTTCCATTCTCGAGTTCATTGACGTGACGCAACGCGAGCGCGGTTACCCGCCTTCGGTGCGTGAAATCTGCGAGGAAGTCAACCTCAGATCGCCAGCAACCGTCCACCGTCATCTGCGGGTGTTGGAGGCAGACGGCTGGATTCGTCGTGATCCGTCACGTCCGAGAGCCTTGATCGTCAGGTTTGACTGGCAGACGCGCGTCAAGGGAGAGCGACGGCCCGCCCGTCACGTTCCACTCATCGGCAACGTGACCGCAGGGACCGATGTCTTGGCTCAGCAGAACGTGGAAGAACTCGTGCCGCTGCCAGAAGATTTCACTGGCGGCGGTGAGCTGTTCATGTTGGCAGTACGGGACGATTCGATGATCGACGCGGGCATCTGCGACGGCGACTACGTAGTAGCGCGGCATCAGCTGGACGCTGAGAACGGGGACATTGAGAACGGGGACATTGAGAACGGGGACATTGTCGTCGCCGGCATCAACGGCGGCCCAGCAGTCGACAGCCAACAAGACACAGCAAACACAGAAGGCACAGCAAGCACAGTCAAGCGGTACCAACGCTCCGGTGATGTCATTGTTCTTGAGCCGGCCAATGCCGACCACCGCCCAATCATCCGCCCCGCCGATGAGGTCACCATCTACGGCAAAGTCGTCACCGTCATCCGACGCTTGTAGCACCCAACTGGACTCAACTCAGCTGGACACAGCCCAGCAGGGCACAGCCCAGCAGGGCACAACTCAGGTGGGCAAGACTCAACTGCACAGAAACCGCCAAGGCTTGTGGGCCAAGGCATCTGCTTAGCCACAGCAGCGTCTAGCCGCAGCAGTGTCAGCGTCTATGCCAGTCGTGCCCGTCGGGACGGTCGGACACGACAATTCCGACCGCTGCCAGTTCGTCGCGGATCTGATCAGAAGTAGCGAAATCTCGTGCAGCTCGCGCGGTAGCCCGCCGCGCAAGGAGCGCTTCAACCTCAGTGTCTGTTGGTCCGTCGGTCCCGGAGCCAGCGTCGTCGTGTTGACCAGCGCGAAGACCGAGAACT
Source organism: Candidatus Poriferisodalis sp. (assembly GCA_965221195.1). Classification (GTDB taxonomy): domain Bacteria; phylum Actinomycetota; class Acidimicrobiia; order Acidimicrobiales; family Poriferisodalaceae; genus Poriferisodalis. The sequence goes on from OZ244864.1 coordinate 2,319,879, forward strand.
TCCAGCAGGGCCAGCGCAGTGCGCGCAGTAGGCGCGGGGTCGTCGTCTGCGTCTGCGTCGAGCGCAACGTTTGCGCGGCGCACCAGACGGAAGATCACATCAAGCGCGCTCGGGGTGGAGAAGTCGTCGTCCATGGCGGCAGCGAACGCGTTGACAGCTTCGGTGTCTAGCCCGGGGGCTGTCTGTGCCCCTGTGTCATGTTGCCGGTCATGTCGCAGGTCATGTCGCCGCAGCGATGCCTGTGCATCGAGCGGCAAGGCTGAATCGCCAACGCGACGAACGAAGGCATCGAGCCGCTCGACAGCACTGCGGGCCGCTTTGAGCGCCTCAGGTCCCATCTCCATGGCTTTGCGGTAATGGGTCTGCAGAACCAACAAGCGCACAGCGCGAGGCCCAACAGCATCAATGGCTTCGGCCAGATCGGTGTAGTTGCCAACCGACTTTGCCATCTTCTGGCTGCCGACATTCACCATGGCACTGTGTACCCAGTAGCGAGCGAAGGGCTCGCCTGCGGCAGTGGCCTGCGCCCATTCGTTCTGGTGGTGCGGGAAGATCAGATCGTCTCCCCCGCCGTGAATGTCAAAGCCGGGGCCTAAAGCGCTCAGCGACATGGCAACGCACTCTGTGTGCCAGCCGGGGCGCCCCGGCCCCCATGGGGTGTCCCAGCGCGGCTCGCCTGGCTGAGCTGCTTTCCAGAGCGCGAAGTCGAGCGGCGAGCGCTTGTCGGGGTCAACGTCAATACGTGCGCCGGCATCGGCGTTGAGTTGCTCCGCTGAGCGTCCTGCAAGCTGCCCGTATCCGGGAGCCGACTCCACTGCGAAGTACACACCTTTGCCCGCAACTTCATAGGCGGCACCCAGCGACAGCAGTTCAGAGATCACATCGATCATCTGGGAGACAAAGTGCGTGGCGTGCGGACGCGAATGAGCTTCGAGCACGCCGAGCCGTTTCATCTGTGAGTCGTAGGAAGCAGTGAACTCCTTGGCGACATTTGCTTCGGTGCGGCCTTCGCGCTGGGCGCGCGCCACGATCTTGTCGTCGATGTCGGTGACATTGGAAGCCATCGTCACCTCAAACCCGGCCCAAGTCAGGTAGCGCCTGATGATGTCGTAGGTCAGCGCAGTGCGGCCATGACCCAGATGAGGCACGTCGTAAACCGTCGGCCCGCACACATACATCGAGACTTTGCCCGGCGTCCGCGGGACAAATACGGTCTTGCGCCGCGTCATCGTGTCGAAGATCTGCACAGTGCCGAGGGTCTCGCTCGGCCCGCGAGGGTACCGGCTGTGCCCCAAGTCTGATGCATCAGTCTGATGCATCAGATAGCTACATCTCAGTGAGCAAACTGGAGAAGCCCCAGACCGCCAGGTTGTGCATCGCATGCAACACAAGACCGGCCCACCAGCCGTACCGCACACAGGCAATCGTGAACATGACACCCAGCCACATCTGCGGGCTGACAACGAGCGGCGCCACAACAACGGTCGCAGCCGACCAGCTCACGTCGTAGTTGCTCAGGTGTACTAAGCCAAACGCAGTAACCGAAGCCCAGACTGGCCAACGCGGATGCGCCTCCCACCAACGCGCGGCGGCATCTGCCCACACGCGTTTGGTTTGCAGGACTCCGCAGGCAAGCGCCAAGGTTCCAAACAACGCAGCAACGACCAGTGTTAGTGCTGCACCGTCGCTGGGAAGAAAGTTCAAAAACCCGACCACGCCGACTGCTGCCAACATCTTGATGCGAAGTCTTTGGGTCAGCGGGAGCCGGAACAGAAATTCTTCAACCACAGGCGCAAACAGCGCTACCAGAACGAACTGTTCAATCAGGGGCCGTGCAAGCAACTCGTCTGCCAGCGTGTTCTCAAAGCCCACGCGCCCTGCTGTCAACGAGACCGACAGCAGAACAATCGAGCCTGTGAGGCCCATGACAAAGAGCACTGCGAGCCCGATCGGCCAACGAGTCCTGTCACGGTCCTGGGCCCGGCACCAATCGGGTCGCAGTCCAAAACGCGGGCTGACGGTGTTCCACACGCCCCTCGGCGCGTCAGCGCCAGCGGGTGACGTCGGTGCGTTGTTCAATCGTCGTCGTTCATTGGAGCGTCGCTCACGGGAGCATCACTCACTGGGTCGTCGCTCACTGGGTCGTCGCTCGCTGGGTTGTCGCTCGCTGGGTTGTCACCCACGGGAGCATCGTCATCAAGATCAGCCCGCGCTTCGGGGTAGAGATGCTCGAGGCTGCCTGGCTCGACCCTGCACTGCTCAATGAAACCGTCCACATCGGACAGCCGCAGCCGGATCACGCGCCCGAACCGGTAGGCCGGCAAGTCACCGCGGTCGATGAATCGGTACAGAGTGCGCGTGGTGAGGCCGAGGCGGTCGGCCGCCTTCAGCGTTGACAGCCAGATGATTTCGTCGAAAACATTTTGGCTCGACGCGTTGTCCCCATCGGAACCTGTCGGCTTCTCGGGCATGACCACTCCTTGCAGCCCTTTGGCCCCGTAGCCCCTTGGCTCTGCAGCCCTTTGGCCCCGTAGCCCCTTGGCCATTTACACGGCAGGAGCACTGCCGATCTCTTGACGGCAACATTAGCGCGCAAGCCGGTCGGCACGGTGTATTTCGTATAGATCATCCGTACAGATCGCCATAGATCATCGCCATAGATCATCACCGTAGATCATCGGCTTGACGCTGTGTACCGCTGTGCCTCTGCGACACACTTGATTATTTTCAATGCTTTTTATTTAATATTTTTACATTTCAGTGTTGTTTAGCTATGTTCTCTGTGTGCCCCGAGAACCCCTGCCCCGAAAACCCCTGCCCCGAGAACCCCTGCCCAGCGACCACCACGTCGGGGTGCAGACTGCTGTGCCACGAGGCAGCACAGGTGCAGCGCAGCGTGCAACTCGCACGCGGGTCGCTCTGGGCAGCGCGCTGTGCGGCATCGCAGCGCTCGGTCTGTGGTGGACGTTTGAGCAGTCCGCGGTCGAACCAGAGACCTACTTCGCTATAGCCCGCACCCGACTGTCACCCGGCATGGCAGTGGAAGCCGCCGACATCGCTGTAGTACCGATCCGACTACCGGCCGAGGTCGCCGCCACGGTTTTTGACAACCACGACGACGCCTTGGGTCAGATGGTCATCAACACTGTGCTACCCGGAGAATTGCTGGCACGCAGCGATGTGACCTCTGTACAGACCGCGCAGACCGAACTAGTAGGGCGCGCCGTGGCAGTCGAGCTAGACCGTCCCCAAGCCCTCAACGGTCTGCTCGAACCCGGCGAACGGGTAGACGTGGTGACGGCCGCCGGCACTGGGCCATCAGGTGGCGTCATCGCCGCTGAGTCGTCAGGTGCCGTCATCGCCACTGAGTCGTCAGGTGCCGTCATCGCCACTGATGTCAGAGTGCTCGAAGTTGACGACCACTCAGACGAACAGCAACAGTCAGCCACGGTCACCGTCACGCTGCTGGTGCCTGATCTGGCCGTGGCAACGAAGCTGGCAGCAGCAGCGCACGCAGGCACCATCACACTGATCCGAATCTGGGGCACCCAGTGATGTGGGCGGGCCTTGTGTCATGGAACGCGTCATGAGACGCGTCATGGAACGCGCCACGAAAGGCGCCACGAGAGAGGTTGACCCGCTCGCAACAATCGAGCACTCGGTGACGGAGCGAGCCCGCGATGTCGGAGTAGATCCCCGCGCGCCAGGGGCAGATGCGGCCATCGCATCGCTCGCTCACGAAGAGATCAGGAAATGGAACCTGGACTTCAAGCGCGGTCTGCACAGCCATGCGGTGACAGACGCCGATGAGATCGCCGACCGGGTGAGGCGCGATCTGTTGGGGTACGGGCCGCTCGAAGCGTTGCTCACCGATGCAGATGTATGGGAGATCATGGTCAATGCACCACATGAAATCTTCGTCAAGCGCCACCGCGGCCCGTCCGGCCGTCACGACGAGGTGTTCCACGACGGTGAGCATGTACGGCGCACATTGACGAGAATCATCGACGATGCAACCGCATCGCACCGCAAGCTCGACCCCGGCGAGGGTCTTCAAGATGCGCAACTCGACGATGGGGCCAGACTCCACATCGTTCACCCCGACATTGGACGCGGTGGCAACCTGATCTTCAATATCCGGAAGTTCACAGGGATCCCGTTCTCAAGTCTGAGCGACCTAGCGGCCAACGGCACCGTCACTGCCGAGACAGCCGATTTTTTGCGCGCTGCGGTGCGCGCTCGGCTGTCGATCCTGATCGCCGGAGCGCCGGGCAGCGGCAAGACGACTCTGCTGGGATGTTGTGCAGCTGAGCTGGATCCGCATCTGCGTGTCGTCACTGCCGAAGAGGTATTCGAACTCGACATACCGCTGCCCAACGTTGCTGCTATGCAAACGCGGCCCAGCCAGGTAGAGCGCGCACCTGTCGACTTGAGACGTCTCGTCACCGGCTTTCTTCGCATGGCACCCGATGTGGCGGTGGTCGGTGAGGTCCGAGATCGTGAAGCCGTGCCGTTGCTGCTCACGCTCTCGAGCGGCGTGACGGGCTACGCCACCATTCACGCTGGATCGGCACGCCAAGCACTCGGTCGTCTCCGGCTGATATGTCAACTCGCCCCTGAGGTGCGCGACATGCCAGCGACGGCGATCACGCACCTCGTCGCCGAATCGATTGACCTGGTCGTGCATCTGCAACGAGGACCCCAAGGGGTGCGGGTCAGCGAGATCGCAGCGGTGGAAGATCCTCAAAGCGGCAACGGCATCGCCGCCTTTGAGACGACAACGCTGTATGCCAGCGATCGTCCCGGCGAGAGTGCCAGCCGGACTAGGAACGTGCCACGGCGCGTCGCGTCACGACTACAAGCAGCAGGCTTTGACCTGAGAAGTCGTAGCCAAGGGGACGTAGCCACCACAAGGACGCTGCCGTGATTGGTTTGGCGTGCGCGATCTGCGGCGGGGTGGGCGCGTGGCTTCTAACGACAGCCCATGCGGCCGCGCAACTCGTTTCGCGCCGGCAATCCGCAACTAGGCAGCCTGCAACCAGACAAGCTTCAACCAGACATCCTGCGGCACTGCTTGCTTCGCTGCGGGCCTGTCGCGGCTCACCGCAGCGGCTATTGCTGGGAACGCTCAGCGCCGCAGCAGCAGGTGTGACCGGATGGACAACAGCCCAGACACTGTTTGGAGGGTTTGCGGCACCCGCGCTGGTCGCGGTCGTCGGGGCTGCAATGCCAAGACGCGCCGCTGCGGCTCGTCGTCAATGGCAGGCAGCGCGTTCGCGTCAAGCTTGGCCGGGGTTGCTCGCTGAGATCCGCATCGGTGTCGCACACCGGAACCAGTCCATTCCGGCTGCGTTGTTCGCCGCAGGGGCTCAGGCGCCGGCTGAGTGGCGTGAAGCGTTTGAACAAGCGGCCAGAGCGTGGGCCTTGAGCACCGACTTTGAGGCATCGCTGAGACTGTTGAAGAACTCTCTCGCCGATTCAACTGCCGACGCGATCTGCGAGACACTGCTGGCTGCCCACGAGATCGGTGGCGTGCGATTGGAAGCTCGCCTGCGCGGGCTGGCCGAAGCTGCACACGCTGAGGCCGCAGCTCGTTCCGATGCCCGTTCCAAGCAAGCCGGCGCACGCTTTGCGCGAAGCTTCGTTGCTCTGGTGCCCGGTTTCATGGCCGTTATTGGTTTGAGCATCGGACGCGGCCAACAGGCCTACCAAACATCTGAGGGCCAGTTGCTCGTGGTCTTCAGCGTGCTGGCCGTGATCGGCTGTTGGCTGTGGGCTGGCCGAATCATGGCGATACCGCAACGCACGCGGGTGTTCGTGCAATGACAGGCCCAAGAGCGTTCGCTAGCCGATTTGCTGCGCTGTTAGATGCCGACACAGAACTCGCCTATCGGCTGTCGAGCGCCGGCCGCGCCGAATCGCCGTCGGTGTTTCGCTTCTGGCAGTTGGGAGTCGCCATCGGAGCGCTTGGGGTATCCGCGGCGACGCTCAGCGTGCTCGGCGCGCGTCCTTTGCTCGCTGCTAGCGGCGCGTTAGTCGCAGCCGGAGCGGCATGCGGTGTCTTTGAGCAGCGCTTGAGCGCGCTCGGGGCCTCAAGGCGGGCACATATCACTGAAGAATTGCCAATTGTGGCCGAGCAAATAGGCATGCTGCTAGCTAGCGGCATGTCACTCACCGGCGCCCTGCGAGCGGCAGCGCAGCGTGGCGAAGGCATCTGCGCCACCGACCTCGCAGCGGTTACCGCCCGAGTGTCGAGCGGTGTCAGCGTCGAGACGGCGTTGGCCGAATGGGCCGATGCGGCCGGCTCAGCGGAGATTCGCAGATTCGTCGGCGTGCTCATCTTGCACTCCGACACCAGCGACATCGCCGCGCTGGTATCCGACGAAGCCCGCTCCGCTCGCATGGAGGCTCACCGTCGTCTCATCGAGCGCATCGAACGCCGCAATGAGCAGGTGTGGATACCCGTCACCGTGGCGGCGCTGGTTCCCGGCGCCGTCTTGCTGGCAATCCCCTTCAGCGACGCGCTGCGCGGTTACACGGCGCTGTGACGAAATCTGCCAGTGCCTGCCTGTACCCAATCTGCGCAGTGCCTGCCAGTGGCGAGCCATGCCGATATCGACCCAGTCTCTCCACTTAAATATATGCAAAGTTACTGATAAATCACTGAAAACTACTGAAAAGGACACACCATGGAAATGAACATCACAACGTTGACAGCTCTCGGCGAAGCCGTGCTGGCGATAGCGCGTGGCTATGGTTTTGCCGCGTTCAGCGCAGTACACGCCAGCGGCGGTTTGGTCACACGCGCCGGTCACGCCATGGCAGGCGTGGGGTGGCGTTCTCGTCGCAGGGCCAGACGCAGCGAACGCGGCGAGGGGGTGATCTCTGCGGCCATCGCGGTGCTCATCATCGCCTCGTTGGGGGCACTGATGTGGGTCGGTTTCAAAGCCCTGTGGGAAAACGCAGAGAAAACAACCAACTCCGAGATAGCCAAGATCGGCAAATGATGTCTTGCCGAGCGGCACCGTTGCACAACGAAGACGGTGCCGGGCTCGTTGCGCTGCCGTGGAGCATTTTGGCATTCGGAGCTTTCCTGATGCTCGCTGTCCAAGTTGCTGTGTATCTCTTTGGCACATCGATCGTCACAGCAAATGGGCACGAGGCAACGCGACAGGCGGCACTCGGCGGCGGTGGTCCCCACGCCGTTGCCGATGCCGAGCGATGGCTGCGCTCATCGTTCGGGTCGTCGCTGGATGTCGAATCGACCCGGTGGACAGCCACCGCGGACACCGTTGCGCTCGATGTCGTAGTGCGGCTCCCGAGCCTGCTGCCTGATGCCGCTGCGCCGATGGGACTCCACACAGTAGAGCGAAGATTTGAGGCGCGTCGCGAGCTGGCACGTTTCGCCGCAGATGCACGGGGACCGTGAGGACTGCCGTGCTCAACGCTGTGCTCAACCGAAAAGACGAATCCGGCATCGTCGGTGCTGAGGTGCTGCCATTTGTGGTGCTCGTGTTCGTGGCCGGGACACTGGTGTTCGCCCAAGTGTGGGCGGCGCTGGATGCCAAGTTGGCTGTCGTCGCTGGTTCTCGCGAAGCCGTCAGAGCATTCGTGGAGCATCGGAGCGGGAGCGCTGCTGAGGCCACAGCCAGCGCAGTCGCTGCGGGTGCCAGCGCAGTCGCCGGTTACGGCATCAACGGCGCTGGGGTCATCACTCCCCTTGGCAGACCCAGACTGGATCGATGTACACGGGTGACCTTCGAGGCGGTCCAAGAAGTGCCACAACTCGCACCCGCGCCGCTGCGTCGGTCTGTGATGATCGTGCGAGCTCGCGCCAGCGAGATCGTCGACCCGTTCCGGCACGGACTCAGCGGGCGAGCGCCTTGCCCGCTGCCGTCCTGAACGGCATCGATCATGGCCCAGATCGTGGCCCGGATCATGGCCCAGATCAGAAGATCGGCCTCGCTGCGCAGTGAACGCGAACAGGGCACGGCCCTGTTGTTAGTACCGGTCGGTGTGCTCATTGTGGCTTTGCTGGCGAGCATCACTATCGACAGCGCTGCGGCTTTTTTGGCTCAGCGCGAGGCAGTCTCAGCGGCCTCTTCGCTTGCGAACGATCTGCTCACGCTCGCTATCGACGAAACGGCTCTACGTCGCCGGGGCGTCTACCGGCTGGATCGGGTCCGCCTAGCGAAGCTGCGCGGCTGGGCCCAGCGCACCGCTGCCGAACGTCTGTCGGCAATCTTTGAACCCGGTTCGATCTCAGTCGCTGTTACAGCATCAGGCCCCGCGGCCGTTCGAGTCTCCGTCTCCGGTGAGGCACGGCGAATCATCGGGCTTATCGGCAATGTCAGCGGCGCAAGAGCCAGACCCATTGAGGCTCAAGCGACCGGGCGCGTAGAACTCTCCGGCTGACGCTGTGTCCCTGCAGCTGACGCTGTGCCATCGCAGCTCACGCTGTGCCATCGCAGCTCACGCTGTGCCATCGCAGCTCACGCTGTGCCATCGCAGCTCACGCTGTGCCATCGCAGCTCACGCTGTGTCCCTGCAGCTGACGCTGTGCCATCGCAGCTCACGCTGTGCCATCGCAGCTCACGCTGTGTCCCTGCAGCTGACGCTGTGCCTCCCTCCCCTCCCCCGTCCATGCTGTCATCGATGATTCCCAGAATTACTTGATTTCATAATATTCAATTTGAGAACTTTCTGTGTTTTTGAGTATTTTTTGATAATGCTCAGAAGTCCAACAGTCCGCAACGACGAACTCGGCAACACCGTGCTGGTGAAACACGCAACAGGATCGGATTGCTCCCGGTTGCGTCACGAAGCCGAGTTGCTCAACACGATCCGCAACGAAGGCGTAGTAACCGCAATCGGATTCGAAGAGTCCGAGGAACGCTGCGAACTCCGGCTTCGGTACCTCGAAGCCGCAACCGTGGCCGAGCACCCGCCGCTGCGATGCCACGACATGCTCGACTTCCTCATCGCGGTAGGCACCACAATCGCCGAGTTGCATCAAGAAGGCATACGTCACGGCGCTGTGAACCGCGACCATGTCTTGCTCGCACGGCCCTTACGCCCGGTGCTCTGCGGCTTCGGCTCAGCCACAGGGCCGACAGACCCACAGCAGCATCAAGTGGGAGTCGATCTGGCCGGCATCGCTGCGATTGCCGAGACCGAACTTGCACGCACAAATCGCATTATCACCGGCGCAGCGGAGCGCCGAGACTGCAGCGATGCCCTCAGCGCAACCCGAGATCTGGCTGCATCGGCAGAGAGGGCACCAAATGATGACGCGGCCCTACACACCTGGATCTCCCGCTTGGAAACGATCCGTCACGAAGCGAACCCAGTACCGCTCAACACCAACGCGCGCGGTCCTCATCTGGCGCCCGAAGTGGGGCCGTCGGGAGGAGATCGTCGCCGCATCGCGGCCGCAGCGGCCGCTGTGGCGCTCGTTGGGGTTGTTTTCGTTGGCTGGCGCGTGCTCGCCGGCGGAGAGCGGGACCATCACCAAACAAGCCCTCTGATACCGACGGAGGCACTGACTGAGGCGCCGACTGGCTCGGCTGTCGACGCTGGTATTAATTCTGGTGTCGCGGTCATCGCTGCTGAAACCGACCCACCCGAATCCGAAGATCTGAAAACAACCGCGTCTCAACCACCCGCACCAGTGTCGGCGCTGGGTGCTTCGGAAGCGCCAGAGGTGCTGGGTGCTTCGGAGGCGCCAGGGACTGAAGAGCACATCAGCAACGGCGCAACACTGCTCTACGGCACCGCTCTCTACGACACTGCTCACACACACTGCGCCAAAGAGAGCCAGGCTGAGGCGGACGGCAATGCCAGTGACGGCAACCCCATTAACAGCGATGTTGACTGTGTAGATGAGCCGCCGCTCGCAAGTTCCAATCGTCAAACAGAAGCCAGCCGCCTCACACTCCGCAACGGGCAATGGGCGCTAGCCGGCGAAGACGACCTAGCAGCACTGAGCTGCGATGTTGTGGTGGTGCATTACGGCGAGCTGAGCATTGAATCTCCCCAACCTGCACCATCAGAACCAGACTGGGCTGACTAAGACTGGGTTACCGCCTCCCGCACCTGCCAAGCTGACCTGCCGCGAGGACTAACCTGTCGGCTGAGACTGCTGGCCGCCGTGAACGGAAGGCTCCCTACACCACTGGTCGCGAGTGATGTCGAGTGAGTTGATGACACGCGACTCCAACTGGAGGATATCTGTCAGGAGGAGTTTGTCAAGCCGCTTGCGTTCGGCGTCGCGCCACGACTCATTGGCAGGCAGCAGACCGATCTCGGCATACGCGTCGGCTGTTGAGGAGGCGAGTGCCATCTGGTCTGCGCTGAGTTGACGCGGGTCAGGCACAAGTAGATCACCGATGCGGGTGAGGCTGAGTATTGCCCGACCGGACTGCTGTCTGCTTCCGAGGAACCAGAAGTTGATCAAGCCGATAGTCGAATTGAGCCAGAGAGCAACGAGTGGCTCCCAGGAGCGATCGTGCAGAACAAATGACGGCCATGCGCGACCGCCGATCACTGGTGTCTCGGTCAGGCACGCGGTGAGCGGCTGACTGTTGATTCGGAAATCCAAGCTGCAATGAAGGCGCGTAGCCGTATTCCAGACTCTCAGTGCGAGATCGTGCTGATCGTCATCGACGCGGCCTTGAGTGTCAGGCACTACTCGCAGCTGCTGCTCTCGCTGCGCGTCGTGGCTCCAGAGAATCGGATACGCAGCGGCGTGGCTCTCGGTGAGTTCTTCGACGGCGAACGGGCCGCGCGCCGTGTTGCCCGTCGCTTTGATGTCGAGGTGGTACGGGCCGGGTTCACCCAACTCACGAAGAGGCACGAGAGGCAGCGGCACGTCAGCCAGTCTCGGCAGCCGGAGAAGCCCGTGCCCGAGACCCAGCGCAGTCCGGGTGACGTCTGGTTCTCTCACAGCAGCGCATCCGCCTTCGGTGATGGGAGAGCGGACGAAAGTCGCCACTGTTTCGCCGCCCACCCGCAGGTTTCCGGTTGTCTCTCGTCCGAGAGATGCAATCGCTCGTGCGATTTCGACTCCAGCGACGATCCCGCTGGGCCGACGGTGGAGATTGATCCACAGCACGTCACCGTCGAGCGAAGGAACGCCCAAGCCGGATGCCTCAGTGCCTTCCGCAGTGTCGGTGGGTGTATCGCTCTCTGACTCCTCGATGCCTGCCGATTCGAACCGTCGTGTTGCGACGACGAGCACTTCGGCCATGCCTGTGTCCGCGGAGAACGCTCGGTCGGTACTGCCTGCCGCTGCAATCGAGATCACCGTGACATCAAGGTACGCCTCAGCCAGCAGCCTGCGAACGCGGCTCCAAGAAGCACCAGACAAGAACGCCGCCGGAATAACCAGAGCAATGACTCCGCCGGGTTTCGTCTTCAGGTGGACAAGATCGATGAAGTTAGTTGCCAAGCCCGCGTTGCCGTGGCCGACCTGCTCGTGGGGCAAATGCTTGCCGAGGCGCTTCAGTTCGCGCGACATGAGGCGTTGTTCATCAGCGCTGGTCTCGAATCCGGCGAAAGACGGAACGGGCACACCTTGCTGTTGAGTTGTCTCCTTCGTGGTCGGCCGCGTGAACGGCGGGTTCATGATGCACAGGTCCAACGAAGCAGCCGGCAGATTGAGCCGACCAGAACTCTCGGGACCGTGGCCTGACACAGCCCCGCCGCCGCCGAGTGCCTGCTCGCCGGTGCCGAACACGCTGAGCTGAACATCGGTGCCTAGGAGATCGAGAGAGCCGATGGAGGTACGAGGCTTGTCGTCGCCGGGGAGCGTGTACGTGCCGTAAGGCATTGTGTGGATGTTGGTCTGCGTGAAGGTGACGCTCGGGTGGGCCGCCGACAGCAGGGCAACCGTGAGATGCGTCGCAGCCGGCATGATGTCGGCCCCCACCAGCACCTGCTCCATCATGTGCCGATGAACAGATCGGTCGTCCACCCCATACCGGCGGACGCGAGCAGCGATGCGCCGATATGCCGCAGACAGCAGCGTGCCGGTTCCGCAGGCGAGGTCTGCGACCCGCAGACCTCCGCAGATGCCGTCTGCGGTCGGCTGGATATGCATCCGCTCGACTGCGAGCTCGGCCAAGAGGGACGCTGAACTCGGAAGCGTGTAGAAGGTCGCGAGGAACTTGCGGTCGGTGATCAGGCGCCCGATGGCCTGTCCTGCGAGGTCTCCGGTCGTGACCGTCCCGAGGCCTTCGAGGTCTTCCGCCAGCCCCATCATTTCGAGCAGCACGGGCGTAGCACTCGGTGACGGCAGCGCATCGAGGATGTCGACGGCCAGAGAGAAGACTGGCCAGTAGTCGACATCGCTCATAATACGATGCCATTCGTCGGCGAACTCTTGCTGACTCACACGCGTCCTGCCGCGCTGGAGGCCCTTGGTGCGCAGCTGTGAGAAGTTCTTGATGCCGTGCTGGTCGGCGATTGCCCGATGCACGATGCAGGCGTTCGCTAGCACTGCCATCGCCATTCGGACGGTCTGAAGCCCGGGTTCCTGCTGCAGGCACCGAGCGATATTCACGAGAGCATTCGGCCGCTCGTCGGCGGCGAACATCACCATCGACGCTGCTCTATCGATCGCTTCTTCGAAGGTCGCCGCCCCCCGGTCGACTGCTTGTTCGGAGACTGCGGTTGTCTCGATGAAACCCGCGACACTGTCGAGTGTCCCGGTGATCCAGCCGGATACGGGGTACCTCACTGGGGTTGGTGCACCGCCAGCTGAATCCTCGTCGGCTGAATTCTTGCTGGTCGAACTCGAGCTGGGATCGCCGGGCGCCCAGGTGTTTGGGCATGTGAAGGAGCAGTATGAGTAGCGCGTCTCGGCATCGCCGAGCGCTCCCGCAAGAGCCGACTGGTCGAGCGAGCCGAGGAACGCCGGCACCCTCAACGCAACGACATGCTCGACGAACGCGCCGTTCGCGAGCTGCGTGCCGAGCCTCGCAAGAGCGTCGCCTTCGGCACTTGCAGGCGGGTTGTCGTCGTATTCGATCTCGATGACCGTCGCAGTGCTGAGACCCGTGTGCAGGACGATGTCGGGCTGCTTGGATGCTGCTCCTCGAATGACGCGCGACTGCTCGGCATTGAGGTGCCCGCGCCATCCGGGCGAGCGCTGCAGCAGTGCCTGCACGAACAGCGCGTTGAACGCCGTTTCTTCGGTATGGGGAGCAGCAGTCACATCGAGCATTCTGCCGAGCCGGTGTGACACAGACGCGAACCAGATTGCAAGCAAGCAATTGGATGCCGAGGCGGGGCATCGTCGGCCCGTTCTGCGGTTGCGCTACGGCGATGGTTGCAGCCGAGCGGCTCAACCGTCATTGGGCAGGCATCGACATGACTGGCTGACTAAGACTGGGTTACCTGAGATTGGGTTTGGGGCGGAGGGAGAAGGCGAATAGCAACCTCATTGGCTACAAGCCGGCCCTTGGTGGTGAGTCGGAGATAGCCCGTAGCGGCGGGTACGAACAGACCCGCTATCTCGGGGGGCACTGTTTCGGCCGGAACACCAGCCGATGTACGCAACGCCAGTTGCAGCGCCTCTGTTCGGCTCTCATTGGGGCCGAGCAATTCGCTTCCCGCCTCAACCGAAGCCCCTGCGGTAACCGCTGCGATGTAACGCTCCGGCGTCCGCAAGCTCCAGTATCGACGGCCGTCGCGGTAACTATGTGCAGCGCAGCCGATGCCGGCATAAGAACCTTGCCTCCAGTACAACAAGTTGTGCCGACACTGCGCGCCAAGACGAGCCCAATTAGAGATCTCGTAGTTCTCAAAGCCGGCACGCTCGGCAATCTCATCGATGATCACGTACCTATCTGCCATGTCGTCGTCGTCAGGATGGCGGGAAGGGTCGTCTCCCAGCGGAGTGCCCGGCTCGGGAGTCAATCCGTACACACTGAGATGATCGGGGCCGAGCGCAATGGCAGCGCAGAGCGTGTACACGCAGTCGGCCTCCGATTCGGCCGGCGAGCCGAACATAAGGTCAAAGCTGAGCAGGTCAATGCCTGCGTCTCGAACGGCATCGACTGACGTCACAACTGTGGCCGGGTCGTGCTGACGGCCCAGCGCTGTAAGCACATGAGGCACCATCGACTGCACGCCCAGACTGATTCGATTCACTCCCATGTCGCGGTATGCCCGCATGGCTTCAAGCGTGACCAGTTCCGGGTTGCACTCAACAGTCATTTCGGCACCCGGTGCCAGCGGCAGCTCAGCGACCACGGCAGCGAGCAGCGAAGGTGCAACCAGATTGGGTGTACCGCCACCGAAGAACACCGACGTGACCAGTGGCAAGCTAGGTGCCAGTGCGCGTGCTTGCTCTTTGCAGCACGCCATGTACTCGGCCATGAGATGATGGCGATCTGTCCATGTCGCGAACGCGCAGTAGTCGCAGCGGTGTGTGCAAAAGGGAACGTGTACGTACACACCGAATTCTTGATCGGGCGACTGCGGCTGTTTAGCGAAACCAGCACCGAAACCAGCACACTGAACGGCACCAGCCGCATGCGCGGTCGTCACAGCACCGCATCAGGTGGATAGCTCGCCCACGCGTCGGCTGAGGCCGACTCACCACTGGGCGACTCACCACTGGGCACCTCACCACTGGGCAACCCGCCACTGGGCAACTCTGGGGGTTTCGGTGGCAGAAGCTCGGCGGGCGCTACTTCGTAAATCTCGGCCAGCCGAAGCAAGCGGCGCACCTGCACGCCGCGCTCGCCGCGCTCGTATGCACCCAGCACCGACACTCGGAACTCACCGGCGGAGATTGTCTCCACCTCGCCCAGTGTCATGCGACGACGCTTGCGCACCGAACGCAGGCGCTCCCCCAGCAGCTCATCTACATGCGAACGAGCGTCGGTCACCTCAGTTCGCCTTGGGCATCTCAGGGGACATCTCAGTGCCCTTTGCGTCGCTTGCGACGTCGGGGTGCATGCGGTTCGTCTTGGGGCTGAACCTCGTCGTGAGACTCATCAGGCTCCGGGCCGCCTTCCACTGCCTCGCCGCGCGCAACAGCTACCTCGCGCAGCTTCGCCGCTTCGACTTTTGACAGCTTCTTGGGAACATCTACACGCACGACCACATGCAGATCGCCGCGTCCGCGCCCGTTCGCACGCGGCACACCCAATCCGTTCAAACGAATGGTGTCGTTGGGCTGTGTCCCCGCAGCCACGCGCAGTTCGGTTGGTCCGTCGAGTGTCTCAAAGACAACGGTCGTTCCGAGCGCAGCTTGCAGCATCGTCACCGGCAGTTCTGCGAGCAGGCTGTCGCCTTGGCGCACAAAAACATCGGACTCCTCCACCCGCAGATGCACATACAGATCGCCTGGCGGGCCACCGCGCGGTCCTACCGAACCGCGCCCGCTCAATCGAAGCGTGGCACCTGCCTCTACGCCAGGCGGCACCCGCACCACCAGCGATACTTGCTCGGGCCGACGGCCCTCACCTCGGCACGACCGACACGGATCGGCAATCTCCTCGCCAATTCCGCGGCAGCGAGCACAAGGCGCCGTGGTCACCATCTGCCCTAGGAAGCTCTGGCGCACTTGGCGCACCTGACCTACGCCGTCGCACACACCGCAGACGGTCGGTTCAGAGCCCACAGACGCGCCAGAGCCCTCGCAGTCAGCACACAACACCAAGGACCGCACCTCGATGGGGCGATCTGTCCCAAAAACGGATTCGGCAAAATCTAAGTTGATGACCGTCTCGTGGTCGTCGCCGCGGGGCGGACCTGATGACCTGCGAGACCGAGAACCGCCAAACGGGTTGCCCCCGAAGAACGACTCAAAGATGTCGCTCAGGTCAAAATCGAACGCAGGGCCGCCCATGCCACCGCGCAGTCCGTCGGGGCCAAATTGGTCATAACGGGCTCGCGCTTGGGGATCTGAGAGCACGGCGTACGCCTCGCTGATCTCTTTGAAGCGGGCCTCGGCGCCGTCGTCGTGGGGATTCGCATCAGGATGGTTCTCGCGTGCCTTGCGACGGTACGCGCGCTTGAGATCGCTCTCGCTGGCATCGCGCCCCACGCCGAGCAGTTCGTAGTAGTCCGTAGCCATTCGGCGGATGCCTACTGGTGGTCCCGACGCTGCGCTTCGGTCACTGCCGTGGCGCTATCGCTGTCATCCAGTGAGTCTGCAGCACCCAGCGAGTCTGAGAGCCTTCGGCTGACGGTATGCACTGCGGCGAGCGCCTTCGGATAGTCCATGCGAGTCGGACCCAGCAGGCCGACACTGCCGACAGTTTCGCCGTCAACTTGGTACGGCGCGACCACCACCGAGCACTCTGCTAAAGGTTGCATGCCGGTCTCTGAGCCGATCGCCACGCTCAGACCCCGATCCACCAAGTTGCTCAGCAGCGTTACCACCATGAGCTGCTCCTCAAGCACGGACAGTACCGACCGCAGCGAGGTCACGGCTTCAAACTGCTCGGTGATCTTAGAAGCGCCTCCCACGTAGAGCTCCCCCGATGCAGGTTCGTCGGCGGCGAGAGCCGACAGCGCTGCTGCCACCAAAGCATCCGCAGCCGGATCGCCAGTGGCTCCGACATCAAACCGACACGACCGGGTACGGCCCGTGAGAGCCTCATTGAGGGCGGCTGAGGCTGCGCCGATCGTCAGCTCACCGACCGCTGCGACCAGCTCAGGACTGCTGCACACGTCAACATACGCGCGCTCAACTGCGCCCGACGACATCACCAGCACCACGAGAACGCGACTGTTGCCGAGGTCAACGAGCTGCGTTGAGCGGATGGTGTCCCGGTCATGGCTAGGTGCCACGACCATCGCTGCGTACTCAGTGAGATCTGACAGCAATCGACTGGTGTCAGAAAGCAATCCCTCAATCTGCCCCTGTGCATGCGCGAAGAACGCACGCACTTGGCGAACCCCGGCGCTATCCAGCGAACCCGGTCCGAGGCCGTCCACGAAATAGCGGTAACCCGCTTCGGTAGGTATACGCCCAGCGCTGGTATGGGGCTGCGTGAGATAACCACCCGCTTCAAGAGCAGCAAGATCGTTACGCACCGTTGCGGGTGACACATCGAGGCGGGTCTTCTCGAGCACCGCCGCTGAGCCGACCGGCTGCGCGCTCTCAATAAAGTTCTCCACGACAGCCCGCAGCACCGTGGCTCTGCGCTCTTCCATCTGTCCTCCGCAGCCTGCCCTCCGCAGCCGAGCTTGCTACTGCCACTGGGTTACTGCCACTGGGTTACTGCCACTGGGTTACTGCCACTGGGTTACTGCCACTGGGTTACTGCCACTGGGCAAGTGGCAGCAACACAACCAATGCTACCGACACCCTTTCGGGCCAACTTCGAGCCGCGGACCCAGCGGCTAGCCCAGCAGCTGGCCCAGCGGCTGACTCAGCGAGGGACTCAGCGAGGGGCTCAACGGCTTATGTGTCTAGGCGCAACGCAGACACGAAGGCTTCATCTGGAACTTCGACACGGCCGATGGCCTTCATTCGTTTTTTGCCCTCTTTTTGCCGCTCCAGCAGCTTGCGCTTGCGAGTGATGTCACCGCCGTAGCACTTCGACAGCACGTCCTTGCGTTTGGCCTTGACGGTCTCACGGGCGATGATCCGTCCGCCGATGGCGGCTTGGATGGGCACGTCGAAGAGCTGACGCGGGATGAGTTCGGCCAGTTTCGCGGTGATGGCCTTGCCGTAGAGATACGCGCCGTCGCGGTGGCAGATGGCGGAGAACGCGTCCACCGGTTCGCCGTTGAGCAGAATGTCAACGCGGACCAAGCGTTCCGCCCGATAACCCGCGTGGTCGTAGTCCAAGCTGGCGTAGCCCTGCGTGCGGCTCTTGAGATGGTCAAAAAAATCAGTAACGACCTCAGCCAGCGGAATCTCATAGCGAAGTTCGACACGCTCAGGCGAGAGGTAGTCCATCTGGGTCATCGATCCTCGTCGCGACTGGCACAAATCCATGACTGCGCCCGTGTAAGCGCTCGGCGTCAAGATCGAAACTTTCAGGATGGGCTCAGCGATCTCGTCTACCTTGCCCGCCGCGGGCAGGTCTGAGGGGTTATCTATTTCAAGGTTTTCGCCGTCACTGGTACGCACGCGGTACGCCACCGACGGAGCCGTTGCGATGAGCGACAAGCCGAACTCCCGCTCAAGTCGTTCGCGGACAATCTCCATGTGCAGCAAGCCCAAGAAACCGCAGCGAAACCCGAAGCCCAACGCGCCCGATGTCTCAGGTTCAAAGGAGACCGACGCGTCGTTAAGTCGCAGCTTGGCCAAGGCATCGCGCAGTTCTGGGTACTCGTCTCCGTTGATGGGATACAAACCGCAGAAAACCATCGGCTTGGGGTCGTCGTATCCCGCCAGCGGAGCATCTGCAGGAGCCGTTGCTGAGGTCACTGTCTCGCCGGAGCGGGCCTGCGCGACATCTTTGATACCGGCAATGAGGTAGCCAACTTCGCCGGGCCCTAGCTCGTCGATTGGTGTCGCTGCGGGGACTCGCACGCCTACTTCCTCAGCGAGGTGCGTCCCGTTGGCGTGCATGAAACGAAGGCGGTCACCGGCGCGCAGTCGTCCGTGTACCACACGCACCGAAGAGATCACTCCCCGGTACTGATCGAAGAAAGAGTCAAAGATCAGGGCCTGCAACGGCTCGCTCGGATCGCCAACCGGAGGAGGAATGCGTTCCACAATTGCGTCGAGCAGCGCCTCAACGCCTTCGCCGGTTTTGGCGGAGATGGGCAAGACCTCAGCGGCATCTATCCCGAGCACTCGCTCGATCTCTGCTGCGTAGCTGTCCGGATCTGCCGCAGGCAGGTCGATTTTGTTGAGCACCGGCACAATGGCAAGATCGGCCTCAAGCGCGAGATAGCAGTTGGCCAGCGTCTGCGCCTCGATGCCCTGCGCGGCATCGATGAGCAGTACGACACCTTCGCAAGCAGCCAACGACCGGCTCACTTCATATCCGAAATCGACATGGCCGGGAGTGTCGATGAGATGCAGCGTGTGGCCGCGCCACTCCACACGCACGTTCTGCGCCTTGATGGTGATACCGCGCTCGCGTTCGAGTTCCATCGAATCGAGGTACTGGGCGCGCATCGAACGTTCCTCCACCGCACCGGTCAGCTCCAAGATGCGATCCGACAGCGTGGATTTGCCGTGATCGATATGAGCGATGATCGAAAAATTGCGCAACGAGGCGGGGCCAGCAGATGGAGCAAGTGGCGCAGATGACGCAGTGCGCGATCTTGCCCGACTGCGCGGCTGTGGTGCAACGTTGGGCATCGCAGGCCGCACGATACCCTGCAAGTTCGCACCCTGCGAGTTCGCACCCTGCGAGTTCGCGGCAGCTCGCATCTTGATGCAGTTCGTATCTTGATGCGGCTCGGCGGCGAAAACTCGTCGCACCGAAATCGCTCGGCAAAGGAATGACCTTCGTGGCCAATATCAAGAGCCAAATCAAGCGCAACCGCCAAAACGAAGTGCGCCGTGTGCGAAATCGTGCCGTGCGCTCTGAGCTGCGAACTCGCGAGAAAGCTGTCGCTAGCGCGGCTGCCGATGGCGAACCCACCGATGCGTTGCTGAGCTTGGCCCAGAAGCGTCTCGACAAAGCGGCTGCTAAAGGTGTCATCCACCGCAACGAAGCCCGACGGCGCAAATCCCGACTGGCGAAGCAAGCAGCCCGCGCCGCCTAGCGCGGCTAACGCACCCGCCTAACGCACCCCCGCTGCGAGCCGGGCGCAGAGGATCTCGGTAACAAAACGGGGATCCAACCCCGAGCGTCCGCGCAGGTCTGCGTCGGCTGTTGCTAGCAGTTCCATTGCGTGAGCGATGCCGTCGCTCCCCCGTCGTCGGCAAGCGTCAAGTGCTTTGCGAGCAGGGAAGGTAGAGCCTCGCAGTCCAAGAACTTCAGCCGCTTCCTTCTCATTCGCTACTGCGGCACCATCAAGGCGGGCCATACGAATGAAATGGCCGACCACCGAAGCAGCAACTGCCAGCGGATGTCGACCGGCACCCCACATTCGCTGGCAAACAGCAAGTGCCACACCGACGTTGCCGCGGTCGATGGCGTCGGTCAGCTCCCAAGGCGGCACGTCTCCCTCAGCGCCTAAGTACGGCAGCACATCATCGGCAC
The DNA here is from genome assembly GCA_965221195.1 of Candidatus Poriferisodalis sp. Lineage (GTDB taxonomy): Bacteria > Actinomycetota > Acidimicrobiia > Acidimicrobiales > Poriferisodalaceae > Poriferisodalis. The sequence continues at coordinate 2,340,014 of OZ244864.1, forward strand.
CGAGGTGTATGCCAGCGCCGTACACGGCTTCAAGCGTTTCGAGAATGGAGCCGAGACGGCTCAGATCCGCGCCGAGACGGTCCTCCACTGCTGCACGGGCCCCGGCATCAAGATCAACCGACGACTCGGCGATTCGTTCGGTCATCCATGTTTTGCGGTTGCGTGCTCCGCTGGGCACATCGGCAGCGATCCGCTGCCCTCCGGCTGCTTCGATTGCTTCTGCAAGTTTGCGCGGCACACGGCCGGTGTCCCATTCCACGACAAGATCGGTTGTCGGACATGGGTCGTCGAGCCATGCGATGAGATGCGCTAGTTCCGCTGTGGCGAATCGGCTCAGCCCGCGAGCGACAACAACTCGGTGCGTACACAGCATGGGCGGGGTTGACGCGGCGATGATGAGATCTTCGAGCGTGTATTCGTCTCCTGAGAACTCGTGAAGCACTTCAGCTCGGTCGGCATCTGCTACTAGTTCGTCTACTGCGGCTCCCACAGCTTGCGCGGTGAGAATCTCGTCGCTGCCGCTGACAAACCTCACTGTTCCGCCTGCCACGGCGCCTCCCATTGTTGTTGCGTTGACGCTACTTCAGAAGAGATGTCTAGGCGCTGCGCGGATGCCACGACCCGCAGTTCGCCAACATCGACAACGCCGCGCACCGGCGTGTACGGCACCGACCCGCCGAAGCTTTCAGGCCCAAGCACGCGACCGAGATCTAGCCGCGCTGCTAAGGCCCGCACCGTCTCGCGTCCCGTCCGGCTAGCTGACCGGGCAACTAGCACGTCGATGCTTGCGATGCCTGCCGCAGCGAGCTGATCGAGAGCGCGAGAAGCATCGGGCCGATCCACAACAACCACGGTGGGGTCAACGCTGTACACGAACAAGTGAGCCCCTTGGGGCAGAGGTGCTCGGTGAGTGTCTGCCACGATCCACACACCGATGGCGAACACCGCAGCCAACGTGACTCTCAAGACTGCCCCGCGACGGCGCACACGAGAGACCCCGATAGCCACGACACCACAGACGACAACAACTGCACCGAGGCCGACGACTTCGGAAGGCTCAATGCTGGGCCAGCCCAAACCGGCACCCCAGCGGGCAACCATCGCCACCCAGCCCAGCAGCAATCTCGTGGGAACATGCAAGATCGCGGCTATGGCGTCGCCTCCCATCCCGCCGACCAACCCCGCGACGAGACCCCAGATCATGGCCGGTCCCGCAACGGGACCGGCTAGAACGTTGGCGGGGATGCTGGCTAACGGGAGCGAACCAAAAACGGCGAGCTGCACCGGCAAAACGCCAGCCTGAGCAGTCAAGGTCGCGGCGAGGGCCAGCCGCAGCCAAGCAGGCCCCCATAGCAGTTTGGCGAGAGGGCCTGCGGCGAACACGATGGCGGACGTAGCAGCAACTGAGAGCTGGAAACCCACAGAGCGCACCAGCAGTGGATCGATCAGCATCAGCACGATGACGGCTGTGGACAACAAGCGAGGTGCTGAGGCTTTCCTGCCGATCGCGTGCGCTCCGACGGCCAGCGTGGCTAGCACGCATGCTCGTAGCACCGACGGTTCGCCGCGAGTCAGCACAGCGAACTGCGCAAGCAACAGCCCGACCGCACCGAACCTCACCGCGGGTCGCAGCCGGGCCAACAAAGGTGCGAACAACAGCAGCACGAACGCCACGTTTGAGCCCGACACAGCAAGCAAGTGGGTCAACGAAGTGGCCCGAAAGTCGTGTACTACTTCGGGCAGTTGCCCACGGTCGTCGCCGTAGACGAAGCCGGCAAGAAGCGCTGCGTCTCGCTGCGACAACGAAGCTCCCGATTCGGAGACCAGGCTTCGCAATCGGTTGGCAAACCTGAAGGGTGCCGAGCCGCCGTTGATGCGCTGGGCGGCTGTGATTTGCGCACTGCCAGCGAGATGACGCGGCCACAAAAAGGAGCGATCGCTGTCGTGTGCTGGCTCTGTGTTGGCAATCAGCCGCCAGCGCTCCCCCATAGCGCCGTCTTCCAGAGTCCACGCAACCGGGCCTCTGGCCCAGCCTTCCCAGCGGTAACGCTCGCCGTCAATGGTTGCGCTGAACCCCACCGAGGTGGCACCGGCCCGTAGCTGCGGGTCTTCCACAAGCACCACCTCGGCGTCAAGCACTCCGCCGACGGCAGCTTCCAGCGCTGCTGTTTGTGCAGTCATAGCCGCAGCGCCCAACATCAACAGGCCAGCGGGAATAAGCACTCGGACCCTAGTGGAGATGCCGATGGCAGTGATCACAGCGCCAAACCACCAAGGCATATCCGGCACATATGGCACATCGATCACATAAGGCGCCCACAGTGCGCCGATCGCCGTGCTGAAGGCTGCCGCGATGATCCACCGATCCGAAACTGCGCTCAGCCACCGAAACGGCCTCGGCGGCGCCAGCACCGCTTCGAGGTTGTCAAAGCGGTTTGTAGAGCAGGTTTTAGAGCGTTGCATGCGATCTGATCTGTGAGAGCTTGGATGGCCCGATTCCGGGCACGTTCTCAAGCTCGCTCAATGACCCAAAAGGTCCGTTCTGGGTTCGATAGGCCACAATGGCCCTCGCCAAAGACGGGCCGATGCCCGGCAGCGCCTGCAGTTCGGCTGCCGTTGCTGTATTGACATCTATGGGGCTGGCGGCATTTGCATTGGCTGCGCCGTGGCGATTGGTGGGTTGCTCGCCTTGGAGCGGAACATAGACCTGCTGACCGTCGCGCAGTCGCTCGGCGAAGTTGACCGCAGCGGTATCTGCGTCGGGGATCGCTCCTCCGGCTGCGTCGATGAGATCGCCGACCCGGAAACCAGCGGGCACCTCATACAGCCCTGCCCGCAAAACAGCGCCAGCAAGATGCACCTGCAGCATCGCTGGTTGCGTCGTTGCTACGGGCAGTGGGGCACCCTCGGCTGCTGCGGGAAGATCGATGGGCGCAGGCGCGCCATATCGCACCCCTGCCAGAAAGCCCGCGCCCACCACGGCAATAAGCACCCCTACTGCAACCAGCAGCGGTACCGCGCCGACTCGGCGCGCAACGCCCGCTAGTTCTGCCATGACGGAGCGCCAGTCGGTCGCACGCGCGTCAGATGAGGATTTTGGGTCTGATGCCCGCATTGGGGCCAACTTAGTGAATAACTCTGACGATCTTTGGTGGAGTTTTCACTGCTTTCAATCTCAAGACTGCTGTGACGCAGAGCACCAAGCAGATTGCCGCCCAACCGGCGAAGAGCCAACGAGGACCGAGATAGCCATATGCCGGCGGCCCGCCGAATGCGGCGACAGCGGCGACCATCAAACCAACAGCTTCCAGCGCCCCTGCGCCCATCGCTGCTTGCTCTGCACCGGTGGCTTCAAGCACCAACACTTGCGCCCCCATCTCGCCGTAGGACTCTGTGACCGCCTCCGCGAGACCGATGAAGATAAAGCTCCACAGCCCCCCGATCCAGCCGTAGAGCAGCACTGCGGGCACGAACAGCGCAAGCGCGGGAACGCCAACCCGGGCCCCGCCGAGACGCTCTGCCAGCGCGCCGGTGTACGGCGGCAACACTATGAGGGGGACACCGATGACGAGCAGTCCCACCGCTAGCTCATTTGAGGACAGCCCGACATCGGTCAGGTAGCGATCAACGGTTGCGTCGAAGAGGCCAATCAGGCCAAAGACACCGACATGCACACAAATGGCCGCTTGCACCCGCGGGCGACGAAGCAGGGTCGCAAGATCTGAGTAGTCCACTGTGGACGCTGCAACCGGCGACTTTGAGATCAAGGTCGCAGCGACCGGGCCGATCAGCAACGTCAGCGTGCCGGTGAACAGGAACGGTGCCTCAAAGGAGATGCCACTGAGCGCTGCACCTATCGCAGGTCCGCTGATGAAGCCCCCCACACCACAAGACAGCAAGCCGCCTACCTTGGCACCGCTGCCGCTGATGTCACGTCCGATGAGCGCCTTGCGAGCTACTAGCCCGAACAGTCCGAACGCGAGGCCCGCGCAGGCACGGCTCGTCACAAGCGACCAGGTGGCCTCAGCAAAAACGAAGCCGTAGGCACCCACCACTGCTGCGGTCACTGAGACCCACGCCACGAAGCGGTGATGCCCGCGGTCAACCAGCGGCGAAAGCAGCAGCTGCGCCACCAGACCGGCGACGAACCCGACAGCCGCGACCATGCCCAGCTCCCAGTCCCCCAAGCCGTAGCGATCTTGCAGATCTGCCAGATAGGCGAAGATGACACCCATGGATGCCGTGACGAGGAACTGCGTCGCGTAGACCGTCACAAACAGCACCGGCGAAGCGTAATGGCGAAGACTGACGTGCAACTGTCCCAGTTAGCGCGTGGGCGCTAGCGCGTGACTGCCATCACGCGACCGGCAGCGCACGACTAGTGTGCGCGCCATGAAGGTAGACGGCGGCCTCGGTGTCAGCAGCGGATTTGACGGACTCATTGAGTCAAGCCAAGAGCAAGAAGCGTTGGGTTACGACGGTTTGTGGGTGCCCGAGACCAGCCACGACCCGTTCACCATGCTCCCGCTTGTTGCCCATGCCACCGAGTCTGTGGATCTGGGTACCAGCATCGTGGTGGGCTTCGCCCGCAACCCGATGTCGCTGGCCTACAGCGCCAACGACATTCAGACACTGTCGAAAGGGCGCTTCATCTTGGGCTTGGGCAGCCAGATTCGCCCTCATATCACCCGACGTTTCTCCATGGAGTGGTCCAAGCCCGCAGCGCGCATGCGCGAGATGATCGTGGCAACCAAGGCCATCTGGGACTGCTGGAACAACGGCACCAAGCTGGACTTCCGCGGTGACTTTTACGAACACACTCTGATGACGCCGTTTTTTGATCCTGGGCCGAATCCGTACGGGCCACCGCGCTTGGCGCTAGCAGGGGTGGGGCCGCTGATGACCGAGGTGGCGGGTGAAACCTGCGACATGTTCTTGTGCCACGGTTTCACCACCGAGAAGTACCTGCGCGAAGAGACGATTCCTGCGCTTGAGCGGGGCGCTAGCAGGGCCGGTCGCTCACTGGATGAAATCACGATCTCAGGCCCGTCGTTCATCGTCACCGGCAACACCGCCGAAGATATGGACAAGGCCAGACAGGCCACCAAGCAGCAGGTGGCGTTCTACGGTTCCACGCCCGCGTACCGTCCCGTACTCGACTGCCATGGCTGGGGTGACTTGCAGACCGAGCTAAACACGATGTCCAAGGCTGGCCGCTGGGTTGAAATGGCCGAACTCATCGACGACAACATCCTTGATGCGTTCGCGGTTGTCGCTGAACCTGAAGGCGTTGCCGCCGAACTGAAGCGCCGTTTCGGCGACGTGGTTGACCGCATCAGCTTCTATGCCCCCTACCAAGGCGACCGCCAACGCTGGCAGACAATCTTCAACGACCTAAAGCGCTAGCTGTAACCAGCACAAGCACCGAGTTTGCTCCGACCTCAATCACTGCTCGCAGTCGGGGTAGCAGGTCGGTGTAGGACACCCGAAATCGGATGCATTTGCAGCTCCGGCCCGTCGACACCATCGACGGTGTGAGCCTCAACATCCACGATCATTGAGTAGCCGCCCGGCTCATATGGAGGCCACAGCACCGAGATCATCGGTCGCTGCGTCACGTTGGCTGCCGCAGAGCGGCTGGCACTGCACCGCAGGATGTCACCGTCGAGTCTCACCTCCAAATGGGCTACGTGCGGCGTTGCATCATCGCGCACAGTGAGCACGTAGGCAGCAGTGCCGAACTGCTGCATCTGCTTGCCGATGTCGGTTGGCGCAACGGGAATGCTCATGGACGCGACGCTAGGCCAGCAACGGCCTCAATGCGCGCCCAGTCTCCCCGCAAACTCCCCTCAAACTCTCTTCAAATTGCGGGTGCGCGCTGCTATCGTCAAGAGGCCTCGGGGCTATAGCTCAGTTGGTAGAGCGCTTCCATGGCATGGAAGAGGTCAGGGGTTCAATTCCCCTTAGCTCCACAGCGGCCAACTCAAACGCTGTTGTAACGTGCGCGTATGGCAGCAATCGATCACCTCGTCGTCGCGGCACCCGACCTAGATGTCGGCACATCCGCCGTCGCGCAACTCGTCGGGATGCAACCTGTGCCTGGCGGCCCCCATCCGGGTCTCGGCACTCGCAACACACTCCTGTCGCTCGGCGAGGAGACCTATCTCGAGATCATCGCCCCCGATACCTCCCAGCCCACCCCAGCGAACCCGCGACCGTTCGGCATTGACAGTCTCGACGGCCCACGATTGGTGACATTTGCTGTTCATGCGTCCCGCGGGGAGACCATCGATGAGGTTGTCGCCGCGATGCGCGCTAGTGGCGAGGACCCGGGCGAAATCATGTCCATGAGCCGCGTCAAGCCCGACGGCGAGGAGATCCGCTGGTCGCTCACCTACGCTGCGAGCGAGCTACCCGACGGCGCCGGGCCGATCCCGTTCGTTATCGACTGGGGCGACACCACTCATCCCGCCAAGGTGACACCGGTCGGCTGCACGCTCGTGTCCGTTTCGGTCACTCACCCCGATCCTGACCGTATCGGCGGCCTCTACGGCGCTATCGGCATCGACATATCGGTCAAAACCGGCGACCACGTCGGCCTTGAAGCAGTGCTCGACACACCCAACGGGCAAGTCACTCTGCGCTAAGACACAGCGCCGATACTGAGACATGCCGCCTAGGCGGTATCTCGGGTTGCTCAGCGACAGCGCTCAGCCGTCGAGTCGCCAGTTGATTGGCTGTCTGCCTCCTGCGACTAGCGCAGCGTTGGCTCGACTGAACGGTTTGCTGGCAAAGAACCCGTTGTGCGCGCTCAGCGGCGACGGGTGGGCCGACTCAATGATCACATGTCGGGCGGTGTCCACGAGCGGCTTCTTGCGGCGGGCAAACCCACCCCACAAAATGAACACCACTCGCTCGGGCTTCGCGTTCACGGCGCGGATCACCTCGTCGGTGAAGGTCTCCCAGCCAGCCGAGCGGTGCGAGGCCGCCTGATGAGCCCGCACCGTCAAGAACGCGTTTAGCAACAGCACACCTTGGCGCGCCCATCCTTCGAGGTTGCCGTGAGAAGGCGGCTCAATGCCGAGGTCTTCGCGCAGTTCCGCGAAGATGTTCTGCAGCGACGGCGGCTGTGGGACACCATGCGGCACCGAGAAGCACATCCCATGCGCTTGGCCCGGCCCGTGGTAAGGGTCTTGGCCCAAGATCAGCACCTTTACGTCGGCGTAAGGCGTCAGGTGCAACGCCGCAAAAACATCGTCACGGGGCGGATAGACAGCGCCTTGGGCCCGTTCGTTAGCCACGAACTGCTGCAGGGCCGACCAGTATGGCTTGGAGAACTCGCCTCGCAGGATCGGGTTCCAGTCGGTTTGTGGCACGCGTGCGTCAACCCCGCCCTCAGAACCCAACAGCAGGCAAAAGCCCTAGGAGATCAACTCTGGGATATCGGCACTGGGACATCAGCCATGGGATATCAGCCATGGGATATCAGCAATGGGAAACCGTCTCAGCGGCGGCCGCTGCCAGCTCGATACCGCGCCCGATGCGGGCCCGATAGAGATCGAGATCAACATCATCGGCGGGTTTTTGACCGCGCATGTAGCGGGTGTACACGCCGTGGATGATGCACGCCAACTTCCAGTGATTGAAGCTCACGTAGTACGCCAAGTCCGACAGATCGGCACCGGTTCGCCACTGGTAACGCTCGATAAGATCGGCGCGTCCCACGAACCCGTCCACCAGCGTCGGCGGGTCGGCGCCCTCTAGGACCTCATCGCCGGGCTCGGTCCAGTTGTTCAGCGCGTAGGCGAAATCGGCCAGCGGATCACCGAGTGTGGAGATCTCCCAGTCGAGCACGGCACGAAGCTCACCGGCAGGGTTGAACAGGCAGTTGTGCAGCCCGTAGTCGCCATGCACGACCCGAGCCGGACCTTGGGCTGGCTTGTTTTGAGACAGGAAATCGTGCAGCTCATGCACGACTGGTGTGTCGTACTGGGCTGCCTCTGCTGAGGCCGTCCACGAGCGGTACCAGGTGCGTATCTGACGCCCCAAGTAGTCGTCTTTTTTACCCAAATCGCCCAGACCCACGTCGTCAGGATCGACGGAATGCAGCGCTGCGAGCACATCCATGTACGACAGGCCGACCTGCGCCCGACCCTCAGCGGTGAGGTGCTCGCGGGCATCAGCAGACTCAAACAAAGGTTTGCCCTCGACGTGGCTCATCACGTAAAAGTGTGCTCCGGTTACTTCTGGACTCTCGCAATAGCCGTAGGCTTTCGCGACTGGCACGTCGGTAGGGCCGAGGCCGCTGATGATGGTGAACTCGCGTCCCATGTCGTGCGCGGTGGGCAACAGATCTCCCATCGGCGGGCGGCGTACCACCGCCGTGGTGCCGTCAGTGGCTGTCAGCTTGTAGGTGAGGTTGCTGTGCCCGCCAACGAGCTGGCTCCAAACAAACGGTGGTTTGAGGCCGTCAACATTGGCTTCGATCCACGCTTCGGTCGCGGGAACGTCATACCCCACTACGTCTGAAGCCTCAGCGTCACCGCTGTCACCGCTGTCACCGCTAGACCTTTCTGTCATCTCGCCTGTCCCCCATCTGCGTCAGATCACGCCCCTGCGGTGCCGACGCGACCTACACACACTACGTCAGCTATTGCAAGCGGCAGCGGGAAGGATCGAACGTGCCCAGCACATCGAGCAGACGGTCGTTCTGCGGTGGTGTACCCAAGCTAATTCTTACGCCTTCGCCTTCGAAGGGGCGTGTCACCAGTCCGTGCTGCTCAAGCCGAACGAACAGGTCCATTGCTCCGCTGCCCACCGGCAGGTAGACGAAGTTGGCCTGCGGCGGCACCACCGGCCAGCCCTGCGAGGACATGACGGCGCTGACCCGCTCACGCTCGGCCAAAATGCCGGCCACTCGTTGATCTAGTTCGGCGCTGGCCTGCGGCGCCAGTGACGCCAGCGCTGCGGCTTGCGCGATACCGCTCACGATGAAAGGCAGCGTTACTTTGTCGAGCGTTGCGATGACCTCAGGGTGCCCGACCCCGTAGCCAACTCGCAGGTTGGCCAGCCCATAAGCCTTGGAGAACGTGCGCAGCACCACCACATTCGGGTACGACGGCAGGATCGCCTCAATCGGGTCAGCCACCGCTGAGTCGGTGACGAACTCCCGGTAGGCCTCATCAATCACCACGATCACCTCAGGAGGCACCGCTGCTAGGAAGCGTTCCAGCTCAGCTGTCGTACAAACAGTGCCGGTCGGATTGTTGGGGGTGGACAACACCACGAGCTTGGTGCGCTCGGTGACGGACGCGCCAACAGCATCGAGATCGAACGCGTGGCCGACCAGCGGCACCGTCACTGCTCGTGCGCCGGACACGGCACAAAACACTGGGTGTATTTCAAAAGAGCGCCACGGATAGACCACCTCATCGGCGGGATCGACATAGGCAGCAAAGAGCTGCTGCAGTACGCCTACCGAACCCGACCCCACGGTGATCTGGTCAATGCCGACACAGTGGCGGTCGGCCAATGCTTCACGCAAATCGGTGCAGCGATGGTCTGGGTAACGGTTCACTCCCAGCGCTGCCTCCGCAACCGCTTCAGCCACCGACGGCAGAGGGTCGTTGGCGTTCTCGTTGGATGCCAGCTTGATCGCCTCGGCCAAGTTGTGCTCAGCCTCGGCTTGCGCAGCAGACCGGCCCGGCTTGTACTGCGGCAGACCTTCCACGGCTGCCCTAGGACATCCGACCATGCACTCGTCCTTTCACTTGCCCAGTGGTGCTTCCCAGTAATGCATCCACAGCTTTGTCAAGGCAGTAGACGGCCCTCTTACAGGTACAAAAAAATTCTTGGCAAAAAATTACTGGCAAAGAATTATTCACAGCCGCGTCGGCAAACCTAGGAGGTGCTGCTCGTCCAGATGTGCCCAGATGTACAGCCAGCCCAAACGTACAGCTAGCTCAGCGGGCTACTGTGCTTTGATGCGCATTGAGCCGTTTCGGATCGCCGTCGCAGACGAACAACTCAACGATCTGCAAGACCGTTTGGCACGCACTCGCTGGCCGCAGGCCGAGCCGGTTGATGACTGGTCGCAGGGAGTGCCGCTGTCTTACGTACAAGAACTCTGCGACTACTGGGCCACTGAATATGACTGGCGAGTCCGCGAGGCAGCGCTCAACCGCTTCGATCACTACATGGCCGAAGTTGGCAGCACAGAAATTGGCAGCACCACCTTTGAAAATATGGCAGTGCATCTCATTCATGTTCGCTCGCCTGAACCCGACGCCATGCCGCTAGTTATCACCCACGGCTGGCCCGGCTCGGTTGTTGAATTCCACAAAGTCATTGAGCCGCTCACAGACCCCGTGGCACACGGCGGTGATGCAGCCGACGCGTTTCATGTGGTCTGCCCTTCGTTGCCCGGCTACGGCTTCAGCGCCAAGCCAACCGAACTCGGCTGGGGCATAGAGCGGATCGCCGACTGCTGGGCGCAACTGATGGACGGTCTGGGCTACCACCGTTACGGCGCGCAAGGCGGCGACTGGGGTTCCGCGGTAACCACTGCGTTAGCTAGCCGTCATCCCGATGCCTGCATAGGCATCCATCTCAACATGGTCATGCGCGGCTCGATGCCCAAAAACCGCGAACCCAACGACGAAGAGTTGGCTGCACTCGCAGCAGCGAAGCACTACAACCGCTGGGAGTCGGGCTATTCCAAGCAGCAGTCCACCCGTCCGCAGACCCTCAGCTACGGCCTTACAGACTCCCCCGCAGGCCAAGCGGCTTGGATCTTGGAGAAGTTCTGGGCTTGGACCGACTGCGACGGTCACCCCGAAAATGCTCTCAGTCGCGACGAGATGCTTGACAACATCATGCTGTACTGGCTGAACGCCGCCGCCGCGTCCTCAGGGCGTCTGTACTGGGAGAGCTTCGGCAAGCTAGCTGTGATGCAAGTAGACGTACCCGCGGGTTTCGCCAAATTCCCTTGCGAAATCATCCCTCCGGTGCGCTCATTGGCCGAGTCGATCTACAGCGACATCCGGCACTGGACCGACATGGGGGCCGGCGGCCACTTCGCGGCTTTTGAGCAGCCAGAACTGTTCACAAACGACGTGCGCGCCTTCTTCCGTCTACTGCGATGATGCAAAACAATGAGCGCTGGGGAACAATGAACGCTGAGGGCGGGTCGTTGCTGTTCGGCGACACCATGGACCGGCCGCTGCTGGTCTCGTCGCTCATTTCTTACGCTGCGCGCAGCCACGCCTCCACCGCTGTCGTGGCTGTTGACTCTGCGGGCATCACGACTCGCAGTAACTGGGGAGAGATCGGCGAACGGGCCCGTCGGGTGTCGGTTGGATTGATCGCCGACGGCATCAAACCCGGCGACCGGGTAGCCACCATCGCCTGCAATGACCACCGCCACCTCGAGGCCTACTACGGCATAACCGGCATCGGTGCTGTGCTGCACACGGTCAACCCTCGACTGCACGACGATCAGCTGGCTTACATCTTGAACGATGCCGCCGACAGCATCGTGCTAGTGGACGCTTCTTTCGCCGAGTTGGCAGCGCGCCTCGCCCCGCGCGCTCACGGTGTTCGTCGGTGGGTGGTTTTGGGTCAACCAGACCGGCCCATTGGTCTTAGGGACGAGATCAACTACGAGGAATGGCTGACTGGGGCAAGCACTGGAACGGTCACTGGGGCCAGCACTGGGGCCAGCACTGGGGCCAGCACTGGGGCCAGCACTGGGGCGATCACTGGGGCCAGCACTGGGGCGATCACTGGGGCGGATTGGCCCGAGTTTGATGAACGTGCAGCAGCAACGCTTTGCTACACCTCAGGTACCACGGGCAATCCCAAAGGTGTGCTGCAGAGCCATCGCTCGATCGTGCTGCAAACTTGGGCCTGCTGCACCGGCGACGGCCACGGTGTTCATTCGGGCCATGCCGTGCTCGGCGCAGTACCCATGTTCCACGTCAATGGGTGGGCGCTGCCGTTCGCCGCAGCGATGAGCGGTGCCAAGCTGGTTTTGCCCGGTCCCGACTTGAGCCCGGCGGCCCTCGTTGGGCTCATCGAAGCCGAAGAGGTCACGTTCTCTGCGGGGGTTCCCACAATCTGGCTGGGGGTTGTGGCGCACCTGCAAGCCACCGGCCGCACGGTGCCGTCGCTGGAGAAGGTGGCCGTCGGCGGTTCGGCCGCGCCAGCGACACTCATCGACACGCTCTGCGACGACTACGGAGTCACGGTCAGCCACGTCTGGGGCATGACCGAGATGACCCAAGGCACATCGGGACGGTTCACGCATCGCGTCGAGCGGCTTGGCCGCGACGCTCAGCGTGTGAGGCAGGCCAAAGCCGGTCGCGAGATATACGGGGTAGAGCTGCGCGTAGTGGACGACACAGGAACCGAACTACCCCGAGACGGCCACAGCGTTGGTGAGATTCAGGCTCGGGGCCCCTGGATGAGCGGTGCGTACTATCACGGAGCACTCGCCGATCCCGACGCCTTCGCCGACTCTCATCTGTCGGCTGCACAAGGCGGCTGGCTGCGCACCGGCGATGTCGGTGCCATAGACGATGAGGGTTACCTTGTGCTCACCGACCGATCCAAAGATGTCATCAAGAGCGGCGGGGAGTGGATTAGCTCCATCGAACTTGAGAACGCAGCACTGAGCGCTCCTGGCGTTGCTGCAGCCGCGGTGATCGGGCTGCCGCACGAACGCTGGGGCGAGCGTCCGCTCCTGATCGTCGAACTCAATTTGGGTGACACGCTCAATCCCCAAGAAGTGCTCGACGCGCTCAGGCCACGGGTGGCCTCGTGGTGGTTGCCCGACGACATCGTCACCGTAAACGAGATACCGCTGACCGGCACCGGCAAAATCGACAAGAAACTGCTGCGAGACCGTTTCGCCGACCACGCTTGGCCTTCGATCTGAACCGCTCGCCGGCATCTTAAAATTGGGTGTGCTCCCACTAGGATTAACCGTCGGACAGAGGCGCAAGGTGTTGGTCATGGCTGCAGGTCGTACGACGTTTGAGAAACTGCAACGAGACCGAGCCAAAAAGGCAAAAGCTGAGGCCAAAAGAGCCAAACGCATGGGCAAAGTGCCCCAGAGCGGGCCGCTGGTCGCAGCCCAGCCCGAGTCTGAGGGCACCGGCGCTGTCCTTGACGGCAACCTTGACGAAGAGCTTTCTGCTGGCGACCTCATCCGGCTAGTTGAGGAAGTCCAGACGCAGTTCGACAACGACGAGATCACGTTCGACGAGTACGAAGAACGCAAGATCGAACTGCTCGCACGCCTACCCACCGACTGAGCCGACAGACACCGATAGGCGGTGGATGGACACTGCGTAGTCACCTCCGTCGAACGGGGCACCCTCCCAGGTTGAGAAACGTGTTTCGAGTGCCAACCCGTTGCGTTGCGCCAGCGCGTCATAGACATGCAAAGCCAAATAACCATCACTGAGCTGAAAACCGGCCACGAGAACGCCGCCGGGCCGCAAATGTGCTGCGATGTTCGCAACAACAGCCGCCTCGGTACCGCGTGCGAGGAAGATCATCACGTTGCCGGCTGCAACAACGGCATCAAACTGGCGTCGGCCTCCAGCAGCGTCCGTCACTGACATATCGGCCAAGTCACCCCGTAACCATGTTGCTTCGGGCGCTTTCGCCTTGGCCGCCTCCAGCATTGCCCAATCGAGATCGACACCCACAACGTCATGTCCGCGGCGCGCTAGCTCGATCGCGACTCGTCCCGTTCCGCAGCCAGCATCGAGCACGCTGCGACCGCGGGCCAAAAGCGAATCAACCAGATCTGCCTCGCCGTGAACGGATTCGCCTCGTGCGGCCTTGCGAGCCCAACGCTCGTCGTACGCGGCACCGCGAGGCACGTCGCCGCGCTGCGACCAACGGCTCAGCGGTCTTCCCACTGCGGATCGCGTTTTTGGGCAAACGCAGAAGCGCCCTCAATGGCATCAGCAGAACCGAAGACTTCTTCCATGGCCGGACGCTGGAACTCCCAAAAGCCGTCCTCGGACACGCCCAGCACGTTGCGTATGAGGCGCTTGGAGGCGCGCACTCCCAGCGGAGCATTACGGGCAATCCGCTCAGCTAACTCAACTGCAACATTCACTGCTTCACCGCGTGGGCAGACCCGGTTGACCATGCCGTGCTGGTGGGCCACCTCTGCGGTGATCGGTTCAGCAGTGAGAGCCATCTCCATGGCCAAGCTGTAGGGAAGCTGCCTCGGCAGCCGCAACAGAGCGCCAGCACCCGCAAACAGGCCGACACCTACTTCTGGGATGCCGAGCATCGTGCCTTCGGACGCGACAATGAGATCGCACGACAACGCCACCTCAAGGCCACCGGCCAACGCGAAGCGCTCAACAGCGGCAATCAGAGGCTTGTCGGCGCTTTTCTCGGTAATACCGGCGAAGCCCCGCTGCGGCGGGTTCGGCATACCTGCAATGCCGCCCCCTTCTACGAATGCTTTGAGGTCCATACCGGCGCTGAAGCCGCGTCCGGCACCAGTGAGCACTCCCACGCGCACATCGGGGTTCGCATCGAGCGCGTCAAGCGCCTCACCGAGCGCCATCGACAATTCCATGTTGAAAGCGTTCATCGCATCAGGACGGTTGAGCGTCAGTACCTGCACGTAGCCGCGCTGCTCAACAAGGACAAGTGGTTGTTCTGGTTCTTCGCTCATGATTTCCCTCATTAGTCGGCTACCACACCGGGCCGACAGTAGCCTCACCGCACGGCCCGTGAGCTACCGCTGAGCGTTCCACGGGAAGGGACAGCCGAGCGAGGGGCGGCATGAACAGGGACGGCACAGCCTCCGATGAGACCATCGGACCCGACAGCGAAATAGCCGACCTGCTGACACAGATCGAGACAGCTGAGCCGTCAGAGGTGACTTGGCTGGTTCGGCTGCTGGCCCAGTCGCCCCACCTGGGCCAGACCGATGGCCCACTGGCATTACGCGCAGCCCGAGCGCTCAACGTCCACGGCGGCCCGCAGATGCTGCCGACAGCCGGGGAGCTAGCTGCCCGAGCGCACCGCTGCGGCCAAGCAGGTGCCGGGGTTGTTTTCGCCGAATGCACCGACAAGATGAGCCTGCTGAGCGGACAGCCTCAGCAGTTCGGCACCGTCGTCACTACGCACTTAGGTGATCTCGTGTTAGCGCCAGTGGACGGCTCGGTTGACGACGAGGCCCGCAATCGCATCGGCTTGCCTACGTTGGCGCAGCGACGCGCCGAGATTGACCGACGCAACCGGGAACTCAGCTGCGAGCGGGCCGCTGAGCCCGGTCTGCCGCCGGGACAGCGCATGGGCCGCATCTGGCGGGACCCATCACCGCAGTACCTCGCGGCGCGACTTGACGCCGACCCGGCTGGATGCTGGGCCGACGGCGACGAACTGACTTTGGTTTGCCGCAGCGATGCCGCGGGTGTGCTGCCTGGCCCTGTCATCGAACTGCCGATGTGGCGCATCGACGAAGGCAAGGGCATCAACGAACGCGACAGCAACGGCGGCGACTTGTGGGCGCTCAGCGTGCGCATCGAGCGGCTGGCGCAAGCCGTAATCGGCTACGGCTTCTGGCCGCTCGACAACGCAGGCGGTCTGCTCGGTGGCCAGCGCGGCCCGGTTCCACACCGATTCCGCGGCCCCGATGCTCCCCCTGAACTGCCGTCACACGCAGACGACGAGCTGCGCGGCAGCTCACAGACGCACACCATCGACAGCACGGCTCTGCGCACCAAACGCAAGGTCACGGTGTATTTGCCGCCTCAACACTCCTGTGCAGAATCGCTGCCGGTGCTATACGCCACCGACGGCGGCATGATCGGCCCGTACGTTCGACGCCTCGATGCCGGTATCACCAACGGTTCAGTGCCCCGCTTCGTGCTAGTGGCAGCCCATTCAGCACCGATGGGCGGAATCAGCGGCGGATGGGGCAACGAACGGGCGATGGAGTACCTGCCGGGGTTCGACGACGACCGTTTTGAGCGGCACCAGCGTTTTTTTGTAGAAGAACTGTCATCTTGGGCACAGAGTTCATTCGGCGTTTCAGGCGAACGCAGCCAGCGAGGCATCTTCGGTGCCTCCGACGGTGGCGGTCACGCACTCGCGGTCGGGCACATGCACCCAGACAAGTACAGCCATGTGATCGCCTACTCCACCGGCATGGGGCCAAACGAGCGGATGAACTGGGATGCGGCTACGGCGCCCTTCGTACACCTATGTGCTGGCACGCTCGAAGGCGGCTTCCACCAGGCCACCGAAGCTTGGGCGGCTTGGCTGTACTTCGCCAAATCGCCTCACGAATGGACCGAACGTGTCTGCGGACACGATCTCATCCAATGGATTGAGGAACTACCCCGCGCCGTAACTCGCGCTTGGGGCTAACGCGCCGCACCAGCGACCCACTGCACAACAGACCTACTGAAGACCTACTGCACGACAGCTCAGGAGACGACACGGTAGGCATCAGCTTGAGGTTTGAGCGGGCGCGAAAGCCATAACGGACGACGCAACCCACTAGGACCCGGTGCGGGTCGCGTCATCGCCAGCCATTCGGAGTAGGCCTCTTGAGCGCGCTGAGTGTCAACAGTCACATCGCCATACCGGTCATCGGCGGTAGCGGGTCCGATACGCACCCGCTGATGCCAGCACTGCATTCCCGAAACCGGATCTGGCTGCACTGAGAACGTCAGGTTCTGGTGCACGCCAGTGTCGTTCCACCACACCCGCTGCGAATCAGGATCGTCGGAGGCGAACGGCTGCAACTGCCCAGTGCGACGAAGTCGCCATGTCGTGCCTTCGCGCTCAATCTCCGCAGGACCACCAGCCCACGATCTTGGCCCCTCGCCGTTGCTGCGGTCAGCAGACTGGCCAGCATCTGCGGCAGGGTCTAACCGCCAGCGACCCATGTGGTGCGAAGCAGCAACGACGCCCGGGCGAATCCCTTCCGTCCGCCAAGCTGAAATCACGAAATAGCCGATGCGGGTCTCAACCCGCACAAGACCGCCTACCTCAATCCCGAGCGCCTCAGCATCTACAGGGTGAATCCACAGTGGATGACGGTGGCTAATCTCAGCAAGCCACTTTGAGTTTGCCGACCGGGTGTGAATGAGCGTTGGGATGCGAAACGTCGGCAGCAGGATTCGCTCGTTGCCGTCGAGGTCCAAATTCTGCCAGTGAACATGGCTGGGTATCCAGCCAGGTGTTGCGTGCTCGGGCCAGCCCCACTGCGCCAGCGTCGTTGAGTACAACTCCAGCTTGCGCGACGGTGTCGGAAAGCCGTGTCGGGCCGCACCGGCCACCTGCACCGCTACCGATCCGTCACCCAACGCCGGCAGCGGTGCAGCAGCCGTGCGTTCACTGGTGATCGTCGGCCGGTACACCGCGTCGTGTCCCAACGTGGTGCCAGCCAAAGCAGCCGGTGCCACCTCGCGCTCATGGTGGCCGTAGGCATCTCCCGCTACAGCGTACGCGCCTCGGTCACGCATGAACTCCAGCGGCTTTTGGCCCACAGCAGCGGCATCTTGAGCAAGTCCGGGCACTTCTTCAGCGAAGATCGTTTCGTAATACTCATCAACGCTGATGGGCGCCCCTGGCCGCGACGGGCTCTCAAACCACTGCCGAATACCTAGCGAGCCGTCAGGGTCGATTCGCCAAGACAGATCGATCCAAAATTCGTTTTCTTCCCACACCTCACCTGGATTGAACTCATGGGTTCGAGTGTCGGGACCCAGCTCGGCACCTGTCAGCTCGGCGTAGCGGCGCATCACCGGTTGGCGGAACCCCAACCATTGGCCGGCGTGCGTCTCAAACGACGCCAGATCGTGGCGCTCAGAACCGACACCCATCGGCAACACGTAGTCGGCAAACCACGCCGTCTCAGACCATGTCGGTGTCAACGCAACATGGCAACCGACGCGCTCAGGATCGCTCAACGTCTCTAGCCAAGCGAAGCCGTCCGGGTTCGTCCACACCGGGTTGTACACCCGAGTGAAGTACGTGTCGAGTTTGCCTCGGCCTTCGCGCAGGAAATGCGGCAACAAGATCGACATCTCGTGATGGCTCAAGGGGTACTCAAGCGGCCACGACAGCTCGTTCCAATGCGCCACCGGCGGAGGGCGCAACGGAGGTGCCGGCTTGATTTTGTGCCAACCGGCTCCAGTGGTGCCGCCCACAGTCCCGACCGAACCAGTCAGCACATTGAGAAAAAACAAGCACCGTGCCGTCTGCCAGCCACCGAAGTTGCCAGCACCCGCAGCGCGCCAATTGTGAGAAGCGAACCGGCCCAATGCCCCGCCAATCGTCTCGGCAATCTGCCGCAGATCGTCGGCATCAACGCCACACAGTTCCTCAGCACGTTCGGGTGTGTACTCGGCGTACGCGTCACGCAGCGCCACCTCAACAGACTCAAACGTCGGCGGCAGATCGGGACGGGTCTCACTGAGGTACGTCTGCCAGTTCGTCCAACGGTGAACGAAGGCACGGTCCCAGGTGCCAGCTTCGAGCAGCAGACGAGCCAAGCTCAGCAGCAGAACCGGCTCAGTTCCCGGCCACGCTGGTAGCCAGTGGTCGGCCTTAGCGCCGGTATTGGAAAGCCGCGGATCGACACAGATCACTGTTGCCCCACGCTGCTGAGCTTCAACGATCCGCTGGGCGTGCGGGTTGAAATAATGCCCGGCCTCAAGATGACTGGAGATCAAGAAGATCACTTCGGCGTTTGCGAAGTCGGACGAAGGGCGGTCGTGGCCCATCCATGTCGTGTAACCGACTCTGGCACTAGAGGAGCAAACGTTGGTGTGGCTGTTATGGCCGTCGATGCCCCACGCCATCAGCACACGTTCGGTGTAGCCGTCTTCGCCCGGCCGCCCAACGTGATACATGATTTCATCTCGGCGGTCTTCGATAATGGCTGCACGAATCCGCGCCGCTATCTCGGTGAGCGCCTCATCCCAACTGACGCGTTCCCAGCCCCCTTCGCCACGCGCTCCCTTACGCCGCAGCGGATACAAGATGCGTTCGGTGTCATGCACTTGGTTGACGGTGGCGGGCCCTTTGGCGCAGTTGCGACCCCGCGACGCCGGATGCTCGGGGTTCCCTTCAAAACGCACCACCGTGTCGGTGTCGCGGTCGATGTAGGCAACTAGACCGCAGGCCGCTTCGCAGTTGAAGCATGTCGTAGGCACCAAGGTGAAGTTGCGTTGGACGCGTTGTGGCCACGACGCTGCGTCTAACTCTGTCCAGTCGTGCCACGTCTCGTGCGGGGGTGTGGCTGAAAGACGAACTGCCGGATTGCCCGCCGGATTGCCCGCCGGGCTGCCACTTTGGGTGTCGGCTGGCTTCGATGGCGAAGGTTGCGTAGGTGTCTGCTGAATATCAGTCATGAGAAGGCAGTCATAAGAGGGCAGTCACGAGAGCGGAACTGATTGTGCTTCGCGCAGATAGGCACGGTCGTGTCGGTAGAGCCACACCAGCAACACAGCGGCAACCAACGGAACCCAGAAAAAGACAGCAGCGTTGGCGCGCACACCCAAGAACGAAGCCCACACCGCCCCGCCTGCGAGAACTGCCTCTCCTAGCAACCGACCGATGAGCGCCAATGCTGGGCGATCAGCCCACAGCACTCGACCGCGGCACTGCCGCAACAACAGTGCCGTATAGGCAGCAGTCATCGCTGAGAATACAACGACTGGGCCGATAAGCGCTAGGAACCAAGCAGAGCTTCCCCACAGGCCCGCTATTGCCCACAAAACCACCAAGGCGGCATCGATCATGATCACCCAAGCCCCTGCCGTGATCCAACTGCGCAAACGCCCTTTGGTGAAGAGGTACCAGAAGCGCTCCGGTCGCTTGAGATCAGCGATCAACAACACGCCGGTGATGCCAAGCGCAGCCAAGGCAATCACTGCGGGCCCCGTTGCGACAGCGGCACGGTCGTCCCATCCGGCCAGCGCGGCACATGCCGCCCACAACATCACCCCAGCCGCAACACCTTTGGTGACCATGTAACCGGCGACTTTGGCACCCCAAGGCTCGTCGTGCGCCACGGTGTACGCAGTTCGCGCTGGGCTGGCTGAGCTCACTGTGTTGTTTGGCGGCGCTGTGTTGCTTGACGGCGCTGGGCTGCGTGACGGCGCTGGGCTGGCTGGCCACGAGGCGCTGCCAGTCCAGTCTGCCCAGATCAGCCCGTCGTCGGCGATGGGCCGACTCAGCGGTTCCAATGCCGCAGGCACAGTCCCTGCGTAATGCACTTTGGGCAACGTGCGTCGCTCAGGTGCGCGAACCGGAAGGTCTTCGGCACGAATCCGTTCGGCAACGAGATCTGCTGGGTTGTCGTGGTCAACAACCGTGATGGCTCGCGTCGGGCACACAGAAACACACGAAGGCTCAAGACCTACTTCAAGGCGGTGCTGGCAGAAGTTGCACTTGTGCGCCGTGCCGGTGTTAGGCGAGATGTACAGCGCATCGTACGGGCAGGCATTCATGCAGCCCTTGCAGCCAATGCAACGCGAATCGTCGAAATCAACGACACCGTTGGAAGCTCGGAACAACGCACCGGTGGGACAGATCGCAATGCAAGGCGCGTCGTCGCAGTGGTTGCAGCGCATCACAGCAAAGTGCCTCTGCGTCTTCGGGAACTCCCCGGTCTCGACGTAGTTGACCCACGTTCGGTTCACGCCGAGCGGTACATCGTGCTCGCTCTTGCAAGCCACCGTGCAGGCATGACAACCGATGCACGCGCCGCTATCGAGAAGGAACCCAAGGCGCGTCACGGCTGCCCATTCTCGCAGCTCAGCTCCACTGCGACACACCGAGCCGCCGACATTGGTGACCCCGCACCCAGATCGACGCAACGCATCAACGCTATACATCGACAAAGGGCCTGCTCTAGGTCATCGGCCTATGGTGACTGCTCGAGATCCAAGGGGAATCCCATGAGCGACGACGCAGCAAGCGGCCCGTCCAACAGCAGCCCGCAAGGCGAGGAGATCATCCGCTTCAGCGAGGTCTACAAAATCTTCGGGCCGCAGCCACGAGGTCGCGCATTTGAACTCGCCCGCCGCGGAGTCACCAAAAACGAGATCCAGCGGCTGTCGGGACACGTCGTTGGGCTCACCGATGTGAACTTCGCGGTCAGACGCGGTGAGATCTTTGTGGTGATGGGACTTTCCGGCTCGGGCAAATCAACAGCCATCCGCATGGTCAACAAATTGCACGACGTGACCGATGGCGAGGTGCTCGTGGACGGTGTCGATGTCCAACAGCTCAACGGTGCCGCCCTGCAGGAGTTTCGCCGGGAGAAAATGGGCATGGTCTTTCAGCACTTCGCTTTGTTCCCGCATCGCAAAGTGCTCGACAACGTCGGTTACGGACTCAAAGTGCAAAAAGTTGGCCGAGACGAGCGCAACGAAGCAGCAATGCGTGCGCTGTCGCTGGTGGGCCTAGCAGCTTTCGCAGATCACCGTCCGGCGGAACTCTCCGGCGGCATGCAGCAGCGGGTCGGCCTGGCGCGAGCGCTTGCTGCCGATCCCGACATCTTGCTGATGGATGAGGCCTTCAGCGCTTTGGATCCACTCATCCGTCGACAGATGCAAGACGAAATGATGGAGATTCAAACGGAGGTACGCAAGACAATCTTGTTCATCACTCACGACCTCAACGAGGCGCTACGCATCGGCGACCGGGTCTGCATAATGAAAGACGGTGCCGTAGTGCAGATCGGCACCCCCGAAGAAATCCTGACAAAACCGGCTACGGGCTACGTGGCAGAGTTCGTGCAAGACGTAGACCAAGGCCGGGTCATTGAGGCACATGAGGTGATGACTGCGCCGCAGCCGATCCCGGACGATGTCTCGCTGAGCGATGCGCTTTCGCTCTGCGGAGACAACACAGGTCGGTTCTGCTGCGATGCAGCAGGCAAACCCACCTCGCTGCTCACGTCTGCCGATGGTTTGCGTGCGCGCAGTATGGGCAGCAACGACCTCACAAAAGCGCTGCGCTCCGACTTCGACAGGTGCAGTCCTGATGCCACGCTGAATGAGCTCTACGCGGCTGCCGGCCGAGGCCTCTCGATTGCCGTCGTGGACGACGAAGGCAAGCTCATCGGCAACCTCGACCCTCGGCTCATCATGGAAGAGATGGGAAGAGTCGAGCAGCTCATAGACGGCTTTGAACGGGAAGTGTTCATGTGAGCACCGCTGTTTTGACGGCACAAGCCTTGACGGCACAAGCCGAAGACGGCTCATCGCAGCCCGGGATTACTGACAATCCCGGGATTACTGGCAACCCTGGGATTACTGACAACGCAGTGCTGGACGAATTCGAGATCCCGTTCGGCGCATGGATGGACCAAGCCGTCGACTGGGTCACCGTCAATCTCAAGTGGCCGCTGACCATCATCGAATGGCCATTTGAAACACTGATCGGCTTTTGGGTGGAGGACATTTTGGAGCCCGTCTCTTGGATCTTCGTGGTCATCGCCACCTTTGTCATAGGCAGCTTGGTGCGCAACGTAAAGGTGGGCACGTTCGCAGCGTGCAGCTTGGGAATCTGCGGGGTCCTCGGAAACGCGTACTGGCTTGAGACCGCACGCACCATCGGCTTTGTCGGTGTCGCCGTCTTGTTATGCGTCATCGTCGGCATTCCGCTGGGCGTTGCGTGCGGGCGCGTTGACGCGATCTGGCAGGTGGTGCGGCCGGTGCTCGATGCGATGCAAGTAGTGCATTCGTTCGTGTACATGCTGCCTTTCATCTATTTCTTCGGCATCGGCGAGGTCTCAGCGACCATGGTGACCATGGTGTTCGCGCTGCCTCCGTTGGTGAGGCTCACGAATCTCGGCATCCGGCAGGTGCCCGCAGATGTCGTTGAGGCCAGCCGTGCTTACGGTGCCCCCGAATGGCGCGTGCTCTGCGATGTTCAGATCCCGCTTGCGCGCCCAGCCATCATGACCGGGATCAACCAGACACTGTTGCTGGCGATCTCCATGTTGGGCATTGCAGCAATCATGGGCGCCGGCGGACTCGGACGGCTGCTTTTTAGTGCTCTTTCGCGTCAGAGCGTGGCTGAGGGTGCAGCGAGCGGCTTGGCTTTCTTCTTGGTGGCAGTGGTGCTTGACCGCATCTCACAGCGGGAGGCCGACGCGGACATCAGCATGTTTCGCCGTATTCAGCGAGCTTGGGCTCACCGGCGCGATCCAGAGTCGCTGCTGGCAGAAAACGAACTGGCAGACAACAAACTGGCAAATAAGGAAACTGCCAGCCCGCAGCCGGCTGCTCCGCAAGACGCTACCGATGGTCGCTTTGCGGCATTGGCTTCAGCGGAACGCCGGGGCGCGCTGGGGGCCGGACTGGGCGGCCTCATCGCCGCCACATCAGTGTTTTTGCCTTGGCACAGCGATGCCGGTTTCTTGACGGCTTACGGACGACGGGCCGATGAGGACCTCGCCGGCATGGACTTCAACGGTCTCTCAGTCTCGGGAGGTTCTTGGTTCGGCTACGCAGCGCTGGCGTTGGGCATCTTCGTCCTAGCGGCATCGCTTAACACGTTGATCTCGCCGGGACGTTTCGCTCGCTGGTGGGCACCAGACGGAGCCCTCATCTGCGCGCTGGCGCTCTTGGTGATGTCGGTCACCTACATAGCTGCTGAGCCATCGGAGCTGGCCGCGGCAGCATCAACCGGTGTCGGTGTCTACGTCATGGTGGCGGGGGCAGTCATGGCGGTGGGTGGATCGTGGCGGTGGATCCGCCACGCCCCCCATACACCCACTCACCCCCTGCGCGCAAGCGTCGGCTGGGGTCGAGTCATCGCTGGAGGCATCGCAGTTTTCATCGTGGGGGTCGGCGCATTCTCCGGATGGAGCTTCGACCGACGAGCAGATGTGATCATCACACCTGACGTTCAAGCACAAATTGACGAACTGCGGGCTTCAGCAGAAGCGGATCCGTCACAGTCCGGCGTTGCGGCAGCTCAGATATCGGCTTTAACTTCTGGGCTGTCGGCCGACAAGGAGATCATCACCGATGGAATAAGCGGCGATGGTGCTCGCCTCGGCCTGTGGGCACTGCTGATTTCGGTCGTCGGTCTCGCCGCGTGCGGGCCGGCTGCGGGCCTCTTCGGCACACGGGAACATCGCCAATGGATATGGAGTTCGGTAGTGGCCGGCATCGGTGCTGGAGTCGTCGTCGTTGCACTTGCGTGGGTTATGACGCTCACCCGGTCTGCCGACGACAACTACCTGAGCGGCGTTGGTGCTTTCCTCACCATGGGCGGAGGGGCCATGTTGTCGGCATCTGCTGGCAGCGTGCTTCGGGAGTTCCGCCGCTCCAAGGTGTACAGCGACGCAACGTAACGCGCCGCACGGCGCGATTCGGTGCAGACCCAAACATCGTCAACGTAGACAAGAAACAGCTACACATAAGCAAGACATAGACCGAGGAGGTCATGTGCAATGCAAACACGAAGATTTTTCAAGCTGCTGTTGATGCTGCTGTTAGCAGCCATCGCAGCGGCTTGTGGTTCAGATGACGACGCTGAGAGCGCCTCGGGGTCACTGCCAAGCGAGTCTGTTTCAGACGACGACGCAGACGACGATGCGGAGAGCGCCTCGGCGTCGCTGCCAGGTGAGGGTGTCTCCGTCACCATGGCGCGAGCCGACTGGTCAACCGGCTATTTCCAAGCTCAGGTGTACAAGCAAATGCTGGAAGAACTCGGCTACAACGTAAGTGAACCCTCCGAAGCGGAACTCGGACCATCCTTGGCATATCTGGCCATGGCAGAGGGCGACGTCGACTTCTGGGCCAACAGCTGGTACCCCGGACACAACTCTTGGTGGGAACCAGACCTGCCCGACGGCTCACTCGTCGGCGACCATCTTGAAAAGGTCGGCGCAGTGTTCCGAGGTGGTGGACTCCAAGGCTTCCTCATCACTAAATCCGTCGCTGATGAGTACAACATCACTCATCTCGATCAGCTCAACGACGACCCAGAGATACGGGCATTGTTCGACAGCGACGGTGACGGCATTGCCGAGATCTATGGCTGCCAAGAGAGCTACACATGCGATGACATCATTGAGGCTCAGATTGCCTTCTCCGGCTGGGACAACATCACTCAGACCATCGCTAGCTACGACGCCATGTTCGCCGAAGCGTCGGCCAAGATGGACGCAGGCGAGCCTGCCGTGATCTACACATGGACACCTAGCGCGTACATCACACAGATCCGGCCCGGTGACAACGCTTACTGGATCGCAATGGAGAACGTGCTAGACGACTCCAACCCCACCGGCGATGAAGGCGGAGAACAGTGGGATCAGCGCTACTACGCCTCCACCGGTGAGCCGGTCAGGCTGGACATTCCCCCCGAACAGTGCCCTGGTGCTGCTGTTGACGGTTTCTGCCAGCTCGGCTGGGTACCTGCCGACATTCAGGTCACTGCCAACAAAGACTGGCTGGCCGCAAATCCGGCAGCCGCCGAACTGCTCCGCGCTGCGAAACTGTCCGTGATTGATGTTTCATTGGCAAATGTTGAGCAAGCGTCCGGCAAAGACACCGAAGCTGAGATCGCTCAGCTAGCAGCAGATTGGATCGAAACCAACCGTTCCACGGTTGACACTTGGCTCGAACAAGCGCTCGCCGCCGCGTAGCTACAAGCACTGCATAGCTACAAGCACTGGCGCTGTCTGGCACCCCTGTCTGACATCCGCTGTCTGGCACCCCTGTCTGACAGCGAAGGCGGCAAAACAGACGTTTGCCACACCTTCACTGCCAGAGGGTGCCGAGCATCAGCTCGGTGCCCTCTGCGCGTTGGTGACGTGGCTCAGTCTTGGAGTTCGGGCAACACAGGCGGGGCGGCCGATGCCATCACTCGAGCCATGCCGCCGTCCGCGACCAGTGTCTCGCCGGTGACATAGCGGGATGCATCGGACGCAAAAAACAACACCACATCGGCAATGTCAGCGCCGACACCCCAGCGCTTGAGCGCAATCTGACCCGCAAGGTCCTCAATCAGTCCCGGCACGTTATTGCGGGCGTCTTCCCAGATCGCCGTGGCGATCAGGCCGGGTGCAATCGAGTTGACTCGGATGCCTTGAGGTCCCCAATCCGCTGCCAAGGCCCGAGTCATGGCATCAACAGCGCCCTTCGTGCCGGCGTACGCCACCCGGCCGAGCGGCCCATGTACGCCAGCAATCGAACTGATGTTGACAATCGAGCCCCCTCCACGGTCGATCATCGACGGTGCCAGGCCGACGCTGAGCATCACGAGCGAGCGCACGTTGATCGAGAACACCAGATCGAAATCGGCCTCGGTGAGCTGTGCGGGGGCACGGCGCATGGGTATGCCGGCGTTGTTGACCAGCACATCCACTCCACCTACTGCGCCAAGGATGCGCCGTGCTAAATCGGTGCCTGCGCCGGCTGGGGCCAAATCGGCGGTGAGCACCACCGGATCGTGCTGCAACTCCGCTGCGACACGTTCGAGGTCGCTGGCAGTGCGTCCGGTCAGCACTACCTGCGCGCCTGCGGCATCGAGCGCACGAGCGCTGGCTTCCCCGATGCCGCGACTGGCTCCGGTGACCACTGCGATTTTCCCGTCGAGAATTTTCCCGTCGAGCCGGATGCTGGCGCTAGGAAAACTGTCTGGGCTGGCTGTGTTTGGGCTGGCTGTATCTGGCATGGGTGCAAAGTAGTTCTTTGATGATCGCTGCGCGCATATTGGCTGGGCAGAGTTGCGCCAGATTGGCTGGGCAGCGTTGCTCGCCAGATTGGGCCACAAAGCCGTCCGTGGTTGGCAAGGCGAGCGTCCGACTCGTTAGCGCTAATGTGCCGCGGCAATGATCCAACTCACCACTTCCGACAACGAGCACGCAGTACTCCACGACCTCAAAGGAGAAGGCACGCCACTGCTGTTGACGCACGGGAACGGCCTCAATGTCGGCATGTGGGCGACCGTGGTGCCCCATTTGGTGAACGATTTCAGGTGCTGGGGCTTGGACTTCCGGGGCCACGGTGCGTCGCGTTCTCGCCATGAGGACATGTCAGTGGAGCGGTTTCGTTTCGCTGACGAAGTCATCGCCGCCGTGGACGCGCTCGGCGGCGAACCCATGCTGGCTGTGGGGCACTCGCTCGGGGCAGCCAGCTTGGTGCTGGCCGAGATGCGCCGCCCCGGCACCTTCGGGGGGTTGTACTTGTATGAGCCGGTGCTGATTCCCGAAGGCTTCGCGATACCCGATGCCGATCACGAGCTGGTGGTGGCATCGAGGCGTAGGCGCAGCCGCTTCGCAACTGTTGAAGAGGCATACGAACGCTTCATGTCGAAGCCGCCGTTCTCGCACTGCGAACCCGACGCAGTCAGGGCCTACGTCGAGATCGGCACCTATCCCTCCAGCGATGATCTCTGCGGCGATGCCGACAGCGATGATTCGCCCAGCGATGATTCCGGCGACAATGCTGCTGGCGACAACACTGTGCGCCTGTCGTGTTCCGGTGACACCGAGGCACGCATCTATGAATCCGGCGAGCCCATCAACTACAGCACCTTTAGCGCGGTGGTTTGCCCAACTGTGGTCGCACGCGGCGATTCGCCGTCCAGGTGGAACACCATCCCACCGCAACTAGCGCAGCCTGTCGCCGAAGCTCTGGGCGACGGCCGCCTTGAGGCTTTTGCCGACCTGAGCCATTTCGGTCCGATGGAAAACGGCGAGATGGTTGCGAGGTCCATCCGGGCACACTTCGCACTGCTCACTTAGGCGGCCTACGGCACGCTTGCGGCGCAGCCTCCCAGCGGCCGCTGACGGCGGAGGCGACAGCAGGTCGCAAATACGCCAGCCAGAGTTCGTCTTAGATACGTTTCGTCTTAAGTACGTACAGTGAAGAGGTGCGTTGATTGTGAAACAGTGGTGCCTATGCGTGCATTAGAAATCCAGTCCCTTACAGGCCCCAGCGGGGTTGCAGTCGTCGATGCTCCCGAGCCGGTCGTCGATCCCGGCGGCGCGTCGGTCATGGTTGACATCGTGTGTGGCGGCGTGTCGTTCCCCGATTTGCTGCAAAGCCAAGGGCTCTACCAGTACCGGCCCGATCCGCCGTTCCGTCCCGGCGTCGAAGCATCTGGCGTTGTGCGGTCGGCTCCTAGCGACTCGGGCTTCTCAGTTGGCGATCGGGTGTGTGTATCGGCGAACGGTTGCTTGGCTGAGGTCGTGGCCGCTAGGCCCCGCGACCTGTTCGCGCTGCCTGAGAAGCTGAGCTTTGCCGAGGGTGCTGCGTTGGTTATGAACTACCAGACCGCAGTGTTTTGCATGATTGAACGCGCCGGGCTGCGTGAAGGCGAGTCGGTGCTGGTGCTCGGCGCATCGGGCGGCGTCGGCACCTCAGGCATTCAAGTAGCGAAAGGTATTGGCGCCGGCCCTGTCATTGGCTTGGTGTCCACCGAAGCCAAGGGCGAGGTCGCACGGGCCGCCGGTGCGGATCACATAGTGTTGACCAGCGAAACATGGAAGGACGAAGTGCGCGAACTCACTGGCGGACGCGGTGTGGACATGACCTACGACCCCGTCGGCGGCGAGCGGTTCCTTGACGGCATCCGGGCATTAGCGCGATTTGGGCGGTTGGTAGTGGTGGGATTCGCCGCAGGCGAGATACCGACGATGAAGGTGAACCGGCTGCTGTTGCGCAATGTCAGCTTGGTCGGCGCGGCGTGGGGCGAGGCCGCCGCAGCGGATCCGACGATCCCTGCCCGCATCCACGAACAGTTACTGCCGATGATCGCCAGTGGTGCTATCCGGCCCCCGATCGGCCAAGTGCTGCCCTTCGAAGAGGCTGCTGAGGCCTACCGACTGCTCAACGAACGTGAAGCGGTCGGCAAAGTGATCGTGCGGATGCGCCCCGAACTGAGCTGACTCAAGCTGGGCTAACCCCAGCTGGGCTAGACCCGAACTGAGCTAACCCCAACTGGGCTAGACCCGAACTGAACTGACCCCTACCTGAGCTAGCCCTAATCTGAGCTAACCCAGTGAGAATTCGCGGGCGAGCAGCGCCATCGCAACGGCCACACAAGCCGCTTCGGTGCCTACGTTGTGACCACCCGGTTTTTCGCTGCGTGCTAAGGCTTGGTCTTCATTCTCAACGGTGAGCAGTCCGAGGCCGATCGGGATGCCGGTTTCAAGTTGAACAGCGAGTACGCCTTGGGCAGCGGCTCCGCTGACCAGTTCATAGTGCGTGGTCTCGCCACGGATCACTGCCCCAATCACCACCACGGCATCAACCTGCCCAGATCCGGCGAGCAGTTTCGCAGCCAGCGGAATCTCAAAGCAGCCAGGTACCGTCACTTCAGCGGTGCAAGCGGCCGCCATCTCGTCGAGGCCCCTAAAGACGCCCGCAGCGAGACGGTCCACGATCTCCCGATTCCACGTTGCCCGCACGATGCCAACACGAAGCCCCGCACCGGCCCCTGCCGGTGGCTTGTCAGCCCGCTGCTCACCGCTAGTCACTTGCGCACGGTAGCTTGCCGATAAGCACGGTGTCCCTTGTGTCGGTGATTGTTGATTCGGGCACACCGGCGGAGCGGGCGGCGGCGCAGATGCTTGCCCAGGTGTCGGCGGGCAGCGTGATGCCATTGGCCATTCGGTGGCAGCGTCGCTCGTGTTCTACATCTCCCGGCAGCTTCACAGGCTCCTTGGGGTCGATGGCTGCCGCCTCATAAAACCAATCCAAATAGTCGCTTGCTATGGCGTTGTAGCCGTCGTCGGTTCCGTGGGTGTCGCCATCGGCCTGGGCTGGGTCGAGCTGTGCTGGGTCGATATAGACCGACAACATTCCGTTGGCGAATCGCACCCGGCGAGGCCCAGCTGTACCGCTGCCAGTGAGCGCACCCGCTAGCAGCTCGCACATCACCGACAGACCTGAGCCTTTGTGGTCGCCCATCGCCCGCAGCGCACCAGCACCACCCATTGAATTAGGCCACTGCCCGTCGGAAAACGAATACAGCACTCGCGGGTCTCCGGTGATCTCGCCGTCGCCTGAGACCAGCGCATTTTTAGGCACCGCCGGGCCGCCATGCAGCGCCACCATTGCCTTGCCCTCGGCCACCACCGACGTAGCAAAATCGTGGATAACCGGCCGCCGACCGGCCACAGGCACCCCGAACGCGCACGGGTTGGTGCCCATCCGGCGCGCTTTGGCACCGAACGGTGCCACGAGTCGACTATTGGCAACATTTACGAAATGCACCGAGACGAGGCCCTGCTGCGCAGCCATCTCGGCGTAGATGCCGATGCGTCCCAGATGTCCGGCGTTACGCAGCCCCACCACTGCAACACCGAGAGCAGCGCAACGTTCAATGCCGAGCCCCACCGCCTCGGGGCCCACGGTCTGGCCCATGCCGTAGTGGCCATCCACCAGCAACAGCGAGCCTGAGTCGATCAACACAGTGATCTCCTGATCGGCGAGCTGGGTGCCATTGGCCAGCAGTTCCACGTACAAAGCAGAGCGGATCACCCCGTGGCTGTCGTGGCCTGCAAGATTGGCGCCAACAAGGCTCGTGCCGATGCGCTCAGACTCCGCATCTGAGCAGCCCGCATGACGAAAAATCTCGGCGATGAAGCCCGCCAAGCGCTCATGGTCGATCACGACAGGCTGGCTGGCTGCCGCCGACTCGGTATTGGCGGCTGGAAACTCGCTCATCGCGGCAGCGTACGCCGCCTGCGATCTAGCGCACCTGCGTAAGGTGCGTTCAGGGTGTTGTTGGTAGACGCAGCACCCAGCCAGGGTAGATCAGGTTGGGGTTTGTGAACACGCCGCAGCAGTTTTGCGGTCGTCCACGATTCGCCACGAAAATCGCTTCAGCTAAGGATGCGTCACCCAGCTCGCGCTGGGCAATGAGCCACAGCAAGTCGCCTGGTTGGACCGTATACGTGCGGTATTCGTCGCCAGAAGTGTCAACGGGGTCCGTCGAGGTGGCAGGAGTACCAGCTGCGGGGCCGCCATGAGACGTTACGGGGGCGGCGACCGACGGAGAAGTGCGAACGAGGCCGCCTGGTGCCAGCGCCGGCGCCAATTCTTGACAAGCGCCTTCGCTGGTGCCTTCAGCGGTGCTCTCGCCATCCGTCAGCGCCTCGCTCAACGGCAGTACAACAGCAGCCTGCACGACGCGATCAGGCCTGCAATCAAGCAAAACTTCCACCGAGGCTCCCTCGGCGGTTGTGACCTTGCCGTCAGCATCGAAGGTCACATTCAGCACACCGACACACCGATAGCCGCGCGGCGCGCTCGCTACCGGCACGCGGTTGCCGTCGGCATCTTGCGCCCACACCAGCGACGGCACAAGAGGCAACCCGCCGCTCGGCCTGCAGCTGTCAACCGCAATCCCTAATCCCGCATCCTTTGACCCGGGACTCGCCAACCCTTCACTCTTTGGCGAGCCACCGAGGGCGCCTGCAACGACGATGTCAACACCTTTCAGCCCGGTGACCAACGCGGACTCCTCTTTCGCGTCACGCATGTGGCTGAGCAGAATTATCTTGTCGACACCATCGGCCGTTAGTTGATCGACAGCAGCCTGCGCTGCCACGACCGCTGCGCTGGCCGTCACGTCACCGGTGTTTGTCTTGGTTGACAGCTGCGGCGTCAGCGCACCTACCACGCCGATTCGTTGGCCGACTGCGGTGATCACGGTCGAGGGAGCAATCACCCCTTCCCTCGACAACGCTGCGAGTGCCGATGCATCTGAGACATCGAGGTTGGCGCTAACTACAGGCACTGCGGGATCGAATCCTGCGATGAACCGAGCTGTCACTGCTGCGCCGAGATCAAAATCGCGGTCGCCCAGCGCAATGGCATCAAAGATGCCGCTGAGCGCCACCGAGTCATACAGCGGACCGTCCCGATCGACCGAAGCATCAAACGCCGGCGAAGCCATCAGATGATCGCCAGCGCTGAGCGTCACCACCGGTCCGGTGGCGGCGGCGCGCAATTCGCGCAAAGCAGCCACGAACCGTGCCACACCGGGCATCCCTGCCTCGGCATCGGGCAACAGCTGCGACTCGCCGTCGCTGCTGTGCAGGATCGTCACCGTCACGCTGCCGTCGGCGTCGCCGGTCTGGGCAGCATCTGTCTGGGCAGCATCTGTCTGGGCGCCCGATGGAAGGGCCGTTAGCGGCAGTGCCAGCATTGCGGCGATAACCGCAAAGACCCAGCGTTTGATGTTGCCGTTACGCAAACCCATTGTTTCGCCCTTCTCCATTATCTAGCCGTTCTGCCGTCTCGCCGTTTTGTCGTCGTGTCGCTCTGCCGCTGGCCCTTGTGCCGGTGTGCCGCTTTATTGTCTGTGCTGCTTTATTTGCTTTATTGTTGTGATTACACCTGTCCGGTGCAACACCGCATCCGGTGCAACGCGCCCGTCTGCGCCGCAAGACGCTGCAAACTGCGCACTGAGCCTACAACACTTGCCACCCCGTCAGTTTTGCACGCTCGCAGATAGCCCTACACGCAGCAGCCAACCTCACCTTTCCCCCTGCGTTGTTGGTGTTGGCTACACTGGCCAATGAGCGACTAGGCCGAAACCGCGAGTGTGGCTTGAATGCGCCGCCGAGGCACGGAGAAGAGCTCCAAGACACAAGCCGGAAGGTGTTGAAAAGACCATGCACATCACAAATCTGCGTCCTGGCGAATCACAAATCTGCGTCCTGACCGCAAAAAACACCATCGGCGCTGTTTGGCGTGCTGGGCTTTCGTTGTGCGCTGCGGTGACGCTGATGTTCCCGATCGTGCTGCCCGGCGGAGTTGCCGGCGCCGCTGACGCACCCAGCGACGCAGCAATCTGGGACGCTCCAATCTGGCTAGATATCTCAATCATCTCGCTGACAGAACGTGACAAAGCCACCAAGGTGACCGTCACAGCTAACCGTCGCCAGGCTGCCTCTTCGCCTGCCAAGGTCGCCCTATCTCTTCAGACGGCTCCGCTGCTGACGCACGGCATCGCCCGAGGCGCAACGCGCGGCACCGACTACACCGCGAACCTCAACGAAGAGTCTTCCATCATAACCATCGCCGCCGGCGACACCAGCGGTCAGACAAGTTTTACTGTGAACCCCACCTATGACAACGCTACCGAAGGCGACGAAGCCATCGTCATCGCAGGCACCTCAGCAACCGGCGCCGTCGCTCCGACCGAACTCATCATCGAAGACGGCCCCTATCTGGCGTTCCCCAAACTTATCTACGGCCATCTCGCCTATCCGGCACAGCAGATTGAATTCACCGTCCCCAAGGCCATCAATACGACCGTCACCGATGCCAAAGTCAGCTATTCGGTGCCCGAACTTGATCCACAGCGTGCCCGAACACCAGAGGATGCTCAGTCGTCCAACCCGTTCGGGCTGACGTTCAACCCAGCGACTCGAAAGCTCACAGGAACTGCGCCGGCCGCTAGCCGGGTGCCCAAAGGCGGTCTGATAGCTCGCTACACGCTCTTAGCGCGCGAGGAACGCTCCGGCCGCACCGCAACGGCCACATTCAGCGTGGCAGCGGTGCGTGATGTGTGCAGCGCTACGCAAAAGTCTTGGTTTGACGCAACAGACAAGCCGCTCGCAAGTCTCAACGATGACTGCAACATACTGCTCGCCGCCAGAGACACGCTGAAAGGCACTAAAGGCTCTTTGAACTGGTCAACCGATGTCGTCATTGACAACTGGGACGGCCTTGATGAGTTCCACACCAGTGTAAAGCTGATACGTCGCATCGAGATTGACGCTCGCGGCCTCAATGGCACGATTCCCCCTGTGCTCGGCCATCTGCGAGCCCCAGCCTCGCTCACCTTGGCGCTAGGTGACATCGTTGAAGAATCAAAGATCGCTGTTCGCAATCAACTCACCGGCCCAATCCCGCCCGAACTGGGCCTGCCACCAAATATGGTCACCTTGGCACTGTCACGCAATCCACTCACGGGCCCAATTCCGCGGGAGCTGACCAGTAGCGGCAGACTGGCGGCGCTTTTCCTGCAGGAAACCAACGTTGAAGGCCACATCCCACCCGAATTCGGCAACCTGGACATGGTTACCTTGAACGTCACTGGCAGTCGTGGCGTACGCGGCCACATCCC
The DNA here is from genome assembly GCA_965221195.1 of Candidatus Poriferisodalis sp. Taxonomy (GTDB): domain Bacteria; phylum Actinomycetota; class Acidimicrobiia; order Acidimicrobiales; family Poriferisodalaceae; genus Poriferisodalis. The sequence continues at coordinate 2,374,127 of OZ244864.1, forward strand.
GTGGCAGCTCGGCAAGAACAGCAGCGAGGGCGACCATCCGGGAGCGCAGGTTTTCAATCTGTTCCAGAACAGGCTGAGCGGTCAGATTCCTTGGCAATTGGGTCGTTTCGGCAATATCCAGAATTTCGCCTTGTACGACAACCAGCTCACCGGCGCAATCCCGCCGCATCTCGGCAAGTTGGGCAACGAAGAAGCCGGAGTGTCGCGCCGAAAAGTACAGATTGGTATCAACAACAACTTGCTCAGCGGCGCAATTCCGCCCGAACTCGGCAACATTGCGAACTTATGGGTTCTTTCGCTTTCGCAGAACCGCCTTACCGGCGCAATTCCGCCCGAACTCGGGGGCCGAAAGAAGCTGGGCTACCTCTATCTGCGCGACAACAGCTTGTCGGGGTCGCTACCGACCACACTGGGGTCGCTCAGCGATTTGCGAGAGTTGCACGCATACAACAACCTGCTGAGCGGCCGCATCCCGACTGAGTTCGGTTCGTTGAGATCGCTTGAGCAACTCCAGATGGATTGCAACGATCTCAGTGGTCGCGTGCCAGCATCGATCGGCCGAATCTCAACGCTGAAATCCTTAGCCCTTCATGGCAATCGGAACCTCGACACTGCGTCGGTCAAGCTTTCGGTGCCACAAGACACTGCCTGCAGGCCGACATATGCGGGGCTTGTTGAGAACTACATCGTTGAGGTAGTGGTGTGGCGCTCGCAGTTCACCAACATCTACTACCTCAGCGCTCGCAACCAGAACGGCACCTGGACCACTAGCAGTACGGGCTCTAGAGTGCCTGCTCTGGACGATACGGACGATACGTCTGCATCACGCCACGGCAACCCTGTGACTATCGGGGTCGAACTCGGCGACGGTAAAGAAATGCCGATTCAGATGCGGCTGTCACGCATGGCAGACAGCTTCAACAGTTACCTATTGAGCACTAGAACCGAGGGACGGGCATGGACCGCCCACGACGCGCAGATCAAACTGACCGATGTCGATTCAAGCTCACGCTTCCGCCGCAGCGAACCGACGGTCATTGAGATCAACCTCCGCTAGCGGGCTAGCACCGGCGGTACGCACCATCACAGCAACGCCGCCCCGCACCACAGCCCAGTTCCGAGTCGCCACGAAGCCTGGCTAATCAGCGGCTACGCCTAGCTGGTTCGGTGTCTGCCCCGAAACCAGAGCCAGAGCGTTAAGGCCAACAAGATGGCTCCTGTTGACCCGATTGCTGCCGCTGCGCGTCCAGAACTCTCGAGCCAACCGTCGTAGCGCGCCAACACTGCGCCGACGCCAGCCACGGCTGTGGTGGCCACCAGCCCCGCAGCGATTACGCCGGCCAGCACGAAGCTCTCGTTGCGCGCTAAGTGGCGCTGGTCGTGCGGCTCGACTTGCCGCACGCGCATGTGCCGTGTCAACCGTCTCAACCCAATGACGCGGTGCAGGATCATTGAGACACCCAAACACGTAACGAACACGGCCAGATCACGCATGACAGACCGAGCGGGCGTCACCGACTCAGAGACTTCGAGAAGTTCGTGCCAAACGATGCGGTTGTGAGTCCACGCAACCACAGCGTGGGGCAGCATCAGCGCAGGTACCGCCAGCCAGAAGGCAATGCGGGGGCCTCGGTCGCCACCTAGCATTTCAAGCGTCCAGTACACCGCCAGCGTTGCGCCAAGCGCCGCTGCAAAGTGCCACGGCTGCACCTGCACCTGATCGGTTACGAAGTCAATACCACTGAGCACCCACAGGGCCGCCAACCCCAAGGTGGCCAGTGCCAGCGACTCCGCAAAGACGAATCGCACACCCCGGGCGCGCCAAAACCGTCCAGCGACCGCGGGCCCAACCACCGGCGGCCCAACTACTAACTGCTCAGAAACCGGCTTTGACATGCTGCATCAAAACCGACGCAAATTCTTCGCGTGCGGGTTCCCATTCCATGACGCTCGCACCTGTGTTGCGCACTTCCGAAGCGATCACCTGCGTTTCCCATCCCGTCCAGTGCAGCCCAGGCGAGGCCTCCTCGGGCACGTACGGGGCGATATTCACCACTCGCACGCGAGCTCGCCTGTTTGCAGCGGCGCCGAGCGTCACTAGGCGTTCAATGGCCGTCACGAAGCGCTCAAACCCCTCACGCTCCTCGCCGGGCCTGTCGTAATGCACATCAAGACGCGTAATCACAAACACGTCTGGATGCATGCGCAGCAGAAAGCTTTTGCAGCGTTCTGCTGCCTGCAACAAGTCGTGGTGAGGCGAACCCGCTCGCAGGCCTACGAGCATCTGCACCAGCCGCCGGAACTGGCTTCTCCCCGACTCTGGTGCCAGCAGCCCGCCCTGGCCGTCAGAGGTGTTGTAGGCGTAGGCACCTAGCGTTGAGCCGCGTCCGAGGTAATACTGCGCAAGAGCGCCTGAGGCCTCCACGGTGTTCTCTAGCGGGCTCGCCAGCGGCAGGCCGACATCCATATAGTCAGCGGTGTCGAGGAAAATCCACACGTTTCTTTTCGCCTCTGGGTACATGTCATTGACGAATGGGCGATCATCGGCCAAGACCCCCCGTGCGCTGGCTTTCCAGTTGATGCGGTTGAAGGGATCACCTTGCTGGTAGGGACGCAATTCGCGGAACTCATCAGATGTCTCGCCCACTTTGGCGACATCTTCGCTGAAACGGCCTTGCTTCGTCGGCATGCGAAGCGTGCTCAGGCGGGCGACGCTGCGAATTCTGGGCACCGCGGACACCACGATCTTCGCGTCGGAACACCCCGACGCGGTCCAGTCGACTCCCAACGGAGCGCGCGCCTCCCAGGCGGTTTCGTCAAGTGTGAACGAGCCACGGCGTGCGAATCGCACCTGATAGGTGAGATCAGCAGCAAGGCTGCCCCTCCATTTCCACACGACGCGCAGGTTGCTTCCACTCACCAGTTCTGCCTCGGCGGGCAGATCGTCGTAAACGAAGACGGTGCCGATGCCGCGACGTACCGTCAGGTGTCGCTCAACGGTCAGCGTGTCGCCAATCCAGCAGGTGGCCGTGGCAACAGACCTCGTCACCACTACATCGGTCGGCGGTGTCAAGGTGGTTGACAGCAGCGCCGTGAACAGCACGAAGACCGCGCCGGTGAGCATCACCGGATTACCCAGCACCAGACCCGCCACCAGCAAGGTCATGGACGCGGCGATCCAACTTAGCTGCGAAGGCTTGAGCCTCATTGAAATGGTCTCATCGAACTGGTCTCATTGAGCGGGCCTCATGCGGCGGTGGGCTCGCCGACTTCTGCGGGGGCGGGGTCTTCGCCGGTAGGGGCGGGTACCTGCGACAAGAGATCGTCCACCACAGATTCACTGGGAATGCCTTCAAGCATGTCTTCGATGTTGAGAATGAGGCGATGAGCCAAAACGTCGGGGGCCAACATCTTGACATCGTCAGGCAGCACGAAATCTCGGCCATTAATCAAGGCCATCGCTCGCGCTGCACGCAACAACGCCAGGCCTCCCCTCGGGCTGACGCCCACAGCCACTCGCGGATGCTCACGCGACAGCCTCACGAGTTGCGTGATGTAGTCCTGCACCACATGGTCGGTGAAGACGCTGGTCTCCACGAGCTGTTGCAGGTCTCTAAAACGCGCTACGTCAATCGCTGGTTCCAAATCGGGGGAAGGATCGTCTTTTTGGTTCGCTATGCGCCTCGACAAGATCTCGTTTTCCTCGGTCGCGCTCGTCGGATATCCGGCGGAGAGCTTCAACAAGAAGCGGTCGAGCTGAGCCTCTGGTAGCGGATAGGTGCCTTCTTGCTCGATGGGGTTCTGGGTTGCGATCACCATAAAGGGCGCCTCGATCTCAAGACCCTGACCGTCGAGGGTGACGTGACGCTCTTCCATCGCCTCAAGCAGAGCAGACTGCGTTTTGGCGGGGGCGCGATTGATCTCATCGGCTAGCAGCACATTGGTGAACACGGGGCCGCGCATCAACTGAAACGTGGCGTCTTTTTGGTTCCAGATGTTCATACCCAAGATGTCCGAGGGGAGCAGGTCGGGCGTGAACTGAATGCGCGTCCGCTTGCCGCCGATGGCGCGTGCAAACGACTTGGCAAGCAGTGTCTTGCCCAAGCCAGGGTAATCTTCAAAGAGCACGTGCCCGTTGGCGAGCGCAGCGGTGAGTAGTTTTTGCAGCATCGGTCGGTTGCCGACGAAGACCTCCCCGACGCGGTCAATGATCGCTTCACAGCTACTGCGGGCATCTTCGAGTGCGTTTTCATTCACTAGAACAGACCTCCTGAGGGTCGTTGAGCACAACAACGAGATATTTCAGCGGTTGGTGAGAGATTCGTAGCTGAGTGGACCGTCACGCGGCACCTCCCGCGAAGCTGCCAGTCGGCAATCGCCGCGGCGTCGGGTCGCTGCGCTTGGTGCCATCGGCAAACAGGGCCCCAACCGCCTCCTCGACGAACGCACGCCGCTCTGGGCGCGTGCGTGGCAAGCGTGCCGACCGACCCCAAGATGAGGTTAACCGCTCCAAGAACGGCACCGAAGTGTCGACGAGCACGAACCATCGCTCTGCGGCCTCACTCCGATCAGTTCCCCGCTGCCAGTCAGCGACGATCAGCGCTACTACCAGAGCGTCGGGCTCCGCTGAGGTTTCGATCCACGGCGCGCTCAGGCTTCGAATGTCGTCAGTGTTGACAAACGCCAGCGGCGGCGCTGGATCGGCCAGCGCTCGGCCCACCGCATCTATCGCACGCTCCAGCGCCATCATGCGAACAGACTCCCTACGTTTGCGTCGCACGAGCGCCCAAGCGAGCGGCGTGGCGCTCTCACGGCGAAGCGAACCCACGACATCGGTCATGGTGTCGAGCGAGGCACCGCTGCGGTACAGCAGCGCCAGCAGATACACACCCAGCGGCCGCCAATCGCCCACTTCGAGCAGGCGCCGTCGCATGCCATCAGGCACAGCGGCGCGTGGGTCGGTCCTGCGCTCAAGCGACGGCTGGTGGTGATGCCAGTCGCCCCAGCTTGATGCCGCTGCGGAGGGCGCGTCGGCCACTACGCGCAATCTGTTGACCATGTTCATCAGCACGGCGATGAGCACGGCCAGCAGTGCGATGTATTCATATAGCCCAGCCAGTTCCACCAACCCGTACACGACAGGCCGCATCAACAACACATAGAAGGCTGTCGCGGCACCCAGCGTGAACGCCCGTGCCCGGGACGCTGCGAGCCAGCCGAAAATTTCAGCCAGTGTGGTGTTTGATGAAGCCACGACACTGGCGATGAGACGGCTCAGCGCGAGCGACCACATGCCAACGGCGATGACAGCGCCCGCCACGAGGAAGCCATGACCGAACACCGACAAGTCGGACGCGACGAGCCAGACCAGTGCACCCACAGCTGTCTGAACCAGAGCCCCTAGCAGCGCACGCCACCGCTCCGCAATCTTGGCGATCCACGCGAACCGAGCGGCGGTTCGCATCGGCGCGAGCAAGACGGTCGTTATCAAGGTCAACCATGCGAGCCGATATCGCGCCTCATACAGGCCTGCAGCCAGAGGCAAGAAGCCCTCCCAGGCATCTCGGGTTGCTGGTTCGTCAAGTAGCGCCACGCTGGCAGCCGGAAGCTGGTTGATCGTCGCACCCACCAGCCAAGCCAGCGCTGCAGAAGTTGCCAGCACGCTCAGCACTCCAAGCGTGTTTACGGCCTGCCGCTTGACCCATCGCTGGGAACCTGCTGCTGCATCAACAACACGGCCATCAACAACACGGCCATCAACAACATGGCCATCAACAACATGGCCATCGGTCACGGGATCGTCCGTCGCTGAGGCTTGTCGGGTTGCAGCGAGTTGGAGTGTGGTGTGTTTGGTCGCTGCGGTTCGTTGGGTTGCGGCCTCTTCGTTTGCTGTGATCTGGACTGCTGTTTTGCGCAACGTTGCCGCTGCGTAAAACAGCATCGTCGCGCCGATGAGCGCAACGAGCATGCTTGAGAAGCTGACCCCGAACGCTGTGGTGAGCACTCCACGGTCTGAGAGCGCAACATATGCAAGCGCCAACAAAGCGAGATGCCGTGCGGGCGAGCCGATGATGCGAGCGGCTGCGGGCCAAAAAGCTCGTAAGTACCCGATCAGGACGAAAGGCGCCAAAGCAACGAAGATGCCCAAGACATCAAGGGAGTGCAAAACCTCCAAATACGACGGGTCAACCGCGCCCGGCCCGTCAATGCTCAAACTGTCTGATGTGCGCTGCGCTGCGCGAGCCAAAGCAACGACGGCCAGCCACGCCACGGCCGGCCACGCAGCCTCAGCGACAACGGGCGCAAAAGCGCGGCTGCGCCATAGCTGCAACCGCCGCAGGCCACCTTCGACGGCTGATGCACTGCGCGGTCGAATCGCCTCGGCGCGGCGCAGAGCGGAGGCGGTATACGACGCAAGCGCAGCGATAATGAAGCCCACGAGCGGCCACGTACCGTTGAGACCGAACGCAGCCTCCAGCGCGCCATTGGTGCCCAACAGCGCGTAGGCAGCGCCGAAAACCGCCAAATGCGCCCACGGCAACCCGACGATCGCGCCAACATCACGACGTAGCGTCGCAACGGCTCGCGCGGCGATCAACGGCACCATGATGAGCGCCCCCCAAAGGGCCAACCCGTCAAAGGCACCAAGGTAATTGGCCACCCAAGCAACGTCGGGCATCCACGAGTAGTCGGAGATCGCGATCAGAATCGCGTCGGTCACCGTCAGCAGCCCGAGACCCAGCGCCGTAAGGCCCGAGTCGGTCAGCGCTCGGTGAATGCCAGGCAGCGCATCGATGAGGTGCAGCGCCCGCTGTGCTGTGGAATCGCTTCGCCACAAAGACACCCGCGCAGCAAACTCCGTGCCGCGCAGCGCAAGGGTCAACCGGCCGAGCGTCGCCAGCGCGCCGCCCAGAGTGACGGGCACGACCAGCACGCTCGCATCAAAGCCCAACAGCCCCGACAGTGCGCCGTCGGAACTCCGCAGCAGCACCAACGCCGCCAAGGTGCCGAATGCCAACAGCACAATCTGCAGCGCAGCGCGGTGCTTGGTGGCTTTGCCTGTCAATAGGCCTGTCAATAGGCCTGTCAATGGGCCGGTCAATGCTCTGCGCCGTTCGCTTGACCCACTACCGCGTCCGACTCATTGATGCCTTCATCACTGCGCTGGGCCTGTCGCTGCGTTAGCTGATCGGGTGTCATCACTGCGTTGAGCGCTCGGTACATCGCCTCATAGTGCCGACGCTCGATCGCGTGCTCGCTGTAGTCGGCTTCTTCAAATCGGAAGATCAGCTGGTTGAGGGCTGGCTGGGAGGGAGGATGCGCTTGGCTCATCAGCAAGTCCCTGGCTTCGCGCGGTGTCGATACCTCTGAGACGCCAACACCTTGCTCCATGGCCCATTCGGAGAAGAAGCCGTAGAGCCGGACGATCTCGGATCTGAACTCCACCACACGGAAGCCGCGCGATTGAGAAATCACCCCGTCGAAGCCAGCACGCTGCGAACCGGCGATGTCTTGGCGTCCGGTATCTACGTCGTCGGTGACGCCGTTGCCTAGATCGTCCGACTCTGGGCTATCTGCATTTGGACTATCTGCATTTGGGCTATCTGGATCTGGGTTGGCGAGCGGTCGGACTGCGAACTCCGCCGAGACGACGTATTCGCCGAGATCTTCACAGCTCCACTCAAATGCACAGAAACCGTCGTCGTCAGCAGTCAACTCAGACTGGGCCAACTCAGACTGGGCCAACTCAGACTGGAGGCTCGGCGAACTTGGGGCACCATCGGTCAGGGAAATCGCGCCCAGCGCAACTGCAACGACAGCACCCGACACAGCCAGTCCGTCGTCGGTCACGCTCACGCTGATCGGCAACGTCTCACCCACTCCCCATACATCGGCAAGGTCGTCAGCTGTCTTTTCAAAGTCGATCCGCAACTCAACCGTCGGCACTACCGCCGCAACCGAGTCGGTGAGGTCATCAACAGCAGTTACCGCCTCGACGGCCTCACCGTCGTCTTGTTCTGCGCTGTCAGTTTCAGCGTCGTCGTCGCAGTCTTCGCTGTCGTTGATCTCATCGGCTTCTTCAGGCAAAGTGGCCACATCGGCGCCAACGCGCCGAGCACGCCGACGCAGCAGCAGCGGCTGCACCACGAACCGACTGAAGGCAAAGGCAACCGCAGCTGCCAATGCCGTCGCTGCGGCCGCCCCTGCCCACAGCCGCCAGTTCACGCCGCCCGGGGTGATCGCACCCGCCCAGAAGTAGGTAATGGCGCCGCCAGCGCGCAGGTCATCACCGGCATAGGCGAACTCGACTCGGCTGCCTACCAGTGCGTCCGCCTGCGGTACAGCAAGCTCAAGCACCGCAACCCCAGAGGAATCAGTGGTCGCAGCCACGCCAGCGCTCGATTGCACTTGCGCGCCGGTGATCGCTGCGCCAGTGTCGTCAAGCAGCGTCACCTGCAGCGTTGCGGTGTTGCCGGGTCGCACTCGACCCACCGGGGTCACCACCAGCGTCGAGGCCGACTTAACCATCAGCGGCACCGCAGCGGTGGCATCAAGCGCAGCCGCCTCGATCACGATCTCATCGAGCCCGACCGGTGCGTCGGGCCGCACGCGATAGGTGAAGCTGAAAGCACCTGCGTCATTTGACTCAAAGGCAGTGTCGGTACCGACCGTCAAACGCGCGCCCGGCACAGGCCGATTTGCTTCCACCAGCACCGCTCCGCGCAGCGTCACGTCGGTGCCGCGCGTCACAGCCTCCAGCGGTTCCACCAGAATCCTCGGCACTCCCACCACTACGCTCACCGCAGCGTCGCTGGCGGCAAGCTCGGTCGTGGCGTCGAATGATGCGGTGACTCGCAACGTCGATTCACTCAGATTGGCTGGGTCGTCGGCCTGGCTCGCGTCAAAGACGGCCGGCACCTCCACTGCGAACCGGCCATCGGCACCAGTCACTGGACTCGGTGGCACCGCACCCGGCACCGTCACCGTAGCATTCGACACCGGCTGACCGTCGGCTTCGCGCAGCGTGCCTTCGACCGTGAAGCGCTCGCCGTCGCGTACCGCAGCGGGGGCGTCAAGCGTCAACTCAGTAGGCCGCAGCACCGCAAAGGCGACCTCAGCATCTGCCCCGCGCACCGAGTCTGCCCCGCGGTAGCGCGCCGTGAGCGTGTAACGACCGGTGCCCTCAAACGGCCGAGTCGTATACGAAAACTCTCCGTCGCTAGTGATGTCGACGGTGACGATTTCGGGGCCGTCGGCACGCTCAATCTCAAGCTCAACCTGGCCTTGCCGCAAAGGAGGCCCGTCGGCTTCACGCAACTCACCGGTCACCACGAACGTTTCACCAAGCGTCGTGTAATCAGGCGCATAGACCGCGAGTTGTGTCGGCTGCATCACCTCAAACCTCAGAAAGGCTGTGTTGTCGAGCAGCAGTTCCTCGCCTTGCAGTTGCACCTCAACGGTGTGCTCTCCGAGTTCGGAGAACGCGCGTGAAAAGCTGAAGCGGCCTTCAGCGTCAGTGAGCACTGGCCTCACCGAGACCCCGTCGAAGCGCACGTCAATCTGGCGCCCGGCTACGCCGTCTTCGCTGTCGTCGGTGATTCTGCCGTTGAACACTGCGGGGGCGTTGCGGTCAATCGTTGCGGGTCCGCTCAACTCAATTTTGTTGCCTGAGAACACTTGGACATCAGGGTCACTCCACGATTCGTTGAACAAGCTGTTGCCGACGGCTCGGGCAAGCAGTTGGTAGTCGCCGAGTTCCATGTCTGCGGGAAGCTGCGCTACCGCCCGATAGTTGCCCGAGCGCGACGTGGTAACGCCGATCTTGGTGCCGCCGTGCTCTTTGGTCTCGTTGATATAGATCTCCACCGTCATGCCGGTGACATCGGTGCCAGCATCGTCGGGCGCAGCGCCATCGGCATCGCTCGCTGCCTGCACCGTTCCGGCCACCACGAACGGCGTCAGGCGACGGATCTCCTCAGGCGCTTCGGTGATGTCGGTGATCGTGTCGATCGGTGTGGGCTCTTCGGTTTCGGTGGGGTCACTGCTATCAAGCGTTCTGACCTCAGGCGATGCACCCGGCACCCGCCCAGGGGCGCCACCGGGCGCAACTGGATCGAAGCGCACCCAGCCGACCCCATCGAGGGCGATCTCTGCCCACTGGTGGGCTTGATCCGCGTGTACCTCTTGGGGTTGGGGCGTCGGTGAAACGACAAAACCGGCGACCACCCGCGCCGGTATGCCCACTGAGCGGGCCAGCACAGCGAACGCGCTGCTGAACTGACCGGCCGTGCCCCGACGACTGTCGAAGAGAAACCACTCCACCGGGTCGCGCCCTGCGGGTATCTGGTCGCCGCCAGTGCCGTTAGAGGCAGCGTCGGCGAACGCGTACTCATAGTTGGCCTTGAGATACCGCTCAAGCGCCACCGCCTTGGCATAGGCAGTGGCGTGGCGGGCAGTGACTTGGCGGGCCAGCCGTGCGATGTCTTGAGGCAAGTCCTTGGGCAGCGCGGTGTAGGCGGCAGCCCTCGCCACCGGTGCTGCGTTGTACTGCTGTTCAGAGAAGACAGCCACGTCGGAAGTCCACGCATACTCAAGCGCTTGCGTCCGTGTGGAGAACGTGGCGCTGAACGGGTCAAAGAACCCGTTCAGATCTTTGCGCTGCAAGTCAAGCGAGGTGGGAACGGCGCCGTGCGGCAACGCGTCTGACCCTTGAGCGCGAAGCACCCCAATCAGATCGGTGTTGACCTGCGTGGGGTCTTGGCGGAACCCCAGCAGCGACAGTGACGCCAGCCTGTCTGCAAGGACTGAGCCGGTCTCGGTGCGCAGCCGGTCATACAGCTCTCGTGTGGCACCGAGAATGTCGTCGCCAGCCGCATAGCTCAGCGCTGCGGGTTCGAGTTCGCTCCAAGCGCCGTCGTAGATTTCGCCGACCGCCGTGCGCAGGTAGCCGGTATGAGCGGCACCGGTCACACGAAACAGCGCCTGCGAAGGCGGCGCTTGTGACTGACGCGTCGTCGTTGAGCGTGTCAAGAAGGTCTCGTCGTCGAGTTCAATCAGCGCCCCGCCGGTCTCGAGCGGGGTGACTTCGGCACCCAGCTGCTCGTAGACCTCGCGTAGACCTTTGCGCACTCGTGAGGGCGCTCCGTCGGGTGCGGGGTCGAAGGTGACCCAACCGAGACCTGCAAGCGCCACCTCGGCCCACTGGTGCTTTTGGTCGGTGAACACCACTTGGCTGCGGGAGGTGTCATCGACAGCCCAGCCAGAAACGACTCTGGCGGGGATGCCCAAGCTGCGGGCCAAGATCACGAACGCGCTGCTCAACGGCCCCGCCGTGCCTTGTCGGGTGTCAAAAAGAAACTCCGCTACTGGATCTTGCCTTGAGGGACCTTGCCTAGCCGAGGCTGCTATGACGGGCGGCTCAACTGGCCGATACTGATACTGAGAGATCAGGTGCTGCTCGATTGCGGAGGCCTTGGCGTAGGGCGTCGTATGCCCAGCGGTTATCTCCATGGCAAGCTCTCGCGCTTGGTCAACCCAGACCGGCCGCCGTGGCAGCTGCAGATGCACAGAATCCGCAGCAACGGGCCATACGGCGGCTGCATTAAGCTGCTCTGGTGTGTGCTGATAGACGATTGCGTCCCAGCCATAGCGGGCATGGCCGCTGCGGGCAAAGACGGTGTGGCCCGGCACCTGATAGCTCACCGGAACGGTAAAGGCTTGTGCATGCAACGATGTGGGCACCACGCCAGCGAGAATCAATTGGTCGAAACCGATGCCAGAGAGGTAGATGTTGTTGAGGTTGCCGGCGTTGTCAGGTAGACGCGGGCGTATGTCGAAGGGCCTAAATGCGATGCCTTCCACGCCCGCCGACAGCAACCGCTGATCGCCGGGGTACCACTCGCCCCCGGCGTAGATGTCTCCCACGGAGGTCCGCAGCAGACTGGTGTTCGCTGAGCCGCGCACGCGAAAGACCGGCGCTGGCGCAGCGACTCCGTTGTTCTCAGGGGTGACGTAGGGAAGGAAGGCCAGATTACCTTGGTGCAGTATCACCCCTCCCCCGCTTTCGAGCCAGGTGACCTCGCCGATCGCCTCCAGTGCCGTCCTAGCCGCTGCGCGGACATCTATGGCGGTGTCACTTAGTGCCCTGCCCAGCGGCGCGATCGCTTCGGCGAACCCGCCCTCCCCTAGCAGCAGCACCGCTGCGACACGCAGCTGCGTTGCAGCGTCGCTGCTGAGTATCTGCAGTAACGCTTCGGCATCCCACTCTTTCAGCGCCGACGCTGAGGCGGCTCGCACCTGCGGGGATGGGTCATCGGCTCGTGCTTCGAGCAGCGGCAACAGCGAAGAGTTGTCGGTGATTTCTCCGAGCGCGCCCGCCACGGCGGCTCGCACCTCCGCGCTGGCGTCGCTCCCCAATGCAGCGATCAGAGCATCCTCGGCGCCGCCCTTGCCCACCACTCCTAGCGCGCTGGCCGCTGCGGCTCTCACTTGGGCGATGTCGTCATTGGCTAGAGCTTCCACCAATGCGCTGAGCGCCTCTGGGTTGGCAATCACCTCAAGTGCGTAGGCAGATGCTTCTCTGACATCTGGGTCTTCGTGTTCGCTTAGCAGTGTGATGAAGTTGTCGAGCGTGAAGGTGCTCAGCACGGTCTGCGCTGCCTGCTTGACCGGCCGTGCCGACACTGTGTCAACGGCTTCGAGGAGCTGCTGCAGCAACTCGGGATCATCAGCAGCGTCACGCAAGGTGGGCACAGCGTTGCGCACCTGCGTCGACGCGCTGGCGGCCAGCTCACCGAGCGCGGTTGACCAGGCGTGATCAACATCGCCGGAGGTGAATGCGTCTGCTGGGAACGGATCTACTGTCACCCAGCCAACGCCGTCGAGGGCAATCTCTGCCCACTGGTGGGATTGGCGCCGAAAGACCGTTTGTGTCTCTGGACGTGTTGCGACTACCCAGCCCGAAACAGCGCGCGCTGGCACGCCCGCTGCCCGTGCAAGCACCACGAACGCGCTGCTGAAGTTGCTGGCCGTGCCCGAGCGGCGCTCAAAGAGGAACCAGTCGACCGGGTCGCCGCCTGCTGGGGGGCGCGCCCGTGCCGCGCTGCCGCCCGGTCGATAGGTGTATTCCTCTTGAAGATGCACTTGCAGCAGGCGGGCAGCCAAATACGGCGACGAAGCATCTTCGGTTACCTGATCGGCCAATGCGTGCACACGTGAGGGCAGCGCGTCGGGCAACTGCAGGTATGCGGGGTCAGCAACTGGGGCTGCGGAGAGTTTCTGGTTTAGCGCATACAGCGAGACCGCTGACTGCAGTTCGTAGCCACCTAGGGCGTCTTGCGATGCCAGCGTCTCGCTGAAGGGAAAGTAGGTCGCAGCCGTGTCGATGCTGCGCAGGTTCGCCGGCGCCACAAGCACACCCGCTGGCAGCGACGCCACTCCTTCAACCGGCGCTATGGCGATCTGTTCAACCCATTCGTGAAGCGGCGACTCCGTAGGGAGGTGCAGCTGTGCCGCCATCGGCCCGAGAGCCTCTGCGACTGGCTGATTCGGTGCCAGCGTGACGCTGTTTCGCTCAAGTCGCTGCCATGTGCCATTGCGGTAGCTGTCGCCGGTGTCGGTTCGCAGATAGCGCGTATGGGCGGCACCTGTCACCTGAAACACAGGCTCATCAACCGGCGGAACGCGCCGCTGTGCAGTGACCTGTGAGAGCAACGTCGGGTCGCCATCAGTGGGCTGACCGGCAGTGGCTGCCTCTGGTTCTTGGATGCTCCTCACGGTTGCACCGAAATCGCCTGGAAGGCCTTGCGGGTCGGTTCGCGGGAAGAGCAGCAGGCCGCTGACAGATTGTGAGTCAACGAAGCCGAAGACGGCAAAGGCAACTAGCCACGCCAGCAACGACGCTGTGAAGAACCTCCAGTTAATGAGCCCGGCGATGGTGACCGACAAGAACAGCGCCGCGATGACGATTAGGTTTCCAGCATCAAGGTCGGTGCGCTGCACTTGGTGGCTCTCGTAGCTGATTGAGCCGCTCAAGATTCCTGAAAAGGCGAGATATGACCCTGCCGCAACAAGGGCGATCGCAGCCGCAACGCTCAGCGCTAAAGGCCACCTCGTGGGCAACGAAGTTTGGCGTGGCGGCCAGCCGATGCCTGCGACGAGCAGCGCCGCTGCCAGCACGATCGATACGGCGAGGATAAGCAGCTCCACGAGGCCGACTCCGTTGGGCACACCGAGCGTCGGCTCTGATGACGCTGTGACGGCCAGCGGGTCGCGCGTGCCCCCAGACGTAAGGGTGACGATGAACTCAGCGAGCAAAAACAGGCCCGCCAATGCAGCCGCCAACGCTGCGAAAAGCGTGGCCTGACGCACTCGGTTGCCACTGAACAGCCCGAGTGTTTTAGGAGTGAGCACAAAAAACTCGCTGATATCTTAGAGCGGCAACCGTGTCACAAACAGCTCCGAGTGAAATCAGTGTAGAAGCCCACATAGTGCAGTGCCCATTCTGAAGAGCTAAATTGGTACGCGCAGCTACCTGTTACGTTTCCGCTCAAGCGATTTTCTGCAAGCGTCAGCACCTGCAGGTTGGCGAGGCCGCCTAACTCAACAGGAATCTCACCGCTCAGTAGATTTTTGTGCAACAGCAGCCATTGCAAGTTAGCCAAGTTGGCTAGCTCGGCAGGAATCGGCCCGCTGAGATTGTTGTTGTTAAGTGTCAGCCATTCTAAGTTGGCGAGACCGCCCAGCTCGGTGGGGATGTCAGCAGTCAAAATGTTGTTGTTGAGCCACAGGTGGCGCAGGTTGGTGAGCCTGCTCAGGTCTGCTGGAAGCTGTCCACTCAGCTTATTGCTTTGCAAATACAGGCCACTGACGCGCCCGTCGGCGTCGGTCGTCACCCCGTGCCATGACCGCAACGGTTGGTCGCTGGTCCAGTTCTCGCTGTTAGTCCAGCTGTTGCCGCCGAGGGCGCCGAACAGCGTGTTCAGCACTCTGCGATCGCGCGCTGAGTCAATTGTGGCGCAACTGCTGCCGTGTGCAGCGGCGAGATTTGACAGCCATGACTGCGTAGTGTCGTCGGTTGCGGCGCAGAGACCGCGACCTGCGTTACTGTAATAATCGAGCCATCGTAGGGACGTAAGGTTCGACAGCGTGCTAGGTAGGGTACCCGTGAGCCGGTTGCCTCGCAGACTCAGAACCTCAAGACCAGTAAGGCGGCCAAGTTCAACTGGTACCTCCCCGCTCAAAGAGTTATCGCGAAGCCACAGCTGCTTCAGCTTAGTGAGATTGCCGAATTCGGCAGGAATCGGTCCGCTCAGTTCATTGCTATTGAGCCAAAGATCGCTCAGGTTGACGAGGTTGCCCAACTCAGGCGGAATCGGCCCGCTCAAGCTTGCGTCATGAATCCACAACTGCTCTAATTGTGTGAGATTACCCAGTGTGGCCGGAATTGGCGCTGTGATCTGATTTCCATTGCCCAATCGGAGCCTAGTTAGGCTGACGAGGTTGCCCAACTCAGGCGGAATCGGCCCGCTCAGTGCATTGTCGTTGAGGTACAGTTGCTGCAGTTTAGTCAAGTTGCCCAGTTCGGGCGGAAACTCTCCCGTCAGCTGGTTGCCTTGGAGCCACAAAGTCTCCAAGTTGGCAAGATCGCCGAGTTCCGGCGGAATCTCCCCAGCAAGCTCGTTGGCATTGATTATAAGCGTTTCCAAGTTGGCAAGACTGCCGAGTTCCGGTGGAATCTCACCCGTCAGCTGGTTGCGTTCGAGCCGCAGTAGCTTCAGATTGGTCAACTGAGCTAGCTCTGACGGGATGCCGCCTTCAAACTCGTTGCCCCGCAACCAAAGCCGCTCTAGGTTGGACAGCTTCGTCAACTCAAGTGGTATTGGCCCGCTCAGCTGGGTATTGACAAGGTACATGGACTTCAGATTGGTGAGATTCCCGAGTTCTGGCGGAATCTCACCGCTGAATTGGTTGGAGGAGAGATTGATGGTATCTAGATTGGCAAGATTCCCCAGCTCCGGCGGAATCTCACCGGTGAGCTGATTGCCAGCGAGTGCAAGCCATTCCAGATTGGCAAGATTCCCCAGCTCCGGTGGAATCTCTCCAGTGAGCTGATTTTGGGCAAGCCTCAAACCAGCAAGTTCCGCAAGGTTGCTCAGCTCAGCAGGAATCGTACCGCTCAGTTGGTTGCCATTGAGCCTTAATTCTTCAAGGCCAATTAGGTCGCCCAATTCGGGCGGAATTGGCCCGCTTAGCGCGTTTCTAGACACGTCCAATGCAACTACGCTCCCGCCGTCGTCAACGGTCACACCGTGCCACTCACCTACTGGCATATCGCTCAGCCAGTTGGTGCTGTTACTCCAGTTTGGACCGTCAGTGGCGTTGTACAAGGCAGCTAATGCGGCCAGTTCAAGCGAAGTCTCTGGAACCGGAGGCGGCGGGGGGGGCGCAGGCACAGGTTCAGGTTCGGGTTCAGGCTCAGGCTCAGGCTCAGGTTCGGGTTCAGGCTCAGGCGCCGGCTCAGGTTCAGGCGCCGGTGCGGGCTCAGGTTCAGGCGCTGGGTCGGCCTCGACCGTCTCGGCCTCGGTCACGATCTCCACCTCTGGCGCAGCTTCGTCGGCATCAGCCTCGGTTACGGCCTCCACTTCCGGGGCCGCCTCAGCCGGTTCCGGCTCGGGAACGGTCTCCGGCGTCTCGGACTCAGTGACAATCTCTGTCTCTGCCGTGGGCTCGGTGTCTTGGCTCGGCACCGTGTCTGGGATCAGCACCGGTGCTGGCGCCGGGATCGGCACCGCCTCACCACCAGAATCGGGATCCACCTCACCGCATGCCGCTGCAAACGCCAAGGCAACCACCCCGGCTATCACGATGCGTCGCTTGACGCGTACCTGTTGCTGTCGAACACCTTTGTTCATTTATCGCTCCTTCTCGATGCGAAGCACAGCTCCGCGAAAAGTGAGTACGTACACCTCGCCGTCGGCATCAGTACCGAACGACGAAACTCGCCTCGGAGCCACAGCCAGCGTAATCACGTCGCCACCCTCCGGGGGCAAAGCCCAGAGAAACCCCTTGTTGTGATCAGAAAAAAGATAGTGACCGCTAAGCGCCGGTGTGGCCTTGCCCCGATACATCTCGCCTCCTACCACCGCAAATAGGTCGTCGTCATCTTGAACTTGGCCGTGTTCGTATGTCGCCACCGGCGAGGCGAACCGTCCATCCTCAATGCAGGCTCTCGGACTCACGCAGAGCGCGCCCTCCATTTGGTTCCATCCGTAGTTGCCGCCCGAGGCAATTTGATTGATCTCCTCAAAATGGTCTGACCCGACATCGCCAGCCCACAGCACGCCAGTCACCGAGTCGAACGCCATCCGCCACGGGTTACGTAGCCCATAGGCCCAAATCTCAGGCCGCGCCGCCGGGACACCGACGAACGGGTTGTCGGGCGGGACGACGTAGGGCGTTGCCTGGGAGGCAGCGCGTACGTCGATGCGGATCACGCTGCCCCAGAGGGTGTCAAGCCGCTGGGATTGCTCCGGCGCACCATCGTCGCCCAACCCGAGATAGAGCATGCTGTCGGGACCAAAACGAACGGCGCCGCCCCAATGATGAGACCCCTCAACGGGCTGACTTTCCCACACAATCAACTCAGTGTCGGGATCAGCCCGCCGCAGGTCGGAAAGATCGGCCGTGAAACGCGACAGCCGAGGCACGACTTTAGCGCTAGTCGCTGTGTACCAGATCCAGATGTGGCCATTTTGCTCAAACTGCGGGTCGAGGGCGACGCTCAGCAAACCCTTAGCGCTCTGGGAATCACCCACGCGGTCGCTGATATTGAGCAACTCAACAGCCTCGGCGCTATCGGGGCTCAGCAGCAGGACGCGGCCTTCTTTCTCAGCTACGAACAGGCCCGGTTCAGAGCCGCCGTCGGGGCCGACCGGATAGGCGCCGATTTCGATGGGGTGGTCGAAGGGTCGATTGCCGAACACAGGTCTCAACGAAATCTCAGGGCGATCCACGAGGACGCGAGATTCCTGTGCCTGCTCTTTGGGCGCAACCCGCATCGGCGACGGGAGTCGCAGCGCAGACGGAACTTCGCCTGTCACCCTGTTTCCTTCAATCCACAGTTCCGTCAGGGCAGGTAGGGCCACCAGCAGCGGGGGTATCTCACCGGTGAGCCGGTTGTGGTTGAGCCTCATCGATTTCAAGTTGGAGAGGCTCCCCAACTCAGGCGGGATCGGCCCGCTCAGACGATTGCTGCCTAGAGCCAAACGTTCCAAGCTGGCGAGGTTGCCGAGCTGAGGCGGGATCTCACCCGTGAGCTGGTTGTCGTTAAGCCGCAGGTCGGCGAGTTGTGCAAGCCTGCCGAACTCGGCCGGTATCTCGCCGTCGAAATCGTTGGAGTCGAGCCGGAGCAGCGTGAGCTTGGCGAGGCTGCCCAACTCCGACGGAATCCCACCCGAGAGCAGGTTGCCCGACAACCAAAGACTCTGCAAGCCAGCCAGATTGCCCAACTCCGAAGGGATGCTTCCACTGAACTGGTTATCGCCCAACCCGAGCTGCGCAAGATTCGCAAGATTGCCCAACTCCGAAGGGATGCTTCCACTGAGCAGGTTGCCCGACAACCAAAGACTCTGCAAGCCAGCCAGATTGCCCAACTCCGAAGGGATGCTTCCGCTGAACTGGTTATCGCCCAACCCGAGCTGCGCAAGATTCGCAAGATTGCCCAGCTCCGGCGGTATACCACCTATGAGCTTGTTGCCACTCAACACCAGCGATGTGAGGTTCGCAAGACTACTCAACTCAGCAGGAATCTCACCGGTAAGCTCGTTGCCTGCAAGCCACAACTCCCTGAGATTCGCAAGATTGCCCAGCTCCGGCGGTATACCACCTATGAGCTTGTTGCCACTCAACACCAGCGATGTGAGGTTCGCAGGGCTACTCAACTCAGCAGGAATCTCACCGGTAAGTTCGTTGCCTGCAAGCCGCAACTCCCTGAGATTCGCAAGATTGCTCAACTCAGCAGGAATCGTACCGCTCAGTTGGTTGCCATTGAGCCTTAATTCTTCAAGGCCAATTAGGTCGCCCAATTCGGGCGGAATTGGCCCGCTTAGCGCGTTTCTGTGCAGTTCCAATGCAACGACGCTCCCGCCGTCGTCAACGGTCACGCCGTGCCATTCTCCCACCGGCGCGTCGCTCAGCCAGTTGGTGTTGTCTTCCCAATTGGCGCCATCGGTGGCGTCATAGAGCGCACTCAGCGCCGCGAGTTCAACAGACGGGTCCGCAGCGACGCCTTTGGCGGCGGAGGGCACCGAGTTGGAAGCGCTCTGTTGGCATGCGGCTGTCAGCAGCGCCAGCGCAACCACCAAGAGAACGTGGCGACCTACGGCAAGCATTTGGCACCTTGGTTCAGATCGCAGCAAAGGCGGCGGGGGCGGGGGCGAAGTTCGCTTGGGGCTCTGCTTGTAGGGCGGTGCTGGCCACCGGGTCAGCCCTTCACGAGGGTGCGCCAGCCGAAGGGATCAGGCGCTGCACCTATCTGGATGTCAACCAGAGCTTGGCGCAGCCGCATCGTGTTGGCACCGGGCTGACCGTCCCCCACTGTCAGTGTCTTGCCTTCGTAAAGGATTGTGCCGACCGGTGCCAGCACAGCCGCCGTTCCCGACAAGAACGCCTCGCCTCGTTCGGTCCAGTCGATCAGTTCTTCGGGATCGATCGACCGCTCCTCAACCTCGTAACCCATCGACGCAGCCAGTTCAATGACCGATGACCGAGTAACACCGTGGAGGAACGACTCGTCAAGGTGGCGAGTCACGATTCGCTCGTCGTCGGCAAGAAAGAAGTTTGATGCTCCTGTCTCGGTTATGTCACCGCCGGTG
The DNA here is from genome assembly GCA_965221195.1 of Candidatus Poriferisodalis sp. GTDB lineage: Bacteria > Actinomycetota > Acidimicrobiia > Acidimicrobiales > Poriferisodalaceae > Poriferisodalis. The sequence goes on from OZ244864.1 coordinate 2,394,001, forward strand.
GCGAACAGCATCTGATCTACCGCCTCGTTGCTGGCCATTGCGTCCAGCGTGGGGGCAAGCGCCATGGCATAGTTCCCGCCACATTTGACCATGCCGAACTGCGGGACTGTCCGGGGAATCTCCGTCTCGACCAGCAAAGTCAAAGGTCGAATCCCGCCTTTGAAATAGTCGCCAACCGGGCAGTTGACGACGTAGAGCAGAGCGCTTCGCGCTGGGCGGGCTGCGGCACCGATGTCGGGCTCGGTGCCGATCAGTGTCGGACGGATATACAGCGATCCGGGTGGGTCCGGCACTTCGGCGGCGTTGGCCTCAACCGCGTCGATGGCCATCTGATGCAGAACGTCGCCGTCGATGGCCGGCAGCCTCAGCCGCTGTGCGCTCGCGATCATGCGGGCGACGTGACTGTCCAGCCGGAAAATCGCCAACGATCCGTTGACTTGGCGGTGCGCCTTCAAGCCTTCGAAGATGGCGCTGCCGTAGTGCAGTACGTGAGCCGCTGGGCTGATCGAGAAATCGCCGAAGGGCTCTGCTACTCCGCGGTAGACGTACGGCCCACCCTCAGCGCGCGCCGTCGTCATGTGGTCGCAAAAGATGGTCCCAAACGGGACCGTGAACGGATCGGGCTTAGAAGTCACCGGTGCTCCTTTCAACACAGCTTAACTGTTTCATGGCAACACAGCTTCATAAACTCAGGTGGACATGATTCATACGTTTGATAACTCAGTTGATAACGCAGTTGATGACTCAGCGAGAGAGGCGAGTGCGCTGTCGGGTACGCATCGGGCGAGATTCGATGTGCCAGTGAGATTTGACGTGGTTGTGGTTGGGGCGGGAAACGCTGCGATGTGTGCAGCGCTCGCAGCCCATGAGGGCGGTGCCCGAGTGCTGGTGCTGGAACGAGCACCTGAGGCCGAAGCAGGCGGCAACAGCCGATTCACTGCCGGTGCGATTCGATTCGCTTACAACGGCGTTGAGGATCTGCGTGAACTGATGCCCGATCTCACCGACGCTGATGTCGAAATGACCGACTTCGGTGCCTACACAGAGGACGATTTCTACGCCGATCTTGGGCGGGTCACCGACTACCGCTGCGAGCCGGAGTTGGCCGACACGCTCGTCACTCGCAGCAAGGAGACTTTGCTGTGGATGGCGAACCATGGGGTACGATTCGCACCGATCTGGGGACGCCAAGCATTCCAAGTGGACGGGCGGTTTAGGTTCTGGGGTGGACTCACGGTGGAAACGGTGGGTGGCGGCGAAGGGCTGGTGGAGTCGCTGCGTGCAGCACTGGCCCGCAACGAAATCGAACTGTGGCACCAATCCGCTGGACAGCAACTGATGATCGACGATGTCGGTGCCATCTGTGGTGTCCGGGTGCGTACCCGCCGAGGCGCTCTAGATGTGTACTGCGGTGCCGTGGTGCTAGCTGCGGGTGGGTTCGAGGCGAACGCTGAGTGGCGCACCCGCTACCTCGGCCCCGGTTGGGACCTCGCCAAAGTGCGCGGCACTCGTTTCAACACCGGCGATGGCATCGCGATGGCTCTTGACGCAGGCGCTATGCCATACGGCAACTGGAGCGGTGCCCACGCCGTGGCATGGGACTACAACGCTCCCGAGTTCGGTGACCTCGCGGTCGGCGACGGCTTCCAGAAGCACAGCTACCCATTCGGCATCGTGCTCAACTCCGACGGCAAGCGCTTCGTGGACGAAGGCGCCGACTTCCGCAACTACACCTACGCCCGCTACGGGCGCGAAGTACTAACCCAGCCGGGCCATTCGGCGTGGCAGGTCTTCGATGCCAGCACCGAACACCTCCTGCGCGACGAGTACCGCATCCGGCAGGTCACCAAGGTCACCGCCGACACGCTTGAAGAACTCTGCGCTCGCATGGAAGGCGTAGACACCACCGGTGCGCTGGCAACCATTGCCGAATTCAACGCTGCTGTGGACCGCAGCGTTGAGTTCGACCCCAACGTGCTCGACGGTCGTCGCACCCGGGGTCTCGAACCAGACAAGACAAACTGGGCGATGCCGCTCGAGCATCCTCCCTTTGCGGCCTATCGAGTCACCTGCGGACTCACTTTCACCTTCGGCGGCTTGCGGATTGACGGCGACGGCTGCGTGCTTGACACCGACCTGCATCCAATCTGTGGCCTCTACGCAGCGGGTGAGTTGGTGGGCGGCCTCTTCTACGGCAACTACCCCGGCGGGTCGGGTCTTTGCGCGGGTTCGGTATTCGGGCGTCTAGCCGGAACTTCCGCCGCCGAATACGTCACCCAGTGAGCGGCGACTCGATCTCCTTCATCACTGGCAGGTTCACTGTTGGCAGGCTCGCTGTAGCGTCAAATCATCCCCTCGGCAGTCTCCGTGCCCGTTGGCGGATATCGGGACGTTGCCTCGAACCGGGAGCAGGCTGTGAACTCGACATCGAAGATCGTCTACACCCACACCGACGAAGCTCCAGCGCTCGCCACGTACTCGCTGCTGCCGATCATCACAGCGTTCACCGAAGCTGCGGGCATCAATGTCGAAACCCGCGACATCTCGCTAGCGGGCCGCATCCTCGCAGCGTTCAGTGACACGCTTGCACCTCACCAACGAACCGGCGACGCATTGAGCGAACTCGGCGAATGGGCCAAGCAGCGAGACGCCAACATCATCAAACTGCCGAACATCTCCGCCTCGGTGCCCCAGCTCAAGGCTGCGATAGCCGAGCTGCAGTCAAAGGGCTACGCAGTCCCCGATTATCCCGATGATGCCGGCGGTGCATCTGGACGCGAGATTCGTGAGCGCTATGACCGAATCAAGGGTTCGGCGGTCAACCCGGTGCTACGCGAAGGCAATTCCGACCGCCGCGCCCCGCGCGCGGTCAAGGAGTACGCACGTCAGTACCCGCACTCGATGGGCGCTTGGTCGCCGGACAGTCGCAGCCACGTCGCCACCATGTCCGCTGGCGACTTCCGTTCCAATGAGCAATCGGTAACAGTGCTCAAAGCCGGTTCGCTACACATCGAGCACCTAGATGCCGACGGCAACGTCCGGCTGATGCGCAAGGTCGCTGTAGAGGCGGGCGAAGTGGTTGACGCCACGTACATGTCAGTCGCAGCGCTACGTAAATTCCTAGATCACCAAATCGCCGATGCCCGTTCGTTAGGTGTGCTGTTCTCATTGCACCTCAAAGCCACGATGATGAAGGTTTCCGACCCGATTGTGTTCGGACACGCCGTACGGGCGTTCTTCGCACCAGTGTTTGAGCAGCACGGCGACACGCTTGAAACTGCCGGGGCCGACCCTAACGACGGCTGGGCCAACGTGCTTGCCGCCGTCGAAGCGCTGCCCGCTACCCAACGCGAAGCAGTCGAGTCGGACATCGCTGCTGTACTCGCTGAGGGGCCGGAGCTAGCGATGGTCGACTCAGACCGTGGCATCACCAACTTGCATGTACCGAGCGATGTCATCGTTGACGCGTCGATGCCGGCAATGATCCGGGCATCGGGCCAGATGTGGAATGCCCAAGGCAACCAGCAGGACACCAAAGCGGTCATTGCGGACTCCAGCTACGCGGGTGTCTTCCAGGCTGTCATCGACGACTGCCGCAAAAACGGCGCGTTTGACCCCACGACGATGGGTTCGGTGCCCAATGTGGGTTTGATGGCACAAAAAGCCGAGGAATACGGCAGCCACGACAAGACCTACGAAGTGGATGCACCGGGCACCATGCGTGTCGTGACTGAGTCCGGTGAGATGCTGATGAGCCACCAAGTCGCCGAGGGTGACATCTGGCGAATGTGTACCACGAAGGACTCAGCGATTGCTAACTGGGTTGACTTAGCGATTGAGCGCGGGCAGATCACCGATGCACCGGTGGTTTTTTGGCTCGATTCGGACCGACCTCATGATGCTCAGCTCCTAGCCAAGGTCAATGCTCGCCTCAGTGCTCGCCTCGCCGAGCGGGCATCACAGACCACCAACACAACCAGCCCAGCCAACACAACCAACACAACCAGCCCAGCCAGCCCGGCGGCAACTCACGATAATTCTGCAGCAACAGTTGCTAGAGAACTACAAGCTCCCTTCGCCGAAGCGGCTGCGGTGCTGGGCATACAACTTCATGTGATGGCACCCGCTGATGCGTGCAGGTTCTCGCTAGAACGCATCCGAAGCGGAAAAGACACCATCTCGGTAACCGGCAACGTGCTACGCGACTACAACACCGACCTGTTCCCGATCCTCGAACTCGGCACCTCGGCCAAGATGTTGTCGGTGGTGCCGCTGATGGCAGGCGGTGGACTCTTTGAGACGGGCGCAGGCGGCTCAGCGCCCAAGCATGTGCAGCAGATGACACAAGAGAACCACCTCCGCTGGGACAGCCTCGGTGAGTTCCTTGCGCTGGCCGTCTCGCTTGAGCATCTGGCCCGTGTCGCCGGCAATACTGCTGCGCAAGTCCTCGCCGACGCACTCGACGCAGCGATCGGCACTTGGCTGGCTGAAGGTCGAGCACCGGGCCGTCGGGTGCATGAACCCGACAATCGAGCCAGCCACTTCCACCTCGCCAAGCACTGGGCCGCCGAAATAGCCCGCCAATCAACAGATGCCGAACTCGCCAATCGGTTCGCTCCGCTCGCAACGGCGCTCGCCACAAACGAACGGCAGATCATCGCCGAGTTGGTGGAATGTCAAGGTGTCCCGGTTGATCTCGGCGGCTACTACCTGCCCGATCCCGAACTCGCTGAAGCCGCTATGCGACCCAGCACCACGTTCAACGAGATCATAGATAACTTCCCTAACGGCTAGCAGACCGCTGAGGTAGCCGATCTCAAACAGACCTGCAAATCTTTGATGTGCAGCGTTGCTTTTGCGGGTCAATCATTAAGTGACAGAGTCCGACACCGTCCGATAAGACCTGAGGTCTTCTGGAGAAAGCTCATCGGGTTCTACTAGCCGATAGTGGCGTTCACATTCCACAGTGATTTGGCCATCGTGTTCACCGAATTCAAACAGCGCTATGCCGTCGTTGTCCATGAACTGCGCTGCTATAGGACGAGGTCGAAGCTGAGGGAATTTCTGCTCGGCGACACGAAAGTCCTGCCATATCTGAATGACACTCAGCACATCGGTACCACCCTTGGCCTGGACTGGCAACACAGAGTGTGTTCCGTGGAAATCAACGCCCATATAGAGTTCGTCTGTTTCAACCTGAGAGGTGCTTGCATTCCCCGAAATGACATTGTCGATCTCAATCGTCGTCCGCAAATGACTCTGAAGTGGATAGCACGTCAAACCAGTGAAAATGTCAAGCAAGCGGTTGTAGCGGACGCGAGCCAACAAGGCCTGCTCGTCGGACATTGAGTACATCGAAATCATGCCCGGCGTTGCATCCGGGATCTTGACCATCGACAGGCCTTGCCGTGGCTCAATCAGGTTAAGGGGCACGGGGCGGAGTGCGTACACGGCCTTGCCGCCCGGGAATATCGCCCATTCGAGTCCAGGCGGCGCTGCTGCGAGAATATCTTCGGGCAGTGGCACGCGGTACCTCAACGAGTAAACGATATCGCCGACGTTCTTCGGGCGCTTCTCGCCAAGGCTTGCTGCCGCTGCGATGATCTCGTCTCGGGTAAACGGCACTTCACTTTGTTTTGATTGAAACTTCTCGGCGAAGATCTTGCTGAGAATTCTTTGAGCCAGAGTACCTGACACCGTCATTGCCTCTCCACTCATCGGCTCTTGTTGCCGGGCCAACGCAGCAAGAGAACTTCTTCACGAAGCTGATCCCGTGTCGCTGTGGCTGGCCGCGTCCTGAACAGATCGATGCCCTCCACTTCGTAGCCAATACGCTCCGCAATTTCGGCGAGAATCCGGCCAGTTCGGATCATTACCCGCAGATATGACGCTTGATCGCCGACGACGTATGCGAGGCGAGCACCGGGCCGCAGCGCACTTCGCAACGACGACAGGTGACGGGCCATCCCGCCGAAGTAGAGCTTTGTCACGCGGTGATACATGCGCTCAAAGCCTGAATCCTTACCAAGAGCAATGCGTCGGTCCTCAATCTGGGTTGCAAGCTCCTGCACACGCTCATCATCAGCGACCCAGACAGAGTCATCGTCATCGCGGTAGACACCGCGAGTGTTCGACCGGAGCAACCCACGCTTCGTGCTCCGCAGGCTCTCACGGTCAGTGAGGTAGCACAACAGCACTGATTCGAGACGGACAGTCCGCGAGTAGTCCTTCTCATTGGGATACGGAGGCGACGTGATGACAGCATCAACGCTGTCGGCGGGAACACATGACCCGACAGCGCGCGCATCTCCAGTGACGACGCTTGCGGGTGTCTCGTCCCGCTCGCCTAGGACGCGCAAATCCGCAACCATTGACTGCACTCGCTCCAGCCAAGGCGCAACAACGGCGGCATCGTTTCGTATTGTGCCGACACCCACCTCGGGGCCGAACTTGAGGTTGCCGACCTCAGTCGGGAGGACACGGGCAAGGGCGAGCCTCTCGTGGTCGGAGAGGCCTGCCGCTTGTTCGCTCCGCAGCATCTCCCGCAAAACCAGGACCTTGTGCATCGGTAACGGGCTGATTGAGTGCTTGATGAGCAACTTAGCAGCGTCGGGGTCTACGCCTCGTAAGTGAAGACCCTCGACAGTTGAAGCGCCGGGCTCGTCGCTCACCTGATCCGCTGCCAAAGCTGCTGCTGCCTTCTCGGCTATTAGGCCCGCATGTCTTGCCAGCGTGTCAGGATCTGGAGACCAATCAGTCTTGACTTCGGCAGCGAACTTCGACATTGGCATCGCTTCAACGCCGATGCTTGCGATTCCTAACTTCTTGGCCTCCACCAAAGTGGTGCCCGTCCCACAAAATGGATCAAGCACAACAGCGTCGCCGCTCAGTTCGAACCGGCGCGCGTAGTCGCGCACCAAGTGCGGCGGGAACGACAAAACGAACCGGTACCAGTCGTGTGCAGGGGCATCGCACGAAAGCAGCGTGTTCATCGCGCCATTAGTCGACGGCCGAGAGGCCTCAGCCACGTCGCCGACCGTAGACCATGCTCCGAGGTCCAGTAGATGATGCTGGCTGTCCACAATGGCATCTCGAGCGGTCAATCCTGACATGGTGCCTCCCTTTCAGAGCGAACCGATCACGAACGTACACATGGGGTGCTACACCACAAGTACTTGCAAACCGGTGTTCAGCAGAGCGGCCTATCAGAATGTCCCGCAAGCAGCTGTTTGATGTAGCCGAGCTCAGGTTTCGAGTTCGGCTAATCCGCTGGGGCCAAGACGGCCGGTGTTGCGGTATGCCGTCAGCTTGTCTCGACTGTCGGCTATGTCGAGATTCGCCATCGTGAGGTGCCCGATGCGATCCGCCGGTCCAAAAGCGGCGTCCTCCACGCGTTCCATCGACAGTCGGTCCGGCTCGTACGTCAAGTCGGCACCAGTTGTGTTGAGCACCGAGTAATCGTCGCCGCGCCGCAGCCGCAGCGTTACCTCGCCCGATATTGACGATCCCACCCAGCGCAAAAGAGAGTCGCGCAGCATCAGCGCTTGAGGGTCGAACCAGCGGCCCTCATAGAGCAGACGGCCCAAGCGACGGCCCATAGTGCGATAGTTGTCGATCGTGGCCTCGTTGTGAATCGCCGACAGCAGCCGCTCATACGCGATGTGCAGCAGCGCCATGCCAGGTGCCTCATAGATACCGCGCGACTTGGCCTCAATGACGCGGTTTTCGATCTGGTCGCTCATGCCTAGCCCGTGCCGACCACCAATGGCGTTCGCTTGATGCACCAGCGCCACAAGGTCGCTGCCGTCGGTGCCATCTGCATCAAAAACCTGGTCGCCAATGGCCACCGGCCAGCCTTCAACGAAGCTGATTGTTACGTCCTCAGTTTCGATGTTGACCGCCGGATCCCAGTGAGCCACGCCCATGATCGGTGCCACAATCTCCATCGGCGTGGCCAAGTCCTCCAATTGCTTGGCCTCGTGGGTGGCACCCCAGATGTTGGCGTCGGTGGAGTACGCCTTGGGGGCGGGATCTCGATACGGCAGGCCGCGTGACACCAAAAACTCGCTCATGCCGGCACGTCCGCCCAGTTCGTCCACGAAAGCGGCATCCAGCCAAGGCTTGTAGACACGCAAACCGGCATTCACTAGCAGGCCGTAGCGGTAGAAACGCTCGATGTCGTTGCCCTTGTAGGTTGAGCCATCACCCCAGATGTCAACACTGTCCTCGGCCATGGCAGCCACCAACTTGGTGCCAGTCACGGCGCGTCCGAGCGGTGTCGTGTTGAAGTAGGTACGGCCTGCGGTGGAGATATGAAAAGCGCCGCATTGCAACGCCATCAACCCTTCGCGCACCAGTTCTGCGCGGCAGTCCACTAAGCGTGCTGCGGCTGCCCCGTAGTCGAGAGCCCGCGTTGGCACTCCCGCTAAATCAGGTTCGTCGTATTGGCCCAGATCGGCCGTGTAGGCGAACACAGACGCGCCGCGCTCGGTCATCCACGCCACTGCGGCGGACGTGTCGAGTCCGCCCGAAAACGCAATGCCCACCCGCTTGTGCACCGGAAGCTCGGCCAGCACGCGTGAACCGCCTGCTGGTGCTGAATCGTTCGCCACGCCGTTCGACATGAACCACAACGGTACGGCTCGCGGCTCCCAGTGCTGTGCTGCTCCACTGTGCTGCTGGATTCGGCTGTAACTGGGCTGCTCCACTGGGCTGTCACTGGGCTGCGATGGCGTTGCGCGTACGCTGCGCGCAATGAGGCAGTGAGCGTGCGCCGCTAGCCGACGCAGCCGCGTCTACGACTGGCACTTCTATGACTGACACTTCTATGACTGGGACAACAGGCATGACAACGGGCATGACAACGGGCGTTGACGGCGGTGTCGCAACAGGCCATTCGATTGCTGCGCTCTTGGGCGAGATAGTGCGCATCCCGAGCGTGAACCCACTGCATCATGGGCCGAAATCTGGGGACACCGCCGAGGCCGACATGGCCGACTGGATGGCTCAACGTGCAGCCGCATTAGGTGCCGAGGTCCAAACGGACGAGGTCGAAACCGCGCGGCCCAACGTGTATGCACGTTTTGAGGGTCGCACCGACAGCGTGCTGGCTATCGACGTTCACCTCGACACCGTCGGCGTTGAGCACATGGAAGGCGACCCCTTCGACGGACGCACCGAGAACGGTCGCGTCTGGGGCCGCGGCTCGGTAGACACCAAAGCAACGTTGGCGGTTGTGTTCGCCGTACTTGAAGAAATGCTGCTCGCCGATGTGAAACCGACGAGCACGATTGAGTTGGTCGGCACGATCTCAGAGGAAGGCGGAGGGCTCCTAGGTGCGTCCGCCTACCGAGACCGGTTGCTGGAACGCAGCGAACGACGCGAACGAATCGTGGTCGCCGAACCCACGATGTGCGTACCGGTCTACGGCCACAAAGGTGGCATGGGGCTTGAAGTTGAGATCGAAGGACACGCTGCGCACTCTTCCAAGCCGCACCTCGGGATCAACGCCTTGTCCGCAGCAGCCAGGATCATCGCTGCTGTTGACGCTGAAGGGGAACGTCTTGCGAACCGGCCCGGCTTAGGAGCACTGGGACCGGGCACGGTGTCGGTCACCGAGATGAGCGGCGGAAGGGCCCGCAACATCATCCCCGACCGCTGCGAGCTCTACATCGGCAGGCGTATCGCCGACGGCGAGGACTATCAACAAGAGATCACGCGCCTCACTGAGTTGGTTCGCAGCGCAGCACAGCCTGCGTCGGCCCAAGTGGAGTTAGCCAACGGATTGGGCGCAAACGCCTTCTTTCAAGCTCCCGACAGCGATCTGGTCGTGACGCTCGCCAAGATGTCAGGACACGCCCCTGCCGTCGCCGATTACGGCACCAACGCTCTGCGCTACCGCGAGATAGCCGACCAGATCGTGGTGTTCGGTCCGGGTTCCATCGATCAGGCCCATCAGGCCGTTGAGTGGATCGAGATTGCCGAACTCAAACGGGCCGCCGATGTATACCGGCAGCTGTTCACAAGCTGAAGTCACAAGCTGACGCCACAGGCTGAGACACAACATCTGGGCAACGCGCTGAACTGCGCTCGCCAATGAGTTCGCCAATGCGTTGCCCGTCACGCGCGCCGCACGCCTACGATCGGGAACGTGCAAATCATGTCCGCGTTGTTCATCGAGCATTTCGACATGCGACAAGCCGCAGGCGGCGCTGCTCGCATCGATCTGAGCGGAGTTCATTTCTCGATGGCTGCTGCTGGGCCGTTCCCGGTGACGATCACGCCGCATCTGCTCGTGCTTGTGCGCTGCGAAGCCTCGCACACCGGATTGGCGGCGCTAGAAGTGAAATTCATGCGCGGCGGCGAGCAGGTGGCGCGCAATGTGCAACCGCTCAGCGTCGAGCCGGGAAAGTTCGGCTACAACCTCGTACAGGCCGAACTCAGCTTCGATGAACCATCGACGATTGAGGCCCACTGCCGAATCGATCAAGGCGACACGCTGATCGTTCCTCTCACCATGAATCCGCCCGCCGACGAAACAGCTCCGTCGGCGACAGAGCCGGCTGGCCGAGGCTGGACCGGCACACCTGCACAGCAAGACGGCTAGGCGGGTCGGGCGCTCATGCCTTTTGCCGTCGGTCTGTCTCAGCATTCCGATCTTGGAGCAGCAACCGGTGAGATCGTCGGCCGGGTGCTGGAGTCGCTGGGCGCGCAGCCAGACATGGCGTTGCTGTTCACCTCCGGCGCTCACATGGCGAATACCGACGAAATCGCCGCCGCCGTCACCGAACTTCTCAACCCAGCTGCGTTCATCGGCACAACGGCGTGCTCAGTGGCCGCCGACGAACGAGAGATTGAGGAACAAACAGCCGCGGTGTTGTGGGCAGGCAGCCTCGGTGCAATCGACGGCCCGCGAGCGCGCGCTGTCCGTCTAGACGGAGCACCCGAGGTGACAGCAGACGACACAGTGCTTGAGGCTGCGCTGGCCGAAGTCCGTTCTGTGGGCCCTTTGTCAATGATCGTGCTGGCCGATCCTTACTCGTATCCAGTTGACGCAGCGTTGACTCATTGGACCGAACGCTGGCCTGACATCAGCGTGCTGGGTGGGCTGTCCTCGGGAGCGCCCGTGCCGGGCGGCAACCGCATCGTCGTCAACGACACCACTCATCGCTCGGGCGCAGCGGCGCTGATCGTGGGGGGCAGCGCGGCGGTAACGCATCTGGTCTCGCAGGGATGCAGACCCATCGGCCAGCCCTACATCATCACCGAGGCGGAGGGAAACGTCGTGCGGTCGCTCGGCGGGCTGCCGCCGTTTGAGCGGCTGCTGCAAATGTTCGCCAGACTCAATCCGGCCGACCAGCAGCTAGTGCAGCGCGGTCTCCATATCGGGCGTGTCACCGATGAGACCAAGGTTTCTTTCGAACGAGGCGATTTTTTGATTCGCGGTGTACTCGGTGCCGATCGTGAGAGCGGTGCCATCGCTATCGGCGACGACGCGCCAGTCGGAGCCACCGTGCAATTTCATGTGCGCGACTCGCTCACGGCTCACGAGGATTTGATCGCAACACTTCAGAACCGACCGTCGCCTGCCATGTCGGCCTCAGGCTCGCTGCTGTTCACCTGCAACGGACGTGGCACGCATCTGTTTGAGACACCCCACCATGATGCACAGACTGTTGTTGAGCGGACCGGCACAGAACTCGCGGGCATGTTCTGCGCCGGCGAGATCGGCCCTGTCGGCGCACGCTCGTACGTACACGGGTTCACTGCATCAATGGCATTGTTCACCGACAACGACGCGCTATGACGAAGCCAGTCCGATGAGCACCAACACAACCGACACTGCCCTTGAGTCGCGGCAGATCAACACCATCCGTGCGCTGGCAATGGATGCCGTGATGCGCGCCAACAGCGGACATACCGGAACGGCGATGGCGCTCGCACCCACAGCGCATGTGCTGTTCAGCCGCATCCTGCGCTACGACGCCAGCGCTCCAGACTGGCCTGACCGCGACCGGTTCATTTTGTCCGCCGGACATGCTTCGATGCTCATTTACGCAATGGCGCACCTGCTGGGCTACGGCATCACCTTGGACGATCTGCGCGATTTCCGCCAGATCGGCTCCATCACTCCGGGCCATCCTGAACGCGGCCTCACACCCGGCGTGGAGGTCACCACTGGTCCACTCGGGCAAGGGTTCGCCAACGCCGTGGGCATGGCCTTAGCCGAGCGCGGGCTGCGTGCCCGGCTCGGCGCGGACCTCGTGAACCATCACACATTCGTGATCGCCAGCGACGGCGACTTGATGGAAGGCATCAGCCACGAGGCGGCATCGCTGGCAGGCCATCAACAGCTTGGCCGTCTCATCGCTATCTACGACGACAACCGCATCACCATCGACGGCAGCACCGATTTGGCACTCAGCGACAACGCGTCCGGACGCTTTGAGGCCTACGGCTGGCACGTTATTGACCTCAAAGAAGCAGGCACCGATCTCGACGCAATCGAGCAAGCGCTGCGCTCGGCAATGCTCGCGCACGACCGCCCTTCAATGGTCATAATCCGTACTCACATCGGTTACCCCATGCCGACCGCGGTTGACACGCCCGCAGCACATGGCGCCATCACCGACGCCGACGAGATCGCCGCCGCTAAACGGGTGATGGGCATGGATCCCGATGCTGTTTTTGCTGTTGACGAAGACGTTGCGCGTGCTTACCTAGCTGCCGGTGCCCGAGGCAGGGTCGAACGCCTTGGGTGGGAAGCCCGCCTCGCCGCAAGCGATCACGATCCCGACTGGCTAGATGCGCTGTGGTCGGCTCGCTGCGTCAACGGCGACCTTGCCGCCATCGCAACGTTTGAGTCCGGCACTCAGATGGCGACCAGAGTCGCAGCGAACCGCGTTCTGGACGCGTCGCTCAATGAAGTACCTGCGCTCATCTGCGGCGGTGCTGATCTGACCGGCAACACCGGCACGAACATCAATGCTGAGGTGCTGTCAGCAGACAATCCCGGCGGCCGCAAGCTCTTCTACGGCGTGCGAGAGCATGCGATGGGCGCAGTAGCCAATGGCATGGCCTTACACGGGGGCGCGCTGCCGGTGATCGGCACGTTCTTGGTCTTCAGCGACTACATGCGGCCTGCGGTGCGGCTAGCTGCTCTGAGCGGAGCCAAAACCGTGTTCGTGTGGACGCACGACTCCATCGGCGTGGGCGAGGACGGACCCACCCATCAGCCGATTGAGCACCTAGCATCGCTGCGAGCGATTCCGGGCCTGAGCGTGATCCGTCCCGCCGATGCGAACGAGACCGCGCAGGCGTGGCAGATCGCTGTCGAACGCGACGGTCCCACGGCGCTGGTACTGACCCGTCAGAACGTCCCTGTGCTCGACGGCACCGGACGTGCCGGCCAAGTGGAACGGGGCGCGTACATACTCATCAACACGCCGGCGCCCGCAGTGATCCTCCTCGGCACCGGCAGTGAGGTGCAGTGCTGCACCGAAGCCGCAGCCCTGCTCGCAGCCGAAGGCATCGCCAGCACGGTCGTGTCGATGCCGAGCTGGGACCTCTTTGAGAACCAAGATGAGCAGTACCGATCTACGGTGCTGCCCGCTGGGGTCCCGGTACTCAGCGTTGAAGCCGCAGCGGCTTTCGGTTGGGATCGCTATGCCGACGCCACGGTGTCGTTGAACCGGTTCGGCGCCAGCGGACCGGGTGCGGACCTATTGGCTCATTTCGGCTTCACGGCACCGGCCATTGCAAAAGCCGCCCGCAAACTGTTGTAGAAACAAAACAGCAGACGCAGGGTTACCAAAGCGTCCGAAGGGAACCACATGACCGACGACGATGCTCACGGCCCTACAGGCGGCAAGCTCGCTTCGCTTTTCTGCGCGTACGGCCAAAGTCCGTGGCTGGATAATTTGCGCCGCGGCCAGATCATCGACGGAGAGTTGAAGACTTGGGTGGAACGCGGCATCCGAGGCCTCACTTCAAATCCCTCGATCTTCCAAAGCGCCATCGAGTCGTCTGCCGACTACGACGAGCAGTTCGGCGACCTTGTGCGCGGCGGCACCTCGGTCTACGACGCCTACTGGGAACTCGTCGCCAGTGACATCCGCTCAGCGCTGACCATATTTGAGCCAGTACACGCAGCCTCCGGGGGCACTGACGGTTTCGTCTCAGTTGAGGTGGATCCTTCGCTGGCCCATGACACCGAAGCAACCGTCACCGCAGCCCGAGTCTTGCACCGTGACATCGCACGTCCAAACCTGATGGTGAAGATTCCCGCAACGGCAGCGGGCTTGCCGGCCATCCACCAGATGATCCGCGAAGGTCACAGCATCAATGTCACCTTGATCTTCTCCGTGGCTCGCTACGAACAAGTGGCGGAGGCTTACTTGGCCGGCCTCGAAGATCGCGTCAACGCAGGTGCGAACGACCTATCGAATGTCGCAAGCGTGGCTTCGTTCTTCGTGAGCCGGACCGATGCCGAAGTGGATCGTCGTCTCGATGCTGTGTGTACACCGAGCGCTCTGACCTTGCGTGGTCGCACTGCAGTGGCCCAAGCGCAGGCTGCCTACGGTCGTTTTGAGGAAATTTTCGACGGGCCTCGCTGGAACCGGCTCGCAGCTCTCGGCGCGCAAGTGCAGCGCCTGCTGTGGGCATCGACCAGCACCAAGAATCCCGCCTATCCCGACACCTTGTATGTAGACGAACTGATCGGTCCGCACACTGTGAACACCATGCCCGAAGCCACGCTGGAAGCGTTCTGCGATCACGGCAAGTTGCGCCGGACGGTGGATGCCGACCAGTCGGCCGCTCGTTATGTGCTCGACACTGTGGCAGCACACGGAATTGACTTGGACGAAGTAGCCGACATGCTGGAAGTCCAAGGCGTTGGCGCATTCACCAAGAGTTTCGACGGGCTGCTGGCTTCGCTACAGAACAAGGCCAACTCTTTCACCTGACTTCCCGCAGCTAGGTCAGTTGCAAACAAAAACTTACTGACCTAGCCTGCGCGATCGTGACGGTTCTGCGTCGGCAACCAGATGGGCAGCCCAGACCAGACGGGCAGCCCAAACCAGATAAGCAACCCAGTGGTCCCTCTGCGTGCTCTATACAGTCAACTCTTGACATCGTGGGCGACCGCTGGACATTGCTCATTTTGCGCGACTTGTTCCGCGGGGTGCGCCGCTTTGGTGCCATGCAGCACGACTTGGGCATCGCTCGCAACATGCTGGCTGATCGGCTGAGCCGCCTGACCGAAGCCGCCGTAGTGTCCAAAGTGCCGTACCAGCACCGGCCAGTTCGCTACGACTACGTCTTGACCCCCAAAGGCCTTGACTTGTCAAACAGCTTGCTTGCGCTGATGGCTTGGGGAGACCGCTGGTGTCACGACGGCAACGCACCGACGGTCTTGGTGCATGCCGACTGCGGCACGCCGCTGGAGATCGCCACCCGCTGCCCCGACTGCAACGTGGCTATCAGTCCTGCGCGTATCCGCAGTCTCACCGATCACGCAGCCACATCACCCTCCGCACCGCTCAATGATGAACTCCCCGCGGACACAACGGCACCCGCAAACCAAACCGTCCAACAGCAACACACGAACGGAACAGCCCGGTGACCATCATCGAACCGTCGCATACACCGTCACATGCACAGTCACATACACCGGGAGTGTCTGGGTCTGAAGACCTGTCGGCCGCTGACACATCTGCCGGTGCTGGTGGTGCTGCTGGTACCGGTGTGCAGGCAGATGCGGTAGCGCCGCAGCCCACAGCGGAGTCGCTAGCGCTCGCTGCGTTGCCGCTCAAGGAGTTGGCCGAACGAGCGGCACATACGCGCGACTGTGCTTTTGGCACACGCATCACCTACAGCCCGAAGGTGTTTATCCCGCTGACGATGCTGTGCCGCGACAAGTGCGGCTACTGCACGTTTGCCCAGCCGCCAGCTCGTGTTGATTCGCCGTATCTCACCCCCACCCAAGTACTTGAGATCGCATCCGTCGGTGCCCGCGCTGGCTGTCACGAGGCACTGTTCACGCTGGGTGAACGGCCCGAACTGCGCTATAGCGCAGCCGCCGATTGGCTGCGCACCCACGGCTGGGACTCCACCGTCCACTACTTAGTTGAGATGTGCCGACTGGTGCGCGATGAGACTGGTCTGTTACCACACGCCAATCCTGGGGCCATGACTGCAGACGAGCTGGCTGCGCTGCGCGAAGTCTCGCCGAGCCAAGGGATGATGATTGAGTCGCTGAACCCGCACCTCAACTGCCATCGAGGCGCACCCGACAAAGCACCAGCCCGGCGCCTAGCCACACTCGAAGCTGCTGGCGAACTTTCCATTCCCTACACCACTGGCATTCTCGTTGGCATCGGCGAATCACTGCCGGACCGACTGGCAGCACTCGAGGCCATTGCTGTGAGCCACGCACGTTGGGGTCATGTCCAAGAAGTCATCGTTCAGAACTTCCTGCCCAAGGTCGGCACTGCTATGCACAACATGGCAGCCTGCCCACCCGATGAGTACGCGCAGGCCATTGCGCTGGCGCGTCTCATCTTGCCGTCCGATGTTCATCTGCAGGCCCCACCGAACCTCACGGAAGATTTCGGCGGCCTGCTGGACTGCGGCATAGACGACTGGGGTGGTGTCTCCCCGATCACTGCCGATCATGTCAACCCTGAACGGCCGTGGCCGGCACTTGACCGTCTACGCGAGATCACCGAGGCGAAGGAATTCGCGCTCGCTCCCAGGCTGACGATCTATCCCGAGTTCGCACTTGATCCGCAGCGCTGGCTGGCTGAGGCCAATCGTTTCGCTGTCTTGGATCGGTCCGACGCGGAAGGACTCGGACGTGACGACCCCGGCAGCCAAATGCCCGAACGCACGATGGAGAACATCGACGCCGGCTCAGGGGCCGATGTGCTCATCGCAGACGAGAACTCCAACCAGTGGTACTCCGGCGGTGCCGGTCACTTACCCACCGACATCATGAGCGGACCGCGCCATGCCGCCGGAGCGATCCAAGAAGTACTCGACGGCGTCATGGCCGGCCAACAAGTCGGCCACGACGAGATCGTGACCCTATTTGGCGCGCGCGGACCTGAGGTGGCAGCCGTCGGTGAGGTCGCCGACGATCTGCGTCGGCAAGCTGTCGGCGATGTGGTGTCTTGGGTTCACAATCGCAACATCAATTACACGAACGTATGCACGTTCAAATGCCGATTTTGTGGCTTCTCCAAAGGTCCTCTGTCGCTGAACCTGCGCGGCACGCCATACATGCTCACGCTGGCCGACATCCAAGAACGCGTGATCGCAGCAGCCGAGCTGGGTGCCACCGAGGTGACGCTGCAGGGCGGCATTCATCCCAGCTTCGACGGCGACTACTACATCGATGTTTGCCGTGCCGTACACGACGTGGTGCCAGACATGCATTTGCACGGCTTCACAGCCCTAGAAGTGATTGAGGGCGCCAAACGCCTCGGTGAGTCGCTGGTGGACTACCTGACGCGCTTGAAAGAAGCCGGTCTGAGGTCGCTGCCGGGAACCGCAGCAGAGATTCTTGACGACTCGGTGCGAGCCGTTTTGTGCCCCGACAAGATCAGCACCGCCGAATGGCTTGAGTGCCACGAGGCTGCCCACGCCGTAGGCCTGCATTCGAATATCACGATCATGTTCGGATCGGTTGAGCATCCTCGCAGCTGGGCGAATCACATCATTGCCACTCGCGATCTGCAAAAGCGCACCGGCGGCTTCACCGAGTGGGTGCCGCTGCCATTCGTTCACATGGCCAGTCCGATCTATCTGCGCAAAGGCGCACGCCGAGGCCCGACCTTTCGAGAAACGTTGTTGATGCACGCAGTGCCACGCATCGCCTACCGGGGACTCATCAACAACGTGCAAGTCTCGTGGGTGAAAATCGGCCCGTCAGGGGCTCAGCAAATCCTGCGCGCCGGCGCCAACGACCTCGGCGGCACGCTCATGGACGAGAACATCTCTCGAGCAGCAGGTGCTCAGCACGGCCAGGGACTCACCGAGCAGGACTTCCGCGACATCGCCGAGCCGCTCGGCCGTCGTGTCCGCCAACGGCTCACCGACTACAAAAACGCCGACGGTGCTCCTGAGGTGCGCAGCCGTGTACTGCGTCCTGCAAACAACGCCACCGACCGCAAACTCATCCCGCTCGAATCCCTAGGCAGTCGCGTCTAGCGACTGCGCAACATCACCCAGCGTCAGAGTCTGCTTCGTCGCGCGACATTGCAGACTCCCGCAGTATCTCTGCCGCTTTGAGCGTGGCTCGTCGGGCGCGAGTCACGCTGCGTTCAAGCCGGGACCGCTGATCGCTGGTGTCGGCATCGGCGAGAGCGCCTTGCAACAGCTCAATGCTCACTTCTGCTAGCCGTTCAGCTGCGTCTTCTAAACGCTCAGCTAGTTCTGCTATCTCGTCATGCACGCTCTGGCCGTCCATCCGAAGCCGGCATCTCGGTCAGCATCTCGGCTACGATCTCGGTTGGATGCCGGGCATCTAACCCCACGGCTCGCAGATGAAGCGCACACCCCGGGTTAGCGCTGGCTACTACATCGGCGCCGGTGCGTTCAATGCTGGCAACTTTGCGGTCGCGCACTGCGCCTGCGATGTCTGGATGCACCTGCGAATAGGCACCGCCTGCACCGCAGCACAATCCTTCGTCGTCGAGTTCTACGACATCGACGTAACGCTCAAGCACTGTGCGCACCGGCAGGTGTGCTTGTTGAACGTGGCGCAGATGGCACGGATCTTGCACAGCCACTCGCAGTTGCGCTGGACTCCCAGACGACGGCCCCCCAGACGATGGCCCCTCAGACGGTGATGGCAGCAATTCGATTCGTTCGGCCAGCCACTCGTGAACGTCAAGAACGCGTGCTGAGAACCTCTGTGCTTCTTCGGTACCGAGCAGATGGCCGTATTCCTTCATGGCCGCCCCGCAGCCGGCCGAGTTAACGAGGATCGGCGCGTCGCCCGGCAGTGCCGCCATCACGCGCCGAGCCAGTTTTTTGGTGTCGTCAATCCAGCCCGCATGAATATGCAGGGCGCCGCAGCAAGCGGCGCCAGCGGGTGGGATCGCAACCCCTGCGCCGGTTGCTTCGATCACTTTCTGAGTCGCCCGGTGTGTGTCACGCATCCAAGCGTCCATCACGCAGCCCGTGAACATCCAAACATCGTCCCCGCTGGCAATGAGGGGTCGTTGGCGCACAGGAACCTGCGGAAGCGAAGCCGCCGCTGTGGACAGTTGACGAAACGGCTTCCACCTTCCCAATACCGCAGCTACGCGAAGCAAGCCGAGCCGTTGAGACAGTCCGAGCAGACGTGACCCAAATCCGAGCAGGTGAGGCATGGCAAGCATCCGGTAAGCGATGCGGCGCAAACGTGGCTGATAGTCGGTCTGGGTCGCCAGCGCCTCGCGGGTGGCTTCCATCATCTGCCCGTAGTGAACATCTGCGGGGCAGGCTGTCTCGCATCCGAGGCACTGAATGCAAGCGTCCATGAATTCCACGAAGCTCGCGTCGGCTTCGCCTTGTTCGACAACTTCGCGCATCAACGCAATGCGGCCACGCGGTGATGCCGATTCTTCGCCGCTCACGCGATAGGTCGGGCAGTGGGGCAGGCACATGCCGCACGCCACACAAGCAGCGAGCGTGTCGCTATCAATTTCGATTTTCAGCGGAAACGTCTCCACTGTTCACCATGCCTTTCGGCCGGGGTTGAGGCGGTTTTGTGGATCGAGTCGTTGTTTTAGCTTGGACATCAGGGCTGCATTGGGTGCCGACACGGCGGCTGCGGGCACCGGCTCGGTTCGATGTACCAACCCCACGCCGACTTCCGCCAACCATTGGCCTCCGCTGCCCTTGAGCGCGCTCAGATCTGAAGTGCGCATCGATTCCCGTCCCGCAGCGGGCACAAGCGGCCCGCTCGACACAGCGCCAAAACCCAGCGGCGCGATCTTGGCTGCCTCAGCAGAAACATCAGCCGGATCACCTTCCAGCAGAATCCATGTGCGAGTGCCGTCCCACAAAATGCTGCTAGGCCGATACAGCAAATCGAATGCTGCAAACGGGTCAACATCGCCCGCTACCCACTGTGACGCCGCCGGCAGCGGCAAGGTCCGCAGGATCACCTCAGCCAGCAATCCCAGCGTGCCCAGCGACCCCACCAGCAGGCGTGCTAGGTCGTAGCCCGAGACGTTTTTGACAGTCGGGCCGCCAGACGTCACTACTTTCCCGCAGGCATCAACATGGCGTGTCTGCAAAACAAGATCGCGCACATGCCCATAGCGCAGCCGCCGAGGCCCGCTGAAGCCGCACGCCAACACACCACCCACGGTCGCCTGGTCATCTGCGGGATCGAATGGGACCATCTGAGATGAGGAGGCGAGATGCGCGCTCAGCTCAGCCACTGAAGTTCCAGCACCACACCGCACCGTCATCTCTGAAGGTTCGTGCTCCCAGATTCCCGTTGGTGCCCCAACCTCGCGAGCTTTCGGGTCTACCTCGCCGCCCACATGCCAATGAGTGCGAGCGCCCACCACGGTGACCGGGCCGCTGGTGCCAATGTCACTCGCAAATGCCGACACAGCGGGATCAATCCGAGAGGCGAGGCTGGCACCAACCCCAGCAGCGCCGATGCCTTCATCGTGGCTAGACAGCGCAACGGCACCTCGAGCGGCCGAATCGGTGTTCACACCCAAGCACCTTCGGGAACGTTCTGGCGAAACGAGTCACTGCAACGCGATCCCGTCGGGATGACCTTCAATGGGTTGGCGAGGCCTTCAGGGTCGAACGCCTCACGCACCAAATCTTGAGTCTGCAGGTCATGGACACCGAACAGCATCCCCATGTAGTCCCGCTTCTCCAAACCGATGCCGTGTTCGCCGCTCAGCACCCCACCGGCGGCGATCGAGGCCGCCACGATGTCACGGCCCGCTGCTTTGACTCGTTCGTCCACGCCAGGTTCGCGCCGGTCGAAGGCCAGAATCGGATGCAGATTCCCGTCGCCAGCGTGAAACACATTTACAGCAATCAGGCCGTACGCATCGGCAATCCGGTACACCTTCTCGAGCACTTCGGTGAGTCGAGACCTCGGCACGACGGTGTCGTGGAGGTAATAATCGGGCTTGATTCTCGCTACGGCACCGAAAGCGTTCTTGCGTCCCTTCCACAGCAGCGCTCTCTCGTCAGCGTCCGCCGCAACGCGCACATGGCCAACGTGGTGCCGCTGCGCCACCTCGCGCACGATGTCCACCCCGGCTTCAACCCCGCCAGCTAGACCGTCAAGTTCCACCAAAAGAACCGCTGCCGCGTCGGTCGGGTAGCCGGCATGAGCGAAAGCCTCCACGATCTCAATGGCGCGCTGGTCCATCATCTCAAGCGCGGCAGGCACCAAGCCTGCCGCGATGATGGCGCTTACCGCCGCTGAGCCCTCCCCGACATCGTCAAAATCCAGCAACAGCGTCCGCACCGTCGGAGCGTTCGGTGTGAGTCTCACCGCCGCTTTGGTGACGATGCCCATCGTGCCCTCAGAACCGACGAACAGTCCGCGCAGGTCCAAGCCCGGCGGCTCTGCGTCTACCCCGCCGAAGGTGGTGATCTCTCCCGACGGCAGCACCACCTCCAACGCCGCAATGTGCGCTGTCGTAACGCCGTACGCCAAGCAGTGCGGCCCGCCGGCGTTGTTGGCGATATTGCCGCCGATCGAGCAGACCTGCTGGCTGGACGGATCGGGCGCAAAGTGAAAACCCAGCGGAGACAGCGCGCGCGACAGATCTAAGTTCAGCACCCCCGGCTCAACCCAAGCAATCCGGTCGGTGGTGTCTACCTCAATGATGCGATCCATCTTGGCCGTAGCCACCACCACCGGGCGGCCGATGGGCACTGCTCCCCCAGCTAGGCCGGTACCTGAACCCCGGGCTAGGAACGGCCTGCGGTGTTGCCGACAGATACGCACAATTTGGGCCACTTGGTCGGCAGTGCAAGGCAGACACACGATGGCCGGTGAGCTTCCCTCAATGGAGCCGTCCCGGCTGTACAGACCGCGCTCAAAGTCGTTGCTACGTGCCCGCTGGCCCAGCAGTCTGCGCAGGTCCGCAAACAGTGCAGTGTCGGTCGCAGTATCGGTCGCATCGTCGGTCGCAGTATCAAGCGCCTCGGTTGGCGCCGATTCGTCGCTCACGGAGGCATCGGGCTTGTGAGTCTTGCGAACCACAGCGCGACCGTACCCGACAAACAACGGTGATCCCTCAGCGTTTAGGCTCCTCACCAATGGCCGCCCGAGGCGTTCCTCAAAGCCACAACAGGCACGAGTTCAACGACACACGGGAATGGCTGTCGCTTGAGGCACCCGACGAGCATCGCACCTGGCTGTTCGACGTGACGTTTCTCACCAGCGCGTGGACCTGCATATTCGGCTGCGGATGCCCGGGCATTGACGCACAACCAGCACCCGAACTCCAGCTGGGATGCTGCAGCCACGGTGCTTACCTCACCGACGAGCACGACCTCGCCCATGTCCGTCAGATGACCGCCGAACTCAACGCGGAACTCTGGCAGCATCATCGCGACCCCGCCGACGCCCTGACACAAGACAGCGACGGCTGGTGGCGCACCGAAGTCGTTGACGGCGCGTGCGTGTTCGCCAACCGCTCCTCTCATCAAGCTGGCGCAGGATGCGCGTTTCACCTACTGGCTCAACAAACAGGGCGGCGTCCCATGGACACGAAGCCCGAAATTTGCTGGCAGGCGCCGCTGCGCCGCGAGGACCACGAGACCGTCACCGGGCATATCTACACGATGGTGCGCGAGTGGGAGTTGCGGGACTGGGGCGGACCAGACACCGACGTGTCGTGGTGGTGTACCGCCCAAAGCGAGGCTCACGTCGGGACACTGCCCGTCTATCTCGCTCTGGCAGACGAACTCACAGCGATCTGCGGGATCGAGATCTACGACGAACTGCGCGCCAGACTTAACGAGCGCGTCACCTCAACGCAGATCTTGGCCCACCCGGCGGTCCGCCATCGCACTGGCTGACCAGCGCACCGGCTGCCAACATACGGGCTGGCATCGCACGGGCTGGCCGTGTGGCACTAGTCGTCGGTGTTGCGCTCGTGGTTGGCGTTGACGTAGTCGTCTGCGTCTGCACCTGTGTCTGTGTCTGCACCTGTGTCTGCATCGGCATCTTGGTCTTCGTAGATGTCGTACTTGTCGGCGAGATGGCCGTACTGGTCATCTCGCGCAGACTCGTCGTCTGACAGTTCCACGCCAAACCGATCCGAGTTGTCGAAGTCGTAATCCTCGACAGAAAAACTCTCCGCTGTGGCTCGCTGAAATTTGCGAGCTTCCTCGTAGCGGCGATGTCGACCCTTCTTCACCGATTGGCTCCTCGTGCTCAACGGCGGTGCCTCGCTTGCCTACATCCGTACGTGCTATCTGCTGCGCCGATAACAACACCAGAGGAGAGCACTCAATGAGACACCCATGCTTTACGAAGTGCCATGCCACACTATCGCCCAGCGCACATTTGCGCGCGCCTAGCGCCCAAATATGCGCGCCAAAACCGTAGTCACGGGTGCTTTAGCGCACGAGGTTCAAGGCAAAGGCCTGCTTCGGTGTCGAACGCAAGAGCCGATTCACCCGCCAGCAACGAGCGGATCCCGTCACCGACCACCACTTTGCGCCAGCCCGATGCCAAGCGCGGATTGGCATCGTTAGCCAGCAAGGCAGCGATATCCGAACGGGTTGCCAGCAAGCCGCGATCAATGCCCGCCGAGCGCGCTGCTTGGTCTACCCATGCTGCAACCAGTGGCACAGCCGGCTGCAAGGCTGAGGGCAAGTGAGAGCCCTTCGGCAACGTCGGGGCTGGGATGTCCTCAGCAGCCATGGCCCGACCTTGCTGCACCTCAGCGATGATGCTCTCGCCCACTGACCCGCGTAGCTGGCCGCTGTCCACTCCCCGCAGACCGTCGAGGTCGCTGAGACTGGTGGGACTTCGCTGAGCGATGGAAAGCAGCGCCATGTCCGACATCACGAAACGGACGGGAATGTCACGATCGCTTGCGGTGCGCTCCCGCCAGGCCGCCAACCGGTAGGCGACAGCACGCTGGCTTCCTCTCATCTGCCGGACGCCTTTGATGCGCGTCCAGGCTTGATCTGGGTTGGGTCGCGGCGGAGGCAGCCGACGCCATTGCTCGCATTCGTCAAGCGCCCACTCATAGCGCCCCAGTTCGCGTAGACGAGAACGCAGCCGGTCATGCAGCCCGATCAGGTAGGCCACATCGTCGGCGGCGTAGCGTCGCTGGGTTGGACTCAACGGACGCTCAAACCAGTCCGTTAGGCGGTCGCCTTTGGCGAGTCGCTTGCTCAAGAAACGTTCGGTCAGCGAACCCAGCGACGGAGTGCTCATACCCAAGAAGCCAGAGGCCACCTGGGTATCGAACAGTCGTGCGGGAATTACGCCGCACTCTTGAGCCAGAACCTCAATGTCCTGCGCGCAGGCATGCATCACAGTCAGCACATCAGCGCTGAGCACCTCAGCTAGTGGGGCGATGGCGACGGCTGTGGGGTCAATCAACGCCACGCGTTCGCCTAACGCAATCTGCACGAGCGCCAACTGAGGTCGGTAGCTGCGTTCGCGATGAAATTCGGTGTCCACAGCGATGCGCTCAACAGCCAACAAATCGGCGATCAATGCCTCAAAGTCGCTCTGCGAATCGATCCACTCGTAATCGCTCATGGCGCCGCCGAACCGCACGCTGAGGGTCGGCACGCGACACGGGCCGCCAGAATCGCCTCCGCTGTGGCTATATCGGCTGGTGTGTTCACGTTGAGGACATCTGCTGAGCCAGCTTCAACGGTTTGTACCTGCGATTCTGCCAGCACCTCGCTCGGTCCTCGCGCCCCGGCATGCAACCCGCAACGCAGCAGCGGCAGCGCAGCAGCGGTGTAGCAGCCGATGAGCGGTTCGAGCCGACTGCTGCGAGCCAGCACCACTGTGGCGCCGGTGAAGTGGGCTTGGGTTGCTAGCGCTGCGAGCAACTCAGCAGGCACCGTGGGCACATCGGTCGGGCATACCAAGATGTCACCGTGGCGTTCGAGCGCGTCAACGAGCCCAGCCAAAGGCCCGCTTTGGGGGACGCTGTCGGGCAGAGCCATAAGCGGCGGCGGTGGAGTGCCGCCTTGGGCGACTACTGGATGTGCGCCCGCAGCGGCCAGCGCTTCAGCAACCCACAGCGCCAGCGGCTTGCCGGCCAGCGCCACGTTGGCTTTGTCGTGTCCCATGCGCGTTGAGGCACCGCCGCACAACACCACGCCGACCAGTTTCACGCCAATCTCACGCTTGGGGCCACTCACCGCAGGGCGGCTCGCCTCCGGGATCGAGCTGCGCCAAAAACCCGGCACAGCGCTCAGCTTCGTCGGTCTCCCCGATAGCGGCAGCACATTGGCCTAAGCCATGCAACGACCACAAGAAGCCGCGGTTGGAAGGTTCCGACCAGCGCACATAGCCGCTGCCCCGCCACCCCGCAGCACGCAACGCATCAAGACCACGGTGGTACCCCACACGGCAATAGGCGTAGGCCTCCACATGCCGACCTTGGGCTGCTGCGCTGCGGCCAAGCTCCGCCCAAACGTCAAGGAACTGCGGCCAACGCGCCGCTATGGCAATCAGCGCCTCGTCGCAGTCAGATTCGGGGCGGCCAGACTCGGGGCGATCCAGCGCTGCGGCCAAAGCGGCGCTTGCGGGCGCCGGTGCTGCGCTCAGCACTGTTGAAGGCAGCCCGCCTCGACTGAGTTCAATTGGAGTACTGGGCTCAATTGGAGTACTGGGCTCAATGGGGGTGTTGGGAGCGTGAGGCGTTGCGTCGGCGTTGTTAGGCACATCACAACTTTAGTGACCGACCCGCCGCGGACCCAGTAGCAGTCCCTGCTGCGAACTGTGTCGCTGCGTACTCTTTGGTGAAATGCTCAATGAATGGCTCGACGCAGACCGTGTGAGCATTGCCTTGATCGTCGGCATCGCCTGCTTGGCGGTTGCCGCGGTGGTGGCCCTGCGGCTGATCCGAAAAGTAGTTGTGGCTGTGCTCATCACGCTGGTGCTCCTAGGCGCCGCCGCGGCGCTGGCAGTGCAGTGGTCGGGCCTGCGTGGCTGCCAACAGACCTGCACTTGCGAGTTCTTCGGGCGACAGGTCAGCGTTCCCTCCAATCCACTGTGCGGACCAGATCGGATAGACCCGAGCCGCATCAATTTGGACATCAACATTGACACCGGACATCCGTCTGGTGTGTACCCAGAGAACCTGCTGCCAGAGAACTTGCTGCCGGTGTACCTGCTGCCGGTGTATTAGGGCACGCGCATGGCGCGCAAGGTGTCGGTTGCATGCGACTCCGTGCTTGAGCCCGACACCACCACCACCATGTCTCCGCTTCGCACAACGCCGGTACGCGCAGCCGTATGCACCGCTTCTGTGGCCGATTCTGCTGCTGTGAGACGCTCGCCGAACACCACCGGACGTGTGCCCCACGACAGCGATAACTGCATAGCGGTGCGCGGCTCCGGTGTGAGGCCCAGCAACGGCATCGACGGACGGAATCTGGCCATGCTGCGAGCCGTGAACCCTGAGCGGCTCAAGCAGATGATGGCTTGCGCGCCGAGTTGTGTCGCCAGACGAGCCGCCGACTGCGTGATGCCGTCAGTCATCCGCAGGTAGTCAGCTGCACGATCGTCGCGGCGGCGCACCGAAAGCAGGCGACTCCACCAGGCTTCGTAGTCGAAATGCTCATCGGCTCGTTCGGTGATGCGAGCCATGGTGCGCACTGCGTTCACCGGATCGTGGCCGATGGCGGTCTCGCCGCTCATCATCACCGCTGAAGTTCCGTCGAACACGGCATTGGCAACGTCGGAGACTTCGGCTCGTGTCGGCACCGGCGCGTGCAGCAGCGATTCCAGCATCTGCGTGGCTGTGATGGCAGGACGGCCGTGCGCAACGCAGGCTTCGATGATTCGTTTTTGGAGGTGAGGCAGTTCCTCGATGTCGCATTCGGCGCCGAGATCGCCGCGGGCCACCATGACCGCTGAGGAGGCTTCGATGATCCCGTCAAGGTTCTCTACAGCAGCTTTGGTCTCAATCTTGGCGACAAGCAGCGGTCCCCGAGGGTGCGGCTCGACACCCATACGACGCATGTCATGAGCCGAACGTACGAACGACAGAGCGATCATGTCGGTGCCCAAGTCGATGAAGGTGTCAGCCAGTTTCAGGTCAAGCGGCGTGGGTGTGGTGATGCGCAGCTTGGACGAGTCAACGTGAAGTCCGGGTCTGCCTTCAAGATGGCCGCCGTGTAGCACACGGGCTTTGAGCTGATCTGAAGAGCGACCTTCGACGGCTAGCACGACGCTGCCGTCGCCAAACGCCAGTCGGTCGCCGGGGCCGACGTCGGTCAGCAAGCCGTCGTAGTCAACGACGATCCGGTCTGCGTCGCTGGCATCGCCGTCGATGGCGAGCGTGATGAGCGCGTCTTGGGCTACCTCGCAGCCACCTTGGGGAAATGGCCGACAGCGCACCTTGGGGCCGGGCAGATCCACGAGTATGCCGACATATCGCCCAGATTCTTCCGAAACGGCACGCAGTCGCCGAAAAGTCTCAACTTGGTCATCGATGTTGCCATGGGCCAGTCCGAGACGCCACACATCGACACCGGCGTCGATCATGGCGCGCATGGTCGCCTTGTCGCTGCAGGCAGGCCCGACGCTGGCGATGATCTTTGTTCGTCTTGGCATGTGCATCCAAGGTACCGAAGCCGTCGAGACCTGAGGCCACCAGCTACGGCGCTGCCTCTAGGGTCTCGGGTTGTGGAGCTTGTCTTCGTCCGCCACGGCCAGCCCAAGAGCGTCGTGCGCAACGACGGACAGCCCGCCGATCCGCCGCTATCGGAGACCGGCCAGCAGCAGGCATCGGCGGTGGCAGGCTGGCTGGCTGAGATGAGCATCGATGCGCTCTATGCCAGCCCGATGCGAAGGGCACTCCAAACAGCCCAAGCGATCAGCGCAGCAACCAATCTCACGCCGATAGTGCGTGAAGGCCTGAGCGAATTCGATCGTGACTCCCCCGCCTATGTGCCGATAGAGATACTCAAAGAAACCGACCGGGAGCGCTGGGACGAGCTAGCCACCGGCGCATTCGGTGACGCGGAGCGCACGGCTGCGTTCGTTACGGCAGTGAATGAGACGGTGGATGAGATCGTGGCCGACCATCGCAGCCAGCGGGTGGCGCTGGCTTGCCACGGCGGTGTGGTGAACGCCTATCTGGCTCGCTGTTTGGGCTTCGACTCCGATGCGTTCTTGCGCTTCGACGTCGACTACACCTCAGTCACGCGTGTGTTCGCGTCAAGCCGCGGGCATCGCAGCGTGCTATCGGTCAATGAGCGCACGCACCTGCGTGGCCGCCCAGACCTCACCCTAGGCCTG
This sequence comes from Candidatus Poriferisodalis sp., assembly GCA_965221195.1. Lineage (GTDB taxonomy): Bacteria > Actinomycetota > Acidimicrobiia > Acidimicrobiales > Poriferisodalaceae > Poriferisodalis. The sequence continues at coordinate 2,422,493 of OZ244864.1, forward strand.
TAGCTGTCAGTGGTTTCCCCCTTTTGCATTTAGCTTTAATTTTCAAGCGATAATTGGGTAATGAAGTCGGCACAACCGACACATTTGAAACAGTCGGCGCATTCGTTCTTGGATCGGCCTGGGCCTGTGCCGATTGCCCATCGCGGCGGCAGCAACGTCTGGCCGCAGAACACCATGACAGCGTTTGAAGGTGCGGTGGGACTCGGCTACCGCCACCTCGAAACCGACGTGCAAGCCACGTCCGACGGCGTGCTGGCGGTCTTCCACGACGACGACCTAGCGCCACTGTCGGACCGTCAGGGACGGATCTCAGAGATGACGTGGGCGGAAGTGAGCCGAGCTCGTGTCGGAGGAGAGCCGATCCCCCGACTCGAAGAACTGCTCGACGCCTTTGACGATGTGCGTATCAGCATCGACCCCAAGACCGACGCGGCGACAGAACCGCTCATCGCTGCGCTGCGACAGCCCGGCGTGCTTGAACGCGTCTGCGTCGGTTCGTTCTGTGATGCCCGCTTGGCCCGCATCGACGATGTCTTCGGCGACGCTGTCTGTCTGAGCTTTGGTCCTCGCGAAATCGCCCGACTGCGGATACTGAGCGCCGCGGGTGTACACCCACGACATCGCCGACCGGCTCAGACCGGCCGGATGCGCCGTAATGGTTCCGCCGCGAGACGCGACCGCCCGTTCCGGGGCCGTATTGCTTCGATCCCGCTGCGACAAGGATCCATCCCGCTTGCAACCCGCCGACTGATTGAGCACGCGCACCGGGCCGGTGTGGCTGTGTACGTATGGACCATCAACGAGCCCAGCGAGATGGAACACCTGCTGGACCTCGGCATCGACGGCATTATGACCGATGAGCCGAAAATACTGCTTGAGGTGATGACAGACCGAGGCCAGTGGCCGACATCAAACAGCAAGACCAGCAACAAGACCAGCAGCAACAAGACCAGCAGCGACAAGACCAGCAGCGATAAGGCAACTGGAGAATGAGTTGCCGACACATCACCGTTTGGCCCGGCTGTGGCTCGCACAGCGGTACCCGAACATGAGCGAACCTGACACAGCCCACACAGGCCACACAGGCCAACAGAGAGTCGACCCCACGGTAATAGACGATCTCATCGGCATCGTCGGAGAGTCTCATGTGCTGTTAAACCCTGATGTCACTGCTAGCTACTCCACCGACTGGACCAGACGATTCACCGGATCAACCCCGCTCGTGGTGCGACCAGCCGACACCGCGCAGACCGCAGCCGTGATCGCGGTGCTGGCCGCAGCAGCCATAGCGGTAGTCCCCCAAGGCGGCAACACCGGCTTGGTGGGCGGCAGCGTGCCGCTCGCAAACGAAGCAGTGCTGTCGATGCGGCGCTTGGACACCTGCGAACCCGTAGACGAATTGGCCTCACAGGTCACCTTGGGAGCCGGCGTGACTTTGGCTGAGGCTCAAGCTCACGCCGCTGCGTCGGGTCTCAGCGTTGGTGTCGATCTTGCTGCACGCCACTCGGCCACAATCGGCGGCATGGTGGCTACCAACGCCGGTGGAATCAACGTCCTTCGCTACGGCGCCATGCGAGCCCAAGTGGTTGGCATCGAAGCAGTGCTCGCAGACGGCACCGTGGTGAGCCACCTAGCTGGCTTGGTGAAGGACAACACCGGTTATGACCTCGGCGGTTTGCTGGCCGGCAGCGAGGGCACCCTGGGTGTCGTCACCAAGGCACGGCTGCGCCTGCACCCCGCTCAAACCGAATACGCAACAGCTCTTTTGGCATTTGGTTCCGCTTGTGATGCGGTAGCAGGTGCCGCTTCGCTGCGGCGCAACGTTGACTCTTTGCACGCACTTGAAGCGATCTTCGACTCTGCGATGGCACTGGTGTCGTCGCATCTCGGTGTGCCGCCACCGGTGGGCAACACAGGCGATCTGTGCAACGGCACCACCGGTGCAGCATGGCTCGTCGTTGAGGCTGCGGCCCGTTCCGATCCCAGCGACGAACTGGGCGAAGCTGTGGCAAACCTAGGGGGGCTCGTCGTTGACGCAGCGGTGGCACTCGAACCTGCTGCACGGGAGCGTTTGTGGGCATTCCGTGAGAACCTCACTGAGGCAATCTCGGCATCTGGCATCCCGCACAAGCTGGATGTGACACTGCCCGCTGCTCGCCTCGCCGAGTTTGCCGACGGGGTATCGGGCGTTGTTCGAGTGGCTGATCCTGACGCTGTGCCGCTGCTGTTCGGCCATCTCGGTGACGGCAACGTGCATGTCAACGTGCTCGGACCACACGGCAGGGAGCCCTCAGACGCGGTGGATGATGCTGTGCTGCGCTACGTCGCCGGACTGGGGGGCAGCATCTCAGCAGAGCACGGCATCGGCACCGCCAAGCTCTCTCACCTGCATCTCAGCCGTACCCCTCAAGAGCTTGCGGCGTTCCGTGCGATCAAGCAGGCTCTCGACCCTCAAGGCGTTCTCAATCCGAACGTGCTCTTGCCGCAACCTCACTGAGCATTGCAGCTAGTCGGCGCGACCAATCTGCGAGCGTTAACGGGATCAACCGTCGGCTACTGGTTCGGCACGGCTATTGGTTCGGCTCGACTACAGGTTCGGCTCGGCCATTGGTTCGGCTCGGCCATTGGTTCGGCTCGGCTACTGGTTCGGCTCGGCCACTTCGAGCCGGGCAGGGCCCAGTGACCGGGCCACGAACAACGCTGCATACGCCCGGTCACGCAAAACTGCGGCACCCAGCGCGTGCGTGGGGTAGCTGGCGATGCCCATCGAGAGCGTCACGCCAGTTTGATACGACCGGGCGGCCACCTCGCGCCGCACGCGATCCGCAGCCCACACAGCGCCGCGGTGCGGCGTGTCGTCCAAGATGGCTGCCAAGATTCCCTCAGCACAGTGGCAGACACTGTCGGACTCGCGCAGCGTGCCCCGGACTAGCCGCGCAGCAAACCGCTGCGCAACGCGCGCTGGGATGCGAGAGAGCTGCTCCCATCCATCCACCTCAAACAACACGATCGACAGCGGCTGCAAGGCGCGGCGCGCCAGTGCCAGCTTGCGGTCGAGCAGAATCGAAAAAATGCGCACATCAGGCAGGCCCGTGATCGGGTCCAGCACAGAGTCAAATACGCCGGGGGTTTCGCCCCCGGCGCCATGGCGAGCCATGGAGGGCCAGAGTGCCACTGTTGCGGGCTTCGCACAATGCCTAATTGGATTCAATGGGCCCAATTGGATTCAGTGGCCCAATCGGCGCTGAGCCGTTGAACCGTTGAACGGCTGAACCGGCTGAACCGGCTGAACCGGGTTGAATCGCTGCTGCGTCAGCATTACTTGGCGACACAGCTTGGCGATACAGCTTGCGATGCGCGCCCGTGCAGTAGTTTCACAGCATGCGCATCGGGAGGCATCTCCTCAACGGACGGCCCGCACTAGCTGTGGTACATGACAACATCGTCGCAACGCTGGAGTGCGATCACACTGATCTGCCGCCGCTGCTCGACGCCTGCGACGGCGATGTGACAGGCGCAGTTGAAGCCATGGCGACCGGCAACGAGACGGCGCTAGACGAGACGAAACTGCTGTCCCCCATAGGCCGCCCGCCAACCATCTTGGCAGTGGGTCTCAACTACCGGGCCCACGCGGTCGAAGGTGGCCGCGAACCCCCAGCAGTACCGGTCGTCTTCAACAAACACTACAAATGCATCATCGGGCCAAATGAGCCGATTCGCCTTCCTGCCGCAGCGCCCGACATGGTTGATTACGAAGGTGAACTGGCCATCGTCATCGGGCGCACCGCTCGCGGCGTGTCTGCTGCCGAAGCGCCGGACTACATCGCCGGCTACACGATCATGAACGATGTCAGCGTGCGCGACTGGCAGCAAGCGAGCCCGACGATGATGATGGGCAAGTCGTGGGACACGCACGGACCATGCGGGCCGACGATGGTAAGCGGTGACTCACTTGACCCCCACGCGTGCCGCTTGGTCACTGAGGTAAACGGCGAGGTGCGCCAAGACGCCATCACTGACGATCTCATTTTCGACTGCTACGAGATTGTCGAGCATCTCTCGACGGCCTTCACGCTGGAGCCGGGCACGATCATCTCCACAGGGACACCGGCCGGTGTGGGAGCGTTTTGGGATCCGCCGGCGTTCCTACGCAACGGCGACCGAGTGGCTATCACCATTGAGGGCATCGGGACGCTCACAAACCCCGTCGTCGCAGAGCCTGCCACGGCGCGCTGAGGTTGCTGAGATCAGCCCCGCTCCCCCATTGAGTCCAGCCGTACCTCTTAGCCCAGCAGGGCGACCGGAATCTCCACAACTTTGGCCCGCAGATACTCGCCCAGTGCCTTGGCTTGGGGATCCTGACGGGTGGACGCTGCCACGCCCTCTTCGAGCAAACCACAGAAAACGAAGTTGAGACTCCAGATGTTGGGCAGGTCGTAGCGGACCACCTCATGGGAGGCTGCTTCGGCCATGAGTTCGCCAAGACGCTCAACGGTCAAGAACTCCGATAGCCACCAAAACGCCTCCGCCGACCGAGCGAAAACACCGAGGTTGGCGTTGGGACCTTTGTCGCCCGAACGGGCGCCGAACAGGGCACCGAGCGGAACGGCTCTCGTGGGTCCGGCCTTCGTGGGAAAGGCCGGCGGCTCAACCTGCGGGATCGCTGCCGTTTCGACATTGCACGAAGAGGCCTCCGGCGGGGTGCTGTCCACCACCGTGCGCCGACCGTCCACCACGACATTCATCGGAACCAGATCAGCGCTCACAAGTGCCGGCCAGTACACCCCGAACGGCTGGCCCGGGCCTGGGCCTCCGCCGGTGCCGAACAGTCCCGGTATTGAGCACAGTCCGATTTCGGTGCCAGCGTTAGAGAACGCCCGGCCGACTTTGCGTTCGTCGGGGTCTTTCACGATGATCTGGTACACCGCGACGGCCTCTTCGTTAGTGGCCGGATTCGTCTTGTGCGTCGGCAGGAGCTTGCGCACCACAGATTCGTAGTCGTCAGGGCTGTACGGGCACACATGCCAGAACTGGCGTTCGATCAATTCGGCTTTGGCCTCAATGTCGAGGCCGGTCAGCCCAATCGAGACTTGGTTGCGGTACCCGCCTTGGTAGTTCATCGCCACTTTGAGCGTCCAGGGAGCGGGCTCGCCCCGAACGCCGCTGATGAGCACACGATCTGGCCCGAGCTGCGACAGCTCGATGGTGTCGAAGCGGCTGACCACATCGGGATTGAGGTATCGCTCGCTCTGAATCTCATACAGCAACTGCGACGTAACCGTGCCGACTGATACCTCTCCGCCGGTGTCGGCGTGCTTGCCGATCACACTGGAGCCGTCGGCTGCCACCTCGGCCCAAGGAAATCCTGGGTACGTCATATCGACGATCTCGGTGAAGAAGCTGTAGTTGCCGCCTGTTGCCTGCCCGCCGCACTCAATGACATGACCGGCGACGATTGCGCCTGCCAGCGCATCCCAGTCGTCGCGGGCCCAGCCGTGATGCCACGCTGCGGGACCCGCCACAACGGCAGCGTCGGTGGCACGCCCAGTGATGACAATGTCGGCGCCTTGTCTGAGCGCCTCGACGATCCCCCAGCAGCCGATGTAAGCGTTCGCTGTGACAATGCGGTCGGCTAGGTCGCCGAGGGGCTGGCCCGTGTCTAGATGCGCAAAATCGTTGCCCGCTTCGATCATCTCGGCGAGCCGGTCGGTCAGATCGTCGCCGTCCACGTAAGCAATCGACGGACTCAGTCCCAACCGATCCGCAACATCGGCCACCGCATCGGCACAGCCACTTGGATGCAGCCCCCCAGCATTGGAGACAACCTTGATGCCCCGATCCAAGCAGGTGCCCATCACTTCTTCCATCTGGTTGACGAAAGTGCGGGCGTAGCCAGCGCCGGGGCGTTTCGCTGCGATGCGCGACAGGATCAGCATCGTCAGTTCAGCGAGCCAGTCGCCGGTGAGAGCGTCGATAGGGCCACCGGTGACCATCTCACGAGCAGCGGCTAGCCGATCCCCGAAAAATCCGCTGCAGTTGGCAATGCGAATGGGCGATGCGACCGTCGTGCTCATATCAGTTGTGCTCATATCTCGCGCTCGTTGGTCTCATGCTTGTTGTGCAGGGGGCTTGTTGTGCAGGGGGCTTGTTGTGTGGGGGGTTCGGCTCTTCGGACTGGCAAACGCAGGCCCGAGTCACAGTACCGCCCGCTGCGCAGCCACTGCGGGGCTGCAAGCGCTCACCTCACGGAAAAGACTGCCGAGCTGTGCTGAACTGTGCTGTGCTGCCAGACTCTGCATCATGGCAAATCCTGTGCTCCTCCTCCACGGCTTCACTGGCTCAGTCGCAAGCACTTGGCAGCCCACGGGCATCATCGACCTGCTAGCCGACAGCGGGCGCGAGGTCATCGCTTGGGATCTGCCCGGCCACGGCTCAGCACCCAAGTTTCATAACCCAGACGACTACGCAGGAATGGAAGCGAAGCTGGTGGAACGGCTGGCTACCGAGGTGAGCGATCAGACCGTTGACGGTGTGGGTTTCTCGCTGGGCTCGCGCACACTGCTGGTAATGGCCGCAATGGCGCCCGAACGTTTCGGCCGTCTGGTGGTCTCAGGTGTCGGGCGCAACCTGTTTGAGCGCGACGGCGAACGCGCCGAACGCATCGCCCGAGGCGTGTCGGGCGAAGCGCCCGAAGACGACGTTCACGCGCAGACTTTCGCCCGTTACGCAACCGAACCCGGCCAGGACGGCACCGCGCTCGCTGCGTTCATGCGGCGCGAGCACGCTCCGCTGGGGCCAGCTCAGTTTGCTCACATCACGCACCCGGTGCGGGTGGTACTAGGAACCGAGGATTTTGCAGGGCCCCCAGATCTGCTGCTAGAGGCGCTGGCAAACTCTTCGTTAACCGAGCTGCGCGGCTGCGATCACTTCGCCACACCAAAGAATTTTGGCTTCATAGACGCGGTGATGGAGCACCTTGAGGTTTTCTGAGCCCAGACCGTCACCTTGACGGCGCTAGTTAATCTCATCGGTTGGCACGACTGAGTCGCCAAGATCATCAGGGTCGCCGGGGTCGCTGAGTTCTTCGTGGGATTCATCAGCATGGGATTCATCAGCATGGGATTCATCAGCATGGGATTCATCAGCATGGTGAGACTCATGTGTGTCCAACAGCTCTGATTCGATGAGTTCGTGCCGTTTGATGTAGGTAGAAACGAAAGCTTGGATCGTGGCAGCAGCAGGCACAGCAAGCAGCGCCCCGGCCGAACCCAGAACAGCGACGCCAACCAGCACACTGCCGAATGCCACAGCCGGATGAATGTTCATAGTGCGCGCTGTGACGCGAGGTGCCAGTAGGTAATTCTCGATCTGCTGATACGCGAGCACGACCGCAGCAACCCACAGCACCGTCAACGGGTCGTCAAGCAACGCTATGAGCATGGGCAACAGCCCCGCTAGGTAGGTGCCGACCACCGGCACGAACTGCGAGAGAATGCCCACCCACATCGCCATCACCACAGAGAACGGCAAGCCGATGATGGCGAACGCCGCCCAATGAACCAAGAACGCGGCCAGCGCAAGCAGCAGACGCGAATAGATGTAGCCGCCGGTCTTGTCAATCGCAAGCTCCCAGCCGCGGATCACCGCTGCTTGGCGGGCTGGTGCCAGCGCTGAGCACACCAGACGACGCAGCCGCGGCCCGTCTGCCACCAAGTAGAAGGTGAACAGCGCCACGCTGAGCATCTGGATGGCCACGTTCACCACCGCAGATCCGACTGAAACCAGATTGCCGGCTACATCGCCGAGCAGCGATGCTGCACTTCCGCCTTCAGCGAACTGCGCGCTGATGTCGTCGGTGCTGATTTCTATGCCGAACTGTTCGTCTGCCCACTGCTCAATGTCTGCCAGATAGCGGGGCGCTGTGTCTATCAGCGTGTTGATTTGGTCGGCCAGCACTGAAGCCATCGCCGCCAAGAAACCCGATGCCGCCAAGGCGGAAGCGAGGAACACCACCGCGGTGCCGAGTCCGCGTTTCCAGCCACGTCTCGCCAGCCAGTTGACCGCAGGCTCCATCGCAAACGACAAGAACAGCGACACCAAGAGCACAACCAAGAGACTGCGCAGCCTGTCAAGCAGCCACGCTGCGGTCGCTAAGCCAACAACAGAAGCCACCAGCAAGCCGATGGCGCGTGGCACCCAACGTGGCATTCGGTCTCGTTCGGCCATCTCGGTGTCGGAGCCGCGTCTGGACTCAGCAGTCATGGGCGTGTTCAGGCTGGGCATATCTGGGCCCAGGTGGCTTTGGTTCAGCCGATGTCGCCATTGCGTTCACGACTGCCTGATGGAGCAAGCCGTTGGTGGCGATCCCGCTGCGGTTGCGGTACTCGGGCCGACCGTCAACGTCGGTGAAGACTCCGCCAGCTTCTGTCACGATCACCGGCATCGGTGCCAAGTCCCAAGTTTCACACACCGGGTCGATCATGGCTTCAGCCTCGCCGGTGGCAACGAGGAAGTAGCCGTACGCATCCCCCCATGTGCGCATCATTGCACTCTCGGCCCGAAACGTCTCGAATTGTTCTGGCTCAAAGGTCTCATAGCCCGACGTGTTGATCAGCGCTCCGTCGAGCTGCGAGCGACTGCTGACCGAACATCGATGGTCGCCGAGCCAGCAGCCGGTTCCCCGCCCCGCTGCAAGAGTCATCCCCAGCGCAGGCAACTCAATGACTCCGACAAGTGGTCCATGCGCGTCAACCAGTGCCACCAAAGTGGCGAACAGCGGCACACCTCGGACGAAACCGCGGGTGCCGTCGATCGGGTCCACGATCCAAGTGCGGCCCTCAGACTCAATGGTGCCGCCTTCTTCTTCGCCGAAGACTGCGTCGTTAGGAAACTTCTCGGCTAGCCGCTCGCGGACCAATCGCTCCGCTGCCCGATCTGCTTCGGTCACCTCAGTCCCGTCTCGTTTGTATGCAACAGCTACATCGTCTCGACCGAACCAACGCAGCGTGAGCGCGCCGGCTTCGGCAGCAATCTCCCGTGCCGCGGCCACTAGCGATTCAGGAGCGTCGGGCGCTTGCGTGCTCGGTGGCTCAGCAGACAGTTGACTCATTCGCTTCGCCCGATCATTCGCTTCGCCCTGGGCTCTGCCACGGCAGCCGCCGGGGGCGCTGCGGCTGATCGGGTTCTGGCAGGTGGAGAGGAAACGTCAGCACCGGCACCGGCAGCTGGCGGGCGATGCGTTCTGACGGCAAAAGCACCAGTCGGGAAGCGCCAGCGGACGGACGCGGCGCAAACAGCACGACCATGTCCGCTTGATACTGGCTGCGCGACCGCACCACCGCACCAGTGAAGCTCTCGCTGCGCAACGACCGGAACTCGAAATCGACATCGCGGCTGCTGCAGCGTTCGCTGATCTTGGCGGCGTGGGGCTCGTCACGCTCGGTTGGCATCAGCACAACCAGCGATGAGCGCCAGCGAGCGGCTTGATCGATCAGCCATTCGGGTACCTCCACCGGGACCGGGGCCGCAACCAGAACCTTGCCCGGAAGCTCAAACTGTGGTGGTGCTGCATCGTCTTGTTCCTCTGCGGACGACCAGTTGCGCAGATCCCGGGCAACGAGCAGTGGGCCGATGAGCTCAAAGAGCACCACCGCACCGAGAACCACAGTGGCGGCCTCAACACCGGCATCGCTGCCTACGTTGCTGAGACGCTCTGAGGCCAGTACGGCAAGGCCGACTGCCACACCCGCCTGTGGTGTGAGGTTGACCCCCAGCCAGAACGACCGCCGCCAGCCGAGGCCTCCGGTGAGGCCACCGACCAAACCGCCGACGATCTTGGCCGCGATGCGCACCACGATGTAAGCGACACCGACCAGCCCAACCTTGGGGACATCTGAGAGGTGAATAGAGGCACCTGCCAGCGCAAAGAACAGCAGATACAGCGGCTGTTCAATGGTTTTGATGGTCCGAAACAGCCGCACCGAGAACGCCTGCTGCGACACGGTCGCAGCAGTGGCGCCTGCGACGAGAGCCGCCAAGGGCAAGGAAATCTCGGCGAAGCCGGCCACAGTCCATGCGACGACTACATGAACGAGCACGAACAGCAGCAGCTCGCCTGTGGTCTCAATCTGGAACCCGAGTCGCGAGATGAACCAGCCGAGTATGAGCCCCAGTACCGCCCCACCGATGCCGAGTTGGACGAAGTTCACGAGCGCCTCGCTTATGTCGGCTGCTTCGTCGGAGAGCAGCAGCGCTATCGGGAGCACCGCCGCAAATGTCGTGGTCGCAAGCGCATCCGACACTGCGTGAGTACCCACGATGCCGGTGGGATAACTACCTTGGGCACGCACTGAGGAAACGATGTGGGCAATCGTCATCGGAGCACCCGCGCCCGCCAGCGCTCCGAGCACCAACGCCACAGGGCGGTCTGCGCCGAGCCTGCTAGTAACCCAGAACACCGCAACCGCGCTCAGTGCGAACTGGATGACTCCGGTCGTCAGCGTCCAGCGTGCTGCCCGCAGCGCCCGCACCGACACGCGCTCGCCGATGACGAACATGAGCACCGCCAATGCCACCTCGGTGACCGGACGCAACGCAATCAGCGACGGCTCGTCAATCAGTCGCATGAACGGCACCGGACCCGAAGGTCCCAGCAGCGCCCCAACAATAAGGAACGCGACCAGCTCGGGCAGGTGATGTCGCGCCAGCAACCGACTGGCCAAGTACGCCAGCCACGCCAGCACAGCGAACGCGACGAGCGTTTCGTTCACTTGCGTCCCCCGCTCCCGCTGGTGTCAGAACTGTGATGCCAGAACTGTGATGTCAGAACTCTGGGGTCAGAGCACCTATCAGCCCATAGTCCCTTCAGGTCCTGCTCGGTCGGGCCCGGTTGAGACAGGCTCAAAGTTGGGATCGCGCTGTTCCAAGAAGCTCTGGACACCTTCTTTGAAATCGGGCCGCCTGAGCGACTCCTTCATCAGCACTTCAGTTTCTTTGAGGGCATCACCGCGGCCCATGTCTAGTTGGCCCCACACTTGGCGCTTGATCTGAGCCATCGACCACGGCGCGCTGAAACGCCCAAGATCGCGTGCGTAGCCGATGGTTTCGTCAACTAGTTCCTCGGGCGAGAAGACTCTGCTCACCACCCCTAGCTGCTGGGCTTCCTCGGCCACAAAAACACGGCCCGACAGGAGAATGTCCAAAGCATTCGACGCTCCGAGGACACGAGGCAGCATCCATGAGACACCGTGCTCAGCGATAAGGCCTCGACGCGCAAAAGCACTCGTGAACTTGGCACCCGCAGCGGCGAACCGCACATCGCACATCATGGCGTGTACGAAACCCAAGCCTGCACATGCCCCGTTAATCGCAGCCACGATCGGCTTAGGAATAGATAAGGCGTAATCGTGGCGCTCGTTGCGCGTCCGCGGCGACGTGTCGTCGGATCTGACGCTGCCGCTCTGCCCGCTGCTGCCGCTTTGCCTGTCACTGAGACCCTGCAGGTTGTCCATATCGGCCCCAGCGCAAAACCCACGACCTGCGCCGGTCACCACCACAGCCTGCACGTCTGGGTCCGCACCGGCTCGGTCCAGAGCATCGAAATAGCCGCTTCCCAGCTCGGCTGTCCAAGCATTCAAGCGTTCAGGGCGGTTCAGCGTGATGACAGCAACACCGTCATCGGCCTCATACAGCACCGTTGCGTTCGGTTGGGAGTGGCTCATCGGGCACCTCTTGGCTCATGGAGCGCCCGCCGGTGCGCTCATTCGCATCGGCGGCACTGCCGCTGCGATCACATTACTCGCGTGGCTGTTAGCCACTTTCGTGGCTGTCGGCCACTTCCTCAACAGTCACGGTGTCCATCGTGTCACCAACTGAGATGGAGAGCGCTACGTCCATCCCCTCAGTCACGTAGCCGAACAGGTTGTAGGCGGGCTGCAGCTTGGCACGACAGTCATCAATGCAAATGAAGAACTGGCTGCCGTTTGTGTTGGGCCCGGCGTTAGCCATTGCGACCGCTCCCAGCGTGTACTCCCCCTTGACCGGCTCATCATCGAAGCGGTAGCCCGGCCCACCGCGTCCAGAACCCTCTGGGCAGCCGCCTTGGATGACGAAATCGGGCACGACCCGATGAAAAGAGAGCCCCGTGTAGTAGCCGTCTCGAGCCAAGTTCACGAAATTGTTGACCGTCACCGGCGCAAGCTGAGGATCGAGATCCATAACGATGCGGCCTTTGGATGTGTCAAGAGTTACACGCCAGATCGCGTCAGTGTTGATGTTCATTGGGGGCGCGAGCGCGCAGAAGCGCTGGCCTAACCAATAGCCACGCCAGATCGCGTCAGTGTTGATGTTCATTGGGGGGCGCCGGTTCTTGCGGAGCACCCGCTCGACGACCCGACGCCAGATCGCGTCAGTGTTGATGTTCATTGGGGGTGCTGATGCCATAGGTAAGTGACCCTACTGCTATTGAGGGAAGCTGTTGAGGGAGGCCTTTGAGGAGCGCTGTTAAGGAACGTCCTGTTCGTGAGGGGGCCAAGGTGTAGCTACTCTCTACTGTGTGCTTACTTCCTGGGGGCCGGGACTGGAGGGGCAAGCCGTGGACCAACTGGATTCTCACCAAGGGACTGTGTGCCAGATTAGATCTGGGCGTCAGATCCGATCTGGGCGCCAGATCAGATCTGGGCGCTGGCATGTGGTTGCGGTAGCTATCGCCGTGGCGATGCTGGTCAGCGCCTGCGGTCTGCTGAGCGACGACGACGACAACGACGCAACCACTGCAACTACTGCTGATTCGGGGTCACTAGTCAACGATGCTGAGACGCAGACAATCGTGACAGCAGCGACACCGCCGACCACTGCAGCCAACGGCACCGATGACGAACAGGGATCGGGTCCCAGCTTGACGACAGAGTCAAAACTGTCTACCGCCGGTCTGGGGCCGGTACTTATCGGGCACGCGCTTGAAGAGGCCCGCTCGGCTGCTGCTGCGCCGATGGTTGCTGTGCCCGGTGGCTCAGACGCATGCCGCTACTACACGCTCCAAGACGGCCCTACCGGTGTCCGCTTTTTGGCTGTCAACGCGGAGATCGTGCGGGTGGACATTGACGCGGGACCCATCACCACCATTTCGGGCTACGGCATCGGTTCGACTCGCAGCGAGATCGTCGCTGCATTCGGTGACAGAATCGAAGACGGCCCGGGACTCTCCGCCATCCAGTTCGTGCCGGTCGATGGGCCGGACCTCGATAAGCGCGTCGTGTGGGAAGTAAACGAGGACGGAGAGGTGGTCTCTCTGCGATCTGGACGACTGCCGCACATCGGACCCCGAGTCGGCTGCAGCTAGCTAGCCCAAAGCTGTGCCCGTGCGTCGGCTGGTGATGTGAACCAGCTTGCGGCGGGAATCAGCTTGCGGCGGGAATCAACTTGCGACAGCGTCGCCCAAATTGCGGATCACGTCGATCCACAGTTGCGTCGTGAGCGCCAGCGAGTCCACATCGATGCGTTCGTCGTTGCCATGGAAGCGCAGCATGAAGTCGCCGGAGTTGACTTTATTGCTGAACAGGCCGGCCCCATAAGCCACAGCACCGCGAAGCCGAAAGAAACGCGCATCGGTGGCACCCACGATGAGCTGCGGTATCACCGGTGCGCCCGGATGAGCCTTGGTGACAAGCTCACTCAACAGTTGCCACATCGGCGTATTGGTCGATGAGAAGCTGGCCGGGTCGTCGTGAAGATGTTCAATCTCAACCTGGTCGAACAGTTCGCCGAGCGCCGCTCGCAGATGCTCATCGGTTTCAACAGGGTCGCCGGGCGCTGTGCGGATGTCGATCTCAATGTCAACCCTGTCGGGAATGATGTTGGTTTTGTTGCCTCCACCTACGACGTTGGGACTGAACGTGGTGTGGCTGCATGCATGTAAGTGACGTGCGAGGCCCGGCGAGTCGAGCCCGGCAACAGTGTCCCACACGCTGGCCGGGTCGAGCAGTGCTGCGCGGGTCTCATCGTCCACCAACAGAGTTGACACATGGTGCTGCCAAAGTTCAGTTAGCTGCGGTGCCGGGCGATACTGGGCGATGCGCCGGACGATTTCCGCCGCCTTGACGAGCGCATTGTCAGTACCGAACGGCATAGAGCCATGACCGGGAGTGCCGCGCACAATGAGCCGCCGCCAGCCAATGCCCTTCTCGCCTGCCGCCAGCGTGATCTTGGTGCCCTCAGGCGTGTGATTAGGTATCCCACCGAACTCAGTTAGGACGTACTCACACTCAATGGCATCCCAGTGGTGTTCCGCCATCCATTTGGCACCGTAGGTGCCTCCGGCTTCTTCGTCGGCCACACCGAAGTAGATGATGTCTCCTTGGGGTCGGTAGCCGCTGCTAGCGATGTGCCGGAACGCCACCGCCATGGACGATGTCAGGTTGAGCATGTCAACTGCGCCACGACCCCACACTTCGCCGTTGACTAATTCGCCACCGAAGGGGTCCCGGCTCCAGCCGTCCGGGTTTACCGGAACCACGTCGGTGTGGCCCATAAGACACAGTCTCGGTGCATCGGGATTGGTGCCAGCGATTCTCGCTACCAGCGAGCGGCGGCCCGGCTCCGATTCAAAGCGTTCTACATCAACGCCGGCACCTTCCAAGAACGTCTCCAGCAGATCGCTGTTGCGAACTTCTTCGCCCGAAGAAACGGTTCCGTCATTGACGCATGCGTTGCGAATCATGTGCTGCAGCAGATCAACCGTCTCATTGGTCAGCGCTGGGTCGGTGTGATCAAGAACAGACATGACACCGATGCTAGAGCGGTGCTTCGTCGCGACGCAGCGAGCGGCACTCTTGGGTCACACAAACACAGCCGCGACTACTGTGGGTGCCACACACGCCGCTGTCGCCACATTTGAAGAGGTGTCCACATGACCGTCAAGTTCTGTTGGTTCAACCTGATGCCTTGGCCTGATCTGCCTGACGACTTCAAGACCGAGCACCGGTCGGTGTGGGTGGACATCGACAGTTCGTTGTTTGACCCCGAGCGCGCCAACGGCATCTACCACACTTATATGGACCAGCTGGAGTTTGCCGACGAGCTGGGCTTTGACGGCATCGGTGTCAACGAGCATCACCAGAACGCCTACGGCATCATGCCGAGTCCCAACATCATCGCCGCCGGACTGGCTCGGCGAACTTCACAGGCGGCGATCTGCGTCATCGGCAACTCCATCGCTTTGTACAACCCGCCGCACCGAGTGGCCGAAGAGTTCGCCATGCTGGACTGCCTCAGCGGTGGTCGGCTCGTCGCAGGGTTCCCGGTGGGCACCCCGATGGACACCAACTTCACCTACGGGCAGATCCCAGCGCTCACCCGCGAGAAGTACTACGAAGCCCACGACCTCATCATGGAGGCGTGGACCAACCCAGAAGTCTTTGCCTTCGACGGTAAATACACCCAGCTGCGCTACGTGAACTGCTGGCCCAAGCCAGTCCAGCAGCCGCATCCACCGATCTATATCCCCGGCGGCGGCTCAATCGAGACGTGGGACTTCTGCTTAGAGCACGACTACAACTACTCCTACCTGAGCTTCAACGGTTACTTGGCCGGCCAGACGCTGATGGACGGCTATTGGAACCGAGTCAACGAGACAAACAAATCGATGTCGCCGGGCCGCGCCGGGTTCGCGCAGATCATCTGCACAGCCGCAACCGACGCGGAAGCGGAAGATCTGTACAGCGAACATCTGCTGTACTTCTTCAACCGCTGCTTGCATGTGTTTCCGGGTTTCGCCGACCCTCCCGGCTACCGGACAGTCAAGACAATCCAAGCGGGCAAGCTGGACCAGTTCCGCAAAGAAAACCAAGCCCTGTTCAAGCGGCTCACTTGGAAAGAACTGGTTGAAGGTGGCTTCGTGATCGCCGGCTCGCCCGACACGGTACGCGAGCGCATGGAAGACATGATCAAACGACTGCGCGTCGGCACGGTGTTTTGCTTGATGCACATGGGCGACATGCCCGACTGGAAGACCCGCTACTCAAGCCAACTTTTTGCTGAGAAAGTCATGCCGGGGCTGCGTGGCATTTGGGGCGACGAGTTCTCCGACGCTGCCGACTGGTGGTGCAAACCGATGGACAGCCGGGTGCGTCCGGAGGTCACCATGGCCGAAGCTCGCCGCTACCCCGAGCCGCCCAAGGGTCGGTCGGTGTGAGCGAAACCGACCCAGACCCGGTCGCAACAGCGGTCGCGCCAAAAGCCAATGGGTCCGGTTACGTCGAGACGGTCATCACGACCCGGCGATCGGTGACTACGCCAGTGCGCGTCTACGAACCTGCCAATGCAGATGCATCCAGCAAAGCAACCGTGCTGGCGTTGCACGGCACAGGCGGCTGGCTGGCAGACGAACCAGTGCTCAACGGCCTAGCTGCGGCCGGGCTGACAGTGGTGGCACCAATATGGCCCGCTTGGAGCGAACACGACGACGAAGACCGTCTGTCCGATATGGCCGACTTCGCCCTGCACGGCTGGGACGTGGCCACCGAGATGGACCTGCTTGGGGGTTCAAGCACCGGCCCTGATGCGGGAAAGCTGCACCTGATGGGCCACTCCATGGGCGGCATGATCGCCGCAGAGATGGCAGCGCTGGCACCTCAGTCGGTAGATCGGATGGCCTTGCTGTGCCCTGCAGGGTTATGGCTTAGCGATCACCCGATTCCCGACATCTTCGCCATGCTCCCCTATCAGCTCGCTGAGGTTCTCTTCGCTAAGCCTGACGTGGGCGAAGAGGTGCTCACCGGCGGTGCTGACTTCTCCGATAATGCCAAGCTGACAAGCTTCATGGTGGCGCGGGCCCGACAGCAGGGCATGGCCGGCAAGATCCTGTTTCCGATCCCCAACCGGCGCTTCTGTGAGCGGGCCTACCGGGTGACGGTGCCCACTTTGGTGGTGTGGGGCCGCCAAGACCGACTGATACCACCTGTGTACGCGGACGCGTGGCACAAGGCACTGCCCGACGCCACGGTCACACTCATCAACGATGCCGGGCACATGCTCCCGTACGAGCAACCCGCCGCAGTAGTAGCGGCGGTTGTCGCTCATCTCGCAGGCTGATCAGTTTCTGGGCGCGGGCAACCAGCCTGCCTATATCTCATAGCTATATCTCGTAGGTATCGACCGTGGCTGCTGCCACGGCATCTTGGCTGTACGCCATCTGCACTAGTTCGCAGTTGAGCCACGCCTGCCGCTGATCGAGATCGTGACCGCTGCCGCGCACACCTGAGACACCGTGCGGCACAACCCAGCCCGAGTTGTCCCAATCGCCAAGGTCGAATGCGTAGCGGGCCACAGAACTGTGAATCGCCCGCTCGCCGGTCTCAGGTGCAGTGCCCCCTTGGCGCACCGTGTCACCGTCGCCAGCGCAACCGTGGACAGGAGGATGCAGATGACGTGCCGCGGCCAACGCAGCAGCCAGCGGATGCGGCGATGCCATGCGATGCACTCGTCCCCACTTCCATTCAGTCGGGTCGTCACCGAGTCGCTGCGACAACTCGGCTGCGGTCTCATCCACGCACGCGCTGACCGCCATGCGCAGACCGATCCGGTTGTCCAACCCGGGCACCGCGTTGAGATTCCGTTCACAGAGCATGCGCGTCGCCGCACCCGCCGCCATACGACTGGCCTCAGTAGCGGGCGGCCATCCCGATGCGCCCAGCTCGGCGTTAGCGATGCTGAGCCGTTCGGTGATCGCCTCAATGAGCCGCCGCTTGATGACTCCATAGATGGTTGCCGCCGCCGAGTCGGCAGTGATGGCCTGATCCCACCCAGCCAACATGTCAAGGAGCGTGTGCGACAGTTCATGGCCGCATTCGACAGCATGTTCGGTGATCAGGCCTATCACTTTGGGCGCAACTAGCGAAATGACATCACCGTGAATCGCGCTCATGTCGCCAACAGTGGCGCCAGTCAACGGTGCCAGCAACTCGCAGATGCGGTCGTGACGGCTGGGGCTAGCGAAATCCATTGAGATGTAGGGGCCGCTATCGGCGGTGCGGTTGTTGGCTGTCACGAGATAGCCGCGCTCAGGATCACTCCATTGGGGAAGATCCTCAAAAGACACCGGCTTGAGTCCGTCCCAAGCGAACTCGCTGGTGGGTGGCACCGGCATCCAACGGCTAGCTATCGGGCGTTCAACCACCCGTCCCCGGATCTTGAAAGTAATCGAACCGGCTCTATCGGCTGCAAGCAGATTGTTAACCGGCAGCACCCACGGCCGCATCGCCTCCACCAGATCAGCGGACGAACCTGCGACGAGCATCGGCCACAAGGCATCCAGTGTGGTGTCGACACCGAACATGGCTGTCCACTGCATGGAGAGCGCTACACCGTCAGCAGGGTCGCCAAGCACCACCGGACCCCTAGGCGTAGCGCCGCAGAGCACATCGATGGTGCCTTCGTTGCGAATGGTCAACGCTTCTGTGCGCCATTGGATAGCCGTGCCGTCGGCGAGCGGCCAGCGGGCCACTCTCGCCTCGGGGCCGTCGGGGTCGTCTGTCAAGAAGCGCTCCACAAACACATCAGTGTCATCGCACATGCCGTGGGTGATGCCCCAAGCCACTTCGGCGTTGTGGCCGAAGTGCGGGAAACCGGGCACGCCGGGAAATCCCATACCGACAGCATCGAACTCATCACAGCGCAAGTGACACTGGTGGTAAACGTTCGGGAACTCGATGCCGCGGTGCGGGTCGCCCGCCAGCAACGGCTTGCCGCTGGCAGTGCGCTCACCGCTAAGAACCCAAGAGTTGGACGCACCATCGGCATCCATCGCAGCAGCCAGTGCTGCCATATCGGCAGCACTGGCCTCAAGCACACGCTCAGCGTCAACAAGCAACGCCGGTCGCTGCCCGTCACCGGGCAGGAGTCGATGTTGCCCGTCATCGGGCAAGATGGCTGCATCGGCCTCAACGTCGCCGACCGTGGCCATGACCGCCTCAGGACCAGCTTGAGCCATGATGCGTCCGCGCCACAGCTTGCGGGTCAATGTGCCCATGAAGAGGTGCCGCAGTTTGTATACCGCAACGCAGTGCCACGGCTCCCAAGGCTCGGGCGGCGCCGGATGATGCTCAAACTCGGTTGGCAGCGAATCGCGGTGAGTTGCAAGCCAGCGGTTCACACCGGCGGTGTAGGCCTCGCACATCGCTCGGGTGGCCGACTTCAGCGCCGCATAGTCGTATTGCGCAATACGCGCAAGCCCTAGTCGGCGGAGGAAGGCATCCTCGCGGGCGCCTGCCATGCCGACGACCTCCGCCCAACGTCCGAGAGCTCGACGGCGGTCCCATTCCATCTGCCAGATGCGGTCATCGGCCGCCACCCAGCCCTGTGCTGCAAACACTGCTTGCGCCGTCGGTGCCTCAATGTGGGCAATCCCCCAGCGATCCCGACGGATGGTCGCCCCCAGCGATCCCGACGGATGGTCGCCCCCAGCGCCTTGAACACTGCTTAGACCCATAGCAGCCACGCTAGAACCCCCAACGCCGTTCATAACCAGATGCGCTGCGGAGGGGTCGGTGGTCGATGGTCGATGAGGCCTGTGTCAGATCGCGTCGGCGAGCACAGATGGAAGATCAGGACAAACGAACTCAAAGCCGTCATCGGTGAGCGCCTCAGGGAGCACACGAGCCGAGTCAAGCAGCAGCGCTTGGCCCATCTCGCCCAAGCCAGCACGGATGGCGAACCGAGGCGCAGCCATGAACGACGGACGCCGCAACACTGCGCTCAGTGCTTTTTGAAAGTCACGCTGGCGGATGGGACTCGGTGATGTCAGGTTGAACGCCCCGCTCGCATCGCTGTCGATCAGATGACGGATTGCGCGCACTTCGTCATCCAAGCTGATCCAACTCCACCACTGTCGTCCGCTGCCGAGCGGACCGCCGGCACCGAGCCGGGTGATTCTCGCCATCCGTTTGATGGCTTCCGCCCCAGGCCCCACTACCAAACCGGTGCGTATGCGCACGAGCCGCACACCTGCGTCGGGGATAGGCACCGCGGCGCGTTCCCAGCGCTTACACACTTCGGCAAGAAAGCCGTCGCCGGGCAGCGATCGCTCAGTCAGCTCCTCTTCACCGCGGTCGCCGTAGAAGCCGATCGCCGAACTGCAAACAAACACCGACGGCTTGGCATCGAGCCCGCCAACAGCCTCTGCTAGCAGCTCGGTGGAATCGACTCGGCTGGACATGATCGCCTCTTTGTGGGCAGATGTCCACCGCCCTCCGATGCTCTCGCCTGCCAGATGCACAATGGCGTCGAACCCCTCAAGAGCTGCCGCGTCTATGGCCTTCGCTGCCACATCCCACGCGATCACCGGCACTTCCGGTGCGTCGTCGGTGTCGGACACATTGAGCGGATCGGAACGACGGGAGATGCCAACAACCTCGTAGCCGTCAGCGCGCAGGCTGGCAGCCAGCGCGCCGCCGATCAGTCCTCGAATGCCGGTGATTGCAACTCGTCTGCTATTCATCGCCTCCATCATGGCGCGCCGGAGCATCTCCGCAGAGCCACAAGCGGCACTGCTCGGGCTACCGCCCGACGAAACACTGCTCGGGCTACCGCCCGACGAAACAGCCGAGGCGGCGCTCTGTCACAGCTTTCATGCCCTCATCGGCATCTTCAGTGTTTGACAGGCGCAGCTGCTCTGCTGCCTCGCGCTGAGTGATCTCGCGTACCTTGTCGCCAAGACCTAGCCGCAGCGTGGACTTGATGGAGCGCACTGCCAAGGGTGCATTAGCGGCGATCTCGCTGGCAACCTCCACGGCGCGCTCACGCACTTGGGCAGCGGGCACGCATTCATCAGCCAAGCCAAGCTCCGTCGCTTCGTCGCCTCGGTACCGCTTGGCCCCAAAAAGTATCCTGGCCGCGCGCTCGGGTCCAACCAGAGCCGGCAGCGTCACACTGAGACCGAACCCTTGATGAATACCCAGCGACGCGAAGTTCGCACAAAAGCGCGCCTCGGGACAAGTGATGCGGATATCTGGCACCATCGCCAAGCCCAACCCGCCTCCAATGGCTGGGCCATGTACGGCCCCGACAATCGGCAGCGTCACATCAAACAGTCGCCCTGAGCCCTGATACAGCTCCAGCGTGGCACTGCCACCGACCTTTTCGTCAGCACCACCGCCCACGCCGTCGCCGCCCAAGTCTGCGCCAGCACAAAACGAGCGGCCCTCAGCAGCCAAGACGGCACAACCGATGCTCATGTCCTCTTCCAAGGAGACCAGCGCATCGGCGATGTCGTGTACTTGGCGGTAGCTCAAGAAGTTATGCGGTGGACGGTCCATGACTATCAGCCCAACTCGCCCGTGTCGTTCAACCCTCAGACCTTCAGCCATTGCTGGTCTCCCATCACCAAATCGCCTGGTTGCACAACCTGCACCAGTTAGCCGACTCACGCTAGTGGCCGCCGAACTAGCGTGACCGCTCACAGAGGGCCGCTACCCATATGCCGGCAACGAAGGGACAACCGTGACGCAGACCTACACCGAAGATGCAGTCAGCGAGACCGCAGCCCATGTGCGTTCCACATCAATCAACTGGGACGAACTGCTAGGCCGACTGCAGGCTGTGCTGCGGATTCGGACAACACCCATCGGCATGAAGCTCTTTGAGTCCAAAGAAGACATGGAAGCTGTCCCTCGGTTGCGGCGCCCAACCGAAATCCACACAACTGACCAGATCGTGGCAATGGCGTGTCGGCTGAATTGGACGGTGGGCGTGACCATGGACGACCTCGTGGGTGCCCAGTGCGGTGCCGTCATCGGACTGCACCCTCAAGACGACAAGTGGCTGTCAGGCGACCACATGGCAGGTGTGTGGTTTGAGTCGCTCGAAGACGCCGCTGCTCACCAACATGCCATGGATGTCGTCGCTTTCGGCACCTACACAGCAATGGCGGTGTCCCCGCTAGCAGCAGGACGCCTCAACCCACCCGATGTGTGCCTGATCTACGCCACACCCGCACAGATGATCATCCTCATCAACGGCCTGCAATGGCGCGGCTACAAGAAGATGGAATGGGGCTGCGTGGGCGAGTCGGCGTGTGCTGACTCATGGGGCCGCGCGCTGCGCACCGGCGAGCCGAGTGTGTCGATCCCCTGCTTCGCAGAGCGGCGCTACGGCGGCGTGATGGAAGATGAACTGCTGATTGCCCTGACACCCGAAGACCTAGTGGTAGCAGTTGACGGCATGGAGGCACTGTCACGCAACGGGCTGCGCTACCCGATCCCGCCCTATGGCATCCAAACCGACGCCCGAGCCGGCCTCGGCGTTAGCTACGACTAATCACACCACTGCTCACACCAAGACGAAGAAGACAAACCAGCCCAGCCCAGCGGCACCGCGTCCACGACCTGCCCTAGATTTGCCACTGGGCTGTCTAACACTGGGCTGGCTAACACTGGGCTGGCTAACACAACGAGAGTGAGACAACGTGGCACTGCAAACCACCAAAGAAGGCTTCGATTTAGGCATCGTCACCACCAACGGCGATGAGATGCTTGCGTTCTACCGAGACGTGCTCGGGTTGGAGTTTGAGCAAACGCTGAACATGGAAAATGTCGGCATCGCCCAGATGCACCGGCTGCGGGCGGACAAGAGTGTGCTCAAGCTGGTGGTACCCGTCGCTGACGTCCCCGTCGGCGCCAACGGCGGTATCACCGGTGCCACCGGGCTGCGTTATTTCACGTTCAACGTCGGAAACTTCGAGGAGGTTATGACTGCCTGCGAGGATGCCGACGCGAAGATCATCTGGCGACGGCTCGAAGCCCGGCCCGGTGTGGTGGTTGGGATGGTGGAAGAC
The DNA here is from genome assembly GCA_965221195.1 of Candidatus Poriferisodalis sp. GTDB lineage: Bacteria > Actinomycetota > Acidimicrobiia > Acidimicrobiales > Poriferisodalaceae > Poriferisodalis. Next base: position 2,445,318 of record OZ244864.1, read on the forward strand.
CCAGACGGCAACTGGGTGGAGTTCATCGACAATCCTGCTTGACGGGCCACAACTGGGCTAGCCACAACTGGGCCGCGCTCAAGAGCCGCAGAGTCCGTCGGCGGCGCGGTAGGTTGCCGCGCATGGACTTCACCGTTCCCGCTGACATTGCACAGTTGCTCAACGATGTGGACACGTTCATTGACGACGTCATCAAGCCCATTGAGAACGAAGACGACAACGTCCGCTTCTTCGATCACCGTCGGGAGGACTCGCGTACCGACTGGGAGCGCGACGGACTACCTAACGCCGAATGGGAAGCGCTGCTGGCGCGGATGCGCTCAGAGGCCGACAAGGCGGGATTCTTGCGTTGGCATCTGCCCGAGCGTTTCGGTGGCAGCAACGGCACCAACTTGGGCATGGCGATCGTGCGCGAACATCTCGCTCGCCGTGGCTTGGGGCTGCACAACGATCTACAGAACGAGAACTCAATCATCGGCAACTTCCCGACTGTGCTGATGATGGAGCGCTACGGCTCAGCGGCTCAGCAGGAGTACTGGATACCGCGGATGCTCAAAGGCCAAGCCCGCATCGGGTTCGGCCTAACTGAGCCATTGCATGGCTCAGATGCCACTTGGATGGAGACCACGGCTGTGCGCGACGGCGACGAATGGGTCATCAACGGCGAGAAGTACTGGAACACCGGCCTTCATCACGCCACTCACGACTACATCTTCGCCCGCACCTCAGGGTCTCCCGGCGAAGGACACGGCATCACCTGCTTCATCGTTCCGGTGGACACCCCGGGATTTAGGGTCGAAAAGTTCATGTGGACCTTCAACATGCCCACCGACCACGCACATGTCCGGCTGACTGATGTGCGAGTGAGCAACGACGACATCTTGGGCACCGAGGGCCGGGGCCTGCAGACGGCGCAGCTCTTCGTACACGAGAACCGCATCCGCCAAGCGGCGTCCTCGGTGGGTGCAGGCCTGCACTGCATTGACGTGGCAGTCGACTACGTGAAGCACCGGACCACGTTCGGTAAACCGCTGGCGCAGAACCAAGCCATCCAGTTCCCGCTGGCGGAGCTGTACACCGAGGCTGAGATGATCCGAGCGCTTATCTGGAAGACCGCCTGGGAGATGGACGAAGGTGTCGACCACATGGAGATCACCGACAAAGTGGCCATGTGCAACTACCGGGGCAACCGGTTCTGCTGCGACGCGGCGGATCGAGCCATGCAGAGCTGTGGCGGCAACGGCTACGGGCGGCATATGCCTTTTGAGCACATCTACCGGCACCACCGCCGGTACCGCATCACCGAGGGTTCAGAGGAGATCCAGATCCGCAAAGTCGCCGGCAAGCTGTTCGGCTTCGCGGGCAGGGCGAAGGGCTGACGCAGCACCCAAGGGGCTAGGAGTTGGCGCAGCGCTCAGGTAGCGCAGGGTCAGCCCTGTCAGTGTCGCTCTGTCAGCGTCGCTCTATCAGTGTCAGTCGTTGTGTCAGTCGTTGTGTCAGTCGTCGAGGCGGGCGGTGGCTTTGCCGGTGAGGACCGGGCGGTCGTCTTGGTTGGTGGTAACGATGTCAAGGTCAACGAGGTGCTGGCCGTTCTCGTTGCGAATGGCGGTGACTTCAGCAGATGCGGTGAGTGTGTCGCCTGGCCATACTTGGCTGGTGAATCTCACGCCGTAATAGGTGAGTCGACCATCGCCAACGTAGTTAGTGAGCATGCGTCCGGTCATGCCCATAGTGAGCATTCCGTGGGCGAACACCGTCGGATAGCCGGCCACCTCGGTGACGAACTTCTCGTCGGTGTGGACCGGGTTGTAATCGCCCGACGCTCCGGCGTACTGGACGATCTGGGTACGGGTTAGATCATCAACAATCTGCTCGGAGTAGCTGTCGCCAACGTTGAGTTGCGATGCGTTGAGTGCCATGTATGTGTGCCTTTCTGTTTGTAAGAAGCCTGCGCCGATGGTCTTGGCGAGCCGTTGACCATCAACCCGTTGACCGTCGATCCGCCTTCGACGGGTCAGCTGGGGCCTAGCCGTCGATGACTTTCTCGGTAACCACGCCAACGCCCTTGGCGGTGATGACTAGGTCGTCGTTGCGGTCTCGGTATTCGGTGATGGACTCTGAGAACTTGAGAATGCCCGCCCGCTTGGACTGCTTCTCCCAGCGCTCACCGTCGTAAGTGACCGTGTGCAGCACGTCGCCGGGCTTGAGATGGCGGTGATAGGTGAAGTGTTGCTCGGCGTGCAGTCCGCCCGCAGCCGCTCCAGACTGACTGCCGCTTTCGCTCTCGTCTGGGGTGCCAGCGCCATCAGACCCAGTGCTATCAGACCCAGCAAGATCACGGACCAGCGTGCCCGATGCCGTGCGGCCGCTGCCAAACCACTTTTTGTCGGCCTTGGGACGCAAGAAATAGTCGGGATCGAACTGTGCACTCGACTGCGCGAACGTGGGCGGCGCGATGATTGAGCCAACCTCGGTGCCGGCCGCATAGGCCGGATCGCTGTAAATCGGGTTGGTGTCGCCGATAGCCCTCGCGAACATCAAGATGTGCGAGGCCTCCACGGGAAATCGTTCGACTGCCATGTCCGGCTCCTCTCGCGGCAGATTGCGTCAGGTTGCCGCCGACACATAATGGCAGCCGCGCAGCCTTGGTGCAGGCCGACCTAAGTGCTCGGCAACCAGATGCCCCGCAGACAACTAGGCATCACCAGAGTCAAGTTCTTGAAACTCGGTATGCAGCACGGCATGCGTGACTGCTTCGGTGGCCGGCTCGGGCAGTTCAAAGTGGCCGAGTGCGTGGGCAATGAGCGCATCGTGAGCGGCCTGTCGTTCGGCGACGACATGATCAACTAAGCCTTCGCGCTCAAGATCGGCGGCGTCTGCGGGATCTGCCGCCCAGGCCAGCACGGCCACGTTCGGATTGTGCTCGCGTGCGATGCGAGCTACCTGCTCCACTACTGAAGGCGGACTCTCGACTGCAAGCACAATCCGTGCATCACGCAGACCTGCTCGCTCTGCGATGAGCTGGCGCGAGACGTCACCGATGATCACTCGTTTACCTGTCGAGGCCGCCCATTGCTGAGCTTCGGGGTCAAGCGACACGATGGTGTACGGGATGTGTGCGAGTTCGAGGGCGCTGACGATGCGACGCGCTCTCGGTCCGAAGCCGTTCACGACTGCGTGATCGGTGAGCGGTTCGTGCGGGTCGGTTGCGGGGCCGACCGTCGCCTCGACGTTGCGGCTTGGTCGACTGTCAGCTCTGGCTTCGAGCCGTGCGGCAAGCGAGTCGCCCCAGCGCACACCAAACGGGCTGAGCCCCATCAGTAGCACCGTGACGGCAATGAAGGCATCAGTGCCGTTGGCTAGGCCCGCGGGAACGAGGCCGACCTGTTGGCCTGCGCGTTCGAGTACGAACGAGAACTCCCCGACTTGTGCCAGCACAATCGCCCCCGACACAACGACTGCCCGCGGCTGGCGCAGCAGCAACGCAGCCGACGCGGTCGTACACAGTTTGATGACGACGACAGCGAAAGCAAGACCTGCCACCAACGGAAGGTTGCGGACGAGATAGCCGAGATCTAGCAACATGCCAATCGACACGAAGAACGTTGCCGAGAACAGAATCTGCAGCGGCATCACCTCACCGAGCGCTCGAGCGGCGACGCGGCTCTCGCTCACCATCAGCCCGGCGAGGAACGCACCGAGAGAGATAGACACGTCGAGCAGGCTCGTGAGGTACGCCGTGCCGAAACAAATCGCCAAGATGGCCAACAAGAACACCTCCGCAGACTGGAATCGCGAGACGTGCCGCAGCAGTGCAGGCATCAGGGTCCGGGCTGCGACGACCACGGCAAAGATGATTCCTGCCGCTTTGCCGAACGCGTACAGGACATCGCCACCGCCTGTGGTCTCCCCGCCCAGCAACGGCACTGCCAGCACCATGACGACGATGGCGAGGTCTTGGAAGATGAGCAGGGCAATCGAAACGTTGCCGGTCTGCGATGTGGTTGCACGCCGGTCGGCTAGCACCTTGAGCACGATGGCGGTACTGCTGAGAGACACAAGCATCCCGGTGAACACCGCCGTGGGCCAGTCAACTCCGAAGGCCATGACGAGGGCTGTCACGATGCCGGTAGTGAGTCCTACTTGGCTGGCACCGCCGATCAGGAACAACGACGCGAGCTGGCGTACCCGCTCAAGGCTGAACTCGATGCCGAGGGTGAACAGCAGCAGCATCACCCCGATGTCAGCCGACTGGTTGACGACATCGATGTCGCTGATGAGGCCGACCCCGCTGGGGCCGATGACCGCACCGGCGACGAGGAATCCGACGATTGGCACTACTCCCAAGCGCGACGACGCAAAAGCAATCAGTGTCCCTGCGACCAGCAGGATCGCGAGTTCGGTCAACAGCGGCGGTGCCGATGCAGCTAGCAGCACTTACCCCAAGACTATGGGCGCGGAGGCTCAGGGCGCAGAAACTACGGGCGCAGACCGGTTGTTGTGTCCGCAGTCAGGTGTCACGCCGGAGCCGTGGCCGGGGGCACAGCTGTCGCCTGCAATGCATCGACCCGGTTCACAATGGCCCGCAAGTCAACGCGCAGTTCGTCAATGCGACGGTCCACGGCATCAACGCGCTTGTCAACGGCATCGATCTTGGTTTCAACAGCATCGATCTTGGTGTCAACGATGTCGAAGCGGGCATCCACCGCCTCAAAGCGGGCATCCACCGCCTCAAAGCGGGCATCCACCAACTCAAAGCGGGCATCGATCCGGCCGTTCTGTTCGTCAAAGCGAACATTGACGAGATCGATAACACCGTCGATGCGGTGGTTCACACCTGCCGCAACAGTGTCGATGCGATCGTTGACGCTCGCAAAACCCCACTTGATAATCGCCCAGACACCACCTGCGAACGCAACGGCGATACCGACGACGACTGTAAGCAACGGCGGAACACTTGACCAGTCCATGGAGTTGATACTACGCGACATCGCAGCCGATGCAAGCCAATATATTGAGCCTTCGTCAGGCAACTAACACTGCCGCCCGCTTTGACGCTGGGCACTGCGACAGCACACGAACGAAACCTCTGTCCGGCACCGCAGACCAAACCTGCACACCAGCAGGCCGTGCGGCGGTTGGGGTTGGCCGCTTGTTAGTCGTTGTCTTTGATGGTGACGGTGGCGGAACCGTGGTCGATGGTGGCACCTTGGGGGTCAGATAGCACGACGCGGAACGTTTCGTCGGGTTCTTGGGCGCTGTCGTCTGTGACGACCACCACTCCAGCGTTGAGGGTGATGTTGGGCCGGAAATAGACCATCCTGCTAGCGGACACAAAATCGTCGCCCGCAGTGGCATGACCTGCGCCGCTACCTGTCGTCTCAATGGTGTACCGCACCTGCGTCGGCTTGTTGACTGGTTTGTCTAAGGTCACAAAGAACAAGTAATAGCCACCGTCGCTGCCCTCTGTGTATACACCGTCGGTTATCGAAAACGCCGACAAATTCGCCGGCGGCGGCGGTGGGTCGTCATCGTCTGCCACCGCAACGGTCGCTGTAGCGGCAGAAGTGTCGGGGTCATAGCCGGTGCCGTCGGTGATGGTGGCGGTGACCGAACCGTCTGTTTCGTCGGTGCTGTCATCGGTGGTGACAACAGTGAGCGTGGCAGTGCCACTTGTGGGGACCGTCACCGTAGAAGTACCTGTGACGGCACCGTAACCACCCGAGGCGGACACATCCACAGTGACCGTCAACGGCGCTGCGGGCGCTGGAGACGCTGTAAGCGTGAACACCGCATCGCCACCTTCGGTGATGTCTGCGCCAGCGGCAACGCTCACCACCGGATCAACCACCACCGGGTCGATTGGGACTGGATCAACCGAGGGTGGATCAACCGGAGGTGGGTTGGGGTTGTTGTTGCTGCTGGTGTCATCAGCACTGGTACTAGGGACGGCCTGCGCTTCCAACGCGGTCAATGCTGCCGCTACCGGATCCCAACGGACACTCCAGAACGTCTGCGCATGCTGTGTTGCCTCTGCAGCCGTCATGGGCGCACCACCAAACCCCGGCACAGACTCACCAAACGCCAACAACACCCGCCTCCAACGATTCACATGCGCATCGCCGTTGTTAGTTTCAGCCGCATAACCCTGCACATCAGCGATCAGCGCAGCAGGCACGGTGTAGCTCGGTGTCTGCTGTTGCTGTTGTTGCTGGGTGTCTGTATCGGTGGTATCGGTTTGTGGCTGGACTGTGCTGGTGCTTTGTTGCTGAGACTGTGCTTGGGCCGCTTGGGCTGCTTCCAACGAAGTCAACGCTGCCGCTACCGGATCCCAACGAACACTCCAGAACGTCTGCGCATGCTGTGTTGCCTCGGCAGCCGTCATGGGCGTACCAGCAAACCCGGGCACAGACTCACCAAACGCCAACAACACCCGCTTCCAACGATTCACATGCGCATCACCGTTACTGGTCTCCGCCGCATACCCCTGCACATCGGCGATCAGGCTGGCGGGCACAGTGTAGGTTGGCACTGGATCGCTGGCGGCAGTGTCGTCGGTCTCGTCGGCGGTTTCGTCGGCGGCGATGTTGACGATCACCCTGGGACCGTTTCGGCCCTGATACTCGTTAGTGATCACCCAGCAGGCGTCAATGTCGGTGCGGCACTGAGGATCAAAGAAACGGGAATCGCTGTCCATCCACGCCGAAACATAAATCTTCTGCGGCTGATTCCACAACAACCGTCGCGTATCACGCGTCGTGCCAACAAAAGACGGGCTGTACAACGTGATCCGGTGGAAATCCTTTTCACGGCCCGTGTACCTCGTGAGCGGCCCGGTCAGGCTGATACCCACCGGATGCTTCCACATCTCCCCTTTCACGCTTTCGTGTTGGGACTTCACCCACAACGTCCGCGAACCACCAAGCGGGTCGTGGGACATCTCTACGCTATACCAGTCGCTGCCGCCTGGCGCTAGGGTCAGTGTGTGGTCCCCAGAGATCACATTGCCATCACTGTCTTTAAACACCAGCCTCGCCACATCAGGATCGGTCACGTTCGCAGAAATCGCAGTCGAATGCCGTGTCGCATTCACCAGAGCGTCACCAACGAACCCCACAAAACGATGACTGATCACGAACCTGCCAGAACCCACATCATCGTCGGGCGGTGCAGACACCGTCACCGTCTGAATCCGATTTTCTAACCAACTGTCATGAGTCCACAGCAGTCGCGGCGGATCAAAAGTAACGTCTTGCACCCCCACGCTTGACTTGTTTGACTGCACCGGCACCACCGCGTACGTGCGGCCCGGCTGCGGACGCCTAGACAACTCCACCCTATAGGTGCGCTGCTCGCCATCACGTAAAGAAAAACATGATGAAGCCGGCAGCGGGCAACTCGGTGTCACCACCACATCATCGGGCGACAGATCATTATTGAGTACCCGCACAAGCAACCGACGACGCGGCAACCTCATTCTGTCATCCGCCCTGTCACCCGCCGTCTCTGGACGTATCTGATACAGCGAAAAATCCGTATATGCGACCACATCTTCCAAATGCGCATCCCAGCCCGGCTCATCCCACCCGGTAGGCGGCGCCACACCAGGCCACGGACGAGCATCACCCACATAGGGCCGCACCAGCCCCTCAATACGACCACTGATCTCAGTATCGGTTTCGCGTGCCGTCACACGCACCCGCAACTGGTTATGAGAATTCAACCTTTGATTGTCAAGCACCGCCACATTCAAAAACGGCCGCATATCCCACCAAATTTGGTCGTGGGCTTCAAAGCAGAGCTGAGTTATCGGGCCGTTCGGTATGCCGCTGATGTTGAAGCCGCGGCAGCCTGGCGACCCTTGCGGTGGGTCCGACCGTAACGCTGCTCTAAACACCCGCGACACATCTGGACCACGAAACGGCGAACTCGAAAGTCGTCCCTGGAGGGGAACCCGACTGAACGTGACCACCACTTCGCGCGATTCACCCTCAGCTAGCGCGAACTCTGACTTGCTGAGTGTGAAGTCAACTTCTTTGTTGGCGGACGAATACCCGGGTGCCGGAGAGGTGCAATTGCGATTCCTATCTACAGAACAATGCTTATTCGCTGATTCCGGATCGTTGTTGGTTACCAACACCCGTTGAGCAGACGGTGCTGCATCGCTATGGGCAAGCCGATACCCCTCGCCTTCTAACAGCACCAACGTGAATGAACCATCAGGGTGATAAAAGGAATCATCAACCGTTGTCACCGTCACCGTCGCTGAAGGTGCAGACGATGTCAGCGTCACCTCGTTGCTGCCAGTGATTTGCGACCCGAAAGGCTGCGAACGCAACAACTGCAACTGTACCTGAATGTTTTCTTCGGGTGCCGGCGATGCCGACACCGTGAACTGAGCGGAACCGCCCTCGGTAATTGAAGCAGCACCCGAGTACGACACCGACACCACCGGGGGTGCCGCTCCTACCACATACACCGGCGAGATGCCATAAAAGGTGGTAGCGTTTGCGGCCAACTGGCTGTCAACGTTATAAATCGGGTGGGAGGTAGCGACCTTACCTATGCCCACGAACAAGGAAGAACCTAGGTACTCGGAAGGATGCGAACTGCCGTCTGGATTTGTGCCTGTGGCAACCTCACCGCCGGTGGGCCTCGTCCCAGTCTCATCTAGACGATGCTCCCGGTCATAGTGTTCCCACTGCGACGACCAGAAACCCACACCGTCAACATTGGAATAATCTTGCGACACCCGCTCACCGTTCAACCAATAAATCGGTGCCACCACATCGGTAGAGCTCAATCGTGCATGGTCACGCGCAGACACCGACTGCGTTGAACCCACCACCTTGTACGCAGACGCATGACCACGAATAGCAACATGGCCCCCACGCGCCGCGGCCTGCACATGCGCGTCATAGTCTGCGATATTCGATGAATCAGCACCTCTCAGGCCCCAAGTTATAAACAACAAACGGAACTTGTCGCCCGGCTGAACACCATCAGGATTGAGCGCCCAATCATGCGGCACCACATAGGTGTTATCACCTTGATAGGAAACCGAGGTAACTGTCGGAAGTGGCACGCCTATCACATACACAGGAGAGATGCCATACAACGGCAAATGGACACTCCCGAAACGAGGTGTTCCCGACCCGCCGTTGATCGGACCGTCTGATCCAACAGTTCCGCCACTCACGATATTAATGGGAGAGCCCAGCGGTGCTGAGGCTTTCGTGCCGTCTTCGTTGGTGCCTGTCCAAACTCTCTGATTGGAAGCTCGGGGCCCTCCAAACGACTCGCGTCGGTCGCTCGATGCCCAGTTCTCCCAAGCAGACGACCAAAACCCCTCCCCAGCGGTGTTCCCGTAATTCTGGCTAACGCGCGCCCCACCCAGCCAGTACACCGGTGCCACCACGTCAGAGGGTCGCATCTTCAAATGATCACGCGCGTCTAGGGTCGGAGTAGACGCCACCGCACGATACGCCGAGGAATGACCACGAATAGCCGAATGACCAAAATCCGCGTCACCCTGTACAAAGCTGTCGTAGACCTCAATATTCTGTGCCCCAGCGTGACGGGAAGCACGGGTCAGGAACAACAGTCGGAATTTGTCACCCGGTCCAAGATTATCGGGTGTCAGCGGCCAGTCTTGGGGCACGGTGTACGTGCCGTCGTTATTCTCAACAGCCGAGGTGGAGGTAGTGATTGGGCCTTGTGCGCCCACAGAAGCGGGCACTACTGCTAGCACCGAAGCCGACAACGCCAACACCAGCGCTGCGAGCGCCCAACGCGACCGCTTGGCCGGAGCAGTGATCGGGCTCTGCTGCACAGAAGGCACTAAGCCCCCCCCCCCCCGCGGCCACCACAGACGCGCTCACCATCGGAACGCCATCAGCACTAGCGGCAGGGTCAGACACTTTCGCCATAACCGGCTCCCGTCTCACTGGGTTATCCACAGGCTCATTGGCACGGGCACACTAGTGTGCTGCCGCCGACAACCGTAGACGACCCTAGACAACCTGCACAACACTACCGCAACACTACGTCGTCTGAGTTGTGCCGCTCAATTCAGCGTTGACGAGGATCAGACTGCGATCCATAGCAAATTCGGACCAATAGCAAACTCGTCAGACCCAGATCGTCAAGGCAAGCTCGCTTAGGTGTCTGTGGCGACGGCGAGGCGTGTCTGCGCCCACGCCAGCGCCGCCTTGGCATCGTCGTCGTTTGAGTTCGCTGCCAGCGCAGTCTTGGCTGTCTCAAGGTCTGCCTCGGCCGCAGCAACGTCAATCTCATCGGAAGCAAATGCGGCATCGCTGAGGATCGTCACCACATTGTTGCTGACTTCCACAAAGCCTCGGTTGAGCGCCAGCGCGACCACACCATCAGATGCCCACAGCTGGGTCTGCCCAATGTCAAGCGCTCCTATGAACGCTGAGTGGTAATCAAGAAAAGCAATGTCACCGTCGACGGTGCGAGTCACTACTTGGCTGCATTCGCCGCTGAACAACACCGCTTCGGGTGAGACCAGTTCAACTTGCATGGTCCAGCGCCTTCGTTTCGTCCCTGGGAACCAGACCGCTCAAGTGCCGGACTGGGCCAGCTCGCGGGCTTTGGCCATCGCAGAGTCGGCGTTGCCGACATTGAGGAACGCCTGTTCGGGCAGGTCGTCAAGGTCGCCATTGCACAGCATCTCAAACGACTCAATCGTTTCAGATACCGGCACGAAGATGCCCGGCAGACCGGTGAACACCTCGGCCACGAAGAACGGCTGGCTCAAAAAACGCTGAATCTTGCGGGCCCGATCAACGGTGACACGGTCTTCCTCGGACAGCTCATCGAGACCCAAAATGGCGATGATGTCTTGCAGTTCTTTGTAGCGCTGCAAGATCTCTTGGGTGCGCCGCGCCACGTTGTAGTGCCGTTCGCCCACTACCTCGGGGCTGAGAATCGTTGAGGTGGATGCCAGCGGATCAACCGCCGGATAGATGCCCAGCGATGCGATCTGGCGGCTCAGCTCGGTGGTTGCATCAAGATGTGTGAAGGTCGTGAACGGAGCCGGGTCGGTGTAGTCGTCGGCCGGCACGTACACAGCCTGCAACGACGTGATCGAGTGGCCAGACGTTGAGGTAATGCGCTCTTGCAGCTCGCCCATCTCGTCGGCAAGGTTGGGCTGGTAACCAACCGCGGAGGGCATACGACCCAGCAGCGTTGACACCTCTGAACCTGCCTGCACGAAACGGAAAATATTGTCAACGAACAGCAGCACCTCTTGGCCCTGCACGTCACGGAAATACTCGGCCATCGTCAGCGCCGAGAGCGCCACACGCAAACGGACTCCGGGCGGCTCGTCCATCTGCCCGAAGACCAGTGCCGTTTTTTCGAGCACACCCGACTCTTCCATCTCGAGATAAAGATCGGTACCTTCGCGGGTGCGTTCTCCCACCCCAGCGAAGACTGACACGCCGCCGTGCTGGGAAGCAACCCGGTTGATCATCTCAGTGATGAGCACGGTCTTGCCCACGCCAGCACCACCAAACAGACCGATCTTTCCGCCCTCTACGTAAGGCTCAAGCAGGTCAATGACCTTGATACCCGACTCAAACATCGTGGCTTTCGGCTCTAACGTGTCGAAGGCGGGCGCTGGGCGGTGAATCTCCCAGCGATCGGCGATGGCGTCGGCGATCTCGTCGCCGTCAAGCGGCTGGCCCAACACATTGAAGATGTGACCGAGCACGCCATCACCCACTGGCACGGTGATGCCTTTGCCAGTGTTAACGACCGGCATGCCGCGTGTCAGGCCGTCGGTGGCTTTCATCGACACGATGCGGACTCGGTTGTCACCGATCTGCTGCGCGACCTCGCCGGTGATGGTGACCGGCTGGCCCTCTAGCTCAACGCGCATTTCCACAGCAGTGTTGATCTCGGGAATCTCACCGGACGGGAACTCGGCATCAACGACCGGTCCGGCAATGGCAACCACGCGGCCGTCAGCGTGGGTGTCTGTTGTGTCGTCGGTCATGGTCATAGCTGTAACTCCTCGCCGCAGAGCGGAGACTTGGTGCTGTTAAAGCAGTTAGCGCCCACGGAACAAGTCCGCGGTACGGGCTTCGATGGTGTCTGAGAGCAGGTCAACTTCGCCGCCGGTCTGCGCGAGGGCCTCTGCGCCGCCAACGATCTCCATGATCTCAGTGGTGATGGCATCTTGACGGGCCCGGTTCATGACGCGCGTCAAGTTGATTTTTAGGTCCTCGGCGTTGTCGGTGGCGGCCTTCATGGCGCGCTGGCGAGCAGCGTGTTCCGACGCGGAGGCTTCTAGCAGCGCCGAATACAACCTCGCTTCGGCATAACGCGGCAAGAGCCGTTCCAAAATGACCGCAGGCTCCGGCTCAAACTCGTATCCGCCTGCTGCTGCGGTGGCATCGCTGGCCGACTGACCTGGGCTGTTGGGGCCTGCGCTGTTGGGGCCTGTGCTGTCGCTGAAGTCGCCTGTGTTGAGCGGCATGAACGGCACCACTGCCACCGACTGGTTGCCTATCGAATGAAACTGGGTGTACGCCAGTACGACCTGCTGGCAGCCATCGGAGAACAGCTCCGTTGCTGCGGCAGCGATCTGTTGCGCGTCGGCGTAGCTCGGCTGGTCGCTGAAACCCTCAAAACCGGCTGCGATGCGATAGTCGCGAAAACGGAAATACCCCAGCGCCTTGCGGCCCGACAATACGAGTTCGTAATCGCAACCCGCCGCTGCTCTAGCGGCAATGGCGCGCTCCGTGGCTCGCAGGACGTTGTTGTTGTAGCCGCCGCACAAGCCTCGATCTGCGGCGAGCGCCACATACGCGACTTTGGTTACCTCTTGGGGTTCGCTCAGCAACCGATGATTCACCTCGCCGCCCGCGGAGGCCAAATTGGAGATGACAGCAGTCACCTTGTCGCTATAAGGACGGGCCGCCCGAACGCGGGCTTGGGCTCGCACAATGCGCGACGCAGCAATCAACTCCATGGCGCGCGTGATCTTCTTGGTGGCATCGATCGATCTGATCCGACGCCGAAGAATGCGCTCCTGGCCGCTTGCCATCGGTGCTCAACCCTCGCCTTGGTTCCTTGTCTCCCGCTCAGCCCTCTCAGCTGTCGTCGCTGTGGTCGCCAGCGTCGGCCTCTGCGCTGTCAGCAGTGCTCACAAACTGTGCCGTGAAAGCCTCAACGGCGGCCCCCAATGCGGCTGAGTCAACATCACCAGCAGATCGGATATCAGACATCAACGCGCTATGGCGAGTGCCCATGTAGGCAAGCAACTCTTCCTCATAGCGGCCCACATCATCAACCTCAATACCGTCTATGTGGCCGTTGGTGCCCGCATAGATGACGACCACCTGCTCTTCGACTGGCATCGGTGAGTTCAGGCCCTGCTTGAGCAGCTCAACCAACCGATAGCCCCGGCCGAGCTGAGCCGCAGACACGGCATCAAGTTCGGAGCCGAACGTTGCGAAGGCTTCGAGGTCGCGAAACTGAGCGAGGTCGATCTTCAAGGTGCCGGCCACGCTCTTCATGGCCTTGGTCTGCGCCGCCGAACCCACACGCGAGACCGAGATGCCCACGTCGACCGCTGGCCGCACACCCGACTTGAACAAGTCGTCCTGGAGATAGATCTGACCGTCGGTGATCGAGATCACATTGGTGGGGATATACGCCGACACATCGCCGGCTTTGGTCTCGATGATCGGCAACGCCGTCAGCGATCCTGCGCCGTTGTCATCGGACAGCTTCGCGGCCCGCTCAAGCAGGCGGCTGTGCAGGTAGAACACGTCGCCCGGGTAGGCCTCACGGCCCGGCGGCCGCCGCAGCAGCAACGACAACTGCCTATAGGCCTCAGCCTGCTTAGACAGGTCGTCGTAGACGATGAGAGCGTGATCGCCGGTCTCCATCCAATGCTGGCCCATTGCACAGCCGGCGTAGGGAGCGAGGTACTTGAACGGTGCCGAATCTGATGCCGGCGCAGACACCACCACCGTGTACTCCATGGCACCTCGCTCGCGCAGCGTGTTCACTACTTGGGCCACCGTTGAACCCTTTTGCCCGATGGCCACATAGATGCACTTCACACCGAGACCGGCCTGATTCAAAATCGTGTCAACCGCTACCGATGTCTTGCCGGTCTTGCGGTCACCGATGATGAGTTCGCGCTGACCCCGCCCAACCGGAGTCATCGAGTCGATGGCCTTGATGCCGGTCTGCAGCGGCTCATGGACCGGCTTGCGACCCATCACGCCAGGGGCTTGGATCTCCATGCGCCGCTCAATGGCGCCGGTGATATCGCCTTGGCCGTCGATTGGCTGGCCGAGCGCGTTGACGACTCGACCAAGCACAGCGTCGCCTACCGGAACCGACAAGATGCGGCCGGTGGCACGAACGGCTTGGCCTTCTTCAATCCGCTCAACGCTGCCGAGCACCACAGCGCCAATCGATTCTTCGTCGAGGTTCAGCGCCAACCCAACATCGCCGCTTTGGAACTCGAGAATTTCGTTCACCGAGCAGCTAGGCAACCCCGAGACTCGAGCGATACCGTCGCCGACCTCAAGAATGCGTCCAACGGTGCCGGACTCGATTGCTGGGTCGAAACCCTCAAGGTTGCGGCGAATCGCCGAAGTGATGTCGCCGGTGTTGATGCTCAAGTCGGTCACGACAAACGCTCCTTCATCTGCTCAAGCCGGGTGCGAACCGAGCCATCGAAGACCGTGTCGCCAATCTGGGCAGTCAGTCCTCCGATGATGTCTGGATCCACCACGACATGGACCGTCACGTTGCTGCCGCTGGCCCTGCTGAGCGCGTCGGCAACTCGTTTCACCTGCTCGTCGGTGAGTGCTACTGCCGAACGGACTTCGGCCACTGCGCCTCCGCGCGTGGCGGCTGCTTGGGTAAGTGCTTCATCGGCGATGGCTTCAATGTCGCCGCCGCGACCGGCACCGACCAGCATGGCCACGACGTTGAGCGTGACCGGCGAGGCCTGTGAGGCCAAAAGGTCTTCGACGACACCGATGCGGCGCGATGCCGGAATGGCACGATCGCTCAGCACTTCACGCAACCGGGGATCCTCCGCCGCGGCGCGGCCCACTGCGGACAATTCGTCGGTGACACGGTCGAGCACATCCTCAGCCTGCGCAATAGCCACGACCGCGCTTGCGTACCCCTCGGTTCGCTCACTCATTGGTCGATCCTTGTCATATGTTCATCTCCTGTCCCCCGCTGAGCCCACAACACTGCACCAGTTCGCTCAAACCAGACGAGAACGCCGACCCAGTCGAACGCACATCGGGGTGGATGCCTTCGGGCGTAGCGCGGGACGGTCAGTTGCTCACCCGTGCGATGTAGTCGTCAATCAGTTGCGCGTGCGCTGCTTCGTCAATGCTGGCCCTCACTACCTGCTCAGCAGCACCCACAGCAATCGACGTGATGTCGGCTCGCACTTCGGCCATCGCGCGTGCGCGCGCCGCCTCAATGTCGGCCTCAGCCTGCGCACGACGCTCAGCAATCTCAGGCTCAATGGCAGCAAGGCGCTCTTGGCGGACTGTCTCTGCGGCGGCCCGGGCTTCTTCAATGATGCGCGCTGCTTCGGCGTTGGCTTCCGCTAGGCGGGCATCGTACGAAGCACGAAGCTCCTCAGCTTCAGCCTTGGCGGTAGCTGCGTCGTCCAAGTCGCCTTGGATGCGTTCGGTACGCGCTTCCATGGCTCGCTTGATCGGTGGCAGCGCCAGCTTCCACATCACAACAAGCAAGATGAAAAAGGCCAGCGACCCCCAGATCACCTCCCACCATTCGGGGATGATCGGGTTGGAAGCCCCAAGCAGCCTTGGGGTTGCAGCGATGTTCACTGCTGCCTCCTACGCGAAGTTGAGCAGAATGAACACCACGAAACCGATGAGGGCCAGTGCCTCGGTGAACGCGATGCCCAAGAACATGGTCGTGCGGACCATGCCTGCTGATTCGGGTTGACGCGCCATCGCGGTGATGGCATTGCCGACGACTAGGCCGATGCCGACGCCGGGGCCGATGGCTGCAAGGCCGTAGCCCAGACCGGCGCCGACAGCCTTGAGGCCATCGACCGCGTTGTCCGCTTGTGCGAGCAATTCGATCACTCGTCTCTCCTGTTGTTCGGGAACTGTTTGCGGGGAATCTGTGGTGGGGCCGCTGCTGCGGCTACTGACTAATACTCTGGCTAGTGCTCTGGGTGCAAGGCACCGCCGATGTACACGGCGGTGAGCATGGTGAATATGAACGCCTGCAGCGCTGAGACCAAGATCTCAAACGCCGTGATTCCGATCAGCATGAGGAACGGCGCGGGCGTGATGACGACCAGCCATGTCGGCGTGTCGGCAGTGAGGGCGAGCCAGAAGACGGTGTGCGACAAGAGCGCGAACGTGACGATCAGCAAATGACCGGCAAGCAGGTTCGCAAAGAGCCGCACCGCTAGCGAGAAGGGCCGCACGAAGAACGTTGAGACAAACTCAATCAGTGCCACTAGCGGCAGCAGCACCAAAGGAACGCCGGGCGGGATGGTGACGTTTTTGAGGTAGCGCCCGAAGCCGTGATTCTTGATGCCGACAGCGTTGAAGACAAGCCACACCAAGATCGCCAGCGTTGCCGGCATCGCCATGCGCGCATTGCCGGGGAAGTGAATGAGCGGGACGACTTCGGTGATGTTTGAGAAGAAAATGAAGAAGAACAGCGTCAGCAGGAACGGCAAGTAGCGCATGCCGTCGGGGCCAATCGACTGCATGATGATGTTCTCGCGGATGAACTGCACCGATGTCTCCGCCACGGTCTGGACACCTCGGGGCGCTGCGATAGCCGGGGCCTGGTCGTAGCGACGTTTGGCCATGGCGAAGATCACGAGCGGCGCGGCCATAGCGAAGAGATAGATGATGCCGACTTTGTTCAACGCGAAGTTGGTGCCGTCAAACAGGACCCCTGGCCACTCCAGCAGCTTTTCAATCTTGGGGAATTCCAGCGCAAGCAGGTTCACATCTGTTCCTTAGCGGAGGGTGCCGGGCGACCGATGGGGGCCGCGAGCCGCAGGGAAACATAGCGCATCTCCCACGAAAGCAAACCTAGGTGGCTGATCGCGATGGTGATGCCGAGCGGAATTGGCTCAAAGGCGCTCAACCTGCTGACCGCCATCACAGCCCCGGCGAGCGCGCCGAGGCGCGCGACGAAGCCGCCGAGCGTCGCTGCCATGAGCGCAGCGGGCGAGATCGCGATGGCCCAGTTCATCAACACGGCCGCAACCAGCAAGTTGGCGAGCACGAGCACTAGGCCGTAGGCAGCGGAGGCCGCCCCGCCGAAACCCCAGATCAGACCACAGGCTGCGATCCACAACGGACTGACGAGCAAGCCGCGCCTTGCGACCTGCCACGCGATGATTTTCTCTGGGCTGGCCTTCTCTGGGCTGGCCTTCTCTGGGCTGGCCTTCTTTGGGCTGGCCTTAAGCACCGTTGCGTCGGCTGAGCCATGAGCCGACGCTTGTTGTGGCGGTGTGCTGGTGTCGGCCGTGAAGCTCATTGCTCGCTCACAGAACTGTGAGAATCGCGTGCGCGGTGAGAATCGCGTGCGCGGTGCGCTTCCAAAGACACGCCTGTCGGCAAAGACACCGACTCATCAAAACCGTCAGAGCGATCTATCCCAC
The DNA here is from genome assembly GCA_965221195.1 of Candidatus Poriferisodalis sp. GTDB lineage: Bacteria > Actinomycetota > Acidimicrobiia > Acidimicrobiales > Poriferisodalaceae > Poriferisodalis. The sequence continues at coordinate 2,462,995 of OZ244864.1, forward strand.
GCCGCTGCGCGGGTCGGGTTGATGCCAGCGCTTGCTCATGGACCTGCATGCGCTCGGCATAGCGATACCACTCAGTGAGCAGTTTCGTGACAAACGCAACCATGCCGAAGCTCAACGCCAGCCATGGCCCGGTGCCCAGCCAGCGGTCGAGCCCGAACCCGATGGCGGCGAAGATCGCGGGCGTCATCACGATCTCTACGGCCTTAGCCAGACCGTCCTCGCTACCGTTGATGTCGGCCCCATTGCGCGCCACATTGCGTGCCATAGCAAACAGGCTAGGAGCATCAGCTAACGCTTCAGGCTCACGGGCTTGTTGGCTCAGCGGTCATACGGCGGGAAAGCGGCGCAGAGTTCGGCAACTTCAGCGCGCACTTGAGAAATGACACCTTCGTCATCTGGCACTCGCAGCACTCGTGCGGTGAACTCGGCAATCTGGGCCATCTCAGTAGCGCCCATGCCCTGAGTGGTGACCGACGGGGTGCCCATGCGCAAACCGCTGGTTACGAACGGCGAACGGGGATCGTCGGGTATCGCGTTGCGATTCAGCGTGATGCCAGCCGCATCGAGTGCTTCTTGGGCCGCTTTGCCTGTCAAGTCGGCATCGAAGCTGCGCAGATCAATCAACAGCAGGTGATTGTCGGTGCCACCCGACACCAACCGAAAACCCTGCGTACCCAGAGCATCCGCCAGCGCCGCTGCGTTTTCGACGATACGCGCCTGATATGCGGCGAAGCTGGGGCGCGCCGCCTCGGCAAATCCCACCGCCTTGGCCGCAACTGCGTGATCGAGCGGCCCGCCCTGGTTGCCGGGGAACACGGCTGAGTCGATGCGCTTGGCGTATTCCTGCGTACACAGGATTGTCCCACCGCGTGGGCCGCGCATGGTCTTGTGCGTGGTGAACGTGACGACATCGGCGTACGGGACCGGGTTGGGATGTGCTCCCCCTGCGATGAGTCCGGCAATGTGAGCTGCGTCAAACAAGAACATCGCACCGATCTCGTCGCAGACCTCGCGAAACGGTGCGGGGTCGATGCGACGGGGGTAGGCCGTTGCGCCTGCCACGATCAACTTGGGACGGTGCTCGCGGGCCAACTCGGCCATGGCTTCGTAGTCGATGCGCTCGTCGCTGCGGGTCAACCCATAGCTGACGAAGTTGTAGAATTTGCCGCTGGAGTTCACCGGTGACCCGTGGGTGAGATGGCCACCGTGGTCGAGGCTCATGCCCATCACCGTGTCGCCTATGTCGAGCAGTGCCATATACACCGCAGCGTTGGCTTGGGATCCAGAGTGCGGCTGCACGTTGGCGTGCTCTGCGCCGAAGAGAGCCTTTACCCGGTCGATAGCGAGCTGCTCGGCAGTGTCGGCATTGGCGTTGCCGCCGTAGTAGCGGCGGTGGGGATAGCCCTCGCTGTACTTGTTGGTGAGCACACTGCCGGTCGCAGCCATGACTGCGGGCGAAGCGAAATTCTCTGAGGCGATGAGCTGGATTGTCGTCATCTGCCGTTCCAGCTCGGCTGCGAGTACAGCGTCGATTTCAGGGTCGCTGGGTGGTGCCCAGCTAGCGGATGCGGGATGCGTTGTGGTCATCAAACTGCTGCTCCGTGTGGCTGTGTTGCTGTGTCTGTGTTGCTGGCTGGTGATGGTGATGCCAAGTTGCTGGCTGGTGCTGATATGGACGTTGGTGTGGGTGTTGCAGTGCCGTCGGCAGCACCAAGCGGTCTCAGCGTCGGCCGAGGGCATCAATCTTGTCTACCCGTCGCTGATGGCGTCCGCCTTCAAACGACGCTGCTAGGTAGGAGTTGACGGCGGCGATGGCACCGTCAGTGCTCAACAGTCGAGCGCCGAGGCAGATCATGTTGGCGTCGTTGTGCTCGCGAGCGAGCCGGGCCGAAGTCTCGTCATGCACGGTGGCAGCACGAATGCCAACCACTTTGCCCGCTGCCATGGCAATACCAATGCCACTGCCGCATACGGCTACGCCGAAGTGTGCCCTTCGGGTCGCCACCGCCTCGGCGGCAGCTTCGCCGAAATCGGGGTAATCGACCGACTCTGGGCCGTTGGTGCCCAAATCAACAACGTTGTAGCCGCCGGAGCGCAGGTGATGGACCAAGCGATCTTTCAGCTCCCAGCCGGCATGATCGGCAGCCAGCGCAACGACGGTCTCGCTCGGAGTTAACGAGTTAGCCACAGCCACAGCGCCAGTCTCGCATCAACCAAGCCCACTCCCGCACCAGACTCGCAGAGGGTTGGTCCGGCAGACGTGCCCCTCATCATCTGCCAGCCCGCACCTACTTCAGGTCCGCACACAAAGGCGGGAGGACCGAGTTCGCTGGTCTGCGTCTCCTCACATAGTCGACCGATCTCGAACGACGTTCAAAGTCTCAGTGCCGATCTGCAGATGAATGCTGTCAGCGCGAAGACGCAACCTCAGTTCGGGCAAGTAGGCAGGAGTGTACTTGAACAATTCGTCGAAGGGTGCGCGGATGTACTTCTCAATGAAGACGCTCACGGTCGGCCCAGCCTCTGCTTCCAAGTGTGCCCACGCGTCGTCGCCGACGTAGGCGCGTCCGCCGTGCCCCACGAACGTCTCAACAAGCTCGGACAGCTTGGGGTTTTGCGTTCCGTCGAGCACGACGAGAATCGGGGTGAACCCGCTCGCCTCGCAATCGGCAGGAAACGAGAGCTCCTCGGCCCAGCGGCCTTGACCCGACGCTGCAATAGTCACGCGAATCTTGATCTCATATGCATCCGTTCCACGCATGCAGTCGACTTGACGGCCCCGGCCTTTACCCCCTCTTCTGACAGGGCTGTCGTCGGCTGAAATCGGCGATCCGCCAATTGCACCGGCCATGACAGGCTCGAACAGATAGCCGGTTTCCTGCGCCGCTCGGTTGTCGATGTCGTACATCCACTTGCGCAAGATCAGCAACGAACCAAGCATTTCGGCACTCAGACTGCCGTATTGCAGGAGGCCTCGGGGTCCAACTTGCTCCAGCATCGGAGTCGCTTGGAGGCTGAAAATGTTTGCGAACTTGAGCCGCGCGCGATGCAGTGCAGCGAGCGACAGGAAGTACGTGTCGGTGTCGAACGGGCCGGCTTGCAGCAACGCGTCGTAGGCATCAAATCCCGAGATTGCGCCGCCGAGCGAGACATCGCCTGGTGCGATCTCGTAAAGCTCTCCGACTTCCTCGGAATCGAGCCCACGAAGAGGCCGGAGATCAAGATCACGCGCAGTGATAGCAACAAGCGCTCTGACTGCACTGTCGGTCAGCGAGATTGCTTGGCCTCCTGTGCCGGATGCACGGACTTTCTCGAACGCGGCTGACTGCGATCTACTCAACGCCACAACGGCACCGCTGCGATCCCGTAGCGAGTGTTCACGCGCTTGACGACTCGGGCCAGAGCAGGACTCAGCCCGCTGCCGTTGGTGACATGGAACTCATGCAGCTTCGGCGGCCCATCTGCACGGGGAGATGCTGTACAACCAAGGCTCGCTATCCAAGTTCCGAACAGCTCAGCAAATGGCGGCGGTATCGCGTTGCCGATGAGGGTGGCTTGGTCGGACCGGCTGCCAGAGAACTTGAAGCCGTCGGGGAAGCCTTGCAGGCGGGCACACTCTCGCAGTGTCAAACAGCGGTTCTCAGTCGGATGCACGAACTCCCGAGTAGCTGCGCTGGTGATCGCCTTGGACGGTTCGTCAGCGAGCAAGCGGCGGATGCCAGCTGGCGCACCGCCTCGCCGTTCTGACGGCATCCCATCTGAGACACGCCGGTTGGCACGGCGGGCGTAGCTGCGATGCCTAAGCTTCTCTGGCAAGTCGCGCATGGTCTGGCCCGGCCCCAGCAGACTGACGCGGTCGGCATCAGATTCGGACAAGGCCACCGCTGCATGTCCTTGAACGCTTGCCTGCTCCGTTTCTTGTAAAGGCTCGCCGAGACCGGCCAACGCGTCGGCAACGGTCGGCGCTGCTGGCAGCGATGCCGTGCCGTCGGTCTGCGTGCCTGGAGCACCGAATGCACGATGAGAGGGACTCGGGAAGCCCGGATCCGACCCGAGCGCCCCGATTGCGATGACCCGTTTGCGAAGCTGAGCTACCCCGTAGTTCGCGACGTTCACCTTGCGCAGCCTCACCGAATAGCCGCCGTCGAGCACGCCGTCGAGCAGGTCGATCACGAAATCGCCGTCGGCCGCTGTCAGCATTCCCTCGACATTCTCGAACAGGAACCACCGAGGCTGCATCTCGGCCACCAAGCGAGCGAACTCGCCTACCAGCGTGTTGCGCTGGTCGCCTGCGCGTCGTGCGCCGGCAGAAGTGAAGCCTTGGCACGGCGGCCCGCCGGCGACTAACGAAGGCGCAGTGCCGCCTGCACGCTCGAGCACAGAGGCCCCGGTGAGCCCTCGAACGCATTTGTCTTCCACGACGGCTTCGTCGAAGTTACGGCGCAGTGTGTCGACCGCCGGCCTCCAGTTGTCGTTCGCCATCAGGGTGTCGAACCCAGCTCGCTGCAAGCCCAGCGTCAGGCCGCCGGCACCGGCGAAGAGGTCGATGCTCGACAGCGGGGAATCGCCGCTCACAGCATCACTGCCCGGCATTGTCTCATCGCTGCATCTTTGCGGATTGTTGTTACATCAACCGGGATACCCGAGTGTGTCGGCGCTGATTGCGCCTTCGCGCAGCACGACGGGCTCCGGGCCGGTCACGTCGACGACGGTGGATGCGATCCCGCCGGGCGCGGTGCCTGCGATGACAGTTGCGGGATAGACGGCGAGGCTTGCTGCGGCCTCTTCGGCATCAGCAAGGGTGAGGCTTCCGTGCCGGTTTGCGCTGGTGCCCGTCACCGGTCCGGTTTCGTCGATGAGCCAGCGAAGCCAACCCAGCGCCGGAACACGGATACCCAGCGTCTCGCGTCCATGCAACGGGTCGGGTCCGCCGCGGCGGCGAGCCACAATCGTCAAACCTCCCGGCCAATGCTCCTCTGCCAGCACACGGGCTGCTGGACTCATCTCGACCAGTTCGGCGGCCTGCTCCGGACCTGACACCAAGATCGGCATCGGCTCGGTGTGCGGGCGCTCCTTGGCATCGCAGACGCGGGCGACAGCCTCGGTGTCGCCGTAACGCGCCATGATCCCGCAGATGGTGTCGGTGGGCGCCACGGCAAAGCCCCCGGCGCGCAGAGCCTCGGCTGCAGCGCCGATCGCCTCGGCCGTCGGCTCACCGGTCGGGCGGAGCACCACGAGGGCACGATTGCGCCCAGCCAAGTCGCGTTTGACGCTCACACGCTCATACCCGCGTGCCAGTGCCAGAGCCGCCGCGCGCTGAGCCTGCTGCGGCGCGAGTTCAACTGCCAGCATGCCGCCCGGCACCAGCCAGCTTCGTGCGTCGCGCACGATCACCAGCAACGCATCGAGTCCTTCTGGGCCGGCGTACAAGGCCTCGTGCGGCTCCCACTCACGAACCTCAGCAGGCAGTTCATCGCCGTCGGCTACATAGGGAGGGTTCGCCACAATTACATCTAGGCGTTCGCGTACATCTAGGCGTTCGCGCTGGGGATCATCGGAATCTGGACTGAGTCGGACATCGGCAAGAGCTTCGAACCAGTCGCCGCGGTGCAGCGAAACCCGCGCCGCAGCATGCCCTAGACCTGCCAAGTTGTCGGCAGCCAGCGCCAGAGCATCGGGCGAGTTATCGCTGGCGAACACTCGTGCGTTAGGCACTTCGTGTGCTATCGACAAGGCGATTGCACCGCTGCCTGTGCCAAGGTCGGCCACGTTGAGCTCTGCTCGGTGCCGGGCTGCGTCGTTGAGCCAGTCGATGGCGATGCCAGCCACTACCTCGGTCTCGGGCCGAGGGATGAGCGCCCGAGCGTCAGTTGCCAAATCGAGCTGGCGGAATCCCCAACTACCGAGCACGTACTGCAGCGGCTCGCCTGCGGCCCGGCGGGCCGCCATGGCATCGGCATGGGCCACCATCCGCACCGTCATCGCAATCTGCGGAACAAGAGAGATGTCGGCAACAGCCCGCCCGCTGGCTTGCGCTGCGATGTGGCGCGCGCTTACGTCGGGATCGCTGATGTCGGCTGAGGCGAGTTGCTCTCGCAGACCGCGATACAGCTCTCCGAGCGTCAACGCATGCTCGTCGGACATATGGCCGTCGGATGCACGACCGTCGGACATATGGGGTACCTCTCGCCGGTGGTTGCAGTGGAGTCGCTGGGCCGACCGGGGGCGGGTCGATTCAGCGACAGCGGCACCGCTAGGTCGCCCTGCAATTCATTTGGTATCGGATGAGACAGTGGTATCGGATGTGCTAGTGGTATCGGATGAGACAGCCGCCGCGAGCTGCTGTTTGCGCTCAGCATTCGCTAAGGCTTCAATGATCTCGGTCAAGTCACCAGCAAGCACCCGATCGAGCTTGTAAATCGTGAGTCCGACGCGGTGATCGGTGACGCGGTTCTCCTTGAAGTTGTAGGTGCGGATTTTCTCAGATCGGCCGCCTCCGCGGACTTGGTCTCGCTTGTGGGCGGCGACCTCAGCAGCGTGCGCCTCCTGTTGAAGTTGTAACAGGCGGGCACGCAGCACCCGCATGGCCTTGGCCCGGTTCTGGATCTGACTTTTCTCGTCCTGCATCGACACCACGACACCGGTCGGCTTATGGGTGATCCGCACCGCCGAATCTGTGGTGTTGACCGACTGTCCGCCCGGTCCCGATGAGCGGAACGTGTCAATAACTAGATCGTTGGGGTCGATGTCGATGTCAACTTCAGCGGCTTCGGGCATCACGCTCACCGTGGCTGACGACGTGTGGACCCGACCCTGAGACTCAGTGACCGGCACGCGCTGCACTCTGTGCGGCCCTCCTTCGTGCTTGAGCAAACGCCAAACATCCGAACCTCGCACAGCAAACGTCGCGTTCGTGAACCCACCCATGTCGCTGTCTTGGCTGCCGAGCAGTTCGAACGACCAGCCAGGCTGCGTCGCCACATACGCCCGGTACATCTCAAACAGATTGCGCGCCCAGATGTTGGCTTCTTCACCGCCTTCGGCGCCTTGTATCTCGACGATCACATCGCGGCCGTCGTTGGGATCTTGAGGCAGAAGCAGAATCTTCAGTCGCTCCTCGAGCTTTGCCAACTGGATCGTCGCAGCATCAAGCAAGCCGGCTGCTTCGGCTGCGTCGTCGCCGTTGCTGGCCGCAAGCAAATCCTGAGCAGCTTGCGCGTCGGCTTGGGCCCGGCGTGCGGCTTGGGTTACTTCAACGAGTTCACCGACACGCGCGAAACGTCGACCAAGTTCAGCCAACTGCGCTGCGTCGCCGGTCGCAGCACTGAGAGCGAGCTTTTGTTCAAGTTCGTCACGTTCGGCTTCGAGCGCATCGAGCCGCACAGATTCCAAAGTGCTCGACACGAACTCAGGCTAGAAGCATGGCTGCGGGTCTGACCCGGGACTGGGCTACCCCGGGACTGGGCTGGCCAGTGACTGGGCTGGCCAGTGACTGGGTTCAGATTGCAACCGCTCAACTATTACTCCACCATTACTCCACCGCTCGCCAGCCATCATCGATCTCAACAATCTGGGCAGGATGTCGCAACTTGGCTGCCATGGCTCGGATCGCCTTGTGGACATCGCGCCGAGGCAAGGCGATGGTTAGCTCGGCATCGGGATCAAGCAACAATCGAGCGTCGGCGGCAAACGGCACTACGTCGAGGTCGATACCGACACAAGTCACGACCACCAGCCGTCGGCCCTCTGGGGTCAATCCGTAGGCCACCGCAGGCGAAGAGTCTTTAGGCCCTGCGCGTGCGAGGGGCGGCGAGGCTGCTCGCAGGCGACCTGCCTGGCACAAGTCCGGTCGGCGGATCAACAGCGAGCGCAGCAAGCGGGCTGCGCCCATCCGGTTGAGAGGATGCGGCTGAGCTCCAGGCGAGCGATGCACAGACACCGTCTCTGCAATGCGCCGAACGGCTTCGGCGGTGGGCTCATCTGGGTGCAGCAGCGAGAATGCCTCCCGGTCGTGCGCACCGACCCCGACTTGGATCTGCCACGCCAACCCAGACTCAGCAGACCCAGACTCAGCAGAGCTGTCGCAAACCTTGTCGTCAGACGCCGCTGTGCTGCTGGCAGCGGCCACCGCCGCTGTGCTGCTGGCAGCGGCCACCGCCGCTGTGCTGCTGGCAGCGGCTACCGCCGCTGATGCTGGGACGATGCGTGCTACCTCAAGACCCTCCACTTCGCCGGTGATAACACCGTGCTCGACTGCGATTTCGACACCGGCACTGGCGAGCAGCGCAATGAGTTCTGGCACGCGTGGCGGTGCGGACTCGACGGGCCGAGGCGCCGGCACTGTTGCTTTCGCACTTGCGTCAGTAACCGTCCACACCGCCGGTGCTGGCGCAAAACACGCTGCGCGACGAGCGAGCACATCGCCGTGGGTGGATGCAAAAATATGCACATCGCTGCTAAGGGCCTGCTCAGCGAACGCCAAAGCACCGCCGAGCGCCCGCTCGGTTCGTTCCTGAGCGAGGCACACAGCAACGACAGAATCATCTGTGCTGTCGGCATCTGTGCAGTTGGAATCCGTGCTGTCGGCCCCACCCGCGTCACTTGCCTGTCTCGGTGGGACTGCTAGGCCGAAAGCGCCCTCGTCGGTACCCGACACCTCAGTCAGCTCTAGGTCGAGTGTGTTGCGGGCCAGCACTCGCAGCTTGGCAGCATGCAGCGCCCGTATCCGGTCAACCCCAAGCGTCATGGCAACAGTCACCGGCCTGCCTAACGCCCCAGCAGCCTCGGGTTGTCTGCGGCAACGGTTGCGTAAACAATGCCGCCTGCTACCGCGGTCATCAGTTGCGGGCGCGGCCTGGTGATCCAGAGCCGACTTAGCGCCAAAGCAAGCTGTTTATCAGACAAGCTCACCAATAGCGGTATCGGGCTGAGAAGCACCACCACCTCGCGTTGAGTCACCAAGCCAACCCTCAACTCTAGGTCCCGTCTTCGTCACGGGCACAACCGCAATCGACGGCGTTACATAGCTGTGCAAAACGCCGATTACTTCTATGATCTCGTCTACGCGAGCGTCAACCGTCTTGAACAAAACAGTGACCTCTTGGCGGTTTACCACCTCGCCATCCCACCAATACGTGCTTGTGATTGGCCAAGTCTGCCCGGCTGCTGCAAGGCGAAGCCGCACAACCTCACGCACGATCTCAGCTGCTTCGCTTGCCGACGGGCAACTCACTACAACTAAAGCAGGCTTCATGGCTACGTTTCCCGCCGAGCACTCATGGGGTGCGCTGCTGGAAGGTCGTCTGCATCGCTATGAGCCGTCATAAGTCTCTCCGCATCGCTTTGCGGCACTTCCTCTGCGTGAAGCATCTGCAACGCTAGATTCTCCTGCCAATCAGATGCTAGGCGGCCTGTCGCACGCCACTTACGCACTGTGGACAAATCTAGCTTCGGCTCCATCGTGCATGCCTCATGAATCAGGTCACGCAAGGCGTTCGACAGCTTGCCTGCTGCTTGCAAAGTCCCCGCACCCGGGCTGGCATCCTTCTCAATATCAGCCATGAGTCCGCGAACCTTGGAGATTTCAACCCACACTCGCCTCCGCTGGTCGTCTTCTAACCGACGACGGCGACGGCGCTCTAGGAAGTACGGCAGCAGACCCAATGCTGCCACCAAGAGCGGAACCCAGATATTCGCAGCAGCATTCATCAACCAGCAGCCTCGTTACCTCAGCGACCTGATCACCAGATCAACAGGTCAAACTCAGCTTCGTCGTTTGCGTTGGCCGTAGCGCCGTTCAAAGCGCTCCACCCGACCGGCTGTGTCAACGATCTTCATTTGGCCAGTGAAGAACGGGTGGCTAGCGCTGGATAGCTCAACGTTGGCCAACGGGTAGGTATTGCCGTCTGTCCACTCAATGGTGTCGCTGGTCTCGATTGTTGACTGCGTCAAGAAAGCAAAGTCGGCACCCGCATCGCGGAACACGACAGGTCGGTACTGGGGATGGATGTCGCTCTTCATGGCTGTCTTTGCTGCTTTGCTACCTTAGCTTCATCGCCGTCTGTGCAGGGTCGGCTCGGGGCGGACCAGCCTAAGAGGTCGGCACGGCAATCGCAGGCAATCGAATCCGTAGAACCTCTCAGCGATGCTCGCCGAGGCTGAAGCTGCGGCGGGTATCGAGCCGGATCTCTCCGGCTGTCAACTCGGACGTTTCGGGCAGCCCATCGGCGAAGGCGATCTCAAGATTGGCTACCTCACGCAGCCGGGCAGCGGCTAGGTCGTCGTTGGCACTGCCCGTGGAAGTGCGCGCTGTTGCCACCATGGTGATGGAGCCGGCCTCTTCTAGGTTCCGGGCACCCCCGAAGAACCGCAACGCCGACGCAATGGCAGCGCCAACGGCATCGGCGGGTTGGTTGCGCCCGTTGCCGCTCGCCGCATAGGCGCGAGCAAGGCGTGTCAACCCGTCGAAGAGGATGACCACGTCGTCTCCAGCTTCTGCCATGCGCTTGGTGCGCTCCAGCGTGAGCTCGGCGACGGCGAGATGCTCCTCGGGAGGCCTGTCGAAGCCAGAGGCCAGAACCTCGCCGGATGTCTCCAACCGCCGAGTCATCTCGGTTACATCTTCCGGCCGTTCTGAGATCAGCAAAACAATCAGATGAATGTCGGAATGACGCTCTCGAAGAGCTGCGGCCATCGCCGCCAGCAGCGGCGCCGCCGGACGAGTTCCCTTGACCGTAAGCAATCCGCGCGATCCCATACCGATTGGTGCCCCAGTGTCGATAGCTGCGAGCAGCCCAGTGGGGTGGGCGCCGCTCAGCAGCAACGGCTCGGTTGGCAACACGGGAGTGAGGCTGTCGAACAGCGGACGGTCAGGGTTCTCAGGCGGTGGCGCGCCGTTGAGTGTGTCTAAGCGCAACAGTGCAGGATTGCGCTCGCTTCGGGCCGCCGGTCGGCTCACACCGGTGACGCGATCGCCTCGACGCAGGTCATACTGGCGCACCTGGCGAGCCGCGACGTACACATCGTCGGCAGAGGGCAGCGGCCCGTTGGTGCGCAAAAAGCCGTACCCCTCATCACGTAGGTCCAGCAGCCCATCGCAATGCACGGTCTCTCCGGCAATCGATGCGTCTTCGCGACCACGTCCACGCCGACGGCTGCGACGGTTGCCCTCGGGAGCTATCGGCACCTCAGATGAGGAGTCGTCGGCATCTGATGGTGCCTCGGGGGCTGAGCTGTCATCGGGCGCTGCGCTGTCATCGGGTTCCGCTGAGCGGGGCAACGGCGATGTTTGAAGGGTAGAACCGTCGGGGCCTGAACCAGATGTGACCGGGCCAGATGTGACAGGGCCAGGGCTGCGAGTACGCGTCGTGACGGCAGGCGCTGGATCTGGCTCGGCAGGGTCGTCGGAACGCAAAACCTCGTCGTTCACTAGTGCATCGCTGGGCTGTTCCGACGCAAAAGCGCCGTGTTCCTCCGGCGCAAGAATGGCGCTGACAATCGTGGCCTTGCGAGCACGGGGAGCAACCTCAACGCCCAGCGCTGCGGCGATCTGGAGCAGCTCGTCACGCTCCTTAGATTCAAGCAAAGCGCGATCCGGCGTATTCAACATAGCTACCTCAAGTGTTCCTGCCCGAGCCCAGCCGGGCAGCGAAGCGAGCGTGCGTTAGCTGGGCCGGACTCTGTCATCCGACGCAGCGATCCGGTCCCATGATGCCCAAGCGGACTCTGCGCCGAACATGCCCTGCACTTGAGCATGCCCTGCACTGGGGAGCCGTCAACCAGCGCCAACGCTACCGCCGACGGCCTAGCGCCGCTACTGCGAAGCTGCTACGGCGACGAAGTCGCGCAGAGCAGCGAAGTCATTCGGAAGCCCTGTGAAATGCTCAGTGCGCCCGGCGAGAGCGGCCAGCGCTGGGGGCATCTCAGGTTCGATGCCCGTGGCATTGGAAACCGCCGCGGCGAACTTGGCCGGATGAGCCGTGGACATAACAGCCATAGGCATGCTGGGCTCGCCGACCGGAGCACCACGACGTGCCACCGCAAGAGCCACTGCGGTATGGGGATCGACCAGCCGACTGTCGGTGGCGTGTACCGCCGCCATCGTGGCGGCCACTTCGGTTTCGTTCGCCGAGTCGGCATCAAAGCCCGCACGCAGCCCAGCCAGCACGTCGGGCGCGAGCACGAGTGCGCCCTCGGCTCGAAAGCGCGCCATGTCTGCCGCCACAACGTCACCGCGTCGGCCGCCCAGTTCAAACAGCAGACGCTCGACGTTGCTTGACACTCCAATATCCATGGCCGGGCTAGTGGAGGGCAGCACTTTGGCGACGGTCATCTCTCCGGTGCGGTGCGTGCGAGCCATGATGTCGTTGTGGTTGGTGGCGATCACGAGCCGATCAATCGGTACGCCCATCCGACGGGCCACATCCCCGGCAAGCACATTGCCGAAGTTGCCGGTCGGCACACAGAACGACACTGAGCGGTCGGGCGCCCCGAGCCTCACCGCAGTCGTTACGTAGTAGACGGTCTGTGCCGCCACCCGCGCCCAGTTGATGCTGTTAACCGCGCCAAGTCGCATCCGCTCGCGGAACGGCCGATCCGCAAAAAGTGCTTTCACCAAATCTTGGCAGTCGTCGAACGTGCCGTCGATCGACACATTCCAGATGTTCGGGCTATCTACCGTGGTCATCTGGCGGCGCTGTATGTCGGTCACTCGACCTGCAGGGTGCAGCATCACCAGCACGATTCCGGCTCGATCGCGGCAGGCTTCGATGGCCGCCGAGCCTGTGTCACCCGACGTGGCGCCCACGATTGTCATGGTCGTGCCTCGCCGGGCCAACTCGTGCTCAAACAGGCGGCCCAGCAACTGCAGAGCCATGTCTTTGAACGACAGCGTCGGACCCCAGTACAGCTCAGCGAGGTGCTCGCCTGAGGACAACCGACTCGTCGGCACGATGTCTGGGTGTGCAAAAGCCGAGTACGCATCGCTGGTCATCGACACCAAGTCGTCGAATCCAAGCGACGGTGCCACAAAAGGTGCCAGCACACGAGCCGCTACCTCGTAATACGGCAGGCAGGCAAATCTGGCTAGGTCGCTGCGGCTAATGGTGGGCATCTCTGTGGGCACATATAGACCACCATCAGCAGCCAAGCCTTCCAAAAGCACATCGCCGAAGCCCACAGGGGGCGCATCACCACGAGTGCTCACGTAGCGCATCGTTGAGCCGCCGAACTTGTCGGCTATTCGCCTATCACCCGGATTGCGTTGCCGATGCGCCGCACGGCGTCGAGCCCGCGCACATCCCGCAGCGTGGACGACACGTCAGCTTCACGGACCCGATGAGTGATGAACTCCAAATGCGCTACGTTGTCGTCCGTCCCGCCTCGGGTGGTCTGCTCAACGGAACGAATCGACACGCCGTGCTCGCCGAAGATGCCAGCCACCGCAGCCAGTGCTCCGGGTTCGTCAATGACATCGAACTGCAAGTGATAGGCGCTATAGGTCTCGTCAATGGGGCGCAGACGCGCTGTGGCCAGTGGGCCGAACCCGTCGCACACGCCTCGGCGCAGGTTCTGCGACACAGTCACCAAGTCGCCCAGCATCGCACTGGCTGTCGGAAACCCGCCAGCACCTCTGCCGTACAACATGAGGTCTCCAACCGCTTCACCTTCTAAGAACACAGCGTTGAAGGCATCACGTACCGATGCCAATGGGTGGCTGATTGGCACCATCGCCGGATGCACTCTTACGGCAATCTCGCCGTTCTGACGCTCGGCCACGGCGAGCAACTTGATGACATGGCCCATGCGGGCAGCAGCCGCAATGTCGTCCTTGCCGATTGTGCTGATGCCTTCTTGGTGGACATCTCCTGCCACGACCTTCGCACCGAACGCCGTCATGGCCAAGATTGCCGCCTTGGCACCGGCATCAAAGCCTTCCACGTCGGCGCTCGGATCGGCTTCGGCGTAGCCCAGCCGCTGCGCCTCGCCCAACACATCGGCATAGTCGGCACCGTCTTCGGCCATCCGGGTGAGGATGTAGTTGGTAGTGCCGTTCACGATGCCCATCACCGTGGTGATGCGCTCACCGATGAGAGAGTGACGCAACATCCCGATGAGGGGAATCCCACCGGCCACGGCAGCTTCAAAGGCCACGTCAACACCGTTGCGACGCGCCACGGCGAACAACTCCTCACCAACGTTGGCGATCAGTTCCTTGTTGGCGGTCACCACGGGTTTGCCGTGCTCTATGGCGGCGGTGACCAGATGCCGGGCCGGCTCAATACCGCCCATCGCCTCAACGACCACGTCCACATCGTCGGCCACCACCAGCGACTCGCTATCTCGGGTGAGAACGCCCGAGCGCAGTGCTACCGAACGCTCGGCGCTGAGGTTGCGGACAGCAACCCGACTGACCTCAAAATCAAGCGAAGTGCGGGCAGACAGATGATCCGCATCACGCTGCAAGAGCGAGACGAGAGCCGCCCCGACGTTGCCACAACCCAAGACACCCACGCGCACAGGGCGTGGCGCCCCGGCGTGATCGGCTGCGTGATCAATGGTGTGATCGGCGGCGGACTTCAAGGGCATCGAATCGGCTGCGGGCACGGTCGAAACGGTACCGCCGACACCAATCAGCGCCCGCAAGAGCTTCGCCCGACGCGTTATTCAGGTGAACCGCGAAGACATCGGCCGTTCGTTGACATCGAGGGCAAGCATGTCGTCGAAGGTCTCGCGCCGAATCACGACGCGGGCTGTGCCGTCGGCCACGAACACCACCGCTGGGCGTCCGATGCGGTTGTACGGGGCGCCCATCGAGTAGCCGTAGGCACCTGTGACGGGGGTGGCCAGCACATCACCAACTGCGACACCGTCGGGAACCGGAGCTGATCGCGCAATCACGTCGCCCGATTCGCAGTGCTTACCCACCAGCCGAACCCGCGCGGGCCGCGGTTCGGTTATCCGAGCGGGCATACATGCGGTGTAATCGCTGCCATACAGCATCGGACGCGGGTTGTCTCCGTAGCCGCCGTCAACTGCGACGTAAGTACGCACACCCGGGATCTCCTTGACGCTTCCCACTGTGTAGAGCGTCACCGCAGCCGACGCTGCGATGGCCCGTCCCGGCTCGGCAACGAGATGGGCCCGCAAGCCGTGACGGTTGCTCGCCGTTTGCCAGCGACTGCTCAGCACTTCTCCCCACTCGGTGATCGTCGGTGCCTGCTCAGATTCCACATAGGCAACACCGAGCCCGCCGCCAACAGATAGCTCCGAGAGGGCACCGGCCGCCGATCCGTCGCCGAACAACGGCGCGGCAAAGTCGATGACAATCTCCAGTGCGTCGGCAAGGCTCTCAGTGCGGAAAACCTGAGAGCCGATGTGGCAATGAACGCCGACCACCTCAACTGACGTGGCAGCCGATGCGCGCTCAACCGCTGCTGTTGCGTCACCTGAGCCGATACCAAAACCAAACTTGGAATCTGCTTGTCCGGTGGAGATGTACTCATGAGTCTCCGCTCGCACGTCAGGCGTCACCCTCAACAACACCCGTGGTGCTATGCCGTCGGTGCGATGCAGTGCGTCTAGGCGATTCAGCTCTTCGAACGAATCCACCACGATGCGTCCAACACCCACCTCACGAGCCATGGCCAACTCACCCACCGATTTGTTGTTGCCATGCAGCACGATCCGCTGCGCGATCTCACGCGCTCTATCACTACCGAAGGCGCGCAGGACTGTCTGCAGTTCGCCGCCGCTAGCAACATCTATGTCCATGCCTTCGTCGATAGCCAAACGCGCCATTGAGGTACACAAGAAGGCCTTAGCAGCGTAAGCAGCGCCCCCGTCGAAAGCTGCGACTGCCTCCCGGCAGCGTGCGCGCAGGTGTGCCTCGTCGTACACCAACAGCGGCGTACCGAACTCTGCTGCGAGGTCAACTAGGTCGCATCCCCCGACGCAAAGGCGCCCCCGATCGGACACCTCAGCAGTATCGGGCAGCAGCCGGAACGGGATCGGTCCGCTGGGATCATCAGCGCGCTGCATCCTTGACGCGCTCACATCGCTTCAGGCGCGTCTACGCCGAGCAAGTCGAGTCCGATAGCCAGACCGATGCGCGTGCCTTCGGTGAGGCATAACCGGGCATCACGCACCTCCGGTGAGTTGTCGCTGTGCAGAATCGGACAGTCGTGGTAGAAGCCATGGAACGCAGCGGCAAGGTCGCGTACCCAAGTCGTCACCTTGTGAGGTGCCCGTTCTCGTAACGCCACCTCAACTACCGACGGCAGCATTTCCAGCAACCGCAACAGCGCCACTTCCCGCTGACCTACCAACGGCCCGAGATCGGTACCGACTGGCGGGACAGGCTCAATGTCGGCTGACTCGGCGCGTCTACCAACGGCGGCGATTCGAGCGTGCGCGTACTGCACGTAGAAAACAGGATTCTCGGCTGCTTGCGCCGACAGCAGGTCGATGTCGATGGTCTGGCGCGAGTCGATTGACTGCAACAAGAACGCAAAACGCGCCACGTCTGGTCCTACGTGGCCAACGAGTTCACTTACTTCGACGATGGCGCCGGTGCGCTTGGACAAATCGACGATCTCGCCGTCACGCATCAATGTCACGTTCTGGCCGACGATGGCCTCATATGACTCAGGCGGGTGCCCGAGCATCTGCATGGCTGCTGCTACGCGCGGCACGTAACCGTGGTGATCCGCGCCCAGCACGTCGATCACCAAATCGACTTGCCCACTGCCGGGCTCATCGTCATGCTCATTGCTGGAGACGGCAGCGACACCGCCGACAGATGGGTCTTGCCGGCGAACCTGCCGGAACCGTCCAAGGTCAAATTTGGCGTGGTGATAGGCAACGTCGGGCAAGAAGTAGGTGGGCTCGCCACTGCTGCGCAGCAGCACGCGGTCCTTGTCGTCACCGAACTCGGTGGTACGCAGCCATTGTGCGCCGTCGGAGGTATAGGTCCAGCCGAGATCGCTCAACTGCGCTATTGCAGCGCCCATAGCCCCGCTTTCGGCGAGGGCCGCCTCGCTCTGCCAATGATCGAAGCTGATGTTCATTGCTGCGAGTGACTCGGCGACGTCACGCAGTGCCCGCCGTATGCCCCACCGGGCGGCGTAGCGGGCTTCCATTGGCGATCCGACGGGAATCGGTGTGTGACCCGCTTCAAGCGCCACCGACCTCAGCAGATGAGAGATGTCTGCTGCGGAGTGGTCCTGTGCCGCGGACTTATCTTGCGAGCGCAATTCGGCCGTCAGTTCGCTGGCCCAATCCTTGATGTAGTCACCTTTGTAGCCGTCGGGTGGCACTGGCTCATTGCACATGCGCGCTAAGAGCGACTGGCCAAAGAGACTCACTTGACGGCCGAGATCGTTGACGTAGTACTCGGTGACGGTCTCATAACCGCAGCGGCGGAATATGCGAGCCAGGCTGTCGCCGAAAGCGCCCCAACGTCCCCCACCGGCATGCAGGGGCCCGGTTGGATTGGCCGAAACGAATTCCAAGCTCACGGTCTTGCCGTTACCGATGTTGAGCCTCGCATACTGCTCGGTGCCCTCACGCAGCACCGCCTCAAGAACGCCGTGCAGCCATGACGGCGACAGATGGAAGTTCACAAAGCCGGGGCCTGCCACCTCGATTCTTTCCATATGGTCAAGGTTGGCCGATTCAAGTTCGCTGGCGAGTTGTGCTGCGAGTTCACGGGGCGCTAACCCTGCTGCCTTGGCACCCACTAGGGCTGCATTAGTTGACCAGTCACCGTGGTCGTGCCGCTGCGGACGTTCGACACCGATACGCACCTCGTCGATGTGTACGCCGAGCCGCTTGGTTGCGACGTGTATGGCTTGCCTCAGCTCAGCTTCGTTCACCAACGCGAAGCTACCGGTCGGTATCTTGGCCAGACATCGGGTCTGAACATGAATTGCCAACACAATTGCCAACAGACCACCAGCCCTCGTAGCTCAGGGGATAGAGCAGTGGCCTCCGGAGCCATGTGCGCAGGTTCGAATCCTGCCGAGGGCGCAACGTCGGCACCATGCCGACCGAGGGTGCGACCCTGACTCAGGCTGTCGCTGCCCAGCCGGTCAGTTCGGTGCGATCAATCACTATGGCGGCGCCGGTCGGTGGCTGTTGTTCATACTGCGGGTAGCGCTCGCACAGCAGCCTGACCGCATTGCGGTGCTCAACCCCTTCGGTATGCACCGCAGCAAGCCCTCGCAGGCGCACCCACCACAGCCGTTCCCAGTTTTCGTCTTCGTAGTGCTCGACCAGCATCGTGACTTCGGGAAAACGTCGGATGTTGTCGAGTCGCTTGAGTTCCGTCGTCGATTTGGGCTTGTGGTCGACGGCAGTCACCACTTTTTGGCCCTCGAATGCGTACGTACATGGCACAAGATCGACACGCCCGTCGGCACGAATCGTCGCCAGCGTCGCCACCTTGCCTCTGCTGAACAGCGCTAACAACTCAGCCTCTGTCACATCAAGCCACACTAGACGGCTGGGACGTTTCGTAGTCTGGGGTGTCTTCCACGACTACACCTGCTGATTCTGAGTGAACTCAACCGGTGGTTGCCGTAGTCTGGCGGCATGGCGATGACAAGCCAAGCGGCTGAGGCACCAATTGAAGCACCAGTTGAAACAGCCAGCACGCCGCAGCGCTGGACCTTCCAATGGAAAGAACTGTACGACGAGGTCATCACCACCGGGTTATGTACTGGCTGTGCGGGCTGCGTGATCTCCTGCCCCCACGACGTCATCGGGTATGAACATCTCCAGGGCGGCTTCACGCCGTTTCACCTCGAGGAAGAACTCGGGCTCGGCGACTGCGGCCACGGCCAGAAGGGCTGCACTAGCTGCACCCGGGCATGTCCCCGGTTCCGCACATGGGAAGACGAAGCCGACGACTTCATGTTCGGCCGCCACCGAACTTCGCAAGAACCCTCGGGCATCTACAAAGACATCATCCTCACACGGGCCTCCGATGATTACGTCCACGAGATCGGGCAGGACGGAGGGCTGGTCTCTGCCATTCTCATCTGGGCGCTCGACCACGGCTACATCGACGCTGCGCTGACGTCCTATGTGGGCGAGGGCGAAGGCAACCAGTGGACTGCCTCGCCGGGCGTGGCCTTCAACCGAGATGACGTGCTACAGGGCGCTGGTAGCCGTTACACCTACTCGGCCAACACGCTGGCATACGACGAAGCAGTAGAGGCTGGCGCCCGCAAGATCGCGCTGGTTGGCATGAGCTGCCAGAGTTCAATCGTTCCCGTCGCCAAGTCACGCAAGGTAGGCAAAGTCGGCAACCGGTTTGTGCTGAACATAGGGCTGCTGTGCTCGAAATCGTTTGACGAGGCGATCTTCGAAGAACTCTTTGAGCAAAAATACGGTCTAGACCGGCATCGGATTCGCAAAACGAACATCAAAGGGGTATTCCAGATCTGGACTCACGACGGTGGGTATTACGAGATCAATCTCAAGGAATGCCACGCCTGGACCCGCGAGGGATGCCTGCACTGTCCCGACTTTGCAGCCGAGCACGCAGACATCTCCACCGGCGGCATTGGCAAGCACAACGACTGGACGCTCACGATCGTCCGCACCGACATCGGCCGCGAGATCATCATGAAGATGCTTGCCGACGGCTCGCTCATCGGACGTGCTGGCGATGAAGACCCCGGCGCCATTGCGCTTATGCACAAGCTCAGCGAGAAGTCGCGGGTCCGTTGGCCGAAATTTGCTTGGGGCAAACCAGCGCTGCTAGCTGAGCCCGTCAAGAAGTAACTGCTGAGGATTAACTGCTGGGTAACACCTACTGGTTGGCTCAGTCTGGTTGACCAGCGGACTCATCGACAGGCTCAGATGCACTCCGCGATGAAGTCAACGATGTCGGGTTGCACCTCTGTGCTCATCAAGAAGTCGTCTAGCCGGTGTGCTGGCACCACATCTTGAGCGCGGGCCAGCGAGCAGGCGCACAGACTTCTCAGGCGATCTTCCCCAACGGAGCACTCGTCTAGGTACAGGAGTTGACGCTCCTGCGACCACGCTGGCGGCGGGGCGGCATCACGACAGTTGACCAGCACCGACGCGAGTTCGGGCGAGAACTCCAGCCCGCCTGTCATACGATCCTCAAACACCACGAAGTCGAGAGCAGTCAGGCTGCCTTCGAGCCGCGCGACAGCGCAATGGCAGGGACCGACCAGTCCGGCATCTGCGACACAGGCATCCATGAACGCCGTGAGCGGCTCAATGGCGAGCAAACTCGGGCTGTTGCCGACGGGTTGTGTCGGCAACACCGGTGTGATCGGATCACCCGGCGAAGCTCCGATGCCGGTCACGTCGGTATCGACAGGCTCCACCTCCACCACTGTGACCGAACATGCCGCTGCGCCAACCAGCACCGCAACCGACACCGCCCAGCAGATAACCGTCCGTATCGGCCCCCCAAAGAACCGCGGGGATTCAGTGGCACAGCGGCAGATTGGCCAACCGACGAACATCGCGCAGCACCGTATCTGCCATATCGGCGGTGAGACGCCCGGTGAATGTGTTCTGCTGGCTGGGATGGAACGAACACACGATGTGAGTGATGCCACCCAAGTGCGGCACCCCGCCTGAGGAGTCTGCTGCGGGTACAGCCACCGTGACACCGTGACCGAAACGCGGTCGGGGTCGGATGCCAGCCAAATTACACAGCACCCCGTAAGCGAACGCTCCAAGCGCAAGGACGACACGAGCATTGCTGAGCAGTGCTAGCTCGCGTTCGAGATAGGGCCGACAGGCATCCCGCTCGTCGGATGTGGGCTTGTTGGCCGGTGGCGCGCAGCGCACTGCTGCGGTGATGTAGGCATCGCTCAGTTTGAGTCCGTCGCCAACGTGGGTCGAGGTGGGCTGGTTGGCGAAACCACAACGGTGCAAGGCTGCATAGAGGAAATCACCCGAGCGGTCGCCAGTGAACATGCGTCCGGTGCGGTTGGCGCCATGTGCTGCAGGGGCGAGCCCCACCACGACCACAGCAGCAGCGGGGTCGCCAAATCCCGGCACGCCACAACCCCAGTAATGCTCGTCGGCGAACGCTGCGCGTTTGCGGGCTGCTGTCTGCTCGCGCCATGCCACGAGCCTCATGCAGCGTCTGCACTCTGCGATCTCTGCGCTCAGCAGTCGCAGAGCCGCCGGAGACTGGGCTGGCGAATACTGGGCTGGCGAATACTGGGCTGGCGAATACTGGGCTGGCGAATACTGGGCCGCAGCAGCGTTGTGGGGAGCATCAGCAGCAGCGGCCATCGTGAAAGTGTGCCAGTCGGTGCCGATCTGTTGCCGTGCATCCCAGTAGCGTCGGCGCGGTGCCTGCGTCTTCTCGTTCCACGCTGCTGCTGCTCGTGCGCCACGGGCTGACCCCTACCACAGGTGTCGAACTGTATGGCCGGCGGCCGGGTGTGCATCTGAGTGAGGCGGGGCTTCAGCAGGCGCAACAAGCGGCCGAACGCATCTCGGCACTGGGCAAACGAATCGCCGCGGTGTACGCCAGCCCTCTGGAACGGGCACAGCAAACAGCAGCCCCCATCGCTGAAGCGGTCGATCGGTTGGTGCAGACACACGAAGGCCTCAACGAGGCAGATGTGGGTCGCTGGACGGGGCGCAAGCTAAGCCAGCTTCGCAAGCTGGCCGCTTGGTCGCAGGTGCAGCGCTACCCCAGTGGCTTCGGTTTCCCAGACGGCGAGACCATGCGCCAGATGCAGGCGCGCATCGCAGCCGCCACAAGCGAGTTGGTTGGTCGCCACCGCGGATCGGTGGTGGTCGCCGTCAGCCACGCCGATCCCATCAGAGCACTTGTTGCGGATGCCATGGGCACCCACCTTGATCTGTTCCAACGTGTCAGCGTGTCGCCGTGCTCGGTAACTGCGATCCTGTACTCCGCTGAGGGCCCCATGGTGCTGGCTACCAACAGCACATCGAATCTCGCAGCGCTTTCTCCGGCATGAGTGACGACTTTGATCTCCGCGATCCGGACACGTTCGTCGCTGGCACGGTAGGCGCGCCCGGCCAGAGGATCTTCTTCCTGCAGGCCTCCCAAGCAGGTCATGTCATTTCGCTCAAACTCGAGAAGAGCCAAGTCTGGATGCTTGCGAGCCTGCTGAGCGAACTTCTCCAGGGCGAGGGCTACAGCGGCCCCGCGGCCCCAGTCGGCAAGCTGGCCGAGCCGGTAGCTGCGGCGTGGACTGTCAGCCGCCTCGCAGCGGGCATAGACACAGAACGCAACAGGATCGTCGTCATCGCAGTGGAGAACGACGACAGCGAGCTTGACGAAACACCAGGCGAAGAGTTCGACCCGGGCGAAGCCGCAACGCCAGATGACGATGAACCCAGCGAAAGTCGCGCCTACTTTCACTTGGAGTACGCGTTGGCGCTGGGATTTGCGCAGCAGGCGCTGCGGCTGGTGGAAGAAGGGCGCGACTTCGGCATGCGCAACGGGCACCGGCCGCCGCGCAGCTGAGAGTCGGCGTGAGCGAACTGGTCCCGCATCACTTGCTGCCAAAGAACGAAGACGGCACGCACCTCAAACTGCCGGTCGTTTGGGACCCGCCAACATCTAGCGCGCTGCGGCTGTTACGCGAGGGTGAGATCTCTGTACTCGGACGTATGCCGTACAGCAGCAACGCGACGTTCTTGGTGCAAGTTGGCCATCCCACCACCCCCACTGCCGCTATCTATAAGCCCGAACGGGGCGAGCGCCCGCTCTGGGATTTCCCCTCAGGACTGTACCGTCGCGAGATCGCAGCGTTCGAACTGTCGGAAGCACTGGGGTGGCATGTCATCCCGCCGACCGTCGAACGGGACGGTCCCTTCGGCGTGGGTTCGGTGCAACTGTTCATCGACGCCGACTTCGAGCAGCACTATTTCACGCTCGTGTCCGAGGAACGGCACCACACAGACCTGCGACGCATCTGCGCGTTCGACTTCATCGCGAACAACACGGATCGCAAGTCAGGGCACTGTCTTGCATCTCGCTGGGGATCGATCTACGGCATCGACCAAGGGCTGTGCTTTGCCAGCGACTTCAAGCTGCGCACGGTCATCTGGGATTTCGGCGGTGAAGCGTTTGACGACGACTTAGCCGCTGCCATCACGAATGCCACCGACCCGCCAGCGTCGCTGTCGGACTGGTTACGACCCGACGAACTTGACGCGCTGGCTAAACGGGCCGAATGGCTGGCCTCCTATGGCAAGTTCCCCACTGACGACAGTGGCCAACGCTGGCCATGGCCGCTGGTCTAACCAGCGGCAAACAACACAGCCGCTGGTCTAACCACTGGCTGGGTTCCCTATTCAAAGCAGGTACTTCACCCTGCTTGATCGGCTCTCTGGGTTTTGTGGGATGTGGGTGGGTTGAATATCGCTGTTTGGGGGTCGAGGCCTTGCTGGGATCGGTGTTTGGAGATGCCCGACCCCACCGAATCCAGCACACCAAATCCCACACTTTCGCGAAGGCTCACTTATTTTGACCTATCTTGAGCCTTTTGCAAAAGGTACACGACTATGGCCTGAACAAAAACCGATGACATCAAGAGGCCTAACAACAGCACAACTGCACTAGCTATAACTGCCGGTAGTGCGTACCCAATCGGTTCACCGGTATAAAATGTATCATGAACGATGTCAGGCAAACTGGTCAACAATGTCCACAACGAGGCAAAACACAGATACATCCATTTGATCCGTCGGCCCCATAATACAACTTTTGGATCATAGTTGAGCGGTGCATATACGAACAAAGAATAGAATATTAAACGCACTCGCTGATAATAAACCCGCGATTTCATTAGGCTTCAACAACCTCACTGGGTATTACGGCTAACGAGATTTGAGTGCCTCAATCAGCGCAGGCATCACCTTGTGTACATCGCCCACAATGCCCAGATCGGCGACACCGAAGATCGGTGCCTCAGGATCTTTGTTGATCGCCACGATGTTCTTGGATCCCTTCATGCCCACCAGATGCTGCGTGGCACCTGAGATGCCACAAGCGATGTAGACGTTCGGCTTCACCACTTTGCCGGTCTGCCCGACCTGCTTTGCATAAGGAACCCAGCCAGCGTCCACGATGGCCCGCGACGCACCCGAGGCTGCGTCCAACAGCCCTGCGAGTTCGTCAACCATGGAGTAAGCATCGGGTTGACCAAGCCCGCGCCCGCCCGACACCACAACAGCAGCATCGTCAAGTTGCGGTCCTGAACGGGCCTCGGTGTGGCGTCCGGTTACCACGGCCCGGCCTGCTTCGCCGGGATCTGTCGCTGCGACACTCTCAACGGCGGCAGGGTCGCCACCGCTCGGCTCTGGCTCAAAGCTTTTGGGCCGGAACATGACGAGAGCCGGTGCAGGCGCTCGGTACGCCGTGAAGATGTTCTGCGTACCTCCGAAGATTGGCTCCTCGGCGACCAGTGCTCCATCGCGCAGTTCAACACCGACGTTGTTGGTTGACACAGGCCGGTCTGTGAGCACTGCCAACCGCGCTGCAGTGTCGCGGCCATCGGTTGTCTGGCCGAAAAACACAGCATCAGGCGATGTGGCTTCAATGTGGCCCGCCAACGCTGATGCTGCGTGCGCGCCAACCAGCCGATCACCAAGGTCCTCAAGCGCGTACACCGTCGATACACCATGGGTTCCGAGTTCGGCAGCCATGGCATCACCGTTGGTCGGAGCGAACGCCGTCACTGTGTCGGCCAAATCTCGAGCCTTGGTGGCCAACTCCAACGTGAGACCCGAAGGGCCGTCGACATCGCCTTCGGCGAAGAGCAGAATCTGTGCAAGCGTCATAATTTAAATCACCTTGAGTTCAGCGAGGAACTCGACAATGTTCTGGTGTGCATCGCCCTCGTCAGTGACGACCTCGCCGGCTTCGCGTTCGGGGGCATCGGTGACTTCGACGGTCTCTTGGCGTGCGCCGGCAGTGCCAACGGAGCCTGCGTCGATGCCAAGGATGGCGAGGTCTTTTTCTGCTACCGGCTTCTTCTTGGCTGCCATGATTCCCTTGAATGAGGGATAACGCGGCTCGACGACTCCAGCCGTCACCGACACGACAGCGGGAAGGGCGCACTCCACTTCGTCGTAACCGGCTTCGGTCTGACGCTGGACATTGGCTACGCCGTCGGAGATCTCAATGCGCTTAGCGAACGTGACCGAGGGCAGTCCCATCACTCCAGCGATCATTTCCGGCACTGTGCCGGTGTAGCCGTCGCTGGACTCAACACCAGCGAGCACCAAATCGGCTGAAAGTTCGCCGATGGCCGCACCGAGCACCTTGGCAGTACCCAGCGCGTCGCTGCCAGCTAGTGCGTTGTCGCTAATCAGCACAGCGTCGTCGGCCCCCATGGCCAGTGCCGTTCGCAGCCCGCTTGTCTCTGAACGAGGCGCCATAGAGACAAGCGACACTTCGCCACCGCCCGCAGCCTCCACGAGCTGCAATGCCATCTCAACGCCGTAGGAGTCGGACTCGTCAAGAATTAGTTTGTCGTCCCTCACCAACGTGTTCGTTTCGGAATCCAGCTCGCCCGGTATCGCCGGATCCGGGATCTGCTTAACACACACAACGACCTTCATGGTCGGGCATTCTGCCGACTCGCGGCACTAATGCCACACGCGTCTGCCACAAGCGTCGTCTTTATGGGTGAGACTGATGTCGTGCGCGTGCTACTGCTGGTCAACGATTCCGCGTCATCGACGACTGCTCGCACCCGCGTGCTGATCCACACCGCTTTGTCCGAGCGGCACAACACCGAGGTGGCGTTCACCAACCGACGCGGCCATGCGGCGCGCTTGGCACGCGGCGCAGCGGCTGCGGGCACCGATGCGGTCGTCGTGTTGGGCGGTGACGGCACACTGAATGAGGCAGCGAACGGCGTTGTCGGTACCGACTGTGTGCTCGCTGCGCTGCCGGGCGGGTCGACCAACGTGTTCGCCCGCACCATAGGCACTCCAGATGACCCGCTAGAAGCAACGGCGGCAGTGCTCGACGCCCTCGATAACGGCAACGTCACCAGCGCCGGACTCGGCTACACCTGCGGTCGCTACTTCTTGTTCCACTGCGGAATAGGACTCGATGCCACCGTCGTCGAACGGGTCGAGCGCCACCCGACTCTCAAGCGCTACATGGGACATCCGCTGTTCCTGCTCGCAGGCATCGACACACTGGTGCGGCGCTACGACCGCAGCACGCCGACGCTGTCGGTTCGCGCAATCTCTCCGTCATCAAGCAGGATCGACGGCTGTTTTGCTGTCGTGGCAGCGAACACCGATCCGTACACGTTCTTGGGCAGCCGCCCGGTAAATATCGCTCCGGCGGCCACTTTCAGCAACGGGCTGTCGGTCGTTGGGCTGAGGTCGCTGCGCTTCGCCGACGCGCTCAAAGTGCTCCGGGCTGTGATCAGCGCAAAAGGCAGCCTGAGCGAAGTTGACCCGAACGTGGCGCAATGCATCGACGATGTACGCGAACTCTGCGTTAGAGGTGCGCTCCCGTTCGCTCATCAGATCGACGGCGATCATCTCGGCACCGTTGACGAACTCCGGCTCGAGTGGGTCCCCGAAGCACTGCGGCTGGCCATTCCGTCGATACCCCGATAACCAAAACGCTCTGTAGTGACCAAAACGCTCCGTGGGCCCAGCATCGCAGCGACCTGCTCAGGTAAGCGGCCGCAACGGGATCTGCACGATGGCCTCTGAGCCTGGCGGGGGTTGCCGCCGCCGCACTTCAAAGGTGCCGCCAAGATCGGCACCGCACAACGCCCGCACGATTGAAGTGCCCATCCCTGCGGAACGCTGCGCGTCGTAGCCAAGGGGAATACCGACTCCGTCGTCGCGGACGACCATCGACAAAACGGCTGCTGAGGTCTGAGTGATCTCCACTTCGACACGGCCGATAGGACTCTCGTTGAGACCCGACGCAGTGTCGGATGCTGTGTCTGACGCAGTGTTGGACCCAGTGTCGGACGCAGTGTCGTCGATCTCCCACAAGCGAGGGAAGGCATGATCAACTGCGTTCTGCAACAGCTCGTTAAGCACAACTGCCAAAGCTGTCGCTGTTTGGGACTGCAACATTTGTGCTTGGCAGGTGACGGTGAAATCGACCGGACGCTCGGGGAAGGTGATGCTCTGTCGCATGGTGTCTGTCAGCGTTTCAGCGACATCGCTGAAGTCGACATCGTCGGTGGTCTCGCCCGACAGAGTCTGATGCACCAGCGCTATGGCGCGGATGCGTCGCACCGCTTCCTCGAGCGCCCGATTGGCCTCGCGTGATTCCAAGCGGCGCGATTGGATGCGCAAAAGCGACGAGACGGTCTGCAGATTGTTGGTCACCCGATGATGGATCTCGCGGATCGTGGCGTCTTTGGAGATGAGCAGCCGGTCGCGACGCCGCACTTCGGTGACATCACGCAGCAGCACCAAGGCATTGCGTACCGGGGTGTCGGTCAGCGGCAGTGCTTGCAGCTGAACCGTCACCGAGCGGTGCTCGGTCTCGCCAACCGCAAGGGTGCCGCTGCTCATGGCGCGCCCGACGATGTCGGGACCAAGTTCAAGGTCGCGCACACGCCGTCCTAGCACGTTGCCGCCGACGCCGATGCGGTGCAGCGCACTCACGGCATTCGGCGATGCAAAGCCGATGCGCGTTGTTTCGTCGGTGAGGAGCAGACCGTCCCCAACCCGCGGTGCCCCCTCCCCTGGCAGGTCAACGTCCCGGTAGGGAAACGAACCCGCAGCGACCATGCGAGCGAGCCGCCCGAAGGTTGCAATGTACGTTCGTTCCAGTTCGCCGGGGTCGCGGATGTCGGTAAAACGCGGAGTGACTTCGCTGCTCATCACGGCAATCGTCACGTCGTCGAAAACGACCGGTACTGCGGTGATGCGCGCACGGCGATCTCCTGGGACCCGCAAGCCCTCGCCGGTCACGATCAGGCCGCTGGCGAACGCTTCGGACACCAAGGGGCGCTCATCGGCGGTCACGCACAGCCCGACGTGGTCGTCCCGGTACAGCGTACGACCTGTCGTAGGCCGGATCTGGCCAACAATGGCAATCGGTGTTTGAGCGCCGAGTCGGCGCGTGATCTGCTTGCCGCTGCCTGGCAGATGTGGATCGGGCAGATGTGGGTCACCCAGATGTGGGTCGGGCTTGTGGAGTTCATCTGGCAGCTCGTCAAGCGAGCCCGCCTGCCCGGGCACAAACAGCAGCAAGTCAGAAAACGAGAGATCTGCAAGCAGCGACCACCACGCCATGAGCCGACGCAGGTGCTCGCGTGGGCTGTCGAGCGCAAGCGACGCTGGCTGGCGCCTTTGCGC
Source organism: Candidatus Poriferisodalis sp. (assembly GCA_965221195.1). Lineage (GTDB taxonomy): Bacteria > Actinomycetota > Acidimicrobiia > Acidimicrobiales > Poriferisodalaceae > Poriferisodalis. The sequence goes on from OZ244864.1 coordinate 2,491,327, forward strand.
AGGCACCCGCATCGCTGTCTCAGTCCGCAGCAAAGCCGATACGGCGGTCTCCGGTCGGCCCCAGCTCTACGAAAGCCAGCTTGTCAACAGGCACGCCAACACGTCGCCCGCTGCGATCAGTCAGCCACAACACTGCTGCTTCGCTTCCGAGCGCGCTTTCGACTGCGGCGGCTGTGTCATCGGCAGCGTCGTCGTCGATTTCGACGCTGAGTTCGCGTCCGCCGTGCGTGATGCCGATCCGGATATCCACGGCCCGCAGGCTAACGGCTGTGCCCGCAGGCACCGGCATCTGGCTGTCTGGTCGTCTGGCATCTGGCTGTCTGGCTTGTTGCGCATGACGAGCCGACAGTCACAACCCGAGATTGCGAAGCAGCTAGCGACGGCCTTGAAGGATCAGGCGCAGCAGGTTGAGAGCCGAGATCGCGCTGTAATCGGCGAGCCGCTCGCGGTCACCGGGCAAGCGAATCTCATCTACATGATCTCGGTGATCTACCGCAGGCAAATCACCACGGGCAGGCAGCGCCGCAATCGACACCGCCAAAAATGCCGTGCCGAAGGGATGGCGCGGTGTGGCCGACGCTCGGTCTTCGATTGCGGTAACGGCAAGACCGACGCTGGCACCAACGCGCAAGCGGGCTGCGCGGGCAAGCGCTTGCGCACCAGCAGCCGACGCAACCGGCGGGACCAGATCATCACCCAAGGGCGTCACATCTGACGAGCCGGCATGCAGCAGATAGCCCGCAAGTTGCTCTGAGGGGGCGACGATGCCGCCAGCGAAAGTTCGGAGACTGTCACTGCTGGACCTGTCACTACTGGATTTGGGGGCATCCGTTGTGGCTTCGCTAGGACTCGACGCAAGTCCAGGATCGCCCAGTTTGGCCCCGCCTAAGGCAGCGCCTGACCTCATTGCGGTCTCCGCCGAGGAGAGTCGGTTGGCCATCCGGCCGCCGGTTACGGTCTCCACGACACCCAAGGTGAGCCCCGCCCGGCCGAGTTCAGCCAGAACTGCTGTCTCCATGGTGTCGTCGTCATAGGCGAACACCAAATCGCCTAGCAGTGCCTCAAGCTTGGCTTGCTCAGCACCGATGAGCGACCAAGCGTCTGCGGAATCAGTGCCCTTGGCAGTGATCCGCACCTTGATGCCCTCAATCCCGCTCGCAAGAAAAGCCAACGTGGGGTTGCCGACTTCATCCAACTCGGCGATCCGATCGGCCAGCATCTCAGCAAGTCCCGATTCGCTCTGCCCCCAAGTACGCAACACCCGACTCTCAATGGTCGCCGTCACACCGGCACGCCGCTGCAGGTCTGCTAGCACAGTGCCGGTAAGCATCTCCCGCATCTCATATGGCACGCCCGGCACCACGTACACCACCCGGTCCAACACTTCGACATCTTGGGAGACCGGCACCCCCTCGCCGATAGCGCCAACGCCACAAACCCAGCGGATCGGTGCAACCAGGCCCGGTGCTGTGCCCGGCTGCTGCGGTATCGGTGTTGCACCGACCGGCACCATCGCCTGGCGGAGATTGTTCTCGGGCATAGGACGGTGACGGCTAGCGAACATTGAACGAATCCGCTCTGCGACTCGCTCATCGAGCACCAACTCGACTCCCATAACCGCCGCCAGCACCTCCCGGGTGATGTCGTCGGGTGTGGGTCCTAGACCTCCGCACACGATCACCGCGTCGCTGCGATCTAGCGCCAGCCGAAACGCATACTCGATCCGTTCGGCGTTGTCGCCCACTTTCGTCTGGTAATGGCTGTCGATGCCGGCCAACGCAAGCTGCTCACCTATCCACGACGAATTGGTGTCAACAATCTGCCCTAGCAGCAGCTCGGTCCCCACGGCGACAATCTCGGTCTTCACAGAACGTGACCCTAGATGCATAGCAACACAGCGGCTCAGCGGCCATCATGCGGGCACCATCTCAGCAGCCTCCTAGATGCCCAGCGACACAGCGGCTCAGTCTGGGGTGTCCTCGCTTAGCTGAGCAGCAGCCACGACGCGCGCGGAGCGCATATACGACCAGCCGGTCCACAGCGTGAGCGCTACCGCTAGCCACAACGTGAGGGTGGCCGTCCAGTGCGCGTGCTCCGCCAACGGAGGTATCACCGCAAACCCGATAGCCCAAAGCTGTACAAACGTCTTCCACTTGGCCAGCATCGTCGCTGGTACGGAGATCCCGCGTTTACCTGCACGCGACCGGTACGCGCTCATCACCAGTTCGCGCACTGCGATGACGAGGACCGGCACGATGTGGAACTGGCCGTTCCATGCCAATGCTGCGAGGCCGCCGAGCACTAAGACCTTGTCGGCCAAGGGGTCCAAGAAGGCACCGGCGCGGGTTGAGCCGTACCGACGGGCAAGCAGTCCGTCGAGATAGTCGGTCATGGCGATGGCGAACCCGGTCCAAAAGGTCGCCCAGCGAGCGCCCCAAACCGCGACCATCACGATGAACACTGGCGAAGCTGCGATCCGGGCGAACGTCACCAGATTGGCTGGCCCCGCAAGCGACGCCGACCCGAACGTCGGGGCCGCGTTCGGCTCCTGTGACTCCCCCATCGCCGAGCGAGGTTACGAAGACACACTGAAGTCGCGTGACGCGTCGGCCTTATGAACCGGCCTTTGGAACCGACCAATGAGCCGGTCAACCCGTGCCTCCTACAATCGCCGACATGGCAAAGGACATGGCGCAGCCCACGACTTCCACTGCCGATGTACATCCCAACGGCAGCGCCGACGCGGGCAGCACCGACGCGTCGGGGGAAGACTCTGAAGTCCTGCGTCCGGCTCAGCGGGTACTGAGTGCCGCCGAAGCCTTCGAGCGCATGAGCGCGAGGCGTCGTGCCAAGCGGGGCTGCCATGCCATGTTCAGTTCGTATCTCGGTGGTGTCGTAACTGATCCGTCCGTTATGACGGTTCCCCTTGACGACCACATGGTGCATCGGGGCCACGGTGTCTTCGACACCTGCTCGCTGGTACAGGGGCGCCTGTACCGTCTCGGTATCCACATCGACCGCTTGCTCACAAGTGCAGCGGGTGCCCGCTTGGCTGTCCCATGGACTCGCAGCGAACTCATTCAGATGGTCGCCGACACGGTGGCCACATCAAGTGTCCGCGACGGCATCGTGCGGTACTGGCTGACAGCAGGCCCAGGCGGCTTTTCGTTCATGCCTGCCGAATGCGAAGAACCTTGCTTTTACTGTGTCGTGCTCGATCCGACGAGCTTTGGACCAGACGGTTTCGATCCGATAACGGACGGCTTCCGCGAAGCCACTGTGAGCAGCACCCCGATGAAACCGCCGCTGCTAGCACAAATTAAGTCGAACAACTATCTGCTGAACGTCCTGACTCATCTCGAAGCGACGGACCGGGGCGGCACGTTCGGCATCATCGTGAACGACGACGGTTTCATCGCCGAGGCGTGCGTGCTGAACGTTTGCAGCATCAGCACCGACGGTGTCTTCGTTACTCCCCCATTTGACGGAATTCTGCACGGCACTACCATGCGCCGCCTGCTGGACCTCGCCTCGGGGCCGCTGCGCGACGAAGGTCTGATACTTGAGGTGCAGCAGCGTCCGCTGCGGGCCGACGAGGCCCGTGCCGGTGCAGAACTCATTATGTCCGGCGGCGATACGCATGTCTTTCCCGTGGTGGAATGGGACGGTGTCGCAGTTGGCGACGGCACGGTAGGTCCCGTCGCCAAACGACTACACGAACTCATCACCTCCGAGACCGAAGCCGGTAACGGCTCCCCCAGCGACTTCATACAAGTCCAATACCTCACCTAAGCGAACAGGAGGGCGAGCTATAGCGGGTCGATGCTGAGATCTTTGTAGGTGAGCACCGAGTGGTAGGGCACGTTGCGCTCAGCGAACAACGACTGCGCATAGTTTCCACGGTCTACCAATGCGATTGCTGCAACCACTGCGGCACCGTTGTCGATCACAGCATCGTGTGCCTTCAGAATCGAACCGCCCTTGCTGATTACGTCCTCAATGAGCACCACGCGGGTGCCTTCGCCCACCGGTGTGCCTTCAATGCTGCGACCCAGCCCGTGAGCCTTGGGTTCTTTGCGAACCACAAACCAGCCGACACTTGCTCTCATCGCTACCGCTGCCCCGATGTGGTCTGCACCGAGCGTCAACCCGCCCACTGCATCGAAATCGAGACCATCTAGCTTGTCAAGCACAGCCTTGGCGGCGTTGTCCAAATCAGGACCGGCAGCGAGCGCCCGCTTCACGTCCACGAAGTCTCGCGAGAGCGTGCCCGAGGAGAGCGTGACCGGTTCCTCGCTGTGCGTCAACCCATGAGCGAGCACGGCTTGCAGAAAACTGCCAGCCGGAGTGATAGGCCGCAGGTCAACCGACATGGCTGCGGTGAGGTGACGCAAGCAGCGAAACGCGGTTCTCAAGCATGTCTGCATCCCTTGTTTTGTGGTCTTGCGGAAAGTGGCCGGAAAGTGGCCTTTGCGGAAACTAGTGGAAACCACCTAAGAGCGTCACAGCGCTAGTCACAGCGTTGGCGGACAGGCGAATGTCGAACGGTTCTCCTGGTGCTCGTGTGGTGCCTTTGGCAGATCGCAACATGATGACCTACGCGCATTTAGTTGCGCGCATTGATGTGAACGCATCTACGCTCGCCGCATGAACGAGAGCGCACTCAACGAATTTGGACAATACGGCGACGTGTCGGTGAAGCTGGGCGACGACCATGTGGCCGTCGTGGAGATTCACCGTCCGCCGCACAACTTCTTCGACCTCAAGATGATCGACGGCTTGGTAGCCGCGTTCGGCGATCTCGATGAAGAGGACAACTGCCGAGCCAGCGTGCTGTGCTCGGAAGGGAAGAATTTCTGCGCCGGCGCCAAGTTCGGCAGCGATGGCCGTCAAGACGACGAGATCACCGAAACCAACGCCGACGGCAGTCCCCGACACCTATACGACGCCGCCTTCGAGCTGTTCTCGGGGCGCAAGCCGGTGGTCGGGGCCATCCAAGGCGCAGCAGTGGGCGGCGGACTGGGTGTGGCCTGCTTCACAGACTTCCGCGTCGCTGCACCTGAGGCTCGCTTCACTGCCAATTTCGCCCGTTTAGGCTTCCACCACGGTTTCGGGCTGACCGTCACACTGCCCCGACTCGTCGGCAACCAGCAAGCCCTGGAACTGCTCTACACGGGTCGGCGCGTCAAGGGCGACGAGGCTGTAGAGATCGGCTTGGTAGACAAGCTGGTGCCGCTCAACCAACTGCGTCAAGCGGCCTACGATTTTGCTTGCGAGATCGCCGACTCGGCTCCCTTGGCAATCGAGTCCATCCGGCACACGATGCGCGGTGGCCTTGCCGATGACATCAAAGCGGCCACCGACCACGAAAAGGCCGAGCAGGACCGACTTCGCACCACCAACGACTGGCGCGAGGGTGTCAACGCCATGAACGAGCGCCGCACACCCGACTTCACCCGAAGCTGATGCCGACGGCGAAGCTGATGCCGAAGCCGAATCTGGGCGATTTCCGAAGAGGACTGCCATGACAACCAACGGCAGCACACCGCCGACGACATACGGCGAAATGATGCTTCTTGAGCAGCATGGTCCTGACACCTACGTCGGCGTCAGCCCCGCGTACATGTGGGGCCGGATCTACGGCGGGCAGGTCATCGCCCAAGGCCTATGGGCCGCACTCCAGACCGTCGCTGAAGAGTTTGAGCCGCACTCAGTCCACGCTTACTTCATCAGGGGCGGAACGCTCGACGAACCTGTGCGCTATGAGGTGGACCGCCTCCGCAACGGACGTTCTTTCTGCACGCGCGCGGTCGTTGCCCGTCAGAGTGGCGGCGCGATCTTGAACCTGTCCTGCTCGTTCCACATCGAAGAACAAGACGCCGAAGTGCAGACGGCGCGTATCCCGCTGGCACCTAACCCTCAAGACTGCCGCAACGTTGACGAAGAGCGCTGGCCGTGGATCATGGAACGGCGACCACTGCCGAGCCACCCGGGCGCTGGCCAGTCGATGGGATGGGTCCGCATCGTTGACCCCATAGGGAACGACCCGCGCTTGCACATTTGCGGACTGGCGTTTACCTCCGATGCCATCCAGTTCAACGCCGCACGCTCGCTGCACCCGCTGCAAGTGCCTCGCGAGCAATACCCAAAGACATTCATGGGTGCGTCACTTGACCACGCCATGTGGTTCCATCGTCCGATGCGCGCCGATGAATGGCACCTGTACCAGTTCGACTGCCACGGACTCAAGAGCGCCCGAGGCATGACTGTGGGCAACCTGTTCGCGCCAGACGGCAGCCATGTGGCGACCATCGCCCAAGAAGTCCTGCTGCGAGAACGGCGGCCCCCAGCCTGACGCCCCCAAACCTGATGCCCGCAGAGGGTCGCTTACTCAAAGGTGCCCCTACTCAGAGTGCACCTACTCAAGGGCGATGTAGACAAGCAGGTCGGACTTGCGAACCTCGGCGGATTCTGACACCGACCTGTCACCGAAAACCTGATGTGATTACTCAGGATTGGCCGGTACAGTGCTGTGCTCGGCAAATCCGCCGGGCCAGGCATAGCCCGCCTTATTGGGCACAAGAAATGGAGCTCGACATGAGCGAAACACCCCAAGATCCACTCGCCGATCTAGGATTTGAAACACGAATGGTCCACGCGGGCCAAGCGCCTGACAGCGCCACCAACGCCCGCGCCGTGCCCATCTACCAGACCACGTCGTTCACCTTCGACAGTTCTGAGCATGCTCAGAACCTGTTCGGGCTGGCGGAAATCGGCAACATCTACACCCGGATCATGAACCCGACCCAGCATGTGCTAGAAGAGCGCATCAGCGCGCTCGAAGGCGGCGTGCGCACAGCGGTCGGGCTTCCGGGAGCGTTGGCACTGTCCTCGGGGCAGGCTGCGGAAACGTTGGCGGTGCTCAACTTGGCAGAGGCAGGCGACCACATCGTGGCCAGCCCGTCGCTGTATGGAGGCACCTACAACCTGTTCCACTACACGCTGCCGAAACTGGGCATTGAAGTCACCTTCGTGGAAAACCCCGACGACATTGCTTCGTGGCGTGACGCAGCGCGTGACAACACCAAGGCGTTCTACGGCGAGACCATCGGTAACCCCAAGAACGACATCTTGGACCTTGAAGCAGTCGCAGGTGTGGCGCACAGCGTGAATGTTCCGTTGATCGTGGACAACACGGTGCCCTCGCCGTATCTGTGTCAGCCGCTGGCCCACGGTGCAGACATCGTGGTTCACTCGGCCACGAAGTTCATCGGCGGTCATGGCACGTCGATCGGCGGACTGATCGTTGACGGTGGCACGTTCGACTTCGGCGCGTCCGGTCGGCATCCGGGCTTCACCGAGCCCGATCCCAGCTATCACGGACTGGCGTACTGGCCCGCTCTCGGCGCAGGGTCATACATACTCAAGGCTCGGCTTCAGCTGCTGCGTGACATCGGTGCCGCTGTCTCGCCGATGAATGCTTTCTTGTTCCTACAAGGAATCGAGACCTTGTCGCTACGCATGGAGCGTCACGTTGCCAACACCGCAGTGGTGGCCGACTACCTCGAAGGTCATCCGCAGGTCGATTGGGTGCTGTATGCAGGGCTGTCGTCAAGTCCGTACAACGGCTTGGCACGCAGGTACCTGCCTAAGGGAGCCGGCTCGGTGCTGGCCTTCGGCATCGACGGTGGTGTCAAGGCCGGTCAGAAGTTTGTGGAGAGCCTGCGGCTGCACAGCCATGTCGCCAATATCGGCGATGTGCGCAGCTTGGCGATCCACCCGGCAAGCACAACACACAGCCAGCTCACTCCCGATGAGCAGTCAGACACCGGCGTTGAGCCGAACTTGGTGCGCTTGTCGGTCGGCATCGAGACGATCGATGACATCATCGCCGATCTTGACATCGGCTTTGAGGCCGCGGCCAGCATCTGAAAGCCGAAGGCACAACAGCCCAAGGCACAAAAGCTGGATTGGACTGCAGCATTGAACGGTTGGCGGGCTGGTACCTTCGGGTCGTCAGCTCGCCGCCGTTAATGCGCGTTTGGGCCACTATCTCGCGCATTTGCGCCAATACCCACGGCGAGGGCTGGGTCGATTTGGGCTGGGTTGATGAGGGCTGGGTCGATTTACGCGGCGCTGACCTAGCAGGAAGCCCGTCCCCCACGCCAAGTGCATGACAGCAAACGCAGCAGCGGCCCGTAGAAGGTCAACCAACCCAGCCAGCCTGTGTCTCAGTTGTGCTGCGGCCACAGCGCAAGCACCGAGGTATACCGCTGGCACCAATCCGCCTCGCAACCGGCCACGGACCAGCTCAGCCAACGACAACACGAGGCCACACACAAGTGTCGGCGCGGCCAGCTGCCGTGGCCGTACCGAGCGCGGATGGCACCCGATCATCGTGCGTTTCCAGGCTCCGTAGTCGAAATACTGGCGAGCTAGACCACTCCAAGTTGAACGCGGCAGATAATCGACCACCAAGCTGGGATCCAGCCAAACAAGGCGCCCCTGTTCTCTTAGCCGCCAATTCAACTCGTAGTCTTGGTTCCGCTCAAGTGAGGGATCGAAACCTCCAACAGCGGCAAGCGCTTCGGCATTGAATACGCCTAGATACACAGTGTCGACAGGGCCCTCGCGACGTCCATGCCGGAAGCGGGCTGGTCCGCCCCCGAACCCCGACGACATCGCCGCTGCTATCACACGGCTCAACCCGTCGTGGCCCACCGGTCGCTGTGCGCCTCCGACGTTGGCGGCACCTGTTCGGGCCATCGTTGCAACCGCGCGTTCGACATAGCCGACCGGTAGTCGGGCTTGTGCGTCAACGCGCACGATGACCTTGACCTCACTGCCACAAGCGTCAATCGCAGCGTTGAGGCCATCGGATGCTGTACACGCTGGATTGTCAACGATGGTGACGGGCCAAGAGCAATGTGCTTCAGCCACCGCTTGGGAGGTTCCGTCGTCGCTAGGCGCAACCGCGATCACTACATCCAACGGCCCGTTGTACGTCTGCGCGCTGACGGCATCGAGACAGCCCTGCAGTTCCCTTGCACAGTTACGAGCGGGAATGACCACCGTAACCGCTGGGGTGTCGTCAGCAGTGCTCACCGGGCGTTGCGGCGGGCCATGACGGCCAAGCTGCGGGCCATGATTTCCCAGTCAAGCACAGGCGACCAGTTCACAACGTATTGCAGATCGTGTCCTAGCTTGTAGCCGGGGTTTGTCTGATAATGGCCCTGTGTCTGCGCCAGTCCGGTGATGCCGGGCGGTACGTCATGGCGTCGGCCGTAACCCGGGATGTCGCGTTCGAGCCGTGCCACGAACTGCGGCCGTTCGGGACGTGGCCCTACGACCGACATCGACCCGGTGAGCACATTCCAAAGTTGTGGCAGCTCGTCAAGTCGGGTCCGTCGGAGCCATCGCATACCGGGCACTACCCGGGGATCGTTCTCGCCTGCCAGCACCGGCCCATCGCGCTCCGCGTCCAGCTTCATAGTGCGGAACTTCAAGAGCACAAAGGGGACACCACCGCGACCTACCCGCTCTTGGCGGTAGAGCACGCCACGGCCCGCCCGAGCCCGCACATAGAGAGCCACTGCTGCTGACAGCGGCAGCACAATGGGAGCCGATAACGCCAAATAGCCCAAATCGAGCAGCCGCTTGAACTGCAGGCGACACAGCGGCATCGCGTGTTTCCGCAAGGCAACGAACGGCATCCCGCCAATCTGACGGCTTCGCTGCAAACCGAGCAGCGTGTCAACCGCGGTCACGCGGCGATAGACGCCGACTTCCTGCGATTCGAGTTCTCCGAGCGGCTCGGGATAGATGCCCTCAAGCGGTTGCCCAGAAAGCAGCAGCAGATCTGTCGCCCCAACGCGCTCTACTTCAGCGCAGATGCTGGCGCCGAAGCTAGATCCACCGAAGCTAGATCCACCAGTCAGGCTGCCGACGATCACCGCGTCGCGTTCGTTGTCACCGAGGTGCTTCTTGGCGGAGTCGATGTCATCGTTCGTGCCGACGAGCAGCATCCGAGGCAGCCCATATCGGCGCAGCCGTACCCGCCGGGCAGTCCATCGGTTGAACGTGATGAGCACGCTGGCCGCTACTGCTAGGACAATCAGGTTGCCGCGCGGCATGAGATACCGGCCCGACAACAGCGTCACGGTGGCATCACCACCTACCGCCATGAACGTGAGCAACATCGCGCGCGGCAACCAAGGTCGGTGCCCGAGGCGCTGCTCGTACTCATAGAAACCGCCGAAGTAATAGACGGTCATGTGCAGCACGGTGGCCACAGCGAATCCGATGAAGTAGTGACTGCGCGGGTATGTGGGCCAGTCAAATCCGAATCGGACCAGCGTGATCCCCGCCATCAAGGCGAACAGCGTCGCTGCGTCGATGAGATACAGATATCGAAATCGAGGCCGGACCGATTCGTTGCCGTTCCGTCTCTGTGGAGCACTTGGCATCACATGATTTTCATGGCGAGGGTGAGGGATAAGTCGCTAGGTGTGCAGCATCAGACAGCCAGCGCCAATCATCGCCTGCCATCGGGCCGATACTACGCTGCGTCTCTTCGTAAGGCTGCAACAACTGCCGCAAACCGAAAGATCCTTCATGGCACGCCGAGGCCCTCTGGCCTTCCTCTGCTCGGGCTGGACTGTAGTAGCGCTCATTTGCGTCGGCGTATTCGCTCTGTGGGCCCCAGATCTCAACTTGCCGCTCGGGAACAGCGACGACGGTCGCATCTTCGGCCGGGCGGGCATCCAAGCACGCAACTTCTGGGAACTCGTACCAGTGGAGTCCCGCTTCGGGGCGAGGACTGATCGCTGCCTGCGCGGCTGGGCGACGCGATTGCGGATGCCGCTGGGGTTGGCGGCCGCAGCAGTTGCCCTAGTAACACTGGGGTTCGTCGCCACCGGTTCGACCCGCGACTTCTACTTGGACCAGCCTGCCGATGCCGGCGCTGTTCTGTCTCAGGCACAGGAAACCCCCGAGGTCGCCGAAGCCGAGCTGGTGTGGTTCACGTCTGGCATCTGGACACCGCGATGGATCTCGTACTACCTCGACCGGCCCATCTGGATGCTCGATGAGACCACGCTCGACGAGGTGGAGCCCACCGATGTCATCTTGGTGCGCAACGACCGGGTGCCCGACTTCGTCCCCGCTTCGGCGCTAGTTGAGCCACTAGCTGTCGGCAACGAGTACACCTTGATCACTGCGGCTGCGATGTTTAACTGATGCGCCCGCCTAAGGTCACGGGGACTCTGGGCATCCCCGCTGTACGAAACGCCAGTGATCCGCCAGCATTTCAGCTAGGTCGCGTTTGGCTCGCCATCTGAGTTCTGCATGTGCTCGGCTGCAGTCAGCCCACGACGCTGCGATGTCACCCGGCCGACGCGCAGCAACTTTATTTCGAATTGGGCGTCCGGTCGCCTCCGAGGCAGCGTCGATGAGTTCACGCACGGTCGTAGCTACCCCGGTTCCTAAGTTGAAGACTCGGCTGGAATGGCTGCCGAGATCGGCATCAATCGCCGCTAGGTGACCTTCCGCGAGATCGGTCACATGGACAAAATCGCGCAGTGGTGTGCCGTCTCGCGTGTCATAGTCGTCGCCGAACACCTCCAGCCGGTTCGCGGAGCCGTCAGCGACCCGCATAACCGTGGGCACGAGGTTCTGCGCAGCCGTTAGCGGCCACTCACCGATACGGCCCGACTGGTGAGCGCCGACGGGATTGAAATAACGCAAGATGACCACTCGCAGAGCACCAGACGTCGCAGCATCAGCGAGAATGCGCTCGCACATCAGCTTGGATGCGCCATAGGGACTCTGCGGCGCAGTCGGAGTCTGTTCAGTGACCGGCAATGCCTCCGCAGCGCCGTAGACCACGGCCGATGAACTGAAGACGAAGCGCTCAATGCCCCGCTCAACGGCGACTTCGGCGAGGTTCAGCGTTGACGCAACGTTGTTCCGGTAATAGCCCAGCGGATCGGTGAACGACTCGGGAACGCTCTTGCACGCCGCGCAATGCACCACTGAGTCGATGCCATGTGTGTCGCAGATCTGCTCAACAACGAGACGGCTCGCTGCGTCACCTTCAACGACGACCAAGTCCGCGGTGGTCAACGACCGCAATTGTTCTACGACTTCACGCCGGGCATTGGAGAAGTCGTCCAGCACCACGACATCGCGCCCAGCGTCGTGTAGTGCGACCACAGTGTGGCTCCCTACGTAGCCGGCGCCGCCGGTGACAAGCGTGGCCATGGGAGGCAGTGTGCCACTTTCGGGCAAGAGCAGATCGGTAGGGTAAGAACTGAGTTAGGTGAACGCGGCGGCCTGCTGCACATGTCTAGGAGCAGACCTTTGAAGCGTGTCCGCGAACTGCCTACAGCCGATCGGCTGGCTTCTGGGAGCCGAACGTGGGCACGGGCATTCATGCCCGCTGCATTCATGCTCAGTGCATCCATGGTGCTGGCGGCCTGCTCGGCGATCACGGTGCCAGAAGAAGTTGAGACTGCGCCTGCGCCCGCCACGTCGGCTGCAACGACAGCTGTGCCAACAGATGCGCCGACAAGCACGGTCGTCGCTGTGCCCTCCGCCACAACAGCCGCAGCAACTCAGACAACGACTGCTACTGAACCCGTACCCACCACCATCGCCGAACCCCTATACCGAGCGCCGCTGACCGGTCTGCCGACTGCTGTTGAGATTACGCGTCCTGCTGCGGTGGTGAAAATCGACAATCATCCCAAAGCGCTGCCGCAATGGGGCATCAATGCGGCCGATGTGGTCTATGAGGAACTCGTCGAAGGGGGCCTGACCCGGCTGGCGGCTGTCTTCCATTCGCGCAACGCTGATGTGGTCGGCCCGATCCGCTCAGCTCGCACCGGCGACTTCGCGTTGCTGTCCAACCTCAACCGGCCCATCTTCGTGAACTCGGGTGCCAACGACTACACCATGCGCGCGCTCGGTCGCGTTGACGCTGTCAACATCACCGACGGCGGCTCGCTGGACAACGGGGTGTTTGAGCGCTCTTCGGCCAAGAATGCGCCTCACAATCTCATCAGCGACACGGCTCGCATCTTCGCGGCTGGCGGCGAGCGAGGCGGCACGCCGCCAGCACATTTTCGCTTCCGGAACGAAGGCGAGACCTTGCCGCCAGCCACCCGCGTCAGCGGCGTAGACATCAACTTCGGACAGATCGAAGCGTCCTATCGGTGGGATGATGGACGCAGCGGCTGGGCCCGCACTCAGAACGGTCAACAACACACAGACTTCGACGGTGTGCGTGTAGCCCCCGAAAATGTCGTCGTGCAGTTTGTGCAATACCGTCAGAGCCCGGCCAACCGTGCGACTCCTGAGCCTGTGCTGACCGGCAGCGGTACGGCGTGGATGTTCACCGACGGGCATGTCATAGAGGGAACTTGGGAACGCCTGTCCGAGCGCGACACCACTGTGTTCCGCTCAAACAACGCCGTGATCGTCCCCTTCACTCGCGGGCGCACATGGGTTGCGCTTGCTCGTGAAGGAACTGCCACGATTATTCGTTGAACAATGCTGAACGATGTTGAACAATTCAGCCGTGCTGGCTGCGCCGTGCTAGTTGAGTTTGTGCTGGTTGCGCCGTGCTGGGCTGCACAGTGCTGGGCTCAAGCGAACTCGTAGCGAGGCACATCTGACCAAAGACGTTCAAGGTCGTAGTACTCCCGCTGTGGCTCGTGAAACACATGCGCCACGAACTCGCCAAAATCAAGCAGAACCCACTGTGCATCATCGAGACCTTCCGTACGGATAGGACCGTCGCCCCCGGCCATCTTCACATGCTCTTGCATGAGTTCTGCAATGCGTCGGACGCGGCGGGCATTGGGGGCACTGGAGATGATGAACCAGTCGGTGATAGCCAACACATCGCCGACATCAAGCACGACAATTCGTTCAGCCGACATTTCTGACGCGCCGTCAACGGCGGCGAGCACGAGCGGCGGCAGCAAAACGGGGTCCTCTGTCACCGAGCGCAGTTGGGGCCGGCTGTCGTCGGCTGAGAGTGCCTGCTGTGCCGGTGCCACGCTCACGCAGAATAGAGCCTGTGGCGGCCTATGTAGTCCATCACGGCTGGTGGCACCACACGGCGAAGGTTCGCTGCTGTTTGTGGCCCGCTGGGGTTCGCCAGCAACTGACGCACGCAGGTAGCCGATGCCTGCACTGGTTCCATGAATACAGATGTGGTCTGCCAGCCGTCTAGTTGAGCAGGAGGCTCACCCGTTGGCTGGACCACGGCAATTGTCACGCGCTGCGCCAACTCGTCTGCACAGTGCCACGTTGACAGGCCCGCGGCTGTGGCTGGTCCCATGACGAGCACCGTCTTTGTACCGGGACGTTCTAGCTGGGTAACCGTATCGATCATGTAGGTGGGGCCACCACGCGTCAGCTCAACGTCGCTGATCTTGGTGTGGGCAATCCCTGCAAACGCTAGACGTGCCATGGCCAACCGGTGTACGGCTGGTGTGACCGAACGCAGGCCCGACTTCTGCCACGGGTCGTTGGCGACGACCACATGAATGATGTCGGTGGAGAGTTGGTCCTGCGCTGCGGTGACGGCCGCGACATGTCCGACATGAGGAGGATCAAACGTGCCTCCGAAGATCCCGAGTTGCGGCGGCACCGCAGCAGTGTAGAGTTGCCCGCCAAACCACAGAGGTTTTGCACACCGAGGTTGTACTGAGTTCAGTGTCTCATGTCTCAGACTGAGGCTTGTGTCTCAGAAAGGCAGCCTCGCGGGTGTGCTTGCTTGCGCGGGTGAGGCACTGTGTGCTACTGTGTGGCCGTCCGCCAACAGCAGCGCCGTGGGTGAATCCGAAATCTCGGGTCTCTCATCGCATGCAGGCGTACAAGCAAGAAAGGCTCCGCCCCAGTGGCGGTGTAGCGCCTAGGTCGGGGCTGGTGCAGCTCTGGAGCGGGCAGAAAATACCCGGTGCCCCCCGCCGGGTGGCATGCCAGATCGGTGTGCCGTTGAGGACCAAGAGCCGGCTGCCCCCTGCCGGTTGGAGTGTGTGTCATGGATTCAGTTGGCCAATATCTGAACGAGATCGGTGCCGTCGCACTGCTGACCGCCGAGGACGAGCGCATGCTGTCCCAGCAGATTGAGGCCGGTCGTGACGCACGCGTTCGCCTCGACAGCGACGAGGAACTGTCTGTGGCAGAGCGGCGCGGGCTGCGCAAAGCAGTCCAGACTGCCGCAGCAGCACGCGACCGCTTCATCCGAGCAAACCTCCGCTTGGTGGTGTCGATCGCCCGCCGCTACCCACTTCCCCCCACACTGGAACTGCTGGACCTGATCCAAGAGGGCAACCTAGGCCTAGAGCACGCAGTCGAAAAATTCGACTGGCGACGTGGCTTCAAGTTCTCAACCTACGCAACGTTCTGGATCCGCCAGTCCATCGGGCGGGCACTCGACCAAAAAGGCAGCCTCATTCGGCTGCCGTCGGACCGCTCGGCCACGCTGCGCGCAGCGCTTCGCCACAACGGTGGTGACAGCGACTCTCTCGACGATGAGAATGCTTGGCTGCAGCGGATCAGCACACCGACCTCACTAGACAAGACAGTCGGCGACGAAGGCGACAGCGCTCTCATTGACCTCATCGGTGATGACGCGCCGGGGCCAGAGCACTTCGCCATCGAATCGGACCGCCGCGGCATGGTGATGTCAATGTTGGGCCACTTGGATAATCGTGCCCGCTACGCAGTGGCCCGACGGAACGGCATCATCGACGGCGAGCAGCGCAGCTACCGCGAAATCGGTGAGGAACTCGGTGTGACTGCCGAAGCGGCGCGCCGCTTGGTCAAGCGCGCTGTCGATGAGCTGCAAAGTCTCGCCGCCGATGGCGAGTTCGTAGACATTGATGCCGACGCCGACGCGGTCTGAGTCGGCCACGACACCTCAGGCCAACACCGGCCTCGCTGCGGAACCCCAGCACGAACCGAGCTGGCATCCCCGTTCGTGGGCCGATAAGCCCGCAGACCAGCAGCCGCAATGGCCTGATGCTGCCGCTGTGTCAGCGTCGCTGAGCGAGCTGAAGCACAAACCCCCGCTGGTGTTTGCAGGCGAGGCGAGGCGGCTGACCGAACTCTTGGCAACCGTCTGCGCCGGCAAAGCATTCGTACTGCAAGTCGGCGACTGTGCTGAGTCGTTTGAGCTGTCAACAGCGGATGAGATCCGCGATCGACTCAAGGTCATCTTGCAGATGGCTGTGGTGCTTCAGTACTCGGCTGGTCTGCCCATCGTGAAGGTGGGAAGAATCGCCGGTCAATTCGCCAAACCGCGCAGCCAGTCAACAGAAACGCGCAACGGTGTGACCTTGCCGAGCTTCCGTGGTCACATCGTCAATGACATTGCATTCGATGCGGCGGCTCGCACACCAGATCCGTCCCGTCTGCTGCGGGCGTACAACACCTCAGCGGCAACTCTTAACCTCCTGCGAGCACTCACCCGCGGTGGCTACGCAGATCTGCGCCAAGTACACACCTGGAATCAGGAGTTCGTCGCATCAAGTCCGGCGGGACGACGCTATGAGGCACTGGCCAGCGGCATCAACTCTGCACTGCGGTTCATGAATGCGTGCGGTTTAGATACCGACGACAACGCCATGCGACAAGTTGAGCTGTACACCAGTCACGAGGCGCTGCTGTTGGGGTACGAAGAGGCGCTGACACGCACCGACAGCATCACAGGCGACTGGTACGACTGCTCTGCACACATGCTGTGGATCGGTGAGCGCACCAGAGCACTCAACGGGGCGCATGTGGAGTTTCTGCGAGGTGTACACAACCCGATCGGGGCGAAGCTCGGACCAACCGCTACGCCTGAAGAAGCCTTGGCACTGTGCGAAGTATTGAACCCGAATCGGACTCCCGGCCGACTGACTTTGATCAGCCGCATGGGAGCCAACAACGTGGCAGATGCCTTCGGACCCATCCTGCGTGCTGTCACCGAGGCCGGTCATCCAGTGGTGTGGCAGTGCGACCCTATGCACGGCAATACTTTCACCACCGATCAAGGAATCAAGACGCGCCACTTCGATGTCATCTTGAGCGAGATCCGCCACTACTTCGCCGAACACGCGAAAGCTGGCACATGGCCCGGTGGAATTCACCTTGAGATCACCGGCGATGCCGTCACCGAATGCGTCGGCGGGGGTGATGAGCTGGCCCAGCACCAACTCGGGGATCGCTATGAGACCATGTGCGACCCGCGTCTAAATGGCCGCCAATCGCTGGACTTAGCATTCTTGGCAGCGGAGCTGCTCGCCGCCGCCAAGTAACGCTGTCGCAGGCTCTCTTTGAGGACAGCGCTAGACGAGGTTGTCTACGAAGCCTTCAAGTTGGCGCAGATTGCGACACTCAAACACGCCGTCGGTGTACGTCGAGTACTCGGTGATCACCGAGTCGCCGGTGTCCCAATACGAACGTGGTTCAGGATTCAGCCAGAACACAGAACGCGCGCGCTTCTGGCACTCCTTGAGCACCCAAGCATTCGTTGAGTGATAGTTGTTGCGGGCATCCCCAAGGAACATCATCGTTGACTTGGCATTAATGTCTTTGCCGAAGTTCTCCCAGAAGACACCGAAAGCGTGGCCATAATCGGAGTGTCCATCAACCCAGACGACATCTGCCTCGGTGTTCACTCGATGAACAGCGCTGGTGATGTCCTCTTCGTTCTGAAACATATGGGTGACTTCGTCGATGCCGTCAATGAAGACGAACGAACGTACTTTAGAGAACTGATTTTGCAGGGCGTACACAAGGTGCAAGGTGAAACGGGCAAATGCGGCGACTGATCCGGATATATCCGCCACCACCATTAGTTCGGGCTTGTTCGGGCGTGGATGGCGGAAACGTGGTTCAACGGGAACGCCCCCATAGGAAAGCGAACGGCGCACAGTAGCCCGGAAATCCAGCGGGCCGCGGCGCTGATGTTTGCGTTTGCGAGCCAGACGGGCCGCCAGTTTGCGCGTGAGCGGCTGAATGGCCTTGCGAATATTCGCCATCTCTTCTCGGCTGGCATGCATGAAATCGACATCTTCGGGCAGCGGTTTGCGCAGGGTCTTGGCCATAGCCTCAACGCCGCGGTCTGCTACTAGACGGCGTCGGATCTCCGATTCGATCTCTCGCTTGAGTTGCTCGATGCGGCTGTCGAATTCTTCGCGTTCGAGCCGCTCAGCCAGCGGTGTCAACTCGCCTTCGTAACGCTGAGCGGATTCTTCGACGAGACGTTCGAGCATGCCGTCGAGGTCGAGGTTGCGCAAAGTCCGGTACAGGTAGTAGGTGCCGCCCACAGGCCGACCCGGCTCCATGCCGGCGAACTGGGTCACGGCGGCCCGTGCCATTGCCGCCATCATGGCCTCGTCGGCGTGGAGCAGCGCACGGAAGAGCATCTCAGCAATTTCTTCAGCAGACATGTCCTGTCCGCCCCCGCGGCCGCCCATGCCTTGCATCTGCTGAGACATCCACTCTTGGAGGTTCTCAGGATCGAACTCGCCGTCGCCGTGTTGATCGCCGACGTTGTATTCGGGCCCGCGAAGGGAGAAATAGACCTCAAAGACTGTCTCGAAGGCTCGCCAGTGCTGCTCGTTCTTCACCAAAGTCGCTGCAAGGGCGTATTTGAATGCGTCACGGTCTTCGATGGGGATGTGTTTGACCGCCTCCATGGCGTCAAGGTTTTCTGTCAAAGAGACCGGCAACCCGGCGTTGCGCAGCTCGCTCACGAAACCGCTGAGCAAATCCAGCATGGTCTGTTTCCTAGTGGTGTATTAGCTAGGAACCGAAGAGGTCTCGACCGTCAATTCCTTGGCGGCCTTCTCAATGTCGGATTGGTATTTGAGCAGTATGTGCAGCGTCTGCTTGGCTTGGTCCACATCAATGCTCTCAATGCCGAGCAACACCAGTGTTCTGGCCCAGTCCAGCGTCTCAGAGACCGATGGTGCTTTCTTTAGTTCCAGCTGACGAACGGAGCGCACGACCCGCGCGATTTGCTCTGCGAGGTTCTCGCTGATTGCGGGAACTTTCGTGAGCACGATCTGCTTCTCACGTTCAAGGTCGGGGTAGTCGATGTGCAAAAACAAGCAACGACGCTTGAGCGCCTCAGACAATTCACGAGTGTTGTTGGAAGTCAAGAACACCAGCGGGATCTGACTGGCGGTGATGGTACCGAGTTCAGGAATCGAGACTTGGTAGTCGGACAGGATTTCGAGCAGCAGCGCCTCGGTCTCGATCTCAACTCGGTCCACCTCATCGATCAGCAACACCACCTTGTCCTCAGCGCTGATTGCTTCAAGCAATGGTCGGGTGAGCAGGAACTCGTCTTGGAAGATGTCGTCTTGCAGCTCCGCCCAGTCTTCATGTTCGGCATCGACGCTGCGGTCGGCTTGGATGCGTAGGAGCTGCTTTTTGTAGTTCCATTCGTATAGAGCTTTGGCCTCATCGAGTCCTTCGTAACACTGCAGCCGAATGAGACGCGCGCCGCTCATCGCTGCGACCGACTTGGCCAGCTCGGTCTTGCCGGTGCCAGCCGGCCCTTCGATGAGTACCGGCTTGCCGAGGCGCTCGGCCAAGTAGACCACGCTGGCTATGCCGTCGTCGGCGAGGTACTCGACCTTTGCCAAGCTTTCGCGGACACCTGAGAGGTCTCCAAACATTGTTTCGTTCAACATTGTTTCGTTCATATTGGGTGTCTCCGGGGGAAACTGGTCGGATGGCGCTGTCGGCAAGTGTGGCAACAGCGAGGGTGACTTGGCACAGTCAGTGACGCGTCTGACCGCTGCCGGTCACCACAAATTTCGTCGTGGTGAGCTGAGCAAGGCCCATCGGGCCACGGGCGTGAAGCTTTTGAGTGCTGATGCCGATCTCTGCCCCGAAACCGAACTCCTCGCCGTCAACGAAGCGGGTCGAGGCATTCACTAGCACAGCGGCCGCATCGACGCGGTGAGTGAACTCCTGCGCGGCAGCGAGATCGCCCGTGACAATGGCTTCACTGTGTCCGGTGCCGTGTCGGCTGATGTGAGCGATCGCTGCTTCGAGATCGTCCACGATGGCCACGCTCATCTTCAGCGAAAGGAACTCCGCCGAGAAATCTTCATCACTGGCGTGCCCGATTTGAGGCGAGATGGCTCGGGACGCCGCATCACCGACCAGTTCCACATCGCACAGATCCTCAACGATGCGGGGCAAGAAGGTCTCAGCCACTGCACGGTGAACCAAAAGAGACTCTGCTGCGTTGCATACCGATGGTCGGCTCAGTTTGGCGTTAGCGACGATGTCAGCAGCCATGTCGAGATCTGCCGCTGCATCGACATACACATGGCAGTTGCCGTCGCCGTCGATGACGTAGGGCACCGTGGCATTGGCGAGCACCGACGAGATGAGAGCAGGGCCTCCTCGGGGGATCAGGCAGTCGATGCAGGAGCGGAGGCGCATGAACTCCTTGGCGGCGCTGTAGCTGGTGTCGGTCACCAACAGCAGCGCATCGGCTGGCAGCCCCGCGGCGACCACGCCGGAGCGCAGCGCATCGGCAATCGCAATGTTGGACTGCAGAGCCGCTGATGAGCCGCGCAGGAATGCTGCATTGGCCGACTTGAGGCACAAACCGAACGCATCGGAAGTGACGTTGGGGCGACTCTCATAGATGATGGCGACAACACCGAGCGGCACTCGGACCTGTTCGACTATGAGTCCGTTGGGCCGTACCCATCCGCCGACTCGCTGACCGACCGGGTCGGCGAGCGCTGCGACATTGCGCAAACCAGCGGCCATGGCGTCAACGCGGTCGCTATCGAGCCGCAGCCGGTCAACGAGGGTGGGAGACGTTCCTGCCGCTTCGGCATTGGCGACATCGTTGTGGTTGGCGGCTAAGACGCGCTCGGTGGCTGCTTCCAGCAAATCCGCTGCCGACCGCAGAGCTTCGTCTCGCACGGAACTAGGTGCTTGCGCCAGAACTGCCGCTGCGGCCTTGGCTCGCTGGCCAAGAGCCAGCATGGGCGCAGAGACACCACAGCCGGTCAACCCCGGTACAGACTCGCCACCCGCATCAGGCATCCGCGCAGGCTAGTTGTTTCGCCCCGCATCACCCCAGAACGATGAGATCATCGCGATGCACCACCAAAGAATTCATGCCCTCAGACAGCTGGTCGCTGCGCAAACCCGCGGTGACAGACAGTGTTTCGGCATCGATAGCTGCGAGTCCCTTGGCAAAAGCCTCGCCTTTGGAATCTACGATGTCAACAGCCTCACCCACCCCGAATGACCCTTCAGAGCCGATAACGCCGGCCGCGAGTAACGATCTCCCGCCTTGGGCTACGGCTCGGCGGGCGCCGTCATCGACAGTTACCGATCCTCGGACAGCCACAGCAAATCCGATCCAGAGCTTGCGAGCGGAGACTCTGGCGTTGCGTGCGGGCAAAGTGGTGCCGACTCCGTGGCGGCCCGCGGCAGCATCAGCTACCACATTGATGCGACGAGCCGAAGCAATCACCGTGCGTACACCGCTCCACGATGCCATCTGAGCCGCTGCCAGCTTCGATGCCATGCCACCGCTGCCGACAGCGCTCGCCGAGCCCGCAGCGGCTTGCAGCGACGGACTTACCTCAAGAATCTCTGAAATGAGCGAGGCTTCAGGATCGATATTGGGATCGGCTGTGTGTACTCCTGCGGTGTCGGTCAGCAAGATCAGCACATCAGCACGCACCAAGTTCGCTACCAGCGCAGCGATACGGTCGTTGTCGCCGTAACGGATGGCATCATCTGCGATCGCATCGTTTTCGTTTACTACTGGCACAACTCCGAGGTTGAGCAGATGGCGGAAGGTTGTCTGCGCGTGGAGGTATTGGCTGCGGTCGCGGAAATCGTGCGGGGCTATCAGAACTTGGCCCACAACCATGCCGTGGTCGGCAAACAGCTGCTGGTACGAAGCCATGAGGTCGATCTGGCCGACGGCCGATAGCGCTTGGAGACGTTCAGGCTCAGCAGGTCTATCAACGTTCAGTCGCTGCACGCCTGCGGTGATCGCACCGGAGGTAACAACAATCACTTCATGGCCGCCAGAACGCACATGCGCTACTTCCGATGCCAGTTTCGCAACAGCAGCAAGGTCGACTCGTCCGTCTCCGGTGGTAATAGACGAGGTGCCGATCTTGACGACCAGCCGCAGCAAGGCAGGCATCGACTTCAATCTTGCCGCTTCGTCGCAGCTCCGGCGCAGACCCACGTCATGCGTCGGGCTCATAGGTGAACTCAAAATCGCCTATGCGGACAAGATCACCCGAACGGGCGCCATGGCGCGCCAAGGCTCGAGAAACACCAAGTTGCTCAAGCCGTCGTTGCGCCCAAGCCCACGCAGCCGGATCGGATAGGTCCGAGAGCGCCACCGCACGGCGCGCTGGCCGGCCCTCTATCTCGAAGATCCCGTCCCCGAGACGCAGCACCGAAACGCCTCCCGGCGGCGGACGATGCACTACGTACTGAGCTGGCGCTTCGTCAGCTTCACGCGCCCCGACGACCAGATCCCGCAAGCACCCCAGCACCGGATTCACCCCTTCGCCGGTCACTGCGCTGAGGCGCGGCCCGTCCCAGTCGAGGTGTGCCACATCGGACTTGGTGCCGACGATCAACTTGCGCCGGGCCGCGAGCGCAGGGTTATATCGTTCCAGCTCATTGAGCAGCACCTCCACTTGCTCATCTGGGCTGCGTCCAGAGATCTCAGCTAGATCCGCCATGATGAGCAGCACACGGACTCGCTCGACATGGCGGAGGAACTGGTGTCCGAGTCCTTTGCCCTGTGCAGCTCCCTCAATCAGACCTGGCACATCTGCAATCACCATCTCAAAACTGCCCTCAGCGCTGATCCGGTCACGGCCCGAGCCGTCATCAAGCCGGACGACCCCCAAGCTGGGTGCCAGCGTCGTGAACGGATACGAAGCAACTTTCGGCCTTGCAGCTGACACCGCTCGTATGAACGTGCTCTTGCCAGCATTGGGAAACCCCACCAACGCCACATCGGCCATCAGCTTCAGCTCCAAGCCAAACCAATGCTCCTCGCCGGACTCCGCCTGTTCCGCGAATTGGGGCGCCCGCAGCCGATTCGACGCAAAGCGGACATTGCCCCGACCGCCTCGCCCGCCCCGCGCGGCCAACCACCGGTCACCTTCGTGTACCAAGTCGGCAATCGCCGTTCCGTTTTGGTCTCGCACGACAGTGCCCTCGGGCACTCTCACGAGTTCATCGTGGCCGTTGCGTCCGTGTCGTTTGCGGCCTTGGCCGTGGGAGCCGTCAGTGGCCCGTCGGAACGGGAAGTCTCGGAACGCCAGCAGCGATGCCACATTGCGGTCAGCAACCAGCCACACGTCACCACCGTCACCACCGTCACCACCGTCGGGGCCGCCGCGTGGCACATGCGCCTCACGGCGGAACGACACGCAACCAGCGCCACCGTTGCCGCCTTTGGCGTGCAACTGGCACTCATCAACAAACTCACTCATAGCTGCTCGCCTGCCGACTCAGCCTCTGACGCTGATCCCAAGCGCTGGCCTCTGGCGCTGGTCCCTGGCGCTGGTCTCAGAGGCTGGTTTGGACGCCTGCCCCGACGTCACGATGCAAGTGTCTCAGCAGGGAAGGCCTAGGAATCGACGACGTCAACCAAGCGGCGCCCACGGCGATATCCGAAGCGCACTACCCCCGGCGCCGTGGCAAATAGCGTGTCGTCTTTGCCGCGGCCCACGTTGCGGCCTGGATGGAACTTGGTACCCCGTTGGCGCACGATGATGCCGCCGGCATCAATCGTCTGGCCCGAGTACACCTTCACGCCAAGACGCTTCGCTACAGAATCGCGGCCGTTCCGAGTTGAACCTCCGCCCTTGGTCTTTGACATGATGCTGTCCTTTGGTCTCCGGTTGAGTCTGCTGCCGGTTGAGTCTGCTACGCAGTGGCGATCTGGGTGATCTCGACCGTGCTGTAGCGCTGCCGGTGGCCCCACCTGCGCCGGTTGTTGGTGGCGTTCTTGTAGGTGAACCCGTCAATCTTGGGACCTTTGGTCTCGCCTACGACCCGTCCATGCACTGATGCTCCGTCTAGTTCGGAGGGCGTTGCTAGCACCGTGGCTTCATCGACTATCAGGACAGGTGTGAAGGTGACCTCCTCGCCGACGGATGCTCCAAGCAGCTCAACCTCAAGCCGTTCACCGGCTTCGACGCGGCGCTGCTTGCCGCCAGTGGAGATGACTGCGTACACAACGGGGAATGATACCGATGGCTGTGTCAATCGACGCTCTCGGCCAATCCACGCTCTCGGCGAATCAACGCTCCCGCTTTTCTGCAACGACTAGACGAAGAGCGATTCACGGAGCAAGATGCCACGGCCTTCGCAGCTGTCGCAGGGATCCGACATGGACTCCAACAGGCCCTCCCCGGTACGCATCCGGGTCATCTGGACGATGCCCATATCTGAGATCGGTTCGGTCGCAGTTCGAGTCTTGTCGCGTGCCAATGCCTCATTCAGTGTCGACATGAGTTGCTCTCGCTGTCGTTTGTCGTCCATGTCAACGAAGTCCACGACGATGATGCCGCCGATGTCGCGCAGCCGCAGTTGCTTGGCGATTTCGGTCGCTGCCTCAAGATTGTTCAAAAACAGGGTCTCATTGAGGCTGGACTTACCCACGTTGCGCCCTGTGTTCACATCGATAACGGTGAGCGCCTCGGTGTGCTCAATGATGAGCGAACCGCCTGAGGGAAGCCAGACCTTGCGGTCGGTTGCCTTGCGCACTTGTTCTGCTACGTGAGTGCGCTCAAACAACGCAAGACGCTCGGCTGTGGGGTCGTAATAGCGGATCCGGTTGACGAGTGGTGCTGCGACCGCCTCCATGTATCCCTTGACCTGCTCAAAGAGGGATGCATCGTCGATCACTACCTCACGAAAGTCCGCCGTGAACTGTTCCCGGATGATGCGGACAGCGAGTTCGGGTTCACGGAACAGCAGCGTCGGCGCCTCAGAGCGCTCGGCAAGTTCGGAAATCTGTGTCCATTGACGCGTCAGTCGTTCTATGTCACGGCGGATCTCCGCAGAACTGACATTCTCCGCAGCTGTCCGCAAGATCACACCGAAACCCTCGGGAGTTTCCTTGGCAAGCAAGTTGCGCAGCCTGCGCCGTTCGCGACTCGGCAAGCGGCGAGAGATACCCGTGACGTTGCTGTTGGGAATTAGCACCACGAATCGACCCGGGAGCGAGACCTCTGTCGTCAGCCGTGCGCCCTTGTGCCCGATCGGGTTCTTGATGACCTGGCACATGATCTGCTGGCCGTTGCGAATCAGATCGCTGATCGCCGGCCCTTGGGGAGCGCGGCCCCGGCGACTGTTGGTCTGCTTGCGCTGGCTGCTGGCATCTTCGTCGCTGTCGTCAGTGTTGACGGTCAGGTCACCCCGATAGAGAACTGCCTGTTTCGGCGTGCCGATCTCAACGAATGCTGCCTCCATACCTGGAAGCACCCGCCGCACCTTGCCGAGATACAAGTTGCCGTAGATCTCAGAGATGTCATCTGAGGGACGGCTGACGTAGTACTCAATGAGCGACCGGCCTTCGAGCACAGCAATATGCGTGGCATCTTCGGCAACATGAACGCACATTCGGTAACGGCCGATCGGTTTGCCATTTCGATAGTTGCCGCGACGTTCCAAGAGCTGCTCGTCGTCAAGTTTGACCGGTCGTTGATCTGCCAGAATCGCCTCAACGGGTGCGTTGGAATCGTTGCGTTGCGGGTCCGAAGAGCGCTGCGGGGTCTGGGCCTCACCGGAACGTCCTTGGCCGCCGCGTCCTCGGCCGCCGCGTCGACGGCGACGACGACCGCTGGGACTGTCCGCTTCGGCGGCTTCGGCGGTCTGCTGAGTGGGCGCTGGACGGCTGTCGCCGATCTGTGGCTTACGCGTTGGCGGAGGCACAGCAGGCGGCGCGGATTTCGCCGGTGGCGCCTCGGGTGTCGTCCCCGCAGTGTGTGCTGGCAGGCGGCGCTTGCGAACAGCCGGCGTAGGTGCCGCTGGCTGGCTCGCTGCCGAACGCGTCTTCGGCGACCTGCTCTGGGCTGGCTTGCTCTGGGCTGGCTTGCTCTGGGCTGGATTATTCTGTGCTGGATTGTTCTGTGCTGGATTATTTCTTGGGGAGTTGTCTTCTTTCTTTGTTGCTGTGGTACTTGTTGTCTCATTCAGTGCTGATTCGTCCACTGAAGGCTTCCTTTTGTCTCAAAGCGCATCTCGAAGGCACGGCCGGCTCGGCTCGTCCCGCTGCGCTTGCTGTCCATTGATGTGTTCTGCGGGCTATGCCCATGTCATGAGTCGGCGCAAGTGCCGAAGTGATTTCGCTGGGGCGCACGACACGCGGTGCGGCTGACAGTTCGGCGCTGAGCACTGCGCCTCGATCCGAGCACCCGACCACCTGCAGCGCCGTCACGCTGGGTCGAATATCGGAACTCACAGTCTCGCCTTTGTGCAGGCGTTCTACAACGACGGTACCGGCCCCAAGCAGTTCTGCAACGGCGTTCCTTGCCGCCGTCGCTTGCAAACTCACGATCTCGAATTGCCAGCCGCACGAGCGAATGGCTGCCTGCAACGACGGCCCCTTACCGTCGGCGGGCACCACCGTCGATACGTCCATACCTACGGGTAATGCCTCAGTGAGCGTTTGCGCCAAGGTGCAGTAGCTCGGAGCGGCCGAGGGCGGTTCGTGCTCACAAGGAGCATGGACACCGTCAGAGCAGACAATGATCGGCCCCGCAGCGGAGTTCTTGGTGCCTGCGTCGGTTTCGGCGCTGCTAGGAGCCAATGCACTCGCCGCCAGCGGCAGTTCTAGGTACTCGCCGTCAGATTCGTACCCCGTCGGCAGGGCGAGGCCGAAACTGATCCGCATACGAGGCGAGAAACCCTCGCTGTAGGCAACCGGCAGTCCCGCCTTGCGCACGGCACGCTCGACCACACGGGCCACATCTCGGTGGCCGATGAACCGAATCTTGCCGGTCTTGGAAAAACGTACCCGCAGCTTCAAGACCGTCTCCCACCCGCGCGGGTGGGAGCGGCACCGTTGCTCAACACCGGCGGGGGGAGGCGGCGCGTCACGCGCTGTCCGTTGCCGATGCCACTGCGCCCGCTAACCGGCGGGGACGCAGCTCAACCGGCACTAGATGGCCGGTTGCGAGATCCTGTCCCGTCCCTTGACTGCCGCCATTGGGGGCGACAGGGGACGCAACCATGTGCTCGATCCCATATTCAGTGCAGGCCCCGCAGTCATAACACGGGGTCCAGCGGCAGTCAGCTACGCCGTGCCCAGCCAAGGCGTCTTGCCAGTCCTGCCAGAGAAAGTCGCGATGCAGACCCGCTCCGATGTGGTCCCACGGCAGCGTCTCGTGTTCGCTTCGATGCCGGTAGGTGTACCAGTCGATGTCGAGACCGCATGCTGTCATCGCTTCTTCCCAAAGCCCAAGGTCAAAGCGCTCGCTCCACTCTTGAAACGTGCCGCCCTTGCGCCAGACGTAC
Organism: Candidatus Poriferisodalis sp.; assembly: GCA_965221195.1. Classification (GTDB taxonomy): domain Bacteria; phylum Actinomycetota; class Acidimicrobiia; order Acidimicrobiales; family Poriferisodalaceae; genus Poriferisodalis. The sequence goes on from OZ244864.1 coordinate 2,518,882, forward strand.
TCAATGGCTGCGCCTACACGCCGGTCACCACGACTGGCGATGCCCTCCGCAGCAGAAGCGGCTGGGTCGTGCCACTTGAGCTGGACGCGCCGGTTTCGGCCCAGCGCGGAGCGAACCAGACGCACTTTGCGGTTCAACTCCTCGGGCCGGTTCTGCCCGAACCACTGAAAAGGCGTGTGAGGCTTGGGCACGAAGCCTCCCAGCGACACCGTCACCGAAGCCCTTTTGGTGTACTCCAGCCCGATGCGAGTACACGCATCGGCTAAGTGTGCAATGGCTTCAGTATCGGGGTCCATCTCAGAAGGCAACCCCGCCAAAAAGTACAGCTTCATGCGATGCCAGCCTTGGCTGTAAGCCGAACGCACTGCTGCATAGAGGTCTTCTTCGGTTATGAGCTTGTTGATGATTTGGCGCAACCGCCACGAACCCGCCTCAGGGGCGAAGGTCAACCCAGTACGGCGAGCGCGTGACACTTGGGCCGCTACATCAACAGTGAACGCATCGACACGCAGGCTCGGCAATGAGACGCTGATGCGGCTTGGATCAACGCCGCCGACGGTGCCACACGGCCCACCAGCACCAGTCGAGCCGCTCGCACCAGTTGAGCCGGTCGAGCCGGTCGAGACAGTGTCTGCGACGAGATCGGCGATGCCGCTGTAATCCGCCGTGGAAAGCGACATCAGGCTTACTTCGTCGTACCCGCTGCGCTCGAGCCCAGCCGACACCATCTGGCGCACCTGTGAGGGGGGACGTTCGCGCACCGGGCGGGTAATCATGCCCGCCTGGCAAAACCGACACCCACGAGTACAACCCCGAAACACCTCAACCGACAGCCGGTCGTGTACGACCTCAGTCACCGGTACGAGCTGCTGGCGCGGATAGGGCCAGTCGGCGAGATCGGCGACCGTCCGCTTAGCTACCAACGGCGGCACATCTTGATGCTTGGGAGACACTCCGACGAGATCGGCCCCGTCGTACGTCACCTCATACATCGACGGCACATAAACGCCTTCAAGGCCGGCCAGTTCGCGCAACAGCCCCCAGCGGGTGCCTGCCCGCTTGCCGGAACGCTTCCAAGCGCCCACGACATCGGTGATCTCGCCAACCACTTCCTCGCCGTCGCCGATCACGAAGAAATCCACAAAATCGGCCAGCGGCTCGGGGTTGAAGGCGCAATGACCGCCAGCCCCGATCAGAGGATCGGCATTGCTGCGCTGCGCTGCGCGCACCGCCACACCGGCCAAGTCGATGCAGTTCAGCACGTTGGTATAGACCAGTTCGGCAGAGATATTGAAGGCGATAATGTCGAACTCGCCCGCAGCCCGATGGGTATCCACTGAGAACAACGGCAGCCCAACCGAACGCATCTCAGCTTCAAGGTCAACCCAAGGTGCATACGTTCGCTCAGCGCTTGCGTCGGGTCGCTCGTTGAGGAGCTCATAGAGAATCTGCAAGCCCTGATTCGGCAAGCCGACTTCGTACGTGTCTGGGTAAGCCAAGAGCCACGAAGTGATGCGGTCACCAGAGCGTGGTCGCTGCATCCCGTGCTCGCAGCCGATGTATCGAGCCGGCTTGGAGACACGAGGCAGCAGGGGCTCAAGCCGTGGCCACAGCGTTGTCATTGCAGCCCCAACGCTACCGGCATCTGTGGATAACGCGGGCTGAGAGGAAGGCTTACACGGCGTAACGGCGAGCGCCAACGTTGATGACGACACCAACAGCAGCGAATGCCGTCACTGTGGCAGAGCCGCCGTGGCTCATGAATGGCAACGGAATACCGGTGATCGGCATGATGCCGAGGGTCATCCCGACGTTCTGAAACACCTGAAACAGCAGCATCGACAGCACACCAACGGCGAGCAATCGTCCGAAGTGATCCCCGGCGCTGCGGGCTATCTGCCAGATACGCACCGACATGTACGCATAGAGGGCCAGCAGGAGCGAGCCTCCGACGAAACCGAACTCTTCTCCCAAAGCCGTGAAGATGAAGTCATTGTGCTGCTCGGGCACCAAATCCAGATTCGTCTGGGTGCCCTGTTTCCAACCTTGACCCCAGACACCGCCGGCACCGATGGCGATCTGGCTCTGACGCAGGTTGTAGGAGGCATCGAGGGGCTCAAAATCTTGATCCAAAAATGCCGTCAGGCGGTTTCTTTGCGTCTCGCTCAACAGACGCGGCCCTTGCAGAGCGTCAATGCTGAAGACCAGCACCAGCAACAAGATGCCGACCAACGTGATGAGGACAATGTGGCGGAGTCGCGCACGCGCAACCAGCAACATGCCCATAGACACGGCCACAAAGACCAGCATCGTGCCGAGATCGGGCTGCAAGTAGATCAGGCTCATCGGCACCACCAGCAACAGCCCTGCGTTGAACAGAGTGTCGATGCGCAGATAACCCTCGTGGTTGGCAACAAACGCAGCCAGCGAAACGATCACGACCAGCTTGGCGAATTCCGACGGCTGCAGTTGAAAGCCAAACAGCGGCAGCTCAAACCAGGAGCGGGCGTTGCGAATCTCGGGACCCCAGCGCAGCAGCGCCCCAAGGGCCACAAGTACCGCCAAGTACGCAGGCGTGGCGTAGAAACGAAGCACGCGGTAATCGATGACCGCTGCGATCACCATGACCACCACGCCGATGCCAACGAAGATGGCCTGACGGCGAGCCACCGTCCACGGGTCCTCGCCGTCAAATGCGAAACTGCGCCATGTTGCGGAATAGTTCATGGCAATCCCCACACACGCCACAGCGATTGCCGACAATCCCAGCGAGTAATCGGCGAACCATGCCGGGGATTGCAGTTCGCGCCGCCTGTGGGCGCGATTGAGCACCTGGGCAATCACGACGGTGCCGCCCCAAGGGATTGCTGAGGGTGTCGCAACGCCCCAGAGATCTCATCGGTGTCAGGTATTCCGTCGCCGTCTGCGTCACCAGGAGTGTTGGCACGAGGCAGTGGAATGCCCCAAGGACATCCCTCAGGCACGAAGCCAAGGAAGGCCGGATCGCCTCGCAGCGCCTCGGGCACCTCGGGACACTCCGGCTGCGGTGGCACAAACGCAATCTGCGGTTCCGGCCAACGCTGCTCATAGGCGCGGACGGCTTCCACGATGCGTCGCGCCACCGGTGCTGCTGCCTCGCCGCCGTAGCCAGCTTCTTCCATCACCACAGCCACGACGTAGCGAGGGTCGTGCGTGGGTGCCCACGCAACAAACACTGCCGTGTCTTCCTTCTTGCGCCGCAGAACAGGGTTGAGGCCTTGTGCTTGGGCCGTGCCTGTCTTGCCCGAAACCCTGTAGCCCGCGTGGTCGTATCCCTCAAACGCGGCAGCAGCGGTGCCTCTCAGCCGGGAATTGGTGACGTTGTTCAGCCCTTCGCGCACCACTGCGCCCCCTTCGGGGAAATCCACGACATCAAGGACCCGCGGCTCAAACTCCAGCACCGGCTCACCGAACGTCTCGGTTTGACGCGAAACCACCCTCTCAACAATATTGGGCGAAAACAGAGTGCCGCCATTAGCAATCGTGGCGTAAGCGTTAGCCAGTTGAATAGGCGTAGTGGCTACAAAGCCCTGCCCGATGCCAGTATTGATGTTGTCGCCGGGGAACCAGCGAGCGGGTTCGTTGTAGGGATTGAAAGCCTCGGGGCTGATCTCAAACAGTGTCTTTTTCACTTCGCCGTCTGGGATTCGGCCAGGTTTCTCAAACGGCAACTGGACACCAGACGGAGAACCAAGCCCAAGCAAGCGAGCCATGTCCTGGATTGCCCACTGCTCGGGTCCGTCGATCCAGTAGAGATCGTCTGCCACTTTGTAGAAGTAAGCATCGCTCGAACGCGTCAACGCTCCAGAGAGATCCAGCGTCCCAAGCGCAGCACGATTCGCATTGAAGAACGTGCATCGGCCACTGCAGCCCCGCTGAGGGGGAATGGTGTAGTACCCAACATCGTGAAACGCCGCCCGGGGCGAGATCAGCCCGGCCTTGAGCCCTGCCAGTGCCGTTATCGGCTTGAACACCGACCCCGGCGAGTAGATGCCCTGCACCGCAAGATTGTTGAGCGCTCCGGGCGCATAGGGATTCTCAAACACCGACTGGTACTCAGCCAAACTCAGACCCTCCACCATCCAATTGGGGTCATAGGTCGGATGTGATGCCATGGCGAGCACATCGCCATTGCGGACATCCATAACCACTGCTGCTCCGGTGAGCGCAGGGTAGAAGAACCCCGAGTCTTCGCTCACGTTCTTGCGTGCTGCGATCAGGCCTTGACGCAGGTACGACTCCACAGCTGCCTGTAACTCGGCGTCAATGGACAGCACGATGTCGTGGCCGGGCTGAGGCGGCACATCGGCCAAGATGCGCTGCACCCGGTCTAGCCGGTCGACCTCAAGCTTGGTGCGTCCGGGCTCACCGTGAAGTTCTGCCTCAAACAGGCCTTCAATGCCAGCGCGACCGACTTGCTCATATGGGAGGTAGCCGTCATCGATCATTTCACGATGCTGACGCTCCGACATTGCCCCCACGTACCCGACGACATGCGCGGCCACCTCGTTCTGCGGGTACGTTCGCAGCCAGTCCCACTTGGCCTCAACTCCGGGTATCGACCGCTCGGCTACTCGCAGCAGACCTTCCTCGTTGAGACCGGTCGCCACGACCTTCGGCGCAAGCGGATGCGTTCGCTGATCGTCGAGTCCTCGGGCGAGCTGCGGCACACTAACGTCAAGCAGGTCGGCAAGCTGAGTGAGCACCGAATCCAAATCATCCTCGGTGTAACTGGACTGGTCGATGGTCACGACACCTGTTCTGACGTTGTCCGCAAGCACCACACCGTGGCGGTCGAGAATGCGACCGCGAGTCGGAGGCGTGACGATGATGCGAACCTGATTGGACTCCGCCGCCACGGTGAACTGCTCGGTCTCAAGCACCTGCAGATACCACAGTCGTGTGAACAGCGCGCCGAACAAGCCCACGATCACGATGCCCAAAAAAGCCATCCGACGTCGAACGGTTTCATCCACCGTAGGGCCCCTGCACTCGATCGAGCGAGGTTTGCGGATATATGACCAGCGCCCAAACAACCAGACGTTCGAGCAGAGGTTGGGCCAGCAGGGCTGCGATTGCAGTAACTATCGCTATGCGACCGATGGGTGCCTCAGTCACATACTCAAGGTCCATCAACCAGCCTGCGACCCAAAACAGCCCGATGCCCCCCGCCGCAAGCAACGACGCCGTCATGGCGCGTGCGACCCGTCGCGCCGATCCGAGCTGTTCGCCAATGAGACCGCACAGATAGCCGAGGAGTGTCAGAACCAGCAGACACATACCGAAGGGCGTGTGGACGATGAGATCAGACGCCAGACCACAGCCGGCACCAAACGAAGCACCGTTGTAACGACCGCCGAGGATCCCGCCAGCCACTGCGAGCAGCACAAACAGATCAACAATGACACCGGCGGGGGTCATTTGGCTCAGCAGTCCGGCATGCACCAAAACGGCGCAAACAAACACCACTGCGGATCGGGCCAAGGGCCCCGTGCTCGCCATCACCGCAGATCCTCACTCACGATGGGGCACCCGCAGGGTCAGCTTCGGGTTCTCGCTCGACGATGACCGGCGCTGTTGCGTTGGGTTCATACAGCAGTACTTGCACCCAACGCAGACGCGTCAGATCGGCCGCCGGATGGACCGTGACCCGCTGCGCGCCCCGAACCGCGTCGGGCTCCACATCGGTGACCGTGCCCACTAGCAGGCCGGTAGGAAACGTACTGCCCGAAAACCCGCTCGTGACGACAGTCTCGCCGGGTATGACAACCGTCTCCAGCTCGATATAGCTCACTTCTAGATCTTGATCTGGTCCACGTCCTGACGCGAGGCCATCGTCGCCGGAGCGCACCATCCGCACGCCGGCATCAAAGTTGGGGTCTGTCAGCAGCTCCACTCGTGACCAGTTCCTGCCGGCCTGCACCACCCGGCCGACCAAGCCGTGGCCGCTCTCCACCGGCATCCCCTCCCGAATGCCGTCAAGGCGACCTTTCGCCAGCTCAATGGTGCGCTCAAAGTTCGACACTGGCGCAGGGATGACCCGCGCAGTAACACGGGGGATCGCCCGCACTGTGTCGCGTGCGCCGAGCAACGACAACAGTTCTTGACGGTCTCGTTCCAGTTCACCGACCTGCAAGACGGATGCCTCAGCTTGTGCCAGCTCGTCGCGCAGCTGTGTGTTCTCTGCTTCGAGGTCGTCGTAGCTAACAATGCCGCGCCAGGCGCTGCGAATCGGTCCAGTGACCCAATCGCCGAAGGCCCGCACTGGCCCCAGCAAATCAAGCACCGCCCCGCGCCCAGATTCCAGAACACCTGCTGATCCGCGAGCATCAAGCGTAAGCAGCGCAATAGCAGTCACGACAAGCAAGGCCAGACGGAGCCAGACACGTCTGCGGCTGTCGTCGCGGCGAGCCACAGCCGGGAGCGTCAGCGCCCCTCAACGGACGAGTACAGCACTCCATGCAGTACGTCGAATTCTTCAAGCGTCTGCCCTGAACCCCGCACCACGGCCAACAACGGATCTTCTGCGATGCGCACCGCAACACCGGTTTCGGAGTTCATGCGATCGGTCAAGCCTCGCAGCATGGCTCCACCTCCGGCAAGGGTGATGCCGTAGTCCATGACATCGGCAGCGAGTTCGGGTGCTGTGTCATCCAGCGTCGCTTTGACCGAGTCAACAACGGCAGCAACCGGAACAGAGATCGCCTCACGAATTTCTATGCTGTCAACGCTCACCGACTCGGGAAGTCCGCTCACCATGTCGCGGCCCCGAACTTCTGCGCGTATCTCCTGTTGCAACGGCCACGCAGAGCCAAGCGCCAGCTTGATCTCTTCTGCGGTGCGATCACCCACGATGAGACCATGCTCTTTTTTGATGTGCGTGCTAATCGCCCCGTCGATCATGTTGCCACCGACGCGCGCCGAACGAGCCGTGACGATCCCGCCAAGTGAGATAACCGCCACCTCAGTCGTGCCGCCTCCGATATCAACGATCATGCTGCCTTGCGCCGACTGAACCGGCAAGCCCGAGCCGATCGCTGCCGCCATTGGCTCTTCAATGATGAACGCACTGCGGGCACCCGCGAACTCGGCGGCTTCCTGCACAGCGCGTTTTTCTACGCCGGTAATGCCCGAGGGGACACAGATCACCATGCGCGGCTTAGGCCAGCGAGTCTGCGTGGCTTTGTTAATGAAATGCCTGAGCATCTTTTCGCAGATGTCGAAATCTGCAATCACACCGTCCCGCAGCGGACTGACTGCGGAAATATTGCCGGGTGTGCGTCCGAGCATTCGCTTGGCTTCGTGGCCGAAGGCCAGCGAGTTGCCGGTCACAGAGTCGAAAGCCACCACAGAGGGCTCGTTGAGCACAATGCCTTGGCCGCGAACGAACACGATGGTGTTTGCAGTGCCGAGGTCCACAGCGATGTCCCGGCCGCCAAACAAGCTGCCGCGCTTGCGAGACCTGCTTGGTGCGGTCGCGGCCACTAGCTGTCAGCCTCGTCGTGAGAAGAGCCGCTGTTGGAAGAATCGCCGTTAGAAGAATCGCCAGCGAAAAACAAAGCGATCTCACGCTCAGCAGAAGCCTCACTGTCTGAGCCGTGTACCAAGTTCTCTGTCGGAGATAGTCCGTAGTCGCCCCTGATCGTGCCCGGCGCAGCCTTTGCCGGGTTGGTGGCACCCATCAACGAACGAACGACAGCGAAGATGTCGTCGCCGGCATCGGTCGGCCCATTGAGCACCATCACCACCGAAGGCGAGCGGGTGATGAAATCAAGCAGTGAATCATAGAAAGGTTTGCCGGCGTGCTCGGCGTAGTGCTGCTGGGCGATCTGGCGGTCTATGCGACGGTGCTCAAGAGCAGCAATGGTGAGACCTTTGCGCTCAAATCGGCGTATGATCTCCCCGACAAAACCGCGCTCAACCGCATCGGGCTTGCAGATAACCAGCGTTTGCCCCACTGCGGTCTCCTTGCGGTCTCCCTATGACGGCCTTACGCCGCGACGTGACGCGCAGTGCCGCACAAGAGTGGCTGTGCGACAGTGGCTGTGCGACGCGCCGCGTCGTCGGCGGTACAACTGAGGCTAATGCGAACGACCGCCAAGAAGTCGCCGTGCGGTAGCAGCGACGTACAAAGAGCCGCTCACTACGACCGTCCCTTGCGCGTCGGCCCGTTCTTTGGCCCATTGCAACGCGTCACAGACATCTGCGACGGGGACAATTTCAAGCGGCCGACGACGACCGGTCGTTGCTCGTTCCACGGCTTCAGCGACCTCTTTGGGTGACATTGCACGCGGCCACGACGCGGACGTTGTGACCACCACGTCAAAGGGGCTGTCGAAGGCACCAAGGTCAAGTGCTTCGCAAAATGCAGCAGGGTCATGAGGCTTGTTGACCCCAAGAACGAGCACGTTGGCGGGTTCTGGGCGTGTCGGACCAGCATCGTCAGACCCGACCACTGCGCTGGCGCCAATCGACCCAGCACCAATCGACCCAGCACCAATCGACCCAGCACCAATCGACCCGGCACCAATTGACAAGGTCTCAGCCAGCGTGGCCCTTAAGGCCGCTGCGCCGGCCGGATTGTGCGCCCCGTCTATCACCACTGTCGGCCGCTGTGCAACGATCTCAAATCGCGCCGGCAACGCAACATCGGCGAGCGCGGCTGTGACAAGTTCGTCGTCAAGGCATCGGCCGAAGAAAGCTTCTACGCAACAGACGGCGCTAGCAGCGTTTATTGCTTGATGCGCTCCGTGCAGCGGCACAAAACAGTCGCTGTGCGTCCCATATGGCGTACGCACGGTGACGAGCTGCCCGCCTACCGCCGGCTGACGAGCAACTACATCCCAGTCGTTGCCGCGGCGCCACAGTTCTGCTTTGTTGTCCGCTGCAACACCTGCTACGACCTCAACGAGATCGGGAGCGGTCTCGCCGCACACAACGGTCGCTCCCCGAGAGATGATTCCCGCCTTCTCTGCAGCTACATCGGCCAACGTCGGACCGATGATCTCAAGATGGTCGGCATCAATGTTGGTAATCACCGCTACCGCTGCGTCCACGACGTTTGTTGCGTCCCAGCGACCGCCCATGCCGACTTCGACCACATTGACGTGGGCGGTTGAGGCGAACCAGTTATAGGCAGCGGCGGCCAGTACCTCGAAATAGTTGGGCCGTTCACCGCAACGGTCAACCACTATCGGTTCAAAAACTGCTATTTCGCTGATCGCCTGTGTGAAAGATTCGTCGTCGAGCGGCTCGTTAGACAGCGTGATTCTGTCGTTAACACGTTCGATGTGTGGGGAGGTGTAGCCGCCCGCGACTACACCACAAGCACCGAGCAGCGCAACCGCAAACCGGGCCGTGCTGCCCTTTCCGTTGGTACCGGTGATGTGGATGGCCTCGACGCTGTCCTGAGGGTCGCCTAAGACGCCCATGAGCGTCCGCATGCGATCCAGCGTGGGCACCTTCGCTTCGGGACTGCCGAGCAATCGTTCGAGGTCAATATGGGAATCGAGCCAGTCGAGCGCGGCCTCGTAGTCAAGCAACGGGCCTGCGGGGACGGGGGCGTTGTTGAAACTTGAACTGTCCGCTACCCCAACTTCCCCAAATGGCAGCCCAGTTTCTGACAACCCAGTTTCTGACAACCCGGAATTCAAAAGGCCTCGCTCAAGAGGCCCGGCGCGTCACGGTTGAGCGGGGAACCAGCGTCGGATTCACCTTGTCCATCACCACGCGGCGGTCAACAATGCAGCGGGCCACATCGTCGCGGCTCGGCAGTTCGTACATCAGCCCCAGTAGGACCTCTTCGAGGATGGCTCGCAGCCCCCGAGCGCCAGTGTTGCGGAGCATGGCCTGATCCACGATTGCGTCGAGTGCGTCTTCGGTGAATTCAAGTTCGACATCGTCGAGTTCAAACATTTTGCGGTATTGACGCACCAGCGCGTTCTTCGGTTCGGTGAGTATCCGCCGCAGCGCGTCAGAACCCAGAGAATCAACGACCCCAACGACCGGCAACCGGCCGATGAACTCGGGGATGAGGCCGAAGTGACGCAGGTCTTCGGGCAGCACATCGGGCAGTATGTCGAGCGCTGAGCCGTCGGTGGTGCGGCGAAGTCTTGCACCGAAGCCAACACCCCGCTCCCCCACACGATCAGCGATAAATCGCTCGAGGCCATCGAACGCGCCGCCGCATATGAACAGCACATTGCTGGTGTCAATCTGCAGAAACTCTTGGTGGGGATGCTTGCGTCCGCCTTGTGGAGGCACAGATGCGACTGTGCCTTCCAATATCTTCAGCAGTGCCTGCTGGACGCCTTCCCCAGACACGTCGCGGGTGATGGAAGCGTTTTCGGCCTTGCGGGCGATCTTGTCAATCTCGTCAATGTAAACAATGCCCGTCTCGGCACGCTTCACGTCAAAATCTGCCGCTTGCAGCAACTTGAGAAGGATGTTCTCTACGTCCTCGCCCACGTAGCCCGCTTCGGTCAGCGCGGTGGCATCGGCGATAGCGAACGGCACGTTGAGCATTCGGGCGAGAGTCTGAGCCATCATCGTCTTGCCGCAGCCTGTGGGACCGATCAGCAAAATGTTGGATTTGGCTATCTCGACATCTTCGGTTGCGCCGGGCCCTGCGGGTTCGAGCTGCATCCGCTTGTAATGGTTGTAGACGGCCACCGAAAGGATCGTCTTCGTTCGGTTCTGGTCGATGATGTAGTCGTCTAGAAACGCGAAGATCTCACGAGGCTTGGGCACCGACTCGAACGGCGTCTGCGGCGCGGCCTCTGCCTCGTCGTCAATGATCTCGTTACACAGGTCGATGCACTCGTCGCAGATGTAGACGCCTGGCCCTGCGATGAGCTTCCGCACTTGCTTTTGGGACTTACCGCAGAACGAGCACTTCAGCAGTTCGCCTCCTTCACCGAATTTCGCCACGTCGCACCTCCCTTCTGCTCAGTATCTGCTCAGTGTCTGTCTTTGCACCGACGGGGTCGCGCACGGCAAGCCCGAGCCCGAACCTGTGCAAGTCAACCCGGGCAGACTGCCAAGGATGGCACAACAAAGGGCGCGTCACGCGATTCGTTTCTCCCATGTGGTTACACCCAAGGTCTCCTCACAGGTCTCCCCACGGGGAGCAGCCAGGACGCGCCGGTAGGCTCTGCGGTTCGTGAAGACGACGCTGACGCCGCTGGATCCGGCGGATTTCATAGGGCCCGCGCCGGTTTTTGAACCCGAACTTCGCACGCCCGACGACACGCCAACCTCCCCAGAGGTGCCAGCCTCCCCAGAGGTGCCAGCCTCCCCAGAGACGGATGCGCCTAGCAGCGACGAGGCTGCGCCGGAGTTGTTCGTCGGGCCGCGCGTGAAGCTGACGGTTGAGGTTGACGCGGAGACATTCGACACCGAGGTGGATGCCGCCTTCCGCAGACTCGCTCATGAAGTTCGCATACCGGGATTTCGTCCAGGACGGGCACCACGCCGAGTGCTGGAGTCGCATTTCGGCGCTGAAATCGGACGTGCCCAAGCGCTCGAAGACGCAGTCCCTCGCTACTACGCCGAGGCCGTGCGCTACCACCAAGTTGATGTCATCAACCGGCCCGATCTAGAGCTAACCCTTGACGGCAGCGAAGGGCCTGTGGCGTTTGAGGCGACCGTTGAAACCCGACCAGTGGTAGCTATCTCGGGCTATCACGACTTGAAGGTGGAGATCCCCTCTCCTGAGCCTTCAGACTGGCAGATTGATGCACGTATCGACGAAACGAGGCGCCAATTCGCAGACATCGTCGAGGTAGATCGTCCGGCTGGCGAAGGCGACCGCGTCAAGATCGACATGGAAGGCTCCGTCGAAGGCCGGACGCTTCCAGGACTTTCGGCGCAGGATTACCTCTACGAAGTCGGCAGTAGCGGAATCGTTCCCGAGGTAGACGAACACTTGGTCGGCTCTCAGGCCGGAGATGAGCTGTCCTTCACAGCGGCGCATCCCGTGCAGACCGACATAGAAATCGAGTTCGAGATCACGGTCAAAGCTGTATCGGAGTTGGTGTTGCCCGAGCTCACCGACGACTGGGTTGACGAAAACACCGAACACGACGATGTGGCAGAGCTGCGCGAAGCGACAGCGCGCGAACTCCGCCTTCGACTCATCGTGGAGGCCAACATGGCGCTACGCAGCAAAGTGCGTGAGCAGCTTGCGGACCTAGTGGACGGACCTGTGCCCAATGCCATGGTGAGCGGGGTGATCGCAGAGCGCATGGGTGAGCTAGCCAACGGTCTGCAGCAGCGGAACATGACCATCGAAAGCTGGCTCGAAGCAACCGGTCAAGCTCCGGCATCGTTCGTTGGCGAGATGCAAGACGACGCGGAGCAAGAAGTGCGCTTAGACCTCGCATTGCGTGCCTTGGCTGCCGCCGAAGGACTGCAAGCCGAAGATGCCGACATCGACGAAGAGTTTGAACGGCTGGCCGTCAACGACGACCGCAGCGCCGAACAGTTGCGCGAGGCCATGTCAGGCAGCGATGGGTCAAGCAACGATGGGTCAAGCAACGATGGTCTGGTACACCTCTCAGCGGTGATCTGCAAGCGCAAGGCGCTGCAATGGGCTCTTGAAGCCGCCACACTCATCGGACCCGACGGTGATGCAATCGACCGTTCGATACTGGAACTGCCATCGCCTGACGGCAACATCAACAACGAAGCCGATTTAGACGAAGATTCCGACGAAGATTTCGATACTGATGACAACACTGATTTCGACGACACTGGGACAACACCGTGACAACTGAATTCTCCGCAGCAGCGGATCTTTCTAGCCGAGATGCGGGACGGCACAACGCCCGCAACTATCTCGTACCCACCGTGGTGGAGCAGACCAACCGCGGCGAACGCGCCTACGACCTGTATTCGCGGCTGCTAAAGGAAAACATCATCTTCTTGGGCACGCCAATCGACGATGTTGTCGCCAATCTGGTGTGCGCGCAGATGATTCATCTGGAGTCGGAGAACCCCGACAAAGACATAAACGTCTACATCAACTCCCCCGGCGGAGACATCAGCTCGCTGTTCGCCATCTACGACACGAGCCAGTACATCCGTAACGACATCACAACGATCTGCCTAGGCCAAGCGGCATCTGCGGCGGCTGTGCTGCTCGCAGCCGGCACTCCCGGCAAGCGCATGGCACTGCCCAATGCGCGAGTGCTGCTGCACCAGCCATACGGCCAAGCGATGGGCCAAGCCACTGATATCGAACTCGCAGCCCGCGAGATCGACCGGATGCGTGAGCGGCTTGAGCGGATTATTGCGCAGCACACAGGCCAAGACCTTGAACGAATCCATGCCGACACCGACCGCGACTTCATCATGGACGCTGAAGCGGCCAAGGAGTACGGGATTATCGACGAGGTGATCGCGAATCGCCAGGTGCTAGAAGACGGCCCAATTCGCGCTGCCTAACCTCAAGTGAGCGGACGACGGGAATCGAACCCGCATCATCAGCTTGGAAGGCTGAGGTTCTCGCCATTGAACTACATCCGCAACAAACACCCACAGTAGCGACACACCCCCACACACCCACCGCACACCCAAACAAACGACGGGAATCGCCGCATCCCCAGCGGCGCACAAAGTGCGCCGCCAGCATCATCAGCTTGGAAGGCTGAGGTTCTCGCCATTGAACTACATCCGCAACAAACACCCACAGTAGCGACACACCCCCACACACCCACCGCACACCCAAACAAACGACGGGAATCGCCGCATCCCCAGCGGCGCACAAAGTGCGCCGCCAGCATCATCAGCTTGGAAGGCTGAGGTTCTCGCCATTGAACTACATCCGCAACAAACACCCACAGTAGCGACACACCAACACACACCCAAACAAACGACGGGGACACAGCCGTGACTGGGTGCGGGGGTTAGTCGCTTAGCGCTAACAAGTGCCCCAGACTGCGCATCCGCTCAATGAACTCTGGCTCATAGGCGGCTTCGGGGTCGGCCCTCACTGCTGCGTCGATGGCGTACGCATCATCACCGACCAAGATGCGCCACTGGCCTGCCAGCACGCTAGACAAGATGATCTCGGCCGCTTGGGCTGCAGTAGTGGGTGCGTCGTCTCGGAAGCGTGTGCCGCGATCCGCGATGTGCGCTTCGATTTCTTCGTCGCTGAACGCATCGAGATCGATGCCTCGTGCGGTGAGGTTCTTGCGAACAAGAGGCACGTCCACGCCGTGTACTGAGTTGCTGTTCAACACAATCGAGGTGCCAATGTGGCCAGGCATCACCACATGAGCGCTGACGTGCGGGGCGTGCAACGCCAAGTCTCCCATGAGGGCTTCGGTGAAACCTTTGGTGGCGAACTTGGCCGCGCAGTACGCCGTGTGTGGGGTGCCGGGGCCGATCGTTGCCCAAAAGCCGTTAATGCTGCTGGTGTTGACCATCGCTGCGCCATCAGAGCGCACCAACATGTCCATAAAGGCCCGGGCGCAGTTGAGCACACCGTTCCAGCACACTGCGAAGGTCTTGTCCCAAGCGTCTCGCTGGTCGTCGATGACGAAGCTGCCACCGCCGCCGATCCCAGCGTTGTTGAACAACAGGTTGATGTGGTCGGTGCTGTGCGACGCTTTCACCTCCGCAGCGAACGCCGCAACTGCGTCTGCGTCTGCCACGTCGCAACGATGGGTCGTGACGCGCACACCGCTCGAGCCGCCAGTCGCCAGATTGGCTGTTTGCGTCAGCTCATCGGTGTTCAGGTCGCACGCAGCCACATGGCACCCCGCAGCCGCGAGTTGGCGCACCAGTTCGCGGCCCATGCCAGTCCCGCCGCCGGTCACCACAGCAATGCGTCCTCCAAGATCAGTTACTGCCATAGCTCAGACTTCCTGTGGTTTTTCTTCCTGGTCTTTCTTCCTGCGGCCCTTGCCTGATCCGGCGCGCCCTGACTGCATCTGGCGAGACTGCCCAGCTTTTTGCGAATGTCGGAATAGCGCGCCCGTCAAGCCAACCTTCAGCAGCATCTTGTTCAAGATCTTGTTCGAGCAGATTCGGCAGCATCCGTGCTTCGTCAGCGGAGACAACCGTGGCCACACCCGAATCCTAAGGGCATACAACAAGATGCCCCAGATGCCTCACAGGCCGCCTGTTCTGCTCTTGTTATCGGCGTTGCAACCGTGGCATCTCTCTATGCCCTAGGGCACGCCGCCGTACTCGCAACAGATGAGCAACATCCCCGTGTCACCTGATACTGCGGTCGGTGGTGCTGCGCCACTAACTGCTGCGTTGGGGATGAGACTCGGCTACGCAGCGGCGTTCTCCGCAGACCGGTCGCGGCTGAGCGACATCGTCCGTGCTGAGTCCCAGTTGGCAGCGATGAAAGCCGAAGTGTTGGCCGAGTTGGCCCACCGTTCTGAGTCGACAGGTAGTTATCTGAGTCACATACCAGCCAGCCCTGATCAGTAGCGATGCTGTCCGTTGTGTCCGAACGGCAAGTGGCATCGCAAGCCGCTGCGCACGCCCTTATGCCCGCAGGTGCGCTGCCCCGCATAAGCAGACATAGCTGCCTGCTTTGCCTGTTCTGTGACGCTTGGAGAATCGGCGGGTGTGCTGCCTGTGTTCAGTGGCTGTCCAGTGTTCTCAGTACACAGAGTCACAAAGCGAAGGTTGCTCGGCATAACTCCGTCGGGAGATGAGTCATGCAGCGCACTGGTGATATCCGGCGCTGTATACCGAACGTTGCGGCTGGCTCCTACGGGGGCAATAATCCCTGCTCTGGCCAGAGATTTGAGAGCGTTGCGTGCTACCCGCGGTGTGACACCTAGCAGTTCGGCTGCTGTGGCAGCATCAACGACCGGCATGGCGGGGAGAAGCTTGAGCATCTTGGACGCTGCGCTGTCAGATCTGAAGCGGGCTGCCTTAGTCCAACGTTCTGCTATCAGTTCGACTTTGCTGCTAGTGGCTGATGCGTGCCTGTGGGCGTTAACACAGGCTTCGCTGAACAAGTTAACCCAAGGCATGCAGGCAGCGTCGCGTGATGTGGTGTCTTGTTCTGTGTGTACGGCGTGGCTGCTGTTGAGCGCCTGATAGTAGGCGTACCTGTTCTGCTCGAGCGCTGTGCTGATAGGCACTGTTCCAGAAGCTAAGCCGTAAGCGTTGAGCATCGTTTGAATCAGGGCTCGACCTGTGCGTCCGTTGCCATCTTCGAAAGGATGGATCGTTTCGAATTGTGCATGCACGAGAGCCGCTGCGAGCACTGCGGGATGATCGCGGCGGTTCATGTAAGCAATTAGATCGTCGATCAGTCCGTTGATACGTTCAGGCGGTGGCGGCACGAAAGTGGCTTGGTCTATGAGGCATCCTGCGGGGCCAATCCATATTGGACTATCCCGCACGACACCGGCGATGTCTCGTTCTCGTGTGCGCTCGAAGAGTTTCGAGTGAACAAATCGCAGGTCTTCTGCTGTGCATTGGTGCCCGTCGGACATGCGCTGCCCAAGCTCAACTGCTGCTCTTATCTGCTGCACTGCTCCGAGCGTGAGAGCTTCATTGGCCCCGATTGGTGCTCCTACCTCCGATCGGTAACGAGCCCATATCAGCGCGTCGTTGGTGGTATGCACATTCTCGATGGCGCTTGAACGAATGCTTTCGTCTCTGGCGTTCGCCCATTCAGCGAGGGCGTGTCCGATGTTGCTGTGCGGAAGATTGACAATGCTGCTGAGCGCTCTGTCCGCGTTGGTGAGAGCAGCGACTGTCGCTGCGTCCATGGTCGGCGACCATCCCCGCAGAGAATGGGGAACATAAGCTGTGTAGGTGCGCCAGCCGTATCCAGTCCGGCTAGCAAGCCACGCCTCGGACTTCTCTGTGTAGCCCACCAGACCATACTATCGTGTCGTATGGATTATCGTGTCGTATGGGCTACTCGTTGGGGAGCGAACGACACATTAGACCGCGGATCGTGTCGTATGGGCTACTCGTTGGGGTCTAGCTAGATGATCAGCGCCGACATCCGACAGCCACGCTACCAGCAAGCAGCCAAAGTAAACACACGCCGAATCTGCCACCGCGCGGTCCCGCGCGCAGCGCTGTAACCGCGCTCACACCAAACACAGCGGCATCATCACACACCATGCCCGCCAACGTTGACACCGCAAACGCCGTCACAGTCTCACAAGCCGCGCAAACAATCCGCGACGCAATCCAATCCATACCCGACAACCAAACAGGGGGGGGGGAGGCACCAACAGGGGAAGTATCGCGGGTGCCGCTAGCTGGACACCACCAGATTTGTGTGGGCTAGTCGAGTTGGGTTAGTGGTTGTGTGGGTCGGCCGTTGTGTGACTGGTGGTTGTGTGGGTTAGTCGTTGTCTTTGATGGTGATGGTGGCGGTGCCGTTGCCGATGGTGGCACCTTGTGGGTTAGATAACACGATTTGGAATGTTTCGTTGGGCTCTTTGAGGTTGTCATCTGTGACGGTCACTAGGCCGATGTTGCGGGTTAGGCCGGGTCGGAAGAAGATTGTTCTGGTGGTGGACACAAAATCGGTGCCCGCGGTGGCGTGACCGGGGCTGTTGCCTGTGGCTTCTGTGGTGTAGGTCACTTGTGTTGGTTTGTTGGATGTTTGGTTTAGGGTGATAAAGAAGAAGTAGTAGCCGCTGCCTTCTGTGTAGGTACCATCGGTTACCGAAAACGCCGGCAAACTCGCTACCGGCGGGGGTGGTGGTGGGTTGTCGTTGTCGGTGACATTGATGGTCGCGGTGGCGGTGGAACTGTCGGGGTTATAGTCGGTGCCGTCGGTGATGGTGGCGGTGACTGAGCCGTCAGCTTCGTCGGTGCTGTCATCAGTAGTAGCAACAGTGAGCGTGGCAGTGCCAGTTGTGGGAACTGTCACCGTGTGAGTGCTAGCGGTGGCGCCGTAGTCACCTGACGCGGTCACATCCACAGTGACATCAAGCGGTGCTGTGGGTGCTGGAGACGCGGTAAGTGTGAAGATCGCATCACTGCCTTCGGTGATGTCTGCGCCTGCGGTGACACTCACCACCGGATCAGCCGGAGGTGGGTCAGCGGGGACTGGATCAGCCGGAACTGGATCAACTGGGACTGGATCAGCCGGAACTGGATCAGCGGGGGGTGGGCTGGGGTTGTTCTCGTTGCTGGTTTCATCAGTGCTGGTCTCGTCGCTGGTTTCATCGGTGCTGGTGTCGCTTGTGGTTTCGGGAGTGGGTTGTGTTTCGAGGGCTGTGAGCGCGTCTACGACTGGGTCCCAGCGAATGTTCCAGAATGTTTGCGCATGCTGTGTTGCTTCTGTGGCAGACATTGCTGTGCCCGAGAACCCTGGCACGGTCTCACCGAACGCGACTAGCACTCGCTTCCAGCGATTCACATGTGCATCACCGTTAGTGGTTTCGGCTGCGTAACTCTGCACATCTGCGATCAATTGTGCTGGCACTGTGTAACTTGGTGTTGGCTGCGTCTGTGTCTGCGTGGTCTCGGTCTCAGTGGTCTCGGTTTCGGTTTGTGGTTCGACCGTGCTGGTACTTTGCTGGCTAGGACTTTGTTGGCTAGGAGTTGCCTGCTGCGCCTGTGCTGCTTCCAATGCCGTCAACGCAACCACCACAGGATCCCAACGGACACCCCAGAACGCTTGCGCGTGCTGTGTTGCTTCTGTGGCAGACATCGCTGTACCCAAGAACCCTGGCACGGTCTCACCGAACGCTACTAGTACTCGTTTCCAACGATTCACATGCGCATCACCGTTAGTAGTCTCCGTCGCATAGCCTCGCACATCCGCAATCAACTGTGCTGGCACCCTATACACACCATCTGACTCAGAACCAGACTCAGAACTTACCTCATCTTGGGACTGCTCATCTTGCACAGATTGTGCTTGCGGGCAAGCCTGGCTCGGATTCAACATCTTCACATCAACAACCGGACCAAACTGCGCCAATACCTCCACACTGCCGCTAGGTCCTATAAAGCGCATGCCACCAACGAACCTCTCCATACTGCCTCTGGTTTGCTTGACATGCCTGACGCCACCCAACATATCATAGACCTGATTAGCATCCTGGCTAGCTACAAGCTGAAACGAAAACTCTAACGGATTATTCCCAACAGGAGTGTTCCGGTCCGTAGTAAACGTAACCTCATGCACCCGCTCACCCGCATGCGAGCCAATCGGAATAGCCAACCCAACATTACCATTCAAATACGTCTTAGTGCCATCCACATCCAAATACGGAACACTCAACCGTAAACGAGAATTCTCCGGCCCAGTGTTATGCCAACTAGTACCCCTAGTAGACACCACCCACACATTAGGCCTCGCAACACCATCAAACTGCCAATTCAGTGTTCGAATCCTAAACGTGCCAGTCTTACCACACGGCACAGTAATCACCTGAGTACCAATCACATTCCTAGTATTATCAGCGTTCTCAATAAACGCAGCAGCCCCACCCCCAAACTTCGCTGAACAATACCTAGCAGGAGCAGTAGGCCAAACAACAGTCCTCATATAAATACGGCCGCCCTCCCTAACCACAGGCTTTTTTTGAGTATCAACCTCTTTACGATGACACGCAAACTCAGTACCATCCGAAGACAACGGCGGCGCACCATCCAACACCGACACCGGCCACGACGGCTCCTCCACCACATACACCGGCGAAATACCATACATCGGCAATAAGGCACTTGAGAGACTTGGCGTACCCGAGCCACCATTCATCGGACCTGATGATCCATCACTCCCGCCACTCACGACATTCAAAAACGTGCCCAACGAATTGCCGGAACTCTTCGTGCCATCTTCGTTTGTACCTGTCCACACCCTCTGATTACCAGACCGGCTACCCCCCGACTGATCGCGTCGATCGCTCAACGCCCAATTCTCCCAAGCAGAAGACCAAAACCCCTCCCCCGCAGTGCTCCCATAATCTTGACTCACACGCGCCCCACCCAACCAATACACCGGCGCCACCACATGAGCAGAATTAGTCGGATTCATACGCACATGATCACGCGCGTCCACCGACGCAGTAGACCCTACCGTCCGATACGCCGAGGAATGACCACGAATAGCAACATGGCCACTAGCCGCCAAAGCTTGCAAAGTAGAGTCATAAGCTCCGATATCTGTTGACCCAGCGTGACGCGCACTCGATGTCACAAACAACAACCGGAATTTGTCACCCGCTCCAAGGCCGCTGGGAATCAACACCCAATCACCGGGCACAGTAAACGTACCGTCCCCATTATCAACAACTGGCGGAGTCTGCGCCCCAACACGCCCACCCCCACCAACAACAAAAACAACCGACGAAACAAGCGCAACAGCTAACGCTGCAACAACAAAACGGCGCGCAGCTAACCGAAACCGCGCCCCAACATCAACAACAAGGGGGGGGGGGGGGGGGCAAACATGCGAACCCGACGACGACCTAGACAACATGACTCCATGCTATAGCACACACACCAACAGCGCAAGACCCGCCCCCAAAACCAAACAACCCCACATACCGTGCTTGTACACCAACCCACGCCATTCATCACAGATACACGCGCAGCAGTTGCCGTTGCCTGCACCCACGACCTCGAGGTGCTTTGACCCAGCAGCCGACTATGAGACAGCGCGGTCATGCAGACGGTCAGCTAGCAAACTGATCTCATCTGCCATTGCGAGCTTTTCTCGCCATGTCGCGGGGATTGCTGCGGCCCCGTAGTAGGCACCGGCAATCTGGCCGTAGATGGCACCTGTGGTGTCGGCATCGTCACCGAGGTTTACGGCCAGCAGAGCGCCTTCGCGGAATCCGTCAGAACGGTCGAACGCCCAAAGTGCCGCCTCAAGCGCGGCCACGACGTAGCCCATTCCTCGAATCTGGGGCGGATTTCGGTCTTTGAACGAACCACGAGCGATCTCTGCGATCTTGTGGGCGAGCGGGTCGCGATCCCACTGCCCTTCGATTGGGCACCACAGCGGCGACAGCAATGCTTGTTTGTCGGCTCCATTCAACGCGCCGACTAGCAGGCCAGCGAAATAGCGGCAAGCATCAACGGCTTCCCGGGTTGCGTGTGTCACCCGGGAACTGTCGGCGGCCATAGCGACAGCCACCGAAGCGTCGTTCGCGTTATACATCGCCGCCGGAGCAAGCCGCATCAGCGAACCGTTCCCGGCACTCAACGGATCTTCCGAACCGGCGTAGGGGTCACCGTGCTGAATGAACCTAGACAAGGCCCCGCTGACGGTAACGCCGATGTCGAAGCACTCTCCCGTGGGTGACATGTAACCCTCTCGCCACCAACGGACATAGCGCTGCATCTGATCGGCGGGGTCGAAGCCACCGCACTCCAACAAGCTCGTAGCTAGGCACAGTGCCATTGAGGTGTCATCGGTCCACTGACCAGGCTTGAGGCCAAACGGTCCACCGCCGACCATGTCGTCTATGGGCTCAAATGAGCCCGACGGCATGAACTCCAACGTGGTGCCCAACGCATCACCCGTGGCCAGTCCCAGCAAGCAGCCCCGAAAGCGATCCCGAACAGTTGGCCCGCTCACACTGCCTGCCCGAAGTCTGTTCGCCCTGCCTGAGTTTGCCCCGCTTGGGTTTGCCCTGCTCGGGTTTGCCCGGTTGGGGTTCGTTCCATCGGTGCTTGCCTCCCTGTGCATCTGCTACGTCTGCTGGCTTTGCATATTTACTGGCCTACTTGCCTATGAGCAAGAATCACGTTCGTAAGACTCGTGTTCGCAAAAAACAGTCGGGAAGGCGGGATTTGAACCCACGACCCCCTGCTCCCAAAGCAGGTGCGCTACCAGGCTGCGCCACTTCCCGAAGGCGAAGAGCAGAGTCGGTCCGAGCTGATTCGGTCCAAGCAGTGTGGGCCGACCAGTCGGCGGACTCTCGTGTGAGATGGTAGCAGCGAGGTGCTTGAGCGGCCCGACCTGACTTGGCCCAGCCACCTGGTTTGGCTCAGCCGTCGGCTGAGATGACTTGTGTGGGGCAGCTCGCTGCCGCCGTATGCACCGCGTTGTGATGCTCAGGGCTTGGGCTGTCATCAAGCAGTCGGACGAGACCGTCGTCGCCCACTTCGAAAATGCCCGGAGCCATCATTTCGCACGAGCCGCTGCCGATGCACTTGTCCACGTCGATAGTGATCTTCACACCACCTCCAAGTTCTTGAGTCGCAGTTTTGGTTCACAGCGTGCATGCAAACCCGAGCGCTGGCTCACTGTCGCTGGCTCACTGTGCGTTGCCACCACGTTACGACCTGCGGTCTCGACATCTGTGCTGGCTGATCGGGCTGGCTGATCGGGCTGGCTGATCGGGCTGGCTGATCGGCTCGGTCCCCAGAGCCCAGCTCCGATTGGCCATACGCAAGCGGGCGATGCAAGAACAGACGATGCAAAAGCAGACGACGCAAGAACAGGCGATGCAAGAGCGGGCAAAGCGAATCACTGGCAGTTATTCTGTGTGACGCTTGCCCCCTAATGCTTGCTCCCTGCTGCACTTGATGCCGCCCCCTCAGCGGCAATCGACACCGGACTTGGCGGCCGCGTACCTTTGCCCACAGCTATTGCCCACCCACTTCGCTAGCTAACTTTCGCCAACCAACTTTCCTACATCAGTTACTGCCCGCCAGCCCTTACCCATCAACTTTTACCCATCAACCCTTACCCATCAGCTTTTATCCACTAGGAGGACTGCCGTGAAGATTGGCTTGATGATGTTTCCCACCGACAAGGCCATCGGGCCAGTCGAGTTGGCCAAGGCCGCCGAGGAACGTGGCTTTGAGTCGCTGTGGTTCCCTGAGCACAGCCACATACCCACGAGTCGCGAGACACCATGGGGCGGACGCGCGGGTGCTCCCCCGCTGCCCGAGGAATACTGGCGCACCCATGACCAGTTTGTGTCGTTGGGTGCCGCCGCCGCGGTGACCGAGAACATCATGCTCGGCACCGGCATCACGCTCGTCGCCCAGCGCGACCCGCTCTGGCTAGCCAAAGAAGCAGCCACGGTTGACCGGATCTCTAATGGACGGTTCATCTTGGGCATCGGCTACGGATGGAACAAAGAAGAACTCGCTCATCACGGCGTGAAGTACACCGACCGTCGCGCCATCACCCGCGAGATCATGCTGGCAGTACGCGAGTTGTGGACCAAGGACGCAGCAGAGTTCCACGGCGACTGGGTCAACTTTGACTCGTCATGGGCGTGGCCGAAGCCCGTGCAAGAAAGCGGCCCGAAAGTGATTCTGGGCGGCGCCGCTGGGCCGAAGACCATCGCCGACATCGTTGAGTTCTGCGACGGCTGGATGCCTATCTCTGGCCGCTACGACCTCAAGGCACCAATTGGGCAGATACGCGAATCCGCAATTGCTGCTGGCCGCAACCCCGATGAGATTGAGATAGGACAGTTCGGCACGCCTGCCAAGCCTGAGATCATAGAGAGTCTCGCTGAAGCAGGTTGCACCCGAGTGGTGCTCGGCCTGCCACCGGCAGACGCAGACACAGTGCTGCCGATACTCGATAACTACACAGCACTGCTGTAGCAACACAGCGCTGCTGTAACAACACAGCAGCCGGGCAAGCAGCCACCCACATTTACACTCGCCTCAAGTGCAATAACTCAAATGCACCACCAGTAGAGCTTGCCGACCCATGACCGACAGCGCGCCCGGTGTGGAACATCTCGATGTCGTCGATGAGATGGGACGCTTTGTGTGCACGGCACCGCGGGACGAAGTCCACGAACGCGGCGAATGGCATCGCGTTTTCCACTGCCAAATCGTCACACTCCGCCACGGCGTGCCAACAGCCGTGCTGCAGCAACGGTCACACTCCAAGGCTGCCTTTGGGGGACTGCTCGACATCAGTGCTGCTGGGCACTTGGCCGCAGGCGAGACGCCGCCTGACGGCGTCCGGGAGTTGGCAGAGGAGCTGGGCATAGCTGCGGAACCCGAAGATCTCGTGCCACTGGGTGTTCGCAGGCTGGTAGACGACAGTGGTGAAGGTACGCTGAACTGTGAGCTGACCAGCGTGTACTTGCTGCGCGATGACCGTCCGCTCGCTAACTATCGACTGGCCCGAGACGAAGTTGATGCCGTATTTGATGTGCCCATAGCCGACTTTCTGGCACTCTTTGACGGCGGACCGCCCGTCACAGCACATGGCGTTGCTACTGCCGGTCATCTTGACGCACACGAAGTGACGACCGAGGTGACTACCGACAGCTTGGTGCCGGGGTCGGAGTATTGGGTGGTGCTGATGGTGATGGCCCAGCGCTTCCTCGCCGGCCACAGCCCAATTGCGGTCTAAGCCCGCTTGCGGTCTAGTTGGTGCAGTTCCTGCACAAACGGTGATGGTTCATCACCGCAGATCAGCGTGACCGACTCTGAGCAGCGAGTTAGGGCGACATGAAACACGCGGCGAGATGCCCCGCGGCGGGCGACGCGCCGCAGCCGCGCACATCACCATGAAACGTTCACTGCCAACTGAGCGCTGCCAACTGGTCACTGCCAATTGGGCACCGCCAACCGGCAACATGAAGCTGGAACATGGGTTTGGCTAGCGGCCTACACCAATGAGATGCATCGCTTCCGCTCGAGTGGCAGTCTTGCGGAACTGGCCGCGCACCGCCGAAGTGATGGTAAGCGAACCTGGCTTTTGCACTCCTCGCATCGACATGCATTGGTGCTCAGCTTCAATCACCACCAAAGCGCCCCGTGCGTCAAGCACTTCCATGAGCTTGTCGGCTACCTGAGTTGTCAAGCGCTCTTGCACCTGCGGCCGTCGGGCGAACGCCTCCACTAGCCGGGCCAGCTTCGACAGCCCAGTGATCAGGCCCTGCTCGCCGGGGATGTAGGCAATGTGCGCCCTGCCCACGAACGGCATTAGGTGGTGCTCACACATTGAGTAGAAGGGAATGTCGCGCACCATGACCATCTCGTCGTGGCCGCTCTCAAACTGCACTTCCAGATGACGGCCGGGGTCTTCCTGCAGCCCTGCGAACACTTCTGCATACATGCGAGCCACACGCTTGGGTGTCTTCTGCAACCCGTCACGATCGGGATCCTCCCCGATTGCCACCAAAATCTCTCTCACGGCCCCTTCGATGCGGGCTTGGTCTATCTGCCAACCGGCCGCCTGCTGACCTACTGCGGCACCGTCGGCAGCGACAACAGCAGCAGCCTGCGTCTGTGTGTCTGTCGGGAGATTCAACTCGCCATCAGCTTGGTACATATCGGCTTGGTCAACATCAGCTTTTGCGTTTCCGCCGTGCGGCATTGGGTGAACCTACCTGTGTCGGCTAGCAGTGACATCGCGGCACAGGGTGAGGTGTACACCCAGCGGGTGCGCCCCCGGCAGGACTCGAACCTGCAACCGGCGGGATAGAAGCCCGCTGCGCTGTCCAGTTGCGCCACGGGGGCTCAGGCCACGAACACCCGGCACCATCTTGCCACTGCATTCCTGCCACTGCACCCTTGCTGCTGCACTGGACTGGCATCCAACCGGCACCGAGCCGTCCTTCGGGCAGTCGTCCTTCGGGCAGCAGTTTGGGTTCGCACTTAAGGAAGCGGCCAGCGCAGGATGCCCAACTCGGTGCTGTGATCAGACTCGAGATAATCAGGGTCCGCAGGGAAAGCAATCCGATACGGACCCTCGTTGTCGTAGCGAATCCTCACATGCTCATCATCGGCAAGGGTGCTGCGTCGGGCCGCGGCGACAGCTTCAGACACTGTGGCGAATCCGCAAAGACGCAGCAGCATCGCAATGGTCGGTGTCATCATCACCATGTCGCCAGCCTCGTTGCGTTCTATGGCATCTGCCGGTCGCACCCATTGGTGATCAACTGCCTCATCATGGTCAGCCAGCGGCACTTGGCCGTCTGGCATTGCCGTCAGAAAAAAGCGCGTGTCGTAGCGACGGGGTGCGCCCATCGGCGTCACCCAGCGGCCGATGTAGTGGACGTTGGTGCCATCCAACAGTAAATCTTCGCTGCGGACAGTTTCGATGAAGTCACGTTCGCCCGCGTTGATCTCATCCCGGTAAGCCGAGAATCGCTCGGCCACATCGACCGGCGACAGATCAAGAATTCCCGAAGGCAACCCGCGCGAACTGACAGCACGCACTGAGTGGTCATGGTGGGCGTGGTGGTCGTGGTGGTCGTGATGGGCGAGCAGAATTCCCGCTTCCTCAAAAGTTTCCCGCAGCGCTGCAACCCAATAGGCAATACCGCCCCGCTCAATGCCGATCTGGTACGAAGCCTCATCGTCGGTCAGGCCCGAGACCGTCTCATCGGCTGCTTGAGTGGCATCGTCGGGATCGACTGCTCCACCGGGATACACCCACATGTCCCCCACGAAGACCGAGCGAGAGTTGCGCTTGAGCATGAGCACATGAGGATCATCCTCATCAGACAAGATCATCACTGTGGCTGCATCACGCACCACAACAGCAGCCGGGTCGTAGTCACCGCCGGCACCTGGTGACAAAGCGCCGACCGAGACGCTGCGCTCGGGCTGCTCGCTCATCGCTGGCCCAGACCCAAATCAGCGCCAGCCCAGCTCAACACAGTCCGGCTCAACACAGTCCGGCTCAACCCAGCTCAAAAGTCGATGCCTGCACAGATCAGACAGTCTTGGTCGCCGTGACTCAGTCGAGCTGCGGTGGCATCGGCGTCGGTCTGGTACTGCGGCGTGGGGTGCCGCTCGATCCGATCGTCGGTGTAGCCGCCGACTACGCCAAGTTGAACCTCTTCGCGCTCGACACCGTCAACAACCGTCGCCCGAGACCCATCGGCTGCGTCAGTGAGCGGTGCGAACACCCGGTCTTTCCAGCAATCTGTCTCAGACCAGCGATACGGCAGATGCGCCATCGAACCCGGGACGCGCAGCATGGCAAATGCAGCGAAGGTGTCTTGGAGAATCCGCAGATTCAGCTCGGGTTCGTGCGGTTTGCCCGAGGTATGCCCCAGCGGATAGTCCAGATACGCCGTTCGGGGAGGGCACACCGCACGAGTGATGTCACGGGCGCTAGACAGGCACAACGTCGAGATTCCCTCGGCCTCAATGGCCCGCGCTATCAGACCCCCGGTCTGATGGCAGACCGGTCATACCGGCACCAACAACACAACATCAAGCCTGTCGGCCAAGCAGCGCTCAACAAGCGCCGGAATCAGCTCTTCATGTACGCGACGAATGCTGTAGATGCCTCCCATCAAGGTGTAGGCGTTTGCAGCCAACTCGCCGATCTCACCACTGTCGCGCAGCGCACGCAGCGCCTCAATAGGGAACACACAGTTGATGTCAGCACGCGCGTCAGTTAGGTCGTAAGCGAAGTGCGTGGCACGCAACTCCGACGTGTTGATGTCGGTTGGGATCGCCCGGTAGCTGGTGTCGTCTCGGTAGTGGAATGCCGTCTGGCCGACTCGGTAGATGCCCCCTGTGGCAATGAGCCCAACCTTGCACTCTGAGATGGGCTTAGCCAGCGGCGTCCACTTCGGCGGTGTGTCGCTGTGAACCCAGCGATAGGTGCCATAGCCCAGTCCTTCGTACTGAGCAGTAATCCTGGGGATGTACTCAACTGGCGGCTTTTGGGCTGTAGGAATCTGGGCTGTGGGAATCTGGGGACTCACGCTTCCACGGTACGCCGTCTAGGTTGCACTTCGCAGGACCAGCCCCAAACGCAAGGACCTGCATACGAAATCCAGTGGCGGCAAAGCAGTAGCAGGACAGCAGTGGGCGTGGCATCCTTGAGCACCCCATGCGGGTCGTAGCTCAGTTGGTTAGAGCGCCAGTTTGTGGCACTGGAGGCCGGGGGTTCGATTCCCCTCGATCCGCCCGACCCGCACCATCAACCCGCACTCTCTGAGAAGAGCGTGTCGTTAGCCTTGTGAGGCGGCGCGCGCCTCTAGCTCAATTTGGCAGAGCAACGGACTCTTAATCCGCAGGTTCTGGGTTCAAGTCCCAGGGGGCGTACTGCTTCGGCACAGCAATGGGCGGCACAGGCATGGGCGGCACAGCAAGTGAGCAGGAGATGCGGATGAACCGTCACGGCACGATCAGCGAAGCAACTGCTGCTGAGTTCCTAGCCTCGGCCGACGAGTTGGTAGATCACAACCGGCAGGCCGCAGGCAACGTCGCAACACCTGCCATGGCGGCACCGCCTAGTCGGCAGTTAGCCATCCTCACCTGCATGGACGCCCGCATTGATCCCTTGGCGGCACTAGGACTGACCGTCGGCGAAGCGCACATCATCCGCAACGCAGGCGGCGTGCTGACTGACGACGCGGTCCGCTCGCTCTGCATCTCTCAGCAAGCGCTTGGCACCCGCGAAATCTTGGTGATTCATCACTCAGGTTGTGGCATGTGCGGCCTTGACGAGTCGGCATTCGGCGATGATCTCCACACACGGCTCGGCGCTAGGCCCGATTGGCCGATCGGTGCCTTCGATGACCCTGCCGACGATGTTCGGTCGGCGATCACGGAATTGCGGGCATCACCGTTCATCGAGCACGACACCGCGATACGTGGCTTCATCTACGACGTCGAAACTGGTCTGCTCAACGAAGTAACAGCAACCGCCTGAGAGTCCAGCCTGAGAGCCCAGAACGGCAACAGAGAACGACAACAGAACTGCTGCCTAGGCTGCGGACATGACCCAGCCAGCCATCTCGGCCTTTCCCGTGCCCGACATCGCGGACCTGCCTGACGATCTGCGAGAGCGGATCGAAATGATCGAGTCCAAAACCGGCTTCGTGCCCAACGTATTCCTCGCGCTGGCCCACCGGCCCGATGAGCTGCGCGCGTTCATGGCCTATCACGACGCTCTCATGGACGGCCCGAGCGGCCTCTCCAAAGCGGAGCGAGAGATGATCGTGGTGGCCACCAGTGCCGCCAACAACTGCCTCTACTGTGTGGTGGCACACGGGGCGATTCTGCGCATCCGAGCCAAAGACCCGCTGCTCGCGGACCAACTGGCCGTGGACCCCTCTGCAGCCGATCTCACCGATCGGCAGCGGGCGATGATTGATTTCGCACTGAAGATGTGCCGCGAACCGTGGTCGACCTCAGCCGAAGATCACGAAGGGTTGCGGACTTGTGGCCTCAGCGACGACGACATCTGGGACATCGGTGCCATTGTCGGGCTGTTCGCTCTGTCGAACCGGATGGCTCACCTCACCTCAATGCGGCCTAACGACGAGTTCTTCTCGATGGGTCGCTGACGGCACACAGGAACCTCCATGGATGACGTTGCACTCGCATGGTTCCGGCGTGACCTACGCCTAGCGGACAACCCTGCGTGGGCCGCGGCCACGGCACACCAAACCGTGGCGCCGATTGTTGTTTTGGAACCTCAACTGCTCCGCGCCGCAGGACCGCACCGGTTGCAAGCATATTTCGGTGCAGTCGCCGGTCTGGAGCGGGCACTGAACGCTGTCGGTGCGACGTTGCACATTGCCATCGGGAATCCTTGCGAGGTACTACCTCTGGTCGCAGCTGAACTGGGTGTTTCGACAGTGACGGCGAATGCCGATGTGACGCCTTACGCAGTGAGCCGAGACCAGCGCGTGGCTTCAACGCTGAGACACCAAACCCAGACGCACATCGAAATGCATTGGGGCACATTGGTGCATCCTCCCGGCAGTGTGCTGACCGGCAAGGGCACGCTGTCGCAGGTATTCACTCCGTTCTGGAAGCGATGGCAAACCTTGAAGTTGCCGCCCAAGGCCCAAGCTGTTCCCGGTAGCACTGGTTGGGCGGGCCGTACAGCGACTTCGTTGGCCGAGGCGCGCAGCGAGCTGGAAAGGCTCGGCGTGAGCGTGCCCCCAGTGGACAGTGCGCCAGCCAACGCACCAGACAACACCTCAGCGGGCGCAGCATCAACAGCAGCGCCTGCAACGGCAGCAGCGCCATCTGAGCAATGTGCTGCGGCACGGCTGGAGGCTTGGCTGGCACAAGTAGATCGGTACCACGAGACACGTAACGAGTACGACATTGAGGGCACTTCTGAACTCGCCAGCGCACTGCACTTTGGCTCAATGTCACCTCGGTCGCTCGTTGAGACGGTAGGTACACACACCACAGGCAGAGAGGCCTTCGTGCGTCAGATCGCTTGGCGCGACTGGTATGCACATCTGGTCTACGAACATCCCAACATGGCCCACAGGGCCTTGCGGCCCGATTACGACCGCATTGCTTGGCGCAGCGGCATCGACGCAGACGGTGATTGGGACGCGTGGATCGCAGGCCGAACTGGTTATCCGATCGTAGACGCTGCGATGCGCCAGCTCTCAGCGACCGGTTGGATCCACAACCGTCTCCGCATGATTGTGGCCTCCTTCCTTGTGAAAGATCTCTTGATTGATTGGCGGCGCGGCGAGCGATGGTTCCGTCACATGCTCACAGACGGTGATGTGGCCCAAAATGTCGGCAACTGGCAGTGGGTGGCAGGCACCGGCCCCGACGCGGCTCCATATTTTCGGGTTTTCAATCCTGTCACCCAAAGCCGCCGCTACGACCCCGATGGCAACTACTTACGGCGGTGGCTGCCCGAACTGGCTCAGCTGCCGAACCGGACAATCCATGCCCCTTGGGAAGCTGCCCCGCATGTGCTCGCAACCGCCGGGGTGCGCCTAGACGTTGACTATCCCGCACCCATCGTTGACCACGCCGAGGCTCGGCAACGCACCCTCGCTGCGTATCAGGCGGCGCTCAGCACATCGGCGAGCGGAAACTCCCAGCCGTGAAACTCCCAGCCGTGAAACTCACAGCCCCGAGACGGTCCCGGCTGCTGCTAGAGCGGCGCAGCGATCACGCACTTGAGCGGGGCGATGGGCTCGGACGTAGTCGGGCTTGCACGAAAGAGCCAAATCGAGCAGTTCCATGCGGTCGGGTGTCTGCATCCACGGCACTGGCACGTAGAGCGGCAAGTCAAATCGGCGCAGCTCGCCCAGACCGCTGTAGATGGCTCGCTGGTACTCCGCCCGCTGCGACCACTCCAGTCCAGCAGGGCTGAAGCCGACACCGCAGTCGAGTAGCAACTGCTGGGTCACGCCTGCTTGACGCAGCCGCTCGATATGGGAAGCGAACCACTCAACCATCACCGTGACGGGATCACCTCGTACATCGCAGACACTGCGGAAATCCCGTCCCAGCATGAACGGCAACACCACTGGCGCACCGCTGTTCGCCGCGAGTTCGACCATCTCCGGTGACTGCAAAGCATCTCCGGCATTGAGCACTGTGGCACCAGCGTCCAGCGCCCGGTGGGCCACATCTGGCTTGCGGGTGTCGATCGCCACCTCAACACTTAGCGACAGCAGCCCGCGCAGTGGACCCTGCAGGCGTTGCCATTCCTCGTCTGGGCTTACTTCCTCGCTCTCGGGCGTGGAGCCTTCCCCGCCAAGGTCAAAGAAATCAGCGCCCTCAGCGCGCAGTTCAGCACCTCGCGCAGCAGCATCAGCGCAGCTCTGCACCACAGAAAACTCGGCCTTCGAATCCGGTGAGGCGTTGACAACGCCGAAGATCTCCACAAGCGCAACCTAGTCAGAGGCGCAACCTAGTCAGAGGCGCAACCTGGTCATCCGCTGGCGGGGCTTTCGTCGCCGAAGACTGGGCACCGCCGGGTCCGAGGTACGTCGGCAGTGCCAGCGGATGTCGAGTCATCGGCCACAGCACCACGACACCCATGAGGGCTATTGCGCCTGCCATCAAGATGGGCAGGCCGACGCTGCCGCTTGCGTCATGAGTGAAGCCGAGCAGCGGTGGGCCGACCAATGCGCCCATGCCTGAGAAGAAGAAGAAAATGCCGACTACCGCACCGATGCTCGCCAAGCCGAACAGATAAGCGGTGACATCGCCTACCAGCGCCACGAAGCCTCCGTAGGAAACACCGAGCACAGCAGCGAACACCATCAGCAGCACATACTTGGCACCCAAGGGATCCGCGGCTGGCCCGTCTATTGATACAGCGGCAACTGGCACACCGATGCGTGTCGTGATGAACCAGATGGTGTACGCCACCGGCAGTCCGCCGAAAGCGATCTTAAGCAACCGAACCGACCCCAGCGGCCTCGCCAGACTGGTCAAGGCGAGTCGCCCTACGATGCTGGACAGACCGACGACAGACACCAGCCATCCCGCCGCCAGTTCGTCCACGCCGTCATCAACAGAGAACGGGATGATGAGCCCGATGGTGCCGATCACTGCGACGGTGAACAGCACGAAGGCGATTCCCATCTGCCAGAACGCCGCGGTTCTCACTACCAGCGACAGGTGACGGCGAGGACTGCCGATATCGAACCGTGGCGGTTGGCGGATAACAACTAGTCCACACACCAAGATCACTGCGCTCACTGCGGCCATCCAGCGCATGCCCACGCGCCAGCCGTATTCGGCCAGCAGCCGCTGCGCGAACGGTACATAGAGCATCGTCCCGAGACCTGAACCGGTCGCCACGAGACCTTGAGCCACGGCGCGGTGCTTGTCGAACCACATCGCCGTCAAGGCGAACAGTGGGGCGTTAAACAATCCTCCACCGAAGCCAAGACCCAAGCCGAACAGCACGTAGCCATGCCACAGCACGGTCACCTGCGAAGTTGCCAGCAGCCCTCCAACAAACAGCGCTCCGCCGATAATCAACAACGGCACGATGCCGAAGCGGTCATAGAGCCGACCCGACACCAGCG
Organism: Candidatus Poriferisodalis sp.; assembly: GCA_965221195.1. GTDB lineage: Bacteria > Actinomycetota > Acidimicrobiia > Acidimicrobiales > Poriferisodalaceae > Poriferisodalis. Next base: position 2,551,593 of record OZ244864.1, read on the forward strand.
CGCTGCCGAAATACAAAAACACAGTGATGCCGAACACCACCGAGATCGGACCGAGACCGGTGCCAAACTCGGTGGCCATGTCGTTGGCAAAAGCGGTGAAGCTGTAGATCGTGCCGAAGCCGGCCATCACGACGATTGCAGCCCCACATGCCGTCACCCAGCCGCGCGCGGAATCCAAGTGATCTGCCAACGCGTGGTCTGCTGAAGCCTCAGCAGGCATCCCAGCAGAAGTGTCAGAAGTATGCGTTGTGGGAGCAGTAGCCACTGATGCGAGATTAGGGCGCTGCGCTCAGCCGAGTCAGAGGCGCTAGTTCTCAGCCCAGCAGCGAGAGGTCACGGACTGCTCCCCGATCGGCGCTGGTGGCCATCGCCGCATAGGCCCGCAGTGCCGTGCTGACTTGGCGCGGCCGAGGCGTCGTCGGTTGCCACCCTGCGGCGTCCTGCACAGCGCGGCGGCGGTCCAGCTCAGCGTCGTCTACAGCCAGATTGATTGCGCGGTTAGGGATGTCGATCTCGATGATGTCCCCGTTTTGCACTAGCCCGATGAGTCCGCCCGAGGCAGCCTCTGGTGAGACATGGCCGATCGACAGGCCCGACGTGCCGCCGCTAAATCGCCCATCGGTCACCAGCGCGCACGCTTGGCCGAGGCCCTTCGACTTTAGGTACGACGTGGGATACAGCATCTCTTGCATGCCCGGGCCGCCTTTGGGTCCCTCATAGCGCACAACTACCACATCGCCAGCAGCCACCCGATCGCTGAGAATATGTTCAACCGCCTCGTCTTGGCTCTCGACCACATGAGCCGGCCCGCGGAACACCCACAGCGACTCGTCCACACCGGCGGTCTTAACCACGCAACCGTCGGGCGCAAGATTGCCGTACAGAATCGCCAACCCTCCATCGGCGGAATACGCGCAGTCCACCGAACGGATGCAACCTCGTTCACGGTCAAGGTCTAGCGTGCGGTAACGCTCAGACTGGCTAAAGGCGACCTGTGTGGGGATGCCCGCAGGGCCAGCCCGGTAGAACTCACCAAGCAAGGCATCGTCGTTGGTAGCCACATCCCAGCGGGAAATGGCGTCAAACATGGTTGGCGAATGGACTGTCGGCACTTGGTTGGCGATGAGCCCGGCCCGGTTCAGCTCGGCCAATATCCCCATGACACCTCCGGCGCGATGCACATCCTCCACATGGAAGAATTCCGATGCGGGTGCCACTTTGCAGATGTTGGGCACCTTGCGCGAGAGCCGGTCGATGTCGGCCATCGTGAAATCGATTTCAGCTTCTTGGGCTGCGGCCAGCAGATGCAAGATGGTGTTGGTGGAGCCACCCATCGCAATGTCGAGCGTCATCGCGTTCTCGAACGCCTCAAAGCTTCCAATCGACCTAGGCAACACTGATTCGTCGTTTTCTTGGTAGTAGCGGCGGCACAAGTCCACCACCAAGCGCCCTGCCTTTGTGAACAGATCACGACGGTCCGCATGCGTTGCCACCACTGTGCCGTTGCCTGGTAACGACAGACCCAACGCCTCAGTCAGGCAGTTCATGGAATTGGCGGTGAACATGCCAGAACATGAGCCGCACGTCGGGCAGCCCGACCTTTCCATCTCGGCCACATCCTCGTCGCTGACCGAATCGTCGGCCGCCATCACCATCACGTTGATGAGATCGACCTTTTGAGCCGCCAGCTTCGTCTTGCCAGCCTCCATCGGACCGCCCGACACGAACACTGTCGGGATGTTCAAACGCATCGTGGCGTTGAGCATGCCCGGGGTGATCTTGTCGCAGTTGGAGATGCATACCAGAGCGTCGGCACAGTGAGCATTGACCATGTACTCAACGGAGTCAGCGATGAGGTCTCGCGACGGCAGGCTGTAGAGCATTCCGTCGTGACCCATAGCGATGCCGTCATCCACAGCGATGGTGTTGAACTCTTTGGCCACGCCGCCCGCAGCCTCAATCTCACGGGCGACCAGTTGGCCGAGGTCTTTGAGATGCACATGGCCGGGCACAAACTGGGTGAACGAGTTGGAGATGGCGATGATCGGCTTGCCAAAATCTTCGTCGGTCATGCCAGTGGCCCGCCACAAGGCTCGGGCCCCGGCCTGATTCCGGCCTGCGGTTGAGGTGGCGGATCGGTAGCGCGGCATAAGCTCAGCCTAGACCCCGGCTGTGACACCGCTGGGGCTGTCGGTGCCAGTGCCTCTTTTGCCAGTGCCTCTTTTGCCAGTGCCTCTTTTGAAGGTGCCGGTGCAGGTAGCTTCAACTGTATGACCGGCGTGACGATCTATCACAACCCTCACTGAAACTCCTCCCGCAATGCCTTGGCGGTCGCTGAGGAAGCTGGAGTGGAAGCCAATGTTGTCCTGTACATGAAGACACCACCCGACCGCGAGGCGCTGGAACATCTGGTGTCGATTCTGGAGGACCCAGTTGAAGATTTGGTACGGAAGGACTCGCAGTTCAAGAAGCTGGGCCTCAACGCCGACGACTACGTCGGCAACGCAGAGGCTGTGGTGGATCTGCTGAGCCGACGCAAGGCGCTCATGCAGCGTCCGGTGGTGGTGCGTGGCGATCGGGCCATCGTCGGGCGTCCGAAGGACCGCATTGCTGCACTGTTGGCGGACTGAGACACGCCGTCTGATGCCCGACTCGCTTGTGGGTTCACCTATGGCGGCCTCATTCACCGATGGCATCCTCTAGCGGCTCCGAAGCCACAAGTTCCGACGTAGACCCGCACACGGGCGGCATCTGTACACCGCTGTTTGGGGTGCATGTAGCACTCGGTGGCCGGATGGCCAACTTCGCCGGTCACGCGCTGCCGATGCGCTACAGCGAAGGAACTGTGGCCGAACACCGAGCTACCCGCACCGCAGCGGGACTGTTCGACGTGAGCCACATGGGAGTGATAGACCTCCATCCACCAGCGGGCGGTGATGTCGGCGCTGTGGCGGCATGGCTTGAGCGCTGTGTGCCGGGCGCCATCACCAGCCTGACACCGGGACGCATGCGCTACACGCTGTTCACGACATCGGCTGGCGGCGTACTTGACGATCTCATCGTGTCCAACCTCGGTGATCGGCTGCGCATCGTCGTCAACGCCGTCCGCACCGACGCTGACCTTGCAATGCTCCACAACCTCGGGGTTAGCACCACCGAGAACAACACCGAGAGCACCACCAAAAGCGCAGTGCGTATTTCAGTCCGTGACGACATTGCACTGCTGGCCCTGCAAGGACCTGCTGCAGCCGACGTGCTGGCCCGCTGGGCACCTGCCGCAGCCGAGCTTGCCTTCATGGCGACGGCCCCGATGCCGATCGACGGTGTTGACTGCGAGGTGTCGCGCTGCGGCTACACCGGCGAAGACGGCTTTGAGGTAGCTGTGCCTAATGAGCAGGCCACGCATATCGCTCAGCTGCTGCTGAGCTGCGATGAGGTGTCACCTGCGGGTCTCGGTGCCCGCGACACGCTGCGACTCGAAGCGGGTCTGCCGCTTGTCGGTCACGAACTCACGGAGGCGACGACCCCCGCAGAGGCCGACTTGGGCTGGACAATCCCCAAACGCCGACGCGTACAAGGCGGCTTTCCCGGCGCTGAGGTCATCACAGCACAGCTCGCCACCGGACCCCCGCGGCGGCGAGTGGGCATAGCAGCGCAAGGGCGTCGGCCGATCCGCAGCGGCACAGCGCTGGCAAGCGCCAACGGCGACGAAGTAGGCATGGTGACCAGCGGAAGCTTCGGACCGACATTTGACGCGCCCGTCGCCATGGCCTACGTGGCAACCCTGCACTCAGACAATGGCACCAAACTTTTCGCCCAAGGCCGCAGGCACCCAGAACCTTGCCTGGTCGTGCCGCTGCCGTTCGTGGAACACCGGTATTGGCGGCCATCCCAACAACAAGTAGAGCGGCAAAAGCAGTCTTGATGTGAACGCGCTTGCATCAAGAACCGCCAAATCAATCAGCCGGATCAATCAGCCGAGCAGAACCAAAAGAGACCCAGGACCAAAAAAGGCATGAAGCATGAGCACACCCCAAGCTGACCCCCCAGTGTGTACGGACATAGCTAGCGAGTTTGCGTCGCGCCATATCGGACTGCGGCCTGACGATGTCACCTCCATGCTCAAGCGACTCGGGTTCGGTTCGCTCTCCGATCTTGTTGACGCGGCCGTGCCCGAAGAGATCCGGCTTGACAAGCCGATGGTGCTCGACGGCCTTGACCAGCCCTTGACCGAGACGCAAGCCACAGCGGTAATGCGATGGCTGGCAGATGCCAACACACCAATGCAGTCGCTGATCGGGCTCGGCTACTACGGCACGTTCACCCCGGCTGTCATCCGGCGCAGCGTGCTCGAAAACCCGTCCTGGTACACCGCTTACACCCCCTACCAGCCGGAAATATCCCAAGGTCGCCTCGAGGCATTGCTGAACTACCAGACAATGGTGTGCGACCTAGTCGGCATGGAGATTGCCAACTCTTCGCTGCTGTGCGAGGGCACTGCCGCAGCCGAGGCGATGACAATGGCACGACGTGTCACACGCGGCGGCCCAGACCGCTTCTTCGTAGATTCGGACTGTCATCCGCAGGTCATCGACGTAGTGGCCACACGCGCCCATCCGCTCGGCATCGAACTCGTGATTGGCGACCCGACCGCTGATCTGATGCCAACTGAGGTCTACGGCGCGCTGCTGGCCTATCCGGGCAGCAGCGGTGCTGTAGGCAACCTTCAACCCACCATTGAAGCCTTGCACGCCGAGGATGCCATCGCGGCCGTAACCACCGACTTGCTGGCGTGCTGTGTGCTGACGCCACCCGGCGAACAGGGCGCCGACATTGTGGTCGGCAGCTCGCAGCGCTTCGGCGTGCCACTGGGCTTCGGCGGACCCCATGCAGCGTTCTTGGCCAGCAGCGAGAAGCACCGGCGCTCAATGCCTGGAAGGCTCGTCGGGGTCTCAGTGGACGCTGCCGGCCGACCTGCCTACCGACTAGCGCTACAAACCCGTGAGCAACACATACGGCGAGAGAAAGCCACTAGCAACATCTGCACTGCACAGGTACTGCTCGCAGTGATGGCATCAATGTACGCGGTGTGGCACGGACCTGAAGGCTTGGCCAACATCGCCAAGCGAACCCACCGCCTCACCGCAGCGCTCGCTGCTGGCCTGCGCTCAATCGGGTCGAACCCCAGCGGGTCAAGTTCCAGCGGGTTAGGCGGCGCGGCGCGGCGGCTGTCATTGCGCAACGACACCTTTTTTGACACCTTGACGGTGGAAGTACCCGGCGCGGCCGACCAAGTAATCGCCGCTGCACTCAAAGCCGGGATCAACCTTCGGCGCGTCGATGCCGACACGGTAGGTGTCTCACTAGATGAGACCTGTGACGAGACGACGGTGGCTCGGCTACTGGCTGCTTTTGGCGTCACAAACAACAGCGCCAGCGCCACAAACAACAGTGACGGGCACGACGATCAGTTGAGCGGCCAGACCATCGACCAGCCAATCGAAACTGTCTCAATCGAAACCGCTGCTGTGCGCTCACTTGCGGACTCAGCACAACCGGGCATCGCCAACGAACTGCGGCGTACCAGCGACTACCTCACCCATCCCACCTTCAGCGCTTACCGCTCTGAGACCGAGATGATGCGTTACCTGCGCCGTCTCGCCTCATACGACGTGGCCTTGGACCGGTCAATGATTCCGCTTGGCAGTTGCACCATGAAGCTCAACGCTGCAGCAGAGATGACACCGGTGACGTGGCCGCAATTCGCCAACATCCATCCCTTTGCGCCGTCCTCGCAGTGGGAGGGCTACCGAAAAATCGTCGCTGACCTCGAACAGTGGCTAGCGACAGTTACCGGCTACGACGCTGTGTCGCTGCAGCCCAACGCAGGCTCCCAAGGCGAACTTGCCGGACTGCTCGCCATCCGCAGCTATCACGACGACCGTGGCGACACGCACCGCACTGTGTGCCTCGTCCCCTCCTCTGCGCACGGCACGAACGCTGCATCAGCCGTGATGGCGGGCATGCGGGTCGTAGTAGTGGGCTGCACCCAAAATGGTGATGTCGATCTTGACGACCTGGACGCCAAGATCACCTCCCACGGCGACCAACTCGCAGCGTTCATGGCCACCTACCCCTCCACACACGGCGTATATGAGGACGGCATCCGACAGATATGCCTAAAAGTGCATCAAGCAGGCGGGCAGGTGTACGTAGACGGTGCAAACCTAAACGCCCTCGTGGGCTTAGCCGCACCGGGCACTTTCGGCGCCGATGTCAGCCATCTCAACTTGCACAAAACGTTCTGCATTCCCCACGGTGGTGGCGGCCCAGGCATCGGACCGGTGGCGTGCCGAGAGCACCTAGCAAAGTACTTGCCCAACCACCCGCTCGTAGCAGACGCAGGCCCCAACACCGGTCCAGGGGCGGTCTCGTCAGCGCCTTGGGGTTCCGCTGGCATCTTGCCGATTCCTTGGATGTACATCGCCATGATGGGCGCTGAGGGCCTAATGGAGGCCACCCAAACGGCGATCCTGTCAGCCAACTATCTGGCATCTCGGCTCAGCGAGCATTTCCCGATCTTGTACCGAGGCAGCTGCGGCCTCGTCGCTCATGAGTGCATCGTCGATCTGCGACCGTTCTCGGAATGGGTCAGCGTGGACGACGTGGCCAAGCGACTCATCGACTTCGGCTATCACGCCCCCACAATGTCGTTCCCGGTAGCAGGAACTTTGATGATTGAGCCGACCGAGAGCGAATCGCTGGCCGAGATCGACCGGTTCTGCGACGCCATGGCAGCGATCCGGGCAGAGATAGACAACGTTGCGAGAGGTGAATGGCCCGTTGACGACAACCCCTTGCTCAACGCTCCGCACACCGCAGTTGACATGCTCGCCGACGAATGGGATCACCCCTATTCGCGCATCGAGGCTGCCTATCCGGCCGGTACCGATGTGTCCACTGCGGTTGCGGACAAGTACTGGCCGCCCGTGAGCCGAATCGACGGTGCTTACGGCGACCGCAACCTCATGTGCGCCTGTCCCGACCCCAGCGCTTTCGAAACCGCCTGACCGAGACGACCCGGCTGATACAAGTTGACTGGGAAAGTTGACTGGGACAGGCTGCCCAAGGCTGCCCAAGGTTGCCAAGCGAAACAATCCAAGAAAAACAATCCAGCAGATACGGTTGCCCATGTGCCAACTGGCAGTACAGAAACTGGCAGCCCTGCAACCGGCTCAGCGTTCCGTTTGAGCCAGTACAGCCACGGCGCTGGCTGAGCGTGCAAGCTCGGTGCTTCCGAGCTGGCGCAGGTACTGCGCCACTTGACGCCTACCACCCATCCAGATCTGCTGGTAGACGCACAGACCAATGACGACGCCGCAGTGTGGCGACTTGACGACCAAACACTGCTGGTCGCATCAGCCGATTTCTTCGCCCCCATCGTGGACGATGCCCGCACTTGGGGACGCATCGCAGCCGCCAATGCCGCCAGCGACATCTACGCGATGGGTGCCACGCCGCTCTTCGCCCTCAACTTGGCAGGGTGGCCTCGCGACACGCTGCCGCTGGACCTGCTGAGCGAGGTACTCGCCGGCGGATCCGATGCCGCAGCCGAGGGCGGCTGGGTCGTCGTCGGCGGCCACACCATCGACGCTCCCGAACCGCTCTATGGCATGTCCGTCACCGGCATATGCAAGCCGACTGTCAGCGGCACAGGTCTGCTAACCAATGCGGGTGGACGGCCCGGGCAAGCGCTGGTGCTCACCAAACCGTTGTGTACTGGTGTGATAGCTACGGCCGTGAAGCATTCCAACTCCCAAGCAGTGGCTCGAGGTGGCTCGCTGCATGATGCCTACGATGCCGCCGTGTCGGAGATGTGCAGGCTCAACGACTCAGCTGCCGCCGTGGCCATCAAGGCGGAGGCAACTGCTGCTACTGATGTCACCGGCTTTGGGTTGCTGGGCCACTTAGCGGAACTCGCCGATGCAAGCGGTGTCAATGCTGTTGTGGATGCATCGGCGGTACCGGTTCTCACCGATGCCGTCAGGTTGATCAATGAAGGATTCGTGCCCGCAGGCACCGGACGCAACCTCAGCCATCTCAACGGGTGTCTCAGTGGCGGTAACGAGATCACCCGCACGGTGCTCGCAGATCCTCAGACCTCAGGCGGCCTGCTGTTTTGCTGTCAACCCGGCCAAGCCGATACGGCCGTGCGCGTGTTGCGAGAAAGCGGTCACGATGCGGCGGTGATCGGCGAACTCACCGATCGATCCGACGGGCGGCCCGATGACACTTTCAGCACCATCACAATTATTGGCACAATCACCGGCACAGCCGCTGGAGACTAGAGCTCAGCTGCCCACTGAACTCTGATGAACTCTGAGCCAGTGCCTCAAGACACACCACCAGCGCTGTGTGGCTGCGGGATACGCCGGGGCGTGTTCCCCGGCTCGTTCAACCCACCGACAACCGCTCATCTGACGATCAGCGAAGCCGCGCTGGTTCAGCACTGCCTCGATGCGGTTGTTTGGTCGGTGAGCAAAGTAGCGCTCGCCAAAGAAGACGTGCAGCGTCCGCGGCTCGCTGATCGGATCAACGTCCTCAAAGAAGTAGCCGCGTCAATCGAATGGCTCAACGTCAGCGTCACCGACGCGCAACTGTTGTCCGATATCGCCGTCGGCTTCGATGTCGTCGTCATGGGTGCCGACAAGTGGCACCAGATCCATGACGCTGCGTTCTACGGCAACGACCCGGCACGCCGGGACGCATCCATCGCGTCGCTGCCGAAGGTTGCCGTAGCTGCCCGACCGCCCCACGACTGCCCTGCCGAACTAGTTCTCGATCTGCCCAGTTGGATCAGCGAGGTGTCGAGCACGAGAGCCCGCACCATTGATCCGGCGCTGATGGTGCCCCAAGCGGCTCGGTTTGACGCAGAAACCGGCGCATGGACCGATCCGACGCGCTACGAAGCTTGGCTACAGAGCGAGCAAGCCCAACCCAGCCTGCTCGGCAGGCCATTTGTTGACGACACAAGTAGTCAAGCAGACAGCTAAGGCAGCCGATCAAGGCTCAGCGGTAACCCGCGGCAACCCAGCGGCAGTCTCCAGCCGGGCGAGTCGGTCGGTGTGATCAAGCAGTACTGCGTTGATCGCAGCGAATCCTGTCTGTATCTCCGCGCGCAGTCTGGTCTCCAAGTCGTCCATGTCGGATCGCACACTGGCAATCTCATCACGGAACTCAGCACGAAGCCCCATCTCGAGGTCGTTAATGTCCGAACGCACACTGCCAATCTCAGCACGGAACTCAGAACGAAGCTCGGCTCCGAGGTATTCGATGCGGGCACCGTTGGCATCAATTCGGGCGCCGAGTTCGCTGAACTGCCACATCATCAAACCGATCAACGCGCCCAGCACGGTCGTCACTAATCCTGCATACAAAGTGGTGACGGTGTTTGGAGACCACTCCCGGCGCTCAAGGTTCCGACTTCTGGCGGCTTTGCCAACAGCAACGTCGCTGACACCCTCAGCGTTCGAAGCAGAACCTTGGAGACTTCTGGGGTCCGCAGCACGCGCACCAGCGGTGGGGGCGGAGTCATGCCGATCGTCTGTTGCGGTCATGGCGGCGGTCGTCTCAACTGGAGAGGTCATCGGGCCTCGCTGTTCGTCGCGGCGCTGCAAAAGCGCACGTTTGTTTCCTGGACGGTCGCCGCATAAGCCGGGCAACGAGGCAACGCTCAAGCTAGCCGACCGGTCCTAGGCACGCCAGCCAATTTCTGTTCTGTGCAACACCCCGGTGGCAAACTTCCAGATGTTCCAAGGAGCCACAGAAGAAACGACGGATAACAATAGATACCGGTGAATACAGATGAACACAGGTAAATGCAGGTGAATGGCGAGATCTGCGACGTAGATCTGCTGGCCTTTGAGCAAGGCTCAGCAGCACAGCGCCGAGCCGTAGCAGATCGCGTCATGGCCAGCCTGCGCACCGGCTTTGTGTACACAGCGCACGACCTGCCCACCGGATTGCTCAACGACGCCTACGACGTGCTGGGCAGGTTCTTTGAGCTGGATCCCGAAATCAAGGCGGGTTATGTCGACGCAGAGTCGTTCGGTGCCCGCGGCTACACCGGCACCCTCACCGAGACCGCTGCCGTCGCGGACCTAGCCGACTGGAAAGAGATGTTCAACTGGAGCGTGCAGCCACCAGACGGTCACCCGCTCACCGCCAAGTACGCGCGTTGGTACCGGCCGTCAATCTTCCCTGATGACAGAATTGCAGCCTCCGGCGACATCCTCACCGAGTTCCACCGTCGGCTTATAGATCTGCAGCGACGCTTCCTGCGTGTCATCGCCGAGGGCATCGGCGCACATGAGACCTACTTCGATCGGATGACCGATGCAGGCACCCATCTCAGCAGGGCTATCCACTATCCGCCGATGGCCCTCGCCCCCAGCGGTGGCAGCGAGGGCCACATCTGGGCCGACGAGCATGCCGACATCAACCTCATCACTGCCTTGCCCCGAGCCACCGACCGCGGCCTGCAAGTTCGCATCGACGGCGAATGGACAGATACAGCCCCGCCGCCGGGTCATGTCATCATCAATTCTGGAATCATGCTTGAGCACATCACCAACGGCATGATCACAGCAGGCTGGCATCGCGTCATAGCTCACCCAGACCAACACACAAGCCGCCTGAGCGTGGTGCAGTTCTGCCACCCCCGCCCGTCAACCATCCTCACGCCAGTGCCGTCAACCATCACGCCCGAGCGGCCCTGCCGCTACGAGGCAGTCTCCGCAGAGGACCGACTCGAAGAGGTGATCTGGGAGATCAACCTGATCCCCGACGCACGCCGCGTGGGCTGAAGCTCGCCGCACGAGACGGAACACTGCAACGCCCACGAGAAGTCCAGCAGGACCTTCCCAGTCACCTCACCCTGTGTAGCGAACGCCACACGCAAGATGACGAGACACGCGGCGCTACAAGGCCAACAAAGCGTTCTCGATTACCTCAGTCAACGCCGGATGGATATAGAACTGATCGTGGGCGAGCTGGTCCACGGTCTGACCGAACGACATGGCACCAATCAGCGGCTGGATCAATGTGGGAGCCTGCGGCCCGATGATGTGAGCACCGAGCAACTCGCGGGTCTCGGCGTGAGCGATCAGCTTGGCGAAGCTGGTGCGGTCTTCCATCGCCCAGCCGTAGGCCGTGTCGCCGAAGCGCTGCACCGCCACTGAGATCGGTAAACCAGCGGCTCGGGCATCACGCTCAGTGAGCCCGACCGAAGCAACTTGGGGATGTGAGAACACTGCGTGGGGCAACGATCGCTCATCCACGCTGAGCATCGGCCCAGCCGCCTGCCCCTCGGCAACTAGCAGGTTGTGTCTCAGCGCCCGGACCTGTGCGTTAGCCAGATGCTTGAGCTGGCTCTCACTGGACAAATCGCCGAAGGCCCACACGCCTGGTGCGGAAGTGCGAAAAAACTCATCTGTCAACACGCGACCGTTACGGTCTTTCACACCTCCGAGATCAAGTGCAAGCTGATCGCCGTTTGGAACTCTTCCGGTGGCTACCAGCAGCACATCGGCGCATACAGACTCGCTGCGGCCGTTGCGGTTGAACTCAACGGTGTAGCTGTTGCCCTGAGCGCTCGGTGAGCCATCGGCGGCATACGCGAAGTCCCTGACTGTTGGCTCGCCGGTCGCGGCACTGACGCGCACCGAACTCACTTCGGCGCCAAGTCGCAGATCGAAATGGTGCCGAGCGGCTGTGGTGAATGCCGCGGATACGTCGTCGTCTTGCGCGCGCAGCAGCCGCTCGCCGCGGTTAATCACGGTGACCTCGGTACCCAACGCCGAGAAAACGTAGCCCAGCTCGCAGGCGATGTAGCCGCCGCCGAGCACAATCATTGAGTGCGGCAGCGAGTCAAGGCGCATAACGGTGTCAGAGGTGTGGTAGGGCACAGTGCCCAAGCCGCGGTAGGGCGGCACGAACGGGCGAGCCCCAGCACCAAGCACAACATGACGACCCGACACCGACTCCGTGCTGCCGTCGGCCATGCGCACCGCCAGTCTCCGGTCGCCCACAAAACGGGCATCGCCCTCAAACACCGTGATATTGGGGCACTCGGTGCCGACGCGGTACTCCCGTCCGCCGCTGGCGATCGGATCGATGCGCCCGAAGGTGCGGTCGCGAATGGCGGGCCAGTTGGCACTGTCGAATGTGGCCGAAATTCCGTAATCCGCCGCCGATGCGATGGTCTCGGCAACGTCCGCGGCGTACACGAGCATCTTGGAGGGAATGCATCCCACGTTCAGACAAGTACCGCCAAACCTGTCGCGTTCAACGATCGCTATCGACCAGTCGTTGAACTCTGGGCCAGGGATGGAGTTAGCCGATCCTGTGCCAGCGATGACGAGATCGAAGTCGGACGCATCAGCACCCACCGTCATCAGACCAACGCTTGGTACACGAGCGCCTTCAGCTCGGGACGGATCGGGTGAATGGTTGACGGCATTAGCTGTGTCAGGAACACCAGCGTGATGTCTTCGACAGGATCTACCCAGAACGCGGTCGAAGCTGCCCCACCCCAAGCGAATTCGCCCTTACTTGAGAGGACTTTCGCCTTGGCCGGGTTGAGCACCACTGAGAAACCGAGGCCGAAGCCGACCCCATCGAATGCAGCTTCAGAAAACAGCGCCCGACCGCACTCGGTGAGATCGCCACCGCCCGGCAGGTGATTGCTGACCATGAACTCAAGCGTGCGTCGGCCGATGATCCGAGTGCCGTCGAGTTCGCCGCCGTTGCGCAGCATTTGCGTGAATCGGTGATAATCGCCCATAGTGGAGACAAGCCCGCCTCCTCCAGAGAGCATTTTGGGCGGCGCCAGATACAGCGATGTTTGCGGATCGTCAAGCAGAGTGCGGCTGAGGCCCGGATTGTCGGGTCGGTAGGCCGGCACCGACCGCCCGGTGTTACCTGAAGCCTGACGCGCTGCCATTGCAGCTGTGGTGTAGTTGGCAGCAAGACGCTCAGCGTCTGCTTCGTGTACCCAGAAGTCGGTATCAACCATGGAGAGCGGACCGGTGACATGCTCAGCGAGGTAGTCGTCCAAAGACTGGCCCGAGACAATTTCTACGACACGCCCCAAGACGTCAGTGGAGTAGCTGTAGTTCCACTGCGTGCCTGGATCAAACAGCAAAGGGAGCGAGGCGAGCGTGTCGCAGGTCTCACCGAGATCGCCCACCGCACCCCAGTTGAAGCCGTTGGCGCGGTACAGCGCGTCAACCTCGTTGGCGAAGTGGAAGTCGTAGGTCAGACCGGACATGTGGGTCAGCAGATTGTGGACAGTGATCTCGTTCGTTGGCTCGCGAGTCTGGTACTGCATCACGTTGCCACCCGCGAAGACGCGGGCGTTCGCAAACGATGGTATCCAACGCGAGACCGGATCTTTCAGTTGGAGCAGACCCCGCTCATAGAGTTGCATCGCGGCGATTGACACGACGGGCTTGGTCATTGAGTAGATGCGATACAGCGTGTCTGCCTCTACAGGCAACGACCGTTCACAGTCGCGTTGCCCGTAGCGATGCGTGTATGCGACTTGACCTCCACGCGTCAACAGCACTGACACTCCCGGCAGACGGCCATCGTCAACGTAGCGATCAAGATGGGCGGCGATGCGGCTCAGCCGGTCGGCATCAAGACCCACTTCGGCAGGATCGACGGCTGGCTCGATGCTTGAGACGGTTACGCTCATCACTGCCTCCAGTGCTCGCTGTGCATGGCTCTGCTTGGCACAGCCCTGTGGGGCACGGCCCTGCTTGCAGGCTACGGCGCAAGCGTCTGCCAGCAGCATCGACCCAGCAGCATCGACCCAGCAGCATCGACCCAGTGTGCTCGGCAATCTTGCGGTCGGGCGCGCCGCCACAGCAGCTTTTCAGCAGACCGCGACGCTCAGGGCGCTCAAACTAGATGCCCAGACTCTATTTGTGTAATACATTGAGATATATAGAAAATAAATCTCTTGACAGCAGGTCGGTAACCACTACTAGAGTGCCGCAGACATGCCGGGCGCATGGCATTGCGCCTAGGCCCATCTGGCATCAGAAGATGCGACAAAGAGGTGAAGCAGACGTGACGGCTACACAGATGACTATGCACGAGTTCTGTTTATTTGTTGACGGCGCAGATTTAAAAGCTGCGAAGACGATCGAGCGTCTCGCCTGCGTCGGCTACTCCCATCCCGCCGCTGGGGCTCACGACGGTGTCCAAGCGCTGGTGTTCTCATGTGGAGCAAAGAAACTTGCCGATGCGGTGGCCGCGGTTGTTGCCGCGGCTGAGGGCATAACCGGACTTTTCGTCGCCAGAGAGGCACGCAGCGGGGATGTTCCGGTTTTCGATCCGACTTCGCTGGAGCTTGCTGCCACCTGTTCAGTAGCGGTGCCAGCCACTCCCGTCAACGCCGCAACTACACACAAGCGCCACAACCCTGCCCGCCGACGACACGCAAACAGCTTCGACTCATAGCCCGCAGCAAGTGACCCGCAGCGATCACAATCCAAGTTGGCCGGAATGGGTGATCTACTGCTGCGGGATCGGCTACGCGGCGGACAGCCCGACGAACGGTCAGGATCTGTTCCTGCACCACCGGGGCGCGCTCGTAGAGTCGTGACGTGAGGATGTCCGCCGCGGGAGGGTCAGATGCTGGTCGAACGGATCGAAGCGAAGTGGATCGACGCGTTTGCGTCGGTGTTTGAGCTGTGCGGCGTTGAGGAGTCTCAGACAGCCGCCATCTTGTCGGAGAGCCAAAGCCGAGCCGTCAACGTGAACTTGGCAGAGTTAGCGCTTGACCGCTTGGGCGCACCACCTATCCATGTCGTCGCACCGACACCGCGCCAATCTGCACCTGTGCCGGTGCGCTCCACCGGGGCATCCGATGCCATTGCCGGCTCAAAGGCAGTGATGGCAGCCTTGGGCGCAGTGGATTTCGTAGTTGACTGCACTGTAGAGGGGCTGCTGCATGCACCTGAGTTGGCTTCGATCCTCGGCGAAGGCACACGCATCCTCATGGTCTCTAACGAACATCCCGAGGCACTTGAGCGGCTGTTGCCCCGGCCCGACCTCGAGCCGAAAGTCAAGGCTGGTATCCGCAAGCTCGTCGGGGCATCGGAAATGACGGTGACTTCTGCGGCCGGCACCGACCTCACCGTTGATGTCAGTGGAGCTCCTTGCGGGGGCGGTTGGGGTTACACATCACGACCGGGAACCATCAGCCACTGGCCCGGCGGGCTGTGCCTTGCGTTCCCCAAAGCTGAGACCGTCAACGGCACCATTGTTATGGACCGGGGCGACATGAACCTCACGTTCAAGCGCTACATAGAGTCGCCGGTCACGCTGCACATCGTCAACGACTACGTCGTTGACGTTGAGGGTGTCGGCACCGACGCTGCACTGTTCCGCAGCTACACCGATGCTTGGGGTGACCGCGAGGCGTACGCAACCAGCCATGTGGGATGGGGCATGAACCCCGGCGCCCGCTGGGACACACTGTCGATGTACGACCGCAGCCAGACCAACGGCACCGAGCAGCGGGCCTTTGCGGGGAACTTTCTGTACTCCACCGGTGCCAACGAACATGCCGGCCGCCACACGCTGGGCCATTTCGACCTGCCGATGCGCAACCACAGCGTATTCCTCGACGGCGAGGCAGTAGTAATCGACGGCCTACTGCAAGGCGATCTGGCCTGAGTCCACCCTGGCGCTGATCGTCACTCTGCGGACTGGGGGGCAGCCATTGTGACCGGCCCATCGTGACCAGCCCAGTGCCGCCGTTAGGTGGCGTCGGCTGCGCGGCCCCCGTAGAGCACGGGGGCGACTTGGCAACGCGCGTCGAACGCTGGGCCGACCGCCGCCCCGCTGCGCTCGCCATAGCCTTTGAGGGAGCCGATCACAGCTACCGCGCTTTCTTTGAACAGGTCGCAGCGACTGCTGGCTGGCTGGCAAGTGTCGGCATCAGCGAAGGTGACCGCGTGGCGTGGCTCGGACCAAACCGGCCCGCTGCGCTGCGGTTGATACTGGCATGTTCTTGGCTAGGTGCTATCTACCTGCCATTGAACGCGCGTCTGGCACCGCCGGAGCATCGCTGGATCCTCAACCACGCCGGAGCGAGCCTGCTGGCAACAGATACGGGCTTTGCCGAGCACGCCGCCCACATCAACGCTCATTGCGATCTGCATGTCGCGCCCGACGAGCCCGACTGCTTCAGCGCGTCGGGTGCGGCTCCGCTGCGCCGAGGCAGCCCATCACACCCGGTGCTGCTCGCTTACACCTCGGGCACCACCGGGCATCCCAAAGGGGCGCTGCTCGATCAAGCGGCACTGTCGGCAAACGCCGTCAACTCAACCCACGCCCATGATCTGTGGAGCGGTGATCGGGTGCTTACGGCCATTCCGCTGTTCCATGTGGGTGGGCTCAACATCCAGACGCTCCCTGCGCTGTTTACAGGGGCGGCGGTGCGGTTGCATCGCACCTTCGATGCAGGATTGTTCCTAGACGATGTAGAGGAATGGCAGCCCACATGGACCGTTCTGGTCCCCGCTGCGCTCGCCGCAGTGTCATCCCATCCGCGTTTCGGTACGGCAGACCTCAGCTCACTGCGCGGCATCATGACAGGGTCGTCACCGGTGCCTGAAGCTGTCACCGCGCCGTACTTCGACCGCGGCCTCGCGGTCGGTCAGATCTACGGAGCCACAGAGACCGCTCCGATTGCGGTGCATCTTCGCTGCGATGAAGCGGCCACCCATCGGGGGTCGTGCGGCAAACCTTCGACCATGTGCGATGTGCGGATCGTCAACGACGAAGGCGAAGTGGTAGCTGCAGGCGAACGCGGCGAACTCTGGGTGCGCGGACCGAGCGTGCTGCGTGAGTACTGGAACGACCCTCACGCCACCGCTGAGGCCCTCACCGAAGGCTGGTTCCGTACCGGAGACATCGGACACACCGATAGCGAAGGCTGGATTTTCATCGACGACCGGCGCACAGACATGATCATCTCCGGCGGCGAGAACATCTACCCCGCCGAGCTGGAGGAAGTGCTATCAGCCAGCAGCCTTGTCGCAGAAACGGTCGCAGAAGCGACCGTCGTGGGAGTGCCGCACGAGCGCTGGGGCGAAGTGCCCGTGATCGTGGCTGTGCGCCTACCAGATGCCGCAGCGGCACCGGATCTGGCCTCTGACGACACCACTGCGAGATGTCTGCTCGGATTGTTCGACGGACGCCTCGCACGCTTTAAGCACCCCCACGAGGTCATCTGGCTTGACGAGTTGCCGCGCACGGCTCTGGGCAAAGTGCGCAAGCACGAGGTGAAGAAATTGCTGGCCCAGCAAGAAACACAGCAGGAAACACAGCGGGAGAGATCACAGGAGCGCCCTGATGAGCCATGACCAGATGAGTCAACCACCCAGCAGTGATTGCTTCGCTGCCAACAACCCCACAGAACAGACACAAGCACCGGCCAATGTCGCCTTCATCGGCCTCGGCGTTATGGGGTACCCGATGGCCGGCCACCTTGCTGCGGTCGGCCATCGGGTCACGGTTTTCAATCGAACCGCCAGCGTCGCTCAGCGATGGTCAAGCGCCCATGCCGGCCGCGTCGCCGCCACGCCCGCGGAGGCGGCCCGCGGTGCTGAGTTCGTGTTCATGTGCGTAGGTGCCGACGACGATGTGCGGGCGGTCGTCTACGGCCCCGATGGAACGCTCGGTGCGATGGACAGCGGCGCGATCCTCGTCGATCACACGACTGCCTCAGCCGATTTGGCGCGGGAGCTGTCGGGGGCTTGCGCCGAGCGTGACGTGGGTTTCTTGGACGCCCCCGTGTCGGGAGGCCAAGCCGGAGCACAAGCAGGCGTGCTGACCGTCATGTGCGGCGGCGCCAATAAGCACTTTGAGCGGGCCCAACCGGTCATGGGCGCCTACGCGCGGGCCGTCACACTTATCGGCGGGGTGGGATCGGGACAGCTCACCAAAATGGTGAACCAGATCTGCATCGCTGGTTTGGTGCAGGCGCTCTCAGAGGCGCTGGAGTTTGGCCGTCGCGCCGATCTAGACCTCGACGCGGTGCTTGCCACGATCTCTCAGGGCGCTGCTGGTTCGTGGCAAATGTCTAACCGTGGCGCGACGATGACAACCAACGAGTTCGACTTTGGCTTTGCAGTGGATTGGATGCGCAAAGACCTCGGCATCGTGCTGTTGGAGGCCGAGCGCAACGGCGCACCCCTGCCGGTCACTGCCTTGGTTGATCAGTTCTACAAACGCATCCAAGAACTCGGCCACGGCCGCTGGGACACCTCCAGCCTGATCGCTCTGCTGCGCCCGGCTGAGCATCTCTAACTGGGCATCTTTAACAGGGCATCTCTAAGAGGGGGCTGACTGCGACGCATCATCGCCTGCCGTGAGCGGCTACCGTGGTAGCCGTGACTGAGCAATCTGCTGCGGGACGAGCTGTCAGCTTCTCCCCCGAAGAGCTACGGGAACGGCTGACACCGTTGCAGTACCACGTCACCCAAGAGGCGGGCACTGAACGCCCCTTCTCAGGCGACACATGGGATAACCACGACGACGGTGCGTACCACTGCGTCGTCTGCGGCGTTGAGCTGTTCAGCTCCGATACCAAGTTTGAGAGCGGCACGGGCTGGCCGAGCTTTACCCAGCCGGTCTCCGACGACATCGTTGACACCGAGGTTGACCGTAGCCATGGCATGGTCCGCACCGAAGTGGTGTGCATGGCATGCGGCGCCCATCTGGGTCATGTCTTCCCGGACGGCCCGCAGCCGACGGGCAACCGGTTCTGCATGAACTCCGCATCGCTGCAGTTCACACCAGACAGCAGCGAACCAGACAGCAGCCAGCCAACCTAAGGGTGAAGCAGCCTCAGTCGAAGTTGAGGCTGAGCTGCGTGGCGATGGACTCTTCGGGGAACAGCCTCACAACATCGGCATTGAGCTCGCGGCGCACACCTGACACTGGTAGCACTGTGAGCATGGCCGCTTGGCCTCCACGTAGCAAGCTCAACACTTCGTCTTCGCCCACCAGCAAAACATCTTCTCCGCTGATGACGAGATTTGCCGAGGCGACCTCGCCGCCGAGCTGATCACGCAGGTATTCAAACGCCCGAGCAATGGATTTGAGGTCAATGCCTTGATCGCGCATCTTTTTTGCGATCTTAAGCTCAACTAGGTCGTGGTAGGAGTAGCGGCGGCGCGAACCACTGCCTGTCGCATCGGCCAGCGACGACTGGATCAGCCCCTTCGTCGTCCAGTGATCGAGCTGGCGATAGGTGATGCCGACCAGTTCCGCTGTCTGCGGCCCAGAGAACCCCTCTGCAAGGATGCCCGCGGCATCAGCAGCTTGCGAGGCCACCGCGTCGTCGGCAACGGCGGGAAGCGCCGGATTTACAGCATCAGTCGGAGCGGCAGACGCTGATACGGATTGGTGGGCAAGCTGTCGGTTAGCCATCGGATACTCCTAGAGACTGCAAATCACATGCGGCGAACTACCGGCTGGTGATTTGTCGATCTGCACAGAGTACGGGCAGCCGTTACCGGAGCGCAAGGGGTGCATCGCAGCGGCACGGTCGCGCACGCAGTCTGGGTTGCCCAATCTGAATTACCCAGTCTGGATCCCTCAGTCTGGGTCGCTGACCTCTGTCGTCGGTCCGAAATCATCGGGGCGCACATCGTCAAGAAACTGCTTGAACTCGTCGAGAAGTTCATCGGGATCGACATCGGAGGCCGCTTGAGACGGCAGCTCGATGATCTGACCTGCCTCATCGAGCACTGATTCGCTAGCGAAGATAGGAGTGTCGGCCCGGACCGCCAACGCCACGGCGTCGCTCGGACGGGCAGAGATGGTGTGCGTAGCCGTGCCGATAGACACTTCCATTTCTGCGAAGAAGGTTCGGTCGCGCAAGTCGGTCACCGTGACCTTGGTGAGCGTGGCACCAAGTGCGTCCAGCATGGCTGCCATGAGATCGTGCGTCAGCGGTCTCGGCACCCGAATCTGCTCAATGCCGCGGTAGATGGCTTGTGCCTCTGGTGTGTCGATCACCACCGGCAGCACCCTCCCACCTCCGCCGGTCTCTCGCAACAGCAACAGCGGACTTTGCGAGGGCATTTCCACCTGCACGCCAAGAAGCTCCATCTCGACCATAAAAAGCACACTACTTCGCATCTCCTCAGCCATGAGTCAGCCAACGCACTAGTTGCGCCGCGGACCCCGCGTCGAACAACGCGTCTACGAACCTGCGTTCTCAGATCCAGTAGCAGATCTCAGGCCCAGTAGCGGCGCAGCGACTCGCTCATCACTTGAGCCCGCAAGCGCTCACACAACGCCACCAAGCGGCCCAAAGCGCGTTGCGCGTCTGCATCGGCGCTCGCGCCGCCTGCGTGAAGGACCGGCTGGATGCCCTGCTCAAACACGGCAGCGTCACGCACAGCGGCATTGCGGATCACCCGCAGGTGACGGGCTTGCAAGCCGTAGACAGAGAACTCTCGCGTGATGCGTGCGATGAGCAGCGCGCCACTGCCATAGCGAGGCTCAGGGGGCTCAAGCGCAAGCACTGCCTGTTCGGTTGCGCCGGGCGATGGTGTCTGGTCGTCCTCAGCGAGCGGCATCAGCAGCCCGAACTCAGTCAGCTCCTTCACCTCGGTGAGACTGAGGCCGCTGGCCGCGCTCAGCTCGTGGGCGCTGTAGACCCGATCGGCATCAGGCGCAATCGGAACAGACCAGCTACTGAACGAAGCCGCAGCAGAGGGCTCGGCCAGCAACGCATCGGCAACGTGCGCGGCATCGTGTAGCTGGTGTGCGTCTCGGGCTGCCGTGTTGCTTTCGACGTTGCCTGAGATGTTGCTAGCGATCCGAGCCGACGGCTCTGAGGTGCCAACCTCGGCTGGACCAACCTCTGGGGGACCGGCCACGCCAATGCCCCAGATATCAGCGAGATGCTCGCCCCGGTCGATGCGTTCGCCGATGATGCTGAGCGGTAAGTACTGATCACGCTGGCGAGTGAGAATCCAGCGCAACACCTCAATGTCGTGCGGTCCGAAGCTGCGGTAACCACTCGACGTGCGAGCAGGCGAGATCAGCTTTCGGTCTTCTAGAAAACGGATCTTGGAATCGGTCAGGTCGCTGAATTCTGGTCGCAGCAGAGCAACGACCTCCCCGATTGACAGATGTTCAGCAGCGACGCTCGGTGGAGTCGGCTCAGCCTCAGGGTCAGCACTCACAGCCCGACCGAAGACACTAAGTACAGCAACTTGAACTTGCCGACTTGCAGTTCGTCGCCGCCCCGCAGCGGGATCTCGCCATCGGTGCGAATGCCGTTGACGTAGGTGCCGTTCAGCGAGCCAACATCTCGCAGTATGTGCCCTGATGGGCCGAGCTCAAACAACACATGGCGACGCGAAACAGTGATGTCGTCCAAGAAGACATCACTGTCGGGGTGACGTCCGACCGTGACTCGATCACCAATCAGTTCAAAGCGTGTCCCAGATCGGTGACCAGAAGTAACTACCAGCGCTGCCGTCCCGCTGTACGGCGGAGCTTCGGTCTCGCCGACGGGCGAGAGCGCCTCTGTCGTCGCATCGACGGACAGATCCAGCCGCGTCCCACAGCCGGCACAAAAACGCGCATCGTCGGCATTTGCGTACCCGCACCGTCCGCAGACGACCGACACGGCAATCAGATGTCCTCAGCGATCAGCGCGCCATAGCCGTCGGCATCAAGCAGGGCGGCCATCTCGGCATCGGCCTGTGCAACGTCTTGCGTTGGCGTGATGACGCAGACCCATCCGTCGCCGTATGGCGACTCGTTGATGAGTTGAGGCTCGTCCTCTAACGCCACGTTGACTTCCGCGATCTGGCCGGACAACGGAGCGAAGATGTCGGACACCGACTTGGTGGACTCGATCTCGCACATGGCCTCATCCGCGGTGACCTGCGCCCCGACCTCGGGAAGCTCCACGTACACAACATCGCCCAGCGCGTCCTGCGCGAAATCGGTGATGCCGACCTGTACGCCACTGTCGCTGGGGCGCACCCATTCGTGATCGTTCGAGTACCGCAAGTCGGCAGGAATCTCCATGAGCGCGAAGCTAGTCGATAGGTGTCACGCCGACCGATCGCCGCGCCCTTCGCGAACCGCAAGCAGAGCCCTCGGCACGTAACCGACTGCCGACCAATAGTGAATCGGCAGTCCTGCGGCCACGAACACCCACCCAAGCACTCCGAATACCTCAGATGCGGCGATATCGCTGGCACCAGCCAAGAAGCTCGGAACGGCAAACATCATCAAGAACGTCCCGGTCTTGCCCCACCAAGTGACCTCAATCTTGCGAGCGCCCGCCGCTGCGAGCACCAGCGCAGCAATCGCCACAGCGCCTTCTCGTACCAGCGCCAGCACCGCAACCCATAGCGGCAGCGAACCGTCGACGATCAAGGCCGCTAGGGCGACTAGCAGCAGCAGGCGGTCTGCGGTGGGATCAAGAATCTTGCCGAGTTCAGAGACTTGGTTGAACCGGCGTGCGATGAAGCCGTCCACCCAGTCCGTGGCACCGAGCACGCCGATCAATAGCGCTGCGCCCCAGCGGTCTTCGGCGCCGAACAGCAGCCAGACGAACCACGGCAAACAACACAACCGTCCGAAACTGATCAAGTTCGGCACGGTGAAGGGCCGCCAGCCGGGCCCGGCATCGGACATGTCGTTAGCCAGAGCGTCGGCGGCACCGTTCACCCGACTCACCGTATCGACGCAAGATTGACGCAGGATCAACGCAAGATCAACGCAGGCCCACAACCCTCAGGTAACGCTTTTATGATGCAGTCGTGCCTACTGTCTTCACCAAGATCATTGAAGGCGAGCTGCCCGGGACCTTCGTGTGGCGAGACGATCGGTGCGTAGCGTTCTTGTCCATCAACCCGCTGGCGCCGGGCCACACGCTCGTTGTCCCGCGCGCAGAGATCGACCATTGGCTGGACGTACCAGCTGACCTCGGGGGCCATCTGTTTGATGTTGCCCGCCGCATCGGGGAAGCGCAGATGCGAGCCCTGAAACCGAAGCGCATCGGCTTGGTGATAGCCGGGTTTGAGGTTCCCCACTGCCACATTCACATTTGCCCGGTGAACTCCTTGGCCGACATGAACTTCGCGCAACCGCTTCCGATGGTCTCCGCCGACGACCTCGCCGGTCCGGCCGAAGCCATCCGCGCGCACTTGGACTAGCGCGCTGCACCCGCAGACGTTGATGCACAACATCAAGCCGACACTGGCGAGGCTGCTGTGGGATTTCGGCGGGTTAGAAGCCGAGAGCGGTAACAGGATCGGTGTAAGGGAAGTCCAGCGCGGCGGCGACATGAGGCTCGGTGACGTGGCCGTTGTAGATGTTGAGACCCGCCCGCAAGTGCGGGTCGGTACGCAGGGCATCGAGGCCGTTCTCAGCGATGGCAAGCACCCGAGGCAGCGTGGCATCGCTAAGCGCCCGAGTGGATGTCAGCGGCACTGCTCCGGGCATGTTCGCCACGCAGTAGTGAACGACATCGTCAACCACGAAGGTCGGCTCGGCGTGCGTGGTCGGCTTGGATGTCTCAAAGCATCCGCCTTGGTCGATCGCAACATCCACTACCACAGAGCCAGGTCGCATCTGAGCAATCATCTCAGCGGTCACCAGCTTTGGTGCCCGCGCGCCGGTCACCAGCACCGCCCCGATCACTAGATCGGCCCCCAGCACCTCGGTTTCGACAGCCGCTCGGGTGGAAGTAACCGTCACCACCGAGGCACCGAAGCGCTGCTCCAGATGATCAAGCGCCACCGGATTGACATCCAGCACTCGCACATCGGCACCCATGCCGATAGCGATCTCAGCGGCGTTTTCACCGACCACTCCCCCGCCAATGATCACCACGCGGGCCGGTGGCACGCCGGGTACGCCGCCGATCAGCAAGCCAACACCGCCGTGTGCTGTCTCCAACGCCCACGCGCCCGCCTGCACTGCGAGGCGGCCCGCAACCCGCGACATCGGTGCCAGCAGCGGCAATCCCCCGCGCGAGTCGGTGACCGTCTCATAGGCCAAGCACACCGCTCCTGATTCCACGAGGTCGGCTGTCTGGTCGGGATCGGGAGCGAGATGTAGATACGTGAAGAGGATCTGACCCTCGCTGAGGCGCTTGCGTTCAGATAGCTGCGGTTCTTTGACTTTGACGATCATCTCAGAGGTAGTCCACACCTCGTCACTGGAGCCAATGCGCGCACCTGCTGCTGCGAACGTGGCATCAGAAACACGAATGCCGTTACCGGCACCGGTCTCAACGACAACCTCATGTTGATGTAGCACCAGTTCACGGACAGCAGGGGGTGTCAACCCGACACGCTGCTCACCCGCCTTGGTCTCACGAGGCAAACCGATCAGCACGAGGCCACCTCCCGCCCATAAGCATGGCTGCTTGATGTGCCCCAGAAATCGTTACCCCAGCAGAGGTTTAGATGCACCAGCGAAGTCTACGACGCTGTCAGGTACGCATGACCGCTGGCCAACACACAGTTCAACACTGGACTGTTCAACACTGGACTGTTCAACAATGGGTCACTTAAGCAGTTACTCAAGCACTCCGGCTACCGCCAGCGCAGATATCTGATCTGCGTCGTAGCCGAGCAGTCCCTCAAGCACCTCAAAGGTGTGCTCGCCATAGGTCGGCCCGCCGTGATGAATGCCGTCAGAACTGCGAGACATAGCAAAGCGAGCGCCTTCTATCCACATCGTGCCGTTAGTGGCATGGGTGACGTTGCGGAAATGATTGCGATGCACAAGCTGGCCGTCGGTCGGCATAGTCACAGAGTTTGCAATCGCATGGGCGGGCACACCCGCACGCTGCAAAAGAGCGTCGGCTTCGCTGCCTTCTCGACACGATGTCCACCCCGTGATCGCCTCGTCGATCTCATCAGCGCGCGCTCGCCGCTCAGCCAACCCCAGTTCGCCGAAGCCGCCCAGCGGCTCTCCGACCACCCAGCACAGCGCCTTCCACTGGTCATCGTTCTCGCAAGCGATAGCGATCCAGCGGTTCTCGCCGGCGCTGGCATACACGCCGTGAGGAGACATCTGCGGATGCGAGTTTCCCAGCTTGGGAGGCAACTGGCCGTTCAGCGTGTAGTCGAGCACTGCGGGCGCTAAGAACGACATTGATGCCTCTGCTTGGGAGAGATCGATGTACTGGCCCTCGCCGGTTCGATCACGATGATCTAGCGCTGCCAGAATCGCCGCACTCAAGAACCGCGGCGATACGTAGTCGGTGTAAGCACCAAACACACCAGCAGGGTCGCGGTCTGCCCAACCGGTCATCTCATAGAAACCCGACATCGACGCGCCCATCGTTCCGAAGCCAGCGAGCGACGACAACGGCCCGAACTGCCCAAAAAGGCAACTCGATGCCATGACAATGTCGGGCTTTATTTTGCATAGGTCTTCATATGACAGACCCCAGTCACGCATTGCTCTGGGCGAAAACGACTCACACACCACATCTGCCCAGCGCACTAAGTCGAGCACCAACTCCCGGCAGGCCGGCTGATCCATCTTCGTCATATCGATGGTGATACCGAGCTTTCCTGCGTTCATGTTCTGGTAGAGGCCGCCATTGTCGGGGCCGCCCTCGTCGTTTAGGAATGGCTGCAGGGTGCGGGCCGCCTCCACCTTGTTTGACGATTCAACCCGCACCACGGTGGCACCCCAGTCGGCCAGTACCCGCGTGGACGCCGGCCCGGCCATAACCCACATGAAGTCGAGAATCTTGACATCGGCAAGCGGCTGGGAGGGGTCGCGATGGTTGACCGGCACTGCTGCGTTGAGGCGCGCCGACACTTCTGTGGACGCGAGCGCAGGTGTGCGCGGTGTTGCAGCGGCATCAGCCAGCACCTCCTCTGTGTGCTCGCCCACCGTCGGTGGTGGTCCTGCCACCTCAAGCGGAGTACGGCTCATGAGCGCAAACGGGCCAGGGAACCGCACGGCCTGCTGATCGCCGACATCGATGTCGCGCCAGAACCCTCGCTGGGCGTAGTGCGGTGCCTCCACCACATCTTGCACCGTGGTGATGGGCACCATTAGCAACCGATGCTCCAGCGATGCATCGAGCAGATCGGCCTTAGTGCGAGTGGCCGTAAAGTCGGCGGCCACCTGCTGAATGCGGTCGTACTCGCCGAATCCGATTCGGCCGCTCATCACGCCCTCCACGAAGTTGATCCAGTCGATATCAAGGTCAGCGTCGGAGCAGCCACCTTGGGCGTGCATCCATTCGAACAGCCGCTGGCCGAACGGACCGATGGACTCACCAAACAGGACGGTGGTGGACACATACCCATCCGCTGCTGGGGAGCGCAGACGCACCTTGAACGGACCCAAGTTGACGCCGCCGCTGCATCGTGTGGCCTCAGGCGAGTTGTACAGATGACACAACGACATCGACTGCAACGCTTGGCCAGCAGCCTGCTGAGCGCTGACATCCACATGCTGGCCCAAACCCGAGCGGCAACGCTCACGCAAAGCAATCAGGGTGGCTGCGGCGGCTTCGGCAGATGCGTGCAAAAAGCACTGGTCGAGCGGGATACGTAGCGGCGGCCGGTCGTCATCGCCGATGATGTTGGACAGCATCGACGCCGCCGACACCACGATGTCGGTCGCTGCCCAGTGCGCTTTGGGCCCGCTCTGGCCGAACGGCGTGATGGAGGTGTAGACGAGCGCAGGATTCGCTGAGGCGAGGTGATCTGCGCCTAGGCCTTTGGCCGCCATTGCGCCGGGCGTATCCGACTCAATCACTACGTCGGCACCTGTCGCCAGTTCCAGCAGCCGGTCACGCCCCTCATCAGTGTTGAGGTCCAGCATGATGCTGCGCTTGCCTCGGTTGTACGACCAGAACCACAACGACGACTCGGGGTCGTCTTCGCGGCCTGCCACGAAAGGCCCGACAGTGCGCGCAACCGACCCGTCCGGCGGCTCCACCAAGATCACATCTGCACCCAAATCGGCCAGCAGCGCGCCGGCCAACTGGCCCCGATGGTCCGACAGATCCAATACACGGAGGTCAAGCACGGCAATCTCCTTACAGCTAGGCAGACAGTTGGGCAACTAGGCGGTCAAATGACACGCCGAAACTACTTCAACGTCGCACAGCCGCGGATCACGAGCATCAACGACTCAGCACCGCTTGGGCCTCAGCTACTCGCAGTGCCACCGGTGTCGAGACCACTACCGGACCAACTATCCCCGACAGCCCCGTGTTAGAAATCCACCGGATCGTCCAGACGGTCTGCACCTTGGCACCAAAGCGTCCGAACGGCTGCGACATTGACGTTCGCTGGAATGTGTGGCTGCACAACGATCGGCCTGCAGCCTTCAGCCACGGAATACCTGGACCCCCACAGGACACCAACGCTGAGCCGTCCCCCGGTGCCAGCTGCAGCACCACCGGTGTAGCGACAAGCGTCACCACTACCGCACCGAGCGCGGCGAAGCGCACGATGGGACGCCAACTCGCAGCCGTTACCCAAAACCAAGTGTCGACACCCACCAAAGTGCGAACACGCCGCGCCGGCGGCGCAAAGTGGGGCATCGGCCGCGGCAACGACAACGACGAAAGGGCGCTGTTGGCCGCAGCGCCAACACGGTCAGCGCGGTGAGCGGGATCCCGACTTAACACCTCAATCCGGATGCCCTCAAGCGCAGGGTCTTGAGGCTGTGACATGTGTAAGCCCGTGCCACGCAAGCCCGCTTGGGGAGACGGTCCGGCAACTGCAGGCAACGGCACCAATCCGATGCACATGCAAACAGTCACCAGCGCTGCAACGAGCAGCTTCGCTGTACCACGCATTGCCTTACCGTCGTACATTTTTACTGGCGGGGGCAAACGATTTTTGTGCCGCCGATTCGCTCAACACCAAGACACTGCACTAGGACACTGCACTAGGACACTGCACTAGGGCACCGACGGCAGACTGAGTTGCCCACTGAGACATCCCACTGAAACCCCCCACTAGGAGAGTCAGCCAATGAGTTCAGACGATTTTGCCTACGCCACGGCCATTGAGACCGCTGCTGCGGTCGCTGCGGGCGAAGTGTCTTCACGCGAGTTGCTCGAAGCGGCTCTTGCGCGAGTGGACCGGCTCGACGGCCCCGTCAATGCCGTCGTCGCCGTGGACGCAGAGCGCGCCCGCGCTACCGCCGAAGCAGCCGACGATGCCGTGGCACGCGGCGACAAGCTAGGCCCGCTGCACGGAGTGCCGATCTCTATCAAAGATTCGTTCCAGACCGAAGGCTTGGTCACAACCTCTGGTGCGCCTGCACTGGCCGACTTCGTGCCCGAACGCGATGCCGATCCAGTAGCTCGCTACAAGGCCGCCGGTGCGGTCGTTTTCGCCAAGACGAACCTGCCGATCTTCGCAGGCGATGCACAGTCGTACAACGAGGTCTACGGAACAACCGGCAATCCTTACAACATCGAGCACACCCCCGGCGGTTCCTCAGGCGGGTCAGCAGCAGCGCTGGCAGCGGGCTACACCCCACTCGAGCTCGGCTCCGACATCGGCGGCTCGATTCGCATCCCGGCGCACTGGTCTGGAGTTAGCGGGCACAAGCCCAGCTATGGCATCGTCTCCGCTCTCGGGCAGATCCCCGGCATGCCGGGGACGCTGAGCCAAGCCGACATAGCCGTAGCGGGTCCGATGGCTCGTGATGTTGACGACCTCGAAATGGCGCTAGACGTGCTCGTCGGCCCCGATGCTTGGAACACAAAGGCCTACTCCATCGACTTGCCGCCAGCTCGCCATCGAGACATCTCAGACTTCCGCGTGGCCGTGTGGCTCGACGAGGAACTGTGCCCAATCGACGACGAGTACAAAGAGGTGCTTTGGGGCGTTGCGGGTGCGCTGGAGAACGCGGGTGCTCGAGTTGACACCGAGGCCCGTCCGGCATTCACCTTCGAAAAGGCAATTGACACCTTCTGGCACCTGCTCTCAGCAGCAGAAGCCGCCACTTGGACGCTCGCGCAACTCGAGGAGATCGCTGCTTCAAAGAGCGAGCCGCAAGGCGAACTTGGCATCTGGTACGCCGCTATGCGTCACCGCGAATGGCTGAGCTGGCACGAACGCCGCTTGCAGCAGCGCAAACGCTGGGAGGCGTTCTTCGCCGACTGGGATGTAGTGCTGCTGCCGGTGACGCCGACCGCTGCCATTCGTCACGACCACAGCAAACCCGCCACCAGCCGCAGGATCACGGTGAACGGCGAAAGTCG
This sequence comes from Candidatus Poriferisodalis sp., assembly GCA_965221195.1. Classification (GTDB taxonomy): domain Bacteria; phylum Actinomycetota; class Acidimicrobiia; order Acidimicrobiales; family Poriferisodalaceae; genus Poriferisodalis. The sequence continues at coordinate 2,580,919 of OZ244864.1, forward strand.
TCCCTACTTCGACATCATCAAGTGGATGGGTCTGACTGGGGTGTCGTGGCTGCCCGCCACAGTCGTTCCGGTCGGGACGGTGGGCGGCCTGCCCGTCGGTGTGCAGATCGCGGGCCCGTTCTTGGAAGACCGCACCACCTTGGCTGCGGCGCGCTTTGTTCAATCAGCTCTCGGCGGCTTCCAACGCCCCAGCGGCTTCTGAGCGGCTTCTGGACTGCTTCTGAACGCTGGCCACGGCCCCCCACGAGTCCCGATTTTCGCTACAGCCGGGCGAGGACCTCTTGGACAGCAGTTGCGACGAGGCGGCCGTCTTGCCAGAAGCAAGCTTGGGCCGTGCCGCGGTTACCACCGGCCATGAGCGGCCGCTGCTCGCAGTAGATCCACTCGTCGGCGCGGGCTGGCGCATGAAACCACATGGCGTGGTCGAGGCTGACCACTTGCACGCCCTCGTCCAGCCACGTCACCTCATAGGGAACGATCACGTTGTCGGCGAGGCAGTCGTCACTCATGTAGGCGATGACTGCCTCGTGGATGGCCGGATTGTCTGCTAGCCGACGTGGCACGCGAAACCAGTAGTCGATGCCGCCACGCGGCGAGAGGCCCGTTGGTGCCCACGGCGCGTGCGCCAGCCGGTACTCCACCGGCCGAGTCATGTACGACCACTGTTCGCCGAAGATCGGCCCCACCTCAGCGATGCATTCCGCAAAGGTGGGCAGCGACTCCGGCTGCGCCACACCATCAGGCATCGGACGCTCGATAACGACCTTGCCAATCTCGGGAACATGAAATGTCGCCATCAACTCGAAGATGAGCCGATCGAATTGATGCGCCTGCGTCCGCCGACTGCAAAACGCGCGACCATCGCGCACACGCTCAACCGTGTAATCCACGTCAGTCATGCCGTCACCGCCCCGCAGGAACACCGCATGAACCGAGTTCATTAGGCGGCTCTCTTCAACAGTGCGCTGTGCAGCGACGACCGCCTGCGCCAGCACATGCCCGCCGTACAGGCCGAACTCGTCAAACCCGGAGCCTTTACCCCGGAACGTGTCGGCACTATCGCCAGTGGGCTGCAAATTGAGAAGGTCCAGCAGCTCGTCTAGCGCTGCATCGGTAGCAGCTTCGGTATCTGTCTCGATAGTTGTCTCGGTATCTGTCTCGGTTGTGTCTGTCACGATCTAGTTGATTAGCAGACGGCACACCGCCCAGACCAACCAGCACGGGCCAACCAACCCGAGCCAACCAACACAGGCCCGCGGAGACGACTAGCTCAGGTACGGCTACTCATAGCCAGGACTACTCATAGCCGGGCGGTGAGACGAAGCCGCCAAGAGTCCGCTCGATGAGCGACGCGTAGCGGATGCTGCGCCGGTCCCCTAGATGCGGGGCCACGATCTGAATGCCGACAGGGAGATTTAACCCATCGGCCGTCAGTCCGACTGGAGCGACCGTGCCGGGCAGGTACACACTGCAGCTCCAGCCTGCCCAAAAGAGCTGATCCACGCCCAACTCTTGGTAACCGTCGATGTCGATGGTGCGCGTCGTCCGAGTACCTGTGTGATCGTGGACGAACGCCGCCCCCGCAGCGATCGGGCACAACAGCAAGTCGTAGTCGTCAAAGAATCGCGCCCACGCCTGCCGGTAGCCCTCACGCTTGTGGTGGTGGGCGTACCACTCGCGGTGGCTCATCGTCATCGCATGGTCAACCAGCGACTGGTAGTCAGCCGCTCCGCTTTGGTACCGGTAGGCGCGAGACTGCGCTTGGGTCCATGTTGTGTCGTCAGCCATCGCGCCGGTGGCGGCGCGCAGCAGCATCAGGTAGTTCTCGTGGAACTCGTGCTGGTCAATGTCGGGGGCGGCCTCGCTGAGGTCGGCACCTGCGGCCGCCAGCGCATCAATCGCTCGCTGCAACGTGTCGATCATGGCGCTCGAATTGCGAACCACCGGCGTGTCGAGCATCACGCCCACCCGAAACGCCCCCAGCGTGTCGCGGTGTTCGGGCCGCAGGGCCACGGAGTAGCCAGCGGCGTTGAATCCGTCCGGTCCGGCGAGCACATCAAGCGCCAGATCTAGATCTGCTGCGCTGCGCGCCAGCGGTCCGCACACGCCGATGTCGCTGCCTGCTGAGGTGCCAGGCACTGCGTGACCTGTGTCGGGCACCAAACCGAACGTCGGCTTGTGGCCGAACACGCCGCAGTAGTGCGCCGGATTCCGAATGGACGCACCAATGTCAGAACCCAGCTCCAACGACGCCATGCCGGTCGCCAGCGAGGCGGCCGAACCGCCCGAGGAGCCGCCAGGCACACGTGTCAGATCCCACGGGTTGTTGGTGCAGCCGTAGATGTCGTTGAAGCTCTGCCAGTCGCCCAGCATGAGCGGCACATTGGTCTTGCCCCAGATGACCGCCCCGGCGTCTCGGTACCGGGCGACCGTGACTGCGTCGGTGTCGGCCATGTTGTTGACCCATGCGGGGTTGCCCCATGTCGAAGGCGTGTCTTTCCAGTCGAACGCCTCTTTGATGGTCACAGGAACGCCCGCCAGCGGCCCCCAGCGCTCCCCTGCCGCCAGCGCTGCATCAACCTCGGTGGCCCGCTGCCGCGCTTCGTCGATCCGAGTGAGAATCACTGCGTTCACCGCCGAGTTAAAACGTTCATAACGGCTGATGGCACCCTCAAGCGCCTCAACCGCCAAGACGCGCCCCTGCCGGATCAGCGAGGCCAACTCAACTGCGGGCAAGAGGTTCAGATCTGCCTTCGTTCCATCTGTCATCGCGCCGAGACTAGAACCCGGCTGCTGAGATATTGGCTGAGACATGGTTTGGCATCCGATCGGGTGCATTCATCGGACACGCTGTGACTGCGCTGTGTCGCTGCGCTGTGACTGTGTGGCAGTGGGCTAATGTCTACCTTGGTGGCAGGTCGGAATCGGCCGTGGCATCATTTTTCGCACACTCCAGAACCGCAAAGACAGCACCGCAGAGACGGTGTCAACCACAAGGGGGCAGCAGATGGCCGTATCGGGTTCAATCCTAGGGAATCCCGTTCAACGCAAAGAAGATCCGGGTCTGCTTACCGGGGCTAACCACTATGTGGGCGACCTTGAAGTTGATGCCGTGCATGTGGCGTTCGTGCGGTCATCGGAGGCGCATGCCGAGATCGTGTCTATCGACACCTCTGGCGCCGCGTCCATGGCTGGCGTACTCGCGGTGTACACAGCAGAGAACATGCCCATGGAACCGTTCCAAGGCTTCCCGATGCTGCCACCGGACTTCAACCGTCCACCGCTGGCAGTCGGCCGGGTGCGGTTCGTTGGCGACATGGTGGCCGCAGTGGTCGCAGAGACACAAGCACAGGCAAACGACGCAGCCGAGGCCGTACACATTGAATACAGTCCATTGCCGGTCGTCTCAGATTTTGAGACCGCCGCAAATCCAGATTCGCCCGTGGTGTGGGAAGGGCAAGCGTCCAATGTGTGCTTTCCGTTCGCCATTCCGGCACCCGACGCCGAAACTGGTGAGCGGCCCGGTGTAGACGCACTGGCCGGTGCAGACCACGTGGTCAGTGAACGCATCGTCACTCAGCGCCTCGCCGGCGCACCAATGGAGACCAACGGATGCGTGGCCATACCGGCCAACGACGGCACCATGACCATGCACCTGTCGGTGCAAAACGCCCACTCCCAGCACGAAGCGCTTGCCCCTGCGCTCGGTCTCGAGCCCGACCAGCTACGCGTGACAGCGCCATGGGTGGGCGGCGGGTTCGGGCCGAAAGCCGCCGTGTACCCCGAGTACATCGTCGTCGGCAAAGCGGCTCAGACGCTGGGGCGTGCTGCGCGGTGGAACGAGAACCGCACCGAGAACATGCTGTCAATGGTGCAGGGTCGCGCGATGGTCATGAACGCAGAAATGGGCGTGCGCAACGACGGCAGCATCGTGGGTCTCAAGGCTCATGTGATAGCCGACGCAGGGGCATACCCGATCATTGGGGCGATCTTGCCGATGCTGACGGGAATGCTCAGCCAAGCCGTTTACGACATCCCCGTCGTTGACTTCGTCTCACAGACCGTCATCACCAACACCACGCCGATCGGTGCCTATCGCGGTGCCGGGCGTCCAGAGGCGACACAGATGGTGGAGCGCATCTTGGACAAGGCCGCCGCAGCCATCGGCATGGATCCCGCCGAAATCCGCCGCAAGAACTTCCTGCAACCCGACGACTTCCCTGCGGAGCTGCAGACTGGTGTCGTCTACGACTCAGGCGACTATGAGGCGGCGCTTGACGCCGTGCTTGAAGCATCCGGTTATGCCGATCTGCGAGCGAGTCAGCAAGCCCGACGCGAGGCCGGCGAGTCGAAACTGCTGGGCATCGGCGTGGCGTCCTACGTGGAGATCACCGCCCCGGTCGGCCTCCATGTCGAGTACGGCAGCACCGAAGTACATGAGGACGGCACCGCCACGATCCGAGTGGGCACTTCTAGCCACGGCCAAGGCCACGACACGGCGTTCAGCCAGATCGTTGAAGGAGTGCTGGGCATTGAGATGGACAAGGTCACCCATCTGGATGCCGACACTGCCGAAGTGCCCTCAGGTGCGGGCACGCTGGGTTCGCGCTCATTGCAGACGGCTGGCTCGGCCGTGTACCTGTCCAGCCAAGCGGTGCTTGAGAAAGGCAAGCAGCTTGCTGCTCATCTGCTGGAAGCCTCAGCCGACGACATAGTGGTGGCCGAAGGCGGCTTGGCGGTTGCCGGTGTGCCGACTAGTTCGGTGAGCTGGGCCGAGATTGCCAAGCTGGCCAACGATGACAGCGCACGTCCATCGGGTATCGAGGCAGGTCTGATGGCCGAGGAGAATTTTGACGGGACCGATTCCACGTTCCCGTTTGGTTCCCATGTGGCTGTGGTTGAGGTTGACCAAGACACCGGCGCGGTTGAACTGTTGCGCCATGTGGCCGTGGATGACTGCGGCACCATCATGAATCCATTGATTGTGAATGGCCAACAACACGGAGGCATTGCCCAAGGCATCGCACAAGCGCTCTATGAGCATGTGGAGTACGACAGCAACGGCCAACCCCGCAACCCCAGCCTCGGCGACTACTTGGTGCCGTCAGCGGCCGATCTGCCCAGCTTTGAGGTGTCCAACACCGAGACTGCCAGTCCCCGCAACCCACTGGGTGCCAAAGGCATCGGCGAGTCGGGGACGATCGGTTCAACCCCTGCGGTACACAACGCAGTCTGCGACGCGGTCGCCCACTTGGGCATCGGTCACATTGACATGCCTTGCAGCCCGCAAAATGTCTGGCGCGCACTCCAAAACGCCTGAGACTCACTGTGGAGCGCCTTAGCTAGCTGAGGCTTGCAGGTTTAGGTTTCGCAGCGCATCTGTTTGTTGCCGCGTCTTTAGGCGACGCGTCGGCAACACTGGCACAGTGAACCCAACACCTGCCGCAGCGTCTGCAACGACTGGGCCTGCAACAACTGGGCCTGCTCGACCCATTGAAATCGTCCCCTCGGTGCTGCCAGCGGACTTCGCGCGCCTCGGTGATGAGTGCGTCGCTCTCGAATCCGCAGGCGTGGATCGCATCCAGTGGGATGTCATGGATGGCGTGTTTGTGCCGAACCTCACTTTCGGCCCCGACGTCATCGCTGCCTGCCGTCCGCACGTCAAGTTGATGTTTGAAGCACATCTGATGGTCGCCGATCCCGATCCGATGCTCGGCGCCTACGTCGGCGCGGGGTGCGAGATGCTGATCCTTCACGCCGAGTCGGTGACACACCTTCACCGCTCGCTCAACCGCGTAGCTGAACTGGGTGCCAAACCCGCAGTGGCAATCAACCCATCGACGCCGATCGATGCGGTGTCTCATGTGCTCGACCTTGTCGACATGGTGCTCGTGATGACCGTGAACCCGGGCTTCGGCGGGCAGGCCTACATCGCCACGATGGAACCCAAAATTGCTGCACTGCGCCAACTCATCGACAGCACCGGAACGACAGGCGCATCAGGATCGGGCGTCGACATAGAAGTAGACGGCGGCATCTCAGCCGACACCATCGGCGGTGCCGCTGCTGCGGGTGCGAACGTATTGGTCTCTGGCAGCGCTTTGTACCGCTACGCCGACGGCCTCGCTGACGGCGTGGCAGACCTGAGACATCGAGCGGAGGCTGCGGCCCGCGCATGAATGCTATGACAGCTCGGCGGCGCTGGATCCTTGTAGCCGTCGCGGCTGTTTTCGTTGCCGGGGCGATACGTGTCACGGTGCTCGCTGGCGGTGGTGAACCGTCAGTGGAGGAGTTCTGCGCGGAGTTCGCCCACCTGCTGGTGGTTGATCAGCTCAGCTTGGCGGTCAATCCCGATGACGACAGGGGCACCCGCGAAGCCTTCGACCGTACGGCTCGCCAGTTCGCAGATGCCGCTGCAGCGGCCCCAGCGGAGATCCGATCCGATGTCCAACTGTTGGCTGGCTTAACTGCTGCGCTGTCTGACGCGGTCGCTGAGACCTCCTCACGCGAGAGGTTTGACCGCGCCGCAGCAGTCATAGCAGCGCAAGACCCGTTCCTCAATACCCAAGACTTAGCCAGCCAGCGTGTCGTTGACTTCGTCACTCGCAATTGCACTGCCGCGCCCGGCTGAACCAACACACGAGCGTTGCCGCGCTTGGCTAGATCATCTCTCCTCGCTTGACGATCACATGATCGCACAAGCCGTAGGCCTTGGCTTCCTCTGCTGTAAACCAGCGATCCCGTTCTGAATCAAGCAGGATCTGGTCCACATCTTGGCCGCTGTGCAGTGCCGTGCGTTCGGCCATCAGGCGCTTGACGTAGGCCATCTGTTCGGCTTGGATGGCTATATCGGAAGCCTGACCCCGAACGCCGCCGGATGGCTGATGCATCATCACCCGAGCATGAGGCAGGCAGTAGCGCTTGCCTGGCGCTCCTGCTGTCAACAAGAACTGTCCCATTGAAGCACCCAGCCCCAAACAGACTGTGGCCACATCGCAGGCCACGAACTGCATGGTGTCGTAGATAGCCATGCCCGCGGTGACAGAACCGCCGGGGCTGTTGATGTACAAAGAGATGTCGCGGCCCCGATCCTGACCCTCTAGATACAGCATCTGCGCGCAAACAACGTTGGCGAGCTGGTCGTCCACCTCATCGCCCAAGAAGACAATGCGGTCGTCCAGCAACCGGTTTGAGATCTGAGTCCAGCCACTAACGCCGCTGGCATCAAAGGCCCGTGGCACATCAGGCGCTGGCACAGAGATCGATGAAAGATCGCTCATGGGTCGCAGGCTACCGACGGTGCCCGCGCGCCCAGACTGGCGCAACAAACTAATGCAATGATGTGCACTGCGGATCGGCCACGGCGCTCAGAGCCGTAGGGCGAGCGCTCGTAGGGCGCGACCTCGGTGGCTGATGTTGTTTTTTTCTTCGGCGGTCAGCTCGGCAAACGTGCGCGGTGTCGCTTCGTCGGGCACGAACACGGGGTCGTAGCCGAACCCGCCGTCACCGCGCGGTGTCGCTGCGATGGCGCCCTCAACGACACCGTCGGCTAGCACTTCCCGTCCGTCAGGAGACACCACAGCCACCACCGTGCGGAACCGGGCCGTTCGCTGCGACGGCGGCACGTCGCCCAACGCCGCCAAGAGCTTGTCTACGTTCGCAGCGTCATCCTGTTGCGGACCGGCATAGCGGGCGCTGTACACCCCGGGTGCGCCTCCCAACGCATCCACCTCTAACCCGGTGTCGTCCGCGATAGCCAATCCGCCGACTGCCGCGCACACAAATCGTGCCTTGATCAACGCATTGGCTTCAAGCGTCTCGCCGTCTTCGGCCACATCGCCTAGATCCGGTGGCCGCGGCACGATGTTGATGTCCGCTCTGGCCTCCGCCAGCACCGCAGCAATCTCGATCGCCTTGTGCGGGTTCGCAGAGGCAATTACAAGCCGCATGGGTTCAACTTGGCATTGGCACGACAGTGTGCGCTGTGCTGGTGTCCGCCCCGTTGCACTGATGTCTGCGCCGTTCGGCGTTGTTTTTGCAGGCCGAAAGCCGCAACGGCATCAGACTGGCGGCGTGAGCAAGGTTGCCCGTTGCAACTCGATGATTTCGGCAATGCCCGAACGAGCCAGCACCAGCATGGCGTCAAGCTGCGCGCCATCAAACGGGTCACCCTCGGCGGTGCCCTGCACTTCAACGAAGCGCCCACTGCCCGTCATCACCACGTTCATGTCAACCTCAGCGGCGGCATCTTCAACGTAGGGCAGATCCAAGCAAGCTGCGCCGTCAACGATGCCGACCGATACGGCCGCGCACTCGTCGGTAAGCGGATGGCGGCTGATCGACCCGTCTCGCACCAGCCGCATGCATGCGTCGTGCAGTGCCACGTACCCGCCGCAGATCGAAGCCGTGCGCGTACCTCCGTCGGCCTGCAGCACATCGCAGTCAACGGTGATCTCGCGCTCGCCCAGCGCCGTCATGTCGCACACGGCCCGCAGCGCCCGACCGATCAGACGCTCAATTTCGAGCGTTCGGCCCTTCTGCTGGTTGCGCTTGGCCTCTCGGCCCACTCGCTGCGGACTCGAACCCGGCAACATTGAGTACTCAGCCGTGACCCAGCCGGTTCCCCGGCCCCGCATCCAACGAGGCACGTTGTCGTCAACCGAAACCGTACAGAGCACTTTGGTGCGCCCGACCGATACCAAAACCGAACCGGGCGTCTGATCGGTGAAGTCACGCTCAAACGTAACCGGTCGCAGCTCGTCGGCTGCCCGACCGTCGAAGCGGATCACAGCGCGAACACTGTTTTGGCCACTGTCTCGGATGTCACGCTAGATACGTCGCTCCGGTGCAGGCCACGGCTACCTCGCCGTCAAACACGCCACCCGCTTCAACGAGGTGGTCTTCGGGGTCTGAACCCGGCGGCACATGGGTTACCACGAGCTGACGCGCGCCGACATCGTTGGCATCGGCCGCCAGCCAAGCGGCGCTGATGTGAGGAATGCAGGGATTGTCGTTTGCCGCAAGCAGTGTGCCCTCCCCTAGTACGAGATCGGGTGCAGGCCTGTTGACATCTCGGCTGAGCGCAGCGAGTGCCCAACCCCGGCCCGTATCAGAGGTGTACACGATTGACTTGCCGTCGTTCTCAAAGCGCATTGCCAGCGTCTCGACGGGATGATCGGTACGAGAAAACAGCACGTCAATATCGCCGACACGCGCCTGGGAGCAGTCTTTCACTATCTCCCAGCCGAACAGATCGGAACTGTCACCGTGCGCATCGGTGACCTCACGCACGCCCTCGGTTGCTAGAACGTGGAGATGATCCATGCCCAGGTAGTACTTCGCTGCGTTGTAAACGACCGGCAGTTCGGCGCAATGATCTGGATGTTGGTGGCTGACCAGTAGCGCATCAACCGCTTGCAGTCGCGTATGGCACTGCAGGTTGGCGAAGGTACCCGGCCCGCAATCCACCCACAAAGCTGTGGTGTCGCTTCGCACGAGGTAGCCGCTGCAAGACTCACCGACAGCGGCGTAGCTGCCTGAACAACCCAAAATCGTCACCGAGAGCCCGCTCACGGAGGCCGATACTAGGCCCGCAATAGCCGCCGCACGCAGCCGGTCTTCAGCAGGATTCAGAAATAGATGACATCTTCGGCGCTTGCGACAGCAGCATCAAGATCGTCGGTCCATGCGCCGACTGAGAGGTACTTCCAACCGTGATCACAAACGATGAACACGATGTTGCCTTCGTCGATGCCCGATGCTGCCTTGCGGGCACCAGCCAAGGCCGCCCCTGCAGAAATGCCGGCGAACACCCCTTCCTCGTTCAACAATCTGGTCGCCTCGATCGATTCGCGCCCTCTGACGATCATCTTGCGATCAAGCAAACCAGCGCCGCCCCAACGCTCAAAGATCGGAGGCTCATATCCGTCGTCAAGGCTGCGCAGGCCATCAACCTGTTCTCCTGTGGGAGGTTCAACGGCCCACACCTCCACGCCGGGAACATGTTCTTTGAGGTAGCGGCCGGCACCTAGCAATGTGCCACTGGTGCCCAGCCCGGCAACAAAGTGCGTGATATCGGGAACATCAGCGACAATCTCAGGTCCTGTGGTGCGGTAGTGCATCTGCGGGTTGGCATCGTTGCCGTACTGGTACAGCAACGTCCAGTCGGGGTTGGCTTCGGCCAACCCCAGAGCCAGCCTGACCGCCCCATTGGAGCCCTGTTCGGCTGGGCTAGCGATGATCTCAGCCCCGAAAATCTCGAGCATCTGTCGGCGCTCAGCAGTGACATTGCCCGGCAACACGATCTTCACTCGGTAGCCGCGGCGCCGACCCAGCATCGCTAGCGCTATGCCGGTGTTGCCCGAAGAAGGCTCAAGGATGACTGCGCCAGGCTCAAGAGTGCCTTCAGATTCGGCCCGGTCCAGCATGGCCAGCGCCACACGGTCCTTTACCGAACCTGTCGGGTTGTGGCCTTCAAGCTTGGCGTACAGCGCGACCGACGGGTTGGGGCTGAGACGACTGACATCCAGCGTAGGTGTGCTACCAATCAGCTCATCAACGGAGCGATATAGCGTCACAGCGTCAGCCCAGTCACAGCGTCGACTCAACCGTGACTGCGGTATCTGAGGGCGAAGCCAGCCGTGCCGACTCAGCCGCCGGCAACGGCGGGAAGAATGGAAAGCTCGTCGCCGTCGGCGAGCGCTGTGTCCATCTGGGAGAGATAGCGCACATCTTCGTCATTGACATAGACATTCACGAAACGATGCAAGCTGCCGTCGGAGGCAAGCAGGTTGGGCGCAATAGCTGGGAACCGGTCGACTAGCCAAGCCACTGCCTCGGCCACTGTTGCGCCCTCCGCGTCAACCTGTGACTGCCCGTTGGCATGCGGGCGCAGGACAGTGGGCAAGCGGACGATGACAGCCATCAGGGTTCTCTTTTTTCGCAGTTGGAATGAATACAGGGGGGAGGGGGGGGGACGTCAGTAGACAGCCAAAGCCGTAAACAGCTACAACAGCGGCAATTCTTGACCTAATCGCTCAAGATTCTACGGGCCGTGGCTGCTGTCGGCTACTCAGGACCCAAGACTCAGTGCGGGCCCTGTGAGCGGGCCCTGTGACCGTCGGTGGTGCCTTCGCTTTAGTCGTACCCTCGGGTTAATGGCGGACGATCTGCTCGTCGTGGCATTGAACCGGCGCGCAAAGCGCAACTACGAGATAATCGACACCTTTGAGTGCGGCATGATGCTGCGCGGCACCGAAGTGAAGTCGCTGCGTGCCGGCGGTGCCCAAATGAGTGATGCCTACGCCCGAGTCCGCGACGACGAGATGTGGCTAATGGGCCTGCACATCGCTCCGTGGTCGCACGCCCCACCCCATTTGGGGCACGAGGTTGAGCGTCCGCGCAAGCTCCTCATGCACCGCGCAGAAATCAACCGACTGCGAGCGCGCACCGAACAGGAGCGTCTGCAGCTCATACCGCTGGAGATCTATTTCCGCAACGGTCGAGCCAAAATCGAACTTGGTCTTGCACGTGGCCGACGCCTGTACGACAAGCGGCAGGCCATACGCAAACGCGAGACCGACCGCGAAGCCCAACGCGCGCTACGGCACCGATCCACCTAACAACCGTCCACCTAGCGGCCAAATCAACAGAGCAACCGTCCACACCCCAGCAAATCCAAAAAGGCCATCTCGGGGGCGGGGGACTGCGTTGGATTGACGTGTTGGATTGACTTGTTGGGTGATCAGTGCTTGTCGAGCTTGTCGAAATTTGTCTCGTAGTCGGTGTCATCAACTAGCAGGTCTTCAGAAGGCAACCTCTTGGAGTAGTTCAGCGCACCGTTGATGTCGTGCCGCCAGACATCCTCTGGCAGGTCATACAGCACTTCAACGCCGTAGCCGTTGGGATCGTTCACGTACACGCTGTGGGTCATGCCGTGGTCAACTCTCAGGTTCATCGGCACGCCGTTGTCACGGAGGAACTGCACCTGCTCCAACCACGACTCCCGGTCGGGGTACGTAACAGCTATGTGGTTGATAGCGCAATCGCCGGTCGCCATGCTCCACGGCTCAGCAGGCTCAGCAATGCCCGGACGCTCAACGAGGGCGATGTCGTGATGGCTCACTTGTTCGGCCACGCCACTATAAAAACGCATATTCATTTGCGGCAGGTCAGCATCGCGGGGCCCTAATTCGCCGACCTGCTCAAAGCCCAGCAAATCACTCCAGAAATGGTGCGACTCTTCCATGTTGCGCACGTTCAGCACAATGTGGTTGACGCCCCGCGGCGTCACTGCCGTATCACGCTTGGCAATGGTGCCAGTCATCAAAGTTTTCGTTGCGGTGCCATCAGTCATGGCACCCAGCGTAGTCTCAGGCACGATCGCCCATACTGGACCACAGACAACTGGGTCAAAGACAACTGGGTCACAGACAACTTGCCCAGCCTCGACACCACGACACGCCGAATCGGCTCTGGTGCAGGCTGTGCGCGCTGGTAACAATTGGTGCCTATCCCTGTTTGCTCTTCGCCTCATTTAGGAGGTAGCCATGTCGCTTCGTAGCGCAACGCTGGACGCTCAACGGTGGCCCAATAGACACCGACACGCGCTGGTTCTCACATCAATCGCTTTTGTCGCGCTGTTCGGCGCCCTGGTGTTCTCACAGCGCCCCGCATGGGCCCAGACTGTGCCGACCGTTTCGGTGTCGTGCCCGGCCACTGCGGCTGAGGTCGCACATGACGCAGAGACCCCCGGCACGGTGCCATGCACGTTCACTGTCGCCCCGGCACCTTCAGGTTCACTGACGATCCAATATGCCGTCGCGGCCGTCGGAAATCGGAACCTCAACTATTCGCAGAGTCTGGTTACCACTGGGGCATCTGAGACGGAAAACATCTTATATCTGGCCGGCACCACGTCGGTAACGGTGAGCCTTGTGGCCGATGCCGCATATTCTATTGGCAGTCCGAATGAGGCAACCGTTGCTGTGGGCACAACTGCTGCCTACAGCGGGGCTGGATTGCATGTCAACGAATCAGGGGCGCTTGACGGCTACCTACTGCTTACATCCGCATGGCACAACCGCCTTTATCTGGTTGACAACGAAGGTCGCGAGGCCTACAGATGGGATAGCCCAGCCAGATTGGCGAAACTTCTTGACACTGGCAATATTGTCGCGGACCACACCGCTACAAACATACATGAAATGGGTTCTGATGGAACGTTGACATATGAATATGCTGCCCCTGACCAACATCACGATGTCGTCAAACTGGCCACAGGCAACTATTTGTTCATTGACTCAGAGTACTACACGCGAGCACAATCAATTGCCGCTGGTGCCAACCCCGAATGTGTTGGAAGCAATGGGCTTGAGGTTGACGCAGTAGTTGAGATAAATCCCACCGGCTCAAGCGGTGGAACTGTCGTATGGAAGTGGAATGTATGGGATCATATCATCCAAGACCATGACTCCACAAAAGACAACTATGGCGTCATCGCTGACCATCCTGAACTCATCGACATCAACTATGGAATATGCCAAATTCAAGCTGGAACCAATGGATTCCTCCAAAACCCGCATCATGTGACACACCTAAACTCTATTGATTACAATGCCGACTTGGATCAAATCTTGATTACCTCCCGTCACTTCAGCGAGGTGTGGGTGATAGATCACAGCACAACGACCACCGAAGCAGCAACCAGCTCTGGCGGTGATAGCGATCAAGGCGGAACGTTGTTGTATCGCTACGGCAATCCGCGCACTCACGATAACGGAACGAAGAAAGATCAGCGGCTGTTCTTCCCGCACAATGCCCATTGGATTCCCAGCGGCCTGCAGGGCGCGGGCAATGTTCTCGTTTACAACAACGGTCACGAACACCCGGGCTATCTCCGTAGTTATGCCTCTGCAGATGAGTTAGCATTACCTGCCTCTGGAGATACTTATCTGCGCGCAGGTAAAGGATTCATGCGGCCGACTATGTTGTGGACACATCGACTTGCTGAGCACACTTGGATCATGTCTAACGCGCAACGGCTTCCCAACGGAAACACCCTTATTACCGAAGGAAATCACGGTAGAGTCAGCGAAGTTACACCCGATGGAACCGTTGTCTGGCATTATATTTCCCCACTAGTTAGAGGAACTACTGTTTTGGCAGAAGGTGCTTCTCCCAGCCAATCCAGCGATGTCTGGGTCTATCGCTCCTACAAGTACGCAGCAAACCACCCGGGCATCGCAGCACTATCTCTAACGCCGGTAGCTGACCGTCAACCGCTCGCTCTGCCCCCACCGGCTTGCACTGCCACTCCAACCGACAGCGATCTAGTCACCTCGGTACGGAGCTATCACAATACCAACCGCACCAGACCCGATTATAGCAACAACTGGTTCCGTGTGCTCATCGCTTTCGGTGTCGAAACTTCTGATACGCTTGAACCATTCACCGCCGCAGAGGCGATCGCAGGCGAGGCGATCTGGGACGGGTGGGAGCCGGTTCGCATAGAACTTGAACGCATTGAGCAAGAAATAGCCCAGTGCGAGTCTCCCGGGACTCCGGCGCCTCCAGAAATCAGCATCAGTGCCGGCAGCGACATAACAGAAGGCAGCAACGCATCCTTCACACTCACCGCCAACCCAACACCATCAAGCTCACTCACCGTCACAGTAAACGTCACCGCCTCAGGCAACTTCGGAGTAACCACCGGCAGTCAAACAATCACAATCCCAACAAGTGGCTCTGCAACACTGTCAATCTCCACCACCGGCGACAGCACCGACGAAACAGACGGCTCAGTCACCGTCACAATAACCGACGACACCACCTACGACGTCGACTCAACAGCATCATCCGCGACCATCAACATCGCAGACGACGACAACCCACCACCCGCAACCCCAGAAATCAGCATCACCGCAGGCAGCGACGTAACAGAAGGCAGCAACGCATCCTTCACACTCACCGCCAACCCAACACCATCAAGCTCACTCACCGTCACAGTAAACGTCACCGCCTCAGGCAACTTCGGAGTAACCACCGGCAGTCAAACAATCACAATCCCAACAAGTGGCTCTGCAACACTGTCAATCTCCACCACCGGCGACAGCACCGACGAAACAGACGGCTCAGTCACCGTCACAATAACCGACGACACCACCTACGACGTCAACTCAACAGCATCATCCGCGACCATCAACATCGCAGACGACGACAACCCACCACCCGCAACCCCAGAAATCAGCATCACCGCAGGCAGCGACGTAACAGAAGGCAGCAACGCATCCTTCACACTCACCGCCAACCCAACACCCACCACGTCGCTCACCGTCACAGTAAACGTCACCGCCTCAGGCAACTACGGCGTAACCACCGGCAACCGCACCGTCACAATCCCCACCAGCGGCACCGCAACACTCACAATAGCTACCACCGGCGACACCACCGACGAAACAAACGGCTCAGTCACCGTCACAATAACCGACGACACCACCTACGACGTCGACTCAACCGCATCATCCGCGACCATCAACATCGCAGACGACGACAACCCACCACCCGCAACCGATTTGGTGAAGGTGTCGGTTGATGGGCAGCTGGGGCGTGCAGGGCCGGGGGACACGTTGGAGTTTGCGGTGAAATTGTCTGAAGCTGCACAAGCCGATGTGACGGTGGGGTTCAGGGTGTTAGCGGTTGGCCGAAGTGGGCTAAGGGCGGGTGCGGATTTTGTGATTCGCGGCGCGGCCGACAAGTCTGCTACGACTGGTGAATTGGTTGTAGCGCGTGGTGAGACGCGCAAGATGTTGCATATTGACATTCTGCCTGATGCTTGGATTAATCGGTTCGGCACGATAGCGGTTCAGCTGGTGAGTGTGAGTGATGGCGCTGAGATTGCTCAAGCGTGGGGCCTCGGCGGTACACAGCCCTAGCTGCAGTCCTGCCTAGGGCCACATAGCCCCTCTGTGTCGGCGGCTATGTGGTAGACGAGCGTTGCGCCAGCCAGTTCTTGAACTCAGCGCGGCGACCCTCGGCAATCGGAAACGTGCCAATCGTGCTCTCCCCCGCAGCTACCCGCTCAATCGCCCATTCCTCTTCGATTTCTTGGTTGTAGGAATCGTCAGCCACTTCTTGCGCGAGCAGAGCCGGAATCACTACTGCACCCTCGCCATCCCCCACGATGATGTCCCCCGGAAACACTGTCACACCAGCGCAAGCAATTGGCACTTGATGAGCAAGCGGCGTGTGCAGTCGGCCAAGCGTCGCAGCATGCGACGACTGGTGGTACACAGGCAGTCCAACATCAGCCACCGCAGGCGTGTCGCGCAACGCTCCGTCAGTGATGAAACCGGATGCGCCAAGAGCCTTGATGCGCATCGTGAAGATGTCGCCAATCGTGCCTGCGTGCGGCTCGCCGCGTGCTTCCACGATCAGAACTTCTTCAGGGCTGATCGACTCAACGGCGAGGCGTTGCGCGTTGTGACCTTTGAGACGTCGCTCAAAGTCTTCTCGTTTGGGCACCAAGCGCAAGGTGTGTGCGTAGCCGATCATCCGCTGACCGCTGTTGAGGGGCCGCAAGCCGTTGAGGAAGCTGTTTCGCATGCCCCGGCGCTGCATCTGACCGGCCAACGTTGCCGTGGACACCGCGTTGAACTTCACTCGCATGTCATCGGTGAGCAGCACCGGGCGGTGCTCTGCGTCGGCCATAGGGTCTCCTTGGTCTGCGCGCAAGGGTCACCACTACAAGTCGTTGATGTGGTCGGCTCCTGCGCGGTGCGTTCGGCAATGTAACCAGCACGCAGCTAGAGCGTGCTTTTGATAGTCAACAGGACGGGTTTAAGATGAGCGAGAAAAGCGAGTACGCGGCAGGGCCGCTGGCCGGAGTGCGCGTCGTTGACCTGTCGTCGGTACTCATGGGTCCGGTTGCCACAAGGACACTCGGTGACCTCGGAGCGGAGGTCATCCTCGTTGAGTCCTCAGCGGGAGATCGCAATCGCAGCATGGGTGCCGGCCCGACGGCAGAATTCTCCGGCATCGCTCTCAACCTGCTCCGTAACAAGCGCAGCATTGCAATAGATCTCAAGCGAACGCAAGGCAAGCAGGCGTTTATTGACATCGCCGCGACATGCGACGTGATGATCACCAATCTCAGGCCCGGGCCGCTGGGAAGGCTCGGCCTGCACTATGAGGCAGTGCGGGAAGCCCGCAGCGACATCGTGTTCTGCAGGGCGCACGGCTATCCATCATCAAGCGATCGCGCAGAGGCTCCCGCCTACGACGACATCATCCAGTCCGCCAGCGGTGTCGGTGACCTCTTCCGTCGCACCGGTGTCGATCCCCTTCTGTTTCCCAGTCTCGTAGCCGACAAGGTCTGCGGAATGACAATCGCCAACGCCGTGCTCGCTGCCCTGTATCACCGCACTCGCACCGGAGAGGGGCAGTTCATTGAGATACCGATGATTGA
Organism: Candidatus Poriferisodalis sp.; assembly: GCA_965221195.1. GTDB lineage: Bacteria > Actinomycetota > Acidimicrobiia > Acidimicrobiales > Poriferisodalaceae > Poriferisodalis. The sequence continues at coordinate 2,598,383 of OZ244864.1, forward strand.
CGTGATGCGGGCGTTCGTGCTCACCGAGCACGGCTCCGGTGCCATCTCTGAGCCTGCCGTGGCCGAGGCCGGTTACACCCGCATTCTGACATCAGAACGTCGGCCTCAGCCGACGGCTGACGGGTGGATCAACATCCTCCCTTACGACCAAGAGCACTACGTTGCGCTCTTTGAGGCCGGCGGTCGGCCCGATCTCGCCACCGACGAACGTTTCGCGACACCCATCGAACGCATCACCCACAGCGACAGCCTGTATCGCGATGTGGCATCGGTTCTCGGCCAGCACACAACAGCGGAATGGCTTGAGCTGTGTGCAAAACACGGCATCCCCGCAGCCGAAGCCGCCACGCTCAACGAGATGGTCTCAGATCTTCCCATCGACGAGCATCCAGTAGCGGGCGCGTACCGGGTCATTCCGCCTCCCGAACGTTTCTCTGAGACACCGCTGAGCGTTCGGCGACCAGCACCGAGGATCGGTGAGCACGGACGAGAGATTCTCGCTGAGATCGGCTATGGCGAAGAGCAGATCGAACGTCTCATTGACTTAGGGGTTCTCAGCCTGCGTTGAGAGATCCTGCGTTGAGAGATATAGAAAAGAGTCAACATCACTGACAGTGTCGCGACAGCGCTTCACTGGGCGGCAGCAATGGCTTCATAGAGCTGCTGGGGAGTGATCGGTGTAGTGAGATGCCGCACTCCTAGGTGCGAGACCGCGTCTACGACAGCGTTGTAAACAGCGGGAATCGCCCCAATCGTGCCCGACTCCCCCACACCCTTAGCGCCGAGCGGGTTCACCCATGTCGGCGTTTCGATGTGAACTGTCTCAAAGAACGGCAGCTCCGCAGCGGAGATCACTAAGTAGTCCATGAAGTTGCCAGTGAGCAGGTTGCCGTCGGAGTCGTATTGGATGGCTTCTAGCAGTACTTGTGCCGCTCCCTGCGCAATGCCGCCATGCACTTGGCCCGCAGCAAGCATCGGATTTATGAGCGTGCCGGCATCGTCGGCTGCCACAAGCCGCACCAACGTGGTGCCGCCGGTCTCGGGATCGACCTCAACGACAGCGACATGTGTTCCGTTGGGAAACGTGCCCTGTGGCGCGGTGAAATCGGCCGACTCCTCAATGCCCTCGCTGCTGTTCTCATTGCTGTCCTCGCTGAGGGCCGCTGCGATCTGCGGCCAACCTAAGGTGCGCGTCGGTGTGCCTGCCACATGGAAACAGCCAACAGCAGCGTCGTGTACGACATCGTCAACAGTTGCTTCAAGGAGTTCTGCAGCAGCTTGACGCGCGCGCTCAACTAGCGCCTCAGCGGAGTGGACCAACGCAGTACCAGCTAACTGAACCGAACGCGAACCAACCGTCAAGCCGCCACGTGGCACTTCGTCGGTGTCACCGCTAACTACGTCAATCTGGTCGAACCCGATGCCGGTGCGGTCAGCCACGATCATCGCCCAAGTGGTGTCGTGGCCTTGCCCGGTGGGTGTCGCACCTGTAGCGACGCGCAGGCGGCCATCAGGCTGCAACCTGACCGAGCCGAACTCTGGCTGCGGCGCTCCGGCGGTGATCTCGACGTAGCTGCTGACACCGATGCCAATCAGCGGAACATCGCCCCGCTGGCGGCGCCTAACTTGATCGGCTCGCAGATCGTCATAACCAGCAACGCCGAGCGCTCGGCGGAGCGCCTCGGGATAGTCACCCACGTCGTAGCTCGCGCCTGTGGCCGTCACGTACGGCTCGGTGAAGCGGGGCACCAGATTCTTTGAGCGGACCTCAGCGGGGTCCATGCCGATCTCTGCAGCGAACCGGTCCACCATGCGCTCTATGGCAACCGTGGCTTCGGGGCGGCCGGCACCCCGGTACGCAGTCATCGGGACCGTGTTGGTAAGCACTCCCTCGGCGCTGAAGCCCACATTGGCAATGTCGTAGGTGCCCGTGGCCATCCGCAGGGTCATCTGGGGCAGGACGGCCGCGATCAGCGGATATGCACCAATGTCTTGCACCACGTCAAGTTGGTAGGCGGTGAGGTGACCATCCCGGGTTCCACCGAGGCGGGCGTACTGAATTTGGCCGCGACCATGCGGCATGGCCATCACATTCTCTGAGCGAGTCTCAGTCCACTTGACCGGTCGGCCCAAGACTCGCGAATAGAAACCCAGCGCAAGTTCCTCGGGATATGTACGCGACTTGGCCCCGAAGCCGCCACCCACGTTAGGTATGACCACCCGAACATCAGACGGTTTGAGTCCATAGGTGGCAGCGAGCAGGTCTCGGGTGGGATGGGCACCCTGCACGGCTGAGTAATGCACCAAGCGCCCCTCGTCGGTCCAGTAGGCGATGCCGGCACGAGCCTCAATCGGGGCACCGGAGAGCCGCTGATTCACGATGCGCTCACCGACGACCACCTCGCACCCGGAGAAGTCCACCTGCGTCGGTAGTTCAATGCGCGAAAGCACATTGGTGCCGTGGTCAGGAAATATCAGCGTCTCATCGCGTCGGGCGGTTTCAGGGTCAATTACCGACGGCAGCGGCTCGTACTCCACAATCACCACTTCGCAAGCATCCACCGCCAAAGCTTGAGTCTCTGCCACGACCCCAACGACGGGCTGTCCGCCATAACGCACGACATCGGTTGCGATGAGCGGGCGCTTCATGGCGTCAGGGAACGTCGGCAACACGTTCGGCACCAGCCCGATCTCAGCCAGATCGGCACCGGTGAAGACACCCACAACCCCCGCAGCGGCTTTGGCTTCATCAACATCGATGCCGGTGATGCGAGCGTGGGCATAGGGCGAACGCACGTAGGACAAGTACAAGGCACCCGCAGGCAAAAGATCGTCAACATATGCAGCCGAACCAGTCAGAAAACCGGGGTCCTCCCGCCTTAAGGCGACGCTTGTGAGAATGCTCATGGAGTTCGTCCTGCGTTGAGGCGATGGCTCGCACGCTAGAGGCTGAGCCGAACGGCACAGCCAAACAACACAGCGCTGAGCCGAACGGCACAGCCAAATAACACAGCGCTGAGCCGAACGGCACCGCCGAATGACACAGCCGCAGCATGAGCGATCTGTTTGCATCAACAATGAAGCGTCAACACTGGAGCATCAACACTGGAGCATCGGCAAGCGTGCCCGTCGGCTCGGTGAGACCTAACCTCCGGTGCCAACCTCGCAGTCGGCTCGGCATGTCCGCGGCTTTGATTTGCCGGCGGGAACGGCGGGGCGGGAGCACACACATGGCCGACATTGGAACCGATGGGGCACCGGGTGGGCCACGCGGGGGACGTGGCGCGCCTGCGGCATCAGAGCGGGCGCTCGGGGTACCAGCAGCAGCCGTGGCGATGGTGGGCTGGGCTGCCTCAGGCGTGATCGCCAAGGGCATCTCCGAACTCGGTCCGTTGGCGGTCGTGTTCTGGCGGATGTGGCTCTACACAGGACTGGTTGCTCTGTTCTTGTGGGCCAAACGCACTCCGTTGCAGTTGTTCTCGGTCAAGGTCTCGTTCTGGGGCGGTGCCTCTTTGGCGTTCGACATCATGCTGTTCTTCGTTGCACTGCGGTTGACCACCGTCGCCAACGCCACAGTGGTGATCTCGCTGCAGCCGCTGCTGATGCTCATTTTGGCGCCGCGGATCTTCGGCGAGCAGCCGAGCCGACGTCACTGGAGTCTGGCGCTGGTAGCCATCGGCGGAATCGCCGTCGTCGTGTTCGGATCGTCGGGCCTGCCCGAGTGGGGCCTGCTCGGCGACTTGCTGGCGTTCGGAGCGCTCTTCGCTTGGACCGGATACTTCGTGTTCTCCAAGTTGAGCACCCAGAAGATCTCCGCAGCGCAATACACAGGCGGAAGTGCGCTGGTGTGCTCGCTTGTGTGTACGCCGTTCGCTCTTGCGTCAGGTCAGGTGTTCCACTGGCCATCAGCAGGCGCATGGCTGTGGCTGGGAATTCTGGCCGTCGGGCCAGGATTGGCGAGCCACATGTTGATGAACTGGTCGCTGGTGCGCATTCCGTCGTGGCTGGGGGCCACGATGACGCTGGCGATCCCCGTCACTAGCACGCTGATGGCCTGGGCATTCTTAGGCGATCAGGTATCGCCGTGGCAGTTCATCGGGATGGCAGTGGTGATGTTTGCGCTGTCGGTCGTCGTACTAGACCAATCCCGCACGAAGCTGAGCTAGCCAAACGCGATGGCGGCACCCTGCAAGCAATGGTGGCAGCGTGCTTCAGCTTTCGGCGTGGACGGGCGGGCGGCGATGTGCCCACGGCGCCGCCTGTTCCATCTGGGCAGCGACTCGAAGCAGTGTGTCTTCGCGTCCGGGTGCTGCCACGAGCTGGACACCGATGGGCAGGCCCTCAGGCGACATGCCTTCAGGCGTGCCCAGCGGCACCGATACGGCGGGCTGGCCGCTGACGTTGAACTGCGGCAAGTAGGGCGTCACTTTGGCCAAGCGCCGCACCAGCGTGCGCTCGTCGCCCTCGACCAGATAGCCGACCGGCGGCGGCACTGAAGCCAGCGTGGGTGTCAGCAGCAGGTCGAAGCCGTCGCCTTGGCCGGGCTGAGGGTTCCACCAGTGAACGAGGCGGCGGGTGAACCGGTGCAGTCGTTCCCGGCTGGCCAAGATTTCCGGCCCGGTGATCTTCAGGCCGCGCTGGCAGTTGATCCACGCAACCGGCTCCATGTCGTCTTCGCCCCACGGACGACCCAGCACGCTCTCGAGTGACTGCAGCGTCGCTGCTGCACTGGCGCGCATGACGCGCACGTAGTCGTACATGTAGTCGTTGGTCGCCATGGCTTCGGGCAATGCCGGTTCGACCAGATGACCGAGGCTGTCAAGCAAGCTGGCTGCGGATTCGGCAGCTTGGGTGCAGAGCGGATCGGTGTCCTCAAACGGGAGGGTGGAACTGATCCCGATGCGCAATTGCCCGGGATCCGCGCCGACTTCGGCGACATAGCCACCGACTGGCGTCGGATGCGCGGCCACATACGGATCGCCCGGCTCAGGTCCGTTCAGCACGTCGAGCGCCAACGCCGCGTCGCGCACAGTCAGGGTGACGGCACCGTCAGTGGTGCCGCCTCCCCAGGCTTCACCGGCTGGGGCATTCGAGATGCGTCCGCGTGACGGCTTGAGCCCTACGAGTCCGTTGGCGCTGGCGGGGATGCGGATCGAGCCGCCGCCGTCGCTGGCATGAGCAATAGGGACGATGCCTGCTGCCACCGCTGCTGCCGCGCCGCCACTGGAGCCGAGCACCGTGCGGTCGGTGTTCCACGGATTGCGCGTCGGCCCGTACAGCATCGTCTCAGACGCGCCAGGGCACTGACCGCCGCCGAGTTCAGGGCTGTGCGAACGGCCGATGCTGATCGCTCCGGCATCAGACCAGCGGCGCGCCACTGCACCGGTTTCGGTGTGGCGGTAGTCAAGTTCGGCCAGCCGACGGTTGCCCTGGTAGGCGGGCTCACCGTCGGCTGGGCAGAACAGATCCTTGAGCGCTATCGGCACGCCAGTCAGCAGCCCGTCCCGATTGCCGCTGTTGTCTTGTTCATCCGCCTTCGTTTGTGCTTCAGCGAATGTGTCGGCGACAATTGCGTTGACCGTCGGGTTCACCCGCTCGCAGCGGGCGATGGCTTCGGCGACTGCCGTTACTGCATCGGTCTCCCCAGACCGCACCCGCGCAGCCTGTGCTGTTGCATCAGTCCCGGTTGCTTCGTTCATGTTTTCCCCCTGTCGCCGTGGGCTTGCTGATCACCGTGCCGACCAGACCTGTCATCTACGGCTCAGTCTCGCGCACAAGCTCAGCCCTGCGGCTTGGTGACGTCAAGCACAACAACGCTGATCCTTCGCCGCAGTTCGTGAGTCAGAGACTCGTCGAGCCTGCGTTCGAGTTCTTCGGGTGTCTGGGGACGGTCGGTGTCGGACGGACGACCGCAATACCCTTCAATGGTCGGCCCGCACCAGAGCACTAAGTAGATGCCGTAGCCACCGGTCTCGGGATCAATCGTGTATTTCGCAACGAGTTGTCTTTCAATGGCCGTCCACAAGTCTGGGTGGCTGTTCTTCTTGATCTCGACAGGAACGTTGAAACCCCCGTACGAGACGCGGATGTCGGCCCGCCGGCCAGCGGCGTACTGTCCTTCCGGCTGAGCGTCAACACCCTCGGGCAGCTTCGATCGGAACGCGGTCAAGAGTGCATCGCGGCAGGTCTCCTCGTGCCGCGGTTGGGTCGGGCTCTGCGCCCGCTCGTCTTCCCAAAAAGCCCGCCATGGATCGGAGTTGTCGCCTCGGAGGTAATCGCGCATGTCGCGCAAATGTTCGCAAAGCAGTGCATGCAAGTCGGCAACGTTCGCAGGGGGACCATTGTGTAGCAGGTTGAGCACTTTGGTCACGTTCATCGGCTGGTGGGAGGCATCTCGATGCAGGCGCTGTTGTCGGTCTTGCATGAATCGCAGGTTTTCGCGCCAAGCGCTCAAACGGTCGTCTGCGACGAGTGCATCCAACGAGACCCCGGCTTCAGCAGTCGGATGGCTGCCGAGTTCATTGATCCAGTCTGAGACGAGATGGGACATCGTGTCGGACACCCCGATGAACTTGGCCGCGCTGCTCTCCCATTCGCGGGGTGGGAAGCTGCGCCCGACGATGCCGATCAGCGCGCACAGCGTTGAGGCGGGTTCGGCACTTAGCAGCCGACCAACGAATCCTCTCCCCCCACGAAATTCCGCTCTTAGGAACTCCGCAAGGTGCTGCGAACGCTTTTGGTTGGCATCAATGAACTCCTCAAACGCGCTCAGCGCATCACCGCCGCGCATGATGGCATCAAGCGTCAGCCATCGGACCCGCTGCGAATCGGTCATGCTCGTTGCCTGGAGCTTTGAGGTCACCAGTTCCCCTAGCGGTGCCGAACATGGGTGGCTCGCAACGAGATGCACCAAGCTGTCCAAGATCGGCAACTGGGCGATCGGCAATCGGACAGACATCGACTTCAACAACCGCAATCGGAAGTCGCGCAAGTCGTCTTCGAGTCCGTCAATTCCCGCCAGCCAGTTCAGTGTCGAGAGATGGGTGGCACCCTTCTTGAGTTCCGCAACCGCGCATCTGTGGCATACGTCAAGGACAAGCTTCGGGTCGTCGCGCAGCATCCCCACGGGCCATCGCGGACGTTCTGTCTGATTCAAGACAGTCGTCGCATAGATCGCCACGGCGCTGCAGCGCAGGTCTTCTGGCAGACACGACGGCTGAATGATTCCCTCCGTTTCTCGGATCTCTAAACCTGCCAGCACCGGATACGCGAGCCAGTCGAGCTGCGAGTTCGCCGTCAGTTCAGCCGTGCGCTGCGCAGACGGGACATCGGGCCGAAATAGTGCATCCCGCAACGCACCGATGACAGCGTCGAGTATCTCGGCATCGTCGCCGATCAAATCGGCGATCCGTTCGCGAGGAGAAGCGTCGTTGCGTACTTCTGGAAGATGCCCGAAGTAGGCAAGCGCCAGCGTGTGCAGGTTCTGCGCCGCGAACGTGTTGGAGCTCAGGTCGTCGAGTGAGTCGTGCAGATACTCCGACCAGTCCGCCTGCCGTTTTTGCTGTTCGCTTTCATGGTCGGCTCGAATCTCGTCGATCTCATGTCGCTGCCGCCGGTCGGCCTCTTGTTCGTTGGGCTTAAGCGCCGAAGGTTGGATGTATTCGTCCAGATGCCGAAGCAGCGGCGGGCTGCCTGCCAGCGCTGATGCCAGTTGTTCGATCACGCTGTCACGGCTGGCACCGAGCGCATATCTGTGTCGAAGCGGGGCCTCCACGAAAGCACAGGCAGCGTCCCAGTCATCGGTGGCCCGTATGCGAGCCTGCTGCGCGCACCATTCCACGAAGTTCAGTGCCTGAGAGCGCAGCAGCAGGTCACCAAGGAAGAACCTCTCATCAAGGTTGGTGTCGTCGTTGGCCGAGCGAACGATCCAGATGCTGATCAGTTTCTGCGAAATCGGTGCGTTCTCCGCGAGCCACTCAAGCAGCCCGGCCTGCGCGCCGACGCTGGTCGAGTGCAGCCTGCTGTGGATGCCAATCGCAGCGACCCAGCAATAGAGGCGCTCCGGTGCCATCTCGTGCCCGATCTCGCGCACAGCCCGAATGAGCAGTCTCCATGGCAGTTCATCGGCATATGCGCTGGACAGAATCGGCCACAGACGCTTGGCATCTTCAGCGAAACCGTCGAGCAGATTCGCCAGTTGGTCGGCTGGTGTTGAGTCGCACAGAACATGCCGCCAGAACATCCAGCCTTCGCCGATGGCAGGCCCGAGATGCATGAGCGATGCATACGACCAGACTTGTCGTGGCGAAATTGCCATCGGGTACAAGAGGCGCAGCAATGCGCCCCCGATGCGGTCGTCTGGGTCGCTGTGCCTCCTGTAGCCGACAGCTTCAAGGGCTTCAAGCAGCGTTGCTGTCCGCTCGGATTCGGATGGTTCGATTCTCGCGTAGGCAAACAACGCAGCAAGCCGGACATCGGGTTGAGTTGTCGCACCTAAAGCAAGTTGGCGCACAGATGACACGAGGCTCGACAAGTCCGGCAGCCAGTCATCTTGCGCCTCAGACAGTGCTAGAAGCAGTAGCTCCCGCACATGGTCAGGGATCTCGCTGCGTCTGTCGGCGTCGAGCATCTCACCGATGTGCGAGAGCATGTCCGGCATGCAGAGGCCTCGGAAGCTCCAGCCGGTCGCATGGCGGTAGCGATGCTCTGATGCCTCGAACCAGGTGGTGCCCCACAGATCCTCGGGTCGCGCCTGAGCGGCGAGGCAGTCCAAGAGTTCTAGGCGATCTGCATCCGACCACGCGGAGATGTCTCCATACATCGCAATGCCAACAGGATCGGCCTCTGTCAACATGCGCCGCGCAGGTATGTAATGTGTTCCGATCCACGCAGCAAGACCCCTGAGGTCGGTTACAACGCGTTCGTCGATGCGACTTGTGATCGCGCTGTGGATACGACTCAACGAGACAGTTCTTGCTTCGATGAGGCTGGCGATGTGTCTCGCTGCGAGGTATTCCGCGATCTGACGATGCTTGGGCACAAGACACTGGTCACCGTTTGGTACGAACAATTTGGTCGCAAGCACTTCTCGCGGTTCAAGATCATGCTGCTGCGTCTCGGCGGCGAAGCTCGCCAAATGCTCGTAGACGGAAATGAATTCGGCATCGCTGTCAACAGAAGCGAGCGAGTACCCGTCTTTGACGGCCAATAACTGAACAGCGAAGAGCCGACCGGCTGCATCTAGAATCGGCTCAGGCGGGTGGATAACAGCAGAAGCTGGATGTTCGGGGTTGTGTTCCTGTGCGAGCACTCTGCAAGCTCTCTCGAAGGCCTCGCGACGGGTTGAGGGCCAGCTGTCGTTCTCGGTGCTCTTGAGGAGTAGCTGCAGCGTCAAGGGGTTGTCGAGCATCGATCCCAAACCCAATGACTCTGCTTGAAGAAGAAAGTCGTCGGGGTCTCCAACTGGAATCTGGCTCTTCAAGTTCTGCAGGTATTTGCGAACATCGGATCGATCCAGCGGTTCAAGTCGAAGCGTCGTGACCTTGCCGTCGGGTGCTACCTCAGTGAGCGGGCGGCGATCAACAGGGCCGAGCCAATCGGCTGCACGGCACGAGATTCGGAATCTCGGTCGTCCGAGCGCATCCAATCTTGACTGGATCTCATCGAGCGCTGTGGTGGCATCGCGACCGACCGACCGTGTCTCGTCAAGGCCGTCGATAAAGAGCACCTTGTTGCGCCACTCAGGATGACTGGCGATGTCGGCCTTTGCGAATAGACGTGCCGAGACCAGCTCAGCGCAATCTCCCAACGTTTTGCACTCCTGCTCAAACTCAGCCGTCTTTCCGGCACCGGGTTCACCAAGAAGCACGTAGGCCGACAGATCGCGATATGAACTCAACGATTGAGACTTGACAACGGCAACGCTGTCACGCGAACCACTGACGCTCTCGTCGGTGACGATCTCATAGCAAGTGCGGGAAATCAGGCCTTGCTCTGCCATGACTGTTCCAGCCAGTGATCGGCGGGCCGCAACAAGAACTCCTCAAGCTGCACATCGGTGTCTGAGACCACGATCGTCGGAGCGGCCGAGAATCTGCGCTCAAAACTCTCGATACTTGAGCGTCGGGGGCCGCGGCGCCCAGCTTTCACCTCGATCCCAACGAGCCGAGGCCCTTGCTGCAGAACGAAATCGATCTCTTCGTCGCCGTCGCGCCAGTAACGGACATCGGTGACCGACGAGGCGGTATTGATCAAGTGTGCGCCGACTGTGCTCTCGACAACCCTTCCCCAGTGGCTTCGGTCTGCACGGGCATCATTGAAACTGTCGCCGACGACCGCCGACATGAGAGCCATATTGAGGACATTCAGCTTTGGCGAGGAAGAACGCCACAGGATCGGCTTGTTGGCATGCTTGAAAAGCCCCGTGACCAGACCGGCATCGGACAAGAATTTCAAGTAGCGCGCAAGTGTTGACTCATGACCTGCATCTTCGAGTTGCCCACACATTTTCTTGTACGAGAGCTCTTGGCCCGAATACAGGCAACCCAGTTCAAACAATTGCCGCAGCAACGCAGGTTTGTCGATGCGGACGAGGTCCAGAATGTCGCGTTCAAGGTGCGGTTTGATAAGCGCATTCTGGACATAGTCGCGCCAACGCACGAAATTGTTTCGAGAGGAAGCAGCGCCGGGATAGCCGCCGTAGAAGACAAATTCGTCGCAATCGAATCCGAACGCGTCGCGCATCTCGGTGAACGACCAGTGTGTCGCTCGAATCGACTCAAAACGACCGGCGAGGCTCTCGGTTAGTCCAGACTGCATTCGCATCGGCGCCGACCCAAGAATGACAACATGAAGCGGGCAACCTGACGCGCGGTCAGCGTCCCAGAGTCCTTTGACCGCCTCGGACCACTGAGGGATTTTCTGCACCTCGTCAAGCACGAGCACATGTTTCTTATTGACCCGTCGGGCTTCGGCACTACATTCCCGCCAGACCCTCGCCAGCCAGACAGCGTCTCGCTGCACTGCCGATGCGGGAGCTTTGGACGCTGCTGGCTGGATCGGCTCAACCGTCGGCTGTTCCGGCAAATCCACTGCTTCGTAGCGAAATGGATACGACACTTTTTCTAGGGCCTGACGGACCATCGTGGTCTTGCCGCACTGCCGCGGACCGAAGATCGCGATGATCCGCTCAACCGGTTCGTGCAACCGATCAACCAACACGTTGACCTGTGACCGCTCGTACGGCGACCGTTGGCACTGCTCCATCGCTTCAGACTAGCACGTTGTGTTACTGTCCTGCGCAATTTTGCGCAAGATAGTAACAGTGTGTTTTAGGCCGATGGGTTGATGAGTTCGACCTCGCATTCGACTCCCGGGGCGCGGGCGAGGCGTGCATCGCCAGTCAGCAGTGTCGCGCTGGTGTACTCAGCTAGCGCAACGTAGGAAGCGTCGTAGACCGAGAAATTCTGACGGAGTGCCCAGCAGCGCTCCAGTAGCACGCTGTGTTCAACTCGCAAAATCCTCAGCGCAGCAAGGTTCTGGAGTCCGCGCAGGGCACCGGAAGAGGAGATATCTCCCCGACGGCTCATTGAACGCAATGCGTGAGCGACCTCGATGTCAAGGAGGTGCGGGGCCAACGCTTGCTCGCCCATGATCCGACGTACCAAATCTGGACCCTCGCCGTCGGCACCAACAAGCGCCGAAACGACAACGCTGGCATCGACGACGATCACTCTGCGTCGCGGTGAGCGCGGATGACTTCGACGATGGTGCTCATATCCAACTCGGTATCGCCGTACGCAAGCGTCTCAACGCGCTTACGTGCAAGCAGTTCCTCCATGCTCGTCAACTCGGCCTCGCGGCAGACGGCTTCGAGCATGTACTGCTGCAGCGACTGGCCTGCATGAACCGCTCTGCGCTGGAGCTTCTCGTGGACTTTTTCGGGCACGTTCCGTACTTGGATTGTCGGCATAGCGTCACTTTAGCGCATGTAGCGCTATTTCAGCGCTACATGCAGATTTCGTACTCGAGCACATCGGTACGCAGCGGTCGGCCTGCACTGCGGCGCAGCATGCACTACAACAAGCACAACGCACGGGAACAAAGCACAAGGGCGGAAAGCGCCGCTCGCCCAAGACGGCGAGGCGCACCTGCGCACATCTGAGCAACCACATTCAAGGAGGCAGCAATGATCGAAAACCATGTCCTGATCGACACTGGCGAGGGTGAAATGAGCACTTTCGTGACCCATCCCGAGCCCAGCGAGCGCCGACCAGGCCCGTTCCCGACGGTGATGTTCTTGATGGACGCGCCCGGCAAGCGCGAGGAACTGCACGACATGGCCCGGCGCATCTCCAGCGTCGGGTACTACGTGCTGCTGCCGAATCTCTACTACCGCGATGTTCCCGGCTTTATCGTGCAGCGTGACGACCCAGCCAGCCGCCAGTTCATGTACCGGCTGATGACGAACCTTTCCAATTCGATGGTGTCGCGTGATGCCGCTGCGCTGCTGCGCTGCGCCGAGGCTGACCCGGCGGCCAGCACCGAACGGGTTGGTGTTACCGGCTACTGCATGACCGGCCCAATGGCGATCTGGCTCGCAGCCGACTATCCCGACCAGATCACGGCCGCAGCGTCAATCCACGGAGTGCGGCTGGCAGTTGACGCCGACGACTCGCCACACCTGCGAGCACCAGATATCTGTGGCGAAGTGCTGGTGATGTCCGCCGAGCACGACGATTACGTTGACCGGGCGCACTACGACCGCTTGTGCAATGCCTTCGCAGATGCCGACACCAACGCGCAGACCTACTGGGTGGAGGGCACTCATCACGGCTTCGTGTTTCCCGAGCGAGAGGTGTACGACAAGGCCGCTTCGGAACACCACTGGGAGCTGCTGTTGGACATGTTCGCCCGTCGGCTGCATTGATCCGGCTGCGTTAATCCGGCAGCGCTGATCCGGCTGCATTGATCCGACAGGGCTGAGCGGTTCCAGCGGCGGAGCACCTCGGCATGTCTGCTGCTTCGGTGCAACACTGTCACTCATGGAAACACGAGAACTTGTCCAAACAGTATGTCCGCCCATCGGCTCGCTGGGTGCGAGCTTCTATTTCGATCCGGCCACCTTGGCCCGAGGCAAGGAAGCGGGGCTTGACGGCTTCCGCCTGTACTTCCTAGGTCGAGGTGGTGTGCTCGGCGATGTTGAGGCCGCCGTCGTTCACAGCGCGTTCGGCTACTTCAACCCAGATCTCGTCGCCAAGATCTGGAACTCAGCCAAAGACATCATGGCACCGCGCGATGCCGGTCGGTTCTACATGGAATGTGCCGGTGCTTTTGGGTTGGCCAAGCTCGGCGGGGTCGAAGGGCTAGAAGCATTCAACACTGCAGCAGAAACGGTGATTGCTGCAGGACTGGCCGATCCGTCGGCTCAGACGCTCTTCGCCGCAATCGCGTCGGAACCACGCAGTGACGAGACAGCAGCAAGGGCGTACCAGAACATCACCGTGCTGCGAGAGCTGCGCGGCAGTTTGCACTTGGTCGCTCTTGTGGCATCAGGGCTGAACACCGAAATGGCCCACCGGGTGCGCCGCCCCGATGATGTGGAGATGTTCGGCTGGAGCAACGACGTTGACGTCACCGACGAACATCGTGCGAAATGGGAAGCCGCCGAGAAACTCACCGACGATCTCGTCTTTGGGATCTACGGTGTGCTCAATGCCGACGAAGCTCAGGCATTGGCCGACGGCGTTGCCGCCATCGAAACTGCTCTCGCCAACTAGAACCCGTGCGGCTTAGCCGTTCGGCATCACAGTTCCTTCGTCTCTGCTACACCCGCTTGTCTCGCTTGCGCGCTCCATTGGGGTCTGCGTTGCATTGCCTGCGCTGGCGAACAGTTGTCAGTGCTAGCGCAACCGACGAGCCAAGGTGAGCGCGAAGTCGCCGTGAGCATCTGTCCACATTCGTTGCACAACTAAGCCCGCAGCGCCGAGTTCAGCACGCACACGCTCGGGGCGGAACTTGGCACTGATCTCGGTGCGCATACGTTCGTCTTCTGCGAAGTCAACCGTCATCTCCAAGAAAGGGATGCGAACGGTCTGCTTGCGGCGGGAACGCAGACGCATCTCAATCCATTCGTTGGCCGGGTCAAACACTGCCTCGTGAGCGAAGGCGTCGAGATCGAAATCTGCGCCGAGCCTGTGGTTGAGCACCGACAGCACGTTGAGGTTGAACTGCGCCGTAACCCCAGCGGGGTCGTTGTAGGCGGCCACCAACCGCCGCACATCCTTGATGAGATCGATGCCAAGCAGAAACGTATCGCCGGTCCGCATCGAGCTGGCGACGGCATCAAGAAACGCCGGCCGACGTAATGGCGGGAAATTGCCCAAAGTGCCGCCCAACAGCATCACCATCGTCTGTGCGCTGGAAACGTCGTCAACCAACGCATCGGAATCGCCGAGCGGCAAGTGCTGGAGGTGATGCTCAAAATCGCCGACTACGCCATGCACTCGCAGGCCGGGGTAGGCCTCAGCGATCTTCTCTGCCGCAATGTGCAATGTCGCAGCGCTGTTGTCGAACGGCACGTACCGGCGGAGCCGACGAGCGGCTGCGAACGCGTCAAGCAGGATACGCGTCTTGGTGGAGGTGCCCGATCCCAACTCGGCAATGCACTCGGCCCCAGCAGAGGCTGCGATGGCATCGGCTTCACGCTCAAGAATCTCCCGCTCGCGGCGAGTCGGGTAGTACTCGTTGAGATGGGTGATCTTGTCGAACAGTTCGCTACCGCGATCGTCGTAGAACCACTTAGGAGGCAGCTCCTTAGGGGTAGACAACAGACCAACAGAGACATCAGCGCGCAGTTCTCGATCGGACCATCCCGCATCAAGCCAATTGTCGATTACGAGATGTGCAGCAGCGCCTGCTGCCTCTTCACCTAGCTTCATTGAGTATCGGGCTTCATTGAGCATCGGGCGTCATTGAGCATCGGTGGCTAGGCGCAGGCCAGAGAAATGCCAACGAGTGTGAGGGTGAAAGAAGTTGCGATAGGTGGGCCGGATATGACCCTCGGGCGTGGCGCAGCAACCTCCTCGCAGCACCATCTGGTTAATCATGAACTTGCCGTTGTACTCGCCCACCGCACCAGGGGCGATGCGAAAACCTGGATACGGGCTGTAGGGGCTGGAGGTCCATTCCCACACATCGCCGTACATCTGACGAAGCGATGCCGCTGATGCAACGTCTGTTTCGGGAACCGCCGCAGCCGGGGCCGGGTGCAGCATGGCGTTGCCGCCGAGGTTGCCAACTATGGGTAGGCCCGCAGCGGCATGCTCCCATTCAAACTCTGTCGGGAGTCGCGCTTGGGCCCAGCGAGCAAATGCGTCTGCCTCGTAGTACGACAGGTGGCACACAGGCTCGGTTGGCTTTGGGGTCCTGAGACCTTCCAAGGTGAACACCTGCCAGCCGCTCTCAGCACGGTGCCAGTAGGCCGGCGCATCCCAATCGTTACTGACACGCTGAGCCCAGCCGTCAGACAGCCACAGCGTCGGCGTGTCGTAGCCCCCGTCGGCCATGAACTCCAGCCACTGAGCGCAGGTCACCAAACGGTCGGCGAGCCGGAACGGCTCAATCAACACCCGGTGACGAGGTCCCTCGTTGTCGTAGGCAAAACCGCTCCCGTCGTGGCCGACGGCGGTCTCACCACCGTCAAAGCTCACCCAGCACACATCGCCGACGCAGTCGAGTTCGCTGTCACCCATCGGAGCACCGCAAGGCGGCCGATACGCCGGCCACAGGGCCGGGTTGCACGACAGCACATGCTTGATGTCCATGAGGATCAGTTCTTGATGCTGCTGCTCGTGATGGAGGCCCAGCATCGTCAAGTCTGAAACCTCGGGGGTAACGCTGCTGCTGAGCATTTGCTCCATTGCTGCGTCAACGTGACGGCGATACGCCGTTACCTCAGCACACGACGGTCGCGACAAGTTGCCCCGATTTGGGCGCGGATGCCGCCTCCCAATGGTGTCGTAGTACGAATTGAACAAGAATCGGTAGGCAGGGTCGTGCTCAACATAGACGTCTAGGTGCTGCTTGCACAGGAACGTTTCAAAGAACCAAGTGACATGTGCCCTATGCCATTTGGTGGGGCTGACATCAGGCATCGTCTGGATGCACTGGTCTTCGTCACTGAGCGGCGCGACAAGGGCATCTGTGTGCGCCCGCACCGAGCGGTAACGCTCAAGCAACGGTGGTATCTCACTGGTTACGCATGCGGCCATAGAACCTGTCGGATCGTAGCCCGACGGTGTGAAGCTATCGCAGGAACCTCGCCAGCACTTGGCAGCGCATTGTCATTCCCTCGGCACTCTTGGTGCGGCCCTGCACGGAACTCAAATTAACCAAAGACGCCATCGACGCGACATGAGTGCTCTGAGGTAAACACGCAGGAAAACAGTGGCTGACGTAGCGACCAACAGAGCAACAGGCCCCTTTTAATTGCCCCTAGTTTCGCCGACGCTATGCAGTGTCGCAGACCCGGAGACGACATCAATGAGCCTGAGCAAGCTGCTAATTGCTAACCGAGGTGAGATAGCGGTGCGGGTGGCACGGACGGCCAGCGAACTCGGCATCGGCACCGTGGCCATCGCCGGTGAAGATGACACAGCTTCGCTTCACACCCGCATAGCTGATGAGTCGGTGACGCTGGAAGGTCGAGGCGTAGCGCCGTACCTTGATGTCAACCAAGTGGTCAGCGCTGCGGTCAGTGCCGAATGTGACGCGATACATCCCGGCTACGGGTTTTTGGCCGAGAATCCTGCCTTGGCTCTTGCCTGCACGGCAGCAGGCATCATTTTTGTGGGACCTACCGCGCAACAGCTCGAACTCTTCGGCGACAAGCTCGCTGCGCGGGCGCTAGCACAGCAACACCATGTCCCGCTTGCGCCTGCCACATCCGAACCCACATCGGTAGAGGCAGCACACGCCTTCTTCGTTGAGCACGGAGCCATGATGATCAAGGCCCTCGCCGGAGGTGGCGGGCGCGGCATGCGTGCGGTACGCACAGTTGATGAACTCGAAGATGCCTTTGAACGCTGCGCGAGCGAGGCCGCTGCTGCGTTCGGCAATGGTGCCCTCTACGTAGAACGACTGATCGAACATGCCCGCCATGTTGAGGTGCAGATCGTCGGCGACGGCGAGTCGGTCGCTCACCTCGGCGAGCGAGAATGCACACTGCAGCGCCAGCACCAGAAACTTGTGGAGATCGCGCCGTCGCCCACATTGAAGCCTGAGATCCGCGATGCGTTATTCGACGCAGCAGTGACAATGGCCCGAGCAGTTGACTACCGCAGCCTTGGCACTTGGGAGTTCCTCATCGCTGCCGATGACCCCAATGCCGATGACCCCAATGCCGATGACCCCGGCGCCATCGCATTCTGCGAAGTGAACGCACGCATCCAGGTCGAGCACACAGTTACCGAGGAAGTCACCGGTGTTGATCTCGTTGCCGCTCAGTTGCGGATCGCCGACGGCGCTCGCCTAGCCGACATCGGCTTGACACAGACCAAGATGCCGACACCGCGCGGCTATGCCGTCCAATGCCGTGTCAACACCGAGACCATGCAGCCCGACGGCACTGCGCGTCCCAGCGGCGGCGTGCTCAGCGCTTTTGAGCCACCGACCGGTCTGGGAATCCGCACCGATACCTACGGGTACTTGGGCTACGGCACCAACCCAAGTTTCGACTCGCTGCTCGCCAAGGTCATCGCTTACAGCACCAGCGGTGATTACGGCGACGCGGTACGTCGTGTACGCCGGGCTTTGAGCGAGTTCCGCATCGATGGTGTGTCA
Organism: Candidatus Poriferisodalis sp.; assembly: GCA_965221195.1. GTDB lineage: Bacteria > Actinomycetota > Acidimicrobiia > Acidimicrobiales > Poriferisodalaceae > Poriferisodalis. The sequence goes on from OZ244864.1 coordinate 2,616,224, forward strand.
ACGAACATAGGTTTTCTCGCTGCGCTGCTGGACCGACCTGAGGTCGTCCGCAACGAGGTGACGACCAGCTTCGTGGCAGATCACGCCGAAGCGCTGTGCGCAGCCGCTTCGCAAGCGGTGACCGTTTGGGGATCGGCTCAGCCCCTAACACAGGTCAACGTCGGCACCACAGCGGGAGCCGTGGTCGGCAACGACCCGCTGGCAGTGCTGATACACGGCGACATCGAAGGTGCCCCAGCCGGGCGAGCCGCTTCCGACGCAGTGCAAGCCCAAGCAGCGCAAGTACAAGCGATGTCAGTCGGCGCAGCGCCTGACGGAACACCATCAAGCAGGTGGCCGCCTAGCGTGCCCACAGCGGCAGTGACCGGCCCCGACGGAAGCATCGCGGTAGCGGCACCGCTGCAGGGCACGATCGTCTCACTCGATGTCACTGAGGGCGACCCCGTCACGCAAGGCCAGCAGGTTGCCGTGATGGAAGCAATGAAGATGGAACATGTCGTGTCATCGACAGTCACCGGCATCGTGCGGATACTCAGCGTCTCGCCCAACGACACGGTGTACGAAGGTCACCCGCTGTTGTTCGTTGAGGAAGCTGACGTTGACGTTGACATCGCCGAGACAACCTCTTCAGTGGATCTCAACTACATCCGGCCCGATTTGGCCGAGGTCTTCGAGCGACGGGGCTACGGCCTCGACGAACAGCGGCCCGAGGCGGTGTCCAAGCGTCACGGTCGGGGGCATCGCACCGCCCGCGAGAACATGGCCGACTTGGTAGATGCGGGCACTTTTGTTGAGTACAGCCCGCTTATGGTGGCCCCCCAGCGTCGACGGAGGTCGCTAGAAGACCTGATCGCCAACACTCCAGGCGACGGCATGGTGGCAGGCGTGGCCAGCGTCAACGGCGACCTCTTCGCACCTGAGAGATCCATGACCATGGTGATGTCCTATGACTACATGGTGCTGGCGGGCACACAAGGCGGAAACAACCACCGCAAAAAAGACCGTCTGTTCGAGATCGCCGAGCAGAACCGTTTGCCGGTGGTGCTCCTAGCTGAAGGCGGCGGCGGACGGCCCGGCGACACCGACGGCATCGGCGGCTCTGGCTTGGACTGCTGGGCATTCACGCTCTTCGCAAAGCTCAGCGGACTCGTGCCTCTCGTCGGAATCACCAACGGACGCTGCTTCGCAGGCAACGCCGTGCTGCTGGGCTGCTGCGATGTCATCATCGCAACCGAAAACTCAAACATCGGCGTCGGAGGCCCGGCGATGATCGAAGGCGGCGGCTTGGGCGTGTTCCGCCCCGAGGAAGTCGGCCCCGTCAACGTCCAATGGCCCAACGGCGTCATAGACGTGCTGGTGGCCGACGAAGCCGAGGCGGTCGCTGCTGCAAAGCGGTACTTGTCGTACTTCCAAGGCACGGTTGACCACTGGGAATGCCACGACCAGCGCGAGCTGCGACACATGGTGCCCGAGAATCGACTGCGGGCCTACGACGTTCGCGCCATCATTGAGACGCTCTGCGATGTCGGCTCGGTGATGGAACTGCGCAGCGGCTGGGGGCCGGGCTGCGTTACGGCGCTGGCACGCATTGAGGGCCGTCCAATCGGCGTGGTCGCCAACAACAACCACCATCTCGGTGGCGCAGTTGATGCCGACACCGCCGACAAAGCAGCACGCTTCATTCAGTTATGCGACGCACACGACATTGGGCTGCTGTTCCTGTGCGACACACCCGGGATCATGGTTGGACCTCAAGCCGAGTACGAAGCAACAGTGCGTCACGCCGCCCGCATGTTCGTGACAGCAGCAAACGCTGACGTGCCGTTAATGACCATCGTGCTACGCAAGGGCTACGGACTCGGCGCACAGGCCATGGCCGGCGGCAGCTTCAAGGCACCGACGTTCACTGTGTCGTGGCCGACCGGCGAGTTCGGCGGTATGGGTCTTGAGGGTTTCGTGAAGCTCGGCTACCGCCACGAACTTGAAGCGATTGACGACCCCACCGAACGCATTTCGGAGTACGAAAAGCGGGTTGCGCGCCTGTATGAGCAAGGCAAAGCGGTGAACACAGCGACCTTCTTTGAGATCGACGACGTGATCGACCCAGCAGAGAGTCGCGATTGGATCCGCATGGCGCTGCTCGCAGCTCCCAAGCCTTCCCCGCGCAGCGGCAAGAAACGCCCCATGGTTGATACTTGGTAACTACGACACTGGGTAACGAAGGATGGGCAGCATAAAACCGGCACATGCCGCTAAGCACATGCCGGTTTGAGCTTTCAGTTGAGAACTGACTGCGGGCTAAGAGCCCCAGACCTCAGCGGTTGCGGGCGTCAGCGAGCCTCTGCCTATCCGCCTCAGAATGACCGGTCGAACCCGAAGATGAGTAACCGCTGTAGGTGTACTTGCGGTCGGTGCCTCGCTTGACACTGTCACGGCCGCCGCCACGCACGCCGTCAAGCTCTTCTTCGGTGAGTTCACGCTCGGACTCTTGCGACACTGATGTGTCGTGTTCACTGCTGCTCATGGCAATCGCCTCTCTCTCTAAGGACTCTCCATCTATAGAGCCAACGGCAACTCTACCCCTAGCTCTGTCGCCTGTCAAGCGAATACTCTGGGACACTCAGCGACCCTTCGGGCGCCTCGGCATCAGCCGGTAAGACACATCAGTGAAAACCGGCGTCAGGGCAACTGGCGGCTCACCAGCTCTCGGAACTGCCCCGGGGCCTCAAGCAACTCGTCGTACCGGCCGACTTGGGCCACCCTCCCAGCGTCGAGCACATAAATCCGGTCTGCATGCCTAATGGTGGACAGCCGATGAGCGATCACAATACGTGTGACACCCAAACCCTCAATGCTGCTCATCACTTCCGCTTGGCTTCGAGCGTCGAGCCAGCTAGTCGCCTCGTCCAGAATCACAATGCGCGGTTTGCGCACAAGTGCCGCTGCGATGCGGATTCGCTGAATCTGTCCGCCAGAGAAGATGCCGGCACGATCAGTCACCATGGTCATCATCTGCATCGGCATCTCGGCGATATCGGCGTCCACTGCTGCGAGGCGGGCAGCAACCCAAGCATCGTCAAGGCTCAAGTCGTCGGCCATGCCGATGATGTTCTCCACCAAGCTCCCTGGCTGCAGCGTGCTGTTCTGGGGCACCACCCCAATCTGACGGCGCACCGAGCGGCTATCAAGGTTGCGTAGGTCGCGGCCGTCGAAATACACAGCACCCCGCTCGGGAGTCTCCAAGCCCAACATCAGACGAGCCAACGTGCTCTTGCCCGAACCCGAGCCGCCGACAATTGCAACGAACTCACCGAGACGGGCTGCAATAGTGACCTCCTCGAGTATCAGCGGACCATCGGGTTGGTAGCGGAAACTGACCTGATCTACCACTATTTCCCCATCAAGGACTGTCGGGGAGACCGTCGCTGCTGCGTCGCGTTCTGGCACGGCCTTGAGCACTGGCGTGATCTGCTCATAGGCAGTACGTGCCTCAGCGAGCATCTCAACCGCGCGCCCGAAATCGGCGACAGCCGCATACAGCACGAACGACGCGGACAACACCACGGCGAAATCGCCGACACCGACGGAAGCGCCCCGACTGATCGTCACAGCACAAAGCAATGCAGCGAACCCGAACGGGAAGGCAGCACCGAAAGCCGCAAGGTGCTCATCAATACGGGAACTGCGAATCTCGGCTAGTTGCTTGTCGCGGTATGCACCAGCCCAGGATGCGAACGCTGCTGTCTGCGCCCCGGCAGCGCGAATCTTGGAGATGCCACCGACGAACTGCAATAGGCGCCCCGACAGGGTGCGCACTGATTCGTGCCAGAAACGCTGATGGGGAATCTGGCTCAGGCCGAGCCCAACGATCACCACCAGTGCCACCACAGAACTGGCCAGCGCAACGGCTGCCAAGGCTGGGTCATAGAACATCAGCACACCGAGGGTGGGCAGCAAAAAGACCACCGAAGCCAGCACATTGGCCACCAGACCCGAAACAAGGTCGCGCAGCCGCTGAAACGTTGCCATGCGGACCGCCAGCTCACCGGCGATGGTGTCACGGAAGAAAGGCATCGGCAACGCCAGCATCCGATCCCAAGCGGCGGCGCTCAGTCGTGCCCCGGCGCGTGCTTCGGTGCGCAGCAGCGTCATCCCGCCAAAGATGGTCAGCCACGCCGCTGTGATGCTCAGCAAAGCCAGAGCAACGAGTATCTGAGCCAGCGCGTTGGCACGCGCGAACGGCAGTGCCCAGTCGGTCAGCATTCCCAATGCGATGGCCGGGGCTTGCGTAATCAGCGCTGCAATCAGCCCTGCCAGCAAGAAGCGTCCCACTTCGCCGCCAGCACCGTGGAACGAAAGCCGCAGCAGGTCGCGCGGTGTCGCTGGTCGATCGTCTGCAAGCTTCGGGTAAAACGTCCAAGCAGTTAGGCGGTAATCGGCTGCGTTCGCTGCGTTTAGGCGCGAAACCCGGCCCTGCGCGCTGATAGCCCGGTAGCCGCGCAGCGACGGCAGCAAAGCCACTGGCTCGTCGTTGTCGATTTGATAGGCCAGCATTGCGCCGCTGTCGCCGCGCCACCATCGATTCTCCCGAGCAAGGCGCACTTGACGCGAGCGCACTCCAGATGCCTCAACGATTTGCTCCAGCGTCGCCGGGCCGACAGTGAGGGCTAGGCGCGGTTCGCGGAACTCAATGCCGCTGTGATGGCCGATCCGCTCAAGTGCAACCATGAGTGCTGACTCGTGTTGTCTCGCATCATCGTCAGCAGGGCCTGCGAGCGAGTCGAGCAACGAACTAGCGCGTGACCGGGCGAGCTGCCGGTGAGCCGTCAGCGCAGTCTGCGCGTTGACTTCGTCAGCGAGCCGAAGACGACGGTTGAGCGCCTCAGCATTGAATGCCAAACGATGAAACTCCTCCAGCGCAAAAGCCAATTCGCCATGTCCCAACTGTGAGGTGGCGCGCACACGCAACTCGGTTGTCGATTCGGCGCGGGACGCGCTTGGCCCGCGGACTGTTACGGTCGCCCAGCTCTGCGATGTCAGCGGCACCCAATGCGAACGGTCGTAGCCTGCCGGAACGATCTCGGTGCTCAGATACCCGAGTGCAACATCAGATTCGCTCGACACCACAGACACCCAAACCACTTGCGACTGCCGGGCGGTCACTACGCTGCCGGGTTCAAGCGAAACAGCGACAGCCCCTGTCTCAGGCTTAGTTTCAGGCTCAGGCCCGGTACCAGACTCGGTCTTAGTTTCAGACTTAGGCTCTGTCTCAGACTCTGCCTTAGACCCGGCAGTGCCAACATCGACACCGATGACGCTGCTGACTTGCGGGCGCGACTCAATGCCCGCAACGACCGCGCGAGCGATGTCGCTCACCCAGAGATCTGCTTGCTGGGCCACCTCAGCCGACAGCATCTGCGCTGGGGCACCCTCAGGTTCAAAGCCGCCAATGCTGACATCTTTAGGTGCGCAAGAAGCATCCCCCACCAGTTCACCCAACACAGCAGAGTTGAGCCGAAGCAGGCGCGTGCCCGACAGACCTTTCGCCTCCACAGTTAGGGCGTTGTCGAGCTGCGGGATACCGAATACCAGCCGCCCCGGCTCCGCTCGCAGCACATGCTTGGCTGCTGCGGCTACGCGGCCTTGGTCGTGTTCACGACAGAAAACATCAAGCGCTCCGTCGACTACGTAGTAGGCGCTGTCGGTTCCATCGAGCCGCACCGGTGCATTCGCTGCCGAATGAACCAATTCACCATGGGCAGACGCGAAGGCCGCAAGACGGCTTCGGTCGGCATCGTCAATCGACCATTCCTCCGTTGGCGCGCTGGTCACTGCGCTTCTACCAGCTGCCGGTATAGGCCGTCATGTTCGGCCAGCAGTTCTTCGTGGGTGCCTTGGGCTGTCGGCCGACCCCGATCTAGCACCACAATCTGATCGCAGTCGCGGATGGTTGCAAGCCGATGTGCGACGATCACACAAGTGAGACCGCGTCGGCGGAGCGCGTCGTCGATCTGGGTCTCCGTGACAGCATCGAGCGTGCTTGTGGCCTCGTCGGCCAACAGCACAGATGGATTCTGTGCCAGCGCACGAGCAATCTCAAGCCGCTGCCGCTGGCCGCCGCTGAAGTTCTTGCCGCCTTCAGCCACCATCGAGTCATAGCCGCCGACGCGGCTCATGATCTCATCATGGATGCAAGCATCGCGTGCAGCCGCTGTGACTTGTTCGTCGTCGAGTGCTCCGTTCCACATCGTGAGGTTGTCCTGAACCGATGCGGCGAACAGGTGGATCTGCTGATCCACCGATGCCAGCGAGGCCGCGAGCACCGCCGCAGGGATGTCGCTACGGGGCGCGCCGTCGAAGAGAATCTCGCCGTCGTCGGGTGCTAGCTCGCCGCTGATGAGACGCAGCAATGTGGATTTGCCTGATCCCGTGAGGCCGACGAACGCGACACGTTGGCCGGCTTCAATGACGATGCTCAGCCCGTCGATCAACGGTGGGCGGTCGTGGCGAAATCCGAAGGTCACCTCACGTAGCTCAAGATGTCCTGCCAAACGCAGCCTTCCGGCGAACGTGGCGACCCCGACACGTTTGATCCTAAGCGCAGCATCCGACGACTCTGCCTCGGACTCATATGCCTCAAACTCCACAGATGTGCTGTGAGGGTCTTCTGGTGCATCAAGTACGTCTTGGACACGCTGTGCCTCCGCATCAAGCACCATGAAAGAATCGGCGAACTGCACGAAGCGTCCGACTGGCACCAAGAACGCCCCGGCGAGTGTGTAAAAAGCGATCAGCGAACCGACGCTGAGTTCGCCAACTGCCAACTGCCACCCGCCGACGCCGAGCACGACCAGCGCACCGACCATCGAAGACAGCCGAGGCAGTGCCCCGATGACGTAGCCGCTCTCAGCGAATTTCTGGCGCGCCGCCAGTTCGCGGGCTTGTTGACCGCTCCAGCGCACGAAGAAGTCGTCTTCGCACGCTGTGGCGCGCATTACGTCCAGATCACGCAAGCCTGCGGCCTCGATTCCCATCATCGTGGCCTGCTCGTGGCTCAGTTGACGTTCGGTATCAGCACGTTTTTGGCTGAGGATGGACATGAATCCGATGGTCGCCGCAGCGATGGCAGCTACTAGTGCTGCGAGCAGGGCATCAAACGCAAACATCACGCCCAAGAGCACGAGGCTTGCGAAGACTTCAATCACCAACCAGACCGCACCCATGGAAGCACCGGCCGCCACGGCATCAACGAGATGCACGCGCGAGGCGAGATCGCCAGCGAATCGGTAGTCGAAATACTGCGGTGGCAGACGAAACAGACGACCCAAGAAGCCTTGGGCACCGCTCACCGCCAACCCCACCGCCATCTTGCGAAGCATGTACTGCTGCAACCACACCAGCAGGTAAATCGTCACACCCGCCGCTGCCAGTGTCCACACCAAGGGTGCGCCCCAACTTGGTGCCGAGCCGCCGAGCACGCTGTCGACAAACAAACCCAGCAGAACCGGCAGCACGGCCCCCGGCACTGCCGCAAGCAGGCCAGCGAGCACTGCAAACACCAGCGCCCCTTTGGCTGGAGCCAACCAAGGCCACAGCTTGCGAACGATGCCCGGCCGACGCCCGGTCCGCACGAACGAATTTTGGGGTTCGGCCCGCAGGACGACGCCGGTGAAGGCCTTGTCGAGAGTCTGCGCGCTCACCGAGCGTCGGCCGTTCGCAGGGTCATTCAAGTAGTAACGGCCACGCCGAACACCTTCAAGCACGACGAAATGGTTGAACTCCCAGAACAGGATCGCCGGCCGGTCGAGCTCGCTCAGCGCGTCTGTCTCCATGCGCCAGCCGGTCAATTTCAGCCCATACGTGCTTGCTGCAGCGACGAGATCCGACGCACTGGCACCGTCCCGGCTCACTCGGCAGGCTGCCCGCAGCTCCTCAGCGGAAACATTGCGCCCGTAATGGGCGAGAAGAATGCCCAAGCAGGCAGCGCCGCACTCGGTTGCGTGCATCTGGGGTATGACAGGGGTTCGGCGGTGGCGCAGCAGCGGAGAGGTGCGCATGGGTTGCTGCCTTTGCTCAGCGACGACCGACCAGCAACTCGACCGGTCTTCGTGAGTCGGTGACGATGCGCGCAGCACAAGTGGCACCGTCTCGGAGTGCCAGAGCTTCGAGCGCAGCCGAGGACGCAGTGAAGTGAGCGGCCACAGCGACTTCGGCATCGCTCGGGCTGTCTGTGGACGCGACTGTGGTGTCATCGCTGACACGGGCATCGGCGCGCACCGTGTTTGACTCGCCCGCTGCTGTGACGGTGATGCGGACCTCCATCGCAGGGCGTACGCGGGCTGCGTCTTCGCCGCTGAGCGCAATGATCGCAGTCGGTGGCCCGCTGGTGGGTGCCAATACCTCAGCGACGGCAGCGCCTGGGCTCACTGGGGTGCCCACCACAGATACCGATGCCCCGACGAAACCGCTCACAGGGCTGAGCACGAGCGTTGCGGTCGCTTCGCTTGCCGCGAGCGCAGCGGCCTCAGCAGCAACGATGGCAGCCTCACCGGAGGCAGGTCGGTGTGCTGCTAGCGCCGCAGAACGGGCCTGAGCCAGCTCAACTGCCAAGCTGAGTTCGGGTGCAGCCAGTCGGACCAGCGGATCTCCAACGTTGACTAGTTCCCCTGGACGCGCCAACACTTCGGTAACGACACCTGTCGTCTCAGCAGTTGCCGCATGCTTCACGCCGGCCGCCTGAAGCGCGCAAGTTCCGCTCATCCCCTGCTCCAGTCGACCAAAGATGCTCCAGGCCATAACGGCTAGAACAACTGCCGCCAAGCCAATCAGCACGATCCAGTCACTAGGAGCGCTCACCTGGAGCACTCCATCAATCGGCGCGCTTCGTCCTCGCTGGTCGCACGCCCGCTGGCGATACAACGGCTGCCGCTCCGCAGCGTCCTGTCGGGGTTCAGCCATCTCGTTTCTCACAAACCGCCGATGGAACCAGCAACCGAGCTGGCTCCATCATTTTGCTGAGACAGTATGCGCCCCCTGCCTATGCATCCTGTCTGTGCATCCTGCCTAGGGCTGCCCGGCAAAGGTCAAGTGAGGAGTAAGGTCAAGTGAGGAGTTGGGCTGCAGCAAGCTCGGCTACGCGATCGCTGTCATAGCCGAGCACCTCGGTGAGAACGTCGAAGGTGTGCTCACCGAGCGTGGGGCCGCCGTAAGTGACGCTGGCAGGCGTGCGCGACAACTCAAAGCGGGAGGCGTCCACGACCGTGCTGCCTTGCTTGGCGTGAGGCACTTCGACATGCTGACCGCGATGGATGATCTGCGGATCGGCGGCGTAGTGGGGCGAGTTCTGCACAATGTGGGCCGCCACTCCCACCTCCTGCAAGTGGTGCATCAGCGCCGTGCCGTCGCGAAGTCGAGTCCACGCCGAGATGATCTCGTCTAGCTCGTCGTGGAGCGCATGTCGCTCCGCAAGGGTCAAGTCAGCAAGATCGCTGCGTTCCATCAGCATCGCAAGCGACTGCCAGTGCGAATCGTCAACGCAGGAGATGGCGATCCACTCATCGTCGGTCACAACGGAGGAGAACTCGTTGCTCGCCGCGGTGCGGTAAACACCTTGGGGGGCAATGTGGTGGTCACGGTTGCCCACCCGATGCGCTTTCCTGCCGTTGGCTGTGTAGTCAAGCAGCGCCGGTGCCATCAAGTGCAACGCGGCCTCGGCTTGAGACATGTCGATGTACTGGCCCTCACCAGTGCGGCGGCGATACTCAAGCGCACCCATCACTGCCGCCACCAACCAACGCGGCGAGGTGTAGTCGGTGTACGCGCCGAACGGTCCACAAGGTGCCCGATCAGGCCATCCCACTGGGTAGAAGAACCCTGAGATAGCGGCCGCCATGGTGCCGAAGCCAGCCAGCAGCGACAGCGGACCGGTCTGGCCCATCAGACAGCTCGATGCCATAATCACATCGGGGCGACGCTCGCGCACCTGCTCCCAGCCCATCCCCCAGCCAGCCATGGCCTTGGGCGAGAACGATTCCACGATCACATCGGCCCAGTCGATGAGGTCCCAGATGACATCCAGCGCCGCCGGCTGAGACATGTCTAAGCAAATGCCCCGCTTGCCGGCGTTCATGTTGTTGTAGAGCGCCGAGTACTCCGGATCGCCGATGTCTTCACGGAACGGCTGCAGCGAACGGGCCACCTCCAAACGAGTCTCAGACTCCACCCGGATGATGTCAGCGCCGTAGTCGGCCAGCACTCGCGTGGCGGCGGGTCCGGCCATCGCCCACATGAAATCGAGCACTTTGACGTTCTCCAACGGGCGCGCATTCTGCACTGTATTTGTATGCACATCCTGTGCATACACATCAGCGCCAGTGACCTCAATGCGAGGCCTTGACCGCGCCGGAGCTCTTGTCGGCCAGCCCAGCTCGGCTAGTACCTCATCGGTGTGCTCACCGAGTCGCGGTGGCGGGCCCAGCGAAGACAACGGAGTGGCACTGAAGCGGGCATAACTGCCCGGGTAGCGCATCTGAACCGGGCTGTCGTCACTGCCGCCCGGAGTGTGCGTGACCGTCTCCCAGTAGTCGCGGTCGGCCAGCTGCGGCGAGTTCACCACTTCGTCTGTCGTCCATACCGGCACGACGAGCACCCGACGACTCATCGCCGCATCTAGCAGCTCAGCTTTGGTCTTGGTGGCGAAGAAGTCGGCCAAAACACTCTTCACCCGCTCGTACTCCGAGATCGGCTCGCGGCCATCAAGCAGCATCATGGTGTACTCGGCCCAGTTCTTGTCCCGCGTGGCTTCGTCGCAGAAGCCCTCCTCGTGTACCCAGTCCATGAGACGCTGCGTGAAAGCCCGAAAACCCGCCCCGAACAGGAACGTCACCGATGCGTGCCCGTCCTTGCACGGCCACATCAGCTGGACATGCAGGCCTTCCACCAGCACGCCACCCGCATAGCGGGTCGGAGGCGTTGCGCCCAGTGGTGTAGAGAGCGAATAAGACTGGCAGGCCTGGTTCATGCTCTGCTGGACCGACATGTCAACGTGCTGGCCAAGACCCGAGACCGTCTGGCGTTCCCACAGCGCGATCAACGCCGCGCCAGCAGCCTCAGAGGCAGCATTGTGGAAGGCTTGAGGGAACAGGCCTCCGGTGCGCAGCGGCGCCCGGTCGGCGTCGCCGGTCATCGCCATGTTCACCGCTGCGGCCTGCAAGGTCAGATCCGAGACCGCCCAGTCCGCCTTGGGGCCATCAGAGCCGAACGGCGAGATCGACACATACACCAGTTCTGGGTTGATCTCCGCAAGAGCGGCATAGCCCAAACCCCAAACATCCATGCAGCCTGGGCCCGCAGACTCAATCAAGATGTCGGCCGATGCAGCCAGCGCTCGCAGCTGGGCGGCCCCTTCGTCGTTGGCCAAGTCCAGCACCACGCTGCGTTTGCCTCGGTTGTAGGCCCAGTGATGAAGTGACCTTTCTGGGTCTTGCACATCGCCCACAAATGGCCCCAGCCGCCGGGCCGATGACCCTTGCGGTGGTTCCACGGCTATGACATCGGCACCCATCTGAGCGAGGATCGCCCCGCATAGATGACCTCGCTCATCGGTGAGGTCGAGCACCCGGAATGCGCCCAGCATTGATGCCGTCTCGGTCGGGTCAGTCGTCTCTCCAGCAGCAGCCATCGGCTTATTTCATCATGCCGGACTTCCCGGCAAAACCAGTCATTGCCTCAGCTCAACCCAACGGATCAAAGTTGATGGGCAGCGGGTGGCCGACGCGGGTGAACAGGTCTTGCAGCATTCGTAGCGTCATGCCCCAGATCACACGCCCGCGTCCCACCTCAATGCCAGGGAATCGTTCGTTGGGTCGCAACGGATAGCGATAGTCAATGTGGTGCCGCGGGTCAGCCAGTTCCTGCACGGACACCCACAGCACATCGGCGATCTCGTAGTTGAGAGTTAGGTGGGGTCGATTGCCTTCGAGCCAGCAGAGGTGCGGAGTCACCCGCAACGCAGTTCCATGACGGCGCGGGTTGCTTTCGAGGTCGTTGAGTCGGCCGAGCCAGCGAACCCCTGCATGTGCAGCGATGTCGAACCCGATCTCCTCGCGGCTTTCGCGCGCTGCGGTCCCGAAGGTGTCGTCGTCGTCAGGCTCGGTCCGGCCGCCCGGGAATGCCATGTGGCCCGACCAAGGGTCGCCGTGGCGGATGGCGCGCTCAATAAACAGCATCTCTGGTCCGCGGTCGCCCCGGCGCATCACAGCCGCCACGGCAGCAGTCGGACCCTGATGGGGAGTGTCGGGGTCTTGGCTGAGCACAGCGGACAGACGCTCTGCTTCGAATGCCCCGATGACGAGGTGCGGCCCGACCACAGCGCCGCAGCGTAGGCGGCTGAGCCTTATCGGTAGAGGCCAAGCCGTCGGAGGGGTCGGGCTGGCAGGTGCTTGAAATTGGCTATTTGGCTTGAAACGAGGCGCGCATCTGGTTTGTGTCGTAGCCGCCATGTGCTGCGCCGTCGGTGGCGTACTCATATAACGCTGTCTTGAAGTAGAGCCCCAAGGCGCTGACCACCACGACGACGGTGAGCACTCCCACCACGCCCAGCACAATGCCGATGATGGCGCCCACACCGGGCACCAGCGCTCCGATGAGCACAGCGACCAGCACGATTGGCAGCGACAACACGAAACCGAGCAACCCAAAGCCGGCTTGAGAGATGAGGTTTTCGCCCCATGTGCGCCGGACCAAAGACATGGACTGCTTGACACCGGCGAACGATCGGTAATCATCAATGATGATGGCCGGCACCACAAGATAAGTAGCCACACCCCAAGCAGCTTCAGCGAGGAACGTGAGCATCTGGCCAACCCAACCCAGCCGCTCCCGCAAAAAGCGCAGCACCAGACCGACTGTCATGGTGATGAGCGCCCAGCCGAGCAGGCTCGGCAGCCGCGCAGCGGCTTTGCTCATGGCGCTTCGCACGGTGGGATCGCCACCGGTCATGCGCTCGTGCGCTCCGGCCACCAGCGCTCCCTCAAAGAACACCACGGTCGCGGTCGCCAAGAATGCGAACACGAGACCGAGCGCCGCAGCACTGCCGCTGATCCCTTCCGCTCCTTGGTCTGTATCAAAACTGCCGGTCACGACGCCGACCACGGACGCCGCAGCCAAAATGGCAACGATGGATGCCATGCTGAGGATCGGCAGCCACAGCAACTCACGGTCCTGCTTCAACAACGACCACGAGGTCTTCGTCAGCCGCCAAGTATTGGCGAATCGACCCATCTGGATGCTCCTAGGTTGTCAGGATTGTCAAGGCTGTCAAGGCGTCCGACCATCTGCCTGCTCTCATCGTACTGAAGCACTGCGACAAGCACAGCGACAAGCATGACAGCCACGAAGCGAACTTGGTCAGCGCGGCACCGATCGGTGCTGCGCCTCGGTCGGCGTGCGGATCACCATCGCAACGGAGAACAACACAACGGCACCGCCCGCAAACTGCATGGGTGTCACCGACTCACCGTGGATGAGCCACGCCGCACCAACAGCCACGATGTGCATAGCGAGCACGTACAGCGAGGACCGAGCCACCTCAATGTGGCCGTGGCACCACGTCATCAGCACATGACCGAACACGCCTGTCACGAACGCCACGATCACGATCCACAGCCAGTCCAGACCGCCGAACTCTAAGAATTGCCTCGGCGTGACCCACAACAGCGTGGGCGGGACAGCTGCGATGAAGGACCAGAAGTTGATGCCGGCCATCCACTCAATCGGATCGACCGAACTCGTCGATCGGGCGACTCGAGTAAGCACGAAATACACGGTGAACGTCAGCACCGCCATCGCCGAGAGAAGCAAACCGAACCCGCCGGCACGGAAGTCACCGCCAGCGCCCATGATCACTCCGGCAGCACCCGCCACGCCGATCAGCGTGAAAACGATCTGCCGGAAACTCACCCGGTCGCCAAACAGCGGTCCGGCAAGCGCCAGAAGCATGGCTGGCTGCAGCGCCATCATCACCGACAGCACCGAGATGGCGACTTGCTGCACTGCGGCGAAGACGAACACCATGTTGATGCCAAAAGACAGCCCCGGCAGTGCTGTCTGGGCGAACACGCGTCGCGACAGCCAGCGGCCGCGCAGCGCCAGCACCACTAGCAGAAACGGCGTGGACAAGCCGAAACGGATTAAGGCGCTCACCATCGGCGAAACAGTGAGCAGTTTGGAGATCGGCGGTCCGAGACCCCAAGAGAAAACGACAAGGCCCATGACAATCAGCGGCAAAGCCCCGCTGGTCGTGCGGACTGGCATCGAGTCGCCTACGGGTGCTTGGTGAACCTCTGTTGAGGCACCCTCAAGCGGTTCTGCCGCGCTCAAGCGCCGCTCGGTTGCGGGCGCAACAGAGAAGACCGCTGCCTCTGTGCCCGAACGCTTCACCAAGTGCGAGGCTAGGGCTTGCGGGCCCTCAGGGGCCGAGTGGCTCGTATGCCAACCACCTCTGGTGTCCGCAGATCGTGCTGCGGCGGTCTAATACCCTGCAGCTAGATCTCTTCGGCACTGTGTATTCGGCATTGTCTATTAGGCACTGTCTATTAGGCATTGTCTATTCGGCACTGGGGATCATCTCGTCTGCAGCACAGGGGGAACGACATGAACGATGGCGACAGCACTCACGGCCTCACAGCTGCGACTCGCTTAGCACCGCAGTGGTCCGCCGACCTGAGCGGTCAGACAGCATTTGTCACCGGCGCAACATCGGGTCTGGGCCGCCGATTCGCCACGGTGCTCGCAACCTGCGGGGCCAGCGTGGCGATCTGCGGCCGACGCGCCGAACGGCTCGACGCACTGGCGGACGCGTTGCGGTCTGATGGTGCCACGGTGCTGCCGATCCCGCTCGACGTGACCGACACCGATGCGCTGTTCGGTGCGATAGCTACCGCCGAAGAGCAGCTCGGCACCGTCCAGATATTGGTGAACAACGCCGGCAAACCTGATGCGCGCTTGGCGCTCAAGATGGATCCGGCGTTCGTCGACGAAATGATCTCCACCAACTTGGTCTCGCTGTTTCATCTGTCGTGCGAAGTCACCCGTCGCCTCATCGCCGCCGAGCTGCCCGGGCGAATCGTGAACATCTCCTCGGGGGCTGCGTTCAGTGCACCGCCGGGCACGGCGATGTATGCGATCACCAAAAGTGCTGTGGTACGCATGACCGAGGTCCTTGCACAAGAGTTCGCTCGCCACAACGTGAACGTCAATGCCATCGCTCCGGGTGCATTCGAGAGCGAGATGATGGACGGCATGCTTGAACGCATGGGTGACATCACCAAGATGTTCCCGCGGCGGCGTCTCGGCAAGGCATCCCAGCTCGATTCGACGCTGCTGTATCTGGTGTCGCCTCTGTCGGATTTCGTGTCGGGCTCATGCATCAGAGTTGACGACGCCCAAGGCGCCAGCTAAGGCCGTGCCTGCTAAGACTGTGCCAACTAAGACTGGGAGCAGGCAGGCACCAGCCGCCGCGAACGTCGACCGCAGCACTAGTGCCTGCAATGCGGGCGCCTTCAATGAAGGCGTTGGCATCGCTGACCTCGGGGAGGCGGCACAGCATTGGCGCGAACACGGTTGGGTGCTGGTGGACGGACTCGTGCCGACCGCCGACATCGATCACGCAGTTGAGGAACTCTGGGATCTGTACCCGCGCCCTGAGGAATTCCACAGCGGCAACCCTGCACACACAGAGCGCTTCGTCGGTCGCAGCCACAACCAAGGTCACAAGTTCCCCCAGTCGGACCCAGAAGGCGCCGCTTTCCGCCCAGAGCAGTTCTTGGGGCACACCTTGTTTCCCTATTCCTCACTTCGCCTGAACCGACTGCAAGTGCATGCCAACGTCGTCAGCTTCGCTCGTCGAGCGATGGGCACAGCCGACATTCGCCTCTACCAGGCTCGCATTTGGGGCAAATACACAGGAGTCGCCAACTACGAGCAGCCCTTCCACCAAGACCGCAATCACAACGTGGTGCCTGATCGCCTCGAACCCGGTTGGTGGAACCTTGAGGGCTTTTTGTACCTCAGTGACGTTGAGCACGATGTGGCGCCAACGGAAATCGCCGGTGGCCCAGCAGACCCTGCCCGTCCGTACGACGGGCCGCCCACCGGCGAGCGAATCTCAACGGCAGGGACGCGGGGCAGCTACTTGGCGTACCGGCCTGACGTATGGCATCGCGGCGTTGACCTGACCAAACCAGGCGGCAGTCGGTTCCTCATGAGCGCCTCGTTCAAGCCCGCTGGCGCAGACTGGATTGGCTACGACAACGTGCAGCCGGTGTCGACTGCACAGGCGTGGTCATCGTTCGCTGCGACCTGCGCACCCGACGAACTGGCACTGTTTGGTGCCCCTCTGCCCGGCCATCCCTACTGGACCGCTGAACTGGTAAACGCCCTCGAACGCCGATACCCAGGCATCGATGCATCTCCCTGGCGCAAAAGCCTCACCTCAGCAAGAGACGACACCAAGACATCCCCGCACATCCCTGCGGATCGGTCGTTCTAAGAGCCGAGTGCTTCTGATAGCTCTTGTGGGGTCATCAGCACGTTGCGGGCCTTGGAGCCTTGCGACGGACCCACAACGCCGCGCTGTTCGAGCAAGTCCATGAGCCGTCCAGCGCGGGCGAACCCGACCTTGAGTTTGCGCTGCAACATTGATGTGGAGCCGAGCTGAGTCTCCACCACGATCACCATCGCTTGGCGCAGCAGATCGTCATCGTCAACATCACCGGTGGTGCCGCCCGGCAGAGCACTGGCGCTATCTGCCTCGGCTGCACCTTCTACGCCTTCCACATATTCAACTTCGGGTGCCTGACGGCACCAGTGCGCGACCACCTTGGCAATCTCGGACTCGCTCACCCAACTCCCCTGCAGGCGACGCGGATTGCTGGAGTTAGCTGAGAGCACCAACATGTCGCCTTGGCCGACAAGCCGTTCGGCACCGGGCTGATCCAAGATCACGCGGCTGTCGGCCAAACTGGAAACAGCGAAAGCCAGCCGACTGGGGATGTTGGCCTTGATGACACCGGTGATGACGTTCACACTGGGGCGCTGAGTGGCCAAGACGAGGTGAACGCCCACCGCGCGAGCCATCTGCGCCAGTCGGGTGATGGATTCCTCTACGTCGCGGGCTGCAACCATCATCAGGTCGTTCAGCTCGTCAACTACCACCACGATGAACGGCATCGGTTCATACGGCTGCTCGTTGCCCAACAGCTCGCTTTCGTAGCTGTGCAGCGCTCCGTCAAGCATCGCCGCGTTGTAGCCGGTGATGTCACGGAAGCCCGCCTCAGAGAGCACGTCATAGCGGCGCTCCATTTCCTTCACAGCCCAAGCCAGCGCGTTAGCGGCTTTGCGCGGATCGGTGACCACAGCGGTGAGCAGATGCGGCAGACGGTCGTACTGGCCCAACTCGACACGCTTGGGGTCCACCAAAATCATCCGCACCTGATCGGGTGTCGAACGCATCAGCAGCGACGTGATGATCGAGTTGATGCACGAAGACTTGCCAGCACCAGTAGCGCCGGCAATCAGAACATGCGGCATGGTGGCCAGATTCAGCATCACCTCACGACCGGAGATGTCTTTGCCCATCGCCACTTCGAGCGGATGTATGGCATCCGCCGCAGCCTCCGACGCAAGAATGTCGCCGAGCGCTACTAGGTGACGGTCGGCGTTCGGCACCTCAACGCCAATGGCGGAACGCCCCGGGATCGGCGCCAGAATGCGGACATCGGCAGCAGCCATGGCGTACGCGATGTCCTTGTGTAACGCAGTGACGCGCGACACCTTCACGCCGGCACCCAGCTTCAGCTCGTAGCGGGTGACGGTGGGTCCGGGTTCCCAGCCGGTTACTTGAGTCTCTACGCCGTGGCTGGCCAGAGCCGCCACCAACGCCGCTCCGCCCGCATGCAGCTGCACCCGGTCAATCTGCTGGGCGCTGCTGCGCTTAAGCAGCGATGCCCCAGGAAGCTTCCAAC
Source organism: Candidatus Poriferisodalis sp. (assembly GCA_965221195.1). Taxonomy (GTDB): domain Bacteria; phylum Actinomycetota; class Acidimicrobiia; order Acidimicrobiales; family Poriferisodalaceae; genus Poriferisodalis. The sequence continues at coordinate 2,634,247 of OZ244864.1, forward strand.
GAGGACGCCCTTCGCTTGCGCCGTCGGGCACCGAAGAGGCTCTCACAGACGCTGTGTCCCTCGGTGCAGGCTCATCCGTCGGAGGATCCACGAACTGCGGCGGACTTGACTCAGCCGGGGCATCAACCGCACTGCGTATAGCGGGATCACGGCCCAAGCCAGGAGACGAGCCAGTGCCATCGGCGCCAACGCCATTAGTGCCAGTGCCATTAGTGCCAGCCGTGTGCGTTCGGATGTCAGTCGCTCCCTGCGTTGAGACTGACTCATCACCGGTCGTGGCGGCGTTGCTGACAGGGTCATTGGCAGGGTCGAAATCGTGACTGTTGGACGCAAACGTCGGGGGTGTCGGATCTTCGCCCACGCGTTGGAGACTTCTGGCTCCTCGTGATGCCTGTCGGCCCACCACGCGACCCACAGCGGACAGGCCAGTCCAGACCCAGCGCAGAAGCTGTCCAAGTCCAACGTTGGTGACGATCATCACGGCGAAAAGCATCACCAGCAGCAGCACTGCCCAAGCAGCAGGATCGTCAATCAGGCGCCGCAACGGCTCAGCAGCAGCGGCACCCAGCACTCCCCCGCTGCTGCGCAAGTCGTCAAGCGGCCCAAAACCGTCGGCGGCACCCGACAGGTGAGCCGCTGCTGCGAAAGTCACGGTAAGCACACTCAGCCCGAAGGCGACTCGGCTACTGCGTTCAGAACGACTCAGACGTGCAAGCGCCACGCCGATCCAGATGAGCAATACCGGCACGGCATAGCGAAAAATGCCCAAAAGCACCGCCAAGGCAGTCTCAAGCAGTCGCCCAACGACACCCGCACGGTTGCCAAGCAATCCCAAGGCACATACCACTGCGAGCGCAAACAGCGCCAAGGAGGCCAGTTCCTTGGATCTGCCAGCGAGTGCATTGCGAACGACTCGGCCCAAAGCGTTGCTTTGGTTGGCCAGCTTCGCCGATCTGGACGCGTCCACAGACCCGCTACTGGCGTTCTCGTCGGCGGCGGAGCCGCGCTTGCTCATCCCTGCGAGAATACCGAGGCTCCGCAGGGATGTCAGAAACCCCGTAGTTTCCGAACGCTTGCGTTCTGAGCGCTCACGCCTCGTCTGGCACAGCCGCGTTGCGGCGCTGGTTGCGGACTGTCTGCACAGCGACAAGCGCAAACATCGCCACCGTGAAGGGAACCGAATAGCGGTTGACAAAACGAACGACTGCCCCGAGCGAGCCCGAGAACACATCAGCGACCCACCACACCAGCGCCAGGCGGGTAAGAGTGCCAGCAAGGTTCACCGTCACGAACAGCACTTGACGCATGCGCGCAATACCCGACAGCAAACACATCGGGTAACCGGGAATAGCAAACAGCAACAGCCAGCCCGCTCGTCCGAACCAACGCTCCAGCCAATCCATGGTGCGAATAACGCGGCTGCGCGGACCGAACTCAGCGGCTAAGTAAGCCTTCGCATTAGGGCCGTAGTCATAGCCCAGCCGGTACAAGAAAGGATCAGTGACGAACAGGCGGGCAAGCCCGATCGTCATGAACGCCCACAGCGGCGCCTGATGGGCCACGCCTAGCAGGATCGGATCGGTTGCGTTCAACGACAAAAGCAGCAACGGTGCCCGCACGATAAGAGCCGCAAAGAAAATCTGCCCGGCGTAGGCCGCCAGCGCGAAGGCCACCGGCACCGCTGCCAGAAGTTGCATCCGGCGCTTGTCGGCTTCAGTGATGGCAGACACCTCCGCTAAGGCTAGGCAATGGCTAGCCAGCGGCTTAGGCAGTGAAGCTGCTCAAGAGGGTTTCGTCTTTAGAGCCCGCTTGGGTTCCCTCTAGCCTGCGGCGCCATGGACTCGACAATGATGGACTTGCCGCTCACTCTTGATCCGCTGTTTGAGCGTGCAGAAACTCTGTTCTTGGACAAAGAAATCGTCACCGCCAGCGCGACGGCAATCGAACGCACAAACTACGGACGCTGGGCCGAACGAACCAGACTGCTCGGCGGCGCACTTGACGATCTCGGAGTTTCCTCCGATGGGCGCGTAGCCACGTTCGCTTGGAACACCGACCGGCATCTTGAGTTGTACTTCGCCGTTCCGTGCTCGGGGCGCGTGCTTCACACATTGAATATCCGGCTGTTTGCCGAGCAAATCACCTACATCGCCAACCACGCAGAAGACGAGGTGATCTTTGTTGACCGGTCGCTGCTACCGCTGTTATGGCCGTTGGTTGACACGATGACAACTGTCCGCCAGATCGTTGTCATGGACGACTCAGGCGGCGGCGACGCTCCAGAGATTCCCGACGACTCCCGCATCGTCAACTACGAGGAATTGCTTGCGGCCGCGTCACCGGCGGGCTTTCGCGTCGCCCAAGAAACGCAGGCAGCGTCAATGTGTTACACGAGCGGCACCACCGGCGAGCCCAAGGGCGTCGTCTACAGCCACCGCTCCATCTATGTTCACACTCTGGCGGCGATGTTGGTGGACTCGACTGGCATCTGCGAAGGCGACGTGGTCCTGCCGGTCGTGCCGATGTTCCACGCAAACGCTTGGGGCCTTGCACATGCCGCCGTCGCATCGGGGGCCACGCTCGTCAATCCCGGTCCGAACCTCGCACCCAAGCCGCTGGCCGAACTCATCGAAACCGAGCGAGTCACCGTCGCTGCCGGTGTTCCGACGATTTGGATGGGTGTGCTAGGTGAGCTGAAGGGACGCGACGTGTCCAGCTTGCGAGCCATTCCCTGCGGCGGGTCGGCAGTGCCCAAAGCACTGTCGGAAGGATTCCGGGAAGTAGTCGGCGTGCCAATCCTGCAAGCGTGGGGTATGACCGAGACGAGTCCGGTGTGCTCAGTCGCTCATGTTCGAAGTGGCCAGCAGAGCCTTGACGATGATGCCAAGGCCGATCTGCGCGCCACAGTCGGAACCGTCTTGCCGACGGTCGAATTCCGCATCTGCGAGCCCGACACCACCGACGAGGTACCCCACGACGGCGAATCATCGGGCGAACTGCACGTACGCGGGGCATATGTGACCGGCTCGTACTACAAACGCCCCGATGCCGCCGACTCATTCACCGCCGATGGATGGCTGCGAACTGGCGATGTGGCCACCTGCGACCCCCACGGCTACATCCGGCTCGTGGACCGCACCAAAGACCTCATCAAGTCCGGCGGTGAGTGGATCAGTTCCGCAGAGGTGGAAAACGAGATTATGAGCCACCCCAAAGTGGCCGAAGCCGCCGTCATTGCAGTGGCATCAGAGCGTTGGATGGAGCGGCCGCTGGCATGTGTGGTGCCGGTTGCGGGCGAGACCATCGCCCACGACGAACTCATCGAGTACCTCACGCCAAGAATGGCGAAGTGGTGGCTGCCAAGCGCTACTGAGATCATCGACGAGGTTCCCAAGACCTCCACAGGCAAGTTCTCAAAGAAGACACTGAGAGATCGCTTCGCCGATCTGGTCGTGGAGTGACAAGCGTGAACCCCACGCCCGCTGACGGGTCCAGCGCAAGCGGCTCACACCGCTCTGTATCCAACGCAAGCGGCTCACACCGCTCTGTATCCAACGCAAGCGGCTCACACCGCTCTGTGCCCCACTTATTGGTCTGGCTGGCCCTTCGGCTGAAAGGACTGGGCGAGATCGCCGATGTGGCCGCTGTACACGGACTTGACTTCAACGAGACCGAACATCTCTTGGGCGAGCTGGTTGCCAGCGGCCACTGCATGGCCCGCGAAGTCGGGGGTTTGCCGAAGTTCATCTTGACGCCGACAGGCCGCGACGACGGCGAAGCCGCTCTGGCAGCCGAGCTTGACGCCGCAGGCGCCCACGACACAGTCACTGCTGCTTACCAGAGTTTCTTGGCGCTGAACCCCAAGATGCTGCAGTTGTGTACAGACTGGCAGGTGCTACCAGAAGATCATCCCGCTGCTGATACCGAAGGGCTAGGTGACGGCGGGCGGCTCAACAACCACAGCGACGCTGACTACGACGCTGCCGTCATCAACCGACTAGAGAGGCTGCACGGCGAGCTTTGCGGAGTTCTCAGCCAACTCTGTGGCGTGATGGCTCGCTACGACAACTATGAGCCTCGTTTCACTAAAGCGCTCAACCGACTGCAGGCCGGTGAGCTGGACTATCTCACCAAACCGATGATCCCCAGCTACCACACGGTTTGGTTTGAGCTGCACGAAGATCTGCTCGCCACGCTCGGCATCAACCGAGCCGACGAAGGCAGTGTCTGATCCCCAAAATGCCGCACAACCGACATGCGGCCTTATCAGTTGGTGGATCAGTTGCTGGCTCAGTTGGTGGATGAGTTGCTGGCAACCTCCGGCACAGCAGTAGTCTCCGATAGGTGAGCGCGCGATTCGGACGAGTGGTTCCGGCGATGGTGACGCCATTTGGAGCGGACGGATCGCTGGATGTGGATGCGGGGGTGACGCTGGCTCGCTGGCTCACAGACGAAGGCGCCGAAGGTCTTGTCATCACCGGCACAACTGGCGAGGGTCCCACGGTCACCGACGAGGAAGACTGGGATCTGTGGCGCGCTGTTGCGGAGGCTGTCACTGTTCCCGTCGTGGCAGGCACCACCACCAACGACACGGCACATTCGATCAAACAGACCCGCAAGGCCGCTGAACTCGGCGTGGACGGCATCTTGGCCGTCACGCCGTACTACAACCGACCATCACAGGCAGGCATCAAGGTCCACTTCGCCGCGATTGCCAAATGCACCGACCTGCCGATCATCTTGTACGACATCCCGGCCCGCACAGGACGCAAAATCGACACACCCACCTTGATAGAGCTAGCGCAAATCCCCAACATCGTGGCTGTGAAGGACGCAGCAGGAAACCCCGGCGAGACTGCAAAAGTCATCGCAGAAGCCCCCGAAGGATTTGAGGTGTACAGCGGCGACGACAGTCTCACACTGCCGTTGCTGGCCGTCGGCGCTGTGGGCGTGATCAGCGTGGCAGCGCATTGGAGCATTCCCGAGCATGTCGCAATGTTCGATGCCTGGGAGGCAGGCGATGTAGCCAAAGCGCGTGAGATCAACGCTGCTCTGCTGGAGAGCTTCGACTACGAGACCAGCGACACAGCACCCAACCCTGTGCCCACCAAGGCCATGCTGCGCACGCTGGGCTTGCCGGTTGGCGAGCCTCGCCCACCCATGGGCCCTACACCTGAAGGCCTTGAGGACCGCGCTCGCGAGGTCTACGCCCGACTGAAGCAGACTTGAATTCGCCGAGACCCACGCAGCACAACGGTCGGTCGCGCAGCCAGCACGGCAGACACGATGCCCCTAGGGGAAACACTTCACCAGTGACTGTCACCTTTTTGGGCGGGCTAGGCGATGTCGGGCGCAACTGCACCGTCGTTGAGCAGGAAAACAAACTGCTCATCATCGACTTCGGGGTGATGTTCCCCGACCCGGCGATCATGCCCGGCGTGCGGCAAGTACTGCCCGATATGGACTGGCTCAACTCGCGTGCGAGCGACATTGTGGGCTTGGTAGTGACGCACGGCCACGAAGACCACCTCGGCGGCGTGCCCCACTTCCTGCGCAACATTGAGGTCCCCTTGTACGGGTCGGCGTTGTCCATGGCACTTGCGGAGCACAAGGTCACCGAAGCACGCTTGGCCGATCGCACCTCGTTTCATGTCATCGGCGACGGTGAGCGTCGCAGGATCGGCCCATTCGATGTCGAGGCGTTGCCGGTCACCCATTCGGTACCCCAGAGCCTGTGCATCGTGCTGCACACACCGGCCGGTGTGCTGGTACACACAGGCGACTTCAAGATCGACCCCTCACCGGTGGACGGTCGGCTGACCGACTTAGGCCGCTTGCGTGTACTCGCAGACGAGGGCATCGCCTTGCTGATGGCCGATTCCACCAACGCTGACCGCCCGGGAAGCAGCGCGTCGGAGACCGAGATCGGCGCCACGCTTCGGCGGCTGTTGAGCGAGCGTGCGGACCGGCGACTGATCGTGAGCTGCTTCGCCAGTCACCTGCACCGGGTCCAGCAAATCTGCGACGCCGCTATGGCCGAGGGTCGCGTGGTGGTCCCTGTGGGGCGCTCCATGGTGACCAACTTCCGCATTGCACGCGAATTGGGCGTGCTGGACGTTCCAGAGCGTGCGATATTCGGTGTTGAACAACTTGATCGCTTCGAACCGAACGAACTCTGCATCGTTTGCACTGGCAGCCAGGGCGAGTTGGGTGCGGCGCTGTCTCAGATCGCTGACGGAGCGCATCCAAATGTGACAGTCGGCCCTAACGACACAGTAATACTGTCGAGCCATCCAATCCCGGGTAACGAGCGAGCCGTATTCCGCATGGTCTCGCGGCTCACACAACAAGGTGCCGAAGTCATCCACGACGGACACGAGCTAGTCCACACGTCTGGGCATGCACAGCGCGACGAACTGCGCGAGCTGCACCAAGCTTGCCGCCCGCGGTGGTTCGTGCCGATTGAGGGCGAGTTCCACATGCTGGCTCGCCATGCCGATCTTGCCCGTCAGATGGGGATGAAGGCCAAACGAGTGCTGACGCTGACCGATGGAGCACAAATCACGCTCACAGGCAAAGAGCTTCAGGTGGGTGTCGGTGTCCCGTCGCCGTATCTCTGTGTGGACGGAACGTTTTACGACTCCGACGCTGCGGTCATCGGCGAACGGCTCGCTCTTACATCGGGCTTCGTGCATGTGACCGTCGTGGTTGACCCCCAAGGCCTTGTGGCAGCACCACCTCAGGTCGCCTCGCGCGGCTGGCTTGACGTGACCAAGCACGCCGACGTGATCGAAGCTCTACGCGCCGAGGTCGCTGAGTCTGTACAGCGGATTACCGCAGAGCGGATTACCGAAGAGTCACGGGTTGCTCCTAACACCATAGAGATCGACCCAGAAGAGATCGAGCGAACGGTCCGCCGCGCTGCCGGCCGCTTTGTCGGCACCCGCACAGGCCGCCGCCCTGCCATCTCCGCCGCCGTCATCTCCCTCGTCTGAGGGTCGCCGAAACCCACATTTCACAGACGCAGGTACGCATCAAGGCCGATCGTGACACCCCGATGGTCGGCGATCGCTTTGCAGGCGAGCAGCACTCCCGGCATGAACGACACCCGATCGAGGCTGTCGTGACGGATCGTGAGCGTCTCCCCCGCCGTGCCGAGTAGTACCTGCTGGTGTGCAACTAGGCCCCGCAACCGCACTGAATGCAGCGGGATTCCCCCAGGACCTGTTCCGCCTCGGGCCCCCTGCAGCACTTCGTCATTAGTTGGATCAGGAGCCCAGTCAGACGACGCTGCCGCCATAGCACGCGCCGTCTGCATTGCTGTGCCCGACGGCGCGTCCACCTTGTTGTCGTGATGCAGCTCAATGATCTCAGCAGTCGGGAAAAACGGTGCCGCCAGTTCGGCGAATCGCATCATCAACACCGCCCCGATGGCGAAATTGGGAGCGATGAGGCAGTTGCTGACTGTGAAGGCAGCACGGCAGCGCTCGTAGTCGTCAAGGCCAAGACCGCTCGTGCCGACAACTGCGTGTACGCCATTCGCAGCACACCAAGCCAAATTCTCCCGAGCGGCAGCGGCCACCGTGAAATCCACTGCCACATCGATGCCCACAGGATCCACGTCGTCGGTTGCTGCGGAGATGTCGATGCTGTTAGTGACATCTCGCTGGCCGCCTGCGCGCGGATCCACGCCAGCCGCTAACCGCAGGTCCTCGTCGGCAGCTACGGCCTCACAAACCGTGGCACCCATCCGTCCACCCGCGCCAAAAACCAACACCCTCACGATGGTCACGCTAGTGGCGCGCCAGAACGCCCCGTTGTGTGCAGTACAGCCAAGCGGACTGAACAGCCAAGCTGTGTCAATCAGCCAAGCTGTGTCAATCAGCGTCGGCTGCGGCGTCTACCTGAACCGCGGCCGAAATGCTCAAACTCTGGACCCAAGTCACCGTAGATGCTGCGGGCGATCTGCTCGAAGTGCTCACCGAAAGACACATCCTCCCGAGCGGTGCCGCTAGGTGCCGATGCGCTGTCAGCAGCCTCCGCCACACCATCGGTATCGTCGGGCGCAGCGACCTCACCGCCTGTGTGTACGCCCACTGTTGCCGGTGTCCGAGACCGCCGTCTGCTGTTGTCACCTGCACGGTCGCGTCCACGTCGTGGCGCACGCTCCTCTTCGTCGGAACCTTCATCGTCGCCTTCGGTGCCCCCGACCTGGGTCGGATCGACGGGTGAGAGACTGATCTTGCCGTTCGGGTCGATCTCCTCAACAATCACGCTGACCACGTCGCCCAGCTCAAGCACTTCTTCAACGGAGTTCAAGCGTCGCTTGCCGCCCAGCTTGGAGATATGCAGCAGCCCGTCAGTGCCAGGCAGCACGTTCACGAACGCGCCGAACTTGGTGATATTGACGACACGGCCTTCGTAGGTGACACCCATATCAGGCGTCGGCGGGTTGATGATCAACCGGATCTGGCGCTCGGCTTCTTCAACTACCTCGCGGTCAGAAGCGCCAATACTCACCGTGCCAACTGCACCGTCATCGTCCACGTTGATGTCGGCGCCGGTCTCTTCCTGAATGGTGTTGATGACTTTGCCGCGCGGGCCTATGACCTCGGCGATCTTGTCGATCGGAATCTCAAAGCTGGTGATCTTGGGGGCTCTCTCGCCTACATCCGGCCTCGGCTCAGCAATTGCCGCACGCATGACCTCAAGGATCTGCAGGCGGGCTTGGCGGGCCTGAGAGAGCGCTTGAGCCAGCACTTCGGCAGGGATGCCGTCGATCTTGGTGTCGAGCTGCAACGCAGTGATTGCGTCGGAGGTGCCTGCCACCTTGAAGTCCATGTCGCCAAAGGCGTCCTCGGCCCCCAAGATGTCGGTCAGCGTCACGTATTTGCCGTCCGCATACACCAAACCCATAGCCACGCCGGCCACATGGTCCCTAATGGGCACACCGGCATCCATCAACGACAGCGAAGACGCACACACCGAACCCATCGATGTGGACCCGTTCGAGCTGAGCACGTCAGACACGAGCCGTATGGCATAGGGGAAGTCGTCTTTGGACGGTACAACCGGGAAGATCGCTCGCTCGGCAAGTGCGCCATGACCGATCTCGCGACGCTTCGGGCCGCGCATGAAGCCAGCCTCGCCGGTGGAGAACGGCGGGAAGTTGTAGTGATGCATGAACCGGCGTCGGTCTTGGGGGTTGAGCGTGTCAACGGTCTGCTCCATGCGAGACATAGCCAGCGTGGTGACGTTGAGGACTTGGGTCTCACCGCGCTGGAACAGACCCGAACCGTGCGCCGTCGGGCCGAGATAGCCCGCAACTGACATAAGAGGACGCACTTCATCTGTAGCTCGCCCATCAATGCGAAATCCGTCTGCCACGATCCGCTCACGCACGATCTCTTTCGACAGCGACCTCACAGCTTGTTGGATCTGATCTTTGGCGTTGTCGAGGTCGGCGAAGTCTTCGGCTAACTCGTCGACGATTGCGCTGTTGATCTCGGACTGTGCGGTCTCGCGCTCGGCTTTGTCAGCGATCGCCATGACCTCGCGTATGCGGCCTGCTGCGACCCCTCGCACGCGATCGAGCACCTCATCGGAATAGTCCTTGCAAGAGACGTACTCCATCACCGAGATTGGGCCGGATTGCTCCTCAACGAGACGGCGGAGCGATTTCTGCAACTCGATAATGTCGTCGATCCACTGCTTGGCAGCTTCGAGACCGTCGGCCAGCACCTCCTCAGTGACCTTGGGAGCACCGTCGGCGTAATACTCAAAACCCCGCTCAGTGCCACCGGCCTCAACCATCATCACGGCAATGTCGCCGCTTGACAGCTGGCGGCCGGCCACGACCATCTCAAAAGTGGCAGCGGCGGATTCTTCGTACGTTGCAAAGGGAATCCACTCGCCATCGGTGGAATACGCGATGCGCACACCTGCAATCGGGCACTCAAACGGAATGCCGCTGATCCACAGTGCCGCCGATGCGCCGTTCAACGCCACGAGGTCGTAAGGGTTCACATGATCGACGCCCAGAATCGTGCCCACGATGTGGGTGTCGTGGCGGTAATCGGACGGAAAGTTCGGACGCAGCGGGCGGTCGATCAGCCGACAAGTGAGAATCGCATCGTCGGATGCGCGCCCCTCTCGCCGAAAGAACGAGCCGGGAATGCGGCCCACGGCGTACATGCGCTCTTCAATGTCAACGGTGAGCGGAAAAAATGATGCACCGTCACGAGGTCGACCGGACGCCGTAGCCGTGACGAGTGCCTGCGTGTCGCCGATGCGAGACGTGACCGCCCCGTTTGCGAGTCCGGCGAGCACGCCGGTCTCAAAAGTGATGGTCTTGTCGGTACCCGCGATGGGACCGGTGACCGAAATGGCTTCAGCCATGTCTGCTCCTGTTGTGGGGGTAGGGAGGGATCGGTGGTCAGCGCCGCAGGCCGAGCTTTGCGATCAAAGCTCGGTATCGCTCCACGTCGTTGGCGTTCAGGTAGTCGAGCAACCTGCGCCGACGTCCGACGAGCGTAAGAAGCCCTCGGCGACTGTGGTGATCCTTGTGGTGAGTCTTGAGGTGTTCGGTGAGATGGTCAATGCGCGCGCTGAGCTGCGCGACTTGCACTTCGGGCGATCCGGTATCAGTGGGGTGATGACGGTGCTCGTCAATCTGCGCGGCCGGTGGTCTTGATCTTTTGGCACTCATGCCGTTGCTGTATTCCCTCGGTTGTGACACCCAGCGCACGTTTGAATCCTTGTTGGCGATGCGATCAGGAAATCAACTGCGGAACCCGCTGCGGTGACCCGGCTGGGCAGCCCAGCCGATCTGTTGTATCTCTATTCCACTGAGCAGGCTACCAGCAGCGCTGGCTATCAGCGGCGGTAGCTCCCCAACAGCAGACCGCTAGGCGTGCAAGCACTTCGCAGCATCCTCGATGTCACGGCGAAGCTGAGCTGAAAGCTCGTCTATGCCGTCGAAGCGCCGCTCGGGACGAAGTCGGCGGACGAAACGGAGCTTGGCAGTCTCACCGTAGAGATCGCCGCGGAAACCGATCAGGTGTGCCTCAACCATCGGGCGCTCTGCGAACTCATAGAAGGTGGGGCGGCGGCCAATGTTCACCGCTGCGGGATACTGAGATCCGTCCGGGCGGACATACCAAGCCGCGTAGACACCGTCGGCGGGTACCTGCAGGTCTGGCGTGGTGGGCAAATTGGCCGTCGGCACGCCAATCTGGCGACCACGCCGATCGCCGGCCGTCACCATTGCGCGCACCTCAAAAGGTCGTCCTAGCAAGCGATGAGCTCGCTCCACATCGCCGACAACGAGTGCTTTGCGGATCGATGTAGACGAAATGACATCGCCATCGCCGGTCATCTGCTTGACGAGTGGGAGACCGACCACTTCGTAGCCGTAGTCGGCACCAACGTGACGAAGCGTCTCAATGTTGCCGCGCCTGCCTTGGCCGAAGTGGAAATCGGCACCGACCACCACGGCTCGGGCAGATAAACAGTTGACCAGAATCCGCTGGGCGAACTCCTCAGCAGGCACAGCAGCCTGAGCCTCGTCGAAGGTCACAACTAACGTGCAGTCAACACCAGTCTCAGCGAGCAGTTCAAGCTTGTGGTCAAGGTCGCACAGCAGCTTGGGCGCGGATTCGGGGCGGACCACAGTGGCCGGGTGCCGGTCGAAGGTCACGACCGCAGTGGCGCATCCCCGCTCAGCAGCCAAGCGGTGCATCTCAGAGATCACCGTGCGGTGTCCCCGGTGAACACCGTCATACTCGCCGACAGTCACGACGCTGCCGTGGTCAAGCACCGGGCACCAATCCAAATCGCGGACAACCTCCATCGGCCCAACGCTACTGTCACTGAGCAGTCCTGACTGTGCAGACCTGGCTGTGCAAACCCGGCTGTGCAAACCCGGCTGTGCAGACCTGACTGTGCCCGATGCCAGCTCCGGCCTCTGCGGCACTTCAGTGCGGCAAAACCGTGGCGCGCAGCCGACCGTCGATGCGCTCGTGGACCCCAACTAGAACTCCGTTAGGCCCGACGAGCGCCCAAGGCCCGGATCCGTCGTAACGATTGTCTGGTAGGTGGGCACCGCTGCGAGCCCGAGCGGACTCAGCGACACTCAAGCGAATACGGGTCAAGTCCCGCACAAGCTCGGCAGGCTCGTGCAGTACGGCCTCGGCGATTGGCGCAGCCTCAGCCGCAGCGAAGGTGCCGCTGCGAGTCCGCCGGAGCGACCGGATATGTGCACCGCCGCCCAGCGCAACGCCTAGATCAGCTCCTAGAGACCTCACATAGGTACCTGCAGAACACTCCACATGTGCCCAATAGACGAGCGGGTCATCGGTGGGATCGGTGTCGAAACAATAGATCTCAACTGGGCGCGACTCGCGCGCCACGGTCTGTCCTGCACGAGCGATCTCATGCAATCGACGGCCGCCGACGCGCACAGCAGAAACCATCGGCGGCACCTGCGAAATAACACCGACGAAGCCTGCCGCCGCTTCGGCGACTGCGGCGGGGTCAAGACACATGGCGTACCGGGCGACGGTCTCACCTGCAGCGTCAAGGGTGCTCGTGGTGAGTCCAAAAACGATCTCGCATTCGTAGGTCTTACGTCCTGCGGCAGCGAAGCGCAGTAAGCGAGTGGCATTGCCGACGCCGATGACCAATACCCCGGTAGCCGACGGATCAAGCGTGCCGCCATGACCAATGCGCCGCTGCGCGAAGCGCCGACGTGCCATCGCAACAATGTCGTGGGATGTGGGCCCGGCCGGCTTGTCGACTATGACCATTCCGTGGACGGTCGCAGGGCGTCGTCGCGCCATCAGTGCCTCTTGGGCCCGCCGTTTTGGTCCCGCTCCTCGGCAATGCCTGCTAACAGCTCGTCGATCCGTTCGGCTTCGACCGCCGAATAGTCGCGCCGAAAACGCAGAGCCGGCGTCCGCTTCAAGCTGGTTCCCGCACCAAGCGCGCGCTGCAGTCGCCCTTTGTGCTCATCGAACGCCGCCGCTATCTCGTCGTCGTCATAGCCGTCGCGCACGTCGTAGTGAACGACGGCCAGCGTGAGTTCACGGTCTACATCCACACCGGTGATGACAACTCCCTCAAAGACCTCGTCGAGACGTTCCATCTCCGATGCCACAACGTTGCGTACGAGTGTCCCGACACGGTCAGTGCGCTCGTACCGGTGAGCGGTCGCCATGGAGTGTCTCCGACCGCGGGAGCGGCGAGCCATCTAGCAGCGCTCTTTAGGAGACGCGTGCGATCTCGCGCTCGGTGTAGGTCTCGATCACATCGCCTTCTTTGAGGTCAGTGAAATCGCTCAGCCCTATGCCGCATTCCATGCCTGCGGTCACCTCAGCGACATCGTCTTGGAAGTGGCGCAGCGAAGAAACCGAGCCTTTCCAAATGATCGTGCCTTCTCGCAAGAATCGAACCTGCGCGCCGCTACGCACGTTGCCGTGCTCCACCACGCAACCGGCTACCGGACCCACACCGGAGATGCGGAACACTTGGCGCACCTGCGCTTCGCCCACCACGATCTCCTCAAATTCAGGTTCGAGCAGCCCGACCATGGCGTTGCGCACATCGGAGATGAGGTCATAGATGATCTCATACAGACGCATCTCGACGTTCTCGGCCTCGGCTGACTGGCGCGCATTTCGGTCGGGTCGCACGTTGAAGCCGATAACGGTGGCCTCTGATGCCGCCGCAAGCTGCACATCGTTCTCATTGATCCCTCCGACGCCTCGGCTGACGAAGCTGAGCTTGACATCGTCGCGTTCAAGCTTGCGCAGGCTGTCGGTCACCGCTTCGAGCGACCCGTGAACATCAGCCTTCAACACGAGATTGAGGGTGGCGGTCTCGCCCGCCTGCACCTGTTTGAAGATGTCCTCAAGCTTCGTTCCGCCGCCGCTGGCACCAGCCGCACCAGCCAAGCTGGCTTGACGCTGCCAGTGCTCGCGGGTGTCGGCCACTTTGCCAGCGGTCTTCTCGTCGGGCGCCACGACGAACAAATCGCCGGCCCGGGCTACTTCGCCCAAGCCGACCACTTCCACCGGCACAGACGGGCCTGCTTCGGTGATCGGGTTGCCGCGATCGTCTGTCATGGCACGCACCCGGCCCCAAGCAGCGCCCGCGACCATCGGCTCTCCAACAGCCAGCGTGCCTCGTTGCACTACCACCGTGGCAACAGGGCCGCGACCACGATCCAAATGCGCTTCAAGGACGATGCCGACAGCACGTCCGGTCGGATCCGCAGTGAGTTCCTCAAGTTCGGCAACGAGCAAGATCTGATCGAGCAGTTCGTCGATGCCCTCACCGGTCATTGCCGAAACTGCAACGGTGATTATCTCGCCGCCGTACGCCTCAGGGACCAGACCTCGTTCAGCTAGCTGAGCGCGCACGCGTTCAGCATCGGCACCAGGTCGGTCCATCTTGTTGATTGCAACGATTATCGGCACGTCTGCTGCGCGTGCGTGGTCGATGGCTTCAGCCGTCTGCGGCATGACTCCATCGTCGGCTGCGACCACCAACACCACCACATCGGTGGCTTGGGCTCCTCGAGCACGCATGGCAGTGAAGGCCTCGTGGCCGGGAGTGTCGATAAACGTGATCGCAGAGTCGCCCCGCTGGGTCTGGTACGCCCCAATGTGCTGAGTGATGCCGCCTGCCTCGCCCTCTGCGACGTTGGACGCACGGATACGGTCAAGCAGCAGTGTCTTGCCGTGGTCTACGTGGCCCATGACAGTGACCACGGGCGGACGTGTGTGCCCGTCGCCTTGCGTGAGATCGACCTCAAGTGCGCGCAGCAGCTCTTCTTCTTGCTCGGCACCTGGTTCAGTTATGCGAACTTCTGCTCCCAGCTCAGCAGCGAAGAGTTCGATCATGTCGTCGCTGAGCGACTGCGTTGCAGTCACCATCTCGCCCTGCTGCAGCAAAAAGCGCACGATGTCAGCGGCAGATCGATTCAATCGGGACGCAACATCTTGCGCTGTGGAACCGCGCTCAATAACGATCTCGCCTTGGGGAACCGGTGCATCCACTGGCGTGTAGGCAGTCAGCTGCTGCGGCTGAAGTTCTTCACGCTGGCGACGGCGACGCCGACGCGGCCGGCCGCGTCCCCTTGGCGGGGCACCCCGCGGTCCGCCAGGACGACCACCGGGGGGCCCAGAGGGACGTCCCGGTGCGGCTCCTAGATGAGGGCGCGCAGCAGCAGGCGCTGCGCTGCGATTCGGTCGCTCACTGCCGCTTGTTGCCGGTCGGCGGAATCCTCCAGGTGGCCCGGTTCGGTACGGACCATCCGACCGCGCGGATGTGCGCGGCGGACCCGGTGGAGGCGGGATCGGCTTGCCGGATCCTGACCGTGGTGCAGACGGTGGAGGGGGGATGGGACGGCCGTCAGTTGCCTGCGGCGGCGCGGGCATGCGGGGAGGCGAAGGCAGGTCTGGCTCGACTGGATCTGAAGGCGCCACCGGAACCGACGGAGCCGACGGCACCGAAGGCTCTTCGAGACGCGCTGCGGTCCGCTGCGGCAAAACAGGACGCGCCGACTCGTTGCCGCTTGACGTGACGAGGCGTTTAGGTGGGGGCAAATCAGGCAGGGGCACCCCAGCAGGAGCGGGTGCAGCTTCGCTTGAGCCAGCCGCAGGCCGCGCCTTGTGGACAGGCGCCTCGGCTGGCACCTCAGCAGCAGGAGCAGTCAACGGCTCAGGGCTGCCCAGAGGCGGTTCGGCCGCAGCAGGTCTACGGGCCGGAGGAGTAGTTGTAGGACCTCTAGGGCTCGGAGTCGTGCCAGCTCGCCGTGTACCGGGTGCTCCCGTTCTGGGTACTCCTAGGGGCCGAGTGGAGCGCTCGGGCGGCCGCGCAGGCAGTTTGCGCACTGGGGGTGCTGGGTCGGCCTTGTTAGCCGGGGCCGCTGCGCCGGCCTTGTTAGCTGGGGCCGCTGCGCCGGCCTTGGGAAGCTCAGGAGGCGACTCGGTGCGAATCAGTCCCTCGCGCGCCGCCTTGCGCCGGACACGGTCTGCTTGAGCATCTTCCATGCTGGAGGAGTGCGTCTTCACCCCGATGCCCAGCGACTCGCACACGTCGAGCACCTCGGTGAGCGTTATGCCCAGCTCTTTGGAGAGCTCGTGTACACGGACTTTTTTCGGCAAGCGGTCGTTCTTTCTGTGGGGATACTGTGAAGGGTCCAGCGGGGTTGACGAAACGTAGCGGGGACGCGACGAAGCCGATCATCGGTCCGCGGACGTCACCGAATCCGATCTAAGGGTACCGGGGTCAACGGGGGCCTCAGCAAAAGCCGCCGGCTGGACAGTCTCAGGCTGGACAGTCTCAGGCTCCACAACCGCTTCAGGCGCAGCGTCGGCAGAAACGCCGTTGGGAGTGTCATCGGCGGACTCTGTGAGTTCGGCCTGCTCGGCAGCGGCTTCGGACCACTGCCCAGCAGTGATTGCTTCGCTGCCGTCGGCCGGAACCCATGTTTGCTCGCCTGTCTCAGCGTCGGTCACCCATTCGCCCTCGGCCCATTCCTCCCCGCCGTAGCCGGCTTCTTCTTCGGCGACCTGCGTCTCGCTCTTGATGTCAATGCGCCAACCGGTGAGCCGGGCGGCCAAGCGAGCGTTCTGACCCTCACGGCCAATCGCCAAAGACAACTGATGATCGGGCACGACCACCTCTGCCACGCCTTCGTCGGAGTGAAAGCGAACTTCGCGGACCCTCGCCGGGGATAGTGCTTTGGCCACGAAATCGTGCAAGTCGTCGGAGAACGGGACAATGTCAATCTTCTCGCCCCGCAGCTCGTTCACCACTTGGCGAACGCGGCTGCCCCGCGCGCCTACGCACGCCCCGACCGGATCAATGTTGGGGTCATTTGACCACACCGCAATCTTGGTCCGATGCCCGGGCTCGCGGGCACACGCCTTCAGCTCTACGACACCATCAGAGATCTCAGGAACTTCCAGCTTGAACAGCTCGCGGATCAGCCCCGGATGCGTGCGGGACACAACAATCTGCGGACCCTTGGCCGTCTTACGCACCTCAACGATGTATGCCTTGAGACGGCTGTTCGGCTCGGGCCGCTCGTAGGGAACCTGCTCGGATTGAGGCAGCAGTGCCTCAACGCGGCCGAGGTCCAGCAGGGTGTAGCGCGCATCGTTTTGCTGGATGATGCCGGTAACGATGTCGCCCTCGCGCCCCGCGTACTCGTCGTACTTCATGTCGCGCTCAACTTCGCGGATGCGCTGGCTGAGCACTTGACGAACAGTCTGAGCGACGATCCGGCCCAAGTCATGGGGCGTGTCGTCCCACTCGCGTATCACGTTGCCGAACTCGTCAACTTCCTGCGCGTACACGGTGATGTTGAATGACTCGTCAATGATGACGTAAGCCTGCTCAGCGGCACCCTCACGACGCTTGTAAGCCGACTCGAGACCGTTCGCTACCGCCTCAAGAAGCACGTCAGTAGCCATGCCCTTCTCGGCGGCGAGTGCCTGGAGAGCTTCCATGATCTCTGGGCTATTCATCGTCGCTGCCTCTCTCTCTAGTTGTGCGTCCAGACTTGCCGCTTGCACCGTCGGCAGGCACGGACGGCTTCGACTGTCGCGCTCCCCACTCAAACGTGGTACGCGCCTTGGAGATGTCTTGATACGGCACCGTCACTGGCTGGCCGGCCGATCCCAACGGCGTCTGCTCAGAGCCGCCGGCACCTAAGGACAGTTCTTCGACTAGCACGGAGACTCCCTCAACATCGGCGCGGACGATCTCGCCGACGATGCGTCGTCGTGGTGGCCCGGTGGTGCGGATCACGACCCGCTCGCCGACGGCACCCGCAAAATGCTCTGGGCGCAGCAGCTTGCGCTCAAGGCCGGGACTGGAGACTTCAAGCACATAGCGGCCTTCGATGATGTCTGCGGCGTCGAGTTCTGCTGACAGCCGCCGACTGAGTCGGCTGAGTACATCAATGCCGACTGTGCCGCCGACAGCAGCGGAGGCCAGCACTACTAGTGTCCCGCCCCGCCATTGCACGTCGTACAACGCACAACCGACCTCCTCGGCCAAAGGACCAACAAGCTCCGCAATGGTTGACGGGTGAGCGTCGTGGTGGCTGTGCTCGGATTTACGCGGAGCGTCGGACTCAGACTCGAACTCGGGGCTCAGGCTGGCTTCGCTGACACTTGACTGGGTTGCACCAAGAGCACTAAGAGCGCGCAAAGCGGGAGCGGTGTCCGTCATCACAACCTCCCTGTCTGCTTCGCAGCGACGGCCTTGAGGCCACGCACACCAAAACGCTTGCATTGCAGGCGCATGCACAGAACCCATGACCAGCCGAGACTGTCTTGAGCGCCTTACGCTACCAGTGAACCCACAGAGTCCAGATGCCCAGATGCCCAAGTGCACAGACGCCCAGGCGCACAGAGGGCTATCGGCGTTGAATGAGGGCGATTCTTTCGGCTGCGTTATTGATGTCGTCGCCTTGTGCTCCGATAAGCGCTGCACGGTCAGCCTCAGCCGCGTCGGCAGCACCCGCCTCAGCTTGCGCGAGCGCTGCGTCAACTCCATCATCCGCCACGATCTGGGCCCACTTCACGAGCGCTGCGACCATGTCGTCCTCAGGCACAACCGCCACCACCTGCCCTTTGACAAACAAATGCCCGCGAGCGCGTCCCGCGGCGATACCCAAATCGGCGCTGCGCGCCTCGCCTGGACCGTTCACCACGCATCCCATCACTGCGACTTGCACCGGCAGTTCGCGTTCGGCGAACGCCGCTTGGGCTTGTTGCGCAACAGCGATCACGTCAACCTCAGCGCGTCCGCAAGAAGGGCAAGCGACAAGATCGATGCCGGTCCGCTCTCGCAGCCCCAGCGCTTCGAGCAGTTGTCGACCAGCAGCAGCCTCTTCGACCGGGTCGGCGGTCAGGCTGTAGCGGATTGTGTCGCCGATGCCCTCGTTCAGCAAGGTCGCAATGCCCGCCGTGGCCTTGATCAGCCCACCCGGTGGAGGTCCGGCTTCGGTGACACCGAGATGGAGCGGGAAGTCAACTTCGTCGGCGAGCATCCGGTAGGACTCCACCATCAAAGTCACATCGCTGGCCTTCACCGAGATCTTGACATCGTCAAAGCCCACTTCTTTGAAATATCCAAGCTCGCGCTTGGCCGACTCCACTAACGCTGTGGGAGTCATGCCGTAACGGGCTTCTACATCAGGGTCAAGCGAGCCGCCGTTGACACCGATGCGTATCGGAACACCGCGATCGCGGGCTTCGGTGGCCACTGCTCGTATCTGATCCGGCTTTCTGATATTGCCGGGATTCAGCCGCAGGCAGGCCACCCCGGCGTCAAGCGCTCCCAGAGCGAGCCGGTATTGGAAGTGGATGTCGGCCACCAGCGGAACTGGCGAGCGAGGAACTATCTGAGCGAGCGCTTCGACAGCAGCGACATCGTTGGCAGTGCAGCGAACGATGTCGGCTCCCGCGCCAGCCAACGCATATATCTGAGCAAGGGTGCCGTCAACATCGGAGGTCTTGGTGGTTGTCATCGACTGCACCGAGATCGGTGCGTCGCCGCCGACCGCAACAGCGCCAACATGCACCTGCCGTGTGTGGCGTCGCCCATAGCGTGCGCCCAGGTGGGCCAACCCTGCGGTCAAGCCACCTGCTGGCGCCTGCTCGTGGGTTGGCGGGGTCGCGGCTTGGCCGTTCGGCTCAGTTTCAGAGGTGTGGGCCGGGCTCATGCCGACGATCGTCTCACAGGTTGATCGGGTTGGCTATGTCAAGGTACAGCAGGCCCACTGCCAAAAGAACGAGCACGCCGACCACTGCAGCCGTCACAGGCGCCAACGCTTGGGGGTCGGTCATGTAGCGCCCGCGGCCCGAACGCTCGCGCCAGCGCTCATAGGTTGCTACAGCAAGGTGGCCGCCGTCGAACGGGGGCAGCGGCAACATGTTGAACACCCCCAAGAACACGTTCACCAGCGCAAACATGAGCACCCGCTCTGACCAGCCGAGCGACTCGTGCGAGGCCAAATGGACGATGCCCACCACCGAGACCGGCCGAGTTTGAAGATCGCTGCTAGCCGAAGGATCGCCGGGAGGCGACAAGATGCGGTCAACGACGTCCCCGATGTTGGAGAACAACGCCCAGATGCCATACACCGAGTCGGCGATTGACCGACCAAGGTCTCCTGCCGCCCGAACTGTTGCCAAAGGCAAACCGACCGTCTCGTAGTTGACGGCCCCTGCGGCGCGCACGCCCAAAAACCCCGACCCCGTCTGGGGGTGGGCTGTGAGTGTTACCTGAGAGGTGAAGATGTCGTCGTTTCGCGCGATGTCTAGCTGCACCTGCTCGCCGGGTCGTGACTGCACTTGGGCCGTGAATGACTCCCAGTCTTGAGTGTCTGCGCCATTTACGGCCACGATTCGATCGCCGACTTCGATGCCAGCGACACTCGCAGGAGTGGCCACGCCGTCGGACATCGCAACAACTTCGGCAACCTGCCAGCGATCTTCGTCAAGAACCGGGGCGCCGAAAACGGCATGCAAAGCAGCGAATGCGACCAGCGCCATCAGCAGATGCATGAGCGAACCTGCCGACACCACCAACGCCCGACGCGGGTAACTCTTCACCCGAAAGGCTCGGCTCTCATCGGACGGATCGACTACATCGTCCCGCGACATTCCGATGATGCGAACGTAAGCGCCCAGTGGCAATGCCCGCAGGCCGTAAGCCGTCTCGCCCCGCTGAAAGCCCCACAGCTTGGGGCCGAACCCCAAAAAGAAATCGGTGACTTTCATGCCGACAGCACGGGCCGTAACGAAGTGGCCCAGTTCGTGCATGAACAGCACAACAGCAAGCGCAGTCGCCGCGCCGACCGCAAGCGGGTACAACCACGCCGCCAGCGCCAACATCATGAGCGCCACTAGCCAGCCAAAACCGCGCACAACAGGACTCAGCGCCCTCGGGCGCTGTTGCTCTGCCGTCGGGTATTCGTCGGAGGAGTAGCCCTTCATCGGTTTGTCCTCGTGATGGCATCGGCGGCATGTCGGCGCCCTGCGCTGTCGGCTTCGATGACAGCCTCAACGCTGTCTGCTGCAGCACCGTTGTGACGTGTCATAGCGTGATCGATGACGCAAGCAATCTCGTTCCACCGCAGGCGCCCGTCCAAAAATGCGGCCACGGCTTCCTCGTTAGCCCCGTTCAGCCATGCCGGCGCAGTGCCGCCTATTCGACCTGCCTCGTAGGCCAAGTCCAGACATCGAAAGGTGTCGGTATCAGCCAGTTCAAAGGTGAGGCTTCCGAGTTCGGCCCAGTTGACTGCTCCGAACGGCGTGCCGATGCGATCGGGGTAAGCCAAGGCGTAGCCGATCGGCAGGCGCATATCTGGCAGCGAGAGCTGCGCGATCGTGCTGCCGTCACTGAATGTGACCATCGAGTGGATCACCGACTGAGGTTGTATGAGAACGTCGATGTTGCTGTAGTCAACGCCGAACAGCTCGTGCGCTTCGATGACTTCGAGTCCTTTGTTCATGAGCGTTGAGGAATCGACGGTGATCTTGGGGCCCATCGACCAAGTCGGATGCGCCAAAGCGTCGGCTACTGTCACCTCGCAGAGTTCAGCTTTGCTGGCACCTCGGAACGGGCCTCCGCTGGCTGTGAGGATCAGCCGTTGCGGTGGCGACGGCTGAGAGGCCAAGCATTGATGTATGGCACTGTGCTCGCTATCGACAGGGATCAGCTCTGCACCGGGCTGAGAACGCAGCGGCTGCACAAGCGGCCCAGCGGCAATCAGGCTTTCCTTGTTCGCCAGCGCCAGTCGCCGTCCGGCCCGCAGTGCTTCCAGTGTGACGTTCAAGCCAGCAAACCCGACGACACCGTTCACCACAACGTCGGCCGCACCCGCAAGGGCAGCAAATGCGTCGGGGCCTGCCATCACCTCAATGCCCGCAGGAATCGCCGACTTCAGTTCCGTTGCCAATCTAGGGTCGCCGATGCCTACGACCGCGGGTCGGAATTCTGCGGCTTGTGCAGCAAGATCGCTAACTGAGAGGCGCGCAGCTAGTGCCGTCACTTGGAAACGTTCCGGCTCGGCGCGCACTACATCAAGTGTCTGGGTGCCGATCGAACCGGTAGAGCCGAGCACTGCGACGGTTGTCGCTGTCATGGAGCTACCGAGTCGTGGGGCTACCGGTGCAGAGAAGCTCTGCGGACCCCAGCACTATGCATACGCTCGGTGCATACGCTCGCATCGGCACTGCGCTTACAGGGAAACTGGTCACAGAGAAACTGGTCACAGGGAAACTGGCGACACGTTCGTGCCGACGAAGAATGCTGCTGGCAAAGCAAACATCAGCGCGTCGAAGCGGTCAAAGACACCGCCGTGACCAGGCAGCAGGTTGCCCATGTCTTTCACGTTGACATCGCGCTTGACCAACGATTGAGAGAGGTCACCCAGCGGCGCAGCGAGCGCAACGGCCACGCTCAGCCACAACACGTCAATCAAGCTCTCAGTCCACGGGTAGACACCGGGGAACCGGTTCATAACGAGCGTGGTCACGACAACGGAGAGCACGATGCCCCCGATGAGGCCCTCATGGGTCTTATTGGGGCTGATGCGCGGGGCGAGACGGCTCTGGCCCGTCGTGCGTCCAACCACATAGCCGCCGATGTCATAGACGACGGTGCCGATCACGGCCGCAATCAGCAAAGCGTCGCCGTTGGGTTCACGCAGCATCAGGGCGGCGAAGGAGCCCAGCCCGCCGATCCAGACCAGCCCAAGTGCTGTTATGGACAAGTTTGCGGTGGGGTGATCGCGCTCGATGCCAAGCAAGAACCAGCAGAAAATGGTTACAGCCGCTGTCGCCAGCACGATGGGGTAGGCCTCAACACCGCGCAGGTGGACTCCGACCACCAAGCCGCCGACACCGACCAAACCAACCAACGTCGCCGGTCGGTAGCCCAAGGGCCGCGCCGAGCGATAGAACTCCGCCGCTGCAAGTACCAACACGACAGTGATGAGCCCAACGGTGGCTGCTTCGCCGAGCCGCAGCGCACCAAAGAACAGAGCGGCCAGCACGATGCCTACAACGACGGCAGCGGGCAAGTTGCGGCCGTTTTGTGCTGCAGTCGGAGTATCGGTGTGCAACACAGTTCGGGCTTCGTCGCTCACGACTCCACGCTCCTCGTAATCTTGGCTTGCTTCGCGCCAATGTGATGCCGACGCATCAAGCCGGGCCCATTCAGCGAAGCGATCAGGCTCAGCGCTTGGCGCTGCGGTCTCAACCGGCGGGGCTGTCACCGTCGCAGCTCCTGCCTCACTGGCATCAGTAGCCCCGGACTGGGACACTGCAGTCTGGGGAACTGCAGTCTGGGGAACTGCAGTCTGGGGAACTGCAGTCTCAGATGTTGGCATTTGCGGCAGAGTTTCGGGTTGAGTCGCTTCGGCAGGTGCATCAAAGAGCGGCTCGTAGCCAGCCTGATCTTGGCCAGCCTGGTCGAGATCGTCGGACGGCACAGCAGCGTCTTGAGCGATACGCGGATCGTCGGGGAGATGCGGGAACAGCCGCGAGCCGCCGCGCCGCGCCGGTTCCCCCTCATCTGACGCAGGAGGCACCTGCGACCCTGCCGCAGAAGCGGGTGCATCAGCGCCGTCCGGCTCAAAACTCACCAACGGGCCAGTTGATCCCAGATTCTCGTCGGCCCTCGGGGGGTTGTGAGGAGCATCATCAGGGCTCTTGGGTGGATGGTCGCTGCTCTCAGACATCTAGCTTCACACTTATTCGATCAAACCTCAAGGAGCTCTTGCTCTTTGGCATCCAGAGCTCGGTCGATATCGCCCACAAACTTGGCAGTAGCGGCATCGAGTTCGCTCTCGAAGCTGCGCTTGTTATCGGCGGAGATTTCCTTCTCCTTTTCGAGGGTATCGAGATCGTGACGAGCGCTGCGACGCAGGTTGCGTACTGCCACACGTCCGTCTTCGGCCATCTGCTTCACTACGCGTACCAGATCCCTGCGCCGATCCTCAGTGAGCGGCGGGAACACCAGCCTCAAGACATGACCGTCGCTTGAGGGGTTGATTCCCAAGTCGGATTCGACAATCGCCCTAGAAATCGCATCAAGCGCCGCTCGATCAAATGGCTGCACCACCAACATGCGAGCCTCCGGCACCGAGAAGCCCGCCAACTGCTGCAGAGGGACATTCGCGCCGTAGTAATCAACCTGAAGTTTCTCTACCAATGCCGGAGTTGCTCTGCCTGTGCGAACGCTGGCGAAGCTGGTGCGGGCGTGCTCAACGGCGGCTCCCATTCGCTGGCGAGCATCTGCACAGACCTCAGCAGCGAATTCGCTCACCTAGCCAGCGTACTCCCGTCGGGGGATCATGCCCCGTAATGGCCTGCCCTGCACTGGCCTGCCCTGTGCTGGCCTGCACAGATGTGAGCGGATGAGAGCTAATGCACCAGCGTTCCCAGTGCCTCGCCTTCTAGGACACTGCGAAAATTGCCTTCCGTCATCAAATCGAAGACGATGATGGGAGTGGCGTTGTCCTTGCAGACAGCGATGGCCGCAGAGTCCATCACGGCCAGCTCGCGAGATAGCACTTCAAGGAATGTGACCTCGCTGAAGCGCTTGGCATCAGGATCGGTCTGCGGATCGGCTGTGTACACACCATCGATTCCCGAGTGGGTGCCTTTTAGCACGACATCGGCATCGACTTCGGCGGCGCGCAGCGCGGCTGCCGTATCGGTGGTGAAGAACGGATTGCCGGTGCCCGCCGCAAAAATCACGACGCGCCCTTTCTCGAGGTGGCGCACTGCTCGACGTCGAATGTACGGCTCGGCTATCTGGGCCATGCCGATGGCCGTCATGACCCGAGTCGGCGCATCACGACGTTCGAGAGCGTCTTGCAGGGCCAACGCGTTGATGACCGTCGCCAACATGCCCATGTGATCGGACTGGGCACGATCCATCCCGCCAAGTGAACCTGCCATGCCGCGCCAGATATTGCCGCCGCCGACTACCACCGCAATGTCAACTTCAAGGGAATCCCGGACATCGGCGATCTCTGATGCCAACTGATCGACCAAGGAGGAACTGACGTTGTTGCCCCCTTCGTCAGCGAGGGCCTCGCCGGAGAGCTTCAGCACCACCCTCCTCCACGCTGCGGGTTTGCGGCCACTGGCCCGCAACGCCTTGTCGGAAGCCTCTTCGCTGCCGACTGGAGCAGCCGACTGAGGAGCAGCCGACTGAGGAGCAGCCGACTGGGCTGAAGCCATCGCTGTGCACTGAGCTGAAACCATCGCTTTGCTCAGTGTCCGATCTCGACTTGAGCGAAACGTGTCACGGTTGCGGAGCCGACAAGATCGGCGATCGTCCGCTTCTCATCCTTCACGAATTTTTGCTCCATCAGCGTGTGTTCGCGCAAGAACCCCACTAGACGGCCTTCCACAATCTTTGCCAGAGCTGCTTCGGGCTTGCCCTCATTGCGGCTCAAGGCTTCGAGCGTTGCGCGTTCGCGGTCAAGCACGTCTGAAGGGACATCAGAGCGCTGAATGTAGGTGGGTCTGCTGCTGGCGATATGCAGTGCCACGTCATGGGCGACTTCTGGTGTCGCTCCGTCGATCTCTACGAGCACGGCGTTGACACCACGACCGTTCTGCTGATGGACGTAGGCATCAAGGCAGCTACCTGAGGGGGCCTCAAACCGTTCGACAGCACCGACGGCGATGTTCTCCTTAAGCGTGATCTTGAGGTCGTCGATCGCATCGGTGGAACCGGCCACGGCGTTCGTCCCGTCAGTGAGTACGACATCAAGGAGCAGATCTGCCAGTGCTTGGAATTGGTCCGACTTGGCCACAAAATCTGTCTCACAGCGCAGTTCTACGATGGCTCCCACCGAGCCTTCGCCGCTTTGAGCGACGCGGGCCACCACAACGCCGTCGCTGTTGTCGCGGTCCGCTCGCGACGCAGACGATGCAATACCGTTCTCGCGCAACCACTGTGCCGCCGCTTCGGCATCGCCGTCGCAGCGAGTCAAAGCATTCTTGGCATCCATCATCCCGGCGCCTGTGGCCTTGCGCAGAGCTTGGACATCTTTCGCAGTGAACGCCGTCATGTCAGCTAGCTCCTTATTGATTCGGCTGATTCGGCTGATTCGATCGGCTCTGCTGGCTCTGCTGGCTCTGCTGATTCGGCTGATGTGTCAAGGGTGGTGCCGGTGGTTTTGGCATCGCTGTTGACACCGTCCGGCTCGGACTCAGCAACAGACGCGCCAGCAACAGACGCTCCAGTAGAGGCCCCTGTGGGCATAGCCGGATTCGCAGTCGAGCGCATGTCAGGCACGGCCGCCGCAGCGGCGGCCTTGGCAGCTTGGTCTGCAGCGATGCGCGCTTCCCGGGCAGCAGCTTCGGCCAGCGCTGCGCGCTGCGCCTCAGCCTGCTGTGCAGCGATCCGAGCTTCTTCGTCGGGAGAGCGCTCCCCCGCAGCCGGCACTGTCGCCCCGCTGCGCTCGGCCATGAATCGGCCTTCCCGCGCGGCATCGGCCATGATCCGGCACAACAGCTCAGTCGAACGAATGGCATCGTCGTTGCCCGGGATCACGTAAGAAATCGGGTCTGGATCGGAATTCGAATCAGCTACCGCAACGACGGGCAAGCCCAACCGGACAGCCTCGGCCACGGCAATGTGCTCTTTGGGCGTGTCCAGCACGAACACAGCATCGGGCAGCTTGTCCATCTGACGTATGCCATTGAGATTGCGTTGCAGCTTGGCGAGTTCGCGCATGTGCATCAGAGCTTCCTTCTTCGGCATGCTGTCGAAGTCGCCGGCTGTCTGCATCCGTTCGTACTCGAGCATCTTGTTGACGCGGTCGCGGATCGTGCGAAAGTTGGTGAGCATCCCGCCGAGCCAGCGCTGGTTGACGTACGGCATGCCGCAGGCATCGGCGTGACGGGCAATTGGGTACTGCGCTTGACGCTTGGTGCCGATGAACAAGATCGTCCCACCTGCGGCCACTGTGTCGCGTACATAGCCGTAGGCATCTTCGAGCAGTTGCAACGTTTGCCGCAGATCAATGATGTAAATCCCATTGCGCTCACCCCACAAGAACCGTTCCATCTTGGGATTCCAACGACGGGTCTGATGACCGAAGTGGACTCCGGCAGTGAGCAAGTCGGACATGGTCACGACAGCGGACATGAGCGCTCCTCCCCACGGTTCGCGTGTCTGCACCGGGGTCGACACCGCTGCGCGCAGCGGTGACCGTGGGGTCGCCCCGGCTGGTCAGTCATTACTGGTCAGTCGTTACTGGTCTGTCATTAAGTGTCAACAACGCGGCCCACTGAGGCATGGCTTCGGGGAGATCGGGTCGCCCACAGGCCGGGCTTCACAGCACTGCATTGCCAGCGCCGGAGTGTAACCAGCGCAGTTGCAGCCGATACACAGACGCCGTGGGAGTCACAAGCCGCGGACGCCCCCTTAGCAAGAATGCATCTGGGCCGCGGGAGGGACCGAAGATCTGGGCCGGGTCAAGATAGGTCTTCCCCCGACGCACCCCTACATGCAGCCGGTCAGATGTCGTTCCGAGATGCTGGCCTCGCCGCACATGGGCGCCCCGAGCGACTCCGATAGTCGCTACGCCGGAGTAGGAGACACGAAGCCCATCGGGATGACTAACGGTGACATGCAACCGCCCGCCTACCGGCCCGGCAAAACTGACCACGCCGTCGCTCGCCGCCCAGAACGGCGCACCGGGTTGCGTCGCGAACTCAAGGCCGCGATTGCCGGGGCCGTAGGGATTCGAGGGAGCCCTGAAAGGATCAACGACCGTTCCAGATACCGGCCAGATATAGCTCGGCATCGGCGGGGACTGCGCTTGGGCTGCACCCACACCGGCATTCAGCGCAACAGCACACACAGCCGTGGCCAAGACGAGCGCGCGTGCTGGGCGTCCGCCCCCACAGTGGCGCTGGACCCACCCATCCGACCCGCCGTGACGGAAGATAGGTCTCAGGCCCTGTATCAAGCGATATATCAAGCGCGAGGATGCGCCGACTCGTAGGCCTCGCGCAAACGTTCTTTGCTCACTCGGGTGTATATCTGCGTTGTTGCGAGCTGCTGGTGGCCGAGCAGTTCTTGAATTACCCGCAGGTCGGCGCCTCCGTCGAGCAGATGCGTCGCAAAGGTGTGTCGCAGCGCGTGCGGGTGGGTTGGCCTGGTGGCGTGACGGTCCACCATCCGCTGCACGTCGCGTGGTCCGAGCCGATTGCCGCGCAGGTTCACGATGAGAGCTGCCGCATCTCGATGAGTCCCTTGGCGCAGACGCTGGACATCGAAGTCGTCGCTTCCACCGTTGCACCATGCAAAGAGCATCTCCACAGACGGCTCGCTGAGGGGAACCCGCCGATGCTTGCCGCCTTTGCCGATCACGTCTACGTGCTGGTCGCCCTTCCGGTAAGCGCCGCGGTCCAGCCGACAAAGCTCGGTGACCCGCAGTCCGCTGCCGTACAGCAGCTCGAGTACGAGGCGGTCGCGCAACTCCGACGAATCGTCGGGTGCGGTGCCGTCGCCGAGCATTTCGGAGACTTCGGCGGCACCAAGCACCCGCGGCAGACGTCCGCCGCCACCCGGAGCGGCGAGCCCAATCGAAGGATCGGCATCGATTGCACCTTCGCTTGCCAGCCAGCCGAAATAGCGTCTGAGCGCCGAGGCTTTGCGCGCCACCGACCGCCGGGCCAGACCGCGTACGGAGAGGAAAGCGATGTAACGCCGAAGCCGCCGCCGGTCGATGTCGGCGGGTGCGTCCAGCCCAGCACGATGGGCCCACTCGACGAACTGGGTCACGTCGGTGTGGTAAGCGCGCTTGGTAGCCGACGACGATGCCGTCAGCAACAGCACGAAATCTTCGACTCGCCATTTTGCCGACGCAGATGCCACCACAGCCACGGTACCGACAGAACCAACAGCTCACCGCGACTTCTCCCACCAACCGCCGATCTCGCTGACCCATCCCGACATTTGCAAACGTCCGAGTGCCGCAGACAGCTCCCCCAAAGATGCGTCCACGCACTGCGCCAGTTCATCGACCGAGCGTCCTTGCGCGGTGAGCGCGTTGAGGATCTGTTTTTCGAGCGGGTCATCAGGCAATGGAGCAATCGGGTGCGCGGTTGCACCGCTGCGATTTTCGCCCAGCGCCAGCAGCACGTCGTCCACATCGCATACAGGAGCGCATCCTTCAGCCAGCAGGCGGTTCGTGCCTACTGAAGCGCTGCTGGTAATCGGACCGGGAACGGCCATCACGGTGCGATCCCGTTCGACTGCGGCTTCCACCGTGTACATCGAACCGCCCGTCGAACCGGACTCGATCACGATGAGCAGTTCGCATATGGCCGCCACGATGCGGTTGCGTGCCGGAAACTGCCAAGCAGCAGGAGGCGTACCAAGCGGGTACTCGCTGAGCAAGGTGCCGTGCTCGCCAATATCAGCCCACAGCTCCCGGTTCGCGGCCGGATAGACACAATCGAGCCCGCTGCCAACCACTCCGATGACCAGGCCGCCCTCATCAAGTGCAGCTCGCTGGGCTATGCCGTCTATGCCTGTGGCTAGACCCGAGACAACAGCGACGCCTGCTGAGGCGAGACCTCCACCCAGCATCTGCGCAACGGTGCGGCCGTACGCGCTGCACCGGCGTGTGCCCACGATGCCGACTCGCCGGAGCGAGAGGTCAATGGGCGCGCCACGGCCGAAGAGCAGAGCCGGGGGCTCGGGATCTGTTTCCCACAGGCCAACAGCCCCGCTGAGCGAAGACGGGTGCAACCAGATGCCTTGGCGGGCGTGCATTTCGAGCAAATCCGCTCCCACGGGCCGCCCGTTGAGGCCCGCTTGGGTGATGGCAACCGAGGCGCACTGCTGCCAGGCCGACATCAACGCAGCGTCGAGGCCGCGGCACGCGCTCAGTGCAGTCAGTGCCTTGGCACCGCCGCGCCGCAGATCCTCAACAGCAGCTAGGGCGCTGCGGTCACGCAGCAACGCTCGCAAGCGTGCTGGGCCGATGCGAGGCAACGAACACAGAACAGCCAACGCTCCTAGCTCCTCAGCGTCTTCGCCGTCAACCGGTGCAGCTTCTTTGCTTTCTTCGCTGCTTGTCATCGCGCTGCAGCGGGGGCGTGGAGATTGCCGACGCTCGCACGCAGCGTCAAGGCTTCATTCAGGCGTTCGGCATCAATTGGTGGCTCATCGCCTGCTAGATCGCACAGCGTCAAGGCGACGCAGCGGACACGCTTGAGACCACGTCCGCTGAGCAGGCCCTTGCGCAAGCGCCGACGCAACTCGTCGCGGCTCGAGGTGGTAAGCGGTGCGTGGCATTCAAGTTGGGCTCCCGAGAGTTCGGCATTCGTCTCCACCCCACGGCTGGCTGCCCGATCACGCGCCGCGAACACACGAGCGCCCACTGTCTCGGTGGACTCGCCGCGGGTGCCGTCGAGGAGTTGGTCAGGGTCGGGGCGCTGCACTTGAACTCGGAGATCGAAGCGATCCAACAACGGCCCTGACAGTCGGCGCAGGTACCTCAGCCGGACATGGTCGGAGCAGCGGCAGGCGTTGGGGCGGCCCGCTTGCCCGCAGGGGCATGGGTTCATTGCTGCCACTAGAAGAATGCGAGCAGGAAATACACACGCACCCGACGCGCGGCTCACTCGCACAACACCTTCTTCGAGCGGCTGGCGCATGGCATCAAGCACGCTCGGCGCAAACTCGCCGAGTTCGTCAAGGAACAACACGCCGCGGTGCGCTAGTGATATCTCTCCGGGACGGATCGCCGATGAGCCGCCGCCAACAAGCGCCGCCATGGTCGTTGTGTGGTGCGGGTTTCTCAGTATCGGCCTAGTAGCGAGGCCCGCTGGAAGCGGCAACCCAGCTGCCGATTGGACGCGTGTCGCCTCTACTGCGCGTTCACGGCTCAGCTCAGGTAGCAATCCCACCAAACGGCGCGCCAGCATGGTCTTGCCTGCGCCGGGTGGCCCCAGCATCAGCAGATGGTGCCCACCCGCTGCTGCGACCTCAATCGCGCGGCGAGCCAGCGGTTGTCCAACGACATCTCCGAGGTCCGGCACTGCGAGGGGCTGCATCTGAGGCGGATCCGCAGGTGGGTCGGGCCACGGCGCATGACCGGTCAGCACCGATGCCAGTTCACGCAACGTCCGCACAGCACAGACCTCGTTGGGCTCGGCTGCGAGAGCAAGGTGGTAAGACTCAGGCGCAATCACTACAGAGCAGTTGCGAAGCGCATCAACTAAGGGCAATACGCCCACCACGGCTCTGATCGCTCCATCTAGACCCAGCTCACCGACGAACGCTTTGCCCTCCAGCGAATCGGTCGGCACTTGATGAGTGCCAGCCAAAAATGCCACGGCGATCGCCAAGTCCAAACCTGCGCCACCTTTGCGCAGACCCGATGGCGCCAAGTTCACGGTCACCCGGCGCGAGGGCCACTCAAGCCCAGATGACAAAACGGCTGAACGAACCCGATCGCGTGCTTCGCGGCAGGCCGCGTCTGGCAGGCCGACGATGGTGAACGAAGGCAAGCCGCTTGAGACATGCGCTTCGACAGTGACAAGGTGTCCATCCACGCCGACGAGCGTGGCGGCGGTTGCGGTAGCCAACATAGGCCTCCTCCAAACAACAGAACTCAGATACCGCTCGCATGCGAGCGGTATCTGGATTCATCAAGGAGGCCCGCACGGGGGCCACGATCAGGTCAATGGGTCGTGCGGCAATCGGAGCGTGTCCACTACTGCCGCTGAGACCTCGTGACCTACGGTAGACCGTTGACGGCCAGCGTGAAGAATGATTTTTTTTGCTCCGCTCACTGGCGCAACACTGCCTAACTCAACACCGGTCTGGCTCAACACCGGCCTAGCTCAATACCGGTATGGCGCAGCAATGCTTCGGGCTGCGGCGATACTGCTGCGATGGGCTACGACCCCTATCGCAAACACCGAACAACAGGCATCGACTATGCGCTCGTCGCCGCCGCGGCGCTCGTCGCCGCCGGCCTCGTCGTATGGGCGCTGATCGGCTAAGGAGCGCGTCGTTCGGATGCGACAACTAGAACCGGTTCCAGGTTTCGACGTGCGGCGTGTGCAGCCCTACGAGGCGACCAAGCGATACGTCTGCGGGGGCTGCGCCAACACGATCAACAGCGGTGTGGGACATGTCGTAGCAGTGCCACTCGACGCTCCAGATCTGCGACGCCACTGGCATTGGGGGTGCTGGTCAGCACGAGACCGGCGACGGCCGTTGGGTTGAGCAAGTGCGATCTGAACAGTCTGAGACACCCTCCCAGAAAGCGTCCCCCCTAGAAAGCCCACTCCTAGAAAGCGCCAGTGAGGACCTCAACGGTCCGGCCCATGACGGATGCGGCATCGCAGCGCAGTGGCCCACTCCACCCGCCTCGCTGTCGTAAGTACTCTGCGGCCAGACGCCGCACCTGCTGCTGTTTGCGATTCGTGATCGCCTCAAAACCGGTACCGAAACGGTTGCTTGAACGGGTCTTCACTTCGCATACCACCAACTGCGATCCGTCGGTCACGACGAGATCCAGCTCGCCCGCCGCGCATCGCCAGTTGCGGTCCAGAACGCGATAGCCACGTTCAACGTACCAACGCTCTACCAAACGTTCACCGTGACGTCCCAGCGCCTGCCGCCCAGCACTCACCCGGTCACTGCAACCTGTGCCAGCGCGCTTATGCGTGAGTGCTAGAAGCGCTTCTCGCGAACCCGTGCTGCCTTGCCTACTCGATCGCGCAGGTAGTACAGCTTTGCTCGGCGCACATCGCCTTCTGCAACGCGCTCAATCTTGGCGATTGTCGGCGCATGCAGCGGAAATGTTCGCTCCACACCTACACCGAAGCTGAGCTTGCGCACCGTGAACGTCTCTCCGACACCCGCCGAACGGCGAGCAATCACATATCCCTCAAAGACCTGTGTGCGCTGCCGGTTGCCCTCCACGACTCGGACATGGACGCGAACGGTGTCGCCGGGACCGAAGTCTGGATGGTCGTCACGCAGACGGGGCTGGTCAACTAGATCGGTGTTTCTCATGGATCCGCGCCTCTCAGGACGACCCGACACTTGGGTTCTGTGTTGTATCGGTGTTGCAGCGGCCAAAGCAGGCTACCCAAGCAGGCTAATGGCCTAGCCGCAAACTGCAGCGCCCGGCTAATTCAACTCGGGAAGCTCCACGTTGAATTCTGCGAGGACCTCCCGGTCGAGTTCGTTGATGCCTCGCTCAGCCAGCAGATCCGGGCGCTCACGGGCAGTGCGGTCAAGAGACATGGCCAGGCGCCAGCGCTCGACCCTGCCATGGTCTCCACTCCGCAGCACCTCGGGCACTGCCATGCCCCGGAACTGTGCCGGACGCGTCCAGTGCGGATATTCCAGCAGGCCCCCGACGAAGCTCTCCTGCTGGCTTGAAGCGCTGTTGCCAAGCACTCCGGGCACCAGCCGGGTGACTGCTTCAGTCACGACCATGGCTGCGAACTCGCCGCCGGCAAGCACTACATCGCCCACAGAAACCGCTGCGTCAACGAGTCGGGTTCGGATGCGCTCATCGACACCTTCGTAACGTCCGCATAACAGGCTGAAGCCCGTTGTGAGTGCCAACTCGGTGGCCATTTTCTGATCAAAACGTCGGCCGCCGGCATCAAGCAGCAGCAATGGGCGAGGCGGCGAGACCTTCTCAACAGCCGCAAAGACCGGTTCAGCCATGAGAACCATGCCCGGACCGCCCCCGTAGGGCGCGCCGTCGATAGTGCGATGGGCATCTGTGGTGGCCAAGCGCAGATCATGGCAACGAATGTCCACCGCACCGCTCTGTCTTGCACGCCCGAGGATGCTCAGATTGCACATGGCATCCAGCTCTGCGGGAAAAATCGAGAAGAGATCGATGCGCAAACCGGCCCCGTCGGTGCCCTCTGTACTGGTTTCAACGCCGGTCTCAACGGTGGTCGAGTCCGAAGAGCCCATCGGGCACCTCCACGTAGACCACGCCGGGCTCGCAACGCTCGACAAACGTCAACGGCACTAGGTCGCCGGTGTCTAGCTCCAGCAGATCCGCTGCGGGATTAGCGACCACCGCAGTGACGACACCAGCGCTGCGGCCCCGCTGATCAACGACCATGGCACCGCACAGCTCATGTACCCACAGTTCGTCGGCATCGGTCAATGGCTCGGCAAACACCGTGGTGCCAGTCAGCGCCGAAGCTGCATCACGGTTGTCTATACCTTCAAATTTGACCAGCCAACGGCGGCCGTCGGGGCGAGCCCGGACGACACCTCTGCGGCCCGCTGCGGTGACGAGTTCAGAACCCGCTTCGAATCTCTCAAAGCGATTGGTGATCGGATACACCGCCACCTCGCCGCTCACTCCGTGTGCGCGACCGATCGTCGCGATCTCCAGCAGTCCTGACGGATTGCCGGAGCCGGTCCCAGAACTGGAGTCAGTCCCGGAAATCGACTTCGACTTGGACGCCATCGCGGTGGGCAGCAGCGCGCACCAACGTGCGAACAGCGTTGGCGACGCGTCCTCTCTTGCCAATGACGCGACCAATGTCCTCAGAGCTGACCGTCGCAGTCAAGCTCAGCTTTGATCCCGATTCGGCAATCTCAACTTCTACTTGATCGGGATGCTCAACAAGCTGCGCTATGAGATACAGCAGCACCTCTTCGGCAGTAGTGGTCTCAGCTTCGGTGTCGGTGTCTTCAAGGGTCACCGCTCCTCCCCTCTGTCGTGCAGTTCTGCCTCAGATGACGCTGCCCCAGATGACGCTGTCTCGGCACCGCCGGGGTCGTCGCCTTGCGTGGGGCTGTCAAGAATCAAGTCCGCAACGGGGGCCGCTTGGACTGTCTCTGCCTCGGGTGTCGAGTCGGCAGCCTCAGCCTGCGGGGTGGATGCGGAACGGAATTCGTCCCACGCGCCGGAGATCTTCAGCAGTTTCGCAACAGTGTCACTGGGTTGCGCGCCGTGGCCGAGCCAATGCACAGCACGCTCGTTGACAATGGAGATCGCGGAAGGTTCCTGACGCGGATCGTAGGTGCCGATTACTTCCAGCACGCGTCCGTCGCGAGGCTTGCGGCTGTCAACAGCGACAACCCGATAGCTGGGCTGTTTTTTCTTGCCGGTGCGCTTGAGGCGCAGACGAACGGCCATGTTGCTCCCAGTGGGGTGAATGCGAATGTGAGGGGCCCTAATTGGGGGGTCTTAGGGTCGGACGCTCAAGGTGGCGGGCTATAACACACCGACGGGCCGATGTGGCCGCCGCGCCGACAGTTTCAGATGTGTCAGCTGTAGGGGGTCAGTTGATATGAACTCAGATGAGGATAACGGGGCGCGGCCCCGTAACCGCCGGGCATCAAAGAGTTTTCCAAGAAACAACCACTGTCGGTCAGCGACCAGGCAGTTTCAGGTCTAGTGCGTCCCAATCGAGTGCGTCGCTCAGCGGTTTTGCATCGGTGCTAGGACGCGACTTTGCTCCTGCGGGCGACACCCGACCGCCACCAGTGCGCGAACCACCGACGCGTCCTGAGCCCCGGCCGCGCTTGCGGGCTGCCTTACGGCCAGCAGATCGTCGCCCCGAGCCCATCCCCAACATCGGACCCATCATTTTGCGCATCTGAGTGAATTGCTTGAGCAGATTGCTGACTTGGGCCGACGAAGTGCCGCTACCCGCTGCTATGCGAGCCCGGCGGGAAGCGTCAATGATCTCCGGTGACACTCGCTCGGCTGGTGTCATCGAAAGCACAATGGCTTCGGCTATTGCAATCCGGCTGTCGTCAATCTCGGCGTCACGGACCTGATCGGCGATGCCGGGCATCATCGAGACGATGCTCTGCAGGTTGCCCATTTTGCGCAGCTGCCGCAGCTGATCCACGAAATCGTCAAGCGTGAACGTGCCGTCGGCGAGTCGCTGTGCAGCTTGCTCTGCCTCAGCCTGCTCATAAACCTGTTCGGCCTTCTCAATGAGCGTTAGCACGTCGCCCATGCCAAGAATGCGGCTGGCCATGCGGTCGGGATAGAACTGCTCGAAGTCGTCGATTTTCTCGCCGACGGAGGCGAATGCCACTGGACGACCGACCACTTCAGCAACGGACAAAGCAGCGCCGCCGCGTGCATCGCCGTCGAGCTTGGTCAAAATGATGCCGTCCACTTCCAGCGTGGCGTGGAACGCCTCGGCGGTGGACACGGCATCTTGGCCAACCATCGAATCCACAACGAGAAACGTGTAATGAGGTGCCACCGCGTCGGAGATGCGGGCAACCTCGGTCATCAGTTCAACATCGACAGTCAGTCGGCCTGCTGTATCCACGATGAGGACATCGCGTCCGGCTTTGCGGGCATGTTCAAGCCCACCAACCGCGCAGGCCACAGGGTCGCCCGCGCCACCCATTTCGTCCGATGTTTGCTCGCTCCATACTTCGGTGTCGATGCTGCGTGCCAGCGTGCGCAGCTGCTCGACCGCTGCGGGCCGCTGCAAGTCGGCACCGACTAGCAGCGGGTTGCGCCCTTGGGATTTGCACCATTGAGCGAGCTTGGCCGCGGTGGTGGTCTTGCCCGAGCCTTGGAGTCCGGCCAGCAGCACGACAGTCGGCGGCTTCGGCGAGAACTGGAAATTGAGCGGGCTGTTGCCCAGAATGGCAACGAGTTCGTCATTGACGATTTTGGTCACCTGCTGGCCGGGTGTGAGACTGGCTTTAACTTCGCCACCGATGCTGCGCTCGCGTACCCGCTCAATGAATCGACGCACCACACCGACGTTGACATCGGCCTCAAGCAGAGCCACGCGGATCTCAGCTAGGACTTCATCGACATCTGCTGGGCGCATACGCCCACGGCCTCGCAGCGACTTGAGCGTTCCAGAGAGGCGATCAGTCAGCGTGTCGAACATCAGTCATTCCCTCGCTGGGCTTCCGCTCGGGTCGTTGTGTCGCCGAGCGAGGAAGTCGCTGCACACTCTGGCTCGTCGGCGATGCCCAACAGCGCGTCCACGTAATCGTCCACGTCAAAGTCGACAAGGTCTTCTGCTTGCTCGCCCAAGCCCACCAGCTTTACCGGAAGGCCCAGCTCAGCCTCAATGGCGAAGACGATGCCGCCCTTGGCTGAGCCGTCCAGTTTGGTGAGCACGATGCCGGTCACCTCTGTGGCCTCAGCGAAGGCTCGCGCTTGGCTCAAGCCGTTCTGGCCGGTGGTGGCATCGATCACCAGCAGTGTCTCGGCGACTGCGCCCGGCTCTCGATCTGCCACGCGACGCACCTTGGCGAGTTCGTCCATCAAGTTCTTGCGGGTCTGTAGCCGGCCAGCGGTGTCTGCGAGCACTAAGTCTGCGTCTCGCGCGGCAGCAGCAGCGATGGCATCATGCACAACAGAGCTGGGGTCTGCACCGGAGCTTCCCGAGATCAAATCCGCACCGCAGCGGTCGGCCCATGTCTGCAACTGTGAGTTCGCCGCGGCGCGGAACGTGTCACCTGCGGCCATCATTACCCGCTGACCGGACGATGAGAGCCGGTGCCCAATCTTGCCGATCGTGGTGGTTTTGCCTACGCCGTTGACACCTACGAATAACCAGACCGGTGTTGCATCATCTCGACCCGGAACCGAACTGGCAAGCGATCTGTCCGCATCTAGCGTCTCGCGCATCTGCTTGCTGAGCGCGCGCATCAGGTCGCGCCCGTCCACTAGGGCTGCTTCGGCAGCCGTGGTACGCAACCGGTCCAACACGGCCATCGTCGTCGCTACTCCCACATCAGCGCCAAGCAGCGCCTCCTCGAGCTTCTCCCACACGTCGGCATCTGCTCGGCGTCCCCCCAGCGAGGCGAGCCGATCTCGCAAGGTTCGCCGTGACGAGGCCAAGCCCGAGGCGAACGTGGCAGGTGGCCGGTCTGGTGCTGGTGCTTGGGGGGCATCTGGGACACTGGGTGATACAGATTTGGGGGGTACAGATTTGAGCGGCACTTGCCCTGAGGCGTCTTGGGACTCGCCGACGGTCCCCTGTATTGGTTGTTTAAGGCTTGGTGGTGCAAGGCGGGTCGGCTTCCCAGAGCGGCGCTGTCGGCTGCGTTGCGCGAACGGCACTGCCAGCAGCGCCAGCGTCACCACGACCAAC
This sequence comes from Candidatus Poriferisodalis sp., assembly GCA_965221195.1. Classification (GTDB taxonomy): domain Bacteria; phylum Actinomycetota; class Acidimicrobiia; order Acidimicrobiales; family Poriferisodalaceae; genus Poriferisodalis. The sequence continues at coordinate 2,672,406 of OZ244864.1, forward strand.
CCGACGATGGCAATGCGCCAAGCGACGGTGAGAGCGTCGATTCCCAAGAAAAGGAGAATCGCACCGAAGAAGATCACGATGGCGCCTGCGCCGGCGGCCGCCCTTGTGCTCACTGGCGGGCAGGCTACCGAAGCGCTGCGGCGGACTCGGTGGACGTGAGCGGGTTGTCCGCATCAGTCAACGCAGCAGCATCAGCAACATCAGCAACATCATCAGACGGGCGTTCGGACACGACCACGCTGGATCCCCCCGGCGGCATCGACACGCCGTAGAGCACATCAGCGGCCTCCATCGTTTGACGCTGGTGGCTCACGATGACCAGCTGAGACTCGCGTCGGAACTGGGCTACAACGTCTAAGAAGCGCTGGAGGTTCACATCGTCGAGCGCAGCTTCGACCTCGTCGAGTACATAGAAGGGTGACGGACGGCTGCGGAACACCGCAAAGAGATACGCCAGTGCAACCAGCGAACGCTCGCCACCTGAGAGCAGCGACAGACGTCCGACACGCTTACCTGCCGGTCGCACATCCAACTCGACGCCGCTGGTCAGCATCTGATCGGGCTCTGTCAGCAAAAGCTTCCCGGTGCCACCGGGGAACAACGTGCCGAACAGTTCCGCAAAGTTCCGCGACACATCCTTGAAGGCGTGCTCGAACGTCGCCACGATCTCTGTGTCGATCGCCCCGATCACCTTGCCCAGTTCGCGTCTGGCTTTGCGAACATCTGCGAGTTGCGATGCCACGAACTCATGTCGCTCAGACGCTGCCTCGTACTCTGAGAGCGCGAGAGGGTTCACCGGTCCGAGACGTTTGAGATCGGCGCGCAATGCCCGCTCCCGGGCGGCGGCCTGCGAGCCTGCGGGCAGCGGCGGCCGCGCAGCAGCGAGAGCCGTCTCAGGCTCAACAGCGAAATCCACTCGCAACGTGTTAACCAGAACATCGCGCTTGGTCCGGCGCTCGGCATCGGTCACGTCCAGCGTGGCGAGTTCAGCGCGCAGGTGCTCAAGGCGCCCAGCGGCGGTGTTTCGCTCCCGTCGCAGGGTGTCGAGACGTTCAGAGAGACGTTGGGTGAGCCCGGTTCGGACATCATGGCGTGCTTGCAGGCGCTCAGCTTCGGCATCGAGACGGCGCCGCCACCCGCAGAGCAGTAGCTCAAGCCGACTCAGCGCCGAAGCGAGACGCTCAGAGCGCTCAAGCCGAGCCGATGCGGTCGCTCGAGCGGTCTCATGCCCACGCAGACGGTGGCTGATCGCCCGCAGCCGGTGCTCAAGCACAGCCCGGCGCTGCTGCTGTGCGGATGCCTCGGCTTCGACGGCTTGTAGCTGCGCGGCCCGTCGTGCCGAAGCTGCAGCGATTCGCTGTCGCAGCGCCTCGACGGCACTTTGGGATTGCTGTCGCTTGTCGAAGGCATTCCGGTGGGCTAGGCGCGCCGTTTCGAGTCTCGTGGCTGCCTCGCTGCAAAGGTCGTTCAGTTCGGCGATACGCGCCTGCGCTTCTTCAAGGGCTGCCGCAGCGGTGGCGGTGCCAGTGCTGCCGATCCGCCAGCTTCGAGACCCAAAGCGATCCCCGTTGCGTGTCACAAAGACACCGCCTCGGTTCGCAAGAACTCGTTCGTACGCAACCCGCCATTCGCCGCGCACGCAGACAGCGTGACCTATGACGTCATCAAGCAGTGTCTCAATGTCGACCCGAAGGCCGTCCGCGACATGAGACGCGGCATGAATATGTGGCCGCACAAGTTCGTCTTCGTCGTTCAGTGAGGGCACCTCAGTGAGTGGGGGCACCTCAGTGAGGCGCTGAGATTGGGCGGGCGGCCCTGCTGCGCTGAGCGAGATCACCGACCCAGTCAGCCCTTCAGCAGCAAGTGCAGTGAGCGCTACAGATGCAGCGTTGTTATCACGCACGACGATGTCATTCAACGCGCCGTGTGCCGCAGCCTCAGCCGCAGCCTCGAAGCCCTCGTCAATCACGACAAGCTCGCCGAGCATGCCCACCACGCCGGGTAATCCTTCGAGCGCTTCGATGCCGGATTCGGCACGCGCCGAACTGATCGCCGAATCTAAGGCTTCTGATCGCCCGATCCAGCGCTGCAGCTCTTCTGTTGCGGCCCGCTTGGTTTCGTCAGCTTGTGTCATTGCTGCTGCTGCGTCGTCAAGACGCTCTGCAGCCTCGGAGACTTCGGCCGAGGCTGCAGCCAATTCGATCTCATCTGCGGTTGGCTGGGGTTCTGCCGCAGAGTCGTGCCTGCTTGGCGGATCTGCGCCGTTTGTGTCTGCCGATGCCGCAGCGACTGCGTCGAGTTCTGCGATCTCCGCCGTCAACCGTGACTGTTCGTCGGTGAGCGTTGCGACGACGTCAGAATCGAGCAGAGCGTTTCGTTCCCGTTCGACTGAACGCATCCGCTCTTGGGTCTGGCCGATGAGACCGCGTGCCCGTTCTGAGAGCGACGCAACGCGTGAAAGCCGATCCGTCGGCTCGTTGGTCAGATCCGCAAGTTGTGCTTGCGCGGACTCGATGGCGTTTGTGTTGTCGGCCAACGACTCCTCAGCGACGCTTCGCTCTGCTTCCCATTTGGCCCGTCTCGCATCTGAGGAGGCCTGTGCTTGGTCGTGTCGGGCTAGTTCTTGTCCGGCGTTGTACAGCTGCAGGTCTGCCAGTTCTGTACTGAGTTGGGCGTGACGGCGCGCTGCTTCTGCCTGCCGCTCGAGCGGTCGGAGCTGCCGACGCAGTTCGCGCTGCAAGTCGGCGAGACGCGTCACGTTCGCCTCAGTGCTTTCGAGCCGTCGCTCCGCTCTTTCTCTGCGTCGACGGAATTTCAGGATGCCCGCAGCCTCCTCAATGAGCGCTCGACGTTCTGCGGGCTGTGCCGAAAGCACTCCGGCTATCTGGCCTTGAGCCACGATGATGTGCTGCTGCCGACCGACACCGGCATCGTTGAGGAGTTCTTGGAGGTCAAGTAGGCGACAAGGCATCCCGTTGAGCGCGTACTCAGAGTCGCCAGAACGAAACAGTGTGCGGGTGATGGACACTTCCGCTGTTTGGGTGGGCAGTATCTGCGATTCGTTGTCGATAACCAAGGTGACTTCTGCCCGACCGAGCGCGGCGCGGCGCCCGGTTCCGGCGAAGATCACGTCGTCCATCCGCTGGCCACGCAGAGCGCGCGGTCCTTGAGCGCCAAGCACCCAGGCGATGGCATCTACGACGTTCGACTTGCCACTTCCGTTGGGACCGACGACCACGGTGACACCTGGCTCAAACGTCAGCGTGGTGGCGTCAGCGAACGACTTGAAGCCGGACAAGGTCAGAGAGCGGAGATACACAGGAGCGTCAGCGAGTCAATAAACACAGAGCGTCAGCGAGTCAATCAGCACAGAGCGTCAGCGAGTCAATAAACACAGGGTTAAACCTGATAGTCGCAGTAGTGGTGAGTCACACCCCGAATGACAGTTGTGAGGACGTCGCCGCGGCCATTTCGGCACCGCTCACCTGCCCGTCCGTACACCTCCAGAAAAGGATCAAAGCCTCCCGCCTTGCCAAACAAGTCAAGGTGCCCGTCAACAGAGGACCCTCGGTATTTGATTGAATTATGTACGGTCTCAACGATCGCTCGGCAAAGGCGCCGGACTTCTTGGGGATTCAGCTCGCTAGCGGGACGCACATGGCCTAGCTGCGCTGCGTGGAGCACCTCATCGGAGTACATCGGGCCGAGGCCCACCACGAAGGTGGGGTCAAGCAGCAGGTCGCGCACTGTCTCAGCACGGCCTCGCAGCTTGAGGGCGAAATCGGTCAAAGGCATCTGCGTATCAACTGGGTCAAACCCGAGTTCGTCCCGATTCGGATACAGCTTGTGGTAGCGAGGCCGAGTGACGACGCGCAGTGTGGCTTCAACGCCCGAGTCAAGCAGTCGCAGCTGTCCACCTTTGGTGAAGGTCATCACCACTTTGGTTCCGGGCTCAATCGGTGTGCGCGAAGTTGCCCGCCGAAACGAGCCAGTCGCGCCGAGTTTTGCGACCATGATCTCTTCGGTGTCAAGCATGAAGAGAATCAACGAACCCTCCCGGACGACCGAGGTTATCTTCTTGCCCTCAAGCAGGTCTGCGAACTGCTTCTTAGAGCGCATCGCTGGCAGTGTTCGCTTGGTACCGGGAACTTCCACCAACTTGAACTTGCGGGTGGATACCTCTTTGTCTAGATCGCGCTTGGCAATCTCAATCTCAGGCAGCTCAGCCATGAGCGGACTCCTTCGCAAAGTTTGATGTTGCAACGACGGGTTGATCACTGTGCTGACCGGCACTGTGCTGGCCGACGATCTGCCGGCCGGCACTGTGCTGACCGGTAATCTGCTGGCAAGCCGCTGCGGCTGCGTGGCGCTCTGCGGCCCGCTTGGTCGGACCTTTGCCACGGCCCCACACCTGCTCTGCGACACGCGCTTCGGCTGTGTATCGCCGCTGATGGGGCGGTCCCGAACTCATGACCACATAGGTGGGCTTAGTCCCGAATCTCTGAGCGACGTATTCCTGCAGGCGGTTCTTTGCCTCACCGGCACCGGGAGCGGCGGCCGCCGCCGTGAGGTACTGCCCCAAAAGACGGCCGACCATCCCCTGCGCTGCCTCTATTCCCCCGTCGAGATAAACCGCTGCGAGCACAGCCTCGAATGCGTCGGCCAAGATCGACTCCCGGTCGGCTCCCCCGGTGGCCTCCTCGCCTCGGCCCAATAGCAAGGCCGACCCCAAGTCACAGTCACGCGCAGCGTCAGCCAGCGCCTCAGCACTCACGACGGCCGACCGAACCGCGCTGAGATCGCCGGGACCCAGATGAGGCCACTGTTCCATCGTGCGATCACTCACACACAGTCCTAACACAGCGTCGCCAAGAAACTCCAAGCGTTCGTTGGACGCAGCGGTGTGATCGGCTTGATCGGCATCCGGTGTGCTGCTGCGCTTGCGGCCGTTGCGCTCATGGCACCAGCTTCGGTGCGAAAGTGCCTCTACCAGCAGTGCGGGGTCGGCGAACCGGTGTCCGATTCGCTCCTGCAAGCTGCAGAGTTCAGCGTGTTCGGCCAAGGCTGCGGGCACGTCAGCCGACGCGTTCCATCACGTAGTCGATGGCATCGCGCACTGTCTTGAGGTCTTGTAGATCTTCGTCCTCAATCCGAAAACCCACCGTGCGCTCAGAGAGTTCTTCCTCGAGCGCTTCGACTAGCTCAATCAGTGCCAGAGAGTCGGCGCCGAGATCGTCAACGAACGACGACGACTCGGCCACCTGTGACGGTTCAATCTCCAAGATGTCGGCGAGCTGGTTACAGATGAGGTCGAAGACCTCGTCACGCTCGGGAGGGTTCTGACGCACATGGGTTTCAGCGGGCATGAAAACTCCTGCCGCCTTAGGCGTTCCGACACCGCCGCGGCACCGGCTTGCATCAACGGACAGACCTTGTGCATCCGCGCTGCGAATGCACGACGCGAGCCTACCGCCAGTATTCAAGCTGCCGGAAGACTCACATCGGCCAGCTCGCCCAGCAAGTCGGCCTCAACCATGCGGTGAGCAACCCTGATGGCACTCGTAATGGCAAGCGGACTCGACGAACCGTGAGCAATGACGCATAGTCCGCGTACGCCGAGCAGCATGGCCCCCCCGATGGCATCGGGACTGACTTCGTCCGCTAGTGGCGCTAGCAGCCTCAGAGCGGCTGCACCTTCAGGTCCGCCCTCAGACAGCCGCTCAAGGACGAGCCGAACAAAAAAAGATGCGGTGCCTTCCAGCGACTTCAGCAGGACATTGCCGGTGAAGCCGTCAGTGACTATGACATCGACGGGACCGTCAAAGATGTCCCGTCCCTCAATGTTGCCGAAGAAATCGATCTCGGTGTCCGCGGCGAGCAATCGGTGGGTTTCTTTGACCAACAGATTGCCCTTCTCGGGTTCTTCCCCAATCGAGAGCAGCCCCACACGCGGTGCCGACACGCCGAACCTGATGCGACTGTACGCAGCGCCCAAACGAGCGAACTGATGCAACCATTGCGGGTTGCAGTCGGCCATGGCACCTGCGTCAAGCAGCACACGCACCGTACCGGTACCTGGCACTCCGAAGGCCGCAGCAATCGCCGGCCGGGCGACTCCGGACAGCCGCCGCAAACGCAGTAAGGCGGCGGCAGCCACGGCCCCAGTGTTGCCCGCGCTCACAACCGCTGAGGCTTCGCCTTCTCGCAAAGCAGTAACGGCACGAACGATTGATGAGTCCTTCTTGGTCCGGACAGCGCGGCCAGGCTCCTCGGACATCTCGATGATCTCCGATGCGTCGATGATGCCAAGATCCCCGCCGCCCGCTGCGACGATGGCATCGCGACGGCCCACAAGGACTATCTCGATGCCTTCAGATGCTGCTGTGAGGGCACCCTGGACGGCCGCTTCCGGAGCATGGTCGCCGCCCATGGCATCAACGGCAACCGGCAGGGTCATGGACCCACTCGCCGATGAAGCCATGAGCTTGACTGGGCGCGTTCGCGCAGAGCTGCTCGCCGACTGCGGCCCCTGCTCGCTCCGCTTGCGGGCCCCCCAAGCATTGGCCGCGCCACTGGGCGTCTCCTCAGGCGATATCGAGGGCTTGACGGCCGCCGTACCAGCCGCACTGTCCGCAGACTCGGTGCGGCAGCTTTGCGGCACCGCAGCGCGGGCACAGGCTTCGCGGGGCCTCGGCTAAGCGCCATGCTGCCGCACGACGCGAACGCGTCTTGCTCTTGGATGTCTTCTTTTTGGGGACTGCCACAGCCGGACTCCTCAAGCGGACTGCGCATTCTACCCATCACAGTCCTCCAAGTTCACAGCCCCCAAGCTCACAGTCTTTCGAGGCCCACTTGAGAGAATGACAACCTAGAAGGACAGACTCAGTGGTGATCCGCTGAGTCCGAGCGCAGGGCTTGCAGTGGTGCCCAGCGCGGGTCTGTCGGTTCAGCAGTTTCTTCGTGTTCTTCGTGTGCCGGCTCATCTTGAGCCGCTGTGAACTCGGCCCCAATATTGGGGCATGGATCCAAATGGGGGCACCGAATCGCTTCTATGGGAAGTTCCAGCAGTATCGCTTCACGCACCATGGGTACTAGGTCTACGTGGGTGGGATGAAGCAGGTACTGCTCTCCTTCGCGTGGCGTAGCGGCAAACACCTCACTCACGCTTGCGTGTGCCTCACCCTCAAGCGGCATCCAGCAACGAGCACAAGGTCCTCGCCACCCCGCAGTGACATGGCCGACAGCGCTCACACCACCGCTGATGATCTCCAGCGACAGCCCAACGTTTACTTCGCCGTCTAGAGGTACCTCCACATCTGCGATACGCAATTCGTCTCCGCCGCCCGAGTCGGCGAGTGCTGATGCTTGCACTTTTGTCGACCACATGAGCTGGCCGCGTTCGAGGAGCCGCAGCGGCACTGACAGGGACCGCGAGCGGCCCCTAACGCTCACACCTGATCCTGATCGAAAACCATCGGATTTGTGTCTGGCGGATTGGTGTCTGGCGGATTGGTGTCTGGCGGATTGGTGTATGGACCGCTGCCGAACGACGGTGAGCTACCGGCTGCTCTTTGTGATTCTGCGGTGTCAGCAGGCAGGGCATCAGCGGGCAGCGATGTCACAGGGGTCGCGATTCGCCTACCGAGCTTGCGCCGCGCTGCTTGAACTGCAATTTGGATCTGGTCGAACGCACTGGCGAACTGCGCCAACTGCCGCTCGCAGTACTCGTCTACTTCGTGGCGGCGGCGGCGGCTCTGAAACTGCGCGTCGTCAAGCAGCTGCCGCGCGCGGCGTTCTGCGCTGCGTACGACCTCAGTGCGCTGGACCATCTGGGCTACCCGGCTGCGCGCCTCGTCGATGATCATGTTGGCATCTACGCGCGCTTGAGCGAGCACTTCGTCGCGCTCGTGCAGCAGCCAGCGGGCTTGTCGCGTCTCGTCGGGCACTGCCGCCAGCGCCGACTCAAGCAGAGTCATCACCTCATCGCGGTTGATCATGACCGTTGTTGACAACGGCATTGGTCTTGCAGCGTCAATGATCGCCATGGCTTCGCGTATGAACTGCTCAGCAGTGACCGACGGAGGGCGGGCCGCCAAAGCTTCCCGATGACCCGCGCTCTGTGCAACAGCAGTTTCTTCCGTGGGAGCAGCAGATGGAACAAACAGAGGCGCTTGCGGCGACGCGGGCGCAACACCGGGATGCGCATACGGCGGAGCCAACGCATCAACGCTCCCCTCAGAGATGCTCATGTCGCCGCCTCCTGTCTGTGCGCCGAGCGTTGTCGGAGTCGGTCGGCTACCGGGACGGGGACCAAATGGGAGCAGTCGCCGCCAAGTTTGGTGATCTCCCGAATGTAGTTGGAGGCGATGAAGAGGTGCTCAGTCCGAGGTGGGACAAAGACCGTCTCGACACCAGACACGGAGTAGTTCATATGGGCCATTCGCAGCTCTGACTCGAAATCGCTCTGACTCCGAAGCCCCTTGATGACAACATCAGCGCAGAGCCGGGCTGCAAGGTCCACCACCAGTTCGGCGAACTGCACCACTGAGACATTGTGGAGATGACGGGTCGAGTCCTCAATCATAGACACGCGTTCGTTATCGGCGAACAGTGGCGCGGACTTGGCCGGATTGCGCATCGCTGCAACAACGACAGAATCGAACAGCCGAGAGGCCGCGGAGATCACATCAAGATGACCGTTGTGTACAGGATCGAACGAACCTGGATACATCGCTTTGACCACTAAACGGTTCCTCCGGTCCGCTTCCGTTAGCCGACCGTACTGCGCGGCGGCCCCGAACTGCGGGATGCTCAGCGCCCAGCAGCGTTTAGTCGGGCAAGTTGTTGGCTTCTGGGCCGACTTGTGGGGTGGCCTCTAGGATGAGGTCCCAGCGGTCGCCGCAGTCGGCGCAGCGGTAGGCAACGACATCGCCCGGCTGGAAGCCCCAGTCGGGCTCAGCGAAGCTCAGCAGCCCGCAACGTCCTCCGCAGTCAACGCAGATGATCTCGGGTGCCACATCGACTTCACCGGTTCTGCTGCGTTTTGACGCTGTCATCTCTGCAGTGTCGCATGCCTCTGCGTCAAATGTCTCTGGGTCGCATGCCTCTGCTGTGCGGCTGCGTGGCTCTGCGGCTCTACTGTGCGGGCGTGCGCGTCGTCGGCGGTGTCTTGGGCGGCCGCAAGCTGGAAATACCCAAGGCGGGCACGAGGGCAATCCGGCCGACTTCGGACCGAGTGCGCGAGGCTGTCTTTAACATGCTCACGAGTTTGCGGACGATGGAGGCCGCCATAGTGGTTGACCTGTTCGCAGGCACAGGCGCCCTTGGCATTGAGGCGTTGTCACGGGGCGCAGCACAAGCAACTTTCGTTGACTCCGATGCTCTCGCCTGCCGGACCATCAAGGCCAACTTGGCCGCACTCGGCATCCACGATCGCGCCACAGTGACAAGAACCGACGTCGCCGGGTTCTTGGCTCGACATGACGGCCCGGTTGACATCGTCTTCGCCGATCCGCCGTATCGATTTGACGGCTGGCGCAATCTGCTAGATGAAATCCACGCTGAGGTACTGGTGTGTGAATCGAATAGAGAAATCAAACCCGAAACCGGCGCTGCTTGGCAGACATACAGAGCGCGCCCCTACGGCACGCCCGTCATCACGATCCTGACCCGACGCATCACTGGCTAACACACCACTGGCTGGCACATCAATGGCTGGCACATCAATGGCTGGGGCTGATCCGGAGCCCCGATGGGTCACGAACAGTTCTAGCTCTCTGCTGAACTCTCCGGGGACACGTCCAGAATTGCTTCGATACGCGAAAGGCGTTCGGCGTGATCCAACAGGGTCGTGTTGACTTGCTCGAACCGCTCGTCAAACTTGGCATCGAGAGCCTTGATGTCGTCGCGCAGGGAGTCGATTTCAGCACCCAAGTCAGCACGCACCGAGCTGATTTCGGCACGCATGTCAGCACGCAGGGAGTCGATTTCACCACCCAAGTCAGCACGTAGGGAGTCGATTTCACCACCCAAGTCAGCACGTAGGGAGTCGATTTCACCACCCAAGTCAGCACGCACCGAGCTGATTTCGCTGCTGATTTTGGCACTCAGATCAGCACGCACACCGTCAATTTCAGCACTCAGATCAGCACGCAAGCTAACGATGTCGTCGCGCAGAGTGTTGAAGCCGACCACGGCGAAGCCGAACACGCCAGCGATCAGCGCTGTCACAACGGTGGCCAACAGCGGCACCATCACCGAGCGGCGGTCCCGGTCAACAGATGCCACAGTCGGGTGAACGGCCGCCGTCTGATCTGCTGTTGCAGTGCCGTCGGGCGCAACGTCGGCCTCGGCGTCGCTGGTCATTGGAGCGATGGTACTCACGGCACCTCCTCACATCGGTCAACGCTCACAGACGTCCCTCTTGCGGTGAACTTATGCATCAACAGGCGGCACGGACAAATGGTTTTCGCGCGCTGGTTTTTGCGCACCAGAGAACCAGCGCAGCGCTGTCTAGGAGAGCCCCAGCCCAGAAACTACGATTCGCTGCGGCATGGACGACTTCTTGATCGACCGCGATCCGCAGACGTGGTCTGTGTCGTCGGCTCACCCGTCTTCGCTGGTGCCTTTGCACTTGTTCGTGCAGCCAACACCGGGTGGTCTAGAGATTGCGGTAGCTAAGGCGTCTCACAAGCCAAGAGTGAGTGATCTGCGTTCGGCGTGGGTGGCTAGGCGGCAGAAACGAACCACGCCGGTGCTGCTGATCGCTTTTTATCCGTCGGCTGAGGCGTTAAGCGGCTACAAGGTCGCTTTGTGCGGGCCGGTAGGCAGCCAGCCGGTGGTGCATCTCGGCGTGGAGGTTTCCCAAGCTGAGCGCTTGGCGGAGGTCGCGCTGCGCGAGCCGAGCCATCACGCCGCCACCCGATTGTTGCTGGCGGCATTGGGTGAGATTGACTCACCCGTGGCGGGCTTGCGTAACTCGGGACTACTCGCAACTCAAGAACTCATCGCTGGGGTGCCGATGCGTACCGACTGGGTTAGCGCTAACACCGCTTCAGGGCACTTGCTCGCTCACCGAGGCCGCCAGTTGATCGAATCGCTGGGTTACAACATCGCCACACTCGCAACTAACGCCTCGGTGTTGACTGTCGCTGGTCGCCGTGAGGCCATAGCGGTGTTCTGCGACGACAGCGAGCCCTTCGACACGCCATCTGATCGGTTCGACGGTATGTCGCCTGCGTCTCGGGCGCTGGCACTGGCTGACCGTCACAACGTTGACTGGGTGTTGCTCACACGCGCCGCTGAGATCCGCCTGTACTGCGCCCGAGTTGGTGTCGGAGTGGGACGCAAAGGCCGTGCTGAAACGTTCGTAGAGCTGAATCTGTCGCTGCTAGCGGCCGAACGGGCTGGTTATCTGACGTTGCTGTTCGCAGCCGACGCGATCTCAACCGATGGCTCGCTGCATCAGATTCTTCACAGCTCTGAGGAGTTTGCTGCCGCCCTCGCTATTCGGCTGCGAGAACGCATCTACCACCAAACAGTCCCCGCACTGGCGCGTGCAATCGCCGCACGGCTGAGTCGCGACCGACCAGCAGACACATCCAGCAGATCCATACGGACCAAGATCAGCGAGACCGACCTTGACGATGCTTTTGAGCAGGTGATGGTGATTTTGTTTCGGTTGCTGTTCGTGGCCTACGCCGAAGACAAAGACTTGCTCCCCTATCGCAGCAACGGCCGCTACGCCGACCATTCTTTGACTCGGCTGGCGCAGCGGCTCGCTACGGCGCAGCGCAGCGGCGCTGTGGTTTTCGACGACCGAGCTACCGATCTGTGGGACGACGCGGTTGCGGTGTGGGATGCGGTCAGCTCAGGCAACGGAGATTGGGGCGTGCCCGCGTACAACGGCGGGTTGTTCTCAGATGACCCGGCGGTCAGCCCGACCGGTGCGGCTATCGCAGCGTTGCGGCTCACCAACGCCGAGTTCGGTCCTGCTGTTGCCGCTGCGCTCGTAGACGACAGCCCTGAAGGGCCGGGCCCAGTTGATTTCCGCTCGTTATCGGTGCGCGAGTTCGGCACAATCTATGAGGGCTTGTTGGAGTCGAAGCTGTCGGTAGCGGCCGACGACCTGACCGTCAAGCAAGTCAAAGGCACCGACCAGTACGTACCCGCAGGCGCAGGTGACCAGACTGCGGTAGCCGCCGGGGAGGTCTACTTCCACAACCGCTCCGGTGCTCGCAAAGCGACCGGCTCGTACTTCACCAAGCCCTTCGCTGTGGATCACCTGCTTGACCACGCACTCACCCCAGCGCTAGACGATCACCTCGGTCGCCTTGATGCGCTAAGGGACGCAGGTGACGATGCCGGTGTTGCGGCAGCATTCTTCGACTTCCGCTGCGCCGACATCGCCATGGGCTCGGGCCATTTCCTAGTGGCCGCTGTAGACCGCATTGAGGCGCGCCTGAGCGCGTGGCTGTCGCTACACCCCGTGCCGGCCATCACCGCCGAACTGAACCGGCTGCGTGAGGTTGCCGTGAGCCATCTCGGCGATCTCAGCGATGGTGCCGAGCTGGAGACCAGCTCGCTGCTGCGCCGCCAGATCGCTCGCCACTGCGTGTACGGCGTAGACAAGAACCGCGTCGCCGTGGAACTAGCACGCCTAGCGATCTGGTGCCACACCTTCGTAGCTGGCCTGCCGCTGTCATTCCTAGACCACAACTTCGTACACGGCGACAGCCTCACCGGCACCGGCACGCTTGAAGAAGTCGTCGTTGCGTTCGACCCCGATGCCGCCTCACCGGGTCTGTTCCACGGCCAGATAGTCGGCCTGTTGGAGAACGCCAGGAGTGCATTGCGGCGACTGGCGCGCACATCCGATGCCTCCAAGCACGAGATCGATGAAGCCCGATCAGCGCATGCCGAAGCACAAGATGCGGTAGCTGGCGCTCGAGCGATATTTGATGTAGTCACCGCGAACCGCGCTGGCTTGTGCAACATGCCCGAGAACTTTGACCCCGCAGTGTTCCAACGCCTCGCCGCTGAACCGCTCATCGCGTCAGAGATAGCAAAACTTCAACCGGTGCATTTTCCTGCCGCTTTCCCCGAGGTCTTCTTGCAGGACAACCCCGGCTTTGATTGCATGATCGGCAACCCGCCGTGGGAGCAGGTGGTGGTGCAGGAAAATGTGTGGTGGGGCATGCACCTTCCCCGCATCCGAGCATTGCCAATAAACAAGATGAACGCAGAGATCAAGAAATTCCGAGCATTGCGCCCAGATCTGGAGGCCGAGTTCCAAATCTCACTTGAGCGCGCCGAGCAGATGCGAAACCTGCTTAGGAACAAGTTCCAAGAGATGGGATCGGGTCGCACTGACCTGTACCAAGCGTTCTCTTGGGCAAACCTCAGCCTGACCGCAGCCGGCGGACACTTGGGGTTGGTGCTCCCTTACACGGCGACCCAAGCCTCCGGTATGACAAATTGGCGGCGCGAAGTGGTCGGCGACTCAGCCGCAATCAACGGGGGGGGGGGGGAGGGGCAAACCCGTCGCGTCACGATCTCGGCGCTCATCAACCACAAGGGGTGGGTGTTCGACGAAGTTCACAACTCCTACACGGTGGTACTGGCAACGCTCACCCGCACTTCACCGTCGCTGCATGCCTCAACACCCGACAATGGACGTTCGACGATGTCGACGGTCGCTACACCATCGCACTCGTCTCCGCTCGCAGGCACAACCCGCGACACGAGCCTCGGGGGTGGCTTTGACACCGTCACCCACAATGCGAACAACCAACCTGCATTCGAGGCAGAAAGCGCGACAGTCGAGAGCCAACCGCTTGGCGACCGACCTGAGGCGAGCTTCGACGAAGCGCATGTAGCGGTATATCCGGGGCCGGCGCAGTCGCTGGCGCACTTCCGAGAACTGGTAGACGGCAAACCCGAGTTGATCCCCACAAAAGAGTTCACAAGCTGGTCGGAGTCTGTCGCGTTCCCGTTGTTGCCGAGCAGAGCCGCCTTCACCGTATGGCGCAAGATGAACAGCCACCCCACATTGGGAGCAGGGAGCAGGGAGCAGGGAGCAGGGAGCAGGGAGCAGGGAGCAGGGAGCAGGGAGCAGGGAGCAGGGAGCAGGGAGCAGGGAGCAGGGAGCAGGGAGCAGGGAGCAGGGAGCAGGGAGCAGGGAGCAGGGAGCAGGGAGCAGGGAGCAGGGAGCAGGGAGCAGGGAGCAGGGAGCAGGGAGCAGGGAGCAGGGAGCAGGGAGCAGGGAGCAGGGAGCAGGGAGCAGGGAGCAGGGAGCAGGGAGCAGGGAGCAGGGAGCAGGGAGCAGGGAGCAGGGAGCAGGGAGCCTACGACGGTGGCGGGTCAGGCCCTTGCAAGGCGACCTCAACGCGACCAACGACAAACATCGCCTCCGGCTCGACGCTGGCGCAGCCGCCCGCACCGAGAACTCGACGCCACGAACGACAAGCACCTATTCATCCTCGACGCTGGGGTCTCCGCCCGTTCGCAGAACTCCACGCAACAGCCGACAAGCATCGATTCATCCTCGACGAGGGACGAGCAGCAATGAAGGCTGAACCCGAGGGCTTCTGGCCGGTCTACAAGGGCGCGTCCTTCGATCTCTGGCAACCCGATACCGGCACTTACTACGCCTCTGTGGACGCACTCGAGATCACCCGTCACCTACAAGAGAAACGACAAAAGCAGCACCGGACCTCCTCGTCGCCCTTCTCTGAGTTCAGCACCGATCACATTGAGAACCCGCAAACACTGCCGTGCCGGCGGCCCCGCATCGCGTTTCGCAATGTCACTAATTCCACCAACACCCGCACAGTCGTGGCAGCGCTCGTGCCATGCGAGGTCGTCATTACCAACGCAGCTCCTTATCTATTGTGGCCCAGCGGTACAGCGGAAGAGGAGGCGTATGTACTCGGCCTGCTGTCATCAATGGTGCTGGACTGGCACGCGCGACGAGTCGTCGAACTCAATCTGAACTTCCACATTCTCAACTCATTTCCCCTGCCCGATCCTGGGGCGGGTCATCCGGTGAGAGATCGGGTGGTGACCATTGCTGGGAGGTTGGCTGCAGTGGATGAGCGCTATGCCGAGTGGGCGGCCGAGGTGGGTGTGCCGGTCGGCTCAGTTAACGACGAAACCACCAAGCAAGACCTCATCTGTGAACTTGATGCCTGCGTGGCCTACCTATACGAACTCAACGAGGATGACCTCAAAGTTATCTACACAACCTTCGACGAAAAACGCCCAGACCGCTACCAAGACCGCCTCGCCGCCGTAGTAAGCCACTTCAGGAGACTGCCATGACCCCAACCCCGACGACAGCAACACCGAAGCCTTCTTGAGCGGCCACGGATACACCGATAGCACTTTGCGTTCGTACCAAGGACATCCACGCAATTGGCGACACCTCTACGGCAAGCAAATCGCCCTCAACCAGCCCGGCGAAGATTCCTAACCTGACACTTGGTGGTGGGCCATAATGCGGTGGTTTGAACAGTCTCACGAACAATAACAAGGTTATAATCACACAAAGAATCACACAAACATTTTCACACATGTATCGTGTAATTGTTTGCTTTTATAAACTTGAGTCTGTATAGTGCATGAATGCTGTTCGAGCTAAGCGATTTCGGTGTTGACCGGTCAGCACCGATACATGCACAGTCGCATGATGACGTACGTTTAGTTGGGAACCAGGGTGTGACAACCAGCGTCACGGGCAAACAACCTTCCGCTTCGACACTTCATATGGGCTCATTGTCGGCTCTGAATCAAGCATCCAATCTGGTGGGTTCGGTTGCTTCCGATGGATTGAATGCTGGTGAAGTCGCCGCTGGTCTTGGAGCCTTAGTGCGGTTACGCGCAGCAGTTGACGCCGCTGAAGCGAGACTGATCGCGCACGCTCAAAGTTTTGACTCAACCGAAGTTGATGCCGAACGCGTACTACGCAGCTCAGGCTGCTCAGTCGCATCCATCAAACGCTCAACAGGTCGCGCTCGTTCACTCGCCTCAATGCCCCAAGTAGCCGAGTCGTTAGCAGCAGGTGAGATCACTGCCGAACACGCCGATGTGCTCGCACGCGCCGCAGATCACGCTGGCGCGCAAACCGTGGATAGTTGTGAAGAACTGTTACGTGTTGCTAGATCATCCAATCTGGAACGCACCAAACGCGTCACCTCACAATGGTTACGCGCAAACTCTGCCGGCCTAACCGTTGGTGAACAACACGACCGTCAAAGGCGTTTACGTACTCTAACATTCGGACGCACCGACGAGGGAATGCTGCGCGCCACAGTGTTAATGGACACAGCAGGTGGCGCTGCGCTACGTGCCATCATAGACGACACAGCACAACGATTCTTCGACGCAGACCGAACAGACAACCGCCCCAACGCACCCGAATGTCGCAGCTACGGCCAATGCCGCGTAGACGCACTCGAGGCCCTACTCGGCCTAGACATACACCGCGCCACGCAACGCTGGTACGACGAAGACCCCCACCGCCTCTGGGACAACCTATCTGCCGATTGGAAAGGTCCACGCCCACCCACACTGCCACCACTAACACCAACACATCAAAACACACTCGCACAACCCACCCACACGCCAACAGTGCATTCTTCGGCGGTGTTACCTCGCGCTGATGGGCTACGTCGCCGTAATCAAATCCTGATCGTCGCCGACCTGCGCGCCGCATTAGGCGATGAAACAGCCCACATCGAAATCGCCGACAGCGGCCCATTACCGCTACAAGTATTCGAACGACTCGCCTGCGGAGCAGACATCTACGGCACCGTCTTCGACGGCCCCGGAACACCGCTATGGCACGGACGACGCGCACGAACCATCACCAACGCCCAATGGCGCACACTCATCGCCCGAGACCAACGCTGCGTACTCTGCGACACCGGACCCCAATGGTGCGAAGCCCACCACATCATCCCCTGGCAACAACCCGCACGCGGACCCACCAACATCGACAACCTCGCACTACTGTGCTCTCGCTGTCACAGCCAACTCCACGAAACCCGCGCCACCCTGCGCCACAACAAACAGCACGGCTGGCACCTACACCACCAACCCCAACGCAAATAGATTTGACGAGTGCGTCGCTACATCACGCCAGCTAGCGCGATCGGTGCTATCGCAAATCTGCTGAGCAAACAGACGCTCAAGCGCAACGGTGTCCGCTGCGGGCGGGTACTTGGGCTAACTTCGTGTTCACAGCCATTCGCAAGGTCGGCAACGGCGCTGGCCTTCCTGACAGAAAGCTGACGTACCATGGCAAACGGAAACGATCAGGGCAACGCGCTCTCTCGGCTCTTCGGGGGGCCAACAGCGCTCCTCGGCACAGCGGTCACGCTGTACTGGTGTCTGTTCTGGCTCTTCAACGGCGCAGACAAATTTTTCAATGAAGAGAAGTTCTACGGCGTCAAGTTTGAGAACCTGCTCAAGGCGGCGCTTCCAGAGAAGCTGGGCATCTCCGACGGGCTTGCCGCTCCGCTGGCGTACATCGTCGGTGCCGTCGAAGTGGCCCTCGGCGTGGTGTTCCTGCTCGCACTCGTCGCATTCATCGGCCGCAAGGCCAGCGCTTATCAAACAGCCCAGTCCGCTCTGGGTATTAGCGTGGTGTTCTTCTCACTGCTGACGGTTGGCGCAATCCTGCTTGGCGAACGCGGACATGTACAGACCCAGGCCATCGTCATCGGCGTGCTCCTCGTAAGCAGCTTGGTGCTCAGCAATTCAGCCAAAGAATCCACAACCTGACAGGCCGTGCCGAAGCACCCGCCGCACAGCTCCTGCGGCGACAGCGAGGTCGATGTGCTCGACTCGAAGGGCGTTCGCGAGTACATCAACAACGCCCTTGCCTTGGCAGGACATTCTTGGGAAGAGCTGCAAGAACAAGCCCGGACGGGCAAATTCACCACCGAGACGGCTCGCGAAGCATGGTTTGCGGTGTCAACCTTTGCCGAACCGACCCCACGCTGAACTAGCAGCTTCAAGCTGCTGTGCGCCGTAACCCGGAGCTTGCCGCCGGGGTGCTCAGCCATCAGGGATGGAAAGTCGCGAGGCCTTGATGACTGATAGCAACGCGAAACCCGAACTGGCGCTTAACCGGGACGGGCGGACAGTGGCAGATGCGGTAAACGGGTTTATCAGCCATGCCGCAACGGGTTTCGTGGGCGGCGCTTCGGTTGACATCGCCACTGCGTATTTCAACGTCGGCGGATACTCGCTGCTGGCCGACGCGCTCGACGACGCCACGGGAGTGCGGCTGCTTTTGGGCGCAGAACCCCAACCGCCAGAGAACCGTCGGCGGGCGCTGGGTACCGAACCTGTTCATCGCGCACGAGCCGCTCGTGCGCGGATACACAACGCGCTCAACGAACAAGAACAGCATCTTCGCTTTGAGCGCGACCATCTGGGTTTCACCTACACAAGTCACGATGCTGCGAAACGGCTAGTGGAATGGCTCAGTTCACCTGGCGTTGAAGTGCGTCGGCTCGGCGACCGATTTTTGCACGGCAAAGCCTTCTTGGTAGGCGACCGCAGCCACGGCGTTATAGCGGGTTCGTCCAACTTCACTTATGCGGGTTTGGCCACCAATCTGGAGCTCAACCTCGGGAACTACGCACCCCATGTGGTGGGGGGCGTGCAGGAATGGTTTGACGAGCTGTGGGCACAAGCAGCGCCGTACGACTTAGCCGCCTTGTTCGCAGCACGATTTGAGCCGCACTCGCCGCAGCTCATCTATCTGCGAATGCTCGCCGAGCGCTACTGCGACGAACTGCAAGCCGAAACTGAAGCCCAGGGCGCACCGCAGATACACCTCACTGCGTTCCAGACCGAAGGTGTGGAACGGGCGCGGCGCATTCTCAACGAACGCAATGGTGTGCTGGTAGCAGACGAAGTAGGGCTGGGTAAGACTTACTTAGCGGGCGAGTTGATTCGCGAGGCAGCACTGGAACGGCGCCAGAAGGTGCTGGTGGTCACACCTGCGACGCTGCGCGACGGCCCGTGGCGAGCGTTCAGAGCGGAGCACAACCTGCCGATGGAACTCGTGTCGTTTGAGCAGCTGATGGCCGATCAGCGACTCAACCCCAGCCACGCCACGGGCACCACACTCGAACAACGCCACATCAACGACTACGCCATGGTGGTGATTGACGAGGCCCACAATCTGCGCAACCCGTCCACACAGCGGGCGCAGGCGTTGCGCTGGCTGCTGGCAGGCTCACCGCCAAAGCAGCTAGTGATGCTGACCGCGACACCGGTAAACAACAGCCTGTGGGATCTGTACCACCTGCTGGGCTATTTCCTAAGAAACGACGCAGCGTTCGCTGACGCGGGCATTGCTTCGCTGCGAGATCATTTCGCCAACGCGATGAGGCTCAACCCCGACGACCTCACCCCCGAGCATTTGTTTGATGTGCTTGACGCTGTTGCGGTACGTCGCACTCGATCGTTCGTGAAACGATTCTTCGCCAACGACACGGTGCGTATCGGTGGAACCGAGCAGCCGATCATCTTCCCGACCCCGCGCGTACACAAAATCAGCTACGACCTTGACGCAGTCTTGCCCGGCTTCTTTGAACGCTTCGTAGCTGCGCTCGACGCCGACAGCGATGCCGACAGCGACAAAGACATCAACGGTGGACCCGCCGAGCCGCAAGCAGCCCTGACATTGGCCCGTTACGTACCTTCGCGTTACCGGCACGACAACGACATCGACACATACGAACTGCAGCTCGCTGGATTGTTGCGCTCGGGTCTGCTTAAGCGGTTCGAGTCGTCGCCGCATGCGTTCGCGCAGACCTGTGAGCGCATGGCACAAAGTCACGATGCGTTTTTGGCGCTGCTGCAACAAGGGCACGTTGAGTCCGGTGACGTGCTAGCGGACTGGATTGCCTCAGACACCGACGACCTCGACAACAAAGAACGCGACGCCTTCTTAGACCATCTGGTCAATGTCACCGACTCAGCCGACGATTTGGATGCCGAGCGGCTGTACCAAGATGCCGCAAGTGACCGCGACATTTTGCGTTCGTTGGCTGCCGAAGCGCAAACCGTGACCCGTGCCACCGACCCGAACCTTGCCGCCCTAGTAGACGAACTAGCGGCCATTGCCGCACAAGCCCAAACCGGAGGCATCGGCCCCGACGACATCAAAGACCGACGCAAAGTGCTGATCTTCAGCTACTACGCCGACACCGTCGACTGGATCTTTGAGCATCTCGAAGCTGTCGCTCACACCGACGAACGTCTTGGCGCCTACCGGGGGCGCATCGCCGCAATCACTGGCAGTTCAGGTGCCGGCAGCTCTAGCAGCGGCAACAAAGAACAAGTGCTGTGGGGCTTTGCACCCCGCACCACCGACGCTCCCGAAGGCCACGACCGCGACCGTTACGACATCGTGGTAGCCACCGATGTGCTCGCAGAAGGTGTCAACTT